>CAVUVQ010000014.1:0-16702 GCA_963744875.1 uncultured Chloroflexia bacterium | reverse complement strand
AGGTTCTCATTGGATACCTTGTTAGAACGTGTACAAGCTGTTCTCTCTACCACCCCGGAGCGCTGGCAGCGTCTGGTCAGCACCCTCCCCATGGATCTGTTGACCCGTCCGGCAGCTCCAGGAGAGTGGTCAGCGCTCAACTGCTTACAACATCTGCTGGACGCCGAAATCCAGCTCTACCCTGTCCGCATCCGCGCTTTTTTGGCCGGGGAGGATTTCAGCGATTTTGATCCAAATCAGCCGCACACAGACCCTCGTTCACAGGTACCGGAGCAACTTCCAGTGTCATTTGCACGCTATCGCCAGGAAAGCCTCGCCTTGCTGAAGCAAGTGAAGGATGCAGACCTGGGACGAACGGTACAGCATCCCAAACTGGGCACCGTCACCCTGGCCGAGATGCTTCATACATGGGCCGCTCACGACTTGATGCATACCGTCCAGGGCAAACGAGCACTCATGCAACCCTTTATGCTCGGCTGTGGTCCCTGGCGTCCCTTCTTTCAGGATCATGAGATCAGTGCTCCGTAACAAAAAATCATGCCACCATACCTGCCAGCGTCGTAGCAATCTTCAAAACATTTGTTCCCTCTAGATTGCTGAGCACGACAACTGTAATCTTACTGGCGGACAAACCCATTAAAAGATAGATACCATCGACTCGCCCGAGATGATAGATGAGCCTGCCCTGCGACTCCTGCGCAATGAACCAGCCATAACCATCGCCCAGATCGGTAGAAAGCAAACAGCCATAAAGCGGCCAGGGAATGTGCGGCGCAAACATCGCATCCAATGACTGCTGCGAGACAAGTGTGTGTCGAATCAACGCCTGGTTCCGCGTCTAGAGATCTTCTACATTCGAATAGAGAGCACCCGCCGCATAGAAGACCGACATGTAGTAAAACTCTGGCCTGACATAGTTCGCGTAGTAGCCAGTCGCATGTGTGGGCAGGTGTGACTGACTATCATCATAGCCTGTATGCTGCATCTTCAATGGTGTGAAGATGTTTTGTTGCAAAAAGGCCGCGTACGACTCTCCACTGACACGCTCGATAATATAGCCCAGCAAAACGTAGCCCGAGTTGCTATAGCTCCACTTTTTGCCGGGCGGAAAATTCAGGGGCCTGTCCTTGAAATGCGCGACCAGTTGTGCAGGTGTTGTCGGTTGGTTCCATATTGCAAGAAAATCCGTGAAGTTGGTGTAATCGGGAATGCCAGAAGCGTGAATGAGCAGATCGTAGAGTGTAATCGGACGCCAATCTTGAGGGCAATTCGCGATATACATACACACCGTATCCTGCACGTGCAATTTACCACGCTCCTGCAAAATCAAGATCGCCATCGCGGTAAATTGCTTGGTGACGGAGCCAATGCGAAACATCGTCTGCGCTGCATTCATAATGTGCGCATCCTTGTCCGCCAATCCATAGCCTTTGCTGAAGACGCTTCCATCATGTGCCACCAGCACAGAACCGGTTAGCGCTCCCGTAGTGGCAAGATGGCTGAGATACCCATCAATCTGAGTTGCGTTAGAGAGGGGTCTCGGCGTAGGAGTAACAGTTGGTGTCGTGGTGGCAACGGAAATCTTGCCTGGGCTGGCAGTGCTGCAACCAGGCAAGATAAGAATGAAAAACAGCAAAAGAAGAAAGGCTCGTCGTCTCATCGCTTATACTGCTTCCTGCTTGAAAAACGATCGGATTGCATCCAGATATACTTCTGTATTTTACCGTTGAATAGGGAATTTCAACGAAAATGTTCTTTGCTCAAGGATTTCGTTTACGTACACGTTCACTTTCCGGTGCAAAGCGATACCCAACCCCTGGCTCTGTCAGGAAATAGCGCGGATTGGTCGGATCGGTCTCCAACTTCTGGCGCAAACGGTTGATATACACACGCAGATATTCGGACTCACCACCATACTCAGGACCCCAGATGCGTTGCAGCAGAACGCGGTGCGTAAGCACTTTTCCTGCATTGGCAATCAATTGTCCCAAAAGCGAGAACTCGGTCGGCGATAGACGCACCTCTCCCCCACGCAGACGCACGACATGCCCGGCAAGATCGACCTCAAGATCACCAAATTGTTTTATGTCGTCAGTGAGTGGCACCATTTCCGCCTGGGTACGACGCAACACGGCACGCACGCGAGCCAGCAGTTCTTCCACCCCAAACGGTTTGGTTAAGTAATCGTCGGCACCCAGATCGAGTGCAGCGACCTTGTCAGGTTCAGTATCCAACGCCGTCAACACAATAATGGGTACAGCAGAATGTTCACGCACACGGCGACAGACTTCGAGGCCATCCATGCGCGGCATCATGATATCCAGAATCAACAAATGCGGATCTTCCCGCTCCCACAAGGCCACCGCCTCCAATCCATTGCTCGCTTCCAGTACCTCAAAGCCGCGTGCACGCAAGTTTCTGCTCACGAAGTCGCGCAACGCCACCTCATCTTCCGCAATCAGAATGCGTTTTGCCTTTATCGCCATCATCCATCTCCATTCCTCTCACGAGAGTTATAGTGCCATTGTATTAGTCGGCATCGCAGTCACTAGAGGTGAAACGAACGGTAGCGAGAACGAGATTATGGCACCTCGCCCACTGCTCTCCGCCCAGATCTTACTTCCATGAGCTTCAATAAAGGCTTTACAGATTGTCAGCCCAAGGCCAGTCCCACCAGAATGTTGTTGGTAGCCATGACGTGCCCGGTAGAACCGCTCGAATACATGCGGTAGTTCATCGGGAGTAATGCCAGGTCCATTATCCATAACTGATACGACAATTCCATCCTCCCTCCTCTCAGCACTGATATGAACTTCACCTTCGCCATAGATCAACGCATTGGCGACTAGATTGTGCAGCACGACCTCTATGCGTGCCCGATCCACGTTGACAAGAGGCAAGTCATCAGGGATATGCAGAGACATTACTGCATTCGGATGCCTCAGCCTCTCAACTGTTTGAACTACAAGATCCTGGATCCTGGCAGGAACGCGATTGAGGTGCAGTAGCCCGGCTTCCTGACGCGAAAGATCAAGCAGATTACTAACGAGCTGCGCCAGCCGATCAGCCTCACCACTGATGGTCTGCAGGAAATGACGCTGATCCGCCGCAGACCAGGTCACGTCTTCCTGAAGCAACGTCGAGGCATGACCCTTGATTGCCGCCAATGGTGTGCGCAACTCATGTCCAACAGCCGCCAGCAAAGTCGTCTTGAACTCATCAAGCTCACGCTCACGGGTGATATCACGCAGGAGCAGACCACGCCCAACGGCATGCCCTGACTCATCACCTACATCAAACAGGCGCACATGAATAGCACGCCGCCGATCTTCGCGCCTGATCTCCACAACCACTTCTGTCGCTTGAGCCGACTCAACCAGCGCCAGAGTACGCTCGCACTCAACAGGATTCACCGCCGCCTTGCACAGGACATCATAGAGCACATGGATTGGACGGTGCTCCAATACCTCGCTGGGAAGGCCCATAATCATACTTGCTCCCAGGTTGGCATACAACACCATTCCGTCGCTGCCCGACAGCACCAGGCCATCGCTCATGCTCCCCATAATCGCGGCCAGCTTCTGCTTCTCGCCTGAAGCCTGCTGGTATAAGCGTTCGTTTTCGCGTGCCACCTCATGCAATCGCTCATCACTCCGTTCGTAGAGCACAGCATGTTCCCAGGCCAGGGTGGCATAGTTGGCGAATGTCAGCAGCAGATCAATCTCGCTCTGCTTAAAAAGCTGGGACGCGGTACGATGCACCAGCAGAATGACGCCGCCCGCATGTTGGCTGATGATGGGAATCGCCAGTACCGAACGGAAGCCTTCATCGTAAGAGAACGAGGCCACAGGCTGTTTAGCACTGAGCAGCTTTTGCACGGGTTTCCCCTCGCGCATCGCCGATACCGCCGCCGAACTCACATTTTCAGGAGAGAGTGACAACGCATAATTGTAACGTTTCGTATGACCAGAACTTTCCAATACACGCAGCACACCATGCTCATCTGGCAAAAGCACTGCTGCCGCCTGAACGTCTACCAGCCGCCGCACCTCGCGTATAATCTTTCCTACGACGGCATGCGGATCTAGCGATCCAACGACGACATTCGATGTTTCAAGTAATGTGCGCAACTCACCGAGCTTTTCCAACCCATCACGCTCCAGACGTATGAGCGACTGTGCCAGACGACCCACCTCGTCGAAGCGCTCGGCAAGGGCAATCGCCTCTTCTGAGATTGATTGCTCAGAATCTGGTAGCATCCGGTGCTCAATGGCGAGCGTGTGGAGCGGGCGAATGACCCGAAAGAGCAAGATAAACCAGAACAAAAGGCCACCAATGGCAAAGAGGAGTGCCGCTGTCAGGAGCCAGAATTGGAATTGTATGACGACGCTCAAAGCCTCAGCAGCAGGTCTCTGCACGACAACTGCCCAATGGACATCTGGAACAGGAACAGCGCTGAAAAGCCAGTCCTGTCCATCAGGCCCCGGACCCAGACTGGAGGTTGTATGATTGTGTAGCGCCTGATCCGCACCTGGCAATTCATCCAGGACCGTATATAAAATCCGCTTATCATCAGGCGTCGCTATAAGCCAGCCCTGACTGTCAATAACACTGATCATAAGATGCCGATTTCGGGTCTGCTGCGCCTGTATCACCTTCGTCAAAGGATTGCTGAGTTCCTTCAGCGAGATACTGGCTGCTACGATACCAATCAATTGACCATTGGGAGTTCGCACAGGTTCAGCAATGATGACCCCTGAATCGCGGGTCGTCTCAACAGCAATGCCAACCTCGAAGACCGGACTGGTGGATACAAGAGCCTGCTGTACCACAGTGGGAGGAGCAAATTCCGATCCTACGCCTTCCAAACCCGATGTAACATTACACCTCTGCGGCAATGGGGGACAGGAGATACGCACAATGCCCACTGGATCAAGCCAATAAACCTGATCTACGTCGCTGCGAGCGGCCTGGAAAATCTGGAAGGTATTCGCCATCGCGGTGGGAGTCTCGGCCTGCTGGGCAAGTCTGCCCAACACAACAAGCGAATTCTCGGTATCGGTCATCTGAATGTTGGTCTGAAGCGCAATCTCCTGCGCCAGTGCCCGATCTGATGCCTGAACGTCATTGCGCAACTTCTGCTCAACCACCGCATTAACCCCCACTCCACCAAGCAATACAACGACCACAAAAAGCAGATACACGCTCAACAGTTGGATCAGGAGTGATCGACGTATGAAATGCAGCATAGGCCAGTACTCCTCTGTAAGGGCCACGTTTACAACGTCCGGGTGGCTACATGTTGTCCATGGAACCATATATTCAGATATATAAATTACATCCCACATTGGAGAAATAATACACATCCAAGTATACCACTCTGTTCCTGGGAACTTTATATAATAAGAGTGTAGTTGCAAGAGCGTAAACGGTCTATAAACATGTGGTCTCCTGGCATAAATAAAACGTAAACGCCTTATATCATTGTTTACCAGAGGCCCATAGTAGTTCTACCACATCCACACTTCATCAACATGATCCTCCCACCCCACAAACATTTATGTTTTATTTATGTCAGAGGGTAGCCCATTTATACACCGTTTACGCCTCTGCGGCTACACTTCTAGCAGAAACCAGACGACTTCACCGTATCCCTGATACAGCTTATTTACCAGTAATAACTTGCAATGCGTACATAATAAAATGGGGACAGAAGCACCATCCATGAAAGGAGTCTTGTGAACAACTCTCTGCCTATCAAAGATGTATCATCCGGCATCCAGGATGCTTCCGACCAGAGCACCTACGCCATCGAACTACGCAATGCCACCAAGCGCTTCCTGACACCCACAGGTCAGGCGTACACCGCGATTCGTGACATCAATCTGGCGGTCACCCCTGGTGAGTTTGTCGCCGTGGTTGGACCTACAGGCTGCGGCAAATCCACCACACTGAGTCTTATCTCTGGGCTGGAGCGAGCAAGCGAAGGTTCAGTACAGGTGATGGGTAAACCCGTACAGGGGATTGATCCGCACGTTGGCTATGTGTTCCAGGCGGACGCAGTCTTTCCCTGGAAAAATGTGCTCAACAATGTTGCCACTGGCCCGCTCTTCCGTGGTCAGCGCAAAGCCGAAGCATACGAGCATGCTCGCGATTGGATTGCCCGTGTTGGACTTTCTGGCTTCGAGAACCACTATCCACATCAACTCTCTGGTGGTATGCGCAAGCGTGTAGCGTTGGCCCAGACGTTTATCAACGAACCACAGATCCTGCTCATGGATGAACCATTCAGCGCTCTCGATGTACAGACACGCACCATGATGGAAGACGAGTTGCTGAATATGTGGTCGTCCATCTCGGCCTCCGTGATCTTCGTCACTCACGATCTTGAAGAGGCCATCTCCCTGGCAGACCGCGTATGCGTCCTCACATCCGGCCCCGGCACCGTCAAGGGTATCTATACCATCGATCTGCCACGTCCGCGTAATGTGACCGAGATTCGTTTCGATCCGCGTTTTGTACAACTGTATCATGAAATCTGGGAAGATCTTCGCAACGAGGTATTGATTAGCTATGAGCGCAATAAGCAACGAGTCTAAAGAAACCATCATCACCCCCGAGGAACCAGGAAAAATATCACCCAGTGCGGCCCGCCGTCGGCGCAGCATCTTAGTCAACACTCTGCGCATCTTGCTCCTGGTCGTGATCCTCGGTGGTTGGGAGCTCGGTACACGTATTGGTGTCATCGATCCCTTCTTTTGGGGTCGCCCCTCTGGCATCTGGCAACAGATAGTCACATGGGTAACCCAGGGAACGGCGCTTGGTCCATTGTGGGTGCAAATCCTCGTCACTTTAGAGGAGGCCATTATCGGCTTCGTAATCGGTGTCGTGCTTGGGATCATCTTTGGTGTCGTGCTTGGAAGCAATCATTTCCTTGCCGACATATTGGGACCCTATGTCAAAACAGCGAATGCGATTCCACGCGTTACCCTCGCACCTCTTTTCGCCATCGGACTGGGTCTGGGGATTCAATCAAAGGTTGCACTGGCAGTCGTGCTGGTCTTCTTTATCGTCTTTTTCAACGCCTTTCAGGGTGTGCGTGAAGTTGATCGTAACCTGCTCGCCAACGCACGCATTCTAGGAGCCAGCCAGCGACGTATCACCACATCAGTAATCATTCCTTCCGCGCTGACGTGGATCTTCGCCAGCCTGCATACCAGCTTCAGCTTTGCACTGGTTGGTGCGGTAGTAGGGGAGTTTATCGGCGGCATCCAGGGCATTGGCCTGCTGATCCAGATAGCGGGAGCCAACTTTAACCCCAATGGCGTCTTCGCAGCGATAGTGATCCTGGCAGCAGTGGCATTGATCTCAGAGTTCCTTATCACCGCTCTCGAACACCGCCTACTCAAATGGCGACCCAATCCAGTTACCGATGTGACTATCTAGCATTTAGACATGACAAAACGAGCTGGCATGCATCTAGTGTACTCATGCCCCTCTCATGATTACCTTTCGACCGGACATCGACGCGAGAGGAAGGAGGAAACGGCAAAAAAGGAATATGACATGTTTCGCAAGAAAATCGCCCACGCATCAACAAAATCTTTTAGCGCATTTCATCTGTCACGGACGTGATCAAAAACAAAGAGGAGATAATCTATGAACTCATGGAGCCAACAGAGGCAAAAGTTTGCCTTGATACCAGGCATCATCTTCGTTCTTCTGCTCAGTGCATGTGGCACCACCGGTACCAGCGCTGGCAGCAATAGTAGTAGTAGCGGAACAACACATCTTTCAATCATGGTAGGTGGATTAAGCAAACAGATTTATTTGCCAAATGAACTCACTGCACAACTTGGCTACTTCTCCCAGGAAGGCCTCGACGTAACATTAATCGATGAGGCATCAGGACAATCATCCGAGAATGAGGTACTGGCAGGTCAGGTAGATGCAGGCTCGGGATCGTACAATCACACCATCGAGTTGCAAGCGGCTGGCAAGCAAATGCAGTCTGTGGTTCTCTTGAACGTTGCACCTGGTGAGGCCGAAATTGTTTCCGCTAAAGTAGCAAGCCAAATTCACTCCGTCAAAGATCTTGTGGGCAAAAACCTGGGCGTCACCGAGCTTGGCTCAGGCACACAAACCCTGACCACCGCATTACTGCATAATGCTGGCATCACAGCAGACAAAGTTCACTTCATACCAGTAGGGGCTGGCGATACCTTTATCGCTGCACTGCAACAGGGTAAAATCGATGCCGGTATGACCACAGAGCCAACCATCTCGCGTATCCTGTCAACCGGTGTAGGCAAAGTTCTGGTCGACCTGCGCACACCAGAGTCAACCCAGACGGCCCTTGGCGGAGCCTACCCCTTCATCTGCCTCTTTATGAACAACAGCTACGTCAATAGCCATAAAGCCGTCGTTCAAAAACTGGTGAATGCGTATGTCAAAACGCTGAAGTGGATGCATACTCATACGGCAACCGAAATCGCCAATAAAATGCCGCCCGATTACTACGCTGGCAATAAAGCTCTGTATATCACGGCGCTGCAAAATCAGCTATCCATCTTCAGCCCAGATGGAGCGATGCCCGCCACTGCCCCAGAATCAGTGCTCAACATTGAACATCAGAGCAATCTCGTCCCACAAAGCAAAAGCATCGATCTCAGTACAACCTACACCAACGAGTTTGTCAATAACGCCAGCTAATATTCCCCTCGCTAAAAATGCGGGTATCGGCCTTGCAGCCAATACCCGCATTTTTTTGTAGGCGATCCTGAAACCAATCACGCAAACGCTTTTAACGTATCAGCCACCGTAGAAATCAATTCCTGAAAGGTGAATGGTTTTTCGATGAAGCTAGCTTCCGGCGCAATCCGTAGCGCCTGCGCAACTTCAGAAGGAGGGGCGGCAGTACAGAAAATGAGAGGCAACGCTTTTGTATGTGGATGCGCACGCAAATAGCGCAGAACGTCCATGCCACCAATATCAGGCAAGTGAAGATCCAACATCAATAGATCCACAGGCAGAGTAGGCCGATAAAGCTGCCGACTATAATCATTTGAGGTCACCAATGCACGCAAGCATTCGCGTGGATGCTCATAAATCGTCACGTCATGACCAGCATATTGCAGCATCGTCGCACAAAGCCTTGCAATACGCATATTATCCTCAAGCAAACCAACTTGCGCCATAGAATTTAACAATCCTTACTTCTGTATTCTCCATCCAAATTGTAAGGTTTATAACTACCTGCTGTCAAGGAAAGTACTTTTTGCTAAGAAGAAATGTCTTGATACACCCATCTCAAAAAGGAATCTCTTGCGATGAGTACAATACCAGATTCTCTATTGCAACATTCCCACTACCCTCATGAAGATGCAGCTACATGTACACCAGGTACCAGATGGGCGTCATGCACTAATCGTGGGATCGTCACAAAATGAAAACCATGGCTCTGGAACCATTCAATGATCATCGGCAACGCTGCAATGGTCTGCGTACGATCTCCACCACCATCGTGCAAAAGAATAATAGAACCAGCGCTCGTTTGAGCCAGTACACGCGCGTAGATCACATCTACACCAGGCCGCGACCAATCACGCGGGTCAACATTCCACTGGATCACCGTTAACGCAAAATAATTGACATATGTCAACACAGCACTATTGACCGCTCCATAAGGCGGACGAAACAAATTGGGCCGTGTACCGATAGCTCGCTGAATCGCATCTCCCGCAGCAGTCATTTGCCAGATAATACTGGCAATCGAGAGAGATGGCATATTTGGATGCCCCCACGTATGGTTTCCAATTGTATGCCCCTCGTTGTATTCCTGCTTGACAAGATATGGATATGCCTGCACCAGGTTTCCTACACAGAAAAATGTTGCTTTGACCTTATACTGTCGCAAAATAGCCAGCACCTGAGGCGTATAGGTCGGATTGGGGCCGTCATCAAACGTAAGGGCAATCTCTGGCAATCGGGTATTGCCATGTAAAAAATAACGCCCCTTCGCTTGCATAACGGCCAGTTGCTGAGCGAAAGTAGCCGGGAACGCACCGATTGGAGCAGGGGTTGACGTTAGACGAGGCGTCGGTGTTGGACTCGGTTCTGCAGTTGCCGTCAGTATCCTTGTCGGTATCGGCGTTGGAGAGATTGTAGCAGTTGGGAATGATGCCTGGATTTTGATAGCCATTACAACAACAATGGGCATCAGAACAGTAATAATAGCAATACTTATCACAAGAGAATTTATCATAAGCAGCGATTTTTGGTGCGCAAAAGACCCACTCCTCGGGTAGTTACGAGGGCGCAAAGCTCTGCCTTGTCGTCCCATCTCTATCACTCTCTTTCATGAAAATATACTTATTTACATGAACAAATATAATGACGGCAAACCATTTCCTGGCAAGACTTTTCGCTTTGCACTCTATTTGAGAAGCATTTATGGGCCTACTTATGTATAGAATTGTATCACGAACGGCAAATAAACTCAACTGCAATGCATAAGGATTACCCTTCTTATTAGGAATCGTGTTCCTGATGGACAATGCCTGGTAGGGAAACGGATCCCCGCAAGAAAGGCAATCCTCTATACATACAGGCTATAATCTACATGATGGCTTCGCGCTTGCTACGAACAAATAAAAAGATTGTGTGGATTATAGAGATGAGTGAAAACGAAATAACAAGACATCGCCTGGTCAGCGTCGTACGCTTTGGCATAGGCAAAGAGCTTCAACTCTACACCGACGAACTGGTAGTTACTGGACAGGAGGAAGGCAAGGAACTGAGTGTACCGCTCAACGAGATCAAGCGCCTGATCCTGATCCCCGGCGATCCCAACCCTTCCAAACTCATTTTAATGGCAGATATGGATGATGATACTACCATCATCCTGGCAGAAGGTATGACCAACGCCCGTGCTTTTCGTGAGATGTTGCCCTACTGGCAAGAACTCAGTCCCGCATTGCAACTCGATCCACCCGATATGGGAGAACAACTGCGCCAGGCATTGAACACACGTCGCGCATGGTCGCTCACCTGCTATGGGGCCATCCTCCTGATCTTCCTCTTCCTACTTGGACTTTACCTGATTGTTACTTTGATTGGTTCGCACGCACACCATTGATAAAAAGGCATTTGTATCATGAAACTATCAGAAAATATTACTCGGCTATCACCCATAGAGGGCGATACACGTGTACGCATCTATCGTCGCTCCTTCCCAGACATGGAGGAGTTCGCTGGCATGTACGTCGACGCATACTCGGTGATCAGCGCCCGCTACGTGGTCATCTGCGACACGCTACTCTGTCCCACTGACATGCAAATTGTGATGGAAAATGTGCGCCCGGAATTGACAAACGGACGACAACTCCTTGTCGTCAACAGCCATGCAGATTGGGATCACGCCTGGGGCAACAGCTATTTTACCAGCAGACAGAATGCTCCTCTACTTGCTCACCACCACTGTAGAGAACGCTTACAATCAGCAGAAGCACAGGCGGAACTTACAGCATACCAGCAACGCGACGCTACTTTTCGTAATGTCACACTCACCGCTCCCAACCTTACCTTCACACATAATCTAACGATACATGGAGGTGATCTGACGCCCACACTTTTTCCAGCGCCAGGACATACCTCCGATTCATGCGCACTCTGGATACCTGAACTACGCCTGCTACTGGCATTTGACTCTCTAGAAGCACCTTTCCCTTTATTGGAAAATGCCGCAGGTGTCCAACCGCTGATGACTACACTGCAACGCTTTCAAACCCTTGAGCCACTCCATGTGCTCTGTTCGCATAGCAAGGCCGACAATGCTCTCATACACAAAAACATTGACTATATGCAAAATATAGAGCAGCGCTGCCGACGCTTGCTACTTACACATCACCCAACAGACGCTGAAATGGAATATGGATCAACATTGATCGGCGCTCCTTTTGCAGAGTTTGGAGGAGAAGATGAGGCAAGTGCTTCCCCATTTTATCGCCAGGCGCATGAGGACAACATCCGCTTCATTATGCAGGACGCGCTCAATCAAGGGAGCAAATCAATTTCCTCGCCCAACCCTTGCTGATAGGCGAGATGGTAGACATGAGCAGCCGTCACGATATCTTCCAGCGCGATGCCCAGTCCTTTATAGAGTGTTATGTCCTGCGGCAACTCGCGCTGTGGCCCACTATCCAGCATCACCTCTGCCAGTTCACGTACCTGTCCCCAATCAAGCAGATTCTCATTGGCGGGAATAATAAAATCGCCAGCCTCTTTCTGAGCCTGCTCGAATGAATCGGTGACGATCAGTTCACAACGTTGCAATGTTGCGAGATCTATTTCGCGCTTCATTGCCCAGTTTGAGCCGATTGCATTGATATGACAGCCTTCCCTGAGCCAATCGCCCTGTAGCACCGGGTCGCTGGCAGTGGTGGCAGTAATGACAATATCGGCAGATGCCACGGCCTGCTGCGCACTATCGACAGGAATGACATGGATACGGAGCAGGCGCGTCATTTCGCTACAGAAGAGTTCGCGCTCCTGAGCGTGCCGGCTGTAAACATAGGCTCTCGTGATAGGAAAGACGGCACACATACCCATTAGCTGCGTCACCGCTTGATGACCCGCCCCGATCAGGCCGACGACCTCAGACTCGGGTCGTGCCAGGTATTTTGTAGCCACAGCGCTAGTAGCACCAGTACGCATAGACCCGAGCCAATCAGCCTCAACCAGTGCAAGAAGACGCCCATCTTGGGCGCTAAAAAGCATCACTACGAAACGCACACCTTCACGAAACGCTGTATAGGTTTTATAACCCAGCACTCCAAATGGTGGTGCAGATGCCGCCAGGATATTGAGCACGCCACCACCAAATGCCAGCCGTTCTCGTGGCTGATTCTTGACCGTTCCCTGTGCCAGCGCGTTGAATGCCTCCTCTAAAACCGCCACAGTATCACGCATACTCAATAATGAGCGCACGTGCTTCTCACGCAATATCAACGCCATACATCTCGCTCAACTTTTTACTTGTTACAACAATAACTCTACAAGTATCCGCTACTTGTTTAACGTTCGCGTCGAATTACTCTACGAGTATAAACGATTGTCTCATCGATAACGTAACCCTTTGGCGCTTTCACCGTTTTATTAGACCGTATCACATCATTGAGGCCGCTGAGGGCTGGCAATGCTTTTTCCATTGAGCGCGTGGCACGGGCAGTGGATGTCAAACGCGTCAGTACACTCCTCCTCAATAGTTCAATGCCTACCCCTAAAGCCACTGCTCCTACGCTGGCCGCAACCTTACGTGGCAATTGGAGATTTTGCAACGCTGGCAGACGTGTCTGCGTCGTTGTCACCAGACTCGTCGAAGCAATGGTTAGATCTTCACCGCAGTGGCGGCAGTAGGTATCATCTTCCTCGTACTCATAATGACATTCAGGACAGTACATCTCTCTTATTCTCCGTATCTTTTCTATTGGCTCACACAACAATCTATTTACTCTATCAATTACGACCCTATTTTACCAGAGGTGCGCTGGAATTCACATCCCCTTAAGCCTTTTGACTGCATCCACAAGTGCGTTAACAACCACTTCGACATCACCTTCCTCCGACCAACGTCCGAACGTTAAGCGCAACGCTCCCAATGCCCGTTCCCGTGCCAGCCCCATCGCCAGCAACACTGAAGATGGTTCTGTATTCCCTTCATGGCAGGCTGAACCAGTCGAGGCGGCAATCCCTGGCGTAGCTGCCAGAACCTCCTCACCCAAAACTCCATCAATGCTCACATTAAGTGTATTGGGCAAACGTTCGGCGGGATGACCATTGAGATGAACAAGATCAGGCAGCTCGCTCTCCAGGCGCTGCTGTAAACGATCTCGCAATGACTGCATACGAGACTGGCTGCTAGCCAATTGTTCATAAGCGACAACTGAAGCGGCTCCCAGGGCAACCATAAAGGCGATATTCTCTGTGCCAGCTCTCCGTCCAGCTTCCTGACCCCCACCATAAATAAGCGGCTCCAGTTGCAAACCACGCCGTACATAGAGCGCTCCAATACCCTTAGGCGCATACAACTTATGACCAGCCACCGTTAATAGATCAATGCCCAGTTCGTCCACCTGCGTCGGAATCTTGCCCACCGATTGCGATGCATCCGTATGCAACAAAACACCATGCCGATGCGCAATCTCCGCCAGTTCTGCAATAGGTTGAAGCGTCCCGGTTTCGTTGTTCGCATGCATAATCGTGATCAACGCCGTCCGCTCATTAATCGCCGCCTCTACATCGACGGGATTAACACGCCCATACTCATCCACAGGCAGATACGTCACCTCTATATCATGCAAACGTGCAAGCGCCTGGCAAAGATTGAGCACGGCAGGATGCTCGGTTACCTGCGTGATAATATGCTTGCCACGCTTCTGTAACGCCAGCATACTACCACGAATTGCCAGCATATCACTCTCTGAACCAGAGCCGGTAAAGACAATCTCGTCAGCAGCACAACCCAAAAGAAGAGCAACCTGTTCTCGCGCTACCCCTATTGCCTCACGTGAAGCCTTTCCATAAGCATGAGCACTTGAAGGATTGCCAAATTGGGTTGTGAGAAACGGTGACAGAGCAGTTACCACCAGGGGATCTACGGGCGTGGTTGCATTATAATCGAGATAGATTGGCCCCCCGCGCAGACCTGAATGCATCGACATAATAAATCTCCTCTATGGAAAGGCAACGTCCGCTCCATCATTTGTTCCTATTGTACCACTGCTATTTCAGATATCTTCTCGTGTTCTCTTTATGGATGGAGGTCTGGTGCAATGTGCTCTCATAGGATGTTACGAACAGAGTTGAGGGAATGTGTACAATGCGCCGTTTTCGATGAATATCCTATGAGCGCAACTAGATGGAGATCTATTGTTTCAACAAAAAAGCCGTCACGAACTGCAATAGTTCATGACGGCTCTGGCCCATCTTCTAGAAACATGGAAGGCTGATTGAGAGAAACCGTTCCACTTAGAGCGCAAACTTGGCCGCAAGCCCACGAGGACCCGGCTCAACAAGAACCGACCTATCGGAAAAATGATGGTCGGCACACTCTGCTTGCCACGGTTCACCCGCATCACCAACTCCGCCGCTTCCTCGTCATTTTCTATATTGATTGCCTCATAAGGAATACTGTGCGCATCAAACCAGCGCTTGGCGAAGCGGCAATCACCACACCATGTGGTCATATACATTTTGATCTTTTCGCCCGTCTGCGGCGTTTGTAAAGTCGGTTCAGACACCTGAATGCTCCTTGATCTTCTTGTAGAATAAGATAATTGTTTCACCCATTCTAACAAATAACCAGGAGAATTTATTCCCAAACATATAAAGAACCGCTATCCCTCCATTGGAGCCAGAACCGGCTTGTTGATCCGCTCAAGCATACGATCAAGCAAACGCTTTCCCCCAGTGGCGACGAGAGCTGGATTGCGGGCCAGAACTCCCATAACCAGGCTGGCGTTGAAGTCTCCACGTAGCGCCTGAGCCATCTGCGCTGGTGTCAGGCGTTTCATGAGGTCCAGTGCGTTATCCCACTGGGCATCGCTATAATTAGCAATGTGCTTATTGATCATGTAGGCAATATCCATGTCACGCCCAAAGCGGCTGCGCCAGCGTTTATCCAGGCGCTCCAGAAATGCGCCCGAGGTATCACCCGTATGAATCGCTTCCGCAGCAACATTACCCGCCATCTGCCCGGCATAAATAGCAAAGCGAATACCCTCACCCACCAGGTCGAGCCATGCCCACCAGCATCACCTGCAAGCAACAGCCCATCACGCGAAAAACGCTCGACAGGTCCCTCAGACGGGAACAGGCCCGTATGATACTCACCGGACTGGCATTCCTCAATTTATCGCGCAGTTGAGGGAGATCATGCATGATACTGTCCAGATACCGCGTGCATCCTCATCACAGTCAGGATGTAGCACCCCGACGCCCAGGCGCACACGTCCATTGCCACGTGGAAAAGCCCAGGCATAGCCACGCGGAGCATAGGCGCTCCCCATAATCAGGAAAAGCTCATCCTGTGGGTAGTTAGGCGCGTAGAGATCATACTCAGCCCCATAGCCATAACGGTGAAAGGCTTTACCCATATCTGTACGCACACCAATATGACGCGAAACGCCACTGGCATCAATAGTCACAGCGGCCCGTATATCCATACGCTCACTCACATGATTTTTCACGGTCACGCCCGCAACCTGTCCATTTTCCATAATGATCTGCTCAACAGTATGACGCACCCGCACCTGAGCTCCCGCAGCAATCGCACGACCGGCCAGATGCTGGTAGAGTCCACGCACATCGACGACGCACGCGACCGGAGATTGATAACGCAAAACCACTTCACGCGCTGGTGAAACAAAAATTACCTTCGCAACCGGATGATACAGGGCTTCTGGAATTGCCAGTGCCTTCATATCACTGATCCAGCTCCCCCCACTTGTATGGACGGGATACCCAATCTCATTCTGGCGCTCTAATACAAGCGTGCGCACACCCTGCCTGGCAGCAGCTTCAGCCGCCGCCAGGCCAGCCGGTCCGCCACCTACAATTAATACATCATTCTCGTCTGGCATGAAATTCCTTCTTTGGGAGAGTAATTGGTATAAAAACATGCCCGCATCATACAACGGCAAGC
>CAVUVQ010000013.1:0-488700 GCA_963744875.1 uncultured Chloroflexia bacterium | reverse complement strand
TCTCGCTCATCAAGATCTGACCACTATTGACGGCTTGACGTAATCCAACGAGCATCGTATTGGTCTCGATGGGACCTCGTGGACCTAAAATCAGGTCGGTCCCAGCTTTAACAGTTAGAACGGCGGCCTGGGAAAGAGAGTACGTATTACTGATACCACCCATCCAGAGCGTATCACAGATAATGACACCTTTGAAGTTGAGCTGATCACGCAGCAATTTCGTAATCACATCAGGCGAAAGTGAAGTCGGCAAAGTGGGGTCAAGCTGGGGATTGAGAATATGCGTGACCATCACCATCGGAACAATGCCCTCATTGATCATAGTACGATATGGCACCAGATCGACGCTATTGAGCGTGGCAATGCTGCGATCCATTGTCGGCAATGAGAGATGAGGATCAAGATTGGCGCTTCCCAGCCCAGGGAAATGTTTGAGGCAACCAACCACCCCGCCTGCACTCAGCCCTTTGAGATATGCCCGCCCCATATTTGTAACAAGGGTTGCAGTTGAGCCAAAGGTGCGATCGGGTAGACCCGGATTGTTGGGATTTGTTAAGACATCGACGATAGGCATAAAATTGACGTTCAGGCCCAACGCTTTGAGATCCGCAGCCGCACTGTGACCAGCATTATAGGCTACTTGAGGGTTTCCTGTTGCTCCAATGGCCGATTCGGAAGTACGCTCACCAGTAATGAGGCGTAATTCGTTGACCAATCCCCCCTCATAATCGGTAGAAATAAATAACGGGACATGCGTCCGTGCTTGCATAGTATGATTGAGCGCAACCAGTTGAGCGCGTGTTTGCGCATTACCATTCTTATTTTCGATAAGCACGCCACCAATATAATTTTTCAAGACCATCTGTTGCAGATTGGCATCAAATGTAGAGCCCTGGAACTCTACAATCGTCATCTGACCTAGCTTCTGCTCCAGACTCATATGCTGCACAATAGCTTTCAATAAATCATCTTCAGTTATCTTTTTGCCGATGACTGTAGCTCTGGGAGTAGGAGTTGGCTTTGTACGCGTGGAAGTTGGAGCGGCTACCGTCGAAGATAGCGTCGAGCACGCACTATCAATCATCAAGACACAACCGAGCTTGAAAAGAGTCGCGGTCTTCTTAAGCAATTTTCTACGCTTTTGCTGATAACGATGCCTCACCCAGTTTTTTTTATGTCTCATTAAGATACCCAATTCTGTAATAAAAATATGATACTGGATACATTTAGCTTGCAACCTTACATTACAATAACGATATACAGCATAGTGAGAGGGACATAACCACCCTTATTCTACCAATAACTGGTCATATTATACACCTCGCTGCACGTTTTTAAATATCCTCTCTCTTGACAAGCTCTTAATACGAGGCACATACTGTTCTCACAATCATAATTGAATACTTATGAAGGAGCGCGTTATGTTTGATAAAAGTAAAGTTGGTGTGAGCTTTCCACCCTTTACTATCGAAGTTGAGCGTGGCAAAATCTCCGAAATGTCTCTCGCCATTGGCGATGGTAACCCTGTATATCATAGCCGCGAGGCCGCTCAGGCACGAGGATTTAAAGATGTTCCCCTTTTCCCTACCATGCCAACTCTATTTTCTTTCTGGGGCAATAAAGAGCTGTGGCATCATCTGGAGCAGATTGGTATCAACGTAAAACGTATATTGCACAGCGAGGAAGAATACGAATATCTGGCCCCAGTCTACCCTGGTGATGTGCTTACTGGCACGACAACGATTATAGATGGCAAAACACGCAAAATCAAAGATGGCTCCATGGATATCGTTACGACGAAGACACACTACACAAATCATGATAAGCAACCAGTAGTGATAGCTAAAAGTATGCTTATCGTACGCGAATAATAGCACTATTTGCCCTCTTATAGATGAAAGGATCATGAATATATGTCTCATGCAGAGCAAACAAAACGCTACTATGAAGATGTGCAGGTTGGCGATGCCATTCCAGCATTGGTGAAAACACCGGTGACACATTTACAGTTGGTACGTTATGCAGGGGCTTCGGGTGATTTCAATCCCCTCCATACCGATCCTAAAGTGGGCGAGGAGATTGGTACAGGTGGCATTATTGCTCATGGAATGCTCATAATGGGCTTCGTAGGTCAATTGCTAAGCGATTATGTTGGACCGGGCGCTTTACGTAAGTTCGGTGTACGCTTCAAAGGTATGACGCATCTCGAAGACGAAATTACGTGTACGGGCACAATCACCGAAAAATATGAAGCTGACGGCGAAGGACGAATTGCAGGTAAGGTACAGGCTGTCGATCAAAATGGTGATGTAAAGGTTGTTGGAGCGTTTGTAGCTGCACTGCCACACCGATAAAGGCTATGTGGAAGGCTTGTGATAATTGCCACCCATGAAGAAAGGTACAGGCGATGTTGAAGGAAAATGCACTCGGTCTATTGAAAAGCATCCTCCCGCGAGGACAGGTCTTTATGGATAGAGCATCGCTTGTGGCTTACGAGGCCGATGGGGGTGTAGATAAAGGGTTGCCAGATGCAGTAGTGTTTCCTCATACGGCTGAAGATGTTGTGCGTATAGTTTCTTGGGCCTCGGAACACCACATTCCCATCATAGCCCGTGGAGCGGGTACGGGACTTTCAGGTGGCGCAGTCGCCGATCGAGGAGGGATTATCGTTGAATTTTCACATATGGATCGGCTGCTCGATATAGATGTTCATGGACGGAGCGCAGTTGTCGAGCCAGCATTGATCAACCTGCGCCTGGATGAACAGGCAAGAATGCATGACCTCTATTTTCCGCCCGATCCCGCCAGTCAGCGTGCATCTACCATAGGTGGCAACGTAGCAGAGAATTCTGGCGGCCCCCATTGCTTCAAATATGGAGTGACCACTAATTATGTTATCGGCATGGAAGTCGTCTTAGCCAATGCACAACGCATACGCATAGGCGGACACGCCCTGGACTATCCGGAATACGACTTGTGTGGCTTACTAACTGGCAGTGAAGGGATGTTAGGGCTGATTACTTCTATTTCAGTACATCTGCTACGTACACCTCCAGCCGTTAAAACACTCCTGGCAATCTTTGACTCCGTTGAGCAGGCTGGCAATGCTGTATCAGCCGTGATTGCAACCGGCTTTGTACCTGCAACGATGGAGATGATGGATCAACAGATCATCAGAATGGTTGAGCCTTTCGCTCATGCCGGGCTACCATTAGATGCTGGTGCTATTCTTATTATAGATATCGATGGGTATCCTGACAGTATTGATGAACAGATGGATGAAATCGCACATATTTTGCAACAGCAGAAGGGATATAGCTTGCACATCGCACGCAACGAGGAAGAGCGAGCCAGAATATGGCTGGCCCGTAAAAGTGCTGGCGGTGCCATCGCAAGGCTCGTTCCTTCTTATTACTCCATCGATATTACTGTTCCACGAAGCCGCCTGGCAGAGATATTACAAGAGGTCAATACGATCTGTAAAAACTACAATTTGCGTACTGGTCATGTTCTGCATGCAGGAGATGGCAACCTCCACCCTATGTTACTGATTCCTGAGCCAGAGAATCCGGATCTCATGCACCGCATCCATTCAGCCGCTGGAGACATTATCAAATGTAGTATAGACATGGGCGGTAGCCTGACAGGAGAACACGGGGTTGGTATTGAGAAACGCGAACACATGTCTCTGATGCACAAACCGGTCGAATTGATGGCGATGTGGGATGTGAAACAGGTCTTTGACCCCAACAATATCCTGAATCCAGGCAAACTCTTTCCACCACCAGTAAACGATGATACAGGACCTTTTGCTGGTTATATGATGGATTATCCATTCAATAATCAGCCTTGCGAACTCTCCATTCAGCCTGGAGATACGTTTACACCAGCAACAGCAGAGGAAGCAGCACGAGGATTGTTAGCTCTAGCAAACGCTGAACAGCCAGTACACATTAACGGAAAACTTAATAACATGAAGATCGCTCCAATATCGCTTTCCACTCGTGCATTGCAGGGCATCAAAACATATGCTCCTGATGACTTGTATATAACGGTTGGAGCAGGCACACCTCTTGCGGAGATTCAAGCATTCCTGGCAAAGGATCGTCGGCAAGTTGCTCTGGCCTCCCCATGGCCTGAAGCAACTATTGGAGGACTTGTTGCCAGTAATATAAATGCTCCTCTGCGCATGCGCTACGGCTCTATACGTGATCTCGTGCTCGCTACTACCATTGCATTTACGAGCGGGAACGTGATACGCACCGGTCGACCCATTGTGAAAAATGTAGCAGGCTATGATCTCACCAAAGCATTCGTCGGCTCGCATGGAACACTTGGGCTGATCGTTGACATCACACTTAAACTAATGGCATTGCCACGCACAAGGCGTACACTATTGATCCCAGTAGATGATCTCCACAACGGACTAATATGGGGGAGACGCTTGCTTCCACTGGCATTAAATGCCTCTGCAATTACTCTCAATAAAGGCTACGCCTCAACAGAAGTAGCTCACAGTAATTATCTGCTGGCATATACAGCTGAAGGAATGCCAAAGGATGTGCAAGCGGAACTCGCTCAGGTACGCCAGGTGTTGCAGGCATCTGGATCTCCTGAAGCAAGGGAGGTTGAAACTCCAACTGGGACAGATATCTGGGCTGCACTAGTAGGCCAAACGACTCAGAAGACATTACAAGTACGTATTGGTACGCCAAACAGAAGCCTGGCTACATATATGCAAAATCAGGCCGCGTTATTGAATGCTGGGTCATTTAGCGCCGATATAAGCAATGGCCTGGTCTATGCAAACAGTGAGTTTGAAGAACTAGCAGAAGCCAGTATGTGGCTAGAAGCGTTGCGAAAACCAGCTCTGGCAACAGGAGGATATGCCATCGTTGTTGATATGCCAGCTTCCTTACAAAGTAAAATTGATAGGTGGGGCTATCAACCCGAAGGGTTGGACTTAATGAGAGCATTAAAAGCACGTTGGGACCCACAAGGTATCTTGAATCCAGGTACATTTGTACACGCTATCTAAGCATAACTTAAAAGTATCTCTAATCATATATTAGAATCAAGGGAAAACTCTACCTGCTCAACAATAATGCGCTACAATATACATAAAAAGGGATTTTATGGAGGCACGATGCAAACACCTACAAACAATCAAGAGCTACTCTATTTCTGGGCCATTGGTGATATGCACTATCGTACACTTAAAGCCTGGAATGAATTTCATACACAACGTCTTTTGCCTATGTTTGAAGATTTGCACGCCCTCTGGAAAGAGGAAGGGAAACCGGCCTTTTGCGTTTCCCCAGGTGACATAGTAGACACATGTGCACCGGAGAATTATCGACTTGCACGTATCCGCTTAGAATCCCACCTTGGTACAATTCCATTTTATGCAGGAATTGGTAATCATGAGTATTTTGGACCAGCGGGCGAAGCTTCTGAGACCATGATAGAGACGTTTACCACCATGTGGGAGAAACCTCTACGTTATGCATGGGTGGCTGGCAAAGTAGCATGTATCATGCTCGATTATCCCAATCCTCGCACATTAATAGAGGAGAAAAAAGTCTATATCTCGCCAGAAACCTTATCATTTCTGGATGATGCTCTGAAAGAGTTTGCGCCATATCCTGCAATAGTTTTCCTTCACTGTCCTCTGCATAATACAGTATTAGATCGTGACCCGGAGCAACATCGTGACTATAACTCGCTCCAATCCTTCTTCGCTCCCGAAAATTCACAGGAGATACGCAATATCCTCGCACGCCACAAAAATGTGTGTTTATATTTTAGTGGGCACACTCATTCGGGCTGGGAAGCTCCTAATCTGATCAGTACAGAATATCTGGGCGGTCATCCCGTGACATTCGTGAATCTGATGTCTCCCTGGTATACTGGAAGGCACAAAGATCCACAGATCAACTCCGATGGCACGTTACAATATACTCCCGATAGCCCGGACGTACTGCCAACATTCGCGATACGTATTTATCCCCAACAAGTCAGTATTCGAGTACGCGATCATCATACGCAACAGTGGCTGAAAGAATGGCTTGTACCCCGCTTGTAAGCAACTGTAGTTAAAAAGATAATATTCGTAAATCTGTAACGAAAAGCCCGGCAGAGCTTATTCTACCGGGCTTTTACCCCTCCACCACATAACCACAACATCTTTACGGCTTACGCATTATTGCATTACAGCCTTATATGCTAAACGCCCATCCATTAGCCTCCCTTGCCACATTACAATAGTCGTATATAAGCATATAAAACCGCACCTGCACCGCCCTCACACCCCATCTACATATCACATTCATAATAACAACGATACAGGCGCATCATCCCGATCTATCCCCTTAGTTCCTCACCACTTTCCACATATCCTCCATTTTCTGAGCAGCATACCCAACCTATAACCCACATACCCTTTCCACTATACTGCCCTGACCCCAGATAACCTCTTCCCTATCCACATATCACGGCATCTACATCTACATATTCCCTGAGAAAAACTACCCCAACTTCCCCTCATACGCAAATGTATTTAGCCCTGACAACGTCTACAACTCCTCCCACTTCCAACTCCCCAACCTTGAGTATGCAGACGCTCTCTTCCTCAACACTTTTTCCCCACCATCGGGACGTTTTTGTATTCCCGTTTACATTGTTAAATGTAGCATAAGGGTATGAAAAAGCTATAAATCAGCAAGCTAATATTATGAATAAGCATTCATAAATGGAGAGAAATGGACAAAAATAAGTATTACAGCATCTTCATCTCATAAAAATCTCGTATAAACTTCTCGATTGTTTGCTCGTTCTCTGGCTCAAATTACCTTTCGCAAAATCTGGACCACCACCATCAGTTTATGAAATTCAGCGATAAGCTCTACTTTTGCTTCCGTCTATGATTATTGGTTACGCCCCACAGAGATACCATTTTCGTCACCTGGATGATATCATTAAGAAAGCATTTTCAATGTAGAGGACCATCTATGCCACGTCAATCTTGTCTATTATGTGCTACTGTGCAAATCAACACAGGTGACTCTGTACTTATCCTTAACTCAGCAACAGATTCATTTGTGCAACATGTAGCCCAACACGATAATATCGCACTGCTCCTGGCAGAAGACAACATCGCTGCCGCAAAGGCGGTAGAAATATCTTTTTTCAACAAAAAAAGCACACTTCAGCATACTGCCTTCCATGACTATACCTTACATCATCAACCCGATACGGTCGACGTAGCAGTAATGAACTTGCTTTATCAACCGGGAACGGCCTGGGTAATGCATGGATTACAGATAGCAGCCTATGCATTGCGACCAGGGGGGGTTCTTTATGCCACAGGAGCCAAAGAGCGCGGCATCCTCTCTACAGCAAAACATATGCAGACCTTATTTGGTAATATTGAGACGCTAGAGATTAGTAAAGGACAACGCGTGGTACGTGCACGGAAACTGATGAAGCAGCCTTTACTAGAATCAATACAAGATGTGACGGTCTTTGCCTCCAGTAAACTCGACGACGGCACGCGCCACCTGCTCTCGGCACTGGAAGTGTATCCAACAGATGAGGCTCTGGATATTGGATGTGGGGCTGGTTTTCTCGGCCTACATATTGCGCGTCTGGCAACACAAGGAACAGTAACGATGGTTGATGTCAGCCTGGCGGCTGTAAATGTTGCCCAACGAGCAGTAGAGCAAAGTGGCCTGACCAACCTACGAGTGTTAGCGAGTGATGGAGTAGAGGCAGTACGCAACCAACGCTTCGATCTGATAGTTACCAATCCGCCTTTTCATTTAGGAGGCATACAAACGTTAGAGATTGGTGAACGCTTTATACGCGAAGCAGCCCAGATTTTGCGCCCGCAAGGACGTTTTTATCTAGTAGCAAATCGTTTCTTGAAATACGAGGCGGCACTACAGACCCATTTCAAAGAGGTCGAAGAGGTTGAAGGTGATACGCGCTATAAAATAATGCGTGCTCAGCTAAAGTAAAATCTCCTGTATTCACTTGTTGGTCAAATACTAATGTGAGATACTAGAGGCAAGGATACTTACATAGAAACTTGATTCATCCTGATTCGTAAGGAGCACTGCATTGCCGATTGATGCACCTGGTTTACCTTCACCTGCTCGATCGCGTGCTACTTTTTCCTGGTTCCTGCTGATCAGTGCGAATGTCTTATGGGCTACCAGCTACGTAGCTGGCAAATTGGCGTTACAGAATACATCGGTCATCCTCATGCTTGCGCTACGTATGAACACCTCAGCACTCATTCTTTTGCCTCTTCTTATTGTAAAGCGGAGAGAACTCAAACTATCGCGCAAGGATCTCCCTCAACTGATCTTATTATCATGCGTTGGTTTTGTCATTAACAAGCTTTTTGAATTTGGAGGATTGTCACTAACAACGGCCTCCGATGTTGCACTACTTATCACTAGTGAATCCATCTTCACAGCAGCACTTTCCTGGATATTATTGCAGGAGCAAGTCAAAAAGCGTACGATCTTTGCACTCTTGCTCGGGTTTATAGGCGTGTATCTTATTATTGAACGTAGCCTGTTCCCAAATTTGCCAACAGGCGGCGGGAATCTGCGTATTCTGGGAGATCTATTAGTAGTCCTGGGACTGGTCATAGAGGCATTTTATACGGTACGTGGCAAAGCACTACTCGTTAAACACTCACCGCTACTTATCACAGCCGCATCTATAACCGGAAGCACTGTTTTCTGGCTACCAGTTGCAGGCTGGGGAATACTCTTCGGCGGTTGGCACCTTCCCGATAGCACTACCTGGCTCAGCATCGGCTGGTTAGCACTTATGACTACTGTCATTGCTTACCTGGCCTGGTTTCAGGGTCTATCAAAAGTAGATGCCTCAGTTGCTGCATCGACGCTCTTTATACAACCATTACTGGGCACTCTCCTTGCTATTGTCCTCCTGCACGATCAGCTTACTCCTGTGACCATCATAGGAGGTTTCCTGATCATTATAAGTGTGTATGTCATTTCAAGACAGTAAGTACATATGAACTTCTATACGAGAGGGGATACAATGATAAAGCCACACAGCTCTTTTGTCGATGTTGACGATCTGCGTCTACATTATCTTGTATGGGATAACAAATTGGTGCAGAATAAGCAGCCAGAAGAGAATCTCGTGGTGGAACAGGACAACGATGATGTTCCGATCGTCCTGCTTCACGGACTGAGCGCGACGGCTGATACATGGCATCAGGTGGCTGAGCATTTCTATCAAAACTATCAAGTTATTGCTTTTGACCTGCGCGGACATGGACAAAGCGATCAACCAGAAAATGGCTATGATCTTGTAACCATTGCCGAAGATGTCATACAAGGTATGGCTGCGCTGGGGCTGGGGCAGGTTGCTCTGGTTGGGCATGGTTGGGGAGCACGCGTGGCCCTTACCCTTGCTGCACGTCATCCAGCACTCATTAGCCATCTGATCCTCGTTGATTGTCCACATGTTGAACCTAAACATTGGCCCGGTATGACACGCGAGCGCTTTATCCGTGAAAGATCCGCTAAAGAGGTTTATGATTCGCTCCAGGACTTTACCGAAACAATGCACCAGGAAATGAATTCCTTCTGGTCACCGGAAATAGAAGAAATCATTTTGACATATGCACGTACATTACCCAATGGATCTGTGGAAGAACGTCTGAAACCAGAACAGCAGCGCCGCATCCGTGAAGCAGTCTGGGAAGACCGGGCACTGTCGTATTATGGTAAACTTACCTGTCCAGTCCTGTTAGTCCCGGCTGCTGCAGAGCCTCAACCAGGAGAAGAGCCGCCAGAGAAATTAGAAGATGCAGACGAGTTTGCAGCGGCAAAGGGCTACATGGCTGCTCAAGTAGCACGAGCGATCCAACATTGCTCCGTCTTCTGGATGCCTGATACAGTACATGATATTCAGCTACAACGCCCGAAGGTACTTGCAAAAGCTATTGCCGACTTTATCAAATCATAGGGGTCCATTTATCGCGCCCACATGATGAAACAATAACCATGATGGATGAGAAAGGTTTTGAAAGCACATGAGCACAATAACTTACGTGAACGGCAATATCTATACAATGGATCAAAGACAACCTCGGGCAGAGGCAATCGCGATAGATAATAAAAGTGGACGTATTCTTGCAGTGGGTACAAATGATGAAGTACGCCGTGTGGGTGGACAGCACACTGACCTGGTAGATTTGCATGGGCGCACGATGCTACCTGGCTTTATTGATGCTCATATTCATCTACTCGATACTGCTCAACGTGCCCATCACATAGACGCTGGAAATTGTGTCAGCGAGGATGCGGTGGCTGAAATGGTACGTCAGCGTGCCACTCATACACCACCAGGAAACTGGATATTAGGTGGACATTGGGATAAAAATCTCTGGCCTGATGGGAATTTTCCCACGAAAGCCTCACTCGACGCCGCGACTCCAGACCATCCCGTGGCGCTTTGGAGTAAAGATGGGCACATGCTCTGGGTGAACTCTCTTGCACTACAACGTGCCAATATTACAGCCACGACACAGCAACCCACAACGGGCGCTATTCTACGGGATGGCGCTGGTGAACCAACCGGTGTTTTACAAGAAGAAGATGCTACAACTCTTGTCTACAAAGTTATCGGAACATACGATGCCGATCTTAACCGTATACTGATGAAACGTGCTCTAAAAGAGCTACAAAAAAGTGGCATCACTACCATCCATAATATCGAGGGTGATACCTCTCTCAACCTCTTCAAAGAACTGCGTGCCAGCAACGAACTGGGCGTACGTGTGCAGATGATTTTGCCGCGTCAGGCATTACCACAATTACGTATTGAAGGGATCAATAACGACGAAAACGATCTCTTGCGCGTAGGTGGCATCAAAATATTTGCCGATGGTACGCTTGGTTCACAGACAGCCGCCATGCTGGAAGGTTTTGAAGGCACCAATAACTACGGTATTCTCACCGTTCCTGAGCAAGAGATGAAGGATATCGTCAGCGACGCCACCGAAATGGGACTGATCATCGCTATCCATGCCATCGGTGATCGCGCCGCTCAGGTCGCCCTCAACTCCATTGAGCGTGCTCAGCAACTGATAGCGGAACAGGGAACGCCGTCTGATCCGGCATCCGGCCTACGCTACAGGTTGGAGCATGTGCAATTGATCACACCCGAAGATCTGAAGCGCATGCGTCGCCTGGGAGTCATCGCTTCTGTGCAACCATTTCATGCCGTTGCGGACCGTGATATTGCAGAACGTTATTGGGGCAAACGGCACCGACGCGCCTACGCTTATCGCAGCATGCATGACATGGGAATTCCATTGGCACTGGGTTCCGATGCGCCAGTCGAAATCTTTGATCCACTACGCATCCTCTATGCTGCAACATTACGTCGTGACGCTACAATACAAAGACCAGCCTGGCTACCCGACCAGGCACTTCCTCTTACAGATGCGCTCTGGGGTTATACCCTTGGAGCCGCCTATGCAGGTGCGGAAGAACATCGTAAGGGATCGCTGAGCGTTGGTAAGCTCGGTGATGCAGTTGTGTTACGCGAAGATATTCTTAGTGTTCCCCAGGAGAAGATGTCCGAGAATGGGGTACAAGCGACGATCATTGGTGGTACCATCGTATATGGTGATTTATAAGGATAGGCACTTTCATTTTAATTTTGTTATGTTACCGATGGGGAGCGCCTGAGTGCTCCCCATCGGTCTATCAACTACATTGTGGTCCAACCTGCAAGGCTCACACTCCCTCGAATGGTAGCTGCAATGCTTGTAGGATTGCCACCAGCCATACTTGCAATCAGAATTGCCGATTGCTTTGTATTGTTATTGTTAGATTGGATAGCATACGACTGACTATCACGCGATAGATTAGACCAGGGGTCCTGAGAAGTCTGGTTTAGCGAAAAGCTGCTTCCATCATTGGGAAGATCGAAGAGTACCTTCTGATAAGAACCATCGGGCTTCATGGTCCACATCTGGTTGCGATCTATCGTCTGAGTACTGGTATTATACTTTTGCACAGTCATCAGCAGATCAGTGTTAGTAATTGCACGTAGATCATGTACACAGACGATCTGTGCCTGGTGATAGATGGTATTCAGGGTGCTACCAGTTGCCATGCCTGCCGAGATCGTGGTATCGAAGGGGTTAGAGGCTAACAAACAATACGAGACAAACAGATGAGAGCCATCATAACTACTATCCGTCGACAGGTAACTCATGCGTACCGAGTGAGTTAACACTTTTTTGAGATCTCCACCATTGAGATTCTTATTGGTTGTGGTATCCAACAGATCCAGCTCGATAGGCGGAGCAGGAGCGAAACGGCCACTCTTCTCGACATAAGCCCGTGTGTTATCCAGCCAGAAATCCACGCTATAGTGATAAAGTTGATTGTCGGTATATTTTAGCTCCGGCATCAGCGTGCCAGCATCAACATTCAGCAACGTTACTACACTGGTAGACGCATTCACATCGTAGGATAAAAGAATAGACTTCTGATCAACGGACCATTGCGCAACTGGAATATTCATACCCATCTGACTTCCAGCAGGGATACAGGGAAACAATAAAGTGTCTGTAAGCCTTGCCCATCCATACGCACGAGTTGGAGCATCGCGCTGTGCTGAGCATCGCCACGTGGATCTGGAGTGCTGAGGAAAAGAATCCATTGTCCATCAGCAGAGACCTGGGCCGCTTCAATACTGATGCCGCTGGTGACAATATCCGTTTTCTGCTGTGTGTTCAGGTCATAGCGTTTCAAATGCCCATAAGCTGTTGATGTGTTGAGAGGAATCTCATTGTAAATGTAAACAAGATTCTGATTCTTTCCCAATGCCAGAGACTTCATCACTGCAGCACGTGCTGTACCATCCGCCGGACATGAAGTCTGTGTAGGAGGCATAGGTACCGTTTGTATAGCTGATTGAGTATTACCTGGTGCTGAACCATTCTGACCAGCTTGAGGCACCGACTGATTTGTATGGGTAATAGACTGATTACTGATAACAGTGGAGGTCTGATTAGTAGCCGCTACAGATTGTTGACCACAGGCAGACAGTAGGCCCATAAGACAACAAGCAAAGAGTGTAAAGAAACTCAAAGTCAATCCTTTTTTGCGCATAGTATATATATTTCCTCTTTTGTTTATATTGTGTTTCCTACAGATTTTTATTATCTGCATTTTTATACTTAAAAACAGCACCACTCACTTGCGACGAACTATTTATGATTACTAGCTGTTTCTTACAAGGTAAGTATAGACAAAAAGGTGGTGAAAAGCTGTATGCCAGTTCACATTATTACTGTGTATAAACTAACGACTGTGCTTGTCTCAGGGTGTGATAGATGGCAATTTCAGTATCCGAAACCACAAATTTGCTATTAATAAAGAAGGGATATATTTTTATCTGCATGCACTATTTTACATAAATAACATTGAATATCTCTTTAATTTACAATAACATATCATACATTAATTTTTCTAAATACACTTATTAAATTCATCACTCAAAATTAACCAACTCATCACCTTTTTCACCTTCTCAAGAGATGCATATTAATGCATAATACTACTGTGCCACACAGAGTGGATAGAGGACATAAAGAACACCTGATGATCTTTAAAATAGGAAATGAAATTAGATTATTTTCTTTCCTTTCTCTACTCGGGTGGCTGCAAGAGTGAATTCTTTCTGGGGACTGGAATATACCATTTTCGTTGAAAAGCGGGGCTATCTTCTGAAAGTGAGCGATATACCGGGGAAAGGATATTCACACTATTGAAGGCACTACTTCTATGTAGTAATAATGAAAGGGATTAAAAAATTATGCGCGAACTTAACGAACAGGAACTTGAGCAGGTAGCTGGTGGCTTTACATTCAACTACCTCTCCCAGGAACAGGCCGCTGGTACGGTAATAGCGGGCAACGGCATTGCTTATTCGAAATCTTTTGTTGGGTCAATCCATGGTGCAAACTCCTCAAGTTCCTTTGCAGGAAATAAAAGCTTTGCTTTTGGCACAACTGCCGCGGTACAAAGCGCAGCCGCCAGCGCCAGTAGCGTGACTATTACGGGTATTTAACTCGTACATCGTCTCCGTCAGATGGACGGGCTGGCAATCTGGTCCAAAACAGGTTGTCGACCCATTCCTATCAATCAAGAGAGATCAACATGCAAGATATTCAATACCCTCGCGAGTTGAGTGATCAGGAGTTGGAAAACGTCGTTGGTGGTACCGGTCATGTCGCCCTTACCGGTGCCAGTGCCAGTGCCAACGCATATGCCACAGGCGGCTTTTTCCATATCAACGAAGGATTTACCGAAACCGAAGTATTCACTGTAGTTAATCGCAAGGGAATGAGTGCATCATTTGCCCTTGGCATAGCTTTCGCTACCTCTCTCTAAAGTATCTTTTTATAAAAAGGCTTTCTAGTAAAGAGGATAGCTGGTGAAGATACAATGGAGATGGAAAGCAATGATGCTCTCCATCTCCTTTTTCTTCAGTAAAGGAAGTGGAAGGGTATGACAACAACAGCTCCACCTAAACTCCCCATTTTTCGTAGTGAGACATTGCAAAATTACATGCAAAGCAGGGAGAAGAGCGTTCTTCCTCGTATTGTCGCTCCACCTGCTTTTGCTTTTAGCTGGATAGTTCTCATGTTATTAATAGTAGCAGGAATAGTTGCCTGGCAAGGGCAGGTTCCATCATATATCACTGGCTCAGGCATCATTCTTGACACAACTAGTATAGCTACGCAAGGTGATGGAGCTATAGCTGCTATTCTTTTACCTGCCAATACTATCTCATTTATACGACCCGGACTTCCCGTACAGATACAGGTTGGCTACACTGGACCTCAGCTCCAGCGTAGCATTGACAAAGTCGGTCAAAAACTTCTTAGTCCAGGTGCAGTACGACAGAAGTATGGATTTGAGGTTACTGATCCTTCTGTTGTCGTGACAGTAAAATTGGGGTCTACGGTGTCCGAACTACTCTATGTAGGAAGTCCTATTCGAGCACAGATCCTGATTGGATCACAGAGTTTGTTTACATTGTTCCCAGGGATTAATGGTCTGATGAAAGGCTAATACATGGATATAGATAAAAAAGAGACAAGCGCAATGCCCATTTTCCCATCCCAAGAACCGCAAAAAACAAATGTGTGGGATGCGGAAACAGCACATTTAACGCTTGTACATAACGCGTCATCAGGAGACAACACTCCTGAACACATGCCAGCATGGCAAGATACTCAGCCACTTTCAGCAACGACTGTAGAAGCGCACTCTAGTGGTGGACCAGGAAAAGTTGAAAATATACCACATAAATATAAAACACCTGTAGGCACCACCATTTCGCCAGAACTCGCTAAACTTATACAACATCGAGAACAGGTAGCGAAGCAGGAAACAAATTTATTGCAAGCAATGGTCCTTCCTGCCAGGCAAGAGAAAAAAGAAGCCGATCCGTTAACGAAAAAGGAACAGGCAAAACAAGCACAGCCTACACACAAGTTATTCCGCAGAAAATCGCGCGTGCCCATCCTACAACAGATCAGTATGGTCGAATGTGGAGCGGCCTGCCTTGCCATGTTGCTGAGCTATTATGGTCGCAAGACAAGCATCTCTGAAATACGTGAGCAATGTGGCATCGGGCGCGATGGCATTTCGGCACTCGGCATCGTCAAATCCGCTCGTAAGTACGGCATGCGCGTAAAAGCCGTTACTTTAGAAGAAACTAATTTCCGCTTCGTTGCTCTACCAGCTATCGTTCATTGGGAATTTAACCACTTTATCGTGGTCGAGCGCTGGTCCTCTAAGTTTGTTGATGTAGTAGACCCTGCCGTGGGACGCAGACGGATGACCGCGAAAGAGTTCGATAAGGGCTTCACTGGAGTAGTGATCTTAATGGAGCCAGGAGCACAGTTTTCACGCGTAAACAAAACATCCCGTTTAAGCTTGAAATCGTATGCCAAAAACTACATTTATCAGGCTCCATTTGCCCTGGTACAGGTACTTGGAGCATCTCTCCTTTTACAAATATTGGGTCTTATCTTCCCTCTCCTTTCTAAAATTATCATCGATAATCTTCTTCCAATGAAAGCATTTAATGCCTTACAGCTCCTGAGCATAGGCATGATTATACTTGTACTGGCACAGATGGTTACTCGCCAACTCCGCTCACTGATTCTGCTCTATCTCCAGGCACGAGTCGACACAAACCTTATCTTCGGTTTTCTGGAGCATATGTTTAGTCTCCCCCAACGTTTCTTCTTACAACGCTCAACTGGCGACATTTTAGCAAGAATCAGCAGCAATACGGTGATCCGCGATACCATCAGCAATCAGCTTTTTTCGACGATCCTTGATGGGACATTCGTGTTAGTATATTTCTTTATCTTAATCTCACAATCGCCTTCTTTCACCCTTATTATTGCTATTATCGGGCTACTCCAGGCAATTTTACTCCTGAGTACAGGAAGGCAATTAAGCGACTTGAATCGTCGTGAGTTGACGGCGGCTGGGAAATCACAAGGATATTTAACGGAGGCATTGACCGGTATTAAAACACTCAAATCAGTCGGGGCCGAACAGAGAGTATTAGAGCGCTGGTCTAACCTGTTTTTTGAGCAGATGAACATTTCAGTACGACATACTTACATATCCAGCTTCATCGATACACTAACATCCACTCTCAGTACATTCGCTCCATTACTTCTCCTCTGGTCAGGAAGCTTGCAGGTTATGAATGGAACAATGGCACTGGGAACTATGTTGGCACTTAACACATTAGGCACTTCCCTTCTTGGACCAGTTACCTCACTCGTAAACAGTTGTAGGCAGATTCAATTGGTACACTCTCATATAGAGCGTCTTGCCGATGTTATAGAGGCTGAACCTGAGCAAGATATACAGACTGTATCTCAACCACCACGCCTGACCGGTCAGATACGATTAGAAAAGGTTTTTTTTCAGTACGATGCACAGTCACCACCTGTATTACAAAACATCAATTTGAGCATCAAACCAGGGCAAAAGATAGCTATCGTGGGAAGAACAGGTTCGGGTAAAAGCACATTAGGTAGCCTGTTACTTGGATTATATACACCAACAACAGGGACCATTTTTTTTGATGGTTTCCCACTACGAAAGCTCAATTACCAGGCTGTACGTGCCCAATTTGGGATAGTGATGCAAGAGGCAAATATCTTTAGTGGTTCAATTCGCGAAAATATTACGTTAAGTGATCCGAGTATGGATATGGAGCAGGTCATCAAAGCAGCTCAGCTTGCTGCGATCCACGATGATATTATGAACATGCCTATGGAATATGAGACACTCGTTTCGGAAGGTGGCAATGCTCTATCCGGCGGACAACGTCAGCGGCTTGCAATAGCACGTGCAATCGCAAACTCACCCAAAGTGCTATTGTTTGATGAAGCAACAAGCAGCCTGGATGTCGTAACGGAGAAAGTGGTGGAACACAATATTGCACGTTTAGCATGTACGCAGATTATTATTGCCCATCGCCTGAGTACTATTCGCAATGCAGATATGATCCTGGTCCTTTCCGCCGGACAGATTGTAGAACGCGGCTGTCACGAGGAATTGTTGCAACGGGATGGCTATTATGCAAATCTGATTCAACAACAATTGGCAAGTGGCGAGATAGCAATATCCTGAAGTAGAACGTCTAAAAGACTTTCTAACCATGGAAAAGGAGAGAATGAGCCAGATAGAAGCCAGCCGCAAAGAATAAAGCAAACAGGATCAGGCCAATCAAAATCATGAGCGGTACATTCATACGTCGGCTCTGATTGCTATTATTAAGCGATTGCGGATAATCAGTTTGACGAGACGAAATCAGTTTAGCAGGCATATCTGCAATCGTTGGGTCAACAGCAGATGGTATAGAAGACGACATCTGATCCCTGGGAAATGCCTGAACATTGACATCGGAACGAAACGAACTAAGGCCCACCTGACCAGTTTCGCGCACAGGAAGAGCGGTTACAAGATTTCCTGTGCCAGGAACAGACAACGCTGGTGAAAACTGAACGGGAGGAATCATGTTATCGGTTGGATAAGCAGCCGCTGTAGCACCAACCGCAGATATCACTGCAGGTGGCTCAAGAACCTCAGCCAGAACTTTTAACTCTGCCAGGAGCGCCTCAGCGCTACCAATGTATTGAGGATGTTGGCGTACAATCGAACGTGCAACTATTTCACACAATTCAGCAGGCACATTACGAGAAAAACGTAAACGCCCATCAGATGGTGGTTCAACGGCAGTTACACCCGGAGAATGTCCAGACAGGAGTTGATAGAGGAGAATAGCCACAGCACGTGTGTCATCGCTACTCCGCGCCTCGCTGATCTGGCCCCACGGCAAACTACGATCTGAAACAGCGATATTATCACCACCAAGAACACTCCAATCGGTAAAATAACGCAGATCGCTTGGCAAAGCAAAATTATTGATACGAACGGTTTTACGCCGATCACGCATAATAGAAGCAGGAGTCAGATCACCATGACAGACTTTACGCGCTGAAGAACCTGCATAAAGTAGAGCCTGACAAAGCTGCATTCCAATGTCTACGACTTCATAGGGAGTCAGTTGTGTTTGTAGTAACATTGCGAAGTCCTCTCCATCTACATACTCCTGCACAAGATAGAGGTACTCCAGCTCGACTATTAGATCATAAATACCAATAATATTCTGATGAGAAAATTGAGATGTGGCGCGAAGTGCAGTTCGATATACAATTATATGCTCAGCAGGAACAACCTTCACAGTCACGGAACGTTGCAATACCTGATCGAATCCTTGATACACTGCACAAGCCTGCCCCTGCTTTAACAACCGTTGTAGCAGGTAACGCCTGGAAATCATTCGGCCTGTTTCCGCCATAAACCCCTCAAAAAAGTGTATAGTTATACTATCTTCTTAAACTCAGACAAAAGCTAATACAGCGGAACCGATGACTCAGAATGCGGTACCAGCATTTCTATCTATTTCGATTTTTTACAATAGAGCTTAAAGATCCTGGAGGGCCAGAGTCACGGCTCCTACTAAGTTCGCATCTGAACCTAGACTACCCTGCACTACGCGTAGAGATTGACTGGTAGCTGGGGGACATAACTCCTGAATACGTGCATGTAAGGGTTTAATCAGCAGTTCACCAGCCTGTGCTAAAGCTCCTCCCAGAATAATCATACCTGGATTAATTAAAAGAACGATATTCGCAAGCGCATTTCCAAGATATTTCAGTACGTCATCAACAAGATATGAAGCAATTGTATCACCTTCTGCTGCCAGACGAAAGACCTGTTCAGCAGTAATGCGCTCAGCTCTGCCATCAGTAATACGATGGATGGCCTTCATCGTTTCAGGATACTCTGCCGCAAGACCAATCATAGTACGCACAACAGCCTGGGCCGAAGCAACTGCTTCGAGATGACCAAAGCTACCACAAGAACATTTCGGGCCATTTTCTTTGACGACCATATGCCCAATCTCGCCCGCAGTACCTGTTGTACCATGATATATTTTTCCGTTGACCAACAATGCACCGCCGATGCCACGTCCAAGACCCAGATATAGCACCACTCGTTCACCGACGCCAGCTCCCCGCTGCTGTTCAGCCAGACCTGCGGCATTGGCATTGTTATCTATTATACAGGGAATAGCAAGTTTTTCAGTAAAATAATCCTGAAGGGGAAAATTATCCCAACCGTGAGCATGATAGAGTGTACGTACCACACCATGATCTGCATCCACCAGGCCACCAACAGCGACGCCCACGCGCAAAATACGTCCATCAAGAAGGCGTTCGGGACCAGTCACATCGGCAAGCATTTCATCCAGAAGTTGCAGAATAGTCCCTGTATCAGGAACATATTCCAGGGGTCGTCGAACACGATACAGAATTTTGCCGCTCAAATCTGCCAGGGCAACTGATTGTCTTGCACCACTTCCACTAATCTCGATTCCCACTACATATCCTTGAGTTGCCAGGAGTTGGCCTGTGATCCTTCTAGAAACGAAAGTCCCTGTTCCAGTCAACACATCTGATGTATGTGCCATAGCCTGTTCTCCCTCTTTTATCGTTGTTCAATCTCATTACCAGGACTACAGTACTAGCACTTGAGCAAGATTGAGCCTTACTGGGACAACACGGCTGTAGTATATCATACAGAGGTCATGACGCAAAGTGCATTAGGAAGGCTACCCCACATTACCTATATTGCAATGTCCCCCTCCTATTGCTACAATACATGATATAGGTACTTGTCTGACTACTATGCATCAGATTATACACAAAAAATACGGAGAGTTTCACATGGCATCATCTCCAACAACTCATGGTCAAATTTTTATTGGACCTGGCCTTAGCTTATTTAAAAAGATTGTCACCTTACTAGGGCTTCTGGGCCTTACAGCACTTGTACTCTGGATTGCAATTCATCAGGGAGTATCGGCTGTAGGTAGTACTATCGCTGCTGTCCTATTTATTACTGGCTTTATTCTCTATCTGCGTATCGTCGCCCCTGTTCCCTTCACGATTGAACTGGAACCGACAGCGTTGATTAAGCGAAGTAGGAATGGCGAGATTATCTCGATTCCCTGGGAAGAGCTTACCCGTATTAAGGAGGAGTTTTTCCCTAATGGCAAACGTATCAGTGTAATTGCCTATCGCAAAGTTACCTCTCCACAACAGAAAGCGAAGGCGTGGGCTGTTTACCGCGATGATGTCACTAACATCGATGGACTCGCCGACGCTCTTAAACAGACAATTCCTACAACCTGTGTATGGGAGCACGAGACGGTTCACGAATAGTCAGCGTTCAAGTATAAATACTCGCTTCAGTCGCCTTAAATGAAGCATAGATGATCTTACCATCGTGTAACTGCATGCGAAGAGCCGAAGCTTCAGTAATCTCAGCAGTTAATGGTGGCATATTTCCATTCAACAGAATACTAACACGCACATGTTCGTTCTCACCACTAGAGTGCAAAGGCGATCCCCCCAGGTGCAACATTTGCACAATCTCGCCGCGAAAAACATTTCGTGCCGAGCTGTCCGGAGGATTTGGATAAAGGGTGATGCTACGAGGATCAACAATAATATAGGCGTCTTCGCCAACAGCAGGATTTTTTTCTGTTGACATATGTTCTTTCAAGGCTGCTACGATCTCAAACGATTGAGCACCATTCTGTAACTGAATTGCATATAACATATTCGTCTCTTGACGCACAATATGGCCACGAAAAAAGTTCACACCTATCAATTCAGCGATGTATGAGGAACGAGGATGTGTCAGGAGATCGCGCTGCTCACCTCGCTGAATTACCTTGCCAGCATCGAGTACAAGTATCTGCTGCCCAAAGACCAGTGCTTCCAGATATTGATGGGTGACAAGTATCGTCGTGATGCCCACTTCAGCAAGGATGCGATGCAGTTCGTGGCGTACTTCGCGTCGTGTCTGTACATCAAGCGCTGAGAGTGGTTCATCAAGGAGCAAAAGGGCTGGTTGCAATGCCAGGGCGCGTGCAATAGCCACACGTTGCTGTTGTCCACCCGATAATTGAGCTGGACGACGCTGATCAAAACCGCTCAGATGGACCTGTTCCAGAACTGCGCCTACGCGTTGACGAATAAGTTGACGTGGAAGACGTTGAGCATGAAGGCCAAAGGCAATATTCTCGAATACGCTTAGATGTGGAAAAAGCACGTAGTCCTGGAAAACATAGCCAAATGCACGCTCCTGTGGTGGCACGGCAACACGCTTCTCGCTATCAAAATAGAGAGTCTCACCAAGAGAAATACGTCCATGCTGAGGGTTCAGCAATCCAGCGAGAAGTCGCAATACTGTCGTTTTCCCCGAACCACTTTCTCCAAGCAGCACCGTCGTTTTCCCCGGCTCAGCAGAAAAACTCAACGAGAGGTGAAACGTGTTGAGATGCGTTTCAAGATCAACTTGTAGCATATCTTCTTCCAGGATCCAATAAACAGGCTACCAAATATAGGCCGCACAGAATATTATACTCCAAAACATGATTTCATATGCCAGAACCCTGGATAGCCTGACTTGATAGGCTATCCAGGGTCCTCTACATGTTGCTTTTATCAGGATACCACTAGTTACAGACCTGTCCATTGAGGGTAAATGATGCCGGGTTGGTATTATTGCTGGTCCAGGTCCCGTTGAAGCCCAGGCTGAGGCTACCTCCCGGAGAAATGGTTCCGTTCCAGCTTGAATTGCTGATTGTCACCTGTTCGCCTGATTGAGTGTAGTTGCCGTTCCACAGATTTGTGATTTTCTGATCACCGGGAAATGTAAATCTCAGCACCCACCCGTTGATTTTTGTCATCCCCGTATTAGCAATGGTCACATTGGCCTGGAAACCACCTGACCACTGACTGGAAAGCTGATAGCTAACCTTACATGTACCAGGAGGAGAGCCCGATAGGACTGTAATTACAACTGGTGCCGAGGTACCTGTTACACCACTACCAGCATCAGTCGCTACAGCTTTCAATGTGTAAGTACCCACCGGAACATTCGCCCATGTAAAACTATAAGGTGCCGAAGTGGAGGTGCCCAACAGCATGCTTCCGTTATAGAAATCGACCTTGCGCAGGGGACCCATAACATCACTGGCCGTAGCGGCAATCATTATAGATGCCGGAGCGTTATAGCTAGTATTATTGGTGGGACTGGTAATGGTCACCATCGGAGGTACGGGATCTTGAACAGCGACAAAGATGGTGATTGGCGCTGATGTCACAACATCACCATAATTATCATACGCTTTAGCTGTTAATGTACAAGAACCCGGCTGTGGAGTAGTCCAGATGATACTGTAGGGAGCAGTCATAGAGGTACCAAGTAAGGTTGTACCACTATAGAAATTCGACTTTGCTAATAGTGACATTTGGATCACTATCGGTAACAGAGGCAGTGATGGAAAGCGGTGCCTTCCAGGGATGGACTGAACTATTGGTTGGACTGGTAATAGTTACTACAGGTGGTGTTACCATGGGAGCAAGTGTTGCAGCGTGAGCCTGCCTTACAGAAGTAAAAAGTAAGCTAGCGTTCATGACAACAGCAATTAGTAGAAGGAAAGTAATAAACAGCATGTTGGCTAAACTGTATGGTTTACGAGAGCCTTGAGTTGGCATTTGTTTCAAGATAGATCTTCTCCTTCCCTGGATAAGGTGGCTTCATCGAGCACAACTAACTGTAATAAAAACACGCACATCCTTTTATGTGCGATTAAAATAACAACATACAGATCAATTAGATCTACTTACATCTTAATACAAAAGATATAGATATACAGCATTTGATCAAAATATGAATTAATTATAATCCTTATAATCCACTGGAGAGGGCAAGTAAAAAGGGATCTGCGGACGAGGCAGATTGAATATATCGATGCTTACTTTTTACACGTAGCGCTACTTGCCTTAGATAAAAAAACATGTTATCTTTTGTGTTCGCTTTTCTAGGTGTGGAGTGGCTTTAGGGCTTCTTTGTGGGTTCAAGTTTATAGTATCATATCTTTTGTTTGATACCCCTACTGGCTTAGTTATTGGTGCTAGTAGGGGTATTTTTGTGTATAGACTTCATAGTATATTTGGAAATTGGAAATTGGAAATTGGAAATTCGTTTATCCATTCTGATTTCCAATTCTTTCAGGAAGCTGGTTATTTCCTTCCATTGCTCTCAGGAAATGACTGATAAGTCTTACTGGTTCCGCTTTGGCTTCGAGCATGTAGCCTTTTCTCTCCCCATTATCTAAGTTGGTGAGAAGTTTAAATCCTAATGCTTCTAGGATAGCTTGTCCTTCTGGTGATGTGCCTACACCATACCATCTTTTTATATCGTTTTGTAGCATTAGTGAAATTGCCCACCTGACAGTATTTCTGAGTAGAAAGAAGCCAACCTCTCTATCCTTTTCTGTGTTTTTAGTTGCCACAACTTCTATGATAGGTATGTATACTGAAAGTTGTGCATCACTCCATTTCTTAACTGATGTCGGAGGAATATCCTTTTCCTTTAATCTATCGTGTATTATATCAATAATGATATCTTCATCTAAGGGTAAAAACGTTGTCCATGCAAGTATTTTACCCTTTTCTTCTACATGCATCGATATTTCATTGTTTTTCTTTCTCCATGATAAAACTGTTTTAAACGGTACAGCATCTTCGTCTGGATAAGGCTGTCTTGTGATTTCTTGTTTTTTCCATGCATCATCCAACGTTGATAGTTTGAATTGAAGCTTATTCTTCTCCTCTTCTTCTGTTTCCATTTCTGCTAGAGCGTCAATGGCTTCTTTGGGAAATTGCATATTAGGTCTTTTTCCTTTATGCGGTATTTCTCCTTCTTTTACTTTTCTATAAAAAGTGGTCGTTGGAAGCTTTAATATTTCTATAGCTTCTTTTGCATTATAAAATTCCGTGTTCATGGGTTTTTCCTCACTGTTTGTTCGTTCTCCCTTTGGTTACAATATACCAACCTTATTGTACTTGAAAAACGGGAAATAGTAAATAGGTTTTTGGAAAACAATGTTTTTGGAAATTGGAAATTGGGTATTGACAATCTGTTTTTCATAGAATATAATTTGAGTGTGGTTTGGAAATTGGAAATTGGAAATTGGTTTTAGTACAAGCGGTACGATGACGAAAGGATACATCAATGGCTCTAGACATGGTTCGCGTAACGGATGCTCTCCCTGTTGTCTCTTCTCTTGCCTGGGAAGAAGTTCCCTATGCTCCTGAATTGTTATTGAATGCTCGCTTTGATGCTTCAATTATGGATCATGTAGATTTTCGTCCAGCGTGCCAATGCGGTTTTGAGGGCTACTTTGAGTGTCTCTATCAGGATGATGAGTTAGGGAATGAAGTCTTTGTTCATCGCTTGTATACGTGGCATGAAGTTCAAAGTGAGATTGCTGCGGCTGTCGCTCGTCGTTATGATGCTTACGAATTGGCTGTTGAGCAATTGTACGGTGTGTCTCCCTTAGCTTGGCGTACTGGGTATATGCTTGGCTGGCTCTCTGCTCTGGCTCTGGTGGATAGTGTTCTTGCTGTACAGGGCGTTGATCTTCTTGTTAAGCTTGTACCTCTTTGCCAGTTAGAAGAGTCTCGGTATGCTGCTCGTCGTTCCGTTGGTCGTGTGGCTGGCGGTGATGGCTTTCCTCTGGATATGTAGAAAGGATGTGTTTCTATGCCTACTCCTCATGATTTTGCAATGCTCATTTTTCAGCAGGTCGCCCAACCGACGCTTCGGGCGTTCCCTGGCAACACGGTTCCTTTTTATAAAGTCTTGCATCTGGTGACGGTCTCGCAAACGGAGCGGTACAGGTCTGACCCTCATTTTCTGGTTGGTGCTCGTGCGGGTCGGCATCATTTTCGCTTGACGATTGCGCCTGGTCAAACGCTTCAACCCTTGGAAGTCGTTGACTTCGTGCATGGAGAACTTCTTGAAAGTGATCACACTGATCTGAACGCGTTCTATCGTCTGATGGGCTGGCCCACGGTTTCTTATGCCTATCATGTTGGGTTTGCCTATGGCTGGGTGCTCTGCATGATTGCCGATGGCAAAACACCGATCTATCCAACTCCTGAGCGTGGCCCATTGAAACGTGTTCGTCGTCCTCGCGCTCCTCGCTCTGAGGTGACGGAATAATGGTATATGTAACACGCCTCAACGTCCCTGCTCTGATGAGTGGGGACAGTTTTCCTATTCCTTCTGCCTTGCACGCTACACGCCACACGCCACGCCTGTACCCTTCTTTCTCTGGTTCTCTGGTTCTCTGTTCTCTGGTTGACGCCACACGCCACACGCCACACATCCCAGGTGATATTTTTGATCATTTCGTGACAGGTGATACCCTGGAGAATTTACGGATATCATCCCTAAATACCCTTAATGCATCTTATACACACATAACCATTGACTTATCTTTCTCTTTTAGCGCCATGTGCCATGCGCTTTATGAACTGGCTCTACAGGCGGCTTCAAGGCCCATTGATGAGAAGTGCCCTTCCATCGGTCGGGTGTATGATTGGTCATCTCGTCGTATGGATCCTCATATTTGGCTCTCAGTGCGTCTACTAGCCATTCCTACAAGGGTTTTGGCTCTATCAAGTGCATTTATCTATAACAAGAATTTATGGGTGAAAAGTGATATTGTCGAGCAAAACAACACACCAATATCCTTCAAAAACATCGGGACTCATGTGATCATTCACACACCATACTCTTCAAAAGAACCGTCTCAGCGATTTGCACGCCAGCACGCCAGCACGCCAGCATATGGTAAGTACGTCCCTCTTTTGCTGCCAGTGCCCAACGTCCCTCATCTCTTCCAACTGCTCACTCCTTCCAGGTCTGCTGTTGTTGGAGAGTCCCTTGTCTCGTACCCCTTCCGTCCCTTATAAACACTGTTCCTTAACAGCGTCCCGAAGGGTGCATACTACCTTGACCTCGAAAGTAGACTTGAGCGAACAAGGGCGGCTCTCGTGGTCTGGTCTGCATTATGCCGGAGCCGCCCTTGTCGATCATGTCGTACTGAAGAGAGTCAAGGTGGAGATGCAAGCTGACTGTACCATGCTCACCCTGGCGCTAGCCTCTCTCTCCCTAAAAAAACCTCTTTCCATAGGTACCCTGGGGTGCGAGACAAGTATACCGCACCCCTTTAAATACATGTCCCCGTTGTGTTGTGTCCCTGCTCTGGCTTCTCGCCTCACTTTATCCTTGTTTTTATCGTGTGTTGTGTCTCTCGGAGAAAGGAATAGCATGGTTAAAATACAGGTGGTCAATCACGGGGTGGATACCTTTGTGATCAATGCCCATTATCAAGATGCTTCTGGTCTGCCTGTCAAGCGTGATCTGCCTGAGTCCTTCGCGTCTCAGTTGGATGAATGGAAGAAGCTTGCACAAGCGGAACATGAACCCTATCCGACGCCTTTACCACCATTTCGCAATGCCACCTTACATATGCAAGCCAACGGGGCGGGTCGTGGTCAATGGCAATGGATGCTGAAAACGGATGATATCACGCTCTACATTTCCCGTGGCAAGTGGAACGGGATTGCCAGTGTGCGGTTAAACAGTCGCTTCCTCTGGTCGTGTCCGACGCTCACGGATGCGATCGTCCAGGTTGACGAATTGCTGTACAACGTCTTCGATCATTCCATGCTCTATCTGCAAGCCTCAAACATCGATCTGTGCGCGGATGTCGCAGGATGGGCAGACTTTGAGCAGATGAATAAAAAGCTGAACTTTGTTTCCCGCTCTCGCAAGCGTCGGGATCATAGCGAAGGGGAACAACTCCTAGAAATGAAAGCAGACGGTTTTTCCTCTGGTCTGCATGATACAGGTTTTGACTTCTCCGTGAAATCGAGTCCAGTGCATGTGACCATCTACGATAAAACGCGAGAGATGCGTACCTCTGGCAAAACGTGGTTTGTGCCCATTTGGGAACTGCATGACTGGAACGAAGAAGACTCGCCGCAGGTCATTCGGGTTGAAGCCAAGTTCAAGCGCGAGGCTCTCCATGAAATCAAACAGGGTGAGGATTTACACGGGATAGAAAGCGCCTACGATATCGAGCAGCATTTACCGCTCCTGTGGGCGTATGCGGTCGGACATGTTGGCGGTGGTGATGATGGTCTTCCTGATGGCTGGCTTCGCTGCGTGCTACCCTCTTCAGACAAGAACCGCGCACGCTGGCCCACTCATCCTGTATGGGAAGCCTTGCAAGTGGCCTATCAGTCGCGCAATAAGACACCGGAACACTTCGGAAAGATCATCCGCCAGGCGCACGAGCAGCACAATGTCGAGAAAGCACTTGAAGCCATTATTGGTTATGGCTCCTCGCTTTCGGCCTGGGTCGGTGGTGATCTGGCTGACCCGGATACTGATTTCTCGGTCTTTCTGCATTGGCTGGCAAAAAACGTTCCGAGTCTGCTGGAGGAGAAACAAAAAGATTTTGCCCGTGATGTGCAGAAGAAACTGGTCAAGCTCTATCGTCGTCCTGTGGGTGATGTTCCGCAACGGGCCAGCTCGGGTACTGACGGTTCATCTGATCTGGATATTGCATAAGTCGGCGTGGCCTGGGCAAGGGTTCCCAGGCGTGCGCCCGTTCGGGTCTTTACTTGACCCTTATAAGGATAAGTCACACAAGTAAGAAAGTTGGAGGTGTTTTATGAGCCTGAAGTGTTACATAGTGGGGTCTAGTGAGATAAGAGGTTTTGTGCCTTTTTTGTCAGTTCTGCTTGACGGGCTAAAATGCGGTTTTTCTCTTCTTCAAGCTGTTGTTGTCTCTCGAGAAGGTGCATTCGTTGCTCAAACAAATACTCGCTTTGCTTGTGCAAAAAAAGCAATCGTTCTTGTGGAGAGAATAGGGGAAATCTTTGCATGCTTCTCTTCCCTCGTTTTTCAAAAGAAAAAACTTCTTAATGAGTTCACGTCTAGATCAAAAGAAAGTTACATATTCTTAGGGCTTCTTGTTTAGAAGGAGGTGTTTTATGAAGTTTGAAGGAAAAGACGGTGTGTTAACACATTATCTCATGGATGTTGATAACCGCCTAGGTGATCTTACGTTACCTTCGTATACTCAGCGTTTAGAGATGTTGGTCCGTCTCCTGCATGATCTTTGTTCTATCACTGAGATAGAGCAAGTAGATATAAAACATCTTCGTCAATGTGTGCAGCATCTATTGACGGTGCCGGTTGCGAGCAATGGGCGGAGACCTGAGCGGGAAGATGGCATTTTGTCTATCTCGACGGTTAAGGGTTATATACGTATATGGAAAGCGTTTTTTAGTTGGTGTTATCAGGAAGAACTTATAAATGCTAATCCTGCTAGCCGTTTAAAGTTCCCGAAAGCACCTAAAAAAATCACTCCTGCCTTCACTGATGAGCATATAGAGAAAATGGTTGCGGCTTGTGATACGTCTACTGATTTTGGTTTTCGCGATTACGTGATTTTGCTTCTTTTGCTAGATACGGGTGTCAGGCTTGCTGAAATAGCAGGTTTAACGCTGGATGATATTCATGATGGATATATTAAGGTTACAGGGAAAGGGCGAAAGGATCGCGAAATAGGTATTCATCCAGATATGTCTAAGTTGCTTTGGAAATATGTACAGAAGCATCGTCATGTGAAAAATGAGGACGTGAAGGCGCTTCTTGTTGGTGTTAATGGTGCTATGACTAATGCAGGAATTGCATCTGTCATTAGGCGTATTCAGCGTAAAGCAGGTCTTTCTCACATTAAGCTTACTCCACATGTTTTTCGTCATACTCATTCTAAAATGTATATGGAAAATGGAGGAGATTTGTTCAAACTTTCTCGTGAGTTAGGGCATTCTAGTATACAGATAACAAAAATATACTTAGAGGATTTTGGAAGTACTGAGGCTCGTAAGGATCACAATTCATACTCTCCACTTTCTTTCATGCAGTTGAAGCAAAAAAGAGGTAAGAGAAGGAAAGAAGATGGAATTTAAAGATACTATGGGCTATTGTGGCTTTCTTAGTTCATAGTATCATTTGAAAATGTTGTTTAATTTATTGCCGTTGGAGGGTGAAACCTTTGACGGTTGTTTGTTTTAATCTGGCCTCTACGCTTGTTTTACTGGTATATCGAAAGTATTGCTTACTTTTTATACGTAGCGCTACTTGCCTTAGATAAAAAAACATGTTATACTAAGCGAGTTGGAATTTAGGCGTCTTTATACACAGTTCCCTGTGAACAAGAAAACAGGAAATGGCAGGCTCACATGGCGACGAAGCCGATCGAATCAATATCATCTTCTACATCAATTAGCCAGATCTGTCCCCGTTATGAACATGCAGCTCAATTGCTTGGTAAGCGATGGACAGGGTTATTACTAAATGCGCTTCTAGAGGGTCCGCGTCGTTTTTGCGAATTGACTTCCCTGGTAGAGGGACTTTCTGACCGTGTGCTAAGCGATCGCTTGCGCGAACTGGAGACAGAAAATATTGTGCAACGTATTGTATATCCACAAATTCCTGTCCGCGTTGAGTATCAACTGACGGAAAAAGGGCGTGCCCTCAAACCAGTCGTAGATGCCATTCATACCTGGGCGCAGGAATGGATACCATTGCCAGAACAAGCTACACCTTCTATGCATTCTTCCATAGGAGAGAACAAGCAAAATACGGGTGCAGGCTGTATCGAAAATCTCCAGTAGCCACCAAACGTCTTTTTAAGGATTTGTATGGAAAATTTATGGGCACCCTGGCGTATGGCCTTCATTACCCCGAAGACTCCTCCCACACCAGGTTGTATATTCTGTACGCAACCAGCAGCCAATCGTGATGAAGAGTATCATATTCTCTATCGGGGCGAGCGCTGTTTTATGATGCTCAACAAATACCCTTACAATAATGGGCATTTGATGATAGCACCATTCAAACATCTGGGTTCTATCTCATTACTCGATGCAGATACGCTTGCAGAATTAATGGCTCAGGCACAACTTGCATTAAAAGCACTACGCCTGGCGATAAATCCTGATGGCTTCAATATGGGTATTAATGAGGGCAAGGTTGCAGGAGCTGGTTTTGCCGAACATATGCATTACCACATCGTCCCACGTTGGAATGGAGACACAAACTTTATGCCAGTGGTTGCCGATATAAAAGTCATGCCAGAGCATCTCGATACCGTTTACCAGCAACTCAAAGTGGCGCTTGCCAGGGTCAAAGACGAAGAAGATAACGCTAACACTCACCTATAATTGTGGAGCACCTCTTGGGGTGCTCCAATTTTTTACCATAGGGATACCACCAGGGTTTAACCGTTCCCTCAAAATCCCAATGCACATGTTTCATCTCACGAAACTCATCAGTACCAGGATTATGCACCTCGTTTGTTTCCCCTAAAATTAAAAGCTTATTTCCCTTGACAAGGTTTTACTCATCAGGTAACATACTTTTAAATAGTATAAAATATATTATTTTACATAATAAAAATATTTTAATTACGAAGATTGCTCAGGGCTTCCATAGGGCGTAGCAAAAGGAGTATTCACTGATGAATAGCAGCATTCCGGAGTTAAAAGCTGTTCAGCAGCCAGTGATCGTTTCACGTAAGCTCCTTTTGTGGATGGGAATTATTAGCATTTTTGCAGCTGTGGGCTGTGTCGCTGCCGACCTCATTTTACAGTATGATCCGCAGGGAAACTATAGTTTGACAACTCCTGCCCCTCTTACGATTGCGCTCTGGCGTGTCTTCGTGGGAAGTTTTTTGGGCGTGTTTTGTATTCCTCTTGAAATTGCTGGCTATTGGGTAGTTTGCACCGTTCTGACAAAAACCGCTCCTCGCTTATTTCGCGTGCTCTTCTGGATAATCAGCTATGGGATTGTAATCGGAACAATATTTCATGGGTCATTTCTGGCTCTCATTCTTGTAGAACAAGCGACTCACAATGCTACAGGTGCCGCACAGGCAACATTGCTCCATCTACAAAATACGCTGATCGTCTTTATCCTACCCCTGGGAGTCTTCTTTGAGATCTGCTATTTCATACTATGGGGAATTGTTATTGTCACTATTCTACGTAGCAGGACGCGCTATCCAAAGTGGTTTGTTCTTTTTGTACCAGCAGTGGGCAGTCTTATTATTACGGTTATAGGTCAGATCCATAGTATTCCTGTGCTTGGAAACATTTTGTATCCAACGGTATTAAGCTTGCCTCATTTGTGCTTTTTTATACTATCTACTCTCTACCTCAGAAAAAATTTTGCTTGTAAAGATTAGATAGATAAAATGTGCATTTCGTGCTATACTATTTTCTGAAGAGATTAATTTTCATTTTCATCGTCATCATGCCAGGAGATATATACATAATGAATCGTCCACACAGGCCGCTGGGAATTATATTGATTTCGAGCTTCTATGTTTTTGGAGCAATCGTACTTCTGGTCAGTATGTTTACGATGCCTGAAACAGTAAGCAGACAAATTGCAGAAAGGCAGGGATTACCGATCAATATGGGTATCAGCGTTTTACTATTGACGGCAATACTCGCACTTTTCATTGCTTATGGGCTGTTTTCTCTTTCCTCATGGGGGTTTTATCTCACACTTATCTATTTGACTTATTTTGGAGGTATCAGTTTCCTCTTAGGGGGCAAGTCAGGTATTCAGCCTTACCTTGGAAACTTTCTCTGGTCTACACTGATAATAATATATCTACTTTTTAAGCGCAAATACTTCCTTTTTAGGACGAAGACACAAAGATTGTCTAGAGAATTACCATGACAGACTTTCCACTTGCCATAATCGCAGACATCCATGGCAACAGCTGGGCACTGGATGCAGTTCTGCATGATATTCAGCACAAAAACATCCAGCGCATCGTCAACCTTGGAGATTGTCTATTGGGGCCGCTTGATCCTGCTGGCACGGCTGATCGACTCATCGACCTTAATATTCCGACCATTCAAGGAAACGATGATCGCATCCTACTCTCACCGCCAGAGCACCCTTCGATGGCAACCGCCTACACATTGGAGCACCTGGAACCAACGCATCTAGAATGGATACGCAGTTTTCCGATAACGGCAGTTGTTGCGAACGAAGTATTTTTATTTCATGGTGATCTCTCTTCCGATGAGACATATCTGCTTGAAGAAGTCACTCCCAGAGGAGTTTTCCTGCGCAATACAGCAGGCATAGCAGCAACGTTAGCGAATGTTGAGCAGTCAGTTATTCTCTGTGGACATAGTCATCTGCCACGTACGGTTTTTCTGCCATCTGGAAAGCTTATTGTGAATCCCGGTAGTGTTGGAATGCCAGCCTATACATCAGACCTTCCCTTGCCTCATGGAATGGAGTCTGGAAGTCCTTACGCGAAATATGCGGTACTTAACAAAATGGAGAGTGGATGGCAAGTTGAGCATGTGCTCGTGCCGTATGATTGGGAAAAGGTCGCAAGCATTGCACGAGATAATGGGCGTCCTGATTGGGCAGCCTGGATTTCTACAGGAAGATTGTGAATAACCTCATGAGTACCTTTGAGAGTTTGACTCAGGTACATTCTTGAACAGTAACCCGATAAGGTGTATATTAACATCAATACTACCTGAGGATAACACCAATGAGCGAATACCAGCGTTACGAATTTATGACCAGCGATCGACCTTTGACACAAAAGGAACTCAATGCTGTCAACAACCTTTCTAGCCACATCGACGCCTCCTCTACCCATGCTATCATAGAATACCATTGGGGGGATTTCAAGCATGATCCCGTCGAAGTGTTGTGTGAGTTCTTCGATGGCTTCCTCTACTGGGCCAACTGAGGTGCACCCCAGCTAGCGTTACGCTTCCCACATGGAATCTTGCCAGCCAATCTTCTTGATAGTTATGATTTCGATGATTTGGTCACATTCAGCAAACATAAGGACTATGATATCCTCGATATCCACTTTGGCGAGATGGAAAGCCCCGACAATTGGACTGAATATGAACTGGGATCGCTCATTCCTATTCGCGATGAACTCATGGAAGGCGACCAACGAGGACTCTACATCGCCTGGCTAGCGGCTCAAGAGATAATAGGGAACTATGACGATGACGAGAGATGACGAGGATGAGAACATTGAAAATACTACACCACCTGTGCCTCCTGCATTTGGTACGTTGACTGAAGCACAACAAGCGCTCGCAGAATTGTTACAAGTGCCACAAGAACTGCTCGTTGCAGCAGGCCACCATAGCAGCAAAGCAGCCCCATCGAAAGGCGATGATTTTACTGAATGGCTCAAATTGTTAGCACCAGAGCGACGCGACGATTACCTACTTCGGTTAGCACAAAATGAACCTGGTCTGAGTCACCAACTCGTCAGAGAATTGCGTGAACTGGGCAAGGACAAAACTAAAGCGGCACCTTCAACAGCCGAACACGTCACCTACGCTACGTTGCTCACCGAAAGCAAGGCTATTCAAGCGCAACTGGCACGCGAGAAGCTTGAGCAGGAAAGATTAGCTCGCCAGCGCGAGTTGGAGCGCGAACGCTTAGCCCGTGAGCAGGAGTTGCAGCAGATCCATGAGCATCAGGACACTTACTGGCGTCAAGTCGATAAGAGTGCGGAGCGTGGTTCCGGAGCAGGCTACGATGATGCAATTCAAATGTTAATCAAGCTTCGTGATTCAGCGGCTCGCTTTAAAGAAACTCCGACATTTCAAGAGCGTTTCCGCACATGGGTCCAACCTCATTTACGCCGTCCAGCCTTCATCAAACGCCTCCAGCAGCATAATTTTACATTGCCGGAAGCGTAAACAAAAACGTGCGTACCTACCAGCGAAACACATAACCAACGCCGCGCACGGTCTGAATCAGTTTTGGATTGGCTGGATCTTCCTCCAGCTTCTCGCGTAGCCAGCGCACATGGACATCGACGGTGCGTGTATCACCGGCATAGTCGTAGCCCCAGACGTTGTGCAGAAGCTGGTCACGTGTCAGGACGGTGCCGCGATTGCGTACAAGGTAGGTGAGCAATTCAAACTGCTTAGGTTGCAGTTCCATTTCCTGCCCACGACAATTTACACGTCTGCCAGCCAGATCGATACGTAGCGGACCAGCAACAAGTTCGCGGCTGACCGGACGTACTTCCTGCGCTGGATCCTGCGCTGGTTGACGCTCCTCACTGGCGGCAGGATAATCAACACGGCGCAGTAAAGCCCGAACGCGTGCCAGCAACTCACGTCGACCAAAGGGTTTGGTTACATAGTCATCAGCACCAACTTCCAGGCCGACCACTTTATCTATCTCATCACTTTTAGCAGTGAGCATCACAATAGGCGTCGTGGCAGTACCACTTTCCCGGCGCAACTGGCGGCATACTTCCAGGCCATCAATGCCCGGTAGCATAATATCAAGCAGAATCAGATCTGGATCCTCGCTTCGTGCAGCCTCTAAAGCACTATTGCCATCTGAGGCGGTCACAACACGATAGCCTGCCTGTTCTAGATTATAGGCAATAGTTTCAACCAGAACTGCCTCGTCGTCCACCACCAGAATTTTACGAGCCACGCTAGCCTCCTGTTGATCAACCAAAGCGCCCACTAATATAATCTTCCGTCTCTTTCTGTCGAGGACGCTCAAAGATCTGGGTCGTTGGTCCATGCTCAATAAGTTTACCACTCAGGAAGAAACCAGTGAAATGCGAGACACGTGCAGCCTGTTGCATGTTATGCGTTACAATAACAATTGTATAGTTCTTTACTAATTCAGTGACCAGTTCCTCAATTTTGAGCGTTGCGATCGGGTCAAGAGCAGAGGCTGGTTCGTCCATAAGCAGTACTTCAGGCTCAACAGCCAGAGCACGCGCGATACAGAGACGTTGCTGCTGTCCACCTGACAGTCCTAATGCGGAAGCATCTAAGCGATCTTTGACTTCGTCCCAGATAGCTGCACCACGCAGGCTTTCCTCGACCTTTTCCTTAATATATTTCTGTGGCTTACCCTGTACGCGTAACCCATAAGCAACATTCTCAAAAATTGATTTAGGAAAAGGATTGGGGCGCTGGAAAACCATACCGATACGTTGACGAAGCATAACAACATCAGTAGTCTTAGCATAAATGTTCTGACCATCGAGAAGTGCTTGTCCAACAGTACGTGTACCAGGTATCAAATCGTTCATACGATTAAGTGTACGCAAAAATGTTGATTTACCACAACCGGATGGACCGATCAACGCCGTAACCTGGCGCTCACGCAAAGGTATGGTTACTTTATACAGAGCCTGCTTGGCACCATAATAAAAGTCGGTATCTTTAACATCTATTTTCGACGGCGCATTAGTCTTCAGCGTTTTCGTGGGGTCAAACTCACGCATATGGTCAGAAGGTGATGCAGTTGCCTCTTCAGTAGTTTTTTCTCCATTAACACTTTGAACTGTAGCCTGCATTTCCTGTACAGGTTGTGGCTGGCTGAGCCGGGAAGCTTCCATTGACATAAATTCTCTCCTTTACTATCATCTTCAACGATTTTACGCGAGCGGATATTCCTTATGCAATGGGATGGACGTATCGACGATCAGGCGATCAGCCAGGACCACAAGCCGGATATAGCGTCCTGCAAGCGCTTTACTGATGAAGTATGGACGACCTTCGTAAGAGATATGGCCGCTTCGTGCGACTTTGCGCGAGAAAATGTTCGCTCCATCTGGGAGTGCAATATTCCCGCTATTGTTCTGAGAGTCGGCTGAAACATTCATAAAGAGCTTTATCCTCGCTTCTCTGATGGTGACCGTTATGGTCAACCAAAGGGAACAGTACTGTAACTTACGCGGCGGTGATACGGCGTTGAATGACGCGACCAAGGCCGCGTGCTCCAAGGTTAATAACCAGCAGAATTATAATCAGTACGGCTGCTCCACCTGCAGAGACTGAATTGACGGCGTTTTGAGGTACTGCACCCGCACCTAACGTCTGTACATACCAGATACGAATAGTTAAGTTGTCACTACCAATGAGAGGATTGAGGGTGAAGACATTGCCAGGATTACTGGTTCCCATCGTAAAGATGAGTGCCGCCGCCTCAGCGATAATCTTACCTGCTGATAAAACGATTCCTGTTACAATACCAGGAAGGGCCGAAGGAAGAACGATGGTACGTATCATTCGCCATTTCGTGGTGCCCAAAGCAAGGCCACCTTCACGCATAGTGCGTGGTACCGATGTCAACGCATCTTCAAAGAGACGGACCGATAGTGGAAGATTCAGGCAAAGTAGCGTAAGAGCACCGGTCAGACGTGTTGTTCCAAGTGCCAGTAAGCTTCCGAAAACCAGGTAGCCAAACAACCCTAGTACAAGAGAAGGCACACCCGCCAGTGTTTCAGCAGCAAAGTGAATTGTCGTTACTAATGGTCCCTGACGTGCATACTCTATCAGGTAAATCGCAGCGGCTAGCGAAATTGGTACCAGAATTATCTCTGAAAGGATCAGGATATAAAAAGTATTGAATAGCTGCGCACCTATAGCACTCTCGCCAGTACCAGCATAGAACGCGGGATTGATCAGATAGGCAAAGCCTTTCGCCATGATATATACAATAACAACGAAGAATATCAGGCAAACAAGCGCTGCCACAGCGCATAGTACTGTAAGAGCAACATTATTACTTGCGTGTAACCTTCGTACTAAACCTTCCAGAGATACCCGACGTTGCTTATCTTCTTCAGATCTCAGATGCCTGTGAAACTGATTGTGCACTCATTTGTAGACACTCCTGCTAGCTAGATAGCGGCTGACAGCCACAAATAAGAACGAGATTATCAGTAAGACAAATCCTAAAAAGAAGTATGCATCGCGTTCTGCCCCTGCCGCTTCCTGGAAATAGAGCACAATAGGCTGAGTAAGATTTACATTTGGCTGAAACCAACCCAGTGGGTTATACCAGTTAGTGGGAAGAGAGGTTCCCTGAAGTACCATGCTAACCGCCAGAGCTTCACCAATTGCACGTGCCATACCTAGAACCACCGCAGTCGCTAATCCGGTAGTAGCAGCAGGAATAACTGCATTCTTCATCATCTGCCAGCGCGTCGAGCCGAGCGCGAGACTGGCCTCACGCACATCGGAAGGAACGGCCCGCAAAGCATCTATCGATATACTGGTCACGGTAGGAAGAATCATGAGAATCAGTACGATAGTCGCTGTGGCCCAGCCTTCGCCAGCGGTAGCCGGATTAGGGGTATGAGGACCTATCACCTGACTGATAAAGGGAATTAAAATCACTAAACCAAGGAAACCGATTACGACCGAAGGCATACCAGTAAATATCTCCAGTAATGGACGCAAGATATTCTCTAGCCATTTTGGGGTTATTTCCGTCATGAAAAGCGCCATACCGAACGCAAGCGGAGTAACTATGATAACCGCCAGCAATGTAGTAACAACCGAACCTATAATGAAACCCAGAGCGCCATAACTCGGAGTACCATTTTGCCCTTGCGGATCCCAGTTGCTGCTCGTAAAGAAATTTCTAGCATGAGGATCGGCGGCAAACACTCTAAAGCCATTGACGCCAATAAAAACAAAAACGCCAATAATAATTAAAATCATTAAAACAGCACAAATCAGGAAGACATAACGCGCTATCCTATCAGCAAGTCGTCCCCGCTGCTCTCTTTGTACTGTGTGTGTAGATGCCACAAATACCTGTTGTTCTGCCACTAGCCATTCCTTTCTGCTCTGCTACTTGAAACCTGTTCTACAACTTCTGCGGAGACACCTTCCTCAGGTGTCTCCTTTTCAGAAGAAGTTTTTTATCTACTTAATAGGCCTGTCAGTCAACTGCCAGCAACTTGTTAAGCAGGCTTTCTAGTGGACAGTATTGTTTGTGGTACAGTAGTGATATCGAGAAATCCCAGGCCTTGAGCAAGTTGCTTCGCGGTCGAGCTTGTCATGTAATCGATGAGAGCCTGAGCAAGTCCCGTAGCTGCTCCTTTGGTATACATATGCTCGACATTCCAGAATTTGTATGTATTGTCCTGAACATGCGCCGCAAATTCAGCAACACCGTCGATTGAGATGGCCTTCATAGAACCAATTCCACTTACAGCGAGATATGCAATCGAGCCAGTGGTCTGACTAACCGCTTTCTGAACAGCGCCTGTCGTACTTTCTGTAAGATGAGTTGATCCAGAAACACTCTCTGCAGTACCGTTGAGAACGAACTGCTGAAAAGTAACGCGGGTACCAGATCCAGCCGGGCGGCTAATAACCACGATAGGCAGGTTTGGACCACCAACCTGGCTCCAGTTCGTAACCTTACCTGTATAGATTTGTGTAATCTGAGCCGAGGTGAGGTTGGTAACACCTGTCACCTGACTATTGACAACAACTGCAAAAGGTATGACTGCAACCTGATGATCGATTAGATCAGGATATTTTGATGAGCTACCATAAACATCGGAATTTCCGATACCTGCATTTCCACCTTCGACTGCTGTAAGACCTGCGCCACTTCCTGTTAACTGTACCGTGATTGAAGCGCCAGAACATTTGCTCTGATAATCTGCTGCAACTTTCTGTACCAGAGGTCCTAGAGCAGTCGAGCCATTGGTTGTCAGAGAACCTGATACGCAGTTATATGAGCCAGGGGTACCAGCAGTGCTGGCGGCTGGAGTGTTCCCACTTGTTGGTGTACTACTGCTTCCAGTGCTCGTAGTACTACCGCATGCTGAAATAAAGATCCCGAATGCCATCACTACCATCATGATAAGTGCAACGCGCCATTGTTTTAACATGAATTCTCCTAATCCTCCCGAAGTAAGGTTCGAATGATACGGTGAGCGCTTCTCAAACATAGCTGAATATTCCTATGCTTGCCGCTCATCATATTGATACGTTAACACTCCATGATTAACTATGCTTTATGGATATGTAATGGGAATGTTAAACTTTCCCTGGGGATAGGTTGCACAGTATTTAACAATCTGATTGAAAGAAGGATTTTAAAGACACTTAGATATTTATGGGGCAATCCATTTCCATAAGTACACATTTCTTCCACTCGCCGAAGCAACCAACATACCAACCGGCGACCACGAGACGCTCCGTACCCACGCAGTATGCATATGGATAGACACCTGCTCATCCGTTCTTGTCGACCAGACCTGCACACTTCCATCATCTCCACCCGAAGCAACATAACAACCATCGGGCGCTATAGAGAGACTTTTCACTGGCCGTTTATGTCCAGAATAAATCAAACTCGTTTCACCAGTGATGGGTGACCAGATGTGGATGGATGTATCCTGTCCAGCAGAGACAAGCCCACTACTATCCGGCAACCAGGCAACTGTATAGACGGGACCACGATGATCACGATAGGAGAGAAGAGTGTTTCCGCTCAATGCATCCAACACGTGAACTGTCGCATCGAAACTGCCAGAAGCGATACGCGATCCATTCGGTGACCAGGGTGCGGCAAAGATACGATTCTGATCTTGATGAACATACTTTATGTTGCCACTAAAGGCCTCCCACACCTGCATTGTACTGTCACCAAAATCACCACCAGACGCAATGTAGCGACCATCCGGCGACCAGCTTACACTACGCACAAAGCGTTTATGTCCAGAGTAGATAAAGTTGGTCATGCCAGTGTCGGCTTGCCAGACATGGACGGTTCCATTGGTATCGCCGGAGGCAATATGACGCCCATCTGGCGACCAGCACAGAGAGAGAATATAGGAGGTATGTTGCTCATAAATGAGGCGACAGAGTACCCGTTATGACATCCCATATCTGTATCGTTCGATCGCGTCCAGCAGAGGCAAGCGTATGACCATCCGGCGACCAGCAGAGTGCAAAAACATTGTCGGTGTGACCTTCATAGATAGTGAACATCGCTAATGTTCCCTGGGTCCTTCGGTCAGTAGATTAATAGCATGTGGAAGCACGGGTAGAAGATATTCCAGGCATTCTTTGACGGCTTTGGGACTACCTGGTAGGTTGATGATGAGGGTGCGACCGCGCACGCCCGCTACTCCTCGCGAGAGCATAGCCATGGGGGTGTACTTGAGGCTGATCGCTCGCAAAGCTTCGGCAATCCCCTGGGCTTCACGTTCGATCACTGCTTTTGTGGCTTCTGGCGTCACGTCGCGCGGTGCCAGGCCAGTTCCTCCTGTAGTGAGAATAAGGTTGAGGCGCTTTTCATCGCACCACAGACGTAAAGTTGCTGAGATCTGCTCTTGCTCGTCGGGGATAATAGCAGTGGCCCTTATGACCACATCGGGCAGTTGCATCACTAAGATGCGCATATTTTCGCCGCTACTATCGTGCCGTTCGCCCTTTGCAGCTCCATCGCTGATGGTAAGAGAGCCAACTGTTATCACTGAATTACACCTCTGGCGTTAATTCACGCATAAGTGCGCCAATTCTGCGCCGCGCCCCATAGAGCCAGACAGTATATTCGTCGGGCAGATCTTCTACCTCGACATTACAGCCCATCTCGGTCGCCAGTTTGCGCGTGATGTGTAGAAACTGTCCCCGTTCAGCCTCATCACGACTCTGCGTACTCAGGGCCAGGCGACCAAGGCGCTCCTGGGGCGGCAATACACCATTGATCAAGCCCGTAAGTTGATCAATCCCAAAAACAACCTGTAGAGGTGGCATTTCCTTTGCCTCGCGTGACGTGAGCGAGACAGTATGTCCACCATCACCATCTTTCTGCTGCTCTTGTATACTTGCAGCATCCATGTACACGGAGCGTAGCCGTTCCAGAATCAGCATGCGTGCCTCTTCAGGAGCATCCGCGCGTGGATGCACATATGCCAACAGATCATAAGCAGGATCAGAATATATGAAAGGATAGGCAACTGCCACACGACGACCACAGGTTGGGCAGGTGGAGACATTGAGAAGACCCGCCAGCACGATGTAGCGCAATTGCGGATCATGCGCAACATTCACATATTCATAAAGCGAACTTGTAAACACCTCTCCACAGGGACAGGTAAATGTTTGAGTTGTCGAACGAGACATCGTAATCGTTTCTTTGTTCTAGTAGAGCTTTCTCTATCTAACGGTAAGTGTGTACTTCAACAAGTATACCATATAGCAGCGGATAAGGGCAGTGTAGGGCTTGCTCGATAGGCTTCTTAACAAAGAAAAAAGGCATACCTGGAAATAGTATCCAGGTACACCTTTTTTAGTATTTGCTCGCGAAGCCAGCTTTTTAATGAAAGCGGGAGGAACGTAGTCGCTTGCGACGCACGGCCTCTGCTTTACGCTTACGCCGGGCTTGAGGACTCTCGTAGTGGCTACGACGACGGGACTCGCTGAGAATACCCGCCTGTTGCACTTTGCGATTAAATTGTTTTAACGCAACCTCAAATGAACTTCCAGGGCTCACAATAATCTGGCTCATTGAGATTACCAGCGCGATCGGCCGCCGCTATCAGCGTAACGGTTATTTTCACGGGGCTGGTAGCAATCCTGACAATAAACGGGGCGATCCTCTCGGGGCTGGAAGGGGACGCTGGCTTCATTCCCACAACTCGCGCAAGTGGCGGTGTACATGGGGCGTGCTTCACGCTCACGGAATCCTCCGCGCTGTTGGCCGCCACCTGATCTACCTTGAAATCCACCGGCCTGTTTGCGGGCCGCGCGGCATTCTGGGCAGCGGCTGGGTGAATTGGTCAGTCCGCGGCTAGCATAAAATTCCTGCTCACCTGTGGTAAAAGTGAACTCCTGGTTGCAATCTCGACAATACAGGGTCTGGTCAGTCAATGAAAACTCTCTTTCTCAATTTCCGCTGTGCGGATCGAATATGTATTCCTGTATTGCGCAACATTACAGAAGTTAGTTTTGCTCTTAGCAACAATGCACTCTACAGCGTTTTCCTAGTATACCACATCCCAGTTACATATGCCACCCCCAATATTGGGCAATTTTGGGGGAAATGTCAGACTATATGGCAGGCTTTTGTGGTATACTTGAGAAATGAAGAAAGCAGAGAGCATTAAATACTATGTCACGTACAGTATTACCCACCCTGAATATACGCCTACAACGGCGACAGGTCTGGTAGAAGCTCGTACGCGCCTGGATCTGGATGGACGACTGGCACGCGGAATAGGCATGTGGAAAAAACGTGGCTATGGCGTTGAGATTGTAAAAGTTACATGTATGGACGATTTTCAATGGGCTGCCCAGGATTAGGATTCCTGCGCCATCCCAACTATATAATGAAAGAACCGAGAACTAAAAGATGAGCAATCAATCTCCTGAAAGAACCGATCAGACTGCATCCTATAGGAAAATAAGTTCTGATTATGCCGCACACGTACAAGAGGCGATGCGCCATGGGGAACTTCGTTCCTGGGAATATCCTGTAGCAATGACTATCATGCGTGCTCTTTCACAAGGATTAGATGAAGAGGCGTGGAAACAAGAGCAGCAACGGGCAATTGAGACCCTCAGCAAGAAATCCCCCGATGAGAAAACGCCCCACACTGAAGAAGCCAACCGCTACGAGCAGATGGTAGCACGTTTTAAAGATATGCATCTCTGGCCCTGGTAATCCCAGGTCAATTCTAGAGCAGCAAAATGAATTATTGCTCTATACGTCGTACGGTTGGAGGTTGCGGAGCCAACTCACCACACACACTGCAGAAACGTGCATTAAGTCTGTTCATATGACCACAAGGCCACGGACGCAGTGTGTCTTGTGAGGCTGTGTTTTGTGCTCCTGATCCTTGAGGAATATTCCCCACAATCGATTGACCTGCTGCGGGTCGAACTGGGAATGGTTGTCCAACAGGTGGCTGCACAGATCCCGGCGGTGCTGAGATTGGTTGTGGACCACGTGCGAGAGGAGCTATACTGTTATTGATAGGCCCAATAGCAGGCGGTGTAATAGGATACGCAGGACGGACATTCTGCGGTTGTGGGTTTGCGGGCGACGATGAAGCCTTCTTCTTACGTCCTCGTGCCGCAACCACGAACAGTGAAATGACCAGCAGCACCAGGACAGCGATCACTCCAATTGTCAAGGCAAGCGCCTTCCATGAAGTTGCAGGCGTTTTTGCAGGAGTAGTTGCAGTATTAGATTTAGGTGTTGCCTGCGCCTGGGGAGCACTCTCCGTCTTTGCCTGATCCTGTGCGTAAGTCAGGTAAGGAGTAATCGCTTTAAACTGCGGATAGTTTGTTGCAATCTGCTGAAACTCCTGTTGGGCCGTGTGCCAATGACCAGCTGTACTCAATGCGTAATCGGAGAATGCTTTATCCCATAACTTCTCAAATGTTCCTGGCGTTGTGTTCAAATTCAGCGATGTAATCAGACTGCGTGCGCTATTGCTGGCCTGTAAAAAACTGGTACTACCAGGCGAATTAGCACTGGACAGGCCAAAGCTGACGATACCTACAACATTTCCTTGACTGTCAAGTCCAGGACCACCACTATCACCATGCTCGACATTCCCACCAACTTGAATGAGAGGCGCACCTCCCTGGGTCGTTTTGATCGAACTGACAGTAATAGTATTCACCGATGACGTAAACAGGTTCTGAGGAAGATCATTAACATCAGCATTCCCGGGGAAACCAATGATCGTTAAGGCATCTTGCGGCTGCACATTCGATGAATCCGCAAGCTGGACACTCGGCGTATCTTGAAATGGCGCGTGCACAACAGCAACATCCATCTGGTCAAATGGACTCTCTTTTTCTATCTTATCAATGGTGCTATGTATTGTCGCAGGCACCGCTGCAAGGGTTTTAGCCGTCAAGGGACCCGTATAATCAGTGCTCAAGAAAACTTCGCTACTTTTTTGATCATAATGGGCAGTCGATTTTAACTGACCAGCGTTCAAAGCTTGATCCACCAGGGTAGCAGATGAAGCCTGAATACCAGTATTTGGGTGCTGGCTAATATAGGTCGCTACATCCTGGGCAGCAGCATCCTGCAAAGCTGATGGAGGTGGGCTTACAACATGGTCAGCAGTAAGGATATCTCCATTAGATGTAATAAAGGTACCGGTACCGGATAATTGCTCCTGATAGGGCTGCCCTCCTTGCGGGAAAGTAACTGTCTGACCAGAAGGAAATTGGACATCCAGGTGACCACTGATAGAGGTAATGATGCGAACTATGGCAGGACGGGCTATATCAACTGCACGCACAACTGGATCGCTAACATTCCCACCAGGAATACTACTGGCATAAGTAGTCGTAGTGCCAACAAAAGTTCCAGCGACCAGGAAAGAGAACACACCGATCAATAGCGCGATGCGACGCGATCGGCTTTTTTGCTGAACGTTCATTTGCATAAAGTTTGTCCTGAACATATCCTGACATTCCACCCTTTTTTACAGATAGAGGGACTTGCATGTGATTATATGGTATACAAAATCAATTTACGTTTGAGAAGGATGATAGGTTGTATCCTGTCAAGGTCCATGAAGCGATTTATTAGAGCAAGTAGAATATGCTTTCTAGTGATGAACATCTCTTTGTCTTTCCCAATCACTGGCAGACATACCATAAAGAAACAGATCTACAAAGTGGTCATACAGCCATTCGCCCTGTTTTACGATGCCTTCAAATTTAAAATCCAGACGTTGTGGTATGGCACAACTGCGTGCGTTACCAGTAGCACAACGAATCTCGACTTTGTTTAGTTTCAATACATCAAAGGCATAAGTGATCATGGCCCTACATGCATTTGTCATCAGTCCCTTGCCTTGATAGCTAGCTGCAAGCCAATAGCCAATCTCGACTTTATGGCGAGTCCAATCAATGGGATGATACCCGATAGTCCCTGTAATCTCTCCCTGGTACCAGATGCCACAGGCGAAACCATGATTTTCCTTATATTGTTCGTGCAATGAGCGAATAAATGCACGTTCATCTTCAACGGAACGCGTATAATCTACCCATGGCAGCCATTGGCGCAAGTAGGGGCGATTCTGCTCGATCAACACGAAAAGGGCTGAGGCATCTTGCTCCGTGAGGAGACGAAGTTCGCTGTCTTGATCTATCGTGAAACGTATCGGACTCATAGCAATCCTTCCTTATATATAAATGTGCGGGTTAGAATATGCACGCGCTATTATCTTCTACAAGGATCACGTTTCCTCTGTTTAGTACTAACCCATGGTATCATGACAGTCTTGCAGGGTCAACTTTTGGCTAATTTTGATAGAATGTACATCTCCTTCAATCTTCATTCCAAAGTGCAACTCTTCCACATGGCCGCTCCACACAGCACTACCATCAACCACAATCTCTCGCTTATGCTAATTTTTGATACATCGCAAATTTCTTATTTGAAGAGATCGAAGGCTCTTTAGAGGTTATATATCAAAAGTTGAGCATGTATATATGAATGTTTTCATGTATACAATATATGGTTCATATAATATCATGAGATTGTGAGATAGTACATTCGCATAATTTATTTATTCTGATTAAAAGCAATTATTTGTGAAATATAAATAATTTTATGCTATACTAGTCGCAAAGATATCTAGTACGACGGAAACAGTTCATCGGGGCTATATGTGTGTAAGGAATATTTGTTTGAGCGTCAAGGCAGGTTGTTTAATGCGTTTGAAAATCTTTTTTTGGAGAGAAAGAGTAGCAAACCTCCCCTACTCATTCCTACAATATCTTTTGATTGTTGTAAATTTCTGGTTCCGCTTCTCTTGCCCAGAAATGCTGTCGGTTAATGCACCTCTCGTACAAAAAGAAGCCTTGAGGCGGGGAAAATTGACCAGCATAGTTCTCTGTATCATACTAAGTATCGCACTTTGTTATGTTCCTGTGATTATTTCCATGGCAAACATTGCACTTATTATCGTATACGTATTTGTTATACTTTTTATAACCCTTGCAGCCCCTCTGAACCGATGGGGAAAAACAACTCTGGCTGGCCTGGTCGTTATTATGAATATTGAGATCACTCTTGTGACAGTTCTCCTGATTTATCCTGGTGGTCTGAATATTTCTGCACTTCCTCTGCTTAGTTTCCTGGTTATTCCAACACTCCTGGCAGTATCACTTTTACCCTCATGGAGTGTTTTTCCCGTTGCCCTTAGTAATCTCTTTATTATCTATTCATCTATCCTCTTTTTGCCAAAGGTACCTTCTTTACAATTGTTGCTTTCGTCTTCCCCTCAAACTATTTTTGGTATCCCCACAATGTTACAATGTATTGTCTCAGCAATATCTTTCTTATGGGTTCGTGGAGCACTCCAGGCTGTGAGAGAAGCCAACCGGGCTGATGAACTGGATCATCTATATCAAGAATTGGCGCGTGTGGCGGAGACCGATCCCGTTACCGGTTTACCAAATCACCGTGTGATCATGAACCATGTATTGGAAGAGATCATCCAATGTGAACAGACACACCAGACCTGTGCGATCCTGTTTGTTGACCTGGATCACTTTAAGCAGATCAATGATACCTGGGGACATTTAGTCGGCGATGCCGTCTTGCATGAAGTTGGACAACGATTACATATGGTCATTTCTTCCGCTGGGATCGTGGGTCGTTATGGAGGAGAAGAATTTGCTATTGTGCTCAAAGGAGTCGATCTCCCACATGCATGCCAGATTGCTGAACAGGCCCGGATTGCTATTGCTGCTCATGAGTGCATCTGGAAAGCTGAGAATAAAGAGATTGGACTCATCGTCACAGCAAGTATTGGAGTTGCTATCTATGGTCTGCATGGAACGATCCCTATGACCCTGCTCCAACAAGCTGATCAGGCTATGTACTACGCTAAACAGCATGGACGGAATCGCGTCTCTGTTTTAGGTACTTCTGAATAACCTCCACCATCTTCAGAAACTCTTATGGGGTGGTAATCCGTATCTTAAGTAGCATGGTTATATGTTTTAGTTTTTAGACGAAAAAAATGGCATACGTATGCGTGCCAGTATTGTAATGAAATATTAAATGATAAAGGAGTGTCTTGAATGTCTCTACAAAAAAGGGTTCCAATCCTGGCAGTGGCAATGGTAGGCATAGTACTGCTAATCAGTGCATGCAGCCAACCGACAAGTACTGGCAGTAATTCTTCAAGTTCGCTCAGTGTGGGACAGGTACTGCAAAAGAGCGCGAATGCGATGAAGCAACTCAAATCATCGCACGTCAACCTCCAATCCACAACAAACATACAAACAGGTACCGGGACCGCACCAAAGGGAACACCTCAAGTTGTAAGCGTGCGGGTAAAAGGTGATGGCGATCAGCAGTTACCTGACCAGGAACAATTAAATCTTACGCTTGATAATAACACCAACATAGCAGAGATCCTGCAAGGGAATAAAGTATACATAAAGAACAACCAGGGCAAATGGTACGTCCTCGATAAGACTGCACTTCAAAACTCTGTTGGAAATCCTTTCTCTGGCTTCACCATCGATCAAAACAGTCTGCTTGGACTCCTCCAGGATATCAAGCTGACCGACCATGGTACCGAGTCTTTGAATGGCGTAAGTCTGCGTCATATCACAGCTCAGCTGGATAAAACGGCGTTACAACAACTCCTCAACAGTGATCCTCAGTTGAAGAATACCTTTGGACAGCAGAACATTGATACGGTCATCAATAATACGAAATCGTTTCTTTCGACGGCTGATGTATGGATTGATGAAACCAATTTTTATGTTCATCGCAGCGAACTGAAGGTGAACCTGGCTGCAGATACGAGTGCTGTTGGTAACGGTGCTCCAGCATCAGTAAAAACGGCGCTTGATCTCATCGTCGACATGAGCAAATTTAATAATCCTGTTACGATTACGCCGCCAACAAATGCTACTCCAACGAATAACCCTGCTGCCGTGCTGGGTAACCAGCCTTAAAGCTCTCTTTACCTACGTATAACAAAATGGAACCCTTTTGACCGGGTTCCATTTTTTGTAGGAAAGTCCCTTCTTCATGGGACACTTTAAGTATTGCGTCCCCATCTCACAGATACATCACTACTACACGAGACCAGATCACGACTATCTCACATCAAAGGGGCTTATCACACTACTTCTCAATCTGTACTGTTATGCCAATAGAGGCCCACTTGTACAACCAGTAAGCAGTCTTTATCGGCATAGCAACACAACCATGCGTACCCCATTGCCACCCATACACCGGATCGTAATGCCAGTTGCTTGTACCAGGACCATACACGCTATGCCACCATGAATCATGCAAGTAGTAGCCTCCACGCAAAAACTCAAGGGCATAGTTGATGTGAGTAGGCGCATACCAGTATGCCGAACCTTTAGGCCAGGGCGAATAGAAGGTCGTATGGTTCAGTTTCGCAAAAACGTGGAAAGTACCAACGGGTGTAGGTAAAGCTGAACGGCCTGTTATAACCATAGCACTAAAAACCTGCTTACCGCTCTGATAAGCATAGAGACGCTCTTGGGACAGATTTCACAACAATCTCTTTCCCATATTTCCGGAATGTGCCGTTGTTTTTGTTCTGGAAACTATTTAGTGGGGTAATTAGCTTACTGTAAATGTAAAGAGGAAAACTATCGAGGCGGGAGATGCGATACCAGTTCGCGTCACCCGCTCGCATAGCCTGACCAGAAACAAGCGCAAAAATAGTAACTTTTGTATCAGGCGCATACCGGGTTGCAACTGGTGCCTGTGCCGTGGTATCCATCTGCACATTCACCCAACCAATTGTCTTACCTGTCCATGGCTTATAAGAACTGGCTTGAGCAAGGTTGTTGGAAAGCAGGTTAAAAATCAGAAAAAGGGTAGCACATAAAACGTGCAAGGCGAGAATAAAGCTTCTTTTCAGACGTGTTTGCATGATGTCCCCCTATAAAATATACTCTCTTTTCTGAGTATATAGCATGTACCTTATATTGCTTAGAAGGAGACAATTTGTTGTAGAGATTTACAATTTGTTCATAAAGGACTTTGAGTCACCTGAGGATATGCTCCCGGTGTAGCAGTCGGCTCAGCAGTGACTGTAGACGTCGGTGAAGGCTGAGGGGTTGGAGTCGCTTCGGGCGTTGAACCGGGCGTCGGAGCCACTCCAGGCGTTGGTGAAGGCTGGGGGGTTGGAGTCGCTTCGGGCGTTGAACCGGGCGTCGGAGTCACTCCAGGCGTTGGGGTGATTTCAGGAGTAGGATACACAATATCAAGCAGATTACCACTACCTGCAGAAAATTCGTATGTTGTCCCGTTATTTGCATACATTATGACAACATCATCCTCTAGCGCGAGTGGAGAACTGGTGGGCACATGAGTAGCGTAGGACCACAACAATACTCCATTAGTAATTTGTAATGCGTAAATCTGACCTCTATCCGTGACTATGTATATGGCATTGCCGACTACTAATGGCGGCTGAATGATGGGACTATTCGTTGTGTAAGTCCAGAAAATGCTATTTCCACTATTACTGATTGCATACACCGTACCCTTGCTAATGGCAAAGTGCATGGATGCCGGATCATAAGCAACATATGGCGGAGGAGCCGCAGAAGAGAGCAAATGTGTAGCGGGAGAAGGTGTAGGCTTCACTGGCCGAGGAGTAGGTGTCCTGGTAGGTGAAGATAGCACTGGTACCTTCTGAAAATTGCTGCTTAAGGCTGTAAGAGATGAAGACGAGCCGAAGCTATGAGTACCCATGACAATTCCAACCACAAGAGCTTGCAAGAGTATAAAAACAAGAACGACTCCAACAAGGCTTCCACGCATATTGTGCCAGGCGTAAGCGAAAGAGAACAATCTCCTGGTATTTTTTGACGATACTAGATGTGAGCTTTTAAGGGCCTGTATCTGTGCAAGTTGCTGTACTGGAAGAACAGAGATACCAACCGGCCATAAGCCCTGAAGGCCTGCATTAAAAGCATCTACCAGTTCACCAGCACTGGCAAACCGTTCGCCAGGAGATTTTGCGAGTGCACGCAGAAGGGCAGCCTCGGCAGGTTCTGGAAGTTCGGGGCGCAAGCCACGAGCAGGCAGAGGTGTCTCGCTAATATGCTTGATACCCACATCAAGAGGTCCCTTACCTTGAAAAGGAACACGGCCCGTAACAAGCTGATAGAGCATAACGCCCAGGGCATATACATCGGCAGGTGGCTCGGCCAGTTCGCCGCGAAAAAGTTCAGGGGCCATATAAGAGGGTGTACCAAATACCTCACCAGTCGAAGTTAGTGAAACCGAAACGGTGCTCAACACATCAGGGCTACTCTCGAAAAAACGTGCAATACCGAAGTCGGAGAGAAACAGATTGCCATCGGCATCCAGCAGAACGTTACCCGGCTTAATATCGCGATGCACAATGCCTTGCGCGTGAGCATAATCCAGAGCATCGGCGAGCTGATGTGCATAACGTGTGATCTCAGCAAAAGGAATGGGTTTCCGCTTCCCCTGTATCCGTGAAGAAAGCGTCCCACCTGGCAGGTAGGGCATCACGATATACGACAGCTCATCCATCTTCCCATAACTCAGCACCGGGACAATATGAGGATGATGGAGCGAGCTCAGTGTCTTCGCCTCACGCATAAAACGCGCCTGAAATGCCGTACGCGTCTCAGATAGGACATACTGAGAGGGTAAAAGAATTTTGATAGCAACCTGCGCCTGGGAGTCATCGAGACGCTGTCCCAGGAAAACGGCTCCCATGCCTCCTTTGCCCAGGATGCGGAGCAAGCGGTAGTCAGCAATCGTTTGACCGATCAAAGCTGCGGCGTCGGCAAACATGATATCCTTCCCCCTGTGGCATTGCTGCGAAGAATTGGAAAATCTTCTACATACAAACACGTTTGTAAAGGGATTTAGTTTCTTATTTTCGAGGCTCCACTACTATTGTACATAAAAAGTTTGTTTTTTACCTATTCTTAGACGGTATTTTTTAGCGGATATGAAAAATTACCAAAACAATGTTGACAAACAGCAAATGTAATGCTACTATGTCAAATACGGTAAGGGAATGGAAGGAGGGGAAATAGTAAGGTGCCGTGACCGAGAGGCGAGGTGTTGCTCTGCAAAAGCAATTACGGCGGTTCGAGTCCGCCCGGTACCTTTTTGAGCGGGGCAGTAGCTCAGTGGTCGAGCTCCAGGTTGTGGCTCTGGCGATGCTGGTTCGATTCCAGCCTGTCCCTTTGTGGTGGTATAGCTCAATCGGTAGAGCAACAACCTTTTAAGTTGAAGATTGCAGGTTCAAATCCTGCTGCCATCATTTTGTTGGTGTGGTGCAATTGGTAGACACGCCTGCCTTAGAAGCAGGTAGTTGAGAGTTTGAGTCTCTCCACCAACATTGAGCGGGTGAGGACAAAGGGTAGCGTCATCTGTCTGTCGAACAGAAAATAGTGGGTTCGAGTCCCATTACCCGCGTTCCAATAGTATATGTCTTTGGTTTATGGGTCCGTGGCGCAATTGGTAGCGCACCTGCCTTGCATGCAGGGGGTTGAGGGTTCGAGTCCCTCCGGTTCCACTCTGGATGGTTGGCGGAATGGTTATCGCAGCTGTCTGTAAAACAGTGCCCTTCGGGGCCTGGAGGTTCAAGTCCTCCACCATCCATTTTTACCTGGACGCCTGGTACTTCTGCTTAAAACCGTGGCAGTATGAATGTTACATTTCCACTGTAGCATTTGTACTGTCATAACAGCATAGCTGTTACATCCAACCTCACCTGTTTACCAGGCCAAAATTCGTAAGAACTCTACTATCATTGACCTTGCCCAAGCATAAGCTGAGCCATCATCTGTCCCTCATTATATGCAGTAATAGCCCCTGCCTCGCCTACAACAGGATCAACCTGCCCATCATCGTCGCGATCAACACCATTCAATGTATGATTAGCGAGCGTAGCGATCTCGGTAATGAGAGCTGTATTGCCAGGGTGCACGAGTAATTGCTGCGCATCATTATCAATGGTTGTCACCCATTTTTTGAGATTGGTGGTGGCGATCTGTACGTGCTGTGCATGCATTCTAATCGTAGGTGTAGCATCGCTCTGGATAGCGGCTAACGCTGCGTGCTCTGCCGAAAGGACAATATAACCAGCGTTGGGATCAGTGGGATTTAGTAGGCCAAAGCCATCGCCCACATTGGTAACATTGAATGCGGCACAGGTATCAACAAGTGGCTGCGTATTTTTACCACCAGCACCTTCGATCACGTTTATAATACTTTGAGCTGCACAAGCCGTTTTGTGTTGTCCCTTACCCGCAAAGCTTTGCAAGAGCTGGGCTTGCTGATTTAACACACGAGCTTGATCTCGTAAACCAACCAGCAACCCTATTTTTCCAGGTGTGGTATCAAAACGGACCAGTAAGTGCCTTATATGAATCAATGCGAGAGGAGGAAGCGTTCCTGATAGTACCACTTCCCCCGCCGGGAACATAGGGTTTCCCGGCTCCTGAGTAATTTCCAATTGATCGCCCGCACCAAGCAGGTTGATTTTATCTGTAAAGGTTAAAGTAAAATTCTGACCTTGAGCAACGAGCCTGCCCAATGGTAAAGTCTTTTCTGAGGCAGCGTCAACAATCCAGGCATAGTAATGGAGATCATTTGGAGGTGCGCCCAGGCTGCTGATTTTCAACTTGAGAGTATCCGTTAATCCTTGACCGTTCTGACCATCACTGAAAGAAACTATCCCCATCGCACCAGTACTGGTAAGTGCATTTTTTGCATTGACATTATTTTCTTTTCGATGGGCCAGAGCAATCAGAGTAGCTGAAGCTCCGAGAATCACCATTAAAATGAGTAGTGAAATGAAAATATTGCGTGCAAGATATTTATTCTGGATAAGTGAAGGGGATAATGGTGCGGGTTTGCCTGGCGGTGAGGCAATCGGTGAGGATGGATCTGGACGCGCAGGAACAGGAGTATGCTTTGTAGTAAGCGATGAGGGTAAAAAGGGTGATTGTGGCAAGGGAGGAGGCATCTGAAGTACCGGCCTGCGTGGTATAGCATTCTTATAAGCGGTATTGCGCTTTAATCCATCTGTGCGGACACTCACAATAGGTTCGGCGACAGTTGCTCCTCGCGCTCTGAGTGGCACAATCTGCTTACCGCAATTACCACAGAAGATCGCATCCTCATCACATAGCGTCTTACAACCTGGACAGAACATGAGCATTTCCCCCTCAGCCGACTATACAAACGAAATGAAAAGACTTCTCTTACCAAGAATAAACGCTTACTGCGCGGCAATAACGTGGAATACATTTGTCAATAATTCCATTATGCCGTGATAACTAATAACGATTAATGCAATACAGGCCAGTGTGATGTGAGCAGTGCGCCAGACACGCATGATCAGACGTGCACGCTGCTGACGCTGACATGAATGTAAAAGATTAGCACGCGTCACCAAAGTAGCGTGAGCATGTTGGAAGTCAGAACGTTCAGGTAGAGGAATGGCTGGAAATTTTTGTTGAAGGTTGCCAGAGCTAAGAGCTTGCATACAATATTTTTTAAATAGCTCAGACTTACCAGCACAAAGACGCTCAACAGTATATTCCAATTCAAGGATACGCTCTTCAACAGCACGCACAATCCCCACTCCGTTGGTATTAGCTTCACGCGCAATCACATGCGTCTGCCAGAGATCAAGCAGGCGACCAGTAACGCCACTGACTACCAGGAAAATGAGTGAGAAGAGTGCCAGACCAGCCCAATAAGTGTCTGTCAGATCGCTGAATTTGGTAACAAAACTGTTCGTAACAAAGGCATAATTTTCATGTAACAAGGCTACCATGATCGTAATCACACCAAGCCATGTATGCATCCACAACCAACTTTGTACTTTTCCTGGCAGGCCTCGCACAAAACGACGACGCAGCGAATAGGCTGCGGTACTCAGAACCAGAATATAAGCAAAAATGCCAAAGAGGCGGAAAGGATCATTACCGGGCGCGGCATCACCTTGCGCCTTGCTGGCCAGGTAAAACCAGATATAGATAGCAGCATAAAACAAGATGCTGCCAATCAGCCAGAACCATTTTGTTCTGGAGGCAGGGGTACGCCAGATACGCTTTAGTGGGCGCTCGCCTGATGGCTGTACAGATGGTCGTTTCGCTACAAGAGACATACTCTCTATTTCCTCCTCTATCTGGCACGTCGGCGCAGGATTTCTTCGGTTGATCCAAAAAATGTAGCAGGATTCACACGAATTGCTGCTCCAGTAGGACATGCCTGCACACACGCTTGATTATCGTAACCAGCACATAAATCACATTTGATAGCCAGTTTTTTGCGCATCTCTTCAAAAGCTCCAACTGGCCGCTGGATATTCAATGGACCCGGTGCAGCAGCCATGGGAAGTAATTTCTGCCCACGCTCTTTTCCTGAGCCTTTCGTGAAAAAATTACTGAACTGCTGCCACGTTGATTGTATATTCCCGTTGTCATCACGCTCATCCTCATCAAGCGACACAATGGAAATATTGTCATATGGACAACGTTCGGCGCAGATACCACAACCAATGCAGCTTTCAGTGATGTAGACCTCTCCACCAGGCATACGTGCAATACCAGCACGGCTACAGAGCATACAGACCGGATCCTGACACTGTCGACAGGCGGTTGCAATACTGATATTGCCAACCACCATTCCCTTACGGTTCATGCGCGAATGTCCATGACGACGCTCACATGCTTCTTCACACTCATTGCAATGGATACATTTATCAAGGTCGATCACCAATACTTCTGTTCCCTCAACCACACCATCAGCGACCAGCGAATGTAGGCCTGCACGGGTGGCCGCATCTGAGAGCGTGTTGACTTCTTCTGTGAAGTTGAAGGGTTCAAAAACCGCACTATATGCAATCTCAGTAGCATCGCGATAAAGTTGCAGACGTTCCTGGAAACGTTGATTGACCTCTGGATAACGTGTTAGAAGAGACATAAGAATGGGACGTGGTAATTGTGCTACGCTGGTACGAGTGATAGCAGTTACGGTAACAGCCCGGCGGTCACCAAGCATATCCAGGCCACCAGCGAAGTAATCGCCGCCCTGACGATAAGCGATAATGCGTTCATCTGACTTGTCGCGCCCGGTGCCTGCGGTCGTACGCCGCGCAACTTTTACGAAGCCCTCCAACAATATATGCAATGACTCACGCGAGGGCTGATCTTTACTATCTTCACTGAAAAGGCGCTCGTCACGATCGTAGCGCTGCATCTGTGCTTGCTCAGCAATCTGACGTATATCCGTACCCATCACACCCTGGAAAAGAGACATACGTTTGAGAATAGATTCGGTAGAGCGTGTGGCGCTCAAACGATCGAAGAATTGGCGTACAGGAGGAACAATCTCCATCAGGCGCTGCATAACCTGCTCCGGCACTCCAAGTACAATAGAGGGACTCTGGGCACGAGCACTACTATTATGTGGCTGTCCCGTCAGCATACCGTACTCACCCATATATTCGCCACGACGCAGTACCGCAACAGGAAGCTCTTCACCATCTGGCCCGGTAGAAGAAAGTTCAAAGCGTCCTTCCAGAATAAAGTAGAGCTCGCGCCCAAACTCTCCTTCGTGCAGAACAATAGAGCCAGGCATGACCGCAATTACTTTGGAGGTCGCCACAAAATGTAACAGGTAGTTGTCTGGCACCAGACGCGGATCACTGAACATTGGCTGTTCACGCAAACGACTCAATAAGCGCGGCACGTCCCAACCGGGAGGCAAGTAATTGAGGACGCGCGTCATATCAACCTTACCATCCCAGGGTACGCCCAGACGCTGTTTTAACGAAAGCATGAGCAGGTCACGATGATTATCAACCGGGCACACAGGCACACATGAACCACACATTACACATTCATCAGTAAAGCGTGCCACATACGGCGAAATCTCATCCGAAACGTTCGCACGATTCAATGCACTAATATTGATCATTGACGATAATGGAACCGGACAAGCACGCATACAACGATCGCAGCCAATACACATATCAATCTCGAAACGCACCTCCTCTTCCGTCAGAGGTTGTATATCCGTACGATGCGATAGACCTACTAAAAAAGGCGTATTTTGTACCTGCATTATCGTCTTCCTATACCATCGATCCTAATGGCGCACTACAACTGGCGCAAAAGCGTGCAATACGCGTATTCACTCCACCACATTTACTACAAACAACCAGTTGTGGCAAGGAAGCAGATTTACTGCTATCTTGCTGCGCAACCTGGCGGCGCGTCACAGGTTCTCGCTCTCGCTGTGTAGCGGCTGGAGAAGCATTCTGAGGCCTCCGTTCTGTCTTTTCTCCACCTTGAGCAACAGGCCGCCTGCTGGTCTCTTTCCTTTCTGGCGCTGGGGGTAGTGGTGCACGAACCATAGTTTGAGCCATAGTACGCAAATCGACAAAATAGAGCATACAGCCACCTAAAGAAACATGGTCACCATGTGAGAGCCGATAAGGATTGTCAATTTTAGTCTGATTGACCAGAACCCCATTGCTACTGCCCAGGTCTCGAATATAAAAACCGGCCTGGTCAGGGACGATTTCAGCATGTTGACGCGAAACAACCGGATCTGCAAGCTCAATATCCATACCTTCCTCTCGCCCGAGCAGTGTAGATTTTCTATCATTGAGCAAAAAAACCGTAGGAGGATGATTACCTTCTTGTGTTGTATCCTCTGCCAGTACAATTAATGCCGCTGATTCTTTAAAGGTGTTCACAATCCTGGCGGGAAGAGGCACTTTTGCACCAGGTAGAAGGAGCGAACCATCGGGTTTGAGTACAGGTTGGCCCAGTTTATCTGCGCCCACTTCTGCTTCCTGCCTGTATGGAATACCTGCCTAGGGAAGGACTGTTCACTGGAAGTTTTTTTGCCTGCTTATCGATAGTACGCATAACGAAACTGAATTTTACGACTTTCCCAAAACGTACTATGTCCTTAGCCTTAAGCACGTATGTACTTGAGGATTCCAGCCGCACATCGTTCACAAATGTCCCATTGGAACTTTCCAAATCGTGAAGGATATATTGACCATTGAGGTAGCTGATCTCGGCTTGACGACGCGAGACGGTTGCTTCATCGATCAGAAGATACACTCCTGGCTGGCGACCAACTGTGAGCACTTTCGTCTGGCTCAGGAGCATTTCTCCCGCTTGGCCAGGAGTTTGATCTATAGGAACTAGCAAAGCTTCAACTAGAGGACGTTGCTCAAGGGATGTATTTGTTGCCACACCTTCGGGATATGCCGCACGCTTAATAGCCGCATCTCCTGCTCTACCCACGCTCAAAAGTGGGGGAGGGACGCCTTGACGATCCAGCCACTCATTAAATTTGAAGCTGTCGTCAAACAATACAGAAGCAACGGGCAGCAGGTTGACACGATGATCGATGGCGCGTTTAAAAGTAAGCGCTTGCTTGCGATTGCCAAGCGAAAGCATGCCTACAGGTATGCCCTCTTTCAGTAACACCTTTCGATACATCCGTGGCCTGGGTTCCGCAACAATCTCCTGAAAGCCGGGAGCATTTGTAATACCAACAGAAGCAAAATCGAGTCCATATAAAAATGTAGCATTATAGAACGTGCTGGCCTGAAAAGATGCATTATTGTCCAACAAATCAAGCATGCTATAAGCTGCGGCGCGGGCCTGCTGCACAGCCGGATACCATTGTCCAAGTACACGGGTGCGACCCGTTAACTGATCTGTAGTTTCAACTACATCACCTGCCGCATAAATATCAAGGGTATTTGTCCGCATCCTATTATCAACCCTCACCCCACGTCCACAGGCAATACCACTTGCTTTGATAAAATCAATGATAGGCTCAATGCCAATAGCAATTATAACCGTTTCACAGGCAATTTGCTCGCCACTGCGCGTTACCACGCCGTTCACGCCGCCATCGCTCCCGAAAATTTCGACAACCTCTTCTTCCAGGCGCACATCAACTCCATCTCGTTGTTCTTGCTGCAACACGAGATCGGAAGCAGTAACATCAAGAACCTCGGACCAGATTGTGCGACGCCGTAGAATATGAGTGACGGAATAATTACGATGGCGCAATGTCTCTACGGTTTCCAACGCCAGCGTACCGCTTCCAATTACGACAACGTGACGCGTCTCGTTCAGATTCTGCAATAACGCCTGGTAATCAGCAATACTGCGTAACGTATAGACCCCTTGCAACTGTTGACCTGGACAATTCAAGCGTGCGGGACGAGCACCATTTGCCAGCAGTAAGCGATTATAACCAAGCTGACGACCACTTTGGAGTTGCACGCGATGCTGCGCTGGCTGAATACCAACAACGCGCTCAGGTAAAAAGCGGATCATATGATCCTGGTAAAAACTGGTTGGGCGTGCTCCCAATTTATCTTCTACAACGCGACCACTCAGGTAATCCTTCAAGGCAGGACGATAATAGACGGGAGAGGAATCGTCGGCAATGACCCCAATGGTCGCTGCGGAATCTTCTGCACGCAAAATCTCAGCGGCGGTCGCACCAGCGATGCCGTTACCAATAACCAGATATGTTGGGGCTGTTTGCTCCTCAGCCATTCCAATCCTCCACAATTCCACGCGAACAACTCCATACAAAGGTAAAGCCACTACTATATAGTTTCAAATAACCAGCCATTTCTATGTTGTGATCGTGCCATCAGCAAGAACAGTGATCTTAATAGGGGCAAGAGGAGTTTGTGCAGGCCCCTGGACAACTGCAGCATTCTGCGCTGGATTGAAAGCAGCGTCGTGACATGGACATTTTAATAAACTATCCTGCTGATCATAATGGACTGAACAGCCCGCATGAGTACAGGTCGTATCAAATGCCACAAATTTATTGTCTGGCAAATGGATAACTACGCCGGGATTATTTTGATTGGCGATTGGAAAAGTTTTTGCGCTATTAAGCGGTAAATCTACGCTGCGCACCAGAATATTTCCATTCCCTCCTACCTGACTTTTGCTAGAAGTTGGAACTGGCGTTTTTGTTGTATCTGGAGTGCTCGTTCCACCTGCTACAGTATTGTTATGCAAAAGTTTTGTACCGGCTATGGCTATTCCTCCTGCCGCCACCACACCTCCACCTGCTGCGAGTAATATAATCAAACGGCGACGCGACATATGTTTATGTCCAATCGTCACCGGCTTCTGTGAAGAAGTGACCTGAGCAAATGATTGTCTTTGCACTGGCGTAACGGGTGGAAACGCAATCAGAGGTGAATATGGCTCATGTGGAGCGACAATCTGATGATAGGCCTGAGCAAATGCGACCGGCTGACGATAACGCTGCATAGGCTCCTTCGCCATAGCCCTGGTGATAATATGGTCCAGACCGCCTGGAAGGCCCTCACGCCACAATTTCAATGATGGCACTTCGGCGTAGAGATGCTGACGTGTGACCTCCTCACGCGTTTTGCCACTAAATGGTGCATGACCTGTAAGCAAACGATAAAGCACAGCTCCCATGGCATAGATATCTGTATAAGCATCAACCGGCTTACCAAGTAGTTGCTCCGGAGAACTGGACTCACTACTACCACTAAATTTGTTGGTCTGATAGCTATCTTGCAAGCTTAATTCATACATGCGCATCAATCCGAATTCACCAACTATTAGTTGTCTATTCGCTTGCATGTAAATACAGGCTGTTGATAGATTACGATGAATTACCGCATGCTGATGTGCATATTCAAGAGCCGAGGCAAACTGATCCAGGTAACGCTCAACCGAATTTAGATCGGTGGGAATATTCTGTCCGAGCAGGCTACGCAGAGAAGTGAGGGACACATGAGGATAAACCAGATAAGGTATGCTCTGATAGGTACCATAATCGAGAAGTGGCAAAATATGAGGATGCTGAAGAGATGCAACCTGATTTGCCTCCTGTTGAAAGCGCCCCAGAAAAACAATATGCGCATCGGTATTAAGTTCATTCTCCTGGAAATGTGTGCCGACGAAGCGAATAGCATAGGAAGTTCCTGCTCGCGAACTTGCCATGAAGACGGGACCCCATTTGCTCTGTTCAAGCAATTGTTCAAGATGATAATTACCCAGAGTGGCCCCAATAAATTTCTCCAGGAATGTACGCTCAATCATAATCAACCTCCCCATACGCATACAAGCACACGCTCTAATTTTGCCGCCTTAACAAAGTATACGTTAGAACTATGCATAGCAGCATCAAACACATTACCCATTTCCTACACAGACATACCAAAAAATACATGATGGCAAAAAATAGACCAGATTTATATACGATATTCTTTCAATGTGATAGTCTAGATAACAACTATTGTGATGACGGTTTTGACGCTACTGATTATCCTGACAACAATCTTTTCTGGCCTCTAACAATAAATCATAGGAGAAAACATGTCCATACGAGCTGTAGTTCTGCCCGCACCTGATACCGCACCTGAGATACGCGAGTTTGGAAATCCAGTACTGGAAGATGGTGCGGTATTATTGGAAACAATTGCCTCAGAAGTCTGTGGAACCGACGTGCATCTCAAGCATGGACGCTTAAGTGGGGTGCCATATCCGATTATTCCGGGGCATGTAAGTGTCGGACGTGTGCTACAGGTCAAAGGAACCGTACGTGATGTCGAGGGAGAAATGATTGTGGCAGGTGAGATCGTGACCTTCCTCGACGTTCACCGCACCTGTGGACGTTGCTGGTATTGTCAGATAGCGAAAGCATCGACCCGCTGCCCTGAGCGCCGCGTCTATGGTATCACATACTCATCAAACGAAGGCTTGCTAGGCGGATGGAGCGAACGTATCTTGCTTCTACCAGGCGTCCATATTGTAAAGCTACCACCAGCTCTTCCTGCTGATGTTTTTATGGCTGGTGGCTGTGGCCTTCCTACAGCTCTGCACGCTATACAACGTGGCGATGTAACCTTTGGCGATACAGTCGTCGTTCAGGGTGCCGGACCCGTAGGATTATGTAGTGCAGTCCTGGCTCAATTGCAGGGTGCCAGCCAGATCATTGTGATCGGAGGACCACCGCCACGCCTGGCTATTGCACGTACGCTTGGTGCTGATGTGACTATTGATATTGCTGAGCACAATCCGGAGGAGCGTTTGCGCCTCGTGCGCGAACTCACTCATGGTCGTGGTGCTGATATCACCATTGAAGCGACCGGCGTTCCAGCCGCCGTCGCTGAGGGCTTACGCCTGACACGTGATGCTGGTACACTAGTAGTTGTGGGGCAATATACTGATCACGGGTCGGTTAGCATCAACCCACATCTGGAGCTAAATCAACCACATCTGCAAGTACGGGGCTGCTGGGGCAGCGACCTGAGCCATCTTTATCGTGCCGTACGCACACTGACACGTCATGCCGAACGTTTTCCCTGGCGCTCGATGATCACTGGACGATATACATTGGAACAGGCTGATCAGGCGCTGTTAGCCGCAGAACGACAGGAAAGTATCAAGGCGTTGATTTTGCCGAATGGGCCATTAATTTGAGAACGTTTTAAAAGCAAACCCAATACGTTCTATACAATGAACGTACCAATTAATTCTCAACACTTGACAACTAGAACATATTTTCTTATACTCTAGATGTAACCTATTTTAATGGAGGTTCTTCCCCATGGGCATAGATTTCGCTCATTTACATGTTCATACCGAATACTCGCTTTTAGATGGTTTTAGCCGTACAAAAAAGATTGTACAACAGGCAAAAGCCAAAGGAATGCAACATCTTGCCATCACCGATCATGGCGCTATGTATGGTGCCATTGAGTTTTACAAAGCATGTAAAGCGGGAGGCATTAACCCCATTATAGGCATTGAGGCATATCTCACCGAAGATATGCATGACCACTCGAAGCGCTACAGCGACGATTATCATCACCTCCTACTCCTGGCAAAGAACGATATCGGGTATCGTAACCTGCTCAAGTTGACGACTATTGCTCACACCGAGGGATGGCACCTCAGACCACGTATTGACAAAAGAGTGCTCCAACAATATTCAGAAGGCCTGATCGTCACCTCTACCTGCCTCTCAGGCGAAATTCCGAAGATGCTCCTGAAAGAGAAAATAGACGAGGCTTATAAAATGGCCGACTGGTACCGCGATGTCTTTGGACCTGAACACTTCTATCTTGAAATCCAGGAACATCACGGCATATTTGATGATGGCAAACCCTCTCCACAGGGACAACTCAACCAGTTGCTTTATCGTATGCATAAAGACAAGCAGATTCCACTGGTGGCTACAAACGATCTGCATTATATCGACGAGCACGACCACGCCTCACACGATGTCCTTCTCTGTGTCCAGACTGGCAAACAACTTGACACCCCTAAACGTATGCGCTTTGATAGCCAGGAATATTATTTGAAAAGTCCGGAGGAGATGTCTCAACTCTTTCCCGAGTTACCTGATGCGCTACTTAATAGTGTGCGCATTGCCGAACAGTGCAGCGTCGACCCTCTCTCATATAAAGCTCAGTTGCCCAACTATCCAGTTCCTGCCGGATATGAATCATCAGACAAGTACCTCTATACTCTTTGTATGCAAGGTCTCCAGGAGCGCTTTGGAGAGGTAACAGAACAGGCAAAGCGACAATTGGATTACGAATACAACATGATTGCGGAGAAAGGTTTCGTACCCTATTTCCTCATTGAGTGGGACTTTGTAAACTATGCTCGCTCAAATGGCATTCGCTGCTCCGCACGCGGTTCTGCCGCCGGAAGTCTCCTGGCCTATTCACTGGGTATCACCAATGTTGATCCGTTACGCTACCAGCTACCATTTGAACGCTTCTTCAATACCGAACGTGCCGACATGCCTGATATTGACATGGACTTCCCCGATGATCGACGTGAAGAAGTAATCGAGTATGTCGCCCACAAATATGGCGATGATTGCGTTGCGCAAATGGTCACATTTAACACGATGGCCGCGAAAGCCGCTGTAAAAGACGTTGCTCGCGTCATGGGACAACAAGATATCGGCGACCGCATCACACGCCTCATTCCTACCGGTCCAAAGGTCACACTACAAGGATCCCTGGACTCCGTAAGAGAACTCAATGCTCTTTATAACGAGAGTAAACCAGTACAGGAAATCATTGACCAGGCGCTGAAATTAGAGGGATCAGTACGTACAACAGGGGTCCATGCAGCAGGCGTGATCGTTGCCAATGAATCCCTGGAGCATTTCGTTCCACTACAGTTACGTGATCCCAAAGATCCATCAAAGGGACGTATCACACAGTATGAGCAGATGCACCTGGAAGAACTGGGACTGATCAAGTTTGACTTCCTGGGCCTCTCCAACCTGACCATCCTGGATAATGCCGTCAAGTTTATTAAGCTCTCCCGCAATGAGGATATAGACCTGGAAAGGGTGCCGCTCGATCCAATCGGTGATGATGTGCAAGATGAAAAACGCCGGAAGTCGTTTGAATTGCTAGCAAGTGGCGAAACAACGGGCGTTTTCCAGTTGGAAGGCCCCAAGATGCGCGAGTATATCAAACAACTCAAACCCACGCGTGTGGAAGACGTAATGGCTATGATCGCCCTCTATCGTCCTGGTCCGATGGATAGTATTCCCGACTTTATCGCCGCGAAACATGGAAAGAAGAAAATCACCTATCTGGACCCACGTCTGGCTGAATGGTTGGAAGAATCTTATGGCATCATCGTATATCAGGATCAGGTGCTATTCATCGCCGTGAATATGGCCGGCTTCTCCTGGGGCAAGGTCAACAAGTTCCGTAAAGCACTCAGTAAAAAGAAGATGGATGAGGTCGAGGGCTATAAGGTTGATTTCGTTAAGGGTTGTGTCAAGAGTGGCATGAAGCAGAAGGACGCCGAGGAACTCTTTACGTTGGTCCTCCCCTTTGGTGGCTATGGCTTTAATAAAGCTCACGCGGCAAGCTACGCGGTCGTCGCTTTCTATACTGCTTATCTCAAGGCGAACTATACAGCCGAGTTCATGGCCGCCACAATGACAACAGAGGCCGCTGACGCAAAGAAGATCGCAAATGCGATTGCCGAATGTAAGCGTATGGGCGTTGAAGTGCTTGGGCCTGATGTGAACAAAAGTGATCGCGGCTTTGCGGTAGAGAATCAGGGCGTACGCTTCGGCCTATTGGCAATTAAAGGTATCGGCGAGGGACCTATTAGCGAGATCGTGCGTGCCCGCAACGAAGGCGGCCCTTTCAAATCGCTGGCCGACTTCTGCACGCGCGTCGATCCCAAATTTGTAGGAAAAGGTGCGATTGAAACGCTGATTAAAGCTGGTGGAATGGACTCGCTGGCCGACGGCAAACGCCATATGTTACTCGATGCCGTAGACCGTGCCATGCAATTCGGCAAAAGTGAACGGGCGGCGAAAGAACATGGCATGGTCAGTCTCTTTGGCGATATGCAGGACATAGAAAGCGCAATAGAGTTTGCCCTTAATACAAAGGCGCTCGAGATCTCACGCAAGCAACTCCTGGCATGGGAGAAAGAACTCATCGGCGTCTATATCTCCAAACATCCACTTGCTTACCTCAGCGAACTTTTTGCTGAACATGTCACCCATAGTACGGCGGAAATCAGCGAAGAATTGGATAAGCACAAAGTTGTTATGGGCGGCACCATTATTGAAGCGCGACGTATCACCACCAAGAAGGGTGATACGATGTGTGTTGTGAAGCTGGAGGATATGTTTGGCACCATCGATGTCACGATCTTCCCTAAAGCATATGAGGAAACCGCCGAACTCTGGGTGGAAGAGACCGTCGTTATTGTACACGGCGAGATACAGGTCCGGCGCGATGAGCCAGGATTGCTCTGTAACCGCGTTGAAAAATTGCAGGCCGTCGAAGAAGAAATGAACCGCAAACACTATCAAGTCTGGCTCACATTGCAACTGAGCGGTACAGATGAGGTTTCGGTCTCAAACGACATTCTAAAAGTACAGGACGTTTATCGTTTCATCCAGGAACGTCCCGGACGTGATTATTATGAGGTGTTCGTTGCCAATGGAGAATGGCAAGCTCGTCTGGTACCGGGGAATAATACAATGCATTATGATCAGACACTCCATAATAAATTGGAAGCAGTACTGGGAAAGGGTGGAGTTGAAGTACAGATACTGGAGAGATAACTCCTTCTTGATGTAGGCACTCTGCAAGGAGGTTCCCTACATTATTTTGACACTTCATCAATATATCGTTATACTTGGTAAGAAACCTTTACCATGACCTACTCGTATATTCCTTGTTGGTCAATTTAACGCATATATAACGCAGAAAAGGCTTGAAATCGTGGGCTCCGAATATATAGGACCAGTACCTGACCCGGATACACAGAAGAAGCGCTCATTTCCAATGAAAACACAATTTTTTTCTCACAAAGGGGAAAATGCTTTTCCTGACTCTTCGGGTAATGGCAAATCAGGCATCACCGACGATGACGATGATCAGACACAACCTTTGCGAACAGTTACACCTCCTCAAAAAGCTGAGATTTATCAAGAACCCGCTTATCGGGAACATGTAAGTGGCAATCTTGTTGTACATCCAGCCGAGGCACCTGACTTTCGCCCAGCATATCAACCCTATCAGCTACCTGTACAACAACAGGGACAGGGCAATCCATATCCAGCAACTCCCTATCAATTGCCCCAGCAAAACAATGGTAATCAATACCCACCACCATACTACCCATATATTCCGTATCCACCTTATCCAGGTACTCAGAATTATGCTGGCTATCCCCCATACCCGGCAAATGGACAAAATAATTATGTTGGCGCTCCAATGCCCTACTATCCCGCCTATGGCTACCAACCTTATGGATATGGATATCCATATGCCTGGCAACCACCAAAGCCAAAACGCGATGGCTACCTCCTGGGCATGTCGATCACCTCATTCGTCGGCTCAATCCTGGTATTCCTTTCAGGTATCGCCAGCGCATTGTTCCTTCTACTCATCGCCATTCTGCCCACAACAGCCACCATGGGAGTGGGACAGAAATTTGGCAGTGTGGTGGAGTTTTTTGCATTTACCGTGGCCGGGCTTATAGGTGGCGGATTCACGTTCTACCATAGTCTCCGTTCCCTCTTCTTAAAAAAGCCCTCGGCAGAATTTAAGTTGCCCTGGTTCTGGATCTTTTTTGTTTGCTATCTTGCTGTTCTACTTATTGCAGGTGCAATACATGCTCAAGGACAGGCGATTACCAATGAGCCGCTCACGATCTTTATGATTTCTTTAGCTGGGATTCTTCCTTCGCTTACAATTGTAGCCCTTGGCGTACGCCGGGTGCACTTCCCAAGAGGCGCTCACTGGCCTACAAGCTGGCGACGCTTTACAGTGGCGCTTGTCAGTGGCGCAACGCTTGGTATTCTGCTGGCGCTCATCTTTGAGCTAGTCCTAACGGTTGTTTTGCAAAAAAGTCTGGGTGTGAATGTCTCATTGGATAATCCCGATCAGCAGATCCCTCAAGATCCAAAGTCGATACTCTTTCTGTTTCTTCTGGTCTCGGTAGTTGCCCCCCTGGTCGAGGAGGGAGTTAAACCTCTGGCCGTGGTGATTATGATCGGTCGTATACGTAGCGCTGGCGAGGCTTTTATTCTGGGGCTGGCCTGCGGCACTGGCTTCAACCTTATTGAGACAAGCGGATATATGGGTATGAGCTATACTAACTGGCTCAGTACAGCCATCGAGCGTACCAGCTCTGGCCTACTACATGGTTTTGGCGCTGCAATGGTCTCTCTTGGCTGGTATTACCTGACTCATCCCAAAGATAACCGCCATCGGTTTCTACTACCGATTGGCTGCTGGGTCTATGCTGTATTGCAACATGCGATCTGGAATGGTTCGTTTGGCTTGCAATTGTTGCCCGCCCCAATTGGCCCTTACCTGGATACTGGAGTTGTGCCACTTGGTCCACTCTCATTCCCCTCTATCATGCTTGTCTACGGTGTACTGACAATATTGATGCTGACATTCTTCCTCTATATGACGAAGAAAGTTCGCCCTAAAATTTTGCCACCATCAACAAAACCAGGTGAACCAGGTAATACACCCTCACGAGAATCGGTTATAGCACGGGCGTAAGTTTTCACTTACGCCCATAATCCTCATTTTCTTGCTTATCTCGGCTCCGTCGAAGCTAAGGTAAGTATCAATTTTGCCTCTTCAAAGTTCTTTGCTGTTAGCAATTTGAGCGTCACATTTTGTAGTATAGCTGGATCTTTCATCGATGGCACTCGCTTTATTGCAAGTGGAACAAGATCAGGAAAAGTTGTTTGCAACGTGCCCACTAAGAGATTGCGTAAGGTCTGCAAAAGTTCTTCGCGTTCCTGTTCGATACCTTGCTGGATACCTTGCTGGATACCCTGCTGGATACCCTGCTGAATACCTTGCTGGATACCTTGCTGGAGTCCAAGTCGCAATCCTTCATCACGTCCCTCGTCCATAATTTCTCGGTAGACCCAGGAGTCTCGCAATATCTCTCCAAGCATGGCAAACCTCCTTTTCAACATCTTTCTATCGGCTTCACTTCTAAACACCAACCCTGCAAGTGTATATGCAATTGTCAGCAGCTCTTGAGACTCTGTTGCAACAAGAGTATCCAACATTTCATCTAACACTTCAGGTCTCTTCCCATCTCTGGTTAAAGGCAACATCGGAAATAGACCGGATAATCCTGTATTTAAAACTGTTTCTGAGGGAATCTCCCACAATTTGATGCTTCCATAATAAAAACGCAATATCTCTCGACCATCAGGTAGAGTTTTAACTAAAGGAGACTCAGGTATATTCGCTTCCTCGACCAGGTAGATAACATACGAATAAACTGGTAACGGTCCATATTCTCGGTTCGCCTGTATATTATACTCCAAAAGCCGCTCGGCCATATTGGGGTCCTGACGTTTCTGAAATTCAATGTGTAACAGGACTAATTCACCTTGTAACATGACCTTGTAAAGGCCATCAGCATAGATGTAGGTATCACGTCGCTTCAACTCAATTGATAACGCTTCAACAAATGTACTCCCCTCTACCAGCCACTTCGTAAATTGCTGAGGGTTTTTCCGTAACAAATCTTTCATCGTACTATCCCACGGCCCTGGCATACATCCCCCTTACTACGTTACTTCCAGATTTATTTGTGGGAGTGTAACATAATAAAAAGGACATGTCGAACGACAATCTTCTATAAACTATAGTATAACCTATCCTCCTAGATATTCTTGCCTATATCACTACTATGGAACAGAAAAAATTAAAGAGATTTCCTGATAATTCCGCCCTTTTGCGACATAATTAAGACACATACTTGATAAATATCTGACAAAGAAGCTGTATCATTATCATCAGAACATAACTTTTATACACCTACAGAAAATTCCGAAACTACCGATACATTTATGTAAATTACTGTTCCAGATAGAGGTGTTTGTGAACGATAGCGAGATACGAGAGGGATTATCCCATGTTATATGACCTGCTAAAAAAATGTGTGAGCATCTTCTTCAACCTGTTCAATAACCTCCTGGGCGGAAAATTACCCCCCTTTGGTAGCGCCTGTGTGGTTGTGGAAAGCCAGAACCATTATCTTGTCATTGAACTACCCCATAACAGAATCGTCTTCCCAGGTGGCTTTATGAACTGGCGCGAGACACCACAACAAGCCGCCGAACGGGAGGGCAGAGAGGAAACCGGGCTTATTCTGCATGCAGACGATCTGATAGGTTATTATCCGTGTGCAAGCGACAAGATCACGAACATGAGCACAATTAGCTTTGTCTATCATGCTGAAGTTGTCAGCGGAGCCTTGCAGATGAATGCGGAGGGCCAACCACGCTGGATACATGAAAAGGAACTACGCCCGTTACTAAGCACCCATTCACAACGTATCCTTGACGATTACCTGAGATATCGTTCACGCCAGAAAGCTAGCACAGGCGCACTCTTAAACACAAATAGCCGCCAACTCGTGACTTCTGGAAGACTCTCTTAACGTAGAAATTTATAAAACCAGTTTGACTTTTCGCAAATGTCATGCTATAGTTACCACTAAATCATACTCAAAAGGCAGTGAAAGGGACATATCGAGTAACCCTACCGACTTGTACAGAGAGCGATGCACCCGCTGCAAGCGTCGTCTTCGGAACCACTCGATGACACCCCGAGCCAGGCAGTGAACTACCTCCATTAAAGAGGTCTAGTAGCTGACATTCGGAACGCACCCGTTATCATGCGGCGGTTTACTCCCTCATGACAAATAGAATGCAGAGGAAAGAACCGATAGAGGTCTCTCTTTTCAAACAGAGACAAATGGTGGTGGTACCACGACAAGGCTGATAACGCCCTCGTCCTCCAAAAAGGATGAGGGCTTTTTATTGCCTGAAAAGGAGTCTTTATGAAACGTACTCTTACCTCAGAAGTTAAAATCCATACGGGCGAACGTGTACGCGTAACAGGTTGGTTACATTCATTACGTCAACTCGGAGGTCTTAATTTTCTTGTCATTCGCGACGGCTGGGGATTAATACAGGCCATCGCCGAACGTGATGAGGAGATTGGGCCTCTAATTGAGAACAAACTCAGCCTTGAAAGTGTCATTGCCGTGGAAGGTCTCGTCGTCAATGAAGTACAGGCACCCGGCGGTGCCGAACTTCATGATCTCTCTATCGAAATCATTACACCAATCAAAGAAGCACCACCCATCCCACTCAACAAGCGCAAGATATCAGCGAATATTGGCACACTGCTGGATCAGGCAGTGGTCATAAATCGCCACCCAACACGTCGCGCGATCTATTCTCTAGCTGCTGGAATGCTAAGTAGTTTCCGTAATACCCTGACCGCACAGGGGTTTACAGAGATCCAGACCCCCAAAATTGTTGCTGCCGCTACCGAGAGTGGTGCCAATGCGTTCAAACTCGATTACTTTGGGCGATCGGCATACCTGGCCCAGAGTCCACAATTCTATAAACAGATCATGGTTGGTGTCTTTGAACGCGTCTTTGAAGTTGGTCCTGTCTTCCGCGCTGAACCTCACGACACCACACGCCACCTTAACGAGTATGTAAGCCTGGATGTGGAAATGGGTTTTATTGAGAACCACTTGACGATCATGGCACTACTACGAGACGTTATTGCCAATATCCTGCACACGTTTAATGAGCATTATACCAACGAACTGACATTGCTCAATGTACATATGCCTGGCGTGCCAGCGACGATACCACATATTCATTTTTCTGATGCCCAAGAACTGATTCTCAAATTACATGGTGTAGATGTGCGCGGCGAACCGGACCTTTCACCACAAGATGAACGCTGGCTGGGCGAGTGGGCACAACAGGAATTTACCAGTGACTTCTTGTATGTCACCGGCTATCCTATGCGCAAACGTCCATTCTATACCCATCCAGATCCCGCAAGGCCCGCGTATTCAAACTCATTCGACTTGCTCTTCCGAGGCACCGAACTTGTGACCGGAGGACAGCGCCTGCACCGTTATGATGACTACATAGCAGCTTTGGAAAAGGCTCAATTGCCCCTGGAACCTTTTGAGTCATACCTGGAAGCGTTTAAATATGGAATGCCTCCCCACGGTGGCTTTGCTATAGGTTCAGAACGTCTCTTGATGCAGTTGATCGGCACATCCAACGTGCGCCTGACGACAATGTTTCCAAGGGACTTGAATCGTCTGGCTCCATAATAATAGAGAGGCATCACTCGCCATCAAAAAAGCGCAATGTTTCACGTGAAACATTGCGCTTTTTCTTTATGTAAATTCTATGCACCCATGATGTTATAGCCGGCATCGACGAACATAATCTCGCCAGTGATGGCACGAGCATAATTGCTAGCCAGGAAAAGTGCAACATCACCCACTTCGCTCTGCTCAATGTTGCGGCGTAACGGTGCAACGTGTCCCATCTGCTCACGAAATGCGGTGAACCCTGAGACTCCACGCGCTGCCAGCGTATTCAGTGGGCCAGCCGAGATGGCATTAACACGGATGTTATGTTCACCCAACTCAAATGCCAGATAGCGTACACTGCACTCTAGAGCAGCCTTGGCAACCGCCATAACATTATATTTGGGCATCACACGTTCACTTGCCATATATGTCAACGTGAGAATGCTACCACCACGAGACTTCATAAGTGGAGCAGCTCTACGTGACATCGCAACTAGCGAATAGGCACTTATATCTAAAGCAGTATGGAAGCCAGCTCGTGTGGTCTCCAGAAAAGGATTTTCTAGCTCACTAGGAGGAGCAAATGCAACGCAATGAATAAGGATGTCCAACTCACCACCAAAGAACTCACTGGCCTGGGCAAATGCGCTGTCAAGCTGGTCATCTTGCTGTACATCACATGGTATAACAGCAGTGCCAGGAATCTTCTCCGCCAGGTCGCGCACATATTTTTCCATGCGCTCCTGATACGCCAGAGCAATCTGAGCACCTTCACCTGCCAGCGCCTGAGCAATAGCCCATGCGATAGAGCGATGGTTGGCAACACCAAAAATAAAGGCTTTTTTTCCTTCTAATAACGGCATACAGGGTCTCCTCTCGTATTATCAAAATATTATTGGGGCTATCTCCGTAAAGTATTCGTGATAACAAGTTACAAAGAGACAGCCACATGCTACTAACGTTCCACAGGGTAGCGCCAATTCATCCAGCCATTCATTCCATTTGCCAGGTTATATACCTTGTTCAACCCACTCACCAGGGCAATTTCGGAGGCGACACTGCTACGTTGCCCGGATGCACAAACGAAAATTATATCTTCATCAGCAGGCAAGTTTAACTCCTTTAACGCTTTACCAAATGCATAGATACCATCCAATGGAACTAGCTCAGCCTCCGCAATATGACCCCAATTCCATTCATCGGGTTGCCGTACGTCGATTACACGCGTGCCAGCTTCAATCATACTTTTAGCTTCGTCGGTTCCAATCGTAGCATAAGGTAATTTCTCATCCTCATCTTCATATGCCATTATTTCTTCTCCTCGTTGTTATATTGTTCCAGCCAGAGACGACCTACAAGGGTGGGAGTAATCAGATACTCATCCCCTACGAAGTGCATCGTCAGCAGGCCCTGATCTTCCATCTCTCGAAAGTCGTCAGTGATTAGATAGTAATCATGTAACATACGTGCTACATCGCTCTCAGGTAATTGCTTCCAGTTCAACAAAATCTGGAGCACTGCTGCATACCTGGGACTGCTATCATCAACTGCTCGCATAAAATGCTCCTTGCTTCGGTCCGATGATTTTGCTTCATCAGAGGAGGTCATGATACAGCTTACCACATTGTTTCCATGCCTCACATCTTCCGTCCACAGTGTAACAAATCCTCCTGTATAGAGCAAGAGCGAATGCTACAACACTCTCAGAAAAGAAAGGTAAAAGGTAAAATGTTTCACGTGAAACGTACCATTCTAGGTCTACGTTTACGACTCCGTATAAGGTTCTGTATTCAGCGCATAACTGCTCCACCATTGACGAGAAGCACCTGCCCGGTAATGAACGATGCCGTTGGCGACGCTAGAAATAATGCCGCACCCAGAACATCTTCCGCCGTTCCCCAATGCTGCAATGGAATATGTTGAGTGATATTCTGACGTGAACTAGTTGAAAGAGATTGAGACCAATCATTCTCGATATAACCAGGGGCGATGCAGTTCACTCGGATACGTGGCGCATACTCTACGGCAAGACAACGCGTGAGCGAAATAATCGCTCCTTTGCTCATAGCATAGAATTGTCCTGGTAACCCTGTCATCCCACTCAGCGCACCATCCCAACCAGTAGTAAGAATACAGCCACCATCACTCATATACGGCTCTATTTCACGGCTGCAACGCCATGTTCCCAACACATCGACGCTCATCATACGCTCAAAAATCTCTACCTCGCTCATGCCTTTCGTTTCCTTCGAATTCGCACTGGCACCCGCATTATTAATCCACACATCGATTTGACCACATAAAGCATGGGCCTCTCTTACCAGATGGGTGACCTCCTCCGGCTTACTAAGATCGGCCTGCACGAGATTGGCCTGTCCACCTGCAGCAATAATTTGCGTCACCACATCTTCGGCCTGCTGCTTCGAATGGGCATAATGCACCAACACCTTTGCCCCTTGTGCCGCAAAGCCGAGAGCTAGTGTACGACCAATTCCACGACTGGCCCCTGTGACAACAACGGTTCCATTTTGAAACATCTATTAACACTCCATCGTTTCACGTGAAACATCTATGAGATTTTTTACTTGCTGCTACGAAATTAATAGCAAAGCTAGTCAATGAAGATTGCCGACCTTACAATTGCGATAATTATAGATAATTTTGCTATGTTATCCCTCTTGCACGCTTTCGCATAAGATGATACCCTTATGAATGGATGGGACAGGCAATTATTGCATCCCTGACCCGTGAACAGATATAGCAACGTGATGTTTCACGTGAAACATCAGACACTTTTCATAGCATGGCTCAAAGATTTTGTTTGGCAAAATCAGTTGCATATTTTCTTTCGGGCAACCTTAGAGAGTGACCTGCAAATACACAATTGACAACTTATTTCAGATCCTCTCTCATAAAGTCGTGACGATTTTGTACTGAGAAGGCAACAAAGCTGTGATCGATTTGTAACACGTGCATCATATATTTCAATCATAAAAGTTGCCAGCATTACAGTGGTTACCTGAGAAAATAGATAGATTAGCGACACTCATAGAACTCAAAGGAGAAAGTAATGACAACCCGTATTGGTATTAATGGCTTCGGGCGTATTGGCCGTCAAACCTTGAAAGCTATTTTAGAGCGCCACCCACAGGATCTCGAAGTCGTTGCAATTAACGATATCACAGACACGCAGACAAATGCACACCTCTTGAAATATGACTCCACCTATGGACGCTTCCCAGGTGAGGTTTCCGCAACAGAAGATTCATTGGTGGTCAATGGGCACAAGATCCAAATCGTAGCACAACGCGACCCCGCACAGATTCCCTGGGGAGATTTTGGCGTGGATATCGTTATCGAATCTACAGGTCTTTTTACTGACGCCGACAAAGCTTCTGCACACTTAAAGGGCGGCGCGAAGAAAGTTATCATCTCGGCTCCCGCAAAAGGTGAAGACCTGACCGTTGTACTGGGCGTGAACGAAAATATGTATGATCCAGCGAAGCATACTATCATTTCCAATGCATCCTGCACAACCAACTGCCTGGCACCCGCCGCCAAGGTGCTAAACGATACTTTTGGTATTGAGCGTGGCTTGATGAATACAATCCACTCATATACCAACGATCAGCGTATTCTTGACCAGGTACACAAAGATCTGCGCCGTGCACGTACCGCCGGCGCAAATATTATCCCAACTACGACCGGTGCAGCCCGTGCTCTGTCACTGGTTATCCCTGAACTGAAAGGCCGCTTCGATGGTATGTCTTTACGCGTACCAACAGTCACAGTTTCGGTCGTCGACTTCGTAGCTACTATTCGCAAAGAGGCCACGAAAGAGCAGATCAATCAGGCATTCAAAGATGCCGTTGCTGGCCCATTGAAAGGCATCCTCAATTATACTGACGAGCCTCTCGTCTCCAGCGATTTCCGTGGCGATCCTCACTCCTCTACGATCGATGGTGAAAACACGATGGTGTTGGGTGGCAACATGGTCAAAGTCCTGGCCTGGTACGACAACGAATGGGGTTACTCCTCCCGCGTCGCCGACCTCACAAACTTCATTAGTCAGAAGGGTTTCTAAATCTCTATTGGGATTGGAAATCAATTCCTATAGGATAACGTGAATGGGCCTGATTATGCGATTTTAAAAATGGGTATGGATACCCAGATCGTGGACCTGATGCCGATCACTGTAGGGAAGCCATTTATTATTCCGGGGTACCCCTCGGTTCATTGGTTCCATCGCCCCGGAATAATAAATGGCTTCCCTACAGTGATCGGACCTTGGTTCATTGTATCGACATTCGGATTTTTTCATTGCATAATCGCGCCCAGGAGAAGACATACCGGGGCGCGATTTATAAATTACGTCCACACATATTATCCGTCTCTTGCCTCATTATCTTCATGATAGGATACATATATGAATAAGAAAACAATTCGCGATATCGATGTTACCGGCAAGCGTGTGCTGGTACGTGTCGATTTTAACGTGCCACTGAACGCGGAGCGACAGATTACAGATGACACACGCATCAAGGCAGCTCTCCCCACGCTAACGTATTTGCTCGATCATGGCGCGGCACTTATCTTAATGTCTCACCTCGGACGACCTGATGGCCAGGCCAGCGATAAACTACGCCTCACCCCTATTGCACAACGCCTCAGCGAACTGTTGGGACGCCCAGTGCAAACAGCCAGTGATAGCATCGGGCTAGAAGTAGAAGCTCAGGCCGAAGCATTACAATCAGGACAGGTTTTGCTGTTGGAAAATCTTCGTTTCCATAAAGAAGAAGAGAAGAATAATCCGGAATTTGCACGCCAACTCGCAGGCCTTGGTGACCTCTATGTCAATGATGCATTTGGAACCGCTCACCGTGCTCATGCCTCCACAGAAGGCGTGACGAAAACACTCCCAGGCGTGGCTGGCTTCTTGATGGAAAAAGAACTCAACTTTCTTGGTTCTGCGCTAGAAAATCCACAACGTCCTCTGGTAGCTATTATTGGTGGGGCAAAGGTCTCCGACAAAATCGCGGTACTGGAGCGCCTGATCAGCCTTTCCGATAGCATCCTGATCGGTGGAGGTATGGCAAATACTTTCCTCAAGGCTCAGGGATATGAAATCGGCGACTCATTGTTTGAGGAGAGCAAACTGGATGTTGCCCGCAACCTGATTGCTAAAGCGCAACAAAAAGGAAGCCAGTTTCTGTTACCATCCGACGTTGCTATTGCAGATCGCTTTGCGGCTGATGCCGACCATAAAATTGTCGCCAGCAGCGCGGTTCCGCAAGGATGGCGCATTTTAGATATCGGTCCCGCCGCAGTTGAGGAATTCCGTCAGGTACTTGCCACCGCCAGAACTATCGTCTGGAACGGCACTTTGGGCGTTGCAGAATTTCCAGAATTTGCAAAGGGTACAGACGCAATCATCAGCATTCTGGCCGAGCGTACAAAAGCAGGTGCGCTTACAATCATCGGTGGTGGCGACTCTGCGGCTGCTGTTGAGCAAGCCAATGCAGCCGCAAAGATGACCCATGTCTCTACTGGTGGTGGCGCTTCACTTGAGTTTCTAGAAGGGCGTACGTTGCCCGGTGTTGCCGCATTAGAAGATAAGGGGTAAAAAATTATGGCACATATCCGTACTGCTATCATTGCGGGCAACTGGAAGATGAACTATGGTCCCAAACAGGCCGGTGAATTTGCGCAAGAAATCCTGCCGACGCTCGAACAGATTACGGCATCTTACCCTCACATCCTGAGTATTCTATGCCCACCAGCGATATCACTGAATATCGTATATGCAACCTTGAAGGAACATGCTCCAACACGCATCGAACTTGGCGCACAGAACATGTACTTTGAGGAGAAGGGAGCCTTCACAGGCGAGATCTCGCCTCTCATGGTACATGAACTATGCAGCACGGTAATTCTTGGTCACTCAGAACGCCGTACCTACTTCGGCGAAAGCGATGAAGTGGTTAACAAAAAAGCCCAGGCTGCTCTCAAGCACCACTTGCGCCCGATTGTCTGCATTGGCGAAAACCTTGAACAGTATGAAACCAACCAGACCGACGAGGTAATTCATTCTCAGGTCAAAGGCAGTCTCGCAAACTTTTCGCCTCATCATGCACATGAGGTCGTTGTTGCCTATGAACCTATCTGGGCTATCGGCACAGGTAGAGCGGCGACGGTCGAAGGTGCTGGTAAAGTAGTCCATCTTATTCGCAGCCTTTATGGCGAGATGTATGGAGAAGAGGCAGCCACTTCCTTGCGCATCCTTTATGGTGGCAGTGTCACCTCCGGCAACATCGGTGAATTCATTGCTCATCCAGACATCGATGGCGCTCTGGTCGGTGGGGCGAGTCTTAAGGCCGACTTTGTGGAGATCGTTCGCAAAACGGTTGCAACAATGAGCCAGGCAGCCCAATAAACAGGCATTCCCGCTTACACCTGTCCGGGGCAAGACAGGTATAAGCGGGAAGCTCCGAATAGATGCTTCTCTCCACATCACACTGAGACGCAGCAGGCAATAGAAGAGATGCGGAATAATTATGCTACATTTGTTGTGAAGGTATGTCTGATGGCTTGCTAGCGCTTTATATATGTAGACACGACAAAGCCCTTCATTTTTTACCATCCTCGTTATCTTTTCCCAACAAGCACTCGCCAGGAAATATCCATGTCATAATAAAAGTAAACATCATAAAATTGTGTAATAGATGTTTGAAAATAATTTATACCCTCTGAAGACATTATATACATCACACCAAAACAGGGATACTGGCACTAGTCAGGAAGGAGAGTAGTTATTATCCTTTCCCAAAGGAGAGTGGCTATTATCTTTTCCCATAGGCAATCTTACGGAACATTGATAAGCACCAATGGCACGAGCCATAATGATTTTCAATCACATGCGATTAAAGTTAGATGGATATGCTGATGGAGCCATAGCTAATAATGGAAACATAGGACAAGGTTCAGATCAGCAGTCCTATAACTTCTGGTAATTTACATAAGTTTTTAGATACAAGTGAAGATGAAAAAATATCTATTCAGCTTATTGCGGAAATGCGGATCCTTTGTAAACTGCGTCATGATAAAATAAGCGAAAAAACCACATCGCATGACATTAAAAATTTTCCATTTGATAAATTCACTCAACCAACAAAAAAAGTATTTGCACGAGCCACGAATTCAGCAGCGTATGTAGGCCATTCATTCATCCAGAAAATATTCTATTTGGGCTTATGACAGAAAATCATGGAAATGCACACAAGATATTAGAAGACCTGGGACTACAAAAGGATGATTTGACATCTCTTTTCAAGCAAACAGGCACCTCTTTATCCAATGTTGAAATAGGCTTAACGGAACAAGTGGGAGAGATTATTTTCTCAGCACATGCCGAAGCCCTCCGCTTCAAACAACCTTATATTGAAACAGAACACTTATTAGCAGGTATATTCAAGATAGGACAGAACGAAGCGAAACGCTTTCTGGAAAATAACGATGTTACATTCGAACAAGTGGATACATGCATCACTGCACTTGTAAATTCACCATCATGGCTACCAGAACAATTTTTAGAAGCTCAAACAAATAATATATACAATGAATTATATGCAAACATACATACTGAACTCGGATCAATCCTACTAAGAGAACAACAAGCTCATCGGCAACATGATTATGTACTCTTAGATCATCTCCACAACACTGAAAGAGATTTAAGACGCCGCCTTAAACAACTAAGACAGCAAATACCTCCCGAGAAGTGACTCTTCCCAGGAGCAAACCCAGATCAACGCACCTCCTACACAATAATGAGGATAACGCTTATAGCGTTATCCTCATTATTGTGTACTTCTCTATCCACACAAAACTCTTAGTCCAAGTAGTCCTTCAGCTTGCGGCTGCGGCTAGGGTGACGCAATTTACGTAGCGCCTTGGCCTCGATCTGGCGGATACGCTCACGGGTCACGTGAAACTCTTTACCCACTTCTTCAAGGGTGCGGCTACGACCGTCATCCAGGCCGAAACGTAACTGCAATACTTTACGCTCGCGCTCGGTCAGGCTATCCAGGACATCCTCGACCTGCTCTTTCAGCAACTGATGGCTTGCGGCATCAGCTGGTGCCAGGGCTGAGTGGTCTTCGAGGAAATCGCCAAGGTGACTATCGTCCTCTTCACCAATAGGCGTCTCCAGGCTCACCGGCTCCTGACTCACTTTAATGATCTCGCGCACTTTCTCCGCAGTGATCTCCATCTGCGCTGCGATCTCCTCAGACGTTGGCTCGCGTCCAAGATCTTGCAGCAGGCGACGACTGATACGGATAAGACGATTAATCGTTTCGACCATATGCACCGGAATACGAATGGTACGCGCCTGATCAGCGATAGCCCGTGTGATTGCCTGACGGATCCACCAGGTGGCATAGGTGCTGAACTTGTATCCTTTGGTGTAGTCAAACTTCTCAACGGCACGGATCAGCCCGATGTTACCCTCCTGGATAAGATCTAGCAGGTTCATACCACGGCCAATATACTTCTTGGCTACGCTCACCACAAGACGCAAGTTAGCCTCGGTCAAGCGGCGCTGCGCCTCTTCGCCGTCCACGATGTAGCGTCGATTGACCACAGGTTTGAGACGCTCGGCCTTACCACGCTCCATACGCTGGGCAAGGCGAACTTCCTCTTCCGCTGTGAGCAAGGGCACACGTCCGATCTCACGCAAGTACATGCGTACGGGATCGTCTAAGCTACTCTCCAGATCAGCAACAACGATACCTAAGCCGTCTTGCAGGTCATCCCATTTGGGATCAGTTAGAACTTCGGCATCAACCACATCGTCCGGGCCTGGTTCCCAATCAGCTGGCGGCTCTTTAGTAGGATCCAGGGCGTCCATAGGCTCCTCGTCCTGTAGCTTAAACAGGTCAAAAGTCTCACTTCCATCGATAGCAGTCACTAGACTACCACCATCAGAAGGCTGAGCATGATGACCTACGGTCTCAATATCAAAGACATCATCCGTATGACTCAACATAGACTCGTCAAAAGGATCAAGTGTGAATACATCCCGTAACGGCTCCGTAGTCACTGTACCACGCCCATCGTGTACCCGATCCATTACTTCTTGTTCCCGATTCACCATTCTGGCATCCCCCTTCAGAAAACAGGCCTGCTATGATAAACGAATAAAAAAGGATAAAACTCCTGCTTCCTGATCCGAATTTGGTAAAAATGATTTCGTTAAAATTTTGTCGTACACTCTCTACTATAGTCTAACTAACGAGAAGATACTGCAGTATCGATTGTACGTAACTGGTGATCAACTTCTGACTGTTGCTTCATAAGCTGCCGCATACTATCGGTGTTACCCGCACGGTAAGCTTCATCTAAAAGATATTTTAGTTCTGTATTCAATTGTAACAAACGTGTCCGCTTGAGTCGGGTGGCACATTGGACTGCCTCTTTCACCAGCCCGGCTCCGTCTCGGGCTGTTCCCGATTCAACGCACTTTTGAACTCGAGCTACTGCTGTCAGCAGCTCAGAGGGCACAAATTGCTCAAAGGGTTGATTAGAGGGAGAAGAAGCACGATGATACACAGAGTTGAGAATGTGGTACAACTCTCGCGTGTCTGTCCCGATGAAGTCACCATCATTTATTATAACACAAACATGTGAAATCAACGCAGGATTCTGCACGAGTAGCCCAATCAGGTAGTCCTCCCATTGTAGCTTATTATCCCTATTCCTGTCAAGAGCTTGCCAGGGTTGACTCTTTTTGCTACCAGATCCCGCTTGAACACCTTCTTCTCCCTTATCACTGATCCATTCAGGTTCGTCTTTTTCTCTCTCTTGCCTTCCCACTACCCTTGCAGTCTTTACAGGTGGAAGCATCGTTCCACCATTGCCTCTCAGAATACGTTGCAATTCCTCATGCAAAACGCGCTCTTCAATATGCGTTATTGATGCCAGATTGCGTATATAAGGGTCCCTCTTGATATGATCAACCATGCCAATGATTGGTAACAAACGCTTCGCAGCCTCCGTTTGCCCCATTGGCTCACGTAGATTGAGATCAGCCGTCTTCGTCTTAAAGTAATAGTCAACGAGTGCGAGTGGATGAGAAACCGCGTAGAGCCAGGCCGATAGATCTTGCTGGATCACCTCGTCTGGATCTTTACCGTCCGGTAACATCATCACATTGATTTCTGCATCTATCTGCTCTTCAAGGCGAATGACCCCTTGCAGTTGCTGGCGAGATTGACTGCGCGTTTTAGCCTGTCCATTTGACCTCTTCCCCTCTGCCTTTCCGGCGGGTAGGGGAATCGGCACCATCACCCGATCAAAGGTGCTAAGCGCTTCCTGAATACCATGCTCTGTCGCTGCACTCCCTGCCGCATCAGGGTCAAGCGCGAGTGTTACCTGTTTGGTCAGCTTTTTCAATTGTTGAATGTGCTTTTCGGTAATGGCACTGCCAATACATGCTACCGTCTGCCTGGTCCCATATTGGTGCGCAATAATAGCGTCTACATACCCTTCTACAATAACAACTTGATGAGCCTGTTTTATTGCATCTCTCGCCATGTCTATAGCATAGAGTACACTATTTTTCTCGAATAACAGCGTTTGTGGCGAATTTAAGTACTTTGGTTTACCCTCACCCAGGGCACGACCCCCAAAACCTATCACACGCCCACGTATATCTCGGATAGGAAAAATTAAGCGATTCCTGAAGTAATCATATACCCCACCACTATTCCCATCGGACATCCCACCACTTTTCTCTTCACGCTCACGTGCCAGACCTCCCATCACCAACTCTCGTTCAGTGTAACCCTGTTTCAACAGGTAGTGTGACAAACCATCCCATTGATCAGGTGCATAACCAAGAGCAAATGATAACACAGTATCAGATGAAATTCCTCGACTTTGCACATAAGCCCTTGCTTCAACGGCTTCTTTCGAACGCAGCAACATCTGGTGAAACCACAGCAACGCATCTCCATTAAGCTTTCGCAAACGCTCTCTAGTAGCATTAGCCTCTCGCTCTGCCTCCGGATCACGATCGCTCTGCTCTTCAACCTGGACCCCAGCCTTCTCAGCCAGATACTGTAGAGTCTCACGGAACTCAAGCCCCTGTTGCTTCTGGACAAACGAGAAAACGTCGCCACCCTCGTTACAACCAAAACAATGCCACGTCTGGCTTTCTGGAAACACATAGAACGATCCCGTTCGCTCATTGTGAAATGGACACAACCCCTTCAAAGCCTTTCCTGACTTTTGAAGAGCAACTACCAGCCCGATTTCCTCCACAACATCAACTTTTGCCTTGATTGTCTCGATAATAGATGCCATTTGCTATGCCTCAACCTGGCTGGATAATACTCGCCTAAAGGGTTCTGTTTCTCTCACACCAGATATAACGATTGATGTTACGGAAAGTCGCGCTACAGGTAATTTGTATGGAACATTGGAGTCAGGATATACCTATCGTACTATTAGCCACTAGAAAATCACTAGAAAAGCCGCATGGAGAGAGGGAGAACAATTATAAATATCTTTCTTTACTACCCTACTAACGATTAGCATAATCTTATAGTGACAGTTTTCTCTCTACCACACTCAATTGGTCTTTTTCTATTCATCTGTCTTATCCCTTCCAGAGAAAAGTTATCCACATTTTGCACAAGCCGTATTAACTACTATTATATATATATTTATTAATAAAAAGATATATAATAGTAGTAGGGGATGTGGAAAAGTGGATAACTTTGCCTCAGGGATATTTCTAAACAACGTTATAATGGACTCTAGAACAGCCTCCAAAGCCATTTCGCGGCGTTATCCACAGTCCCTCGAAAACTTCCAAAAAGCGGATTTTTGTGTGGATAAAAAGTGGATAAAAGCCGAGTAAATGGTGGATAACTATGGGATAAACAAGATCCACGAAGGCATATGTGGATAAGTTATCCACCGCTATTGTGGATAAATAGGGGTAGTTATCCACAATGCTAAGGTCAAAAATTGAATATAGCGCGGTGATATATCGATCCGCTATATCACCTGAGATAGTGTGGATAAAATGTGGAAAACTTATCCACACATTGTGGATAAGTTTTTGCTAAAAAAGACCATCCATCGGTGATGATCTATCGCCCGATGACCATTTGGGAAAGGCAGTGAGCATTTATCCACACAACTGAGGATTTATCCACAAACCTGTAAAAGATTTCCTTTATTTGCACCCCCTTATATGTAAATATGCCTAAGTTTAAAAATGAGGATACATAATCTACAGTGATCCATCTCTTTATGAGTGTATGCCTATCATATCAAACTTCTTTCATTATTGAGAAATGTGGATAATGTGGAAAACTTATCCACATTTGTTGTGGATAAGTATGTTATGTCAAAAATAATATAGCGGCTCAATATATCGACGCGCTATATTAAACCCCCTCTGTGGATAAAATGTGGAAAACTTATCCACAGTACATGTGGATAACTTATTGATCACGATGGATTGTGAAAATTGTGTGAAGAATATAGCGCGTCGATATATTGAGCCGCTATATTACCTAAGATAATGTGGATAAAATGTGGAAAACTTATCCACATTTCCTGTGGATAACCTCATTGACCACAATGAATTGTGAGGATCTCGTGAGGTACATTTTAAACTACACCTATCGAGCCGCTATATTACCTAAGATAATGTGGATAAAATGTGGAAAACTTATCCACATTATACTGTGGATAAGTCAGTTGTTTCCTGTATAATATAGCGCGTCGATATATTGAGCCGCTATATCAACCCCCCCTTGTGGATAAAATGTGGAAAACTTATCCACATTTCCTGTGGATAACCTAATTGATCACGATGGATTGTGAAAATTGTGTGAAGAATATAGCGCGTCGATATATTGAGCCGTTATATCAAACCTCCTCTGTGGATAAAATGTGGAAAACTTATCCACATTTCCTGTGGATAACCAAGTTATGGAAAGTAAAATATAGCGGCTCAATATATTGAGCCGATACATCACGTTATTTTGTGGAAAACCTTAGAAAACTTATCCACCTGAAAAGAAAGAAACCCATAGCCTTCCTTTTTAATTTTTGTATGAATAAGAGAGTATCATATTATCATGATTGATTGGACGTGTAAAAGGAGTTATCCACAAAATCTGTGGATAACCCCCTTAAAAAATGTGCAGAAGTCAATCTAAATGACCAAAAATTACTAATGGGGGACAAAAATCTCAGGGAGTCCCGTCTCACCACTACTTTTCTATCTCCAGTGGGTGAGCATTAATTCTGTATCCATTACGCGCATTTGAGCCAGCATATCTGCTTGTATATGGATCGGAATTCGTAATTAATGGCGGTGTACGTATATAATCTGCTTGTACCGCTTCACCGCCTTCGCCAAAGAAGCGCTGATGTTGTGAAGCATGGTGATAAAGTTGACGTTGGCGTTCTATGCTCCGTGTGTAGGAAAAATTTGCTTGCGCTGGTTGGAACATTTGTGGCGATAGATCCTCTGCACTGACAATTATCGTCAATGTTGTCTCTTCACCTGGCCAGAGTTTTGCCCGAATGACTCCTGGCAAATAAAGAGCATCAGTTGATTGCTTCTCCTCTGCTGTATCATGCCTGTGCAGGAAGTTCCAATACCAGACGCCGGTTGGGATCAATGTCGTCTGACTTTGAATATGTCCAACTGCTATAATGTGAAAAGGATAAGTTGCCCCACTGATCTTACAACCAGCCACCCCGTGCGGAAGTGATCCAGATAATTTCAATTTATTATCTTCGATACTGTCGCGCAGATTCTGGACCTGGAAAGGGTGTCCAGTGTCACCATGTTGAAGTTGATCGTAAGGACGAGAGGCAACAAAAGGTAAAAGGGTGATATCTACGGCTCGCTGTGTGGTTTCTACCTCGCCGCCAATCCGATTATTGCCAACACTTAGTGCCCCTGTGATACCACTTCTGCGCAGCCCGGAGCTATCAGTACTTGTAGTTTGCAACAGGCGATATTGGATGTACGTTGTATTTTGATCCTGAGGCATCCAAATACTTTTCTCAAGCATGATGCCGTTGATGCCGCCCAGACGATAAGTAAAAATGGGAAAGCCTTCTTCAAGGCGAAATGTTTCAAGATGGACAAAACCGGACGGATTTACTGTACCATCCCGGTATTCGTTGGTGCCAAGGTTATAAGTACGTTGATCGAACACGACCTCTTCGTCGATCTTCGCAAGTAACAGTTGTGGCATTATTGTATTAGAAGGTTGCACTACCAGTAATCCATGCTGCCGACGTGTAAGCACACCTGCTATCGTTCCAGCAGCATACCCTCCTCGGTCGTTTGTCACAAGCCATTCACGCGAGATGGTCTCATTAAGGTCGCAGCAGATGCTACGATCAAAAATGATAGACATGCTAAATCCCTCCAAGCCCCTCAATAAGTTCTCAACTACGTGTAGACTGCATGTTAGACGCACCTTTGCATCTATACCTTCTTCATAGTGTAGCATAACATTCTTAAGAAAACAGCATTTTCATTCTTAATTTTTATATGCTAAACACAATTTGCGATACCTTCACATCAAGATTTCTGTTAAGCATATCCCGTGATAGAAGTTCAGAATGATACGTATATATGGATACATGTAATGCAACGTGTTTGTAGTACTTGTAAAAACGACATTTATCAAAAACATGAGGTTATCCCTTTATTTGGAACTCTCAGGAATAACCTTTCTAGATAATTGCCTTTATCGTAGAGGAGGATATCCTTCGTGTTAGCACTAACCCGGCTTGAGAAACGAAAGCAATTGTTCATCTACAGGCTCCTATGCATAGGAAGTCTGGCAATATTTTTAGTGGGATGTGTTTCTTGTAGCAATACTTTTTCTCCTACTATTACTCATCTCACACCAACAACAAATCCGACCGCTATTTTACCTGGAAACCTGGTGGCTACTGGTTTCTTAACTGTTGGTAGCTATACAAACTATCCGCCTCAGGAGAGTATTGATCAGATGAACAATACCCCCGTTGGTTTTGATATTGATCTAATCACTGCAATTGCTCATCAGATGAATTTGAAAATCAAGATTGTCAGTACAGATTTTCAGAATGTCATCAATAATTTGTTGGCAAAAAATTTTGATATAGCTGTTTCTGCAATCATTATTACACCTGATTTACAACAAAAAGTAAATTTTGTCCCTTATTTTATCGGTGGAGAATCTTTGCTTGTGACGAAAGGAAATGCGCTTAAAATTAGTAGCCTGCAAGATCTTTGTGGACGCAAGGTCGCTGTAGGAGCATCAACACTAGAGCAAAAAGATCTCGAACTGGCCAGCGATAATTGTAAACAACAAAAGAAGTTTCCAATTCAGATTGTTGTACTACAAAGTCAAACGGCTGTGATACAATTATTAATGAATAAACATGTTGACGCAACCTATCAGGATGCTCCAGTGACGGACTATTTCATAAAGCAAAATCCTGGGCGTTTTGAAATTGGTGGCCCTGCTATTAATATGAATCTCGAAGGAATAGCCATCCGCAAAGACGATACGGCTACATTCAAGGCGGTGCAGGCTGCTTTTACTATAGTGAAGAATGATGGTACATATTGTGCTCTCATTAAAAAGTGGGGCCTGACTAGCGGTGTTTTAACACAGAATAACCATCGTATTTGTTAACCTGGTAGAAATGTTCTGTTCATTATGCGCTTATTTACGGCTACTATTACAGCCAATATAGCCTTTAGCATTGATGGTTGCGTCGCTCATTTGCTGGAGCTGTATGTACCACAACTGGTTCAGGTTGCGGTACCTGGGCAATATGTTCTGGTGCGTTGTTGTCATCCGCAGGCAAGTGATCCACTTTTACGGCGTCCTTTTTTCATCCACAATACACAAAGAAAGCAAGGATATTGTACCCTGCTGGTTTTTGTGCGCGGACGTGGTACGGCCTGGCTTGTTGGTCAGCAGATAGGCGCAGAACTCGATCTTTTGGGCCCACAAGGGCATGGGTGGACTTTTGGTCCCACTATCAGAAACCTTCTGCTTATTGGCGACATGCAACTGATTGCAGCCTTTCCATTTTTAATCCAGGCTGCGATTGAACAAGAACTTGCCATAACATTGCTCTGTCAGAGCACTACACATGAAAATGCTTATCCGCCAACTCTGTTGCCTCCAGAGGTGGAATATCATGTTATTTCTTTTGATGAATCGGCTGCACAACTACCTCTTATCCAGGCCTTAGATGCATATCTACCCTGGGCCGATGCCGCATATTGCGCCGTTTCACGTGAAACGTTAACTATTCTTTATAATCATTTTGAACGTCTGCGTGGTAAGCAATTTGCCCAGGCAGTGGTGCTCCAGCCTCTGATTTGTGGCAGTGGCGCTTGCTTTACCTGTAGCATTGAAACTCATTCAGGATTGAAATTGATATGTCGCGATGGCCCTGTTTTTTCACTACCGGAGATTGCTCGCTCGTAATATTCTAAAAATAGCTATAAAAGCGCCTTGTATCCTGCTTATATTAATATTGGGGGAGCATTTGAGAACATGAGCGCTATTATTGATGGTCCATTAGAAATTTTATATAAAGGACCTTGGGGTGGATAATGGACCGGTTCCTTTATGTGGCATAACGGGAGGGATCGCATAAACATGTTGCGACAACGTAAAATTGGGTGTAGTTTCCAGAAGATGAACGAAGGCATGTACTACTGTTGGATCGAAGCTCGTCCCTGAACTTTGCAAAAGTCGATCTCTCGCAGCCTCTTTTGTCAATGGAGCTTTGTACGGCCTTTGCGAAGTCAAAACATCATAAACGTCGGCCACACTGAGAATGCGTGCACTTAATGGAATCTCTTCTTTCTGGAGTCCCACTGGATAACCACGACCATTCCATGCTTCATGATGATAGAGAACAGTTTCTACATAAAAAGGGTGCACGTCACAACCAATCAAAATACGAGCACCGATAACCGGATGTCGCTCCATTTTACGGCGTTCCTCTTCTGATAAGGCAGCCGACTTATTCAAAATGTCGTTCGCAATCCACGTTTTGCCAAGGTCATGTACTAACGCGGCAAGCGCCAGATCACGAGCATCACGCCGACTCCATCCCATATACCGGGCCAGCCGCTGTGCATATGTCGCAACCCTCCGCGAATGCTCATATGTAATGATATCGCGCTCTTGAATGCTTTTTGCAAAGGCGAGAAGAACTTTTCTGGTCTCGCGATCTCTCTCTATATGTATTTTACCCACCACTCTGCTCTCCCACTTCACTGGTGAATCACGTAACGATGAACGTTACCCTGTACAGAATACGAATAGACAAATAAAAATCAGAATTATATACATATTGCCTTAGATGTACATAACGTATCAGAGTTTCTACAGGCAGACTGTAATATCTCCTCTTCACCCTTGTCTTTAGGCGCTCATACCATATTAATCTTTAGGCTTAATCTGCGTCTATGCTACACCTTCAAAAGGTACTTTTGTATCCCCCAAATAGTCCCTCTTTCTCTCCTAATTGGTTTTTAATTACAATTTTTGTGATAGACTCAATCTGTCACTTGAGAAAAGAGTACTCTAACAGTCAACTTCTCTAAAGGTGTATTTTTATTATAAGTAACGTAAAGTAACGTAATGATAATCTCTGAGAACTTATTTTAGATTATGTAGGCATCTGATAGAGATACAAGCGATGGTTTATATCGCCCGGTTGCTTCGTTTATTAAAAACGAGGCTGCGGCATGAAGTATTTAACCCGGTATTGATATCTATCAGGGTTGGCGTTTTTGGATAGTATGGAAGTAATGATCAATGGCAGAGAAGACAGCGGAACATGCTTCTGAGCAAGAGGCAGTAGATCAAAAAGCGGGTGGCGATGTGGTTACAGTGGTATTAACAGCCGATAACCATCTTGGTTATGCAGCCTTTGGGCAACAGCAACGTAAACGCGAAGAGCGCCAGCAACAATTGCGTCACGCTTTTCAACAGGCAACCGATTTTGCTATTATGCGAGGCGTTGACCTTTTCATACAGGCAGGCGATTTGTTTGATACCACAACGCCTGATGAACGAGATCGTAGTTTCGTCGCAGCACGATTGTCACAATTAAAACAGGCCAATATACGTACCTTTGCTCTTAGTGGTGTGCATGATACTCCCTCTGATGCTCAATCCTTTTCAGGAGATGAAATCCCTGCCCCTCAAATTAGTTATGCGCAACTGGGTGCCCTTCATTATTTTCCTCCAGCCACTCAACACAATGATGCGCAGGAATTAGAAGCTGTCAATTTAAATATCCACGACCTTACAGTGAGTATTTGTGGTTTGAGTGTATTTGCAGGCCAGGAGGGAAATCCCCTCAAGCGTCTCCGCGTCCATACAGATAATAGCCAGCCTGCTGATATCTCACTCCTGGTATTGCATGCGCCCATCGAAGGCCTGACTACCGGCTCGTCACTCTTAGACACCCGTGCACTTGTCAGGCAAAGCAGTATTGCCAGGCAGTCTACTTTTCAATATATTCTGGCCGGTTATCACCATAGCTATCATCGCGTGCTTTATGGTCAAACGGATGTGGTTGTGGCTGGCGCAACACAGCACGTCGACTTTAGTAATCCCGATGCGGCCCCAGGATTTGTTTTTCTGGGCCTTGCTGCTGATGGCATCCGTTGGTGTGATCATATTGACGTAGCTTCTCCCACCTTACAAAGTCTTGTTATACAAACACATGAGCTTTGGTCTGAGAGTGTTTCTGATATGCAAGAGACATCCTCCTCTCCAACCGAGATTATCTTGGAGCGTTTGCGTCCTCTCTGTAACGTCTCTACTATGGTCCAGTTACGTCTGATCGGTGAATTGACGCGCCAGCAATACCATCAACTCGATCTAAATCAGATACGCTCTTATGGTGAACAGCATTGTTTCGCTCTTGCTATTGATGATAGCTCGCTATCTTTACTTCACGATCAAGAGATTGCTTCACTTGAGACGAGAGAACGCTTCTCCCCTCGTGAAGAACTTATTTCGCTCGTTGATGAATGGATTGTTGCGGCAGCCGACGAGCAGGAGAAAAAAGCACTGGTTGTTACCAGGGAAGAATTGTTATTGGCGATGGATGATATGAAGGCTAAATACTAACTGCTATCATAATCAGGCATTGGCGAACGGAGCACACATCCATGATCATTCTGAAACATTTAACAGTTGAACACTTCAGGTTATTGCGCGAAGTGAATTTTCATTTCCCGCAGCGCGGTAGTATTTTGATCCAGGGTCCCAACGAATCTGGTAAATCTGCGCTCCTTGAAAGTATTTATTTTGCTCTCTACGGTGAAGCCTTTGTTCCTACACAGAGGAAACGCTCATTTGATGAACTGATATCATATGGTTCAACTCATGCTACCGTCACGCTCATTCTTTCTATAGGAACAACTGAGATAACTGTCACTCGTACCATTGAACGAGGAAAAGGGCAACAGATTACCCTCTTTGTTCATCAACTAGGTATGCCGCCAGAAGAACCAGTCGTAGACCTGGTGGCTGCAAACGAACGCATTGTAACGGAACTTGGTCAGATGGATAGCGAGTCATTGCGTAATACCTGCCTTTTTGAGCAGAAAGGACTCGAACGCCTCGAAACCCTGGATGGTCATAAACGTGAAGCAACTATTCGCAAGCTGCTCGGTATTAATAGCCTCATGGAGTTGACTGAACGCTTCAAAGTAGTGCCTGAGGACGAACTGCAACTTCATGAGGGCCGAGAACGTTTGCGTCTGGCTGAGATACAGATGCGTATCCCCACATTGAGCCAACAACTCGATGGCATAGAGGCTGCCCTGGATGCTGTCGCCGTTTCTGAAGATCTGCAAGAGATCGATTCACAGCATACGGATATCATCGAACAACAACAAATGCAGGAACAAATTCTGCGTCGACGTAATGAATTAAAGGGTCATCAGCTACGTATACAACAACTTCGTCGCGCCGATGACACACTAGAAAAAATTATTACCTCTTACGATGAAATGGCTGAAGCACGTCGTCAGATGCCCGAACTTGAAAGGCAGATCGCTGATCTAGAACGGCGCGAACACGAAGATCTTCCTACCCTGGAGAAGCGTGTGAACGAGTTAGGTGACTTGACACGCTCTTTTGGTACCTTGCAACGTATGTCGAACGACTTGCTTTCAGCCGTGGATTCTATTAAAGATCTGGAACAAGAACAGAAACAACATAATGAGATACAGGAAGACCTGAAAAGCCTGGATCAACAAATTGCTCATGCAAGAATGCGTTTACAACAAGCTCAACAATCTCTCCAGGAAATGGAGGAGCGTCGCCACGCCAGTCGCCCACAATTAGAAGCACGTCTCCAACGCATGAAAACATTATCTGAACGCCTGCTCGTATTGCGCCAGGTTGAAGACCGTTATGTACATCGTATTGCCAGCACACAACAGGCCGAAGAGAGCGAAGCACAACTCAAAAAAATACAAAACGAGATACAAAATGCCGAATACTCACTCTCATTGCTTGAGGAGGACGCTGCGCAAATCCAAAATCAGGCCGATGTCGTGGAGAAGCGGTGGCGTCAAATCAACTTGCGACACCAATTAGATGAGTGGAGTCATCTGAAAGGACTCTCACAAGGCCTCAACGATGCTGAACAAAATGTAAGATTGGCCCATCAGCAGCAGGAAAAGCTGATGAATACATTAAATACCGCTCGCTCAACAACCCTCAAGTTTTTAGGCATCGGCGCTGTTTCTATTCTTGTGTTTCTAACATGCATAGTTCTAGCACTCCTACTTTTCCATACTAACGGCTCTCTGGCAATTATTCTCGCTCTCGTTGCCATCGCAGCTGTCGCTGTTGCCGCTCTGAGCTGGCTCCAATACACAAAAGCCCGTGCGGAAAAGGCTATAGCCGAACAACAGGTTCAGGATGCAACCAATAAAGTAAGCTCAGCGGTTACTACGCGTGAAGCGTCAATGCGTATGCTTACCAATAACGAGTCACTTACCCAGGCTGAACATGAGATTCGTAAGTTGGGTGGGAATATTCCACCCTCTCTTGAAGAGGCACAAAGGCTACTTCAGCAGATGCCCAGAGACGATGAGAATATTTCCAATGTGCAACTTCAGTTGAAAGAGAAAGCTGATGCCGCAAATGCAGCCCGTAATCAGGTAAATGGAGCGGTAGAGGCACTTGCTCGTTTACGCCAGGAGCATGCGCAATTAGAAGCGCAACGAACTCAGGAGGGTTGGGACAATATCGATCTGTATGTGCAAGAGGATCGCGCTGCAGTTGAACGCATGCATCAGGAAATCACTTTGCTAGCCGGGCAAGAGGGATTGCCTCTCCCCAGCATCAATGCGCGTTTGCAGCAAACATCTTCTTTTGGTTCACTTCCCTCCGTTGCCGAATATCAGGATGAAGAGGCGATAGGCATTCCTGAACTGGAGTCTCTTGTTGAAAGCACCATCAAAGCTACTGAGCATGAACTTGCATCTCTTGATAGCAAGCTAGATCTCGTTACTGATCTGGCAGCCCAGATCAAGATTCATCACGAGGCCGTTGAAGTATTGCTGTCTCGCAAAGCAGCCACCGATGAACGCAATATTCGCTATGAGACAAATAGTCCTGCCGCACAGATTGAACGCGCACGTGAACAGCAGGTTGGTCTCCGTCAGGCCCTCCAAACTCTTCAAGATTCTTTACGCCAGCGCGTCAAACCTCTTGGGATTGCTTTTGGTCAGACTGCTATTAGCAATGCGGAAATGACAGCTCGTAAGCAACTTGAGGAACTACAGATCACCCTTGGTAACAAGATTATGCTGCAAGAAGAGCATGCTGACTATACAAATCGCCTGAAAGAGCGTCAGGAATCACTTGCTGAACATTATAAACAACTTGCTCGCTATAGTAACTCGTTGGGAAGCTGGATTGTACCATCTAATCCCTTTGCTGAAGTTCTTGTTGCTTTACGTATGCGTTGTCAAAGCGAGATACAAGAAGCCAATGAACCTGGGATTTTGCATGAATTTGAGGAGTTGCAGCAGCGGGAAGGTGCGTCGCATGCGAAAATAGAATTATGCTATCAGGAAATCTCTGAGGCTCAAGATCGTATCGCAACGATGCTAACCCAACGTAATCGTCCCAAACCCAAAAGCTATTCGCTCTCCGATATCATCATTGTCTGGCCGCTATTGAGCCAGTATTCTGTTCAAGATCGTGCTCAGCTTGAAAATAATCGCATATCTATTGAGCAAGAACTAGATAACCTGGAGGAGCAGGAGCTATCACTCAGCACGCAATTGCAAACGGGTGGAGGGACACTTGATCTGGAGCAAGAGCGTGCACATGTGGAACAGCTTGATCGCATCTATCAGACTAAAAAACGTGGAAATGCATTGATCAAGGCTGTCGATCAACGCCTCATGCATAAAGTATTGCCACGTACCGAATATTATATGCAGCAAATTCTCCCTCTGCTCACCAGTGGTCGTTACCATGATGTTCATCTGGCGACCACGCCTGAGGAGGGCACTATTAGTGGCGGTTCTTTACAGTTGAGTGTATGGGACTCTGCTGCTGGCGAATATGTTGCCAGATCAGCTCTTTCAGGCGGAACTGCCGATCAACTTTCTCTGGCGTTACGTCTGGCTTTTGCCATTGCTACCTTGCCTCGTGAGTTGAACCTTGCTCGTGGCTTTATCTTATTAGACGAGCCGCTTAGTTCTTTCGATCGTGGTCGGGCACAGACATTGGTGGATGTTGTTACTGGCGATATTCTGAGCCAGCACTTTGAGCAGATTTTCCTGATCTCGCACAGCAATGCATTTGATCCAAGCTTATTCCCTTATCACGTATACCTGGATAATGGCACCGTCATCGAGAGTAATCTACCCGTTGTTCCAAATTTTCCACCCGCGCATGCAAATGGTACCGGTGATACTTCACCTCAACCCGTCATAACCATTGTCGCATCTTCCGCTACTCCAGAGGAGATAGGGATCGAGTAAACCGACCATCTCATTTGTTACAGCCACACTGTAACGGTGGTCGGGTAATATACAGATGTGAAATCAAAAGTCATTATCGCTCAAAGAAATAGCTGCAATGAGTAGGCGCATTGCATCTCGTTCCGTCCTTGCTATAATCAAGCTATCGACCAGCAATTTTAGGATTTCGGGATCTTTTATACGTGCTGCCTGCTGCTTTGCTAAGGCTGCAATGCCTGGGAAACGCGTCTCGGCCAGTAGCACGACGACCGGGTGCAAAGACTCCAGGCATCCCTCGACTTTTCCTTCCTCTTTCCCCAGTTGTATTCCCTGCTCAATCCCTTGCGCAATTCCATAAATTGTTCCTTGCGCAATTCCCTGTTGCACTGTATCCAGGTTTACCCAGTGATTGATAATGGGTCTTTGCAGCATCGCAAACCTCCTTCGCTACCACGTACTAATTCCAGAGTTTTATCCTGCTTCAAGAGTACCATACTAAGTGCTATAATTTGAGCTCAGGTGGTTTTGTACATAAAAATAGATACTTTCGTCTCAGCCTCTTGTTCCATGTTATTTCCACCCTCTATCCATAAAATGCGCTGATCTTTCCGGAACCATGTGAGCTGGCGACGCACAAAATCGTGCGTGGCATATTTGAGGCGCTGCGTCATGTCCGCCTCATCAGCAAATTCCCCTCGTAGCCAGCGGCTCACAAATCTATATTCCAACCCCATTGCTTCCAGGCGTTCATGCCCCAGGCCATTGGCAAGCAACGTCTCTACTTCCTGCACCAGCCCCTGTTTCATACGTTCATCAATACGCATATCTATTCGTCTGTACAGAATATCTCGCGGCCATTGTATACCCAGTAACAGAGGGTTATAGAGCGCATTGTTCATACCTCGCTGCTCCGAAAATGGTTTGCCAGTTACAAGACAGACTTCCAATGCTCGCTGAATGCGTCGTGGATTATTGCGATCAATTGTGGCCGCACTTTGCGGGTCCAGTTCCTCAAGTTGTGCGAGTAGTTCGGCGATCGGACGAGCTTCTAATTCCATGCGCAGTTCTGGTTGCGGTGGTACATGGGGAATATCTAAATTATCGACAACAGCCTGGATATAATGCGCAGAGCCGCCGACCAGGAATGGTTGCCGACCTCGTGCTAAAATATCGTTGATTGCGGCAATCGCATCATGTTGAAATTGTGCTACTGTATACATATTTCGTGGATCAGCTACATCAAGCAGATGGTGTGGTACCAGCGCTCGCTCCGCAGGCGTCACTTTAGCCGTACCGATATCCATGCCTCGATAGACCTGCCGTGAATCAGCCGAGACGATCTCGCCATTGAAGCGTTGTGCCATGGCGATTCCCAACGCGCTCTTTCCTGATGCCGTTGGACCAAGAATTACCACCAGCGCAGCTTTTTTGGTATCCATATTCCTCTTAAAAAACACTAAGGGGTATTTTGAGCGTTGGTTGCATTCTGCTTCATTAAGTAATCAACACGCCATATTAGCGCACTTCCTATGCCTGCCCCTACCAGAATAGTAATGATTGTGCCCCATAGTGAAGCCAGTCCGAGCACTAATAAGAAGCCGAGTATACTACCCAACACAGTAAGACCAATAATAGTGACCCAATAGACCTTTGCCATTGCCCAACTCATAGCATAATTGATATATTCACTGACTGTAACTGTTGTACCAACGCTTGCCCCGATGGCTGCTACCAGCAAAAGTAAGATCAGTTGCAGCATTGGTTGCTTGCTGTTGAATAAAACCTGCCAGAGGACTCTAACCAGAGTCAAGGAAATAAAAGCGCTTGCCATTCCCGTACATGCGCGATCAATTGTATCGCGAAGTGTCCAGGGATTGCTCCGATTGACCAGCAGTGCGCCTATAGTCGCAACAGGGGCGACGCCAGCAAGTATTGCGATAAACCATGGATTGGGTGCTATGGGTTGTACATGGTGTACCTGTGGCAATTGGAAGACCAGCGTATACACCAGGCTTGCAGCCATAAAAGAAGCTATCAGCGCGAGCAACCGATGCAGCCATGTCTCCAGTCGCTGCGAAATTTGGATAGGGTTCCAGCCTCAATTCAGTCCAACAAGACCGGGTTGTCCGTACTTGATTTTGTATTCGCTGTCACGCGCTTTTGCCGTAGCAGGAGGACCAAGGTCAACATCTGTCAATGCCGAGGCCGCTATTTGCTTCTGACTCATGGGCGGGAAAGGTGCCATCGTTCCCATTGTGAGTTCGTCATCATCGTCTTCGTCATCATCGAGGTCTGCACCGATTGTTTTGCCGCGTCGCCCACTGGTACGATTGGATGTGAAGCCGATGATGTCTGCTTCTACCATAACCTCGACCTCTTTTTGTGTTCCTTCACCATCAGGTACGATAAAAATAACCCCTGTATAATGCATCGAGCCATGGAGATCAGTGCTATCCAGGCGTACATTAATACGTGTAACCATACCATCAAACTCTGTCTGGTCGAGCTTGAGCCAGGGTTCATTTGTATGAACCGTCCCACTGACCAGAAGACCCTGGTTGCCACTGATTGTAATAACCATCGGCGCTGAGATGCCTGGATAGACGGTTCCAAAGTCAAGCATACGTGGGCTAACCAGAATGGGCGTCGTCTGCTTGCGTGTAAACCAGTTGCGCCCGTTGCGTGCTGGTTCGGGACTAATAGTTCCGGCATGACTACCACGAGGTCCAGGCGCATTCTGTGAAGGTGAATAGGCCCGTAAGCGGGCGTTTGGTCCCAGCACTACCTGCAAAAACTGCTCGACTGCTGCCAGTGGTTCATCATCCAATGCGCGGATATGTCGTGCCGCCCGCGCCAGGGTTGTATCACCGATCTCCTGTAGCCATGACTCGATCTCGCCATCCGCGATATAGTCGGCAGCCTCTTCTGGATGGCGTGCACACAGTTCTGCAAGCTCTTCAGGAGTGGTCGCCTGATCTCCATTTTCGAAGACAAAAGTCCCAGTTCCCAATAGTGCTCGCCTGAATTCGGCCACACTGCTATACCGTTCCTCTGGATCGAAGTGCTGCCGCTTTCTCCAGTGCGCGAGCGACCGACACCGAAATTTGCGGGTTGATGAGGCGCACATCTTTTAGCCCGAAACCGCTCTCCGAAAGTGTGTTCGTCAACATCTGGAAAAGCGTAATCGCCAGCGAGTAGAGATCCGACCGTTCGTCGGTCTGCGTCCTACCATATTGTTCTGGTGGCGCGAAGCCTGGCGTGCCCAGCAATTGCGTATCCTGGGAACTGCTCGAACGAAAGAAGCGGGCAATACCAAAGTCGATGAGCTTGATGCGTCCATTGCGCGTCAACATAATATTGCCTGGTTTCATATCACGGAAGATAATGGGTGGATTCTGGCTATGCAGGTACTCAAGCACATCACACAACTGACGTGCCCAACCGAGCACGCGTCTTTCAGAGAAGGGACCGCCGTTGCGTTCCAGCAGCTCTTCAAGAGTAGAGCCATCGACGTACTCCATGACCATGTAGTACCTCTGGCCTTCACTGAAGAAGCCAGTGAAGGCTGGAAGATTGGGATGGTTCAGCCCCCAGAGCATTTTCGCTTCGATCTTGAAGTTCTGAATCGCCTGCTGGCGCTCATGCGCCGGTACCATCGAAAGACTCATCTCCTTGATGGCACAGACTGTCTGGCGCTTCACATCTTTTGCCTGGTAGACTGCACCCATACCGCCTTGCCCGATGACGCCTTGAATATGATAACGCTTATGAAGTAGGGTGCGGCGGTCTAACTGTCCCGTTTGTGAATTCCATTGGCCGCTTTGCTGGCTGATGACTGACCCCCTCATCTTTCTCTACATCTGCTTTGGTATGGTACGCGCATTCCAGTATAGCATACCTCTGTGGGACATACTACCTATTAAACACGTGCCCTCGGCCTGAAAATTTCGTACCGTGTTACAATTTAGAAAAGTGTCTATGGTTGCAAAAAATTTGCATCTATAAATCAGGACGTGTGAACTGTTTATTCTATAAAACGTTTCTGCATCCAATGGTGTCACTGTAATAGGTTGGTCGATCCCAGTGCTAACTGTCAACGTTGGCTCTCCGGCTACAATGAATACAACGAAAAATTATTTAAGATTGGTTTGAATGATGGCGAGTAAGCATATAGAGCGCAAACAGGTACGGACTACAATTTCTTTAATTGGCTTTATCCTTATTATTTTACTTGGTGCCGCTACAACGTTCTTTTGGCAGACCCATTCCGAGTTGCCAGCCAGAGCCGCAGGTGGTGATGTGGTTGGCCCTCCTACCTTGCCTGCTGCAACCGTGGATTCTATCCTTGCCAATATGGGAAGCCCGATGGTTGGAACGGGTGCGGTGATTGAGCAGGCATCGCGTCAGACAAATATTGATGATGCTTTTGCCCTTGCTGTATGGTGGACCGAGACAAACGATGGCGCCGCTGGTGTCGGCCTTGCTGATCGCAATCCGGGCAGCATGCGTGGCAGTTATGGCTATCCCGCCGCTTTTGACGGCTATACTATCTATTCATCCTATTCGGCGGGTATCATCGACTGGTTTAATGTTGTCCGTAGTCGTTACGTTGATCGTGGCCTGACTTCGGCCTATACGATTTGTTATCCCTATGTTGGTACTTCCAGTTCGTACCAATGGGCTATTAAAGTCGTGAACCTGATGATACGCTATCATGGAGAGGCTCCACCCCTGCCAACGCCGACCCCAACGCCCATCCCCACCTCAACGCCCATCCCCACTCCTGATGCGGTGCGTATTCAGCACATCCAGGTCCATGCTGTAAAGCCAAAACCGGCTCTGATGGGTCTCACGCGAGAAGTACATATTCAGGGAAACGTTGTGGCACCAGTCATCACCAGGCCACATACTCCTGTCAACGTGCCTGCACCTGTCGTATCAACGCCGTCGGCATCACCTTTTATAATCCTCTCAGGACTCCTGGCGGCCCTCCTCATCGCTCTGTGGGGTATGAGAATTGGCTGGAGTATTTCCACGCTGCCTGCTTTCAGTGACGCTGTACAGCCATCAGCAACCTTTACCGCGCGAGATATGACACCATTACCAGCATTATATGCCAACGAATTCTCACCTGTCCTGGTGCCGCAGACGGAGCAATTATCCTGGGCATCTCAGGTACAACCTCAACCTGTCGCAGCTTCTGCACCGTCGGCTGGTGGTGGACTGCTGAAACATTATGCCGATACGGATGCTTTACCCAGAAAGATCAGATTGCGTCCTATCAGCATGGTAAGTGAGGTGCAAACAGCGAGCACGGGGAGTTGGCCCGGACCATTACCTGAAACTCCTGTTACGCCTGTTGATCCTATCCAGCAGAAGGTGTCCGAGCTGGTTGGAGCTGAAGTGCGTCCAATGGGATTGTTGAGTCGTTACGCTATGGAGAAAAATAATGGTCACGAATGAGGGAGAAAGACATCGATCCAAACTCTTGACAATCCACTAACGTAGGTGTAATATTGTCATGCGTAACGCGCTAAGACTTGCCCTCGTGGCGGAATGGTATACGCGGCAGGTTGAGGGCCTGTGCCGAGAGGCGTGGTGGTTCGAGTCCACTCGAGGGCACCGATAAGATATAGTGTTGGCGACCGTCAATGGTCGCCTTCGTTATCTTAAAACAAGGGCGACTAGCTCAGCTGGTTAGAGCGGCTGCTTTACACGCAGTAGGTCAGGGGTTCGAATCCCTTGTCGCCCAGTTGAAACAGCTTGAGAAGCCCATCTATAGCAGAGAAAAAGTGCTATAGATGGGCTTCTTCATGCCTTGGTATTACTGAAGTTAGCGTTGCTGAGATCAGCGCCACTCAGGTTGGCTCCGCTGAGATTCGTTCTACTGAAGTCTGCTCCACTGAGAATGGCTTCGTTGAGGTCAATGTTGTTGAGGTCGGCTTCGCTGAGATCAATGCTCTCGGTACTATGTTCTTCTCGCCACCTATTCCATTTTGCGCTACCACATCTTATTTGTCTCAGGTGTTTCTGGTTTGCCATGTTACCCTCCTCTCGATGTTTCTCCTATAGAAGTAAACGTGAATGAACAAGAAAAATAAATTTACAGCTTTCTTATTGTACTTTTCCTGCTTCTGAGTAGTGGACTCTTCTCCAGACCGCTCCAACCATATACACTCGCAAATCTTCTAAGCAGGTTACGCTCTAAATATCGCATTGTCTACGACTTGAAAGTACAATTTGTGAACCATCTGGAAGTTCCCTCGTATTTCTTATGTCACCAGTACAATGTTCCTCAAAAAAGTCAAAGTGCTCATACTCTTAATGAACCAAATATCTTATCCCATGAGGTAATAGCATGACGCAATTTCAAGAACTAAAAGGCATACAGACGCAATGGAATAGCAACGAAGCCATTCTTGCTCACCTCAGAAAAACAAAACCATATGTTTTAACTGAAAGCAGTGTCGAAGAAGTATCCCATGGAGATGGACATCACCGCCTGGAAAATTTTATTATCGAAGGCGACAATCTGCCGATCCTCGCGTCATTATATGCCTATAAGGGGCGCATAGATCTGATTTATGCCGACCCTCCATACAATACAGGGAAAAAAGATTTTCGTTATAATGATCGCTGGCTAAACGACCCTGACGATCTGGCAGGATATGTCGCTGCAGATGACGCTGGAAGACATACAAAGTGGCTCAATTTTATGGCCCCTCGCCTGCATATGCTGAAACAAATGCTTAAAAATTCGGGCGTCATCGCTATTTCAATTGACGAGCGCGAGCTTTTTCGCCTGGGAATATTGATGGATGATATTTTTGGGGAGGAAAATCGCTTAGGAATTATAAATTGGGAGAAGAAATACGCGCCCTCCAATGACTCGAAACATTTGTCACCGGCAACTGAATATGTTCTGGTCTATGCTAAAGAAGAGAAGAACGCTAAAACCAGGCCCTTAGAGCGCACAGGACAAATGAACGCGTATTATCGTAACCCAGACAATGACCCGCAGGGAGTGTGGGCCAGCGATAATCCGAGCGCCAAAACATGGGCTGAAAAAGATGATTATGCGATCCAGAGCCCATTTACAGGCGAGATGCATTATCCACCACCGGGAGCGTGTTGGCGAAATAAAAAATTGAATATGAAGTCCTGGCTTGAGGAATGGGGAAGTCCTTATATTGAACAATCGGACAGCCGCCGCACAGCTAAAATGCTGGTTATTGATGGCGACCTGGAGGAAGCGAAAAGGAAAGCTCAAGAGAGATACCAGCAGGGAGCATGGCCTTTTTTATATTTTATGGATGGTGGCAAAGGTAGGCCCAGAACAAAACGTTATCTCAATCACGTCAAACAAGGGCGCGTCCCTATGACCTTTTTTACGGAGGAAGATTATAAGGATGTACTGGAGATAGGCAGCCAATCCTGGGAACACGAGCAGAGTGGACACTCGCAGGATGGCTCAAGGCTGCTTAAAGCGATCATGGGTGGCATCAATCGAGATAGAGATTTCGACCCCCAAACCATTGATGCTCATCAAAAAAATTATCCATCTATGGTGTCCTCTCAATGGCATTGTGCTTGATCCGTTTGCTGGCAGCGGTACAACAGCCCACGCTGTGTTAGAACTAAATCAGGAGACGGACTCTAGCCGCAAGTTTATTCTCATCGAACCGGGTAATCCAGAGGAAAATGACTACTTCGCGCGTACACTTACAGCCGAACGCATAAAGCGTGCTATTACAGGCGATTGGGCTCGCGGAAAACAGCACCCGCTTCCCGGAGGCTTTACCTTTAAAATAATGGGGCAAACAATTGATGAGATCGCTTTAATGAACATACAGAAAGCAGATGAATAAACCTTTTCCCTTTTCAAGAAGCCACAATACTCAGGATATCTTGTACAATGGTAACAGGAATTTGTACAACAAAGCACTATTTGCCCGTTGCATAGTTTCTTTTCAAAGAAGGTAGAACATGACCAGGACAATACTTCCACCACTCAGCCAGGCTGAACGTGAGCAATTCTGGCCCGCTTTGCCGTTGGAGGAGTGGCAAGATACATACCGTACACTGCACATGTGGATGCAGATTGTAGGCAAGGTCAAACTCGAACTTCACCCCTACATCAACCACTGGTGGCAGACAGCGCTCTATGTCACCTCGCGCGGCATGACCACCGGACCAATCCCCTCTGGGAGAGATACCTTCGAGATCACTTTTGACTTCATCGACCACCAGCTCTTTCTCTTCACTAGCAAAGGTATCACGCGTACAATGCCCCTCATACCCCGCTCGGTGGCCGATTTCTATCACGAATTCATGGGATTGCTACACGCTCAGAACATTGAAGTGACAATCAACACGCTTCCCAGTGAGGTCGCCAATCCCATTCGATGTGATGTCAATAATCGTGACGCCTCTTACGATGCAGATTATGTCAATCGATTCTGGCGTATTCTGGTGCAGGTTGACCGCGTCTTCAAAGAATTTCGCTCCGATTTTATCGGAAAGAATAGCCCGGTCCATTTTTTCTGGGGAGCTTGCGATCTGGCGGTCACGCGTTTCTCAGGGCGTCGTGCTCCTGAACGCAAAGGTGCAGATCCCATTACACGCGAAGGCTATTCGCATGAAGTGATCAGTTGTGGCTTCTGGCCTGGTGGTGGTAAGATCAATGGCCCCGCCTTTTATGCTTATGCCGCGCCTGAACCTGATGGCTTAAAGACTGCGATCATACGCCCATCTGAAGCCTTTTACAGTACTGACATGTCCGAATTTTTTCTGATGTATGATGATGTACGCAAAGCCAATTCACCCGATCAGATGATCCTGGACTTTTGCCAGAGCACCTATGACGCTGCTGCGACCCTTGCGCATTGGGATCGCAAGGCGTTGGAGAGAGAACACTCTTAGCTTCTCGAAAAGTGACAGTGAGAGGCATCTAGTGGACTCACCCTCCTTGGAAGGATACCCACTGGTGTAGGGTACCGTTTACAAGCCCGTGTGGCCCTTAAATGCCTATGTCCCAGCTCTTTATCATTGTGGATGAAAAGTTGTGCCATCATTCAAAAACACAATCTGCTCATTGAGAATATGGACAATCAGATCAGGCTTGCCATCTCCATTCACATCGCGTATCTCCCCTGTAACTGGAGTCAGATCCTGCCCATCACCAAAAAGAACCGGCCCCATAAAGACACGCATGTGTGTTGCATCTCCACCTGGAATCTCAATTATTTCCACGTGCCTGTTCAAATTAAGGAAGATAAAATGTGTTTTATTAATAGCACTATCCCCATGACCCACCACGGCGTCAATCTGAGACGTACGCGGACGACCATAATGCAGATCATCTTGATACGTGTGCCACCAGGACCCCAACAAGCTCAGACTCATAAACAGAACAATCGTAATAACCACCCCGACCAGAATAGCTACAAAAGGAAACCGACCCACTGATCTCTTCGTGTTTACCCCAGGAGCTGTAATTGCACTTGACGCAATACCACTGGTACGCTTCGGACTTAAACTTGAACGCCGCCGTTAAATCAATACTCCACCTTGTGTGTCAGGTTCAGTGCTGGGCTGCACAGGCGGAGCCGATCTGTAGCGGCGGGTGCTGCTAGGCATGCGAGTAACGTAAAGTTCGTCGTCGTCTTCGACATCGTATTCGGCAGGTCCCACCGGCTTCCTGGTCTTTGTTGTTTCCATCGGTTTCCTCCATCCTAGTTTTTTAGAACGTATTTTCTAGTTAAGTATACCAGAATAAACAAGTTAGTCAATAGAAATTAGCCTGAATGGAGGATGGATTTCTGGAATTGATTGTATGAAGGCGTGGCTAACTGCTAGCCTGGTCGGATGAAGATGGCATCGAACCATTTTGTGAGCTACTATAGCTTCTTACACGTATGCTTCGATATAATTCCGACCAGCACATGAAAAATATGGATGCCAGGAAGCAAGAAAGCAGTGTTATGATATCGCTTGCGAAGGAGGAATAGATAAACCAAGGTTGTTATTGACAACATCTACGATCATCTGGGTGGTGAAGGGTTTAGTAAGATATGCCTGCGTTCCTGCTAAACGGGCTTTGAGACGATCTATCACACCATCATGCCGTGAAAGAATGACAATAACTGTGCGGCTCCACTGCGGTTTTGATCTCAAATAACGCGCGATCTCATAGCCATTCATCTTTGGCAGGTCGATATCTAATACCACCAGATCAGGAACACGCTCCATCTGATGGTTGGTAACGGCTCGTAGCGCTTCTATTCCATCTGGAAAACTAACGACTTCTATCCCTTCTCTACGCAAACTTACCTCGACAATTTTCCTTACCGTGGGAGAGTCGTCAATAACCATCACTAACTTGCTCATCAGGTTCCCCCTCAGCATTCCTCTCGAATTAATGGTAGTAACTACACCTAATTTACTATAACAGTCCTCTAAAAGTATGCATGATAGTGGCAGTCTGTTACAATATCAAGTAAGTAACAACTGGACGACAACTTTGGGACATGGAGTACCCATCACCTGGTGCCAGTCAGACAAAACAACATGCTATGCTGTAAAAGGTGATTGTTGCTACTCTCAGAATGCGTGATTGTCCATCCAATCCATCCATCTGGCTGGAAAGAGGGTTATGAAGCCAAATCAACATTTGAAGCATGAACGCGAGTTGCGCGGTTGGTCACAAGCAAAAGTTGCTATGGAGATTGGCACTGATCCAGCGACCATCGGACGTTGGGAACGTGGCCTGTCATTTCCCTATCCCTATTTTCGTGAAAAGCTGTGTGTGCTCTTCGGTAAAAGTACATATGAGTTAGGTCTGGTGCGGGAGAAAGATGCTTCCAGGGAAGGACAGCATTCTGGTAGGGATACTACTACTCATATTGCACTTCCTTCTTTAGCTGTGCCCGCTCAGATTTATGATCCCATGGTCCCTCTTCCTATTACGCTTAGTGATGGTCTGGTTGGACGTGATATTTTGTTGAATGAATTGAAGCAGCGTTTACTGGCTGGCGGCGATGTGGCTTTGACAGCTCTTAATGGTTTGCCCGGTGTGGGAAAGACTGCGCTGGCTACGCAGTTGTCATATGATGCTGATATTCGCTCACACTTTTATGATGGAGTATTATGGGCTTCTCTAGGACCACATCCTCATATATTGGGTCAATTGGGACGCTGGGGGGGATTGCTGCATATTTCCTCACATGATTTACCTGACATGTCCTGTGAAGCCTGGATCGCAGCTATTCATTCTTTCATTGGTTCACGCCGCTTTCTATTGGTAATCGATGATGTATGGAATATTGAAGATGCATTGCTCTGCAAAGTTGGTGGTTCCAATTGTGCTTACCTGGTCACAACGCGTTTTCCACAGATCGCTCTCCACTTTGCAGGCAATGGGGCAACTGTTGTACATGAATTAAGTGAGGATGATAGCGTTGCTCTCTTGACTCGCCTGGCTCCAGATGTGGTTGTTCATGAAGCAGCAACCATTCGCCAACTGGCGCATTCTGTAGGAGGACTTCCGCTTGCACTGACCCTTATGGGCAGATATTTACGCGTACAGGGTCATAGCCATCAACCTCGTCGTATCAAAGCAGCCCTTGAACGCTTGAAAAATATGCATGAACGGCTACAATTGAATGAACCATATGCACTGGTAGAACGCCATCCCAGTCTAAAGCAAGGCGCTTCGCTCTCTCTAAAATCAGTGATTGCTGTGAGTGATCAGGTGCTTGACGCACCGACAAGAGCTACTTTACATTCGCTTGCCGTTTTTCCCGCGAAACCAAATAGTTTCTCCGAGAAAGCCGCTGAAGTAGTATCGGCTCAACCTGTTGAGTTCCTCGATGTTCTGAGCGATGTCGGCATTCTGGAAAGTAGTGGGCCCGATCGCTATACCTTACATCAGACAATCTCTGATTATGCTCTGACCCACCTGGATAACCCTTTCGTCTACAAACGCTTCGTTACGTATTTTGTTGAGTATATAGAAAAATATAAAAATGATTATGATGCGTTGGAGCTGGAATTTGAGAATATTCTTGCAGCTCTGCATGTTGCCGAGGAGCAAAATATGTGTGCAGAACTGGAGCATGGTACCAGGACCCTTACAGCCTTTTTGGATGCTAGAGGAACAAGTAATCATCCATTCGCAAGCAAGGCAAAAACATGGTTGGATTCATTACCTCACACCTTGTAGAGGCCACGTTTACGATACCCATGTGATTACATCTTTAATCTGGATCATTATTTTCCTCCATTTTTCGTGCTTTCCCTCTTTATAGGAACTGGCAGAACATGATACAATAGTTCCATTGCAAGATGGGCATTCCAGAGAAACTGTCAGCACTGAATCTTGCTCTATTTTATCAATCAGGAACTTGATTTGGAACTTACGATACAACGAAGCGGATACATAGATTTTAGCATGTTAGATATTATCATACGGCTGGCGCAGGATTTTCATGCACAGCACAAACAACTTTATATGGTAGGTGGGACTGTACGCGATGTGCTGCTCCATCGCGGGCAGTCCGCCGATGCGGATCTGGCAACTGATGCTCATCCAGATGAAATCAAGCGCCTGGTAGCCCCAACACGTCCCAATGCAGTCGTGCTTGTTGGTGAGCGCTTTGGTACGGTGCGTCTCCTCTACGAGTCCAATATTGTCGAGATTACAACTTTTCGCACCGAACGCTACAATCCAGAATCGCGTAAACCTGAAGTCTGTTTTGGGAATGATCTAATGGAAGATCTGCGTCGCCGTGACTTCACGATTAATGCGATGGCACGTGATCTCCTCAATGGGCACATTATTGATCCATTTAATGGACGGCAAGACCTTGAAGCCCATATTTTGCGTGCCGTTGGCAACGAGCCAGACAAACGCTTCGATGAAGATCCTTTGCGCCTGCTCCGCGCCGTACGCTTTGCCGCTCAACTCGACTTTACTCTTGAAACAGAGACATATCATTCTATTGAGCGACAGGCAAGCAAACTGCAAAAAATTAGCCGCGAACGTATCCGCGACGAAATGAATAAATTGCTGCTTTCAACGCATCCCTCCAAAGGTCTTGACCTGCTTGTGGAACTAGGTTTAATGCCTTTCATTATTCCAGAAGTATTGGAACTGCGTGGAGTAAGCCAGCAGCCAACTCCCCGTGCGCCCGCTTCCAAAGATGTTTATGCTCACGTGCTACGTGTCGTTGAGCGGTCCGCACCTCGTTTGACTACACGTTGGAGCGCCCTTCTACACGATATCGCCAAACCTCGTACAAAAAGTGTCAAGGATAACGAGGTTCATTTCTTTGCTCATGAGGATGTTGGCGCTTACATGGCCCGTGACATTCTCAAACGCCTGCACTTTGACCGCGACTTTATTGAAAGTGTCTCACGTATCGTTCGCTTACATATGCGTGCCAATGCCTATACATCTGAATGGACTGATGGTGCCGTTCGCCGCTTAATGCTTGATACGGGCGATAGCCTTGCAGACCTCCTGAATCTATCGAACGCTGATATTACCAGCTATCGCGTAGACAGAGTCGCACGGGCCGAGGCCCGGGTTTCGGAACTTGCCGAACGCTGTCAGCATCTGAAAGAAGAGGCCGAACGAGTTCCGTTGAAAAGTCCACTTGATGGGAATGAACTGATGGTAATGTTTGGGCGTAGCCCTGGCCCATGGCTTCGCCCTATCAAAGACGCACTTCTTAGTCGGGTGATCGATGGCGAACTTGCTCCTGATGATAAAAAAAGAGCAGAAGAAATTGCCCGTAATATGCTCAAAGATATGTAAAAAGGAATAGCATAATGGCAAAAGAAAATACTCCAGAACGGCCAGTCGTGGCTACGCCAAAAGCAGCACAACCAAAATCATCATCCAAAAAGAGCGCTAATAGGGGAAATCGAACCCAGGTCGGTGGTACCGCTGTACCCGGAGCGAAATCGACCGCGCCTAAGCCACCTCCTGCCGCCAGTAATCCTTCTCAGCAACAGGCTGAGAGTTATAATCGCGATATGCGCCGACGTATGCAGCATATGGGCACTGGTCCATATAGCGAAAATCAACGCGCCACTCCCCAGGACCAGCGCAAGAAACGTATCGAACGCCGCAAACAACGTCTGGAAGAGGAACGAGAACGTCTACGCAGATCCTCGCCCACCGGCAAAATAACCCTTGGACGCAGAAACCTCTATTTTATTATTGGCGTCGCAGTACTGATTGTATTGCTCATCGTCATCTTTGCGATCTTACGTGCCACGCATGTTATCGCTTAGCTCCGTACAGTACATTTCAATGAATGCGTATACTGGAGCCTCATTGGTGGCTCAGATACATATTCATTGAAATGTAATGATCTTTGGGCATAAAGAAGGAAGCCTCTTTGTTCTAGTATAATAGAATTATTGTTTACAATGCTATCATTAATATTGATTGGACGCTATCTTTTTCCAAATAGGCATTTTCTAGCTGTTCTCTTGCCTGGTTTAATGGTTCTATAACCTCTGCAAATCAAGTGCAATGAGCATGTTTGTATTTTGATAGCCTCTATGGTATAATATTAAATGGATTAGTTTAACTTATTTCGGTTTCTACTCCTGTGAGAAGAAGCAGGAGTGACGATAAATATAAACATGGCTTTTACTCCTATCGAGAGTAATAGGAGTGGCGATAGATAAAAATAAAATGTTTTTTAGTGTATGAGCTGCATTCTAGAATGCAGTAGGAGGTTTTTTATACCTTGACAACAGGAAAAGTTCGACTTATCCCTCTAGGTGGCCTGGGAGAAGTTGGAAAGAATATGATGGTTCTTGAGTACGGCGAAGAAATTCTCATTATTGATGTTGGAGTGATGTTTCCCGATGATGAGATGTATGGAGTTGACCTCGTTATCCCTGATACTAACTATCTCGCTGATAAGAAGTCTCGTATACGCGGTATCCTCATTACTCACGGCCATGAAGATCACGTTGGAGCCCTTCCTTATATCCTTCCAATGCTTGATTTTCCACCAGTTTTTGCAACACGCCTCACACAAGGCTTGATTTAAGTCAAACTTAAAGAGCACAGATTACTCGACAAAGCAACCGTCAATGTGATTACTCCCGGTGACGAGTTGAAACTTGGTAGTAGTGTTATTGAGTTCTTCCGTGTTAACCATAGTATCCCTGATGCCGTTGGCCTTGCTATACGTACACCCCTTGGCATCATAATCCACACGGGTGACTATAAGTTTGACTACACACCGATCGACGGCAAGCCGGCTGACTTTGGAAAGCTTGGTAGCCTGGGCAATGAAGGTGTCTTGCTCATGATGGGCGATAGTACACGTATCGAATTGCCCGGCTACACTCCTTCTGAACGTGTCATCAACGATTTGTTTGATAAAATTTTTGCCAATGCCCCTGGCCGCATTATGCTCGCAACGTTTGCTTCACTCATCTCTCGGGTGCAGCAGGTTGCTGACACTGCTTCTCGCTATGATCGCTTCATCGCTCTGGTTGGACGCAGTATGGTGAACAATGTGCAAATGGCTATGGAGCTTGGCTACCTGGATATTCCGCCCGGAATGCTCATTCGTGCTGAGGATATCAACAAATTTCGACCTGAGCAGGTTGTGATCATCTGTACTGGTAGCCAGGGCGAACCAACTTCGGCTCTAACCCGTATCGCCAATCAGGATCATCGTTTGATTCGTATCCAGCGCGGCGATACCGTAATCCTCTCAGCTACGCCTGTACCGGGCAACGAGAAAATGGTCCATCGCACGATCAATAATCTGTTCCGTCAGGGCGCAGAGGTGTTTTATCAGGGCATCTCTAACGTTCACGTCTCTGGTCACGGCGCTCAGGAAGAACTGAAACTTATGCTGAGCCTGATACGACCGAAGTTTTTCATTCCCGTTCATGGTGAATATCGGCAACTGGTGCTTCATGCCAAACTTGGATACTCTCTCGGTATCCCGGATGAGAACATCATCGTCGCAGAAGACGGGGACGTGATTGAAGTGACTACCGATACTATCAAAACTGTCGGACATCTCAGTAGTGGTAACGTGTTTGTCGACGGATTGAGCGTCGGCGATGTGGGCCAGATCGTATTGCGTGATCGCAAGGTCCTCTCACAAGATGGTATCCTGATGGCTGTGTTGACCGTAGATAAAGAAACCGGGCAACCAATCGCTGGACCTGATATCGTCTCACGCGGTTTTGTCTACATGCGCGATGCAGAGGAATTGCTTGAGAGCGCTCGTATCCGCGTCCTTGAAGCGTTTGCTGATCTGAACGATCATGGCATGAAAGGTCACACGTCAGATTGGGCGTTTGCCAAAGACAAGATCAAGTATACCCTCAGCGAATTCCTTTACGAGAAGACTCATCGTCGTCCCATGATCATACCAGTCGTGATGGAAGTATAAATGTAGAGGCCCGATTGATCGCGCCCACGGGTGTAGTGCTATAATGCATCATACACCCGTGGGCGCGATCAATCGGGCCTCTACAGCGAAACTACAAGCGTGTATACCGTGTACCCCAAAAGATCCCGAATTCACAATATCATCTTCCCGCGTCATCCTCCATCAAATTTCATTTTCCCTTTATCAGGGCACGCATGGACACGCTTCACCCCACCATCCACCTTGCAATTCCCAATTCGATCAGGTATTCTTTCTCCAGGAAGATCTTCTCCTGCACTATCCTCGTTGTATGGACATAATTGGCAACTCCGCCGAGGGCAATGACGTTTGATAGACCAGTACACATGTAGGTGCTTCGGTACTATTGCTTCTTTGGAACATCTGCGCTATCATACGGGTATCTCCGCTGTCGTGTAAACAGAGAGGAAACGGTATGGCAGGTAGTAATCAAAAAAATACAGCGAAGCGCCAGGATCAACCGCGTGCACGCGTTGTGCCAAATGTCGAGAAGGGCTCCTCTCGCGTGAGTAGTGCCGCAGGTGATTTTGGGCCAGGAGTGCAGAGCGTGCAGGTAGAACAGCGTTCTAATGCCTCTTCTGTCAAGCAGGGTACTCGTCGTTCATCCTCGCCGAAACAATCTGCACGCAGCAAACAAGGTGGTGCCAGGAAAAGTAAACGGCCCGCAGCGCCATCTATTTCATCAGCATCAGATAATACTAAAGATATACAATTTACGCAATGGATGCTGCGCAAATGGAGTTCCATGCAGCCGCATCACCAACAACGCTTCTTTGGTATCATTCTACTTATTCTTTCTTTGCTTCTGTTTGGAGCACTCACTATTTTCCATACCTCACGCCTGCTTGGCCCTTTAAATAAATTTTTGCTTGACTTCTGTGGGTGGGGTGCTTACCCTCTTTCTATTGGCTTGATTGCCTTCGCTCTTATTCACTTGATCGAGGGAATACGCAATCAACGTATTATGACATGGCGTACTGTTGTAGGGCTGGGAGTGCTCTGGCTCCTCTTACTGGCTGAGAGTCGCCTGAGTTTTGGGTCAGTTGGCATCCTGGAGGAATTGCTGGTCTATCCTTTGCTGGGTTGGTCTCCTCTCGTTGGGCATGTCGTTTTGCTTGGCCTGCTCATTGTGGTTGCAATTCTTACCTTCCGCATTCGCTTTGGACATGTCTTGATGTTTACGCGCTTTCTGCAACGTCTAATTGCTGATAATCCTAGAGCAGATGCTAGCAAGATGCCTGCACCTTCGCCCTATCTAGGGCAGCGCCCACAATACAGCCGTTATGTTGGCAACGCCTCTTCATCACCATCCAGCCGCCAGGGAACACAAGCAACAGGTCGTTCTCGCAAGCGTCCACTTGAGGATGAGGATGAGGATGATATCAATTTTGAGGATGAAGATGCTACCGTTGCGTTTGAGGCTGATTTTCCCGAAGACGATTCTCTTAACGATATCAATATTCTTAAGACCCAGGTTGGCACGGTGCCGCGTGGACCACGTGCTCCACGAGAGATTGATGGAGCGAACGCTTCCCAACCAGTACGCAATGCTAATCAGCAAGCCTTGCCGTTTGATGAAGAGGCAGATGCTCACAAATTGATTTTAAAGCCCGCAAAGAATGTGGATAGGATGGAATCTCTTCCTCCTAATCCGCGCCTTGTCAAAGCTGCGAAATCTCAACCCGCCCCTGCCAATATGCCAAATCTTGTTTCACCCTGGAAAGTGCCGGATACATCACTCCTGAACAATCCAGAGGAAGTCAAGATGCAGTTGCTTGGCGATGACACCTCAACTCTGGCAAGAACGATTCAAGAGACGCTACGCAGTTTTCGCGTTGATGCCGAGGTCCGACCCGAAGACATCAGTATTGGTCCAACCATTATCCGTTTTGGCATTCGCCCAACCGGCAAGCCTGAGATGAAGCTGGACGAGAAGACGGGCAAGATGGTCCCTGTGAAAGATGCTGCCGGCAATATTATCTACGAGGTGCGTACAAGAGTAAGCCGCATTATGGCTTTGCAGAACGATCTTGCCCTGGTATTGGAAGCTAAAAACATCCGCATGGAAGCCCCTGTACCAGGACGCCCCTATGTCGGTGTCGAAATTCCTAATAAGAATAGCCGCCTTGTAACCCTGCGCGAAGTGCTGGAAAGTAAAGAATACCTGGCATCCAGGGCTAAATCAAAGTTATCCATTGCACTCGGCAAAGATGTCGGTGGCCTTGTACGTGTCGGTGATCTTGCACGTATGCCGCATTTGTTGATCGCTGGCGCGACTGGAGCTGGGAAAAGTGTATGCATAAATACTATAATTGCTAGTATCTTAACTCAAGCAACACCTGACGATGTACGCATGCTGATGGTCGACCCAAAAATGGTCGAACTGAATATGTACAATGGTATACCTCACCTGCTCTCACCTGTCGTTACTGAAGTCGATAGAGTGGTGCCACTACTCAAAAATGCGATCACTGAAATGGAGCGTCGCTATCGCCTCTTCTCCCAATTGAATGTGCGTAATCTCGATGGTTATCGTAAACTCCGCCTGGAGAAGATCGCGAAGGGCGATACCTCTTTAAATAACCTGCCCGCAATTGTGATCATTATCGATGAACTTGCCGACCTGATGATGGCAGCCCCAGAGGAAGTCGAAGGCATGATCTGCCGCCTGGCTCAACTGGCGCGTGCGACTGGTATTCATCTTGTGATCGCCACGCAGCGTCCCTTCTGTTGACGTAATCACTGGCCTGATCAAGGCGAACATTCCAACACGTATCTCTTTTATGGTCAGTTCCTCCGTCGACTCGCGGACAATTATCGATATGGGTGGTGCGGAACGCCTGCTCGGTCGTGGTGATATGCTCTACCTTCCTGCTGATGCTGGTCGCCCTGAGCGTATCCAATGCTCTTTCCTGGCTGATGAGGAAGCGGAGAGCCTGGTTCACTATTGGCAACAACAGATTATTGATCATGCCCGGATTGTTAGCGAGGGAGATGATCCCGATCCAGCACCTATTCTTACCGCTGTTGAACCCGGTTGGGAGATCAAAGACGAGCCTGCATCAGACGATTTTGAGCTGGATGATGATTTGTTAGATAAAGCTGAGGAGATTGTACGTGACTATGGTCGTGCTTCGATCTCGCTTTTGCAACGTCGTCTGCGCATCGGCTATTCCCGTGCCGCTCGCCTGATCGATCTTTTGGAGGAGCATGGTATCATCGGCCATTCTGAATCCGGTGGACGCGCCCGCGAAATACTCGACGGTGGCTATGAGCGCCACGGTGATGACGGGAGCCAAACAATGGCGGATGAAGTCGCCGATATCGTCGCCGAAGAAAAAGCTCGCGATGAATTCTTACGTAAGCAGGCCAGTCGGCGCTCATCTTCCCAACCGAACCACAACGCTCAGAGATCCGACGAAGAATTGTAAGGAGAATACGTTATGCGTTATCAACCCGATGCTGTGGGAGATTGGGGTCAAGGACAGACCTCGGAAACTGTCAATGTCTCCACCGAAATGTTCACTCTAGCTGATACGAGTAAGATCTTTCTGCGTAGTTGGCTGACAGAAAGCAACGATGTCTTGCTCATCCTGCATGGCCTGGGCGCTCATAGCGGCTGGTTCATTGATATGGGTAACGAACTGGCAGCGCGTGGGTTAAACGTCTACACAATGGATCATCGTGGTTTTGGGCGCTCAGAAGGTCTCGCAGGCCATATCGACAGCTATCATCTTTTTGTGGAAGATACAGCCGCTATTATTAACGAGTTGCATAAACGTCATCCCCTGGGGCGTATCTACCTGCTTGGTCACAGTATGGGTGGTATATTCACCGCACATATTGCTGCAAAGCATGCTGATCTTCTTGCTGGTGCACTCTTCCTCAATCCCTGGATAGAAGATTCCTCGCGTTTGCCCGTTATGACCACATTAAGAATTCTATTTGGTGGTATGCGCAAATCCCGTCGTGCCTGGCAGGTGGCGGGTGGACACGAGGCAATGACCACCAATCCGGAAGCAATCCAGATGTTACAGGCCGATACCTTCTGGCGGCGAACGCAGACTTCCTCGTTCCTCGTGCAGATTCTCCAGATGCGTCTGGCAGTCATGAAGCTGGCGAAAAGTATAACCTTGCCTGCTCTGATATTGCAGGCCGAAGAAGATAAGTCTGTGCTGATTACTGGGACGCGTAAATTTTATGATGCGTTGGCGAGTAGCGATAAAACATGGAAGAGCTATCCCGGTTATGCGCATGATAGTGAGTTGGAGGCTGACCGCTCGCTGATGGATAATGATATTGTGGCTTGGATACGAGCACGTTTGTAAGTGAGATATTTTAGTAACAGCGTTCGCCTCCATCTCAAGCTTAATCAAAGGCTATAGTAGGGATAAGTAGAAGGTGCATTTGTGGGGAAATTTCTTCTCGGATTGCTATTCTATTATTAACGAAACTCAGTTCTTCTCGGTGGCAGCTACCCAGAAGCCATTTAGCAATGCGAGAGAAGAGATAAGCACAACAATTTCAAAGAGTAAAAATATGCCTGTTCTTGTCTTTGCCAATACCTCAATCACTAACAGTCAAATAACTGATATTGAACTCACAAAGGCGCAGTCTCTACTACAACAAGGAAATTATCTCAATACCGCTGTGCAAAGAAGGGAAATTGATGATTACGCATTTTATGCTCTCTTTGATCGTATTGAACTTGCTCGCCAATCAAAATTCATGGAGGCTTAAGTACTAATGCCCTCATGAAGCTCATTGCTCCACTCTCTAGTATTTCCTCATCAAAATCTCATCAATTTTACGAGAATCATCCTTTTCTCTTTGCACGATCAGCGCCACGTATACACGCCCATGAGATTATGGTTGGCAATGAGTCACTCGCACAACGAATACAACTTCAAATTCACTCTGGTGTTTCTTTCTCCCAATTAGCTCAACAATATTCGGTTGATCCTGAACAATATAAAAAGCAAGGTGGAGATCTTGGTTGGGTGACACAGGGACAAATGCCTATGGAATGGGATGCAATAGCCTTTTCACTTGCCAAAGGACAGGTTAGCCAGATCTTTCGAGTTGCTCATTTATATTGTATACTTCAAGCGATTGAAGGACCTAGCTATGATACAACTCCCTATGATTTTGTATAACCGCCTGTACCCGTAGTTGCGGCAGCATATATACAACAACAACAGTTTCTAACATGGTTAAGTAATCATATCACTCATGAAGCCTTGCAGGTTCTTGTATCAACATACTCTCAGTCAATCGAGAATGCACTTATAGATCTGTGAACACATCCTGATCAGGGGTTTATGGGAAACTTGTAAGCCAAAGGGAGAGATGGCTAATGCTCAAGAAACGATTTGTATTAATTTTCCTTGTTCTGGCTGTTCTACTCGCAAGTATTGTTGTAATATTACAACTAAATTCCCGAAATCAAGCTGCTCAGTCTGTGAATTTGAAAAGCCTTGCAATGATATCCTCACTAGATGGATGGGCTATTGGTGATAGTAGCCAGCGTAACCCTGTTATTCTCCATTATGATGGGAGCCAGTGGAAGACAACAAAAAATACTATACTTGACTCCTTTATGAGCTTGTCTTCTATCAAAATGGTATCTTCCACTGAAGGATGGATAGTAGGAGAAACTACGTTACCTTTCTCTAATGGCAGTTCTCAAAGCAGACCGGTTGGTGTCATTCTTCATTATATAAAGGGAAAGTGGATACTTATAAGCGATAAGATGCCCCCTGTACCCGTACTTCGTGGACTCTTTGTTCTCTCTGCCCACAATGTATGGGCGGTTGGTGATGAAGGAACCATTCTTCATTATCAAAATGATACATGGAATGTATACAAAAATATGCAATATTAAAAACATAGAGGGGAAAATGAACGAAGATATATCTGATGAGCAATATACCGATATCCGCACGAAAAAAGAACTATTTCACGTTTCTCTAAACAGAACAGATGAAGACGCCTCCTATCTGGCAATCAGCGAACTACAACTCCGAGGCACTCTCGACGTTTTCGAGCACGCCCGTCAGCTTTGTACCTCCTCAGATACATATGAGCGGCGTGTAGGAGCCGATATTCTCGGCCAGTTGGGCACTCCTGATCCCAAATTTCACGAAGAAACCCTGGCAATCCTTCTTGGTATGCTTGAACAGGAGCGAGAACCAGAAGTGCTCAAATCTATCGGGATAGCTCTAGGGCATCGCCATGATCCACGCGCGATTGAGCCACTTGTGCGGCTCAAGAAGCATCCTGATGAGGATGTGCGCGAGGGTGTAGTCTTTGGCCTGCTGGACCATGAAGACGAACTGGCAATCCAAACCTTGATTGAACTCTCCGAAGACCCGGATGCGTACTATATACGCGATTGGGCCACGTTTGGCCTGGGAACACAGATTAAGGCCAACACTCCTCCTATTCGTGAAGCTCTGATTGCACGACTGGCTGATGAGGCGGGAATTGTTAGAGGGGAGGCCATGATAGGACTCGCTCTGCGGAATGATCTGCGTATGATTGAACCTCTCTTTAACGATCTGACTGCCGGTTGGTTAGGCACCACGTTGACAGATGAGGCTGATAGGATACGCCAAAGTTTGTATCCAGCTCTGTTGCAGCTACGTGAGACGTGGGAAGGCGACAAAGCTGACGAACGCTATAAACAGTTGGAAGAAGCCATAGAAAAATGTCAGCCAGCCCGGATGTAGTGTCCTTCATCCAATTGGGGGATGCCTCCCGCCAAAAAGAACATTTGCTCTTCACTCTCGTGTTATAATGCCCTGGGGATTTCCGTTTTAAGTCCACACGAGGAGAATAGCGAAGTGGGAGAGAATCTTTGGATCGCTATTGCTGTACCCTCAAAACCGAGTAGATGAACGCATCACTGGTCGACTCATTATTTTATTTCCCTTATATGGGGAATACATGCAATAGATGTGAGAAGGTCAAAATTGCCCTTGTGCTGGGAAGGCTTTATACTACCATGCTCATTACACGGATCGAGTTGGAGAATATCAAGAGTTATCGCCACATCGCAGTTGATTTTCGTCGTGGTACGACGGCTATCTGTGGCGCGAATGGCGCGGGCAAAACGACGCTGGTTGAAGCGATCGGTTTTGCCCTTTTTGATTACCTTCCCTACAAACAGGATCAGTTTGTACGCGAAGGTGAGAAATATGGCAAGATAGCAGTCCACATGATCGGTAGCGATGACCGCCCCTATACGGTTGAGCGGCGCTGCGGCTCCGGTTCTCGCTGGTTTATTTATGATGCTGAAGCCGATTTGAGTGTTGATCAGCGGGCAGATGTGCTGGATAAACTTCACGATCTCTTCGGTATTGATCGTGAACGCCCGCTCGACTCCCTCTTTAGAGATGCACTCGGCGTTCCCCAGGGTACCTTCACCTCAATCTTTCTCGAAGTAGCCAGTAAACGGAAACAGACCTTTGATACCTTGCTTCAAATAGAAGATTACAAAGTTGCCGCCGATTACCTGCTTGACTCACAGAGGTTATATAAAGAGCAGGCCCTGGAGCAGCAGAACGAGATTCGCCGCCTGGAATATGAAACGCGTGATCTGGAGGCATGGCGTTCCCAACTCAAAGAGGCACGCCTGGTTGACGACCAACAGACACAACAGAATGCGCTCTGGACTCAGCAAATTATTCAACATCGTGCACGCGCAACGTTTTTGACCGAACAGGCCAATCAGCTAGAACAACTCCGTCAGTATTATGAGCAGAGCCGCGCAACGTATGCATATGAGCAGAAGACGTTGCAAAATCACGAACAACTTTTGCAGAATGCTCGCACCGCACAACAGATTGTATTGGCGAGCCAGGAACATCATAAGCAATATCAACTGGCCAGCGAAGCACTGAAGCGTTTGCGCCAGGACGAGAGATTGCGTAATACGCTCCGCGATCGACAAGGGCAATTTAACAACGCTCTGGCAACCATTCAGGAAAAAATTCAAAATCTCAAGGGACGCCTGCAAGAAGTAGCTGCTGCACGACAGGAAATTGTCTTCCTGGCTCCTCTGGTTGATCAGCAGGTCGAGTTGGAGAAGCAGCGTGACGAATTGATACAAAGAGTCACGCGCTATGATTTAATCGTTCTTGAGGGGAAAAAACTGAGCAAGGCTCGCGATCAATATATACAAAAGCAGACAGACCTTCAGCGCAGAATCGCCGAGATTGAGCCTTTGCAATCGCTTGCTGATAGGATGAACGAGCGCAACGAGGCATTTAACCAGTTACGTATTCAGGGTAATGAACGTAAAAACAAGCAGCTCCAATTACAGGAAAAACGTACTATGCTGCAAGAAAAGCTCGCTGACCGTGAACAGACCGCCGAGAAGTTACGCAAGGCAGAAAATAATGTTGCCATCATTGAAGAGCATCGTCGCGAAGCCGAAGAAATGCCCGTCTTGCAGGAAAAACAAGGCGAACTTCTTGCCCTGGTATCTCGTCTTGAAGGAAGCATCGAAGGATATGCGAAATCACGGGCGCAGTCTGCTGGCGGCCAATGCCCTTTATTGCATGAAAGCTGCCTCAACATAAAAAGGCTTGGTATCGTCAGTCTTGAGTCGTATTTTGAAAATCTGCTTACCGATGAGCAAGCGCAACTTGCAAATATACGCCAACAGCAGAATGAGCTGATGACGCAGATGGGCCAGATCAAAAAGTATGCCGATGCGCTCAATAAACTGGGACAATATATTGAGCGACGCGATGGACAGGCTGAGCGATTACATATTATTGCTATCGAGGTCGCCGGATTAGAACGTGAAGTCGCCGATCTGACCAGTGAGCTGGATGAACTTAAGAATGTCGACCAACAGATTGCTGAAGCCGATGCTGCACATAAAGAGAGCAAGAGCGCAGATGCAAAGGTGCGCGAACTGGATGGCTTACGTAAACAGGTATCGCAATATCAGGAACAGATCCGTCAGTGCGAAGCTGATCTGCATGAACGTCGCCTCGAAGTCGAGGAATTGAGTGGTAGTAGAGCTCAACTTGAACTGGTGAAAAATCAGCTCGGACAGTTGAACGATCCACGCTCTCGTAGCAAAACCCAACTAGCCATCGTTGCTCAGGAAGATCAATTCACGCGCCAACTACAGGCTGAGCAGCAGAAAGAGCAGGAAACGATAGCGCAGGTGCAACAATTGCAAACGCAACTTGCTACTTATGCAACCTTAGATACCAATATCGCTCAGCAGGAAGTCACGCAACGTAACAGCTACGATGGGTATCAGAACTACCTGCAACATAAAAATGAGGCACATATGCTTCCTGAGCGTGAACAGACTCATCAGCAACAGGTGTTTGTAACCGGGCAGGCAGCTCAAACTTTGCAAGCTGCCGAACAGGCTTATGAAAGCGCTCGGGCAGCCTTCGATGCAGACGAATTGAAGACAGTCAACATCGAGATTGAACGCCTCAATGGTGCTCTGGCTTCGCTGTCAACAGCAATGAAGCACCAGCAAGACAAAATAAATGCATTGGAGCATCAGATCGGGCAGGCCGAAGAACTGCTTCTCCAATTGGAGGCAGCACGCAAAGAGCACTCCACGCTGGAAGACCTGCACGCAATGATGGAGCAATTTCGCAAATTGATTAAAGAAGCTGCTCCTTATGTCTTGAAAGCCATACTCAACGATATCTCGGCACAGGCCAATCGTATCTTTGGCGAGATTATGGGCGACCATGCAGCAGAACTCTCCTGGGAGCATGACTACGAAGTTGTGTTGCATCGACGTGGTGTGAAACGTACGTTTGCTCAGCTAAGTGGCGGTGAACAAATGAGTGCTGCCCTCGCTATCCGCCTGGCTCTGCTTAAAAAACTCTCGACGCTCAATATTGCATTCTTCGATGAGCCAACACAGAACATGGACGAACTGCGGCGCATGAATCTCGCGGAGCAGATTCGTCGTGTGCGTGGCTTCGATCAGCTCGTCGTTATCAGCCATGATGATACCTTTGAGCAGGGTCTCGACAGCATCGTACGGCTGAAAAAAGAAGGTATCGAAACTCACCTGTTGGAAGGCGATGAAATGATAGCACGTGGTATGCCAGAAATGCAGATCAGGGACCAGGGCGATGCTGTGGACGGGCTTATAAATCGCGCCCCTACTCATGTGCAATGAACCTCAAGCTCAATAGAAAGCTCTGTTGATCTTTATCCTGGTGTACGGGTGCCATTTATAATCCCGTGTGGTGCAGATTACAAGAAGGAAAATTTCTATGCTGCATAAAGGAAAATTGCAGGCCGCTCTCAACCTGAAGCGTGGCCAGTTCTCGCTCTATGATGGGTCGTTTAGCGAACAACTCAAAGCATACCAGCAGGCACTGGAAACATTATATCTGCGCTACCCCACTAGCGCGAAAATGGAGTATGTATTGCCACCAGAAGGAAGCGGTACGCATTCAGCCGGTGCCCGTCCCAGTATTGAATTTGATCGCTGGTTGGTCAATGCATCCCAGAGCCGCTATCATAGTCCGGTTTTTCCCTTTGGACGCGAATTTGCCAATCATGAACAGGCACGCGAGTGGGCCGAATGCATTGAAGGCGTAACCACCGTGGCGGTTGACGGAAGCCAGTTGCAGCCCTGGCGTGATGCCTCGATTCCTGTAGCACTCGTCCAGGTTGGCTTCTTTGTCAATCCACACATGCATGGTCGCCCGTATACAAAAGATGTACGCATAGAGGTGCTTGCTCCCGATGAGATTATGGAGGAGTCTAAAAACGAGAGTAGTGATCCCGATAGCTACCCCTATTCGGAAATGCAGGTTACGTTACGGCGCTACCTTTTAGAAGTTGAGACCTTATGCAGCCAGATGGAACAATGCGCCTATGCACGCCAGCCTGGCGATCCCGTTCACAGCCCGGTTGTTTTCTTCGATGGTTCGCTCGTCGTCTCCTTCGCATTGACCATGCCCAGCCCATACCGCGAGCGCTATATTGACTCAGCGGTTTCATTGCTCAAAACCTCCGAGCAATTTCGCGTACCGCTCATTGGTTATATAGATACTTCCTACGCACGAGATATAATCACTATGCTACGTCGCCTGGATGCTTTGCAACCGCAACCGGTGCTGCGTGAAACAAAAAAGATTTATGATGCTCTACTCTGGCAAGGAAGGCTCCAGTGGGGGGATCGCACACCTGCTATGATCTGCGCACGTGGTGATATTCTAGAAAGCTATGGCCCCTATCGTGAAAGCGTCGCCTTCTGCTACCTGCAAACAACGGCCAGGCGTCCACCCACACGCCTCGAATTTCCACGTTGGATGCTTGATGACGGTATTCTCGAACCTGTCCTGGACGTAGTACGTGCCGAATTGATTGCGGGCAATGGCTATCCTTATGCGATCGAAACTGCTGATGCTGTCTCCGTCATAACCATGCAAGACCGAGACGATTTCTATGCTCAATTTCAATCATTTGTGGAGAAGCAAGGCGTCAAATTCACCTTTTCTAATAAATCTATCAGCAAAAGCAGGCGACGCTAACACCAGACAATGCTGTCTTTTTATATGCAAAAAAGGAGACTTGCATGCCCAAAAGTACCGCCTGATTCCCCTCAAATAATGTTCATCGTTCCAGGAATGTGATTTTTTCTCAATTATGTATTATAATGTAGGTAATAGTTAAGATCTTGAGTCTATTTACATCAAGCAATGATCTATGTTTGTTATTGTAAAGTAAACAACCCGGGATCTATCTACTGCTCTGAGAGAACTGTTTGTGGATTGCCAGGCGAGGGGGAACTGCCAATGAACACAATCCGTTGTCCAGAATGTGATGAGCCATTGCCAGGGACAGCTAATTACTGCCCGGTTTGTGGTGTATCAAGTACATTATTCGGACATCAATCTGACGATGAACGGCTAGAAATAAGGCAATCTACGACATGGCGCAAAGAAATTGCACCATCGCCTGACCGTACCCATCCTGTTCCACTACCTCCACGTCCTACAAGATCGCGCCCACCTATGTGGAATACCTGGCGACGCATACGCCACCAGATACGCCCTTCTGTGATTGTGTGGATAAGTTTTGTCCTCTTTCTCCTTCTTATCTTTGGAGGTGTTTTCGGAATAGTCGTCACGCGTGGAAGTGGTGTTAGCACCCAGGCTGCTGAACCAGCGCTTCAAGTGACTCCTAATAATATTGCTGTTGGTGCAACCGTAATGTTAAATGGTGAGCATTTCAAACCTTACGGCAAAATTAGAATTACACGCGATATATCTATTCCTGTTCTGGATACTGCTAATATAGCTATCATTGATGCTGACCGCAATGGTAACTTTGCCGATACCATCATTATCACTCCTGATTGGGATGCAGGCCTCCACACGCTTAATGCAGAGGATGCTTTCAAACATAAAGTAGCGTCTTTCTCCATTATGGTAACTGCTTATACTACTACATTGCGCCCTGCCCATTTACGTGTCTCTGGTGATGCATTAGATCTGGGATCTGGTGATCAGGCTACTAACACAACCAGAACAATAACACTGACAAACATCGGTGCAGGCTTTATCTCCTGGCAAGGAATGGTTACTCAACCATGGCTGATGCTTAGCCCGGCCAGTGGAACTTTTGCTAGTGGTCATAGTGTTCAGATAATGGTTGCCATTGATCGCTCAAAACTTGATCCCGGTCAATATAAAACACAAATCAATATTTTATCAACTGCAGGTAATAGTACTGTGCCCGTCAATGCCACTGTAACACCGCTCATTTCAGGTTCCAACGCTGTCTTGCGTACAGATCCAGCCTTGCTCTCCTTTACTGCTGTTGATGGCGGATCTTCTCCTTCCACCCAGACAATAACCGTGAGCAATCCCGGTCAACTCCCATTACAATGGCAAGCAACTACTGACGCAAACTGGCTCTTTGTCTCGCCCGCATCAGGGACTGTAGATCCATCAAGCAATCAGCCTGTAACCGTTCATGTTAATAGCAGTTTGTTACTACCAGGAACGTACAATGGCTCAGTTACTTTCAGTGCGGGAGGATCTGTTGCTAATGGGGGCAACTTACAGACAGTTTTTGTCACAGCGACTATTATCCCACAATGCTCTTTACTGCTCGCACCCAGCCAGTTGAACTTTACAAGTGTTTATCAACAAGGACCGCCAGCGTTAAATGCTATCAACATCGCAGCATCTTCGGGTTGTACTACGCCTGCCAGTTGGAATGCAGTCAGCAATGCCAGTTGGTTGACTATTGATGCAACCACTGGACAAACTCCCGCATCCCCTAATGTGGGCATCAATGTTTCTGGTCTCTCACCTGGCATCTACAATAGCTCGATCGTCTTTAGTTCTGCTTCGGGAACACAAACACTTCCTGTGACCTTTACTCTCAGTCGGACACCTGTGTCTCTGGTGACAACGGCACCCGGTTCTCTATCCTTCCGGGGAGTCGTTGGTCAAACCGGCCCTGCAATACAGAAAATATCAATTACGAATCATGGGGACGCTGGAGCTTTAAATTGGACCGCAACTGCAAAAGGTGGTGCCTGGTTGACTGTTTACCCTTCCACTGGAATTCTCATGGCCCATCAGTCATCTTCGTTCAATATCATGGCATCAGTGTTGCCAACCCTCGTCCCTGGTACTTATAGTGGGACAATAACTATTGGCGGCACAGATGGTTACGGTCAACCAGCTTCTGGAAGTCCGCAGATGATTTCCGTCAGCCTGCTTGTTCAACCTGCCTGCACCTTTACAATGTCTTCTGGCACGCTTAAATTTACTGGCGTCAGTGGGCAAGCCGCATCGGTAAATCAACAGGTAGCCTTGCTGCTAAATCCATCTTGCACAAATAAGCTATTATGGACGGCAACAACCAGTGGCGGCAACTGGCTATCTGCTTCTATAGGGAGTACTACAACTCCTGTCGTCAATGTAAGCACGACCCTCACTCATCTTCCTGCGGGCAACTATTCAGGTAATGTCACTGTTACAGCTCATGATAGTGTAACAGGGCTTCTAGTAGGTGTTCCACAGGTGCTACCAGTCGCTCTTACCACGCAATCTGCTTGTATGTTGTCGAAGCCATCTTCGGCACCACAAGTATTTGATACAATCGTAGGAAGCAGTCCGGCTCCGCAAACCTTTACTATTTCAGTCACGGGAACGTGTTCTGGTGTGGTTACGATTAGACCAGCCATTGTACCCGCCACCGGATCTACCTGGTTATCTGTAGCAACGACTACGACAGGAGTTGCCAGTGGGGGGAGTGCGACTTTTACGATAACGGTGAATACAGTCGGTCTACAAGTTGGTCAATATGCAGCTACAATTCAGCTTAGCAGTTCAAATAATGGCATGATTATGCAGTCTCAAATGGTAGATGTGAAGCTGAACGTTAACGTTCCACCTGCACCTGTTGTAGGAACACCGACGCCAACATCATCTCCACCCACTATCTCAATCCCATCCCCAACACCCACCTTAGTGGTTGCTACTGTGACGTAGCAGGTACCAGGACATGTTCAGGATAATGATGGCGTATCAGGTTGTTCACGGAGCAAATTCCGCGCTTTAGCAATCTGTCCCGCGTCATGTACCCAGTCTTCTTTATCATGTTCATCGGTTTTGATCGGCGTTTCAAGTAGTATTGTAGTATGATTGAGGCGGTAATCGCTTAAGAGTGTGCTTAGTCCTTCAGTACCAATAATTCCTTCGCCGAGGCGTGCGTGTACGTCTCTATGGCTACCCAGGGCCATTTTTGTGTCGTTGAGATGTATTACCTTGAGGCGTTCCAGACCAATTGTCTTTTCAAATGTTTGCAACATCTGCAAGGTGGGCTCTTGATGTGCAATATCATAGCCAGCTCCCCATAGATGAGCCGTATCAAGGCAGATACCCAGGCGTTCCTCATACTGGGGAAGCAGATTAAGAATAGCGCCAAGTTGCTCGAAGCTGTGTCCGAGAGAGTTTCCTGCCCCCACATCATTCTCTAACAATAACATTACCTCGGATGGTGTCTGGGGAAGGATGCGAGCTATCCCTTCAGCAACACGAATAACGCCTGCTTCTACGCCTGCTCCACGATGGCTTCCAGTGTGGAAAACAACACGACTGGCTCCAAGTTGTGCACCACGTTGTAGTGTCCAACGAAGCAGCGCCACCGATTTCTCCCAGATAACGGTATCAAGCGTACCCAGATTGATGAGGTAGGGTGCGTGCAGGACTACCGGATCGAGTTGTAATTCACGTGCTGCTTGTGCGAAGGCCAGGCACGTTTCAGGATCGTCTGCGGGTGGTCGCCAGGCAGTTGGATTGCTAGCAAAGATTTGTATTGCATCACATCCTATCTGTCGCGCTATTTGAGCAGCTTTTACTGGCTTCGAATTCGTGGGCATGTGACGACCAAGACGCATAAACTTATTCTTCCTCACCATCAGATTGAACTTGAGCTGGTAATGTATATTGTTCTCCCTGAATATGTGGTAATTCATCTAGCTTCGTGAGGCCAAATAATTGCAAAAATTCCGTTGTTGTTGCAAAAAGCGCCGGACGCCCTACCGTCTGTGCCCGTCCAACTTCAACAACCAGCCCATGTTGAAGCAGGCTCGCCAGGGCACGATCACTGTTGACGCCACGTACCGCTTCAATCTGCCCACGCGTAATTGGCTGTCGGTAGGCAATAACGGCGAGTGTCTCCAGTGCTGCTGAAGTCAATTTAGCAGTCATCGGGAGACCGAGCAGTGCCGCTACATAACGTGCATTCTCAGGAGCTGTCACTAACTGGACCTGTTCACCCAGCAGTTGTAGCCGTATACCCCGGCTCAACCCTTCCAGATCATGCTCCAGAACCTGCAATGCACTCTGCAGTTTTTCCTCATCTACATCCAGCAATTTGCGCAGTTCCGCACGCTCTAGTGGTCGCCCGGAGACGAACAGCAGACTTTCTATTGCTGCTGCGAGTTGCTTAACGCCAGGATGTATATCTAATTGAATATCAAGTATATCCTGTTCCATTGTGAGCAAAGTATATCATGAATATGCAAGCCTTTTCACTACAACTTTCTCATCTGCCTGGAATATTAGCCTCAATGTTCGATGTTTGACATAATGGCACTCAAAGTTTTTGCAATAAACATTGAAGTATGCTATATTACAAGGAAGAAAGCACGACATTTGATTTGTTTGGGGGTATTGCATTATGAAATTAGAGCGTTTTACCGATAAGGCACGTGAGGCGATTCATGAAGCATCCAAACTGGCTCAGCGTCATAATTCTGGGCAGATAGAGATTGAACATCTGTTGGCGGCTCTTTTAATGCAAGAGGATGGGGTGGTAGTACAGGCATTGCAGAAGGCGGGGAGCAATCCTCAGGCCGTTTTGCATATGATTGAGAATGAAATAGAGCGTATGCCGCGTGTCTATGGTGGTACTGAGCCAGGTATTTCTCCACGCCTGCGCCGATTACTGGAGGATGCCTGGAACGAGATGAATAATTTCAAAGATGAGTACTTGAGCGTTGAGCATCTGCTCCTGGCAGTGTTTAATAGCGATAATGTTGCTCATCGCACATTAAAGACCGCTGGCCTCTCTCGTAATCAGGTTTTACAGGCATTGACCTCTATTCGGGGCGCTCAACGGGTCACTGACCAGGAGCCTGAGGGCAAGTATCAGGCATTGGAAAAGTATGGTCGCAACCTGACGGAACTGGCGCGGCAGGGGAAACTCGATCCAGTTATTGGGCGTGATGAAGAGATCCGGCGTGTAATTCAGGTGCTGAGCCGCCGTACGAAGAATAACCCGGTCCTCATAGGTGAACCAGGGGTCGGTAAAACAGCTATCGTTGAAGGTCTGGCACAACGTATCGTGCGCGGTGATATTCCTAAAACGCTTGCCGATAAGCAAGTTATTACCCTCGATCTGGGCGCACTTTTAGCCGGTGCCAAATTTCGTGGCGAGTTCGAGGAACGCCTGAAGGCTGTTTTGAAGGAAGTAACTAGTGCGGAGGGAAGTATCATCCTCTTTATTGATGAACTGCATACTCTGGTCGGCGCTGGTGCTGCCGAGGGTGCAATGGATGCGTCTAACATGCTAAAGCCTATGCTGGCACGTGGTGAATTACATTGTATTGGTGCCACCACCCTTGATGAATACCGCAAATATATCGAGAAGGATGCCGCGCTGGAGCGCCGCTTCCAGCCAGTTATCGTCGAGCAGCCATCAGTTGAAGATACCATCAGTATTCTACGTGGTCTTAAACAGCGCTATGAAGTCCATCATGGTGTGCGTATTCAAGATAGCGCCCTGGTTGCCGCCGCTGTCCTCTCCAATCGCTATATCCCCGATCGTTTTCTACCGGACAAAGCTATCGACCTTGTAGATGAAGCAGCCAGCCATCGCCGGGTGGAACTGGATAGCACCCCCAGCGAGATCGATGCTCTGGATCGTCGTATTCGTCAACTCCAGGTCGAGCAGGAGGCCTTGAAGAAGGAGACCGACTCAGCCAGCCGTGAACGACGTGAGAAGGTTGAGCGCGAGATCGCAAACCTTAGCGAACAGCTCCATAGCATGCGCCTGTCCCTCGAAAGTGAACGCGAACCCGTCGAAGAAATGCGCAACCTTAAAAAGCAACTCGAAGATGCCCAGGTTGCCTACGAGAAAGCCGAACGCGCTTATGACTATGAGGCCATGGCGCGTTTGAGCTATGGGACCATTAAGCTCCTTGAGCAACATATTCAGGAATTAGAAGCGAAACTGGCTACCCTTCACAACTCACGTATGCTCAAAGAAGAGGTTGATTCTGAGGATATTGCAGAGGTCGTCTCGAAATGGACGCATATTCCTCTTGCCAGATTGCTGGAGGCTGAGGTACAGAAACTGCTCTCGATGGAAGATCGTCTACGCGAACGTGTTGTCGGTCAGGAAAATGCTCTTCAGATCGTCTCAGATGCGATTCGCCGCTCACGGGCCGGTCTGCAAGATCCTGATCGTCCGCTGGCTAGCTTCCTGTTTCTAGGACCAACCGGCGTAGGCAAGACAGAACTGGCTCGTACCCTGGCCGATTTCCTTTTTGACGATGATCAGGCAATAATACGCATTGATATGTCAGAATATATGGAGAAACACGCGGTCTCTCGCCTGATCGGAGCGCCTCCTGGCTATGTTGGCTATGATGAAGGAGGCCAACTGACCGAGGCCGTACGTCGCCATCCCTATAGCGTCGTGCTACTTGACGAAATTGAGAAAGCTGCGCCAGATGTCTTCAACATTCTGTTGCAATTGCTTGATGATGGACGCTTGACCGATGGGCAAGGACGCACTGTTGATTTCAAGAATACCGTCGTCATTATGACCAGCAACGTAGGCAATCTCTGGTTGCATGAATATGATGGTATGGAAGATGATGAGATCCAGCGTACCCTACGTCAGCGCCTGCGCGAAGAGGGCTTCCGTCCCGAGTTTTATTAATCGTATTGACGAAGTGATCATTTTTCATCAGATCGCACGTGAGCAGATGAAAAATATCGTTGATATCCAGATCGGCCATCTACAGCCTCGCCTGGCCGAACGTCAGATCACATTGCAGTTGAGCGAGGACGCACGCACATTTCTGGCAAATGAGGGCTATGATCCACAATTCGGCGCACGCCCACTTAAACGCGTCATTCAAAAAGAAGTCGAAAATCGTATCGCACGTGCTATACTGGATGGAACAATCCACGATGGCGATACGCTTGAAGTTAATATGCTAGATGACAAACTTACCATCAATCCTAAACGATAAACTGTAGGGGCCCGATTTATTGCGCCCGTGCGCATATGTCCAATTTATCGTGCTTACTATAGTCCTACACGGAGTATGCTGTGGAGGAATTTATGCAAACTAATAACACATCATTAAATAGTTCCAACGAACAGCTTTTGCAGATGCTTAGCTCAATGTTGATTCAACTTAATGCACTGGAAACCGTCGTGGGTGAAGAAGGGACCGTCAGTGATATCCTCACTGTACGTAATGGCCTGAAGATGCTGGAGCGCATGACGCGTGAAGCATTATATGTTGTACGTGCCGATAATGAGGATCTCTTGCCACCAGAGCTTGCTGAAAGCCCACTTCCAGAAGTGCTCTCCCGTCTGGTTGAAGAAACTGCTGAAGCTCTTGGTATTTCTAGCCGCATCGCGTTTTCAGGCATTGATGAGCAAGACCACTCTAGTGAACATATCCTCTCTAATGATGCTAAACGTATCCTCTATTTGATCGCACAGGAAACTCTTTACCAGGTACAACAACATAATGATACACACCGCTTGCGTCTCATGCTCAATTATGGATCAGAAGATGTGCAAATGAGCATTGAAGATGATGGCCTTAATCCCACTTTACCACCTCCCACAGCAGAAGAAAATAACGCATCCATGCCGCTTTTTGCCGAACCTTCTCCAGTCTCTGCGCTTCCTATTGTAAGTGATCTACGTTATCGCATTGAGCGCCTTGGTGGCTCGTTGAAGATAACTACTCTGGAAGAACGAGGAACACGTGTATCAGCGCATATTCCCTATGCTCATTCCAAACAATCTATAGAAATTTCTGAGCATGCTGGCAGGCCTTTGATCGTCTCTACGGAGACTACAATGCCTCTTTTGCCTGTGCTGTCTCCATTGGATGAGGTTATTCGCATTTTGATCGTCGATAGCCAGATGGTTACACGAGCAGGTTTGCAGCGCTTGCTAGAATCTTATAATGGTTTGCAAGTTATAGGTCAGGCCGCCGATGGTGTGCAGGCGGTCAGTGAAACACTTGAGCTTGGACCACGTGTTGTGTTGATGGATGCACAGCTTCCTAATGGGCAGAGCCTGGAAGCCTTGCGCCAGATTAAGCAACTTAATCTGGACACTAAAGTATTGTTGCTCTCGACGCAGAACCGTGAAGAGTATCTATATGAAACGCTGCGAGCAGGCGCAGATGGTTATATTCTGAAAGATATTGCGCCCGACGAACTTGCTCAGGCTGTTCGTACCGTTGCACGTGGTGAAATCTTGATTCAGCCGCAACTCGCCAATAGATTGCTCTCTCGCTTTGGTACACGTGGTAATACACCTTATGAGTCGCTAACCACACGCGAAATGGAAGTGTTGCGCCTGCTGGCTCGTGGAATGCGCAATAAAGAAATAGCCGCTCGCCTTTTCGTGAGCGAGCGGACAGTAAATTTCCATCTGGCGAATATCTACCAGAAACTTAATGTCTCTGGTCGTACTGAGGCCTTGAGTAAGGCGCTCGAACAGGGGTTGATTACGGCGTGAGTATGCCTGCATGCCAGGTATCAATCGCATGCTTGAGCGAAGCAATATATGCGGCTTCATCATTATGATCGGCGGTAGGCGCGTATGTTGGAATGATGGTATCGACCGTAGTCAGACCTCTTTGCGCGATATAATAGTTACGAATGAGTTCATACCATGCCTGGAAACCTGCCTCCCAACTTGAGTATGAGGCGTAACCACCACGATCCTGGTCTACACAGGTAGAGCCAACATAACAGCGAAGATTTCCGAGCGAGAGCGTCTTCGTTGCTTCACCAGCAGTTCCGAAGCCACTTTCGTGCAAAAAGAATGCCAGGGCAAAAGCCGGGTCGATCCCATATCTTACACCCAGGTTGTAAAGAGCCTGGCCTTTACCAGCGGCAGGGGAATTGTAGGTTGCAAGTACGCGGTTGATGAAGTCTGCACTTATTGTTGGCTTGCCTAAAACTGCGTAAGGACCTGTCTGCATTGGGATGCGTGGTTTTGGGTGGAAGTGGTTTATTTGCCTGCCAGCTTCCTGCATTATTTCCACCAACCTGAATACTATAAGCCTGCCCTCCGCTGTAGTCGATCAGTTGTGGATCAGCTACACGCTGGGCGATGCCTGCTGAGAGTAAAACTCCTAAGAAGATCACACCAATGGTTATGCAGATAACTGCTGGATTGAGCCATATTCGGTGCCGTGTCAGGGGATGAGGAGCAAATTCATCAACTACCTTGCGCACTTTTGCTGGCGCGGTAATATTTGCTGTTGTCCTTCCAGATGGCAGCGCCCTGGAGAGGCGTGCCTGGAATAGGCTTGCTTCATTTTCCTCCTCCTCTAACGTTGCCTCCGGTAATTGACGAGTTGCACGCTGGGGAATAACAGAACGGGCTTGAACTTCAACGGGCCTGGGTGGTTTCTGCTTCGCGTAGCTACCACTCGCCATGGGCGACCTCCTTTAAGTACACGTATATTGTTTTATTCTAGCATAGTACTACACTGAGTACAAGCTCTTCTGCGTCTTCATTGTATAGATTGAAACACGAAAATACAGCTAGCTACAAGTTAATAGTATCATCCGCTAATCTGCTAAGGTATAAGAAAAAAGTACTGTTTTTGAGAACTACATTAGAATTTGTTAAGAAAGTGACCTTTTGCAGAGGTAATGACGGTACAATTATGGTTGCTATGCCGTTCTCCTATCAGATATAATAGTTTTCACCAACCTTACTAGCTGTGTGCATGCTCATGTCCGTCTCTCTGAACGTGAAAAGTATAGCGGCGAATGAGTGCTCACATCCATATTCTCTATGACGTGTAAGCTATCCAGTTCGCGAGGAAATATCATGGCCGAGCAACTTAATATCATTATTGTCCCGCATACTCATTGGGATCGCGAATGGTATCAAACCTTTCAACAATTTCGTATTCGTCTTGTCAAAACTATTGATAAATTGTTAGAGATTCTCGATCGCGATGAGGGCTTTCGCTATTTTATGCTCGACGGTCAAACGATAGTTCTTGATGATTATCTAGAGATACAGCCTGAGCAAGAAGAACACTTGAAACGCTATACACGGGCTGGACGCATTCTGGTAGGTCCCTGGTATTTGCAACCGGACGAATTCCTGGTCAGTGGGGAATCGCTGATCCGCAATTTACAGTTAGGATTGCGCCGGGCTGCTGAATTTGGCAGTAGCTATGCACGTGGGGTATGTTCCTGACTGTTTTGGGCACATTGCTCAGCTACCACAGATTCTGCAAGGGGTAGGCATTGATAATGCTGTTTTCTGGCGTGGTGTGGGTGCAGAAGCTACCACAAGTGAATTTTATTGGACCGCCCCCGATGGCACAAAAGTTCTGGTTATTCATCTTGCTGACCCTGTTGGTTATTCCAATGCACGCTTTCTGCCGCTCAATCCCGAAGAGTTTGTTGCTCGCGTCGAACTACTGGCTTCCAATATTCTTCCCCAGGCTACAACGAATAACCTGCTTTTTATGAACGGGTCAGACCATCTGGAACCGCAGAATGGCCTCCCGGCTGTGATTGCACAGGCTAATGGCTTACTTGCTCATATCGATCCTGAACACGCGAAAATTCTCACCCATTCTGCCAATGGCTCGCCGCATTCTAATGGACAGACTAAAGATTATGACTCTATTGCTGTTCGTATTGGTACGCTCCCCGAATATATTGAGTGTGTGCGCCAGCAGAACACACAATTCCCTACCCTGACGGGGGAGATGCGCAGCAGCCAGTATGCCCATCTATTGCCATCCGTGCTCTCGACACGTATGTGGATCAAACAACAAAATACTGCTAGTGAGCATTTGCTCGAGCGTATGGTTGAACCGTTAACGGCCTGGGCAACAACGCTGGGTGCTCCTTATCCACAGGGATTGATTCGTGTTGCCTGGAAATATTTGTTGCAAAATCACCCACATGATAGTATCTGTGGGTGTAGTATAGATCAGGTGCATCGTGAAAATAGTGTTCGTTTTGCGCAGAGTCAGCAGATAAGTGAAAGCATTATTATGCAAGCTTTGCCGCAGATAGCTGCAGAAGTAGATACGCGTGCACCATTTGCTGCCCCTCATATCACATCCCAGCCTGTACCAATCGTCGTTTTTAATCCTGCTCCCGGTCCGCGCAATGCAACTGTACAGACAACTGTGCAGTTGCCTGGTTCCCTCTACAATGCTGTTATTGTCGACGAACAGGGTACTCATATGCCTTATCATGTCAGCAATCGCTGGCGGCAGGAAATAGGATCAATGGCAATTGCGCGTGAAATGCTCGCGACGGGGCTTGCTCTATCAGGCATAAGTTCGCCTGCCCAGCTTGTTCAGATGGCCGAAACGATGATTATGACCGCTCTTAATCAGAGCAGCGAAACACATGCGATTTCGCGTGTTTCTATTGAGAACTATAACGTATCAACTTCTCATCATGAGCATCACATGGCGCAACCAGGGGTGGTACATATAGAGATCATGATTGCTCCTAAAGGACGTATTGCAATTAATGACCATGAGATTGGTCAGGCTTTCCAGCAGGTGTTGTCATTATTGGAAAGAGAGGATCTTCACACACTGCAACTGACGCTCATTGATCAGGCACGCGAAACTATTGATTTCGTTGCAGCCGATCTTCCCGCTTATGGTCTGAAGACTTTCTGGCTTTATCCGCGTGGACTCAAGGAAGAGAGTAGTGTTCAGCAATCTAATTCTCTTGTTCCATTGGTAGCACAGGCTCAGATGATTGAGAATGAATTCTATCGTATCGAGGTCAATGCGCAAGATGGAACGCTAATTGTCACGGATAAACTCACAAATGTAGTTTTTTCCGGGCTGAACCGTTTTATAGATGGAGGCGATGTCGGTGATCTCTATACTTATTGTCCACCTGAGTACGATACACTGGTCAGCATGCCTGTGGAATCACCCAAAGTTGAGCTGATCAATTCTGGCCCTGTAAAGGCTACGTTACGCATCAGTGGACGCTGGTCTTTGCCTGGTGCCTGTACTGCGAGCCGCACTGAACGCAGTGCACGTTTGACCATCTGTCCCATTGTAAGCGAAATTTCGTTGACGCCGGGCATCCGACGTATTGATATTCATACATCGGTAGAGAACAAAGCAAAGGATCACAGATTGCGCGTGGTTTTTCCCATACCTTATACAGTAGATCAGGTAGCAGCCGAAGGAACCTTCGAGGTGCGGTCACGCGCTGTCGCCCAGCCTGTTCCACCTGACGTAATGGAATGGGCTGAAGCGCCCGTGAATGTTTTTCCGCAGAAGCGTTTCGTCGATGCCAGCAACGGTGAAATAGGTCTGGGGGTACTCAATCGAGGATTACCTGAGTATGAGGTCATTCATATCGACCATCAGGCTGATAAAGAGGCAGAGCAAGGCGAGCAGGCTATTGCAATAACGCTATTGCGTTGTATAGAATGGCTCTCGCGTGGCGATCTATCGACTCGTCAAGGGCATGCAGGACCGATGGAGTATACGCCGGAAGCACAGTGTCTGGGGCATCATGAGTTTGACTATGCTCTGGTTCCGCATCGCGGCACATGGGAAGCGGAAGATGGATTGGTCATGCGTGAGGCTCAGCTATTCAACACACCTGTTACTACACGTACGGTTGAGGTTGAACAGCATGAAGGGAAGCTTCCTTCGCATATGTCGTTTATGAAAATTGAACCTGATGAGCTTGTTTTGAGCGCGTTAAAACATGGTGAAGAGGGAATTGTTGTACGTGTTTATAATCCGCTTACACGTCCAGTTGATGCAATAATCATGCCAGGATTTGCATTTACACAGGTACATATGGCAAACTTATTAGAGGAATATATGGCAGAAGAGTCATCTCTTCTCACTGTTGATCAGGCTACAGGATCGGTGCGGGTGAGTATACGTGGGGGGGGAATAATGACGCTCTTATTCACAGAAGCAAACAAGAGTGACATTTGAAATAAAAAGCGAACCGTTTCCTTTGACTTTTAGTCCTATACTGTCATCTTATGGCTTTGTATTGCGTTGTAAATCAGTGAATGTAGTATAAAAAGAGAGTGGAACAATGTGTTACTCGTCTAAATTCAGTACTCTATCCTCTATGTTGATGAAAGGGGCATCTGTCCTATGAGCACAATTGCGTATATTTTTCTAGCCACGAACCCGACTGCAGGAAGTGCTAATATAACGAGCACTTTACAGAGTCTGGCTGGTCCTCTTATAGGTTGTACCGTTGCATTTCTTGTCATTTTCTGGTTAAGCCTGGTGATATGGGCCTTCCGTGATATTCGTGCTCGGACACAAGATTTCCTATCTCAGGTGCTCGCGGTCGTACTGGTAGCAGTTTTTCCCATTGGTGGCCTTTTCATCTACCTTATTCTCCGTCCCCGTCAGACTCTGGCGGAAATTTATGAGCGTCAATTGGAAGAGGAATCTCTTCTGGCCGAGATGACGGAGCGTCAGACATGCAGTAACTGCCATGCCCGCATCGAATCTGATTTCCAGGTCTGTCCATCCTGTGGACAAAAGCTGAAACGTTCTTGCCCCAAATGTGAGCGCCTCTTGGAACTCCGCTGGACATTCTGCCCTTACTGTGCCACAAATGTGGCTGGTGGGCCTGGACCAATGCCAAATATGCCCGGTATGCCTGTAATGGGGAGAAGTAATGCTGGTATTCCAAATGGAAGTATTCCAGGTGGAAGTATGCCCGGTATCCCAAATAGTAGCATCCCTGGTATGCCCATGGGTGGACCTCCTCCTGGCAACCGCTATTAGATTTTTTTAGCCCACTTTCACCATGAGAAGGTACTGATTGATGGTTGTAGAGGCTACGTTTGCGAAGCTCTCCTGAGCAGCCTGTAAAGGACTACGAAGGTTGTAAGCGTGTCTTCTACGACCATATATTATAGAGCAATCCCCCATTCGCCCCTGCTTCTTTCGAGATCCTGTGAAATGTGATATAATGAGGTAACAAAATGTGGTCATTTTACCACATTCATTGTGTTCTGTTGGAACATCTTTTATAGGTGTAGGCTAGCCTTCCACAAGAACTCACCTTCCTACATATCAGTGCATCTGTGCTTATGCCTTGAGGTGAGCTCATCCTTATTGGAGTTTTTTGATGGCGAAGACGCGAGAATCGATAATGGCAGAGCAAATTCCTGATGATAATTCTGAAGCTCTAAATAATAATGATGGTAACGACAACGGTAATGGTAAGGGAAAAGTGAATGGTAGTGGTAGTGATGGTTATGGTGGACAAAATATCCAGATTCTCGAAGGATTAGAAGCTGTACGAGTACGCCCTGGTATGTATATCGGCGCAACCGATCAGCGTGGTCTGCACCATCTCATTTACGAAGTTGTCGATAATAGTATTGACGAAGTGATGGCTGGTTATGCCGATACTGTAAAGGTTATCATACACGCCGATGGCTCGGTCACCGGCGAAGATAACGGACGTGGCATCCCTGTAGATGAGCATCACCAGCGTCCAGGTATGTCAACGCTTGAAGTGGTGATGACCGTTCTGCATGCGGGCGGTAAGTTTGGTGGTGGTGGCTATCAGATCAGTAGTGGTCTACATGGTGTAGGCGTATCAGTAGTCAATGCTCTCTCAGAATGGTGCCAGGTTGATGTCAAACGCGATGGTCGGCTCTGGCGGCAACGCTATGAGAAAGGCATTCCTGTTACCAAATTGGTTGATGTTGGCCCAGCCGAAGGAAATGGAACAGTTACCTCGTTCCTGCCAGACCTTACCGTGATGGAGACGCGTGACTACAGCTTTGAGATTCTTGCGCAACGTTTCCGTGAAATGGCTTACCTCAACCGTGGTATGACCATCAGCCTGGTTGATGAGCGCACTGATCGTGAGGCAACCTTCTATTTTGAGGGTGGCCTGGTTTCTTTTGTACGCTACTTGAACAAAAATAGAAATACCCTGCAAGCTCGTCCCGTCAGCCTGACCCGTGAAGTAGATGGCATGAAGGTCGAGGTAGCTTTACAATACAATGATAGCTGGACATGCACAGAATTCTCCTTTGCTAACGGTATCAATACCGTCGATGGAGGCATGCATATCACCGGCTTCCGCAGCGCTCTTACACGTACACTTAATGATTACGCACGTAAGGTCAACCTGCTTAAAGAAAAAGATGGCAACCTTACCGGAGATGATGTGCGTCAGGGCCTGACCGCTGTTGTTAGCGTGAAGATTCCCAATCCTCAATTCGAGGCCCAGACCAAGAGTAAGCTCAACAATGCTGAGGTGCGCCCAATCGTTGAGTCGATTACAGCCGATATGTTAGCCCAATACCTGGAGAGAACGCCGAGCGAGGGCAAAGCAATCATTGATAAGTGTCTCACCTCAGCGCGTGCTCGTGAAGCGGCCCGCGCGGCCAAAGATCTCATTCAGCGCAAGAATGCTCTGGACACAACCCTTCCTGGCAAGCTGGCTGATTGTAGTGAAAAGCAGGCCGATCGTTGTGAACTCTACCTTGTCGAGGGCGATTCGGCAGGTGGAAGTGCTAAACAGGGACGGGATCGACACTTCCAGGCTATTCTGCCACTACGAGGAAAAATCCTGAATGTAGAACGTGTAGGGCTCGACAGAGTCCTCAAAAATGAAGAGGTCAAGAATATCATCACAGCCATTGGTGTTGGCATAGACGAACACTTCAACATGGCCCGGTTGCGCTATGGTCGCATCGTGATTATGTGCGACGCTGACGTAGACGGTGCTCATATCCGCACACTATTATTGACCTTCTTTTTCCGTCATATGGCTCAACTGATCACCGACGGACATTTGTATATCGCGCAACCGCCTTTGTTCCACATCAAGGTGGGTAAGCAAACACGCTTCGTCTACACAGACGAGGAACGAGATGAGATCGTCACCGAGTACAGTGCCGCACATAATGGTAAAGAACCTGAAGTTGGTCGCTACAAAGGTCTGGGCGAAATGAATCCCGAGACATTGTGGGATACTACTATGGATCCTGAGAAGCGCACTATTCTACGCGTCAACATCGAAGAGGCCATCGAGGCCGACAAAATCTTCAACATGTTGATGGGCGATGAGGTGGGACCAAGAAAGCGCTTTATCGAGAGCCATGCCAAGAGCGCGAATCTCGATGTGTAATGTATAAAATTGATGGAGATCTTAGCCTGCTCGTCGTTCCAACACGATCACTGGAATCTGGCGTGTTGTTTTTGCCTGGTGCTCAACAAAAAAAGGATACAATTCTGTAATCCTGGTCCACAATTGCTGCCGATATGATCCTTCCATAACGAGTGCGGTGGTGTCGAAGGTATCAAGCCCAACCTCGACAGTAACTTGTGGATTGACCACCAGGTTATGATACCAATCAGGATGTTTTGCAGCTCCTATGTTAGAGGCAATGACGATCAGGCGATCACCATCGGGTATGTACATCAAAGGTGTCGTGCGGCGTTGGCCACTTTTGGCACCTGTAGTTGTTAGCAGAAGTAAGTGTCTGCCTTCAAGCGGCTTATCAGTCTTGCTCCGATCTGTGCGGAACTCCTCAATCAGTCGACGGTTATAGTCGTTTTGCTCAGTCATGATTTCTCCTTGTCATTGGTGTTGACGGTATTAATACTACTTTTTTATCATGAAATATATTCTCTATACCTTTAAGCTAGCACGTAGATTTTCTTTCGTCAAATGGAGAAGAGAACGCATCAAAGTAGAGGTAGTATCGCGGTATACCGCTCTGCAAAACGTTCAGGAGTGATTTTTGGATAGCGCCCCTTCCCCAACTGAGCTAAGACTTCCTGGTAGGTTGCATCAAGCTCATCCAAATTGATACGTTGTTGTTGAACAAGCAACTTTATGTCTTCGATATCACGGGTCGTGCCTCGCTCTATTTTACTGAGGGCAATGCTGTAGAAGTCAAAGTAAAAGACTTCAATCTGTCCATAGCGACTAACATATTGAGCGTGAGTTTCCCATTGCGATGGCAAAGGAATGAAATCCCCAGGCGATGCAAATTCGATATTGATCTGCTTCGTCCTGTTGTGCTAAACATTTGATAAGTTCAACGGGGGATAATTGTTCTATTTGGGAAGACGAGGCAGCTTGCTCAAGACCTACCAGATACTCGATACCCCACAGGTGGAGGATTCTGATGAGCGTATCAGCATCGTTCCATGAGGTATCTGTTGAAGTGTTGAGTATCTGACCCGCCTTCTATTAATGATGAATAGAGTAGTTGCCTCACTTATTGCTATTCAAACTTGTAAGATATATAATTATAGACAATGTACAATCAAGAATATTGGAGGAATTGCAGAGTTACCAGTAATGTCAAAAAAGTCAAAAATCTCTAAACAGAAGAAAAGTATCACCACCCAGCAACCATCACAGGCCGAAAAATTGTTTAACCTCATCACTGTAAATCTTATTAAACAAGAGTATGCTGAGGCTATTAGCAATTGTGAACGCTTACTAAGATATCTTCCCTCACATTCACCAATGCGGGTTGATACGTTAGCTCACCTGGGTACTGCTCATGCTATGCTACAAAATTATCCAGAGGCCTATAAAGTTCTAACAGAAGCCCTTGCTCTTAATCCAAATGACGCCGATCTGTGGTATAACCGGGGTCTGGCGAGCCGCTTCACTTCCCGCTTCGGTCGCTCCTATCGGGATTTTCAATGCGCCGCCGAACTGAATGTAACCCCTGAACTGAAAAAGCAGATTAATGGTGCATTGAAGTTAAGTCGTAAAATAGCTGAAAAATCTATGAAGTCACGTGGCCCAAACTTTACTCTGGATCAACTTATCGAGCAAGAAGATCATTTTCAACGTGGCCTGGAAACGATGCAAGAAGGCAAATGGGACGAGCAATTGAGGCTTTTCAAGCATTTATTGCAATGGGCGATTGCTTACCTCAACCATGGGGTAACCTGGGTATATGTTTCATGATGCAGGAACGTTATGACAAGGCTGAGGCAGCCTTGAAACACGCATTTAAGATTGATCGGCACTATGCACTTGCCAAAAATAATCTGGCTATGTTACCTGAAACCCGGCGTGATGGCCCTCCACAAATTGTTGGGATAAGTGACCCATTTGTAAATGGTAACATCAAACAAAGCATCACTTTCATTAAGGATTAGGATCAGAATTATGATCACCCACGAAGAAGCCAACCAACTCATCACCCGAGCGTTCGCACTTGTTCGCGCATGTCCATCAGGGCGTGTCACGACGTATAGCTGGCTGGCGAGAGCACTCGGCTATCCACGAGGTGCGCGTATGCTTGGATGGATGATGAATGACGCCCACGAAGGTGTTCCCGCCCAGCGTGTTATTAATAGCAAAGGCGAGTTGACCGGGAGCTGGGCCTTTGGACAGCCAGGTACAATGCGTCAACTATTAGAGAATGAAGGCATCCTCTTCTCGGAGAGTGGGCGCGTGGATCTCAAACGTTATGGATGGGATCCTAACTCGTGATCTGAGTCCAGATGAACTTCAATCTCTCTTTGCATTAGCACCACCTGTCACGGCCAGCGAGGGACTGTTACGCCTCCTACGTACCGATATGGCATCGCCATTTCGCGTATCCGCATCTGATGCAAAATTGTAACATGTGTTATGGGATAGAAGATGTATTACTCTTCACCATCCAGCGTATTCCCTTGACATGTTACCTCATCTAGTACAAGTTGTGCCAGTTTGACCAGTTCAGCGCGAAAACGAATGTTATCCCCCGTTGATCTCAGCACAGACCATAAGGCAAAGTTGCCAGGTAGTGGCGTATCCGTGATGTCTGGAAATTGAGGAAGCAGCTTCTCAATTGCCTGTTTGACAGGCTGCTCCATTTTTGAAAAGGATACGTATGCATATTCATCGTGCTCAGAAACAACGAGGAGACTATGGCCTTGAAATTGCACTTTGCCCGAAACCCCCTGACATGAATAACGTGTTGTTACGCCAGGTATGCAATTAAGCAATTCTACAGCCGGGCGAATGGCAGGATCAAGCTCGATTGGATCTGCTGTAAAGGCATTATCAATTCGTTGGAGCCTTTTGTACTCTGGTAGCGCAAGAATAGGTTCGTAATACTGGCTGATCCAATGAAAAAATTCACGTGCTTTATTTTCATATTCATATGAGTTTATAGAATGAGCCTCCTCTCCATATAATGTGAAAAGGTTACGTAAAAAAAGTGCGTTGCGCTTTGCCCATGACACTTCTCTCGCTATAACTCGTTGTCTGTATACTGCGTTGGTAGCAAATTTACGGCAAAAACTACGAATATGTTGTTTATTCGACTCTTCAAAATAGAAGTCGCGCAAGAAATATTCATTGCCAAAAAGGTGACTTTCCCTTTGCAGAAATTCTGCATCGAAACAGTTTCTGTCCAGCTCTAAAAGTACCCTATGCATAAAATCTGCTTCTACACGTTGCAATGCGATGTTCATCTGCTTCTGTAGATCACTTATCCGATATTTGATTTTTGCAGGTTGCGTTTTTTTGTTAGATGCATTGAGCGCTGAGTTTTGCAGGGCCATCATCTCGTTCTCAAAGAGGTGACGCTGGTGACATTTCTCTTGTTCTAGCCGGGTGTAGAGGGATGATTTATAGGGTTCTAATAATGCTTTGAGAAGTTGATGGGACTTGAAATGTGCAAGTGGCAGTGTTGCGATGTTCGTTTTTTCCGCGCACCATACCGTGAGTTGATTAGTCCCCGTCTCTGCACCAGTGTCAAGTTCCACACGGAACAGATAGTTATCGTAATACATTTTATCCACTTCCATACGCATGCTAGACCACCTCCCAACAAGACTATAGAGAGAAACATTCACCACTATCATCTGCATCTGTAGTGCAAGCAACCTGAACTTGCGCTGCGTTTTTGTCTTTGAAGATCTGCTCCATCCAACAGGAAATGCAGTTGCCGTATGTGTCGCCACATAGTTTGTTGTCTGTTCTTTTAACGTTGTCCCACTCCGAATACGCGTCGCCAGATCTTTTGTATAGGGTGCTGGTCCGCGTTGCTCTTCTCGTAACACATCAACAGTATAACGGTAAAGTTGGAGCGCTTCTTGTCGCCTTCCCTGTTCAACGAGCAAGATCATCAGGCGACATAATGCATCTTCATCGGTCGGGTTCTCCTCTAGAAAAGCGTAGAGCAGTTCTTCGGCCTGCCATATGCGTTTTTCTTTTAAATAGAGTTCGACCAGTTTGTAGAGGATACGTCTGCGCACCCCATTAATAGTATGGCGTCGCCTGTGTGTCCACGTGTAAGCCAGATCATCTTCAAGAAACTCACCATGGGCAAGGGCATGGGCCTTCTCCAAAAGGCCTAATGGATTCTGTCCCCGGCTGGTAACACGTAGCGATTGAGCGGAGAAAGCGAGCAGAGCATCTGCATCGATCCAAAGAAACGGTTGTGGGGCGAGTTTGAAACTGATCCCTTTTGAAGTATGGATGGTCAGCAGAAGGCTCTCGCTACTACCGATCTGCAATACGCGGCGGCGCAATATAGAAGCTGCAGAGTCGAAGGCATGGTCTGTATTAATGACGGTTCTGTCCGGCCAGATCGTCGAGATCAAATCTTCTCTGGCAGCCCGCCGCTGCTCCCGGCAAAGCAGAACTTTTAGTAATAGCATTGCTGAACTACGATTGTCCCACTCATCAGGTAAGATGCGCGTATAACAGGGCTTCTCTTCTGAAACCAGAGGAGAGCTAACGAGGCGTTCAAGGGCAAATTCGCCAAAGGTGATAACTCGTATAAGCGGATATGGTGGACTATATTGCTCACTTGTTTTTTTCATACTCCTATCATCCCTTCCATCCTGAATACGGAAATATTGTTCCCAGCTCTATATCAGTGAGAGAAATAACCTTTTACGCAGAAAAATCTTTATCTGTATAGCCCGATTATAACATAAGCCCTATGATGGCTCAGTGAGGAAATCGTGAGACCCTGTGAGGTTTTCGTGAGACTTATTGCAACATTGTATGTGTGGAATCATTATTGCGCAATACACACCTGGACGCGATAAATCTGGCCTCTACTGTATCATGATAAGAGAGACTATTATAAGGCGCAATCATCGGCATAGAAGAAAGATCGGGAATATCTTATGAAACAGCTCGTATGCATCTTCTTTTTTGCGCTCCATGTTCTCTTGCTAACCGCTTCATGTAACAATCAGGCGCTTCCTAAGTCACCTGCTATTTCTCCTGGTACGACGAATAATTCAACACCTACTCTATCAACCTCTCAAACGGTAGCAAGGGATATTAGCAAAGTAGCGACCAGCTATTATCAGGCTATTGAAAAGCAAAACTACAAGCTTGCTTATACCTATCTCGATCCGGTTGAAACAAAGTTTTCACATGCCGCATTCGTACAGGAGGCGTTGTCACAGGATAAGGAAGGAGGGGTGTTGCAAAGCTATATGATAGCGACATTTCCTCCCATGGTTGTGATGACGAACATGCGTGTCAATATTGGGCCTTATCACGTTCATTTGCAATTTAAACAGGAAGATGGCGTCTGGAAGATAGTTTCTTTAGATGGGATTTAACATTTTATTATTCATTTTCCAAAAGTAATCCCTGCTCGTTGCGCCAGGGCAATCGCCTCAGCTCGCGATTGCACACCAAGCTTGCTATACAAACTTGTGAGATGTGTCTCAACTGTTTTTACCGATATACTTAATCTCTGCCCTATTTCAATATTGCGTACACCCTGCACGACCAGGTGGAGTACTGCTAATTCACGGCTGGTCAACGGCTCCATTGGGATAAGCTCGTTATCTTGCTGGTCGTGCAGCATACGACTCACATCAGGGTCAAGGCTCTTTTTCCCTTGTACGACTTCATGGACAGCTTTGCGTATCTGGCTGCCACGGGCACTTTTGAGCCAGTAACCTCTAACTCCTGTTTTGAGCATCATCTGAACATAAGCAGCCTGATCATAAGCTGTGAGAATGAGGATCGCAGGTGGCTTCGTTTGTGCCAGCAACGAACGAGCTGCACCAAAACCATTCATCCCTTTCATCGAAATATCAAGGATGACTACATCTGGCTTGAGTTCCTGGCAACAACGGATCGCTTCAACACCATTTTGAGCTTCTCCAACAATCAATAAGCTGGCGTCTTCCTCTAACAAACGTCGTGTTCCTTCACGCATCATCGTATGATCATCAACCAGCAAAACTGTAATGGGACGATCTGCTACTGTGTTTTGTTCTTTCATGATATTTTCTCTAGTGCCTCTGAAATTTCTTCTGACGCGGTTATGGGTTTGTAACGTGCACGAATAGTAACGCCGTAACCTGGATTGGTGCGTACTTGTAATTGCCCATTCACAGCCCCCATGCGTTCATGCATTCCCACCAGTCCCAGTTGCTCACTCGTTGTCTTTCCTTTTGTAAAGCCATGTCCATTGTCACCAATAAGTAATGACATTCCCTCTTGGACATTGTAGCGCAGGCGGATCATTACCCTGGTTGCCTGGGCATGTTTAAGGACATTGGAAAGTGCCTCCTGTACAACTCTATAGAAGGCCAGTTCAACATCTGCTGGAAGACGAACATTGGCCGTTCCTACACAGAATACATTGACGGTAAGTACTCCTCTGTTTCCTGCTTCCTCGCGCTCCGCACGCTGTTCCGTTTGACTTGCTAGCCAATAGAGGGCCTCTTCCAATCCCAGTTCATCTAATAAGGGAGGACGCAACTCCAGGCAGGTCTGACGCAGACCAGTGACCAGTGAACGGGCAAGCGGCATTGCTTCAGCAACGTCTGTTATCGTGCTTGCATCAGCCAGTTGGCGCACCAACAGCATTGCCTGTTGCAATACATCATCATGCAATTCCAGGGCAAGGTGTCGACGCTCGTCTTCTTGTGCTGAGATGACACGCCGATTGAGCGCCGTTAGCTTCTGGGCGTCTGCTTCCGTCTGCTCTAGATAGCGGCTATTGGCTTCCAGTACAGATAGCTGTGCAGCAAGAGTTACCAGGAAGCTTTTATCTTGTCGACTATATGGCTCAAAGTTGAGCTTAGAACCTAGACAAAGAAAACCGCTGAGATAATCTTTATCGTATAAAGGGAGCAAGAGGACGCCGTCTAGAAGCAATGGTTCAGTAGAACGTTGTCTTAAATGAGTTAGAGCAAGGTTGCCGATCCCGCTCAGACGGTCAAGAGGTATAAAGGGCGAGTTGAGATAGATGCGCCAGGAATGAGCAGGCAGGTCACTTTTACTCACTTCTCCATTACGATGCCCCGACGTACGTACAATTAAGGCTGTTCCAGTAGCATGGAGCAACGTAGCCAGGCGCGGGAGAATAAATGTACAGATCTGATCGAGATGTTGTAAACGCGTAAGCTCTGAGCTTAAATCACCCAAAGAACGATTATATTCGTAAAAGTCGTGGTAGAAAACCTGGTCACCAAGGTTACGCACTTTATTCCAGATGAGCGGAAAGAGCCATAAGCTCAGGCCCATCAATAGAGCATAGAAAAAGTAACGTGTTTGCCCTAAACCTGGTATGTTGCTTTCTATGATGTTGAAGATAACAACGGCAAGAATAATAAAAAGGCTGGCTAAAAAGATCCACAAGAGTACACGCATAACCTGGCGGCTAACCAGGCTGGTGGTGCCCAGAAATTGATGACGTATCAATGCATAGCCGCAAACAATGGGTAAAAGCATCAGCGGGATGGTATAGATGGTCGAGATATAGGTGAAACTATTGATGACAAACGAGCTATAAACTATGACGTTGTGGTTAAATCGCATCGTAATCAAGAGTAGAACAATGCCCACAACGATCAGTCGAACGATCTGCTTTTCATTTGAGTTCAAACGTCGCAGACCCCAGAACATGATCCAGACAATAAAACCCATACAGCATACTGTATACGCATTTGTAAGTAATGATATGGCAGTACGAGCCCAGGGAAGTAGGAGAATGACGGGTACGCTGATTAGAGTCAGTACGAAGCCAATTATTAGAGGCAGGTATGATGATATCTGTGAGACTTGTAACCTTCCCTTTGCATCTTTCTTGCGCTTCGGATGTGGACGTGGCAAGAGAGCGATGAAGGTGGTGGCCATTCCCCAGGTAATCATTCCCAGGATGTAAAGAAGAAGGCGCGTCCAGAGCATGTTGTTGATGTTAATAAGGAAAAATATGATAGAAGTAAAGTAAAATAATATATATGCGATGCGTGCAATAGGGCGCTCAGAAGCGCGTAAGTAGATAGTGATACCTGTCAGGCTAAAGATGATAACAAGTAGGAATGCTGGGAACAGATTACTGATATCAATCGATTGAGGAGCGGTATTCAGATGAATGATCGTACCTTGATCAATGACTTTCACGAAAACTGGGCGTGACACTGGTTGGAAATTTTCCATGGGAGCAAAGTGGTTTACGGCCTCTGGGTCAGAGCCAATGATCTGTATAGACATGCCTGGTTGTACGCCGTTTATCCAGGCATCGGTAAATGTTGCAACACTGGTTATGCGCCCAAAACCTGGTTTTCCTGCTACAGGTGTGAAAGTTATGTCAGGTTGTACAGGTCGTTGCAGGCTAACACATGCGAGGACAATTATTCCTATCTGTATAAGCAGCCCTGTAATGATTATTAACCAGTGCCTGTCGAGAAAAAGGCACCATTTATTTGAGGAGGATTTCTGAGTCATATATCACCTGTTCAACAACGTTGACATTTTAGTTCTCTAGCAAGTTTGTTCTCTAGCTGATGGTCCGGTACTTCTGGCCGATTGAATAAAATATAGAAGCTGCAATACACATCCAACGATCTCTGTTTAGAGTGTAACGTATTCCTGACGAAGAAACATCAGGGGTTTCCCTGTCGACAGTTTAACATTGCGTGATGTAAGCTTGCCATAGTTTAATGTCAGAATAAAATAGTTAACTATCTTCAATGTCACAATAAACATTGATATATTCGGGAGTACAACATGTCATTTTTGTCCAGGTTAAGTCTTGCCAATAGGAGTATCATCGCACTGCTAACAGTGGGAATACTGCTGTTTGGTGCGCTTATCATTCCGTCGCTAAAAGAAGAGCTTCTTCCATCTCTCTCGTTTCCCGCTATTTCGGTTATAAGTGTCTATCCAGGAGCTTCTCCGGCGAGTGTGGAGCGTGACGTTACCGATCCACTTGAAAATAACCTTCAGGGTTTACAGGGATTGCAGCAGCTCAATTCTTATTCTAATGAGGGTTCTTCACTGATTATTGCCCAGTTTGATTATAGCACCGATCTCACAAAGACGAGTCAGACTATGACGCAACTGATCAGTAAGACCCAATCTAGCCTTCCCAGCAGTGTAACACCTCAAGTACAGACGTTTAACATCTCTGATCAGCCCATTATCACTCTAGCCGCAACCTCTTCTTCGTTAAGTCAACAGGATCTTGCTGTCCGACTCAATCAGGATGTTGTACCCACGTTACAAGGTGTTAGTGGTGTTGCTAACGTTAATGTGACGGGTGTCCGTAACCCGATTGTTACAATAACTCTTGATCTGAAAAAATTACAGAGTGCAGGAATCAGTGTATCCCAGGTTCAGGCTGCCCTGCAAGCCAATAACGTGACACTTCCCGCTGGACAGGTAACCAATAATGGTCAGACTGTCGCTATCAGCGTTAATAATACCTTCAATTCGCTTCAGGATCTACAAAACGTTATTGTTGGTTCTCACTCTTCCCAGGCATCACAAGCTTCCACTACTGGTGCGACCAGTGGAGTGACCGGAACTGGTGGCATTCCCTCGGGTGCAACTGGTTTCGGTGGAACAACTGGAGCAGGTGCACAAACAGGAGTATCGCGACGACAACTCCGACTCAGGCCGCAACTCCGGCAAAGCCCGTGAAGTTGAGCGATGTTGCCACGGTGCAGCAAACGCTGACCGCCTCAACAACACTGACGCGTACAAATGGTCGTGATAGTCTGGGCATCTCTATCACAAAATCGTCATCGGGCAATACCGTCTCTATCTCCCAGGCGATCAACAAACAGCTTACAGATTTAGAGAACAAGGTTGGCCCTGGCACAAAACTTGCCGTAATCTCCGATCAGGCTCCTACTATTCAGGCATCGGTTAGTGATCTTGTGAAAGAGGGATTGATTGGCGCGGCGTTTGCGATACTGGTTATCCTTCTGTTCCTTCTCTCAATTCGCTCCACGTTGGTAACCGCAATCTCGATTCCGCTTTCAATCGTAATCGCGCTCATCGGCCTCTGGGTGGGTAACTATTCATTGAACATATTGACGCTCGGTGGCCTCACGATTGCCGTCGGACGCGTTATCGATGACTCGATCGTTGTCCTGGAAAATATCTATCGTCACCTGAGTCGTGGAGAAGATAAGAAAACGGCAGTGCTGTCCGGTGTACGCGAAGTTGCCACTGCGGTGACCGCCTCGACGGTTACTACCGTTGCCGTATTCTTACCCATCGCTTTTACCAGCGGCATCGTTGGCGAGTTTTTCCAACCTTTCTCAGTTGCAGTCACGATTGCACTGGTCGCTTCACTTTTCGTCGCCCTGACAATTATTCCTGTCCTGGCCTACTGGTTCCTCAAAGCACCTAAAAACAAGGTTGTACAGTCAGAAGAACACGAGAAGATGACTTTCCTGGAAAAAGCTTATGTTCCTATGATTAGTTGGGTCACAAAGCACCGCGCAATTACTCTGATTGCAGCCTTCCTGATACTTGTCGGAACATTTGCTCTCTATCCACGCCTGGACACCAATCTGATCGGTAACTCTTCCAGTACCAACTTCAATATTAGCCTGCAAGAGCCACAAACCGTAAGCCTTGATGTTACCAACCAGGCAGCGCAGAAGATCGAGCAAGTTTTAGCGGGGACGCAGGGAATTAACAATTACCAGGTTACAGTAGGATCAAGCGGTTCGGCGTTCTCTCTCTCATCGAGTGGCGCTAATCAGGCATCTTTTGTAGTAACGACCCTGAGTAACTTCAAAGAGGCTGATGTTCAAAAAAATGTTAGCGACCAGTTAAAACAACTGACAAATATTGGAACAGTAACCGTTGCGGCTACCAGTGGTATGCAAGGTGGAAGCAGTTCGACGCTAACAGTAAATATTCAAGCGTCAGACCCACAGGTATTAAGCCAGACGACGAAGCAGGTATTCGATGCAGTTTCAGGCACTCCCAACCTGTCTGATGTAACGAGTTCATTGACTAATGCCGCTCCTTTGATTAATGTGCATGTCGATCCACAGAAAGCTGCCAGTCATGGTATGACCGCTGCTCAAGTGGCACAGACGTTGCGCATCGTCTATAGTGGCACAACTGTAACTCAGGTTACACTCAATGGTGTACAGGAAAATGTTAACCTTCAACTTGGTACACCAGCCAGCACCGTAAAGGATCTGCAGAATATGCTTATTCCTACGACGACTGGTAATGTGAAGCTTGGTGATCTTGCTGATGTCACCCAGACCGCTGGACCAACACAGATTACGCATCTCAATACGAGTCGTACGGCAACCGTCAATGCTAATATAACCAGCCAGAACGTTGGTGGAGTTAGTAGTGATGTGCAGAGCCGTGTCAAAAAGCTTAGCCTGCCATCTGGTGCCTCTGTTACGTTCGGTGGTATTACAAGTCAGCAAAGTAGTGCATTCCAGAGCCTGGGGATTGCACTCCTGATTGCAATTCTGCTGGTCTATATCGTAATGGTTGCTACCTTCCGTAGTCTGCTCCAACCGCTGATCTTGTTGGTTGCAATTCCGTTCGCCGCGACCGGTTCAATCTTGCTTCTGCTAATAACGCATACAGCATTGGGACTGGCTTCATTAATTGGCCTGCTGATGCTGGTTGGTATCGTAGTAACCAACGCAATTGTGTTGCTTGATCTGATAAACCAGTATCGTAATAAGGGACTGGATGCACGCTCAGCCGTTATCGAAGGTGGTCGCCGTCGTCTGCGTCCAATCCTTATGACTGCTATCGCGACCATCCTGGCGCTACTACCAATGTCGTTGGGATTGAGCGGATCGAGTGGTTTCCTATCGGGACCGCTGGCTATCGTAGTCATTGGTGGCTTGACCACGTCGACGTTCCTGACCCTGTTGATTGTGCCAACGCTCTATACTCTCGTTGAGGATGTTCGTGGCCGTTCTGGTAAACTTCCGTTAGAGGAAGAGCCAGTTGAGTCACAAGAGGCTCAGCCGCAAACACAGACGGTCTAAGCATTTTTCACACCTCGGGTAGGTTCTCTATTTAGGGACACCTACCCGTTTTTCGTAACAGGCAATGCACGGCGAATAGCTGCTAGATTTTTGGCGGGCGTCTCAGGTGGTATTGCACAACCTGGAGCAAGCAGAAAGTGTTTGCCGTCAGTCAGTTCAAGTGCTCGCGTCACCTCTTCCTGTACCTGGCTGGCTGATCCACTTTTTAGTGTTGTTTGTTCGCTGATACCACCCATAACAGCTTTGCCAGAGCGCATTTTACCTTCGCGCAGGTCAGGATTACCTTCGAGCGTATCACCCCAACTCAGAGCCTGTACCGGATAGGAAGCAAGTTGATCAAAGTAGATATGCGTGCCGCAATTATGAAGGATATTGAATTTGCTACGACTTTTAATTGCATCTAAAAATTCCAGGTCGTACTGTTCGCCGAATTCACGGTACTCATCCGCTGTTAATGTGCCCGCGCTGGCCCAGCCGTTTGTGGCATAGAAGATACCACTGGCTCCTTCGTCGAGGCATGCGATGGCAAATGCGGTGAACGTTTCGGTAATGACGCGCAAGGCCGAGTGCATAGCTTTCCGATCTTCATGCAAGGCTTGCAATACTATGTCCTTGTTATCGCCTGCAATATACTGAGCAACTCCCAGGGGACAAAAGATGGTTTGTACATAGTACGCATCGTAGCCAACCGCGTGATTGAGCAACTGCAATAGCCGCAACTGTTCTCTTAATGGGCCAAAATCAGGCTCAAGAGGGCGCAGACGTTTCCAGTCTGCTACACATTTTATTGGTGTTTCATCACAAATGGGCGCTTTATATTTCTCTCCGGAAGGACGATATTTTGCTTTCCATCCTTCTGCATGATAGCTCGCGCGTGGATTGACCTTGAGATAGTCCCAGTCGTAGCGCGTAAAGTTCTCGATGAGAGCCTCGGCCAGTGTCTGCGTGCTCCACTCGCGTTCAAAATCATGGCCCCACATACTGGCAGGTACACGATCTACTGGATCACCTCGTAACGCAGCATCTACACGTTCTTTTTTATTCATATGTGTCCTTCCACATGGGCGCGATAAATCGAGCCCTACATTTATGCATCCAGTTCTTTAAAACGATATCCTATGCCACGTTCGGTCAAGATGTATTTTGGATGCGCTGGATCCTTCTCGATTTTTTGTCGGAGGTATGTAATATATAAACGTAAGTAATGAGCTTCGTCGCGATATTCTCGCCCCCATACCTTTGAAAGTAATGTTTCATGTGTTAACAGGTGACCGGCATTACTGACAAGATGATAGAGGAGACGGTACTCTGTGGGCCGCAGTACGACCTTTTGACCACGTACGATAACTTCGTGGCGCGAGAAGTCAATTTTCAAATCCGGGTCAACGATAATTTCAGTTTTACGGGATGGAGGGGCCATAAATGAACGTCGTAGTAAAGCACGAATGCGAGAGAGTAATTCGCGTGGACTGAATGGCTTGGCAAGATAGTCGTCTGCGCCTAGATCCAGGCCATGGATTCTATCCTGCTCACTTTGACGGACTGTTAGCATGACCACGGGTACGGTTGATACTTCGCGAATGGCACGCAGAGTCTCAAAGCCATCCATCTCAGGCATCATAACGTCCAGCATCACGAGATCGGGCAGCTTTTCACGCAATTGGTCCAATGCCTCTATGCCGTTACTGGCCTCAATCACACTATAATGTTCCATCTCCAGGTTCATACGTACGAGGTCACGAATGCGTGGCTCGTCATCCACGATCAGAATTGTCATGTCACGCTGATCGAATGCTTCATTCTCCATTAAAAAACCACCATTGGTAATTGCGCATTTTCCTCACGCGGCAAACTAAACGAAAACGTCGATCCTTGATGAAGGGTACTCTCAACCCATATCTGGCCTCCATGTGCCTCGATGATCGCACGGCAAATGTACAGACCAAGGCCAGCGCCAGGCGTTGCTTGCGATAAAGGATCACCTACACGTTGAAAACGGTCGAATATCTGTTCCTGATCGCGTAATGAGATACCCATTCCAGCATCTTTTACACTCACAATAACTTCTTCACTGGTTGCACGACATACAATCGTCAACTCGCGATGACGGGGTGAGTACTTCACTGCATTATCCAACAAATTTTGTAAAACCTCTTCGATACGATCCCGATCTGCCATTGCGGTTGGCAAATTTGGCGGAATATCCAGCGTAACATTCACATCCAGCCGTCTGGCCTCCAGGCGGCGTACAACGCCCTCAATCAATGAACGCAGATCAAGGGCTGCGATATCCATCTGTAGCCCCCCAGCCTGAATACGAGAGGCGTAGAGCAGATTCCCTACCAACTTGTTTAAGCGATCAGCCTCTTCTTCTACAGCAACCAGCCGGGAGCGCATAATGTCAGCATCAAATGTTGCATCCGTGCGTGCCAGGGTCGATGCATACCCTTTGATAATGGCAATTGGCGTTTGCAATTCGTGCGAGATGACTGAGATAAAGGTCGAACGCTGCTCTTCCTGTTGTCGCTCACGTGTTATGTCGCGTACATTGAGAATGCCGTTCATTGGTTCGCCTTTTGCTGAGCGCACGCACGAAGCTGTGACGGAGACATTGAAATGTTGTCCATCGCGTGTTGTAATGATCATCTCACGATTTATGACTACCTGTCCTGCGAAGACTTGCAAGATCGGCGAATCTTGTAAACCAAGATCATTGCCCTGTCTATCTTTGGGTCGCAAAACCTCAAAGTAAAAGCGTCCTAGAACCTCGCTCTCTTGCCAGCCCGTCAGGCGTTCCATGGCGGGATTGAAGTCGATGATACGTAGCGCGTTATCGACAGTGAGAATGCCTTCTGCACTGTAGTGAAAGATTGCCGCCAGTCTGCCTTGTTCACTGAGTAGCGATTGCGTTTTTAAGGCGAAGCGGAGACCCGCTGCAAGTTGCGCAATAAACAGAAGCAATGTATTTCCTCCACCTTGTTCAACCTCACCCACTATTTTGCTCTGTGCGAAGAGCGAATGAGAATTTGTCGGTCTCAGGTAATGGAGTTCACCCAACAGTCCGATAAGGTCGAATAACAGTAGTGAGCAGCGTTCGAAATCCTGCTGAGCAACTATCTCCTCATCAATGCCAAGTGCCAGAGCCAGTTCTGGAGCAATCTTCTCAACAATAAGAGGATTGCGCAGGTTAGGCTGAACGCTTTTCTGAACATGTGAGAGCAGAAGAGGCAAGGCCATCTCATTCAGTCGATATCCAGTATACTCAGAACTGCTTTGTGGGTCAAATGCATCATTCGAGACCGCAAAAACACCACACTCACCACCTAGCAAGCGGACAGCGCTCCCGACAAGGATCGTTAACTGATCATGCACATCTGCCGTTTGTCGGGTCTGGAAAAGGGACATATAACAGGCTCCGCTTGAAGACAAATGGTTCAGTGACGTATGTTCTATGTCAGTTTAGCACACCTGTTTAAAGAAAGAAAGATGCTAAATTGCGTATTTATTTCTCTGCAGGACTCTGGTGTTGTGCCTCTGGCCTCGCCTGTCCCTCATACACCACTGGCTTCAAATATACCAATATAAGGCAGATTACGATAGCGTTGCGCATAATCAAGCCCATAGCCAACGACAAACCTATCTGGAATGCTAAAGCCCTGATAATCAACCTGAATAGCTTTGACGCGCTCACGCTCTTTATTCAACAATGTGCAGATGCACAAGCTGAGGGGATTACGTCTTTTTAACATATCGACCAGATAATGTAATGTAAGGCCGCTATCGATGATATCTTCTATAATCAAGACGTGTTTCTGATCGATAGGCCCCTCAAGGTCCTTAATGATACGTACAATGCCGCTTGATTGAGTAGCATCTCCATAGCTGGCAACGGCCATATAGTCTATTTCTAGTGGCAAGTCGATTGCACGAGCAAGATCTGCAATAAAAGGGACCGCTCCTTTGAGCGTGCCCAGTAATAGTAAGTTTTTGCCGGAGTAGGCGCGTGTAATCTGTTCTCCCAATTCGGCAACTTTAGCATGTAATTCTGCTTCGGGGATAAGTATTTCCGCGATGTCTTTGTGCATATACACCCTCACTCAATCTGGGTAGGGGCGTGAGCTTGCCTCCGCCCGTTTCAAAGGAACGATGGACAACCGTATGATTGTCTGCGTTGTGCTGCTCAAACGCACTCTATTATCGAGAACTACACCTGCCAGCCAGATACAATGTGTATCTGAGAAAAAGAGCGGAATCTGTTCGCGTTCGCTGCGTGGGATGTGGCTATCCACCAGGATATCCTGCACTTTCTTCTCCTGAGTCATTCCCAGGGGCTGTAGACGGTCGCCGGCCCGTCGTGTTCGTACTGTTAGCGTGCTGCCACTACTGTCACCATCAATATACACTCCATAACGATTAGATGCGAGTACACGCCACAGAGTAGGCCAGTCTTCGTGTTGCAATGCCTCTCTGGCCGTTTGTAATTGTGCGCCGAAGATAGTCTCCGCACGGGCAAGCCACGCTGTTCCTGGTACTACAACATGTCCCGGAATAGGTAGCATGGCTGTATTGTTTTCTCTGGAAGAATGTATAATGTGTGTAACCGCAGCATTCGTGCGTGTGGTAAAGACGATGGTATTGCCCGTACGTAGCATATGAATGTGTTCGGGAAGATGCAGCGCGAGTTCTTCCCCATTGCTTTCTCGTTGTAAAAGTTCTTCTATAAGTTTGTAGTGACGTAACTCTAATGGTGATTGACCTGTGCTCAAACGAGCAGTGACGCGACGTAGGAGATGACGTTGCAGACTGAGTGGTAAGGTAAGGAGGATATCGCGGCGTAAACTGATATATTTAGCTTGTTCATTGATAATCACAGTGGGCCATGTGGCAGTAATCTGCGCCTCTATCCAGGCTACGTCAACCTGCATAACCTCGGCGTTACGGGTGAGCGTTGCACGTATACCAGGGTTTATTGCTTCCAATACAGGAAGCAAATCGTGGCGAATATGATTACGCAAGAAATGCGTATCGCTGTTGCTCTCATCTTCTAGTGGATGAAGGCCATAATGTTGGCAGTAAGATATTGTCTCAGTATGGGCAAGAGTGAGCAGAGGACGAATGACCTCTTGCTGCTGTGGTTGTAAGCCAACTGTGCTGGCAATACCACCACCGCGTAGCCAGTGTAGAATAAGTGTTTCGACCTGGTCGTCGCTATGATGTGCAACGGCGATGGTCGCTGGTTGAGGTTGCAGAAGTGCTACAGAACGTAGGAAGCGATAACGTGCTACCCGTGCAGCATCCTCAATAGAGCGTCGTTCGCGGCGAGCCAGTGCAGGTACATCAATAGCACCGATTGTGATGGGCAGATGCAAGGAACGAGCGATGTTTGCAACGACAATAGTATCGTGAGATGCAGTTTTGCCACGCAATTTATGATTTAGGTGTGCAACATGTAATTGAATAGAGGGATAGCGTTTGCCAGGGCCACAAAGTTGATTTAGTAAATGTAGAAGACATAAAGAATCGGCTCCTCCTGATAAGGCTACAACGATAGTACCCTTTTCAGGGAGGAGTTGATGCTGCTCAATATAGGTGATGACACGGTTGACAGTTTCTAACATGTTTGCGCTTCATATGCTGAGTATGGTACGATACATGCCAAATTATAGCACCTGTTGCCCATTTCAGGTGTATTGAGAGGCGTATCGTCTGCTTCAGTGCTGTGCAGGGGAAGTGAAAATTATGGCTATTCGCAAAATTATTACGACCGAGAATCCTATTCTACGCCGGAAGGCCAAAAAGGTTCATCGCTTTGATCCATCGTTACAGAAACTTGTCGATGACATGTTTGAGACGATGCGTACTGCAGGTGGCGTTGGTCTGGCTGGACCACAGATTGCGCAATCGATCCGCGTGTTTGTGGCCGAATACGAGGATCACAAAATTGCCGTCTTCAATCCAGAGATTGTGAAAGCTGAAGGAGAGGAGATCGGGCCGGAAGGATGCTTGAGCATTCCAGGTTATGTTGGTGAAAATATTCGTCGCGCAGCAAAAGTGCTCGTCAAGGGCCAGGATGTGCGCGGTAAACCGATCCGTGTGCCCGCTGAAGGATGGTTCGCGCGTATCGTCCAACATGAGATAGATCATCTTGATGGTGTTCTCTTTATTGATCGCCTTGATCGACCTGAAGATCTACGCGAGGTAACTGAAGAAGAGATCGCTGAGGAGGAAGAGACAGCTGTTATTGAGTAATGATCAGGGTAGGGGCGTCACCTTGCGTGCGCCCGCGTTCCAGGCAAGATAGCTCCTCGGGACGTGGGCGCACGCAAGGTGACGCCCCTAATTATTTGTATGGATATTACAATTTTTGTTGCTGTCTCAACATAGGAATTTTCTGTTTGCCGAGAAGTTGCTCACAGTTCTGACATACATAAAATCCCTCTTCCTCACGATAATGTAATTCACTCACTACAAAGTGTAAGTAACAGAGGCCGCAGCGAGTAGAATCCGTCTGACTTGCTATCTGACGGTCATGTTCGAAGAGTTCGTGCAGCGATTCGAGCATCTGCGCAAAATCGAAGCCTCCACTCACCATGCGTTCAGGCGTTTTTATGACAGGAAGAGCACCAGTCATGTTACTTGCGTGCATTTCGCGACGATTTACAAGCGAGTGACCATTATTTGATGGGCCATCATTTGGACCCGGCGTATAATTATTACTCAAAACATAAATCTCCACCCTATCAACTGACGATAACGTTCTACTTATTATACCTTTGACCATAAGGTAAAGCAAGCTCGTAGATGACAATCTTATGCATTCATGAGTCAAACTTTATGAGATTGTAAGATTGGCTTCAAAGCAGCAAACCAGACAGAAGCCATCAAATTGTAGCCTTGATTGTCTGGATGAATTTGATCAGGAATGTCACTTATGGGTACTACATCATACATGTCGACATATTCTATCTGTTTTCCCTGCTGCTCAAAGTAGTGCACGATTCCTGGAATTGCTTTGTTATAGGCAATCACTTCTCCATCACGTCCGAACTTTTCCAATGGAATAATCTGCGCCACAATGACGATGGCGTGGGGAAGCGTTGTTGTGATTTGTATTAATAAATGCTGCAGTCGTGCGAGGACAGTATTCACACTATAGTTTTGTAAAATATCATTAGTGCCAATGTGCAGAAGAATAATTTGTGGTTGATATTGGTGCAGCCAGGGAACAACGTGATCTGAAATTTGATCGATACGCGCACCTGGATGTCCTTCGTTTGCCTGATTGGGAAGAGTAGCAGGTCCACTATCTTTTGAACCTACAAAGGTAATATGGAGGTGAGTTGCTTGCAAATCTTTCCATAAAGTTACCCTGTATCCTCCAAAAGAGGAAGAACCTTCGCCAAATGTAATCGAATTGCCCAGGGGCATTATTCTTATACCGCTCTGTGCTGCGGCAAGTCCTTCGGCGAAGTGCAATGTTACAGGTATACCAATAACAAGAAGTCCTACAACACTCAAGATGACGATAACATGTAGAGAGCGTCTGGAAACAAGGTTACCTTTGGACAAATTCGCCATAGTGGCATTGATCCTTACCCGGCTCATGAAGTCATGCGCTATGAATGAAAAACCTGAGCATATAAGTAGAATAAATTGTATATGGCAACTTTGTCAAGGATTGAGACAGACAAATTACTCTATTCCAATATCCCATGCTTGCTGTAGATCTGCACGTGAGTAACATTGGAAGGCCATCAAGGTATGAGTTTTTGTAATTGTGGGTAGTTGTTGCATATGACTTGTAACTACACCAGCCAGATCTTCATAATCTTGAAAGCGTAACAGAGCAACGAGATCATACTCACCTGTAACGGAATAGACTTCAGCTACGCCATCAATCTCCAGGAGGCGCTGAGCCGTTTCATTGATCTGACCCCGTTGCACATTAATTAATACCATGGCAGCTACCATACAAATTCTCCTTTACGTGGCTCGTTCGACAATATGTAGATGTGCTTTTATCGTATCACATGTAATAGCGAGTACCTAAAATTGAGGTTGTACAATTCGCCAGGGGCCTGGTGGAGCAATAAGAACAGCAGGTGTCCAGCCTTCCTCGCCATATAAAATAGAGGGGTTCCAATTGTAGTTTTTACTACAGAAGCGGTAGCGCATTTGCCAGTGATGACCAATTTTTTGTTTTTCTTGATAGGCGGTATCAACACCAAGGCGAAATGAGAGTAATTGTGCATAGTATGGCTGGAGGCGGTATTCCATCTCATCTGTGTCCAATTTATGATCGGTAAAGGACATCTGAAGATCAAAACTATAGGGATAATCCATGATTGCAGCATCACGATCCTCTTCGTCTGCTTGATGAATAAGTATAAGCATGCCTAACATTTCAAACTGACAATAAAGTTCACCTGCAAAGGAGTCTTGCTTGAATGAGGGCAATGAGAGGAGATCGCGTATTTCTGTAGCTAATTGTTGCAATGATTTGTCTGTTTTGATACAGATTTGAAATGACATACAAACGGCTCCTTACGGATCGGGAGGTTGGTAAAACATCTAACCTTAATCTTACGCCTGTTAAGGAAAGGTGTCAAGCTATAGAACAATGAAATATCTTCTGAGTCAGGAGATTTCCTGAAGACAACTACACGAAATTGTGCTACAATCCTTTCATCATAGCTGTTTGTAGAGAAAGCGAGAATGTATGACGACATCAAAGCAAGGTATGATGGAATCTATAGAATTTACGAAGAGCGATGCACATATCGCTGAATTGCTTGAACGATTACATGAAATGGCGGACCTGCAAGCACTTGCTGCACTTGCACAATGGGATCAGCATACAGCTATGCCTCCCGGTGCAGCTGAGGTGCGTGGACACCAGATGGCAACACTTGAGGGCTTGCTCCATGAGCGCTGGACGGCTGCCCGCATGGGAACTCTTTTAGACGCATTAGAAAGTACAGCGAAACAGGCCAGTTTCACCGCCGCAGATCACGGGCTGATCCGCTCTGTACGTCGCGGTTATAATCGTATGGCAAAGTTGCCCCGTACTCTGGTTGAAGAGATGGCACGCACGAATGCAGGTAGCATCGAGGCATGGGTAAAAGCACGACGACAAAACGATTTTGCAAGCTTCGCTCCCTGGCTACAACGCACATTGAATCTGCAGCGCGAGGTGGCGGACCGCGTGGGTTTCACCGAGACACGTTATGATGCCCTTCTGGACGAATACGAGCCAGGATTAACTGCACAAAAAGTAGAGAGCCTTTTCGCTCCTGTACGTGAAGTAAGCACAACTATGCTTCAACGCATTCAGAACAGTAGTCACACTGTGGATGCTTCCTGTTTGCAAGGGCATTTTCCTAAACAGCAGCAACTGGAGCTTGCGGATAAGGCTCTACGTGGCATGGGCTATGATTTTACACGTGGGCAGGTCGCGTTGTCAGCCCATCCTTTCACGACCAGCTTTGGTTCGCCTTTCGATGTGCGACTGACGGTACGCATTAATGAGCAGTATCTACAGATGTCTTTGATGGCCGGGTTGCACGAGGGTGGACATGCTGTATATGAGCAGGGGAGTGCTCCTACTCTGGTACGCACATTGGTTGCTGGCGGGGCTTCTTTAGGCGTACACGAATTGCAGTCGCGTTTATGGGAGAACTATCTCGGTCGCTCCGAACCATACTGGCAAGGGCAATATGCGATCGTGCGTGAAGTCTTCCCTGAGCGCTTTGCTAACGTGGATGTTGCAACATTTGTACGCGCTCTCAATAAAGTCGAACCCAGTCTGATCCGTGTCGAGGCCGATGAGGTTACCTATAACTTGCATATTCTGATCCGCTTTGAGTTGGAGAAGGCTCTCGTCAATGGAGAGATCTCTGTTGAGTCCTTGCCAGAATTGTGGAATGCCAAATATCGTGCCTATCTGGGGATAGAACCACCCAATAATTCTGATGGTGTTCTGCAAGATATGCACTGGAGTGGAGGCTTTGGTTACTTCCCAACCTACACGCTTGGCAATCTCTATGCAGCGCAGATCTTCTCTAAACTGCATAAGGAGTTCCCAGACTTTGACGCTCGCTTAGCAACAGGAGATACTGGCTTCGTTTTGCAATGGTTGCGTGAACATCTCTATGTTTATGGTGCCATCTACTTGCCTGAAGAGTTGATTGAGCGTGTGACCGGCGAAAAGCCCGACCCTCAATACTTTGTACGCTATCTGACGAGCAAGTTTGAAAAGGTATATGGATTGTAATCGGACAATATAATAGAGCGCCATTTTTTATTAGCAAAAATGGCGCTCTATTATATTGTCCGATTAGACAGAATACTACATCATTCCGCCCATGCCACCCATGCCGCCCATACCACCAGGCATACCACCGCCGGCCATGGCAGGAGCCTCTTCAGGACTATCGGTGATCAGGGTGTCGGTCGAGAGGACCATGCCTGCAATGCTGGCCGCATTTTGCAGAGCGGAGCGTGTGACCTTTACGGGGTCGATGATGCCCGCTTTGAACATATCAACGTACTCGCCCGTCAGAGCATTGAAACCGAAGCCACGCGCACTTTCGCGCACGCCAGCCACCGTTACTGCTCCATCATAACCAGCGTTGAACGCAATCTGGCGTAATGGCTCTTCCAGGGCACGGCGCAAGATATTGACGCCAGTAGTTTCATCACCCGGTTCGGGAGAGACTTTATCAAGGGCAGGGAGGGCTGCTACCAGCACAGAACCACCACCAGGAACGATGCCCTCTTCGATGGCTGCGCGAGTGGCTGAGAGTGCATCTTCTACGCGATGCTTCTTCTCTTTCATCTCAACCTCGGTCGCTGCACCAACCTTGATTACAGCAACGCCACCAGCCAGTTTTGCCAGGCGCTCCTGCAACTTTTCACGATCATAATCACTGGTTGTATCTGCGATCAGTGCGCGGATTTGCTGGACACGGGCCTGCAATTCGCTTGCTTCGCCATCACCTTCAACAATGGTGGTGACATCTTTGGTCGAGGTGACTGTACGGGCACTACCCAGATCTTGCAAGCTAGCATTTTCCAGCTTCAGACCTTTCTTCTCGGTAATAACTGTCGCGCCAGTCAGAATAGCAATATCTTCCAGCATAGCTTCGCGGCGATCACCAAAGCCAGGTGCTTTGACGCCCAGGACATTAAATGCTCCGCGCAGTTTGTTTACAACGAGTGTTGCCAGAGCCTCGCCGTCTACATCCTCAGCAATGATTACCAGCTCTTTGCGTCCAGATTGCAGGACTTTTTCCAGTAAAGGCAGGATATCAGCAATAGCGCTGATCTTCTTGTCTGTCACAAGGATAAAGGGGCTGCTCAGTTCAGTAATCGTGTTATCCGGATTGGTTGCCATGTATGGAGAGATGAAGCCACGGTCGAATTGCATGCCTTCCGTGTATTCTTTTTCCATCGCAATACCACGGCCCTCTTCAACCGTGATAACCCCATCCTTACCGACTCTATCCATCACTTCAGCGATAAGATCACCGATCTCCGCATCAGCGGCTGAAATGGATGCGACCTGGGCAACTTCCTCGTGCGTCTCAACTGGCTTGGCCATCGATTTGATCTCTGTGATCAATGCTTCGACGCCCTTCTCCAGGCCACGACGCAGAATCATTGGATTTGCACCCGCTGCCAGGTTCTTCAGACCCTCAGTGACAATTGCCTGAGCAAGGACGGTTGCTGTCGTTGTACCATCACCAGCAATATCGTTCGTCTTGGTCGCAACTTCTTTAAGCAACTGTGCGCCCATATTCTCAAAAGGCTCGGGCAGGTCTATATCCCGCGCAATGGTGACTCCATCATTTGTGATGGTAGGGGCACCAAACTTTTTATCCAGTACTACGTTGCGGCCCTTGGGTCCCAGCGTCACCTTTACGGTGTCTGCTAACGCATCTATTCCCTTCTTCAGGGAAGCACGCGCCTGCGTATCAAATTGCAATCGCTTTGCCACAATAAACTCCTCTTTTTGAGACTACTACTCAATGATACCCATAATATCGCTCTCACGGAGGATCAAATATTCCTGATCATTGACCTTTACTTCAGAACCTGCATACTTTGCAAAAAGTACACGCTGACCAACCTGTACCTCCAAAGGCGTACGCTTGCCATTATCCAGTACCTTGCCAGAACCAACCGCCAGGATTTCACCCTCCTGGGGCTTCTCTTTTGCTGTATCGGGCAGCACAATTCCACTTTTTGTAACGGCTTCACGGGCTGAAGCCTTGACTACCACACGGTCACCCAGTGGTCGAAGTCCGACATCAACTGTTGTCGACATACTTCATTCCTCCCAGTTCTTTATTGTGCGTATATTTCAAGAAGGCAAGTCGCCCTCATATTTAGCACTCTAGTCTTGAGAGTGCGAACCTGCTATATAATACACCATCACAAGCGCTGGTGCAAGAGGAATTGGCCAGGAAAATCATTTCCGTTGCTGAGAAAGTTATATCCATTGCAGTAGCTTCATAGGAACGAAAAATAGGAACAAAAATGTGATCAACGTGTAAATTTAAACCTTTTGACGTGTAAAACGTAAATAATTATGCTTGTATTTTAAAAAAAGGAATATTGTAACATGCCTGATGATAAGATTGTGCACGAAGACCTCTTCAACTTCCTGGTAGACGATGCTAATGCTCCTTTCTCTGGTTGGGATTTTTCTCATATCACTTCGACAGGACGCATGGTTGAAGCACCTCTTACATGGAGCTACGCAAGTATATTGTTGCGGGAACTTAGAAACACGCCATCTCTGCTAGATATAGACACAGGTGGCGGCGAATATCTTTCTTCGCTACAACCTCTACCCTCTTATACTTGTGCTACAGAGGGATACATACCTAATGTTCCAATTGCACGCGAACGACTTGAGCCACTGGGCGTCAAAGTCTACGAAACAGAGGCAAAGGGAAATAGTACACTTCCCTTTGCAGACAATCAGTTTGATCTTGTAATCAATCGGCATGGAAGTTATTCAGCACGAGAAGTATCCCGTATCCTTAAACCCGGTTGCCAATTTATTACTCAGCAAGTTGGAGGCTCAAATAATAACGACCTTAACCTACTTTTTAATGCTCCTTTATACCAATATGCATCATGGCAATTAGACTATGCTGTACAAGAATTGCGAGATGCTGGCTGGCATATCGTCACGCAAAAAGAAGATCATCCAATTACGCGCTTCTTCGATGTTGGCGCGATTATCTACTACCTTAAGGCTATCTCCTGGCAGATAGCTGATTTCACTGTTGGGAAATACTTCGATAAGTTGGTGGAGATTCATAACAGGATACAACAGGAGCATTACCTTGATGTTCACTCTCATCGCTTTTTAATCATCGCTCGTAAGCTATAATGATTGAGATGTCTTGTGCACCCTTCACTTCTCAGCCCTGAAATGTTATACTGCACTTGACATGAAAATGTGTCATCGTCTTTCAATATGTTTGCATCCGAAAATTGTAGTGTGAGCAATTCGTAAGCTGCTTCCATTGTATTTATAGATATAGTAGTGTTTTGGGTCGTTAGAAGTTGTTGTATTCTATTCACTATTGATTGTTGACGTGTACATGTGCCGATGACGTATAAAGTAAATGCATGAGAGAACAACATGGTCCTATGAAAGAACAACATGGTCCAGTTAGTGAGAGTCAGAATAGACGCTCCTTTGGTAACTATGATCTTGTTCGACGCATCGATGTAGGGGGAATGGGTGAGGTCTACCTCGCACATCAGCGGAGTGCTTTTGGGCGTGAGGTAGCGGTGAAAATTATTCGTTCCGACCTCGTGCATGATATTACTGCTCGTAAACGCTTCTTACGCGAAGCTGAGGTGAGCGCCCACATCAAACATGAACACATTCTGCCACTTTTTGAGTTTGGCGAGGAACAGGGACGCCTCTTCCTGGTAACGCCTTATATTGCCGGTGGCACACTTGGGCATCGTCTCCGAAGTGGTCCGCTTTCTCTTTCTGAGGTGCACCAACTCTTTTCAGCTCTGGTCCAGGGTGTTGCATATATTCACAAACGGGGCGTCATACATCGTGATCTCAAGCCTAGTAATATTTTACTTGATAAAGAAGATGAAACTGGTCAAGTGTACGTGCGCCTCATCGATTTTGGGATTGCTTCGCTACCAGGACTTGTCGGGGGAGATGCACAGTTAACAACTGCAGGCCATGAAATGGGAACAATAGCGTATATGGCCCCTGAACGTCTGGACGGCGTTGCAGCCCCAAGCAATGATATCTATTCGCTTGGCATTATTCTCTACCAGATGCTTACCGGACAGCTTCCTGATAACAGTTCTATGATGACCCTTCCACAGCCGCTTGATGCTGTGATGAAACGTTGCATCGCACAAAATCCAGCGGATCGTTATGCCAGTGCGGATGAGTTGCTGCGGGCTTTCGAGTATGCTTATCGAGCGGTGCGCTCAGCTCCACGCCCGCAGCTAGCGCCAGTTCTTGCGAGACCTACCACACCAGTACCGGCGCCACGCCAGGCACCTCTTGTTGATCTGGAGCCTGATCCAATTGTTCTGGATGAAAATGAGCCAACGCCAAAACGTATCACCGCGCCGCGTCCAGTGGCCCCACGTCTCTCCTTGCCACCCAGAAATACGATGCAGGAGAGCAATGTAGTACCGCGCTCTGAACTGGTGCTGACACCGCTCTCACCATCGGGCAACACCTTCAGTCGGGCCGACTATAATGCTCCGACAACTTCTATTAATCCCATGAGTCAACCGTTCCAGCAACAGGTGCAACGCGTCACGAATACCGCAACGCTTGGTATGAACCCACATCTTCAGCCTCGCCAGAAACGCAAACGCTCGGCCCTTGTACTTATTCCAATTTCTATTATTGTGGTCCTGCTTGTTATTGCTGTGGCGATCTTCATGACCATTCCGGCGCTGGTTACGGCGAAAATTACAATCAGCCCACAGGTGCATACGATCAGCAATACATTTACACTTAACGCAAACTCTAGTTTGCAGAATATTGATCCTGGTTCGGCATCTCTACCACTAAGAACGCTTTCAATTACGGATACCATCACTAAAACGGGACCGACGAGTGGAAAATCATTAGAATGTGCAGTGTTTGGCATTAATTGTCAAAAAATAGTCTCTGATAACGATGTCAATCAGCTAGGTCTACAAGCGGAGCATGATGCACGAGTCACACAGGATTTAAATGCACAGCTTCAGAGCAAAAATGCTACGCAGGTAGGCGCTCCCAACATCACCGTTGTAGATGGCTCTTCCAATCCTTCTGTTGGAACGAAAAGCGATACAGTAACGATCTCTCTCACAGAGCGGGCCTCCGTACAATACTTTCTCAATAAAGATGCTCAGGACCTTGCCCATACGCTTTTGCAGCAACAGGCTCAGCAGCAGTTTGGTTCTAGTTATCACATGCTTGACCAAATGACGCAGATTGGTCAGCCGCATTTGCAAGCAACAGATAATGCCGTTAGAATAACTATTGCCGCCGCTAGCCTTGTGGAATATCATATTCCTGCTAGCCAACTGCGCTCTATAGCAAGCTATGATCAAGGGAATGAAGCTACAGAATGCTCATGCTACGCTGGTAAAGCAGCCAGGTATTGATCCGAAGACATTGCTCATTCATCTCTCTTACGGAAATACGCTCCCTGGTGATGTCAGGCAGATTACCATTAATACTATTAATCCTCCTGATCTTCCAGCCGTACAATTACCTACTACATAAGATAATTATCAGGATAGCTTTTCTTACGCGCTTGCCTGTTTATTCGTTTGTCATATATCTACGTGAAGATGACTATATTGTTGAACCTCCTTATCTTCTAAAAGGAGTCAGAGGAGAGATACTTCAGATTTTCAACTATAAAAATATTCTTTTGTGGGAAATTCCAGTTGAAGAACTACAACATGCAGGTCTGGAAGGACTGTTTCCTCTACTACCTTTAACGAAAGGAGCAAAAACGGCACGTGATACTATCATCGATACGATGGTTGGTGCTTTGCAAGCAAAAGGTCTGAGACGATTTGTTAGCCTTAGGATATGCATTACTGGAAAAGACGGTTAACGACCTCCTGGCAACTCAGACAATAGAGCAGGCAAGGTTGATACTTATAGAGGCTATTGAGAAGATTGATAAACCATCTTAATATTGTTGTGCCGACTTACTGCTCGAAATCATCCCCAGCCTCTTGTTCTTTTAGATCTTGCCATAACTTACGTACGGTACGGGTGGTAATTTCGTAGCCGAAGCCTCGTCGTTGTAGAAATGAGCCGAGGCGTGTACGAAATGTTGCATAATCGATATCAGGTATACGTACGAGTGAGAATGCTTTCTTTTCGCCGGCTTTTAATGCTCGTTCCTCGTCCTTTTCGTCGTTAACCAGTTCATCCGTAACCTCGCGCTCTACCCCCTTCATGCGTAACTCATTTTTGAGGGCACGCGATCCTCTAGGACTAAACTGTTCGCGTGATTCAATCCAGAATGAGGCAAATGCACGATCATTCACCAGATCGAGACGATCAAGGCGTTCCATAACACTCCCGATCAATTCAGCAGGCGTCTCTTTACGCCGTAAATAACGTCGCACCTCTTCACGACTGCGTGGCCGAAATGAGAGATAGTTGAGTGCTCGATCAACTGCTTTCTGCAACGCTTCTTCACTGCGCAATTGATCCAATTGAGATGGCGAGAGTTCTTGTCCAACCTCCAATCCCAACTGAAGCACAATCAATGCATTGACTCCGATGAGAAATTGGTCGTCGGCAAAGACATTTATTCGTTCAAGATTTGTAGCCTGTGTTTGTAATGAGGTAATACGCATAGTGTTACTATATCATATAAAAATTTGGAGGGGAGGAAAACCTTACAAACGTTTGGTAGGAAGGGGACAAGCAGTAATTCACTCAACCTCTCAGGTCAAATGAATAACTACTTGAAGTTAGGAGAATATCATCTCAACTTCATGCTGGATCTTTTCAGCGGGTTCAGGCAGCATTTCAATTAACGGAACTTCTTTTGTCTCGGTCATATGATTACGCTCATCAACAAAAACGAGATGTGGAGTGAGCGTACGAATTTCTTCTTCATTATAGTCTGCATAGCTAATAATAATAACCAGGTCTCCAGGGGCATTCAAACGAGCAGCCGCGCCGTTCAAGCAGATCACACCGGAACCACGTGCGCCTGCAATGGTATATGTCTCCAGGCGAGCTCCATTATTAATATTGACGACCTGTACTTTCTCATAAGGATAGATGTTAGCAGCATCCAGCAGGTCCTGGTCGATTGTAATACTACCAACGTAGTTGAGATCGGCCTGGGTAACGGTAGCGCGGTGAATCTTTCCTTTGCACATGGTACGCATCATAGTGACGATATCCCTTTCATGAATAAACAAAACATAGTGTTATATTCAGGCAGCCAGGCCGATGATGACCTGTTTCTTTCCTACCCTCATTATACTAAACGACCCAGAAGGTAAATAGGAAACATACCAGACATAATATCCTAATTCTGTGGAATATTACCTTCGTGGAATGCATCCTCCTGTGTGTGTATGTCACGGGGAACTAATGGCTTCTTTAAGATAACCTGCAAACCCAGTGCATATGCTTCAGGAGCGCTCTGAGCATCATACATTGCATCACCCATCATGAGGCGATAACGACACTTCCAACGCCTGGATGCCCAGGGAGCTAGCTTGATCAGGGTGTACGTTTCGACATGCTTCTCCAATGCTTCACGTAGGGCAACTTCGCTGAAGTCTTTGATGCCCAATTCACTCAATTGAGCTTGCAACAGTTCTGGTAACATATGTTCTCTCTTTTAAGAAATCGCGCGTATAACGGCTGCGGCCTCCTCTGGATTTATTGATGCAAAATTTACCTGCGGCAAAAGACGAGGCATAAGCTCAAAGGGGCCAGTCCACTCTTTCGCCTGCTTTTCTAACAGATCTAGTGCCTCATATGATTTTTTGCGTGACTGCTCAACAATAGGAAAGCGTTGAGCGGCCCGATTAAAAACTTCATGGTCTTTCGTGTAGACACTGTAGTCTTCGCGCACAACCACATCTATGTAAAGGTCAGTATATATAAGTTCTTGTGCATGATTGGTATAGTCAGAATTTGGTAGTACGACATCACAGTAACCGCTTAAGAAGTGTCCGGTATTCTTCTCATATCCGATATGAATGGTGAACCAGGAATCACGCCAGAAATAGGATAACTGGTGCTTTATTGAAATCCAATCGCCAGGTTTCCAGTGCATAGTTGTTCCGGCTGGCGTCCAGATCACGAAATATTCCTCGCTTACAGGGATATGATATCCACTCCAGCTCGCCCACTGACTACCATCGACTAACATCTTCCTGATATTTGCCTTGAGTAACATACAAATGACTCCTCTCTGTAAACAGCCAACCAGGGTTATGACTACGATTATAACCGAAAAATGGAGAGATGGACAAGAAAAATAATGGCAAGCAAGTTGAAAAATAAAAAAGGTAAGTTGCGCGTGTATTTTTGTCCAGACTGTAACATGTTCCAGTGATATAATGGAGGCGAACATCATGCTCGAAGAGGAGATTTTTACCGTGACTACCATAAAAGAGACACGTACTGAACGCGATTCGATGGGCGAGATGCAGGTTCCCATCAACGCTTATTATGGAGCAAGCACCCAACGTGCCGTGCTCAATTTTCCTATCAGCGACCTGCGTTTCCCACGCCAGTTTATCCGTGCCCTTGGGCAGATCAAACAGGCGGCAGCGCAGGTGAATGAAGCGCTAGGGGTTGTTGATCCGCAGATTGCCGAGGCAATTGTACGGGCGGCGCAGGAAGTAGTTGATGGCAAACTGGATAGTGACTTTGTGCTCGATATTTTTCAGACCGGGTCCGGCACATCGACTAATATGAACGCCAACGAGGTCATCGCCAATCGAGCCAGTGAGTTGCTGGGAGGTTCTCGTGGTTCGCGCAAGGTTCACCCCAACGATCATGTGAATTTTGGGCAATCGTCGAACGATGTCATTCCAACGGCGATGCATCTTTCAGCTCTGGTGAGCATTGAGCAGGAGCTGCTTCCCGCGTTACAGGGCTTGCAAAAAGCCCTGGAAGAGAAGGCCGAAGAGTTCATGCCGGTGATCAAAACCGGGCGCACCCATCTGCAAGATGCTACACCTATTCGCCTGGGTCAGGAGTTCCTGGGTTACGCTGGTCAGATTGAGCGCGGCATTGCACGTGTGCGCCACGCTCAGAGTGAACTGTCCGAAGTTGCTCTCGGTGGAACGGCAGTGGGTACTGGGGTGAATACGCATCCTGAGTTTTCTGCTCGTGTCTGTCAACGCCTTTCAGAGCTAAACGGCATCACTATACATGAGACGAGCAACCACTTTCAGGCACAGAATACGCTGGATAATATCGTGGAGGCCAGTGGGGCACTGAATACATTAGCGGTGAGCCTGATGAAGATTGCTAATGATATTCGCTGGCTCGGTTCTGGTCCGCGTGCAGGTATAGGCGAGATTGATCTACCATCTGTACAACCAGGAAGTTCGATTATGCCAGGGAAAGTCAATCCTGTCATCGCTGAGTCGGTCTGTATGGCCTGTGCTCAGGTGATTGGCAACCATGCCACGATTACAGTTGCGGGTCAATCGGGCAATTTCGAGATCAACGTGATGATGCCCGTTACCTCCTATAATTTGCAGCAGTCTATCAGTCTACTCGCAGCAGTCGCGCGTAACTTTACGGAACAATGTATCAAGGGTATTCAGGCAACGACGAAGGGGCCTGAGATGGTCGAGCGCGGCCTGGCTATCTGTACCGCCCTGGCTCCAGTGATTGGTTACGATGCTTCGGCGGCGATCTCGAAGGAAGCTTACAAGACCGGGAAGACGGTACGCGAGGTGGCTCGCGAGAAGACGCAACTGAGCGAGGAGGAGCTTGATCGCATTCTCAATCCTGAGAATATGACGAAGCCTGGTCTGGAAGGTGGTCCTGTATAGTGCTACCAGCTTCATTTGTAGTAGTCGCAGGCATATCATGCTGTGGCTCAGATACACGATGAAGTTCTACAGGCAGCATAAACAGATTCATATGTGTGATGAGCCTTGCCCGGCGCTGGAAAGTCAGGAAGGCCCATGCCCACTGCATCATGACGAGAAGGCGATTCTGGAAACCAATCAGGTACATAATGTGCACCGCCATCCATGTGATCCAGGCCAGAAAACCACTGATCTGGAGGGGTCCCAATTTTACAATCGCAAAGGAACGTCCCACTGTTGCCATACTACCCTTGTCGTGATAGCGGAAAGGCAATACAGGTTTACCCGTTATGTGCTGTTTGATAGCGGCGGCAGCATAGCGACCTTGCTGCATGGCAACGGGTGCGACTCCGGGTAGGGGTTTGCCATCCTGCATATTCAGGGCGGTATCTCCAATAACAAACACTTCTGGATGATTGGGAATGGTGAGGTGCTCAGAAACTTTGACGCGTCCTGCCCGATCAGTCTCATTTCCCAGCCACTGACCAGCCTGGGAAGCCTGGACACCAGCAGTCCAGATGACCGTTTGCGATCCAATATGCTCACCTGCGGCGGTGACACCCTGGGCATCGACATTGGAAACGGCGAGTCCTACATGTACCTCGACCCCCATCTTGACGAGTTCCTGGTGGGCTTTACGAGACAGGGCTTCCGGAAAGGCTGGCAGTATCCGTGGTCCAGCCTCGATAAGAAGGATGCGAGCCTGCTTCGGGTCAATATGACGGAAGTCAGCCGCTAATGCTTTGTGGGCTATTTCTGCTATGGCACCAGCCAGTTCAACCCCTGTCGCACCCGCACCAACCACGATAAAGGTCAGCAGTTCCTTGACACGCTCTGGGTCGCTCTCTTGCTCTGCAAATTCAAAGGATAAGAGAACTTTGCGCCGTATCGTTGTCGCGTCCTCAATCGATTTAAGACCAGGGGCAATCGATCTCCATTCGTCGTGTCCAAAGTAGTTCTCGCGTGCACCTGTGGCAATTATCAAGTAATCATATGCAATGGACTTGTCTTGCATCAGAACGCGCTTATTCTCTACATCAATGCCAGTCACCTCTGCCAGGACAACATTTGTGTTTTTCTGATGTCTGAGTACATGGCGAACAGGTGCGCTGATGTCGGCTGGTGAAAGGGCCGCTGTCGCAACCTGATATAAAAGGGGCTGAAAAAGGTGGTGATTTGTGCGATCAATAACTGTTACTTTTACGGGAGCATTGCCTAAAGCTCGCGCAGCCTGCAAACCTCCGAAGCCTGCTCCGATAATGACTACAGATGACGTTTGAGCGTTTTTACCAAGGAGTGGCTCAAGGGTCGTATTTGCGCCCTCTGGGGGTGTTGAGGAAAATGAGTTATTTGACATGGTGAAATTCCTCGCGTGCAGACAACATCTGCAATGTTTTAAACTTATCTATTCTTCTTTCTAATATTATAACGGTATAGTGTAGAGAAATCATCCCCTGGCTATATTCTTGTTGTTGCCTTGAGTATCTCATCCTCTTCACCTTTAACCTTTACCAGCGTTTGTTTTATACTTAAGGCGTTACAATGCAAAAAGTTCGTAAAAAGGGAGACAGGGCATCTCAAGAGATGCCCTGCTGACTAGCATAAGAATGAGATTATTGGAATGCCTGTGAAATGTTGCTGATAGAGGTTGCGTTGGCAGGAGCAGCAATCGTTGCAGGGGCATTGAATTTGCTATAATCAATGGTAGTATTTTGATTAATATCAATTTTCAATGCGTTTGAAGACTTTCCAGGCGTAGGAGTAACTATCTTACTCATATCCATACTCATATCAAATTGCAGCTGGAAGCGACGGATATACGATGTTGTATTATCGATCCAGGCATCAAGGACAGTATTTTTCAGTGTCATACTTTGAAGAGCTTTGGTTAAGTCTTGCTTCTGTGTGGCTTGCAAGCTATTCAATGAGCCAGTCGCGTTCAATAGATCTTTCAATGCATCCTTACCAAATACAATGGTGAAGATGTCGTACCGAAACTCCATTGAGTGTCGTGGTCCCATCATCGGTGATTTTCGCGTCTTTCAGTGCGAGCAACTTGTCATAACTTGTTATATCTGTATTTCCCAATGACGAGATCTGCGAAGTGGACTTATCCATAACGTACCACTTTCCCTTCTGGTTTTGCACATAAAGTTTCTGGCCTTTTACGATCTCACTTATGTTCACATTCTGGTTGAGGATATTCATAGAAAGTTGCAGCTTTGTATCCGTCGGTGGAACTGACACGCCATTTGCTTTGATCGTTGTCGAGAACGTCTGTGATTTGTTGCTTGATGTGGCGGAACTCGGTAAGTCAATCGCATTTGCTGAGTTCATTGTATAACTCACTGATTTCAGATGGCCCATTACCGTAGCGGTTTTTTGTAGTAATTGAGCTGGTGTCAGAGAAGCTACTGGAACTCCACTTCCTCCAGTATTACTGCTGCCTTTACCACAGGCACTTACGAGCAACATCATACATACGAGAGCGAGAAAGATAGGACTTTTCTTTAACATATTCATAAAACACCCTTCATAAATTTCGTATAACATCTTAAGATGTTATACCGAGAGAAATCCCCTCGTTGCGACATTATATCAGAAAATATCAATGTAATCTATAGTTTTTATGTATATCTAGTTCAAATGAGATGTTTCTAGTTTGAGAGCGACAATATCGATTACCCTCTGTTAAGGCCACCAATATCCAACCTCTACAGCCGCACTACAACTCTCAGCTATGACTGTTTTGCTGCCAGTTACCCTGAATGGCCGGGGCCAGCAGCACCAGGTCGCGTAACGTTTCGTGCCGCTCTTGTTGGGATAGGAGGCGCAATGTTTCGTGTAAAACTGCATAGAGCATGGATAGATGAAGATGATTGCGCAAGAAGACCAGAGCCTCCAGTACTTCCAATGCCCAATTTGCATCTCCAGTAGCATGCATTTTTGCGCTAACCAGTGTAAGCATTTCTGTCCACATAGCTGGTGAAAGAGTGGGAAGAAGGACTTTCAATACTTGCAACCGATGGTGTTTTGTTGTAAACGACCAGATGATATCTACTATCTCATTCAGTTGCTTCTGGGGAACACGGGCCGCCAGTCTGGTAAGTATCCATGCCTGAATTTCTTCTCCACTTAATTCTCGCACCATCTTTAATAAAAGGGGTACCATGAGCGATACTTTTTTTTCAGAAAGGTGAGGAACCAGCATGCTCAGAGCGCGTATCTGTTGTCTATTTTCCCAGGTAAACTGCGTGGATGCTTTGAAAAGCTGTTTTTGGACCCTGGAAGGGAGAATAATTTCCAGCACCATTGCACACTGTTCTTCAGAAAGATGTGGAACCAGTATTGTTAGCAATTCTATCAACACATCCCCATACGATAGTTCCTGTACTATTTCCAGGATTTCAGTGAACCTTTCCTCAGCTACATAGGGGAGGAGCGCTTTGAGGATTTGTGGGTGTGTTCCTATGTTCACCATGGTGCGTATGTCTTTCCAGAAGCGTGGGAGGAATTTCTTGGGAACGTGCGGAGCCAGACTCACCAGCAAGTCCGGGCGTAATATTTTACCTTGTACTGCTTGTACGGCCCGCCAGACTTGAGGGAAGTAGCTTTCTGGCACATGTGGAATGATCCCCTTCAGGACTGTTGCGCGTATTTCTTCGTGTGACATTCCCCGCGCAGTTATGAAGAACTGAGGAAAGAAGCGTTCTGGTACATGGGGTGCTAACTCTTCCAGTATCTGACCTCGCCTCGTTTCATTGGGAATTTCTTGCACGATCATTAAAAATGAGAGGAAGAATTCTTCTGGTACACGTGATGCCAGTGCTTCTAGCATCTGATCATGCACTATTCCATCCGGATAATCCTGGATCTCTTCCCATATCCAGGAGAAAAAACGCTCTGGTACATAAGGCATCAATATTTCCTGCATGTGCTGGCGCTTCCCTCTATTTTCAATAGCCTGAACCGCTTCCCATATCTGTTGAAACAGGTTCTCCGACATATGCGGAGCAAGCACTCGCAGTATCCAGATCTGCCCTTCTTCATTGGTGATTGCCCGGACCGTTTCCCATAGCTGAGGAAAGAAGCCTTCAGGCATACGTAAAGCCAGTGCTCCCAGCACCAATACACGCCTTCCTTCATTAGGAATTGCCTGCACTGCTTCCCATAATTGATAGAAAGCATCCTCTGGAGCATGGGGTACCAGAGCAGCCAATAATTCTGTCTGCTCATAGTTGCCTTGTGAAATCTCCAACATTCTCGTAATGATGTCCTCTGGTGCATGAGCCACGACGGTCGTGAGCACGCGTGTTCGCCAGCGTTCATCTTCGAGCGATTGTACTAACTGTAGCAGGCGTGGAAACAATCTTCCTGGCAAGTGTGGAACCAGAGCCTCCAAAACTAGTGCTCGTTCCTGCGTATCGCGCATCCTGAATGCTATATTTAATACCTCTTCAAACTGATTTTCTGCAATCGTCGGGATAAGAACTTTCAATATCTGAGTCATATTTTCCTGACTCCATCATTGCCTGTACAGCCTCAATTATTTTTTCTGTATCCTTAGATGGCAATACTTCAGGCAAATAAGGCGCATATGCAACGACTAACTTTACACGCTGCACCTCATCTTTAATAACCTGGAGTACCTGTAACATTTCCTGTACACGTTCGCCCTTTTGCTTGTCTGGTAATGAAGAGACCAGTGCTTCCAGAACTTGTGCACGTTTTGCTTTATCCTTCATCGTTCGGACAATATCGAGAGCTTCGGAGAGTAAGATTTTGCCAACACGCGGAGCCAGGGCGATCAGTATTTGTACCTGATATATCTCGTCTTTCATCATGCGTGCTGCTTCTATGGCGATGCCTAGCCAGTATTCAGGCAAGCGAATGCCCAATTTTGTAATTATGTATGCACGACGCTCTTCGCTCTGAACACCCCATGTGAAGCCAAATAGTTGTGGCAGCATAAAACCGAATAATTTTGCTAATGCCTGCTCGGATAAACGAGGTGCTATTGCTAATAATATTTGTAATCTTTCTTCCTCATTTCTAAGTGCCTTGAATACTATCAACATATCAGAATACGTCCCCGGCAATTTTCCAGCCAGAGGTGCTTCCAACTCTGCTAGCAACCATACGCGATAGCCTTGATCTTTTATCGTTGCCGCGATCTCCAACAAGCGAGGCACCATATCTTGAGAAGCGTAATGAGCGATATGTGCTACCAACTCCGCCCGGTAGCCCTCATCCCAGATTGCCTGTACGCTATCCAGCGTCTGCTCTAGAAGCTCTTCTGAGAGGCGTGGAACGAGTTGTAACAAGACCTGCATACGATATTGCTCATTTTTCATTGCCAGTACAGCCTGCTGAAATTCAGGGAGCAGATTATCTGGTAGATATTGCAGCAGATCGTTCAATGCGTGAGCCTGAGAGCTTTCATCCCAAAGTGAGGCTACTTCTTGTAGCGCCTGTGCCAGATTGTTTTCAGGCAAGAAAGGAGCCAGTTTTAGCAATACTTCGATGCGGTATTCGCGATCTTCGATATCCTGTTCCAGTGCCTGTACTTCCTGTATCAGGTCCGCCTGTAGTAAAGCTGGTAGATATTTTATTAATTCGGCGCGTAGTCGTAGATATGAAAGCCCGTCCCGCATTGTGCTCGTCTCTTGTAAAACGTCTTGAAGCAAACTCTCAGTAAGGTGAGGGATCAGGGCTTTTAACACCAGAGCACGATATCTTTCCTCTTCAATGCCTTTGACAAGGTGTAGTACATGAATATGCTGATCTTTGGAGAAACTGGGAGCCAGACCTTCCAGTGCCAGGGCACGATATTCTTCCTCTTCCATTTCCTGTATGAGATCAAGTGCTTTCTCCAAAAGAGCTTTATAGGGGGAGAGAGCCGCTGCCAGTTCAGCCAGCACGCCAGCTCTGTCAGCTTCATCTTCTATAGAGGGAATGACCTCCAGTACCTGCCAGAGAAGTTCTTCGGAGAAGCCAGTTGCTAGCTCGACCAGTGTATCAAGGCGCATATATTCGTCGTCGATCGCCGTTATTGTGTCAAGTGCTTCTTGTAGGATATCGGTGCGTAGCGGCTCCTGAACGTAAGGTGCAAGGCCCACAAGTTCTCTGGCGCGTGGTGCAAGGTCACTAATCAAGCGGATAGATGCCAGTCCCTGTGCGGGCGTCCATATGTTTGTTTTCACCGCTTCTAACATCAGGCGAGGCGAGATGTTGCTGGTTACGCTATTAATGCTGACCTGGCTGAGGAGGCAGCGTATCTCATTGCCCAGATAAGGAGGTGTATCGCCCGCATTTGCCGCTGCCATATTTTCCCGCTCGGCTGCTCGCCATGCACGCTCTACATCGCCCAGGAAGCCGGCATTAGCCCGGTCGAGTTTTTCCCATGCCCGTCGCCACCCATTGCTGACCAATGCAAGAAGTGCAGGTGTGAGAGCTTGAGCGCGTTCCAGGTGAGCGCCATAATATTGAATAATGTAAGGGGAAGCCTGTTCTGGAATTAAGGTGCCATCATTCAATGCCATCAGCGTTTGCTCGCCCCAGGTTAGAAAACGGCGCTCTACGGCCATCTGCTCCTCAGTACTCAACCGCTCTTCAAGGAAGTAGTTTGCCAGGCGAGGATGGCTGAATACGTAGCCCTGATGCACTCCATCGCCAGTTACGAAACGTGCCAGGGGGATCAGGTGCTGTTCGAGTTCGCCTGTTTGAATGTCTGTTTCGTCTGGAGCAAGACTTAAAATGTCCTTTTTACTCAATGGACCGAGAGCGCCAGCGAGGAGGTTTAGCACTATCTGAGCAGTAGCCTCGCGTTGAGGGGCTTCCTTGCTCCATAGAAGGCGTTGATCTTTCCACCAACGTTCAAAGTAACCGGACAGGCCAGGACGAATGGCATGCAGATCTTCTGGCTGAATGCGCACCGCCGCTTCACCACGTTCCCACAGATCATCGACGTACAGACGTACCAATAGAGGATCTCCTTCGCTCAAACGATAGAGTTCAGAGACGATATTGACGCGTGAACTGAGGAGATCGAGGGGAAAGCCCATCTGCATCAGGACGCTGGCAATACCCGTTCGATCGAGTGGATATAAATCTAGTGTACGAGCAAGGCCAGGATGTGTCCAGCCGAGGCGCTTCAACCAGGCTGTAGCATCCTGATCATTAGCAAGATAGCGGGCGGAGAGAATTATATGTAGCCCTGCAGGTGGGTCAAGAGGAAAAAGGTCGGGGCCAGCAGACCAGTCGGCTGCTTCATCGATGCCATCCAGCACAAGGAGCAGAGGGCGTCCATCGGGCAAGGGGCGTTTTATATATTCAGTAAACAGGCCACGCCAGATATCTTCGTGCAGGTTGGGATCGGTAGGAACCTTCTCTCCATGAAGCGAGGCCAGGAGGGCTACCAGCGAAGGAAAAGCTACTCCAGCCAGGTTGGTGCGAAAGCGAATGCTGACCGGGAAATAAGTAATGGCAAGATTGCGTTGTGCGAGCAATCTCTGACACCAGCGCAAGAGCAAAGCAGATTTACCCCGACCTGCAGGGGCGGCCAGTAGCATATAGGGAGTTGCCTGAGTATGAGAGAGCCATGCATCCAGTTGTTCAAAGTCTCTGACGCGTCCACCGAATGGTACGGGATGGTGTGAAGTACCAAGATACTCAGCGAGAAAATTTTTGACACGTGTCACATAGTCTGTGGGAAGTTCGCGTAACCCCTGTGTGAAAGTATTCGCGATCGTTTGAAAATCAGTGCTTTCTGTAGCTCTATACTGTTCATGCATGGCGCAATCCTTTCCTCAATAAACAGGAGCGGCGAGAATCATCAGTTCATGTGATTTCTAATTCTAGCCATTTAAACGCAATTATAGCACGTGAGGCAAGAGTAGTAGAAGCATAGCGTGAGGTTTAAAATTTTGTATGGGCCAAAGAGAATTATGTTAAAAGACCGCTAGAAGGGAAACGATATGGCTATTTTGTGCACTGTTCTGATTTTTTTCTTCATAAAATTGCCCTGTAAAAAAGTGTAAAGGGAGATTACAATTAAAGGACCATCGGTATAATAGTGAAGATACGATTGTAATAGTTTGTCAAAGAATATTTCTTGTTCGTAGTGGAGGAAGAAGGTACAGGAGAAGCCCTTCCCAGAGAAAGAATACCTGATCGAATTGGGAATTGCAAGGTGGATGGTGGGTGAAGTGTGTTTATGTGTGCTCTGAGAGAGGCCGAAAGAAATTTGATGGGGGATGATGTGGAAAGATGATTTTGTGAATTCGGGATCTTTTAGTATACACCCTATACACCATGGTGGGCTGGCTGATGGGTTGAATGAGTTTTGACAAAGTGGGACGTGATTTATTACGCCAATCAAAAAGGAGGTACTATAGTGATCCGTGTTGCAATGGTCAGCTTCTGGCATGTGCACGCGCGTGATTATGCGAGACAGGCCAATGAGCATCCTGATACAGAGATCGTTGCTGCATGGGATGAGTCAGTGGAACGCGGCCATGCGGCGGCAGAGGCGTTGGGAGTGCATTTCTATGAGCACCTGAACGATATGTTGTCACAGGATGATATCGATGGTGTAATCATAAACACGCCTACAAGTATGCATCATGATGTAATGATTGCTGCTGCTCAAGCCGGCAAGCACATCTTTACTGAGAAGGTGTTGGCTCCAACTTTGCATGAATGCAATGAGATTTTGGATGCCGTGGAGCAGGCTCATGTCAGGCTGGTTGTATCATTACCAAGATTGAATGCAGGCTACACCCAGGCAATCAAGGAGATTATTGAGCAAAACCTGCTTGGTGAAGTGACGTTGGTTAGAACGCGACTCTCACATAATGGAGCGATCAGAACAGAGGAGAAACCTGATGGTTGGTTGCCTGAATACTTTTTTGATCTGGATCTCTGTGCGGGTGGGGCATTGATCGATCTGGGCTGTCATCCCATGTACCTTGCTCGCCTGTTCCTGGGTATGCCTGAGAGGATCAGTGCAACCTATGGATATGTGACTGGGCGCGAAGTCGAGGACAATGCAGTAGCATTGCTGCATTATGCGCAGGGAGCTATCGGCATCGTGGAAGCGGGCTTTGTCAATCGTTACTCGCCTTTCACCATAGAGATTCATGGAACTGAAGGGAGTCTGTTGTACGGAACACCGGATGCAAAGTTATTGATGCGTAGTGCAAAAGATGGTGGTCAAGATTGGAAGCAGATGGATTTGCCCCAGGATCGTCCATCGTCATTTCAACAATGGGTAAAGCATATTCAAGAGGGTACCACTGCAAGCGAAAATATCCAGGCCGCAGTTGATCTTACCCGGTTGATGGAGGCGGCGAACCTTTCCGCTAAGAGTTCGCAAGAGGTGCGCCTGGATATTCTGGCACGTTAAGCAAAACGAGAGTAAAAATCTCGCCAGTATCAGATACACCGATAGTATCAGATACGTTGACAAGCAAGGTGCTTGTGAAGGGATAGGAACGACATGGCAATCAAAATTGGGCTTATTGGCTGTGGTGGCATCTCCGAAGTACATCTTAATGGCTATCTTAAAGTAGCGGAACAGGCGCGGGTAGTGGCTGTTTGTGATGTCTCAGAAGAAAATGCAGAAAGAAGATCAGCACAGGCGGGTGGAGCGCACGTTTTTAGCAATTATGCTGAGCTGTTGGCTGAAGGTGAGATAGATGCAGTTGACATCTGCCTGCCGCATCATTTGCATAAAGACGCTATTATTGCAGCAGCGCGGTCAGGGAAGCATATTCTGTGTGAAAAACCATTATGTTTGACGTTGGAAGAGGCTGAAGAAGTAAGACAGGCCGTTATGGAAAATGGCGTTATGATGATGTGTGCACATAATCAGTTATTCCTTCCTGCAAGTAAGTTAGCCAGGAAGATGATTGACGAAGGAGTTCTGGGAAAAATTTATTCTATTCGTACTACCGATACTTTCTATCATTCATTTAACCCAAAAACTATGGGTTGGCGTAGTAACCGTGCGATGATCGGCGGTGGAGAGTTGATCGATACAGGTTATCATCCATCGTATATGTTGTTATACCTGGCAAATAGCGTACCATCGGAAGTGACCGCAATGCTCAGCCAGCACCGGTTACACTTCATGGATGGAGAAGACTCGGCGCAGATCATGGTCCGTTTTGAGGATGGGTCTGTTGGCACTATTGTTACCAGTTGGGCGCAAGAAATGACACAGGAGAAGTTTTCAGTTGTTGGAGAGCTTGGTCGTCTTTCTAGTAATGGTGCTGAACTACAACTCAATCTACGGGGGCAAAAAGCGGAAACATTCACGTTCCCACAGGTTAATACCTTTGATGCTGAGATCGCTGATTTTATTGCTTGTCTGCTTGAAAAGCGTCAACCACTTCAGACGCAAGATGATGGTATCAACGTGCTCAAAGTGATTTTGGGAGCTTATCAGGCGGATGCAGAGAAGCGGACGATCAAATTGTAAGAGTGTGATAATATAGGGGCGAGGTGTGATATAGGGGCACCGGGCTTATTCCGCTTCGCTGCATCGCGCCCCTACAGTAGGGATGAATAGTTCCAGAAAAAACGAAAAAAGCATTTGTAGGGGCGCGATGCAGCGAAGCGGATAAGCCCGGTGCCCCACAAAGACCCCATTTTTTCCTGAACCCAATTTTATTAAGATGCTACCTGCTTCTCGGGTTTTTGTTCCAGGTGCTCTTCTACTTCGAGTGGGCGTGTAACTTGATGTTGTAGTTCATTAATTTCATTTTGAATTATGCGGCGTACAATTGCTACAGAACTGGCGTAGGTTGAGTCCATTCCAAAATAGGAAAGGCTCCCTGCGCCCAGATTTTTGCCGCGTGTGTAGGGGGTATCCGATGCGTAGTGCAGGATGCCCAGGTCGTATGGCAAACGAGCGAAATTAATATTTTCGCCTTCTGGGATAGCGTAATAGGTACTGATCTTCGTAGATGGCGTTGAGGTAGGGGCCACCCTCCATTTCAACGACAGTAAAGTTAGCCAGATAGTAGAAGTCCAGGTACTGGCGATTTTGCAGGTAGGTTCCCTTGGCGGAGACTGCTTTCTGATTATCAAGCACGGAACCATAGCTCAGGTAGGGCTGTACGTCTTGAGCATTAAAGGCATTGTCTAGCCAGTAGGTGTTCTGGCTGTGCTCGTCCATGACAACGTTAGAGATCATTACATCGCCGATGCGACCATTGAGGGTAGCAGCCTTCCCCAGAATATAGATGCCGCGTATCTGGGTCAGGTTCTCCATAATCTCACGCATCATGCGATAAGCAGCCATACCGAGCGGATAATCGATATTCAGAATGATGGCCTGGCTCTTTGCGAGGTGGCCCATATGCGGCATGCGACAACGTGGATCAACCTGTGTTGGGCGCAACTTCGATAGTTCAATGATCTGAGCATCAATCTCCAGACCATAGCGAGCGCCAACATACCAGAGGCCACGCTGCTGCTCTTCCTGATTACGATTTTTCACAAACTCTTTTCCTGCGGGCGTACGTATCCACTCGCGAGCTACGAAGTAGAGGAAGTTTTGCCAGTTACCGGGAACCTCTCCATTCTGAAGTTTGCGACATTCGTCGGCCAGATAGGGATCAGAACCATTGAGCGCGAAGTGGGTTAGTTCGTCAGCACGACTAAGCATAACCCCTGACAGCAGATTAGCCAGACTATGCGTATTGCTGGAAACAAAGTAGACGGGACGATCTGACTGGCCGAGTTTGTCAAGCACATTTTTAACGGGAGCCCACCATTTGCGAGCGGCACGCACGTATCCTACATAAGAGCCACCGAGCATACGGAGATTGAAACTTTTGCGATGTCGCCCGATCTCTAGTAGAGTTTCCCAGAGGCGGTCACCCCAGATGACTTCAAGGCGTTGCCAATCATCGGGTGCGATATGTAAACGTTCGCGCAGCACCTTGCTGATCTCCGCGAAAACGGGAGAGGAGCGGTCCATACGTGTTTCTAAGAGTTGTAATGTGGTGGGATCAGAATTGATTAAGTAGTACATTTTGTCCCATTCGATCTGGAAAGCGACCAGAATAGGCACGATATCATCGGTATCGCTGACGCTGGCAACATAGACCGCCAGGGTTTTCTTACCATCATAAAACCACTTGCGTCTGCGGGCTGAGGCTGTAACAGCTTCCCAGTTGTTCACATGAAAGCCTTGATGTAGAAAGACCTCTTCCGATTGACCTAATAAAACGAGGTCGCAATGGATAATCGAAGCGGGTAGACGAAGGACACTATAAATGAAAGCCGACATGTCGGGATAAGGCGAACGAGCGTCGGGATGTAAGCTAGAATCGATATTGTAATGGGCCTGTATGAGTGCTTTCAAGCTGATCTCCCCTGAACTTCTAAGCAGGGTATTATAAGTACGAATGTAGAGTTCGACATCCCGTTTGCCCGCTTCGTGATATTTCTCACCATGTTCAAATGTTGGTGTAATGGCGGTATTGGTTGTACGAGAGGCATCTACGAGCAACTCGTCGTCTGATTCTGGGATAGCGCGACTTCCTGAATCTGTGGAAGCGCTGTGCTCGAATTGTCCATCACCGATGTGCTGATTGTGAAAGGGATTTCCATCTTTTTGTCTACGTGACATACCTGTCTTCCTCATTCTGTGAGGTGCTCACTGTGTGCTATTACTATTTATTTCTAATCATTATAGTCCCCAACTTATGGATTGTACAGCCAATTAGTGGCAGACTTACGCGATCGAACAGAGTACTACCGTTATTTTGCTTTGCCCTAACCTACTACAACAAATAACTTTTCACAAAAATGGAGGTTTTTCTTACAAAACTATGCCACAAAATACAAAAATTAGCGTAAACTAATATCAGGAGGTGTTACTAAAGCGCCAGGTGTCCCCATGCCGGGCGTTTCCCCCTGGTAACATCTCCCCCTCATTGTTTATGAGTATGATTGGGAGTTCTATCCACGGCTGTAAAGCTCAGCGCCATAATAAAGTGTCGTCGTTACCTGGCACGCGCTCTCCCTCTGAGTGTTGACGCCATTCACAGCGCACCTCCTGATTTAATAATAACTGATGGATAATACTATCGTAATCGTGAAGCATAAATTGTCCAAATTTGATCAGTAAGAGTTGTTGTCGCAAGTCGGGCCAGCGCCGTGTGCGTTGTGCCCGTCCCTGTTGGAGCGTGCGTTGATAGAGCTGCTGCAGGTTTATGTTTAAGCGCAGTTGTTCTTGTTGTGCAAACCATTCCTCATTTAGCACGCCTTGCCTGCTCTTTTCATCTGCCTGGCGGCGATAGAGGCAGACCGCATCATTCATGCTGAACAGGCTATCCTGTCGGCGTGTTGCAAAAATCAAGCTGTAAGGAATATTCTCGACGACGGCTGGACGGATCTGCATAGGTAAAGCAATCCGCTGGATAGGCAACGGAAAATGCCGCTGCATGGAAGCAACAAAGAAGTTGAGCAAACCATCGAGGGTAAATGTCAATTCTTCCTCTGTAATTGGGAGTGTTTTCCAACGATCAGTACGCAATAAACCCGTCAGGAGTGCCGCCTGTGCAGAAGTACGTCGGGCGGACAGTAAACTTGCTTCTAGCTGTTTATGGGAGACAAGGAAGCATAATTCTGTGGGAACGGTACGTTGATAAAGAGGGGCGAGGTCATCGTAACTAAACATTGTGGGACCAAACGGATTGAGCAGGAAGATGGCAGGTGATTGTTCGACCTCCTGAAGCAATGGGGGAGCGACTTCCAGCCAACTTGCACGTATAATGCCACCATCTTTGGGAAGAACTATTGGTTTTGGTGTAGGGGTAGAACCGTTCTGGGTGGCCCTGGTATTTTTGCGCTTGCTGCTACCTGCTTCGAGAAGAAAGCTTTGCAAAGTAATTGGTTTGCTCTCTTGAGCCAGAAGTTGAGAGAGGGAGCAGATGGGTTGCAGAGCAGGAGGAATAGCAGTTGTGGTTTTGCTACGTCCTTTTTTGCTACGCTTCGCACCTTCTGGACTCTCCTCAGTAAGTTGTGTCTGTGCGTTCTCTTTGTTATCAATGCCAAGCGCGTCAATCCAGTAGCAACGACGAAATATCCGCATAGCTGCAAGGGAACGGCAATAGGCGGCGGTATAATCTTGTAACAGCCAGTTGCGCAGCGAGGACAGGATTGCACGTTCAGTCAGGCGGCGTGATGCGCGTCCCGATGCGTCTAGAGGCTGCTGATGATCATCAAATTCGGTCCATAAGTCCATCTTATGTGTATTTTATCACACAGGATGGACAATCTTGTTTTAGAGCTTTTCCCAATCAGCCCTCAAAACCTGTTTTTCTTAAGAAGTAGATTAAGTCTCTTCGCTTGATGGGACCAACATGTGGCATCAGGCCACTTCTCGGATATTCAATTCAATGCCATCAACTATAGGTAAAGGGAGATGCCGCGAAACATGTAACAAAATCCACTCCTCCAATACTTCCTCCAGCTCATCACGACAGGCTTCAAGGGTTCCTGCATTAGCATATACACCATCAAAGCCAGTGATTTCCCCATAAAAAGTACCATCATCCGGTAATAGCTCGTAATGGGCCTTATTAAGAGCAGCTTTTATATATTTCTTTAGCATTGTTGTCCTTGCCCTCTATTTATTACATTAGCTGTATAATTAGGATATTGGTAAAATTCCTGATGACAGAGATCTTTACTGGCATCATATCCATTATACCATAGAGCTGAAATCTCTCCCAGGTACTTTTGTCACGTTTCTCTCGTTCTAAGACACGTAATAGTTGTCTCGTTTGCTTTTTCTCAGGGAGGACAAAATGTCTAACCACCGCATACGCATCATTAATAAGCACATCACCAATCCACTTCTACATCGGTTTGCAAGACTTTCCCGTGGCCCGCTTGCTGTCATTCGTCACGTTGGTCGTCGAAGTGGAAAATCGTATGAGACTACGATTATGGTCTGGCCGCTGAGAGATGGTTTTGTGATCGCGTTAACCTATGGGCCAGAGGTAGATTGGTATCGTAATATTCTAGCCGCTGAGCACTGTACTTTGCTTTGGCATGGGAGAGTCTATACCGTTGGGAAACCGGGACCGCTTGATGCCGAAGCAGCTTAGCAGGCGTTCCCACCATCTTTCAGGCTGATCCTGCGTAGTCGTGGTACCGTTCGTATGGGTGAAGTCAGCCGCTCCTGAGCCCGTCAGAGCTTGATGTTGTTCAAAATAGCAAATCTATGATGCACACATTTTCTGGGCAGCAATCAACGCATTGCGCAAAAAAGTCATCGTTTCCGTCAAATCATCCTCTTCATGTTGAGTCCGCCACGATAAAGATCTTTCGATGATCGGTTTCCATTGTGGGTAAGTTTCTTGCGTCCATAACGCAGCTTGTGGTTTAGAACTCACCATACCCTGATGTAACGTATAGAGCGCCCGGCAGAGCGTTAACACCGCAAACGCCTGATAGTTTCGTGGCCGTAACCATTCTGGCTCATCAAGCTGAGATGACCAGAAATTCTTGAGTTGCTCACAAACAGCTACTCGCATTTCTTCTGGAGCAACAGGATCAATCAGAGTTTGAGGTGGCGGCCCATACACGACAACTCCATGTTCGCGGATAATGTAACGTTCAAGAATCCAGTTGCTGCCATGGAAAGCAATGCGGAACGGCCAATCAATCCCTATCGTAGCGTGGTGAGCATTGTGAGGATCATAGCGTCGCAGGGCTTTAAGTGGAATATAAGAGCCTTCAATATAGTTGGCGTATGGGAGAACACTAGAAGCAATGATAGCATGCATCGTGCTCAGACGCTCAAACATATCTTCAGAAACATCTTCTGTAGTTACTACTAGAAAATCAACATCGCTGGAGGCTGGATCAAAGTCCCCTAAAGAGAGTGAACCATATAAGTAAAATCCAATAAACTGATCCCTCAGGACGGCCTGCATCTTCTCTAGCATAAAAAGAAGGAGGTTATTTACATCTTTGTATGGAGTAGGATGGATGATATGTTCCGATGCCAAAACTATAATCCACGATGCGCAATATCCCTCCGATAATGCATCCCTTCAAATGATATCAATGAAGCACCCTCATACACCTTTGCCACCGCTTTCTGCAAAGTTGTACCATGAGCCACGACGCTCAAGACGCGCCCACCAGCCGTAACAAGTTGACTATCCTGAAGAGCAGTACCCGCGTGGAAAACCTGGACACCATCTAGACGGTTGGCCTCTTCTATACCCGTAATAGGGATGCCAGAGCGATATTTACCAGGATAGCCACCGGATGCTAGAGTAAGACTAATAGCGTAACCGGGCCGCCAGAGATTTTGCGTGTCAACGCTCTTACCTTCAGCGAATTCGAGTACGTTGAGCAGGTCTTCGCGCAAAAGAAGCATGAATGCCTGCGTTTCGGGATCGCCGAAGCGCGTGTTATGTTCAAGAATGCTGGGACCTTGAGCGGTGAGCATGATGTTGGAATAGAGGACACCTGTAAAGTTGATGCCTCTTTCCTTGAGTGCTTGCAGAGTAGAAGCAATGATCTGCTGGTGAATGCTCTGCTCCTGAGATGGAGCGACGAAGGGCAGAGGAGTGAAGACGCCCATGCCGCCAGTGTTCAGTCCCTGGTCATTATCGAGTGCACGCTTGTGATCCTGCGTGAGGGTTAAAGGGAGGAAGCTGGTGCCATTGCAGATAGCGGTTGAGCCAATCTCGTCGCCTTGCAAGTAGTCTTCAATGACGACTAGATCACCAGCGGCACCGAAGACACGCTCAACCATCATTTCTTTGAGCGCGTTATGAGCGGTAGCAAGATCCAGCGCGACGATTGCGCCTTTGCCTGCTGCGTTGCCATCGGCTTTGACAACGATGGGTGCTCCATGCTGTTCGAGATAAGCCCTGGCTTCAGGATAGCTTGTAAACGTGCGATGGTGTGCGGTAGGAATACCAGCTGAGGTCATCAGATCTTTGGCGAAGGCTTTGCTTCCTTCGAGGGCTGCACCATCAGCTCCTGGGCCAAAGACACGTAAACCGCGCTGCCGAAAGAGATCGGCGATGCCAGCTACCAGTGGCACCTCTGGCCCCACAACGGTTAGATCGATGCGTGTACGTTCGGCGAAATCTGCCAGTTCGGCAATTTGTGTTACGTTGAGTGGTACGCATTCTGCGTAGGGGCGCATGCCTGGATTGCCGGGTGCAGCATACAGGTGTGTGATGCGCGAACTTTGCGCTAATTTCCATATCAACGCGTGTTCACGCGCTCCCGAACCAATTATTAATACACGCACGTTTCTATTTCTCTCCACGTTTTTTGATAAATCACGGGCGCGATAAATCGGGCCCCTTGGTGAATGTATAATAATCACGGGCGCGATAAATCGGGCCCCTACGGTTGGACGGTTATTGTCTTTTTGTTACAGCACTGGCTGGTATAACAGGTAAATGCTCAGGGCTGTAATTTGCTTCGGTTATTGGATTAAAGGGCCAGCCTTGTGTCTCCATACAACCGTAACAGAATTGGCTGTGCAAGAAATTGCGGGCAGCTTCGTCATTGAGCGTTGTGGCGTCAAGTCCGGCTGAGTTGATCGCCCGTCCCAAACCAGCCATGCTCAGGTAGCCCAGGCTATCGACGCCGATGAAATCAGCAATCTCCTGGGTACTGCGACCAGCCGCGATCAGTTCTGCCTCCTGAGGGATATCGATGCCGAAGTAGCAGGGATGGCGCAGCGGCGGCGAACTTGAGCGTAGATGGATCTCGCGGGCACCCTGACGACGTAGAGCTGCAACCAGGCGCTTCATCGTATTGCCACGCACAATCGAATCATCGACGATCACCAGGCGCTTGCCAGCAACTTTAGGCTTGACTATATTGAATTTAAGGTCTACTTCCAACTGGCGCAGGCGTTGATCCGGCTTGATGAAGGTCCGGTCCGTATAGCGATTTTTGATGATTGCATTCGTGTAAGGGATGCCTGATTGTTCTGCATAGCCTAGAGCGGCTGGTACGGAGGAATCGGGTACAGGAACGACCAGGTCAGCATCGACAGGAAATTCTTTGGCAAGCTCTCGACCAAGAGCTTCACGTATAGTATACGTATAACGGCCTTGAATCTCACTTGTGGCATCGGAGAAGTAGATGTACTCGAAGACGCAGAGGCTCTGGCGCGGTGTCTTTACCAGTATTTCGGATTGCATGCCCTGTTCATCGATGGTGATCAGTTCACCGGGTTCCACTTCGCGTATATAAGTAGCGCCAGTGCGATCTAATGCGCAAGATTCGGAAGCGACGATCCAGCTTTTACCGATGCGTCCGATACACAGAGGACGCATGCCCCAGGGATCACGCATTGCATAAAGCTTGCCTTCTGCCAGAATGACCAGACTGTAAGCGCCACGCAGGAGTGGAAATGATGCGATCATACGTTCGCGTAGATCCTGACCCTCAGCATAGAGAAGCAGCAAGGCCATAACTTCGCTATCTGTTGTAGAGTTCAAAGCATCCTGCGGAACCATCTCACGCAGTTGCGGACCATTCACGAGGTTACCGTTATGTGCAACGGCGACGGTATCATAGGCATCGGGGTGTGAACCGACAATAAAGGGTCCAGCGTTTTCGACACAACTGGAACCAGTCGTAGAGTAGCGCACATGGCCGATCCCGCAGCGAGTGAAAGGCAAGCTCATACCTGAGTCCTGAAACACATCGCGCACTTTGCCCATCTCTATCCGGTTGGCGATGCGTCCCTCACTATCATACACAGCCATGCCCGCGCTCTCTTGACCTCGATGTTGCAAGGCGGTGAGCGCCAGGGTGAGGTAACGACGCGCATCAAGACTCTCATCGTCGCGATGGGCGTAGATTCCCACGATACCACAAGCATCGTGTAATCGTTCCATGCTCTTCTCCTCTCGAAAGGTATAATTTCCAGCCTTATGAGCGGCTGGTGGTTAATTTGCCTGTTAGATCTGCCACCAGAGCGTAGCGGTCGGCGATGCCTTGCAAGTCCTGTGGTGTGACGTTTTTCAAATTACGATAGACCTGTTTATCTAACATGCGTGTTTTATCGCCCGCAGGCCAGAGCCGCCAGCTATCATTATCAATAACGTCGGCAACAAGTAAATTGCCGGATGTGTCACGCCCAAACTCGATTTTAAGATCGACCAGGGTTACATCTACAGTTGACCAGGCGTATTCAAGTACAGCGAATACGCGTCGGCCCAATTCAACCATTTCCTCTATCTCTGGCGGCGTTGCTAGATGCAGGTTGAGAATATCTTGTTGTGAGATTTGCGGATCATGACGGGCATCATCCTTCAGAAACGTCTCGACCAGCACAGGATCAAAACGCGTTCCTTCGCTTATCTCTGGATGACGTTTTAAATATGAGCCAGTAGCGAGACGACGTTGTACATGTTCAATGGGTAACATCGTGCAGTTTCTGACAAGCAATGCTAACATCATCGATCTGTTTGACGAAATGAGTGGGAATATCTGCATCATTGAGCAAACGAAACACATTAGAGGTAGTGATTGTGCTCCAGCGTGATTTTCCTACGAGTTCGCTGCGTCTGACACCATCACCTGCTGTAATTTGATCTTTGCTTAGCATATAGACCAGGGTTTTATCGTCAGGATGAGCATAAATTTGTTTTGTTTTTCCCTCAGTAAGCAAGGGACCAAATATTGAATTGTCTGTCATAAGATTTTATCCTTTTACTAAATCTCCTTTTACATTATTTTTTTGCTAGCAAAACACATTATTGTAGTACAACCCCTTCCCCTTCTGTAACATAACCGACAGTAAGGAGTTGGGGTAGGATGCAACGAGCCTCAAGAGCGGCCTTTGGTGAGAGGACCAGCACCATACCGATACCCATATTAAAAGTACGGTAAAGTTCTTCTTGCGCGAGGTTGCCCAGGCGAGCAAGTAAGCGGAAGAGCGGTGGAACATCCCAGGATTGTGTTTCGATAATTGCCTGTATACCCGTTGGGAGGATGCGTGAGATGTTGCCTTCAAAGCCACCCCCGGTAATATGTGCCATGCCTTTGATAAAGCGGCCTCGATCGGCCAGGTACTCGCGCAACTGGTTGACCTCATTTAGATAGCAGCGGTGAGGACGTAACAGCACATCGACGAGCGGCTCTTCTAATTCGGGAAAAACAGTATCGAGTGTATAAGGCGTAAAGATGTGGCGGGCAAGCGAGTAGCCATTCGTATGTAGCCCACTGGAAGGCAGGCCTAGCAAAATATCGCCCGCACGGATAGTCGAGGTATGAATCACCTCATCTTCCTCTACTATACCTACGATCGTACCAGCGAGATCAAAAGCGCCAGATTGGTAGACATCAGGCATCTCTGCTGTTTCACCACCAAGTAAAGCACAATTTACTTCTATGCAGGCATCAGCGACGCTGCGTACAATCTTTGCCGCCAATACAGCATCTAGTTTGCCCATTGCGAGATAATCCATGAAGAAAAGCGGTCTGGCACCCTGGGTAAGAAGATCATTGACGGAATGATTGACGAGATCGTACCCGATGGTATCAAAGCGTCGGCTCTGCGAAGCGAGCAGAGTTTTTGTGCCAACACCATCTGTAGAAGCGACCAGAGCGGGTTGGCGCATTTTCTGTAGATTTTTCATGCTGAGGACGCCCGCAAATGCACCCATGCCGGCCAGCACGTCAGGTCCTTGCGTCGCACGGATGGCTTTCTGCATTAAACGTTTCGCCTGATCAGCCGCCGCAATATTGACGCCACTGGTCGCGTAAGAGTCCGCTACAGCATGTACTTGTTCCACACTAGTTGATGAAGGAGCGGGAGCGGATACCACCTTTGCATGCATCCCTGACGCTGAATTTTCACCGCTCAGTTGTTGCGCATAGATATGCGCATTTCTAAATATCAATAGTCCATCGCCTTGTCCATTTGCTAGAGCGCGACGTTGAGGATGTTGCAATGCATGAACATAACGTTCAGGATGGGGCATCAGGCCAAAGACGTTGCCTCGTGCATTACAGATGCCTGCGACGTTGTTAGCTGAGCCGTTCGGATTAGCAGGATAGGAGACGCCCTGATCGAGATCGCCGTCGCGTGCAATATAGCTTAGTGGCACCTGTCCGCTGGCTTGCAGTTGTGAAATATCGCCAGCTAGCACAAACTGACCTTCTCCATGAGCGACTGGCAGCTCAATTGAACGCTCGATATTCTGTGTAAAAATACAGGGACCTGGTAGAGTTGCCAGCGTGACCCAGCGACATTCAAATTGAGCCGAGACGTTCTCAGTCAGGGTAGCACGCGGAAAAGAAACCTGCTGATCGGTTCTGTCTACAAGACCAGGTAGCAAGCCGGCGCGAACCAGAACTTGAAAGCCGTTGCAGATACCCAGGACAGGCCGCCCTTCATCGATGAAGCGATGAAGGTAGCTGCCAAGGTGTATTGTGAGATTTTTTGCTAGCAGATTACCAGCTCCCAGATCATCACCGTAGGAGAAACCGCCGGGGATGACCAGAAAATGATAATCCAGCAGAGTTTCAGGGGTTTTCAGGAGTTGATTAATATGTACAAGATCGGTCTGAAATCCGACCAGGCGACATGCTTGAGCAGTTTCAAGATCGCAGTTAATGCCTGGTGCACGCAGTACGAGAGCACGGGTCATGAATTACCTCCCTTCCATGCCTCTTGCAATTCGCTCACTCCCAGGTTTATCAATTCTTCCTCTCCATCCCGCACGATGAAGCGGTCAGTATGTGAGACGGTACCAACATAAATGATGTCCTCAATGCCATTGACGCGCATATATTTTTCAAATGTTCCCAGTTGTTCGGGAGCAATTTCAACGAGAAAACGAGATGGCGACTCGCTAAACAGACGCACGATATCAACGGCAGCGGGAAAAACGTTTGTTGCGTCCTCCTCCTCATGATCATCGAATGGTGGTTGAGGAGAATGTTTTGCGATCGAAATATGCCGCAGGTCGAGAGTAACGCCCTGTAAGCTTGCCAGCGACATTTCGGCAGCCGAGAGGGCCAATCCTCCCTCCGAGAGATCATGGCACGCACGCACCAATCCGTGACGAATGGCCTCCCCAAGGGTTTTCATTGTTGTATAGGCACGTGGAATATCCACATGAGGCACGCTCGTATGAGGAAGCAACATTGCAAACGAACTCTGGTCGACGATCTCAGCATAATACGAACCAGCCAGTTCGTTACGGGTAGCACCAATCAGATAAAGCAAGTTCCCAGGCGTTTTAAGGGACATATCAACCGTCTGAGCTGCGTCATCGATTCTCCCTACCGCTGAGATCACCAGTGTAGGGATGACGGGCAGGCGTTTACCATCCGCGCGATACTCATTATTGAGGCTGTCTTTCCCTGAGATAAAGGGCGTACCGAAACCAAGTACCGCATCGTAGCAGCCCTTCACAGCTCGTACGAGCATACCCAGTTGTTGTGGATCAGTAGAATTGCCCCAACAGAAATTATCAAGAATTGCTGCATGGGTTATATCGCCACCGACTGCCGTCAAGTTGCGCAAGGCTTCATCGACAGCATTGACAGCCATATGGTAGGGATCAATTCTGCCATACAAAGGATTGACTCCATTGGAAAGGATAATGCCAGCTTGCGTCTGCTCATCAATGATTGGTTGTAGAACTGCTGCGTCACCGGGTCCGTTGCCTGCTGTGCCAACCAGTGGCTTGAGCACAGTTGCACCTTGAACTTCGTGATCGTAGCGACGTACGATCTCCTCTTTAGAAGCAAGGGTAGGATGATGCAAAAGTGAGAGAAGCGTTGGTGCGAGGGAACGTGTAACATTCTGCAGATTCTGGTCCATTGCAGCATCAATACCAAACTGAGGTTCTGCTGTCCATACAGCCTCCAGAGTTCTACGAGGGCATCCTGAATGCAGAAACTCCATATCCATATTGGCGACGACCTGTCCGGCATATGTTACAACAAGGCGGTGATCATCGCTAAAGGTGCCAATAATGCTTGCCTCAACTTCTTCGATGGCACAGATCTCCAGGAGTTGCGCAAGATTTTGCGAAGGTACAGCCAGCACCATCCGTTCCTGAGCTTCTGAGAGCCAGATCTCCCAGGGAGCAAGGCCCTGATATTTCAAGGGAGCGTGTGTAAGCTCAACATGAGCCCCAGTGTTGGCACCCATCTCGCCGATAGCCGAAGAGAAGCCGCCGGCACCACAATCGGTAATCGCGTGGTAAAGTTTGCGATCACGAGCCTGAATAATGACATCCGTGACCTTCTTCTCAGTAATAGGGGCACCGATCTGCACGGCGGTACCGGCCTGTGCATTGATCTCACTACTCATCTCTCCGGAAGAAAAGGTTGCTCCATGTACGCCATCACGGCCTGTACGTCCACCAAGCACTACAATATGGTCGCCGGGTTGCACATCGTTGGGGTGACTACCGTGGGGCAGAATACCCAGGCAGCCACAGAAGACCAGGGGATTATAAATATAGCCAGGGTGATAGAGGACAGTGCCATTGACGGTAGGAATGCCCATCTTATTACCATAATCGCGTACACCATTAACCACACCGCTGGCGATACGTCGTGGGGAGAGTACACCGGAAGGAAGTTCTTCGGCAGGGGTCTCAAGAGGGCCAAAGCAGAGAATATCTGTACATGCAATGGGGCGAGCGGAGACGCCCAACACATCACGAATAACGCCCCCCATGCCAGTATTGGCACCACCGAATGGTTCGATCGCCGATGGGTGATTATGCGTCTCGACCTTAAAGGCAAGATCGTATTGATCAGTGTAGCGGATAATACCAGCATTATCGCTAAACGCCGAAACCAGCCAGGATGGCCTGACCTGTTCAGTCGCTCGCATGATATAGTGTTTCAGCAGACCAGGGATAGTTTCCGAGGCCAGGGTATTGCCAGCAGAATCTACCTCGCGGTATGAAATAAGCGCCTTAAATGTTTTGTGTGAGCAATGTTCGGACCAGGTTTGAGCCAGTGTCTCCAATTCCACATCGGTAGGCTCACGGCCCTGTTGCTGATAATGTTGCTGAATGGTCCGCATCTCATCCAGATTTAAAGACAGGAGACCGGCTCGGCTCACCTCCATCAATTGTTCATCATCCATAGTCGAGAGCAAAAAAGTAGGGGCATTCCCTTGTGGATGCCCTGGTTGTGGATGCTCTGGTTGTGGATGTCCCGCTTGCTCGTTTGCGCGTGTTTTCGTTGCTGGCTCTTCATGTGTACCAACGAAATCTACTTTATAGAAAGTATAATGTTGGATGACGTTGTTGCAGAGCAAGGAACGAGCGATAGTATGGGCGTCGGACTCGCTCAGGCGACGATCCAGTACATAACGTTGTCCCGTCTCAACGTGATCCAGTGCAGTGATACCGAGCATCTGAGCACCAGTGATGACACTCTCAGCGAGCGTGTCGGTCACGCCATGGTGGAAAAAGACATCCACGATGTGGCCGGTGGCGGCATCATCCGGAATGTGGCCGGAACTGACTTCTTGCACGACTGGATCAATGAGCAACTGGCGGGTGAGTTGTTCAAGGTGAGAAGGGCTGAGATCGCCTGAAAGGTGGTAGAGTTGGGCGGTACGGATGCTAAGAGGGGATGAAGCGGCGGAAATTTCTGCGAGAGAAGGAATTTGCTGCGCCGATAACTGTAATATTTCGCGAGCAAGTTTATGAGCATGTATGTCATGCCGCTCATAGATTGCTCGTACCTCAATTTGAAAAAAAGTCACGTTTCTGGTCCTGGCTGGCTATTTGTTTTACCTGTCAGTGGAGCAGTGCGTCCTGAAAGGTCTCATCCAATGAGACAGGAGTATTGTAACACCTTTTTAGGGAGTGTGGCAAATTACGTTATGAAGTGGTGTGAATGGAACACTAACTCATTCCCTCCAACTCGCCCTTTAGGATCACGCATCATCAACTCTGGTACAGCTTTATGTGGATCAAGTCCCTCAAAAAGCACTAACGCAAGCTGTTCAGTGATAGGCATTTCAACATTATAGCGTGCAGCCAGTTGTAGCGCTGCCTTTGTAGTAGTGACGCCTTCAGCGACTGAATGAGTCGATTGGAGGATCTGAGAGAGCTTTTCGCCAGAAGCAAGGCGGCGGCCCAACTGTTGATTGCGGCTAAGGGGAGAGGCGCAGGTTGCAATGAGGTCACCGATACCAGCCAGGCCAGAGAATGTAAGGGGATTGGCACCAGCGGCGATGCCTAGACGCGCAATCTCGGCGAGTCCCCGTGTAATGAAGGCCGCTTTAGCGTTATCACCGTAGTCCAGACCATCATTGATGCCTGCCCCAATGGCAATAATATTTTTCAGTGCACCCGCCAGTTCAATGCCAACGACATCATCCCCTGTATAGACACGGAAACAGGCGGTTGTAAACAGGTCACGTAATTGGACCGCTACATCATGGTTAATGGAAGCAATGACGGCGGCAGTTGGCTTTTCACTGGCAACTTCGCGTGAAAGGTTGGGGCCACTCAGGGTCGCGATCCGGTTATGGGCGAATGGCAATTCTTCAGAAATGATTTCGGTCATGCTTTTAAGTGTGTCGATCTCGATACCTTTACTGGCATTGACCAGAAGCGTCTTTGAGCCGACAAAGGAAGCCAGCCTGCGTACATTCTCGCGCATACGTTGCGAAGGCGTTACGAGCACCAATACATCTTTATTATAGACGGCATCTTCGATATCAGAGGTCACTTGTAAGGTAGATGGAAAAGGAAAATCGGGGAGGAACACTTTATTTTCACGCTGTTGTTGCATCTCTGCTGCACGTTGCGGGTGATGTTCCCAGAGGGTAGTGGGGATATTCTTCTTAGCAAGCAGCAGGCCGAGGGTAGTGCCCCATGCGCCGCTGCCAATGATACCGATGGATACCATAAAATCTTCTCCTGGTTGTACTTATTATATTTTACAAGATATGTGTCTTGTTGGTTGTTGATGGAATGCGATCAAAGGCATTGTAGCATGAAGGGGAAGAGATTCTAGAAGTTATGATTAAGAGGCGAAATGAAGGAAAAATTTTGAAAAAGCATCTTGTCCGCAGGGGATATTAAAATTCATGGGCAAATTGTGACCTTGCGTTTTTGATGTGCTATTGATATACTCACGTCAATCTCGTTCATACTATTTTTTAAAGAAGCGAACATATGCATTTTGACATCTTCACCCTTTTTCCTGGCATGTTCCAGGGGCCATTTAGCGAAAGTATGCTCAAGCGAGCACAGGAGCGCGAGTTATTAAGTATTGCGCTCCATAATATTCGTGATGCAACTACAGATAAACATCATGTTGTTGATGACTATCCCTATGGTGGTGGTGTGGGCATGGTGATGAAGCCGGAGCCAATTTTTGCATCTGTAGAAGCTGTCTATCAGGGCGGCCCGATTATTTTAATGACGCCACAGGGACGTTTATTTAATCAGCAGATTGCGCACGAACTGGCTCAGGAACCGAGGATTAGTCTGCTTTGCGGTCACTATGAAGGTATTGATGAGCGGGTATGCCGACAACTGGTGACCGATGAGATTTCGATTGGCGATTACGTACTGACTGGCGGCGAGTTAGCAGCGATGATTGTGGTGGATGCCGTGAGCCGTCTGATGCCTGGGGTACTGACGGAAGGATCAGCGGAAGATGAGTCGCATAGTAATAATTTGCTGGAATATCCACAGTATACACGTCCACCGGAGTTTCGAGGCTGGCGCGTGCCCGATGTTCTACTTTCGGGTCATCACGCGCAGATCGCACGTTGGCAGCGCAAGGAAGCATTGAGGAAAACAAGACAACGCCGTCCCGATCTCTTTGCTCGCCTGGATCTGAGTAGCAAGCAGGATATAAAGTTACTACAGGAATTGGATGCTGAAGAACAATAGATCTCGATTCGTAGCTTAAAAATCTATATCGGGGATATGTTGCTGATAATCTCTATTCTGCAAACAAACATTGATGATGTGCCACGTGAAACATATGAAATTGCTTATCACTATACCCTTCTTGTATATGGGAAGCGTCTTTACAAGAGGAGGCTGTGCTATTCTATGTTGGAAATAGCAGGCAGACCTTTACCAACTACAAGTACATCAAAGGAGTGCTTTGTTTTTATGTCTACAAATGAAACCACGACGAAAGATCCATTCGCGTTTTTAGCGCCTCATGAGTTTATTGTCCTGACCACATATCGCAAAACTGGAGATGCAATGCCCACAACGGTCTGGTTTGCATATGATCAGGGAAAAATCTATATTACGACCGGCAAAAATGCAGGTAAGGCCAAACGTGTGCGTAATAACGGACGTGTACAGATGACGCCTTCTGATCGTATTGGCAATTTGCTGGGAGAGCCAGTCGTGCAGGGTCAGGCACGCGAGGTTACAAATGACGAGCGTATGCATGCACGGGCAACGCTTGCACAGAAGTATGGTGAGATGTTTGAAAAGATTGCTGGCCAGGAAAGCCCTGATCGCACATATCTTATCGTCGAACCGTTGGCATAACATTAATTAAACTTAATGTTTTATCTCTGATAATATGTACATAATGCATAAATTGTCATAGATATGTGATTACACAATTATAGACCCTCTTGCAAAATACATGAATATGCTGTACAGTTAGATATAGGAAGTTGCTTATCTCGTGTCGAGCATCGGAGGGTCAATGTTATGTCCACAATCGATAATAGGCAGGGCGATGCAGCTGAGCAGGCTGTAACAGAGTATGGATACCAGCAAGAGTTTCGACGAGAACTCAAGCGTTTTGCATCATTTGCGGTTGGGTTCTCCTTTATCTCTATCACGACGGGTATTTTCACGACATATGGCAGTGTTCTCAATTGGGGAGGGCCACTTGGCGTCTGGACATGGCCTTTCGTTGTTATTGGTCAGTTGCTGGTAGCGCTTGTTTTTGCTGCGCTGGCTTCGCGTATGCCGATAGCCGGGTACTCGTATCAGTGGGTTTCGCGGCTGGTGAATCCCAAAGTTGGTTGGCTTGTTGGGTGGGTTTCCTTCATGTTTCTCACGGTCGTTATTGTTTCCGTTGATTATGCAATTGCTTCAACGGTCTTGCCCAGCCTTTTCAACTATGTTGAGACTGCTCAGAATGCCTGGTTGGCGACTGCTATCATCATTGCTATCCAGATGGTCTTGATTATGTTCTCCACATTTTTGTCCACGCGTATCAATAATGTAGCAGTAGGAACCGAAGTCATTGGCGTTGTAGGACTTACGATTTTGTTGATTGTGGTTGGAGCTGTACGCGGACTTCTGCATCCGGATCACCTGTTCAGCACAGGCATTATCTCGTCCAATGGATACTTCAACCTCGGCGGCTTGAACTCCACAGGACATTTTATGTTCTCATTCTTATTGGGGGCTTATACCATTGTAGGATTTGAGGCGGCAGCCAATCTAGCGGAAGAAACACAGAATGCGCATCGGGTTGTTCCTTTTGCCATGTGGTCAGCCGTTGTTTTAAGCGGCATCGTCGGATTTCTCTTCCTTATTGCGCTTAACCTGACATCTGGAAATATTACCGTCCTCTCAGCATCGGCTACGCCGGTTGCTGATATTGTCAGAGAGGTGCTCGGTACTGTCGTCGGCGATATTTTCCTGGTGATCGTTACCTTCTCAATTTTTGCCTGCGGCCTGGTCATATTTATGACTGCTACACGCCTGACATGGGCGATGTCTCGTGATCGGCGCTTCCCCGGCTATCCCATCTTTCGGCAAGTAAATAGAAGAACGGGAACGCCCATTGCGACGACGCTATTGTCAGGAGTTCTGTGTGAAGTTGTCCTCGCTATTTTTGCGAATCAGTCTAATAGCCTGACGAACCTCTTCTCGGCCTCAACATTGTTGCCTGCAATTATCTATCTGTGCACCGTCATTCTGTACATCTATGCGCGACGCAAACTCCCTCAGACGCATGGTTTCCGCCTGGGTGTCTTTGAATGGCCGATTATCGTGCTGTCGCTGGTCTGGTTGCTCTTTGAACTGGCAATTTTCCGCGATGCTTCATTCGCTTCGCCCTGGGTCTATTGTGGCGTTATGTTTGCAATTGGTCTGCTCTATTTCGTGTGGATGCTTGTGGTACAACCGGATGTGTTGCGTAAACGTGAAGATGAACGAGAGAAGATAAGCGAGGTTTCATCATAGGAGTCCTTCAGGGAAAATAAATTGTTTATCTCAAGTCACGAATGGTTGACCATTTACATGCCGGGGTGCAAATGGTCAACAACATTGTGTTTCGGTGCAGGAAATGTTAATCAAAATCTCTTCTGAATGTTGTTTTCATTTCTGGCGGAAAGATGCCATACACTTTCGTTACCTGATAGCCATAGCGACCATGCAACCATGTAGTCAGGGCTAGCATTAAATGGTTGAAGTGCCGTCTCATGATGCCTCCTTGTTTGATACTGTTCCTCGTTAATAGCTTTGTTCTATCTTCACACTGTGTAGTTCTATACCTCTTTGGCATGTTTAATCAACAATGTAACGCTCTGATCCTCTTCGATTTCTCGTATAGCATCTAATTTCTCACTTCCCAGGCCCGTAATAATTAGATGCTGTAATTCGAGCTTACCATAGAGGACGGTGATCTCGATTTCAGTTGCATGGGTACCGGGCTTTTGCTGGCAGGTGCCCCAGGCGTATCCATTTGACCAGAAGACGCGTGAGAAGCGATTTGTGGCGGTGAATTGCATCGTTGCATTGACGCTAGAATAGTGGAAGCCAGTCAATGCAAGGACGGCAGACCAGCTTGCCATCGCGCGTGCATAGTGATGGCCGCACTCAGCTTCGTCGAACGGGTTGCGCTTGCGTCCATCATAGCGTGCACGGATCGCTGATATACATTGTAAACCTTCTTCGATCATTCCTTCATAAAACATATGTGCGGCGGCAGTATATTCAAAACCTGTCATCACTTCATTAAAGTAAGGAAACGGTCGGCGTGGACGTGGTCCCCGTGGATAAGCACACATGAGCAGGGCAGCTTCGTCATTGAAGGCGAAGGTACGCATGTGATTAAAGTGCCATGAAAGATCGGGTAAAAAGTTGTAACGCATAATACTGCTCAGCGTTTGCTGAATATGATCCAGGGGGACAAGATAACCAAGGCCACAGATATGGGCCATGTACTGCCCTACAAGTTGATCTATCAGGCAACCGTCGCCCAGTTGTAGCTCTGGCTCAGCAATATTTGTTGCCCCCATTCCCACGCGCAATCCTGGGGCAATGGCATTGGCATCGTGAGGAGGCTGGATTTTATGTTCAAAGTATTCGCCATTGAAAAGGTGTTCATCGAGCCACTCGCTGCCGTGTACGAACAGTTCCTGGCAGCGGTTGGCAAATTGTCTGTCACCCATAGCCTGGGCCATCTCTTCGGCAGCACGTAGTGCACCGAGGTACCATAGACCCATCTGTGGATTGGGACCATAATATTCTACATCCATGGTATTATGTTGACACCCTTCCATCACGCCATCCTGATCGTCATCCCAGCCTCCAGGTAACCAGCAAAAGGCCAGTGCTTTGCGTACTTTAGGCCACAGCTTTTGCAAAAGAGCAATATTACCTGAGAGTTGCCAGTCGCGGTACAATTTCATAATACAACCCATCTGTCCATCGGCTGCGGCAAATCCCCAGGAGGTGGCACGTTCCAATGGCAGATTGACGCGGAAACTCATAAGCCCATCATCATTTGTGGCATGCAGGAACTCAATCTCGCGCATACTGCATGCAAGATCACCAAAGAGAAAGGCTGTGGCTTGCTCGTAGTTCCATACATGAGTGCAGGAGCCGTGACATGAACCCGCTTTATCGTTACACCCTTCCCATCCATAAAAATGCCCATCTTCAGTCTGAAAACAGGTTTGAGTACGAAGAGTACTGAGGTTGTAGAGCGCAGCTTCTTTGACAACTGCTGGCAGATCGCTCTCACAAAAATTGCGTACGAATGCCAATGTAGTTGCTTCAAGTTCTGGTAAAGTGGCAGCAGTCTTAATTGCAACATCCCAGGCATCGTGATAGCGTGTAGTGTAGTAGTTGCCGACGCGATTGGGATTGTCTATATGTGCTCCATTATTACCCAGGTCGCCTGTTCTGGATCTGGTTATGGGGGGAGCAATGGGAGTCCAGGTCTGGCGGTTTGGAAAGTGCCATGTGAGTAAAAAGGTAACCGTCTGAGTCTCGCCTGGTGCGATCTCCAGACTTACAGACAGGGATGCCATGGGACTATCGGCATTGATTGTTGTGCGCTTCTCAAGTAGCCCATCGCTGGCAAAATCATCCCAGAAGTCGAGCAAAGAATCGCCCCAACTGAGAGATGCCCAGGCCGTGCGATATGTGATGCCAGAGGTTGCGGTGGTTGCTAGAGCCATCGAACCCCATTGTTCGCTGCCACGGTCGACGCCATTTGATGTCATAAATACACCTTGAATGGGCGTTGAGCTATTTTCGAGCTTGAAGGTGTTGCGATTGGCCTTTGGTGTACCCTCTGTTCCATCCGTTCCGATAAAGTTTTGTATGTTGCCACATATAGAAGCTGTAAGGTATTCATTGGTCTTATTGGTAACAACAAAGCGTAAGATCGCTGTGGGGATTCCGCTGCGTGCGGTATCTGCGGGAATCAAAGGATTAAATGCCTGGAGAGTTACATCGACGGGCATTGCATTATCAGAAAGAAGGACCTGTCCAAAAGGATATGCTGCCAGAAATGCGCAATCGTGGAAGCGTGGTAGACCAGCATTGGGAACACGACAACCATCAGCTCCTTCATATTGAGAGCCGATCTGTCCTTCTAAAGCTCTGGTTATCGATGGCCCACCAGAAGGCTTTGCATAAATAGCGAAGAAGGTATTTTGAGGGACAAAGCCTTTTGCAGGGCGATTAACGATCTCCCAATCACGCAGATCGCCGCGTCCTCCTAGAGAGACGGTCCCTGTCCCTATACCACCCAGAGGCAATGCTATCCTTGCTAATTGATCCTGTGGGTAGCTGGTAAGTACGGGCCAGACAAATGAGCTCAATTTTTTTGTATCCCCCCTGAACTTATTGTAGCAGGGCGATGATATAGAAACAAAGTGTGCCTATACCATCTCTAGTATAGCATTTGGATATGCATCATTGACAGGTGTTTAGGGCCTGGCTATAGCAGAAGGACAAAATTCTACCAATGAACATTGTGGACAAAGAGGTTTACGGGCATTACAAACAGCACGCCCATGATAGATCATACTGTGGGCCACGTCGAGCCATTTTTCGCGTGGAACGAGGTGCATCAAATCCTGCTCTGCACGTACTGCGTCATCATGTTGTGTCCAGCCGAAGCGACGTGCGAGGCGTCCAACATGAGTGTCGACGATAAAACCCTCGCTGATGTTAAATGCATTGCCCAGAATTACGTTTGCAGTTTTACGTGCTACACCAGGCAGCTTGAGCATCTCTGCCATTGTGTGGGGTACCTCACCGTTATAATGTGTAAGCAAATATTGACTGGCGGCACGAATATTTTTTGCCTTGTTGCGATAAAAGCCGGTTGGTTTGATATCCTGCTCGAACTCTTCCTGACTTACATTTGCATAATCCTCTACACTACGATATTTCTGGAAGAGCGTTTTTGTGACGGCATTCACGCGCTCATCTGTACATTGTGCTGCCAGTTGTGTGGCGACGAGAAGCTCTAATGGATTGGAAAAATTAAGATCATATTTGGCATGTGGATAGAGTGTACTTAATTCTGAGGCTATCGCGCTTATTTGCTCGCTTGTTCCTGGCTGGGGGCCTGTGTATGGAGGTAGTTGTGTCATTGTATGCCTACTTTCTAATTACGTTTATATTTCTGATAATTCTAACAAATTTTATGTGGTCTGTATATTGGAAAACCTCTTCCACATAATTTTTGATGTGCACGTCCTTCAAATGGTTCCATTATTTAGGAGTGTTTGCAAGTCACAATATTTCTGGGTATGATTAAGAAGAGTTACTGATAAGTAATCTCGTCTAGTCGATGTTACGTCGAACGATAAACATCCATAATTAGGAGTTACAATGGCAGAACCGAATGATTGGAATCGTAAGATAATTGAAGAGTTCCATGCAAATAAGGGTAAGGTTGGTGGACCATTTGAAGGTGCACCCTTACTGCTCCTTACTACTACAGGCGCTAAAAGTGGTCAACAGCGTACAACCCCACTGGTATATATGCCTGATGGGGATCGTATGATAATTTTTGCCTCCAAAGCAGGCGCACCAACTAACCCTGATTGGTATCACAATCTTGTGGCACATCCCCAAGTGACCGTAGAAGTTGGAACTGAAACCCTCAACGTGACAGCTGTTGTCATAACCGGTGAGGAACGTGATCGTTTATACGCCAAACAAGCGGCGATAAACCCCGGATTTGCCGAGTACGAGACGAAAACAACACGTAAGATCCCGGTAATAGCCCTGGAACGTCAATAGGTACACCATTTACAACCATGTATCGCCCCGCCTCAACTAATCTTTCACCTCTGGTGTAGGGGCGCGATTTATAAGCCCGTTCGCGATTTATCGATCCGTCCGCGGCTTATAAGTCCATATCACCCAAAAAGGCCTGAATTGAGGATTTCATGATGGATGCCCATCTGCACGATTTGCTGCAAGAATTATATGAATTGGGCCAACAAAATGATGCACATGAACAGGATCGTAGCAAGAAGATGCTCAATCTGGAACCTGACACCGCTCAACTCATCAGTATTCTGGTGCGGAGTAGCCAGCGTAAAAAATTGCTCGAAATTGGGACATCAAATGGCTATAGCACGATCTGGCTGGCCTGGGCCGCTCGTGTTACAGAAGGTCACGTGATCAGTATCGACCGTGATGAACAGAAGCTTTTACAGGCTGATATCAATTTACAGCGGGCACACTTGCGTGAATATGTTGATCTTTTTCATGGCGATGCGACCGAAATACTGACAACTTTTCCAGGATCATTCGACTTTGTACTGTTTGATGCTGATCGTATCAGTGCTGCAAAGCAGTTGGCCCTGCTTCTCCCGAAACTGGCGCAAGATGTGTTTGTGTTGGCTGATAATGCGCTCTCCCATCCAGACGAGATTGCTGACTATCTGGCAGCTATAAAGGTAGCGCAAGGATTTGAGCATATGATCATTCCTGTTGGGAAGGGATTGAGCGTGGCATATAGGCAGAGCAATCGCATCTAAATTTGTGAAGAGGTGATATAAGAGACCTGGACGAAGCTCCACTGCTGATTGGAGCTACCATTCCAGGCCATTCGATCACCTGAACTCCATTGGCTATTGAGGCACTATTTATATACGTTCATCCTTAAGACGTTGCCACCAGGCTCCATTGCTGGTTTTGCCCACCATTGTCCGGCCATTGTTCGATGATTGCTCCATCTGCAGTGGAAGCACCCGTTACATCGAGGACTTTGCCACTACTGCGACTCACAATCTTATAGTAGCCGCTGCCGACCGAGACAAGACTCCATTGCTGGTTCACCGCTCCATTATCTGTCCATTGTTCGATATGCGCTCCATCTGCGGTGGAAGCGCCGGGAACATCAAGGACTTTGCCACTACTGCGACTCACAATCTTATAGTAGCCGCTGCCGACCGAGACAAGGCTCCATTGCTGGTTCACTCCACCATTATCTGTCCATTGTTCGATGATTGCTCCATCTGCGGTAGAAGCGCCGGGAACATCGAGGACTTTGCCACTACTGCGACTCACAATCTTGTTGTAGCCAGTAGGAGCGGAACCTGGAGTAGGAGTTCCAGAGACTTCAACAACGATGACCGCATCGACGCTATTGGGTGCGCTTGTGGGAATGGAGATTGTAATGATGCCGCCACTGATAGAGTAGTTCAATGACGTTCCCGTATTGTTCAGCAAATAGATGCGATTAATGGTATTTGTCAGACCCGGTATCTGCAGGTTCCCTGTTGTGGGCCATGTAAGGACATGTACATACAGTTTGCCTGACTTCTTCGTATAGAATCCCCATGATGGTTCAGATGCATAGGGGCTGGCTGTGGCTCCATAGATGCTGTCACTGTAGGTGGACATCCAGGTGCCGAAGTCCTTGAGAATAAGGGTTGATCCAGGAGTAACGGTACCGTCGCCTTTCGGTCCGATATTCAGCAGGAAGTTTCCGTCTCTTGATATGACCTTCACCATTTCCTGGATTAAGGATGCCGATGATTTATACGAGGACTCAAGACCTCATTGTAGCCCCAGGCACCGTTCATCGTTTCACAGGTTTCCCAGGGTCTGCTCAGTGGAGCGGCGGGTACTGTCTGCTCCGGGCAATCCCAATCGCCTAAACCAAAGCCCCGCTTGACGCGTTCATTGACGATCAGACTCGGCTTTAGCCCCAGCAGATAGTTATACAAGTTCAAGCCATCGGATTCGATCCACCAATCCGTCAGTGTGGGCGAAGCAGGGTTTCCGCACCAGTCTCCGTCGAACCATAAGATCGCAGGATCGTATTTTGTGATCAACTCTTGTAGGTGCGCTTTCATGTCAGTGATATAATTCGTCCTCGCTGTCATGGAAGTCATGGTGGAATAGGTTGTCCCATTGATCGTGCTGATGTTCTGAGAGGGGTGGTTCCAATCCAGGATGGAATAGTAGAGTCCAAACTGAATCTCCCTGCTTTGCACATTCAGATTTGAGTGCTCCCAGCAGATCCGACTTGTACGCGGTATAGTTGTACAGGTTATATAATTTTGTTCCTGTATAGTCTTTGAAACTCTGAACATTCGAATTCCACATTGCAAAGCCTTCATGGTGCTTCGCAGTGATGACGAGATACTTCATTCCTGCCGCTTTTGCCTGGCCTACAATGGTTGCTGCGTTAAAGTTTGTTGGATTGAAATTGGCTGAGACCTGAGTTTGATAGGCAGATTTCGACCAGCTCTTCATTAGCAAAGGCCCACTCACCGTGGCCCAGGTACGAATACGATCCGAAGTGAATAAACATTCCAAAGCGGGCCTGGTACCACCAGGCTAGCCTGCTGGAAACTGTATATGCTGGAGCAGTGATCTCCACTGGAGCGGCGTGGGCGCGAATATCACCAAGCCCAGAAAGGGAAATGGCCGTGATCCCACTCACAGTGATACCGGCTGCAGTGCCCGCGGCCTTGATGAATTGACGACGATTCAACCTTCCAGGTCGAACCGCATCAGACGAAGTGTCGGAATCGTTAATAATTGGTTGGGGTTCTTGCATAATTTACCTCCTTGTATTATCTGCTTTAGCAAGCAGACATTGATACTCACAACGAGTAGAAGGAAGCATTAGGAATTTGCAAGGAATAGGATCCGTTTCGTTACATTGAAACGCGTTGAGATTAAAAACATGTGCCACTTCCTTGCTTTACTTCATGCTAGTGAAACAGACATGCTACTGCAGCACCAAAGATATTCCTTTTCTAGGATGTATGGCGTGATTTCTGGGTGCAACAATATGGTCATAGGAGATTGAAGACGTTGAGCAATCAATGACTCCCTGCCCAGGTGCTTGCTTTGGCAACGCAATCGTGGTGAGTGACGGTTGAGCATATTATGCCTGTGTAATGGTGCCCACATCGATAATGGACATATGACCTGAGAACATCCATGCCATGGTCAACCACTGCTTGCATCGCTCCGGGTACCTTGATGTCGCTCTTCGCAAATAGAGCAGCCCTCCATGCTATGTCTCTTCGACAATGGCTTCCATTCTCCGCTGTCCCAGACTCAAAATTGCTGAGCCGCAAGAGATCCTATTGCGATGTCATCAAAATATACCACTGGCACAGAGGTCATTATTCCTCTTTGTATTTGGAACAATTCAATCTATAAAAATAGTATAGCATTGCTCTATTTTGCCGTCAAGTGATGAAATGCAACCATGTAACCATCAGGGGAGTAGTTTGACAGTCTTGCCATGCTGTGCTACGATACAAATTGAGGAAGTGTACTTTTGACACTAGCTTATGCATGCCCTCCGGCATACGTTGCTCATATATAAAGAGAAATGAAGGACCCCGATTTATGGGAAACACACTCCCCGTTTTTATTCTAGTGGGGCTAGCTATTCTCTTTGGCATTGTTGTGATGGGTGTTACCTCCATTCTTGGACCTAAAAAGCCAACGCCAGAGAAGATGGCTCCTTATGAAAGCGGCCTTCAAGGAATTGAAGCGCCCAATCGTCGTTTTCCTGTTAAGTATTTATTAACGGGTATGCTTTTTATTGCATTTGACATCGAAATTGTCTCTTTTTATCCTCTTGCCATTTTGCTCCATAGTCTGCAGGTAACCGGGCTTATTGAGCTGTTGAGCTTTCTTGTCATTCTGATGATTGGTTATATTTATGTTTGGCGAAAGGGAGCATTTACATGGGAGTAAAAAATCCCTGGGAACCCGTTCAGACGTACTCAAATACGCAAACGCCACGTTTACCACGCGAGTTACCTGTAAATCAGAACCATAAAAAAGATGGCGGTTTTGGTATTTTGACAACTCAAGTAAATAAGTTGTTGGACTGGAGCCGCAGCTCGTCGTTGTGGCCTGCTACGTTTGGCCTGGCCTGCTGTGCCATTGAAATGATGTCGGCCAGCGCTGATCGTTTCGACATTTCGCGTTTTGGTGCTGAGGTGTTTCGAGCTTCACCGCGCCAGGCAGACCTGATGATCGTCGCGGGTCGTTGCTCTGTGAAGATGGCTCCGATCCTACGCCAGATCTATGACCAGATGCCGGAGCCCAAGTGGGTACTTTCGATGGGTGCCTGTGCATCCTGTGGTGGCGTGTTTAATAACTACGCAATTGTGCAAGGGGTTGATAAAATTGTGCCGGTTGATGTCTTTGTCCCTGGTTGTCCTCCAACGCCCGATATGTTGCTTTTTGGTTTGAACGAACTACAGCGGAAGATTCGTGAGGGTATTCCTAATCCACCTGATCCTCTTAAGGATAGTGGCCTCAAGCTCGTTGGCCCATTAGGTGAGGAATTGTAAAGAAAGATCTGGGGCACCACTAACGGTGCCCTTTTGCTGCTTTATGACTGACCCCTACCGGGCTTCCGCACTCAAGCAGGAAGACCTGGTATTTGTTGTGATACACACAATAATCTGACAGTAAAGAGGAATGTAGAAAGTTATGGCTATAACGGCACTATCGACAGTGGAAGCAGTGCAGGGGAAGTTTCCGCAGGCAGTTATTGAAACGGTCGAGGATCGCAGTGAGCAAACGCTTCTACTTAAGGCAGAAAATCTGGTAGAGGTATGCAATTATCTCAAGAAGAATTTGCACTACGCTGTTCTAGAAACCATTACAGCGGTTGATTGGCTTGAGCGTATTCCCCGTTTTGATGTTGTTTATCACCTCCTTTCTATACAGGAGCAATGTTTTATTCGCCTGAAAGTACAGGTTGGGCAGCGTCGTGAAGAGCATCCCGTTGTACCAACTGTTACGAGCGTCTGGGCGGGTGCAAACTGGTATGAGCGGGAAGTGTATGACCTGTTTGGTCTTATTTTTAGTGGGCATCCCAATCTACAACGTATTATGATGCCAATGGATTGGACTACTCATCCATTGCGCAAGGATTACCCCTTGACGGGTTTTGATCTGCCTGAACCACACTGGGGTGGTCAGGTGCCATATGACACCGATCCCGGAGTTGATAGCCATTATTACGAACAAACATTGCGTACTCCCGAAGGTCGTGAACTCAATGACAGGCGTACTCAGATCAATACTGAGCAGGAGCCGGGTACAAAGAAAGGGCCGTCAGGACTGGACTAGTCCTGGTCTACTTCGATAGTTCCAGCTTCAAATAGATCCGCATCATCAAAAAGGACGCATGTATGCAGCAACAAGAGATAGAATATCAATATTCTGCCAATACCAACATGGTAGTCGATGAGCAGCAAGATGATACGATGACCATCAATATGGGTCCTCAGCATCCCAGTACACATGGAGTGTTGCGCTTGATCCTCACTATTGAGGGCGAAACGGTCGTGAAGGTTGTCCCTGATATTGGATTTTTGCACACTGGCATTGAGAAGACTGCCGAGTCTAAAACGTATCATCAGGCACTGGTGCTAACAGATCGCATGGACTATCTGACCCCGCTCAACAACAACCTGGCCTATTCGTTGTCTGTCGAGAGGCTGTTGGGTATTGAAGACGAAATCAACGATAAGATCAAATATGTACGCGTCATCCTCGCCGAACTTCAGCGTCTCTCAAGTCATCTTGTCTGGCTAGGCACGAGTGGACTCGATCTGGGAGCACAGAGTATATTTATGTACTGCTTCCGTGAACGTGAGCTGATCCTCGATATTTTTGAGTATGTCTCAGGCGTACGTATGATGACCAGTTACATCTGTCCTGGTGGTTTGCAAGCAGAAGTACCAGTAGGCTTTGATAAGAAGGTACGCGAGTTCCTAAAGATCTTTCCCGCTCGTCTTGAGGAATATCACGACATTCTAACAAATAATCCATTGTGGCTCGAACGAACGAAAGGTATCAGCATACTAAGCAAAGAAGATGCCCTTGCCTATGGGACCAGTGGACCGGTGTTGCGTGGTAGTGGGATTGTTTGGGATATTCGCAAGGCATTCCCCTATTCTGGATATGACCAATTTGGGTTTGATATTCCGGTTGGGAGCAACGGCGACGTATATGATAGGTATATGGTTCGTATGCTGGAGATGGAGGAGAGCCTGAAGATTATTCAGCAGGCGCTTGATGGCATGCCAGAGGGTCGTTATCGTGTTGAGAACAAGAAGGTTGCGCCCCCACCGAAATGGCAGATCACAGGTAGTATGGAAGCACTGATCCATCATTTTAAGCTGTTTACAGAAGGATATCGTCCGGCCAGAGGTGAGGCATTTGTGCGCACAGAATCACCAAAAGGTGAGATGGCATTCTATATAGTAAGTGACGGTAGTGCAAAACCATATCGTATGCATATGCGGGGACCTTCGTATGCGAATTTGCAGGCATTACCCCGTATGGTTGAAGGCAACTTCCTTGCTGACGTGGTTGCAGCTATTGGAAGCATTGATATTGTGCTAGGTGAGGTCGATCGATGATTTCAGAACAGGCAAAACAACGTATGCGTGACCTGGCGGCTCGCTACCCGGTAGCACGTTCAGCCGTCATGCCCGCGTTGCATATTGCGCAACAAGAAGAAGGCTATATTACGCAAGAGGGCTTGCAGACAGTTGCCGAGGCAATCGGAATGACAGTTGACGATGTAGAGAGCGTCGCCACCTTTTATACCATGTACTATCAACGGCCTCCCGGTAAGAAAGTGCTCAAAGTATGCACCAGCATCGCCTGCTATCTGCGCAATTGTGACGCACTCGTAGAGCATTTTGAGCAACGTCTGGGTATCAAGCGGGGAGAGACTACTCCTGACGGAAACTATACGTTGCTGACATTTGAATGTCTGGCTTCCTGTGGTACTGCACCAGTCTTGCAAGTCAACGACGATTTCGTTGAGAATTTGACTCTGGAAAAGGCAGATGCGCTATTAGAAAAGCTGGATCAGGAACTGAAGAAACCATCTGTAGGGGCCACGTTTACGACGCCCGGCCAATAGAGGATATACATATGCCAGAACTAGTTATCACAAAGAATTTAAATGTTCCGGGTATCGATACCATTGATGTCTATCGGCAGCATGGTGGTTATAATGCCCTGGCAAAGGCGCTCAAAGAATATCAACCAGAAGCGATTGTCGAGCTTATGAAAACTTCAGGGCTACGTGGACGTGGAGGTGCGGGCTTCCCAACTGGCCTAAAATGGAGCTTCCTGGCTAAAAATAATATGCCACGCTACCTGTGCTGCAATGCCGATGAGAGTGAACCAGGTACTTTCAAAGATCGCATGTTGATGGAGAAAAATCCTCATCAGCTAGTCGAGGGCGTCATAATTACCAGCTATGCATGCCATGTTGGACTTGCTTTTATTTATATACGTGGAGAACTGGGGCTGGCTGGTCAGCAAGTGGAGCGTGCGGTACAGGAAGCTTATGCAGCAGGCATACTTGGTAAGAACGTAATGGGTAGCGATTATAGCCTTGATATTATTGTGCATCGTGGCGCGGGCGCATATATCTGCGGTGAAGAGAGCGCGTTGATGGAATCGCTGGAGGGCAGGCGTGGCTATCCTCGTCTGAAGCCACCATTCCCGGCTGTCGTTGGCTTGTATGGTGGCCCTACAGTGATTAACAACTGTGAGACGCTTTTCAGTGTACCCCCTATTATAGAGTATGGCGCAGATTGGTATGCCAGCTTCGGTACGGAGAAAAGCAAGGGAACGCGTATCTATGGGCTGAGTGGACATGTGAAAAAGCCAGGAAACTATGAATTGCCGCTTGGCACGCCGCTGCGTACGCTCATTTATGATGAGCAATATGGCGGAGGCATTCTGGGTGATAAGCAACTCAAGGCTGTTATCCCAGGTGGCTCCTCTACATTTATTCTGGGCGCAGACAAGGTTGATACTCCTCTGGATTACGAGTCGATTGCCGCTGTAGGTTCAATGCTTGGTTCTGGAGGCGTTATCGTTATGAATGAGGATACATGTATTGTTGGCGCGATTCTGCGTATGAGCGAGTTTTATCGCGATGAGTCGTGCGGCAAATGTACCCCTTGCCGTGAGGGTACCTACTGGATGACCGAGATTTTGGAGCGACTGGAGAGTGGGCATGGCAAGATGAAAGATGTTGATTTGTTAATGGATATTTGCGACAACATTAGTGGAAAGTCATTTTGCCCTCTAGGTGATGCAGCCACCAGTTGTATTACCAGTGGCATTAAATTATTCCGTGCAGAGTTTGAGTACCATGTCACTCATGGTCATTGCATGGCTGGGGCAGGGCGTACCCGCGTAGAGACCGCATCAACGCAGGAAGCATCGCTCCATGCAGGGGCACTATAAACCAGAAAACTTATTAATACTCATTCAGAAATGACGCTTTGCATCTAGCTTTCAGCTTATCTGAATGTAAGGAAAGTATATATGCCAGAAGAGAAAAAACAAGAACTCGTCCATCTGACTATCGATGATATCCCGGTTGAGGTGCCTCCTGGAACATTGGTGTGGGCAGCGGCACGGCAAGCCGGAATAGAGATCCCTATTTATTGCTACCATCCCAAAATGCCACCTTTGGGCGCATGTCGCATGTGCTTTGTTGAAATCGAGAAATTGCCCAAGCCACCACAGACTGCGTGCACAACACCCGTCAATGAAGGTATGGTTGTGCGCACTAAAACGGACAAAGTGCTCAAAGCACGCAAAGGCACATTGGAGTTTCTGCTGATCAACCACCCGTTGGATTGCCCAATCTGTGACAAAGGTGGAGAGTGTGATCTGCAAGATTTCACGCTGCGCCACGGTCCTGGTGGAACGCGCTTTGATCTGGACAAACGCCATTATCAGAAGCCTGTTCCTGTCAGCGAGGATGTGATGCTGGATCGCGAACGCTGTATTTTATGTCAGCGCTGCACACGTTTCAGCTCTGAGATCTCAATGGACAATGGATTGGTCATGATCTCGCGTGGTTACAAAATGGAAGTAGGTACAGCGCCAGATTCGGCCTTCGACTCGGCCTTCTCCGGAAATACCGTCGAAATATGTCCGGTTGGTGCCTTGACCGCCAGTAAATATCGTTTTAAGGCGCGTCCGTGGGAATTAAAGCATGTTCCCAGCGTGTGTAATAACTGTAGCGTTGGTTGTAACGCACGAGTTGATGTACGTGTTGACAAGATTATGCGCTTAATGTCGCGTAATAATGATGAGATTGATGATGGCTGGCTGTGTAATCGGGGGCGTTGGGATTTCGATTATGTTAATACATCCGAGCGACTGCGCACACCGTTGATTCGGCGCAATGGTGTACTGACTCCGGCTGGTTGGGATGAGGCATTTGCCTTTATTACAACGAAGCTCAAAGATCTCATTGCTCGTCATGGTGCCCAATCGGTAGCTGGCATCGGTTCTACACGAACGACCAACGAAGAAGCGTATCTTTTCCAGAAGTTTCTGCGCGAGGTTATCGGTACGCCGAACATTGATCATCACCACGGGCAATTCCTGGGTGCACGTGATCGCTTAACGGGTAGGCCCTGGATGATGACCAATAGCATTCAGGATATCGAAAAAGCCTCGCATATCGTACTGGTGGCGGCTGATCCCTATCAGCGGCAGCCCATTCTCGACTTGCGGATCAAAAAGGCGATGAAGGCTGGCGCAAGAATTTACATCGTGAATGCACAGGCTACCGAGTTGGACCGCTTCGCTGCTGCGAAAATCACTGTTCCAGAAAATGGCGCAGGTGTAGCGGCCAAGTTATTGCTTAAATATGCACAGCAAAACGATGCAGTGAATACAGACGGGTATGAGGATATTCAAGCGAAGACAAAACGCGAAGATACAGCACTCAACAACGTAGCTTCATCCCTGGGATTAGAGGTAACGGCACAGCTACAATTGCTGGCAAATGAAATCGCAGGCGCAAAGGGTGCAATCATCCTGTATGACGAGATGGCAACGCTTGATCCTGGTTGTGAAGACCTCGCAGCCGACTTACAGGCTCTAGCCGTCATTACCAATAATATTGGTCATCCTGGCGCAGGTGTTGGGCCACTGTTTGAAGATGCCAACTCACTTGGTGCTCGTGATATGGGAGTGTTGCCTGATGCACTTCCAGGTTATCGGGACGTTTCAGCGGCAGGTATGACCTATCAGGAGATACTGTCGAATCCGCAGATCAAAGTGCTGCATGTTATGGGTGCAAACCCGGCGCGTCATCTGCCTGAAAAAGAGCTACCTTCGACCCTGGAGTTCATCATCGTGCAGGATATTCTCCTGACCGAGACTGCGAAGCAGGCTGATGTTGTATTGCCTGCAGTAACGTTCGCTGAAAAAGATGGCAGCATGACAAATGTGGACCATCATGTCCAGGCCATCCGTCGAGCTCTACGTCCGTTGCCTGGAGCAAAGGCTGACTGGGAGATCTTAACCGGGTTGGCACGTTATTCTGGTGCACAATGGAATTATGCCAGACCGCAGGATATCTTGTTAGAGATTGCCGATAGCAATCCTTTGTATGCTGGACTCACCTGGGAAGATCTGGGTAAGCAGGGAGTAAGAAGCACCGAGGAGCAGGAGGTGGCTCATGCTTGATTTTTTGAATAACATTATTGTTGCTTCAATTATCAAAAGTGCAATTATTATTGTCGTGCTCCTGACAGCCTTCGCGTACCTGACGCTGATAGAGCGTCGCGTGCTGGCAAAGCTTCAGGGACGCCTGGGACCCAATCGCGCTGGTCCTTTCGGAGTTTTCCAACCCATTGCCGATGGAGTAAAGATGGCTTTTAAAGAGCAGTTTATTCCAGGCAATGCAAAGAAGTTCGTTTTTATTATAGCGCCGATCATCTCGACGGTTGTGGCCCTTAGCGCATTTGCTGTCGTGCCCCTCGGCAGAGGTTGGATCATTGGGAAGCCTACTGTGTGGGATCCATGGATCGCTGATATCAACGTTGGCATTCTCTGGATACTCTCGATCTCCTCACTGGCCGTTTATGGTATTGTATTGGGCGGCTGGGCATCGGGCAACCGCTATTCACTACTTGGCGCATTGCGCAGTGCTGCACAAATGGTCTCTTACGAGACAAGTCTGGGTTTAGCTCTGAGCGGTGTATTGATGTGGTCTGGTTCGCTGAGCATGATCGATATTGTCAACAGCCAATCAAGCATGCACGTCTGGTATATACTTGTACAACCGCTCGGTTTTATGATTTATGTCGTTGCGGCATGTGCAGAAGTGAACCGCGCCCCATTTGATCTACCGGAAGCTGAGCAAGAACTCACCGCCGGTTACCTGACAGAGTATAGTGGACTGCGCTGGAGTCTGTACCAGATGTCCGAGTATATCAACATGATTACCGCCAGTTCAATTGCTGCGACCCTCTTTTTTGGAGGTTGGACGCTCTTTGGCCTGGAGAATATCCCTGTTGTGTCAATCCTGATCTACCTGGTTAAAGTAGCAATTTTCCTGTTCATCTTTATCTGGGTCCGTGCCACCTTGCCACGTATTCGCTATGATCGCCTGATGCGCCTGGGCTGGCAGGTTTTGTTGCCGTTGGCAGCTCTCAATGTCGTTATTACTGCAGTCGTGGTCGCATTGCACTGGCCCTGGTGGATTAATACCGTGGCGGATGTCGCAGTCATCATTGCTATAGTCCTGGTCATACGTCGACGCAGTTTTACCGAGGGGACGCGCTTTACAGAGAAGGCTGGTCAGGCGGCTACAATGATGCCAACGTCTGTGAGGCTGGCGAAGTTCGAGAGCGTTGCAACGCCTGTTGCTGAGCCAGTGGTTGAGGAGCAAGAACAGAATGTGGACGGTGTCCGCGTATAGGTAGTAATAAACGAAAGTAGTACTATCGAGAGCAAGCTAGCTAATTGGAAATGGCATTTTTGAAGAGAGAAATCAATGTCGACTAATGCTTATCATAAGATACTGATGCAAATTCAGCAGCTAACACTCGATGAGCAATTCCAGCTAATGGAGGATTTGCTAGCTATTATACGAAGGCGAGTCAGTCGAGGGTCTCTCCACAGTATTTTGGAATTGGAGGGATTAGGCGAGGAAATCTGGATAGGTGTTGACGTAAAAGAATATATCAATCAGGAGAGGGATTCATGGTAAGGGTAGAGGATTTTTTTGGAGAGATTGTTGGAGTGGATACATTGCCATTTTTGAACTATATTGAAAGGAAGTCGGATTATGCTGATATACTTCACACTTTTTTTCAAGCGGTGCACAAAGGCAAAATCTCAGTTGTTACATCAATGGTAACTTTGTTAGAAATGCTAGTTTATCCATTTCAATTGGGAGACGTAGAATTGGCCCATCAATACCGTGATATATTGCTTAATTCGACAGGTCTAACAACGGTTCCAATGACGCAAGAAATTGCTGAAGAGGCAGCGCGACTACGAAGCATTTATCGTAAAATTCGTACGCCAGATGCTATCCAACTGGCAACCGCTATCCACGCAAACGCATCATTTTTTCTAACAAACGATGCACGCTTGTCATCGTTACCAAATCTGAAAATATTACAATTGGATGAACTGAAAACTAGCCGATAAGACCCAAGGAGATCATAATGTCTTTCGATATCGTTAAAGGTATGGCTACGACCCTGAAAAATATGGGTCGGAAACCTACCACCGTCTCCTTTCCTGAAGAGGAGCGAGATTTATCACCACGTTTTCGCGGACGGCATGTATTGCACCGTTATGATAATGGCATGGAGCGCTGTGTAGGTTGCTACCTGTGCGCGGGAGCGTGTCCAGCGGACGCAATTTACATTGAGGCGCAAGAGAACACCGAAGAGCAACGCGTCTCGCCCGGTGAACGCTATGCGAAGGTCTTCGATGTTAACATGTTGCGCTGTATCTTCTGTGGCTATTGTCAGGCGGCCTGTCCAACGGGAGCAATTACGCTGGAGCATGAGTATAAGCTGGCATCTTTTCGTCCAGAGGATATGATTTATCATAAGGAACAATTGCTGGAAGCAAAGGGACAGTCTACTGTTGGCTCGAATGAGGTCTGGGCTGATCCTGCACCTCAGGAAGCTGCGCAGCCTCTCCCTCAGGAAGGACATATTTTCGATGGTTCTCAGGCCAGTGCTGCCGCTGTGGGCCTGGGCAACTATCGTACCGAACGTCATGTGCTGTTCACGAATGAAGAACAGGATGAAGACAGAAGGAAATTGGAATGATTGCCGTACAAATATCATTTTTCGTGCTGGCTGTAGCCGCTACGGCCTCTTCAATAGGGGTTATCGCTTTTAAGAATCCTGTGCATAGCGCCTTGAGTTTGATTCTCACACTCCTATTTCTGGCGATGTTTTATCTGCAACTGGGTGCAATGTTCATTGCGGTTGTGCAAATTCTCATTTATGCCGGCGCTATTATGGTCCTCTTCTTATTCGTGGTCACGATGCTTGTACCCGGTGACACTCAAGAGGCACAAGATCGGATTGCCTGGCAACGCATTCTTGGTATTATTCTTGGCGTAGTGCTGGTCGGTGCCTTAAGCTTTCTCCTCTTTTCGGGGAACACGCAAAGTATTGGCATTCATGCGCAGGGTGGAAGCCTTGCCGCTACAGTAGGGAGTACTGATAAGAACGTTGAGGCATTTGGAAATGCCCTCTTTCATGGTTTCCTGTTTCCTTTCGAGGTCACCAGTTTACTGATCGTGATTGCTATTCTTGGTGCGCTTGTCTTTGGTCGCAGGGCATAAAAGAGAAACGACAGGAGGAAACACAACGATGCCTAATCCGTCCGATTTAATGCCGCTCTCGGCTTATTTAACGGTGAGCGCAATTATGTTTACTATTGGTGCGCTTGGCGTACTAATCCGACGTAATCCACTAATTATATTCATGTCAATTGAACTGATGCTAAATGCCGTCAATCTATCCTTTGTGGCTTTCTCAACATTTCTCGATTCTGCGGATGGACAGATGTTTGTCTTTATTGTTTTGACCGTAGCTGCAGCAGAAGTTGTAGTTGGTCTGGCACTTATCGTCTCTATCTTCCGCACACGCCGCAATATCGATGTTGACGAGATGAACGTATTGCGAGGCTAATATGATAAATTTGAGCCTGTTAGTGCTGTTGCTGCCCCTACTGGGATTTCATAATCCTGGGCGTACTGGGTCGGCTGCTGCCGCGAGGGACTATTCTCATGATTGGTTGCGGAGCTTGTGGACTGGCGTTTCTGTTCGCTCTCTTCAACTTTTTAAATATGCTGGGTACTCCTGCTTCGGCACGGGTGAGTGATGCAATCATTTATACCTGGATCACGTCAGGTAGCTTTTCATTGAACTTTGGTTTGCTGTTTGATCCACTTACGGCAACGATGTTGCTGGTTGTGACAGGCGTTGGCCTGCTCATACATATCTACTCAGCGGGCTATATGGAAGATGATCCAGGATTCTGGCGTTTCTTCGCCTTCCTGAACTTCTTTATTTTCGCGATGGTTATGCTTGTCACTGCCGATAATTTCCTCTTCTTGCTGGTCGGTTGGGGATTAGTCGGCCTGGCCTCATTCTTGTTGATCGGTTTTTGGTATGAACGTCGTACAGCAGTAGCCGCGGCTCGTAAAGCCCTTGTTATCAATGTTATTGGTGACTGTGGTCTAATGCTAGCAATTTTCCTGATCTTCATCAATTATGGCAAGATTGATTACCAGGGTGTGTTTAGTCGTGTCGGAATGGTCGCTTCGGGAAGCGGACCAGCAGTCGCTATCTGCCTGCTTCTCTTTGTTGCTTGTGCCGCTAAATCAGCACAATTACCACTCTATATGTGGTTGCCAGATGCCATGGAAGGCCCGACGCCCGTTAGTGCACTTATCCATGCCGCCACTATGGTGACTGCTGGTGTTTATCTCGTTGCTCGCGCTAATCCGCTCTTCGAGAATGCTCCAGTAGCGCTGGGAATTGTGGCTGGTATTGGTGGGGCAACAGCTCTCTTCGCGGCAACCATCGCAATCTTCCAATTAGATATCAAACGCGTTCTGGCCTATTCGACAATCAGCCAGCTTGGCTATATGTTCATGGGCGAGGGTGTGCACAATTATACATCAGGTATCTTACATCTGACTACGCATGCCTACTTTAAAGCGCTCCTCTTCCTGGGTGCAGGTGCGGTTATTCATTCGCTTGCTGGTGAGCAGGATATACGTAAAATGGGTGGCTTGCGTTCGCGTCTACCGATAACTTTCTGGACATTTCTGGTTGCGACTCTGGCGATCAGTGGAATATTTCCCTTTGCAGGCTTCTGGAGTAAAGACGAAATTCTTGGTTCTGTACTGGCCTATGCACAGAGTACTGGCAATCCTCTCGTTTACATTCTGTGGATTGTTGGGTTGTTGACAGTCGCGCTCACTGCTTTCTACATGTTCCGTCTCTTCTTTGGCATCTTTATGGGTACATATCGTGGTGCTACAGTGGTAGCTGAGGTTCATGAAGAACAGGATGAAGAACCTGCTGCTGGAGGGCATCATTCCGGAGGGGTGCACTACAATGCCATTCATGAAGCTCCACGTGTAATGACCATCCCATTAATTATCCTGGGCATCCTCTCGATCATTGGTGGATTTGTTGGTTCACTGGCGCTCTTTGGTGCCTCAAAATGGCATCCACTGGCGAACTTCCTTGCACCTGTTCAAGGCTTTAGTGCTGTGAAGGTTCCAGACGCATCTATTGGACTGAGTTGGATCTCAACTGGCCTGAGTCTTGTGCTCGCTATCGCAGGTATCTTGCTGGCCTGGCGTCTTTATGGACGTGGCTTCCAGTATAAAGAAAGCCGTAATCCCTTCTACCAGTTAGCATTCCATAAGTATTATGTTGATGAAGTGCTTACGCTCGTGCTCATTCGCCCTGTTCTCGCTTTAAGCCGAGGTGCGACGCGTGCCGTGGAGAGCTTCACACTTGATGGTGCATCGCGTGGTATTGCCTTGATTTTCCAGGGGAGTAGCGCAGGCCTGCGCCGCTTACAAACTGGTTACATGCGGAACTACGCTCTGGCAATTATGATTGGCGTTGTACTGATTGTTCTTTATTATACGGTGAGGGGGTAGTGGTCATGCTTTCACTTATCACGTTTCTTCCCATCGTGGGAGCAATCGTTCTCTTGTTCTTTCCAAAAGATCAACTTACCATTATTCGTTGGACGGCGCTTGGTATTGCCATCGCTAGCCTTGTGGTCAGCATTATTGCAGTGCTTATCTACTCGCAGGTGAGCTTGAGCGCACCATTTACGGGTAGCACCTTCTACCTCGTCCAGAATGTGACGTGGATCTCATCTTTGGGTATCAATTATAGCCTGGCTATAGATGGTATCAGTGGTCTGTTAGTTTTGTTGACGGCGCTTCTAACGGTGGTTTGTATTGGTGCCTCATTCCGTATTGATCGCCAGGTCAAGAACTATATGGCATTCATGTTGCTCCTAGAGGGTGGCTTAATTGGCGTCTTTCTTGCTAGCAACCTCTTTCTGTTTTACATCTTCTGGGAAGTGATGCTGATTCCAGCCTATCTTCTGGTAGGTTCCTGGGGTGGTGAACGTCGTATCTATGCGGCACTCAAGTTCGTACTCTATACTTCGGTCGGTAGCTTTCTGATGCTGGCTGCTATTATTGCGTTGGGCTACTTTCACCAACAAGCCAGTGGCGGTGGCTACACGCTTGATCTGATCACCTTACTCAATGGCAAATTGGATAGTGGTGTACAGGTATGGCTGTTGCTGGGTTTCGCCGCTGCTTTTGCGGTGAAGGTTCCACTGGTACCATTCCACAGTTGGTTGCCTGATGCCTATACTGAGGCTCCAGCGCCTGTAACGGCAATGCTTGCGGGTGCAATGGCAAAGGCGGGTGCATATGGCTTTCTGCGCTTCTGTATTCCACTTTTTCCTAATGCAATTCAGACGCTTGCTCCTTTGTTCAGAATACTGGCTGTGATCGGCATTTTGTATTGTGCATGGCAGGCGTTAACGCAGACTGATCTCAAACGTATCCTGGCCTATTCCAGTATCAGTCATTTGGGCGTCATTATCCTCGCGATGTTTGCCTTCAATACACAAGGGGTTGAGGGATCAGTGTTGCAGATGGTCAATCATGGCATTACCATTGCTGCGCTGTTTTTGCTCGTTGGCTTCCTTGAGGAGCGCACTGGAACGCGGCGCATCGGTGATTTTGGTGGTATCGCGACGCGCATTCCGATCCTGGCAACGATTATGCTCATTGCCTCGCTCTCCTCGCTTGGATTGCCTGGATTGAACAGCTTCGCGGGCGAATTCCCGGCCTTGCTCGGTACATTCCGCAACAGTGTTACTTTTGGTGTGTTGGGCACAATAGTTGTTGTACCTGCTGCATGGTATATGATTCGCTTTTTCCAGGATGTCATGGAGGGGTCACGCAAGACTGAGGGCCATGTAGGAGTATTACTTCGCAAGGGCACGCTGGTTGATATCGGAGTGGACGAATTCGTAGTCTTGCTACCATTATTGGCTTTGATCTTTTTCATTGGCTTGTATCCAGCACCACTAACTGCATTAATGGAGCCATCAGTTACCAACATTATGCAGAATCTTGGTAGTCTGTTTATTAAATAGCCTGGGGGTAACGAGGGTTTTTATGACATTTACATTTACAGTTGCCCCCGCAGATTGGGGGCGCATCGCACCTGAGCTAGTGCTGGTAGGCATAACGCTACTCGTGATGATCGTGGATATTTTGTTGCCACAGGCTGGAGAAAGTCCCAAGCATCGTGGCCCCGAGAACTTCACGATTTTGCCTATTTTATCCTTCCTGGGCATATTGGGAGCCCTTGCGGCAACTGTTATCCTTTTCCTTGTAGGAGATCAGCACACAGCGTTCAATAATATGATAGGTTCCGATTGGGGATCACTCTACGCTTATCTTATTATTCTGACTGCTGGGGGCCTGGGTATCCTGTTCTCGCCAGCCTACCTCAAGCGCTTGAAGCTGGTACATCAAGGTGAATATTATGCACTGATGTTGCTTGCTACTACTGGAATGATGTTGCTGGCAGCGGCAACGAGTTTCCTGATTGTCTTTGTGGGCCTGGAAATGCTCTCGCTGGCGTTGTATATTCTATGCGGCTTTGTAGCTCAGCGTAAGAGTTCTCAAGAGTCAGGCATGAAGTATTTCCTGCTCAGCTCATTTGCATCGGCCTTCCTACTCTATGGTATCGCAATGACCTATGGAGCTACGGGGAGTACAGCATTTAACGGTGTAGCTGCATTTGTACGCAATGTCGTGATACACAATCATCCAACTGGCATTGCTCTCCAGAGTCCCACATTGCTGATTATTGCACTGGGATTGCTGAGTGTTGGTTTCGCCTTTAAGATCTCGGCACTTCCTTTCCAGGCATGGACACCAGATGTTTACCAGGGGGCACCAGCTCCGGTAACAGCTTTTATGTCTGTAGGCACGAAAGTGGCTGCACTCGTCGCTTTTGCACGCGTCTTCGGCCTGGTCTTCTTGCCTGTACAGGCGGACTGGATGCCTGTTATCTGGGCAATCACTGTGCTCACTATTGTCGGTGGCAACGTAATGGCGCTTGTGCAGGGCAATGTTAAACGTCTACTCGCCTACTCTAGTATTGCACATGCCGGGTATTTGCTGATTGGTATTGTTGTTGGCGGGACATTGGGTACTGGGGCCATTCTCTTCTACCTGCTCTGTTATGCCTTCTTGAACCTGGGAGCGTTTGGCGTCGTCTCAATTCTGGAGCGTGTAGATAATTCTGGTAATGATGTGAAGGATCTACGTGGTCTGTGGTATCGCAGACCTGTTCTTGCTGGACTGCTGGCATTCTTTCTCTTCTCACTGGCAGGTTTTCCGCCAATGGGCGGTTTTGCAGCCAAGTATTACTTGTTTTATACCGCACTTGTTGGTGGACATCCTGAACTGTTGATTATTGGAGTACTTGCCAGCATTCTGGGCATTTACTACTATCTGCGAACGATTGCTACAATGTTTATGGAACGCGAGAGTAGTACAGAAATAGCTACAACCCAAATTCCAGTCTCCCCTGTACTCTGCACTTCCCTCTAGTACAAGGCGTGCTCCTGTGAAACACAGGGTAGAACTGGTAGCCTTGCAACCTCTGGTAGCGCTACAGCGGTAGCTGTAAGAACGCCCAGTGTGAAGCTTACACAACCAGAAGTTACTGGCGATAAGGACGAGCAGGAGCAGAATACCAACTCACTGAGTTGGTTCACATGGCTCGGCCTGGGTATTGCAGTGCTCGGTACTTTAGGAATGGGAACATTGCTACCATTCTGGTTGGTTAATCTGGCACAGCAAGCAGCAGCAACGATGTTGCGATAACGAGTTCTCTTTTTCATGGCACCTTTGCAGGTGCCATGAATTTTTCAAAAGGCTATTAATCCCACTTATAACTGTCTAATGCTTATAATTTCTCTTGTCCATGTCGCATATGATCCGCAACCCACTGTTCGCTTCGTCGCTGTTGCTCAGGTTCAACGTCACGTTGATATTGGGTAACGATGCCAGCAAGAGTCTGTGAGCGTAATGCCTCACGCCAGGCTTTTTCTGCTCGTGCCATTGCAACATGAATGCCACAAGGTATGCGATACATTTTCGATTCAAGTGCAAGTGGACCTTGTTGACGAATCTCCATGCAGCGAAATAGTGGCTCTCGCCCATCTATTGCTTCTACTATTTCCAACAATGTAATCTCTTTCGGAGAGCGCGTCAGACGATATCCTCCTTTAGGACCAGGCAAAGATTCAATGATGTGAGCATTAGTAAGTGCCTGGAGATGCTTGGACAGGTAAGTTTCTGAAAGTCCATGATATTGAGCTAATGACCGCGTTGGTAAAGTAGCTCCAGACGGTAACGCTGCCAATATACTTACACAATGTAATCCCCATTCAACCCCTTCACTCAGTTTCATGATGCGCAATCTCCTCAGCCAATTATTTCCAGATGTCAATAATATCCATGATAGGAGCCAAAACAACGTATATCATGGATATGTTTTATCCTTGATATATTTTATCCTTGAATATATAATCTGGATAGAAGTTATCCATGATAGTATAGCTTTTTGCTTTGAGGAAAGCAACGTACCAAAAGGAGGATCATATGGCTGCTCGTCTTAATCAGGCTATAACAGGCTCAAAAGCTTATCGGGCCATGTCTCAGTTGGAATATGCGGTAAGAAATTGTGGTTTGGAGTCATCGCTCATTGAACTCGTCAAGATACGCGCCTCCCAGATTAACGGGTGTGCTTATTGTATTGATATGCATACAAAAGACGCTCGTGCCGCTGGGGAGAGTGAACAGCGCATCTATCTCCTTTCTGCCTGGCGAGAAAGCCCATTTTATAGTGAGCGAGAGCGTGCTGCATTGGAATGGGCTGAGTCACTCACCTTGATTGCAGACAATCACGTTCCTGATGATATCTACCAGCGGGTTGCATCTCATTTTACTGAGGAGGAACTGGCTAATCTTACCCTTGCTGTAGTTACTATTAATGCATGGAACCGTTTTGCTATCAGCTTTCGGAGTGAGCCTGGTACCTATCAACCGCAACAAGCAGCGGCTCACTAACTCCACATTTTCTCGTGCCCTCTTAAGCTACTTTTTAGGAGGGCACAAGAAAATGTAAATAAGTGATTCATGCTTTTCTCACCTGGGGTTCATATATAAATGTATTTTTATGATAGTATCTCATAATCTCAAGCGTGGTCCTGCTTCCTGAAAGACACGCATAGCTTGTTCTGCAATTGTCATATGTTCGGGTTGCATAGTTGGTTTTAATAGTGTAATTGTCTCCTGATAGAGATGGAGCGCCGCAACGGCACGTACTGTAACGAGAGGTACATTCGCCGACAATGTATCAACACCGGCTACCAGCCTGTGATAGTGCGTCCAGGCCGTGTCCATCCCCACCGCCGCCTCAATCTGTTGATAGTAGACGCTGTTGCTTATGATAGGCACCCCTCCTTGTACCGTAACAATTTCTGTTAAACAGGAGAGGAGGTTTGCAGTTGTAAATGCAATTGCCAGATCATTATGTCTGAGTATCTCGCTCAGTATTTTATGGACCAGCTCAGCTGCAAGCATCATCTGGAAACTTGCGTACTCAAAAGCCTTCTGGCGTAATGGCTCCCAGCTAAACGTTGCGATTTCCTTCATTAGTTCCGTCACTGAGCCATCTTTGTCTAATAGAATACGTCGTCGGGTGGCGGCCAGGAAAATAGCCTTTTCTGGTCTTGTAAGATCGGCGCGAACACTTGCCACAGTTCTGGTATTTACACTTATCAGGAGTCCATTTCTATAGAGGAGTTGCTGTGAGGGTAACGATGCCTCATCTTTATAGAAACATGCCAGATCTATATCGCTATAGGGTGTCGCATTCCCACGTGCGTAACTTCCACCAAGTGTGATACCTACAATATCATCATTATTAAATTCGGCAACGAGCGTTTGTAAAAATTCATCGGAGGGCATTATAACAAAATCTACTGTCTGCTGGTCAGCTTCATTATGGTTATCTGGTGTTGGAGAAGTCATATTTATACCGCCCTTTTTCTATTTGCAACAGATTAACAATAGATCATACACATTCTATATAGCTTGACAAAAGAACGTGGACCCCTGTATTTTACAGCAAAGCACTAAGAAAGGATGTATATAGTAATGTTTAAACCTGTTTTGGCTACGTTGGGATATATTCTGTCACCAGATGGTAGCGAAATATTAATGATTCATCGTAATAAAAGGCCCGATGATCTGCATTATGGTAAATATAATGGTCTTGGTGGTCGCCTGGAGGCAAATGAGGATATCGTGAGTGGAATGCGACGCGAGATTTTGGAGGAATCGGGCCTGGTAGCAGAGAGTATGGATCTACGGGGAACAATCTCGTGGCCTGGCTTTGGGAAAAAAGGTGAGGACTGGTTTGGTTTTATCTTCCGTATTGAAAGCTGGCATGGAGAAGCTTCGGCTGGGAACCACGAGGGTACACTTACATGGGTGCCGCTTACTTCTCTCTCAACATTATCACTCTGGCCCAGTGATCGTCTTTTCTTACCAATGGTCTTTGATGATGATCCACGCCCTTTTCATGGGTACATGCCTTATCATAACGGTGAGATGGTTAGTTGGAGTTATGAAAGATTGTGATATAGAATACTTTACCCAGCTCATTGCTCCTTGTATGAGTTTATCAATCGCTTGTATAAAGGAGCAATGAAGCTTGATAGAACACAGAAATACAGATTTGCATTTATACGTTATGCTTGTTATACTGATAAGGCAACTTCGCAAGGCGTGGCGGTTGTTATGGAGAGGTCGCTTTCTTGGATGAGGTTGCAGGTGGATGCGTTGATAAAAGGGGTTTCTGACTGCTCATCAGGAGTTGAAAAGCGGTTATGGCTAACGCACGTCTGACAAGACATAAAGTTCCTGTTCCACCGCTATTACAAGCGGAACCGATTATTCATGGCGATCAAGCTGTAGTGCGGCGATGGTTAACCTATTACTGGCAAAAGCTACACTTACCGATACAAGAATTGTGCCTTCTAGCGATAACGCAGGATCGTCAGGAGTATGGACTCTGGACAGGGAAGCGACTTAACACCATGGCGTTGGGCTGTTACTGTTATATTCCAGCCTTTCCACCACGCCAACGTAAAGCCTCAGGCTATGAAGAACATGCAAGACATCGCCATATTATCTTTATAGAACCAGACATGCAGCCGAAGTCAATTGAAGTGACGATCGCGCATGAGTTAATTCACCTTGCCGATCGTGTAAATGGAACGCCACGCCGTCATCATCACCACGGTTATGATGCAATTGCGGCAGATGAAGCAGCAATTACGGGATACGGTTTAGAAGATTTGCGCCTCTTACTACATGAAGAGAGTGTTTATAGAGAGCAGAAGCGTCGTGAGCGGCGTCCGATCCGCTACCTCTATGAATGTCCGAGCTGTGGTAAAACTTATCCAAGAACCAGGCGTTATTCACAGTCAGTATCGTGTGGTAGCTGTGACAAAAGTTATAATCCCCAGCATAAATTGTTATTATCCCAGACATTGCTCTATACATAGACACAGTATATCAATGGGGGGCAGCCAGCTCAGCTTGAAGTTCGTGTAACCATTCTAGTAAAGAGTGTGTCTGATGAATACGGCTGCTTAGTACGAAATGGTTAAAGAATGTTTCGTCGTTTGCCGGGTCTATTATAGAAAGATGTTTTGACTCCAGGCGCTTAAGGAAGTGTGCACATGCCTGGATCTGTTGCTCGGTGAGATAGAGTGTCTGTGAGGGAAGGTAATGCTGCACAAAATACAATTTGACCAGGAAAAGGATACGGATATCGCGCGGTTTTTCAACTGGCTGTGTCAGCCAGCGTAAAAATGTACTCTGACCCTTCTCTGTAAGGTGAAAAATTTTGCGTGGGGGGCGCATTCCCTGTGGTTCCAGGTCTGCCTCAATATAAGCCATGCGCTCTAGTTTTTTAAGAAACGCATATAACTGGCTCATTTCGACATGAACAATCTGGCCTAATGCTCCACTCTGAAATTGTTGGAACATTTCATAACCATGCATGGACTTGCCTTTGAGCAAACCCAGGATCACATATTCAGCTGGCTCGCTAATTTGCATTCTATTTCCTCTGAGCATATGATGAAAACATTGCTATTATAATTTGCCAGAAGCAATTGAGCAAGGGAATTTTATCAGCATAGTGCACGCTAAAATTGCCGTCCTATGCTGATAGATCAAATTTTTCTGGAGTGTATTTTCCTTGTATCTTTATGAAGGGGCGTCCGGTTGTTCAGCAGGAGAAACAGTGGCGTTCGATTTCAAGCGGATAGACGAACCCAGGCGCTCTAACTGATGATTAATGATGGCAAAATCCTCTATTGCGATACCATCGATGAGACGTTGATAGACGGGATCGGCGTTTTTGCGTGCTTCGATTAGCGACCACGCAATAATGGGGGGAAGATCTTCAGGCGAGATGGTATCAAAAAAGAGGTAATACATTTTATCGTAGCCTTCATCAGCCTCTTTCTCGGTCTCGATTAGGTAGAGTGCAGTCTCGCGATACTCAATATCTGCATTGCTCAGAGGAATGATATGAAATTTCTCTTGCAGTAATAGAGAAATCTTTTCGCGTTGCCACATATAAAAGGGTATGCCATGTTTCAATGGTGTGGAGGTACAAAAACCATTGTTGATGGCGTATTGGGTTGGTACATACTTATGCTGATCGATGCTATATGTACGTAGTTCAAGTTCATTCAACTTCTGTCCGATCTCTTTGGCTGAAAGGTTAAACATGCTGCCCAGTTGGGTCAGTGTTGCCCAGGTATCAGAAAATTTCCGCTTCTTACTACTTTTACCCATTAAATATATCCTCTTGTTAAGCGTAATGGCGAGGAATAGAATTTGTGTTCCTCTGTGAGAAAAGATACGGAGAAAGCCGGAAAAAGCGGAAATTTTTTCTTGTGCTTTGTATAATCTGTATTTTTTCCCGGCATACAAAATAGAAACGCCACTATGTAGGGGCTTCAATCTAGACGTAATGATATACAAATTAGAGCCTGATTGCGTTATGATATTAGCAGAGCAGGTTGAATAGCATACAAGGACAAAGAAGACACTTATGAGCACAACACAACAATCGATCCCGCAACTGCCACCGAGTCCCCGTCGTTTACCAGTTTTCGGCAACCTTCTAAGCTTTCGTAGTGATCAGCTAGGTTATTTGCAACAATTGCAAAAAACGTACGGCAATATGGCAACAATCTATGCAGGAAAGTCACCAATTGTATTGTTCTTCCGACCAGAGCATGTACGTTATGTGCTGACGGAGAATCCGCGCAACTTCACTAATCGGGAGGTGGCTAAAAATCTGGGCGAATTGCTCGGCGATGGATTGTTGACGATCGATGGAGAAACTCATCGCCAACAACGACGTATGGTGCAACCTGCATTCCATAAAAGACGCGTTGAGGGTTACGCAGACATTATGGTGAAACATACGCTGGATATGCTGGAGAACTGGCATGAAGGTGAAAAGATAGATGTTACCCGTGCAATGCAGGAATTGACGCTACGCATTGTCGCGAAGTGTCTCTTTAATGTTGACCTGAGCAATAGTGTTGGTGATCTGGGTTCCTCTTTTAATGCGATGATTAGTAATCCTGTGAGCCTACTGGAGGGATTTTTTGGCTTGCACATTGACAGACCGTTTACTTCCTACGGTCGCCGTATGGCCGCTAAACGTACGCTTGATAAATTTATCTATCAGCTTATTGAGCAGCGGCGAACTGATAAGCAAGACGTAGGAGATGTGCTTTCCATGCTTCTTATGACGCAGGAAGGGGAAGATACCCTGACCAATACACAGATACGTGATCATATTATGACGTTTGTTGCCGCTGGTCATGAGACAACTTCTCTGGCCCTGACATGGACGTTTTATCTGTTATCTGAATATCCTGCGGCATGCGAAAAATTGCTCAACGAACTGCAAAGTGTATTGGGTAATGATACTCCAACTATTGATAATATTGGGAAGTTACCTTATCTGGAGTGGGTATTGAATGAGTCAATGCGTTTGTATCCCCCAGCCTGGACACAGGGAAGACGAGCAATTGATGCATTTGACCTGGACGGCTATCATTTTCCAGCGGGTACGGTGCTGCTTTTTAGCCAGTGGGTTGTGCATCGATTGCCTGATATCTGGGAGGCTCCAACAGAGTTTCGCCCGGAACGTTGGGATCCTGTTTCTGACCAGAAGATTCCACAATGGGCCTACTTCCCGTTTGGAGGGGGGCCGCGCATCTGTATTGGCATGCCCTTTGCGCAGTTGGAGGCGAAGTTACTCCTGGCTACAATCTTGCAGCAATACAGATTGCAACTCGTACCAGGCTATCGTTTGGAGTTGGTTCCATTAGTTACATTAAGGCCCAAACATGGAGTACCAATGACTATAAAGGCTGCTTCTAATGCCGTGGGACGGGAGAATTCTGTCGAAGTAAGCGTTTGATAATAAATGCTGTTGAAAAGGGCTTGACTGTGACGTTACGTCATGCCTTACACTCCTGATAGAGAAAGGAGGAACACCTTGGATCAGCGTTTTTATCATAGCAGCCAGTTTGCGGAGAAGGCATCGGTAACGGTGCGTACGTTGCGTTATTATGACAAGTTTGGCCTGCTGTCACCTTCGCTTTATACTGAGTCGGGGTATCGATTGTATACTAATGAAGATCTGTTGAGGTTACAGAATATTCTGGCACTCAAGTTTCTAGGATTTTCGTTGGAAGAGATACGAGCGTTATTGCAGACAGGACCAAAGCGTCTTGAAGAAGTTTTGGCGCAGCAGAAGGCAATGATGGAGGAGAAGCGAACGCAGCTAAATACTATCATCGAAGCCATTGAGGAGACAGAACTGCTACTGCAAACAGAACGGTGCAATTGGGAGTCCATTGCACGGGTGATCCAGGTGATTCAAATGGGACAACAGAACGAGCATTGGTCGGCTAAATACTTTACGCCAGAGCAGCAGAAGACAATGGAAGAGTTGAGCAAAAAATCCTACACTGAGGAGACACAACAGAAGCTCAATACTCTTCATCCTAATGAGTGGACTGAGGAAGATCAGAAGCGTGTAGATGAACAGTACCGCTTCATCAAGCAGGAATTGGGACGTTTAGTTGCTCAAGGGGCTGATCCAGCCTCTGCCGAGGCACAAAATGTAGCGCAGATTAAGAATGAGCTTAGTTTTGGATTTTCACAGGGTGATCCTGATGTAGAAGCTAGTGTAGGGAAGTGGTGGGAGGAATTTCGCGCGTTACCAGAAGATCAAAAACCGTTTGATATGTCGATGTATACGTATACAGAGGAGGAACAGGAGTTTCTTAATAAGGCGCTAGAAATTTATAGCGAGCACCGAGGATAAGAATGCGCTCAATAAGCCACATACGAGCTTATTGGTGGGCTGTGAGCAGTTTATAGAGGTGCAATTGACAAGTTTGTGTATTGGCCTGAAAAGGCATACATAAGCTTGTCAATTGCACCTCTAGCGAATTCAATCTGTATTTAGATCATAGTTTCCTGTTTTTTGAATATTATCCGTATATATATATCGTGCCCTTCTCTTATGAAGGCACCAGATCATTGAGCAGGTATCAGTAGTGAATAGTTTTTCACATGAAAGTGATGAGGTGGGTATGAAGACGATCAAAGCGATCATATTTGATTGGGGGAGAACGCTGTATGATAGTGAAAATCAGGAGCTATTTCCAGGCACTGAGAAAGTACTACAGTTTCTTTCAAAGCTGTATCTGTTGGTGGTCGTTTCACTTGCAAGTGATGGAAACATTGAAAAGAGAATACAGGTTTTACATGAATGTGGAATCGAGAAGTATTTTGCGGCAGTTTACTTCGCTCAGAATGATAAAGATAGCTTGTATGCTATAGCATTGTCACGCCTTTTATTGACGCCCAGGGAGGTCGTGATTGTTGATGATAGGGCTATACGTGGTATTAAGTGGGGAAATGCTCATGGAGCTACAACTATCTGGCTCAGGAGGGGAAAGTTTATGCATGAGGAGCCAGATCAAGAGACAGGACCACCAACATATGTCATTTCTACCCTGGAAGAGATATGCTCCCTTCAGCTGTAGTAATTGGTTCAATGTAGTAGAAGATTGTTTTTCCGAAATCCACTAAACAACAATGAGAAGATGTTGAACATTGCCTCAGTCAAGCGTGTATGGTACAGTGCACATGCACAATATATTGATGATTGAAAGTAGTTGGAGTAGTTTTCTATGTCATATCCTGTTATCCTTTCATATATCCAGGCAGAGGCACTATTGACTGCAAAACAGCAGGGGAAAGTAAGGTTGGGGGTTTCCCCTGATCTTGGCCTTACAACCGTAACAGTAAATTTGTTGGATGAGGAAGTGGCATTTCCGCAAGGAGAGAGTGTGAGATGGCCGGATATAGAGAGAATAAAGAAAGCTACAACGAACTGCTTTATCGTCAAAGAAAATGGCGTGCAGACGATTCAGACATTCTCGGAATATACCAATCGTGTATGTAGTCTTTTGCCTACAAAGCATACACCAAGTATGCTGATTGCAGGTTTTACAATGCATCGTATTGTGGATATCGATCCTATGCAGGATACGCTCAAGAAGATTGCCACGATTGTTCCCATTGTAGGGAGAGTCCTTGATACAGCTACTGGTTTGGGTTATACCGCTATTGAGGCGGCAAAGACAGCTGAACAGGTAATTACCATTGAGCTTGATCCAGGGGCGCAGGAGATTGCGCAGCTTAATCCGTGGTCGCGTGATCTTTTCAATAATCCGAAAATCAAACAGGTAATGGGAGATGCATTTGAGGTTGTAGCAAACTTCGATGATAGTAGTTTCGAACGCATTATTCATGATCCACCAGTTTTTAGTCTCGCAGGAGAACTCTATTCAGGAGCCTTCTATCGGCAGTTATATAGAGTATTAAAGCGTGGTGGACGTCTGTTTCACTATATAGGCAACCTGGAAAGTAAGTCGAGTGGGACGGTAACAAAAGGGGCGCTGAAAAGGTTGCAGGAAGCAGGATTTACACGCGTGGTGCGTAAGCCAGAAGCGTTCGGTGTTGTAGCATATAAATAACCAGGTGTGGCTAAAAGGGATGGTCGTGCTTGATGACATCTGATATGATAGATGTCAAACGTAAAAGAGAATTATTCAGATTGTTAAGAAAGAATATTCAGAGGAACTTCAATGGCTCTTACTATAGGTATTATTGGCTTGCCACAGAGCGGCAAGACGACATTGTTTAATGCACTGACGAAGGCAAACGCACCGATCGGCGGTTATGCAACAAGCACAGTGCAAGCAAACATAGCAGTGGTTCAGGTGCCAGACAAGCGTCTGGAGCCATTAGCAGAGATATTCAATCCGAAAAAGACCACGTATACTACAGTCGAGTTTGTGGATGTGGCTGGCATGGGGCAGAACGTTCAGGCTGGTAAAGAGAAGCGTGAGGGACTGAGTGCGGAGTTCCTGGGCCATATCCGTAATGCCGATGCCCTGGCGATTGTATTGCGCACGTTTGGGAATGATAATGTACCTCATATCTCCAACACAATTGATCCTGAGCGAGACCTGGATAGTTTGAATGCCGAACTAATTCTGACTGACCTTACCTCAGTTGAGCGACGCATTGATCGCACAGCGAAGGCTGCAAAATCTGGCGACAAAAAGTATCAGCGTGAATTAGAAGTATTGCGTCGTTATCAGGAAACACTCAATGAACTAAAGCTGGCAAGCGAGGTAGAACTGGATGCACAGGATCGCCCATTGCTAAACGAATTATTCTTGTTAACGATGAAGCCACGCATGTATGTTCTCAATGTAAGCGAAGACGCTCTGGGCAGTGCTAATGAACTGTTGGAGAAGATGCGAGCGGGAGAGCAGGTAGGTCAACAGGAAGGGGAACTGAAGGGAATTGTTGCAGTCGCACAACGGGCAAAGGCCGAGAGGGCAGAAGTCGTGGCAGTTTCAGCACGGCTGGAAGCGGAACTTGCAGAATTGCCTGAAGAGGATGCGAACGAATATTTGGAGTCGCTTGGTCTCCCAGAACTGGGTGCTGATCGCGTCATTCAGGTTGGATATCGACTGCTTAATCTGATTACATTCCTGACCGCGGGCGAGGACGAAGTACGGGCTTGGACCGTAACAAAAGGTGCAAAAGCACCTGAAGCAGCGGGCAAGATCCATTCGGACATCGAACGAGGCTTTATCCGTGCGGAAGTAACCCGTTTTGAGGATTTCATGGAAGTAGGTTCATTCCCCGCCGCCGTTAAAAAAGGTCTATTACGCCTTGAAGGAAAAGAGTACGTAGTGCAGGATGGTGATATCGTACATTTCCGTTTCAACGTGGGGAAATAGGCATAAAAATGGAGGAATGCCAGTTTAATACTGGCATTCGGGCGAAAGATGAGAAGTGATGGTGCTTTTGACCCAGGTCTCGTTGCCGTCTTGTAACAAAACAGGCAAAATTGCGCCGTTAGGGAGATGGCATATTTCTAAAAATTTTTTAAATTGTTTCTTACTTGCGGAGCAGAGAGTAGAATCAGATTCTAGCTTATTTTTAAGAAAGAGCCATAGTATAGCGCAGATAAATTGCTCGTGGCTAAAGACGACGATATGATCTTTCTTTGTTTGCCTGAGACGTTTGACCGTATCCTGGACGCGAGCAATAAAGGTATTGAAAGATTCAACTTCATCACCATCTACATAAGATGGATCCTCTCGTTCCCAGAAGGCCTCTACCATTGGCTTGCGCTCAATAGTGGTGGTTAAGGTACCAAGTGGAGCAAGATAAGTAAATTCTTCAACTGACCATTCTTCGTGAGGAACATAAGGGAAGCGGGAGAATGTAGGTTGAGCAGTTTCATAAGTGCGTTTATACGGCGATGTAATAATCAAATCCGGTTCTTTTGTAAGAGAAGAAGCAATAGCTTTTGCCTGTTCAATACCTTTTGGGGTAATTTTGATAGTTGTAGGATGTGCAGTTGGCTGACCGGCATTGGCTTCGCTTTCGGCGTGCCTGATAAACAAAACAGTGGGCATTTTCAGCATCCCCTCCCATTTAACAGAGTTGTTGATATTGTTATAGTGCTTTTATTGTACTCAAGGATCAATGACGGATTGTGCCAGAATTGTGCCAGAAGGATGTTACATCAGAAGTAAAGTCAGGATAATTTCCAGGGTATTGGAACACACTTCTTGCTGAGTCAATAATGGATAACTTCGAGACTAACATGAGCAAGCCGTTTTGAGCGTTCCATAACCAGAGGATAGGTGTTTTGAAGATGGTTATACTTTGCTCTTTTTAGCGGGATTCCTCTCCATTTCGAGCAAAATATTATATAACGCTTCAATTGCCTTTTTGCGTTCACGGAAGAATTGGCGGTCACTTGTGAAGTCCATACGAGAGATGATCAGGGAATTTTTTAAATGGTATTTGAAGTAGCGGTAATAGAGGATATTATATAATTGCCATGCAGGTTCTGTGTCGTTGCGATAACCACTGCCCCGCAACCGTTCGAACGCTTCTGTGAGCACTTCACGGATAACAATGCCCTTTTCAGCGGGTGTTGGTGCAACACGCTGAGTACGGAGAGAGACAATATGAAGGTGTTGCAAGTCAGTTTCTCCAAGCACCGACGGATTTTGCAACATTTCCAATGCTTTCTCCACAGCTTCAAATGTAGGAGTATAGCGTTGTAGTGAAAATCTTTCAGATACGAAACGACGAAACAGTAAACTCTGACTCAACTCTGGTATTTCATTGTTAGAACTGCTTTCAAAGAGCACCCGATTTTTCAAACCTTCTTGTTGTTCATGATCTAATCGCTCCCAGATGCTTTCAAACAATGGTTCCAATTCAATATATGCCAGAGCCATGAGATGATCACAATCTACCTGGGCACCTTGAAGGCGATATTTTTCTTCAAACAGGACGTAGCAAACGCGCTGAATGAAGAATGGATGATATCCCGCGAGATCGAGAGCACAGGTAACTTCTTGCTTCGTAAATGATAAACCAGCCTTTATAGCTGGTTGCGTCGCCAGAGCATATGCATCCTCTGGAGCGAGGGGCTGCAAGGTATGCCTGGCGAAGATATTGAAGAAAGGAGATTCCTCAATACTGCTATGACAAACTTTGTTCAAGGGAGCGAGGGTTGCAGTGACATAAGATACCTTGCCAAGAGTTGCCTGTGAGCGCAAGTAGGAAAAGAAAGAGAGATCGAAGTTACTGTTGCGTGTCACATTATCGAAGGCATCCATCAGCAGAATAGTATGAAATTTCTGCTCAGAAATTTGGTCGAGAAGAGAACTAAACTCATGCTCACTCCCATGTTCCTGGCTCAACTTCTCAATGCGTCCCTGGCTTTGTAAGATAATCTGGTGGCTCACGGCAGCAAAAAAGTCTTCACTATTCTTATCTCGATATTCCCGCAAATCAATCAGTACAAAAATATAGCGGCTGAAATCGTACTCAAATTGCTTCTGTAGTTCAGGTTGACGTAAGCAATGAAGCAGAGAGGATTTGCCCATGTGGCGCGAACCTACTAAAGAGATACTTTGACGATTTGCTAGAGCTGAGTAGATACGACGCAGCAAAAGGATACGTCCAAAAAGCATATCTGTATTACGTAGAACTGAAGTACTATAGTAAGGGTTGTCCATCATGTCGTTCATCCTCATCCTCCTGTCAGGGCCATCCTCTTATAAATTATGCCATACAAGATAGTAGAGCACAAATCTATAATAAATCCATTGTCCAATTCTATAGTAATAGCATTGCTCTGACTATCTATGACGGATTTGTGCCAATATTCTATCAAACAAGCAAATAATCTAAAAATAAAAAATTCTTTCCTGCTATTGGCAAAAGCTGGCACAAATCTGGCAGAGTATAGTCATTGATTGACACTATGAAGCTTTTATAGTTGTATCAATAGCTGTAGTATGAGCTATTCCAGTGCTGAAACAGATCCTTTTGCCATCTTTAATCTTGAAAAAGCTTCATTTCAGGTAAAATTTCTGATATCAATGCACTTTCTAATTGTTATCTTTTGCTTCCTAAAATATAGTAGCTAAGGTAAGAGCGTATATCTGGCTTCCTCCTTCATGAAACGCTTATACATAATCCATAAGAGTATACATGAGCAAAATATGTTACTATAAACAGTGTTAGCTGCGAAAAACTATGACACCAGGTGCTTAAAACAAACATTGCCAACCCGTTGGTAGTGAAAAGGGATATTTGCCATGCCAGCACAAACAAATATAAATTTACAAGGATATCTGGCACAAGGATTAGCTGGAGTATCTGAACTTTGGAGCTATAAAACAAAAAATTGGGCTACCTGTGTTTGTGCCGGAGATATCGATAGTGATGGTGAGATTGAGATCATTGCAGGCTCTCGCGATGGCCGGGTAAGAGCGCTGACAAAACATGGCGATGTACGGTGGGAACGCATTATTGGCACGAAGCAGTGGGTAGGGACGGTTGTCATTATTCCTCAAAACAGAGAGGGAAAAGATAGGCCTATGCGTGTCATTGTTGGGACACGTGATGGTCTGGTGTATGTCCTCGACAAAGATGGCAAAACAATTGCAAAAACTGGCGAACTTTATAGCTTTGCGAAAGATGGCAAAGCGCTGGATCCTCAGGAGGTGCAGGCCTTCTGGTTTCAAAGTGAGCATGTCATACGTGAAGTGTTTGTGAGCCCCGAAAGATTGACTGATATTTTTATTGCTTCGGAAGACCGCCATATATATCTTCTTGACCTCGAAAGTGGCAAGGTGCGCTGGAAATTTGCGACGAACGGTTGGATACGAGCCATCTATGCCTGTGATATCAATGGTGATGGAATCACTGAAATATTACTGGGCTCAAAAGATAAGCATATCTATGTACTTGATCAAGACGGCAATTGTATCGGCAAGCAGCGTATGAAGCATTCAATTTACACGCTAACCGCAGGAGATGTTGACGATGATGGTGAGATCGAAATTCTGGTGGGGACAGATGGCAAAGAATTGATCGCTTTAGATGCTAATCTGGAACAAAAGTGGCATCGCACTTTTGGGAACCGCCTGCTTTCTCTTCATCAGACTTCGTTGGATGGAGATTGTAAGCTCATTGCGGGTTCCGAAGATAAACATATCTATTTTCTGGATGGTAAAGGTAAAACTATCTGGCAATATCAAACAGGCTCTCGTGTATTTAGTATATCTACCAGTGATCTCGACAATGATGGACAGAGCGAAGTGCTGGCCTGTTCCGAAGATAAAGTACATGTCTTTCGCGTGCATCTGGTGAGGGATCTCATCAAGAAAATTCTCCGCAATTATAAGCATATGGATAGACCACTCCTTTCAACATTAACTGCATTCTCTCCTACTGAACGTGCACTCTTACAAGATCTGTTGAATGAAGAAGTGAAGCAGCATGAAACTCTCAAACAGGTTACCCTGAAAAATGCTGAGCAATTGATTGATAGTCATGATTATATCCGCGCATTCTCATACCTCCTTCGTTTACGGCAGCAAAAGGTACAAGTTTTATGGAGAAAGGACGATTATGGGCATATTCGTAGCCTCTGTTTCGGCGACATCTCTGGCGATTCGCGGCGTGAGGTTATTTTGGGTACTAGTGAGGGAAATCTTCATGCATTTGCTAATAACGGTCGATCACTCTGGATGCGGGAATTAGGAGAAGAAATTCTTTCTGTGCAGACAGGATATATAGATCGAAGACATTGGAAAGATATTGTAGTATGTTCCAGCGATCATAGCATCTCTATTATAAGCGTTATGAATGCAATGATGGGTCCAGGTAAACAGGAACTGAAGATCAAACGTATCCCTTCCATAGATGAATGGATGACAGACTTTCATGTTCTGGCTGGCAGCAGGCAAGGGCCTATCGAAATCATTGTCGGATCAGCGGATAAAAAAATCTCTTTATATAATCAGGATCTTACGGCACCATTTGAAGTTATAGACACGCCTCAGGGAATTAAAACAATCCATGCACTTGTGCACGAAGAGGAAAAAGGCCCGGCAATTGTTGCCGGAAGTATCAGGAATACTGTCTATGCCTATGCAAAGAATGGGAAGGAATTGTGGCAATATACTACCAAGGATCGCATCCGGGCTGTCTGTATAAAAGATATTGATGGCGATGGACAGGTTGAGATCGTGGTCGGTTCAGAAGATCGGAACGTGCACGTTCTGGATAGCAAAGGACATTTAAGATGGCGTTACTGGCTGCCACATAGCATTCTGGCTGTTGACGCCGTCGATGCGGATCATGACGGCAGAGTAGAAATATTTCTTGGTTGTGCCGATGGAAATCTCTATGTGCTGAGTCAAGATGGTGAGCTCCTCTGGAAATATCGAGCAACGGATCGTATTCGCGTAGTCAAGGTTGAAGATATTGATGGTGACGGGAATGTCGAGATTGCATTGGGTGCGGAGGATCAGTTAGAGGTGCTGCAAGTTGTAGACCAGCGACAGGTGAATCAGCTTATTGACAAGTGTTGGTCTGCCTTAGAAAAAGAATCTACAGGGCAAGATGCTATTGCTTCGCTGTTAGAACAACCAGAGGCACTTATACGTGCATTTGCATTACAGAAGCTTGCTGAGCCGACCTATTTTGATCTCAATACCTTTGAAATTTTTGAAAATTTTTGCCAGGATAGTTCGGTTGAAGTGCGCAAAGTATTGGTTAGCGCAATCATTGCCTGTTATGCAAAATCACCACAGCAGGCGAAGCTTCTTCTCACCCCATTTTCAGTAGACCCACATGAGGAGGTTCGCCAAGTTATTGTGGAGCAGAATTCAGAGCCTTATTGTACAGGATTGGGAAACAGGATTTGCATACCTGGAAGGGTTTGCTCAAAATAGCAATCGTTTTGTGCGCCGCATGGTATTGCGAGAGTTGTATCCTCTGGTCGATTTTTCTAATGCACCGTACAAAGAAATAATATTACGTATGTTGCTCAAAGCTGCGCTAGATACAAAATCACATTGGATTCAGCAGGAAGCAGCACGTACACTTGCACATTTTATGGATCAATATCCAGAAGATCTGCTTGTCAATCTCTTCAAATGTATTAAGGAAGGAATTAATGAAGATGTTTTTCGCCATATTCTGCATAGTGCGAAAAATTCTACGGTGCGCCGTATTTTTAGTGCCTTTATCTATTTGATAGGGAGGCTGGATGATAATAACGTCCTGGAATATATACAGTGTGTTGTAAATGTACTTGAAAATGTCCAATCTCTCAAAAATGGTAAAGAAATATTTTTGTTATATGAAGAGTTTCAAAGGCTCTTTCATATTTGTACATTAGGTGCAGTTGCAAATTATCAGCCTCAGGTAGATACGTACGAATTTGCACCTGATGACTTCCACGCTGCGACTATTTTGCGTATTTTCCAGCGTTTGAGTGATGTTACGCGCCTATTGCGCATTTATCTCAAACGAGAAGGACTTAATGATCGTCTCTCTAGCTTGCTTGAGGCCCGCAGTAGAATAGAAAGTATCTCCAAATTTGCCGTCCGCGAGTACGCTACTATTATTCCTGACAGTGCGCGAGAACACTTGCCAGACTACAAGTTTTTTAAGTTGCTTTTTCATCGTTGGGACGAGATCATCTCTACACAGTTACGAGAATTGCGTGGAAGAGCCGAATTAACAGTAGATTTGAAAACACGTAATGTGCCACATGAAGAGCAAGTTGGTATCTGGCTAATGATTAGCAATACTGGGCGTAGCGCGGCTAATAACGTTAAGATCAGCTTACTTCATAATCAGGATTTTAGTGTGGTGGGGAGGAGTTCTTTTGAAACCGAAGTCATCTTTGCCCAGGAAGAAGCTCGTGCCGAATTTAGCATTCGACCCCTTACGAAAGCTAAGATGTTGGCATTGAACTTCGAGATTATTTATGATGATGCCGAAGCTATCATGAAAACAGTGCTTAAAGGTGAACGACTTGAACTTCAGGCGAAGCACTCTAAATTTGTACCAATCCCGAACCCTTATTCGACGGGTGCTCCTACACACGATAAAAAGATGTTCTTTGGGCGCGAAAAAGATATAGAATTTCTCAAAGATAATCTGACGCGCGTTGAAACAAAAACCGTTATTGTACTTTATGGGCAACGACGTTCTGGCAAAACGACACTCCTCTTGCATCTGGTGAATACGTCCATATTGGGCCACCATATTCCCATCCTGGTCGACATGCAAAAAGAGTCTTATCAGATCACTATCAACACATTTTTTCACAAATTAGCATTTTATATTTTTAAAGAATTTCGTAAGCGAGGCGTTACGATTGAAAAGCCTCAAAAAGAAGAATTTGATCGCCACCCTACCTTCGCTTTCGATCAGTTTCTAGATGAAGTAGAGGTACAACTCGTCGATCAGAAAATAATTTTCCTTATTGATGAGTTTGAAGTACTGGATGCACAAGTCAAAAAGGGAAGGCTTGAGCCTGAGATATTTGAGTATCTGCGTAGTTTGATGCAACATCATACCAGTATCAATTTTTTACTTTCGGGTACTCATACCATCGAAGAGTTTACCCAAGGCTACTGGTCGGTTTTTTTCAATATAGCGCTTCATCATCGACTCTTACGTCTAAGTGCCGAGAGTGCGATTAGCTTGATTACCAGGCCAGTGGCAGGTTACCTGGAATATGATCCATATGCTGTGCATAAAATTCGTGATTTGACCGCTGATCAGCCTTATTTGCTTCACCTTGTCTGCAGATCCCTGATAGATCACTGTAACGAAAAATCTAAAGCTTACGTCACCATTAATGATGTGAATATTGTCTTACAGGAAGTGATGGAGACTGGACAATTTCACTTTGATTGGCTCTGGGATCAACTGGGAGCGGACGAACGTATTGTTTTAGTCGCCCTGGCTGAAGGAGGAAGAGAAGATGGGCGAGCATTGCCTCTAGTAGAAATTGAGGAGATATATCGACACTACCGCATACCTTATAAGCAGGAGCAAATAATCGCATCCTTAAAAAATCTTATAAAATTGGATGTTATTGAAAAAATAGTTGATGACTTGCGGGAGCATCCTGTTGACGGTGCACGCTTCAGAATAGCGGTTGGTCTCATTCGACAATGGTTGTTGAAAGAAAAAAACCTTGAACAGGTATTGCAACAAGCGGGTATATTTCGATAAGACCGCCAGGCAACGAAAAGAGACGATATACTATAAAATAAAGGGAGCGCTCATATGATATGATTTCTCTATGTGTGTTTTCTCAATAAGGAGCCGATCATGAGTAGTTGGCTGCCAGTCCTTGGTAGTATTATTTTTGTCGATCTTGTGCTTAGTGGCGATAATGCACTTGTCATAGGGGCAGTTGCCGCGAGGATTCCAGCAAAGTTACGCTGGATCGCATTTCTTGTCGGCGGAGGCAGTGCAATTCTGCTTCGTATATTGCTTACCTATTCCGTTACACTTTTGTTGCATATACCCTACATAGAAATCTTTGGGGGCGTCATTCTTGTTATTATCACGATCCGACTCCTCTGGCCCCAACATGGCAACGGCAATGGGGATGAAGTTTCTACAAGCGAGGAGGAAACGGATGACAAGAAAGGATATAGACGTTATTTTAAAAAGGACCACATTGTAGGAGCGATTCTCACTATCCTTATTGCTGATGTAACAATGAGTCTGGATAACATTATCGCTATTGCTGCCCTGGCAAAATATCAAACGTCACTATTAATTGTTGGCCTGGCTATCAGCATCGTACTCTTGCTAATAGGGAGTGCAATTGTCTCTTTTATTATTGAACGCCTCTCCTGGCTAATGTGGGGCGTGGGTTTGATACTTGCTATCACAGCCGCTAATATGATCGTAAATAATAACGATGTGTTCGGTATTCTACCAAATGAGGCACCCTGGTGGTCTATACTTATCTATGTAGTAGTATTTCTGGCTATCGCTGCTTTAACTGTTGTTTATCCCGGCTTTCGCAGCTTACGTGCACGTCGTGCTCGTACTGAGAAATAACATTCTGAGCACCTCTACGCCGATTTCTTTTTTTCATCCTTGCCTCTGACAAGTGAAGCGAACACTCCAATAGCTGCAATAGCCGCGCAGACAAGAAACGTTACATGGAAGCTATGCACGAATGTTTGCTGCAATGAGCTGACCTGCGCAGACTTAGGATGCGTTGTTAGTAATGCGCCAGCCGCAGAACCACCAAGCCCCGCGAAGATAGCCCCTGATAGAGCGACACTGAGGCTTTGTCCCATCACACGACCTGTAGCCAGGAAGCCAGATGCACTGCCCTGTAGATCACGTGGAGCAGACCCAAGCAGTGCACTATTATTTGGAGATTGAAATAATGCCTGTCCCAGGCCAACGAAGACCAGACGCCAGATAATATCAAGAATAGTGCTTTGGGCGTTAAGCTGACTGATAAAAACTAGCCCGATGCAGGATATTGCCAGTCCTCCCGCAGCAAGCCAGCGTGAGCCGATACGATCAGCAAACGAGCCGCTAAACGGTGCCACAATGGCCAATGTAATGGGCAAAGGTGTGAGTAATAGACCAGCTTTCTCAGTAGGGAAATTACGCAGTTGTTCAAAGTAAAAGGGCATCATGAAACTGACGGCGAATAGGGCCAGGAAGCTCAAAATCAGGCTCAAGTTAGCTGAGACAAAAACACGTCGCCGAAAGAGTGAGAGCACAATAACCGGGTTAGCTACACGTTGTTCAACAAAGGGTAATATAACCAGGGCAAGCACTCCAACTACCAATAGCGCAATAAGCAGTGGCGAGTTCCATCCCAGTTCCTGCCCAAATGACAGTCCCGCCGTAATTCCAGCCAGGCCGATAGCAAGCAAGATGGCACCCAGTGGATCAAAGCGTCCAGGGTTACGATGGAGACGCTCCGTGAGCACACGCATCGTCAGGATAAGGCCAATAATTCCCAGGGGCACATTGACGTAAAAGATCCAGCGCCAGGAAAAATACGCAGTGATAAAACCACCTAGCGTGGGACCGACACTCACCCCAAGGGCGACAATAACAGCATTCAGTCCCAGTGCACGCCCACGCTCATTAGCAGGAAAAGCTGTTGTAAGTATCGCAGGGCTTACCGCCATCAGAAGTGCTCCACCCAACCCTTGCAAGGCACGCGCAGCAATTAAGAATGCAAGAGAAGGAGCAAGGCCGCAGAGAGCCGAACTACCCGTGAAAAGAATGAGTCCCGCAATCCAGACTGCTTTACGCCCAATCATATCTGACAGGCGTCCAGCGGTTAACAAGATAGTCGCGGTAGCAACCAGATAGCCGATAATAACCCAGGAAACAGCCCCATTGAGAGGAGTAGCAAAATAGCTGGCAATCGCAGGAAGGCTGATATTGACAATCGACGAATCCAAAGTCGCCATAAAGACACCAATTGCAACTACCGCGAGTACAGCCCATTTGCCTGCATGTTCGCTATTATCAGTCGTCGTCTTGTTATTGGAAAGGGATGTATCCCCCACCTGTTGTGTATTGGAGTTATTAGTACGTTTCGTTGGTTCAGTTTCTTGTTGCTTCATGGTTGCGTCCATCTTTTGCTAATACAGATTGTTATTTGTGCGAACCCCCATTTATGAGTACGCAAAAGTTACACGCATAACGCTAGTTAATCGTTTTGTAATGGCGTACAGATTGGCATCCGTTACTCATATGACTAATTATGGCTAAACGCCAATTCCTTCGAGTATCTTATCCTGATGATGTAGTATTTCGATATGAAATATTTTCTATTATACATGGTGTAAAATGTAAATGTTGATAAAGAAGTACGCACTCATCGCAAAACCAACAACGATTACAAAGCCTCGTATCAGGTTGGAATTAAGTTTACGGGCATAATACGCGCCACCGTAACCACCAATGATAGCGCCAACGATCATCAAAAGCGTTTCAGGCCACACTACCGCATGGGCAAAAATGAAAATAAAGACTGCTACACCATTGATGCAGGATGCCAGTACAGTTTTCAAACCATTCATAACGTGAATATCTTCCATTCCCATCATCGACAACGTTGCCAGCATCAGAATGCCAATACCACCACCAAAATATCCGCCGTAGGTAGCAATAATCAGTTGGGCTACCGCAACTGCAATCAGTGTTGAAGGAGAAAGACGCACTTTGCCCACATTGCGCATCCGTAGTCTGGTTGTAATCGGACTACTAAGAGCAAAGAGCAAGGTAGCCAGCAGTAAAAGATAAGGAATTAAGCCCTGGAAGATTGATGCCGGAGTATGCAATAGGAGCTGGGCACCGAGAATGCCCCCAATGAGGCTTGTGCTCACCATCAAAATCAAGAAACTTCGCCTCTGTTGCGCAATTTCATTGCGATACGCTCCCATGCTTGCAACCGAACCGGGCCAGAGCGCTACCGTATTACTGGCGTTGGCAGCAATAGCTGGAATCCCAACAAATATAAGCGCTGGAAAGGTGAAAAAGCTTCCTCCACCAGCAACGGAGTTAAGTGTTCCTCCAACGACTGCCAGGAGAAAGAGTATCAACATATGTGGAAATGTCACGGGTTAAAATCCTCTAGTGGTTTGGAATTATCTCATTATTTTTGCGAGTGTCATCATCACGCAATGTGACGTTGACAACATGCATTCTTCCCTGCTACGCTACAACTACTGATGCCTTTGTCTACATTCTAGCACACGAGGGAGATATCGATGGATTTACCTCTCAACGGCGTACGTATCCTTGACGTATCGCGCCTGGTCCCTGGGGCGTATGCATCACAGATGATGGCCGATTTTGGGGCAGATGTCGTCAAAATAGAGGAACCTGGCAGCGGCGATTATAGTCGTTCGATGCAGCCATCCGGCCCTGGAGGAATGGGTCTCTATTTTCTGGCACTCAATCGCAATAAGCGTAGTATGACACTTAATCTGAAGAGCGAGCAGGGGCGCGAGATATTTTTACACATGGTAGGCAAGGCGGATGTTGTGCTAGAGAGCTTTCGACCAGGAGTACTGGAGCGTCTGGGATTGGGATATGAGCAGCTCAAAGAAAAAAATAGGGGTATCATCTATTGCGCAATCAGTGGCTATGGGCAGGAGGGACCATATCGGCAGCGAGCTGGTCACGATCTAAATTATGCAGGTTATGCGGGCCTGCTTCATTACAATCGCAGTACACATGGCGAACCAGTGATGCTTCCTACTCAATTTGGTGATCTGGCTGGTGGCGGGCAGATGGCCGTGATCGGTATTTTGACGGCCCTGATAGGGCGTGCTCAAACAGGTGAAGGACGTAAGATCGACGCTTCAATGACTGGCGGGCTGCTGTCTTTGCTCTCATTGAGTGCTACGACGTATCTCAATACAGGTAAGGTGCCAAAACCGGGCCATTCGATGCTTGATGGTGGCCTTCCTTGCTATAACATCTATGAGACGCAAGATGGCAAACATGTGACGCTGGCCGCCCTGGAGCCGAAGTTCTGGCAAATGTTCTGTACGCGCATTGGGCATCTTGAATTGCTCCCCTTTCATATGCCTGTAGGATCAGTAGAGAGTAATGAGGCACGAGATATATTGAAGGCAGTCTTTAAAACGCGCACACGTGAAGAATGGATCGCCGACCTTGCCGAGATTGACGCCTGCGTTGGTCCCATCTATGACATTGGCGAGGCATTACAAGATCCTCAAGCCCAGGCGCAAAAGGTGAGCGTTACTGGAAATATAGATGGTGAGCCGTTCCATTCATTAACAAGCTTCCCACACATTTCAGATGTGAAGGTTGAGCAGCGCTATGCACCTCCTCGTCTTGGTGAACATACAGAAGAGATATTGCAAGATGTTGGTTATAGTGAAGTCGAGATTGCCGAATTTCGGAGAGAGGGGATAATTTAAGTGCAGAAACATTATCTCGTAGAACGAGCTGAGCAGATTATAGAGCCGTATCTTGCCGATCTGAAGGCTGTGGTCAATATTGATTTGGGCACATATAACAAGGTTGGAGTGGACCACGTGGGAGCTTACCTTCAGGAACGCTTTCATACATTTGGTTTCTCGACCTATTTCGACATACAGCAAGAATATGGCAATCATCTTGTCGCTACTCATCATGGAAATGCGCCCGACGGAGCACGTATTTTGTTGATCGGGCATATGGATACGGTGTTTCCCGATGGTGAAGTTGGGCGGCGTCCATTCTCGATCGTCGAACAGGATAGCATGCGCGTCGCAAAGGGTCCCGGCGTGCTCGATATGAAATCTGGTGTATTGATAGGTATGTATGGCGTGCACCAGCTTATTGCTGGGGGAGAAGCGAATTACAAGAGCGTGACGTTTGTGCTCAATAGCGACGAGGAAATAGGTTCGCCCGCCAGCAAGGCGCTCATTCAGGAACTGGCACGTGAATCTGACGCGGTGATTGTGCTGGAGCCAGGACGTTTGACGAATCAGGTTGTCTCTTCACGGCGCAGTTCTGGACTCTATCGCGTCGAGGTACGTGGACGTTCTGCACATGCAGGCGTTGAGCCTCAGAAGGGCATTAACGCGATACTTGAACTTTCCTATCAGGTCCAGGGGATGCAGGCGCTACAGGGGACCATCCCCGGCACCTCGCTCTCAGTAACTGTTATACGCGGCGGTGAGCGTAGCAACGTCATTCCCGACACCGCCTATCTAGAAATGGATGTGCGTGCCAGTAGCATGGCAGGTATCCAGGCAATTGAGGAGGCAATGCGGAGAGTAGCGTCACGGCAGCATAATGGATGGTACACAGATTGCGTTAAGTGGAGATATGCGTTGTTTGCCATTCGAGCGCTCGGAGCAAAATGCGTCGTTGGTACGAGCGGCGAAAGAGGTTGGTAAGGAATTGGGCTTAGAGATACAGGACCTGGCGAGTGGTGGTGCCTCTGATGCTAATAATACTGCGCCGTTAGGTGTGCCTACAATCGATGGACTGGGAGCTGGCGGGGGGCTGGCGCATAATCCAGATGAGTATGTGGAGTTAGATTCTTTGCCTGTACGGATTGCGTTATTGGGTGACCTAGTGAAGAAGATCAGTTCTGGGATAAAGAAGTAGAAATAATATGATCGATTTAGAAGACCTTTTTGAACGACTTCGGCAGGGTCATCTTTCTGATGTCTGGGTTTTGCGCCGTAATAGTATGTGGAATGATTTGGCATCCCCCAAACGAGCTGGTATAACTGTAGGATTATTTGCTTGCTTTTTTCCAGGCAACATGTCTAGCTGTTTCCCGAATTTCCTTATAGCTTGACGACTCTCACCTCAACCCACTACAATATCTATGATTAGATACGCGTTCTATATAACAGGAGGTACCTTTCGATGCCAATGTACGAGTACTATTGCTCAGATTGCCAATCAAAATTTGAGTTGCTGGTCAGTCACAAAGTTGCTGACGATGTAGTCTGTGCGAAATGCCGGGGCGAAAAAGTGCGCCGCCTGCTCTCAGTATTTGCTGCACAACGTGGGTGGCAGTGAAGACAATTCGTACGATGATGTGCAGCCAGCGATGGGAAATTGTGGGTGCGGCGGTGGCGGATGTGGTTGCCACTAGACAATAACATCGGTTCGCCCCATAATCCGAAACGGAAATCAGTTATTATGTTTAATAAAGTCAGTTATCGGCGAGGTGTGATAGAGGGTGTTATCCTCTACACGCTTGGTCGTCTTGGTGCATTGATTAATCCAATTATTTTTCCTGATTGGACGTATGTAGCTGTTCCTCTGCTATTCCTGATGCTGCAATATCTCATTGCTCCCGTCTGGGCTACCCGGCGCATGACATCGACAAAGCGTGAGCGTCTAAGTCGGCGCTTCTGGCTGCTTGGTCCACGTCTGGCGGCGCTCTGTTTTGCTATTGATGTGTTGATTACACTTGTGTTGGGTATGGCGGTTGGTAGTTTTGGTGTGCCTCAGGGATCGGCTCTTGTGCGTTTGTTTGCTGCTGGACGTAATCATCTTACCTTGCTTGATCTGGGGATTTATGAATTGAGGACAGGTGCGTTATTATTTGCTCTCTATACGCTGGCAGTGATCTGTACACGTCTGGCGATGGGAGGGTTTTTACGTTTTACGATGCCGGCGGGTGGCAACCGCGTTACGTTATAGCACAAGAAAACTCTTTCTTGCTTATAGCAAGCACATTTGCTACAATGTCTCTACAGCGTGTACAACGTTTCGCGTTGTCTTTTTTGCCATGGCAGAGGAAAGGTACGGTAGCAGTCTGTGTCAAAAGTCTATGCGATTGCGAACCAGAAGGGGGGGTGGGGAAAACGACAACAGCTATCAATCTTGCTACCTATCTTGCAGCGGCAGGGCGCAAGGTGTTGTTGGTCGATATGGATCCCCAGGCAAATACCTCCAGTGGTATCGGCGTGCTAAAGAATAAGCGTCCCTGTACGATTTATGATCTTCTTATACAGGACCAGGAAAATCTCACAATATTTGATGCGATTGTGCCGTCCCCGAGGCGCGAGTTAGTGGTTGCTCCCTGTACAGTAGATCTGGCGGCAGCGGAGATCGAACTGGTCGGAACGCTGGCTCGTGAGTATCGATTACGCCAGGTGTTGGAGCCAATTCGTAACCGTTGCGATTATATTATTATAGATTGCCCTCCCTCGCTTGGTCTACTTACTATCAACGCTCTTGTCGCTTCCGATGGGTTGTTGATACCTATACAATGCGAATATCTGGCCCTGGAAGGGTTAACTCAGTTGCTTAATACATTCAATCTGGTCAAAAACAAGCTCAATCCTGCTCTTTATATAGTGGGGGTGGTGCTGACGATGTACGATCCGCGTACGCGCCTGGCGGGAGATATCGTGCGCGAGGTGCGTAATCATTTTCCGGAGGAAGCATTTCAGACTATTATCAATCGTAACGTTCGTTTAAGCGAGGCCCCCAGTTTTGGGCAGGCTATTCTTGATTATGATCCCACTTCTCCTGGAGCTCTGGCCTACCGTGCGCTGGCCGAGGAGGTAATGGCTCGTGGCTAAGCAAAAATCCGGCCTCGGACGCGGCCTGGATGCTCTTTTCTCTGGTGCTTCTGAGACCCTGGCAGCACAGGTACAGACTGCTTCCGCTGAATTGAAGGAGGCAATGCCTGAGGTGGTGGTTGACAGTATCATTCCCAATCCACGTCAACCGCGTAGAGTGTTTCGTGAAGATGATCCCAAACTGTTAGAACTAAGTGCTTCCATTAAAGAGCATGGTCTTATTCAGCCTATCATTGTTACACGCTTGCATAGTGCATCACAAGATACTGGGAAGAGCGTTGGTTCCTCGTGGTTAGCAGAAGAGCCTCAGCCTTATCAAGCGGGTAAAGATGATATATCTAATGCAGCTCAATACCAGATCATTGCTGGCGAGCGACGCTGGCGAGCGGCACGTCTTGCTGGTCTGACCAAAGTGCCCGTCGTAATCAAAGATGTGACGCCTCAACAGATGCTTGAGATGGCCTTGATTGAGAATATCCAACGCGCCGACTTGAACCCTATTGAAGAGGCGCTGGCGTACCAGTCGCTGATCCAGGAATTTGGCCTGACGCAAGAGATGGTGGCGAAACAGGTTGGAAAAGATCGTACCACCGTTACCAATTCATTACGCCTATTACAACTGGCCCCTAAAGTACGTGATGCATTAATCAACCAGCCAGAAAATTTCAGCGAAGGACATGCTCGTGCTCTGGTTGGTATTGCACGGGAAGAAGATCAGATAACGGCGATGAACCAGGTTGTGACATTGCATCTGAATGTTCGGCAAGCAGAAGAGTTGGCATCCAGAATTAAAGCGTCCCAGGATATCGAAACGGCGGTACAGCAGGTCACAGCTTCGCCAAAGCGTGCTCCTGAACTGACAGAACTGGAGACACATTTCCGCGATGCCTTAATGGTAAAGGTGGATCTGAAATGTAATCCGAAAGGGAAAGGAACGCTCGTCCTACATTTTAATAGCCAGGATGAGCTGGAGAGTCTCTATGGTCGGTTGGTGAAAAAAGAAGAGTAGTAGCAGGTATGGGAGAAATACAATGGCGACTGTTGAAAATCCGTTTGAAAAGATGCGCAGCAAACTCGTGTCGGCTCGTATCGACTTTATGAGCCAGCTTGCAAAGTTTAGCAATGATGAGCTAAAAAAACAGTTTACTGATGCAGAGTGGTCTCCTTTGCAACTGGCGCATCATCTTTATATCGCCGATGGCCTGGCACTGGAGCAGATGCAGTTGATCCAGAATGAAGATAACCCACTGCTCGCGAATACCAGTGAAGTGACTCCGCAACTGACACGGGAAGCAGAACTTCCAGTCTCCCTGGAAGCTGTACTGGCTGGAATGGCGGCTCGCCGTGAAGAGATTTTTACCTATCTGTCCACACTTTCTACAGAATCCTGGGAGCGCCCTGCGCAACATCCCGCCTGGGGACAAATAAAATTCTACCAATTTGTGAATGTGCTTCCACAACATGATGTGCAGCATGCCCGCCAACTCTCCAGCATCAAAGCCAGATTCCAGGAGCATAACGTGTAGGTCGTATTAACGATATTCTCCCTCCAAAAAATTGCTCACATTATGGATGCATTCTATTGTGTGCTTGCTATACTAAAAAGAGAGCAAACGGTGGATATAATTCAGGTTCTCAATCCTTCTGAGGAAACGTTGGAACTGGGGTAGGGGCGTCACCTTGCGTGCGCCCGCGTGCCAGGAAACCTGCGCACGCGGGCGCACGCAAGGTGACGCCCCTACCCCAGTTCCCTTGGAGGGATGATCTAAGAGCGCCAATCGTGAGTGCACGAAGAAGCATTTTCCAATAAGAATTGGAGGGATTCCTGTGAACTACCCCAACGTAGATGATAGAAAGTATACAGCGACAGATTTTTTCTCTCCTACTAAAAATGAAGATACACATACAGTTGCAAGTTTCGATCAGCGACCAGGAGATATGAAGCATACAGATGTAATCAGTGTATTATTAGTCGATGATCACCAACTAATGCGTGAAGGATTACGTCAACTATTTTCTTTAGAAAAGGATATTCGTGTCATTGGGGAAGCAGTTGATGGCATAGAAGCGTTGCAAAAGATACACCAGTTGCGTCCGGACGTAGTGTTGATGGATATCCATATGCCGGGCATGGATGGAATTGCGGTAACGCAGCAGGTTGTGCAGGAGTTTCCTGAGATTGCAGTGATCATATTAAGTATGCAGCAGCAAAATCAACTGGTTTTGCAGGCGGTGAAGTGTGGTGCCAGAGGCTACCTTCTCAAGACCACGTCGGTACGTGAGGTTGCAGGGGCTATCAGGATAGTACGTGCAGGGGGAGTATTTGTAGCACCAGAGATGACAGATATGATCGTTAAAGAGTATCGTCGTTTGTCTGAAGGTGCAGTGGGTTATCATACCCTTGAGGCGTTGCAGCCAAAGGAAGTCGAGATTATACGTTATGTGGCGATGGGTATGAGTAACAAAGAGATCGCAGAGAAACTGGCCTATTCTGAGAAAACAGTGAAGAATTATCTCTCCACTATTTTTCAGAAACTGCATCTGCGTGATCGTACTCAGGTCGCCATTTTTGCTTTAAGGCATGGATTATTGCCAGATGAAGATGGGATGAAATAAAGAAACCTTTTCAATGCTTCCATTGCAAGCTATAATAGGAGGGCTTAATCTCTTCACTGATATTGCCGTAGGAGCAAAATAATATGGCGCAGCGTTTTCTGGTTCGTTTTTGGGGTGTACGAGGAAGTTATCCCACGCCAGGATCACATACGCTTCGACACGGAGGGAACACCTCGTGTGTGGAAGTTCAGGCAGGTACACATACGCTCATTTTTGATGCTGGCAGTGGCATCATTCGCCTGGGTGACGAGCTTCTACGGGGTATGAATGGAATGACCCATTTCGCATTGTTTTTCACCCATGCTCATGGCGATCACCTGGTTGGTTTCCCTTTTTTTGCACCTCTCTTTGATGCTCGTACCAATATTCATCTCTTCGGCCCTCAACTTGCAGGTCAGAATATTGAGCAGATCGTAACCCCAATGATGTCTCCACCGTATTTCCCAGTAGACGTGCGTAAATTACCTTCACAACGTACGTTTCATACAGTAACTGATGATCTCTGCGTGAAGTGGTATCCAGAGAGCAATGAGCCATGGGTAGACGGGGTGCGCAATGGGAGGTTGGATCTAGAAGAGGTATGTGTCATGGCAAAATTTACCCATAGTCACCCCCTCAATGGAGCAGTTGTTTATCGTGTAGAATATGCTGGTCGGCGCGTGGTGTATGCAACCGACGTGGAATGGCGCAATGGCTGTGAAAGCGAGTTCCTGGCCTTTGTAGAGGGAGCCGACCTGTTAATTCATGATGCGCAATATACTGTTGACGATTATCGGCAGGGCAAGCATGGCTTTGGGCATAGTACTGTAGAGATGGCGGTAGAGGCAGCTCTGGCCGCTCACGTAAAAGAGTTGGTCCTGTTTCATCATGAACCAACCTATAACGATAACCAGTTGGATGCTATGGAAGAGACAGCGCGGATGCGTTTTGCACGCACACGCTCTGCATATGAGGGCATGGAAATAGATCTTTTAGCTGAAAACATAGAGTGAGGATAAGTAATGGCATGAACGATGGCATAAATGTTTTGCTGGCATTGATGATTATTGGCTCATTTCTCGTAGCAATTATATTGCATGAACTGGGTCATACTATAATGGCTGGCTGGCTTGGTGATGCAACGCCGCGTGCTGAAGGGCGACAGACGTTTAGTCTACCTGCTCATATTGATCCCGTAGGCATGCTTATGTGCGTGGTTCTGGCTTTTCAAGTCGTCTCTGCACCAGCAATGGGACTTGGTTGGGGTAAACCAGTCAAACCCGATCCATGGAAGATGCGCATTGGACCGAATGCTGGCGTGTTTGTAGTAGCATTGGCCGGCCCTATCTTCAGCCTGATCATTGGATTGCTGACTGCATTGATCGCCCACTTCACTGCACCCTACCTGATAGGAAATTCTTTTATTATTCGTGTGCTTCAACTTCTCATCGTTTTCTCATGCGTAAATATCAGTATCGCGCTCTTCAACCTGATTCCGCTCTATCCCCTCGACGGGTATCAAATTGTGTACACACTTCTTCCAAGTAAGCAGGCAGTTCAATTTGCGAAGTCAGCGCCCTATGGTCAGTTCGCAATTCTCGCTCTATTCTTTCTTTTGCCATTCCTGGCTAACCTGGCAGGACTGGGTGGCTTCCCATTGTTCCACCTGTCATACTATATCTGGCTTGGTGCAATGAATTTGGTATCTCTGGTAGCTGGAAATTTACCTGTCAATATTGTTTCTCTCTACATAATTTAGATGGATACAAGCGACCTTGCATAGAAGCATACATAAGTACCCGTTTTTTTACGCGATACGGTATCGTCTAACACAGGTACGTCAACAACTCGGTTTTACAGTAGCGCTTTCCCCGGAAGATATTGCTGAGGTGAAGCGCTGGTTGCCAGCTCCGGCATTGCCCCTTTTTCAGAGCATGTCGGATGCTGATCAGCAACATAGCCTGCGCGTGTGTCGTGGTCTCCAGAAACGTGGTTGTATAGAGAACGACTTATTAGCTGCAGCGTTATTGCACGATGTTGGTAAAGCTCAGGGACGCGTTCCTTTCTGGACGCGCCCTGTACTTGTCCTGGGCAAGCGTTTTGCACCACGATTGCTTGCTTGCTTTGTAACATCCTCAGCTACGTTTGAAACGAGGTCTATTCCAAGCTGGCGGCGTGCGTTGAGTTATGCATGGTGGCATGCTGACGTAGGAGCAGATCTCGCCGCTTCAGCAGGACTTTCTGAACATGCTGTCCTCTATATCCGCACACATCATCAACCTGATGGGCCTGCGGCACTGTTACATGAAGTTGACGAGGTATCGTAGTTATGTTAGAGCAGATCGGCGTTGAAGAGCTTTCCGCCCGTGAACAGGCGCGTTATGTTGTACATCTGCCAATTTTTGAGGGGCCGCTTGACTTATTGCTGCACCTGATTGAGAAGCGGCAGATGGAGATTACGACCATCTCGCTGATGGCTGTGACTGATCAATATCTCGCTTATCTTCATCAATGGGAAGCTGAGAAATTACCTCTCGCAAATATGGCTGCCTTTGTCTCTATTGCGGCTCGCCTCCTCTTTATCAAATCGCAGAGCCTGTTGCCACACAATAACAAGGAAGAGGTCAACGATGAAGGGGAGAACGCTGTGACAATGGCAGAGGAATTGCAGCGTCATCTGGTCGAATACAAGATGGCGAAGGAGATTGCGACCATCCTGCGTCAGCGCGAGGAAGCTGGAATGCAGACACATGGTCGTTCTGGCCTGCTTGCAGGTATCGAAGCGCAACTCACCTGGACCCCGCCAACACTTGTGAATATGGAAGTACAATCCCTGACCCGTGCCTTTCAACGCCTGCTCGAATTGCAAGCCCGCGATGAGGAAAATGATACAAGCTTGATGCCGATTGCCCGTGTACGTGTCAGTGAGCGCATCGAAGAGATTATGAGCCGCCTCCAGGAACAACCTGAACTTCCTCTGGCTGAAGTTATCGCAAATGAGCGTTCGCGCCTCGTGATTATCGTTACCTTCCTGGCGGTGTTAGAGCTCTGGAAATGGCAACGTATCAATGTCAGACAAAGCGAGTTGTTGGGACCGATTATGCTGGAGCGTGGTGAGAGGTGGGACGACGATGGGCAGGAAACGATGGATGATGTAGAAGATTGATAGGAGAAGCACAATGTACCGTTTTCTCATCATTATTGAAGAAGGACAACAGAACTATTGTTAAGAAAATGATGCTGGCGAGGGGTATGCTGCTATGTATTATTTACATTGCATATGAAATCTTGACAACAAGTGACTCAAAGTTTATAATGTAATACCAATAAAGCTTACTTTGAAGCATTCTTGTGCTTATTAGATAATGTCATATTAAGGAGAATCGTGTCGTGATGGAAGAGCCTCAAGAGATGTCCGGAGCTGAACAGCAAGCGAAGGACCAGGGAGAGCAACCTGATACCCAACTTTCTTTCGAAGCAAAGAAGATCGCCGATTTAGAAGTACAATTGAACAAGGCACGCCAGGAGGCGGCAGAGAATTGGAACAAGTATCTGCGTGAGCGTGCTGATATAGATAACATTCGTAAACGACAAGAACGCTTGATCGCGGATCGCGTGCAGCATCAGAAAAAAGCAATTTTTAACAAATTGCTTGATGTTATTGATAACGTCGAACGGGCGCTTCAGTATCAGGAAACGATGGATAAGCAGCAATTGCAGCAGACGTTACGTATGTTTAACTGGCAAATGAATGAAGTCATGCGTAGCGAAGGTATCAATGCAGTCGCAACAGTTGGTGAGGCATTCAATCCTTATCTGCACGAAGCCATCGAAGCAGTTGAAAACAGCGACCAGCCTGAGGGAACCATCATTGAGGAAGCCCGCAAAGGCTATACGCTTGGTGACGAAACGTTACGACCAGCCCGCGTCAAGGTGAGTATGGGAAATAAATAGGTATCGTGAGGGACTCGTGCTCCTGGGAGTATGAGTCCTGGTAAATCTTTTTTAAGAAGAGGGCTGGGATATGGATTATAAAGACTATTACAAAATTCTTGGCGTTGCTCGTGGGGCAAGCGCAGATGAGATTAAAAAGGCTTTTCGTAAGTTGGCCCGTAAGTATCACCCCGATGTAAATCCCGGCGACAAGAAGGCGGAGGAAAAGTTTAAAGAAATTAACGAGGCATATGAGGTACTTTCTGACGCTGATAAGCGTAAGAAGTATGATACGTTGGGTCCGAACTGGCAAGAGCAATTTGGTCCAGGCCCTTCGGCTGGCAGGCGCAGTTATCAGTATAGTGGCGGTCGTGGCACCCCGTTTGATTTTGATCCCAATGGCCCCGGCTTCTCTGATTTCTTTGAAGCACTCTTTGGACGCGGCAATACAAATGGGACCAGGGGAAGTACTGGAAGCACCGGAAGCCCTGCACGCGATATGCGCAGACGTGCAGGCGATAATATTGAGCAGCCGGTAGAGATTACGCTGCAAGAAGCTTACCTTGGAGGCACTCGTACTTTCAATATCCAATCAACCGAGATCTGTCCAACTTGCCAGGGAACTGGTGAAACGAGTGGTCGCATCTGTGCAACCTGTAGTGGTCAGGGTATGGTACCACGCAATAAGCGTATTCAGGTCAAGATTCCGGCAGGAGTCGATAATGGTTCGAAAATACGCGTCGCTGGCGAGGGGCAACCGGGCATTGGTGGTGGTCCGCGCGGTGACCTCTACCTTGTTATTACCGTCAAGTCAGATCCTGCGTTTGAGCGTAAGGGCGATGACCTGTATGCAGATGTTGAAGTTGAACTGGTAACGGCGATGCTGGGTGGAGAGGTACCTGTACCTACTCCAGATGGACGACGCTTAGCGCTAACCATACCAGCGGAAACACAAAATAATCGCTCATTTCGTCTGGCTGGTAAGGGGATGCCCCGCCTGCGTGGCGAGGGCGCTGGCAATCTGTATGCTCGCGTTAAAGTAATCTTACCGATGCACCTCTCTGTAGAAGAGCGTGCGCTGTTTGAAACGTTGGCACGTAGTCGAGGCGTGGAAGCCCATTCGTAATGAGGTGAAAGGAGAGTATCATCATGCCGGAGAAGAGTAATGGCGCATGGTATATTATCAGCGTAGCTGCCCAGAAGGCAGAGGTGCACGAGCAGACGCTGCGCCATTACGAACGCCTGGGGTTGATTGCGCCCGCCCGTAAAGGCGATAGCCCTCATAGTCCACGTCTCTACTCGGATCGCGATATTGAACGCGTCGTTCATATTCGCGCCTTGATGCGCGACCTGGGCGTCAACCTCGCCGGTGTAGAGGCTATCCTCCACATGAAAGATCGTATGGAGCAATTGCAGGACGATCTGGAGAAAGAAATGATGCAGATGCGTGATCAACACGCAACTGAAATGCGCCGTTTGAAAGAAATCATCGAACGCCTACAACGTGGATCAGCGTAGGGACCAGATTTATCGCGCCTGCACTTGTCTACAACGCGTTTCGTTGTATCGCGCCCGTGTGCATTGCTGACCCCTGATCTCTCAATATTCCTTTGTTACTAATTGAGCGGTGCTACAGCAGGCATAAGGTGGCTTTGCATCTTAAGAGCGATGATACGTGTGGCCGCCTCATCGACGCGTGCTTTCGAAAGTGTGCCATTTTGTAAAGCTGCTTTGATGGCGTTAAGCATGTCAAGCATCTGGCTTGTGCCAGTTGCTCCCAGCAACATATCATCGCCAGCGTTCAGGGCCATCACAGCAGCTTGCCCCATATCGATCTGCTGACCATTAATCTCGACGCCTTTCATATAGAGAGCATCAGTCAACACCACACCGTCATAGCCTAGCTGCTTACGTAGAATATCGGTCATAAAGATGTGTGAGAGTTCAGCAGGATAGACAGGATCGATGGCTGGCATCAGCACGTCAGTCGGCATAATCAGACCGGGGTTCTCCAATTTATTCGGTGACTGAATAAAGTACTTGAAAGGCGCAAGTTCTGTTGCGTAGATCTGCGCTTTAGTGCGATTGACGGTTGGGAGGTCAAAGTGAGCATCGGTGCTGGCATCTCCCAGACCAGGATAATGCTTGATGGTTGCCAGTACCCCGTCGCCCTGCATCGCTCTCATATAAGCTCCAGCATATTGAATAACAGACGAAGGAGTATAGCCAAACGTACGTGTGACTACGTCAGGAGCATCAGGAGCCAGCGCTACATCCACATCGGGAGCAAGGTTGACATTGATGCCCAGAGCTTTCAGATCGTGGGCAACCAGATGACCTTGTTGTGCTGCATAATTAAGGCTACCTGAGTCATAGATTGAGAGGGCCGATGCACGCGGTGGATAGATATTGATTAATCGGTGTACAATTCCCCCTTCTTCGTCGGTAGAGACTAGCAAAGGGAAGGTTGCATTCTTTTGCATCTGGTCAATATCGTTGCGTGTTTGAGCTGCAGTCATCATCTGGAATTCATACATGATGACACCACCCGCGTGCAAAGTATTGATCATGGTGTTCAAGTCGTCTGAATAGGTCGTATCGCCATATTCAACCATAATAAGTTGCCCCAGTTCTTCATCGAGTGACATACGTGAGACGTAGAGGCTTGCCAGTTGCTTATATTTCATGCGCGAGACGAGATTTCTGAGGCCATCGATTTGTTGCGAACTCAATGGTTGGTGCAAAAAGGCACCAGGGTGTTGGACCTGTGTTGTTAATGGGGAAGAAATAACTGTTGTCGCACCACTCAACATCCGTTGTCCGACGAAACTTCCCGCTGCAACAATGATAGCAAGTAAGAGGAGCGTCAATAGAAGGCGTACATCCCTGCGGCGTTTTGGATGTTGTGGCGGTTTTGTGATAAATAGGGTTGCGTCGTTATTTGGCTGAAATGCTGTTTCAGATCGTTCTTGCTCCGGTAAAAGAGATGACTTTTTAGCATTACTCCCTGGTATATTGGTGGAAGGTTGCTGATCACTCATTGTCATGTATGTTCTCCATGAATGAATATCGTCGTAATGTCAGATTAGATAAAAAAGATGAGCAAATAGATATAATTTGTAAAAGATAAGCAGGCGATCAGGGACAGAATGATCAACCAGTTTTCATCGTTTTTCTACGGATGTTCGATTGTTTTTCTTGCGCGTACGCGGTCTCGCGCGGCTTTGTACTTTCACAGTCGACGATCCGTCTGTATGTAGTAACGCATTTTCGGGATTTTCAGTTGCGCTAATTGTGTCAGTTTCTTTCTCCATTACAAAATCTGCTGGTGGTGGCCCATCCTGTGCATCCAGACGGGCTATTTCAGGAAGTTCAGCTACGCTCGCTTCTGTTGCAGGCTCTTCCATAAAGAAAGTTGCATCAGTTGAAACATCTTCAGTTGGAACATCTATAGAAGAATGTTCACTATCTTCCTGTACCGCAGGTAGCTGCAATGCGTCACTATCTTGTGTCATTTCTGTAGCAATTTCACCTGTTTCGTCAGCTTGTACTGTATCGAACGTTGTTGTGGAAGGCTCTTCACTAGTTGGTAGGGGTACTTCATCGTCGCTAATCGGTTCGTCAACAACCTGTAGTACATCGACTGTGGAAGTGGAAGGCTCTTCACTGGTTGGTAGCACTATCTCATCATTGCTAGCTAATTCGTCCGTGAGATTTTCAGGCTCACTAGCTGGTAGCACTATCTCATCATTGCTAGTTGCTTCGTCAGTATATTTTTCAGGCTCAATAATTGGTAGAGATATCTCATTGTTGTTAGCAGCTTCGTCAGCATAATTTTCAGACTCAATAGCGGAGAGTGCTGGTGTTGTTTCGAGAGAGACAGCTTCTGTTACAGCGGGTGTAGCCTCTTCTGCACGTTGTTCTTTTTGTTGTTGTGTGATAACAGGCTGCCTGTTGTATTTTGCTATAGCGGGCGCTGAAAGAGTGTCTTCCATTTCGTCAAGTTCGTCATCTTCACGTTGAACAGGTGCTACTGTGCGGGATGATGAAAATAATGGGGATAGAGATACCACCGGTGCAGCAGGTTCAGTTGGTCGTGCGGATAATGGAACGCTTTGGGCTGTATTCAGACTTTCTGAAGTATTTTCCTCTACTGGCAGTGGGCGGCGTTTACGAGGAGCTGAAGCGCGTACGTTGGGTACGACGGATGGTGGTAATAATGAATAATCAAAGATGACCTTAATAGCGTGACTATGCTCTTTTCCCATTGCGGTCAACAAGGCGGTCTGGAAGTTATTCAAAGGAAAACGATGTGTGATCAGGTGCTCGGGGTGAATCTGGTCGTGCGCGATAAGTTCTGCCGCGACTTCGAATGTTGAGCGACGTTCGTTTGTCGTGGATGGCCATGTTTCTATACCGCTTCCCATGGAGCCAACTACGTTTACTTCCCGATACCAGACGGGCGTGAGGTCAAGATGCATCTGATGCAGATTCACGCCAACCAATACAACAGTTGCTTGTGCACCAGCCCAACGTAGCGCGTGATGTAGCGTTTTCTGGCTGCCTACTGTATCGAAGATAACATCATAACCCCCAAGCAATACGCGATTGTTAAATGCACCCTTGAAAACCTGCGCATTAGTAGCTCGTTGTATGCCATTATAGCTATCTTGAGGATAGATGATATGGGCTGCCCCCTGGCGGGTGGCCTGTTCAATCTGGAAGGAGTGACGCGCAAGCACACTGATCTCAGCCTGAGGAGCCAGTGCTCGCACGATCTGCAATGTAAGTAAGCCAATGGCACCAGCACCAATAATCAGAACGCGTTCATCTGGCTGCGGCAAACGACGTAGTACAGCATGGATAGCGACTGCCGTTGGTTCAAGGACAACGCCCTGTTCGTCACTGATAGTAGCCGGAAGGCGAAAGAGTTGCTGTTCAGGTAGCAACATTTCTTCACTCCAGCCACCTCCAATAGACTGTGGGCCGGGAAGTTTACCATATTCGCAGAGATTGTAGTAACCATGAGCACATGAGCGGCAAGGGGTCTGTACACCGGCAGACAGGCAGTTGGGGCCATATTGTAGTACGACGCGATCCCCTACACGCAGGCGCTGTACGTCTTCGCCTACTTCCAGCACTTCGCCAATAACCTCATGGCCAGGATACGAACGTCTGTGTAGGGGAAGAGCCGCAGGGGCAATACTAAAGTCTCCGTCCCCTTGAATCATATGCAGATCGCTCCCGCAGATACCAGCCAGACGGTTGCGTACACGAACCCATCTCTTTTCAGGAAGAGGCTGACGGGGCAGGTTTTGCACTTGTAGCGGTGCGAAAGAGGAAAAACTGGCACCCGACCAGACGCGTCTGAGCAGTCGCGTTATCACTACACGTTTGGGATCAAGATCTAGCGTTGACGTCCACATGGCTATGTTTCACCTTCACTGAAAAGACCATTCAGGCCATTACAACGACGATGTACCATATACACTGTCGCTTTTTATACGACGTTCACAATTGAAGGCAGTGTATCATAGCAGTCTGTACGAGGTCAATATGAGTAGGAAAGATGAATAGCGTTCAGTCTATGCAAGGAAGCGCAAGCGTAAATTCTGTACCTTTGCCCATCTCACTCTTTACCGAGATCGTACCCTGGTGAGCACGCACAATCGCGGCAGCAATGGTCAATCCCAATCCTGTACCTACTACAGTTGTGCCATTTGGGCCGGGAGATGGTTGGCGACCACGATAAAATGAATCGAAGATATGAGCCTGATCTTCTTTCGTAATACCATTACCATTATCTGTAACATGTATAATTGCTTGCTTATCTCTACGGTCGATTTGTAGCGTGACTATACCTTCGGGACCGATACGACCATGTTTGAGCGCATTATCAAGTAGAACGAAGAGCAACTGTTTCAAGCGCTCTCTATCACCTTGCATACCCAGGCTCTCCTGCGTCGTTATCAATAATGTAATCGTTCGTCCATCGCTGACACGCTTTTTCGCTTGCTCGGTACTTTCTGTTGCCAGTTCAATGAGATTGACATATTGCATCTTGAGCGCACTATGTTCATCCAGGCGAGATAGCGTTAAAAGATCATTGATCAGGTACGTCATGCGTTCGCTCTCACTTTTCATACGCGTCAGGACCCTCAAAGCTGTTTCGGGATCATCTTTCGCTCCACGAATAAGAACTTCTGTAAAGCCACGTATGGAGGTGAGCGGAGTGCGCAACTGGTGTGAGGCATCGGAGAAGAAGCGCTGGAAACGCACTTCTGAAGTGTGTTGCATCTCTTCTGCGTGTTCAAGACGCGTAACCATCTCATTAATGCTACCAGCCAGGCGATCAATTTCATCCTGAGGAGGAAGGCGTAGAGGGAGGCGTTCGCGTTGCTTAAGATCCCCAACTGCAATTGCCTGTGCTGCATCGGTTACGCGCCATAAAGGACGTAGCAGAATTGTGGTGAAGAAAAATGCGAGAAGAGAACATATCGCCACTATGCCGAGAGCAATAAGTCCAATATAGAGGGATGACGTTTGCTGATAGGTAAGCGTGCAAACAAGTATAACAGCCATAATCAAGATCAGGCAGTAAGCGAACTGAAGCTGTATACGTAAGCTAAAGAAAGGCCGAAGCCAGGGCGGCGCATTCCTCCCAGAGCCACCCTCAGCCGTAATGAGGGGGTATTCCAGCAGTTTACCCGTAGTGGGACTCAGCAAGCGCAGGTGTTTTTGCGAACCATCTGCACTTGATGACTGCTCAGGCTTGCCTTCTTGAGGCTGCATAATTTTTATTTGCTCCTTTGTTGCGCTTGCCTTTTTCAGAAAAGAGATATAAAAATCACTAAAATACTACCCTTTTAACACGTATCCCACACTGCGTACGGTTTGAATCAGGCGTGGAGTACTGGGTGAGTCCTCAATTTTTTCACGAAGATAGCGCACATAAACTTCAATAATATTCGTCTCGCCCAGGAAGTCGTAGCCCCAGACACGATTCAGGATGGTCTGACGGTCGAGTACCTGGCGTGGATGGCTCATAAAGAGATGCAAAAGATTATATTCGGTTGCCGTTAATTCGATCAGGCGACCACCCCGTGTAACTTCGCGTGTGGCCGTGTTCAGCCGCAGATCAGCGAATTGTAGTACCTGCCCATTGATTTCACTCTCAGGGGAGCCTGTCGCAGATGTGCGAGCTCTGTTCTGACGACGTAGGATAGCTCGGATACGTTCCAGTAGCTCGTCAAAATCGAATGGTTTCGTGAGATAATCGTCAGCGCCGGTTTTCAGGCCGATAATACGATCTTTGACTTCATCTTTTGCTGTCAACATAAGTATAGGAACGTCACGGGTAGTGGGATTGTCGCGTAAACGTCTACAAACCTCTAAGCCATCAATGCCAGGCATCATCACATCGAGAATAACCAGGTCCGGGTTGACGCGTTGAGCCGCCGTAACACCCTGTTCACCATCTGAAGCGGATTCTACCTGGAAGCCTTCATAACGAAGTCCCAGCCGAATAAATTCAATGATATTTTCTTCGTCATCAATCACAAGAACCTTTAAAAGTGGTTGTTTTTCCTGGTTGGCTTGCCAGGAATCACCCTGTGGCATAGTTTTTCTCCCCTGGATCTGCTCAATGCTTTTTAGCTTGCTGAAGATATATAAAAAAATACATATACGAGTGCCTGAGTTTGCTAATCCCCATTATAGATACCTTGTTGCATACCTGCAAGTAAACGGTCGGCATCGCGGAATATTCTCAGCAGAAATTAAGTATTTTCGTGTTGATCATTGGTTTTGGGATGGAGAGGGATGGATTATCGATATGGATATTTATAATATAAGTAAAAAAAGGTAAATTAAATAATATAGTTTATTATATGGAGGACTTGAGGTAGAAAGATCACCTTACTAATCAGGAAGCTACTTCTGTAGCCCTTCTATCCCATAAAAGCCATACGATACGCCGACTTTTGGGCGCTTTATCTGCCCCTTTGGGAAAGGATTGTAAGGGTCGACTGCAACTCCCTACAAAAGTAAAGTAGTAAGAGGAAAGCCATAATTCCTAATAGCTCTGTTTCTATGATAGAATACTGAATGCACAGATCGACTATACATTGTTGTGCTTTTCTCTTTTCCGGAAAAATCTCTATTTTGTGAGGGATAACAATATTGAGTAATATGGATGTTAGATCCTTTGGAGAACTCCTTACCGCTTTACGTAAACAGCATCGCGTCAGCCAGAATGAACTTGCCGCCAAATTGGATGTACATCGCAACACGATTGGCAACTGGGAACGTGGCACCTATCTACCTGAGAGCAAAACACTTGTCCTGGAACTGGCAAAGCACCTTCACCTGAACGGACAGGAAACACGACAATTATTGGATGCAAGCTTGACGGAGACTTCACCCTATTGGCTAATGCCCTATCAACGCAATCCCTTTTTCATTGGTCGCGACACTATGTTGCAGCAATTGCATAGTACTCTCGCACATGAGCGCCGCGCCGTCCTTAGTCAGTCATATGCACTGAGTGGCCTTGGTGGCATCGGCAAGACCCAGACCGCTATCGAATATGCCTATCGCTATGTCAATGAATATGCAGGAGTTTTCTGGATCAATGCCGAAACCAATGGCAGTATCTTCGCCAGTTTTAGCGCTATCGCTGATCTGCTCAACCTTCCAGAGAAACAAGAAAAGGAACAGAGCCGTGTCATAACTGCCGTTACGCGCTGGCTTACCAGTCATAGTGATTGGTTACTAATCTTCGACAATGTTGAAGATCTCGAATTGGTGAAGACTGTTTTGCCTCCTGCACGCTGTGGTTCTCTGCTCTTTACATCTCGTCGGCAGGCGCTCGGTTTTGTCACACAGACTCTAGATCTGGAAAAGATGACACTCGAAGAGGGAACACGTTTTCTACTACTCCGGGCCAGATTGCTCGATGCAACGGTTTCCCTGGATCAGTTTGCTGCTGACGATCTAGTGCTTGCAAGAGAGATTGTTATTGAGATGGATGGGTTACCACTGGCGCTCGATCAGGTCGGCGCTTACATTGAATCCAGCCAATGTAGCCTCTCGGACTACCTACGACTTTTCCGATCTTCACAGGTGCGCCTCCTTGATGAACGTGATACCCATGCCGATCATCCTTTATCTGTTGCTAAAACTTTCGCGCTGGCATTCGAGCGCCTGGAGCAAAACAATCCAGCGGCGGCGGAATTGCTAACTGTATGCGCATTTCTAGCACCGGATGCCATTCCTGAAGCGTTTTTTCTTGAGGGTGCGACACACCTTGGACCGACGTTTGAGGTGCTGACCGCTGATCCTTTACGACTCAATAGCATTATCAAAGCACTTCTGGCTTATTCACTATTGCAGCGCAATTTCACACTGCAAACGTTGACGGTTCATCGGCTGGTACAAGTTGTGCTCAAAGAACGTATATCAAAAGCAATGCAAGCTGTATGGGCAAGGCGTGTGCTATGGACCATGTATCATCTTTTTCCTTATGATAAGTCCCAAACTGACTATTGGCAGGTCTGTGAGCGATTGCTACCTCATGCACTAGTCTGTATCTCACTGAATAAGCAATGTGATGAGAACGAAGTTTCCTATATTGCTTTAATGAGCCATGTCGCAACCTATCTATCAAATCGTGCATATTATGCTCAGGCAGAGCAGCTTTATCAACGAGCTTTGCAAATTGGAGAGAACGTGCTAGGCAGTGAAAGTCCTCTTGTAGCTGAAGCACTTTACGGATTGGCACATCTCTATAGAGAGCAAGGGGAATATGAAGAGGCAGAGCCGCTTTTCCAGAGAGCATTGGCCATAAGGGAGCGGACATTAGGAGGCGAACATCCCCTTGTGGCTGAAACGCTCAACGAACTGGCGGTACTCTATCGGTATCAAGGAAAATATAAGGAGGCCGAACCTCTGTATAAGAGAGCCTTACACATTCGAGAGCAACAGTTAGGATCTGAGCAGCATCCCGACACGGCTTCCAGTCTCAACGACCTGGCAGTTTTCTATAGACATCAAGGGAAATACGATGCAGGCGGAAGTACTACATAAGAGAGCCTTACATATTCGGGAGCAGCAGTTAGGAGCGGAACATCCTGACACCGCCTCCAGTCTTGAACAATCTGGCTGCTCTTTATCGGGTATCAAGGGAAATATGAGCAATGCAGAACCACTGTATCAGCGGGCGCTGGGCTATTTGCGAACAGCAGCTAGGAGCTGAACATCCTTATACTGCTATGAGTCTGAACAATCTGGCTACTCTCTATCGATATCAAGGCAACTATGTGCAGGCAGAACCGTTGTATCAACGAGTGTTGTCGATGCGGGAACGGCAGTTAGGAGCTGAGCATCCTAGACACAGCCGACAGCCTCTGCGACCTGGCGACTCTCTATCAGGATATCAAGAGCAACTATTGCAAGCAGAAGCCGTTGTATCAGCGGGCGTTGCATATCCGAACACAGCATCTAGGGACCACAGCATGCAGAGACAATGATTCAGTCGTATTCACAATCTTGCTCGCCTTCGCGAGGCATCAGGGTAATAGATCAGGAAGCCAGAGCTACTCTATGAACAGATACTTGCGGTTCGCGAGCAGGCACTTGGATACAACCATCCAAGAAACGCAAGAAACACGAAAGCGATTATATCACTCTGTTACAAGCCATGGGCTGCGAGGATGAAGCTACTTTTCTTGAAGGATCTCAAACTGAGCAGAGCGATGATGAAGAGCGAATAAGAGATTGAAATCGAAGTACAATTATTGCCAATCTATAGGCCATGGAAGCGGTCTTTCCTAGATTCGCCACTGAAAAAAAGTGATCAATGCTCAGTTTCGTGAAAATTCCCTTGACAGCCCCGAATGTCATCAGTATACTTACTTGTAACCGATACCGAAAGCGGTTACGTGAACGGTCTCGGATCGCTATCCATCAATATTTTAATTGGGATGAGTATTTGTGGGGGGACCAGCGAACGACGCGCATTGCAGCGGTGAACACAGCTGGAGTCAGCGGAGACGGAGCGATATTTATGGCGGGAAAGCGTACAATTGACGACATTGCTCGTCTGGCTGGAGTATCGAAAGCCACAGTTTCACGCGTCTTAAATCATAAGCCAGATGTAGATCCGGTGACACGTGAGCGCATCCTTCATATTATGGAGGAAGAAGGCTTCGTACCCAGCATTACAGCCTCTGGCCTTGCCGGTGGTCGTAGCCGTTTGATTGGTGTTCTTGTACCTTCATTTACCTGGCCTTTGATTCCTGATGTAATGCGTGGTGTGGCCGAAGTTGTTGGCCTTACGCCTTATGAAATGGTGCTCTATAGCATCAACGACTCTATTCGTGATAATGGCAGTAACGGTGACGTTATTGACCATATTCTGGCTACGAAGCTGACGGCAGGTATTCTGGCAATTCTCCCTGGTCAGTCTTCAAAACATGTCGTACGTTTGCATAAACATGGTTTCCCCGTAGTGATGATTGATGATCAGGAATTACCTGGTGACCTGCCATGGATAGGCGCGGATAACCAGGGAGGTGCTCATGCAGCGGTCAGCCACCTGCTGCACCTCGGTCATCGTCGTATTGCCCATATTCAGGGACCTTTGAAGCATCTCTGCTCACGTGAGCGTTATCAAGGATATTGTCAGGCGCTGGAAGAGGCGGGACTGAACGTCGATTCTGAACTCGTGCTGGAAGGCGATTTTACGCCTGCTGGCGGACGCAGTGCAGCGAGTAAATTATTCGCTTTGCCTGTTGAGCAGCGCCCAACGGCTATTTTTGCAGCCAGTGATCCCACGGCATACGGTGTCCTTGCTGCTGCCGAAGAATATGGTCTGCATATTCCACGCGACATTGCTCTGGTCGGCTTTGATGATATCGCATCATCAGCTCATGTCAGACCTGCTTTGACTACTGTCAGACAACCTTTTTACGAGATGGGCCAGCATGGTATCAAATTGCTTTTGTCCATGCTTAATATGCCTCGCATTCCGCTACGTGGTGAGACGGGCTTGAATGGCTTCTTTCCATCGTTCTCTACATCATCGGAGTTTGGTGGTAAGGAAAATGGAGATCCAGTGCGCATACAGTTGCCCACAAGCCTGATTGTGCGATCTTCTTGTGGATCTCCTCATCACTTCTCGGAGCTTGCGATCTCAACGCCTGGTTTGTCTTTTTAATAGGATCCCGTAACTTGACACGTATTATGTGTCGTAAGCTATTTTTATGCCAAAGGAGGGAAAGAATAGACGCGAAACGATTAAAATCTGTTTTTAGTCGATGTAACGATTATGACGTTACCCTTTCATCACAGGTGTATTTGGTGTCAGTTCTTTAGTGCGTAGGATTGCTGCTTTGATCCACTTTATGGAGTGGAAGCTACAACAGATAGCTTTCTCTCAGCGTTCAAAGCGACATCAATATCCTGGAACTCATTGTGACAATTTTTGTGGATCAGTGGATGATTCATTCTATCTCAGCGTCAGGAGGTTCTTATGACGGGTCTTCCAACCAGGTTTAAGTTGACTGGTAAGCTACTCATTTTATTGTTAGTCTCGTTGACTACTATTCTTGCTGCTTGTGGTGGTGGTGTGTACCACTGCCCCATCGACGCCTGCTGCGACACGCTCAAGTATTCTGCGTGTTAATCCATCTCCGGGGAAGGATAATCCTGATCTCTTCAGCCCATTCGCTAATGTGAATGGTGGTAGTGCCTTCGGTTCTCAGGGTCTGCTGTTTGAGTCGTTGTACTTTGTGAACCTTTATAATGGTCAGGAGACGCCCTGGCTGGCATCCAGCTACGCGTACTCGAATAGTGGAAAGACTTTGACCTTCACACTTAATCCAAGTGTTAAATGGAATGATGGCAAGCCTTTCACGAGTGCAGACGTTGTCTACACCTTCAATCTCATGAAGCAGTTCCCGGCTCTGGATCAAAATTCAGTCTGGGCCACCCTTCTCAGTGGAGTTACAGCGCCGGATAGCGAAACCGTTGCATTCACGCTGCAGCATGCAGATAGCACAGCGATCTATCGTATTGGTGCTCAGGAATTTATCGCGCCACAGCATGTATGGCAGACTGGTAGCGGAAGCGATCCATCCAAATTTGTCAATGATAAAAATCCTGTTGGTACTGGTCCCTATATGCTCAGCAGTTACAGTGCGGCTTTGATTACCTACAAGGTCAACCCTAACTACTGGGGTACAAAGCCAGCAGTACAGGAGATTCAGGTTCCTTCGATTAAGGATAACACGACAGCCATTACGGATATGATCAAAGGCCAACTCGACTGGGAAGGTACTGGTTGGGATCCCTCACTTGACCCATCTTTCAGTGGCAAAGATCCTGCCCACAATCATACCTGGTTTGCTGCTAGCAATACCGTAATGCTGTACCTGAACCTGCAAAAGGCTCCGTTTAATATTCTGAATGTCCGTAAGGCAATCAGTGCTGCTATTAACCGCGACCAATTGCCACAGGGAGTTGCGAGTATGCGAAGGTTGCCAATCCCTCGGGAGTTATCACACCAACTCTTAACGATTGGATTACGCCTACGCTGCAAAACGAAACCTTTACTTATAGCACTTCTCAGGCAAAAACCTACCTGCAACAGGCTGGTATGACCATGGGTAGTGATGGCTTCTTCCAATATAAAGGGAAAGATTTCGCCTTAACGTTGGATGTTGTCAATGGTTGGAACGACTGGGATGCAGGATACGGCCTTTATCCAGAAAGACCTGACGGCTGCTGGTATCAAGGCAACGATTAATACCCAGGCCGACTACACCACATACTACACAGCCATCTCGACTGGTGCTTATGACGCTGCATTGAGCTGGACGAATAGTGGCCCTACTCCGTACTATCCATTCCAGGGAATGTTGGCTAGCGCAAATTCGGCGGCTGCAGGTAAAGCGATCGGTGGTACCAATTTTGAACGCTGGGATAAGACGACCAGCAATGGCTTTTCCACTCAAGTTGATAATGATCTCCTTAAGTATGAAGAAGCCACAGACGTCACAGCTCAGAAGGCTGCTATAGGTGACATTGAGCAGGTCATAGCCACTCAGTTACCAGCCATTCCATTGACGGTTAACGTCTACTGGGATGAATATACGACGACGAACTGGACAGGCTGGCCTAATGCGAGCAATCCGTATGATGCGGGCGCACCATACCTCTCACCTGACAGCGAGAATGTTATTCTTCACCTGAAGGCTGCTTAGTCTTAGCACATTCTACTCCTTAGTTTCGTCCTGTTAGTGCTCTTCCATCTCCCGCCTGACGGGAGATGGAGAGAGGTTGTATATTATGAATTGGGAGATGATGGGCAGGGGAGTGTGCTTGCCACCGCCCGGCTCCCGACAAAATCACCGTTACTCCAACCGGGCGGTGGCAAGCACACTCCCCTATACAAGGGGAAACATTCTCGGTATTTGAATGATATTGGGAGCATACAAGTTGCTCCAACCGGGCGGTGGCAAGCACACGCCCCTACTGGGTGCCTGAAAACCAGGCAGCAATCATTTAATCAAAGGAGATATCTTATGCGCTACCTCTTACGACGCGCAAGCTTCTACCTGGTGGCACTCTGGGCCTCGGTGACGTTTAATTTCATTATTCCGCGTTTGATGCCAGGCAACCCGGCTGAGGCATATATCGCAAAGGTCCGAGCGAATAACGTGACGCCACAGTTTCTGCATGCACTGGAACAGGAATTTGGTGTAAACACAGGTGTCCCTATCTGGCAGCAGTACTTTACATACCTGGGAGATGTTTTGCATGGCAATCTGGGCGTTGCCACGTCGCAATTTCCCCATAATGTCTCAGAGGTTCTCGCACAAGGTTTACCATGGACCATCGGTCTGGTAGGTATTTCGGTCATTCTTAGTTTTTTCATTGGCACTCTGATTGGTATGCTGATTGCCTGGAAACGTGGCTCCTTGTTTGATACGACGCTTCCCCCTATCCTCACATTTCTCTCGGCTATTCCCTATTTCTGGATGGCCCTGGGGCTGATCTACGTATTTAGTATTTTTTGGAATGTGCTTCCCAACGAAGGTGGGTATGATGTCTATAACACAGTTATTGGTTGGAATACCGACTTTCTCCTGAGCCTCATTCGCTATGGCTTCCTCCCCGTTGTCACCCTTATTATAGGCTCACTATCTGGCTGGGTGCTGACGATGCGTAATACGATGGTCACTACACTGGCGGAAGATTATGTGCTCATGGCGCAGGCCAAAGGATTACCAGAAAGACGGGTCATGTTCAATTATGCAGCCCGTAACGCGATTTTGCCCAGCATTACCAGTTTCTCTATATCATTAGGCCTGGTTGTAAGTGGAGCGTTGTTGACTGAGATAGTCTTCAACTACCCTGGTATCGGCTACTACTTGTATCAAGGTGTGCAAAACAACGATTATGCTCTGATTGAGGGCTGTTTCCTGGTTATTGCTCTCGCTGTGCTGATAGCAAACTTTCTATCTGAGATGGTTTACACGCTGCTTGATCCACGTGTACGTCAGGGAAGGAGTTAAACAATGCAAGTCACAGATATGAGCAACAAACAAAATATCCAATCGGCCTCTATCTTGAATAAGGCCCAGGATCGTGGCAAGGGAATCCTTAGTGTCATAACTGCCAATCCTAAATTTACCTTTGGTCTTTCTGTTGTTGCCTTTTTTGTTCTGGTAGCGATTTTTGCGCCATTCTTGACGAAGTACGATCCTGATGCAACTGTCGTGAAAGGCGCACTTGTGCCATCTGCAGCGCATATTCTAGGTACTACAGCTCTGGGCCAGGATGTTTTCTCTCAACTGGTCTATGGGGCACGTATCACGCTATTAGTAAGCTTTAGTGCTGCTATCGGTTCCACTTTGTTGCAGATCATTTTTGGTCTGGCTTCCGCGTACTTTAGTGGTATCATCGACGATGTGCTTACAATGCTCACGAACATCTTTTTAGTTCTGCCTGGTCTGCCACTGGCGATTGTCTTCGCATCTCTGGCAAGTGGTGTTAGCTCAAGTAATAGAGAGGTTGTCATCGCACTGGTGCTGCTTTTTACATCCTGGAGTTATGGAGCACGCGTTTTACGCTCTCAGACACTTTCATTGAAGGAGCGCGAGTTTATTTCGGCCTCGCGTGCATCTGGCGAAACCTCCCTACGCATCGTCTTCGCCGAGATATTGCCCAATGAGTTAGCTCTGGTGGCCTCTACTTTTGTGGGCACATTTGTGTATGCAATCGGTGCTGAGGTTGCCCTGGAGTTCCTGGGCCTTGGCGATGTGACCAGGAGCAGTTGGGGGGTGATGTTATATTGGGCCAATAATGGCAATGCATTATTGGTAGGCCATTGGTGGCTTTTTCTTCCGCCGGGTTTGTGTGTTGCCCTTCTCTGTGCTTCTCTGACATTTATCAATTTTGGTATTGATGAACTCGCTAACCCTCGTCTACGCCGTGAACCCAAACTGAAACTAATAATGGAGAACAAAAAACAGAAGGTGGTAGCATGATGGTAACGAATGTGCGTACAGACACAATTCTTGAGGTCAAGAATGTCAGTGTGGATTATATGGCGGCTAATGGGGCCGTACATGCGGTGGATGATGTAAGTTTTACCCTCAACCGTGGCGAGATTATGGGTCTTGCCGGTGAGAGTGGTAGCGGCAAATCTACCCTCGCTTACGCAATTGCACGTCTACTACGCCCACCTGCTGTGATTACCGGGGGATCGGTCCTCTACCATGGACATGCAGAGGAGAACGATGAAGGTGATCCGCTGGTCACTTCATCGTCACTTGCAAAAAATGGTCATCATAAGAACGGTAAAACGGGGTTTCCTGCAGGAGGCTCTGAGTCCGTCGATATCCTGGAATTCTCGCCATCACAATTACGAGCTTTTCGCTGGAATGAGCTATCTATCGTTTTTCAGAGTGCCATGAATGCGCTCAATCCGGTCATGACTATTGGCAAACAGATTACCGATGTGTTACGAGTGCATCGACCCTCGATGGGAGCGGATTCACGCAAGCAACGTGCCATTGAACTGCTTCGCCTGGTCGGCATTGCGCCTGACCGCATCAATAGCTACCCTCACGAGTTAAGCGGCGGTATGCGCCAGCGTACAATCATTGCTCTTGCTCTGGCGCTTTCGCCTGAAATTATTATTATGGATGAGCCTACGACGGCACTCGATGTGGTTGTACAGCGTGAGATTCTAACTGAGATTATGCACCTGCGTGAGAAGCTCAGCTTCTCGGTCATCTTTATCACCCACGATCTCTCGCTCTTGCTTGAAATTGCCGATAAGGTGGCGATTATGTATGCCGGGAAACTTGTAGAGATGGCCTCGCAAAGCGATCTCTATCATCATCCTCGTCATCCTTATAGCTATGGACTTCTTCACTCGTTCCCAACTCTGCACGGACCACGCCGCAGAATGGCTGGTATTCCTGGCTCTCCACCAGATCTGCGGGCCGTGCCTGCGGGCTGTGCCTTTAATCCACGCTGCCCCTTTGCTTTCGACGAGTGTAGAAAAATAGAGCCGCCTTTGCAATTGTCAGCTCCGGATAGTCCTGAGCAGCTTACTGCATGCCATCTTTATGATAGCAGATACCATGAGACGCCACCTGCTACCGCCGATCTTGCGAAAGGATATGAGGCTTTGGCAGAGGGGAGGAAGGCCCGATGAGTGTAATCAATCAATCTCAGATAGAAGCAGAGAGGCAGACGCACCCCGATGCTATTCTAGAAGCAAGGAACCTGCGTAAATACTTCCCTATCCACCAGAGTAATCCTTTTGGTGCAAAGCGTGTGGTTCACGCGGTGGAAGACATGTCGCTCTTGCTTTATCCCGGTCGTGCTACTGCACTGGTTGGTGAAAGCGGCAGCGGCAAAACGACTGTTGCACGAATGCTTGCACGTCTCTATGATTTTACGGCAGGCACATTGTATTTTCGTGGCGAGCCTATAGAATTATCGCATCGTGCTTCTGTATTGCGTGCTTACCGCCGCCATGTCCAGCTCGTTTTCCAGGATCCATTCTCCTCACTCAATCCTAGTACATAATGTACGCTATCATCTGAGCCGCCCTCTGCGTGTATTTGGTCATGCCAAAAACAAAAAAGAGGTGAATGAGCAGGTTCTGGCTTTGTTGAATAAGGTTAGCCTGACCCCGGCGGAGCAGTTTATCGAGAAATATCCACACCAACTGAGTGGAGGCCAACGGCAACGCATCGCAATCGCGCGTGCACTGGCGGCGCAGCCTGAAGTGCTACTGGCTGATGAGCCAGTATCAATGTTGGATGTCTCTATTCGGTTGGATGTCTTGAATCTTATGTTGCGTCTAAAGGATGAAGAGAAGCTTGCTTTGTTGTTTATCACGCATGATATTGCCAGTGCCCGCTATTTTGCTGAGGATACACTGGTTATGTATGCCGGTCAGACGGTCGAGGGTGGACCAAGCGACGACGTTATTCAACAGCCAAAGCATCCTTATACCCAATTATTGCTCTCAGCAGCGCCGGACCCTGATCGTCTTGGTCCCGATGGGAGGAGTCTGACGACGCTGCCTGCGCGTGGTGAAATCCCTAGCCTGATCCACCCTCCTACAGGCTGCCGCTTTCACCCACGTTGTCCACATGCAATGCCTGAGTGTCGAGATCATTTCCCTGGTCGTACTGACCTCGGTGGTGGTCACTGGACGCATTGCTTCCTCTATGGCGATGGAGGAGCGCAATCTCCTATTACTGTCACAAAGGCCCCTTCAAGGACGAAGATCGAGGGACAAAATGGATTTGAAACGCCTAATGAAAAGAAGCAGGAGAATGCATGAGCATTAGCGACGAGGTACAAGCAAAAACAATAACTGAGGCTGCTCTGGCGGCCTCTTTTCCCGCAAATTTTCTCTGGGGATCAGCAACTGCTGCCTATCAGATTGAAGGCGCGACCCACGAGGATGGACGCGGATTGTCTATCTGGGATCAATTTTCAGCCACACCTGGTAAGACATATCAGGGCGACAATGGCGATATTGCCGCAAATCACTACCATCTTACTTCAGAGGATGTTGCGATTATGACCCAATTGGGTCTGGGAGCTTATCGCTTCTCTATCGCATGGTCTCGCATCCTTCCTACAGGTAGAGGAAGCGTGAATGCCGCTGGACTTGACTTCTATGATCGCCTGGTAGATGCACTTTTAGCACGAGGGATTCAGCCGTTTGCTACCCTCTATCATTGGGATCTCCCACTCACTTTGCATAACGAAGGCGGCTGGCTGAAGCGTGAGACCGCTTACGCCTTTGCCGATTACGCCGAAATTGTTGCGCAACGTCTGGGTGATCGGGTCACAGGCTGGATTACCGCAAAATGAGCCATGGTGTGCCGCCTATCTTGGTTATGGCAACGGTATTCATGCACCCGGCATCAAAGATAGGCAGGCGGCCATCGTTGCAGGTCATCATATCTTGCTTGCTCATGGTCTTGCCGTACCACGCCTGCGGGCACAGATCGCTCCAGCGGCTAAGGTCGGCATAACACTAAACTTTACTCCTGCCTATCCTGCCGATAATCGACCAGAAACGCTACGCGATACCGCCCGCTCGGATGCATTCAATAATCGCTGGTTTCTGGATCCACTTTATCGCGGCAGTTATCCCGAGCACCTTTTCGACGAGTTGGAGCTCGCACCACCCCCTATACAGGACGGTGATTTCGCGACTATTATGGCACCAACAGATTTCCTCGGCGTCAATAATTATACCCGCTCGCTCATTATCGGCGGTCCGACACCGATGCGCCCTGACAACTGTACCGTCGTTGCACCAGTGCCGGGAGCCTCTTATACTGAGATGTCCTGGGAGATCTATCCACAGGCTTTGCGAGATCTCTTGCTACGCTTGCATAATGACTATCATGTGCCAGCACTCTATGTCACAGAGAATGGCGCGGCGTTTGCAGATCATTGGGATGGGACCAGTGATACAGTCGATGATCCCCGCCGTATTGCCTATCTGCAAGATCATATCGGTGCTATTGCCGATGCATTGAAACAGGGAGCTCCAATTGGAGGCTATTTTGTCTGGTCGCTGCTGGACAACTTTGAATGGGCCGAAGGCTATAGTAAACGTTTTGGTATTGTTTATGTTGACTACTCAACACAACGTCGTGTTATAAAAGCAAGTGGACAGTGGTACTCATCGTTTATTACCGCTTTCCACCAGGGCCATTCAGCATAAATAAGTCATTACGGGCATGGAGGAGACAACGCATGTCTTACAACCAGCTTGCATTGGAAAATAAAATAGGAGTCAGCGCTGACTCCTTTTCTACTCAATCCGCGTTGCAGCATATGTCCCGCCGCTGCATCATGAATCTGAACAGCCAGGCCACGAGAATCGCTGGCCTGGCATCTAGCAACTTCTTTTGTACCGCTTCAGCATGGGTATCTATTACCCCAGCTATTCTCCTGACCTCCTCTCCAGAGCGTCCACGTGCCTGACAGGATTGCGCCCGATTGTACATTTTGTGATATAAATGTATTGATAAGGAAGTGGAAAGCGGACGGTGAGTTACAATGTGCGATTTGCTTCCTACTGGTCAATTGCCTGTTCTGGATATGGAATTGATCTCATCCATAAGAGCGAATAGGGTAGTAACATAATGTTCCAACATAAATAGATCATTATGGTAAACAGATGTGAACCCATTGACAGGTATTGGTGACTGATATATTCTAACACTAGTGTATATTCTGAGAGTCAAATAAATGGTAACAGTGCTCATATAGCCCTGCGGAAAGGTTCCCAATAATGAAGTTAACGATGAAAGGGGATTATGGCCTGCGAGCGATGCTTGACATGGCTGCTTATTATGGGCAGGGTCCGATTGAAAGCTCGGATATAGCCAGGAGACAGTATGTCCCAGAGCAATATCTTGATCAAATCCTGATGGCGTTACGCAAAGAAGGCCTGGTAAAAAGCATTCGTGGGCCGAAGGGCGGGCATATGTTAGCTAAGCATCCAGGGCAGATTTCGATGGCTCAGGTGATGCAAGCACTGGAGGGATATGTGCCGCCGATGGAATGTTTACCAAATCCAGATTTTTGTAAGCTTTCCCCCGGTTGTGCACTGCGTGAAGTATGGCAAAAGATAGATGAGATGACCCAACAGATACTCGCCTCTACGACTATAGAGGAATTGGCGCAACGCCACAGAACGGAAGAAAGCACGGAAACGATGTACTATATCTGATTGCGGAAATTCTGTCATAATAGTAGTGGTATGGGATGAGCGGGAACAGGAAAAGGGGGGCAAGTAGCACGTGGTTGAAGCAGTAAAGAAGCGCAAATTGATTGCTGTAGTGGAAGATGATCCTCAACTGGCTGAGTTATTCCATGATATTCTAGAGGGGGTCGGCCAGTGGAGACTCCAGATTTTCCCCGATGGGCAATCTGCAAAAGACCAGTTGCCTGACATCGGGGCGTGTCTGATTTTGTTAGATGTGGGACTGCCAAATCTAGATGGCGTATCCCTTTACAAAATATTACGCGGTCACAGCAGCACGAAAAATATCCCCATCGTGATCATTACCGGAAGCTATGATTGGGAGCTACACCGGATGGGATTACAAACAGGACTTCTCCTACGTAAGCCCTTCAATGTGCATGAGTTGCTCAATATCGTCAAGGCTTTGCTACCGGAGGAGAAGGAAGGCTAGCGCATATGGCCCTATGGGCAAAAAATGTCACTGAATTGATCGGTCGGACACCTCTTCTAGAACTCAAACGTTTCGCGACCGGTATGGAAGCAACCGTCCTGGCTAAACTGGAGATGTTTAGTCCGGGAGGTAGTACAAAAGATCGTGCAGCTCTTAAAATGGTCCAGGAGGCTGAAGCGCAGGGCTTGTTGCGTCCCGGTAGTACCATTATGGAATCAACTAGCGGCAATATGGGCGTCTCGCTTGCATGGGTAGCAGCAGCTCGTGGCTATCATTGCATCCTTACCATGCCTGATACTATTAGCCTCGAACGACGCCTGCTTTTGCAACGCTTCGGCGCACAGATCTTGCTTACTCCTGGCGGTCAGGGTATGCGTGGCGCAATCAACAAAGTCATCGAACTACGCACCTCCCTTCCTAATTCCTGGTATCCTCAACAGTTTTATAATCAGGCCAATCCGCGTGCCCATCGCGAAGGAACCGCCGTTGAAATCTGGGAAGAAACAGGCGGTGAGGTTGATATGGTCGTGATCGGCGTAGGCACGGGAGGAACGCTTACAGGTGTTGCGGAAGGTCTACGCGCTTATAAACCAGGGCTGGAAGTTGTCGCCGTCGAACCCGCCTCTTGTGCCGTGCTTTCCGGCAAGCGTCCCGGCCCTCATCGCATCGAAGGACTGGGTCCGGGCTTTCTCCCCGACACACTGCGCGTCGACCTGATCGATCGCGTCATCCCCGTCACCGATGAAGATGCCATCACCACCTCAATCAGTGTCATGGAAAAAGAGGGCTTATCAGTTGGCATCAGCAGTGGCGCAGTCGCGTGGGCAACCTTACAGGAAGCCCATAAAGAGCAAAATCGCGGCAAGGTGATCGTTACAATCTTTCCTAGCGCCGCCGAACGCTATTTACATACCGTTTTGTTTGATGATTTGAGGAATAGTAATCCACATAAGTGAGCTTCTCTATTCTTTCCTTTACATGTCTCTGAAAAGGGAATAAAACGCTTCCTGTTCGCGTTTACTAAAGTAACAGAAAATAAAAGTAGTTTCTCAAATGGCTGTGTTGTAATATGGAGGATGTGAGCGCTGTGGATAATTGTGTCTGCAAAATCATTGCTATTAACTTGCCAAAATTCATCAAAAAAAGTATTGACACGCCTGTATAAAGGTTGTATACTTACCACTTGCCAATATGTGTATACTGGTACCAGGATGTTGTGAGTTTCAATCAGTGCAGAAAAACTAACAGCAACAAAAAAGAGATACTTAGCGACGATCCCACCCCTCGAGGATACTACATTTGAGGATGCTTCATCTAGATTATAGAAGAGGATATTGCTATAAATCGCAAGACAGGTAACCCTGGATTTATTGTGGGGAACTGTATGGCGCAGGTTACCGCAATGTCTTCGAACAATGAAAGCGACGCACAATTCATGTTGCTCTATTATTGAGAGCAAGAAGGATGGTGTGGCGTTATTGTGTTCCCTTCTATATTGATGGTTTATGTATATTGCCGGGGGGGATAAACGTGTGCAGTTAAGTGGGGGGAAGGTGGAAAACACTTTGTACCAGGTAAAGAAGTAGGAGTAACCGCTTACAATAGGCATGAGCGGTTACTTTTCTTACCATAGACCGTTTCACAAAACAGGCATTATTAAGCATTTATCTAATTTTTCCGTTTCCGTGTTATGAGATAGAGGCCCGATTTTCCGTGTCTCTCGCATTCCTCTATGAGCGACGACCCAGGTGAGAGGAGAACCCTGATTATGGCAGTAAACACGAAGGCTGTAGCTTTGCCGGAGCGTGTTTCGTTCGCACGCATCCCGGACATTCGGCCTATGCCGGGTCTGATACAGATCCAGCTCGACTCTTTTGAATGGTTTAAGAAAGAAGGTTTACGCGAACTTTTTGAAGAAATCTCTCCTATTGAAGACTTCACAGGCAAAAATTTAAGCCTGGAATTTATTGTACCTCCTGATCCCTTTGGTAAGCCGAAGTACAGTGAGGATGAGTGTCGTGAGCGCGATGCTACGTACAATGCACCTCTTACTGTAAAGGCACGCCTGATTAATAAAGAGACCGGCGAAATCATTGAGAAGGATATCTTCATGGGTGATTTCCCTTTGATGACGAAGGAAGGCACATTTATCATCAACGGCGCTGAGCGCGTGGTGGTAAGCCAGCTCGTTCGTTCGCCCGGTGTCTACTTTACTGTCGATGAAGATGCCACTACCGGTAAAAAGCTCTTTGCTGCTAAACTTATTCCAGGTCGTGGTGCGTGGTTGGAGTTTGAAACCAGCAACAAGAATCTGCTCACAGTCAAAATTGACCGTAAGCGTAAGTTGCCTGTTACGACGCTACTACGCGCTATTGCAACCCTGGCGAAAGAGCAGTGGCATTCTGAAGATCTGGACCTCTCAACAGATCAAGGCATTCTGGACGCTTTTGCCGGTGTAGATAATGACGCTACTATCCGTTATATACAAGCCACTCTAGATCGTGACCCGGTTAAGAAAGAGGACGAGGCGCTACTCGAACTTTATAAAAAGTTGCGCCCTGGTGATCCCGCGACATTGGACAACGCTCGCTCGCTGGTCAAGAATTTGTTCTTTAACCCACGCCGCTATGATCTGGGCAATGTTGGACGCTACAAGTTGGACCGGAAATTGGATCTCGCTATTCCTCAGAGTCAGCGCATTTTGACGATGGATGACCTGGTGAATATTGTGCGTCGCCTGGTTTCTTTGAACAACGGTCGTGGGCGTAAAGATGATATCGACCATCTTGGTAACCGTCGTGTGCGCTGTGTTGGTGAATTGATTCAGGCGCAGTTCCGCGTAGGTCTGCTGCGTATGGAACGTGTCGTGAAAGAGCGCATGAGCATCCAGGAGCCAGGTCAGGCCACACCAAATGCATTAATTAATATTCGCCCTGTTGTTGCGGCGATGAAAGAATTCTTTGGTGGTAGCCAGCTCTCGCAGTTTATGGACCAGACCAATGCTCTTGCTGAGATCGGTCATAAACGTCGTCTTTCGGCTCTTGGCCCCGGTGGTCTCTCTCGTGAACGTGCAGGTTTCGATGTTCGTGACGTGCACCAATCACACTATGGCCGCATTTGTCCAATTGAGACCCCTGAAGGTCCAAACATTGGTCTGATCGGTAACCTGGCAACATACGGCCAGATTAACCCCTATGGCTTCATCGAGACGCCATATCGCAGAGTATATAAGCGTCTACCAGCCAACGATCCTCGTCTGATCGGTCGCGAGTTCCGAGGTGTTTTGGGACACGAGCGTGAGGATGTTGTGACGCCCGATGGTGAGGTACTCATCAAAGCACGTGAGCGCGTGCGCGTGGATGAGGCGCTTTTCAATAAGCTTTCTCAGGTGCTGGGAAAGACTGAAGTTCGTATCAGGTCGTTTGTAACTGATGAAGTAGAATATCATACAGCCGATGATGAGGAGAACTTCTGGATCGCTCAGGCCAACGTTAAATTGTCACCAATTAACGAGTTTGAAGCCGACCGCGTATTGGCACGCTATCAAGGTGATTTTGCCGAAGAGCGTTCCGATAGCATCGACTTTATGGATGTCTCGCCACGTCAGACCGTGAGTGTGGCAACTGCGCTCATTCCGTTCCTGGAACATGACGACGTAAACCGTGCACTCATGGGCGCAAACATGCAACGTCAGGCCGTTCCTTTGCTCCGCCCACAGTCTCCCATCTGTGGCACCGGTATCGAGCGCCAGGTGGCGATCGACTCCGGTCAGGTGCTTGTCACGCGTGTTGATGGTGAAGTTGTTTCCGCGACGGCACGCCATATCGACATCATTGATGAGCAGGGTGAGGTACACGTCTATCGCTTGCGTAAATTTGTACGCTCCAATGCCGGCACCTGCATCAACCAGCGACCAATCGTCAATAAAGGCGATTACGTCAACGCTGGACAGGTGATTGCGGATAGTTCTTCGACGGAAAATGGCGAAGTAGCACTGGGTCAGAACATTCTAGTAGCTTTCATGAGCTGGGAAGGTGGCAACTTTGAGGACGCCATTTTGATCAGCGAGCGTATTGTGCGTGAAGATCTCTTCACCTCAATCCATATTGAGAAATACGAGATTGATGCCCGTGATACTAAGCTTGGACCTGAAGAGATTACACGTGACATCCCCAATGTGGGTGAAGAAGGCTTGCGCAACCTTGATGAGCGCGGCATCATCTACGTCGGAGCCGAGGTTGGACCGCAGGATATCCTGGTGGGCAAGATTACCCCTAAGGGTGAAACTGAGCTAACAGCGGAAGAGAAGTTATTGCGTGCCATCTTTGGTGAGAAGGCTCGTGAGGTCAAAGACACATCCTTGCGCGTTCCACATGGTGAGCGTGGTAAGGTTGTCGAGGTGAAGGTCTTCGCACGTGAAGCGGGAGATGAATTGCCTCCAGGCGTCAACCAGTTGGTGCGTGTAAGTATTGCGCAGAAACGAAAAATCGGAGCAGGCGACAAGATGGCAGGCCGCCATGGTAATAAAGGAGTCATCTCCAAGGTGTTACCGATTGAAGATATGCCTTTCCTGCCAGATGGATCGCCAGTAGACATCATTCTCAATCCACTCGGCGTACCGCACCGTATGAATATCGGTCAGATCATGGAGACCCATCTTGGCTGGGCAGCCAGTGTATTGGGCTTTAAGATCGCAACGCCGGTCTTCGATGGAGCCACCGAAGAAGATATTGAAGACATGTTGCGTCGTGCTAATCTGCCGGAAACCGGGAAAGTACAGTTGTATGACGGTCGCACAGGAGAACCTTTCGATCATCCTGTTACGGTTGGTTATACCTATATGTTGAAACTGGCTCACCTGGTTGAGGACAAAGTTCATGCTCGCTCGACAGGTCCTTACAGCTTGATTACGCAGCAGCCGCTGGGTGGTAAAGCACAGTTCGGAGGCCAGCGCTTCGGAGAGATGGAAGTCTGGGCATTGGAGGCCTATGGTGCCGCCAATATCCTGCAAGAGATTCTGACGGTGAAGTCGGATGATGTCGTAGGACGTGTCAAAACATACGAAGCGATCGTCAAGGGTGAGAATATCATGGAGCCAGGTGTTCCTGAATCCTTCAAGGTGTTGGTCAAGGAACTGCAAAGTCTAGGTATCAACGTGGAGGTTCTCAATGAAGACGAACAGAAAATCCAGTTTGTTGAAGATACCTCAAACGATGTGATGCCGGAACTAGGTATTAATCTATCCGGTTTCGAAGGAGATCAGTAATAGAGGCTTCTCTATTATGCATCGCACCTGTTTTCTTGCTTAGATGCAAGAAACTGGTGCGGTGCATCCGTCCCTGTTATCTACATTAGAGAGAGATGCCTTGCACCATCCCAGGCCAGAGCCTGGCGTATATTGCGCTTGCAGGATGGTGTATACAGGAGGTAGCATGCTCGAAGTAAACGATTTTAATGCTATTCGTATCAGCCTTGCCAGCCCTGAGCAGATTCGCGGTTGGAGCTATGGCGAGGTAACGAAACCGGAAACAATCAACTACCGTACACTCAAGCCTGAGAAAGATGGTCTGTTCTGCGAGCGCATCTTTGGGCCTACAAAGGACTGGGAGTGTTACTGTGGTAAATATAAAAGAGTGCGTTTTAAAGGCATCGTCTGTGACAAGTGCGGAGTTGAGGTAGCACGTTCAAAAGTGCGCCGTGAACGCATGGGTCATATCGAACTGGCATCACCTGTGAGCCATATCTGGTACTTCAAAGGAACGCCCAGTCGTATCGGTCTCTTGCTTGACCTCTCGCCACGTAACCTTGAGCGTATTCTGTACTTTGCCCTTTATGTCGTTACCAATGTCGACGACGAAGCTCGTCAGCGTGAGCTGATGCGTCTGGACGAAGAGACAGCGGCCCTGGCACAGGACATGGACGGCAAGGTTGTAGAGCGCATTAACAGCCTGCGTGTTCAGCGTGATAACGCGACGCATGAGGTTGATACGCGTTCCCAATCCAGCCGTCAGGAGATTGAAGAGCGTCGTGAGCAGGACCTCGAAGCCGCTCGTGAGGCCGAAAGCGATACGCTGGCAGCTCTACGAGAAGCTATGGGAACTGCTACAGAAGAGGATATCATCTTTGCTCCAACCGATCATGTGATCGTCAAGCAGGGAGATGTCGTCACTTCTAAGCATCTTGATATCCTGGAACGTGTCGCCGAGACCGCCCGTAATGCTATTGCAGAACAGGCGCGGCGCGAAGCCGATGAGGCACAGTCCGAGAGCAAGCGTGAGTCAGATCGTCTGGGCCTCGAATATCAGAGTCAGATCGACTCGGCGCAATCGAACCTGGAGAAAGAGCGCACTGAAACACGCCAACGTATTGATCAATTACGCCGTGACCTGGAAGGTCTGAAGAAGATGGACCTGCTCCAGGAGAATCGCTATCGTGAGTTAAAAGATAACTTCAGTGACGTATTCCGTGCCGGTATGGGCGCGGAGGCCGTACGTGAACTGATCGCCGACATCAATCTAGAGAAGCTATCGAATGATCTGCGTCAGGAAATCAGTTCGACCGTAGGCCAGCGTCGCAAGAAGGCGACAAAACGTCTGAAAGTGGTTGAGGCATTCCGCAAATCAAATACATCTCCTGAGTGGATGATTTTGACAGTCCTGCCAGTGCTGCCCCCGGACCTGCGTCCTATGGTACAACTGGATGGTGGTCGTTTCGCCACCTCGGACCTGAATGATCTCTATCGCCGTGTGATCAACCGTAACAACCGACTCAAACGTTTGCTTGAGTTGGGAGCTCCGGAGATCATCATCCGTAACGAGAAGCGCATGTTGCAGGAAGCCTGCGATGCTCTTATCGATAATGGACGCCGTGGTCGTGCTGTTGCTGGCTCTGGTAATCATAAGCTGAAGAGCCTATCTGATATGCTCAAAGGCAAACAGGGGCGCTTCCGTCAGAACCTGCTCGGTAAACGTGTCGACTACTCTGGTCGCTCGGTAATCGTAGTTGGGCCAGAACTGAAGTTGCACCAATGTGGTCTGCCGAAACGTATGGCGCTAGAGCTGTTCAAGCCATTTGTCATGCGCAAACTAGTAGAACAAAACTTTGCTCATAACATTAAGAGTGCTAAGCGCTTTGTAGAGCGTGTCAAGCCAGAAGTGTGGGATGTACTGGAAGAAGTTATTAAAGATCATCCAGTTCTGTTGAACCGTGCACCAACGCTGCACCGCCTGGGTATTCAAGCCTTTGAAGCGGTTCTGGTTGAAGGTAGTGCAATTCAACTGCATCCACTGGTCTGTTCTGCATTCAATGCCGACTTCGACGGTGACCAGATGGCGGTTCATGTACCGCTTTCTGACAAGGCGCAGGATGAAGCAAGACAATTTATGATGTCGACGCGTAATCTGCTCTCACCTGCCAGCGGTGAACCGTCAATTGGCGCTAGCCAGGATATGGTGCTTGGTTGCTTCTACCTGACACAGGAGCGTCCTGAGAAGAAGGGCGAAGGCCGTGTCTTTACTGATGCAACAGAGGCGCTATTGGCATATCAGCATGGTTTTGTCGAATTGCAGGCGCGTATTAAAGTACGTCTGGGGAATGTTGATGTGTTTGATCAGCCGCCTCCCGAGAAACTTACGTTGCACAGCAACGGCAAGCCTGTCGAGACGACTGTCGGACGTATCATTTTTAATGAAGCATTGCCCGAACGCATACGTTACAAAAACTATGCGATGAAAAAAGAGAACCTGAAGCAGATCATTGCTGAATGCTTTAAGGAATATGGGCGTGCCAAGACGACAGAGTTGGCCGATGAGATCAAACGTCTCGGTTTCTTCTATGCTACCAAGGCCGGTACCACCATTGCTATCAGCGATGTCAGGGTTCCTATGGGTAAGCAGGAAGAGTTGGATAAAGCCGATGCCAAGATTTTTGAACTGGAAGAGCAATATCGTGATGGTTTGATCACTGATAATGAGAAGTATCAGCAGACCGTCGATGCGTGGAACGAGGCTACAGACAACGTGACCAAAATGGTTGAGGCAACTCTTGATCCCTTTGGTTCGATCTACACCATCGCCAAGTCGGGTGCGACAAAAGCGAAGTTCCAGCAAATTCGTCAGCTCTCAGGTATGCGTGGCTTGATGGCAAGTCCATCCGGAAAAATTATCGCAATTCCTATTCGTGGAAATTTCCGCGAAGGATTGAGCGTCCTGGAGTACTTTATCAGTAGCCATGGTGCTCGTAAGGGTCTTGCTGATACGGCACTGCGTACCGCTGAGTCTGGCTACCTGACACGTCGTTTGATTGACGTAGCACAGGACGTTATTGTCACTGAAGAGGACTGTGGTGTAACCGACGGTCTTCTGATCACAGATGTTGACTCCCGAGACATGGGTCTGGATGGCATGCGTAGCCGTCTAACTGGACGTGTGTTGGCCGAAGCAATTCCAAACTTTGATCAAATCGAAGTCGGCGATGAACTCACCGATGAAATAGTAGATGAGATCGTCAATGCGGGTATTGGCGCGGTCCGTGTTCGTTCAGTGTTTGCCTGTCTCGCACCAAGAGGCATCTGTCGCAAGTGTTACGGACGTGACCTGGCAGCGAATGCGCTTGTACGTATCGGCGCAGCAACTGGCATCGTCGCGGCCCAGTCTATTGGTGAGCCTGGTACTCAGCTAACCATGCGTACCTTCCACACTGGTGGTATTGCTGGTGCTCAGGGAGACATCACACAAGGCTTGCCACGTGTTGAAGAACTCTTTGAAGCTCGTGTACCAAAGGACAAAGCAGAGATTGCTGAAATCGATGGCGTCGTCGAGATTATAAAAGACGAAGGCACAAATGTACGTACTGTACGTGTCGTTTCGACTAATGTCTTCTTTGACGAGTATCCATTGCCCGAAGGCAGTCAGGTGTTGGTCAGCGATCACGACCGTGTCCAGAAAGATCAGATCATCGCTCTGATGCCAGCGGAACAGGGTAGTGAGCCGGTACCTGTCATCGCGCGTACTGAAGGTGATGTCGTCATTAATTCTGATGGCTTGCTTTCAATCCGTTTCGAGGAGCGTGATGAGCGTTCTTATGCGATACCCGCTGCACGTAATATTGTGGTAGCGAATGGTCAGAGCATTCAGGCTGGAACGCCGATAACCTCTGGGCAGCGTGATCCGCAGGATGTATTGCGTGTTCAGGGTCGTGAAGCGGTACAGACCTACCTGGTCAAAGAAGTACAGCGCGTTTATCGTAACACTGGTGTGTATATCAACGATAAGCATATCGAGGTTATCATCCGTCAGATGTTGCGACGTGTGAAGGTTGAGGACCCCGGCGATACCGAAATGTTGCCGAATGACCTGGTTGATCGTTTTGTATATGCAGACACGAACGCACATGTATTAGCGGAAGGTGGCGAGCCAGCTACTGCGACGACTGTGTTGTTGGGTGTTACCAAGGCATCGTTGAACACCGATAGCTTCCTGGCAGCGGCATCGTTCCAGGAGACGACGCGTGTGTTGACCGAGGCTGCGATTGAGGGTCAGACAGATCATCTGGTTGGTCTGAAAGAGAACGTGATTATTGGTAAGCTTATTCCTGCAGGTTCGGGTATTGCCCAGCGTCGCCGCGATCAGATTGCGCGACAGCAAGCTGCGGCAGCACGTATTGCGGCCTCAACGCCAGTTGCTGCGGGCGTAGTGGCAGGAAGCAGTATGGGATCCAATAGCACACTTGGTCTGACACTTGACAACGGAGACGATGAGTGATAGCATATGTAACCGCATATGTATGATAGAGAGGTTGCGGACGGCACTGCTGTCCGCACTTACTTAGAAGAAGGGACAGGGAGGATTTTCCTTGCCGACAATTAATCAATTGGTCCGAAAGGGCCGCTCGCAGAAGCAGAAAAAAGTGAAGGCCCCCGCGTTGTTGTATTCTTACAACGCGTTGAAGAACCGGACCTCCCGCCTGCGTGGATCACCCCAGAAGCGTGGTGTTTGCACCCAGGTACGTACGATGACGCCTAAGAAGCCGAATTCGGCAATGCGTAAAATTGCTCGCGTTCGCCTCTCTAACCAGATGGAAGTAACTGCTTACATTCCTGGTGAGGGGCATAATTTACAGGAACACTCAGTGGTACTCATTCGTGGCGGTCGTGTAAAAGACCTGCCAAGCGTGCGTTATCATATTGTTCGTGGAACGCTTGACAGTGATGGCGTTTCCAAGCGTCGCCGTGGTCGCTCAAAGTATGGAGCTAAACGGCCAAAACCAGGACAGGCCGCCGCAGCAGCTAAGGGCGGAAGAAAATAATTTTAGGAAGAGAGAGCAAACGGCTCTCTCTCAGCCGATACCACTTGAGTGTGTCAGGTAGGTCGGTCGTTTATCACACATTATCTTCTTACGGGGAACGTATCTCGCTCCCCTACTAGTGATGATGTGCCGTTTCCCAGGTACCCTTACCGGATAAATACAGGTAAAGGAGTGCTGCGAGAAGGGAAACGGCAAAAGAACGTGTGAGGGCGTCCGAATGAGATTGGGAACGTGCTTCTCGATCGCATCGACGCCTTTTCTGGTGTCTGCTAAAGGATCCGAAATAGTGGCGCAAATTCCTTAAACATTCTAGGGGGTATCAAATTGCCAAGACGTAAGAGAGCAGTGCGGCGTCCAGATGTGCCGGACGCAAAATATAGAAGTAGAAATGTAGCTCGTTTTACCAATAAGTTGATGCTAGGTGGAAAACGTAGTCTGGCTGAGCGCATTATCTATGATGCGTTTGATGCTATTGAAGCAAAGCAAAAAAGATCACCACTCGATGTATTTGAGCAAGCGTTGAAAAATGCTACGCCAAGCATTGAAGTTCGACCACGCCGCGTAGGTGGCTCGACATACCAGGTGCCTATTGATGTCCGTCGGGATCGTGGCAATGCGCTAGCAATGCGCTGGCTCATTAAGGCCTCTCGCACCCGTAATGGCAGATCGATGGCAGAAAAACTGGCGAACGAGCTGATGGATGCGGCGGCGGGTCAGGGCGCTACTATTAAAAAACGTGAGGAGACCCATAAGATGGCGGAGTCCAATAAAGCCTTCGCTCATTATCGCTGGTAAATAATAACATCATGCCAAGAGAATTTCCACTCGAAAAAACAAGAAATATTGGTATCATCGCTCATATTGACGCTGGTAAGACAACTACCACGGAGCGTATTCTCTTCTACACCAAAAAAATTCACCGTATGGGTGAGGTGCACGAAGGCGCTGCGACCATGGACTGGATGCCGCAAGAGCAAGAGCGCGGCATTACAATTACATCCGCAGCTACGACCTGTTTCTGGCAGGACCATCGCATCAATATCATCGATACCCCCGGCCACGTAGATTTTACCGCAGAGGTAGAACGATCATTGCGTGTTCTCGATGGCGGCGTTGTCGTCTTCGATGCCGTTGCCGGTGTTGAACCTCAATCTGAAACCGTCTGGCGGCAGGCAGATAAGTATAATGTTCCTCGTATCTGTTTTGTAAATAAGATGGATCGTATCGGTGCAGACTTCTGGCGCACCATTGAGATGATTCGCGAGCGCCTGGGCGCTGTTCCTGTGCCGATTCAGATCCCCATTGGTCGCGAGAGTAACTTTAAGGGTTTTATTGATCTGATCGATCAGCAGGCAATCATTTTTACCGATGATCTTGGAACAACTTCGGATCACACCGAAATTCCAACCAGTATGGAAGCAGAATTTAAGCAGCATCGGGAGTTTCTTCTAGAGCGCGTTGCAGAGACCAATGAAGAACTCACCATGAAATACCTTGAAGGTGAAGAGATCACCAAAGAGGAGTTACTTACTGCTTTGCGTCAGGCTACTATTGCCGGCACTCTCGTGCCAGCTCTTTGTGGCAGTTCGCTGAAAAATAAAGGCGTCCAGGCGATGTTGGATGCAGTCATCACCTTCCTGCCCTCGCCTCTGGATATTCCAGCCCCTGTAGGCCTGGATCCTGATACTGGGGAAAGCCTTGAGCGTGAAGTTAATGATACTGCATCTTTCAGCGCCCTGGTCTTTAAAATTGTTTCCGATCCTTTTGTTGGTCGCCTCTCGTACATTCGTGTCTATTCGGGCGTATTGGCGAAGGGTGCGTCGACTGATAATAGTACCAAAGGGAAGACAGAGCGTATTGGACGCCTGCTGCGTATGCATGCCAACCACCGTGAAGATATCGATGAGATCCGCGCGGGCGATATCTGTGCGGCGGTAGGTTTACGTAATACATTTACAGGTGATACTCTCTGTGATTCTCAACATCCTATTGTGCTGGAGTCAATTGTCTTCCCGCAGCCTGTAATCGAAATTGCAATTGAGCCAAAAACGCGTGCTGACCAGGATAAAATGTCCATTGCTCTTGGTAAGTTGGCAGAAGAAGATCCAACCTTCCGGCTGCATACCGACCTGGATAGTGGTCAGACGATTATTGCTGGTATGGGTGAATTGCACCTTGAAGTAATTGTGGATCGTATGTTCCGCGAGTTCAAGGTAGAAGCAAATGTGGGTCGTCCGCAGGTTGCTTATCGAGAGACAATTACACGCCCAGCTCAGGCACAAGGCAAGCATGTGCGTCAGACTGGTGGTCATGGACAGTATGGTGATGTCTGGTTGAAGGTAGAGCCAAACGAACGTGGCAAGGGCTTTGAATTCGTCAATGCTATTGTTGGTGGTGTTATACCTAAAGAATATATCAAACCTGTCGAAAATGGCGTCCGTGAGACCTTGGAGAACGGCATTATCGCCGGTTTCCAGATGATCGACGTAAAAGCGACCCTCTATGATGGGTCATATCATGATGTTGACTCAAACGAAATGGCTTTTAAAACCGCTGGTTCTCTTGCGGTTCGTGAAGCTGCACGCAAGGCTGGCCCTATCCTGCTTGAACCTATCATGCTGGTGGAAGTAACCACTTCTGATGATTTTTACGGAGAAGTTATCGGTGACCTCAACCGACGCCGTGGAACTATTCTAGGTGTGGACAACCGTGGGATGTCTGTTGTGGTGCGGGGTCATGTTCCCCTTTCTGAGATGTTCGGCTACGTGAACGACCTCCGTTCGATGACAAGCGGACGTGCGAACTACTCTATGGAGTTCGATCATTATGATCCTGTGCCGAGAAGTATTGCCGAAGAGATTGCTGCAAAAGCTAGTCGGTAGTAAACCATGCCTATTGGCGGCACAACTTGCTATGTTGGTGTAGGGGCTGTATAATAGTGCCCCTACCCCTTGGAATGATGAATACAGAAGTCTGTTCAGTCTGACTTCAATGAATCTTCCGCTATTATTCAAAGCACATCTTTGTGCTCTAATATCGTGTGCTCGGTGCCGAATTCAGGGAACAGGCCTCCCGAGCGTGTCTATCTATTCTATGCCATCCTGCCAGGCAGGATGAGGACGAAAGCTAAGAGGAATTACAGCAAAATGGCTAAGAAGAAATTTGAGCGTAATAAGCCGCATGTGAATGTGGGAACGATCGGCCACATTGACCATGGCAAGACGACCCTGACCGCAGCGATCACCAAGGTGCTGGCTGCTGCTCAGCTTGCGAAGTATACGGCCTTTGACAAAATCGACAAAGCTCCCGAAGAGCGCGAACGTGGTATCACCATCGCCATCGCTCACCTGGAGTACGAGACCGAGAAGCGTCACTATGCTCACGTGGACTGCCCCGGTCACGCAGACTACATTAAAAACATGATCACCGGAGCCGCCCAGATGGATGGCGCGATCCTGGTCGTGAGCGCTCCTGATGGCCCAATGCCTCAGACACGCGAACACGTTCTGCTCGCTCACCAGGTCGAAGTCCCTTCGATGGTGGTCTTCCTGAATAAAGTCGACATGATGGACGACGAAGAGTTGCTCGAACTGGTCGAACTGGAAGTGCAGGAACTGCTGACCAAGAACCATTTCCCCGGTGACGATATCCCCATCGTGCGCGGTTCCGCGCTGAAGGCGTTGGAAAGCAAGGGCGACCTCTCCCGCAATGATCCGGATGCCGTCTGCATCTGGGAACTGATGGACAAGGTCGACAGCTACATTCCGACCCCTGCTCGTGCTACCGACAAGCCGTTCTTGATGCCCGTAGAAGATGTCTTTGGCATTAAAGGCCGTGGCACGGTCGCGACAGGTCGTATTGAGCGCGGCATCGTCAAAGTCGGCGAATCGGTTGAGATCATTGGCATGCGTGAAGATGTGCGTTCGGTGATCGTGACCGGCGTGGAAATGTTCCAGAAGACGCTGGACCAGGGAGAAGCTGGCGACAACGTTGGCTGTCTGCTGCGTGGTGTTGAGCGTGCTGACATTGAGCGTGGACAGGTATTGGCCAAGCCGGGTTCGATCAAACCCCACAAGAACTTCCTGGCCGAGGTGTACGTGCTCTCGAAAGAAGAGGGTGGACGCCACACGCCCTTCTTCAATGGCTATCGTCCCCAGTTTTATGTCCGCACCACGGACGTGACGGGATCGATTAAGCTGCCTGAAGGAGTGGAGATGGTCATTCCGGGTGATAACATTCAGATGACGGTGGAATTAATCCAGCCTGTGGCAATGGAAGAAGGCGTCCGCTTCGCCATTCGTGAGGGTGGACGAACGGTTGGCGCTGGTGTCTGCACGAAAGTGATCAGCTAAGAGGATCTAAGAGGCCAGGAGTTGTAACTCAACTTCTGGCCTCTGCAAAATCCGTTTGGGAGTAAAGATATGGCTACGGGAACGAAACAGCGCATCCGCATCCGCTTGAAGGCATACGATCATCGTATTCTTGACCAGTCGGCAATGCAGATCGTGGATACAGCGCAGCAGACAGGAGCCCGCGTCTCAGGGCCGATACCATTGCCCACCGAGATCGATAAGTATACCGTGATGCGATCACCGTTCATCGACAAGGATGCTCGCGAACAATTCGAGATCCGAACACATAAACGCTTGATTGATATCATCGATCCGACGAATAAGACTGTTGAGGCTCTCACACGTTTGAATCTGCCCGCAGGCGTGGATATTGAGATCAAACTGTAGGGGCCCGATTTATCGGATCCACACATGGACGCGATAAATTGCGCTTACAGTGAGGAGAGGAAAAGATATGCTGAATGCATTGTTGGGCAGAAAGGTTGGCATGACGCAGGTGTTTGGGCCTAATGGGGTAGCTATTCCAGTTACCGTAATAGAAGCAGGCCCTTGCGTCGTAACCCAGATCAAAACTGCTGCCCGTGATGGCTATGAAGCCGTCCAGATTGGTTTTGAGCAGACCACAATGAAACATGCGACCCGTCCAGAACTAGGACACCTGGGTCATCGTCTGCCATTGCTCAAAGCTCAGCGCAAGCGTTTACAAACGCACCAGCAGGAGCAAAAAGGTAAGACGAAAACTGAAGGCGAAGCAACCGAAGAGACTGCAAGCACAGAGACAACGGAGAAGCCAGACAAGCAGGTGCGGAAGTTGCTCAAGGTACAGGAAAATCGTCAGCGCCGTCCTGGACCCGAAGTTGGACCTTTTAAAGTATTGCGAGAAGTAGGTTTGCAGCAAGGCACGACACCAGAGAAAGTAGAACTGGGCGCGAGCTTTGACGTTGGCCTGTTTAAAGATGGCGAAGCTGTTGATATCGTTGGTACCTCCAAAGGTAAGGGCTTCCAGGGTGGAGTCAAACGCCACGGTTTTGCTGGTGGCCCGAAGACGCATGGTCAGTCAGACCGCCATCGTGCCCCAGGCTCTATTGGTTCCGGTACGACGCCAGGTCGTGTTCTCAAGGGTACGCGTATGGCTGGTCAAATGGGAAATGAGCGCGTGACGGCAAAGAAACTGCAAGTGATTCAAGCTGATCCTGAGCGTAATCTGCTGGTGGTGAAGGGGTCAGTCCCTGGTGCCAATGGCAGCCTGCTCACGATTAAGAAGCATGTGATGAGGTAAACCGAAATGCCCTCGACTACAGTGTATAACATGGCTGGAGAGGCCATAGATCAGCTCGAACTGAGCGAGCAGGTGTTCGGAGTCACTCCTAATGTGGCGGTTTTGCACCAGGTTGTCACCGCACAACTGGTCAATCGTCGTCAAGGTAATGCTTCAACCAAGACTCGCAGTGAAGTATCGGGCGGTGGTAGAAAACCGTATAAACAAAAAGGAACTGGTCGTGCTCGTCAAGGTAGTTCGCGTGCGCCTCAGTTTCGTCATGGTGGGACAGTATTTGGCCCCAGGCCTCATATATATCATCACGATGTGCCTAAGAAGATGCGTCGTCTGGCGATCCGTTCAGCATTATCTGATAAGGTTGCAAATGCCAGTCTGATAGTGGTGAATGATCTTACGTTAGAGTCGCCCCGCACCAGGGATATGTTAAGCATGTTGGGTAAATTGCCAGCGGATGAGGGCAAGCGTGTTCTCATGATGCTGCCGCAACGTGATGAAAATGTTGTGCTCTCGGTGCGTAATATTCCCATGGCTAAGGTACAGCATGTCTCCTCAATCAACGTCATAGAGTTACTGAAGCATGACTACGTGGTTATGCCGATCCAGACGGTGCGCTGGATTGAGATGGTCTTTGGCGAAGGTATAAGTGCCGAGGAGGCGAGCCTCAAAATTGCAGAAGCGTCGGAAACAGCCGATGCAGTAGTGCTAGACGAAGAAGCTAACGACAAGGTGGAAGAATTGACCGCGTCGGATAGTGACGAAGCGTAGGCGAGGAGGAAAGACTGTGGAAATCACAGAGATACTGCGCCGAGGCATTGTCACCGAGCGATCGGTGAGACTGCAAGAGCAGAACAACCAGTATACGTTTGAAGTCGCGTTAAAGGCCAATAAAATCGATGTTCAGCGGGCGGTTGAGACGCTTTTCAAAGTGAAGGTGCTTTCGGTCAATACCATGCGTATGCCTGGTAAAGCAAAAATGATTCGGCGACGTGGGGCGGCTCCTCGACCAGTTGAGCCCCGTGAATGGAAAAAGGCGATTGTCACCCTTGCTGAAGGACAGACAATCGACGCATTGAAGGCGTAAGGATTGAGAGATGCCAACTAGACAGTATCGACCAACGTCTCCTGGGCGCCGCGGCATGTCTGTTTCGACATTCGAGGAGATTACCAAGACAAGGCCAGAGAAATCTCTGACCGAGAAACTGAATAAGCATGCTGGTCGTAACAACCAGGGAAAAATTACGACTCGCCACCGTGGTGGTGGTGCCAAGCGTGCGTATCGCATCATTGATTTTAAACGCAACAAGCTGGGCGTTCCCGCCAGAGTTGCTGCTATAGAATACGATCCAAATCGTTCAGCACGTATCGCCCTTCTGCATTATGTAGATGGCGAAAAGCGCTATATTCTCGCACCTGTCGGGCTGAAGGTTGGGGATCATGTAGAAGCTGGTCCCGAGGCTGATATTAAGCCTGGCAATGCTCTTCCAATGAAGAACATTCCAACAGGCACAACGATACACAATGTAGAGATGCAGCGTGGTCGTGGTGGGCAGTTGGTACGCGGAGCTGGTGTTGGTGCACAACTGATGGCGAAAGAGGGGAATTATGCATTGTTGCGCTTGCCTTCGGGTGAGCAAAGGAATGTGCATATCCTTTGTATGGCGACCGTCGGCCAGGTCGGCAATGTCGATCATGAAAACCAGAGTATTGGTAAAGCTGGACGTGCCCGTCATATGGGCCGTCGCCCAACTGTTAGAGGCTCGGCGATGAACCCGAACGACCATCCACATGGTGGTGGTGAGGGGCGTGCACCAATTGGTGGACAGCCGCAAACCCCCTGGGGCAAGCCTGCGATGGGTTACAAGACGCGCCGAAACAAGCGAACGGATAAGTTCATTGTCCGACGGCGTAATGCTGGCAGGAGGAAGAAGTAATGTCACGCTCAAGAAAAAAGGGACCATACATTCACGAGTCGCTCAGGAAAAAAGTACTGGGTATGAGACGCAGTGGCGATCGTCGCTTGATCAAGACGTGGTCACGAGCTTCTATGATCTTCCCAGAGATGGTCGGTATGACTATCGGAGTGCATAATGGGAAGACTCATGTGCCGATCTATATTACTGAGAACATGGTAGGCCATAAATTAGGTGAATTCGCCCCGACGCGGCATTTCCGTGGACATGCGGGCGGTAAGAATGAAAAGACCACTTCAGTTCGCTAGTGGTTTGAGGACTACATTGCATTCAGATGAGTGCGAGAGCACTAGGCGCGAGAGCGGCGTTTCTGAATGAGTATAGAGGTATGAGATGCAAGTCAGGGCTATTGCAAAAAATATTGGCATTCCGCCGCGCAAAATGCGTCTGGTCACCAACGCGGTGAAAGGGCTTCGGGTAAATGAGGCTCTGGCTATTCTTCAATTCCTGCCCCAGGCAGGTGCCACACCCGTAAGTAAGGTTGTGTCATCGGCTGCGGCAAATGCGGAGAATAACTATAATCTCGATCCGGATGACCTGTATATTCTTAATATTGTGGCGGATGACTCTGTTCCGGATCAAGCGTGTAAAACCACGTTCTCATGGTCGTGCGGCTCGTATTTTGCGCCGTTTCTGTCATGTGACGGTGGTTGTCTCGGATGATCCGACCGACGCCGGTCGTTAAAAGTCACGAAAGAAGGAGGACACTTTGGGACATAAAGTGCATCCCACAGGGTTCAGGCTCGGCGTCGTTAAAGGCTGGCAGTCTCGTTGGTACGCCGAGCGTGATTACAAAGATGTGTTTGCGGAAGATTACGCTATCCGTCAGTTGATCAATAAAGAACTGAACAATGCTGCTGTATCGCGCATCGAAATTGAGCGGGCAGCCGCCAACCAGGTTCTGGTGAAAATTCACACTGCTAAACCGGGTATCGTTATTGGTAAGAGCGGCGAGAAGGTAGAAGGACTCAGGAGTCGTTTGGAGGCGAAGACCAAGAAACGTGTCCGTATGGACATTATCGAGATTCGTCAGCCTGAGTTGGATTCCTATCTGGTCGCACGTGGTATTGCGGAACAGTTGGAGCGTCGTGTCTCCTTCCGTCGTGCTATGAAGCAGGCCGTACAAAAGTCAATGCGTGCCAATGCTAAAGGCATCAAAGTAATCGTTGCGGGACGCCTGGGCGGAGCAGAAATTGCCCGTACAGAGAAAGAGGTAGAGGGCAAAGTTCCTTTGCAGACTCTGCGTGCCGATATCGATTATAACCGTGCCGAAGCGCATACAACTTTTGGCGTTATTGGTATCAAGGTCTGGATTTATCGTGGAGATATTCTCCCAAGCAAGCGCCGTGAGGCACTTGATGCTCAGGCCGAGATTGCACAACCAGTCGTAACCCGTGAGGGTGGCGACCGAGATCGCCGTAATGATCGCCGTCGTAGTGATGGTGGTGGTCGTGGTGGCGAGCGAAATGATAGAGGGGGAGAGCGTGGGGATCGTGGTCCGCGTCCGCAAGGAGACCGACCGCGAGGAGGGGATCGTGGTCCGCGTCCGCAAGGAGATCGTCCACAGGGCGATAGGCCACCACGTCCACAGGGAGATCGTCCACCGCGTCCACAGGGAGATCGCCCACAAGGTGATCGACCGCAAGGGGACCGTGGTCCGCGTCCGCAAGGAGACCGACCACAAGGAGAGCGTGGACCACGTCCACCGCGAGCACAGGGCGACAGGCCAGCGCGTCCACAGGGAGAGCGCCAGCCACGTCCAGAGCAAACGCCCGCGCCGCAAGCTCAGGTGGATACCACCCCTGCAACCCAGGCAACACCACCAGCTGCACCAGCTAATGATACTGGTGCCGCCCAGAGCGAGTAGAGGGAGAAAGCCATGTTACTGGCACCGTCACGTACAAAATATCGCCGCCAGCATCGCGGTCGCATGAAAGGTGAGGCCCAGCGCGGTAGCACCCTCGCCTTCGGCGATTTCGGATTGCAAGCGCTAGAAGCATGCTGGATGGAGGCGCGTCAGATCGAGTCCGCTCGTATCGCGCTTACCCGTTTCATGAAGCGCGGTGGTAAAGTCTGGATCCGCGTCTTCCCTGATAAACCGATTACCGCCAAGCCTGCTGAAACCCGTATGGGTAGTGGTAAAGGGGCAGTAGATCATTGGGTAGCCGTCGTCAAGCCTGGTCGCATTATCTTTGAGATCGGTGGCGTTAGCGAAGAGATCGCCAAAGAAGCAGTGCGCCTGGCCGGGCATAAACTACCTGTGAAAACCCGTTTTATTACACGAGGGGAGGCGGAAAGTGTCGAAGCTTAACGAACGCCGTAAGGAAGTTAGCGAGATGTCTTCAGTTGGCCCCATTCAGAACGAACTGAAAGATCTGCGGCTGAAACTGTTCAATCTCCGCTTGCAGCAGCAGCGCGGTGAAGTGAAAAACAACCGCGTGTTCGCTCAGACACGCAAAGACATTGCTCGTTTGCAGCATCGTCTAACACAGTTGGAGAGTGAAGAATGACACAGCAGAACACTGCAACCACATCAGCCACCGAGGAGGCCACAAAAAAGGGCCGCCGTGTACAAAAGGTTGGGCGTGTGGTTAGTAATAAAATGGATAAGACGATAGTTGTCGTTGTAGAATCACTGAAAAAGCATCGTATCTATAAGCGTACTTATAAACAAACAAAGCGTTTCTATGCGCATGATGAGCAAAATACCTGTCAGATCGGTGACACTGTTCGTATCGAAGAGAGCCGTCCTCTGAGCAAGCTGAAACGCTGGGCCTTGATTGAGATCATCAAGCGTGGCAGCGGCATCGTGCCAGTCGAAGAGGTGTTAGCTGAAGTCGATCCTAATCTGACGTCATCCGAAGCAGCGGCAGAATAAGGGAGAAGAAGCAATGATTCAGCCACAGACACGTCTGAAGGTCGCTGATAACACTGGCGCGAAAGAGATTATGTGTATTCGTGTAATGAGCGGATCAGCCAAGCGTTACGCTGAAATAGGGGATATCATTAAAGCCTCTGTGAAGCAGGCATCACCTAATGGTCAGGTTAAAAAGGGTGAAGTTGTGAACGCAGTGGTCGTCCGCGTTTCAAAGGAATATGCGCGACCTGATGGATCGCACATTCGCTTTGATGAGAACGCAGCTGTTATTATTGCAGCCGGTAATAATCCACGTGGAACACGTATCTTTGGACCAGTAGCCCGCGAATTACGTGAGCGCAATTTTATGAAAATCATCTCACTTGCGCCTGAAGTGCTCTAACTGAGGTAGAAGATGGCAACAAAAATAAAAGAAAAGAAGCCTCTCCACCTTGCAAAGATGAATATCAAAAAGGGTGACACCGTTTTGATCATCACTGGCAAGGATCGGGGGAAGGAAGGGACGGTTTCGCGGGCGCTACCACAGGCCAATAAAGTGATTATTGAAGGCCTGAATGTCGTCAAGAAACATATTCGCCCGCAAGGCCAGACACGACAGGGGGGCGTGATTGAGAAGGCAATGCCTATCCACGTCTCAAATGTCATGCTGAAGTGCACAGAATGCAACCAACCAACGCGCGTCGCACATGATCGTCGCCCCATTGGAGCTGATCAAAAAGTGCGTACGGTACGTGTTTGCAAAAAGTGCGAGAAGATCATTGAGGATCGGACGAGGAGTAGTTAGATGACATCGCGCTTGAAAGAAAAATACCGTCAAGAGGTTGTGTCGACTCTGCAAAAGGAATTTAACTACAAAAATCCGATGCAGGTTCCCACAATTAATAAAGTCGTCATTAATATCGGCATGGGCGAAGTCATCCAGAATGCCAAGGCAATGGATGCAGCCGTAGCCGACCTGGCGACAATCACTGGGCAGCGCCCCGTCATTACACGCGCAAAACGCTCGGTCGCAGCCTTCAAACTACGCGAAGGTATGCAGATTGGTTGCATGGTAACGTTACGTGGTGAGCGCATGTTCCAGTTTCTTGATAAACTGATGAACGTCGCATTGCCCCGCCTGCGCGACTTCCAGGGTGTATCCGCGGAAGCATTCGATGGCCGTGGTAACTACACGCTCGGCTTACGTGAGCAACTGGTCTTTCCTGAGATTGACTATGACAAAGTTGATAAAGTACGCGGCATGGAAGTAAGTGTTGTTACAACGGCGCGTACTGACGAAGAAGGACGAAGGCTGCTCTCATTGATGGGCATGCCCTTTAAGAAATAACGCTGGAGGGCACTATGGCAAAAACATCAATGATTGTGAAGTCGAAACGCACGCCTCGTTATAAGGTGCAACAGCATAACCGCTGTCATATCTGTGGCCGACCTCGCGCTTATATGCGTAAGTTTGGTCTATGCCGCATTTGCTTCCGCGAACGAGCATTGCGGGGAGAATTGCCCGGCGTAACGAAGTCGAGCTGGTAGTAGTCGCGAAGAGAAAAGGACACATAAAGAAAACGATAGGTCGAAGCTGCTTCGATACCTCGTTACATTCTTTGTGATTGTGGAGGATATTCCATGAATATGACTGATCCCATTGCGGATATGCTCACGCGCATTCGTAATGCGGCAACAGCACGGCATACTCGCGTACTGATCCCAGCCTCGAAAATGAAGCTGGCACTCGCTCGTGTGCTGAAAGAAGAGGGATACATCAAGGATATTGAGATCCTGAAAGATAATCCGCAGGGAACAATTCGTCTCACACTGCGTTATGTAGATAAAAAGCCGGTTGTGACACAGTTAAAACGTGTTAGCAAACCTGGCTTGCGTGTCTACACAAAGCAAGCCGTTATCCCACGTGTACGCGGTGGATTGGGGATAGCCATTCTTTCAACGCCAAAGGGTCTGATGACGGGTACGAGTGCTTATCATCAGGGGCTTGGCGGCGAAGTCGTCTGCTACGTCTGGTAAAGGGAGGTTACGAATGTCTCGTATTGGACGCACGCCAATCGTAGTTCCGGCTAACGTACAGGTGAACTGGACCGAAGAAAATTTCTTGACCGTCAAAGGACCCAAAGGGGAACTTGCTTATCAGGTTGATACCGACCTGGCGCTAAAGCTTGAAGATGGTCAATTGTTAGTAGCGCGGCCCTCAGACGACAAAGTGCAAAGGGCGAAACATGGCCTGTATCGTACTTTGGTCAATAATATGGTTGTAGGTGTAACAACTGGTTATACCAAACAGCTAGAAATTCACGGTGTAGGCTATCGTGCCGCTAAAGTTGGCAATAACCTGGTTATTCAGGTAGGCTATTCTCACCCTGTTGAGGTTCAGCCTCCTGACGGAATTTCCTTTACCGTCGATGGAGTCGATGCAGCTACCAAGGCGACAAAATTGAGCGTCAGCGGCATTGATAAGCAACTGGTAGGTCAGGTCGCAGCCACTATTCGTCACATACGTAAACCTGAGCCCTACAAAGGCAAAGGTATCCGCTATGCTGGTGAGAAGGTCCGTCGTAAGGCTGGTAAAGCCGGTAAAGTTGGCGGTAAGAAGAAATAACGCTGCTATTGGTATAAAGTAACGCGTAAGATGAGAAGTAAAATTGAGAAACGTAGTGCCGACCACGTCTCTCCTTACTCTCTCATCAAAGCGTCTATCCCGGATAATGAAAGGGGAATCGCGAAAAACAAAATATGTATGAAACCTGTTTTTCGCGTTGATATTATGATTAAGCAATTTAATTCAAACAAGGCGCGGCTGCGGCGGCACCAGCGTACACGACGCCGTTTAATAGGCTCAGAGGCACGCCCACGCTTGAACATATTCCGCAGTGGCTACCATATCTATGCACAGGTTATAGATGACACCACTGGTCGCACGCTAGCCTCGGCTTCTTCTCTCGATGAGGCTCTACGCGATTTTAAGGTATCCCAACCGGCTCAACCATCTTTGCCGGAAAGAGTGGGTGACGCACTTCAAAATGCAGCGGAGAAGGCTCTTGAAGTGGCTACTGATATTCTTCCTGGTGTTAAGGGAAAGGGAGCTAAAGCCGAGAAAGCAGCCCCGAAGTCGCAGGCAAAGGGTGGACAGCCACAAAAAGGTGGAGTTGCCCAACCCAAGATTCTGCTTCCAGCCGCTCAGAAGGGTACTGCTAAAACTCAGGTCGAAGCACTTGCCGCTATTGCCAGCAATCGTAAGGTTGCCCTGGCACGCGAAGTTGGTAAGCTCGTTGCTCAACGTGCAAAAGAACAGGGTGTAAAGCAGGTGGTCTTTGATCGCGGTGGCTATGCTTATCATGGACGCGTCGCTGCGCTTGCTGAGGGCGCTCGTGAGGTCGGTCTGGATTTCTAAGGCCACAGGATTTAGGAGATAAACGATGGCAAAACTGCGGGTAAAATGGGTGAAGAGCGCTATCGGCTACCCAAAAGACCAGAAAGCAACGATTAAAGCGTTGGGGCTGCGTAAACTTCAACAGATTGTTGAGCATAATGATCAGCCTTCTGTACGCGGTATGATCCATAAGGTGATTCACCTTGTGGAGGTAGAGGAGACGGTAAGTGAAACTCTCTGATTTACGGCCAGCTCCTGGCTCACATAAAACCGAAAAACGTCTCGGACGTGGACACGGCTCTGGTCGCGGTAAGACCGCAGGCCGTGGCACGAAGGGACAGAAGGCACGAACCGGCGGCAAAGTTCATCGCGCATTTAATGGCGGTCAGACTCGTCTGTCAAAACGTTTGCCATTTGTGCGTGGCCTGGGAAATAGCAATACTGCTTTCCGCAAAGACTATACTATTATTAATGTGCTGGACCTGGAACTGTTCGAGGCCGGCTCAGAGGTAAGACCTGAAGACCTGGTCAATGGCGGTCTGATGACACCTGCTGAAGGCAAAGGACTGATCAAAGTACTGGGCAATGGCGATCTTGATCATGCGGTAACTGTGTATGCTCATAAGGTTTCTGAGAGCGCACGCACAAAGATCGAGGCTGCTGGGGGCCGTATTGAGATAATTCCTACGAGGGTCTACGAAAAGACCAAGCGACGTAAAGAAGATAAAACAACAGACAAGACAACAACTGAGACGCAGCAAGGATAGTGAAATGCCAGGGTCTAATATTCCCTGGCCTTTTACGCATAGCGTACAGTCGAAACGCGTGTTTTTGTTGCTTCTAGAAGGAGGATCCTATGTGGGAACGCCTGCGTAGCATCTGGACGGTTCCCGATCTTCGTAACAAAATTCTTTTCACAATGGGAATTTTGTTGGTTTTTCGCGTCCTTTCGCATATCCCTATTCCACTGACTGCAACCGAGGCGCAAGCTCTGCGTAATCTGTTTACCACAAACCAGGGCCAGAATATTGGACAATTACTTGGTTTACTGGATGTATTTTCCGGTGGTTCCCTGCAATACTTTTCCATTGTCGCGATGTCGGTTTATCCTTATATCACGGCTACCATTGTAATGCAGCTTTTGCAGCCCATTATTCCGGCACTGCAAAACATGGCATCGGAAGGTGAAGCTGGCCGCTTGCGCTTCAGTCAGATCACGCGTATTATCGCTGTCCCGCTGGCATTCTTGCAAGCATTCGGACAATGTGCCCTCTTTCAAAAAGAAGGCGTGTTGACGAACTTTAGCTTGATCGATCCGAATTATGCCCTGGAGAGCTTTACTATTCTTATTACGCTGACTTGCGGTACCATGATTCTGGTCTGGCTGGGTGAGCTAATCACTGAAAATGGTATTGGCAATGGTATCTCACTGATTATCTTTGCTGGTATCGTCAGCCGCCTTCCATCGTTTGTACAGCAAGGATATGTTGCTGCCACAACGGGTAGTGGCACTGGCGGTGGCATTGTAAGCATTGCGGTGTTTCTGATAATTGGCCTGATCACAATTATTGCTATTGTGTATGTCTATCAGGGACAACGACGTGTACCTGTACAATATCCAACCAAGCGTATGGTTGGTCGAGGTATGCTTGTCGGTTCCGCGCAGACGACTTACATTCCTATCCAGGTCAATAGTGCAGGTATGATCCCACTCATCTTTGCACAGTCTATGCTACTTTTTCCGGCTGTCATCTCACAATATCTGGCAACGAGTAGTACAGCGTGGCTAAAGAATACAGCTAACTGGGTAGGCACCTATCTGGTGAATACAACGCAGTGGTGGTATTGGTTAATCTACTTCGGATTAGTGGTCGCCTTTACCTACTTTTATGCGTATGTTGTATGGCAACAGCAGAACATTCCAGAGAACTTACAAAAGCAAGGTGCGTTTATTCCGGGTTATCGTCCAGGTGAGCCTACTAATAGGTATCTGACGAACATTCTGAACCGTGTTACGCTTGCAGGTGCATTGTTCTTGGGTATTCTTTCTGTACTACCATTTATTGCTCGCGTGGGTGGTAACCAGTTGCTCAGTGCAGCATCGGTACTGATCGCTGTCGGTGTAGTACTGGATACTGTCAGGCAACTTGAAGCGCAAATGGTAATGCGTAATTACTCGGGTTTTCTTTCGTAGGGTAGAAACGGGCGTTTTAGTGCCCTTCTGGTAACATCTCCATCCGCCTGGGAGTACAGCAGGGCCTATCCTGCGTACTTCCATTGGAGGAATGACGTGAATATTGTCCTGATCGGTGCACAAGGGTCCGGAAAGGGAACGCAATCACGCAGACTGGCTCAAGCACTTAAAATTTGTTATGTTGCTAGCGGAGATCTGTTCCGTAAAGAGATAACAGAGGAAACAGAACTTGGTGTGAAGGCTAAAGAGTTTATAAATCGTGGCTCGTTGGTTCCTGATGATATCACTGTACCCATGGTTCTAGAGCGCGTTGTGGAAGCGGATTGTGTCGGGGGAGTATTGCTGGATGGTTTCCCGCGTACAATAGCTCAGGCACAAGCGCTAGACAAAGGATTGCAGAATGTAAGCCGTGCAGTGGATTGTGCTGTTTATCTCCTGGTACCTCGTGAGATGCTACTGCACAGGCTTTCAGGACGGTACATCTGCAAGGCTCAGCAGCATGTATATAACATAAATACTAATCCGCCAAAGGTACCAGGGCGCTGTGATATAGATGGAAGCGATTTGTATCAACGTCCCGACGATCGTGGGGACGCGGTACAAAAACGGCTGGATATCTTTTTTAATGAAACTATTCAGTTGCTTGACTACTACCGGAAACATCAGAAACTGATAGAAGTCAATGGGAATCAGGCGATTGATCAGGTTCATACCGATCTGGTTCGTGCAATCACTGAGAAGGTTAAATAAATACGTATCAGGGAAGAGGGATAGGAGCAACGTAAACTATCTCCAAACTCTTTTGTGAGAGAAATACATATGGCACCTATTCTAAGATCGAAACAAGATCGGGAAAAGATACGCGAAACGGGTCATATCGTGGCGGAAGTACTTGCAGAACTGCGTAGTGCTGTTTGTCCCGGTGTGACAACCGGAGATATTGATGCAATGACTGTGGAGGCTCTAAAGCGTTTCGGAGCCAAGTCTAGCTCTTTAGGCTATCATGGTTACCCGGCATCGCTTTGTACGTCTGTAAACGAGGAAGTTGTACACGGTATCCCTGGTAAACGTGTACTGCGAGATGGTGATATCATCACTATCGACCTGGCAGCTAGCTATAAGGGCTGGCATGCAGATTCCGCTATTACCGTCTCTGTGGGTTCTGCAAAGGCTGATGTACGACACTTATTAAAAGTGACGGAAGAAGCTCTCTATCGTGGTATTGCAGCCGCTCGTGTGGGTAATCGCTTGCTAGATATTTCACGAGCGATACAACAACATGTAGAGGGAGCAGGCTTTTTTATCGTACGTCAGTACAGTGGACATGGGGTCGGTCGTAGTATGCATGAGGATCCACAGGTACTTAATTATGTTGGATCTGGTGATCCTGATGCCAGGCTGAGATTGAAGCCTGGAATGGTGATTGCTATCGAGCCGATGGTGATTATGGGAACAGAAGAGACACGTGCTCTGGATGATGACTGGACTGTTGTATCCGCCGACGGAACCTATGCAGCACACTTTGAGCACACAGTAGCGATTACAGAGGGTGATGCAGAGATCCTGACGCTTTAACTGGCTACCAGGATCGGGGTAAAAGATGGGATCGACAGCCGTGGATGTGCAGATATCAAGTCTCTTATGGAATGTGGAGAGAAACCTTGTAATGGGACTAAATACCCTCTCGACATTTATAACAAAGTATGCTATAATTCATAGTTGGCTGCAGCAGTTATTACTGCTGCCCTTTTGTACTTTTTTAAAAGGAAGAATGACCTTCAGTTTTGAACTGAATGGAAATAAAATCCTTGAAAAGATAAAACGTCTGGCTTTTATAGATAGGTTGGATGATACCCATACTGCTCTACAGCTTTGCGCATATGTGGAGGCTGCCATATATTGCGTATCCTTGCAAGCACGTAGACAGAAGATAGAAGAAGTAGTCCCGTCGCCAGGGAAAGGATGCTATGCCAAAAAAGGATGAAATTGAAGTTGAGGGTAAAGTTTTAGAGGCCCTCCCCAATGCCATGTTTAAGGTTGAAATCGACGAACAGCACGAGGTTCTGGCTGTCCTCTCGGGCCGTATTCGCATGAATTTTGTGCGTATCGTGCCGGGTGACAAAGTGAGAGTTGTGCTATCTCCTTATGATCTGACGCGTGGGCGTATCACATGGCGTGTGAAAGCATGATAAGTGATGTGAAACATCCTTCACTGTTCCTTTTCTTCTGATCGACATTTTTTGAAAACTGTACCAGGCAAGAGGGAGCGCTCTTCGTGCTTCCAGGGGCCTTTGTCTTAATTTTTTTAAACTAAGTATTGAGATACTTGAGGAGGGCAAGTCATGAAAGTGCGCGCCTCAGTGAAACCGCGTTGTGATGGTTGCAAAGTGATCCGCCGCAATCGTGTGGTAATGGTGATCTGTAGCAAAGATCCAAAACATAAACAGAAACAGGGCTAATAGGCTGATGCAGGTTCCGTTTCTCAAAGAGTTGCTGAACCTGTAAACCGGAGCTGGAGGAAAACATGGCTAGAATCGCCGGCGTTGACATTCCACGTGATAAGCGCGTGGAGATTTCGCTGTGCTACATTTATGGGATCGGGCTGACCACAAGCCGCAAGATCCTTGAGCGAACACGCATCAATCCAGATACTCGAGTGAAGAATCTGACCGAAGAAGAGGTTAATCGCCTCCGTGAAGTCATTGACCGCGAGCATAAGGTCGAAGGTGATCTGCGTCGTGAAGTCGATATGAATATCAAACGGCTGATCGAAATTAGCTGTTATCGTGGTATGCGCCATCGCCGCAACCTTCCAGTGCATGGTCAGCGAACACGTACCAATGCTCGTACACGTCGTGGTCCAAAAAGAACGGTCGCTGGCAAGAAGAAGGCAGCCGCTAAGAAGTAACGCCAGGAGGTATTGTCACGCATGGCAGATAAGAAGAAACCAGCAACTAAGGTCAGGCGCCGTGAACGCAAGTCGGTGCCTCGTGGTCAGGCACATATTCAGGCCACGTTTAATAATACTATTGTGACGCTCACAGATCCTAATGGGAATGTGCTCTCATGGGGCAGCGCTGGCGGTCAGGGCTTTAAAGGTTCCCGTAAGAGCACCCCTTATGCCGCACAGGTAACTGCCGAGTCGGCGGCTCGTAAGGCAATGGATCATGGCTTGCGCCAGGTCGATGTCTATGTCAAAGGTCCCGGCTCTGGTCGCGAGGCTGCTATCCGCTCATTGCAGCAGACTGGCCTCGCCGTCACTTCGATTACAGATGTTACACCTATTCCGCACAATGGCTGCAGGCCGCCCAAGAGGCGTCGAGTATAGCGTGGCAAACCACGTTGTGCGTGGAGGAGGATTTTATTAGATGGCACGTTATACCGGACCTGTCTGCAAATTATGCAGGCGTGAGGGTGTAAAACTTTTCTTAAAAGGCGACAAGTGCATGACAAAATGCACTCTTGATCGCCACAGCAGTCGTCCTGGACAACATGGCGCTGGTCGTGTTCGTAAAGAGTCGGGTTACGCAAAGCAGCTACGTGAGAAGCAGCGTGTGCGACGAACATATGGTGTTCTCGAACGTCAGTTCGTGCGACATTTTGATGCTGCCGCACGTCGTCCTGGTAAAACAAGCGAGAATCTGCTGCAAATCCTTGAGATGCGCCTTGATAATCTGGTGTATCGCCTGGGCTTCGCCGATTCACGTGCACAGGCTCGCCAGCTCGTCAATCATGGTCATTTTTCTGTAAATGGTCGCAAAACAGATATTCCTTCTTTTATTGCAAAACCGAATGATATTATCTCTGTCCGTGAACGCAGTAAAGGTCTGGAGTACTTCAAGATCCGTACAAAGCTTCTGGCTCAAAAAGGGGTTCCAGCCTGGTTACGTCTGGATCTCAATGCACTGTCTGGCAGTGTCGTAACTGTACCCTCACGAGGGGATCTTGAGTTGCCCTTCGATGAACAGATGGTGGTTGAATACTACCAGCGTTAGTCCATCGGATCGGCTCTACCCTTCCGATCTATGCCTGACCTCGTCGTATTAGAAGAGGCCGGGCGTTTACACTTACGCCCACCGCTATGTGTGGAAAAGGGCCGGGTCTATGCTTGTGCGATCCTGTAACAGATCGTTCTGGAGCGATGAACTCTTGGACTACCTCTGTTTCTGGCCTCTAACTCTCTTGTCCTGGCAGGACTAATGAGCAAGCAGACGCTTGAAACTGAAACTGGTAGAAAAAGAAAGGCAGGTTGGAACCTTGCTAGATATTACTCTGCCTCGCATTAAAAATACAAAAACACAGGGAAATTATGCGAGTTATGATATTGAGCCGTTAGAGGCCGGGTATGGAATGACCCTTGGTACTGCGCTACGGCGTGTTTTGTTGTCATCGTTGCCCGGTGCTGCTGTGACCTCTATACGGATTGAAGGCGTACAACATGAATTTCAGGACGTTGCTAATGTCCTGGAAGATGTAACCGACATTGTGCTCAATGTAAAAAAGTTGCGCCTGCGTAGCTTTTCGGATCATCCCGTGTCTATGCGCCTCGAAGTGAGCGGCGAACGTGAAGTGACGGCGGCAGACATTCTTGCACCCAGTACGGTAGAGATTGTTAACCCTGAACTTCATATTGCTACTCTTGATAATGAAAACGCTCGTCTCGATATGGAACTGGTCGTCGAAACCGGTAGGGGCTACGTTCCTGCCAATTCGAAAGAAGATCAGCCTATTGGGGTCATTCCAGTCGATGCCATCTACACCCCCGTGCAAAAGGTAAACTACACCGTTGAGCATACCCGTGTAGGGCAGATGACAAACTTTGATAAAATTGTTCTTGATATCACTACGGATGGAACGATCACTCCTGATGAGGCGCTGCGCCAAAGTGCAGATATCCTGGTGCGCCACTTTACATTGCTCGCCAACTATCGCGCCTCCTTGCCTGAACCTGAAAAGGCTCCCTTGAGCAGCTTGCCCATCCCGAAGACGATCTATGATACTCCCATCGAGGAACTGGATCTCTCCGTGCGTGCCTACAACTGTCTCAAACGCAGTAACATTACAAAGGTAGGCCAGGTGCTTTCAATGAACGAGGAAGATTTGCTGGGTGTGCGTAACTTCGGTGAGAAGAGTTTACAGGAACTACGCGAACGGTTGCTCGTTCGTAACTTCCTGCCAAATCCACGTACCAGCGCCGTCGGAGCCGATATGGACGACGATCACGAAATGGAGGACTAAGTTGAGGCATCGAATTGCTGGTAATCGGATGGGCATGCCTGAGCCGCGCCGTCGTTCTGCTCGGCGCAACATGATGGCAGGCCTGATCCGGTACGATCGTATACAAACCACGGAGGCACGTGCAAATGCTATCCGTGGCGAAGTTGAAAAATTAATTAGCACTGCAGTGAATGGTCACACCGCTTCCCGACAGTACCTGGCTTCCATTGTCACGGACGCCGAAAAAGCTGATCAGATTCTGGCATTCGCACGCCGTGGTCGCTTCTCTCTGAAGAAGACCGTGGATACAAATGAGGAACGCGCTCAGCAGTTAAAGGCTCCTTTGACTCCTAAAGGGCGCAAGTTTCTAGAAGATAAGCTTAAAGGTCGTCGCGAGGAATTGTTGCGCATCTTCTCTAATGAAGATGAGGCTGAACGCGCATTGGAAGCTGCATATCAGGCAATGGTCATTGAACTTCATGCCCGCCGTACAATTCTAAGCGCATTACCTGATGAGCTGGTAGTCAAGAAACTGTTTGACGAACTGGCCCCTCGCTATGCAACACGTCACGGTGGCTATACACGCATCACAAAACTGGGACGGCGTAAAGGCGATGCTGCTGAAATTGCGCAGATAGCTCTCGTATAGTTTATGTAGCGATGAATATTGCGTGTGGTATTGAGTATGATGGCACCGATTATCATGGCTTCCAACGTCAGCCCGATAGTCACGGACCAACGATCCAGGGAACACTTGAGGCGGCAATTGCTCGCATATCAGGTGAGCCTGCCGTAGTAAACGGAGCAGGGCGTACCGACGCCGGGGTCCACGCGAGTGGCCAGGTCATAAATTTTAAGACCGGGTCACACCTGAAACCTCAGATCTGGCAACGTGCTCTGAATGCTTACCTACCCAATACTGTGGTGATCCGTTGGGCAAGCGAAGTAGATGAACGCTTTCACTCTCGCTTTAGTGCATTGAGTCGCTCTTATCGCTACACAATCTGGAACGATAAGGCACCAACTGCATTACATGCTCGCTACACGTATCATTACCCACGCATGTTAGATGACGATCTGATGCATGCGGCCTGTCAGCATTTGCTGGGGCGCAAGGACTTTGGTGCCTTTGGGCATAGCCCCGACGACACTAATCCGACAAAACCAGGGCCACATCATTGTATTCGTACGATGATTGAGGCACGTTGCATACGTCAAGATGCACTCATTTATTGTGATTTTACCGCAGATGCCTTTCTTACAGGACAGGTTCGCAGGATGGTTGGCACCCTGCTACTGGTAGGACAGAAACGTCTCTATCTGGATGATTTTGCTGTTATTGTGCAACGTGCGGAGAAAACCCACCCTGGTTCCGCTGCCCCATCACATGGGCTGTGTCTGGTACGGGTTGATTATTCTGAGAAGTTTGGAGTTACGAACGATGATAAAGACATATAGCGCCAAGGCCGCTGATCTGCAACCCAACTGGTATGTCATCGATGCCGAGGGACAGGTGCTTGGTCGTGTGGCAACGCAGATCGCGCAGATCTTGCGTGGAAAACATAAACCAATGTTTACCCCACATCTAAATTGTGGAGATTTTGTGATTGTAATCAATGCGGATAAGATCGCTGTGACTGGCCGTCGCCTGGATCAGAAGATTTACTATCACCACACGCAGTATCCCGGTGGTTTGAAGAAGATTACTCTTCGTCAGACTCTGGAAGGAAAACATCCTGAGCGCGCACTTGAGCATGCTGTACGCGGCATGGTGATGCACAATCGTCTGGGGACAGATATCATGGGTCGCTTGAAGATCTATGCTGGCCCAACTCATCCGCATGAGGCCCAAAAACCAGTTCTCTGGACTGGCCCGGAGGCTTTGTTAAAGCAGTCGGATGAGGCAAAGTAAAGAAGAGGAGAAACCTACCTTGGCCGAAACCATCAAAGGTGAGTATTATTATGGTATGGGACGGCGCAAGACGGCTGTAGCCCGCGTGCGCCTCTTCCCCAATGGTGATGGCAATATCACCGTCAACGGTAAAAGTGTCCAGGCGTATTTTGGTACCCGCGATACGCATAAGGCAACCATTTCTGCTCCTTTCCGGGCACTCGATCTTGGCGATACTTATACAATAACCGTGCGTGTCGTAGGCGGCGGGACCACCGGCCAGGCGGGTGCCATCCGTCACGCTCTGGCACGTGCTCTTGTACGCATGAATCCCGAATTTAAAGCGGGCCTGCGTAAAGCTGGCTATCTTACACGTGACCCTCGTATGAAGGAACGTAAGAAACCAGGCCTGAAGCGTGCTCGTAAGGCTCCACAGTACACAAAGCGCTAATCCAAAATTTCGCTTTCTGTACTTATTATAAAGAAACGCTACTTCTTAAGGCTCGAATGTCAATGAGTAGCGTTTCTTTATGTCTTTGTGAATATCTTGTTCGTTAACCACATCAATCAAATTAGACTTCGCTCTTAAATTATTGATGCGATGCGACAACAGAATTGCCTTTTTTCTGCGCAACCGCCTCAAGCAGTTTCAGCTCTTTTGCATAAAGTCTCGGATTGATAATAGGAACGACAATACGTTCAACTATCCCGGCCAGACCCGGACTCGTATTCATCGTTGTATCAATCTCGACCTGCGACTTCTGATCGTTCTCTACTGGCGTGACGCTAAATGTTGTAACGATATTTTGTGCCGCGTCAATATCCCGCTCAACCAGCACCCGTCCCGGCTCTGGCTCACTTACGACCTGATGAAATGCCTGCTCTACTCCCAGCACCTTCATCTTGAAACGTATGATTGTGCCCTCCCCATACCCTCCTTGCTCAACTTGTAAATCATAAAAATTTTCTGGCAGGATGCTAGGATGACCATGACGATAGTCCGCTATAGTCGCATAAACATCCTCTGAACGCGCATTGAGCAGGGCATTGGCCTTAACGTGAATCTGTCCCATGAGTGATTTCCTTTCTTCTTAGAAAAACGGGCAAACCAACTTTTCTTATTTGTGCCTGTATTTCTATTTGATATGACTTCAAGTCATATCTTCTGCCTCTAGTATAATGTGATATAATAGCCTATGTCAAGAGGAAATATGACTTCAAGTCATATATTTTCCTCGCTTTGAAATTTCGGAGTTATGAGGAGGCAATATGGAGCGGAATGAAGCCTATCCAATTACATATGGTATTCTAGGCTTACTTGCTTTCTGGGGACCGCTGTCTGGCTACGATATTAAGCGCTTGTTTGATCATATGTTGGCAGCTATGTGGGGCGCGGCCCACAGCCAGATCTATAAAGAATTACGGCGTATGGAAGAACTGGGTTGGGTGGATATGCGGCGTGAGGAGCAAGACGCACGACCAGATCGTAAGGTCTACTCCATGACTGATAAAGGTCGTGTTGCTCTCCATAAGTGGCAGGCTCAACCGCCCGATGTGTTTCAAATGCGCGATGAATTGCTGCTTAAAGTGTTATTTGGTACTTTTGCAGTTCCGGGTGACCTGGCACAAAATTTGCGCATGGGTATTAGCAACCACGAGATGCGGCTACTCACCTATCGCCAGAGTACGCAATTTATTCCTGTGCAAGGAGCGTTTCCGCATGGAGGCAAGCGCCATAATCCCTATGCTGCTGAAAGCGAAGGCGATCCCTTATTTTCGTTTAATTACTCAGTTCGCGATCGAATTTGAGAAAACGTATCTACACTGGCTCTATGAGGCATTAAATTTTGTCGAAAATGGTCACGAGCATTTTCCTTTAGAAGAGAAGGATGAAGTCGATGGAGATCCTGGCTAATTCACCTGCAAACGATCTAATTTACCCTGCTTCTACTCACGATATGAAAAGTAGAAGCAAGGTAACGTTACTACATTCTGTCTCGCTCTACAATATTAACTGATGTTCACCGAATAGGAGTTTACGTTGAGTTGTCCGGTCCCAACAAATACCTCTGTGCCTGACTCAATGCTATTGAGGTACTTGGAACTACTTAATCCCCGGTAGGAAGTGAGGTAGTTGAGAAAGTCCTTTATGTTCAATGACTGCGAAGTGGTGTTTGTTCTGCGAACGAAGGAATGTACTTCCCATCCTATATTTCCTTCATACAGATCCCAGGTTGTTCCATCAAGACTAACCGTTGCCACCCTGGAGCCTACTGGTCCCACTCCGTTATTATGATAATCCCAGATCATCACCTCATCCGAAGGCGTGTTGCTATAGGTTGGGTTTGAAATGGTATGCAACCACATATCGTAGGAAACGTCCAATGAGCTTGAACCCGATACACTAAAATTCCAACTGGTATTAATGTTATGACCAGCGGAAAGCCTTACTGGCAGGCCCGTACCTGCTATTTTCCAGCCCCAATGCCATCCTAGCACTGAACTGGCATACGATTTCACTGAGTTTGATTGACCTGACCAGTTCCAATTTGTGCCCCAACTAATTGTTGAGCCGGAGACCGAGTTATTCCAGATGCACTGCCACCCGGAGCCAGATCCCTGCCCCCACAGATTGTTATTGAGCCAGTACTTGCCCATCGTTATTGAGCCATAAGCTGTGCATGTACTTGCCGCTGGCGCGGCTTGCGTTGGTGCTGCCGTTGCTAAGAACACTGCCAGCATGATGAGAAGTGATACCGTCAACATGCGCACCGTTGAAGTAAGGTCGGAAACACAATGCGAAAAAGGTTTTTGTAACATGAAAGCCTCCTTGCTAAGTTACGTACATCTGTCCGTCCAACGTGTTGTACTAATTATGGGAACGCTCCCATAACCATCATGAGAAGTTTATCCTGTAAAAGTAAGATTGTCAAGGGCAAAATGGGAACATAAAAGAATGTGTATAACCACTACTCTTTCTTGTCAGGTGCAATTATACAAAGGACGTGTCTAAATGAAGAGAGCGATGCAGCTATCTTTCAGAAAAATAGCTGCATCGCTCTCTATATCTGAAACTTCCGCTTTTATGTATGCTGGGGAACCCCTGCATAGACTGGTGTGCACCAGTCTTTATATGTGTTATGTTTACCACGCACAATGTCGAAGTAGAGATCCTGCAACTGCTGTCCAATTGGACCAACGCTTCCCGTACCAACAGGACGGCGATCTATCTCAATAACTGGTGCAACCTGCGCACCCGTTCCACAGAGGAAGACCTCATCTGCAACATAAAGTTCGGTGCGGTCTATCTGGCGCTCACGAGTCGTAAGATTCAACTCGCGTTGTGCAACCTGCATCACCGTATCACGCGTGATACCAAGCAGAATATTCTCGGAAGGAGATGGTGTGACAAGCTCACCGTTCTCCACGAGGAAGATGTTTTCCGCACTACCCTCAGAGACATGGCCTTCGTTAGTAAGCATAATAGCTTCGTCAAAGCCGTTTTGCATAGCCTCTGTCTTGGCAAATGCCGAATTGACATAAGCCCCGCAAATCTTGGCACGTGCCGGTAATGCATTATCGTCGATGCGTCTCCATGATGACACACCACACTGCAAACCCGTTATTTCAACATAATTGCCCATAGGTTCCGATGTGAGGAGAAACTTATCCTCCAGATCGTGAAGCCGGACGCCGATCACAGGGCTATTTTTGTAAGCAACGGGACGCAGATAAACATCTTCGCGCTGACCATTGCGCCTGACTAATTCTATACTGATATCAGCCAGCTCATCAACAGTGTATGGTAGCTGTATCTTAAGAATTTTACACGAATTCAGCAGGCGTTCGTAGTGCTCGTGAAGGCGGAACAGGTAAACTTGTTGATCTTCCTCATTCCAATAACCACGAATGCCTTCGAAGCATGCCGTACCGTACGCAAAGGCGTGTGTGCGCACGGAAATAAAGCCTTTTTCGGTGGGTGTGAACTCACCGTTCATAAAAAGTTCTTTTGGTTCCATCTTTTTTGACGATAAGTGGCCTCTTTGCTCCTTACCTTATCCTGCCTTTCATAATGTGTTCGAAACTGATTGCTTGCGACGAAAATATTCGCGCACAATATAGGGGCTTGATTACAAGCCTTTTCTCTCTGTTTCTAATAGTATACGTCCTGCTGCGTCCGGATGCTACAGTGAAAACAAGAATATAGCTGCTTATTGCCAATAGGCTTAGAAAATCTTTTTGCCCAACGCCGAAAGAATCAGCTCAACAGCGAGGAGTGCTGTTGCGTTTTCACGATCCAAAATGGAATTGACTTCCACAACGTCCATCGAGCAGAGCTGCTGTGTAGCCGCGATCATCTCCATTGCCAGATGCGCTTCACGATAACTGAGGCCACCGCGTACCGGCGTACCTACCCCCGGAGCTTCGCGTGGGTCCAGCGCGTCCATATCGAGGCTGAGGTGGATGGGATTGTTATTCTGTCCTGCCACGGCAATGGCCTGATCCATGATCTCAGAAATGCCATTACGATCGATATCAGACATCGTGAACACATGAACGTGATGCATCGTGAGCAGTTCCCGTTCACCTTTATCAATGTCTCTCGCGCCGACGATTGCAATATGCGCCGGATTGAGCCTGTGGGTCGAACCACCGACCGCCGTCAGACGACTATCGCCCAATCCAGTCAGCGCAGCCAGAATCATGCCATGAATGTTGCCAGAAGGGCTGGTCTCAGCCGTGTTGAAATCAGGGTGAGCATCGATCCAGATGACTCCCAGCGAGTTATGCTTGTTTACTACACCGCTGATTGAACCGAGGGCAATGCTATGATCGCCTCCTAAGATAAGCGGAAACTCTCCATCAGCCAGGGCCAGGCCAACAATACGCTCTAACTCTTTCGATGCTTGCACGATAGGTTCAAGATATTTGAGTTGGGGATTGCCCTCGGTCTGGCTTTCGGGTTGAGGAACGACAATATTCCCTATGTCACGAATGGTATAACCAAGGCGGCGTAGCTGGTCGCTGAGTCCAGCATAACGAATTGCGCTTGGACCAATATCAACCCCACGCCGATCTGCACCCAGGTCCATAGGCGCACCAATGATACGAATTTGCATGTGCGAAACCTCTTGTTCGTCGTTGAACAGCGTTATTATTACACCATGCATTATAGTCCTACCGCTCAGCGTTTGTCTATGAAATCTTTCTCTATGGATATAGAGCTGATGATTTGATAAGGTTTCGATAACGGTGAGGAGGGCAGAATGATCCAATCTGCCTTGCTGACGTGCAACAAGCGTGGTAAACAACTGGTCGACAATCGCTGTTAGTGGTAAGGAGACGTTGTATGCGTGTGCCAGTTGCAGTGCAATAGCGAGATCCTTGCGATGGAATTGCGCCTTACCTCATTTCTTGAACGGGCCATCCAGCTTCCGTCAATGACCAGCACCTGATCAAATACAATTGGTGGGAAACGCTTGAAGCGTCTAATACGTAACCATGCCACCTGAGACATTGAGAGACTGTCCCGTCATATATCTTAAATCTGGACCAGCCAGGAAGGAGACGACCGCTGCGACATCATCACCATCACCAAGTCGACCCATAGGCACAGCCTTTGAACGCTCTGCTCGCACCTCCGATGGTGACTGTCCTGTAACATGTGAGATCTCACGATCGACCAGTTCCTGCATTGCCGTATCAATCACGCCGGGGCAAACAGCATTCACGCGTATGCCCTGCGTCGCGGTAGCGTGGGCAAATGTCTTTGTCATGGCGATGACAGCGGCTTTACTGACATTATAGACTGGATGATAGATCGTACTCGCCATCTTCCCGGCTATTGAGGCAAGATTGACAATCCGTCCGCTCCGTTGAGGAAGCATATACCGTAATGCAAGCTGACAGGAGAAATACACGGCTTTGGCATTCACATTCATCATTGCATCCCATTGTTCTTCGGTCACATCTAATGGGAGCACGATGCGCTGAATTGCTGCGTTGTTTACCAATGTATCAAGGCGTTTGAACTGAGTCAGTGTCGCCTCAAACATACCCGCTCGATCAGAAGCACTGGCAACATCAATTCGCAAGGGAAGCGCTTGCTGCCCCGTGGCGCGGATTTCATCGGCAACCGCTTCGGCTTGCTCACCACGAATATCGGCCACCGTGACATGCATACCATCCTGTGCCAGGCGGAGAGCGATTGAACGTCCAATTCCTTGTCCCGCGCCAGTGACAATCGCGACTTGATTTTTTACAGAAGCTTCCTGCATAGCCTTTATTCTGCCTCTCTTCTTTTCTCAGTAGCCCGGTGAGCGTTGCATAACGTTTAGCAAAGGTTCACCATTCGATAACAACGGAAATTATCTGGAAACTACAGTATAATACGATCATTATAATACTAACTGAAACCAGCAGTTGGTTCCCTCATCCTTCGTTTGTCTTATCGAAGTATTGAAAAGCAAATCGAAAAAGCGGACTTCAATGCTCAGGACAAGAAAAGGCAGGACACAAGAGCGTAGGGATGCTATAATACTAATAGAAATCACTGGGAAAGCCCGCCTGGAAACTGGCGGGTTTTCCTATGTTCTGTTATTCTGTACATAGAAAGAATGGTGGTGGATAGGGAGGCAGGAAGGCGACGAAGCTTTTTTGCAATGTTGCATAAAGGCCTATGACAGGCCACTACCATGGAGGTTTTTACAAATGGCTATTGATATCGAGAATCCTTACAATGTGGCGGTTGCTCAGTTCGATGAAGCTGCCGAACGTCTTGGACTATCACAAGCAATGCGTGCTATATTGCGTAAGCCTAAACGTGAGTTAATTGTCAATTTCCCGGTGCGCATGGACAATGGTGATGTGGAGATGTTTACAGGCTATCGGGTACAGCATAATATTAATCGTGGTCCCGCAAAGGGAGGCATTCGCTTCAGCCCTGCTGTGTCGCTGGACGAAGTGCGTGCCCTGGCGATGTGGATGACCTGGAAATGTGCTGTGGCGGGAATTCCCTTTGGCGGCGCGAAAGGCGGCGTCATCTGTGATCCTCACACTATGTCTCGTACCGAACTCGAACGTATGACACGCCGCTATACGACTGAGATTTCCATTATTATGGGTCCCAATAGCGATATCCCCGCTCCTGACATGAATACTAATCCGCAGGTGATGGCCTGGATGATGGATACCTATTCCATGCACCAGGGCTACTCTGTACCAGCCGTGATCACCGGCAAGCCACTAGCGATTGGTGGAAGCGAAGGTCGCCTGGAGGCAACAGCGCGTGGCGTGCAGATTGTAACACGTGAGGCATTGAAAGATCTGAACATGCTTCCTGAGCGCTGTTCTGTTGTAATTCAAGGCTTCGGTAATGTTGGTAGCGTAACAGCTCGTCTTGCTGGCGGATTTCGGTTGCAAGATTGTTGCTTTGAGCGATATCAAAGGTGGGATCTATAATCCATCCGGCATCAATGTTTATACCGCACTCCGCCACTCAAAGGAACATGGCAATCTGAGTGGCCTACCCGGTACTGAGCGCGTGACAAATGCTGAATTATTGGAACTTCCTACTGATATTCTTATCCCCGCTGCACTGGAAAATCAATTGACGCAACGCAACGCCGCACGCGTTAAGGCTCGCCTGATTATTGAAGCTGCTAATGGCCCTACTACACCGGGTGCCGAGGCTATTCTTTACGATAAAGGGGTGACGATTGTACCTGACATCCTGGCGAATGCTGGTGGGGTGACCGTCAGCTACTTTGAATGGGTTCAGGATCTGCAACGGTTCTTCTGGGACGAGCTTGAGATTAATGAACGTCTTGAAACAATTATGACAAGAGCTTATTATGCAACACGTCAAAAGGCCAGGGAGCAGGATACAAATTTGCGCATGGGCGCATACTTGCTCGCTGTAGCTCGCGTCGCTGAGGCGACCGAGATGCGTGGTGTCTATCCGTAAGAGGTAAGACTGTAAGAGTTCGGGTAGGAGCAGACGCTCCTACCCACGATTGCTTGAACGTTACCAGATTGTTACCAGGCTTCAATCTTTGATAATGCGTGCTGTAAAAGGTCAGTATGTTCGGGAAGACCAACAGTTACGCGCATGAAGTTGCTCAGGTAGGGGTGATTGAAATAACGGAGCAAGATACCATGTGCTTCAACAGTGGTACGGATACGCTCCATTTTCACGTCCTCTTCGCACACGCGGCTCAGGATAAAGTTGCCTTGTGAGGGAACGGGTTCTAGATAGGGAAAGCTGGATAATACGCTAAAAAGACGTTCTCGTTCATTCTTAATGAGTTGTACTTTATTCAGTGTATAATCCAGGTATTTGAGTGTCTCAATCGCAGCCAGATGGCCGGCGACGTTGACTTCAAAGGGACATTGTGCTCTCCGCATATAGGTAACGATCCACTCGGGGAAGATCCCATAGCCGATGCGTAAGCCAGCCAGGCCGGCCCATTTGCTGAATGTGCGCATCACGATGAGGTTTTTATGTTTTTCAACCAGATGAGCCAGTCCCTTTGGATGATCGGAGAACTCCACATAAGCTTCATCGACGACGACGATGCGCCCGGTTTCAAGCAAGGCAAGCACATCCTCTTCGCAGATGGGGTTGCCGGTAGGATTATTAGGCGAACAGAGCACAATCATCTTCGTTTCAGGCGTCATAGCCATCAGGACACCTTCAACATCGACCTCATAATCCATCGTACGTGGCACTTCCAGCACATAAGCTCCGCAGAACGTAGTGATGAACGTGTAGAGCGAAAATGTTGGCGGACAACAAATAATATTGTCGCCAACTGAAAGAAAGATGTGCCAGAGCAAGTTGATTAATTCGTTGCTGCCATGGCTGATAACAATAGAGCGCCGATCAACTCCGGTATATTCAGAAAGAGCTTGCCGCAAAGCGGTTGATTCAGTATCAGGATAATTGTTATAGTTATTATGATCACCGAGAGCTTGAAGAACCTGCGGAGCAGGCCCATAGGGGCTTTCGTTGCTATTTAATTTGATAAGTTGCTGCTCCGGTATGCCTGTTCGTGCGCTAAAAGTCTCCAATGACTCGCCAGGAATATATGCGGCCATGCGGTCTAACTCTGGGCGCACATGAACAAGGCGGGGAGGATACATATACATGATTTATCCTATTTCTCCGAGTCTGCGTCCACAAAAATCTGTGCTGGGCGCCGGATAAGCGAATTGCGCGGGGTAATGCCACTTGAACCATTAAGCATGGAGCCATTATTGCCACCATCAAAGCGCCTGTTGATGCGTGCTTGAGGATCGGTTGTTGTATGCCGATTTGAGGTATTCACCCGTGCATCTGTCGCCTGTTGCTGCATCATCTCTATACCTCGCCGCAACGTCATCATATCGCGCATAAAGCAAGCAACTGCTGAAGCTGCTGAACCCTTATCCTTGGAGGTATCATAACGTCGCGCGGTTGCGTCTCCGGCAGCCTGGGCAGCTTGTGCCATGGGATCAGATGTTTTTGCAGCATAGGCATCCTGGAAGATGTCGTCCCAACTATTCCAACGTCCACGCAGAGGCTTCCAACCAAGCTGGCTATCACTAACGGTACGCCACTTCTCTTCTGTGAATTGAATCCAGTCATCCATAAGACGTACATAAGCTGCCAGTTGTTGACGCAGACGCTCCTCTTCTTCAGAAGGTCGCTGTGGAAAGCTCTGTGGCAACCCATCAGTGCTTTGTTGACTGACATAGTTGTTGGGGAAGCTTTGTTGGTTTCCGAAACTACTGGTGCCGGGGAACGTATTATTGCCAGCGATTCCTGGGAAAAAGCCAGTTCCGGCGAAGGAGGAGAGATCGGCAGTCATCTGCCCATTGGGCATACCCAGAACTGGAAGTTCGGTTCCTGCCGGTAGCTCTCCAAGGATATGAATACCACTGGCAGTGAGCGCAGGGCTTATAATAGAGGTTCCGTCCTGCAACATCATACTCTCGTTAAGGGCGGGCAAGCCACCGATTACGATTTCTTCATGTCCAACTGCATCCAGAATACGCCATGCCAGACGTGGATTTCTGATGGCCCATAACATGCGACGACCAATAAACGTAGACGCAAAAGTAAAATTGACAATCAGCCATACTACACCGCGTACAGCTAGCCAGTTGACGAGCGCAATGACGATAATCCAATACCAGATGTCACGTTGCCCAACTTCTTCAATGAATGTCAGTACAGCGGCCACTGTCAGGCTAGGGTCGCGTAGTGGATTGATGAAATCTAAAATGCGCCAAAGCCACTTCCTGCCTGTCTTTTCTTCCAATGTGCGCTCCTCTCGACTCTGCTGCTGCTCCGGCAGAATGGTATACTTTTCTGGTTCTCGCAGGGCATTCTAGCATGTGCATTCTTTATTCGCAAGTTTTAACAGGGGTACAGGTAGTTATGGGTGATAGAACAAGTTGTTTCAATCAGCCAATATGCCTTTATCGAAATGCGCCCCACGCGTTTATATTTGCCCACTATTTCATTAATTAAAACGTTTATTTGCCCCAAAGGGAGAGAGGACGGTACTAATGTACCCTTCTTTTCCCATACATAACATCCTTGAACCATCTAAAACCTCTATAGGCAAGGAAATTTGCGCTGGATTGAGTCCCTTTGTGTACATCTGTTCGTGTTCTCAAGAAGAGAAACCTTTTTCTCTTCCAAAGCATTATAATAGAGTGAGCCAGGTTGCACCACACCGGATCACTGGTTCCTAGGAATTTTGCCTTATTGTATGGTAACATTACTATGGAGGCCTTGCGTATCGTCTACTAGTGGTCTGAGGTGTTTCTGTATCAGGCACATCATATGGGAATATATACAATGTCCCCGTAAGGATTATGCGCATTGCATGATCTTATGATAGCGACAGAAAGCACCTGTTAGAAAGGATAAACACATGCCTTCGCGGATGACGACAGATGTCCATCCTCCGCAGTTGATGCATGCTCGCCGCCTCATCATTGCGTCAAATCGTGGACCAGTTGAATATCAGGTTAGCAAAGATAAAAAGCTGAAGCCGCGTCGTGGTGCTGGAGGTATGGTAACCGCTTTAATCGATGCTGGCAACAGCATGAATGTTACCTGGGTTGCCATGACAATGACGGAGGGCGATCGGGTTGCCGTGAAAGAGGCAGAGCAGCATGGAGGATTGCTCCAGTCTCCCTTACGTGGGCAAGATATGCAGCTGCGCTACGTAACCATCTCAAAAGCTGCATACCGCAAGCATTATGAGAAGATTAGTAACGAATTATTGTGGTTTCTACAACATTACTTGTATGATCCGGCTCAGGATCAGGAAGCGAACCTGCAATGGCAGGACGCCTGGACAAATGGCTATTGTGTAGCCAATCAGGCCATCGCTGACGCCGTGAATGCCGAAGTTGATCGTGAAGAGACGATGCCAGTGGTGATGTTACATGACTATCACCTCTACCTGGTTTCCTCAATGATTCGCAAGCAACATCCCTCGATCATTATTCAGCAGTTCATTCACATCCCCTGGCCCGATGTCCGTTGCTGGCACTTTTTGCCCAGCAATATTGCCCAGGCTATCTATAGCGGCCTGGTAGGAAATGATATTGTCGGCTTCCAGACCGAGCGTGATGCACGCAATTTTCTGGAAGGTGCACGTACCCTCCTGGACGGCGCTGTTGTCGATTTTGAAGAAGGTGCGGTCTGGTGGCAAGGGCATTGCACACGTGCTCGCGCCTATCCCATCTCCATTTCTGTGACCGAGGAACGCCGCGTCGTTAATAGTGCTGCTGGCAAGAGAGCTGCTGAAAAGATTAAGCCGCTTTTACGCGAGCATACTATTATGCGTGTAGATCGTCTGGAACCAACGAAAAATATCATTCGAGGCTTCCAGGCATATGATTACGTCCTCGAAAAACGCCCGGACCTCCATGGTAAGGTCGCTTTCCTGGCCTTCCTGGTCCCTTCTCGTCAAACATTGCCTGCTTATCGACGTTACTCAGGTGACGTGTTTGCGCTCATTGAAGAGATTAACAATAAATATGGTACGGAAGAGTGGACACCGATCACCGCTTTTGCGGATAATGACCGGACACGCGCTCTCGCTGCAATGCAGTATTATGATGTGCTGCTCGTCAATCCGATTGTTGATGGTATGAATCTGGTCGCCAAAGAGGGACCAGTCGTCAATCAGTCCAATGGTGTACTTGTACTTTCGCGTACGGCTGGCGCATTCCAGCAATTAGGTAAGGGTTCGATCCCCACTTCGCCGACAGATGTTTTAGAGACGGCACAGTCTTTGTACAAAGCGCTCACTTTGTCGCCTGAAGAACGCCGTGTAAAGGCTCAGATAGCCCGGCAGGCTGTGGAGCGTAGCGACCTCAACATGTGGTTGACACGCCAGATATCCGATATTAATGACCTGCTCGATCTCTCCTCTCCCTTACCTCGTCCTGTAAAGTCAAATTCTGAACCTACCGATGACGGAATGGTTGTTGCTAACGTTGGCTAGAAGTGGTTTGTTGGGTACCTCTCGTGGGATCATTGGATCCCACCAGGGCACCCACCGTTAAGCAGTTTCCTCGCGCTCTTCCACGCTTGTACTCAATAACTCTACCACCTTGCTTGTACCTGTGCACGGATAGATTTGTCGTAAATCTCCTGCACACGCCGCATGGTTTCTTCACTCAATGGCGGCAATTCAGCGGCATGGGTGTTGTCCTCCGCCTGCTGTGGATTCTTCGATCCCGCAATAACCGTCGTTACTTCTGGGAACATCAGAATCCAGCGCAACGCAAACTGCGCCATCGATACTCCCGCTGGTACCAGCGCTCGTAATTCTTCGACCGCATCTAAGCCACTCTCATAATCGACGCCAGAGAATGTTTCACCCTGATCAAAGGACTCTCCATGGCGATTATAATTACGATGGTCTTTAGCATCGAATTGTGTATCGCGTTTAAATTTCCCGGTAAGCATACCACTTGCCAATGGAACTCGTACAATGACCCCAACCTGGCGCTCTCGTGCCGCCTTGAAGAATTCTTCAGCGGGTTTGAAACGGAACATATTGAAGATGATTTGCACACTTTGCAGGTTGGGATAACGAATCGCCTTGAGCGCCTCTTCGACCTTCTCCACGCTGACACCATAATTACGCAACTTGCCCTGTTGAACCAGGTCATCTAGAATAGCAAAAACCTCGGGATTGTCGTAGACCTCGCTCGGCGGACAATGGAGTTGGAGGAGATCAAGCGCCTCCATCTGGAGATTTTGCAGACTACGCTCAACAAATTCTGTCAGGTTTTTTCGATTATAACCTGCCGCAATATGTGGATTAAGCCGCCTTCCAGCCTTGGTCGCGATAAAAAGCCTCTCACTATGCGATTTACGCACTTGCGCAATGAGTTGCTCAGAATGACCGTTGCCATAAACGTCGGCGGTATCAATAAAATTTACACCTAGCTCGATAGCTTTATGCAGTGCTGCTATGGCTTCTTTATCGTCCGTTGTCCCCCAGGCATCTCCACCAATGGCCCAGGCCCCAAAACCCATCTCTGAAGCGTTCCAGCCTGTCCGGCCCAATGCTCTATATTGCATACAATACTCCTTTGTTTTTTCATAAATTTGCCCTATATAGTATACGCGATAACTGACAAATGTGGATTAGGAATGAAGTGGATTATCAACCATCACTCATTGGTAGAGCATACACAAAAGTCATCTGTTGTTACCAAATTTGCTGTTTTAGCGTTTGTATAGTTGGTAAAAGCAGAAAGATGCTAAATGAGCTAGAAAGAAGTCTGTACATCATCTATCAATATAATAAATAGATAATTTTCTCTTATTATTAGAAAACGGATATTAATACTGTCCTTTAGAGATGAGCGATCAAACAGTTCTGGAGATCTTTTATTTTAAGGGAGCCGTACAAAGCATGGTAACGAAAAAAACAATCACTGTTCTTGATGGTGTACGCGCTATAGCGTGCCTGAGCGTGATATCATATCACATTAATTACTTTATGAACCAAAAATATGGATTAAGCCGCGCATTTGGTAGAATAGGCGGCGTTCTAGGTCTGGCAGGATGGTCAGGTGTGACGCTCTTTTTTGTACTATCCGGTTTTTTACTTTTCATGCCCTACGCAAAAGCAATGCTTTTCGAGAAACAATGGCCCTCGATACGTACCTTCTATTTCAGACGTGCACTGCGTATTTTACCTGGCTATTATGTCGCACTGTTCCTACTCATTTTACTGGAATATCCTGAATATCTACACCTGGACCACTTGAAACAATTACTTCTCTTCCTTACTTTTTTGATGGACGCTCCATTGACATATCAGCATATTAATGGTCCATTCTGGACGCTCGCTGTCGAATGGCAATACTATATGCTGCTACCTTTGGTGGCACTCGCTTTTGCATGGGTCGTCAGACACGGTAGTTCGCCTCAAAGTAGATTGAAGCTCATAATCTGTTGCCTGGCTGTAATGGTCTTATGGGGACTCGGCACACGCTACATCGGACGCTACTATGAGATGCATCCTACCGAGTCATTTTTAGTGCCTCGCTCCATACTCGATAAAATACTCCTGATCATTTATGGATCATCAGGAAAATATTTTGAGGATTTTGCCATCGGTATGTTGGCATGTACTCTCTATGTTTACACCAGGAGTGCCTCTCTAGAGTTTGCCTTAAGTCGCCATATTAACCGCGCCAGTTTCTGGCTCTGGGGTACCGGCATCTTACTACTATTCTTTATGTCTATCTTTAGCATTTTCCCCGCTCTATCCTTCTTGCGTCCATATATTGGAGTACATAACTGGTTGTGCGAAATGGGTTATTCCCTGGGCTACGGCTTATGCGTCACGTCCGTTTTATTTGGTGAACGTGGATTGAAAATGCTCTTCGATGGCAAATGGATACGCGGACTGGGACAGATGTCTTACAGCCTCTATATCTGGCATATTCCTATCCTTCTATTACTTAAAGATAAGATCATCAATGCTTCTCACCTGCGCTTTTCTTCAGCATACATTTTATATTGTTTATGTGTATTACTGGTAATAATACCGGTCTGTTATGTGTTTTATCGGGTTGTCGAACTGCCATGGATGAGGATCGCTCAGCGAAATCGCGACAAGGAACAATTCGTAAAAGCTGCTTAAGAATTCCCTTTACGAATAACCTGTGTGCTACAATAATGTCATGCTGAGAACAATTACTGCAACGCGTTATGTAACTCCTTTGCGTGAGGGTGGCTCGCTCCCGGCAATCGTTGAAGCAGATGATGATGGACTCTACGTGCTCAAATTTCGGGGCGCAGGGCAGGGATTGAAGGCGTTAATTGCTGAACTGGTTGCGGGCGAGATCGCTCGTGCCCTGGGATTGCCAGTACCAGAGATCGTCTTCATGGAACTTGATCCAGTGCTTGGCCGTTCAGAACCAGATTTTGAGATTCAGAACCTGCTCAAGGCGAGCGCAGGCCTCAACCTGGCACTTGATTTCTTGCCGGGCTCTCTGGCCTTCGATGCTCTTGACGCTGCTTCGCTAGAGCCGTTACTGGCATCATCAATTGTCTGGTTCGATGCGTATGTAACAAATGTCGATCGGACGCCGCGCAATACGAATATGCTCTGGTGGCATCGCCGTCTGATGCTGATCGATCATGGTGCCTCGCTCTACTTCCATCACGTCAACGCCAACTATATGGAACGTAGCCAGCTCCCCTTCGCCGCAATTAGAAATCATGTCCTATTGCCAGCGGCAAACGTATTGCCAGAAGTTGACCAGACGTTAAAGGCGCTGCTAACAGCAACAACGCTGCAAAATATTATCAGCCTGATCCCTGATGCCTGGCTGGCGCATGATGCAGATTTCACCAACCCCGCCGCTCATCGTGCAGCCTACCTCGACTATCTGCTAGATCGCCTGGCACATTCACATATTTTTGTAGAGGAGGCTTTGCGTGCCCGCGACCAGCTCATATGATTACGCCATCATCCGCGTCGTACCTTATGTCGAGCGTGGTGAGTGCATTAACGTAGGTATCATTCTATTCTGCCGCACGAGCCGCTTCCTGGGTGCACTCCTACACCTGGACCAACAGCGCCTGGGCGCACTTGCCCCTCAGCTAGATTTCTCAACCATCCAACAACAGCTTGAACACCTGCTACAGGTCTGCTACGGCAAGGAGGGAAGCGGCCCCATCGGCCTGCTACCACAATCTGAGCGCTTTCACTGGCTCGTCGCTCCGCGCAGCACGATTGTCCAGACCTCGCCAACACATTCTGGCTTATGTAGTGATCCAGAACATACCTTGCAGGATTTGCTGAAGAAACTTGTTTTGTAATGAAGATACGGTTAATTTTTTCTGCATAAAGCAACAGAAAAAATGTATAGAAATTCCATAGAGGATATATTTAAGAAGCGAGGTTTTCATATGAGCGAGGTTGAACAGGTTCTATCACTTCATAACCAATTGGGTGAAGGCTCTCTCTGGAGCGTTGACGAGCAGGCATTGTACTGGGTTGATATTGAGCGTAACTGCTTTTTTCGCTTCGTCCCCACCAGCTCCACCTATGAGAAAATAGAGGTTGGAGTTGCTATCGGCGTGCTTGCATTACGCGCTTCAGGTGGTCTGGTTATGGCAACTAAGAACGGCTTCGCATTCTGGGATCACTCATCCAACGAATTACGCTCCATTGTAAACCCCGAGGCTGCTAGACCCCATATGCGCTTTAACGATGGTGCAGTAGATAGCAAAGGACGGTTCTGGGCAGGCTCAATGGGCGGAGCGAAAGAGGGCGTCCTGTATCGGCTCGATCCCGATGGCTCCATTCATACAATGCTATCGGAAATCAGTGTCCCCAATGGGATTGGCTGGAGTCCGGATGAGACAGTTATGTATTTCACCGACTCGCCACTGCAAGTTATTTACGCATTTGACTACGACTCCGTAACAGGCAATATCACGCATAAACGTAAATTTGTGGAGGTACCCACTAGCTCTGGTTCGCCTGATGGGCTGACAGTTGACCGCGAAGGGTATATCTGGAGCGCCTGTTGGGATGGTGCAAAAGTAATACGCTATGCACCAGACGGCAGCATAGATCGCGTAGTAAAGGTGCCAGCCCTGCGCATCACAAGTTGTGTCTTCGGTGGACCAGATATGAATGAACTGTACATCACTTCCGCCACCACAGGCCTGAACGATGAACAGCTCAAGCAATATCCTCTCTCCGGTGATCTGTTTCGTCTGAAAGTTGATGTTGCTGGCACAGAAAAGTTTAAGTTCGCTGGCTAATATCACATAATTTATGTCAACAAATCCATGGTGTAGAAACACTCATGCTCCCTCCCTTGAATACAAATGAGCTATCAGCTCTACACTTATGAGAGACATAGATCACGATCTGCTGCGCTTGACCAGGCAAAAGTATCCCATGCCTTAAATTAAATCTTGCATGTATATTGATACTGTAGGCAAGCCAGGGTAGCTGACCATGATAACTGGAACTCAGGGTAAGCATAACTATACAACGATAGGTATGCTTAAAAGGCGTGCAGCTAGCGGCATTGAGGGCATAGGGTGTAACTGCTAATATTGGTGCTTGCAATATTACAGGTGTTGGAGAAATGACTACAGGTACTTTTTTCTGTGTAGGCACCTGTGTTTTCGCCGTATGTGGTACAGGGACGATGGTTGCTATTATTTTCTTTGGTACATTGGTGACTACAATTGGTACCTGTTTTTTCGCTGGCTGTAAGCTTATCTGAGAAAACGAAAGCAGCGATAGGGTTATAGCACTACTCAAGCAAAAAATTATGATCGCCAGTAGAAGCCATTGTATTCTCTGTCTCGTCCCTAATAGACTCTTTTGTGTTTGCTTTATCGATACTGATGTCGCAAGAGGCTGAAGCACCTGCACAGCGGATTGAGCTGTTTTATAACGAAAAGACATAAGGTTACGCTGTTCTGGACGTAGAGGTGTTGAAAGCCCCTTAGAAAACAGCGGTAGATGCTCTAGTAAAGAAGGCTTCTTATCCATCATTCTTGCTGCTGGACCATACTGTTTCTTGACAGAAGAATTAATGCTATCTGCTGAGTGGGTGATAGATGGCACAAGTTCTTTTACCAGGGGATAAAAACGCGCTGCTAAAGGTTGGCAAACAGCCTCCAACGCATCCGTAAAATCCTGTACACTTGCGAAACGTTGTTGAGGATTTTTTGCAAGTGCCTTCATGACGACTTTTTCAATAGCTGGATCTAATGCAGGCACCATTTCTCTCATTAAGGGCGGTTCCCGATACATGTGCTTTACCGCTATCTGCAAATCGGAACCGCTAAAAGGGGGTGCACCGCAAAACCATTCGTACACGAGGGTAGCCAATGCATATTGATCACTCGCATAATAGGATGTCCCCGAGAATTGTTCGGGTGCCATATACGTTGTTGTACCAGCAGTCAGTGTTCCTATGCTAAAAAGAGTTGGCACATTCTTGTTAGTCTGCAACGTACGCAAAGCGATAGAGAGGCCAAAGTCGCTCAGCATGACGGTACCTTCATCACTGATTAGCATATTCTCCGGCTTGATGTCACGATGAATAATATTGCGGTTATGCGCATACTGCAATGCAGCCGTGATCTGTTTCATATATGAAACAATTGTAGATGCCTCAAGTATAGTCCCAGTAGGATGCCGCTGACGTAATGTACCATGGGATGCATAATGCATAACCAGAAAAGGAACGCTATTCTCGATACCAAAGTCTAGTACATGAACGATATTAGGATGGTTGAGACAAGCATGATTACGGGCTTCGGCGATAAATTTTTGCAACACCTTGTCCGGAAGTCGCGTGTGCAACACCTTGATCGCCGCCTCTGTCTTAAGATAAATATGCTCCCCCAGATAGACATCGGCAAAACCCCCATGACCAATCAGGCGAGCGAGATGGTAACTTCCTAGCTTTAGTCCGACACAATTAAGCATCTTATCTCATCTCTCAATAGAAATAAACATCTGAAACGAATAGTAAAAATATTTCTTATAACTATTATAAAGGTAAATATGGTTCTTGAAAAGTGGCATGGCATAAATATTATGTGAAGATAATTGGCGAGGAATGAATTATGTAGGGACAATGAGGTGTACTAAATGTTGTTGTTCAATATCGTAAAGAGATGCGTAATTTAGCAAACAAAATCACTTAAAATCCTTGCTCTGCGCTAGAACGAACATTGTGCGTATATTATCGTAATCTTCATCCTGTACTTTTGCAAAACATTCAATGCATCCTTTACGTAGTTCTTTAGCTGCTTGAGGATCTTTGTGCATTGAAAGAAGGATTCCCTGGATCCGTTGCTTCATACTTTCGCCTGATCCTGTACTGATAACCAGAGGAGGAATAGTAGAAGGACCCAGGCTGTCAATGATACGCACCCTGGTCGTGATTTCTGGCCTTTCTTGTCGTAGCACATCTAGTAGATGTGAGTCGATAGCGCACCCATCAGCTTCGCCATCCAGTATTGCTTGTAGCGACTGAAGATGAGAACCAGTTGCTAGCGTTTTCCCAAAATAATGTGGTGTTTTATCGCGTTTAAGTAGACTATAGCAAACAAGGTTATATCCGGAATGCGAAACGCGCTCGTTATAGGCCCATGTGCAGCCCTGGAGATCGTCAAAACTGCTATAAGGACTTTCGCGTTGGACAATTACATCAGAGTAATAGATGGGTCGATGCTGATAACGCATCCCTTCCAGTACAGGTGCTGCCAGCAATTCGATAGAGCAAACAGGCCGCTTCTTCATATGAACATATTGAAGCCCACAAAGAAAAGCAACATCCACCCCATCATCCGTGAATTCTTCTAATGATTGCCCAATCTTGAGGGCTGTTGAGCAACCAAGAGATTTTCCAACATAATTGGCGATATACTCATACGTTTTATAGAGTACTGGTGAGAGAAAGGTCGCAAAATGGATTGTTGATATTGACTGGGTGGCCTGTTGCATCGGGTACCTCCGTTTTCTCTGCTATACTTCACTGCTAGTCTTTACTTGTAACGAGATCATGCCATATTAACATCCATATGTAACTTCGTATTTATCAGGATGGCGTTGACCTTTTAAGAAAGTATAATATTTTGTGCTCTGTACATGTAACTTCTGTTGCGCCAACCCGTCAGGCATAATCCCGTTATGCAGACGAATCCATTCATAATATTGGGGAGCAAGTTGATAGGCAGCATAAGCATGAATATGGCTATTTTTGAGGTGCGTTTTCGTCTCAGCATCGCGAAATACAACTAGGTTATACCAACGATCGGGACGAACTTCCAGTGAGGAATAACTGAAAATGCCTGTGATGTTTACGAGTTCAGCGATCATTAGTTCATCTATTTTTGCTACTTCGTTCAGGATAGATGAACTGAGAGCGGATTGCCTTCCACTCACAAAGCCAACAAAGGAAAGGCTACGTGGTAATAGCAACTCCTGGGGTTTATATAATGATATGCGTTGTTTACGCTGATGACAATCCTCTAGCGAGTACAATAATGGCTCCGTCGTCATAGTTTGCGAGTCGGGTTGCTGAAGCGTAATGTACAACTGTTGCGCCATATATTTCAGTATAACAAGATCCGCCTTTAGCTTATTACCACTTAGCGGCACTACGGAATCTAATGTTGCTGTTGTTTGTTGACTGTTGACCCTGTTCATAATCTTTTCCCCTACTCAATAAAAGCTGAATAAAAGCGTTCGTCTGCTAACAAAAAAATGGAACCTCTACATAGCAAAATGAGCCTGATATGCAGGTGGCATGATACCTTAAACCATGGAAGATGTAGAGGGTAAGCGAGTTGGATTAGTGGTGGCGACAACAACATCCAGGAGCATGAGTAGAGGAACAGAACAATGGCTGTTTTAACTGCAAACTAGCATTATCTGAAATTGGATTGGATAACGTATCGGGTGTAAGCTTCATTAGTATATGCTCCTGATACTAAAATATTTACCATCTTTACCCTGCGTCGTTGCTATAAGTAACCGATGCTTGTTTTTATTGTAAGGGTAAAGTTATGGTTTGTCAATATCTCATAATTATATTGAATGATAATCATTCATTTTTGTTATTAAATTGGCAATGACTGAAGGAGGCCAGCATGAAGTGTTAACATGAAGAATTAAAGAGAAAAACATGCAAATAACTTTACATTTCCCTTGCACCTTTTTGAAATCTAGCTTGTATACTCCATTATGTACAGTGAGCGGAGAAAATATCAGCATATGCCCACGTTATGTTTTAAATGGTTTGCGAGAGTGTGCAATATATTAGAGGAACAGGTTATGAAGAATCATGTAGCGTTGCCATCATTTACTCTGCGTACAAAGCTTGTTCTGAGTTATGTGGGGGTGGCTCTAGGAGCTATTTTGATTTTGAGCATTGTAATTACCCAGGTTGTACAGTACAATTTTGCTAATCAACAACATGATATGTTTCTTACAAAATGAAGCTACTGATGGCAAAGTTTTGGTCATACTCTATCATCATTCTGGTAGTAATTGGAACAATATCCCCCAACAATACTTTTTTAATTCAGATCCCGATACACCGGCACCATTCCAGGTTCTTATCAGAATTCGGCTGAGGAATTGATCGTAGATACACATAATACATGGTTTTGGAGATATTCACACACCTTGTAGATTTGATAAATACGAATTTCAACGAGTTAATCATTGTCTTGGACCAGGCTTTGCATGGGATCCGAAACACAAGATCAATCTACAGTTGGTCGTACAATGATGGACATCAACTATTCAGTATATTATGTCTGTGAACCTATACGAGATAATGGGCAACAGAATGCAAAAATTGTTGGAGTGTCTATTCGCGATCACACCTGTACAATATACACCAGCATCTCTCTCCGCTAATTTTCTGAGAAATGTGGATTTTGCAATTCTGATTACTAGCGGAGGTATCGCGCTGATTGCTATCCTGATTAGCCTGTTCCTGGCACGTAGCCTGACGAAGCCACTGAAATCTCTCACGACCGCCGTTGAGCATATGCAGGGTGGTGACTATACCCAGCGTGTAGACCCACCCAATTCGCAGGATGAAATAGGACATCTATCCTACGCTTTCAATGCGATGGCAAGTACTATTGAGACTGATGTCACCGAATTGAAGCGGCAGGATGAGTTGCGACGCGATCTGATTGCGAATATTGCTCACGATCTTGCCACCCCCCTGACCTCTGTACAGGGCTTTAGTGAGGCTTTGGCTGATGATGTTATAACAAATGCACAGATGCGCCAGGAAACAGCTCAATTGATTGGACGCGAGATACAGCGTCTGCGTCGCCTCGTTGGCGATATGCAGAACATGACCTCATTGGAATCTGGACGCCTTCAGTTAGATCTGGCTCCCCTGGATCTTTATGCTCTAGTTAATGAAACCTTGGAGGTGGTTGGCTTTGAGTGCGAGCAAGTAGGTATTACGATACATAATGAGATGTCACCGCCATTGCCGTTGGTGCTGGCCGATGGCGACCGTGTGACTCAGGTGCTGCTCAACCTGTTGGATAATGCGCGTCGTCATACACCTGATGGTGGCATGATAACGATTGATGCAAAGCCAGAAGATCAATACCTGACGATGTCGATCAGCGATACGGGAACCGGCATTGACCCTGCTGATCTGCCTCACATCTTTGAGCGCTTCTATCGTGCGGATCGTGCTCGTACCACGACAACCGGTGGCAGCGGCCTGGGCCTGGCTATCGTCAAAGCTATCATCACTGCTCACAACGGAACGATCCGCGCCGAAAGTCAACCAGGTAAGGGTACACGCATTATATTCACCCTTCCCATTAGTAGAAATTCTGTCTCATAAATGCGTAAAAGGTGGTAACAACTGTTTTGCTACCTCTGGTAGGCGTTGATATAGATCCGCTCCCGAGCGTTGTGTACGCCAACTTTCGCTTGCCTGGAGGTCGCGCACAAAGTTCTGTTGCAGATCAATACCCAACGCCTGCCAGATAAGGCTGATAGCACGGCGGGCAAACGCAATATTGTTGCGTGGTTCGATGCGATCCAGATCCTCAAAGAAGAAGCCGCAACTGGTAAAACTATATTGGAGATAGTATTGAGCCTCTAGTAGTTGTTGTGTTTGCAAGCTTCGTTTCATTGCTTGATCATCCGCAGACTTCAAAGAATACTTACCGTGCCGTTCCCAAAAACTCTCCAGCGTCTCCCAGCCATGATGCAACGCGAGGTAATCATCACGAGCTGCCCAGGGATCTTTCAGCGTATCACGCGTATACTGCTCGAACAACAGGCTGCTCCGGCCAGCAAGACGGATGAGAGCCATACGCAATGCACCCTTCCAACTACTATCGCCCTCCGTACATGCACATCCAAAATTCCAACGCGCAACCCCGTGAGCACAGCTCCATGCGCTGGGTACATGCAACTGAACCTCTCTAATAGCTGGATACATCTGCATATACCGCTCTAAAGAGCATATTTCAAATCCGTGTTCAGGTGCACCATGATTGACCAGGTACTCCAGGAACTTATCGCGCCAGGGTTTGTGATGCCCATACAGTTCGCCATCTGTCGCGATGAGGAGCAATTGCGGCTCTCCATTCATACTCTTGTCAGCCATAAGATGCGTCGGCAGGTAGGATGCTGCAAAGACACTTGCATCATTAGTTACATTCCAATCGAAGGAAACGCCGCCAGAGAGTGGTGCGTTATAGAAAAAGACAGTCATCCGACGCCCGTTATAAAGCGGGACGATATAAGGTTCAGTGCCATTAATAGGAGTTGCCGCCTGCCATGGCGCGAGAACTGTATACGTTACTCCATGTTGCGCCATAATATCCAGGCTCTCAATATCCACGGCGGTCTCCGCCAGCCACATACCATGTGCATCATGACCATAACGATGACGGAAATCCTGCAAGCCCCACAAAATTTGAGTACGTTTATCGCGTGCGTTTGCTAAAGGCAATATCGTATGGTTGTATGCCTGTGCCAGCGCGTTGCTCACTCCGTAACATTGCATATGACGACGTTCAGAGGCAAGGATACGCTGGTAAACATCGAGGTGGGCCTGTTCTAGCCAGGAAGCCAGGGTGGGGCCAATATCATAACTCATGGACTCAAAGTTACCAACCTCGGCATTCGGACGATAACATTCCGCAGTGATTTTCTCATTGAAGTTAGCAAAAGGTGCAGCTCCTGGCTCATCCGGAAGCTGATAAGTAAATGGATCTTCACGGGGAGGCTGATAAAAATGACCGTGCATACACAGGTATGTATGCCCCGTCTCTGCACCGGTAATAGGCTCATACGAGAAGAGTTGCGTAATCATGGAACCACCTTTACTTGCACCTGCTGCGCCTGGGATAGAATGAAACAGAATACTCATCCATCTTCTTTTAAAACGATATCCACAGCGATATATTACAAAGAGGGTACTATAGGTTATTGTAGCAAGTACCGTTTTCCCTCTCAGGATGTATTCTTATGTTTCTATCTAAATACAAGCACGCATAAGGCAAGCAAAGCGATTACAGGCATGGAATATTAGTATCCCATGCCTGTAATCTATCAGGCACTCATACCATGAATATGAGTTCCCTGAGCATTGGTGAGGAACTCCTCGTAAGCCTCACGGAGTTTTGGGTAACGCAAAAGGAAGAACCCTACATACTCTTGCGACAACGGGCGTGGTTGACGCAGAAGTCGCATACCTGCGTCCTTAAGCAGGCGACTACCCTTTTTGCCATTGCAGTTTTTACAAGATGCAACCAGATTTTCCCAGGTGCTTTGCCCACCACGTGAACGTGGGATGATGTGATCAAGAGTCAGATCACGGCTACGCTTGCCGCAATACTGACAGGTTTCATCATCGCGCAGCAGGATATTTGCTCGTGATGGCTGAAGGGCAACGCGTGGAACACGTACATTGGCGAGTAACTGCACAATTACGGGACGTTCCAGCTCAAGACGTCGAGCATTGATACTCTCTTCGATCAACTGACGAACATTCTCATCAACAAAAGTGACTTTCTGCTTTGAAAGTAATACGATGAGACGACGCTCTGGAATGACCGACAGAGGCTGTAGTGAGGAATTCAATACAAGAACAGGCATGAATAGCTTCCCTTCCTCTCTGTCAGAGCCGACAACAGGTACAGACAGCGAGGGGAAGCGCTTGAGGAAGATAAAAAGAATAAAACCTTTTTTCCCTCGGCTTCACTGCCGCCTGTGACAACTGGGTGGATAAGGGCGGAGGCGTTTTGCAAGTCCAGGTGAGACAGATACGACAGGACCATCCACTATCCGTCCAGTACATTGATAATTTATTGTACTAGACGTAAAACGCGGAACGATCAGAAAATTCTGGGTATCCACCACGGAGGAGGATGGAGAAATCTGATAGTCCTGCATTACTGAATTCCTTCTTCATATCTGATTATTTGACAATTCGACACTCAATTTCTTGAATATCTCCTGGTCGGGGTGAGAGGACTTGAACCTCCGACCTCAGCGTCCCGAACGCTGCGCGCTAGCCGACTGCGCTACACCCCGGAATGACTCCATGCAAACAACTCGTTGATCTTATCCGTGAACAAGTTCTATGCCAGACCCGTCTGCACCCTGTCGAGTGCCCCTTTGCCTGCATACACTTTGTCCATGACTAGTATAGCATACCATGGTGAATTTTGACAATAGATTTACACGAAGTTTAGAAAATTTGTCTTTTCATTGCAGATTGTGCTACCTAATGACGAAAGGAAAATAAATTGATGAGGGCTTGCTTCAACGTCTTGAAAGGCTGCCTCCTCATCTTTACAGTGGATGTAGAAATATCACCAGTCGTCCGCTGACCCATAGCACGTTCAGGAACAGTTGAAACTCCACCAGAAGATTTGAGACTATAAAAGGCTTTACTCAGTGCTCTATGCGTCTGCACATCACCAGGATCAAGGCGGATCGCTTGCTCATATGCCTGCATGGCTTCCTCATAACGATGCATGCGACTCAAAACATTGCCCTTGTTATAGTACACACGGGCATCGCGAGGTGCAAGTCGAATCGCCTGCTCACACACAAATAATGCCTCTTCATAACGCTTGAGCCCATAGAGCGCCTTACCCTTATTATAATAAGTACGCACATCCTGGGGATGCAATCGGATCGCCTGCTCATATGTGGCTAGAGCCTCTTCATAACGCTTCAAACCATAAAGTGCATTGCCTTTATTATTATAAATGCTGACATAGGTAGGGGCCAGGTGTAACGCCTGCTCACATGCGACAAGAGCCTCTTCATAACGCTTGAGTCCATAAAGTGCCTTCGCTTTATTGTGATAAGCTAGAGCGTTATTGGGCGCAAGACGGATCGCCATTTCAAATGCAGTTAGAGCTTCTCCATAACGCTTTAACCCGTAGAGCGCAATTCCTTTATTATAATAAGCACCCGCATCGTAAGGGGCAATCTGCAACATACGATCAAACGCTATGATAGCTCCTTCATATTGCTTTAGCGTGGATAGAACTACGCCTCTACTATATTGGGCCTCAGCATAATTGGGATCGACCCGTATAGCCTGATCGAAAATACCCAGCGCTTCTTGATACCTTTTGAGGCGATACAGCGTATTTCCTAATCCTTGATATCCCTGTACAAAACCAGGAGCAGTTGCAGTTGCATGCTGGAACGCCTTTATAGCCTCTTCATAGTTACCTAGGCGATAAAACGTATTCCCTGAAGTATAGTACTCCTGGGCTACCTGAGGCGACTTCACCGCATGCTCGTGAGATGTATTCGCTTCTTCAAATTGCTTAATATTTGCGTATGCATGGCTCTTACCCTGCTGAGCATGTACACTATTTGGTGCAAGACGTAACGCCTGCTCATATGCATCAAGCGAGGCCTGATACCACCCGCTTCTATAGTAGGTATCAGCCTCTGCAATCCATTGCTCCGATGTCTTCTGAAACTCCTGAGGTGAGTTGACAGAGTCATTATTGTACTCAACATCTTCAAAATTCATGACATCACCCCCTTCCTAAATAGAACGTATAAAGGGTCCCTTCCTTTTCTCTTTTACCCTGGAGTACCTATCTCTTTTAGAGGCCTGATCGTTTCTTTATCTATTAAACGTTTAACATAAACTTGTATAACTCACACGTACTTAGGAGTAAAAAGGCAAAAAGAAGTTGAGGGTAGGCATCATTGCCAATGCATCGCTCTGTACAACTCGAAGCGGTACACACCTTTATAAAAGCTGTTTTACCAGCTTTTCGGCCAATTCAAGTGAATAGTTCTGCCCTCGATCATGCGGATAGACCTGGAACATATTAGCCACCCAGAGACCTTCGAGCGGTGTATGCAATGGTGGAATATGCTCTTTATACTCGGTCGTTACGATTGGTTGGGCAAACGGTGCCTGAAACATCCAACTCTCCGTTACAAGTCCGGCATCGAACTCTGGAAGAATACGTTTCAGTGCTGGAAAGTACTCCGCCATCACTTCTTCCTTGCTCATTGTGAAAAGTGGGTCGTTCATCGGTCGATAACTACCAAGGTAGAGAAGATGCCGCCCTCCATATTCCGCTGGCAAACGGAAATTAGTATGCTCAAACAGGCCGGTAAAGGGATAACCGCGATCACAAATATTAATCCAATAACTATCGGTCAGTTGTTTGCTTACACTTAAGATGAGACAGTGGGCTCCATATGCCTGGCCCCAGTCGTATTGAGCACGGTAACTTTCTGGTAAGGCGGGAATCAGCCGACAGGTAAGCCTTGTGGGAAATGTGGAGATCACACGGTCGAATGTCCATGTACCCTGGCTACTTTCCACGCGCCAACGCCCATCCTGCTGTTCCACTTTCTCCACGCGCGTTCCAAGGAGAACTTTCCCACCGGATTGTTGCACGCGTTCAGCCAAACGGTCGTATAAGTGCTGGAATCCGCCCCGGAGATAGCCCAATTGCGTCGTCCGATCATGGAAACGCGCCCAGAACCAGGGCAATGCGACCTGATCATAAAGTGCGCCAAATTTACTGATAAAGAGCGACTCGAAGAACATTTCGTACACATGTTTGCCAAGCCAACGGCGCAGCCAGGGATCAGCTCTTTTGCCTTCAAGAAATTGTGGTGGAACAAGTTTAAGATACGATAGCACTGCACCCACACGCAAACGTTCATCCATACGCCAGGGCTTGAATTGGAGCAACGTCAGAGGTGAATCAAGTTGATATATCTGTCCCCCTAAGAGGCTAACGGTGCGCGGTCGTAACCATTCCAGACGCTCTCCCAGTCCCATTTCTTGTATGACCTTGATCGCCGTTTTATCGGTACGAAAGAGATGATGGTAAAATTTTTCTAGCCAGATGTCGCTGCCATCCTCTACCTGAAAGCCTGATGCGAGGCCACCGGCAATCTTCTCCTGCTCAAAAACGATGACCGACTCGCCCGCCTGGGCGAGTCGATAAGCGGTCAGAAGGCCCAGTGCGCCGCCGCCAAGAACTGCATATTCCATACGTTATTTCCTCATGACATTTCCTCATTATCGCAATTATGCGGATTCATTGTAACATGAAATGGGAAGGCATGATATAATTGGATTCTAATTTGATTAAAAAAGGACCATGTTCTATGTTCTGTGCCAACCTGCTCGCTTGTCCCGTTTGTGAAGCTTCGTTGGAGCAGACAGACAACAGCCTTCAATGTTCCAATCATCACTCCTTCGACATCTCCTCCGAAGGTTACGTCAACCTCCTACGCAAAAAACTTCCCGGCGATGCAAAAGAGATGCTGACGGCACGGCGCGAATTCCTGGCACAAGGCCACTATCAACCCTTATCCAATCTCATCAACAACCTCGTTTCTACCCACATACCCGTGTCTGCATCCCCACCAACAATCCTCGATGCCGGCTGTGGCGAAGGCTACTACATCGGTCACTTACAACAATCTCTCCTTGCTCATAATTATCAGGCACAATATATCGGATTGGACATCTCCAAAGATGCAGTGAGAATGGCAGCCAGACGCTATAAACAGGTGTGCTTTGTCGTAGCAAACATCAAAGAACGCCTGGTATTTGTTGACGCCGCCATCCAGGTGATCCTCAATATCTTTGCCCCCAGAAATCCCTCCGAATTTGCACGCGTGCTGGCCCCCAACGCTCTGCTACTAGTGATAATTCCTGGTTCTGATCATCTCCAACAGTTGCGCTCCACGCTGCATCTCCTGAACATTGAAGAGGATAAAGAACAGAAAGTCATTGCACAATTCACGCCGTTCTTTGATTTCGTGACATCCTCTCCTCTCAGTTACACCTTACAATTCGGACATAAAGATATTTTACAGACGGTGATGATGACACCTAATTATTGGCACCTCACCCAGGAAGTACGTGAGAGGATAGAGCAGGTCGAGACACTAGAAACGACGATGAGTTTTAATGGACTGGTGTTTCGTCGATCACTAGACCTTGCCTTTATCAGCTGATGCAAAAATGTGAAATGGTTCATATCCCTCCTCTAAACAATAGGATATATTGGCCTGGTATGAAACAAAAGGCTGACCTTAAGCGATATATCTAATGTGTGGATGCAAATGTATAGCCATAGCGATATGTTATCAGAAAGTGTTTGCAATATGTACAAACCTATGCAAAAATCTCAAAAGTTCTTAAATCGACGCTCATCGACGCTCTTCTTGAGTCTACTCCTGACCTGCACATTCCTGCTCAGCTCTTGCAGTGGAGATGGATCGGCGAGTGCAAATAGCTCTTTACAGAAGGCTGTGTCAACTACTTCTACGCTCATGTCTACCCCTACCGTTAGCCCTACGCTACAACAACAGGGGAGCATGCAGTTAGAAACGTTTCAGCAGTGGATCTCGCTGATGCAGCAATATGGGGGCAGTGTAACTCACTACCAGCAGCAATATACCAATGCCCAGCAATCTTTGCATACAGCAACTTCAGATACAGCATATCAGGCGGCGTTACATACCCTCAATGGGCAGGTGTTAGCGGTCAAACTGCCCGCATTGCAAGCGGAGGCAGCGAGTTTACAACAGAAGCTTTCACAGCAGGCCAATGCCTGGGCTACCAGCCACACATATTATGATAACTACAATGGCGTGACCTATAACCTGGGCTACGAGTATCAGGCAATCGTTAACTATCCCACCCAGGGTGAGATGGATAGCTCTCAAACGGTCGCTGATTATCAATATGCGATTGGGCAGCTCAATAACTCACTGGCTAACTTCAAGGCCTATCAGGCGGATTTCAGCGATAAAACACCCTATAACCAGGTTCATCAGACTGATACCCAACTCATACGGAAATATGGCGATACATCCGGCCAGGTTATTGTGGTCTCGCTGGCCGAGCAGGCTATGCGTGTCTACCAGGATAACAAGCTGATTAATTCCTTTCAAGTGGTCACAGGGATGCCGGATCATCCTAGCTTGCCCGGCGCATGGTGGATTGAGACGCGCCAGACAGATATAAAATTTACCTCAGGCAAAAAGCCGGGCGAGGAAGGCTATTATCCTCCCACTCCAATTGCCTTCGCCTTGCAGTACCACAGTGAAGGGTATTTCATCCATCAGAGCTGGTGGCGCAGCATGTATGGGCCAGATATGCAATTCCCCCATATGGATCCAGGTGGTTCCTCCTTTGCTTATCAAGGTTCGCATGGGTGTGTGAATATGAGCACGCCTGATGTACAATGGGTCTATAACTTTGCAACGGTCGGTTCAACAAAGTTGATCATCTACTAATTACTAATAAGGAGTTTTTGAACTGATGGACTCGCCCATCTCTGCACAAACGTTACAAGAAATGAGAAGATATTATCAAGAACGTGCTCGTGAGTACGATGAGTGGTTTTATCGCCAGGGTCGTTATAGTCAGGGTGCAGAGATGGATGCCCGCTGGTTTGCTGAAGCGAATGAAGCCTTCGCTGCCCTTGATACCCTCCACCTTACAGGAGATGTGCTCGAACTCGCTTCCGGCACAGGCATCTGGACCGAGCGCCTTATACGCACTGCATCAACGATTACTGCCGTCGATGCCTCACTGGAGACGATAGAGATTAACAGGGCGAAAGTAGCCAGTCCTAAAGTCTCGTATGTGCAGGCCGACCTTTTTTCCTGGCACCCCGAACGTGTATACGATGCTGTATGCTTTGGTTTCTGGATCTCGCACGTTCCTCTGGAGGGCCTTGATGACTTCTTACACTCTGTTGCCGCAATGCTTCGTCCAGGTGGCAAGGTCTTTTTTATTGATGGACAGCGTACTCCAGGCGGCAGTTTCGCTCACGATCAGCCTCCTACCCAGAATAGTCAACTTACAACACGTACCCTGAATGATGGAAGAACCTTTGAGATCGTTAAAAATTACTATGATCCCATTGATCTTGCAGTACGATTTACCCAGGCCAGTTTTGATATTACCGTACGTGAGACTGCTAACCTATTTTATTTATGGATACGGGGAACGCAGCTAAAGTCCTAATAAGCACGAAATAATAAATGGCTTTCCCTACTTTAATGGGGTCTCTGGACAAAACAGATCCGCATCCAACTGACAACATCAGCTTGCAATCGCTCCCCTGATATAGTTACAATATAGGCTGTCTACGTAGATTTTCACATTTGTTGATTCACAAAAAAGGACACATGTATTCATGGCCTGTACTTCGACTACTCATCCTATTCGTGTGGGCGTCCAATTGCACCCACAACACACCAGCTACGAAGACTTCGCGCAGACCGTGCGTCAAGCTGAAGAGATTGGTGTTGATACCATCTGGAACTGGGACCATTTCTTCCCGCTCTATGGCAATCCACAGGGAAATCACTTTGAAGGCTGGACGCTACTCACCGCTATGGCAACGTTAACGAAACGTGCCAAAATCGGCTGCCTGGTAACTTGTAACACGTATCGCAATCCATCCCTGCTCGCTGACATGGCGAAGACTGTTGATCATATCAGCGGTGGTCGTTTAATACTCGGCCTGGGTGCTGGTTGGTTCGAGCGCGACTACAAAGAATATGGGTACGATTTCGGTACACCTGGTAGTCGTCTCGCCGCTCTGGAAGAGGCATTGCCACTGATCAAACATCGCTGGGAAGTGGATGTCCCACAACCAATTCAGAAACCTATTCCTATCTTAATTGGCGGTGGCGGCGAGAAAAAAACATTGCGCATTACAGCGAAGTATGCCGATATGTGGCATGGCTTTGGCGATGCTACACAACTGGCCCATAAATTGGAAGTCCTTGATAATTGGTGTAAAGAGGAAGGACGTGATCCAAAAGAGATTGAGCGCTCCGCCGATACAAGTGCCGACGATTCTAATGAGACGCGCGATGCGCTTCTTAGAGCCGGCGCTACTCACCTTATTCTTGGCATGGGCACACCCTGGAACTTTGCAGCGATTGAGAAACTGGTTCACTGGCGCGATAGTCGCAGCGGTTAAACTGCTTGCTTTGCCAGAACCAGAAAGGCTTTTGACGCCCCTTCGAACTACATCATGTTGTGTTTGAAGGGGTTTTCTATTTCAATCCATTGTATCAGGGGTAGGATATAAGCTCAATTTGTGACACAATAGAGTAATACCAAAAGTACTTTCAAGAATAAAAACTATTGATGTACACGTTAGAACATTTGTAACAGGGATATTTAATGCTGTAATACAGCTTTTATGGAAAGATGGAGGTAGTCATCGTATGTCAAAGCTACTAGAAAAAAAACCTTCATTGTTGCGAACCCGTTTGTCCGTGAGACAAATTCTGCTACGTGTTGCGGGTATCGGCATCGCATTGCAGATTGTAACTGTGACTATCCTATGGGTCGTTTCAAAATTGCGTGCTCGTAAATCTAAAGTGAAAGCTTCCTTCACTCACCTCGATCTTGATCCAGTTCAAGTAGGGGAGAATACGTTGCAGATTTATAGTTACGGACGTAACCTCTATGATGCAATGTTAGCCGCTATCGACGAAGCACAGGATTGTATCTATCTGGAGTCCTTTATCTGGAAAGGCGATGCCGTAGGAGAGGAGTTTAAAGCTCATCTCATTCGCAAAGCAGAACAAGGGGTCGCCGTCTATATTGTCTTTGATGCCTTTGGTAACCTGGTTGTACCTCGTTCCTTTAAATCATTTCCTGATAGCATTCACTCTCTGGAGTACCAGTCACTGCGCAATCCTTCACATTTTTTTGATCCCCGCCACTATGCATTGGATCATCGCAAGTTGCTCATCGTCGATGGAAAAACAAGTTTCATTGGAGGCTACAATATTGGGAGCCTCTATGCAACAGAGTGGCGCGATACGCATCTATGCATCTCTGGGCCTGCCGCATCTGATCTTGCTCAGTCATTTGTCGAATTCTGGAACCGTTTTTGTCGTAAAAATCAGGGGATTTCCCGCCATTATACGCGCAAATTTAATCCATTGATCAATCTACGTGGGAATGATGCGTTACGCCTCACTTTCCCTATTCGTGATATGTATATTGACGCCGTTGATAATGCAGAACACACTATCAGTCTTACAAATGCGTACTTCGTTCCCGATGCAGTCCTGTTCAATGCTTTGAAATCTGCGGCTGAACGTGGCGTGGATGTGCGCGTCCTCGTCCCCTGGAACTCCAATCATTTCGTCGTTGATTGGCTCGCTCGCCGCTATTTTAGCCAGTGTCTCAAGGCCGGTATTCGCGTTTTTGGCTACCATACTATGCTTCACGCGAAAACCTGCACAATCGATGGTCAGTGGTCGACTATCGGCACCGCCAATCTTGATCGCCTGAGTTCTATCGGTAACTACGAAATTAATGCCGAGATCTACAGCAGAGAGGTTGCTCAACAGATGGAGGCTCTCTTTGAATGTGATACTTCGGGTGCGTTCGAATTAACGCTCGCGAACTGGTCACGTCGTGGCTGGTATATGAAGCTCGGCGAGGATATTCTTGCTCCGTTAGGGGTCGTCTTGTAATTGTAATGTTGAGGTATCGTGACGCGTATTCATCGTAATAAGAACCAATAGAGAACTATGAACTGGGACTTCCCAGATATGGCTCTACAACCCTCAATATATCCTCAACGGCAAATGGTTTGGGCATAACACCGTTTACGCTCAACGACTTCGCCAGAGCAAGGTTGTCTAACGCTGACATAAGAATGATGATGTGCCGCTTTCGTAGCGCTGGTTTCTCATTTAAACTCTCACACACCTCCCTCCCATCAACACCAGGCATCATTAAGTCAAGAAAAACCAGGTAATTTTCTTCCCCACGCAGCTTTATAAGCGCCTCACTCCCATTGCGTGCTACTTCAATCGGATACCCCTCCAGGCTCAAAATATCCACCATCATATCGCGAATAACTGGATCGTCATCAACCACCAGTATTTTATAAGGTTTTATGTTCACCCGTTTCCTGCTCTCCTGTCATATTCGGCGCATCGACACGTGGTAAGTAGAAACTAAATGTAGAGCCTTCATTGGCTACACTACGTTCTAGCCAGAGCTTACCACCCATCGCTTCCGTATAACGACGACAGATGTACAATCCCAATCCAGAACCTCGCACCGGCGTTGTCAATGAACGAGGGGCTCGTACAAACTTCTCAAAAATACGCTGCTGATCCTCAGGAAGAATGCCCTCTCCCTGGTCATGGATGCGTGTCAGCACAATGGGATGGTCTTCACCTTCGAGCAAGGTAGCATCAAACTGGTCATCAGATAACAACGCCGCCGCTTCGCCAAGCGTCATCGATGTAGATGAAAGATACACATGACTCTCAGGCGGCGAATACTTGACCGCATTTTCGAGGAGATTTGATAACACCTGGCGAAATCGCATGATATCTGCATTTACCCAAAAATTCTGATCAATATCATATGAAATCTTATGTTCAGCATTCATTGTTAACATCGTTGACGCGATCTCTACCGCTGAAAGTACATGTACTGGCTCAAGCTGCAACTCGAGTTTCTTATCCTCCCCTCCCATTTGCGCCGCTTCCGTCATGCTCGATACAAGATTGATCAGTTGCTCTGTTGCTCCCGCGATCCTGGTTGCAAAACGTAGTATCTGTGGTGGGGAAATACGCGAACTCTGCCGTCTTAAGAGACTGGAATAGCCACTAATCGCACTAAGCGGTGTCCGCAGTTCATGGGATGCTGTTACTAGAAACTCATCTTTGAGCCTGCTGAGATGCTGGAGTTCGGCGTAGGCTTCCTCTCGCTGTTCAAAAAGTTGGGCATTGCGGATGGCGCTTGTAGCCTGGGCGCAGATGGCAAGCAATGAGCCAATATCTTTGGGGCGGAAATAGCTCGTATCCTTCGGGGTTGGTACTCCCAGAATACCTACAAGTTCGGTCTGATACGACATAGGAATCATCAGCATATGCTGAATTTGCGTTTCTTGCAGAAAGATAGTAACAGCTTCTCCTCCCTTTTGCGCCAGTTCCTCTAGCTGGGCCGTATCAAGATAGAAAAAACCCTCGTTCAGCCTCTGCTCTAAAATGGTATCTTTGATCGGTAATCGGACCATATTAATAAGCTCATCAGGCACACTTCGGTTATTATGTGATGGCACCGGGGGCCGATCACTACCATCATCAACCTGTCTGATGAATGTTGGCGCATAAATGGTATGCGTGACCAGTTCGTCTTTCGCTGCTGAAAGCTGGAAAAACACACACATATCAACGTTGACCAGCACCGCCACCGATTTCACCAGGTTGTTCAGTAATTCCGTGACGTTCAAACCCGAACCTATCACCTGCAAAGCACTATTGATAGCGGCGAGCTGCGCCTCACGTTGCTTAGCTTCTTGCAACAACAGCCGATCACGCTCATAAAGCTTGGCGTTTTCAATGCTTACAGTTACGATCTGTACCATCGTCTCCAGCACCTGTATCTCTTCAGGATGGTAAGCATTTGCACGCATGCTTGTCAGACTCAACGTCCCAATAACACGATTGAACATTTTCATCGGAAGGAGCAGGAACGATTCCGCCTGCCGCTGGTCTCCCCATGTCCCCGTGAGCAACTCATCAAAGTCATTCGCCTTGCGCGGTTCTTGAGCCGGCGCAAAATGCAGTAAACGCTTTTCTTTCTGCGCTACCTGCCACCATACAGGACGCTCTTCTTTACTTCTAATATATGGCTGCTCGGTTAACCCCTCCACATGCATCCCATTATACATAGCGAATACGTCATAAATCTTATCACGGTCGCGATCATATAACGTAAGGAGCATTGAAGAGATATCAACAACCTGCGATACCGAGCGATGAATATTCTTTACAAGCTCCGCCAGTGTAACCGAACTGGGAAATACAGTGCTGATCTCCTGTAAACGTTGCAAGTACTCGCTGCTCCGATGGTGGGAACGTTGTAACCTATCGTTTTGTAGATAAAGCGTGATTTGTTCGGCCTGTGTAGCAGCCTCTGCACGTTGTTTTTGCTGAAATCCTGTCCCCACACCAGTACCAACCTGATAAAGTAAAATAACACCCAGAATATTCGTTGTGCGTTTTCGCCCTCGCAGGTCATCAACAAGCGTCGATTCCTGAATAGGCACAGCTAGATAGCAGCTCGGTACCACATCTGTGTGCAGGATAGGGGGACAATTGGCACGAAATGCAGCGTTGAGATATTCCTCGTGACGCAGAATAAGCGTTTCACCTTTTAACCAGGTATAACCAATTAAATCTTGCCCAATCGCATAGGTGCTCCCACACGTGAAAAGATCACTTTGCATAGGCGTAACATCTTCTAGCTCGTTCTGCTGGTTCCCCTCTGCTTGACGCACACGCCCACCAGGAGATGCTGTGCCGTTTTCTAGATGCAGCGTCAAACGACGTTTGGGCAATTTATCAGGAACTTGTATATTAACATTGCGCAAGCGTACATGTACCAGCACCTTCATCTGATCTATGCTCTCGTCAAGTAAGGCAATACACGCTCCCTGAGCTGCAAACTGAACGCTCATTTGTCCTAGAAGATGCCTGAGAAGCGATAATGGATAAGACTCATCAGCATCGATCTCTGGATCTCCCCATGTAGAGGCAGACATACAGACTCCTCACATTTCTAGCAGAAACACCGCAACACCTGGAAATATTTATCGGGCTGAAAGTGGCACTCACACAACGATTATACGGGCTTAAGCATATCATACATCCCTGCCATATTCAACATCGATGCTACCATTAGCAATTTGACAACATCCACACTATAGAGCTATCATGATAAACACAAACTCATGCCTGTACTACTGCAAACAGGCTACCTATGCCTGCCTTAGAGGAGCAAAAGTATATGTCAAAATCCACAGCTAACGGTACTGTGTTTTATACCCATCGTCTCAATAATGGCTTACAGATTGTTGGTCAGCCCATGCCTGACTTTGAGTCTGTAGCCGTCTCATATTATGTACATACAGGCTCACGCGATGAAAAAGACCCCTCGATTGCTGGCGTCTCCCACTTCCTGGAGCATATGGTTTTCAAAGGCACAAAAGAGCTCGATTGGCAGGAGATCACCCTGGCATTCAATAAAATTGGGGCCGAATTGAATGCTTTTACCTCACACGAATCGACGGTCTACTACGCTCGTGTACTGGGTGAATATCTTGACCGCGCCGTGGAACTGTTGAGCGATATGATGTATCCTCGCCTGGCCGAAAGCGACTTCGAGACCGAAAAAGAAGTCATCGTCAATGAAATTGCCCGCTCTGAAGATCAGCCTTATAATATAGCTTATCGCCGCATGATGCAGACCTACTTCGGTGAGCATCCCCTTGGCCACGATGTTCTTGGCTCGCGTGAAAGTATTCGCGCTATGCATATCGAGCAGATGCGCAACTACTGGCAAAGCCGTTATGCCGCCAATAACCTTATCCTTTCAGTCGCTGGCAATTTTGATTGGGAGCATATCGTGCAATTGGCCGAGCAGCATTGCAGTAACTGGCGTCAAGGTGATAGTGGTCGCGATGCCTCTCACTATGAACCTGCTCAACCTATCAATAATGTTATGGTTGATAAGAAACTGAAGCAGCAGATTATGATTTTGGCAATGCCCACAGTCGACGTGAAAGATCCCGATTACTACGCCGCTATGTTGGGCGGTAGCATCCTCGGCGATACCGATGGTTCACGCCTCTACTGGAACGTCTATCAGCGCGGTATGGCCGAGTCCGCCAGTGCCGGTATCTGGGCGATGGAAGGCACCGGCATTATGATCATAGATGCGAATACGACCCCCGAAGATGCTCCCCGCGTGCTGAAAGTGCTTCGCGCAGAACTGGATAACCTGTTAGATGAAGGCGTATTCGAGGACGAGTTACAACGTGCCAAAGATAAATGGATCAGCTCCATCGTACTCAGCAGCGAATCCACTTTTTCACGTATGCGTTCACTTGCTAGCGACTGGATCACTGAAGGTCGCCTGGTGAGCGTTGAGGAAGAGATTGAGCGCGTGGAGAAAATAACCGTCGATGATGTGATGCGTGCTCTTCGTCGCTTCCCCATGCGTGATAAGCAGGTCCTTACAGCCCTTGGACCTCTTAGCGAAGCGGAATTGCTGGCATAAACGAGAAATAATACATATTCGTGTAGAGTACATAGTGCCTTGTTTTTCTACACGAATACGTATTGTGGCCCCTCACAATTATCTTCCCTAGTTCAACACATTTTTATGTAATTTCTATTGACGATTGTCAGAAAAGAGCATATAACAATAATAAGTTACAATCGGTTTTCTTGAGGTTAGTGTATGAAAAAAAATAATACAATGTTACAATCTGCCCGTATGAAGAAACGCTGGACACCAGAATTTGTGAGCAAAAAAGTTGGTGTAAGTCTCAATACTTATATTCGTTGGGAAACTGGCATTCAAGTACCTCGTCCTTCATCTCTCAATGCACTTTGCAATGTCTTCGAGATGTCTCCTACAGAACTGGGCTTCGCCGATCTTTCCAGCGAAAAGAAAAGTAGCCTGGACACAACTACTGGATTTCAAGACGAGCAATCCTCGGATAACCCTCTTACATACTCCTCACAATCAGAGGCTCTTGCTCTCTGGTCGTCGGGCATCACCTCCTGCTGGCAACTCTACATGGTTGGTAGTCAGACTGAACTGGAACGTTTAGTCCCCACCTATCTGACAAATCTTATTCGCCCAACTCTGCGCCCTGGCCCTGATCAGCCTGTCGCCGCCCGTCTCACAGCCCAGGCATACCAACTTCTTACCTTACTTGAACTGCAACGCGGCGATTTCGTTGCAGCGCAAAAAAGTAGTACTCAAGCGCTTATTTATAGCCAACTCTCGAAAGACTGGAACCTCTATGTCGCCTCTCAACTCCGCCTGGCCGCAGTCTTCTCCGCCCGTAAACGCGTCGGCTCCGCCTTGAGTTCTTATAATGATGCACTCTATCGTATCACCGCCACTAGCGATAATATATCGCCTATCTTACATAGTTGGATCTTCGCAGGACTTTCTGAGATTCAAGCTTCGATGGGGCGCGAGAAGGAAGCGCTGCAATTCCTGCAACTGGCCTTTGCAGTCTTTCCTGACGAACCTGAAAACGATCCCAGCTTTCCTTATACCCGTTGTGATCGCTCCCTCCTCTATTTATATGAAGGCCTTATCTTTCTGCGCCTCGGACAACCGAAAGTAGCATGGGACGCCTTCTCCCAGGTCGACGATCTGAAACCCGCCCCTCCTGAGCGCATACGCACCGAATTCCTCCATCAAAAGGCCTATACCTCCTGCCTGCTTGGTAACATCGTGCAAAGCTGTATCTATCTGGAAGCCGCCGCCCGCGCCGCTCAAGAGATAGAGAGCGATCTTGCCTTCAGCGAAGTTTACGCGCTCTATACACACATGCTCTCACTCTGGGGCCAGGAGAGCCGCGTAAAAGCTCTCGCCCAACTTTTTCAGCAATGAAAGCAATATCCAGAATTGGTTGAGCAAATAGTCATGTTTTGCTGAATTCCCTCTTGCATCGCACGGCAAAATGCGTTACAATAGCAAAGGTCAGGCGCGGTGAGCGTTTGATCTGGTAGTAAAGTATCTTATAGATGCATTACTCAGGAGACCGCGTAGCTCAGTGGTAGAGCAATCGACTTTTAATCGATTGGTCGTGGGTTCAAGTCCCACCGCGGTCATTGAATTCAGGTAGGCCGTTACGAACGTGTCCGTAATTCATTGGATTTGGGGCACTAGATGTGTAGGCACCAGATCGATTAATCGCGGACGCGTTCGAAACGGGTCCCTACTTTGTTACGCTCTTTCCCTCTAATGGAAGGAGATCATTTTCGTTTTTCTCTGATGATATGCTAGAACCTCACATACATATCTTGCTTTTATCAGAACATTGATCAGAAAGCTTACCCCCAAAACCATAACCCCCGATCTATCGTTATACAAATATGGATGCGCTGGCCCCCTATCCATAACTAGGGAGCCAATGACGAATAGTACTATTGGCACCAGGAAATTCACGAAACTGCTCATGCCTGGGTCTTGTTTGATGACCTGTAACGTGATACACTATTTGCGATAGTCACATCATATGCGGCTTACCATACCTCATTATGCAGTTTGTAGAGAAGAGGCTTTGCCGCGATCAATGGCGATGACAGGAGGCGGTGCTTTTTTCGCTATCCAATAGCACCGATAGAATTTGACAAAACGCATACTAGTTGTTGATGATAGAAATGAACTCCTGCACCTGATGCGTCGGGTGTTGGAAGATGAGCAGTACCAGGTCTCTATCCTACAAGAAGGCAGAGACGCCTTTGCACGTGTCAAAAGCTCATTGCCTGACCTGCTCATCCTCGATCTAAAACTGGGCGATATGTCCGGGCAAGATATCCTTAAACAAATGAAGAGCGATCTTGTTACCGCCGATATTCCTGTGATCGTCTATACCGCCGCGGTACTTGAAGCCGAAGAGGTCAACAGGTTGATCGAGGAAAGTCCGCAGCACTATAAAAGTGTATGCCTGCTTCGTAAACCGTTTGAACTGACCTCCCTGCTAGACAAGGTTGAGGAACTGCTGGATAAAGCTGAGCAATAATTGCTCCCTCATCCCTTACTTTTCAGGCTGCTCAGTTCCAGTTTCGGGATGGTAATCTGTTTTTTTCATTATTTCAAACGTTCAAAGAAAGGGAGAAAAGTTATGAAATTCCTTTGGGGTCTACTCCTGGGCCTGGGCCTGGGCGTCGTTATTGGCTTACTCGTTGCCCCTCAGACGGGCGAAGCTACCCTCGCACAACTACGCGAGCAGGGTGTACAATTGCCCAGCAATCTTAATGAGCAGTTGCGTGGCCGTGCCAGCGAAGCCATCGCTCAGGGCCGCGAACTCTATGGTCGCACAAAAGATGACCTGACCGATCGTTATAGCAGGGCTAAATCCGGTGAGCTGTAAGAAATTATAACTTTCTATACAAAAAGAATGGACTCGGGTCTGTCCCAGGTCCATTCTTTTTGTTGTTCTGCTTCTTCAGAGCGAGTAGACTCGCTGCTAGAATCCGTAACTATGCTTGAGGCGGCTCACTCCTGAGGCATTGTTGTTAGTGAGATAGAGTCCCGTTCCGCTACCATGCAGCGTCTCCATGCTGTAGCTATCTCCGTTGCGTAGACCCGGCCAGTAGACCGAACCCATACCTAGCGCCCGCATCGTATCAGTGTCAGCCTGCACATAGGCAATGAAGTAGTTACCATTGATCGCACCGTTATAGTTCAGCCCCGTCGTCATCGGAGCGCCCCATTCGTCGACCACAGTGCGGGAAGCGCAGGACCCGATGCGGCTCTTAAGGTCGCTTACCCAACCAGAGTAGCTCGTCTGTTTGGTATTCCAGAAGCCATAGTGGTGCAGAGAGAGGAACGTTCCGTTGAGACGACTATCCGCACAGACGGAGGTGACGTTATCGTTATAGCCAGTGCCGCTAACGAAGATCCGATTCCTGGGGATCGAAGGATAGGTGCTGATCCACTGGGCGGCAATGTTGGCCCACGCGCTCTTGCTGTAGCCGTACGGTTCGTTCATCGGCTCGAAGTAGACCAGCCCATTATGACCATACTTGCTCGTAACGGTCTTCCACATAGCCCAGAAACTCGTTGTGTTGTCGATCAGCCCGTTCTTGGCTGAACCAGTACCCTCCCAGTAACCCAGAATCACTTTGAAACCCTTGGCGGTGGCAGCATCGATCGCACCTGTATACGAGTTCCAGAATGACCCGTTTACGCTGTAAGGATTGATCGGCATCCTCACCGTGTTCGCGCTTAGATTATTCGCAAACCCGCTGATAATCGCGCTGGCTTTCGCATAAGTAGTAGCATAGCTATCCGAGGTCGACAGTCCCGACGGCACCACCGGATCATTGGCGTAGTTATCCCTCGGGTCCGCCCAGTTCACGCCCTTGAACTGGCTGGTGTTTGTAGCAGCCGATGCAGCAGTTATATTTACTACCTGCATAGCTACCAGCGTTGTAATTGTGAGAAACGCACCTAACGCACAGGCGAGTTGCATCTTGCGATGACGAAACATCATGTTAATCCTCCTTGTACATCATATACTATCAGTGTGCCTTCTAGGAAATCGATTGCGTGGCTCTATTGCTTTAGAGTACACTGGAATAATTGCTATGTCAACCTGTTAAGTGAAATAGCATAACCTACGATCAGCTCATGTATATAAAGAAACTATTCATACTGTTTCACTAACTTCTCAACCACATTCCCAATTTCGTGCCACACATGATGTTGATAATCCAACATCTTCGCCTGGCTTAAATCAAAATCTCTGTTCGATACATCTTTCTTTGCATGCTCCTCAAATTGCTTTGAGAGCGCCAATGTCTTCTCTCCACGACCATGCAGATACGTCGTTAGTTCTTGCAGATCATGCAAAAGTGCATCCAGTTTCTCTTCACTGCTCGCCATTGTCTCTGTCCTTTGGTCTATTCTTTGCTGGAGGGTCGATCTGTAAAGCGTCCGCAAAACGATTAAAAAAGTTGAACAATCCTATAACCGTCGTAATCTCCACTATCTCTCCATCGTCAAAATACGCCTGCAACTCGTCCCATAAATTCTCACTTATATCCTGTGCGCTTGTCGTGACTACCTCTGCATAATGCAACGCCGCCTGTTCTCGTTCCGTGAATAATTGACGGTGCTGGTCAATATGATAGAGCGCATCCAACAACTCCTCGCTCACACCCATCTGCCCTGCCAGGGCAGTATGCGCAGCCATTCAATACGCACAATGGTTGACCTGCGAGACACGGACCGCGAGCAGCTCTTTCAGCTTTGGCTCAACCGTTCCCGTACGCATCGCCGTCTCCAATAGCTGTGCCGTATGTTCCATAATAACAGGACGATGTGCCATGATCTTGAATAATCCCGTCATCGTGCTATTGCTGGCTCCCGCTGTCTCCGGTATCTGTACGTCAGGCTCTGGAGGAATACGTGACATATTTCATCTTCCCTCCTTTCTACTAATGTTCTGTTAGTATTCTAGTTGACATTATCGGGGTATGCAAGCCTGTTACTCACGGTTTGACACTCCTCCCACCTTCTGGTTACAATGAATATGTGAAAAATAAAGGAGCTTTACTGCAACATATGTTAACCGATCAGGAAGCGGCCATTGTATCTTCTACCCGCATCGGCATTATCGGCGGTGGCCAGCTTGGCTTGATGATTGCTGAGGCCGCTCGCGTGATGGGCTACGCTGGGATCACTGTGCTTGACCCCACTCCAAACTGTCCAGCTTCACTTGCCGCTGAGCAGATTGTTGGTAGCTTGAAAGACCCTCTGGCTATTCGTAAACTTGCCGCACAGGCTGATATTCTGACGTATGAGATAGAACATATCAATACTGAGGCTTTACACGCTCTGCAGGTTGAGGGAACAAAGATCTTCCCATCTCCTGATCTGCTGGCTATCATCCAGAATAAATATCAGCAAAAAGAGTTCCTGGCTCAACATTCTATTCCCGTTGCGCCATTTATGTCCGTGGCTGGTATCGCCGATATTGAGCACGCCGCCCAACTCTGGGGTTACCCTCTCGTGCTGAAGGCGAAGAAGGATGCCTACGATGGACGTGGCAATGCTCGTATCAATCAGCCAGAAGATATTGCGTCCGCTCTTGAGAAATTGGGGGATCGTGAACTTTATGTGGAGAAATGCCTGGATCTAGCTAAAGAGATCGGCTTGATGATTGCTCGCAATGCAAACGGCGAGATCGTGACGCATCCCGTCGTTGAAATGATTCATGCCCGCGATATCTGCCAGGTCGTTCTTGCTCCTGCTCCTATTGATCCAGCGTTGCAGCTAGAGACGCAGGAAATTGCTCGTCGCGTGCTCGGTTATTTTGGGGGTGTTGGCATCTTCGGCATTGAGTTCTTCCTCGATACAGCCGGTAAGCTCTGGCTCAATGAGATCGCTCCACGTCCACATAACCTTGGCCATTACACGATTGAGGCCTGCAAGACATCCCAATTTACGCAACTGCTCCGCGCCATCACCAACCTTCCCCTGACCTCAACTGATATGCTCTATCCCGCCGCTGCCATGATCAATATCCTGGGAGAACATAACGGACCAGCCGATCCCTACTGGCTCGAAGATTATGATCCCGATAACGTGTTTGTACATATTTATGGCAAACGTGAGACGAAGGTTGATCGCAAAATGGGCCACATTACGGTTGTGGGGAATGATCTCTATGAGGTCTATAAACGTGCTCAGGAGGTGAGGGCTGCGCTCTCAATTTAGTAAAATCTATGCAAGATGAACATGCCATTCACATAACTCTCAACTCGGAGCATGGGGTTCTCGTCTCCCCCGAAGGTATTGGCCCTGCTGCGCAGGGACTTCCCCGCGTCCTGGTGACCATGGGGAGTGACTCCGATCTATCGTTGATGATGAAGACAATCGACACACTCAGACACGAATTTCGGTATTCCTTGCCTGGTGCAGATCAATTCTGTCCATCGTGATCTGCGCTCAGTTGTCCGCCACATCGAAAATCTGCCTGAGTCCATTCAGGTCGTCATAGCCTGCGCTGGTGGAGCTGCCCACTTGCCTGGAAATATCGCCGATCTACGCGCGGACCTGCCCGTTATCGGTGTGCCACGCGACCTTGGGGCGCTGAAGGGAATTGATGCGCTCCTCTCAATGGTGCAGATGCCAGAAGGTGCGCCGGTTGCCGTGATGGCTATCGGTGAAGCAGGTGCCGTCAACGCCGCTATCCATGCAGCTAAAGAACTGGCGATCGCTGATCCTGCTATTAAAGTACGCTTGCAGGCGTATGCGGAGAAGCGTAAAGGACGTGTGCAAAAACAAAATGAAACTCTGGCCACAAAATTGATGCAGTAAAAATATGACTCGACGCCCGCCCTAAACTCTGATATAATAAAATCACTGTTGTAGAACATAATTTCAGGTTGGAGTGTGCCATGAAGGACCGCCTCGTCTCTCCACAAATGAGCGCTGAGGAAGAAATTATCGAGGGAAGCCTGCGCCCTCGCCGCCTGGCTGAATATATCGGGCAGGAGAAGATTAAACAAAATCTGAGTATATTGTTGGAAGCTGCCCGCCGCCGTAAAGAATCGGTCGATCACGTCTTGCTGTATGGACCTCCCGGCCTGGGTAAAACAACGCTCTGTAATATTATTGCCGTCGAGATGGGCGTCCCTATGAAAACGACTTCAGGTCCCGCCATTGAACACGCAGGCGACCTGGCTTCTATTCTAACTGGCCTGCAAGAGGGCGAAGTCCTCTTCATCGATGAAATTCATCGCCTCGCACGCGCCGTCGAAGAACGCCTCTATTCCGCGATGGAAGATTTTGCCCTCGATGTAATGATCGGCAAGGGTCCCAGCGCCAAATCGTTGCGCCTCTCCCTGCCACCTTTCACCGTGGTTGGTGCCACCACCCGCGTTGGTTCACTGACTGCTCCATTGCGCGATCGCTTCGGTGCCATCTACCGCATGGAATACTATGATCCGGAATCTCTCAGGGAAATTTTGACTCGTTCAGCTCGTATCTTGCGCGTACCGGCTGATGAGGATGGTATTAAGGAGATCTCCAGTCGCGCACGTGGTACTCCGCGTATCGTGAACCGCCTGCTCAAGCGTGTACGTGACTTCGCACAGGTTAAAGCTGATGGTGTGATCACTAAAAAGGTTGCTCAGGAAGCTCTCGATGCGATGGAAGTTGATGAGATTGGCCTCGATCAGACCGACCGCAATATGCTACTGACCATTATCCAGAAGTTCAATGGCGGCCCCGTAGGACTCGATACCCTCGCCGCCAGTACCAGCGAGGATTCAGAGACGATTGAGGATGTGTACGAGCCTTATCTCTTGCAGCTTGGCTTCATCGCACGCACGCCGCGTGGACGCATCGCCATGCGTGCAGCATATGAACATCTGAATTTGACCCCTCCAGGGGAGGTAGGTGGAGGCCTGTGGGCGACGAATCCTTAAAAATTAGCGATTTTGATTATAATCTGCCGCCTGAGTTTATTGCCCAGACGCCAATCGAGCCGCGTGATGCCTCACGCCTGCTCGTGGTACAACGTGCATCTGGTTCGCTCACTCATCGGCACTTCCGCGATATCGGCGACTACTTGCACCCCGGTGATCTGCTCATTGCCAACCAGAGCCGCGTCATACCCGCACGCCTGCTCGGCCAACGCGCTGAGACGGGTGGCGCGGTCGAAGTCCTGTTGCTCTCCGAACGTTCCGATCTTGGCCGCGACTACTGGGAGACGCTTGTACGCCCTGGTCGTCGCTTACGCGAAGGTGCACGCATCCTCTTTAACGATGCAACCAATACCCCAAAACTACAGGCTACCATCTTGCAGCGCACTGATGCAGGTGGACGTGTCGTGCACCTCTCAGTGCCAGATCAACCTTCCATACAAGCCACTACTGACCCCTATGACCTGCTAACTGTACGCCACCTGATCGACGAACTGGGCCGCATGCCGTTGCCTCCCTATATCCATGAGCAGTTGAACGACCCCGAGCGCTATCAAACCGTGTATTCGCGCATCAGCGGCTCCGCAGCCGCTCCCACCGCTGGTCTGCACTTCACTCCTCATTTGCTTGAGCAGCTACGCCAGCAAGGCGTGCGTATCGGTTTCGTAACATTGCATGTGGGCCTTGACACTTTCCGACCCGTTGAACATGAGGATGTGAGTGAACATAAAATGCACAGCGAGGAGATCGTTCTGGATGCTCCCACCGCCGAATTGATTAATGAGACGCGTAAAGCTGGTGGACGCGTGATCGCGGTTGGCACGACCTCTGTACGCGTTCTGGAGAGCGTTGCCAGTCTACATAACGGACCGATTGAAGCATACTCTGGTCATACACGCCTCTTCATTACGCCCGGCTACCAATTTAAAGTCGTGGATGCCATGATTACCAATTTTCACTTGCCCCGCTCGACACTACTTCTGCTGGTCAGCGCATTTATGGGTAAAGGCTTGATGGAGCAGACCTATCAAGAGGCCATTCGTGAGCGGTATCGCTTCTTTAGCTTTGGCGATGCTATGCTGTTGCTATAATACCCGATTTGGTATTCTAACGCGATTCTTCTAACCCTATGTGGATGTCACCCTGCGTACGTCCCGATAGCCCAACAACGCAGGTTCTATACATACAGACACACGCAAGGTGACGCTTTACCCTGGAATATATGGGAGTTTGTGACTAAACATTCTGAAATTTCATTGGAAGACGCTTTAACCCAAGCACCAGAGGGCTATTTATCTGCTCCAGGCGGTCTCGCTCCAGAATTTCCCAACCCGCAAAGCGTTTGACCATCGTCGCCAGTACAATACGAGCTTCCAGACGAGCAAGTGGAGCACCAAGGCAGAAATGGATGCCATGCCCGAACGAGAGGTGACGATTGGGATGGCGCGTAATATCAAAACGCTCCGGATCACTGAATTGCTGCTCGTCAAAATTTGCCGAGAAGATGATTGGGCGCACTACATCTCCTTTGCGAAGCTGCACATCAGCGAGTGTCGTATCACCCTTGATAATGCGACTACCAATAACATCGGGCGTGAAGACGCGGGCAGGAGACATATATCGTAATGTTTCCTCAACGGTATTTGCGGCCAGTGCTGGATTTTCGCGTAGTTGCTCCAGAGCATCCGGGAAAAGATCGAAGCACAGCATCGCATTACCCAACAAGTTCGTTGTCGTAATATTGCCTGCGACGAGCAACAAATTAAAAAAGCTGAATAGCTCCGGATCAGTAAGCCGTTTTCCCTCTGACTCTGCGGCCAATAGAAGGCTGATCAGTTTCGTGTCAGGGTGTTTGCGCTTCTCTGCAAGAAATGTAAAGAAATAGGTCGCCATTTCCTTGACTGTTTCCTGCACCTCGGGTGCATCAGTAACTTGTATATCCGTCCACTTTTTAAAGAGCCGCCAGTCTTCACGAGGGAGTCCCAACATTTCGGCGATGACGATGATGGGCAATGGTGAAGCCAGTTCTCCTATGAACTCTCCCCGCTCATTTGCACTGATCGGCTCTAGTAAATCTTCTACGATACTCTCGATCTGTGGCTCCATCTGTGCAATCGTACGCGCTGAAAATGCCTGCGTCAGTAATGTACGCAAGCGACGGTGTTGAGGTGGGTCCATCATAATAAGGACGCGCGATTCCTCTTGCTCTGGCGCTAAACCAATATCATATTCTGAAGAGTAGGTTACATAATCGGAAAGAGTCAGTGCTACATCTGGATGGCGAAAGACAAACCAGCCATATTTCTCATCGTGGAAAACTGGTTGAGTAGCACGCATCTCACGGCACCATTCCATCGCTTGCCGATGCCACTCTAATGGGGTGAGTGTATGATCGTCCGTATACGTCAACGTTGAACTCACCGTCTGTTACTCCCTTCATGATAGCTAGCTAAAACTTAAAATAAGAATGTGCAAGACGTAAAACGTTATGTAAAGCATACGCCTTGCAAAACTATAACATAAGGTGAGTAATCATTACAAGGGCTATTTATTAAAAATGTTCCTATCGTGTGTTTCAATGCATCTGCTGTTGAAGTGGTGGTACTGATGCACTTTGTTGTGTTTGTGGTGTGGCTCTCTTGCGCTTCAACCATTTAAGCAGGCGCGGAAGTCCTTGCAGTATCGCAAACAGAATAGTTAAGCTTATAGCGAGAAAACTGATAAGAGCAATAACGTTTCCTATAAAAGGATGAAAGAGCAAGGGAAAGAGTGAATAGAGGCATGCCATGAGAAATAACGAACATATCGTAGGGGTTACACGAGAGAAGCCTTCATTTATAATTATGCATATTTCTTTTATCGTTAGCTTGTCTACAATACTGCGTTTTACCTTATAAAGGTGATGAGCAATTACACCTATGGTGATGCATAATCCTCCGAAAAAGTAGATAGGCCAGACGTTCAAAAAAGATGAAGATAATGGAGGGGAAAAAATACTCGCCATCAATATCATAAAGAGGCCCCATAGTGTTGCAAGCCAGGCGAAGGGAGAGACAAACCAACCCGCTGAGCCGGAATTATACTTTTTTGTTTTTGCCAGCGATTGTCCTATTACGTTCATATCATGAGGACGCCTGCTTACATCTTTATGCATCATCTGTCTAATGAGCCTCTGTAGCTCTGTAGGAATGTCGCAATCTGGTGGTATTCCCTGAGTCGCAATCTCTAATGGCTCTTTGCCTGTCAGTAGCGTTTGTAGCGTTGCGCCGAGGCCGTATATATCGGTCCGGGGCGTTGTCTGCGCTTTTTTCCCGTATTGTTCCGGTGCGGCATAGCCAGGAGAACCAAGCGATCCTGTATCACGGGTCTGATCTATTCGATAGCGACGTGCCGTTCCGAAGTCGATAAGGTAGATGTCACCTTTATCCGTGATCATAATATTGGCTGGCTTGACATCCCGATAGATGATTGATGGATATTGAGCATGGAGGTAGGCCAGGACATCACAGAGTGCCATTCCTATATCCATTACTTGCTTCACAGGTAAATGACCTGCGCTGCTCTTTGCAAGCGTTTCTTCAAGCGTCTTTCCATTGATATATTCCATAATAATATACCAATGATCCTCATCCGTGAAGTAGCCGTATATGCGCGGTAAACTCCTATGCTGTAACTTGGGCAGAAGCGTTATCTCACGATTATAAGAATCGGTAACGTCAATGATTTCCTGCATACTGAGCGCCGCAACATTAATCTGTTTGATTGCTACCGTCATGTTATTCTTTTTGTCAATTGCTTTGTAAACCAGGCCAAAACCACCTTCACCGATCTTCTCAAGAATGCGATAGCGCTGCATCAAGACGCTGTGGCGCTGCATGGGTGGTTTATTGAGGTTGGGTGCTGTTTGTGAGAAGTACGCTCGGACAGGTGCCTGCAAATCCTGCCCACAGACGGGACATATTAGTGCTAACGGGGAAAGTGCAGCTCCACACGCGTCACAGAAGGAAGATGAGATCATGCCAATACTGATGCCTTTCTCGAACCTCGTGTTCTTTTTGCATTTCATGTTTCTCTTAAATTGTAGGTTTCTTTCTTGCCTCTGTCAAGATAGAACGTACCTATGTGCTCTATTATGCTCCATCTTATGGAATGTTTGGGAACACTTACCGATGTTTGCGTCCTACCACAATTTGTCTTGTTCCCTTACCAAATGGCTTCCAATCATAATCACCATAGATGGCCTCAATGGCGAAACCAGTCGCCAGGAAGAGCAATTGCAACTCGCGTGGAAAGAAGACATGCATATCGAGTTGTGTCAAATACCGTTCGTTATCGCCCGTTTCAAAAAACTTCTCATGCGTTCCTACAATATGTTGCAATTGTTCAAATGGATCATACTTGCGACTACTATACAATAACATGGTGAAGTCGCCATCGGGTGACTCGATCTCATCTTCCAGATAAACATGTGAGGGACGATTGAGTGCATCGCTCAGATAGTCAATATCGGGTAGAAATGTGTCAACAACAAAACGTCCGCTTGGTGCCAGGTGATCATACGTATTTTTGAACGCATCCATTTGCTGTTCGAGCTCATAAAGGTGTGTAATCGAGTTAAAAGGCAGCAAGATCAAATCATAAGTGCCTTTATGTTCCAGATTATAAGCAGACATATCACCTTGATGGAGCGTCACGCGCTGCTGTATTTCCTCCGGCTCGCGTTCAAGTTTCCGCTGGTAGGCTGCTAACATTGCAGGTGCAACATCTAATCCCTCCAGTTGAAACGCGCCTGGACTGTGTAACAGATCAAGGCCAATTCGCCCACTACCGCATGCCAGTTCCAACACGCGTTGTGGCGTATAGCGCATGACCAGTTCGCGCCAGAAGGGCAGGTCTAACTCCGATTGGCTTTGATATTCCAGGTCATAATCATCGACCCGCTTGTAGTATTCCCCCATATCATAGGACATTGTTTGTTACCTCTTTACACGTATTGCATATGTATTTCTCAGTAGAGCTTAGCATAGGATTGTGTGGTTATGCAAGCATACTATTAAACGAGACAGGATATAGAAACGAAGCTTAGATCCATTGGGGAAACATTGGGAATGTGGGTAGGGCGTCACCCCATACTGTTCAATGAAAACGAAGCATGGACACTGGCGCAGGGACGTGGGCTGGCCTCCACCCGTGTCCCGAGAAACATCGTTGCTGGGAACCGGATGGAGACCTCACTCTCCCTCTGCCAAAGGGAAACATTCTTTCCTAATGGACGGAGAGTTTCTGAAATTTCATTGGGAGACGCTTCACTCCAAAGATGATTAGACTATTCATTTGCTCTAATCTATCTGGCTCTAGAACGTCCCAATGAGGGAAGCGTTTTAGCATCTCGTTAAAAAGAATGCGTATCTCAAGGCGGGCGAGAGGCGCTCCAAGACAGAAATGGATTCCATGACCAAAGGTGAAATGTCGGATGGGATTGCGCTCAATGTTGAACTGTTCTGCATTCTCGAATTGTTGTTCATCGAAATTGGCTGAGAAGACGATTGGACGCACAACATCTCCCTTACGGATGTGTTGCCCCCCAATCTCTGCATCTTTTTTTGCGAAACGGGTTCCAATAATGTCATGGCTGATTACACGTCCCGGCCCCATGTAACGTAATATTTCTTCGATGGCACCTGGTACCAGTGCCGGATTTTTGCGTAACTTCGCCAATTCTTCCGGAAAGAGATGGAAGCACAATATTGCGTTCGTAAGTACGTTTGTTGTCGTAATGTTGCCAGCTACGAGTAGTGTGAGAAAGAATGCGCACAATTCCTGATCCGTAAGGCGTTTCCCCTCTACTTCAGCGGCAAGCAAAAGGCTTATTAACTTATTATCTGGACTTTTACGACGCTCGGTAATAAACGAGAAGAAGTAATCAGCCAGTTCTCGGCGTACCATTTCCCGCTCAGCCTCACTGCTAAAGCGCCCATCGGTCCATCTTTTGAAGAGTCGCCAATCCTCACGTGGAATACCTAACATTTCAGCAATGACCATAATCGGAAACGGTATGGCTAGCTCCTCCAGAAATTCTACCTGCTCGTTGAGACTGATTTTTTCCAACAAATCATGTGCAATGCTCTCAATAATCGGCTCCATCTGGGCAATCGTGCGGGCCGAGAATGCTTGTGTAAGTAAGGAACGCAATTGTTGATGGCGCGGTGGATCCATCATAATGATGCTGCGTGACTCTTCTGGAAAAGCAGCAGGTAACTCATACTGTGAGGAATAGGTTGTGGGATCGGAAAGCACCTGTACAACATCCTTGTGACGAAAGATTAGCCATCCAAGCTCGTTAGCGTAAGCGATCGGTTGGGTTGCACGCATCTCATGACACCATTCTCGCGTCTGTCGATGCCACTCCAGCGGGGCAAGTGTGTAATCATCTAAATAGGTGGGAAGCGGCCTCACTATCTTTTACTCCCTTCAAGATTAGTGACAAAACAAAATAAAAATGTGTAAGCAGTAAGTAGTTCTGGAAAGTGTCCATCTTGCAAAAATATAACATAAGGATAGTAGATATGACAAGGGATGTTTATTAAATTATCATTGTTTTTGATTTTCAGGTGCATCTATCTCCATGGTGACCAGTCTGTTTCTTATTGCTTTAGCAATTGTGCCTCTGGTCCTATGCGCGTTTCTTCATAGTTGACGCCTCCCTCTTTATAATGCTAAAATATATCCTAGTAGACAGGTCGGATTAATCTGGTAACATGTTGCCAATACAATAGAACACAATTGCCTGTCGTTATGATGAGAAGGGAGATGCCATGATGTTACGAGTTTCTACCAAAGGCGAATATGGCGTGCGGATTATGGTTGACCTCGCTCGTCATTACGGGCAGCGTCCACGTTCGTTAACCGACATCTCGCAGGCAGAGATGTTACCACTCGCATACCTGGAGCAGCTCGTGAAGTTGTTGCGCGAGTCCGAGCCTCCACTGGTTGCCAGTACACGTGGTGCACATGGTGGCTACAAGCTGAGCCGCGATCCCGCCTCAATTACGATGGGTGAAGTTGTACGTGTGCTGGAAGGGCCGATCTCTCCCATGATCTGTGCGACCGAAGGGGAGATGAGCCAGGTCTGCAATTTTCTAGACTCGTGCAAAACGAAATATCTGTGGGCAAGAGTGCGCGATGCCGTCGCCAATACCCTTGACTCAATTACTCTGGCCGATCTGGCAAAAGAATTTACGGAGAGTCAGAGTTCGCATTTTATTGCGCTCTCCGATATCCATGTGGGCATCGAAGCAGCGGAATTCTCTCTAGATGCACATTCGGAAATACCCTATAACTGATCTAAGGAAAGGTATCTTGTAATGGAATCTGAACTTGTAATTAAAAACCTTCATGCCAACATTGAGGGTAAGCCGATTTTACGTGGTGTGGACCTTGTTGTGAAACAGGGCGAAATTCATGCCTTAATGGGACCTAATGGCTCTGGCAAAAGTACGCTGGCAAATGTCGTTATGGGCAACCCTAAATATGAAGTAACCGACGGTGAGATCTGGTTTAAAGGCGAAAATATTCTGGAGTATTCTCCTGACCGCCGCGCTCGTATGCGCCTCTTCCTCGCGTTCCAATACCCGATGTCTATTCCAGGCGTCAGTGTTGCGAACTTCTTACGCCGCTCGCTTGAGGCCGTGCGCGAAGGCAATAAGCCTCTTGAAGAGGGTGAGAACCCTACCGGAAACATGACGAAGCGTAAGAATGTCCCTGTGAAAGAGTTCCGCACTCTGCTGCAAGCAAAAATGCGCCTGCTCAAAGTCGATAATAGCTTCATCAACCGCGCGATCAACGATGGCTTCTCCGGTGGTGAAAAGAAACGCGCTGAGATTTTACAGATGGCGCTGTTGGAGCCCGAGATTGCTCTGATGGACGAGACCGACTCTGGTCTTGATATCGACGCGCTCAAAATTGTATCCGAGAGCGTCAATGCTTTGACAGGTCCTAACCTGGGCATCCTGCTGATCACGCACTACCAGCGCATGCTTAACTACATCACTCCCGATTTCGTTCATGTTATGTTCAATGGTCGCATCATTAAATCCGGCGGCAAAGAACTGGCGTTGGAACTTGAGGAGCGTGGGTATGAGTGGTTGAAGCCCCTTGAAGATGAGAGTGCGACAAGTGTGGCTGGTGAGGTGAGCAACCATGCTTAAACCTTTGGCAACAGGATTCTCACGCGGTACCATCGAGGAACTGTCGCGCCAGAAGGGTGAGCCTGAGTGGATGCTGCAAAAGCGCCTGCAAGCCTGGGAAGTCTACGAAAATACTCCGGCACCGCTGGGAAGACGTGGAGACCTGGGTACGCTACGCACAATCTCGAACTTCAAATTTCAGGAACTCAGCCCATATATCCCCTCGGATACAAATGGTGCATTACCCGCCGCTATTGAGCAATCTTTACAGCAAGCACTCGTCAACGAACGCTCAGGCCTGATCGTGCAGCATAATAGTTCCGTCGTCCATAGCGAACTGAGCGCCGAACTCAAGCAGCAGGGCGTCATTCTGACCGATCTGGATAATGCCGTCCGCACCTATCCTGAACTGGTGCAGAAACACTTTATGACGGATTGCATACCCGTGGCAACAAGCAAGTATACAGCTCTACATGCAGCATTTTGGAGTGGTGGCTTCTTCCTTTATATTCCACAGGGCGTTGCGATCGAAGCTCCTATCCTGGCTCAGGTCTGGCTGGATGCTTCTTCCTCTGCTGGATTTACACATACGCTCATCATTGCCGAACCACAGAGCAGCGTGCGCTTTGTCGAAGAGTATACCTCAAAGGCCGACGCACAGCACCCGAGCCTGTTAAGCGATGTTGTTGAGCTTTATGCAAAGAATGAAGCCCGTATCGAGTTTAGCAACCTGCAAGATCTCGATCAGAACACCTGGAACATCTCAAACAAGAATGCCTTGTACGAGAAGGACGGTAGCGTCACATATGTCGCTGCGGATCTTGGCAGTAAAGTCACGCTCTCCACGCTTGGCTTAGGACTCAAGGGCAATGGCAGCGCAGGTGAACTGGTTGGCGTCTTCTTCACCGATAACGATCAGCGCTATTCCATCAATACGCTTTCGGATCACGCTGCACTCTCAACGAATGCCGAAACATTGGTCAAAGGCGTATTAACCGGTCGCTCCCGCGTAGAGTTTGATGGCATGATTCGCGTTGAAGCCGGCGCTCAGCAAACAGCTTCGTACCTCTCGGCACATGGCTTATTGTTAAGCAAAGAGGCACGCGGCGAGTTTATTCCAGGTCTTGAGATCGCCGCCAACGAAGTCAGCGCCAGCCACGGTGCAACCAGCGGTCAGGTCGACGACGAACAACTCTTTTACCTGATGGTACGTGGTATTCCCCGCGAAGAGGCCGAACGTATTATCGTCCAGGGCTTCTTTGAGCCAGTGCTACAGCGTATCCCCCTCGAAAACCTGCGCGTGCGCCTACGTCGTAGCATCGTACGCCGCATGAGTGGCGAATACGAGACCGAGGCCGACACCTGGGTCGATGCCCAGGAGCGTTGGGAGATCGAAGGCGTTGATGAGGGCGCAATCCACCTCGACGGCAATCCCGCCGACGCCGACGAAGAAATCAAATTAACAGAATACTAGGACAGATTTGCATGGGCCTGATTGATCGCGCCCATGCGTAGGGGCCCGATTGATCGCGCCCATGTGGTTTCCACCCATGGCCCCTACAAATCTATCCCAATGGGGAATCAGGGGAAACATGACAATAACCGATAATCGTAGGGGCCAGGCTCGCCCGATAGAAGAGATACGCAAGGACTTTCCCATCCTATCGCGCCAGGTACATGGCAAAACGCTTGCCTACCTTGATAGCACAGCAAGTTCCCAAAAGCCCTTGGCCGTCATTGACGCCATGGATACATACTATCGCACCTACAACGCCAACATCCATCGAGGCGTCTACGCGATCAGCGAAGAAGCTACCGCTGCAATGGATAAAGCACGTATAAAAACGGCTCGCTTCATCAATGCTCGTCAAAGCAAACAGATAGTATTCACGCGCAATACCACCGAGAGCATCAATCTAGTTGCCTATAGCTGGGGAAACGCCAACATTCATGCCGACGACCTGATCATCCTGACCGAGATGGAGCATCACAGTAATCTTGTACCCTGGCAATTGCTGGCCGAACGCACTGGGGCACGCCTTGAATTTGTTCCGGTAACCGATGATGGCTTGCTACAGCAGGATATCTACGCTCAGCTATTGCAGCAAGGACCAAAGCTTGTTGCCTTTACGCATATGTCAAATGTCTTAGGAACGATCAACCCAGCGCAAGAGATGATTGCTCAGGCGCATGCAGCAGGTGCGATTGTCCTGCTCGATGCTGCTCAAAGTGTTCCACATTTCCCGGTCGATGTGCAGGCGCTCGACGTTGATTTCCTCTGTTTCAGTTCACATAAAATGCTGGGACCCACAGGTATCGGTGTGTTGTATGGCAAGCGTGATCTATTAGAGGCCATGCCACCTTTTATGGGTGGCGGCGATATGATCCGCAAAGTTGGCCTGCGCCATTCGACATGGAACGATCTACCATGGAAATTTGAAGCGGGCACACCAGCCATCGCCGAAGCCATCGGACTCGGCGCAGCGGTTGATTATCTCAACGAACTGGGCATGGCATCCGTCATAGAGCATGAGCGTGAGATAACTGCTTATGCCATGCAGCAATTAAAAACCATTCCAGAGGTGACTATCTATGGCCCGGCGGCCAGTCAGCGCGGCGGTGTGATCTCATTCAACCTGGGTGATATTCACCCACATGATCTGGCCTCTATTCTTGATCAAGAGGTCGGCGTTGCTATTCGCGCTGGTCATCACTGTGCACAGCCACTGATGGAGCGCTTCGGATTGGCCGCCACCGCTCGTGCCAGTTTCTACGTCTATACAATTAAAGAAGAAATCGATATACTGGTACAGGGGCTACGCAAAGCACAAGAAATTTTCAGGTTTTAAATTCCTGAAATGGGTCAATGCCCTGGGGAGGCTCAAATTATGGCAATGGATTATTATCGAGAATATATTCTGGATCACTATCGTAACCCGCGCAACTACGGGAAGCTTGACCAGCCCGATGTGCACTCGGAGGACGCGAATCCTCTCTGTGGCGATCAGTTGGGCATGGATCTTGTAGTCGAGGGGGATCACATCAAAGAGGTGCGTTTCCAGGGCCGTGGCTGTGCAATCAGCCAGGCATCGGCATCCATGCTCTCAGAATTGATTGAGGGCAAGACCGTAGAGGAAGTCGTCGCGCTCGGTAAGGACGATGTGCTGGATGTATTGGGAATTCCAATCAGTCCGGCACGCACAAAATGCGCATTTCTTTCACTACGTGTCCTTCATCGTGGTCTTGCGATGGCGGGACTTGAGCAACCGAATAGTGAAGAAGAGGAAGAATAAATGCGTCTAAAAGGGAAAGCCGCAATCATCACAGGTGTCAGTTTTCCTGGTCAGGCCGGGTTTGCTCTCGCACAGGCATTTGCACGCGAGGGAGCCGATCTTGTTATTAGCGCACGTAGCGAAGAGCGTATCAACGCACGGGCGCAAGAGCTACGCGACAGCGGAGTACCCATGGTCTTGCCCGTTGCAGCCGATCTGACCACCGAGGAGGGAGCCAAAACCCTGATCGATGAGGCCCTGGGAGCGTACGAGCGCATCGATATTCTGGTCAACCTTGCCGGTGGCCTCACCAAATATGGCCCCTCAGATGAACTAAGCCTCGTCGATTGGCAGAGTGAACTAAACAATAATCTATTGACGACGTTTCTCTGCACACGCGCCGCATGGCCGCTTATGAGTAGCCAGGGTGCGGGCAAAATCCTTAATTTTAGTCGCGCGGGTGGCGTCGAAAGTGCAGGCCCAATGATGGCTGCTTATAACGCTGCCAAAGCAGGCGTCGATGCTCTCACGAGAACCTTCGCTAAAGAGGGTCAAAAGCATGGTATTTATGTTAATGCTATCGGTCCTGGCCTGCTCATCACGCAATCCAATCTTGACAGTATGAAACCTTCTGAAGAAGAGTTGAGCACAAAATGGGTCACGCTGGAAGCACTTTCTGAAGCCGCTATTTTCCTGGTATCATCCGCCAGTGACGGAGTGAACGGTGTAACCTTGCCAGTGGTAGGGAGCAAGAGAGCATAGATGGCCGATTTTTTCAAAGCCGCCGAGTCCAGTGAGCTAGAGGAAGGTGAACTGCTTCCCGTCGAAGTTGATGGGGAGCTTGTCTGTCTCGCAAAGATAGAGGGCACCGTCTATGCATTTACCGACAACTGTACCCATATCAGTGGCCCCCTTAACGAGGGCGAACTTGATGGATATATCCTGACCTGTCCCTGGCATGCCGCTCAATTTGACATACGCACTGGCAAAGTTGTACGTGGACCAGCTCGCCAAGACGTACTCACCTATCCCGTCAAAATCGAAGACGACGCAATCTACATCCAATTACCAGATGCGTAGAGACCAGATTTATCGCGTCTAATAATTTATTAATGGTCTTTATGGCGGTAATCAAATTAATAAATTATTAGACGCGATAAATCTGGTCTCTACGGTAATGCATATCTACGCTGAAAAATAAGATTGGATATCTATTTATGCGCAATTTAGAATTAAAAGTCCAATGCCCTGACGAAACTACCCTGAAAATGTTAGAGCAGCGTGCACAGCAAAATAACGCTAATTACATCCATACATTGCAACAACGTGATACCTATTTCAATGTTCCCTCTGGTCGCTTAAAGCTGCGTGAATGGTCTATACAAGACGATATGCAAAGAACACCATCGCATGTACAAGAGAAGTACGAAAACGCAGCATCCGGCGCATTGCTTGTTGCATACACACGCCCCAACGAGGAAAGCTCCCGTATAAGCGAGTATCTTATCAGTCCCATCACCGACCCTGCAACATTTTTACCCCTCTTAACAACTACCCTCGGCACCTGGATGACGATTGAGAAGACCCGCGTGCTCTATCGTTATGGACGAACGCGTATCCATTTTGATCGCGTAACAGGGCTCGGTTCGTTTGTCGAGCTCGAAAGCGAGTTTGCCGGTACGTCCACCGATGATGATGTTACTGCTGAACATGCTATTGTCAAAAAATTTTTGCAACTCGCTTTATTCCCAACAATAGCCTATTCTTATAGTGACCTTGCACAGTTGACATTCCCCCCCATACCCCCTACAATGCCATAGAATACGCATTCTATTCAGGAGGAGTTGAGGAGGCGCATGGAAGGTCGGTCACATTTACTGGTAGGTTTAACCGCAGGCGTGGTCTTTGATAGTCTTATTCATATAACTGGCGATCCCTTGACCGCCGCAAAAACAGTTCCCCTGGTGTTGATTGTAAGAAAAATTGTCTACTATTTCGCTGTAGGTTTTGGCGCTCTGTTACCTGATATTGATAATGCACGTAGTACTATGGGACATAAGTTTGGTATCGTGAGTAAAGAAATTCAACGTATTGCCGGCCATCGTACCGTTTTCCACAGTCTTTTAGGGCTAGTGATTGGCTCTTTACTTGCCATTGGCCTTGAACGAGTTGTAATCTACTTACTGGACAAACAAAATTTGACCGTCCCGGCAGCATTTGTAGGTGCTTCACACCTGGTCTTTTTTGGTGTATTATTCGGCTGTGTCATGCATATTGCCGCTGATGCTCTTACTTTAGGTGGCGTACCGCTTTTCTGGCCTAATCGTAGGCGCTTCGGCTTCCCTCCCAATCCGCATTGGCGCTTTCGGACTGGCACATGGCCCGAATTTGTGATCGTCTGGTCTTTTATGCTTCTCGTCGCTATCGGTATCTGGCAATCTGTTATTGTAATATGAAGATTATGAAAAAATGAAAAGATTTCATCTACGCACACGACAATTTAACCTGGTTCAGCTTGCATGGCTGCTTATGATCCTTGCTGTGATTGTATACGCTCTCGTAATGAGCTATCAATCAGTGCTACGTTACGATACATTTAAGGCAACCGCATTCGACCTGGGCAATATGGATCAGGCGATCTGGAATACTCTGCACGGTCGCTTCTTTGTCTGGACCAACCAGGGCGATAACTATTTTGGTCCGCCAACGCGCCTGGCACAGCACGTTGAGCCGATCCTTTTACCGCTTTCGCTTCTTTATGCCTTTCACTCTGATCCTCGTATCTTACTTATCTTTCAAACGCTTGTGCTTGCTTCAGGTGCTCTACCCGTTTTTCTATTGACACGCAAACATTTGCCGGATTGGCCTCTGCTTGCAACCGCAATGGTGGGCGCTTACCTCATTTTGCCCGCTTTACTTGGCGTAAACATTTTTGACTTTCACCTTGTTTCGCTAGCTACACCACTCTTGTTGTATGCGATTTTAGCGATTACCTACAAACGCTACTTCTGGTTTGTCGTCGCTTGCCTGCTTGCAGCTGCATCTAAAGAAGAGATTCCCACGGTTGTTGCCTTATTGGGATTTCTTGTGATCTGGAAATATAAAGTTCCTCGCCTGGGTACGATATTATTTGTTGGTGGTATCCTCTGGACACTTATTGCCGTAGCGATTATTGAGCCGCATTTCTATACTGGAATACAACACAACACCTTCTGGTATCGTTACCAATCGCTGGGTAGTTCTCCTAGTGCAGCAATCGTCAACATCTTATTCCATCCCTGGGTGCTTATTACTACCTTTGTTTCATTTGATCGTATCTATTACCTGTTGAATATCTTCCGTGGTACGGGTTTTCTGGCGTTATTGGCTCCTGAATGGCTGTTGCCAACGTTACCCGACTTCGCAATGAACTTATTGAGTGGTGATAAACTGCTCTATACGGGCATCTATCAGTATAATGCGCCTATCATTCCTTTTGTGATGATGTCCGCGATTATCGGCCTACAACGCCTCGTTAAACTCTGGGCACGCTGGCGCGGTGAAGTTGTGGTATTACCGTCGGACAGTTTTTCCCGTAGCACATTAGAACAAAAAAGACCAGGATACATCTCTTTAGGGGATAGAGTTGTATTGACCTATCGCTCCATTTTCCAGACGCTAAGTACCCGTCCTGTTGTGATACGCTCGTTAGCTCTGGCGCAGCCTGGCTTCTCTGTTGTCGCCTATGAGGGAAAATCTCAATGGGGCCGCTTCAGTGAGCGTATGAGTTCTCTCGCGAAACCACTTCCATTGCAAAAATTCCAATTGATTGCATGTGCGTGGATCATTGCAATGGCCTTGCTTAACTACGCTTTTATGGCACCAACGATAAACAATCTTATGGCTACCAGTGTGCCTGGAACGCGTGAGGCACGTATTCAATTATTGTTGAATGAGATCCCTCCTGACGCTCCGGTTTCGGCTGGCACAAGCTTAAATCCTCATCTCACTGAAAGACAATATATCACGATCTTCCCTAATGTCACCATTTCATCAATTCCTGGCAATGATCAGACCGTGAAGTATATTATTGTTGACTTGAGTACCGTCTTTCCCGAGGATAAAATAAGTACTGTTAAGGCCTTGAATTCAACTCAGTCAGGGACGCTTCTGTACCCTGAAGGTGGCTGAGGACGTAATACTATTAGGGCGGCGAGATGTGGTTAATTGTCCATAGCAGAAAACATGTAATGCATGTTATAATCAGAGCAAGCCCAGCTATGGGTGCATGAATATGTTCATACAAGCTTAAATTGTTTCTCTTTAAAGAGAAACAGCCTGGAGGAGGGCGCGACTTCCTTCTGATCCCGTTCGTCAGCGGGATAAGTTCCTGTCGCGCGAGGTTTTATGGAGGAATGAAGGATGCGTAATAATCCCTATCCCGACGAACCCCATGTACAAAATGCTGATGCTCTTGCCCGTGGAGAGCGTATGGAAGACTTACCCCTGCGGCCACCAGCACCTCAGGTCCAGCAATCTCCTCTGGCTACTACCGTCAGTCCCGATGGGGATACCGAAGAGACGCGCCATGAAGAGGCTCTGACCGTTCGCTACGCTATTGGGAAACTGAATGATTTTATCCAATGGTTTATCGCTGTGCTGGAAGTAACCCTGGCAATCCGCTTCATCCTAAAGCTTATTGGAGCCGATCCGAATAACTTGTTCGCCGGCTTTCTCTACGCGCTGACCGATATTATTCTCTTTCCTTTCAGTACCATCGTGCGTTCGGCCTCCATTCATCCCCCTTACCAGGCTTTTGAATGGTCAACCCTGATTGCCATGGCGATCTACGCCCTGCTCTTCTGGGCCATCGGTCGCTTCTTGCGCATTCTCATCTCCAGCCCAGAAGAACCCGTGAATTAACACCTTTATCTTACACCGAACCCTGAGTAGGGGCACTCCCTTGTGAGTGCCCGCTTCCCAATGAAGATGAGTGGGTGCCCGCTTCTCCAATGAACACTTTTCCCTGGCACGCGGGCACCCACAAGGGAGTGCCCCTACTCAGGTGTTCGGCGCGAGGAGGGAGATCCAGAAATCTTTCGCTCTCAAGGCATTTTCTTGAACAAATATTTATATACTTAAGTCTATAATGTACAAGGGGAGATTGTTCCTCTTCCATCTCTTCTCAACTAGATTTCTCACGAAAGGACAGGCTGCACTTCTCTCTTACCAATGATGAAAAGCAGGCCCCACATTAAATAAACCTATGGACAACCTTCTCAAGAAAGTAACCAGCGTTTCTTTGCCTTTACGCACACAAAGATCAACTCCCATATATAAAGTTCTGTATGCATTTACCTGGGCCATCGTCGTCCTTGCACTGATTACAGGTACTTTCCTGCTGATAAGCGACCTGTTTCCAATCCATCTATCTCATATGCCCCTATCGGCTGCCCCATTGCTTTTGATTGGTGCGGCCTATCTCGCTTTCCAGGTCCTCATCCGTGCTCAGCCCTTAGACCTTTTCAAAGCGCTAATCGTAAGTTCTGCCTTCATTTTATGGGGCATCGACCAGCTATTGCCCGCAAGCTGGTTTGCAACAGCCCTCGGAGACGTTGTGATCGTTCTTTATGTCATTGACCTTGGCTGGATGATGATGGATCGCCTCAAGCAACAATGGCAAAGTCGGTATGCTCAACCTGAAAAACTTGTGCATGAGAACACACCCCCATTGCCAACATTGGATAAAAGTATGTCTCTCCTCATACCTCATCGAGCTCTAACGGATCAACAATACATACCCAAACGTCCTGGCGCTACGACGAGAAATACATCAATGTTGAAGCGCAATCGCCTCAAGCCATTTTCATGCACCTGCACTTCTTCATTGGCTCCTCTTCAGTCAGCTTTATGTTGTTGCCAGATGAAAGAAATATCCAGGCATTAATGGCTAATTCTCTCACTTTGCATCACTGATTGTGCGATAAACCCATCCCACATAGTTATTCAATGTGATATACTTTTGGCAATCAGGAGGTGCACCTTGGACGACTTAAGTGTTTTTAGCGGGAACGCGAATCGACCCTTAGCCGCTGCTATATGCCAGCATTTACGTATTCCACTTGGAGATGCAGACGTTTTCCAATTTAGCAATGAAAATATTTTTGTAAAGATAAATCAAAATGTACGCGGCCATGATGTCTTTATCATTCAACCCTTTAGCACACCCGTAAATCGTTCGATCATGGAACTGCTCATTATGATTGATGCCTTTAAACGTGCCTCCGTTGCTCGCATCACCGCCGTTATCCCTTATTATGCTTATGGGCGTACCGATAAAAAAGATCAACCTCGTGTCCCTATCACCGCACGCTTAATCGCCGACTGCATTACAGTTGCAGGTGCGCAACGTGTTTTGACCATGGATATGCATGCTGGACAGATTCAAGGCTTTTTCAATATTCCTGTTGACGAATTGACTGCACAGATTATCCAGGCCCGTTATTTTGGCGAAAAAGATCTGGAACCATTCACGGTTGTTGCCACCGATGAGGGCTTTGCTAAAAAAGCTCGTATGCTGGCCGATCGCCTCAATGCCCCCCTCGCCATCGTTGAGAAACGTCGCCTTGGCAATAATGGCCTGACGGAGGCGATGGGAATTATTGGGAACGTCCAGGGTCATCACGCTCTTATCGTCGATGATGAGATCGATACAGGTGGCTCATTGATGCAAGCCGTACGCGTTGTGCATGAACATCACGCTCGTGATATTTATTGCTGCGCCACCCACGGTGTATTTTCAGGCACTGCCCTCGCTCGCCTCAAAGATTCTCCTATCAAAGAACTTATCGTTACGGATTCTATTCCCTTAGCTGAACATAAACGCCCACCCAACATGACTGTACTCTCGGTCGCAGAACTCTTTGCAGGTGCAATCAGTCGCATTCACGATGGTCGTTCTGTGTCGGAATTGTTCAGGTAGAGTGATGTTTCATATTTCACCTCCTCAAATTTCCTTCAAAAAGAATCTTTCCAGGGCAAAAACACAAGAGGCAATACAGGAAAGAACAATGTATGTTATAATAGCCTCCAATCATAAAAACTTTTTGTCTTACCAGGAAAAGGTGGAGGGGCGCACATGAAGCCACTTGTCGCTATCGTAGGCCGACCGAACGTTGGCAAATCTACATTTTTTAATCGCATGATCGGTGAACGACTGGCTATCGTTGAAGATCTACCCGGCACAACACGCGATCGCCTGTATGGTGATACCGATTGGAATGGTCGCACATTTACGTTCATTGATACCGGCGGCCTGGAATTAGGGAGTGGTATCCCCGTAGGCCAGATTGGCCTTAATAATCAGCCGGGCGACTTGATGAATCATGTCATGGCCCAGGCACAACTGGCGATTGATGAGGCCGATGTTATTGTCTTCATGGTCGACGCTCGCTCCGGCATTACCTCAGCCGATCAGGATGTCGCCGATCTCCTACGCCGCGCCAATAAACCAGTGATCGTTGCCGCCAATAAAGCCGATAACGCCGCTCGCCGTATGGATGCCGTTGAGTTCTATAGCCTCGGCCTCGGCGAACCCGTTGACATCTCCTCCATTCAGGGTACCGGCACAGGCGATCTGCTCGACCGCATCGTTGAGGAATTGCCGCCCGTCGATGAAACTGATGATGAAGATGAGGAAGGCATTCCACGTATCGCCATCGTGGGACGCCCAAACGTTGGCAAATCTTCTCTTCTTAACTCGATTATGGGATATCAGCGCTCGATTGTCAGCGATGTACCGGGCACGACGCGCGATGCCATCGATACGGAGATCGAGTTTGAGGGCCATAAAATAAAACTGGTTGACACTGCTGGCATTCGCCGCCGTGGACGCGTCGGCGTTGGCATCGAGAAGTACAGCGTGCTACGCTCCATACGCGCTCTGGAACGCTCTGATATCGCACTCCTCTTGATCGATGCAAGCGAGGGTCTTGCAGCTCAAGATACGCATATCGCAGGTGAGATCCATGAGGCCGCCAAAGGTGTTATTGTAATTGTCAATAAGTGGGATCTGGCCCAGGAGCAGCGCAAGGCCGAACGTGAAGGCGTCTATGCGCACCCAAATGATGAGATTGAGAGTGCCGAGGGGTATCGCGATATCGTTGCCGAGGGCCTCAAGTTTATTCCTTATGCCCCCGTCATCTTTGCTTCGGCGAAGACAGGCTATCATGTAAAATCGGTTCTTGAAGCGCCCTGAAAATCGCCGAAATGCGTCATTTGCGCGTACCCACCGCACGTCTGAATGAGGTTGTGCAGGATGCCATACGTCGTCACAGTCCCACCGTTATTCGCACGAAGCCACTGAAGATCTTTTATGCGACCCAGGCCCGTGTCAATCCTCCTACCTTCATCTTCTTTGTGAATGATCCAGAGGCCGTACACTTTTCGTACGAACGCTACCTCGAAAACAGATTACGCGAGGCATTCAGTTTCAATGGCACCGCAATACGCCTGCAATTTAGAGCACGCACAAAAGAAGATATCAAGAATAAAGACCGATAGGGACGCGATTTATCGCGTCCATGTGCCGCATCATGGACGCGATCATGCTCTTTGAGCTTGACCGCGTTACCATGCCAGTCTTCCATACACATCGCCTCGTTGTTCTACATCACCAGCTAGAATTGGTGTATACCGTGTACCCCAAAAGATCCCGAATTCGCAAAAAAACCACCTACAGCATTACCACCTTCACACCTAATACCCTCATCAAACTTCATTGCCCTTTCGTATGGCGCAACCGATCCCCCATTTGTTTCGTATATATAGCAAAGATCTCATAATATACAAATGAAATTTTTCAAAAAAAAGATAACATACAGAATAATCTTATGTAATTAGAAAAATTCAATTGTCATCAATACCACTATATGCTATAGTGAGCGTGGAACGAACTTCGAAAAATTCCTGCTCCTGTGAGGTACTTATCTATGCATCTAAAATTTACCGCTGCTGATAAAACTGACGTTGGGAAACAACGTGAACAGAATGAGGATTGTGCATATAAACGTGTCGAGTCGTCTGAGGAAGGGGACCGTGGCCTGTTCATTGTCGCGGATGGCATGGGTGGGTATAAGGCAGGAGAGGTCGCAAGCCGCCTGGCCGTGGAAACTATCAGTAAAGCACTCGATAGCTTCTTTAAACCACTCCCTGAACAGCCAACCATCAAGCTTGATAGCGCATCCCTGGATCAGACGCTTAAGCAATCCACCACTTCAGAAGAACCATCAGCAAACCAGAAAACGCGCAAATTGACCGAAACTGCCGTCGTGAATGCTATTGAAGAGCAACTTAAAGCCGCCATTCAACAGGCCAATCGCGCCATATTGCGCTATGGCGAACAGCAAACAGCGGCCCGTGGCCTTGGTAGCACTGTCACGGTTGCACTTGTACACAATGATCAAGCTTATATCGCCAACGTTGGCGATAGTCGTACGTATCTATTACGTGATAAACAATTGACACCTTTGACACGCGATCATTCGCTCGTGGCACGCCTGGTGGAATCAAAACAGATTGAACCTGAAGATGTTTATACGCATCCCCAACGTAATCTCATTTACCGTTCGCTAGGGGCTGGACATAAAAACATCGATGTTGACATCTTCCACGAAACATTGCGTGGCAGTGATTCACTGTTACTCTGTTCGGATGGCCTGTGGGAGATGGTGCGGCAACAAGATCTGCTGAAAGTGCTTAGTGAGCAGAGCAGCCCGCAGAAGATCTGTGAAACGCTAATTGACATGGCGAACGCGAATGGTGGCGAGGATAACATTACCGCGGTCGTGGTGCATGTTAGTGCTCACTGAGCACGTTTGGAGAAAACTGGAGTATGGCTCTCCCTATCGGAACCGTCCTTGATGGCAAATTTAGAGTTGTGCAGGTTCTTGGCGAAGGTGGCATGGGCACCGTCTATAAAGTGGAACAGGTGGGTTCTCATCCTCCCTACTACTACGCTGTAAAAGAACTGCTCATCAGCCCAAATACAAGCGAAGAGGATCGTAAGGCTGCAATTGAGCGCTTCAATAAAGAAATTGCCCTTCTACGTGGCTTGAAGCATCCTCGTATCGCAGCTCTGGCCTTACCTTTTCAAGATCGAGGCAATTATTACTTCGCTATGGAGTTTGTGCCCGGACGTAGCCTGGAAAAGAAACTTGAAGATAGCAAAGGTCCTATGCCTGAAGAACAGACTATCCGCTGGATGATCCAGGTCTGTGAGGCCTTAAGCTACATTCATTCACGCGTCCCACCAATTATTCTACGCGATCTTAAGCCGGGCAATATCATGATTGCGCCCGATAACGAAGTACAATTGATCGATTTTGGTATCGCACGACGCTTTGATCCCAACAAACGTACCAATACTGAAAACCTGGGTACCATCTCGTATGCGTCCCCTGAACACCTGGGTTCGCTTACTATGCCCGGTCAGAAACGTAGTGCCCAGAATCCAGGCAAGCTGGTACAGACGGATGCTCGTTCAGACATTTACTCGCTGGGCGCAACGATGTATCATGTGCTCACTAATTATGAACCCGATCCCATTCAAACGCCTGCACCAGGAAGCATGCTTGCCAAGAATCCTCGCCTGCGTACCATCCAAATGGCTGGCAAGACAGTCTGTCCTGTGGAGCAGGTGGTGATCAAGGCCATGCAGCAAAGCCCTGCACAACGCTTTCAGAACGCTGAGGCCATGCGCGTAGCCTTACAACAATGCTTGCCCGGTAGCGCCGCGCCAGCGACTATCCAGATCCCTGCTCCCTCTCCCAATGCGACTATTATGGTTGCGGCAACCAACGGTGCTGGTTTGATCTGTCCTCGCTGTGGCTTTCAAAACCGCCCAGGCGCGAAATTCTGTAAGCGCGATGGTCAACCCCTGGTACAGGGTGTTGCGGCTGCTCCACCTGTGCGCTCACCGATTATCGCACGCCCTATCCAGAGACCTGTCGGGCCGGGTCGCTCTATTCAAGCCCGCCCAGTTCAACCCATTCAGGCGAAACCTGTTCAATCGACGCAAGCAAGGCCGATACAACCAATCCAGGCCCGTCCGGTACAGCCGATCCGCGCTCGCCCGGTAGCAACGAATGCTTCTGGTACAGCCGATCCTATGGCCGCTTATCGTCTGGGCGTACAATACCTGACGCGTAAAAATTATGCAGATGCGGTAAATCAGTTTAAACTCTCACTCAGCCAGGGCGGCGTCACTTATGAGCTGCTCAGCAACCTGGGTCGCGCCTATCGCCAGTATGCTATGTCCGTCAAAAACATTGATCAAAAGCTTTTTACCGATAACCTGAAATATGCCGCAGAACAGTTTGAAGAAGCGGCTCGTCTGAAACCTGATGCGCTCGATAGCTACTTCCAATTGGGCCTCTGTTATCGCGATTTGAAACTTTATCCACAGGCAAACAGTGCCTTTAAGAAAGCACTGGCGCTGGCACCACAGGACTTTGGTAGTTACTATCAACTTGGCATGCTCGCCGTTGAACAGGGTTTCACCCGTGAAGCTGAAGCATACTTTCAGGATGGACTGCGCATTAAACCAGATCACGCGTTGATTCTCCTGGCACTGGGACGCCTCTATATCGACATGAAACAGTTCCCGGCAGCCATCAGCACCTTACGCCAGGCATCCCAACAGGACCCATTGCAATGGGAGGCGTGGTATGAATTGGGGCGTGCTCATATGAGAGCGAAAGAGTGGAAGTCCGCACTCAGCGCCCTGGAACGTGCACGGCAGGTGAATTCTAATAGCCCTGAAATCTATAGCGCAATGGCAACCAGCTATCTCAAGACGAATAAAAAGGTAGAGGCCCGGCAGATGGTCAATGAAGCATTGCAACTTGATCCCAAAAATGCCGAAGCCCTACGTTTACGGAAACAATTGTAGGGGCCAGATTTATCGCGCCTACGGGTGTCGAACGGTTGATCGCGTCCTACAAATAAAATAAAGGAGGGCAGAAATGCTCTGTCCGAAGTGTCATACACAAAATCGTGATAATGCTAAATTCTGCAAAGTCTGTGGCCTGGCTTTTACTCCAGAGGTATTAGCCGCTGCATCTCAACCTGTAGAAACTGCTCATACTGAGCAGGAGCAGAGCATGTCTTCATCAGATAGTCAGGAACACTCTACCCCTGTTTCTGTCGCTTCCCCTCAGGATGCTCCTGCTATAGCTCCTGTTGCAGAACAGGAAACCTCGGGTGGAAATAATACGTATCCAGAAGATGATATTGCTCAGGCACCAACGCAGATCCTGACTCCACAACAGATGATTGCCTATCATGCGAAACGCTGGCAACAGGAATTAGATCGCGAACAGCAGTTAGAGCAATCTTCTTCGCCACAGAAGGAGCCAGGTGATATCGCCGATGCTCCAACCATGCTCTTTAGATCAGCTACTGAGCAGGAAGATGTCACCGATATGCCGACAATACTTGCGCCGCCTGTGAATGGCAATATCGATGAGCCTGTACCTGCTCCGCCGCCGCCGCCACCTGATTCGTTGCTTCCTGATACAACTCCTCAGGAAAACACAACATCCGCTGGCGCAGATACTTCGACAGGTACAACAGACGTTCCCAACCCGGAGGCGGCTACAACTATAAATACAACAGCGGCGCAACCATCTTCAACAGATGCAAGCGTCGGGCAGGAGGATGCAATGGAGCAGGTGACCCCCACTTCTGGCGGCCAACCTGAACAAGATCAGGCGCAAGCGCCATCGGAGTCCCAACCATCTCAGACAACAGATACTAATACTCAAGAAACCAATCCTAATTTCCCGACTCTGGCTGTTGGCACCGTTGTCGCTGAACGCTATACAGTTGCTCAAGTTATCAGTGATGAAGCCGATCAACATACCTACCTCGTCACCGATCAGCAAGGGTATCAACGCTGCTGGAACTGTGGTTCGCAAGAGAATGCTGAGGGCGACGAATTCTGCATTGATTGCGGTGCCGAATTACTCAATGCCTCATATAATATGCATGAGTATCCAGCAGAGCAGAGCAAAGACAACGATGCCCATGTACTACAGGGTGTGATTGTCAACACTTTTGTCGATCAGGGTCATACGTATGTCGTCGAACAACCCCAGGCGGTGCAGACCGCATTTCCGAATGGTGTTCACTTGCTGGCCGCCTGCGATTCCGACGCTGGCAATGTACGCCGCAGCGAGCCAAATGAGGACAGCACGTTGGTATTGCAACTGCAACGCGTGCATGAGTCAATGTCCAGCCCGGCAGGAGTGTTTATTGTTGCCGACGGTATGGGTGGACACGATAATGGACAGGGTGCCAGCCATATGACTATCGGTGTTATCGCCGAGCGTATGGTGCGCGAGTTGCTAACATCTCCATTAGAAGCTGAGAAGAATGACAAGAATGATAAGGAACCAGCACCTCAGGACGAAGATACGCTGGTTGCTCTCTTGCAAGGTTCCGTTGAAGATGCGAATACGGCACTGTGTCAGTCGAATCAGCGTGAAAAGACAGATATGGGGTCAACGATTACTGGTTTTATGGTGGTTGCAGATCATGCATATATCCTCAACGTTGGCGACAGTCGTACGTATATGTTACGAGAAGGAAAACTTCACCAACTTACAAATGATCATTCGCTGGTGGGACAATTGGTCGCGGGCGGCTTAATAGAGCCAGATGATGTATACACGCACCCCCAGCGAAGTCAAATCTATCGTAGTCTTGGCGATAAACTAAACGTGCAAATAGACATCTTTAAGCAACAGATCTATCCTGGAGATATTCTCTTGAGTTGTTCGGATGGTTTATGGGAGATGGTGCGTAATCCGCAGATTACTGAAATTCTGAGCAATGCACCCGATCCGCAGACAGCCTGTACTCAATTAATCGAAGCTGCTAATACAAACGGAGGAGAGGATAACGTCAGCGCGGTAGTCGTTTTTGTGCATTAAATGATATACTAGTTGCGGTATTCTCAATGCAGATCAAACGAGATGTGGCGCGATCCCTCCTTATGAGGAAGAATTATACATGCAATCGCAAAAAGGTTTCATCGATTTTGCACTAGAGCCAGCCAAATGCGAAAGGAGCTTATAAATTATGCCTGGAGAGGTAACACTGGCACACCAGTTAGGAAAAGACTTCATGCCGGTCACCGGTGGAAGTCAAGTTGCATATGTTTTACTGGAGGCAAAGCCCTCAGACCTGATGGCGCAGGTACGTATGCCACTCAATTTCGCCCTCGTCATTGATCATTCCGGCTCTATGAGAGGTGCAAAACTTAAAAATGTCAGAGAGGCGGTAAAAATGGTTATCGACCGCCTTGAGCCAACTGACTACATTTCCGTCGTCATTTTTGATGACACCGCCCAGGTCATTATTCCATCTATGCCCTGTAATGATAAACCTGGCATGAAGGCCGCCATGGATCGCATCCAGGATGCTGGTGGTACGACGATGTCGCTTGGTATGATTCAAGGGTTGGGCGAATTGCGCCGCTGGAATATTCCCAATGCCATCAATCGTATGATTCTGCTGACCGACGGCGTAACCTATGGCGATACTGACCGTTGTCGTCAACTCGCTAGAGATGCAGCCGCAAATGGCATCTCCATCTACCCTCTGGGTATCGGTTCCGATTGGGATGAGAGTCTTCTCGATGATATCGGTCAACTAAGCGGTGGTATGCCAGCCGAATTTATCAAGTCTCCTGCTGATGCAATGCTCATCTTTGAACAGCAGGTACAGAGCGCCGTTGCCGTAGCTGTCCGTAATGCCACTGTAACATTGCGCTTACCCGCAGGCGTGACACCTAGAAAAGCAGTCAAAGTTCTTCCGCTCATTCGCGATATCGATCAATCTTCACTCTCCGATCGCCAGGTCATAATTTCTCTGGGTGATCTGGAGAAAGATACTGCCCAATCGGTCCTTATTGAATTGATGATCGATCCCCGACCCGCTGGCCTGTTCCGTATCGCACAAGCAGAACTCTCTTACGATGTGCCTGTTACTGGCGTCGTTGGTGAGCGGGTGCGTGACGATATCAAGGTAACATTCACCAACGATCCTAATCAGGCCGCTCAGGTAAATGCACTGGTAATGAATTTCGCAGAGAAGGCGAATGCTCAGCGCCTGGTTACACGCGTTCTAGATGAATACAAGCGTACAGGGAAAGCGACAACGCGCCTGGCACCAAATGTCACACGCGTGCTGGACGAAGAGACGCAGGCCGCCATTGAACAAATCAATCAGGGCCAGCAAATTTCGCAGGAACAGGTTAAAACAATCGGTAACAAGACGCGCAAACTTACCCAGCGCCTTGATGATCTGTTGCCTTAAAGAATACAATGGTTGCAGTATCTATCCTTGAAACCAGGATGGGGGCGTCACCTGCAAGGATAGAGAAGCAAAAACATAGCAATATAACATGTTTATACGAAGGAAGGTTACGTAAATTATGACAGTACAATGTTCATTAGGCCATGATAATCCTGACGGTTCAGCTTTTTGTGATGAATGTGGGGAACCACTCAATGCTGCAGCCCCCGATGCTTCATCTGCACCAGTGCAGACAGCGGTAGCAGATCCTGCGGGCGCACCAGCAGGCACACAGACCTGTCCATCTTGCGGTGCCTCTAATCCAGCAGGCGAGGCGTTCTGCTCAAATTGTGGTGTGAGTCTTCTTGGGGCACCTTCACCTGCTCCAGCCAGCTCAGCCCCTGTTGCACCACCACCAGCACCACCCGATGCTGAACCTGTTGTCGCCGCACCGGCTGCACCTGCAGCAGAGGCTTTACAGGCCAGACTCATAGTGGAAGCCGATAATCAGGAATTTGACCTGAGTGGAAAAGATAATATCACCATCGGACGCGAAGATGCTGTTAGCAATATCTTCCCGGATGTAGATTTGACCCCTCATAGTGGCGAAGAAGGTGGCGTCTCACGCTTGCACGCACACATCTTTGTCGAGAATGGTCAGTACATGTTGGAAGATGAGAATAGTACCAACTTCACGTTCCTCAATCGGCAACGGCTTGCGGCCAAAACACCAACACCTTTGCACGATAATGATGAAATCAAGCTCGGACGCGTTCTCTTACGCTTCAAAACCTCGTAAATTCAGCATGTGGGTAGGGGCGTCACCTTGCGTGCGCCCGTTTCCCGATGAACACCGTATCCTGGCACACGGGCGCACGCAAGGTGACGCCCCTACCCACATGCTGAAGGGGAGTTGACAGCACCCAGATTCTTTATGAGAATTGACAGCACCCAGGATACCCGTTATAATCTACGGGATATCCCAATCTGGGAAAAGAAAGAGTTTTGCTTCCGTAAGGGAAAGGAACACTCAGGTTCCTGCAAAATGTTCCCGTAACGAGACGACGAAGAGAGAGAAAGGGGACGGCGCTAGTAGCACGAGACGCGCCGTGATTTTATTAGATGAAACGTACCTGGCAACCAAAGCGCATTCCGCGCAAACGTGAACACGGATTTATGAAGCGTATGTCTACCCGCAACGGTCGACGCGTACTCAAAGCTCGCCGCGCTAAAGGGCGTTGGAGCTTGACGATTTAGCTTGATCGTCTTATTATAATTGTGGCACTCAAACGTGCGTTACGCTTACGTAAAAGCAGTGATTTCCAACGGGTAAGGCAGCAAGGGCAGAGTACTGCGTCTCGGCTGCTTATCCTCGCGTGGACACCAAATAGCGTCTCGAGTGTGCGTATTGGCTTTGTTATTAGTAAACGTATCTCGAAATCCGCAGTCCAACGTAATTATATTAAACGTCTATTGGGCGAAGCCTTACAGCCAGCCCTCACAAACCTGCCGCCAGACTATGACATCGTCTTTAGTGCACGCGTTCAGGTTATAGGTGTAGATTTATTTACATTGAGAAGAGATGTTTTTGCATTGCTACGTCGAGCGGGCCTGCTCTCATCCTTTTCTGAAAAGGGTTAAGAACAGTTAAAGACGCAAAGAAGGTCACAGTTGTGAAATACATTGCACTCATTCTTATTCGTATATATCAGCGCACGCTGTCGGTAATCCTGCCTTCATCGTGTAGATTTACACCTTCATGTTCACATTATGGATATGAGGCAATAGACCGTTTCGGATTTTTCCGTGGTGGCTGGATGACCGTTAAACGCATCGGGCGTTGTCATCCCCTCTATCACGGCGATCTCTACGATCCAGTCCCGGAACGCTGGCCGGGCTTAATTGGTCGAGGAAGGCAGGAAAACTCTCGTGGGTGAGATAGGTAATCTATTCAATTTAATCTTCACATTCCCCATTTTCAATGTCCTCGTATCGCTTTATCATCTTTTTGGTGATTTCGCTCTGTCTATTATTGTTTTAACGCTGGTCATTAAACTCGTATTATTCCCTCTTACATTGAAACAACTTAAGTCGATGAAGGCCACACAGGCACTACAGCCGCAAATGCAAGAGATCCGCAAGAAATATGCGAAAGATCAGCAAGGGCAGGCTGTAGCGATGCAGGCTCTTTATAAAGAATATGGCGTCAATCCTGTCGCTGGCTGTCTCCCTTTGTTGATCCAACTCCCTGTTTTGTATGGCCTGTTCTATGCCTTGCGTACAGGACTGGATACGAACAAGGTTAGCGCTATCAATAATATTCTTTACCCTTTCGTGAAACATTTCACTACCTTTCCTAACATCAATCTGAACTGGTTCTCATTCATCAACTCCGCATGGGTTGTCCCTTTGAATCATCCAGATCCTACCCATATACTACCCGTTCTTGCTGCTATCGCCACGTTTATTCAGTTGCGCATGTCTCAGGTTAAAACCACGCCTGGAGCTCCTACAGACGCGTCAATGCAGTCGATGAAGATGATGCAGTACATCATGCCTGTTTTCATTCTCTTCCTGGGTTGGAGCTATCCTGCTGGCCTGGCTCTCTACTGGACAACATCGACCATCTTCCAGGCTGTACAACAATACTTCGTCACTGGTTGGGGCTCTCTCCTGGTCAAGCCAGATTTCCAATTGGCTCCCGCTGGTGCAGGTGGCAAAGCGAAAACGAATGGTACTGTCTCCGCCAGAAGCTATACGAATGATCGCCCGAAAGCACGCCGTCAGACCGTGGTAGAAGAAGTGGAAGAAGATAACGATAATGTCGTCGAAAGTGATCCTGTTAGTAGCCAACTAAGTACAGATCCACGGCCCAGTGGCACTCCCTATAATCGCCGTCGCCAACGCAGTACCAGTGCCTCTGCTCGCCGCCGTAGTACTCAAAGGTCTCGAAGTTGAATCTTATTGCATTCTGTGAGAGGATGGTCTCTACAGAACGTAATACTTACGGATTCCAATTCCTCCGTGGGTCGTGAAGGACATTGTTCCCACTACCCTCTCGGAGGACGAATATATAGACACGAAACCCTAAGAGGTCAAGTGAAATGGCACTAAGAAATTCTCATAGGGAGGCAAGGAATTGTGGAAAGCATAGAGGTTAGTGGCAAAAGTGTTGATGAGGCGGTGCTGCAAGCATTAACGCGTCTCGGCAAGCGCCGCGAAGAAGTGGATATTTCCGTCTTGCAAGAACCCAGTCGTGGTACCTTTGGGCTGGGTACCAAGGATGCTCGCGTTCGCGTGACCGTTCGTCTGGCTAGCAAAAGCGCCGTCATCACACCCGAATTGGCTGATGCGATTCTTGGTCCTGATGATCCTGACGTTCCCCTACCTGACGATGAAGTGTATGATAATGATACTGAGGAATATGAGGATGATGATGAAGAGTTTGATGAGGAGGATGAGGACCTTGAAGATGATGAACTAGAGGATGAAGAGTTTGAGGATGCTGCATCCGTTCCCTTCCTTATCCCTGAAGCTTCTCCACTCCTGATCATCGAACAATCTCCTACCGTTGAGGCACGCGGCGAATTGCTGGATGTTGAAAATCCTTCCCGCGAGGATGTCGAGATTACCGTCGACGTTCTACAAAATATTTTACGTTATATGAACATCCACGCGACAGTTCAGGTGCGCTCCAATAGCCCACTAACACTGAACATACACGGCATTAACGAAAACCTCGGTCTGCTCATCGGTCGTAGAGGCGAAACTCTGGCTGCACTCCAGCTCCTCGTGAGCCTTATCGTAAGTCATCGCACCCGCCATCGTATGCGCATTGTTGTGGATGCCGAAAATTATCGCCAACGCCGTGAAGAAAATCTACGCTCGCTCGCTCTGCGCGTTGCTCAGCAGGTCCGCAGCTACCGACGCTCGATTGCCCTGGAGGCTATGCCCCCTAACGAACGACGTATCGTGCACATTGCCCTGGCCGATAGTAACGATATCAGCACCGAAAGCATCGGTGAAGGTGACGAGAGGCGCGTCGTCATTTCCTTGAAACGACCTGGCCGCTAATATCTGGTAGGGACCCGATTGATCGCACGCGTGGACACCCACGCGTGCGATCAATCGGGTCCCTACCAAAGGAACATATCGTTATGTCCTCTACACCTGAATTCCTCGCAATTGGTCATGTTACCCGCGACCTGCGTTCCGATGGTACCTTCTCCCCTGGTGGCACCGTGACGTTCGCAGCTCTCACCGCTTCTCGCCTGGGATTAGCCTCGGCCATCATTACCCGCGCTGATCCCTCACTGATCGCTCTATTACCAACTTTTCTTCCGGCTATCTCTTTGCATGCTCTTCCATCCAGTCAGACAACAACCTTCGCTAATCACTATCAAGATGGCTTTCGGACCCAATACCTCTATGCTCGTGCAGAGCAGCTTCAGCCTGCTGACGTGCCTGCTGACTGGCGCGGAGCTCCTATTGTACTGCTTGGTCCCCTGGCTCAGGAGATCCTACCAGAGTTTGTTAGCCTTTTTCCACGTCGTCCGGGCGCTCTGATTGCAGCCACTCCACAAGGTTGGTTGCGCCGCTGGGATGATGACGGGCGTGTCTGGCCTACTCCCTGGCAAACGGCGGATCAGTTACTTCCTCTGCTGGATGTCCTGATCCTGAGCCACGATGACCTCCTTCCCTTTGCCGATGGGAAGCGCGACGAGGCTGATGCTATTCTGACCCAATGGAGCACACGCGTTCCCTTGCTCGTGGCAACCGATGGTCGCCATGGTGCAACCCTCTTTCGGCAAGGACATACACGACGCTTTCCCTCTTATCCAGCTCAAGAAGTTGACCCAACTGGCGCTGGCGATGTCTTTGCAGCCGCCTTTCTAACACATCTTCATAAACACAATGATCCCGAACAGGCTATTGACTTTGCCAACTGTATTGCTTCCTTCTCCATTGGGCAAGTGGGCATTCAGGGCATTCCCACCCTGGAGACGGTGAAACAACGCTATCCCCGCTTATAAATGGTATGTTATGCCACTATCTATGATGCATCCGGCGTGCTCCAACAAACGACGGAACCTCCTCCTCTTCAGTACCCTCATGCACCTTTTCACTTTCTGTAGACTGCTTCAACCTGGATGCCAGCAGATGGTCAATTCCATAATAATTCCCCGCACGCACACAGAGCAGCAGAGCACAGAGAATGACATAAGGAAACGCCGTGCCTATATCCGTTGACTGACCCGCAATGTAAGGGCCGCCAAAAGCTTCTGGAATTGACCAGATACCAAGCGCTAAAAGCATCCCAATGACACAGGCTACATCCGTCAGTAAGCCCAACACAAAACACACCGCCAGCAGCGTTTCCGTCGCCGCCTCCATAACAGCAAAGAGCGTCGGATTGACATTAATAATTGTAAGCCAGAAACCAATCCACACCTGTACAAAATGCGGCTGACTATCCATTGCAGCTTTGATCGTGTCGGCAAATCCATTGATAAAGGCTGGTTGCCATTTCAACCATGCCGCCACTGCCCACGCGACCCCAAACATCATCCGCAAGAGACCAATACAGCGCTCACGTGTAATGAAGAAATTCGATACTTTCTGTACTCTCGTTCTTATTTCCATCTCTACCACTCCTACCTGTTTACTTCTGAATGCTTCCTAGACATCTATCTATGCTTACACTTGTCCATTGCTGTCTACTCATTGTACTACTGAGAGGAAATGATACATAGAAATGCACGAAAATAGAGGGAAGGTCAATGTGCGCAAAAATTTGACGAACACCGGGAAGGTAATTTCACATTGTACTTGAAGGGAAAAATGTATGCCATACTCGTTTGTCGTTAGCCCCAAAATCTGCTATAGTGATTCAAGACAGACTGTGCCATACCATTCCTTCTCACCATATTGGAGTATTCTATGTCAACACAAGATAGCGCTGTTGCGCACCTCAAACGGACTCCGCTCTATGCGCGGCACCTTGCGCTCGGAGCACGCATCGTCGAATTTAGCGGCTGGGAGATGCCTGTACAATATAATAGCATTCTGGCAGAGCACCAGGCCGTACGCACGAAGGCAGGCCTGTTCGATGTCAGCCATATGGGCGAGTTTAAGGTTGAGGGAGACGATGCACAGGCCTTTTTACAATATCTTGTTCCCAATGATGTTGCACGGCTGGTCATTCGCCAGGCGCTTTACACTCAGCTTTGTCTCCCCAATGGCAATGTGATCGATGATCTCCTCATTTATCGGTCTCGCCGAGCAGCAGTACATGCTGGTCGTCAATGCGGGGAATATCGCCAACGATCTTGCCTGGGTGCAGGCGCAGGCGCAGCGTTTTCCAAAAGTCACCGTCAGCGATCAGTCCGATATGACAGCTCTGCTGGCACTACAGGGGCCAGACGCCTTATCCATCTTGCAGCCCCTCACCGATGTTGATCTTTCTGCTATTCCCTACTACCATTGTGCAGAGGCACCCGTTGATGGGATAAACTGTATTATCTCACGCACAGGCTATACTGGCGAGGACGGCTTTGAACTCTATTGCCCGTCCACCTCTGTTGGCAAGCTGTGGGATGATCTACTCGCCGCTGGTGAGCCTCGCGGTCTGCTCCCAACGGGATTAGGTGCACGCGATACGTTACGTCTGGAAGCTGGTTTATGTCTCTATGGACACGAACTCGACGAGCATACCAATCCGTTAGAAGCGCGGCTTGGTTGGACCGTGAAGTTGAAAAAAGACAGTTTTATTGGTCGTGACGCATTGCTCAAGACGAAAGAGCAAGGCCCACAGAAATTGCTTATTGGTGTAGAGATGCGTGAGCGTGGCATCCCACGTGGAGGATATGATATCTACAATAATGAGCAACGCATCGGGGCGCTCACCAGTGGTGCCCCTGGCCCATCGGTGGGCAAAAATATCGGCATGGGTTATGTAGAGGCCGCACAGGCTGTAGTTGGCAATGCCTTACAGATCGACATTCGTGGCAAGTTCGTTGCCGCCCAGATTGTGGCCCTACCGTTCTACAAGCGCGACAAATAATCAGGGAAATGTGGATTCCCAATCATTTTCTACATCGTTTAGACGAAGGGAGTTTAGTAAACAATGGCAAGTCTTAACCATCCAAAAGATCTCAAGTATAGTAAATCTGACGAGTGGGTGCGTGTTGAGGGTGATGAGGCGGTAATCGGTATCTCCGATTATGCCCAGGATCAGCTCGGAGATATTGTCTACATCGAACTTCCCTGGAATGCCGGACAGGATGTCGCCGACGAGGTGAAATTTGGCGATATCGAGTCGGTCAAAGCAACCTCAGAACTTATTTCGCCCATCAGCGGGAGTATTGTTAGCGTCAACCAGGATTTGAAGGATACCCCCGAACTCATTAACGATTATCCGTATGACAAAGGCTGGATGCTGCGCATTAAAGTCGCAAATCCTGCTGAAATTGATGCGCTTATGGATGCCGATGCCTATCTCAAATATCTACAAGGCCGCTGAAAGCATGTGCAGAGACGGGTATTTTGATGCCCGTCTCTTCTTATATACATTGATCTTTTACCACCCAATAGAGAGACCACTGGCCTCTTTCCTGAAGTGGCCCTGGACCTTCGTTTGTTGGGTAATATTTTGTTAAGAGGACAACGCTTATGCAAGTGTGATCACGCCAGAACCGCTGATTTTAATGGCAACCTGTGGCAAAGGAGTCGTTGCTGGCCCTTTAATCACTTTACCACCTTGCGCTGGATCAAAGATAGCTCCATGAGCAGGACAAACCAGCAGCTTTGTTTTCGGATCATAGTTTACAAGAACACCAGTATGTGTACATCCTTGTTTATAAGCAATGAAGTTTCCATCTGGCAAATGAACGAGTAAGCGCTGCCGATGATCCGGTACCCTTGTATCAATAAGGGCAACGGCACTATTGGCGGCCTGAGTGGTCTGCCCGGTGTTATTTGTGAGTCCGGTCTGTGCTGTTTGTGTCGCTTTTCTAGTAGTGAGAACTTGCGCGAGACTGATGCCGCCTATCCCCGCTATACCTATAGCCAGGCCTCCAGCCAGAAGCGCTGTTGTACGACGACGACTTATCTTACCAGAGCGTAAAAGGCGTAAAGGACGCATAGGGTGTAAAGGCGAAGTGAATGTATCAGGGATAGAGGATGTCACAGATGGAAGTCCGGGAGGAGACCACTTCTGAGTAAAGTCTGTATCCATCCAGAACTCATTGGTGGATATCTGGTTATCTGTCTTTGGATCAAGAGCAGGAACGGATGTTGGAATTGGCAAAGGTGTGATTGGAAGAGATGGAGTTGGAAAAGACTGTGGCAGGCTTTCCTCCACAAATCCCTCTACGATCTCGACATGTTTTACTGTCTCAGCATACTCGGCATAAGTAGCCAACACATCACTCACGCGTTGAAAGCGCTTGTCAGGGTCTTCCGCAAGGGCACGATATAAAACGCGTTGCAAAGAGGTTAGAGGACGTTGATTTAACTGCTCCAGAATCTCCTGAGGCCGGATATTTTTTTCGAGGAGCCTACCCTGGAGTAATTCCACTAGAAGCACACCGAGAGAATAGATATCTGAACGGATATCGGCTCTTTGCCCTTGTTGATATTCAGGGGCTAGATACTTTGGAGCACAAAGAGGCGCACCGGCGAGTGTGCTTTGCCACTCAGAGAGCGTTGTGCAAGGTAAAATACCACGGCGTTCCACCAGACGTTGTAGTCCTATCGCAGCAGTCTCGATTGATCCGTCTTTACTGAGCAATAGATTTGCAGGCGTGAGCATTCCATGGATCTGGCCGTTGCGATGGGCATACTCTAATCCCGCGGTAACCTGTTCCAACAAAGGCAGGATACTAGCAGAGCTCTGAGGGCCTTGCCGCTTGATCCGTGTAACGAGTGAACCTTCAGTTCTATATGGTGTAATGAGATAGGGCCATCCTTCCCATTCTCCATAACCGTAAAATGGCAGGAGATGAGGATGATGTAGCAGTACTAATGAGGGTGCTTCACGCAGAAACCGCGTGCGAAACTGCTGATGTGCCATCGTGGAAATAGTTTCTGGAAGATGAAATACGACAAAGGCTACTGGTCGGTCGGGTCGAAGTTGCTGTGCACGATAAACAACACTCATACGCCCACGACTCACCAATTGCTCAATATGACAATTATCTATCGTTTGCCCAACCCACTGATCAAATAGACCGTTTTTCATCTAATTCTATTCCCTTCTCAAGACATCTTATGCTTGCATCTCATTGAACATCATACAGGCAAATTATATGCTCAACGGAGATGAGCCACTACGGACGCTTCAAACGTTTTGATGTCCGTAGTGACTCATGTCTTGATATCCCCTTACATAGATCGAGTAGAAGATGTTTGGTCAGACAACTCTTTCTATGAGCAGAGGGGCAACATCATTTAGCTGACGGTGATCGTGATCGTTGCTTTACTATCAGCAGGGTCAGGCGTGTGTTGGCCGTCCTTGAGACGATCAACCAGTTGGCTGGTGACAGTGTAGGTTCCAGCGGTGGGAAAGGTTACGGTGCCAGTATTATCATTTGAGCCACTTTTGGTAACGGTAGTAGAGGCCGGACCATTCGGTGAAATGACTAATTTGTGGTTCTCATCTGAATTATTGACCCATTTTATACTGTCACCAGCTTTGATGGATAACGTTGTTGGGGCAAATGCATACACATCATTCCCGCCAGTTGTTTCTGTGATGGTAACTGTTTGGGCTGAACCTGATGACGATGCAGATGTTGTATCACTACCACCACATGCAGCGAGGGTAAATGTCAACACCAATAACGACATTAACATCATCACGGAAATTTGACGGCGCAAGAACGGTTTAAACATTTGAAGCTTCTCCTTCTACGATCTTCTTATGAGGTGGGGAGTCATGAAGCACCTCACGTACTGTCGATGATACCCATTGCATCATCGATATTCTGTGTATAAACTTGCCTTGGACAAACAGATTGTGCCTTACAGCCTCAAACAAGAGCTATCTGTACACTTTTTATGCTCTTGATCTGGTATTTCTCCAAATAGGCTTTTAGAGAAAATGCATCATTTAAATATGCTTTCTCTTTTTTTTACGGCACCTCTAGAATAATACTACAACAATGTGTCTCACCTCGTCAGTAGAACAGGACTTTTGAACTACTCATGACCTGGAAAGTGTTTTCAAGATAGAGAAACAGCTTCGCTATTCTCATCCTCATAAAGAACACTTGCAGGAAGTGTAATTTCTATCCTGCGATGCTGAACATGCGATAAACTCTGCATTTTACTCTCATAAGACATATACATCTTGAGACTTAAATAGAAAGCTCTACAATGAAGCAGTATAGTTATATGCACGCTCTTAGGGCAGATAATTTTCCAGTAACCCATAAGTCATGCTTTGTATCTGTTTTTGTTCTCCATTACGTGAACCAATTTCGTGTACAAGCAACACAGCATCCAGCATAACTGCTATCTGCAACTGAATATTCTCCATACACCCTCTCACAAGTTGTGATAAAATGCGTTAGAAATCATGAGAATTGGGGAACACCATGCGAGCACTCATACAGCGCGTCGGTAGAGCCAGTGTCACCGTTGATGATCAGATCGTTGGTCAAATAGGTCAGGGAATGCTGATCCTTCTCGGCGTAGGACAGGGAGATAGCGAAACCCAGGTCAAAACACTTGCTAATAAAATTGTCTACCTGCGCATCTTCGGTGACGATGAAGGCAAAATGAACCGCTCCCTACTCGATAGCAATGGACAGGCCCTCATCGTCTCTCAATTCACCCTTTATGCAGATATTCGCAAAGGCCGTCGCCCCAGTTTTACCAATGCAGCTCTTCCAGCCCTTGCGGAACCACTGATCGAACGTTTCAAAGATGCTATTTCAGCCTATGGCATTCCAGTTGCTGGCGGTATATTTGGCGCAGATATGCAGGTTGAATTGTTGAACGATGGGCCCGTCACAATCTGGCTGGATAGCGCAGAACTATAAAATCTGGCACGCAAAATCCCTTGCATTTCAGCCCATCCTATGGTATTCTTTTTTCAAATACACGATTTTATAGGAGGTACGCATTATGTCAATATTGGTCATTCCCGTTGTTTCCAAGGGGTATGGTACTCCCTAAGAGCACTCTCTGGCCTACAACCATCGTAGGGGCCGCGTTTACGACGCCCGTGGGTTTACGTCCATAATTTGATGTCCACCTGGCTCATTAACGACTGTTCCTGGTACTCTATTACCTGTATCGCTACGTTTATGCGTGGCATATGGTGATATTCTAAGAGCATTTTCCGGCCAGCGTTCTGCTCCACCCTGGCACACTTCAGTACCACTATCCCCAAAACAACACCTTCCCATTTTTTCTGTCCTTACCATATTATTGCGAGTTCTTTCTGCCTTTTTACCTTGTACTCGGCACGTACATATGGCAGCTAACCGCAAAGCTCAGGACAGAAACACCCTTACTGATTGTATCAGCATAGAATCCAGCTACCCACCAAAGGAGCTATTCTTTTGAAGAGAATTTTTGATGACGATTCTGAAGAAACTACAACATTCATAAAAATAAAGCCAGGTGCACGCGAACGCTCTCTTTTACGGAAGGCCAGTCATGTCAAACCAACGAAAAAAGCGAGCTATGAGGGAAGTTCAGCGGTGCAACGCTGGCTCAAGCAGCAAGCATACGACATAGAGCCAGAGGGTGAACAGCGACAGAAGCCTTCATTTCAGCCAACGTTTCTGACTGGAAGACGTGATGCACCCTGGATACTCTCGTCGCTCACGCCGCTTTATGATCAGAAGCTTATCACGGATATCGTTTCCGAAGTCAGTAGCGGCAAGGAAGCCACAGTGTTCTGCTGTGTCGCCCATCCCGATACGCAGCAGGAGTTTCTGGCGGCAAAGATCTATCGTCCGCGTATGTTCCGTAGCCTGCGCAACGATGCCATCTATCGGTATAGCCGTGTGCAACGCGATGAGGAGGGTCAAGCTGAACATGGCAATAGTCGTCGTGGTAGCGCAGCCACGCGCAAAACCGAACGTGGCCGCGCCGCCCAGGTTGCCTCGTGGATCGAGTACGAGTACCAGACGCAGCGTATCATGTACGAGCATGGTGCCGACGTTCCTCGCCCGGTTGCTCAGATCGGTAACGCTGTCTTGATGGAGTACATTGGTCTGGAGGATCAGCCTGCACCCCGGCTTAGCGATGTTCTTCTCGAACAGAAAGAGGTTCAATCGCTTTTTGATTGTATTCTCTATAACATCGAACTGGCCCTGATCCATGGTCGTATCCACGGAGATCTGTCAGAATATAACATCCTATATTGTGAGGGAAAAGTTACTTTGATCGATTTCGCTCAGGCCGTGGATCCTTATCACAATTCGGATGTATTCTCGTTGTTGGCGCGTGATGTCGAGCGCGTCTGTCAGTACTTTGCGCATTATGAAGTGCAGAGTGATGCACGTGCCCTTGCCCGTCAAATATGGACGCGCCACATGGGACCAGTCCCCGAGGATGTGTGATTCCCAAATGCGAATGGGCGTGTGCTTGCACACGCCCATTCGCATTTGGTCACCTATTCTGTTTTGAACAATTTGAGGTTGCTGAAAATCGCCTGACCTGTTGTAACCAGGCCAGATGTGCCGCAGGCAAGAGCAAGCTGTCCATTACTATAAGTGGTGTCCTGTGCTTCATCTACGAATGTTCCGTTGATATACAGCTTGAAATTCGCGCCATTGGCAATAAGAAGAAGCGTGTTTTTTTGTCCCATTGCCAGGATCGCGCTACTATATGTCGGTTTGATGAGATAAGAGTAGGAAGAGTTAGATGGGCTGCTGGCATCATGGCGGGAGAAGGAAAACTGGTTGCTGCTGGTGATTTCAAAGTCGTAGTACTGATCTCCATTAAAGCGGAAAAGCACATCCACACTCGTGCCTCCAAGCATCAAAACATCGACTTCGACCGCTGAGTTGTTGAGCGTAGGGCTAAGCATTGGACATGCCTGTAGAGAGTTCACCTGAGTGTCATTAACGGCGTAACCACCATTACCAAACGTGCAGTGACTTCCATCTACCGTCCAGCGATTGAGAGTATTATTGGTGAGATTGTCTACCAGGATAGGTTGACTGGTAAGAGCAGCATTTTGTGCAGCTTTTGCTACACTGATTGGATCACGAGGTATACTTTGCTGCCCACTTTTTGCAGTGGATGCATGTCTGGCTGTGTTTGTACGTGAATTTGTAGTTATTGTCGCCTGTCCATTGTGTGAGCGGTAAATGTAATAGATGTAAGTCATAGGGAGCACAATGAAAAGCGCCAGGCCAATGGTGATCACTATGGTTGCTAGTCGATTGAGTTTACGCCGTTGCTCTGGTGGAATTGTATGTGGTTCAGTTATGGGTGGTCGCGAAATTGGCTCTTGAACCTCAATTTCTGGGAGGCGTGGTGGCAATGGAGGTATCTTTTCCTGTGCGTAAGCAACCCATTTGTCGTTCGCCTGCTGGGCCGCATACGGTGCCATGAATGCATCATTTGGAAGGATGGCCCTATCCAGAGAGGAATTTCTACTCACATTGCGTCTTGTACGTGCAAAACGACGTGCCGATGGATGTAATCCAGGGGTCAGAGAAGGGTGAGATAGTGTCAAGGGTTCATCCCTTATTATGTATGACTCCGGTCGTGCCTGCGTATCTCCAGGGGGCAATATGGCGGGAGTTGTCAGTGCTGAGCGGAAAGCGGTGGCTAACTCAAGGGCGCTTCGATAACGAAAGAGCGGATTTTTATTCAATGCGCGTAAAATAACCCTATCGACGGCATTACTCAAAACTGGATTGAGCTGTGATGGTGGTAATGGTTGTTCGCGAATCTGTTTCCAGTAGACTGCAACAGGCGTATTTGCTATAAAGGGTACACGTCCAGCAACCATCTGGTAGAGTAAGATGCCGAGAGCGTAAATATCACTACTTGTCGTTGCCGGACCATCGGCAAGGTCAGGGGCCATATATTCAGGTGTACCCAACAATATACCGGTCTGCGTCAGCTCATTTGTCCCCTCAACGGCTTTTGCCAGGCCAAAGTCGGCCAGGAAAATATAGTTATCATTCCCCAAAAGGATGTTCGATGGCTTGATATCGCGATGAATAATGCCATGATCATGGGCGAACTGAAGCGCACTGGCAATCTGATCAAGTATATCGGCGGCTTGCTGTAGAGATAAAGGTCCTTCTTCTAACAGATCACTCAATGTACCAGCAGTAATATAAGGCATGACCAGGTAATGCCATGGTTCCTGATCACCATAGTCATAGACAGGCAAGATATGTTTGTGCTGTAATTTGTCGATAGCTTCGGCTTCACGACGAAAGCGTTCAAGATAGGTTGTCTGGCTTCCACTCAACACTTTGACCGCGACATCCTGATCCGTAGCACTGTCATGGGCGAGATAGACATCAGCCATCCCACCATGTCCCAGGCGACGTTGGAGTTGATAATGATCTAGTGTGGTTCCTTCTAATCCGGCCATTGTGATAAGATCCTTTTTAGGTAGAAAGAAAATACAGCGTTTTTTCTTTCATTAATGAGTAATACGAAACCGGATTGACGGATAGATACACGCTAATTTTATGTCATGGGGATCATAACTATCTTTTAGTATATTACCCCCTATCTCACTTATTCGCAAGAGTAAGCCTCGATCATTATTATTTGTTATGCCCATGACCATGGCCTTTACCATGTTTATTCCCCGTATTATTGTTATCATTCTCACTTGTATCATTATTGCTATCTTGTTGATTGGTGCTGTACTGTTGATTGCTGTAAGTAGGAGTTTTTGAGGGGGTGGGATGTACTTGCGTATGTGTTGTCGTATTTTTTGTGGAGGGAGTGGGTTGTGTTGATCTTACTGTGCCTATCAGTTTATTTTGTTCGCCCGAAAGAAGAAGGGTTTGTGCGGGTGGAGGTTGTGTTGAATTACTATGAGAGGAGATGAGGAAACCGAGCGTCAGGGGGATAAAGCAGAAGATTAGCATGACAGCGATCAATAGTGGGTGAGATAGGTTCCGTTTTCGTCTCCGTTGGATTTCCTGCGTGTTTGCTTGATAAACCTGCGCCTCTGCAATTTGTTGGTTGTGCACGAGCAATAGAGTTTGTATTGCGTCGTATGCTTTTTTATATGCCTGGGCAAAGTCATGGACCGTATTGTAACGATGCCGTGGCTCTTTTTGTAGAGCACGCAGGATGACATCGTTAATGCTATCAGGAATAGCAGGATTGAGCGTTGCTGGCTCAATAGGACGTTCTCCTACCTGTTTCAGATAAACGCCTAATGGAGTTTTAGCTGTGAAAGGCACATGACCCGTCAGCATCTGATAGAGCAGGATGCCGAGCGCATACTGATCACTTTTTGCAGACGCTGGCTCTTCTGCCAGTTCGGGAGCCATATACTCAGGGGTGCCTATCAAATAACCAGTTACGGTGAATCCGTTGTTGTCTCCCACCCGTTTGACCAGGCCAAAATCTGCAAGGTAAACGTGCTCACCGTCTTGTAGCAGGATGTTTGTAGGTTTGATGTCACGGTGGACAACACCTTGATCATGTGCATATTGTAATGCGCTACTCAATTGTTCAAGTATGTTCCCAGCTTCTTCAAATGAAAGCGGCCCATCAGCTAACTTTCTGTTTAATGTTCCGTACTCGACGTAAGGGGTCACCATATAACACCAGTCTTTGTAGTCACCATAGGAGAAGGCTGGGAGGATATGATCATGTTGAAGAGAACTGACCGTTTTTACTTCGTGTTTAAAGCGTTTACAATAATCAATATTGCTGCTATGTACAAGCTTGATGGCGACGGTAGTTTGTGTCTGAGTATCAAGCGCAAGATAGATTTCTGACATTCCACCACGGGTGAGATGACGCTCGATCTGATAATGATTAATTGTGGTGCCGATTAATTCTTGCAAAATCTTCTACCCTCCATCAATAGTGCTCTACACTATACACGTTGCAGCAATTGTACCTGGTCTCGGGGGTAGTACCAGGAAGTGGATGACCTTATACGCGCCTGGGGAACGCAAGCTTCTTTCAGCCAACTTCTATATGATACTATTTTTGCATTATTAACGTATGATGTCAATGATTTTATATGTATGGGCACAAAGTGAGATCTTACGCCATTCTCTGACGCTTCTTTGTTGTTCCTTCGATGGTTGCAGCAAAGTGGACCTTATGATAAACTATGTTGCGTAGTGAGCTTGCTTTATCGGGCAGATTTGCGGTGTAAGAAAAAGGAATAACTAGCAGTTTATTGCTAGTAGCAGCCCGATAAATTGAGTTTTATGAAAATTGCATATAGTCTACAAGGTAAAACCTGGACGAAGTGAAATGCGTAATGTAAAATGGGTATTAGGAGTGGTTGTTTTATCGCTCTGTGGTTACGTGCCACTTATCGCCCAGTGTGTCGGCGTGAGGCTGATACAAGGTCAGGAGAGTTGAGAAAGACATGTCAAAGGATCATTCGGAGCGAAGAACTTATCGAAAGAGTCCTGGACGGCAATATGGGTATGATTATGATCCATTGCGTACGCGCAATGAGCAAAGTCAAAGTGGAAGGATCGATAGTGGTGGATTGAGAGAGCCTGGAACTACTCGTGGAGAGACGGCGAGCAAATCCGGTTCTCTGGCAGCGCAACGACCTGATCTACGTAGAACAAGACAACTCCTGCGTCAAAATATCATTGCCACAAAAGCACGCTTTGTTGAAGAAGAGGGTGTGGAGCAAGAAGATTTTCCAGCGATCGAGCAGCCTGTAGAGCGTGTTCCAGAGTATTCAGAATATGACGAAGAAGAAGATACAACGCTCTACCGCAAGCGTTATCCTACACGGAGTGAACGCCTGGTGCAGCCACGTCCTGGACAGGAACGGGTTGACCCACAGGCGGAGACCTGGGAAGATTATAACGATGTAGATCCTGATCAGGGTTATGAAGAGGGCGACCCTCTGGACCAGCGTATGGGATATGAAGAGCCGCGTTATGTGTCCAGGCGACCAGAACGAGCGTATCAGGAGCCAATGCGCAAGGTCCGTCCTGCCGAACTGGAGGACGATTACGACGAGTATGAAGACGATGATTATTATGAGGAAGAGGATGAACGTGCCCCTGCACGTCGTCGCGGCAAGAAACGCAAGATGTCGCGTCGTGGTATGTTGATAGGAGCCGGGCTTATTGCGATCGGTGGTGCGGGTGCGGCAGCGTATGAACTGGCACCGAAGCTACCACAAGTTGTGGGAACAGCAGCGCATAATGTTGAGCAGCAATTGCAGGAAGCATTTCAGAAGGGCATGGCGCAGGGTGCAAATGATGTGCGCAAAGAATTTATCACTTCATTGGAAGATATGGAAGGATTCACGTTAGATGGGGCGATAGGGGCAGCGAGGTTAACGCGTGTCGCCTATGATGTCTTCGTTTCGCCAATTGTGCAATTTGGTTCCACGCTCACGGGCGATTTCCTCAATGGGATGCTCAAGGCCGTCCGCACAGCCCGTGGCTGGCTTGCTACGGTCTACATGGATAATTCCTCAATGATTGCTGTTCAAAAGGTACTAGAAGCGTGGGTTGGCAAGGTGGGGACTATGCCCAAGCAACTCACTGCGGTTGTAGATACTGACCTGGATGGTGCTCAATCGTATCTTAATGCTTTGAAAACGAAGATTGCGCAGGAAAAGGCGAAGTTGAATAACCCACAGACGACTCCGACGCCCCAGGCAAAACCGAAGGCAAAGGGAAAATAGGAGCGATAGTGTCTCTGGTACAGAGCGACGTAGAGCCGCAATTATGGCGTATTGATGATCTTGCACATATCTCCGGGGTAGCGAGCAGGACCATTCGTTTCTATAATACGCAAGGTTTGTTACCTGCACCGCTTATGCGTGGTCGTGTCGCTTATTATAATCAAGAACATGTGCTGGTATTGGGCATTATACGTGAGCTGAAGGAGCAGCAAAATTTACCTCTAGAGGTCATCAAACAGTTGCTAGAGATTCGAGCGCTGCAGGGAGATGTACAGATGAACCTGGCGCTCAAGCAGCGTTTGTTGCGTACGTTGAGCGGAGGTGCTCAGCAAGTGCGCCTTTCCAAAGATGAGTTGAGCCAGCAGGCCGGAGTGGCTGGTGAGGAGATCGATGAACTGGTAAGCCAGGGGTTACTCTTTCCCAACAAGATCGAGGAGCAATTGCAATTTAGTGGTGATGATGTGTTATTGTTGGATCTCTACCAGAGTCTGAAGCAGTTTGGTTTGCCGATAGCGTTACCAGCCCTGATACGTTTTCAATTACGTCAACTGGTGCGCAGTGAGATTGCCTCCTGTGAGCAATATGTGTTGCCACAGTGGAGGGAGAGCGGATTACCCCTTGAGCAACAAACTGAACAGTTCGAGAAAATATTGACGCTGACCGATACTTTGATCTCTGTGATGCATCGAAAATTAGTGTATCAGGTGTAGGGGTTAGATTTACACCCCTACATTTGCGCCCTACTCAAAAAAACATTACCGAGTTTTTTGTAGCTCTATCCTCTGTATTGACAACCTCTGCTTGAGTATCCTCTGTATTTTCCTGTTCTTCGACACCATCTACATGTTTGATCTCATCATCCTCAATTTTGACTATATCGCCGTCCAGTGTTTTTGGTGCAAGATTTTCGCGCTCGGCAGCAGGCTTCTGAGTGATGCCGTAGGTTGCCGCAACTTCACCAGGAGGGACAGGTTTTGAGTAGCGTATGACAAGGTAGGTGATGGGCAACAGGATGATAAACACGGCGAGCGAGGTCCATTGGGCCTGTTTTAGATGCAAGTCGATTACGTTGAAGAGTTTCACGTAGATATTATTGCGTACAAAGAAGAGAAGAAATTGGGTGACTGCATAACTGAACAGGTAGACCAGCATAAGGATGCCAGGGCGTCGCACGCGACGAGCCAGGAAAAGCATTACCGCAAGTAAGACAAGATTTGTGAGCAATTCGTAGCCAGCAGCGGGTTGAACCGGAACGTTACAGATCCCATCCTGGCAAGCCCAGCTATTGGGATTTATATAGACGGTCGACCAGGGAAGGGTGCTCTGGTAGCCAACGATATCGCCATTAATCAGGTTGCCGATGCGACCAAAGATCTGTCCAGCAGCGGCGAAGAGGACGCCTGCATCGATCAGTACAAGGGGATTGATGCGCTCAACGCGGGCACGCCAGAAGAGCGTTGGGATCACCAGGAAAATCGCGCCAAAGAAGGCCATGCCACCCTCCCAGGTAGCGATAATGTGGATGGGGTTAGCGAAGTAATATGAGACAAGGTTGGGTTGTTGGATGACGAAATAGAGACGGCCACCAATCAGGCCAGCCGCAATACACCACCACAGGACGCGATAGACCATATCCTGATCGATGCCTTTGCGCGTTGTATAGCCTTTAATAACCCAGAGGCCGATAATGATGCCAACGACATACATCAGGCCATACCAGCGCAATGCCAGAGGACCAATATGGGCGAGGACTGGATCGATATTGACATAGATATATGGGGGACCGATACTTAGCCAGCCCCGACTGCTAATGTCTGCGATGGGGAGATTAATCATAAAAAAACTCCATGCTAGCAAATTAGTACAAGTGCCACTCTGTCACCTGTCCCCTATGATAGTACGATATAGGAATAGATGCAAGAGGGTAGAAAGTTCAGATTTTTAGTCATTGTTCCCCTAGAGCCTGAAACAGATAGCAGTTGTAGCGGACCGCCCGTTGTAGATCAGCGAGACGAATATGTTCGTTGGGAGCATGTGCGCCGCTGCCCCAGTAAGCAGGATTGCCAGGAGCGCTCAGGCCAGGGATGCCGACGTAACGGCGTAAGGGACCGAGAAATGGGAGTGATCCACCAACAATGGGTGAAATGGTCGCAGGTTTGTTGGCAAAATTCTGGGCAATCGAGATAATCTTTTGCACGAAAGGCGTTTCGATGGGGGTAACCACGGGATCTGCTGTTCCATAGACCGAGACGTGGATATCATCGTAGCCGCCAGCTAGCAGATGTGATTGTAATTTTGCCAGAATATCATGTGGATCCTGGTTGGGGACGAGGCGAAAGTCGATCTTCGCCATTGCGTGTGCCGGCAATACGGTTTTGACGCCAGTACCTGTATAGCCACTAAGCAAGCCTGCGATATTACAGGTTGGAGTAAATGACACACGTTCACGTAGTGCCGGGCCACTCAAATTATCTATAAATTGAGAGACCTGATAGAGGTTTCGCAGTTCTTCCGTCATATCGTTCTGTTCGCTTAGAGCTTTGAGTTGTTCCGGTGTTGGTGGACGTACCGTATCATAGAATCCTGGAATGCGCACATGTCCATCAGGTGTACGAAGTGTGGCGAGTGCCTGTACGAGTCGCCATGCGGCACTTGGTAAGATGGGAGCACTACCCGAATGAGCATCGACCCCGGTACCCTGGACATCTAGTTGCACGTAGAGAAGGCCCTTTGTGCCCAGCGTGAACGACGGTCGGCCAGTATCATCGAAATTTGAGCCTTCCCACAAACAACCATCGGCCTGAAAAAGTGGCGCATATTTTGCCGCAATGGCCTCAAAATGAGGACTACCAACCTCTTCCTCACCCTCAATCATCCAGCGAATAGTGATGGGTAAGGTACCATCCGTAGCAAGTAGAGCGCGAATGGCTGCCAGGCGTGCAGCTATTTCAGCTTTATTATCAGCAATGCCGCGAGCGTAGATATTGTCGCCACGCATTGTCGGTTCAAAAGGAGGCGAGAGCCATAGATCAAGCGGTTCGGCGGGTTGTACATCGTAGTGGTTATAAAGGAGTAGCGTGAATGGACTACGACCACGTAATTCAGCGTAGACAATCGGGGGCGCATTTTCGACCATAAGGCGTTGGGTATGGAAACCAGTTTCGGTTAGCAATGACTCAACAAGATCAGCCGTCGCGGCAATCCCAGAATTTTGGGCTGCAATCCCTGGTTGACGGCAAAGTTGCTCAAGCAACGTCTGTGCCTCATCAGCATGTGTTTCTAGATAGGAAGCAGGTATGTCAGGCATGGTAAACCTTTCTTGCTATTAGATCTTTTTTATCTTTCAGAGGCGGCTTTCCGTCTTTTATCGAAATGGAGTAGGAGCGTGTGCTTGTCCCCGCTCGTGTGCTGACGACGATGTTCATAGGGAAACGGGCGGGGACAAGCACACGCCCTTACCCCATTTCGATTCCTATTTAATCATTGAGCAACAGTGCAAGTGAGGGTGTTGCAATTTCATGGTCGTCGGAGATGCTGATCACGGCGGTACCCACGGCGAAGAACTCGATGACGTGCGAACCCCAACCGTGATTGCGCTCGACGATCTGTGCTCCAACGACACCCTGCGCCTGTAACGCGACTGCTTCGGATTGCATGCGTTCCATCGAGAGTTCGCGTGCATCGTACAATGCCTGCGTATAGTTGGTCATTTCGACGTTACGACCCATGCGGTTCATCCACTGGCCGATTCCCTGGCGCGAGACATGATAGACGCAGTTGCCCATCACCATGCCAACTGGTCGATATCCAGCTCGTAATAGCGTCCAGAAATCCTGGCCCGAGAGATCTGAGGTGAAGGGCATATTATGTGTGTTGCGGAAATGCTGGCCGCTACGTGAGCGAATGGCGGTCCCAATGGCGACGAATTCCGCGAGCGACTCTCCCCATTCGTGCCGTGTTACTTCAAGACGCACACCAACGATGCCATCCGCGCCCAGGGCGTTTGCTTCCTCTTCCATACGTGTCATCGCCAGTTCACGTGCGTGGTACATGGCCTGAGTGAGTACGGTCATCTCTTGATTCTGGCTCCAACTGGCCCATTGATAGCCAATATGATAGATCGAGCTGCCAACGACAAGGCCAACCGGGTCAAAACCTGCTTCGCGCACTAAGAGAAATTCGTTGACGCTGAGATCGCTGGTGAACAGGCCGCGATGGGTGGCATCAATACGCATGGCACTGAGGCGCTCACGCGCGTGTACAGGCAGGTCACTATCCTGGGGTGGTGTTGATTGAGACATAACGGGTGCTCCTTACCTTGTATTATGATAGTTATCCTCTGAACGTCAATTCGCGTTGCTGCCCATAGCGTCCGGGACGCAGATCGGTGAGTGTAAGCGTCGGCTTTGGCGTTGGGATAACATGGTCTTTTTTAACAGATGTAATAGCAGTGCCAACCACAGAAAAATGTACAAAGAGATCAAGGTATTTAGCAGGGGGCTGCTCGGTGTCATATTCCATAATCTGCCGCTGGTTATCTATATGCATACCGACGATGCCCAGGGCTTTTTGTTGCTGTGCCATCGTATTCACGCGTGTCATAGCAAGGTGACGGGCGGTGTAGATCCCCTGTGAAAATGGGACGATCTCCTGATTATAGCCGCCACCATTCCACCAGCCATTGATCTGTTGCGTCAAACGGCTACCCAGCGAAACATAATATGAACAGTAACCAAAAACAACGCCTGCGGGATAATAACCTGCCTGGAGCAAGGTCCAGAATTCTTGCCCAGAAAGGTCGCTGAGAAAGGGTCGCGCACCCAGTGGAGTATTGGGAAGGCGTATAGCGGTGCCAATCGCCGTATACTCGATCAAGTTGCTGCCCCAATCATAGCCACGTGACGAGAAACGGACCCCGATAACGCCGTGTGCTCTCAACAACTTTGCCTCTTGCTCAAGTCGTCCCAGGGCAAGGATAGCGGCCTGTTGATGCGCTTTCGACACATTTCCCAGTTCCTGAGCATTCGTGTCCCATGTATATTGGCGCGTATATTGCCAACCAACCTGATAAATGGAGCTACCCATCACCTGGCTCAAAGGTTGGTAGCCTTGCTCAAGTGTCAGCAAAAATTCGTTTGTGCTAAGATCGCTGGTGAAAAGTGGATGACCAGCGGCCTGCTCTTCGGCCAGGCGTTGACTCGCCCGTGTGGGCAATCCACCAGCTTCCAACGATTGACGGCTGACTTCGTCCGCTTGTTGTTGCTGGAGCCGCCGTTCCTTTTCCTCGGGTGAGGAGCGTTGCCAGAAAGGCATAAACACCTCCTAATGGAGATACATTCCTTGCATGTATCCATACATAGCATAGGCCATACCTGCAATCATAAGAGAAAGCGTTCCAGTGCAGCCCGACTCTGTTCGCTCTGCATAGACACATGGGCAAGGCTGGTAGCGAGTTCTTCAATCCACTGATCCATAGGTATTATGTCAGTTTTAAGTACAATGCCGCGCACAACTTTTGCCCGCGAGGTAGCTGGAAACCCTTGTCGTTCGCGTGTAATCCGATATTGATAGTCGCCCAGAGTGACAGCGATCTCTTTGACAGGATGTTCGCGCGAGAAGAGGCCACTTTGACGCATCACCTGTGTTTGATCAGGTAAAGAGCCTGCCAGCTTGGTTGCCAGAGCCTCCATAAATGCCTTGAGATCGTTAGCATCGGCACGCAGCGATGAGGCAAAGAGTTCTACCTGCATTGGTTCGCTCAATTCATCGTGCATCTTCCTTCCCTCCTCGTTCCTGATAACATGATTATGTTTTCTCCTCTAAACGCTACCCTATCGTTTGGAGACTGTCAACCCTTTAGATGAGGCATGTGAAGACAAATTTTAAAGTGAAGTATCAAAGAAGCCTCATAAAAGTGTTCCACTTAAATCCTGACGAAATCCCATTTCGATACCAACTAGCTACTAATAATTAACGTGCAGATAATATAGAGATAAAATTTAAACAATGTTTTTGTCGTATAATTTTTAAAGCAGCCAAAAACCACCTTCTCAGGTGCCAGCTTCGTAGAAGGTGATATCTCTCCGTTAAAAAACTATTAGTTGCTGTTCAATTAAAAGGCTAATAGTTTCTATTTCGTTGAAGGAGTTCTGCATGAAAAGACGCACCCTTTTGATCATTGGCCTTGTATTATTATTTGTGCTTTTAGGTATAGGTACTGTTTACGCAGCAATACCTCATCCTCAACAGGCTCAGCACCAGGATGATAGTGATTCAGGAACAGATACAGACCACGAGGCGCTTGTAAGCAATCCGCGCAGTAGCACCGGATCTTGTGGGGTAGAACGTTGGGCGGTCAAGACTGGTACAGATGCGAATGCCAATCTAATCAATTTGCAGTCGATGACCCAGACTACAATTGCTGCATTATCCTCGTTAACTGCACCAGCCACTCTGCCAGCCAGTAGTCGTATTCAGCCGACGGAGACCACCATATTTCAGCTACACGATACCCTGACCGAGTACAAGTTGGAGAATGACTCCGACTATCACCTGATCGTTGCCGATGCATCAGGTAAAACGATGATCGTCGAGATTCCTGATCCTGCCTGCGTCGGCTCTTCCAGTCCATTGCTGGCTGACATACAACGATCTCGTGCCGCATTTGATGCCCGCTATACCCCTACTAGCAGTTTCCAGACGGCCAATGTGCCAGTAACTGTAACTGGTGTAGGATTTTTCGACTTTCTGCACGGCCAGGCGGGAGTTGCACCCAATGGTATCGAACTGCATGCGGTACTCGACATTCAGTTTGGCACTGGTGGGACGCCAACACCCATTGCTACTGGAACTCCAACACCTGTTCCTACTGGAACGCCGATAGCGACACCCACGCCTACTGGAATACCGAGCGCTACTAATCTGATCCAGAATAGTGGCTTTGAGGCAAGTGGCAATTGGACCTATGTGGGAAGCATTCTGCCAGTGCGTACAACAACCCGTGCTCATAGTGGGAGTTATGCATTGAGAGTTGGTGCCACCAGTGGGCAACAAGGGGATTCGACTGCCTACCAGACGGTAACCATTCCCAGTTCGACCACCAGCGCAAAGTTGGACTTCTACTATTGGCCTACCACTAATGATACCAGTTCTTATGCCTGGCAAGAGGCCGACATCACTAATAGTGGAGGTCAGGTGGTTCAGCAGCTTTTCAAAAAGACTACCAACGATCGTGCCTGGCTCCATGTGAGCTTCGATCTATCCAAATATGCAGGTCAGACGATTGGTATTCAGTTTCTGGATCATGAGAACTCCAACGGTTCCTCTTCCTATTACTCGTACATGTACGTGGATGATGTAACCTTGTCTGCGTCTTAAGACGATTTTGCTTGCTGGCTCTTTTCGTGCGGGAAGAGCCAGCAAGTATGGATCAAGAGATATGCTCGTCTCACAAATAGTTCCGCACATTGCTGATGTTGAGGTCAAGCGGTTTTTTTGCCTGAGCAGAAAAGATATAAAATAGCCTGGACCATTTCGCTGATAAATCACTTGACGCCCTAAAGGTGGTCCCTACCCTGTTTCTATTCGTGTTTTCTATTTAAAAACCGTGCACCCACGTTCCTCCAGCCCATGCAACCACTCAGGCGTAGAAGCCAACTTATTCCAACGCAGATCCAACTTCTCAAGCTTCTCCAAATTACCCAACGACGCAGGCAAAGCAATCAGCCTGTTACCCCTCAGATCAAGGTGCGTGAGATTTCCCAGTTTCCCTAATGATCTGGGCAAATCAGTCAACTGATTGTTTCTCAGGTCAAGGCGCGTAAGATTCCTCAAGCCACCAATAGACTCAGGAAGCACCGCTAACTTATTGTTCATCAGATGCAACTCTTTTAAGTTGCTCAGATTCCCCAATGATATTGGCAGTGATGTCAACCTGTTATTCATCAAATGCAACTCTTTCAAATCGCTCAGATCGCCAAGTGACTCAGGAAGTGCCGTTAACTCATTATTGTACAGTCTTAGCTCTTTGAGGCTTGTGAGGCTACCGATAGTTGCAGGGAGAGATGTTAGATGATTATCAGTTGCATTCAAGTACATAAGCTTGCTCAGGTTTCCTAGCGAATCTGGTAGAGATGTCAGGCGATTATTGCTCAGATACAGAAAATGGGTAAGGTTTGTCAGATTGCCGAGCGATGTGGGAAGCATTGTCAGTTCGTTATGGGCAATATCAGAGTGTAACGAGATGGGTGAGATGACCAATATGTTCGGAAATAGCAGACAGGCGGTTCTCAGCTATATTTAATACCTCAAGATTTGTGAGTTGCCAGAATTCCTCTGGCAGAGATGTTAATTGATTTTTGCCCAGGCTCACTTCTATGAGTTGTGTCAACCGATCGATATTTGCAGGAACTGAAGTCAGTTGGTTGTTGTATACGTTCAGGATTTTGAGTCTTGTGAGCTGATGAATATTCTCAGGAAGCGAGGCTAATCGGTTATGGTCTATATGGATTTCTTCGAGTTGGGGCAGGCTCTCAAGCGCGGCAGGAAAAGTTGTGAACTGATTGTCATCTAAATACACCTTTTTTAAATGAAGTAAGTTTTCTAGCGATTCAGGGAGAATGGTTAGCTGGTTTCCAGTTATGTCTAGCGAGATAAGATTGGTAAGTTGACCGATTGATGCGGGAAGGGTCTTCATCCGCAATAGCGAGCTGATAATGCCACAATGGAATTGTTCAACATAAAAAAACCTCTATTAATCCCACCACACGAACAGCACTCGATCTGCCTCATTTCTGAGATTGGCAAAACGCATTTCTTGCGCATCTGGCATCGTTACGTCAATTTCGCTTGGCTCCCAGCGCTCTTTAATGCGTTGCTGAAGGATTGGTAGCGCTTCTTCATTTGTCCAGATATACAGTGTATCGGCAGGCCAGGTATTCCAACGTGTACAACGCAACATGCCAATCTCTGCATGAGGACGATATTCCTCCTCCTCGGAAGAAGGGAAAAAGGATGGAAATCGTACTGGAAGCACGCTATACCAGAGATCTCGCCACTCAAGCAGATCACTGACAACACGCTCACCATCCAGGAAGTTATACTGTATGCGCCGAAATAGCTCAAAATGTAGATGCTGGATATCATTGATCGGTTCTTGCTGCTTTTCAGCCATTGGTTAACTCCTTTCGCACAAGGCTTTTTGTTTCAGTTTACTCCTACCTGTTCTTTTCCATCTCGTGAATGCGGACTGTTTTTGCAATGCCAAAATATGATATCATCGTAACACGTGGTAGTGGATGTATATTGGAGGAAGGGGCTTACAAACAACCGTGACGGAGCAAAAATGATGGTAGCTCCCATTGATTTTTTTGTATAAAGTCAAGGTAGGTACGTGTATGATCAAACTGCAAGGACAGCAAAAGCATTCTCAACAAGAGATATTTAGCGCCTATAACTGGTGGGATCGGCGCAATCTCCTGCATGCTATCACTGACGAACGTTGCAATTATATCAAATCCTGTGTGGATAGAGTTTTTGGTCGAGGGGCTTTTGGGCAACAAGAAGTGTTAGATGTTGGTTGTGGTGGTGGCTTGCTCAGTGAAGGTATGGCAAAACGGCGTGTGATCGTCGTAGGTATTGATCCTTCTGAATCTGCGCTGCAGGTTGCGCGTGCCCATACGCAAAAAAGTGGATTGGGACAGAACACCTTCTTTGAACAGGGCTATGCTGAATCACTTCCGTATGCCGATGGTAGCTTCTCGGTCATTGTCTGTATGGATGTACTGGAACATGTACAGGACCCGGAAGTGGTGATCAAAGAAATCACACGTGTGTTGGCGCCTGGCGGCATCTTTATTTTTGATACTATTAACCGCACCCCCATAGCACACATGGCATTGATCTGGATTGGCGAACGCTTTTTTCAAAAGAACGGTCTTGTATCAGGCCTGCACCATTATGAAAGGTTTATCAAACCCACCGAATTAAAGGCGCTTATTGTGAAAAGTGGTCTCAGAGTCCACGAGATGAGCGGTTTTATGCCTGCATTCAAAAAAGGGCAGTTGACACTTGCGCCTGGTTGGTTTAAAGGTGTTTCCTATGTTGGCTATGCCACAAAAGAAGCATCTCCTATTCCAACCAGAAGCTCTTATCCTCTTTTGACATAGCGCTACGATCAATAGCTTCTCCAAAGCTTTGTTTCTGTGGTCCCTGCCGCTGGTCACGCGAAGCATTGCGCGTCTGGCGGCAATTCATCCCCAGGCTCGGCTGACTGGCATTTAACAGAGTACCAAACTGCTCGACACTGATCTGGAAGAAATGTGCCAGCCGTTCCAGTTGACGCTGGCTCAAGCTCACCATTTCAATTGCTCCCATCTCGAACTTGTTCCACACATCAACGCTCAGACGCAGACCTTGCGCGACATCAACCTTGCTCATGTTACGGCTCTTGCGTAACTCGACCAGGCTGGCTGCACGTGGCTCAAAAACGCGTTCTAAGGCTCGCTGGTAGGCTCGCTGCGTTAAAGCTGATATGTTGCTCTGCTCTTCTTCCAATTGTATGCCAACGGTGGCGTGATAGGCCGCAATAAAATCAATCAGAGCGGCCTGCTCCCCCGGATGGTCACGTAGCAGGCTGAACTGGGTAGAAGTATCGCCAGCCTCTTTCGCGGCCAGCCATGCCATTTTCAAGCGCTGCAATTCGGAAGTATTCATCTCTGTTAACGCCTTTCTGTTCCCCACTACTAATGTGATTGGTTGATAGGTGTGTAGGCTACATTGTGCCGTTCTTTATTAACACATTCGCGCAAATAGCTGCGTGCTCGTTCATAACGTAAACGTACAGTGCGCTCAGTACGTTTACAGACGACTGCGATATCGTCCCATTTCATGCCTTCGATGGCCCGCAAGACCATAATCATGCGGTCCAATGGATCGTGCAAATAGGTCAGAATACGCATGCTTTCAGCCTCGGCATGCATCTCTTCATATTGATCATTCGGATCGGCCACATCGGCCACTTGCGCTCCCTCGTCATCAGGTGCAGGTGGTCGCAATGATTCTACCAGTGCGCGTGGCACATGTTGAGGTCGCCCCGACGGTCGCCCCTCCTCGTCACGCCGATAGTACAATCCTTCTTGACGCAATACACGATTAAATTCGTCGGCACAGAGACAGCGCAGATAATGGATAAAGTTCTGTGTTATAAATATTTCACCTGGATCTTGAGCCTCGCGCAAAAGATGTTCGCTCATATTGGCGATAACCTCTTCACGTAACTCAGGACGATGGCGTAAGCCCTGCGAATGGCGTTGAAAGGCGGGCGCACAGCGGTACAGCAATACGGTGGAGAGGCGGCGCATGCCAGCCATATCTCCTAGTACCTTCAACTGCCGAATATTTAGAACAAGTTCAATCTCACTTATCTCGTATCGCCCCTCGGGTGTCCGACGACGTAGCCGCTCATCGAGCGTAGGATCACTCAGGTCGATCATATCTCCCCCCAAATGTAGTAGGGGCGTCACCTTGCGTGCGCCCGCTTCGGTGGTTTTCGCTTTTGTGGCTCCTACTATATTATTCTTCCAGCCCACCAAAAAGCGGAAACGGGAAGAATAGATAGGTACTTTTGCCTTTGCAGAATAAGCATAACAGAAATATGGTTGTGAGAAAAGAAGCACCCGGTAACGTTTCTCTTTCGAGATACCATAGTACGTGTCAGGGTATACCATAGTCTCTTGTGATGGGATATCAGTCTCTATACACTAGACCGTGAGACCCTGTACCTGTTAGTATAGGTTCTATGAAAGCGTATGTTTGAATAAACTGGAAACCAGTTCGCTGAGAGAGCTATGGTCAACTATTCTCAGATTTTTGTTATTGTGACCGAAAAAATATTAATGAGTCTACTCAATGTACCATCTGTCTGGTCGTAGGGAAGGAAAACAGACATGCTAGAAGTCCTACCTAAAATCGCGAAGATGCAGGCATCATATGCACTTGGAAAGCCGCTTGCCCTTCCGATGAATCTCACTATAAGTGTAAGTTATCGCTGCAATTCTCGCTGTAAAACGTGTAATGTATGGCAACGCCCCAATGATGATTTTACGTTAGAAGAATATGAAAAGACATTTGCCTCCGTTGGACGTGCCGCCTACTGGTTTACCTTTAGCGGTGGTGAACCCACCCTCCGTAAAGATCTGCCGGAGATGATTGGTCTGGCCTATAAGTATTGTCGCCCTGGTGTGATTAATATTCCTACAAATGGCATTCAGGATAAGATTATCCCTGGTCGCATCGAAAAGGTCTTGCAAGCCGCTCCAACCTCAGACGTTATTGTTAACCTTTCGCTGGATGGTGTTGGTGAGAAGCATGACCGTGTACGTGGCGTTAAGGGCAACTTTGAGCGTGCCATGCGTACATACGCTGGCCTTAAAGAACTCAAGGGACGCTACAAGAACTTTACGCTTGGCGTACATACCGTTATCTCTAACTTCAACATCGATGAATTCGACAATATCCATAGTTTTGTGCGCAACGAACTCCAGCCCGACAATTTCATCAGTGAGATTGCTGAAGAGCGCGTCGAGCTTGATACCGTTGGTATGGGGATCACTCCACCGGTAAGTAAGTATCAGCCAGTGATTGAGGGCTTACAGCAGGATATTCGCACGGCAGAGTACGATGGAACGATCGAGCGTATCACCCAGTCATTCCGTGATCGCTACTACGATATCGTCAAACGCACCCTGACGGAGAAGCGCCAGATTATTCCTTGTCTGGCAGGCGTTGCATCAGCGCAGATTGCGCCTAATGGCGATGTGTGGACCTGCTGTATCCGTGCCGAGTCGGTGGGAAACCTGCGCGAGCATAACTACGATTTCAGTTCTGTATGGAACACGCCAAAGGCGAATGATATGCGTCGTAGCATCAAAGCGGGTGAATGTTATTGCCCACTGGCAAATGCATCGTATACCAATATGCTCTGCCATACGCCTACCGTAGCCCGTGTTGGTGTCAAAGTTGCAGGTGGTATTATCAGTTCGACATTGGCTGGCAAAAAAGGCAAATCTGCCAAATTACGTGACCTGCCTGTAATAAATGCAACTAATAATGTGCATGATGAGGAACAGGTAACCGTCGAAGCATAAAAATTGAATGTAAATCGGTGGGATTTCGGCTTCGCTGACATCGCTCATATTTACTATATCTTCGTTTCTTTAGGAAAGAAATCCTAATAGAATAGAAGAAAGCTGAGTTTTGTGGTTCAATAGTGTTAGAGGGCATTATGCTTTTTTGAACCGACCATGTAGTAAATATAGGAAGCCAATACATGCCTGGGCATGTAAGATGTAACGGAGTTGCTATGCCGTCCACACCATTACCTTCTCACTACGGAGTTGGGCCTCCGTCCTGTACAGCGTCCACCTCACCGGGGAATTCTAGTGAGGCCTATAGTGACACATCTAACCTTACATATAATGGAGAAAAAGAGACTGATCCGGTTGAAGCGGAAGTGTCCGCCTATCAATATATTCAACCGCTAGAGCAAACGTTACAGGGAAAGCAGGCGGAAACTCATGCCAGGGCGCGTATTCGTATCCTATTGATCGACGATCACGACGTTGTGCGCAAAGGGATGTACACGATTTTATCAGAGGAAGAAGACTTTGAAGTTGTAGGACAGGCAGATAATGGCAATGAAGCGATTATACTTGCCCGGCAATTCAAACCTGATATTGTTCTGCTCGATATTTTCCTGGGAAAAACCAATGGGTTGGACCTGGCTCAGCAAATACAAAGAGCATCCGTGGATACGCGCATTGTGATATTTACAGGTGTGGCCGACCAGGATTATCTTTTTCGTGCTATGCGTATAGGCGTACATGGATATTTGCAAAAATCGCTGCCGCTTGATGATGTGCTGACAGCCTTGCGTGCAGTATATAATGGTGAACGCGTACTCGGCGAACCACATGCCGTTACGCAGGTACTCACAGAGTTTAGTCGCCTGACGAAAGAGCAGGAGCGCAGTCGTTCTGGCCTGACCGATATAGAGATTGAGCTGGTACGTCTGGCAGCGGAGGGTCGTAGCAATAAAGAAATTGCTTCGCGCCAGTTCTGGAGTGAAGTTACCGTGAAGCGTAAAATGCAGGATATCTATCGTAAATTACAGGCAACCGATCGGGCACAGGCTGTAGCGGAAGCCATGCGTATGGGTCTGATTTAGGGAAGCGTTTAGCAATATAATGTTCAACACAGAGAGTATCGGGAGGAAACATATGACCGAATGTCCTCAATGCGGAACCATGAATGAAGATGACATCAAAAATTGTAAAAGCTGTCGCGTAAATATGTATTGGGCACACCAGCACTATAGTGAGTTGGCTGCGTTACGCGAGGCAAATGCCTTACCAGTTCGCCCGCAAAGCGCTTCGTTCCTGGTCGAAACCAGTAAACATATCGATGATGGTCCGACCGCACCCTGGTTGCGCAGCACCATCAGAAAATTTGGCTTCAAAGGTGCAGGGAAAAAAGTTAGCACCACCGCTGAATAGCTGATTTAACAAATGGCGTAGGAGCACGCGCTCCTACGCCATTTGTTAATGGATAGATCATGTTAGAATATATTCACGTAAGATTATTCCTACATTGGTTGGTCGTTAAAAATATTGTGGCTAGTGACCAGTTTATCTTCTCGTCTTTATTATTGCCTATGAACGACATACTTGTCGAATAGGTTTAACTCATGAAGTGATGGCCTCTCGAAGATTGACCAGTACCTGGCTAACTGTTCCCTTGTAATAGGTACAGTACCGACTGCTTTAGCCGCGTTGCGCATTTCTAAACGCCGCCACAATTCATCAAATGAAAGATCAAAGTAATGCATTTCAGTCTGCGCACCTAATTCAGCAGCGTCTCTTCGTTTCTCATCTCTTTCTGATCGTATCCATAATCCATCTTCTAAAATGACATCCTGACCATGGCTGAGTAGCTCTTTACAAAGTCTGTATAAGCGGTTTTGGAGGTTATCTCTTATCATTTCATCGAACAAATCTATTGTAAGATCCACCAACCAATCATCTGTACATATGCGTATGGCACCTGACTCTTTTTCGATTTGTTTTGCTGTTGTCGTTTTGCCGGAGCCTGGCAAGCCACAGAAAAGTACAAGAGTTGGGCGAAGAGGCTTATCATGCTTAGATTGCATAATTGTACTCCGATGTTTAGGTGGGGGTACTTAGCTCTGCAATATACACTATGAGTGCAGGCACAGTGATCATAACTGCTCCATCGGTCATGCATCGCTCGTTCTGCTTGAAACGCCATTGTTTCAAGTTCAAAACGAAGAGGGGAACATAAATGGCTATGTATATAGAATTGTTACTTGCTTACTTCGCTGCACCGGCCAGGGGGGCGTTCTGACTTGCCAGTGTAACCGAAGGCTGCTGCATACCGCCAGCATTAAACCATTCCGCAGCCAGTTTGATGCCATCGCGCAGGTCTACCTTTGGCTCGTAGCCCAGTTCCTGACGTGCTTTCTCGACGCTATGTTTGTTGTCGGAGCCAAACATCAGTGCACCAAGCTGCGTAACAACAGGTTTGGTACGAGTGACACGGGCAACGACACGCTCGGCGACGATGCTACCGTAGTAGATGGGGAGATAGGGAAGATGGAGGGTAGGGCGTGTGCCACCCACGGCATCAGCAATCTCGTTGAACATCTCCGACTGTGTCAGGGGGCGATCGTTGGTGATGTTGTAGGCGTTGCCAGGAGCGTTTTTGTGGTAAGCACCCAGGAGAAAGCCCTGGACGACATCGGTCACATAGCAGAACGGGAGTGCGTTATCGCCCTTGCCCACGATCAAGCCTTTGCCATCTTTTACCTTCTGTGCCATGCGGCCAAAGTGTAGACGGTCGCCGGGGCCGAAGAATGTGCCTGGGCGTAGGATCACGGTCTCGACATCGCTATTGAGCATTAAACGGCGCATCAGGCGGTCGCCCTCTGCTTTGGTCAGGCTATAGGGATCGGGATCGGGTCGCAGGGGATCGTTCTCCGTCATAAAACGTCCGTGGCCCAGACCGTAAATGGTGTGGGAGCTGGTGTGGACAAAGCGACGTACTTTGGCGGCCTGTGCCGCTTTATATAAATTTTCCGATCCAGTGACGTTGACCAGGCGATAGTCAGATAATGGACGCCATACGCCCATCATACCAGCAAGATGAAAAATAAGATCAACATCTTTAACGGCGGGTGCCAGGGTGCTGGCATCCGTGATATCGCCGCGTACGATCTCTACGCCTTGCGCTTGCAATTTGTCCGCATTTTCAACAGGTAGAACGAGGGCACGAATACTCTCGCCGCGATCCTGTAGCTCTCTTATCAAGTGCCCACCAAGCAAGCCTGTAGCCCCTGTAATCAATACTTTCACTATATTACCTCCAGATTTCAATACGTTCAATGAATAAAACATTGTACAGTATACATTAAAAATTAAGCCAGCCATAATGTACAACGGATAAAGAATACACTCCAGACATTCCACAACCTGAAGTACTAGTCGCTCTACATTTCTTTCTGGTGGATAAACAGGCATTGTAACCGTATTTTGTGGTCAGGTATAGATGAGAGGAATATTGATGATATAATAAATATTGAGATCAGGCTCGTGTCTGGTCTGGACTATATTCGTAGAAATTACTTGCAGTATAGCGACGTAGTATTGGTATAGCATAGAAATTATCAAGGCTTTCTATATCAATGCAAACGTAAAAAGACGTGAAGAAAGTATAGGGAATTATAGAGATGACGCAAAATCCGACATCACAGACGTTGCCTCCTGAGGATGCTACGCGTAAACAGAGCGCGGCGCAGGATGATCTTCGAACTCTTCAGGAGGGTACACCTGATACCAGCAAAACAGTTCAGGAGAGTACGAAATTCCAGTATCCAACCTGGCCGACCTCAAAGCCTGGACCTCGTTCAACGCTTCCCCCTCCAGGGATGAGATCAATAAATGCCATCCGCGCCGAACAGATGAAAGAACTGGGTTATAATCAGGAGACGGGCGAGCCAGGTGTACAAAGCCCGTTGCGCTCTATGCCAGATGCTTCAAAGGAAGGCCCGACCGGCTTTGATCAGCTAGAGACCGCCCAGGAGAGTTTGAAGAAGCGGAAAGAGCGTCTTTAACAGAGGATATTCCTTACCACTTACCATATTTCTCTCAACCCTCGTCATCATTTTAATTATAAGCCCGTGCGGTTTTTAAAGGCCAATACACGGGCTTATTCCATGCCGCATGGCTCCCCTCTTCCTATCTCAGCAGTACGTGCAATTATACTTTTATCAGCATGAAATTATGTAACCATTCTATAAGAAAAAAGATGTATATTCTCACATTTAAATAGCCTTTTTGTACTATGCATCAGAATATATCATAGTAATTCAAAGTGTGTCATGCTATGATGCGTCTGTTCCCAATTTGCATAGTTGTCAGACGCTATACCATTGTGCCATGTGCGAACGGTGTAGAGTCTTGCACATTTATGTGAACGAGAAACAACAGTTTGCAGGGGTCTGCAAGTTGTCTATTCGAAAGAGGATACATTGCAAACACATCTATATGTCTGGAAGTTCTGTCAGGAGCATCGGCTCTCACGCCTTATGAAGTTAAGCATAGTGGTGGCTCTGGGAGTATTTGCGCTTGTCTCAACATTGGAGGCTTATACAGGTGGAGCTGCTGCGCAAGCGTCGAGTGTTCATTGTGCAAAAGGTGATCGTGTGTATATTGTGGGGCGAGGCGATACGCTTGGTAAAATCGCGTCTCGTTACCATACAAGTTGGTCGACGCTTGCTACATACAATCATCTTGCCAGACCAAATTTAATTTATCGCGGTCAGGTTATTTGTATTCGTGGTGGGAGTCCGGCTTCTCAGAAGGTCAGCACGCGTGCCGTAGCTGTACATACGAGCCAGGTTGTTGCCAGGAGTTCTGCGCCGCCGGTTGGTTATAGTAATACCTATCCTTATCCCGCCTGCACGTGGTGGGCTGATCAGCGCTATTACCAGGTCCACAGGTATTTTGTGCCGTGGCATACAAATGCGATGGCATGGCAGTGGACTGCACGCGCACGTCAGTACCATTGGTCCGTTTCAAACAGACCGGCCATCGGGTCCATTGTTGATATGCAGCCCTGGGTGCAGGGAGCTTATGGAGGTGGACACGTTGCCGTAGTGGAGCGAATTCTTCGTGGGGGAACCGTTGTTGCCAGTTCAATGAGTTGGGGAGCTAATCCTTATGCCGTTGTCTACATGCAGGTTCGGCCCGGCCCTGGCATCACGTTCATTAATCGTTAGCATTCAATTCTTCACCGGTTGTGGTGAGGAAATTCGTTCGTGAACAGACCCCATGCACTAAGTAACACGAAAGGCTGTACATCTTACTAAAGATGTGCAGCCTTCCACGTTGGAGAGCACTCTCCACATACTCAAATGGCTTGCCAGACATGAACGGTGCCATCTTTACAGGCGGATGCAATTTGTGTGCCATCGGGCGACCAGGTTACTGCCGCAACCTCATCCTTGTGACCCTCATATTTGAAGACACGTTTTCCCGTCTCCGTCTCCCAGATATGCACAGTCCTATCATTGCTGGCACTTGCCACATACTTGCCATTGGGCGACAGGGCGAGATCACGTATATCAGCGGTATGGTCGTTATACGTATACAGAATATTGCCCGTTGTGACATCCCATACGACCGCTTGCTTTGGGTAAGCACAGACCAGCCTTTTGTCATCAGGGGTCCAACAGACGGAATAATAGGCATATGTGGATTTATTTCTATATATTTGTAGATGTCGTCTGGTACGTACATCATAGATGCGAATTTCTCCATGTAAGCCACAGGCAATACGCCTGCTATCAGAGGACCAGGCGACTCCTCCAATAGGGGAAGTATCCGTCGGGCCGGAGCTGACATTGAACTTCGCAGCCTGCAAGCCATTCTCAGAGAACCAGATGTGAACCGCCTGATCTTTCACACTGCCAATATTCGTGGAAGCGATAAATTCTCCATCAGGGGACCAGGCCATGTTTGCAATGATAGGTAAGAAGGAAGAGTGTCCGTGATAGGTCGCGATGTTCCGATCAATGGCGGGTTCCCAGACCTGTGGTGCTTTTTTGCCTGCGAATGCAAGCCTTTTACTATCAGGGGACCAGGCAATGCTCCAGGTTTCGGAAAAAAGACCCGTAAGCGGTATCCCTTTTGGATACGGTAAGTATAGAGTGTATTTCCTGTGTTCGCACTCCATATCCTGACAGTGCTATCACCACCGCCTGAGGCAACGTATTTCCCATCAGGGGACCAGGCGACATCAATTAAGTACGCGCTATGACCATTATAGATGAAACGACGGGTTCCACGGGCTGGCGATAGCTTTTTTGCTGGTGGTTCTTCAGGAGATTCCGGCGGTAGAGAGGACGTATCTGATGAAGAAATTTTTTCAATAACCCTTTGAATTCCTTTGATGATTTCTACGTATGCAGTATACTTACTTCTCCATTCGCTGACTGCTTTGATCTCCTTCTGTTCAGTTAATGGCAATCCCTGAAGGTGTGCGAAAGGGAGATCTCGCCAGAGCGTTGGAAGAAACAAAATAGGGATGACATGGGCTTCACCCGCATTATGCCTTGCAAGCGCCTGTTGCATCTGGACATCGTAGCAATAATCCGAGGCGATAAAATCGGGAGTAACGAATAGCAAGATGATATTGGCCTGATTGAGTCGCTCATTGTCAACGCTTTGCCAATCGCTTCCGGGATACACCTCGTACTCATGCCAATCATCGATCTTTCCATTCCTTCGCAAAACGGCAAGCTGTGTGATCATATCATCACGAAATCGCCGATCTTTACGATCAAAAACTAGAAAAATGCGTACAGGTTTTGAACGGGATTCAGAAGCCATTTTTTCACGTTCCATAATGCAATTTCCTACTAATCTATATAACCCGTTTTTATAATAAAGCGTTTGTCTATCTGTGTCAATGAGGTATATTGCAGTAATGTGGAAGATGCTGACGTATGGCAGAGGAGTTTCCCTTGTTCTCAGGATGAGGGGAATAAGGTTCTCATGAACCTGCATTTCACGCAAAAAGGTGTTACTAATGATGGGGCTGAGAGGAATTGAACCTCCGACACGTGGTTTAGGAAATTTGTCGGCCTCTCGTTTGCCTTCTGAAGCGGGTTCATTGTTGTCTTTATCTCTCCGACATATGGTAGGTGTGGTTTTATTTATTCTCCTCATTATAGGTGTGAAGCCTGTCTATTCAATTTGCTTTTTTATTTCCGACATGTGGTTATTCAGAAAATTATGGATAATCAGTTTTTTATGGATTTTCTGGAATGTCTTCTATAAGGTCAGTTAGAAGAGTTGAGATACTGTTTGTTCTGATGAAAAAGACCATCCTTTGTTTTGTGGGATGGTCTTTCATTGTGTGCTACTGGTTTTTTGATTTCCATGCGGCAAGGTTATCTTTGTATTCTGTAAGTATTTTTTCATTTGAGCTTTCTATGTCTAATTCAAATGAAAGCCTTCCTTTTCGAGACTCATGTACTACTTGAAAGCCCGCTTTTTTAAGTATCCGTATACCATCGGTTGTATCGCTGGTAGCGTATATCTTTGTGATTTCTATGCCATTTCTGCCCATCTCTGTGAGTGTTTTGATTAATCCTGATAGTAGGCGGGAACCATAGAATGCTCTTCTGCTTGGTGGTACTATAGGAGTCGTTATCATATCGATGATGAGAAGTTCTAATTTTTTCTCTGGTGTAAAGTCTTCTATATCATCGGGGCTAATTTTCCATGCCATTATTCTGCCTTCCATGAATGTGTTGATGGTTTCATGTTTTAAAGGCACAATGTTTATATAGGCTACTAGTGTATCCTGGTCGTATATGTGGTAGTCTGTGTTTGGGTTCTTCTCTAAAAAGGCTTTTCTTTCCTCGATTGCTTCGGCTCTTTCTCCGAATACAAGGTGTGCAAGTTTAGCTTCCTGCACAATATCTGTAGCTGTAGCTCTTCTAAAAGTGATGTTATCTGGTTGTTCTGCTAGAACGGTTGCAGTGATCTGCGTTGCCATTCTGTTAATTTCATTTTTTGAGTATACGGGCTGTTTCCTTCCTGGTAAGTAAATTCTACTTATGCGTTCGGTTCTTCCCCAGTATTGAAACGCTTCTGGATCTAAGCCTAGTATTTTTCTGGCTTCTGCTGCTGTGTAGTATTTTTCTCCAAGGTTCCCTAGTTTCATATCCTCCTCCTTAGTAGTATGGTTTTTCAGGTTTCCCTGATATTTCTTACTTTCTATTATAGTATAGATTTTCAGGTTTGTACAATATTTATGGTTTATGACTAATTAGTGATTGCGATTTCCTGATTTTTAATTCCCTCTCAATTTTATGGATTTTATGGTTTCTATTGACATTCTGATTTTTACTGTGTATAATCTTAATAGGTTCTGGATTTTACGGTTTCTATGGTTTTAGTACAAGCGGTTCTATGAACGGAGGCATCTTTTGAAACAGCGTACTCTGAGTGTGAACAGGCCATGGGTTAAGTCCGACCCTGAGCCGATTATTCTCCCCATTGTCGTCGCTTGCTTGCTCTTTCTCGTCATTTCATGATGATGTAACGGTTGAGCTTCCTGTGGTCTCTCGTATTCGTTCTTGTACGGTGTGTTGTATGCCATTTGATCGTTACGATGCATTTTGCGGCTATTGCGGAAACTCCCTTAAGGAGGTGCACTCTGAGCAAGCAATCAGTGGAAACATATTGTAGCAAGTGTGCACAACCTCGCCGCTGCTGGTGGACAGTTGTCCAGATCGGCGGCTCGTCGGTCGCAGGTTGGATGTGTGCCGGATGTCGTCGGGCCTTGGGTGTTCGGTTAGATCTTTTAGGATCGTATTTGTTGGTAATGACATCTCAGTTAGAAAGGGTTTCATTCATGAAACATGCTCTTGTCGGAAAGTGGCTCTCTCTCGTGTTCCTGTGCCTCGTCCTCTTGGGCCTCCCTCTCGTCCTGGATGCCTGTGGTCAAATGGATATGGGAACGCCGCCTCCCATCGGTACATCAGGCCGTAATCCCGTATGTCATCTCAGCCGCTCAAGGCCAGTGTGCTGGATGGAGTCTCACCCTTGATGGGAGTCGGCGGGAAACCCTGGTGTGCCTCGCGCGTCCCTTCCTCTTTACATGCTGGCGAGTATGTCCGGCTCTCGTACGGCGTCCTGTTTCAAGATTTTGTGGTCACGGCGATAGATGCCACGCAGCATCATGTCTCGCTGGGAAGCATTGGGGGAAACTAACCATGACTGATCATCAGACAACCATGCAAACGGAGGCTCGTGTCCTGCGTGAAGATCATGAGGACGAAACCCGCCTTGTCGAGCTTTCCTCCTCCTATGAGGGTACGTCCGGCTGTTACCACTGGTTGACGCGCAAAATTGCCATTTTTGAGCAAGGGGAAGTGGTTCTACAATGGCATAACGGCGTGAATGCACCCGTGGATGTGCGTCTGACCTTTGCCGAACTAGACGCGCTCATTGAACACTTTAACGCGTATTGCGAAGACTATAATCATGTACTCCCTGAGCAAGAAGTCTCGCCGCTCCTGGTCTCAGGCTTTGAGGCGCTCCCTGATTGGGGTCAACCCACGCATGAACCCTGTACCTGTCCAATCTGTACGAGTCAAGATGCTGGCTCGTCCTCTCATCCATCTCGCCTAACTTCATCGCTTGTCCTGGTCCCGTCATCTCTTCCTGTGGCTGGTGCGGCCCCTGAACCCTGCGGTGGTCCCTGCTGGCTCTGTGATAATCCCTGTGTGAAACCTGAAAACCATTCTGAAAGTTGTTATTGTACTGCAACATCAATAAAAGTGCTGGCTGATGATTGCCGTCATCAGTCCAGCGGGTGAGGTAACGTTTTTGACTGCTGTCCATATGGCTACTCTCATACCCATTGTCCGCTATGGGGGTAGCCCTGTCAAGCACTTTGCTTGAAAGGAGAGTCTCTTATGGGGTGCTTTCGTCGCCTGTTTGGGTTTCTGTTCGCGCTTCTGGCGCTCTCGCTGGTACTGGTGATCTCGTTCCCTGGCTTTGGGCAACTGGTCCGGTCGTCCTTTGGCTCGGTGGTCTCACGGGTGCCCGTTGCGGTCTCTTCGGCGGTTTCCTCCGGCCCGTCCGGTCCGTCGTCCTGCTCTGGCACTGGCTATATCAAACTGGCCTGTCAAGATGCGCAATCGGCTGGTATCCCACCTGATCTCTTTGTCAAACAAATCAACCAGGAGAGCGGGTTTCAGCCTGCGGCCCGTGGTGCAAGTGGAGAGATTGGGATTGCCCAATTCATGCCAGCCACGGCGGCGGCTCTCGGCCTCAATCCGCATGATCCGGTGGCCTCCCTCAAAGCGGCGGCCCGTCTGATGGCGTCCTATCAGCACCAGTTCGGCACCTATGCCAAGGCTCTCGCCGCCTATAACGCGGGTTCGCAAAGGGTGACGGCTGCGCTAACTCATGGCTCGTCCTGGGGTGCCTATATTCCTGTCTCGACTCGTAGCTATGTCTGTACCATCATGGGGGAGTTGTGCTCATGACGACGATTGAATGGACCCATCGCCGCCTTCCTGGTGGTTTGGTGCTCCCTGGCTACACCTTTAACATTGTCTGGGGCTGTGTCCAGGTCTCGGAGGCGTGCCGTGATTGTTACGCTCGTGCCTTTGCGGCTCGCCTGGGTCTTGATCTCTGGGGCGTTGGTACTCCTCGTAAAACCTTTGGTCCTGCCTACTGGCGGCGTCCGCTTACCTGGAATGCAGAAGCGCAACGTTCGGGCCATCGTCGGAGTGTCTTCTGCTCCTCCATGGCTGATACGTTCGAGGATCACCCAACCGTTGAGCAGGAACGCGCAAAGCTCTGGCCGTTGATTGAAGCAACGCCCTGGTTGAACTGGCTGCTCCTCACCAAACGTCCGGAAAATATTCTGTCAATGACTCCCTGGGGTCGTGCCTTTCCCGATAATGTCTGGGTGGGAACCTCGTAGATGAAACCCAACGGCGGGCAAGTGAACGTATCCCAACACTCCTAGAGGTGCCTGCGGCCGTCCGGTTCCTCTCCTGTGAACCCTTGTTAGAGTCGCTTGATCTCTCACGCTGGTTGCAGTCGCTCCAATGGGTGATTGTTGGCGGTGAGTCTGGGCCTCGCCCTCGTCCTATGGACCCGGAGTGGGTGCGTGCTCTGCGTGTGCAATGCGAGATGTGGAGTGTCCCATTCTTCTTCAAGCAATGGGGCGGGCGCTACCATAACTCAAACGGTCGCCTCTTGGATGGTTTGACCTATAACGAGATGCCAGTCGAAGTGTGTATGACGCCTTTTATGGTTCAGTAGGGCGGTGCGCACATGCCCTTTGATTTGAGCTTGTACCCGCCTGACTGGAAGCCTCGCCGTCTGGAACGGCTGGCGCAGGCAAACAACTGTTGTGAGAACTGCGGAGTGCGTCAAGGCGACTTTCGAGAGAATACCCGTAACGGTGATCTGTATAAGGTCTACCTCTCGATTGCCCATAAAAACCAGTATGAGACCTGGAAGGAAGATGCTGAGACCATGGTGTTATGTCAACGGTGCCACCGTCGCTTTGACCGCCAATTTCGGCGTAAAGCAGGGACCCGCTACAATACCCCGATTGGGTACGCCTCGGTCTATATCGAGCATCGCGGGCGCAAAGTGCTCGTGCACATGTCACGAACCTTTGATGAGTTGCGCGATGTCCTCGCGGCGCTTCCTTGTCCAGCCTCGATTGAAATTCACTTGATTGTCTTGTTAGCAGTGGTCGGCAACGGCCACTATCAAAAAGAAACGGACAGCACGCTCACCCTGATCAGTGAATACGGCGCGTGTGCTGGCCTCTCATCCTCAACTACATTAAAGGAGAAACATCATGGCACATCTTTTAAAAGGCATTGTCAAAGGGCTTCGTCCGGTCACAGGCACCTATACCGAAGGTCAGCGTAAGGGTCAGGCGTGGTTCTTCCTCTCCCTGGAAATTCACGATACCAAATGGGGTGAAACCTATTCGTGCCAACTCCCAGAAGAAGACCCACAATATAAAGACTTCGTGAAAGCAACCGGACAGAAAGACGAAGAAGGCCGTGAACTGCGCGAACTGGTTGACGGAAAAGACTTGAAAGGCCATGAGGTCAAAGTCTCGATCAAACGGCAAACGGCTGGTGAGCGCGTCGTGAAGCAACGCATTTTTAAGGCCAACGACGGCAAGAACATCGGCATGGAAGAGCAAGCCGTCCCGACCGTCCGTTCCCAGATCACCAACATTCAAGACCTGGGTTTCCCGAAAGATGAGCGACATGTAGGCAGTCCCTGGCGGCTCCCTCGCTGGTGAGTGGGCCGCCTTATTCCCTGGAAAGGAACCATCAATGAGTCAACACAACAAGCCCAATTGGTTACAACGCTTTTTCGGTGCCTTTGCCTCTGCACCGACCCCGCACGTCAATTCAGACGGGAAGCTCTCGACTGCGCCCATGTCTCAGGCGCAACTGAAAGCCCGCCGCCTGGAGCGCATTGAGAACGCCCGTGTGGGTCGTCCCTTCCATGAGCGGGTGATGCTCTTCTGCCTCAAGTGCTGGATGCTTATTGGCCCTATTGCCTTTGTGTGCCTGACGGCTGCCGAAGTCGCCTACATCCTCACCCATCTGGTCTCTCCTGGCGACAAAAACGGACAGGTGATCATCTGGGCGGGTGCCATGTTCATCGAGCTTGCCATGATGTTTACAACCTTCGGCCTGGGGATCAAACGGCACGAAGTGGCCGAACGACGCGAAGCGTACGGGGCGGTCTCCCCCGCTGATCAGCGCCTTGTCTGGGTAGGAACTATCATGTGGAGTGCCTTCGCGCTCATCAACATTATTGGGCAATCGGCCTTCCTGCTGCACGTCATTGCCGCTACCCATGACCCTCAATACTGACCCTGCTTATACCTCTTCGTGGCTTCCCGCGTGATTGGCTTCATCCTGGGTGATGCCGGAACCGCCTTTTTCCTGGGGCATGTGGAAAGCAATGGTGTGTCCCTGATGGCGCGTGCCGAACGCGAAAAAGGCAAGCTCTACGCCGATCTCGCCGAAGCCGAAGGGGCACGCCGTCTGATTGAAGCCGAAGCCGATAGCAAAATTAAAATGATGGAAATTAAAGTCCAGCAGGAACGCACCGACGCCGATTTTCTCGCCCAACTGAAAACACAAACCTTCACGCGTATTCTCGAACTGAGCAACCCGACGCAAACCGCCTTGCCTGCTCCCTCGTCCGTCGTTCGGTCAAGCACCCGTCGACGCCTACTTTTTCGACGATGACTACACCGCCGCCCGAACGGTCCCCAACGTCCACGCCCACGCAGTGCACCCGATGACCCGTCAGTCCAAGGATAAACCCGCCTTCAAGCGATCAGACCGCCCAACCTGACATTCTCTGTTTCTCTGTTCTCTGGTTGACGCCACACGCCACACGCCCAACGCCGTGCGCTTGTAGCCCATCCATTCAACCTAAAGGATCACATCCCATGGCCCTGTAACGAAAAAAAGTAGAACAAAGCGTCCTCAAAAGATCGAGCAAACCGAACCATACCCAGCCCTGAATTATCGTCCCGTTTCACCGCATAACTTGGCTTATCTCTTTCATGCCACACGCCCAACACTCCAAAACATCTGAACCCGCTCTGTCAAGCTACTCGAAGCCCTCTCGCCCAGACAGTCGAGAATGCCTCTGTACGCCGTTCGCCCTATGATAGCACCTTTGCCTCTCTGCGAACTCGTGACAAGTTCCACAACGTCCCTACAAGCCTCTCAGCATGCGTCATTCTACACCTGAAATCGGCCATTTTCCGGTAAAAGCTCCTACAAGAGTTTGAGCACACATCACGAATTTCTATCGTATCCTACCTCCCTCGTCCCATTCCCTACAGCTCCCTATCTCCTCTTTCCCCAGTTCTTCCCTCTGCTCATTCCCCTTCCAGGTCTGCTGTTGTTGGAGAGTCCCTTGTCTCGTACCCCCTGCGTTGCGGATACAACCCTGTCCCTAACGGCGTCCCGAAGGGTGTGTACTACCTTGACCCCGAAAGTAAACTTGAGCGACCAAGGGCGGCTCTCGTGTCGAAGTCTGCATTATGCCGGAGCCGCCCTTGTCGTTCATGTTGTACTGAAGGGAGTCAAGGTGGAGACACAAGCCGATTGTACCATGCTCACCCAGGCGCTAGCCTTCGTACCCCTGCGGACCACGAAACAAGTAATCTCGTGGTCCGCAAAATCTCTTCCCGCTGTCCCCTCTCGCTCTTCTGAAAGGTGGTGCTCAGTATGACTGGCAAAGAACCGTTTAACCGTGCGTGTCACCCGCTAGCCGCGTCTACTTGCCTCGCTTCTCCCCAAACATCTTACACTCGTCAATCTTTGGTAGCTCCCGTGGATTGCCCACTTCCTGGTTGCGGGCCATCGTCTTGTCTTCACTCACCTTGATGCTGTTCAGCTTCTTGTGGGTGCTCCTCACCCTGACGAAAGCGGAATATCTGCATCATGCCCTGCGGTCAGTGCCTGCCATGTGTTCCCTGTTTCGCAATGAGTCACCTCGACCGTCTTTTATCTATCCAGCTGATCCGATTAAAGAAGCGCGTGTCTGTAACATGTACTGCCTGGGGGAAACCTCGATACAAGTATTTGTGAGCTCTGTTCTTTCGATGCGGCAAAGTTGTACGGCAAAAACCTGCTCGAACCCTGCGCGTTCATTGCTATATCAATCGGCTAGCCTTGCAACAGGTCGGCCTTCTTTCTCACGTCCAGATTTATCACAGCGATCTCCTAGCACATTGTCACAGTCTATTTTATCCTACACCTGCTGTTACCTCGATCCTCTATACCTTGCTTTAACCAGACTAAACGCGCTCTTCTCATCACTTATTCCCATTTTACCATGAACCTCTCCTCTCCTGTATCAACCACGTGCAAGGAATGGTTATGCTTTCAATATATACACACCCCCAATCTAAAACCTTGCAATCCTAAATATCTTATGCTACTCTTCTCTTCTTTGGTCCGTCCATGCACTATCTGCTTTAAGCTTATGCAACTTGTCCAGACTACACTACAGAGTGTCTGCCGTGCATCGTACATTTACGTCCTCTTCCTCTTTTTTAAACCTACACTAATCCGAAAGGTGGTATCCTATGACCGCTCCCACTCGTCCCTTCATTGGTCCCATTGAACTCGCGTCCCGTCAATTTCGGTGTTGATACCTTCCTGGTCAATTTCAAACTTGCTGCCGACGATCTCAAACCGAACGGCGACCCGCTCCCTCCGTTCCTCGCGGAAACCCTGGATGCGTGGCAAGCGCTCGCCCGAAATGAACAAAAACCCATGCCCATAGAAAAAGAGTATCGAGGAAAAACGCTCTCTCATCCGTCCGCATGGCTCCGGCGTCTGGTCCTGGCTGCTCTTCAATGAGGACGTGACCCTTTCCCTCTCCTATGGCTCCATGAATGGTGGTGTCTTCTGTCAGGCCCGCTTTGCCTCTCATTTGCTTTGGTCGATCGGTCCTGCTCAAGCGCATATACAACCCTGCAAGACAATGCTCTCCTCGTGGCTAGATAACCATCCCATCTACGCACAAGCCTCTGAAATCCACATCTGCGCCGATCTGCAAGGGTGGTACGATGGCCCTCTCGATTGGGAAACGGCGTTCGTCTCACGTGTCGTCAACATGCGGGCACGTCCAGAGGACCTCCACTCTGAAACGTGAACAAGAGGGCGGTCTTTCCACCTAAAGAAGCGCGGAAACTTGAAAACGCCTTAGCCCTAATGCTCCCAGTAGTGACCACAACCCATCGGCGTATTGCAACCCTGGACTTTGGCTCCCATGGCTCCGATATCATGGGCCAGATTTACAACAAGTCAGCAAGAAATCAAGCAAGTCAAAAAAGCTCTGGTTTGAACCGATCTGGCGAGCGAACGGACATGATGGTCTTCTCAACCATCTGGCGCGACAGAGTTCCGCATTCGTCGCAAGTCCCTGGCCTCCTTCGAGTCTAAATGAAGCCTCCGAAGTGCTCTCTTAAAGGGTCCCTCTCCTCTGGACGCTATGCCACAGAAGAATGGCTGCGCCATGTTGATCTCTCCATCCCTGATACGAATAGATCGCGTCTGCCCGCGACTCGCCCATCTGGGAGACCGTCCAGCATGCCTGCCCTTGCTGCTGCTCTGAACCGATACCCTCTGGACCCGACTGCGTGAAGAAGAGGCCCGCCTCTACACGCCTGATCGAAGAGCAACCCTCTCACCTGCTCACCCAGGCTCCACGCGCTCGTCCTTGATGCACGTCCCTTTCGAGGAAGAACTGATCATTCCCTTGCCTCATGATGCGCTCTCCTTGTGCTTGCACCCAGACACACACGCTTCTATCCATTCCTGCTGCAATGGGCCTATCTCTGGACGCTGCCAGCCAAACTGAAGCAAACAATGATCACTCAACAAACCTTCACTCGTACGAGGACTCCTTTCGTGATGCCTCCACCCAGATGTGCTTACAGCGAACTTGCGCTGTGAAGAGGTCGAACGTCTCTCCCCAGCTGCTCCGTCGCCAGTTCGTAACCCACCTATCTCCTGAGTCCTTTGAGGAGGTGCGAGCTTCCTTGATCAAACGAGCGCGTAACGATGGCCCGTAAAGAAGTCCTGTGTCTCCTCCTTTGCCGGGCTACCTTAACTTCCATTATGGCGCTTTCCCGTGATGAAAGCGCAGCCCAATCAGACCTGCAAGCCTCCTTAGTCGTGGCCTTTGAGGAAGTCTTCCGCATACAACAAAACGAAAGGGCGGGTCTACCTGGAAGAAGTCTGGAAGAAACGCCTTGCCTATGGCTTTGTCACGGCGCAACACCTAGAAGAAGAACGCCGTCTACATGGCCTTGATCTCTCTGAAGAAGATTGGCAAGCCGTCCAAGCCGATCGTGAGCTACCTGCGGGCCAAAGCATGAAGATGTGTACCTCAACCCCTTTGGCACAAAGAACAACAAATGGATAACGTAGGAGGTGTTCTATGAAAGTGTCAGAAGCAATTAAGGGCTATATTATTGATTGTCCGTACACGTAAGCTTAAAGAGCCGAAAACTATTAGTTGGTATGAACAGAAACTTGGTAAGTTTGCCGTATGGCTAAATGAGGAAGAGGATATAGAACGACTTGATCAAGTTACTACAACCCATTTACGCTCATTTATGCTCTATATCCAGTCTCTATAGCCTGATCGGGTGTCTAATAAGGATCGTGGTCCTTCTCAGCTTTCACCTTTAACTGTTAAAGGCTATGCTCAAGTTATCAAAGGCTTTTTCACTTGGTGCTATGAAGAGGAATTGATAGAAAAGAACCCTTCTTAGCGTCTTCAAGTTACCTTCTGTCCCTGATTACCTCATACCAATTTTTACACCTGATCATATTAACTTGATGCTAGATGCGTGTGACATTTCTAAAACTCTCGGCTATCGCGATTATACGATTATTCTGGTGTTGCTAGAAACTGGTATGCGTGTTTCTGAACTATGTAACCTGCAAGTTCAAGATGTACATCCAGATTATATCAATGTGTTTGGTAAGGGAAGTAAAGAACGTGAAGTTGGTCTTTCTCCTCCTGTTACTAAGCTTCTCTGGAAATATATTCATCATTACCGCAAGTCTCATAGTGACTCTGAAAACAGAGTTTTCATGAACCGTTATAGTGATCCTTTAACTCCTACCGGTGTTGAACAGTTGCTAATAGATATAAAAAATAGAACGGGTATCACTGGTGTACGTGTTTCTGCTCATACGTTCCGTCATACGTTTGCCTGTATGTATCTAGAGCAAGGAGGAGAGATTTACAAGCTTTCGCGTCTTCTTGGTCATAGTGACATTGAAGTCACAGAAGAATACCTTAAAGATTTCAACAACAGGGCTGCTCGTCAAGATCAAGATAAATTTTCGGTAGTATCTGCTTTGGGTCTTCTCAAGAAGAAAAGAGGTGGTCCTAAACGCTCATAAGGTTCGGCTTATCGCGGTGTTTTCCTGTCGGAATGATTGTTTTCCGACATGAGATTACAGTGAAAAATAGCCTTGAAGTGAGGTATTTTATGTACTCTGCTTCTGGGTCTTTTTTGGCTTGTGAAGCGGTTTTGTGGATAAAATGTGGATAAGTGGGGCTGAGAGGAATCGAACCTCCGACACGTGGTTTAGGAAACCACTGCTCTATCCACTGAGCTACAACCCCGCGAACCCAATAATACCATACACCTATCTTTCACGCAATATTTATAACGCATTCTTCCCCGCAGCTCTATGTCTGTTCAGGTATGAATCTCCTATGATCTGGTCGTAGAAGCAAACAGGAGTAAGAAAGTTTCCATAACTCACATAGTATTATCTGAGTCCCTCTTTCCTCAATACACGTATCAGAAGCAGATGGACGATGTTCATCATAATTAGTTTTTATAAGGAGAATTTTTCCATGGCAGTAACATTCACCGAGCTTATCGTATGGATTATCATCGCAGCCCTCGTGGGCTTCCTGGGCGAATTCCTCGCAGGGCGTCGTGCACCCGCAGGTATCCTGGGCGCAATCATGATTGGCCTGTTTGCCATTTTCCTCATCGTCGGCTTCTTCCATTTTCATATCGTCGGTGAGCCAACGCTGGAAGGTGTACCAATAATCAGCACTATTATCGCCGCAATCATGCTTGTCGTGGTATGGAGTAGCATATCCTATCGTCGTCCATAACGATATATTCCTGTTTGTCTATGTAGATGAAAACCGGGTAGGAACGTTACGTTGCGTGACGCCCCTATCCGGTTCTATTCGGGGCTACTTTTGTTTGTAAGGATAGTGCAATGTTTTATCACCTTCCCAATTCTCGCGCAAACCGGGGGTAGAGAGTTCCCAATCGGGTCGTATCTTCTGGGTAACAGTCCGCAGATCTTGCCATAGTTCCCCAATTGAGGGGCGGCCCCAGAACCAATAGCCATTGTAGATTTTATAAATGAGCAGCCCTGGTTCCAATATAATTGTATGTGGAATCATGGGATTGTGGGTTGGATCAGTGTATTCTTGAATGTCGAGATCCTGTTGCACTTTGCGACCAGAATCTGAAAGAAACGTCCACTGCGCACCGACTGCCGCCCGAAACTCGTTGCTCTCCAGAATATTATCCGTCGAGAGGGTCACAATCTGTGTATAAGCTACAGCGATTTTTGGATAGAAGGAAGCGAGTTCAAGGTGTTGCTGGTGATCTTTGGGACAATAGTGACCACGTGAGAGGAGCAGAATCAGCGGATCTTTGCCCTGCAACTCACTCAACTTGCGACGCACTCGCGTATGATCGGTCAGTTCATAGTCGGGAAAGTGAGCGCCGGGTTGAATATCGGCACGCATATGTTGTAAGTCCTTTCAAGCGCCTCTAGTCATCATATCCATGAGGGTGTGCCTGCATCCAGTTCCAGGCATCTTCAATCATAGTCGTTAGTTCGGGCTTCTGCGGGTTCCAGCCCAATTCCTTCTGAATTTTCTCGCTGGATGCCACAAGCACCGGAGGATCACCTGCACGCCTGCCAACTTCGTTTGCCTTAATGGTTCTGCCTGTTACCTGGCGAGCCGCTTCAATAACCTCTAATACAGAAAAACCTCTGCCGTTGCCTAGATTGTAGATCTTATGCTCTCCCTGACGTGCAGCATTGATGGCGAGAATATGTGCTCGTGCCAGATCCTCAACATGAATATAATCACGAATAGCCGTTTTGTCACGGGTAGCATAGTCTGTCCCATACACATCAATGGCCTCGCGCTTGCCGACCGCTGCGCCCAGGACGAGTGGAATAAGATGCGTTTCCGGCTGATGCATTTCTCCTAGATTTCCGCTGGCACCTGCGACATTAAAGTAACGTAAGCTCACCGCTGCAAGCCCATGTGCAGCCGCTTCAAAACTAATCATCTGATCCACAGCCAGCTTTGAACCACCATAAGGATTGGTTGGACGCGTCACCGCAGTCTCTAAAATAGGTGTCTCTTCTGGCGCACCATAGACCGCAGCCGTAGAGGAAAAAACCAGTCGCTTGACATCTGCCTCGCGCATGGCATCAAGCAAGTTGAGCGTACCGACAACATTGTTACGATAATAACGTTCGGGATTACCTACCGACTTGCCCACGAGCGACAGTGCTGCGAAGTGGAGTACACCATCAAAACCTCCACGTAGAATCTCTTTCAAATTTGCACTATCCAACAGATCGCATTTCACAAAATGTGCTGCGGGATGGACCGCCGGGCGATGCCCTTTGACGAGGTTGTCTAGCACTGTCGTCTCATGTCCAGCCTCTACAAGCTGAGCCGTCATAACGCTTCCTATATATCCAGCCCCGCCTGTGACAAGAAGTTTCATATTCATCTCCCTTGTGAATAGAATAAGGGTATCTTTACTACTGAACCTACCTATAATAATACGACAGGTAACACATATTCAGCTATCTTCATTGTAAACATATCCATCAATCCAGTCCTCCAGGGAAATATTGGTAATCAGGGTAGGGCGTCACCTTGTGTGCGCCCGTTCCCAGAAAATGATGCTCATCAGGACATGGGCGCACGCAAGGTGACGCCCCTACCCTGATTACCTCTAATGGATGAAAATCAGATATTTCTTATATATATGCTCATGGCAATGATCTATTTTAGATGCTCATTGCTCATCGCTTATCGCTCAACGCATTCAGTTTACTGGTAGTCATTTCGAGTGTATACACAACTCCGAGTTCCTGTGCAAGTGTATGAGCTTGCTGAAAATTTTCGCGTGCCGGAGTTGTATCTTCTAGTACGAACTGAATATTTCCAATTGCAAGCAGGGAGAGAATAAGCGCATTTTTAATACCCATTTCTTCGGCCAGGGCCTGAGCATTCTGATAGTTGATCAAGGCATTTTCAAAATCTTCTCTCTCCCGATAGATATCGCCCACCAGTATGTGTGAATGTGGTAGATAGACTCTAAATCCGATCTCTTCGCGCAAGGCAAGGGAGGTCAGAGCATAGTTGAGAGCGGCATCCAGATCGCCTTTAGCCGCGCCCAATCCGGCCAGGTGGCGTAGGGCATATGATTTTTCTAGTTTATGGTTATAGAGGTCAGCAAACTGTAATGCTTCAGTATAACATTCTCGTGCCTCATCAATAAGATCACGTTGTTCATAAGTCAGGCCACTATGGAATAACGCCTCACTGATGCCTCTGGTGTCATGCAATTTCTCTCTATAGGTCAGCGCTTGCTGAAAATACGTGAGCGCTTCTTCATAATCACCTTCGCCTGTATTCAGCTTTTTGTAGTAGTAAGCCTGCCCGATGAGGTTGAGCGCATCGGCAATGCCCTTTTCATAGTGTGCAGTTTCTGCAAGCTGTTTTGCTTCAAGGGCTGTCGCAAGCGCCAGATCGAAGCCTTTATTCGTGAGAAAATAGTGTGCAATAAGGATCTTTCCATACTGTAGCGTGATTTTGACTCGATCACGGAGATGCACCTCTTTCGTCGAGGTCAACTGCAAACCCGTTTTCAGGACACTTACGGCTCATCTAGTTTACCAAGATAGAGGTAGAGTTCCGCTATCTCACACAAAGAATAGATTACGCTGGTGAAATGATCAGAGATGGAATGGGAGGAATTTGTTGATTGACCGCCACCATGAAGATCCGCCGCAAGCAGGTGATGGAGAATTTCAAGACCGAGCTCGATGCGCTGTATCAGGTGGGCGCTTCCGGCCGGGGCGGCGAATAAATACGTCGGAAGCCGGATTGCTCAACTTCGGCCGATGGTGGACGAAGAGGACGTTGCGGCGCCGGAACTTACCGAACGCGAGAAGGAAGAAGTAGCCGAACGGAGTTCCGTTACCGCGCATGTGGTCCATGAGGCGGTCAGGCATGACGGCAATATCGAACTGGAGCGGTCGGCTCCCGCTCTGGCGAGTTCGGGGCTGGCGGCCGGGCTTTCGATGGGCTTCTCGTTCATTGCGGAAGCGCTGCTGCGGAACTATTTACCCGACGCAGCGTGGCGTCCGCTGGTGGCGAAATTCGGGTACTCGTTCGGGTTCCTGATTGTCATTATCGGGCGTCAGCAATTGTTCACGGAGAACACGCTCACAGCGGTTCTGCCGGTGCTGGCGAGGCGATCCTGGCGGGCGCTTGGCAGCATGCTGCGCCTCTGGGCGATTGTACTGCTGGCCAATTTGGCGGGAGCTCATATTGTTGCGTGGGTGCTGGGAAATACGCCCGCTTTCAACCCGCATGTGCAGGATGTTTTCGCGAAAATCGCGAGGGAAACGATCGCGGTAACTCCGGGTCAGGCGATTCTGCGGGGAGTCTTCGCCGGCTGGCTGATCGCGATGCTGGTCTGGATGCGAGCGGCCATCGATTCGGGGCAAATTCCTTTGATCGTAATCATGACTTACTTCGTGGCGCTCGGCGGATTTACACACATTATTGCCGGATCTATCGAAGCGTTGTTTCTGGTCATGACAGGCGTTATTCCCTGGGTGCAGTATCTGACGGGTTACATGCTGCCGGTGCTTCTGGGCAACACGCTGGGCGGAGTTTCGCTGGTGGCCGTGCTCAACCACGCGCAGGTAGTAGCAGGACAGCAGAATACCGATCACCGTAAATAGCGAGCCTATTCCACGCGTGGGGCTCGAATAACAAGTGCGGGTAAATTGCTCTTAAGCGGTGGAAGGAGTCAAATGATGGGAATTCTCAAAACGTGTACGACTATTGCCGCAGCAGGTGTGCTCGCCGCAGCAGGCGCGTTCGCACAGCAGGCGGCGAACGGAAATAACAGCGACGCTGCGAGCGGCATGCATTCCAGGTCTTCGCTCAAAGCAGCGGATATGAAGTTTGCACAGGAAGCCGCGGCGGGCGGCATGGAAGAAGTGGAACTCGGCAAACTGGCCGTCCAGAAGGCGCAGAACGACAAGGTGAAACAATTCGGGCAGCGCATGATCGACGACCACACCAAAGCCAACGATCAGCTGAAGTCTCTGGCGGCTAAGGACAACATTACTCTCCCCACCGATCTCGACGCGAAAGGCAAAGCTATGGTGGCTAAGTATTCGAACCTGTCGGGAGCGGCTTTCGACAGATCCTATATGCGTGACATGGTGAAAGATCATCAGAAGGACGTTGCCGAATTCCAGAAGGAATCGACCAGCGGATCGAACGATGACCTGAAGGGTTTCGCGGCTGCAACCCTGCCCACTTTGCAGGATCATCTGAAAATGGCGCAGGAAACGGCGTCGATGAAGTAGGTCAGCGTAAGTGAGGGCAGGTGAACCGCCTGCCCTTACTTACGATTCGTATCAGGCGGAGCGTCGAGCGCCTTGCGAACTTTCTCTCGCGTCTCTCTCAAACCTTTATCGATTTCCCGGCTCGCTTTTTCCGTTCCCGCCTTTGCTTCCTGTAAAGCGACGTGTGCGTCGTGTTTGACCTGTTCGCCGGTCTGGCGGGCCTGCTCTTTGGTGCGCTCGTTTTCGCCGGGGGTGCAGCCGGTAAGTCCAAACGCAAGAAGTGCGGCGACTGCGAATCTCATGCGTGCTGCTAAAGCATGTCAGCGCCCAATCGATGCAATCACGGCCTTACCCGCTGCAATTGTGACCGCATCTTCCAGCAATGCCGCCACCATGGAGGGGAGTTTCACGCGCTTGCGATATTGGGATCCGGCATACGATGCAGCCACTGCAGCCGAAGCGCCTACTGCTGCTGCGATCCAGAGTTCGCGTTTCGTCCTGCCCGCGCCACAGATGCCGTAACCGCACACTGCACCGGAGAGGGCTCGAAACATAAGCGACAGCGGCGCGGTCCGGTCGGGCATAAACGGCAACTTGTCGGCGATCATTTCTCCGGCGGCGAGAACCGCGGCAGTGCGGGCCGTATCGTCCCATGCAAGCCAGGCGAGTGGCGTCTTCCTGACCCGGACTTGATTCCGATTTGCGGCCTGAGCCACAATCGCGGGAGCCGACATGGATCGCAAGCCGCTTACCGCACCGATGCCTGCCGCGCATGCATAGTTCATGCTTCGATTGTCCTCGCCGGGGGGCGGGTGAGGCAACCCTCGGATGTACGTTTTTGCGTAGTCCGCAGCAGGAGAAGCCCCTCTCTGCGAGACAATGACGAGAAATGAATGGATGCAGGAAGCAATTACGCGCGATCCCGAGGTGATGCACGGAATCCCGGTGTTCCGAGGCACGCGGGTGCCCGTGAGGTCACTGTTCGACTATTTGGAAAACGGGGACTCGCTCGACGACTTCCTGGAAGGCTTCCCACAGTCAGCCGCGACATGGCTGTTCAAGTCCTTGAGGAGTCTATGGAACTTCGCCTGGCGCGGGCCTGATGCGAATTCTGCTCGACGAGTGTATCGACCAGCGCCTCCGATTGCTGCTCGCCAGGCATGAATGTCAAACTGCGGCATATGCCGGATCGTCGGCCTGAAGAACGGCCTGTTACTCGCTGCGGCCGAAAACGCCGGTTTCGAGGTGATGATGACCACCGATCAGGAAATTCCGTTTCAGCAGAATTTCGACACAGCTCCCCGAAGAACGCCACTAATAAAAATGGGCATCAGCCAGCTGCCTTTCAGGTGGCGGAAAGCGGACCTTCGGTCTTCGACAACCTCGTGACAATCAACTCGCGGCGCTCATAGGCGGTGTTCACGGCCGAATCGAGCCCCACCCAATAGAAAATACCGCCAATCACCGCCGCCACAGAACCAGCAGCAGGAAGACAATCTCGCTTTCAAAGAACCAGCGCGCCCAGTAGGCGAGCACCAGCGGACAGCAGCAACGGCGCGCCCAGATGGTCAGCGCCTGCATTTGTTCGACATCTGCTGGATTTTTCGGGATCGAGCGCGCGCGGCATGCGCACCGAAAAGATGTTGCCCATCGCAAACCAGTAAAGCGACGCGATGACGATCACCACGATGGTTTCCAGAATCTTCGCCGGGTCGACGGCAGGTGCACGAAGCGCGCAATCGACCGAGATCATCAGAATCTGCGGAATCAGCATGAAGACCACAGTGAGATTCTTCGCGATCAGCACGTCGCGAAATCGAATCGGCCAGGAAAAGTATCCCTGCACCGCCGAGCGGTCGAAGCCGAACGAATTCCAGTAGCTGATCTGGCCCAGCATCAGCAGCCCGTAAAGCGCCATCAGCGGCAGAGCGCGATCTGACAGCAAGCGATGCTTCCCGGGATTGTCGCAGCATCGGCAGCAACATCACCATCCGAAGAAACACGACATGGCGTAGACCAGCCGGAAGCGCGGAATGCGGGCGAACGTGCGCAGTTCCTTCTCGATGATGGCGGCGATGGGATCGGGCAGGAAGCGCGACGGGAAGCCGGAAGAAGCGCTCGGTGAAGCCGTCGGCTTCGCTCGAAATCTTCACGGCGCCGTGCGAATGCCGTGGCATCGTAACGAAGCGTGCGTTCGAATTGCCAGCGGCTGAAGACGCAAGCCACCGCCGAGCCACAGCGAGCGACGGCCAGGCCGCGACGCGACCGGTCGTGCAGCATCAGGCGCGCCAGCTGCGGCCCAGGGCCAGACCATCTGCGAGGGAGCGAAGCGCAGCAGAGCGCGCCTTCCTCACGTTCATGAAGACGAGGAACTGCGGAGTCAATCCCGGCGATCACGAGCAGGAAGATCAGCACTTCTTTGAGCTGCGTCCGCAGGAAGAGGCGTTCCAGCCAGTTGCGCGTCCCGGCGGAGAGCAGGATGTTCGTGGCGGCGAAAAGCAGCGCGCCCGGACGATAAACGGCGCGGCGCGCCAGCCCGTAGAGCGGATTGCGCAGCAGACCGATGGCAGCGCCGCCGATCACGATCAGCATTTCGGCGCAGGTGGTGATGCGCAGCAGGATCTCGACGATGAACAGCTTGCGTGCGGGAATCGGATAGGCGAGCAGCTTGCGCAGATCGAGCGACGCCCCGAAGCTGGCCGAGATCACCGGGCGAAGCTGCCAGTAGAGCATCACGAACATCAGCCCGCTCGAAAGCACGGCGACAAAATACGGAGCCTGGTCGGGTCTGCGAGAAGAAGAGCATTGCGCCCCATGCGAGGAACGCCCAGAAGCCGTAAAACATCAGGCCGGTGAAGACGGAGAACGCAGCGCGCCGCCGGCGCGACGCCGCGCGCAGCCGCATGCTGAGGAGCTGCGCGCGCAGAATGGCGCGCGATCATTTCCTGGCGCTGCGGTAGCGTGCGGCCGGATGATCTCCGACAGCAGATCGGGCTTCGACGGTCGCGCATCAGATGCGGATACTTCTCGCCGCCGTGATAATCGATGCTGAAGCGTCTTGTAATATTCGCCGTCTTTGACGATCAGCGCAATCGGCGTCGTGCTTCTTCACCGCGTCCGCCACCGCATGCGCAGCACGCGTCGCCGTTGAACTCGCGCCCGTTCACGGCGATGATCTTCGTTGCCGGCGCGATCGCCCGCCTTGATACGCCGGCGATGCCCAGATGCACGTCGATGATCTCGCCGTTCTCGTCGCACCGTCATGCCCGAGCGAATAAGACAGAGCTCACCACCTTGCGAGTGCCTTCGAAGTTCTTCTGGAAATCGGATCGCTCGCGGCGTATAGACCAGCTTGTAGCCGCCGTTCGCGATGCCGCTCAGCGGCGCGTGCGCGCGCGGTGGATTGCAGCCGCTCGTTCAGAAACGCTCGCCCAGTCGTAAGGCTGCACCGCGTTCAGCGTCCGCACCACATCTTCGAACGTGTAAGGCTTCACCTCGGGCGCGCGTGGCCGGCGCGCCCGCCCACAGCTTGCAGAAATCGTCCAGCGATTTCGCGGCCTTTGCTCAGGGTTCGAATCGTAACGTCGGCATCGAGCCAGATCAGCGTGCCTTCTTCGTAGTAATCGACCGCGCGCCGCAGGTCGCGATAGTCGGCGCGCGAACCGTAGAGGATCTGCGCCGCGACCGCCGTATCTTCCAGCGGACGCCACGTGCGGCCCGTCTTCGCGATCGAGCGCGGCGGCTTCCGAGCGCCAGCGAATCGAAGAAATCCTGCCGTGTCGAAAGGCCGCTGCGCGGCGTCAGAATCTCGCCCAGATATTCCGTCAGCCCTTCGTAAACCCAAAGCAGATTCGCCCTTCATCGGCTCGTTGTAATCGGCCGTCGCGAGACCCGCCGGACGGCGGAATTTGCCGTTCCACGAATGCACGAACTCATGCGGCAGCAGGCCGGCGGCGATGCGGCGGTGATCCTCGTCGATCAGCGCTTCTTCATCGGTGCGGTCGTCGCTCGATTCGTGATGCTCCAGGCCGAAATGCGCCACGTGATCGCTCAGCGTGTAGAGGAAATGGTAGTCGCGATAATGAGTGGCGCCGAACAGCGCGTTGGTCTCCTGCACCAGATTGCGGTAGTGCTGCGATCTCGTCGTCGGAGATGCGCGTGGCGCGCTCGCTGTCGGCGGCGATGTGCAGGTAATGCGGCATGGCGCCGCCGGGGTTCAGATCGACGGTCCTGAATTCGCGCCCGTCTGCACCGGCGAATCGATCAGCGTCGTCAGCGAGCGAAGGCTTGAAGTCGATCTGGTTGCCGGACTCGCTCTCAATGGGCAGCGCCGTGCCGTAGCGCCAGCCGTGCGGGCACCTTCAGCGTCGCCTGATAATTCAGCTGATCGCTCGGCGTGCCCTTCGGATAGAGCAGCAACTGATTCCAGCTCAGCACCGCCAGTTGCGACGTGATCGAACTGCCCGACGAAAACCCGCCGGTCTCGGGCGGCGAGATGAACTCGGCCGCCACGTCGATCGGCGACACGCCCTGCGGCACCGTCGATGTGGAACTCATACATGTTCACGGCGTCGCGATTCCAGGGAATCGGCTGCCCGTTGCCGGTGATCTTGATGCCCACCAGATCTTCGATGGGGCCGGTGGGTCCATGCTCGCCGGGAATCCACTTCGGGATACAGCAGCGAGAACGGCCCGGGCGTCACCGGGAACTGCATGGTGGTGCGGATGAGACGGCGCGGAGCCTCGCTGGCATCGACGTGCGAGCTTGATCGGTGGCGTCTGGCGCCGACAGCGCGAAGCACGCAGATCGAGCAGCGCCAGCGAGCAATTTTAAGCGAGCCATTCGAGCCTTTCGTATTCGCGGTCCGCGCCCACCGTGCGGACGAAAACTTCTTCCAGCGTTTGCGAGCCCGGCGCGCAGTTCGTCCATGCTGCCTTCCGCGACGATCTTCCCGTCGTTGATGATGGCGGCGTGATCGCACAGCCGCTCCACCACTTCGAGCACGTGCGAGGTCAGAAAGATGGTGGCGCCGTGCCGCACCTGATCGAGCAGAATATCTTTCATCAGCCGCGCGCCCACCGCATCCACGCCTTCGAACGGCTCATCCATCAGGAACAGCTCCGGCTTGTGGATCAGCGACGCCGCCATGGCGACGCGCTTCCGCATGCCTTTCGAATATTCCGCGATCATTTTGCGGCGCTCGTCGCGCGAGTTCGAAACAGCTCCAGCAGTTCTTCGGCGCGCTGGCGCGCAAGCGCGCGTTCGAGGCTGTACATGCGGCCCACGAATTCCAGAAATTCGACGCCGGTCAGGCGGTCGAAGAGCAGCGATTCGTCCGGCACCAGACCGATGCGCTGCTTGATCGCGAGTTCCTGCGCGGGCATCGGCAGGCCCAGCAGTTCGATGGTGCCCGATGTGGCGCGGAATCAGCCCGGTCAGCATCCGGATGGTGGTGGATTTGCCGGCGCCGTTCGGCCCGAGAAAACCGAAGAAACGAGCCGCGCGGAACCGTCAGGCTCAGCCCGTCGACCGCGGCTTTGCCGTCGTAAACCTTGCGCAGATCGCGAACCGCGATCGCCGGGGCGTCTATCCGGCATGGTTACGAATCATGGTAGCGCGGGCGGCCCGGTTTCAAAGGCTTTGCTAAGCTCGAATTTCATCCATGGCAAAACTTTCCATCAAAGATCTTAGACCTGAACGGCAAGCGCGTCTTCATTCGCGTGGATTTCAACGTTCCGCTGGCGAACGGCGGGCAGGAAATCACCAGCGACAAGCGCATCCGCGCCTCGCTGCCCACTATTCAAATACGCGCTCGAACAGGGCGCCGGCGTGATTCTCGCTTCGCATCTGGGCCGGCCGAAGGGCAAACCGAATGCCGAGATGAGCATGAAGCCGGTTGCGACGAAACTGGAAGAACTGCTGGGCAAGCCGGTGAAGCTGGCGCCGGATTGCGTCGGTCCGCGGAAGTGGAAGCCATGCTGCCCGCGCCGGGCGACGTGCTGCTGCTTGAAAACCTGCGCTTCCATGCCGAGGAAGAAGCTAACGATCCGGCGTTTTCCGAAAAGCTGGCGAAGCTTTGCGACGTCTATGTGAATGATGCGTTCGGGTCGGCGCATCGCGCGCATGCTTCCACAGTCGGCATGATCGCTTATCGTGAAGCAGGCGGCGGCCGGGCTGCTGATGGATAAGGAACTTCAGTACCTCGGCATGGTCACGCAGAATCCGGAGCGCCCCTGCGTGGCGATTCTGGGCGGCGCGAAGGTTTCGGACAAGATCGAGGTGATCGAGAATCTGGCGAAGGTTGTGGATAAGGTTCTGATTGGCGGCGCGATGGCTTACACGTTTCTGAAATCGCAGGGCCATGCCGATCGGCAAGTCGCTGGTGGAAGACGACAAGCTGGATCTTGCGAAGAAGCCTGCTGGCGCAGTTCGGCGACGAAGCTGGTGCTGCCGGTGGATCACGTGGTCGCGTCCGAATTCAAAGAAGGCGCCGAGAACGAAAACGTGACCGAGATTCCCGACGGACAAGATGGCGCTCGATATCGGCGCGAAAACCATCGAAGAGTACGAGCAGATCATTCGCGGCGCGAAGACGATCATCTGGAACGGGCCGATGGGCGTGTTCGAAAAGCCGCCGTTCGATAACGGCACCGTGGCGCTGGCGAAGGCTGTGGCGGAATCCGGCGCGATATCGGTGGTGGGCGGCGGCGATTCCGAAAAGGCGATCAAGAGCGCGGGCCTGACGGACAAGATCTCGCACGTTTCGACCGGCGGCGGCGCATCGCTTGAATTCCTGTCCGGGGTTGACGTTGCCGGGCGTGGCCGCACTGCCGGACAAGTAGCGCGGTGCGATAAAGTATTGCGCATGAACCGAAATATCGCAGCCTGCCTGGTACTGGCCGCATGCGCCACGGCGAGCGCGCAGGTCGCTACGCTGACGCGTGACCAGCTGATCAAGTACACGGAAAAATGGCAGGGGGCGCGCTTTGAAGACGGCCGCCCGAAAGTCGACGAGAAGCTGATGCAGAAGATGGACGGGCTCTCAGCCGAAGAGATCTGGACCGTGCTGCCGGGGGAAGGTTACCGCAATCAGTATGAGGGCGATTTCCGATCCTGCATCCCGAGAAGAAACTGATCGGCCGTGCGTTTACCGTGCAGTTCATGCCGACGCGGCCCGATATGAAAGGGCCAAGCGATGAGGACGCACGCAAGAAAGGGATTCGCAATAACGGCAATCAGCGCGCGCTCGACATGCTGCAGGACGGCGATGTCCTGGTAGCGGATATCTTCGGCAAGATTGAGGGCGGCACGCTGGTGGGCGACAACCTGGCGACCTATATCAACGCCGTCACGCATAAGGGTTTTGTGGTGGATGGAGCCATTCGCGATCTGGATGGCATTTTTCCGCTCGATATGGGCGTTTATTATCGCGGCGTTCATCCGACGCCCATTTCTGCCAGGAGGTGATGATCACCGGAATCAACGTTCCGATTCGGATTGGGCAGGCGACCGTACTGCCGGGAGATGTGGTGTTTGGAGATCGTGAAGGCGTCTATTTCGTGCCTCCGCATCTGGTGCACGAAGATTCTTGACAAGGCGGATGAGCTGCATATCCACGATGAGTGGACGCAGGATAAGTTCCTGCACGAAACGAGTAAATATAAGTCGAGTGAAATCTATCGACGCCGAGCGATCCCGCGGTTCGGAAGGAATATCAGGATTTTCTGAAGCGGAAGCTGGATGAGCTGCACGCGAAGAAGAAGTAGCCGATGGGTGAGTGTCTGTATGAGCCGGAGCTGCTGTCTGGCCTTACGTTCGAAGCGGGTCCGAAAGGTCTAAAGGCGATTCACTTCGGCCGGGGGCCGGAAGGCATGCCCGGAGCGTGCGTTCGAGAGGCAGCTAAACAGGTTCGCGAATATCTGCACAGGTGGCCGCGTAGCATTCGATGTTCCCCTCGACCCCACGGGGACTTCATTTCAACTGCAGGTTTGGCAGGCTTTGATGCGCATTCCCTACGGGGAGACTTGCAGCTACCGCGATATTGCGGTTACTGTCAACCGCCCCAAAGGTTTCCAGGCAATCGGGCAGGCGAATCACCGCAACCCTATTCCGATCATTATTCCGTGCCACCGCGTAATCGCGGCGGACGGAACGATTGGTGGATATGGTGGCGGGCTGGATCGCAAACGGGAATTGCTTGCGCTTGAAAGCCAGTCCGCCCACCCCGATCTTTTTAGCTTCGCGTCTGACTGAACCGATCGCGCTGCTCGGTTATTGTCTGCTTGCCGCGTTCAATGATGTCTTCAGCAGCCCCACGCCATTGTTCGCCTCGTGCGCGCAAATCGTCTGCCGTATCTTTCAGATCTTGCCGAAGACTTTCACCGGTCTTGGGCGCATACAACAGCGCGATAGCCGCGCCGACTAATACGCCGAAAAGCAACCGCCAAATCCGATCCCACCAGTCTCTTCACCACCTCGGGGAGCCAGCCGCGCATTGGCAAACGGCGCTTTCGCGGCCTGCGAATTCACGGGTCCGAGGGCGAGTTCCGTCAGCAGTTTGTCGGTCTGTTCCTCTTCGAGCAGCGTCTCTTCAAGCAACGCGGCAATCTTCTTGTAGCCGAGCATTTTGGCGTGGCTGCGCGCCGCGCCGTACATCGAAATTTCGTAGTGCTCCACCTTCTGGGCGGCTGTGATGAGCGCCGCGTCAAGAACAGCGGAGTCGACCAACTTAGCAGAAGTGTATGCCTCGCCCTGTTTGATGATTTCGGCGATCGGGTTCGAGTCTTCGCTCTCCGGCTCACGTTCAATGGCTTTGAAAATTCGTTCGAGCCGGTCAATGTGACGTTCGGTCTGCTTCACGTGCGTTTCAAACGCCGCTCGCAGTTCTTTGCAGCCGGCGGCCTTGCCATCTTCGGCAGCGCTTTTACGATTTGCCGTTCAGCATCGTACAATTCCGCCAGTTCGCGGAGAAACAGATCTTCCAGTGCTTTCATTTCCATAGCTTCCAGGCCTCTGGAGTCGAGGTAGCAATTGCCGGGCCAACGGCTATTTCTTCTGGCCGCGGTGCGAGCGTTTCGGAGGTCATGGATGCGGTTGGATTTTCTGTCCGTGCGAAGATCAAAGCGTCGCCACGGGTCTCAATCGGGCCGGCCGTGAATGCGATTCCTCCCGCTGGCAGCAGGTTTTGGCCGCTATCCTTATCGATGAATTCGAGCCAGCGCCCCGGGATGAAAGCCGCGCGGCGTCTCGCTGTTTTCAAGAGGTAAACAGCCCTCGGTGATATACGCGGCGGCCATAGAATCGGTGAAGACGAGGAGTTGAAAAGGTTGCGACAGGTTGGCGGCGGAAATTTGATTTCCCCTTTGTGAAGACCGCGTTGCGGCGTCGTCTGCAGGGAAAATCCGGAAAACGACTTCGCGTGAGGCCAATGCGCCGACGACCAGTCGGCCTTTGGCGGCGAGAATTCAAGTCCTTCGGCGGTCGGTTGAACGTGAATGGTTCGAATTTCGGGAGCGTTGTTCCGGATCGGGAGGCCGTTACCTCTCGCCCGATGCGCGCTTCACGGGAATGGTCGGCGGGAAGAGAGCAAGCGATGAGGCGGCCGCGAATCTCACGCCGATCGCATCGGGAAAAATGCCATCGACTGGCCGCAGCAGCCGGGGATGGACATGGCTCATCTGCGAGCCGTCGGCTTCGAGCGCCAGATCGGCATGGTCGCCCGGGAATCGCGGTTTCGGGCACCTTCAACGTGTAGAATAGCCTGAGTTCGTCTTTGGTCGCTTCCTGGCTGGACGTCATTTCCGGCGTGCTGCGCAGGCGCGAGCGCTGCGCGATGACGGTCGAAGAAAACTCGGCGGTCAGGTTGTTCGTTTCGCCGATCAGCAGCACGCGTGCGCTGTGGAAGAATGCGGTGGCATCGGGCGCCTCGATAGCCAGCCCGATGCGCACATGGATCCCCGGGTCCACTGCCTTTCGGAATCGGCAGCCGCACCCGCTGCGTGTGTTCGTCCCAATCGAACTCCGGCGGGTTTGCCGCCCGCAACCAGAGGACCGGAGGGCTGGCGCGAAAGCTGAAGGATCACCTCACCGGCCGCGGGGGCGGAAAACTCCATCGCGAGGATGCCGTTTTCGTATTCCATGGCGGTCAGTTCCGCCGTCGCGTAGACCAGATGATCGACAGTTGCGAAAGCGCTGCACGCTTTGCACAGCGGGCCCGCAGTGAGCGGAATGTTTACGGGCAGCCACAGGGAACTCGTGCGGCGGGACGGTCACGTTCGGCAGCAACATGATGCGCTTGAGCGGCGGGATAGAGAGCCTTCAGATCGCCGTTCAGCGGCTTCGCAGAGATTGTTGACGGCCGATACAAACGAAGTGCCGTCGTTGCTGCGAACTGCTGTATTGCGGTTCCGGAGTGGCGCTGCGGACCGTCGATGCGGTGAGACGAGAGTTGCACCCCAGATATCGAACAGCTGCGCGTTGCGGCGAATCGGGAGCGCGGCCGCGGTTTCCTCGCCCGCGAAATTCATCGCGCCGGCGTGGAAGCCGGCGGTGGACCGAGCGTATCTTCCACATCTGTCCAGATGATCGCCTGTTTGCCGGAAGCGAGCAGTTCCGGCTGCGCGAGCAGGGCGTCGGGCTGCAAGGGCCGAAACGCGGGTTGCACGCCCGACGGCTCGGTCAGCGGGCCCCCGTGCGCTATGCGTCAGCGGCTGGAGCGATTCAGGCACCGGGCCTTCCAGATCGGCTTCCATGTTCAGCCGCCGGATGATGCGGATGACTTCGTTGAGCTGCGCCGGCGTCTTTGGCCGGCGGCAGGCTGACATGCGCGATGCCGATGTTCTTGAGCCGGACCAGTTCCTGCTCCCACAATGGCTGCGGGTAGCTGGCCCAGGGAACTCACCGACTGCACCCATGCGGGCGGCGACAGGAGCCGCTCGAGATTAAGAGCAGTAGACTGCGAGCCTGCAGCTTCATGCGCCCTGTTTTCGCAGGCGGAAATCTTCCACCAGCGGCATCTTGATCACCTTGCACATTTCAAACAGCCGCGAACGCGCGCGCGGCCCGATGCGTTCCGTAAGCGTGGTTCGGTGGTCGACCTTCCGCCGAATAGACCCGCATCCGCATCGATCAGGTTGGTGGTGGCGATCAGCGGCTTGCGGTTATTGCAGCGGTAAGTGATGATCGACGTGACGGTATCCTCCACCCAGTCGGTGACGCGGTGCGCGCCCAGATCGTCGAGCAGCAGAACCTCTTTCTCCATCGCGATCCGATAGGCTTCTTTATCGCTCGAATTGGAGGCTGCGTCGTAGCCGGAACGAATGCGGTCGAGCAGGTTCTGGTAGTCGAAGAACAGCCCTTCGAAGCCCTTGGCGAGGATGGCGCGGAAGGCCGCGACGGCCAGATGCGTTTTGCCCGTGCCGGGCTCGCCCATCAGCAGAAGGCCGGGCTTCTTCGGATTGGGGAACTCGCGCGCATAGCCACGCACGGCCCAGAAAACTTCGTAGCTCGCGATACCGACCGGGTTTCGCGCGGCAGCAGAAAATTATCGAACGAGGCGTTGGCATAGAGCGGCGGAATATCGGCGCCCGCGATCAGCACGCTCCGCCCGCTCGGCCGCCACGCAGTCGCACTTCGAACCGCGCCCGAAACCTCTTCGCGCTCCACGATCTTCCATCCGGTTCCGTTGCATTCAGGGCAGACTGGGGCGGCATGCATTGGTCTTATTATCGCGTCTGTTCGATCGACGGCCAGCACCGCGCCCGCGTTCACGCTGTCGTTCTCTTGACGTGGATTGCGAGTGACGCGGCCGGCGCGCGGGGCTTTGAGTTCGTTCTGCATCTTCATCGCTTCGACGACGATCAACTCCCTGACCCGCTTCGACTTCATCGCCCACAGCTACCAGCACGCGAACCACCTTGCCGGGCATCGGAGCCGTGATGGAAGCGCGCCCGGTGCTCGGACGCGCGCGCCGGTGAAGCGCGTTTCCATTGGCGCGGATCTTCGATTTCGAGTCGAAACGGCGTCGCCGTTGATCTCGAATCTCGTCGCCGGAAACGCGCGCTTCGAATGACGCGCCTTCGATCAGGACGGAGTAGACGCCGGGCTCGACTTCGACAATGTCGGTCATCGCAGCAATCTCCGCTCGTCCCGTGCGGACAGCCAGTTGCGAGGTGCTCGCGGCTGTCGGCCGGCGCGGGCCTTGGTCTTGCTGCGGCCGCGGCCGACCAGTTGCCGCGGCGATCTCGAGCTGCAGTTCGGGCGGCGGCGCGGATTCAGCCAGCGGCTGTCTTCAGCAGCTCATCCAGATAGCCGGTGTGCAGATCGCCGGCGCGGAATGCGGGATCGTTCAGGATCGCCGCGAAACAACGCGATATTCGTCTTGATCCCGCCGACGTGATATTCGCCCAGCGCGCGCAGCATGCGTTCGATGGCATGCTCGCGCGTATCGGCCCAGACGATCAGTTTCGCCAGCATCGGATCGTAATCGAGCGGCACGGTCCAGCCCGGATAAATGCCGGAATCGAGGCGCACTCCCGGGCCGGAGGCTCCGCCAGCTGCGTGATTCGGCCGGGCGAAGGGAAGAAGTTGTTCGCGGGATCTTCGGCATAGATGCGGCATTCGATGCGCCGCGCCGCGCAGCGCAATCTCGATCCTGCGTGAACGGCAGCTGCGCGCCTGCCGCAATTTCGATCTGCAGGCGCACCAGATCGAGCCCGGTCACCAGTTCGGTCACCGGATGCTCCACCTGCAGCCGCGTGTTCATTTCGAGGAAATAGAAATTGCCGGCGTTGTCCGCCAGGAACTCCACCGTGCCCGCGTTGTAATATCCGGCCGCGCGCGCCGCCTTGCACCGCGGCCTCGCCCATGCGCTCGCGCATTCCGGGCATGCGATGCCGACCAGCGGCGAAGGCGATTCCTCGATCACCTTCTGATGCCGGCGCTGCACCGAACATTCGCGCTCGCCCAGATGCACCAGATTGCCGTGCTGGTCGCCGAAGCACCTGAATTTCGATGTGGCGCGCGTTTTCGATCAGCTTCTCGACATAAATGCGGCCGTCGCCGAACGCGCGCAGGGCCTCGCTCGACGCGGCTTCGAAAGCCGGGCCAGATCTTCCGCGCGGTCCACGCGGCGCATGCCTTTGCCGCCGCCGCCCGCTACTGCCTTCAGCATCACGGGAAAGCCGGCATCGCGCGCGAAAGCAGCGGCTTCGGCAGGGTCGGTCAGTCCTTCTTCGGTGCCGGGCACGATCGGCGCGCCGCCTGCTTTCGCGACGCGGCGCGCTTCGGTTTTCGATCCCATCAGTCCGATCGATTCGCGCGGACGGCCCGATGAAGGTGAAGCCCGGCGTCTTCGCACGCCTGCGCGAAGCGCGGCATTCTCGCTCAGGAATCCGTAGCCGGGATGGATCGCATCCGACGCCATGCCGCCGCGCGGCATCGAGGATTCGCTCGATGTTCAGATAGCTTTCCGACGAAGGCGCAGGCCCGATGTGCGCCGCTTCATCGGCCTTGCGGACGTGCAGCGCGGCGCGGTCCGCATCGGAATAAACGGCCACGGAGCGGATGCCCATCTCGCGCAGAGTGCGGATGATGCGCAGCGCGATCTCGCCGCGATTGGCGATCAGAATCTTCTTAAACACGCGAGGAATCCGGCCTTTGCGCACTCGCGACCAGTACCACCAGTCTTTCTGCTCTTCGCGGCAGATTCGGATTGCGCGCCTGCTCGATCGCGCAGCGGTAGGTGTCGAGAACGCACGGGTCCTGCCGCGTGCCCGTTATGCGGCACATGCGGTCATAGAGCTTCTGGGCGTCCTGCGACTTGAGCTGCCGGACCGAATCGAATGCCGAGCTTGTCGAAGTCCTCCAGCATCTTCTTACCGATGCCGCGCAGATCTTTCAACCGCGTTTCCATAGATGACATTCTATTCTGAGGGCAGTGGCTAAACGCGCGCAGAAGAGTCAGAGCGATCTGTGGATTATTCTCATCGGCCTTTTCAAGCTGGTGAAGGGGATCGGCCTCCTGATCCTCGGCGTCGGCCTGCTGAGGCTGCTGCACCGGCGACGTGCAGGCCTCGGTCACTCACTGGATCGAAATGTTCCGGCTGGACCCGGATAATCGAACTACATTCACCGCGCGCTGGTGCGGATCTTCCGGGTGACGCCCAAGCAGTTGAAGGAACTGAGCGCGGGTACGTTCATCTATGCCGCGATTTCCTGACCGAAGGTACCGGCCTGCTGCTGCGAAAGCACTGGGCGGAGTACGTCACCATCGTCAGCACCGCTCTGTTCATCCCGCTCGAGGTGTACGAGATTTATCACCGGATTACGCGCGGTGCGGGTCGGCGTGCTGCTGATCAATATTGCGATCGTCTGGTATCTGGTGATCCGGCGAATGCGAACGTTAACGCGCGGCGACTTCGATGCAGGCGAGGCAGAACGCGGGCAGATCGTCGGGCTTGCGCGAGGTGACGATGTTGCCGTCGACCACGACTTCCGAATCTTCCCAGACGCTCCCGCATTCACCACGTCGTCTTTGATGGCGAAGAAGAAGTGGCGCGTTTGCCTTTGAGCACGCCGGCCAACACAGGACCCAGGGACCATGGCAGATGGCGGCCACAAGCTTTCCCTGTGAGTGAACCTGGCGGACGAAGTCGATGCCCTTGGGGTGTCTGCGAATGAAGTCGGGCGCGAAGCCACCGGGGCGATGACGCCATCGAAATCCTCCGCGCGCGCGGCATCGTATGAGAGATCGGCAACGCAGGGATAGCCGAGTTTGCTCTCGGATGTTTCCCCGCTTTGGCGGCGACGGTTACTACCTCCGCGCCTGCTTCGCGAAACCGGAAAGAGGATACCAGACTTCCATCTCCTGATACATCTTGTCGACGAGAACGGCAATGCGTTTGCCCTTGAGATCCATAAAAGAATGTTAGCGGACTTCGAACGATTCGACCTTGCGGAGGCGGCGGACGTGCCGTTCAGCGCCTGAAAACCGGGCCCGCAGAAAGATAGGCACTATGTCGGCCGCGAGTTCGGTGCCGATGATTCGCGCGCCGAGGCAAAGTACGTTGGCGTCGTCGTCTTCAACAGACTGGTGCGCGGAGAAACTGTCGTGGCAGGTGCCGGCCCGGATGCCGCGAAATTTATTGGCGGCCACGCAGGCGCCCACTCCGCTGCCGCACAGCAGGATGCCGCGTTCGCGCGACGCCATGCGTAATCGCGTCGGCAATGGCTTCCGCGTAGTCGGGGTAATCCACGGGACTGGTGGAATTCGTGCCGAGATCGAGAGCCTGATGTCCAAGACCGCGCACGATGTCGAGCACACGCTGCTTTCAGGGGAAATCCGGCGTGATCCGCCGCTACCGCGATAATCATATTCAGAGAATGGGAAGCAACCAGTGTAGTGGACCGGATACGCAATCGCTGCTCGATTTGCTGGCGGGCAGGCCTTCGGATATCGAGCTGGACCGGGCGGCGCTTGAGATTGCGCGGATCGAGTATCCGGACCTCGATGCCGGGCCGTTTATCGCCAGGCTGGACGATTACGCAGCTGCGATTGCGGAGCGCGCAGAAGACCTGAGCGACGGGGAGAGTTTTGTTAAAACCGCCAGCGCTTATCTGTTCGGCGAGGCGGGGCTGCGGGGGAATCAGGACGATTACTACAACGCGGATAACAGCTTTCTGAACCGGGTGCTGGAAACCGGGCCTGGGCATTCCGATTACGCTGTCGGTGGTCTATATAGAGGTGGCGCGGCGGCTCGCGAAGCCGGTTAGCGGCGTGGGGTTGCCTGGTCATTTCATCGTGCTTTACGACGATGGGCGGTATTCGACATTCATCGATCCGTTTCACGGCGGGGCGCTGGTGGATGCGGCGGGGTGCTGCGGGCTGGCGCAGATGGAATCGCTGGAACCTTCGATGCTGGAGCCGGTGGACCGGCGATCCATCGTGATGCGGATGATCAATAATCTGCGGCAGATCTATTTTTCGGGCGGGCAGCCGGAGAAAGCGTTGCGGGTGCTGGATCTGCTGATCGCGGCCGATCCGGAGAGTGCAGAAGAACATAAGCAGCGAGGCGCGGCGTTGATGCAGTTGCAGCGCATGACGGAATCGCTGGCCAGCTTTCGGCGGTATCTGGAACTGGCGCCTGACGCGGCGGATAAAGACGCGGTTCTGGAACACACCCGGAACCTGGCGTTCTGGGTGGCTTCACGCAACTGAACGGCTGAGCTGCAGCTTGAGCCACTTCACCATTGCGGTCTTCCATGCCTGCGACGAATCCCACCAGCGCATGCCGTGACCGCCGCCTTCAATTGGGTACAACTCGCATTGTGCGCCTGTAGCTTTCAGCCGCGCACACATGTCGGTGGACTGTGCGAACGGTACGAGGCGGTCGGCTGTTCCATGGATGAGCAGAAACGGCGGCGCGCCGGGTTTGATGTTGTTCACAGGCGAGAGCTGGCGCAGACGGTCCAGGATCATTGCTTCAAAGGGCGTACCGCGAAGGGCATCGCGAAACTGTTTGGGGATGAAGGTCGATTCGTTCGCGAGCGTGACCAGATCTGTGGGCGTGTACATGGCGACTACGGCTTTCACGCTGGTCGCTTCGGCGGGATCCAGGGCTGCCATGGCGGCGAGTTGACCGCCCGCGGATTCGCCGAGCAGGGCGATGCGGTCGGGATCGATTTGATACTCGGAGGCGTGAGCTTTGATGAAGCGGACGGCGTTCCGGACATCTTCGAGACCGACTCCGAACTGTGTGATGTCGGTGGACAGCCGGTAGTCGATTGAGAACCACGCCATGCCGGCTTCTTCGAGCGGCTTGAAAAGAGGCGCTACGTCAACGCGCCTGTCGCCGCGGACCCAGCCGCCTCCATGCACGATGATGACGGCTGGAAACGGGCCGGGGCCTTCGGGGAGTGCGGCATCGAAGGAAAGCGGGACGCCGCTGGCCGTGGAGTACTGAACTGTGATTCGGGAGAGAGCAACTGGCGCTGCGAAGGCGGTCGACATGGGGAAGAGAAAGGCGAGGGGGAGAATCCCCCGTATAGACGACATCTTCTCTTTCGATGTGCCTGGCGGGCTGTGAGTTTCGGGCTAATGAAGGCGGACGGGCGAATGGTAGCCCGTCATCTCCAGATATCCGACACCGGCTTGGGTGCCGGAGTAGTCGACCGCGCCTTCCCAGTATTTCGTCGTTTGGCCTTTGAGCTCCTGATCTTTGAGGACGGCCTTGCAGGTGAGATCGATGTGCAGGGCAGGGATACGGAGGCGCCACTCGACCGGATATTGGTTCCACTTGCGCGAGCGGCTGGAGCGTGAATTCGTCTCGCTTCAGATGGTGGGCCTTGCCTTGCGCGTCGATGAAGGTGCCGGAGGAGTAAGGATCGATGGATCCGTCTTTGCGGCGCAGTTCGAAGAGCATGAGTTCGGTGCTGTCGTCGAGCTGGACGCTGAACCAGTCCCAGCCGGTCTGATCGGCTCCGAGTTGTTCGGTGAACCATTCGTGATCCATCCATGCGGTGCCGTCGACGGCGTGTCGCAGTTCGACCGTGCCGGTGACCTCGCAGCCAGCGGGAACGACACGTAGTGCGATGCGCTGGCCCGCGCCTTCGGCCTTCTGGCTGACGCCGTTCTCGCCCTGGATCACGAGCGGCTTCGCGGGGTCGAGTTCGAGATGAAACCGGAAATGGTCGGTGATGGCGTCGAGCGTTCTGGCGTTCGCCGTTCCATCTGCGCTGACCAGTTGCCGTTCCAGATGCGGCTGCTGCTCGAAACTGGCGCCTGCGATGCCCGGGCCCGGCGCGGTTCAGCCGCTCTTCATAGCAGAAGTGCTTGCCGTCGACATCGGTCAGCGCGGCATGGGCGAGATAGAGATCCTGCACATGCCCAGGCGGACGGATTCGTCGGTGTCGTGCCGCTCGCCCTGGCGGAAGAAGACCAGCTCGAAGCCGAACCGTTTACCCGCGCCGTCGGTCACATTGCCGGTGTAATACCACCATTCGGTGCGGAAGTCTTCATGTTCGAAATGATCGCGGGGAAACTGGTATTGATAGCCGGGCAGCGGCTTCGCGATAGGTGAAGTCCGCCGGCCAGCAAGGGCAGAAAAAGCAGCGCCAGTGACGAGCAACCGCAAGTACCAGCGTAGACTCTTCATCCTGTTACCATGAGGTGTTCCCGCATGGTTGTTGAAACCCAGTGTGCCCGCTTCGACAGCATTTCGCTCGATTCCGGCGCCACGCTTTCACCGGTCGAAATCGCGTATGAGACCTACGGCGAACTGAATGCCGACCGCTCGAACGCGCATCCTGATCACGCACGCGTTTCACGGGCGATGCGCACGCGGCCGGCATCAGTCACGACGGCGGCAAGCCGGGCTGGTGGGACAACATGATCGGGCCGGGCAAGGCGTTCGATACCGACCGCTATTTCGTGATCTGCTCGAACGTGCTGGGCGGATGCCAGGGAACCACCGGACCGGGCTCGATCAATCCGGCGACGGGCGCGCCGTATGCGATGGCGTTTCCGGTGATCACGATTCGGCGACATGGTGCGGCTGCAGCGGATGCTGATCGAGCGACTGGGGATCAAGCGGCTGCTGTGCGTGGCGGGCGGTTCGATGGGCGGGATGCAGGCGCTGGAATGGGCGGTGAGTTATCCGGAGATGGTGCTGCTCGACGATTCCGATCGCGACCACGTGGCGGCACAGCGCGCAGCAGATCGCGTTCAACGAAGTGGGGCGGCAGGCGATCATGGCCGATCCGGACTGGTCGCGAGGGCGATTATTACGACAAGAAGCCGCCGGCGCGCGGGCTTGTCGGTGGCGCGCATGGTGGGCCACATCACGTACATGAGCGACGAATCGATGCGCGAGAAGTTCGGGCGGCGGCTGCGCGAGAAGGAGAAGTTCGGCTTCGATTTCGGCGTCGATTTCGAGGTGGAGAGTTATCTGCGCTATCGCGGCAATCAGTTCGTGTCGCGCTTCGATGCCAACTCGTATCTCTACATCACGAAGGCCGAGGATTACTTCGATCTGACCAACGGCACCGGGCGGCTGGCGGACGCGTTCCGGCGCGGTGGAGACGCGGTTCCTGGTGATCAGCTTCACGTCGGACTGGCTGTATCCGAGCTACCAGTCGCAGGAGATTGTGCGGGTGCTGCGGCGCATGAACGGCGATGTGGCGTACTGCGATCTGCAGATCGAATTACGGGCACGACGCTTTTCTGGTGGATGTCGCGGAGCAGACGGAGATTGTGCGCGGGTTTCTGGAGAGCACGGCGCGCATGGCGAAGGCTGCTGATGATCGCGCAGGCACGCTCGCGCACTACGCTGGCGGAGCGGCCGGACTTCAGCGTGATCGGGGAGATCATCGAGCCGCGGCAGCCGTGTGCTCGATCTGGGCTGCGGCGAAGGCGAGCTGCTGGCGTGGCTGGTCGAGAACAAGAAGGTGCATGGCGCGCGGCGTCGAGATCTCGGCGCCGCAGGTGCGCAAGGCGATCATGCGCGGGCGTTTCCGCGTATCAGGGCGATATCGACGAAGGGCTGGCGGATTATCCGGATAACGCGTTCGATTACGTGATTCTGAGCCAGACGCTGCAGGAGACGCGGTCGCCGCTGCAGGTGCTGCGCGAGATGCTGCGGGTGGGGCGGCGCGCGATTGTTTCGTTCCCGAATTTCGGGCACTGGGACGTGCGGCGGGCGATGCTGTTCACCGGGCAGGCGCCGAAGACGAAGCTGTTTCCGTACGACTGGTACAACTCGCCGAACATCCATTTCCTGAGCATCAACGATTTCGAGGATTTGTGCCGGGAGAGCGGGTTTCCGATTGAGAAGCGGTATTTTCTTTCGGGCGCGCGGCGGGTGGGAATATTTCCCAACCTGATGGCTCAAACTGCGGTATTCCTTGTGGGATGAGAATTCGACTGTTGGGTGTGGCGCTGGTTACGGCCTGCGCGGTTTTTGGCGCGGATCTGACCGTTCTGTTTGGGACGCACACGGCTGCTCCGGGGAAAGGGTTTTCGGTCTCGCACTTCAATACCGAGACGGGCGCGCTGAAGGCTCCTGAGTTCCTGCTCGAAGCTCCCGCACCGGCTTACTTCATCCTCACGCCGGACGGGCGGCGTCTTTACACGTGCAATTCGACGGGCTTTATCAGCTCGTATTCCGTGGACCGGGCGACTAACAAGCTGACGCTGATCAATCAGGTGTCGAGCGGGGGTGGCGATCCGAGTTACATCAGCTTCGACAGGACCGGGAAGTACGTGCTGGTGGCGAACTATGCCACGGGCAATATCGGAGTGTGGATGCTGAGTGCGGATGGCAGTATTGGCAACCGGACGGCGTTCGTTCAGCATACGGGCAGCGGGGTGAATCCGCAGCGGCAGGCGCATGCGTTTGCGCACTCGATCATTGTCGATCCGAGCAACCGTTTCGTGCTGGTGGGGGATTTGGGGCTGGACAAGCTGTTCGTTTACAAGTTCAACGTGAAGGACGGGTCACTGACGCCGAACGACGTGCCATCCGCGAGCGTTGCGCCGGGGGCGGGCGCCCGCCACGTTGTGTTCCATCCGAACGGGCGATGGGTTTACCTGATCACGGAGATGGGCAGCACCATCATCCAGTTCAACTGGGACGGCAGGCGTGGGCATTTGACGGAACAGAAGACGGTCTCAACGCTGCCGCCGGATTTCAAGGGCACGAGCGCGTGTGCGGAGGTCCGGGTGCGTCCCGACGGGAAGTACGTTTACGCGTCTAACAGGGGCCATGACAGCATCGCCGTGTTCTCGGTGGATGCGCAGACCGGCGGACTGACTCCGATTCAGCATATCGGCTCCGGGGGCAAAACACCGCGCAACTTCGATTTCGATCCTTCGGGTCAGTGGCTGCTGGTGACGAACCATGGCAGTAATACGGCGGCGGTATTCCGTATCGACCAGAAGGCGGGAACGCTGACGGCGACGGGGAGCCCGATCAGTGTGCCGTCTCCGTTTTGTCCACGTTTTTTACCGCCTGTGAAGCGCTGAGTCCTTCGGTTAATTCGATGGAAACACCTTCGGGATCGGTCAAAAAAGCATAGGCGAACCCGGCGGCGTCATTGCGGCGGCAGGGCACGTTCAGTTTGCGGCACCAGGCGGCGATATCCACGACTTCGAACCCGATGTGATCGATTAAGCCGCCTTTTAAGGGCTTGTCGGGAGGCGTTTTCGAGGGCGCGAAGGTCAGGTTCATGCCGGGGATGTCGGCGCTGTCGTGCGGTCCTCTGGTGGTGGCCTGCATGGCGAAGGTATCGACATACCAGGATCGCAACGGCAGATAACCGGGCAGCAGGTAATGAAGGTGCTGGGCGGCGGCGCGGACGGGGAGCGAGGATTCCTGCTGCATCTCGACTTTCAGACCGTCGGGTCCGGTGACGTAGGCGTTGGGGAAGCCCTCGGAGCCGGTGAAGACTTTGGGTATGGGATAGCCGGCGGCACGGCAGCTGGCCACCATTTCGTCGCGATTGCGGACTTTGAAGCCGAAATGGTCGAGGACGGCGCCTTCGCTGCCGTGGGTGGGGGCGGATTTGTTGAAGAGGATCAGCATGCCGGGAACACTCACTCCTTCGAGACCCGGGCGGGTGAGCGGTTTGGCATCGAACTGGGAGATCCAGAATTTCTTTTGGGCGTCGATGTCGGAGACGTTCAGATGGATGTGGCCCATGGCGATTTGGGCGTGGCTCGGGATTGCCAGGGTCAGGGCGAGGATGACTACGCTGAAGGTCTTCATTAGATCCGTGACAGTGAATAGTCTATTCTTTCCAGCAGCTGCGCGGGGGCGTCGGAGTTCGAGTCCATTGCGCAGACGGTGACTTCGATGGACGGGCGGGCCGTTTTCCCCATGTGGAGACAGCCATAGGGGCCGGACATGTTTTGCGCCGCCGAACGGCAGAGGGTGGCCACCGAGGCGCTGGATCCGGACGACAGCAGGGCCACGAATTTCTCTTCGCTCCACTGGCCGACAGCCGTGGAATACGGCAGCAGGTTGCGCAGACGCACGACAAAGGCCCCGGCGAGCTGCGAGGCGACGCCGTCATCGAATTGCTCCGCGGCCAGACGAATTCCACGTACGTGCAGGAGCAGAATCCGCGTGCGTCCCGACTGTGTGCGCTCCAGATAATCTGCGATTTCGGGGCGGGTCAAAATGCCGGTAGTGACGGGCAGTTCTTCGGGCGTCAGCCGGCGCTGGAGGTCGCGGATTTCGCGATGGAACTGGGCGATGGCGGTCTGGTGCTCGCGCTGAATCTTTTCGACGCTCTGCTCGATGGTCTGAGCGGCATTCCCGAGCAGGCCACGTATGCCGCGCGCTTCGGGCGAACGCGCCACGGTTCGCAGATTCTCGACAGTGCTGCGGATTCGGCCATCGTGGTCGTCGTCGGCCTGTTTGAGGGAGGCGGTTAGTTCCTCTAAGACGCGTTCGGTGGCGGAACGCTCGCGGCGCAGTTCGGAGACGCAGTTCGCTACGCTGAGCCGGTAATCGGACAGCAGCTGACGCGCTGTATCGGCGTTGCGGGGCAGGGTTTCGGATACTCGCTTCAGGTCCTGTCCGATGGCGTCGGTTTCGGGGTCGCCGATGCCCGATTCGAACCCGGCCAGTCCTTCGGCGAGCGTGCGGCAGGCGGCGAGGTGGGACTCGGCGATGGCATGGCAGCGTTCGAGTTCCGTTAGCGATGCTTTGATCGATATCATCCCTCTCCGATTTATCGTCATTTCGGCTCGAAAACTTTAGATTTGGCGGGTTTCGAACCTGATCTCGGGTTCGTAGATTTCGTCAGGGGGTTTAGTTTCATAGAGTTCCTGGGTTCGAAGCGCCGGATGCGGCGGCGAGGCGGGCTCGGCGGGCGACGCGGAATTTTTCGAAGCGTTCGAGGCTGCGCTCAAACTGGCGGTCGCAGCGGGCTTCGTACTCGCTCATTTGATTGCTGGCGGCGCGGAATGAGAGGGCATCGCGAGTTTCGGGATCGGTGACGTCGGAGGTTTTGCCGTCGTGGGCGATGGCGGCGGTTTCCATGCCCCAGACGCGGGTTTGACGCCAATGGGCGGCGGCCATTTTCTGGACGAGGAGGTCTTCGATGGGGCTTTCGGGCTGGAGGTCTTCACGCAGGAGGTTGATGAGAGCGTTGAAGCGGCTGCGGGATTCGGCTTCGAGGAGGATGGCGCGGGCAAACATTCCGTGGTGGAGGTGGTTGCGGGAAGAGATGCGTTTTCCCTCGGGAGTGACGGGTCCGCGGGATTTGGCTCCGTTGAGGCGTGAGGCCTCGATCTGTTTGTCGGAAGGCATATGGGTCTCCGGGGTTAGATTGTAAGCATCCGATGAACACCGCTGGCGCGCGCATGCTGCTTGCGAGAACGCAGAACGTCAATTAATCGGATGATCAGGCCTGGGCGGGTGCCCAGTTGTGGGGCAGCAGTTCGGCGAGCCGGTTAACGGATGATCGCCGATGCGGGAGAGCACATCGCGGAACCAGGCGAACGGATCAATCTTCACCAGTTCGCAGGAAGCCACGAAACTGCCGCAGCACCGCCGCCGTTTTGCCGCCCGCGTCGCTGCCAAAGAAGGTCCAGTTGTTCCGCCCGACCGCCACAGCCGCGCATGCGACGCTCGGTGTGCGTTGTTGTCGATCTCCAGATCGCCGTCTCCGCAGTAGCGCGTCAGCGCCGTCCAGTTCTTCAGCGCGTAGCGACCGCCTGGCCCGCCTGGCTCTTCGGCAACACCTCGTCTCTGGATCTTCCAGCAGGTACTCATGCAACTTGTCCAGCATCGGCCGGGCGCCGTGCTCACGCAGCAAGCCGCAAGTCGCTTCGCCGCGCAGCCCGCTCTCGCCGCGCTGTCTTCTCCACTCCGATATAGCTGCGCGATCATGCGAGCACGCGTGCCCATGCGCGCCGGATCGGTTTCCAGCGCTTTATGGAAGTGGCGCCGCGCATGCGCCCAGCAGCCCACCTCCATCAACCCGCGGGCCGGGTCGGTGAAGAAGCTGTCGTAGGCCACATAGGCGTCGGCCTGCAGATATCCGCGATAATCCTTCAGAAATTCTTCCGGCCCCGCGCGCTCCCGCGTCGGCGTGTAGTCGTAAGACCGCCGCCGGATGGTCCCGATCCCCGATATACGGCCAGATCCTCCCTTTGCGCGCGTGCGGCAGTTTCCGGTCCAGCACTTTCACCGGCGTGTCGTCGGTTCCGACCACTTTCGAGGACAGCACGAATCTCTTCAGGCGATCATACAGCGGATCCAGCAGACCGGCGCATTGCGCCATCCAGCCGCACATGGTCTGATCGCGCAGATCTCCACGCCGAAGCGCGCGGAAGATCTTCTCTTGCCGGTGCAGCGGCAGGTGGTCGGCCATCTTGCGCAACGATCACCTGCGCCAGCAGGCTCGCGCCCGCCGTGCTCTTCTCAATCGGCTGCGGCGGCTTGCCCGCCGTCTTCACCGTGCAGGCGCAGGCGTATTTTTTGCAGACGTCCTCGATCACGATGCAGCTGCGCCGGAATGTATTCGTAGCGCTCGCTGGTCTCTTCGCCGACTCGGCGCAGATCCTGACTGCAGGCAGCGCAATGCTTTTCGGCTTCGTCCAGATCGTGCACGATGCGTTCCCGCTTCAGATGCCGTGGCAACGGACGTCCGGCCGCGCGGCTTTGCTTGCGCCGTGCTGTCCGCCGCAGCCGGCGGATTCTGATCGTCGGGTCATCACCGGTTTCGCCTTTTGCAGTCCTCGACATTGACGCCCTGGAGCCGTTCAGCTTCCGCCTCGAACAGCGCCAGCTGATCGTCGCTGATCTGTTCGCTGCGGCGTCCGCTCTTGGCCGCGAGCAACTGCGCGCAGCAGGCTTTCGATCTTGATCCGGCGGGCCTTTTCGGTATCCAGCTGCGCGGTCAGATCGAGCACCATCTGCTGCAAGATCTCCGCGATCTTCCGGCAGTGCTGTGGATCAATCGGCACTATTGAGTGTATCGACAAATGCATCGACATCGGCCAGGCCAGAAAATGCGGGATTAACCAATGTTTATGCGGCTTCGCGATGCTTTGCCGCACGATATCGCTTCCGGCGCTTCGCATGGCTCAGGTCGATGCCGCGAAAGCAGCGCGCCCAGTTCCTGCGCCGTGATCTCGCGCCGCGCTTCTCCGCGCGTCGCCGAACGGCATCGCATAGGTGCCTTCCTCCAGCCGCTTGGCCCATACCGCGAATCCGTCGCGATCCCAGTAGAGAATCTTCACCCGGTCGCGGCGCCGGTTGGCGAACACGAACAGATGTCCGGCGAACGCATCCAGCTCCATGCGCTGGTGACCAGCGCGTGCAGACCGTCGAAGCTTCGCCGCATGTCGCACGGCGAGGTGCACAAGATATACGCGCACGCTCGCCGGCAGGTGGATCACGCCGTTCCCGCAGCACCGCCAGCACCAGTCCGCAGCGTCGCCGCGTCGGCCCCGGGCATCACCTGAATGCGCTCGCCGCCCGTCAGCGACAACTCAATGGCCGTCCAGCATGTGCCGCCGAGCCCGTCTCGACCAGCGCGAACTTCACTGGCATGGCCGTTGTCGATAACCGCCGCCGCCAACTGTAGAACTGCGGCTCGCTGATTCCATGCTGCCGGCAAAATGCCGCGATCGTCTGCCCGCCGTTCTCCTGCTCGGCGATTACCTTCCGCCAATGCTCCTGCCGCTCGTTGCGCTGCGTTGCCTTCATCCCTCCACTATCTGGCTTCCATCCAGCGTCCGCCAGTGGTGTTCATCGGATGCTTACGTTAGATTAGCGGTGGGCGGTGCGGGCGGATTTCGATTTTGCGGGTAAGTGGTTTGGTTTGTTCGAAAAATATTGTTGGAAATGTTGTGATAAAGTTCTCATCGCTCGCGGCGGGGTCGAATGCTCCGGATTAATGTGAGATTCGGGCCGCCCGAGTGATGAGAACATTATCATTCTCCGATTTCAGTCCCCTTCGCGATGGGGGACGACTTCGTTGCCAGCGGCGTGCGCCGCTTCTCTGTCTAATCCTTCATTTCAGTCCCCTTCGCGATGGGGACGACTTCGTTGCTGCCAGTCACAGTCCACTCGCGGATATAGTGCCCCATTTCAGTCCCCTTCGCGATGGGGACGACTTCGTTGCGGTTCGCGGCGGAACTGTCGCGGATTGCGATCGGGTATTTCAGTCCCCTTCGCGATGGGGACGACTTCGTTGCGGTTGACCGGCATCTGCTTGCCAGTCGGTAGGTAGCAATTTCAGTCCCCTTCGCGATGGGGACGACTTCGTTGCGTTGACCAGGCATCTGCTTGCCAGTCGGTAGGGCTAGATTTCAGTCCCCTTCGCGATGGGGACGACTTCGTTGCAGACTCCATTGGCACTGATTGCGTCTAACCCTACCAATTTCAGTCCCCTTCGCGATGGGGACGACTTCGTTGCTCGCGACGAGTCTGGGTATCGGAGATTTTCATTACATTTCAGTCCCCTTCGCGATGGGGACGACTTCGTTGCCGATCACCGCTTCAGATAATAAGCGAACAACCACATTATTTCAGTCCCCTTCGCGATGGGGACGACTTCGTTGCCCGTCGGCCGGTTAGCCGCGACGTCGGCCATTGAATTTCAGTCCCCTTCGCGATGGGGATCGACTTCGTTGCGTATTCGGCTTTTTCGCACATACGTGGAGGCCTGAATTTCAGTCCCCTTCGCGATGGGGACGACTTCGTTGCACGCAACGGTCTCGAGCGCCATCACCGCGTACCGATGTAATTTCAGTCCCCTTCGCGATGGGGACGACTTCGTTGCGATCGGCTTCGGATTGCGACGGAGCTTGAGACTGTATTTCAGTCCCCTTCGCGATGGGGATCACTTCGTTGCATAAGCACGCGTTCCGTCGACATCTGCCGGGAAAGATTTCAGTCCCCTTCGCGATGGGGACGACTTCGTTGCATCGACGCCTGGTTATCAGTGCAGCGCGTGCATGCATATTTCAGTCCCCTTCGCGATGGGGACGTACTTCGTTGCGCGACTGATGTGCATGACTACCGCAATTCAGCTGAATCATTTCAGTCCCCTTCGCGATGGGGACGACTTCGTTGCATCGCGGTTTGCATCCCGCTGGCGTTGAGCTGGACAGCATTTCAGTCCCCTTCGCGATGGGGACGTACTTCGTTCGCCGACTCGGTCAGCTTGCCGGCGATGCGCTTCGATCTATTTCAGTCCCCTTCGCGATGGGGACGACTTCGTTGCGTCAACGGCTGTCTTCGTGAGCGTGCGATCGGCACTTCATTTCAGTCCCCTTCGCGATGGGGACGTACTTCGTTGTCGCTGGAAGCGCATCCATGCGCAGCGTGATCGAGCATTTCAGTCCCCTTCGCGATGGGGACGACTTCGTTGCGTCACACGCAAGCCTTCGGCGCATGTCTCCATCCGATATTTCAGTCCCCTTCGCGATGGGGACGACTTCGTTGCAACTTCACAGTGTCGGAAGTCGTCAATTTCAGTCCCCTTCGCGATGGGGACACTTCGTTGCACTCGTGCGCCATGACTGGACGTTATTTCAGTCCCCTTCGCGATGGGGCAACTTCGTTGCATCGAAGTCGAACCCGTGAGCGCACATTCCAGATTTCAGTCCCCTTCGCGATGGGGACGACTTCGTTGCGACACGCCTCAGCGGCCGTCCGTTCAACGTATTTCAGTCCCCTTCGCGATGGGGACGACTTCGTTGCGATCGGCAGAGCGCAGTGCGGACATGGCACATCAGTTTTATTTCAGTCCCCTTCGCGATGGGGACGTACTTCGTCTGCGGAGCTCGAGCTGATCCAGGATCTTGCGATTGACAGATTTCAGTCCCCTTCGCGATGGGGACGACTTCGTTGCTGCACTGAGCCAACTCGACCGCCAGCTAGCGAGCACCATGGTATTTCAGTCCCCTTCGCGATGGGGACGACTTCGTTGCCAGATCTAACAGCCGTGAGCTGCAGGCACTCAGCATTTCAGTCCCCTTCGCGATGGGGACGTACTTCGTTGCACCAGTGCGAGGCTCACGGCTACGTCCGAGATCTCTATATTTCAGTCCCCTTCGCGATGGGGACGACTTCGTTGCTGTACGACTTCGGCACGCAGCGGCAGTCACTTGCTGTAGATTTCAGTCCCCTTCGCGAAGGGGACGACTTCGTTGCGCTTCACCGTCGCCAGCATCGCAGTATGAGGCATTCATTTCAGTCCCCTTCGCGAAGGGGACGACTTCGTTGCAACACGGTCAGCTCGAGTCACGTGCCGGCACCAGTCATTTCAGTCCCCTTCGCGAAGGGGACGACTTCTTCAACATCGAGGTCGCGGTCACCGATCGGTCGCTCATTATTTCAGTCCCCTTCGCGATGGGGATGACTTCGTTGCCGGCTACGACGCGTCATCGTGGAAGGCGCATCGTCAATTTCAGTCCCCTTCGCGAAGGGGACGACTTCGTTGCGCTCACGTCGATACGACTGCACGATACGCGGTTGACATTTCAGTCCCCTTCGCGAAGGGGACGTACTTCGTTGCGACGTCGATCACCATCGCGAGCTCGTCTGATAGCTCTGATTTCAGTCCCCTTCGCGAAGGGGATCGACTTCGTTAGCATCGTCGGGCCACGGCAGATGCGATGTCTGCACTTGCATTTCAGTCCCCTTCGCGAAGGGGACGACTCACGACTGCACGCAGTCTGCAGCCATGATCGCGCCAGCTCAGATTTCAGTCCCCTTCGCGAAGGGGCGATTACTTCGCATCGATTCGCAGAGCTCGTGCGTAGCGGCTCAGCATCTTCATTTCAGTCCCCTTCGCGAAGGGGATTACTTCGTTGCAACGCGTCGAATGCGGCCATGGTCGCGAGCTCTTCATTTCAGTCCCCTTCGCGAAGGGGACGACTTCGTCACGCCGACGCTTCGCCGATGGCGCTACGGCAATCGATTTCAGTCCCCTTCGCGAAGGGGACGACTCATTCCGCTTCGCAATGCGAGCTAGTGCAGCGATCGAATTTCAGTCCCCTTCGCGAAGGGGACGACTTCGTTGCAGCAGCCTGTCGCATCAAGACCGCATTTCAGTCCCCTTCGCGATGGGGAGCTTACGTCGCGCTCGTCCGAGCTTCAGCCGCAGATCGTCATTTCAGTCCCCTTCGCGAAGGGGACGACTTCGTCGACGTGGTTTCCGAGTCTATCGCTCGGCAGGCTAGATTTCAGTCCCCTTCGCGAAGGGGACTACTTACGTTGCCTGGCTGCGGCGTTATGGGCGACGATGCGACGAGCATTTCAGTCCCCTTCGCGAAGGGGACGACTTCGTTACCGCTCCACAAGCTATCAGAAAACAACTACTTGACGACGCCTACCCGCCAATATCTGCAGTTCAGATAATCGTCAACAACCAGCGCCCAATCTGCGAAATTCGAATCACCAAACATCCGCACAATAATTCGCATATTCGCATTCCACGCATCGGCCCGCGGACCGCCGTCGGCTCGCGGGCACTTCACTGCGTCTCCCGCATCTGCCGAATCGCCGCCACCGCCGCCATCACCCTGCCCGCAATTCCTCGCGTAATCTCCATCGCGAACACCCGATTATCCGGTATCCGGTACAGAAACGCCACCGGCGCCGGCAGCCCCAGTACGCCTCTCCACCAGCATCGCATATCCCGCCAATTGCATCCGGTGATTCTCGCCCGGCTCGCCCGACGTCAGCTTGAAATCCACCACCGCCGCCGTCCGCTCCTCCGCAGCACCAAATCCATCTTGCCCGAAAGCCCAAGCCGCCTCATCGCTCAGCCACACTCCAAACTGCCGCTCGCGCGCCCTCCAACCCATACTCGCGCAGTGCTCGCCGCATCTCCAGGCTCTCGATCATCTCCTGCGCCGCAAACCCTCCCTCATCTTGAACGTCGCTTTGCCCGCGCCCGGCATCACGCTGATGGTAATAGACGATCCGCGCGCAGTACGCCCACTGCTTCAACTCGGTCACCGGTGATCAGTTCCATTCAGTCTGTCCTGCCGACAGTACCGCGCAGCTTCGGAGCCTGTCCGCCTCCGCTCGCTCGCCTTCAATTCGTCCGCATCCCGCCGATACTGATCCAGCACCCACATCTCCTTCATATCCTGCTTCGCACACCGGTATGATGCGAATCCGCGCCGACTCCCCACCCATCTCGCCGCTGCAGCCGCAGACGCCAGTTCCTGCCGCCGGTTCCGGTTCAGCTTGCCGAAAAACGCGCTGAACTGAATCCGCTCCAGCCCATAATCCAGGCAAATATCCGAAGCCCGCGTACGCAGCCGGTCGTCTCTCAATGTCGTAAATCAGCACCAGCGAGACCTCCGGACTGCCCCTTCCCACCGGCAGCGGCTTCAACACGCCCGCTGTATCGGTTCTTTCGCGCCATCCGCCACCCAGCTTCACCACTTGAACGCGAACGGCCGGTACGGCCGCAATCCCGCGCACCGCACTCGCCGCCAGCCGCGCCTGCATCTGAATGATCGACCGCACCTGGTGCTTCTTCCCCCGATGCTGCTCCGTCGCGTTCAGCCGCAGCAACACCCGCGCCGCCACGTTCTCCTCGCGATGCGCCGTCCAGCATGCCCTTCACCAAGCCTCAACTGCCCGCCCTTGTTCAGCCACGTCAGAATCGGCGCGGTCCACCACCGGCTGCCGGAACTCCTCCACCAGATCCAGCACCAGCGACGGCTTGCCGCTCCGGTCCACATGCAGGAATCCGGCAAACGGCTCCAGCCCCGCGTTCATCACCGCGCCCCACACATGCGTGTACAGAATTCCATAGCCGTAATTCAGCGCCGCATTCACCGCATCGCTCGCGCCCTGATGACTGCCGCCCCGCAAACCCCAGTTCGTCCGGCAGCATGTCGCCGATCTGCTGCCAGTACATCCGCCCGCCCGTGCCTTCCAGACCCATCAGTTCGCCACGCACCGCGTCGCGCGACGATCCTTCCACGCCAGCGCGCCTCGCGCAGCTTCCGCAATCGCCGCCGCGGTCGTCTCCAGCGCTTCGCGCCGCGCGCCTTCCCGGCTCTTGGCGAAATAACGCAGCAGTTTTTCCTGATTGCGCAGCTTGCCGGCCACGATCCACCGGCAAAATTCCGCGCCGCGTTCGTTGTCGTATGGCGGCCAGCTGCTGCCGCCGCGTCTCCACCGTGGCCGTCAGCAGGGGCGACGTGATCAGCGCCACCGGCTTTCCGCTCGAAGTCAGGCATCGCGACCCGGATGCCGCGCGCGCACAAGTTCCTCCAGCAGATCCGACGAAAAACTCACCCCGCGCGAGGCGATAATGACCTCCTGCGCCCGCATAAACGGAACCTGCGCGCAGACTTTGCCGTTCTTTTTGACGACGATCCGTTCACTTTTCTTGCCGATATAAAGGCCGAAGCCCGACACCAGAAACTGCGCGCCGTTTTCCGTCGCAAGCAGGGTAACCGTGTTGTCGTCCGGCAGAACCGCATCGTCCGATATGCCGATTTCCAGATCGAGTTGCTCGGGCTGAACCTCGTACCGGCCGGAATCCAGTTGAATTGCTCCGATGCGGGCGGCTTCCGCCGGGGAAATCTGCGGCTCGGGAAGTAGTGCGGCTGTCGCCATTTCGAATCACTGTATAATAGCGCGACTGCGTGCATTTTCGACTTTTTCCCCTTACGCTTCGAATTCACCGCGCAGGAATCGCTCTTTTTCCCGCCCGGCAAGGCCGCCAACATTCTGAGAGGAGCGCTCGGCGTCATTTTCCGCCGAATCGCCTGCGTTCCCGATTGCCAGCGACGCCCGCACCTGCCAATCCCGCGCCTCATGCCCCTATGCGCGCGTCTTTGAGCCCATCGCCCAGCACTGCCGGACCCAGCGGCCTCGCCGACTGGCCGCGCCCCTTCGTCTTCCGCGCCCGGCATCTCGACGGACGCAAAATCCGACCCGGCGAGTCTTTTTACTTCGATCTGCACGTCTTCTCGCTCGACCCCGACGTGCTCGTCTTACTTCATCCTGACCTTCGCCGCCCTCGCGCGCGAAGGCCTGGGACCGAGACGCGGCAAAGCGGATTTGCAGAAGGTCCGAAGACTCGCAGTCGCAGACCTTCCTGAGCAAACGCTCTATCGAAAGTTCGTCTGCAGATGATCGCCGGTTCCGGTGCAACCCGTTTCGCTCGATCTGCAACCGGGCTCCGCAAGCTGTCGACAAATTGCGAGTCGACTTCCTGTCGCCGACTGAACTGAAACACGAGCACAAAATCGCCTACCGCCCCGAATTCCCGATTCTCTTCGCAAGGATCCGCGACCGGATCAGCACCTTACGCGCGCTCTACGGAGCCGGAGGCCTCGACATCGATTTTCAGGCCTCACAATCCAGAGCCGCAGCGGTCAAGATGACACACTGCAACGTGCGAAGAATGGATACCGAACGCCGCAGCACAAGGACCGGCCAAACCCACTCCATCGGAGGCTTCGTCGGCTCCGCCGAGTACCAGGGCGATCTGGCCGAGTTCCTTCCCTATCTCGAAGCCGCGCAATGGACAGGCGTAGGACGTCAGGTCGTCTGGGGCAAAGGCGAAATCAACGATCACGATGGGTCCACAACGACCAGTTTCGTAAACAGCCCTCTGTAGAAGCCGCGATCGCGCGAGAGCAATCGATCAGCCTGCACCAGAGCGTGGGCGCCGATCAGAAAATCCGGCAGAATCCGCGTTCGTTGTCGCCCTGCTTTCGGTATGTCCGCCACGCTTGGCTTGCCGCAAAGCTGGCGGCTCGGCTTTCCACCCGCACCTCATTCTCGGCGAGGAACTCATCGCATTCCCATTGAGCCAGCAAGTGAATGCAAAGTTCCGCATACACCAGATCGCAGATCACGAGAGAACCAGCGCTCGCGGCAGTCTCCAGAGCCGCGGCGGACGCATCGCAGAAATCCTCGTTCGGCAGCAGAACATCCAGAAAAATGTTCGTATCGACCGCGGTGATCATCGACCGCGCACGCCATCCACAAACTGATCCACGGATGTGAATCCCAGCTTTGCAAAACTGTCCTTGCACCGGCCCTTCCACTTGATCGAGGTTCAGTTTTCGTGCTGATTTCCGCAGCAAAATAGCGCCGTTCGGTACCTCAAACTCGATTTCAGTGTCGGCGGACAGTCCGAACTTTTCGCATATCTCTTTCGGAATCGTGACCTGCCCCCGTTCCCCCAGTTTCATACTTTCGAATATGACTCATATTCATACCGAATCAAACCGGATGCGCTACGACCGGAAACCCGCTTCAGCTGAGGTTTGCATCGAGCACTGCGTCAGCGGGCGTAAAGGTCGGGCGAAGTAATAGACTGCCATAGTGATATTTAATGGTTAATGAAAATCAATTGACTTCTTACTTGGATCGTGTGACTATCAGCTCACTATATCCGCCTTCTGGCACGACTATTCGAAAGCGGTCTCCAAAGCCGCCCCTTTTGGATCGTGCCAAGAGGCAACCGGGTTTCACTCGTGCGCTGCAAACGCTTCTGGTGTCGGGCAAGTGTTTCAGGCTATTGTCCCCTTCACGAAGGGGACTGAAATTAGTGCTGTTTCTTGGTGAACCTGCCCAGACGAAGGGGTTTCTGCTGCTGTGATCCGCTACGCGGGAGACCCCTTCGTTGACACCGGCGTAGCTGTACTGGAATATCGCCTCCAGAAACCGTGTGAAGAGTTTTCGCAGCAAGATCTCCTTTCTCAGGGCGCTGAGTTAATCGAAATTTACTCGAATAAAATTTGGCGGGCATCCTTTCTGGGTCCATTTTCCCAACAGCGGTTGGACAAACCCGACGATGGTGCTGCAAACGTAGCAGAATTTCACAAGAAAGTCTTGCAAGGCTTTCAACGTGAGCCCATCCGCCAAACTGTGAATATTGCGGCAAGCCCGCCCATGCCGTTGTCGACGGCAGCATCATTCCGCTCTCTCAAGTGCGAACAGCATGGACTGCAGTCCCGGCGGCCGAACGGGCTTTGCGGTTTTGCGGCTACCGCCTCTTCGCCATGCAGTTTTATCCGCTCGCTACATTGAAAGTCGCAGGCAAAGCTCTCTTCTGGTGGTCTCACCAGCGGCAATGGACTTACCTGCTGGCCGGTGTCGCCGTCGATGAAGTAGGCCGCTTTATTCCGGCGCCGGACGGTTCAATAAAGCCCCGGTTTCCATGGAGCCGTCTGCTCACAGTTGCTCGCAAGGCTTTCGAGAGATGGAGATCGCAACCCGAGCAGGAACGAATCTCTTTGCAGGACGTTGTGGGTTGTCACGTGACAAATTACCGCACCAATCCTGAATTCGATGAACTGCGAATTCCGAGGGAATTGTTTCAGTTCTGGGATGAAGCAGCCTCCCGCTTTGGCAAGCTGTATCAAGACGTCGTTGAGCGTGCGTGGAATCGAAACCGGGCAAAGCGGCAAGACAGATAAAGACTCCGGAACTGATGGAAGGCGCAACGGACTATACGAGGCGCTCGGCGCGGCATTCCGTTCCGAGGATTTCCGTTCTAAAGCGGTGTTCGCGGCCAGAAGTTACTTTATAAAGCTGAATAAGACAGCGCCTCAGCCCGGCAGCTTCGAGCTGGCGTGCCTATTTCTGGAAAGGTTGGCGGGAATGCAGAAAAACAGAATCGAAGCAATCAAAGAGATAGGCGACAGAATCGCGGATTGTCGCGACAGCGAAAAAGTCTTGAAGCGCTTTACAACACGGATGAATCGTCGAAGTTCTGGTATATGCACAAGGGCGGCTTAGGGATGCGGGCGAAAGTCCTTTGTCGCTCGATACTTATCCTGCTTGCCCTGGACATGGTTTCAGCAGACGACAGTTTCCCGCGAGATATGTGGCTCGCTCGGGACCTCATAATTTTGCGTACGCTCGAAAAAATTGATGCTGAAACGTTAATGCGCTTGCCGGAACCGATCGTCGCTTCACCCGCCCCCGAAAATACCAGAGAGGAATAACTATGGCACACATTTCAGGCTTACTGCTCATTGACTGCCCAGCATCTGCGCTAAACAACGCAGGCGACAAAATCCCGATGGAAAACGCGGACCGGATGAACGACAACTGGACTGCGATCAAAAAATTCCGTACAGGTCAGGGTGTCTTTCCCTACGTCTCCGCACAGGCCGTCCGGTATTGGTCGCGCGACACCTTGACTTCGGTGCCGGGATGAACCAGTCCCCGGTCTTCCGGGAAGACAAAGTCGCCTACACCGACGCGAACCCGCTTCTGTACGCCGAAGACGATGTATTCGGATATATGCGAGCGCCGGGTGGAAAAGGCAAAGAGACAGATGAGAAGCGGAAGAAATGGGCGGGCTCCGGGCTTTCTGATCAGGACACGGAGGGTACGGGCGACAAACTAAAATTTGCCGCATTGACGCGCAGTTCGCCGTTCAAGATGAGAAACCGGCCCGATTTCCATCGGTCCCCTGAAATCACGCGACATCGGCTCCGATTTTGGAACAATGTCGCGGTTTGAAGGCGATCCGGGTTCCTCTCCGCATGAATTTTACCGGACAACCCTGATGCTCATTTTCCATAGACCTCAACATGCTGGGACGCTTTCACCACGTGGATCGGACTGGATTCCGTCATCTGGACAATATGCGAAAGCAAGCGGTCGATAGTGCAACTTGAAAAGCGTAAATAATGGCCGCGCCTTTGAATTGCCTCTCGGTGAACGCAAACAGCGGCTGACACAGGTCCTCCAGGGCCTGGCTTTATTGAGCGGCGGCGCAAAACAGTCAATACACTACACCGATGTCTCTCCCCGCTTCATGCTGCTCGGAGCCGCCAAAGGGGGCAATCATCTGTTTACTTCGTCAGCCCCGACAAAGAGGGGGTAGCCCGTCAAACCCTGGCCGCACCGGATGAAGTGGCCTCTGTTTTCAAAAAGACCCTTCTCTCCGGTTTGTTCGTCGGCATGGCAAAGGGCTATCTCGACAGTCAGCGCGAGAGCCTTGAGGCACTCCTCGGGAACATCGAAGCGTTCGCCCAGGATCAAGTCACCCGGTGGAAATGATCCGATCATTCACAGCCGAACTCGATAAGCGCGCAGAGGAATGGCTGGCGTGAGGGTCTTGAAGGTCCAGTGCGAAGCGTTCACCACTTCATTCCGGTACCCGCGTATTCAGGCGGGTTCTTTGCGAACATTTGAAATGCCCCCGCCCGCCACAATCTACGGCCACCTTGCGGGCGTGATCGGTAGCTGGTTTGATCCCGAAGAAATGCAGTTCGCCTATACGTTTGAACATCAGGGCAAAGGTCTGGATCTCGAAACCCGGCAACCGATTGAGGCGGGAAGTGGACGAAACTCTAAAGCCCAAAAAGGCTGCGGAATTCCCTGTCAATGTGGAATGTGCGCCCAATCCTCAACCACGTGAATTCTTGTTTCGCCCGAAAATGACGCTGTACCTCAAGGGGGGTAGCAATCTTTTGGATCGGTTCGCCCCGGCCTTCCTCAGCCCGTACTTCACGTATATTCTCGGCCGCTCCCAGGACCTTGCATTCTGCAGTTCGGCTCGCTTCATCGACCTGCAAACCGATTCCGAGGCGTTTTTCTCCCATACGATCCTGCCTTACGATTGGCGACCGCACGTCGTGCCAGGAACGTCGGTAATGATGCCTGCTGTAGTTGATTACGCCCGCAACCGCGAATCCCGCCATGATCGGTACCTGCAGATCATGTCGCCCGCATTGCGAGTGTATGCGGGAACTGGAGCTGTTGTGTCCCGAAACAGATTGCCCCCGGTATTTACGGTAGATCGCGAGGAGATGCGTGAATTTCCAGATTGTCCACGCTGGCGCGAGGCCTGCAATTCATTCCGGTTCTTAACTCGCTTCAATGAAAAATGTCCATTCTTGAGTCTCTCCGCCCTCGGATGGCTGATCTGTGGGCGAAGTCCCCGCCACTCAATCTGATCGAAGATGGCTACCCGCTGCTTCAGCACACACTGGATGTCTGCTGGCAGGCCGCTCAATTCTTCAACGCCCACAAACCGGAATGGCCGTTGGCCGACTCCGTATCGCTGCCGCGTGTCTTGGATACGCCGCTCTGCTGCACGATTTCGGTAAAGCCCACGTCGATTTCCAGGCATTGCACTGCGCCCTGGTGGCATCTCGTTTCCGCGACCGCCACGAGGTTCTGAGCATGGCGTTCGTTGCCTGCCTGAAGGTTCCGGATACCGTAGCGTGACTGGCTGGTGGCCGCGATCGCATCCCATCACAAAGGGCTTCATGAGTTGTTCGATCCGGGTAACCATTTTCACGCGGTCGATCGTCACCAGCGCCGCGCTCGCAACTGGCCCTTCTTGCGGGCGGGATTGGAATCGGGATAGCGGGACCCTGGTAACGCTTCTTTCTCACGCTCGCGAAATCTTTCAGGATCGCGGATGGGCGGTTCGAACCGTACGAAGTAAGCAATTTCGAGTTTCGTCCGACTGAGGAAGCCCCTCGAACGCAATCGACTTCGATAAGCGAGTTTCTGACACGTTTCTCTCCCGTACCGTCGCCCCTCCCGGGCCCCCGCCCGGCAAGGGACTGGAAGAGTATACTTGTGCCGCATCCACACCCGCGGATGGCTCATCAATTCCGATCATTTGCGCGAGTTTCGGACGTAGGCCGATCACGACAGCCCTATCCAGTGCTGCGGAACTTCAGCTCGCACTTGCGCCGCGAATCAGCAGGCTGAATTCGTTTCAGAACGCCATAGCTGGACGGGACGGCAACGCGATCCTCGTGGCGCCTACGGGCAGCGGCAAGACTGAGGCCGCCTTGCTTTGGGCTGCCCGCGATGCGATCTCGGAAAGAGGCTCGGCCGCACCTTGTTCTTTGCTGCCATACCAGGCTTCCATGAACTCCATGCAGGCCAGATTGATAGGCAATCTCTTTCCATCGGTTGAAGAGGACCGCCTCAAATGGAATGCGAATGTATCGCTGGCGCACGGGCGCAGCATTCGGAAGATGTACGAAGCGCTCCTTGATCGCAAATATGAGCCACACGAAGCTACCGGGCTTTCGATCACGCAGGAGCATCTTGCAAGGCGGTATGCCGCGCCCATTTCAGTATCCAGCCCGTTTGTCCTCATTCGGATGATTTTGGCGCACGTGCGCCTGAAGCACATGGGCGGCAGTTTCGGGTGCCCGAAATCATCGACGAGATACACGCCATGAACCGCAGGTAACCGCCATGATACTGGCCGCATTGCGGTTTTTGACACAACATCTGAACGTGCGTGTCCTGTTCATGACCGCGACCATGCCCGTGCATCTGCTTGAAGCGATTTCGGCAGCAGCGCCCGACGCCCGGCTGATCGGGGTTGGCAGCGATATCGCAGACAAGCCTGCCAGGCACAGATTGTCTGTGCTCGACATTGAATCCGACTCGGCCGAAGCCGTCAGATTGATCGAAACGGCCGCAGGCAATGGCTCCGTTCTGGTCGTAGTCAATCTGGTGAAGCGCGCGATCAGTCTGTTTACGCTTTTGAAGGATCGTGGTTTCAGTGTACGCTTCTTCACTCTCGCTTTAACTACGCTGACAGGAATCGCATCGAAAAGGAAACAAACCCCGGAAGGGCCACATCCTGGTGTCGACACAAGCTGTTGAAGTGTCGCTCCGATGTAAGTTTTGATCAGTGCTTCAGCGAACTCGCGCCCTCGAATCGTTGCAGCAGCGGTTTGGTCGCTGTAACAGGCGGGGAGAAGCGCCTGAACCTGCGCATGTGACCGTGTTTTCAGCACTTCGTTCGCACCGGCCCTATGTAGCAAGAATCACATGCGGCGAGTAAGCGATCTGCTGAGGGATCGAGTTGCTTCTTGCGGATCACTATTGCTCAGCGAGGCAGTGATCGAAGCTCTGCTGGAGGAATCGTACCCTGCGCAAATAAGATGAGCCTGGCGACGAAGATCAAATCACGCATGACGGACATTTCCCAATACGTCGATAGACAACTTTGTTCCCTACGGTCCAGGCGACGCCGTACAGAAGGATCAACTCGAAGCCATGTGGCAAGAGTTGTTCGACGGCGAAGAGGTCTTACCCGATGCACTATTGGATGCGGCCCGTTCCGAGCAAACCTCGTTAGGCCGGGCGCGATACCTCGTGCCGATCCCGGCTTATTTGAAAATAGATACAAAATGACGTGGAGCGCGGAATTGATGTGCAACGTGGCTCCGGCAGATTACGATTCGGAAACCGGAATGCAGCTTCCGCAAAGTTTGCGCGGCGCGTCAGGTCGGCGTGCCCCGCGTGCCTGATCGTATTTCCTGATCTGCCTCTTCGCAGACATCATGCTCGGGCTTTCCCGCACCTTCGCTTCCGCAAGCACAGGGTAATTATGGTCGGTGGATACCTCGTCCGTCAGCAAGGATTCGTTAGGAGGAACTACGGTCCGATTTAACGAAAGCCCGGGCTCTCAGCAGTAACCACGCGACGAAGTTGGAAATAGCGGGTCACAGTCGCACTGGCGGACTCCAGGAGTCCGTCCCGGGCTGTTCCCTCGGAGCGCTCCAAATCGGCGGCACAGGGCTGCTCAGCCTCCCTTCCGAAACCAGTCGCTCCGGCGATACAATCGGGGATTGATGAGCATGGCAGCGGCAATCCACCAACACCGCGATGAAGTTTTGCGAGTGGTCGCCCGTCACGGAGCCGGAAATGCACAACTTTTCGGCTCGGCGGCGCGGGGCGAGGAGACGCCGGACAGCGATATAGACCTGCTCGTTGACGTAACTGGCGTCACGACCCCATGGTTTCCTGCCAGCCTTGCCGCAGACCTTGAGCAACTTCTCGGCAAGCGGGTGCAGGTCGTCATCCGCAGATCTTTGAGCCCGCTGATACGTGAAGCCGTTCTGAGGGAAGCCGTTCCCCTTTGAAATCGCAGCGGGTTTATGTGATGCACGTGCTGGAGTGCATCGGCAGAATTACCGCCGATCCCGAACCGGGCCGCAGATGCTGTGTTCGCCTCGCGCACGTTGCAGGATGCCATTCTTCGCAATCTTCAGGTCCTTTGCGAATCCGTGACCAGAATTGATCCGGCATACAAGGACCCGTCCGCCGGGATCGACTGGAAGGCGGTTGCCGGTATGCGGAACGTGTTGGTTCATGATTACTTCGACGTCGATTTCGAAGCCGTCTGGGACGTAGTCACTCGCGACCTTCCTCCTCTCACGGTCGCAATTCGCTCTATACTTGCGCGGATGGACGCGGAAAGTTAAACAGTAAAATGGTTTGGGGCCTGGTGTCGCAGCAGAATTTAAAGACCCGCACCAATGCGATTGTGGTCCTCGGAAATTCCCAATGGCGGATCGTGCAGCGCTGCGTTCGAAAGATAGCGGCCAGCGGTTGTCAGCAATACTTGAAACCCGGCTGTTTCAGCAGCTTTCAATAGTTCACCGTTGACCAGCCTCTCCCACCCGACATCCTTAGCCTGCGTTACGATGTGGCCCGTAAGGAACGGTATCAACGGTTCGGGCGTGCCCTGATCAAAGGGAATGCGCATCAACCGTTTGGATCGTGGGTTGTTGCACCGGCGGCGGAGCGTCCAGACTCCGCGCCGCAAATTCCAGCACCGCGACTACCTGCCCCCGCGTCACGCCGAACCATTCCATAATTTCGTCAATCGTCGCCCCGGATTCAAGATTTTCGAATACGGTTGATACTGGCATACGGGTATCCTTAAACACCCATGCGCCGCTCCGTTTGCCGGGGATGCTCTCTACGCCGGGGCACTGTGACCAATCAAGATTTGCTGTTGCCATGATCTGCGCTCCTTCATTCAGGGTACGTCAGAGACTACAGGAAAACCGGCTCCATGGCAATTTCCAAACCCGCTCTCGCCCGCCTGTATCATCGCGCTGGGCCTTCGTTGCCGCGTTCCTGCTGGCACCGTCTGCTGCTGTTCCCGCTGCTCCTGCATCTTCTGTGCAAGCTCCGGGTTTTTCGCCATCTGTTTCCACAACGGCGGATTTAGTTCGTTGTTGCGCCTGATGGCCGACTCTTCCTGCGCGGGCATGTTGGCCGCTTCAGCCCATCCGCCTGCGGATCGAACGCGGTGGCGCCGTGCCGGCTAAGGCCCGGCTTCCTGCTGGCGCTGCTGGGCTTCGCGTTGAGCCGATGCCACGCAGCAAAGCCGCAACCTTGCCTTGCCACGTCGGGGCTGGTCTACCGGGTTGCCCGCCCCCGAGAAGGCCGGTGGAAGGGCTTCATCGGCATAAGCGGCGAGCGGCTTCACGCCGCCAGGCGCGTCCGGTTGGTTTCTTCGGAGCAACTGAAGTTTTCCTGGGTATCCACAACACCTGTAACTGGATGCTTGCGCGAGAATTCTCGGGGATCGGCTGGTATTCGGAGTGGACGACTTTTTAGCGGAATAAGAGCGGCGCGAAATCCCTCAGGTGTCGGCGCCAGGTCTGCCATTCGTGAGCTGTTCCGGGCGACTCCACAAACACTGTCTTTATGCCGGAGGCATTCAGCGCATCCACGGCGCCCTTGATTCCGTCGTGGATTTGCGTTTCTTCGGTACCGGCGCCCATCCAGAGCAGCTTTACTTTCTTGTTGAATGCCGGCGCATTGGCGAGCGCGCCGTCGTAGGCGGTCTTCGGATCGAACGGCGAATTCGGGCCGGCTCCGGTGCGGATGGGACCGCTGAAGGAACCGAGATAGGCGAACTGGTCGAGGTGATGAAGACCAATCTGGAGCGTCTGCATGCCTCCCATAGAGAGGCCTGCCATGGCTCTGTGGTCACGGTCCGGTTGAGTTCGATAACTTGCGTCAATCGCCGGAATCAGATCATTCAGAATCACGTCGCCGAAGGCTGTGGCGTCATCCGCCGCGGCGGCGCGGGTGGCATAGCCCCGGTCCATCACCACGATCATGGGTTTCGCCGTGCCCGCGGCGATGAGGTTGTCGAGGATGAAGTTCATGTGGCCCTGACGCACCCAGCCGGTTTCGTCCTCACCCGACCCGTGCTGCAGAATCAGGACCGGGTATCGAGTGGCGCGGTTGGCATCGTAGCCGGGAGGCGTGTAAACATAGGCGCGGCGCCAGTCGCCGGTCACTTTGGAAAAGTACCATTTTTCGCGCACATCGCCGTGCGGTACCTGTTGCGGCTGATAGAAAGCGGAGTCTTCGGATGGTACTTCTATGCCGCCGGTTTCGCGACCATAGCCGATGTAGGTATAGCTTCCGGGGTCGTTGACCTGCACGCCATCGACAACGAACCAGTAGTAATGGAAGCCAGCGACGGCGGGAGGGACAGTGACTCTCCAGATGCCGTCGGCGCCTTTGGTCATTGCGAACGGACCCTTACCGAGTCCGTCACCACCGGCGATTTCTACTTTGGAGGCATTGGGTGCTTTGAAGGAGAACTCGATGCTTCGGTCAGGGCGGATTCGAGGGGTTTGCGCGCCCCTGACGTTCGATGTTGCCGGTATGGATCCGGCGCCGTTTTGCGCATTCATGACCGACATGGCTGTGAGGAACGAGATAGAAAAGAGAGCGATTGATTGGCAGCGTTGCAAGGCGGTCTCCTGTAGTGTGAAATCCTGCGCTCAAGTGCCGAAGACTCTTCGGCTGCCATGGCGGGCAAAGTCGCGAAAGCTACATGGCACCCAGCTTATTTTATGGGCAGCCGGGCGCCGGGTGGCGGCGGTGCGAGTGGCTGGCCTTTTCGGACGGGGTCGTAGATGACTCCATCGTCGTCTATCGGCTTTTCGATCTGGTCGATGACGAAGATGTCGACAGGACCTTTGGTTGATTCGAGTCTCAGGCCGAGTTGTTCGGGAAGGGCGGTGAAGATGGATGGGCCTGCGTCGGACGGTTCGGCAGCAGGGACTGTTTCCATGGACTGGCGGGTCCATTTCAAGTCGATATCGAACGTTCCGGTAATTCCTGTTTTATCGAGGACTGAGGTTCGCAACTCACTGGCGGAGAGCGCGGCTGCGAGTTCGGCGGCGGTGACACCATACATGTGAAGGCCATCCCGGGCAAAGCCGCGAAAGCCGCAGGGCGGCGCCTGGCCTGGTGTGTAGGTCGGCCCCAAAGGCGTGTCTATTGAAAACCTCCTGCAACTTCCGGGGCTCGACGGCTGCAGCTTGGGACCGTTCTTTGCAGGCATCAGAGCGTACACAGGGAGTTGTCTGGTTTCGCGATGGTAGCGGAGGTGGAACCGTTCTTCGAGCAGGGACTGCAGCATGGGTCCTCCGATCTCGCTCTGGGGTGGGTTGCCTGCGGCTTTGGCTCTGATGTCGTAGCGGTCGGAGGAAGTCCACGCGGGCGCGCCGGAAATTTGGAATTGCTGCAGGCCGTATGCCGTGGCGATGATTAACTTCAGCGGAACGTTTTCGATATCGAGCCGGCCCCCCTGCGCAGGAATAATATGTACCAGGCGCGCGTCACTCGTATTGGGCTTGATGGAGGCGACTTCGAAGTGCGGGCGGAGGGGTGGTTGCGCGAGCAGCACGCAGGCGGTGGCTGCCACGATGGTCACACCCGCCAGGATGCCGGGGCCGGAAACGGCTGTTGAATCCGGGGAAGTTTGGCCCAGCAGCCGGGCGATGCGATTCGACAAGGCGCCATGATTGGCCGCGAGCGCAACGGCGCGATGCGAGGGACGCAGCGATTCGAGTTCGATGAGTGCGCTGGCATAGGTGAAGGCATCGCCGTTGATTGAGATCGCGATATGGTCGCAGCAAAGCTCGCGTTCGTCGCGCACGTGGCGAGAGATCCACCAGACGGCGGGATGGTAGAAGAGCAACGCTTCCACGATGCTTTGGAAGATGTTGACCAGATAATCATTGCGGCGGATGTGCGCGAGTTCGTGAACCAGTAATGCGGCAATGTGTTCGAAGGGCAAGCCGGTGAGGGCTCCGATGGGTACGAGCACTACGGGGCGCACCCAGCCCACGACGGTTGGCACCTGGACGAGGGCGGAAATCAGCAGACTGGACGGGACGAGTCACGCCAGTTTGTCCCGCAAGCTGTTTGAAGGCTTGACGCCATTCATTCGACGCGGGATGAACCAGTGTCGAGCGCATACGCCGGGCGACGATCCATCCACCGAACAGACGGCTGAGAAGAATCAACGCGCCTGCGAGCCAGACGAGTACGACCCAGGGGAGCACCCGTCGTGTCTCAAGGCGGTTCGATGGCGGGATCGGCGCGGCGGAGGTGAGATCAGGGGCATTCGGGGTGTGGCTGGTCGAAGCAGCAACCGGAACGGAACCGGTCGCCGGGGTGAGTACGGCGAGTGTGATCAACGGCGCGAGGAACATAGCTGCGAGCGCTATGCATCCGATGTTGTATCGAAAATTTGCGGCAGAGCGCGCTGCAGACATACGAGCGGCCGCATAGATCGCGGCTATCGCTGTACCCTGCCACAGGAAGTGAAGCAGCGTCGAGCCGAGACGGTCCACCCACGCCGCTGTCAAGGTTTTTTTCCTTTCGCGAACTGGTCGATCATTTTGCGTATCGCCGCCAGTTCTTCAGCGGACGCCGGTTGCGCGGAGAGTGCGCCCAGGACCAGGCTCTTTGCGGACCCGGCGAAGGCGCGGTGCAGAAGGTCGCCGGCGATCTGTTTTTGCGTTTGTTCTTTCGGCACGCCGGCCTCATAGACGTGCGACCGGAAACGCTCGGTGCGAATGAGCAGGCCCTTCGCGGTCATCAACTGCATCTGCTTCAGCGTGGTGGTGTAGCCGCTCGCCTTGCCTAATTCCTGGTGAACTTCGCGAACGGTGGCTGGTCCGAGCCGCCAGAGAACCGCGAGAATGTCGGTTTCAGCATCGCTGGGAAGCGGGAGAGTCACTTGCAGAGATCATACAACGATTCAAATCGTATGTCAACGATTCCAGTCGTACTTTATCGCCGTACGTTATCGGCGCGGGGTGGATGGTCCCATCAGGCCGAGATCTTCACCGGTCAGGTTCTTCGTCGCGAAAATGATCTGGCCGGTGTGTTGCGCGAAGTGTTCGACCACGTTCAGGACGGCTTCGACTCCGGTGGGCTGGCGGTTCTGAATCTCGTAGATGCGGGTCAGCTGTTCAGTGGTCAGGCCCAGGATCACCGCGGTGGCCTCGTCGACTACGTCGCGCAGGTTCCGGATCAGTTCGGCCGCCGGCTATCCCGCCGACTCGGTTGAAAACTCCCGTTCACGGACGCGGATATCGGGCTGTGCCGCCGAGGCCGGAGACGATCCACTGGCGGGCGTTGCCCTCGAGGTGCAGAACCAGATTGCCGATCGCATTTTCGGTCTCATGGCCGCGCGACCAGATTTGATCGTCGGTGAGTTTGCCCAGGCAGACGGCAGATCCGGTCGCGCGGAACTGCGCAGTTTCGCCACGCAGGCGTTCAGAAAAAGACTTTCAACACTCATGGTTTCTGCGCTCCAGTATAGCCGCCGGATACAATCTCGCTTTATGGCAAAACTTGGATTTCTTGGACTCGGACTGATGGGCTATCCCATGGCCCGCAACCTTCTGAAAGCCGGACACGAAGTCGCGCGTCTGGTCGAACACGGCGGCAAAGGCGCAGCAACTGGCGGCGGAAGGCGGGGCGAAGGCGTGCGCCACGCCGGCCGAAGTCGCGCGCAATGCCGAGGTGGTCTTCCTGTGCGTCGGCAACACGGAGATGGCCGAGACGGTCATCCTGGGCGCGGACGGGATTAAAGAAGGCGGCAAGAAGGGACTGGTGGTGGTGGATGCCAGCACGATCAGCCCTTCGGCCAGCGTGCGGATCCACGAGGAACTGGCGAAGGCCGGGATCGATTTCCTGGGCGCGCCGTGCACCGGTTCGACGCCGGGCGCGACCAACGGCACCCTTACCTTCATGGTCGGCGGCGACGAGAAGGTCTTCGAAAAAGCGAAGCCGTTTCTCGAAGCGATGGGCAAGAAGCTGTACTATTGCGGCGGGCCGGGCATGGGGCTGCACGCCAAGCTGACGCAGAACCTGGTTCTCTCGAATATCCTGCAGGCGTTCAACGAAGGAATCGTGCTGAGCACGAAGGCGGGCGTGGAGCCGAAACTGATGCTGGATATCCTTTCGAACAGCGCCGCGAAATCGCGGCCTGATCGAGTACAAAGCGCCGTTCATCTTGCGCCGCGACTTCACGACGAACTTCTCCGTGAAGTGGATGCATAAGGATATCGGGCTGATGCTGGATTCGGCTGAAGAGCTGTCGGTGCCGCTTCCGCTGACCGCGCTCACCCGGCAAATTTTCCAGGCGGCCATCTGCGACAGGGCACGGCGATGAGGATATCTGCTCTACTATCAAGGTTTTAGAGGGATTGACCGGGGTGGAAGTCAAGGACTAGGTGCGAAAGCACACGGCTACAAAAAATAATATACATTTTTTAGTTGATTCCAAATTCAATTGATTCTAATATTGGAATCAAGCCGGGGAGGACATTAACTCCCACCAAAGCGAGACTAACCTCTAAACTGAAAGACCCCTGAAGCAACCTCCCCGGCGCCCGCAAGGGTTTGGGTCTTTCGAACAAATCAGCAACAAATCAGCAAAACCAGCATGATATGATCGATTTCGGATCGATCTGCGCTCTGCAATGCCGTCCCGTACCCTTACCATTCTTGGGCTCGACCGGCTCAATCGGCACCAACACTCTGGACGTTGTTCGGCAGAATCGCGAGCGTTTCCAGGTGTTTGCGCTGGTCGCCGGGCGGAACATCGAACTGCTGGCGCGACAGATTCAGGAGTTCCAGCCCGCAGGTCGCCGTGGTGGAAGACGGCCGCGGATGTTGATCGGCTCCGCGCACTTCTTCCAAAAACAGGAAATCCCGAATTGTTGAGCGGTGCCGAGGCGCTGCGTTCAGGTCGCCAGTGGCAGCCGAAGTTGATACCGTCATGTCGTCGATCGTGGGTGTGGCCGGTCTGGAGGCGACTTACGAGGCGATCTGCCGGGGCAAGCGGGTCGGCCTGGCCAATAAAGAAGTGCTGGTTTCGGGCGGCAAGCTGGTCATGGATGCGGTGAAGCGGCACGGCTCGGAACTGATGCCTGTCGATTCCGAACACAACGGCGCGCATCAGTGTCTGCGGGCGGGGCTGCGCAGCGAAGCGACGAAAGCTGATCCTGACCGCTTCGGGTGGTCCGTTCCGGACCACGCCCAAGGAAGCCATGGACTGGGTGACTCCGGCCGATGCTCTGAAGCATCCTACATGGAAGATGGGGAACCGCATCACCATCGACTCCGCCACTCTGATGAACAAGGGATTCGAAGTGATCGAAGCCGCGCTGGCTTTTCGATTTCGCGCCGGAGGATATTGAGGTCGTGGTGCATCCGCAGTCCTCGATTCACGCGATGGTGGAGTACGAAGACGGCAGCGTGATCGCGCAGGTCTCGGCGACGGACATGCGGATGCCGATTCAGTACGCGCTGACGTGGCCGGAACGCGCGGCCGCGCCGGTGCCGAGGATCGACTGGTCGGAGGCGCGGCAATGGGAGTTCTATCGCGCCGGATTTCGAAAAGTTCCCGCTGCTCGGGCTGGCTTACGAATCTCTGCGGCAGGGCGGGTCGGCCTCCTGTGTTCTGAATGCGGCCGACGAAATCGCGGTCGGCGCTTTTCTGCAGGGCGCATCGGCTTTCCCGGCAATTGCGCGGGTGGTGGCAGCAACGCTGGATGCGATGCCGTACCGAGAGCCTGCGAGTGTGGCTGAAATACTGGAAATCGACGGCGCGGCCCGCCGGATGGCAGCAGAAAGTGATCGAGACGAATCCGGCGGTGTTCGGTCCGGCGGTCGCGCCGATCCGGGCATGAGGATCGACTGTATGAATATCGTGTCGCTTCTGTTGAATTTCTGGTGGCTGCTGGTCCTGATCGGCGTCATGATCCTGGTCCACGAACTGGGCCATTTCTGGGCCGCGCGCGCCTTCGACGTCAAGGTGGATGTCTTCAGCTTCGGTTTCGGCCCGCGGCTGTTCGGCTTCAAGCGCGGCGAAACCGATTACCGCTTTTCCGCTATTCCTGTTCGGCGGCTACGTCAAGATGGCGGGCGATCAGCCGGGCGAGGCGCATGCGGACGACCCGCGCGGCCTGTCTTGCCAAACCGCGCTGGCAGCGGCTGATCGTCGCCTTCGCCGGGCCCGTTCATGAACGTGGTGCTGGCGGTGGCGGTTCTCACCGGCCTGTTCATGGTGTCGTACGAGAAGATTCATCGACGACAAGGGCGCGGTGGTGGGGCACGTGATGCCGGACTCTCCCGCGGCCAAAGCCGGAATTCAGGCGGGCGACAAGATCGTGCGGCTGAACGGCAAAGTCAACCCGGATTGGGAAGACATCATCACGACGGAGATGGGGCAACGTGGGCCGCCCGATTGACGGTGAGCGTGGAGCGCGGCGGGCATGTCTTCTACGCCACCGTGACGCCGGTGCTGGATGAGAAGTCCGGGCTGGGCGATGCCGGATGGGAAGGCCAGAACGAGATTCAGGTGGGCGCAGTTACCGAAGGGATGCCGGCCGCAGCGGCCGGGTCTGCAGCAGGGCGATCTGATGCTGAAGGTCAATGGCATTCCGATCCACTCGCGTTCACGCTGCCGGAAATTATCCGCAAGAGCGATGGCAAGCCGGTCACGGTGGAATATCATGCGCGAACGGGCGTGACGCATACGGTGCACGATGATGCCGGTTTACAAGAATCCGGACGGACACGGCGCGCTGGATGATCGGCGTGGCGACCGGACGTGAAGCTGGCATATTCAGAAGACGCAGCTTGGCGTTTCCGGCGGCGCTGCGCGAGTCGATGCGGCAGAACGCGGAGTTCGGCACGCTGATTGTGCAGGTGCTGCGCGGCATTGTGGAGCGGCGCATGCCCGCGAAGAATCGTGATGGGTCCGGTCGGCATTGCGCAGCAGGCGACGCAGGCGGCGAAGGAAGGCCCGGCGGCGTTCCTGACTCTGATGAGCATGGTGAGCCTGAATCTGGCGATCATGAATCTGCTGCCGATTCCGATTCTGGATGGCGCCATGATTCTGACGCTGCTGATTGAGATGGTGATGGGTCGCGATATCAGCATGAACGTGAAGGAAGCGCATGCTGAAGGTCGGCTTTGTGTTCCTGATGATGCTGATGGTGTTTGTGCTTTATAACGATATCGCGCGGCGGATTACTTCGGGTTAGCGGGCTGTCCCGGTGATAGCGATACCGGATTCGCTGCGAGGCCAGGCCGGGCAGAAGCCCATAAGCGCTAA
>CAVUVQ010000012.1:0-7754 GCA_963744875.1 uncultured Chloroflexia bacterium | reverse complement strand
CCAAAAATGATGCATCAAAAACGCATAAAAACGCGAAAACCGGTAGGGTGTTTCCATTGCAGCTCGCCATTCATGGAATTGTGGCCCACGGGTGATCTTTTAATCACGGACGCGGACCGTGCAATCGGGTCCCTACCGGTTTTCGTGGATTCCAGGCATTCGTGTCGTGCTTGCGTCATTTTTTCCGAAATAGTTGGAGTCAATGGGGCGTCATCTGGCCCCTACCTTGTTTTGTTTATTATAGGTTTCAGGGCGGGATAGAGCGCCTGATAGGTTTCATAGGCCTTGTCATAGGATGATTTGACTTCGGGGCGTGGCTGGGTGTGTTGCGTGACGTGTACTGTTTGGGCACAGGCTTCTGGTACGGAACGATATACGCCACTGGCAACACCTGCTAATAAGGCCGCACCAAAGGCTGGTCCCTCGCTTGCATTGGTCAGCACCAGTTCGGTGTCCAGGACATCGGCGATGATTTGACGCCAGAGGGGACTTTTTGCACCGCCACCAGTTGCTCGCATCTGGTCGATGCGTAATCCCTGTGCGCGAATAATAGAGAAGCAATCTTTCAGGCTGAAGGCAACACCCTCCAATACTGAACGGACGAGATGGCGGCGATCATGGCTGGCGGTGAGACCAATCCAGCCTCCACGTGCATAAGGGTCCAGGTGTGGTGTACGGTCACCCTGCATGTAGGGAAGAAATATTAGACCATCGCTGCCAGCCGGCATCCCTGCGGCCTCGCGTGCCAGGATTTCATAGGCATCCATACCCGTCCAGCGTTCTAATGCGCGTTCGGGCAGGCCGATGTTATCGCGCACCCAACGTAGTGAGAGGCCAGCGCCCTGGGTGACTCCCATAAGATACCAGGCATGGGGAACCGCATGGTTAAATGTGTGTACACGGGGAACGGGACCGGAAGTATCGACCTGCGGCGTTTCAGAATGAGCCAGCACAATGCCACTTGTGCCAACTGAAACGAGGGCCAATCCAGGCGCAACAACACCATTCCCGACTGCGCCACATGCGTTATCAGCACCACCACCTGCAACTGGCGTTCCCGTCGCTAACCCCGTCAAAGCTGCAACCTCAGCGGTGATCCTGCCACTTATGGCATCGGCTGGGACCACTGGCGGCAATAATGCGGGATCAAGGTCAAGCGCTTTGAGCACCTCCTGCGACCACACACTATGTTTTACGTCGAGCAGACAGGTTCCGGCGGCATCCGAGATCTCCTGCGCCATCTCGCCCGTGAGCAAATAACGAATATAGTCTTTGGGCAAAAGCATGGTACGCGCCCTGGCAAATACTCTGGCTCATTGTCACGTACCCATAAGAGCTTGGGCGCTGAAAAGCCTGTGAGTGCAGGATTGCTGACGTATTCGATCAGTTGGCTGGCTCCCACTTTTTCGGTTATCCAACGGCTCTGAGCCTCGCTGCGTTGATCGGCCCAGATAATACATGGTCGTAATACCTGATGTTGCTCATCCAGTAAGACCACACCATGCATTTGTCCGGAGAGGCCAATCCCGCGCACATCTGCTGGTTGTACATCCTGTCCTGCCCCTGACTCAAACAGGCGCGAATGGCCTCAAGGGTGGGTTGCCACCATTCGGCAGGATCTTGTTCGGCCCAGCCAGGATGAGGGTGATAAAAGGGATATTCGCGGAATGCATCGGCCAATACACGCCCATCATCCGTTGAAAAGAGCGCCGCCTTTATGCCCGTTGTGCCCAGGTCGATACCAAGAAGTGCCTGCATCTTCTGCCTTTGTCATTCTTTAACGTCCGTACCGATACGAGGCGTTCTCTATGATTACAATTTATAAAAAGCTCCCTCTAGTGATTGTACCATTATAGAAATTCCGTTGGAAAGGATAATAAATAGCAGGTCTCACATCAGGTGTCACACGTGTCACATTCCCTGTGAAGCGGCCTGTAGAGTGGATTGAGGATGTGGCACCCTCAGCTTTCATGGGTGTCACATTCGTCACATGCGGGATATTGGAAGGGAAAAATGGGCGCGGTGAGGCATCATTCATTAAAACGCACTGACCCCAGGTATCCATCGGGACATATGTATGGGGGGATACTACATACAAATAGGGGAGAATAATACAGATTCTCCCCTATTATTACTATATATGATCACATTATGGAAAGTCAATCTCTTTGCAGCAGGTGTCAGGGATATGGTGCCAATATGGTCCAAATTTGAGAATGTGACATCTGAATGTCAATGTGACGCTCTCTTTTTTTGCGTGATGTCACATTCTCAACCCTCTCTACAGGCCGCTTCATGGGGAATGTGACATTTGTGACACCTGATGTGAGGCTACCTCAAGCAGGCCGAATATTCCGCTTAACTCTCACTATTGGCGGATAGAGTGTACAACAAACATTCGGCACATCGACAATAGCAATGATGTATAGCCCAGGGCAAGATTATCATGAAATTGCCCTGAGACCACACCATAACGACATGGGTTACGCGCCCTGCACGACCGCCTGGTGCTTACACATATCGTGGCAACTCTTCTCCAAAGTACAGCAGAGGGAACAGATAGCTCCCTTATGGAAAGGACAATATGCCATATCAAGTGCTTCATAGTCATCTGTGCAGACGGTACAATTCAACACGCGTAGCTCCTTCGTCTCAGGAGTATGCTCAAGAGTATTGGGGCGGGCAAGGTAATATTTGCCCTTCGTGAGCACTGCAAGCACAGGAGAAAGGATGAACGCGATCAGAATTGCCAGGAAGGGAGAGAAGGCCTGCGCAACGGGTCCGAATGCGCCGAAGAAAGCCACAACCGAGATGATTGAGGCGATGAGCATGGAGCCAAAGCCGACCGGATTAATACTATAGAGATGCGCCCGCTTGAAACTCTATATACGAGGGACTCAATTTGAGCAGTGGCTTGTTGATCACGAGATCGGCAACGACGGCACCGATCCAGGCAATCGCGACGTTAGAATAGAAGCCAAGCACCGCATTCAGGAAGCCGAACACGCCGAATTCCATTAAGAGCAAGGCAATACCCACGTTTAAAAAGAGCCAGACCACGCGTCCAGGATGCCAGTGGAGGATACGCGAAAAGAAGTTCGACCACGATAAAGAGCCTGAGTAGGCGTTGGTTACGTTGATCTTCACCTGCGAAAGCACTACGAAGAAGACCGCGACTGTCAGAGCCAGGAACGAAACAGGGATCAGCACCCCAAAGCCCTTGAGTAGTTGCTGGATAGGTTCAACCGCCAGGGTAGCTCCTGCTGTCGCGAATATATAGAAGGCCAGAAAGCCGCCACCTAGTTGCTTCAAAGCACCAAGAATGACCCAACCAGGACCGGCACTCATGACCGCTACCCACCAGCGTTTGCTATTCTCAGGTGTTTTATCAGGCATGAAGCGGAGGTAGTCGACCTGCTCGCCAATCTGCGCAATCAAAGAGAGTGCAACGCCTGCTCCCAGACCAACCGAGAGGAAATTGAAGCCCGCGCCCTTCGAGGAGCCTGCAAAGTGCGTCCAGGCACTATATGCGCCGGGATCTTTGAAGAGAATTGTCAGAAAAGGGAGGACCAGTAAGACGAGCCAGATTGGTTGCGTCCAGACCTGCAACTTTGAAAGCAGCGTCATGCCAAACACTACCAGTGGAATGATCAAAAGAGCACAGATGAGATAAGCCCAGGGCAATGGAAGCCCAAAGTACAGGTTGAGCCCTTGTGCCATAATCGAGCCTTCAAGGGAGAAAAAGATGAAGGTGAAACTGGCATAGATCAAAGAAGTGATCGTGGAACCAAGATAGCCGAAGCCTGCACCACGTGTGAGCAGATCCATGTCTATGTTATATCGAGCCGAATAATACGCGATGGGGATGCCCGTTAAGAAGATGACTACCGCAGCCGCAACAACGGCCCAGAGCGCACTAGTAAAACCATAGGTGACAAAGATTGACGCTCCAATCGCGAAATCAGCCAGGTAGGCAATACCTCCAGCGCCGCCGTTGCGACTGAATACTCGCTCCATTTTCTAAATGTGCTGGGAGCATAACGCAGCGAATAGTCTTCCATCACCGGGTTGTTGACTAGATTATTGAAACGTCTTTTTGTAGTGCTACCCGCTTGCTCTTCTGGTGTCTGTCGTTCGATCATTGCATGATTCCCTTCTCGTCTATGTACTCTCTAATGGTCTAAACAACAAGTCGTACTAACATACGTGCTACCGTATCTCTTTACGTAACCTTAGTGGGTATGCAGTGCTAAAGGGTGCTAACACCTCCTCTCTTCTAATTCATCAATGGAATACATCTGGGTACCATAAAACTAAACTCTCAACAGAATCACTGAGGAAATGCAACCGTCGTGGATGCCGGGGAAGGTGGTCATCATTGCAGAGAGTGCACTCACGTCACTCGCATCATCTTCGAGAATTGAGTTTGTGCAGTATGCACTAAAATGTGCTTTCATTAAGTGTATTTTTAATCTTGGTGATGTTCAATAGTCAAATTCATTGTAATTTCTACTCTTTTTCTGTGCATGTTGCACAGTGATACGCAGGTGTAGCAGAAAGCTCACGTTTCCAACATCCTTTTCTATTTGTGTGCACCTCTTGGTAACAAGGTTACACTATAATTGTGCTCTTTTTTCAAAGGGAATGGAGAAATAATGAGAATCGAAGTGAGGCCCCTTATTCTGGAGAAGCTGAAGCAAAGGACATGTATACATCATGAGCGTGCAAGTAAGAACATCGATATTCTACACGCTCATCTTTCAATGGAAGAGTACGGAGACATTTTACAAAAACTGTGGGGCTTTTATAAGCCACTCGAAGTGCTTATTGCAAATGGAAAAGAATGGCCTCTCTCTCTCCTCAATTTTGACCGTCGCAAAAAGATACCACTACTGGAATACGATCTCTATGTATTAGGTTATCCATCGTTTCTGCCTCTCTGTACCGATCTGCCTGAGCTACCAGATTTCGCTCATGTACTCGGTTGCCTGTACGTGCTTGAAGGTGCCACGTTGGGTGGACAGATCATAGCCAGACATATCAGAAAGAGATTGGGCCTGGACCAGACAACTGGCTGTTCCTATTTTTGCAGTTACGGCGCTGAGACCAACAGCATGTGGAATACATTTTGCCATGTACTTGCCACTTATGCTTGAGTAGTGCGCTTGAAAACCAGATGCTACAAGCTGCTGATGCGACGTTTGTTAAGTTCAATGCGTGGCTTGAAGAGGGTAGAGCATGACGTAACGCATCACACAGCCGTCCTCTTCATTTCATTTATTAGGAAGGAAACATCCATGAATACTGCATCGATACAGGAGTCCACTAATCTAGCCAACTGTGAAAAGGAACCAATTCGGATCCCTGGTTCTATTCAATCTCACGGCATTCTCATCGTACTGCAGGAGCCAGACTTAACCATTCTGCAAATAAGCTCAAATACGATGAGCCTCTTAGGCACTCCTCCTGAAGCATTACTCCAGCAAAAACTGACGGTACTGCTTGGACAGGCACAGATTGAGCAGCTAAAAAAAGGCCTGCTCTCGCCAGAACTGCAACTCATCAACCCGCTCAAGCTGCATATCACAGTCCAGGGCAAAGGACTGGTTTTTGATGGAAGCGTGCATCGCATTAATTCTCTGTTGATCCTTGAAATGGAGCCCGTCTCAACTCCTCAGGGCTATTCGTACTGGGAATCTTATCACGCATTCGAGCTGATCATTACCAGGCTACAACGTATTGGTAGTTTGACCGCCCTGTGTCAATTTACAGCGGAGGAGATTCGCAAGTTGACCGGATTTGACCGTGTGATGGTCTATAAGTTCGACCAGGAATGGAATGGGGTCGTTATCGCCGAGGATCGACGCGAGGATGTCGACACATTCATGGATCTCCGTTTTCCAGCTTCGGATATACCCAGGCAAGCCAGGGAGCTCTATACGCAAAATTGGTTGCGCTTGATTGCGAATGTCGATTACCAGCCAGTTGCTATTGTTCCCACAAACAACCCACTTACCAATGCTCCCCTGGACCTTAGTTTTGCCGCGCTACGAAGCGTCTCGCCTATTCATATCGAGTATCTTAAGAATATGGGAGTTGAGGCTTCCCTCTCCATTTCGCTCCTGAAAGAGCATGCCCTGTGGGGTATGATCGTCTGTCATCACAACATTCCCAGGCACCTCACCTACGAAATACGCGCCTCATGCGAGCTGGTTGGGCGCATCATCTTGTCACAGCTTTACGCGAAAGAAAACGACGAAGATCGTGCCTATGAGATGAAGATCAAAACCCTTCAGACACAACTCCTGCAATCCATTACAAAAGAGGATAACGCTTTTGATGGTCTGATGAAACACGGTCAGAAGGTGCTGGACCTGGTAAATGCGCAAGGGGCTGTATTATGTTTTGAAGACCGCTATGCGGCGTTAGGAGAGACCCCGCCCAAAGACAAGGTAAAGCAACTGATCGTATGGCTGCAAGGATACACCGATGAAAGCATGTTTCACACGGCCTCTTTACCAGGTCTCTACGCAGAAGCTACACAGTATCAGGATATCGCCAGTGGCTTGCTCGTTCTTCCCATCTCAAAAATTAGGGGAGCTATGTCCTCTGGTTTCGTCCAGAAATTATCAAAACCGTCACCTGGGGAGGCAATCCGCACGCGTCCACAGCCCTTAGCCAGCATGATGAGATCCTGCATCCGCGCAAATCTTTTGAACGATGGAAGGAAACTATTAGCCAGATGTCAGCCCCCTGGAAGGACAGTGAACTGGCAGCCGCCTTCGAATTGCGCAGTGGACTCATGGATATAGTCCTGCGTGATATTATTCTCCGCCAGACACTAGGCACCTGGTTAAAAAGTTAGGAGGAGAAACTTCTTCATGCCAGACACGCACGATTGCGTCCGGTATGTTTAGCCCTGTACATCGCCTTGTCAGCGGCTTCGATCAGTGCTTCACGCGTCTCCCCATGCTCGTGATAAATGGAGATACCTATACTGGTAGTCACAGGTATCTCCACTATCTCTTGCGTCTCCTCGACTTCCCAGGTACAGGGCAATGCTGCAACTTCCATACGTAATCGCTCCGCTATCTGCACAGCACCTTCCATCCCCGTATCGTGTAACACCACGGTAAATTCTTCGCCACCATAACGCCCGACGAAATCTTCCTGGCGTAGATTGATACGTAGACGCCGGGCGACCTCTTGCAGGACGGCATCTCCCACGCGATGTCCATAGGTATCATTGATGCTCTTGAAGTGATCCAGGTCCATAAATAGAATGGCACATCCGCACTGCAATTGCTGACATTGTTGCCACTCTTCATCAATCTTACCCATCACTACCCGATGATTAGGCAAACCTGTCACAGGATCTATTACAGCCGCCTGCACCTGCTCCCCATATAAATCCTTCACCATCGCAAACATCTTTTGCTGGTGCCGCATTATAATATTTAGCTCATTATACTCTTTTTGCAATTTATCTTTGTATTGCACCTCACGCTCATAGGCAATGCGCAGTTCTTCATAGGCGTTCTGCAATTGTATTAACTCATCCACTTGTGTGTGAAGCTGCGAGATCATTGTATGTCCTCCCACGAACTATTTATGCGAAATGGTCATCTCCAGATATGGAGACATTATTAAATTCTTGCACTTTCTTATCGGCAGGAATGTCTTTGCAACAGGGATACATGAGGACTCGAATCATCGGGAAGTCTGTGATATAGTAGTGCCATCTCAAAAATCCT
>CAVUVQ010000011.1:0-264831 GCA_963744875.1 uncultured Chloroflexia bacterium | reverse complement strand
CTTTATAGGTTACTAACCCATGCTCAATGCGATGGCTCAAATCGACGAACTTCTCGCTTCCCAACCCGGTATCGATGAGGGGGCGTTTATGCTTCTCAGCAAGAATAGTTTTCGTATGAATATAAACCTTCTCAACCATGAGCAACCGCATATCACGGACCAGGGAATCCGCAAGCTCCTGATCAGTGATATCATCACCTGCAATATCCAGACGAAAGCCCTGTCCCTGTATTCCTCCACCATTAGTAAACTCGATTTCAAAGTCAAATTGGACTCTCTTTTCCATGACGTTCTTTCCTTCATGCGATAGCATCTCTCATACAGCGCATTCCTGCTTTTCTTTGTAAGGATATCACTCTCTAAGGCAGTTCGATAAACCCTTCTCCCATAAAGTGGCATTGTCCACCGACCTGTACGCCTGTGATATGTTTTCCTTTGTGCTCGATCGTGATCTGGATGAAACTTGGGCATCCCATTTCAAACCCTTGTTCGCTGATGATCTCCATGCTTCTGTCGGAGGTTGCTCTTCCGTGGCGTACAAGATAACATCCCAATGGTCCGCTCGCCGCTCCAGTGGCTGGATCTTCTGCGATGCCCATCGCCGGAGCAAACATACGACTATGCACCGTTGAGCCTGCGGTTTCAACTTCTGGTGTGAATGCGAAGAGATGGGGTGTTTCAAAATCTCGCAGCACACGTTCCCAGACATCGCGACGAAACTGGATGGCCCGCATTGCGGCCAGGGTTTTGATCGGGACCAAGAAAAATGGCAAGCCGCAAGAAACAACTTCAAGTGGGAGCGCCGTATCAAGATCCGCTAGATCAAGTGAAAGCATCTCGGCGATAGCGGTTCTCTCGGAGTAGGTTGTCCCAAAGGTGGGGAGTGGCTGGCGCATCTGGATCGATTGGCATTGGCCTGCTTGCACTTTGAGGGTTACAGGAATGGTGCTGACTCCCTCTTCAAATGTGAGGATCGTTTCTGGTTCAATCGTCTGAATGAACTGCTTCTGGGCGAGGACAAAGGCGGTTCCTATGGTAGGATGCCCTGCCATGGGTAGCTCAACGGCGGGCGTAAAAATACGAACGTGATAATCATGCGCTGGATCGTGTGCTGGAAGCACGAAACTTGTTTCCGAGAGGTTGAGTTCCTTGGCAGGCGCTTGCATGATATCAGGAGAAAGATCACGTGCGTCCGTAAAAACGGCGAGCTGATTGCCGCCGAAGGCACGATTAGTAAAGACATCAACCAGACAATACTGAAGCTTTCTCATATCGTTTCTTTCATTGTTGTTATGGTATTTCTATGGTTTGTTGATGCTGTTGTGGTTCTCATGTAAGCGCGATGCTCCCATTCCGTCACGGGAACGGTGTTGAATATCTCCACAAAGATTGTCCTGGTCCATGGACCTATTCTTCAGTCTTGCGAAGAAAAATCTTCCCATCTTTGATGAGAAATTCCTGGATTTCATGCCAGGGTAGCGTTTCTTGCCCATTGCTAATTCCTTTTCGATCGAGTTTGATATCTGTGAATGCTCTGATCGTTTTGGGAGGAGCAATGATGAGATCTTGCGATGCACACTGCTGTGCAAATGCCTCAAATACACTATCCATGAATTCCTGTATCTCCGGGAAGGCGGAACTTACTGTGATTTTGTGGCCATCTTGGCAAGAGATCTTACAACGGATGAAGTGTTGAGCATTGGTCTGACTCTGAAGAGATTTCTCTGTGATCCCACCGAACAACCTGACGTATCCGGCCTTTTTCAGATAAGAAACCATATTGCCAGAGATAAACATGCCAGCGAGGATATATTCTCGATAAGAGGATCATGAGACATCCTACAAGTAAAAAGGTGACCCCTGCTATGGAAATCCCAGAGGAGGAGGATTTGCGAAAAAGATAAAAGGAACAATGCTACAGCTAAAAACGATACAAAGGATACCGACTCCAAAGGGAACAGTGTTTTGTTCTGGAACTGTATAGATTTTGCAGAGTGCGCCAAGTTCATTCTTCATCGCCATATGTTGGATTTCTGGTGAAATAGCGACTCCATTTTTCCCAAATGCACTATTTTGCGCCATTGGCTTCCTCTTGCCTATGAATAAGCCCTAAAAGATAGGGCGAGAACTCGTTGTTATCGTAAATGATAGCAGAGTTTTGTGTCATTGAGAAGAGAACAGCAGCGTTTTCTGACTGACCCCCTTCTTGTCCGACGATCCTTTAAGAAGGCCAGCACCATTATGTGAATGCGCCCACGAGAGCCCTGCCATTCTGGGCATCAACGTGCAAGAATTGTTTAGCCCCCTGGTGATAGTGTGTTGGACGAAAGTCGGGAAACGCTCCAACACATTCCCCTGTCGAAACATCCCACGCCGATACACCATGCTCTTGAGAGAGCGAGAACAGATATTCATCGAAAATCAATGTCCCCTTTTCAGGCCCTACAAACCAGCCAGTTTCCTTGCCTGTACGAACATCAAAGAACTGTAATGCGGGAATGAGCCATTCATCATCCTCTCCATAACCCCAAACTGCCAGCGTCTGTCCATCAATCCAACACAAAGGCCCATCCCAGAAGTAATCACGTTGGCAAAGTGAGCGATGTGAGGAACCATCCTCAGATTCCCACACATTTTCTTGCAGCCAGCAACGCAGATCCCAGGTGGTGACGATCCCAACGGGTTGCCAGACCCACCCGTTGTCAGCAATCCACTCCTGATGAGGAGAGACGCTCAGGCCCGCATGAAAGTAGTCGAGATAATGCTCTGGTCCTGGGTACTCTCGCTGATAGAACGGCGTCGGTCGTTTGCTTATCAGTTCGCCCATGCCAGGATCAGAAATATCCAGGCGATTCCATTCAGTGCCATGAACCAGGAACAGACGATCATGATACTCAAAAAAAGCGAGAGGGAACACTGAGTGCTCGATATGGTGGGTATCGCGCTCCAGAGGCATGGTCATTGCTCCTGTATTCAGGTTGATAACTATGCCGTATTGCCCTTTTGTGTTCACAAGAGCCGCGGAAATTCCCAGCAGGTGCCAGATGGAGTGCTACCTGCTGGGTCATATCAAGCTTAGAGTCGGGTAGATGTACGAGATGTGTTACCGTCTGGGTGGTGAGATTGACGCCAATAAGATCACCTTCAGTGGTAAGAGCAATCCAGGCACTTTCCTGGCTTGTGTTGATAGGCTGAAGATCCAGGAGTGGAACAGTGAGTGGGAAGGGGACGTGTTGTTGTGTCATGCTGAGAGGAGGTGAGTGTACCACGATCTCTGGCCGACCCGCAATTCCTTCCCAATCTCCTTCTTCATGCAGTTCTTTGTAGCACCGCCAGCAAATCTGCCGCAGCTCAAGAGAAGTCTCGCCAGCCCTCACGTTTGTTGTACATTGCTGACAGATCAGATCGTAATGCTGCCCTTTGCCAGTGAACCATTGAGAATCGGAACTCTCAGGATTTTGACCTGCGAGATGCTGACAGACAAGCCTCGTCTCCTGTGCATCGCGATGTACACACAAAATGGGTTCATGAGGGAGGGCAAGCTGCGTTCTCCTCTTTTCCTGTTGAAGATGATGCTCTATAATGCTTGCCTTCACAATGATACTGCCACGATCGGCTGCATCATCTCCCTGCCAGAAGATCTCACCGTCTAGTTGGTAGCCCCATGGGAGAAGAAAATGATCAAGCAGGTACTGCAACCAGGCAGAACAGAGGAAAAGGTTACGCGTAGCCGTATATCTGAGTGTTATGCTATCGGGATCGAGTCTCCAACGACACCATAAATCAGGTTGTCCCTGTGGAGGCTTGTTTATCTTGAGCACAATGGGTTGTCGGAGCTGCTCTTTGTCGAAGTCGATGCCGACAAAATAGGCTCCCTCGGCTCCCAGAGGAAGACCAACTGCCGCTCTGAGGGCATCGGGGATATCCGAAAGGTGTTCGACCGAACACGTTACCCTGCGTGTCTGGAAAAAGCGCTTCAGGTATCCCGCCTGTGCTGGTTGCAATGGCCTATTCAGTGTCAGGCTCCCAGCAAATTGGATCTTATATCCTCTCGGCTTGAATTGCACTCCAGTATCAGGATCATTGTGTTTTTAACAGGCGGTCAGATTCAATGAAAAACTGGTTTCTTTTTTTCAGCACGCCACCTTTTCTTGTAAGTACTACTATTGTAGCCGAAATGGCATATCTCGTAGAGCATCTGGCCGTTAGCTGTAGCGAATATGGCGGTTAACTATGGCGGATAGATGATAGTATACACGCTTGAATTACCCCTTTTTAAGGGTAATTCAGCATGAACAACACTTCTTTAGCGAATGTGGCGGAAGGATGGCGGATACAATATACCCTTTTCAGTTCAGGTATTATTTGAGTTATGTTGTCCTGAGATGCTGGCAGCATCCATTTTTCCCACTGTCGGCCTAGTTCTGCGGAGACCCGCGAACACGACCAGGAGAAGGAGCAAACCAATCCCAATCGAAATAGCCATATCTGCAACATTGAAAATGTAGAATTGAAAACGCAATTGGGGGAGACGAAAGAAGATGAAATCAACCACAGAACCACTATAACGAACTCGATCAATCACATTTCCAATCGCTCCTCCCAGAACGAGACCAAAGAGCAGTTGATAGGCACGTGGCCCTGAATGAAGCATGCGCAGATAAAGAGAAAGCAGAACAACAATAGCAATGGTAATGAGGAGCGTCAAAAGTGTGCCATTGGTGAACAATCCCATGGCAGAGCTTTTATTTTGAATGTAATAGAGCGTTAGATAGTTTCCAATAACTGGAACGATGTGTCCACTGTTTGGCGGACCAAGATACTCGACAACCAGCGTCTTTGTCCATTGATCCACGATAACCACGAGAACGACGACGAAAGTGGTCAGTACATGAGAGATTGATGTTTGCTTCGCTGCCATGAAAATCTCTTCTTCCTTTTTGACTAGTGTACCATATCGTTCACTCAGTAGAGAAATATCAGACCGAACGGCTCATAGAGACCTAGAAATATTGGTCGAACGGCGGATGGTTGAAAGACGTGTGTTAGAGATCAGCATGAAGGTATGTTTGGTGTAGATATTTTAGGAGGTTGGAAGAGAAAAAACGACGCTACTTCATGTAGCAACAGTGTAGCAACGCCCGCGATTTTCAGCGAAAAACGACGAATTGCAACGGTGAAAGTGTCGTAAATTGAGCTTGGGATGAACGTCAGCGGACGTTGGAGACGGGTTCATGCCGGTGGAGAGATTCGAACCCTGTACTGTCTTTCCCATTCCCTCAGTCCCCTTCACACCTACCTTTACGCCCCTTCTTGCTCTTCACCATTGAGCTTTGACAGGAACTTTGACAGGAAGTATGGATTATCACTTCAATGCCTCATTGATCATGTTCATCGCCTCCTCTTGCATCGTCGGTAACACGTGCGAGTAGATGTCCATGGTGATATTAATTTGACTGTGTCCCAAAATTTCCTGGACAATCTTTGGATGCACTTTCATACCTAAAAGCATCGTTGCTGAGCTATGACGTAGATCATGGAAACGGATATCTGGGAGTCCCGCTTGTTCCAAGAAGGACTTGAGCACATCAAGAACATCTCTCGTCGGATTGACGTGGGTCCCGATCGAGGTACAGAACACATAGTCATGCTCTTGCCAGGCTGGACCTGCTTTGAGCTTTTCTTCCAATTGCTTGAGCCGATGTTGCTTGAGTGCTACTACGGTGAAAGCTGGAAGAACAATGCCACGGCGTCCTTTGTCCGTCTTTGGCTCGGTTTCCTCAAATCCCTTACCCGGTAGTTTGCTCGGAATCCTGGTAAGAATACGGCGTACCTGTAATGCCCCCCGCTCCAGGTCAAGATCTTGCCACTTGAGTGCAATCAACTCTCCTCGTCGCATTCCAGTCGCCAGGGCCAGAATAAACAATGCTTCCTGTCGGTGTCCATGCGCGACTGCAAGGAGTTGATGAATTTGATGCATATTGAGTGGCTGAATTTCAAACCGTTTTCTCCTGGGAGGTGAAACAAGGTCACAGGTATTGCGTCCAATGAGATTCCAACGCACAGCGGTTTCCAGAGCTTTGTGCAGCACGTTATGAAAGCTGATCACTGTCGTGGCCGAAAGACCTTCTTCTAGTTTCTTTTTGTAAAACAACTGAAGATGTTGCGGTGTAAGCTTTTGAAGTTGGTGATGTCCAATGCCTGGTTCCAGATGCAACCGTATAATCTCCTCATATCGTTCATAGGTTCGCGAACGAATACTCTGTTTATGCACATCCTCCAACCAATGGGTGAGAAAATGTCCGACTTTTTGTTGGGGGCCAGTGACAAGCATCCCCTTCTGTTGCTCATACAAGGCTGTCTTGAGCTTTTCTTGAACCTCCCTTCTGGTTTTTCCGTAGAGGAATTTGCTCTTTCCTCCCTCAAGTGTGATTTCTGCTGTCCAGCGACCGTCTTTACGCCGGTAAATCGAGCCTTCGCCATTTCCGCGTTTTGTCATAAGGGCACTCCTTTTATATGTGCCCAGCTAGGAGTCTAGCAGACACTTTTATCGTACCATAGAGTGGGCATTCTTTGAAGTGGAAGTACTTTTTGGAGGGAAATCGAGCTGTCGCCGTTGAGGAAATGATCTCATTATTCAGTTATTTCCCTTTTACTCTTTATCATTGCTCATATTTTTATTCCTCTTCTGACTCATCATTTGTAATTTCAGGATGATGCGTTGCTAACCACTGGTTGCAGGTTGTTCGGCGAACATGTGCGCGTGCAGCCAGAGCACGACCAGAGATGCGCTTCCCTTCTGTTTCTAAATCCTGATATGCATGCATCAGTCTGATTTCTCGCTCCTCTGGAAGATCCTCTTGTTGTTCTTCTTCGTTTTCGCTCTTTTCATTCTGTTGGGAAGAAAGAGCCGTTATTCGTTGCTGTGATATTTCTTGTAACACTTCTGGAAAAACGTCGTTTCCTTGTTGTGCCAGTATCTCTTTCATGAACGTTTGTATCAGTACTGTCGTTCTCTTAACCTCTTCAGGCGTCGGTGGTTCCTGGGCGGAAGGATAGCTCTCGGGAGGTGCCACTTCATAAAGCTCCTTGAAGGAGATATCTTTGAGGCGACTCATCAGCACAAATCCAACCACTGCAATTGCTCGCATTGTCGTCAACAACTTGACATCAAGTCCCATTTGTAGGGTCGCATTGGCTATGGTGATATGGATTGCATGGCTGAACGTATCGATATTAGTAATCGTTCCAGCGACAATTGCGAGTAATAACGTTAAGAGACTGTAGCATAATGCTTTGATCCAATCATGATATTTGATGCTTGAGAAAATGTAAGAGAAGGTGACTCCTAAGCTGCTATCAATTGCTAATGCCTGTGCCCATGCCCATGCAGTTGCAAGCCCTGCACTGTTTCCCATGACCTTCCCATCGGTTAAGAAATTTGCTGTACTCACAATTAATCCTGCGGCGAGCAACACTTCAGATGTCTTCGCCGCAAAATTAAACAAAAAGGTGATGACTTCCTCATACCACTTGAGTGAGGCAAATGTACGAAGGTGCTGGTGCCGCTCTTCCTTTATTGTGTGCGCCTGTGGAGGCCCAGGAGAAGTTTTCACTTTATGTTGTCTCCTTATCTGTATATGTAGTCGTACCGTCAACTGTTTTTTCTTGAGTAAGTGCGGTACACTCATCCAGAAAACGGCGAGCCAGCTCTTTCGTTTGAGATAGGCGCACCCAATCGTCGGCTTCAAATGCCAATAGATCTAATGGCGAAGGCCATTGCGAGAGAATTTTCGTGACGCTTGATCGGAATTCACTCGTCGCTTTATACCAATTGAGACGAATGTGACGCTCCTGCTCGCCCTCTCCGCGTTTCTGGGCAGCGGCCTTGGCTTCTGTCCCCAGTTGAATGACCTGTTGGGTGAGCACATCGCGCTGTTGGGTCAAGGTATATAATTGCTGTTGCAGGCTCTTCACTTGAGCTGTGACTTCTGGTGGCACAACGAACTTCTCAATTTCTTTGATCTCCACAATTGGAGATACCTGATCGGCAATATGCTCTTGAAGCTGTGTGATCTGATGAGAGAGATGCTCGATCGTTGTCTGTTTTTCCAGGATCTCTTCGTGGATAGCAGAAAACTGTTGTTGTATCCTCTCAGCCTCGACACGCGCCTGTCGTTCTGCCTCTCTGGCAACGCGTTCAGCTTCTTTAGCTTCTTTGACTGCTTCGAGGGTTGGAGGAAGAGACCCTTCTTGTACCTGGGCCAGGATTTCTTCCGATGTCGAAGGAGCTGCCAATTCATAGAGCACACTGATCGGCAAATGGTGAAAATTTCTCCATTTGTCTTCTAACTTGTCTGCCACATGGATAAAATTGTTGGCAGTCCAGCGTGACATCTCAAACTCTGCTTCGATCCAGAGGAGAAACTGCCCATGGGGCAATTTCTCCTTGACCGCTTTAAGATTTTGTCCAACACGAAGAATGTGCTCTGCTGTTCGCTTGAGCAGCCCATGTGTCTCATCGGCCTTCTGTTGTACAAACTGACGAGTCTCGATGTCAAGCGTATGATAGTCAAATGGCGCAGAGATCATTTCATCCACGCTGTTCTTCCTCCTTCTGAGCCGTGAGCGCCAATGGTGCAATGGCCCCTGATACTAATGATTCATGCATTAAGAGTGATTGTGCCTGCATATGGCGAAAGTGTTCCTCGTAGAACTGCTCAATAAGTTGCTGTGCCTGTGCTGGTTCCTTGATAATGTGATGAACAGATCGGGCAATCTCCCTGGCAACGTGATTAAGCAAAAGCAGATTGCCCATTTCAATTGCCGTGCGTGGATCAGCAAAGGTCTCCAGCCCCTGCGACGTATAGGCTGCATATTTCTGCTCCATGATATGCCGGGTCACCGCCAGAGTAATAACGCGTTCGAGCCACCCGAGATCGGCCTCGGTGGCGAGGGCACGGTAGCGTGCCGTATGCTCACGAAGCAACCACGTTTTGTACTGTTCCGCCAGATGTTCCTTTACATCTGTTAATTGATAGATGTCCTCATCCTGATTGATACTGGCAAGAAATTTCTTCCATGTCCTGTGATCGTAGACATCACTTCCACGAATTGTGACAGTTTTCCCTTCTGGCGTCACAATCTCACAGGCAGGTGCAATGCCATTGATCTTAAGGCAATCGGTAAATGTGGCTCCGCGCAGAATGGTCAGTGCCCATTGCTCAGCGTGTTTCTCTAAAGCCAGCAATCGCTGGGAATTGGGTATCGATGGTGTAGACATTGCTCTCTCTTTTATCTCGCTTCTATTGTTCTCTTGATATCACCTACATCGTCCTGGCAATTTATTGTGCTCTGCTCCTGCTCTTCAATCCATTTTTGTAAAGAAGCCGCAGATACACGGACTGATCTTCCTAACCGAATGACGGGTGGTCCTTTTCTCTTTGCGATTAGTGAATACACCATGGCACGAGAAATCCCTAAGCTTTTAGCGGCCTGGGGAATTGTCAACAACAATGATGGGCTTGGAGTATCTTGTTTGTTCTGCATATACTACTGCGTCCTTTCTGTATCTCTAATTGTCTGTATAGCTCTTTCAAAGGGCTTGTAGTAAGTATGGCCTATAACCAAGTCTATATATAGATCGTATATGAGTCACAACAAGTCTTCATAAGTCTTTATGAGTCGTATAATAGGCGACAAATTTGTTGTAGCGTTACCGATTAGCAAGAACACAATAAGAACTTATAATTGGGGTTTACTATACGTACACTCGCGGATACCATCTAAGACCTTGTAATGACAGGGAAGTTTCTGAAGTTATACATTTCTTCTTCTCTATAAGGTAGAAATGAAGAATATAGGTGATGACTATGGCAAAGCCAAATACAAAATTACGAGACGAGCGTGAGAAACGTGGCTGGACACAGCGCTTTGTTGCGGGGAAAGTGGGAACCAACGAGTTTACAGTGAGTCGGTGGGAGCGTGGAGTCGGTATTACAAGTCGCCATTTTCAGCGTCAATTGTGTGAACTTTTTGGCATAGATGCTGTGGCATTGGGCTTCATAACAGAGGATGTTACGTCGCATGATACGTCACAGATCTCCGATAATACGTTCTGGCATGTACCATACGATCACAATCCTTTCTTTATTGACCATAAGCAACTCCTCCACCGGCTACATACACGTCTAACTGCAGATGAAAAGGGGGCATCTCGCCAAGCCATCAGTGGTCTTGGCGGTATAGGCAAAACACAACTTGCACTTGAGTACGCCTATACATATCGTGATCATTATACAGCTGTCTTCTGGGTAAATTCAGAGACATTGAGCGATATTGTGAGCATTGGGGAACTTCTACAAGTAGCAGAGGCACAAAAGCGTAAGCCCAGACAACAACAAATTTTTAATGAGGTTATACAGTGGTTGAGCACTAATAACGGCTGGCTCCTTATTCTCGACAATATGGAAGGGGGTCTTGACGCGAAGGATATTAAGAACACAGAAGCAGGTATGAAGACACGGCATTCCCTTTTAACCTTGAAGGGCGGTTCTCTTATCCTGACTACTCGTGCGCAAGCAATTACAAACCTTGCTCAGAATTTTCCATTAGAGGAGATGCAGCCAGAAGAAGGGGCACAATTACTGCTTCACCGATCGGATTTGCTAGTATCACTTGAAACAGGAGAGCCAGACGATACTGCCAAACGAGATCGAGCGCTCGCACTTTCTAGCTGTCTAGGTGGTCTTCCACTTCGCGATCGAACAAGCTGCGGCATATATTGAAGAAACAGGTTGTGGCTTAGCTGACTACCAACAATTATATGAAAATAGCCGTAAACAACTCTTACAACGAAAAGGGAAGTATCATGGGATGTATACCGAGTATAGGGAATCAGTTGCCACAACATGGCTCATCTCATTTCGCCATGTGAAACAACGGCTAGCTGCTGCCTCTGATCTACTCAATCTGTGTAGCTGCCTGGACCCTGACTTTATCCCGATCGATCTTGTGTTGCAAGGAGCACAAGCTCTGAACCAGGAGCAATGTCAATTGACAGGAGATAGATTTCAGTTTGATGATACTTGCAGAGTGCTCCTCAACTATTCTCTTGTGAAACGTTTTGACGAAGGGAAGATGCTTTCAATCCATCGCCTCATACAAGCTGTCCTTCAGGATGAAATGGATGATAGCACACGACGTTTCTGGGGTGAACAAACCACGCGGGTCGTCGAGAGAGGTTTCTCTCTTTCAGCTCCGTATATGTGGCATTCTGATGAACACTACTTCCGCCAGGCCTGGATCTGTACTCAACTTATTGAACAATGGGATTTATTGTCCGAGGAGAGTGCTCATCTCCTCTCGCTCGTAGGCTTCAATTTGCGAGAACGGGGTTTCTTTTCAGAAGCAGAGCCAATTTTGCACAAAGCAAATAAAATGTACGAAATATTACCTGGGTCCCATCTTTCTGAAACAATCAGAGAACTGTTGCAACTTGCCCAGTTCTATATGGATACAGGAAACCAAACACAATCAGAATTCTTTCAACAGCAGGCTCTGACATTGGAAAAGCAAATTGCTGGTGGTACCTCACTACATCAACTCCTAGATCAGGTACATACCTTCATGGAACGAGAAGAATTGAATCAGGCATGTGGGCTTGCTCAGAGCCTACTCTCACATGTCGAACAAGAACCGCTCATAGCATCAGATCTCCATTCGGTTCTGGCTGGCATCTATAGTTACCAGAAGGATGCAGAACGGGCAAAATACCACTACCAACAGTCATTGATCCTTTTGAGAGGCGTTTTAGGAGAGGATCACCCTTTGGTATGGGAGGAATTGATTACCGTGGCAAAATCCTACCTATACCTGGATGCAATTGAGGAGGCAGAAGAATTTATTCATCAGGCACTCAAGGGATTTAAAGGTGCTTTTGGACCATATCACCCAGAAGTGATTCGCGCTTATACACTACTTACCAGGATTGCCCTGAAAAAGAAGGAGTATGAACAAGCAGAACAACTGCTTCGACAGAGTTTGGAAACGAAGAAGCCAAAAGATCCCGAATTAGCACATAACATATTTGCTCTAGTTGTCGTTTACCTTGCTCAAGGAAAAGACATCCAGGTAGAGTTCTGGTATCAAGCAGCAGAGAGTGCGCTAGAGGAGATAATAGGACAACAAACTTCAAGGAAACAATTGGATGAATGGATTTTCCTACTCAGAAGCTATGCACAATTTCTAATCATGAAAGGTCGTTGGGAAGAGGCAAATGTAAAAATGATACAAGTATTTCAATTAGAACGAATGGAATAAATGTTGTGAAGCAACGTATTCTTACTGGTAAATCAAGTTGACAACACGATCATTTGCTATTTTTCATGCAAATATTGTTGTTGCCAGTCCTTTTTCTCACTGATCGGGTTTCTCCCCTACAATGATGCAACGGTGAAACACGATCCGATGATTTCAATGACGCCTGATTCTTCTTGAGCGTTCTATTCTAAAAGCTGTTTTAATATGGAAAATCTTGCGGAAATCGGTAGCCTTTAGTTAAAGATTTAGCTTATCCACAAGGAGAGAGGCACAAAGTAAAGCATGTTCTCGTTGTCCAACTGACAGAGAATAAGAACATGTAGTATTCAGTGCGTGATACAGTAGTGCTATATAGTAATCCCTCATACTGTCATTGGCAGCTTGCGGGACTAACCGATGAGCCAGTATACGCAAATGCACAACTACAGAATAGGCTTTTCTCAGAGCTTGATTCGCTGAAGAGAACTGAGTGAGCAAATCATCCAATTGACAGAAATGGTTGGCACCCATTAATACCTGTTCCATTTCTAAACGCTCTTCCAACGTTGCAAACTCGTTTATAAGCAACTGATAGCGAATCGCTGAGTCAAGTGCGGTAATATCACGGAAAATATGATCCCGTCCAGTTCTTTGAAAATCAATCAGCCATACATTTTCAAAGTTATCTACAAGAATATTCTGGGGATTAAAATCTCCATGTGTAATACATACATATGTAGCCTCTGTCATATGTATCCCATCAATTGCGGTTACAGGGTTAGTAAAAGTGGAATTCCCTGGTAAAGTGTCAAAACGGAGCTTTGTCCTACTTTGAGCTACTTTGAGCCGTTCAAGAGCCTGACTAAGCCGTTCAGAGGTGAGACCCAATAGTTGCCGATAATCTTTCGTCAGGTCGTGCAGACGCTGGTAACCGAGATTAGTATACCACGTATTACAAGTCTTCATAAAAAGATGCTCCAAGGCTTCTTTGATCTGGATGATGTCAGCATGCTCATAAAATTTCCCAAAATCTTCTAAATCTTCGCCTGCAAGGCCAAGTAGAGAGTAAACAATACCCCCAAGATAGGGTGTATGACGTACATTGAGTACTGTTGTGTTACGTCCACCACCAACAAATGACTCAATATAATCTTTGAAGTTTTGGTACTCCTCACCTATTTGGTGAGTATCACCAAATTTCATCACAATGGTGCGTCCAGGACCTGCTGCAGGATAGAAGGGAGTAATGAGCAACACCCCTGTTCCACTTTTCCCGCGCGTGAGTTCCTGTACAAGAATACTTTCTGCCTGATGAAAGAGTCGGCATAGAAGGTCCACAAATTCTTCTAAAATACGCTGCTGGAAAGGCTTTCCATCCTCCACACGCTGGCCATCAATCAGAATATCCCTTATGGCTCTTTCTAATCTATATGGTGCTTGCCAGTTGATATCGAGTTGTAAGTTTATCTTTACATCATTGAAGAAGATACGGTGCACATCTTTTACAAACGTACGGTTATTAAACTGGTCTTTAAAGAAAAAATCGGCAACTTTGTAGTCTTTGAAAACATCCCGCATCTGCTCCCTGGTTCCATGTGCAGAGAGCATAACTGCTCTGGTAGCATCACTGAGGCCGCGCTTCTCTAGTTCCTTTAACAACGTTATTCCGCCTTCATTCGCCTGATCCATTTCATCCATGCATAAATCAAGTACAAGAAGATGGTAAAAGCCTTCATCTAGAAGTTTTATGGCATACTCTGCCGTTGAAGCTGTATCGACCAGAAAATCGTTACGCCGCAAAGTTTCTGCTAACTCATCGCGCCATGCTTCTTCATCATCCATAACCAGAATACGTCCTCGTTTTATAAACACATCCATAGTGTTTTTTCCTCTCACCAAAACTTATATATCTGTGCCCTATAGCGTTTCTTCATTGATCTTCGGCAAAAGTAACGTAAATGTCGTACCCTGCCCCGGCTGACTTACCACATTCAACTTCCCACTATTTCTACGAGCATTACGCAGAGCGCTCCATAGTCCAAATCCGGAACTTCCTTTGGAAGAGAAGGAAAGCTCAAATACTCTCGACTGGTTCTCCGGTGGAATCCCTACCCCAGTATCACTGACCGCGAGCGCAATAGATGTACTACTATTGTATGCGTGAAGAGTCAGTATGCCACCATCAGGCATTGCTTGAATGGCATTAAGAATGAGATTATGCAAGAGATTCAAAATTGAACTGCGCCGTATACAGACAAAACCTACGTCATTTGCAGTAGTTACTCTCACCTGGATTTCCGGATGCTCAGCAAATTTGTCTTTAAATTCCTCCAGAGCGTCATCGAACAGCGTACTTGGGTGGATCACTTTTGGCTGATCAGCCAATCCATTCCCTGTTTTAATCATTTCATACTTGAGGTCTCGGCTCAAGTCAAGCACTCTACGTGCAGAGCGCACAATTTTTCCGAACTTTTCGACAATGACACTATTTTCTAAAACTTCTGCTCCTAATACATCACAAATATCATTGACGTAGGATTCGACCAGGCCCAGGTCGTTACCCACGCGATGTGTGAGCTCATAAGCAAGCTGTCCAAGCGAACTCATTTCTTCTGCTGACAGTGCTCGCTTCTCTGACTCCAAACGCTCTTCAGCAAGTTTACTTTCACGCTCATATAATTGAGCGTTTTTAATTGCAAGCACCGTTTGCCCAGCCAGATTGAGCAAGAAGGACTTATCTTCCTCGCTAAAAGCTCCTACTCGAGTACTCTCAAAATTGAGTACGCCTATAGCTTCTTCTCCATCAAGAAGAGGTACGTCAAGCTCGGAAATCACATCTTCATTATAGCGGTAGTAAATGTCTTGCACGTGGGGATCATTCACATTATTGACGAGAGCAGGCTGCTTATTCTTCAATACTAACCTTGTAATGCCTCTGGCCTCTTGCATATGTATGGCTGTATTCAAACGATTATTTGCATTAGGCCCTAATACAGCAGTCGTCTTGAGCAAGAGGGTTTGAGGATTATAGAGCATAATCGAGGCATATTCTGCCTTGAGTAGTCCGTTTGCTACCTGTAAAATACTGTTGAGAATGGGTTCGAGTTCCAGAATACGGCTGAGTTCCCGATCAATACTCTGGAGTATCGTTAGTTCAGTCCTGCGACGTACATTTAAATTACCATAAACCTGGGCATTTCTAACCGCAATAGCCGCAAAAGAAGCTAGACCTTCTATCAAGAGCATTTGTGTTGCATCAAAATACTGAGCATGATGAAAATTGACATAGAGTACTCCTACTGGCTCATCTCTATCTCTCAGCGTGGTTACTGCAACTGATGCCATCTATTCTCGCTTCTGAAAGTTATTATGCTTTATTATAACCTGTAATTGCTTATAAACATCAACACTTTCTTTTGCAAAAATTGTTTTATCGTTACGCAGCACAAGTTCTGCAACAAGAGGTTGTTTAGAAGACATTGAATGTATTGAGGCGGCTTGAACTGCTCCTGCTACAACAGGAGGTAAAATGAATTGTCGCAGTCGCGCATCGTAAGGATAGAGTACGACAACATCGGCACTCGTCGCGGCCAATATATGTTGTGCAGTTTTTGAGAGTGCTTGTTCTGAGTCGGGTTGCTGCGTAAGCAAACGCCCAGCCTCATTAAGTCGACGAAGATTATTGTATAAATTCATATTATGGAGCGCGAGGGCTATATGGGTTGCAAGCAATCTGAGAAGAAAAAGATCTTTCTCGTCATATGAATCGGGTAAAGCATGCTGCATAGAGATAACGCCAAGAGACACCCCACGTAGCGTGACTGGTACAAAAATAAGCGATTCATTGACATCTGTCTCTGGTATTCTGATGACTTGATACGGCAGATGTTCTCTTTCCTTGCTTAATTGTTGAATATGTATCGACTTTTGTGTGTTTATAACATACTCACAGGCACCTCCCATAAGTTCGTTCATTGTTATCAAACGCCCTGCTTCTTCTCTATAAAAACCTATCAATCCGGTCTGTTGGTGATACACAGCTAATAAAAGAGTATGGCTTTCATCTAGTATATTCTTAATAAATGAATTCAATTCTCTAAAGATATCCTCTGGGGTAGCAAGATGATGATTGATATTTTGTCCGATGCGTGCAACTTCCTCATAGTGACACTCTTGCCATGTTGCTTGCAACAAGAATGATGCCGATTTTACATACGCACGAAATGTTTCGAGATCATTCTCACTAAACTCACGCGGATATTTGAAGTAAAAGGTAATAATACCAAGCGGCCTTTTACGACTCTTGCTACTCAATGCTAAGCTAATGAATGCGCAAATATCTTCCTGCGGCAGAAGAACACTATCATATTCCTCTAAGACTCCCACATCATTGACTATCAGTAAGCCGTCTCGTAGCACCTGCTGGATAATACTTCCCGTTTCTCTTCCATCAAGTTTTAACTCATAGACCTCATTGAGAGAGCGACCGACAGTTTTCGACGAGATAAGGCCTTGCGTGATAGGATTAAATGCATAGATGGTGCATATATCTGACTTAAAAAACTCCTGTGCAGTACGAATAATATGCTCTAATGTGCCATTGACTTCTCCTGGCTTTGCTGAAATTTTCTCTAAGGCTTCGAGAGCTTGGTCAATCGTGTATGACGGTTGAGATACCATATTTGACCTTTCTTCCAGGCTAAATCCATCGTTACGCTAGCGATTTTTCATGCAAGCATTTGTGCGACAGTTGCTCTAGTATCAGCTAATCCACTCAACTCACATAGTAATAGACGATCTTTTCTCAAAAATATCAAACACGGTCTTTGTTCTTCAAAACTGTCTTTTGCTTAAGTCAGTTATTATACTTTCTCACCTGCATTAAGAGTTGGTGTGAGCGCAGAACAAGGGCGAGATATGGAAACACATCTTCGAGAAACTGAAGGCAAGGGATTGAGTCATGAAGTTTTCCTACAGCGACGCTCAAAAAGATCAACCTATCTAAGAATACCGCTTTGACCATTAGGGAGATGAGTGGTAAGGGATCAATACTTCTATATACCACTATAAATGTTGCGAAGCGACATATTCTTGTTCGCAGATAGAATTGATAACGTGTGTGAGCAGATGGCTCTGACGATAGCGCTTTGCCTGCTGGGAGGTATCGCTCATTGATGTAATCCACGTTTGCGATGTAGATCAGCTTATCACGAGCGCGTGAGTGGGCAACATTGAGCAACCTGGTCGCCTCATGGGGCATACCGTCCCGCCCCCACGTATTCGAAGTAAATTGCCTGATGGGAACTCCTGGGCCTTCTGTCGTGTCAAAGATGATACAGGGGTACTCCCCACTCTGAAAGCTGTGGACTGTTCCGACATGGACCCGGTGGAGCAAGCCAAGGGTTTGTAATGCGACGCGTATCCGTATCTTTTGTGCTCCATAGGGTGTGACGATCCCGATCATGGGTTCCTCCCCACCTGGAAGTTGAGCAAGGAGAAGACGTACCAAACGCATAACGCAGTCACATGATATTCGTTATATTTTGAGGAGCTGCGCGGAGGTTGTTTTGTCAGACACAGCTTGATCTCCTCTTTCCCTTTGCCACGATCGACATCGCTCGTGTCTATCAGCAATAGGGGCGAAGCGGGAGAAGGTGCCAGTTGAAGCGGGATGCGGTCAGGTGCCATGCGATTCTTCAAACGTCCGCCATAGATAAACTGAGAGACCGTTGCCGCAATTTCAGGCAGCATCCGTGATTGCTGTGAGAGGAATACCACTTGCTTCCTTCTAGCGTCGGCATCTTCTAGTGTTACATGCAAGTACGAAAAGAGATTGGTTCCCAGCCAATATGCAGCTCTCGACATCGCTTTTTTGTTCCTTAATTGAACAATGGGAGACAGTTGATTGGGATCGCCAAACAACATGACGGACTTCCTAGCCCGCGCGGCAGCGACCAGTACGACAGCAAGTGAGACCATTGACGCTTCGTCTATCAGCACAGCATCAAAAAGTCTTCCTCGCAGATAAGGGCTGGTAGTAATTCCGGTCAGGGTCGTTCCAATTACTTTCGCATTGGCGATGACTTGAGATACCACGAGACGCTGTTGATCTTCGATCTCGTTGAGACGCGTCATCACTTGATTGTAACGACGTTGTATCTTGATCAATTCCATTTCTGCCAGGCTCATTTCCGTCTCCCCTGCCTGGAGCTGTTGTTCATCCTGAATGATCCTTGCCACCAGCACCTGCAGGTGTTTTGCATCATCGGTCTCTTGCTTCTGTGCTCTCAAGAGGCGCTTTTCTTCTTGCTCAAGTATAAGCAACTGGGTCCCTAACTGGGAAACGAGCAGATAGGCCGTATTTCGCTGCTGTTCGTGTGTGGTAACTATCTGCTGTGCTTCTTTCAGGCATATTTGGGCCAGTTCTCTTTCTGCTATAAGTGATTGCTCCGTCACCCCACTCAAGCGAGCAAGAAGATGATCGACAAACGAACTGGCGTGAAAGGAGGCCAATTCTCTCTCCTTCGACTGGAACTCCAACTCACTGGCTTTGCACGTCGCACTTTGTATTGATAACTGGGTTATTGCCATCTGCGCGGTCTGTGTTGCTGCTTTTTGCTGTTCCTGCTTGTCACGGTGTTCCTCGCGGAGAGTATGAAGTCGCGTCTCGATAGTTGTGAGCCTCTGTTTTTCACGAATCTCACAGGTCGCGTATTCCTGCCGATTTGTCTCCAGACGGACCTGGATGGCGGTTTTCCGTTGCTTCCATCGCTGTTTTTGTGGCATCAGATTACGTGCAAGATGGGCAAGCGTCGCTTCCAGATTGCTTTGCTCCTGCTGGAGTGCTTCTCGCTCTTGTGCCAGTTCCCCCAGTTGCTGATCGATGATTCCTTGAAGCGTGATATCCTGATAGTCTTTGCTAACCAGATCTTTAGACAAACCTATCCGGACGACCTGATGTTCCTTAATAAAAGCAGCATTTCCGCTTTGTTCACAGTACTGTTTGAGTCGTTTCATCGCATTATCCAAAGCCACATGAGTGGGTGTCGCCAGTAATATCGTTTTCCCGGCAAGTAGATGTTCAAGAATAAGCGCACACTGGACCGATGTTTTACCTGTTCCTGGTGGGCCAACGAGAATGAGTCGTTCGCTTGCCATCCCAACCTCAATAGCATGTGTCTGGTCCGCGTCTGGGAGAAACGTGGCGATATGTGCTCGACGACGCCCTTGTGCTTCGTGACAGGGAAGAAGGCCAAACGTCTTTGCACCCATCTGTGCTGAGGTTTCTCCCTGCTCTTGTAGAAGGTGCAGGGCACTCAGGAGCCGTTCGAGCAGCCAGACCGTCGCCTCAAAGATGGTAATCTTCGTGAGCGCTATGAGAGGAAGGGGTCTCTCGGTAACAAGCGTGATTGACCTATTGTGTGTCGAGAGAATAGTTCCTGTTATCGTATGTTCAGGATTACCTGTGTCTAGTTCAATCTGTATCTCGGTATTGGCACGCGGTTCCCAGTCATCCTCAAGCTGAAACGTATATGTTCTATTTCCTGATCTGGCTGTTTGTGGTTGCCCTTGAACCGCTCGATAGCGTTGATGGTTTTGTTGACCATCAGCAATCGCCTCACGGACGGCCTCTATTCCCTCGGTAATGAGGCTATCGAAATCTGTTGAATGTGGATTGAGTAATTGTGCTTTCATCATTGCCCTTCTTTCTTTTTTAGCGGATATAATGGCCGAAAATGACGCTAATACGGTTATGTCCCAAACACCTGGTGACATACTCAGCCGCTGTGCGGTCGAAGTCTGTTGCCTGAAGCCGTCCTTCTGATGGAGGTAAGGGGCGCTGGGCCATGTATTCATACAACTCCTGGGCATAGGTGCGTCGAATAGCATGGATATCAAGCGCACCTGGGAGGCGAGGAAACACTTTTTCATCGGCTGCCCGTCCCTCAATAACCTGAAGAACTGCCTGCTCACGGCCAGGAAAGACAGGCACTTCGCGCTCTTTTCCGCCTTTTCCTTTGCAGACATGAATGACCAACTGCCCATCACGCATGCGAGAATAGACATCGCGTACATAGAGATCTCGAACTTCTTCACGTCGTAACCCACATGCCTGTAAAAAGTGGATTAAGGGTAGCCAGTTTTTGGGTTGAATATGTGCATCTCGCACCGCCGGGCCACGAGAGCGGATAATATGCTCACGTCTCCGCTGTGGCAATATAACCTCAGAGGCAAGCTGACGGTTCGAGAAAAAGAGCCGGAGAGCCGAGCGTTCTGTTTGTAATGTCCAGGCGCTATAGCCCTGAGCAATGCGCTCGGTGAGATACCTCGAAGCCAGCTCATCAGCCCGAGGATCCAGGTGATCCAGCCGTGTGATACCGTATTCCGTTCGGCACCATTGGATGAAGTGCATCACCTGTTGCTGGTAGGTGGTCCTGGTCTGGTACGCATGCATTTTTCCATCGGTAAACGTCCAGGGAGCTTGACCAGCCTGACGCGCAAGTGCTTTGGCCTCCGAGCGTTTTTCTCCTGGTGCCATCAGCGCATCAAGCCGTTCGAGTGCGGCATAAATGATCCCTTTAGACTTGCCCATAGCGTGATCCTTTCTTTGCGATAAAAAGCCGATAAGAGAGGTGAGAATTTTCCGAAGCTACTCTATTCCGTAGAACCTGACGACGCTCCTCGATCATTTCATTTTCTACTTCGTGTGTTTATCCGTACATAACCGAGCTTGCCTATATGAAGAAAGCGGGGATATCGCGGAGATGACGAACGAACATCCAACAGGTGGATGGGAAACCAACCTACGTGAGACATACCTACAAAGGTGGCACGACGAAACTAAAATCCGTTTCTGGCGCAGGACTCTCACCGACGCCAGAGGTAGCACTCCATGTGAGGTTTTACAAGAGAGCACGACAAGAATGGTGGTTATGTATCTCTTTCGCTGTTTCCAGTGAGGTGAGATGATACCCCTATGATTTCGACTCGCGGAGCACAGACAGTCGAGGCAATAAGCCTGGTCACAATTGCTGAGAACAGCACGCGGACTACTTCGTCATCCGTAAAGTGGATCGGTCTGGCTCTGTCAGGGTAGAGCTACTTCCTCAATCAACGAAGAAAGTATAATGCACTTTTTATTACTTGTAAAGCTCAATTAAGTGTATATGAACGTATATAGTTGTTTTTCTCTTACTCTCTTTATCTATGGAAGTCTTTGCTTGTCTATCCAGTTTTGGGAAAATTCATAATCTGGCTATCTCTGTAGGAAGAAAGCTGCGGTATTTCTCTCTGGGCATGGAGTGATTTTGATAAGATGGGAAAAAAGAGGGGGAGGCATATTATAGGGATGTGCTATTTTCTTTGCCGCATCGCAGATTGGAGGTGCTTGTAGCTTATTTGATCTTCTGGCTCCCATGATTGAAATGTCATGTTGCTATACTGGTTCTGGCTCCGCTGAGGTGGTTCCCATTACAAGAGTGGTTCCCATGGGTGCCATTTGGCTCCATGTAAGTGGCTCCCAATTTTAGCGGGTGGCTCCTAATGTGGTTTCCAGGGTCTTGAGAACGTGGTGATATATTGACGTTCCTCTGAAAATCTTCTCTTGTGGTCGTAACTGAGACTGAGAGAAGAGGTAAAAAGAGTTTAAAGGAGGTCTGCGCTCACGTGTACCTCCTTTAAGATCGAAACATTGTCGTATATTTTCCCTTAAAGCACAACAGAAAGCAGGCTTATCTCTCGTGTCCTATCTATCTCATGCCGGAGTTCCAGCCCGTCCGAAAACACAATGCGATAGCGCTCTATTGCCGTAGGGGGAAGAAGAAGTTGCCGTTGTGTCTTCTCAGGAAAGATCACACGAATATGTTCACTCTCTTGCCCATCAATTGTACATCCATGCTGCACGAGCAACGCTTGCACTTCTGGCAGGAATCGCGTCACTGTAATTTCGTTCACTGTCTCAAATGTGGCATCAAGATCGACAGGAGTCTGAGAGGGTTCGCTCTCGGCTGGCGACGGTTGCAGTTCTAACGGTAACACCCCCAACTGATACATGAGCAAGAGCATATCCACTCTGACCTGCTGATGGTCACGCTCATGAATAAGCCGCATTGTACTCAGAAAGAGCAGGAAGCCAGGATGGGCGACCAGGTAATCTTGCTGATCAATGGCATCCCGTTCCAAATGGAAATAGGAAAAGCCGAACTGGCTTTCATAGAACTGGTAGTCCCCGATCCGTATCCAGGCATCTCCGAATGCATTGGTCAATACCTCGATTTGCACATTCCTCCGCAGGGAACGAAATTCGTCACGCGGAATCAAAAATCATACTCATGCCCGTCACGCAGACCATAATACTCCATTGCTTTTCCTGCAACGAGTAATGGTTTGAGCAGAAAGGAATGGACGAACCCGTCAAAGAGCGTTTTGGAAAACATGAATTACACCTTTCTGGATGCTTCTTCCAGGCTGTCATAGGTTGGAACAAAATAACTTACATAGTCGGTGAGAAGCGTATTACTTTTCAGTTCGTGCTCTAGTGCAAGTGGAATTGGTCCGTGACACTCAAGAACAATAATACCGATGCCATAGCGTGTGGTGAATCCATTCGACAACACATCCACCTGCTCTTCTAATGCATTTGTGATCGTTTCTAGTGTCTTCGTGAGTTCGTTGAGCACACTACTATGACAAAGAATGACAATATCACGTATTTGTTCAAGATCATGCATGGCTTTTTTCCTCCCTTGCTTTTCTCCGTTCTCCATTTTCCACAGAAGGAGGGAGTGTAGGAGGAATAACCATCACCCCTTGCGTTGATGCCTTTTCCCTCCATTGATCCACGTCCTCATCGAATGCACTCATAACCTGACAAAATGTATTCCATTCTTGCTCTGCCCGTGCAATGATTTCGGTAAAGGTCGTGGGTTTCACCCCAAGATGCTGAAGATAGACATGAAATTGTTGTTGGTATACATCAGGATGAACTTCGATGACTGTTACATCCTCCAATCGTGTGTAATAATGTCCTTGCCCCTGACTAGAAATGTATTTCCCCCGACTCGCACACCATGCCATTTTTTCCATCGTGTTCCTCCCATTCTCCTAATCCTCTTTTTCTATGAATGACCGTTTTGAAAAATGCTTCAACTTCAGATACAGTACTCCTTGCTCACACTTGCCCACAGGCAAAATACACCTCGTAGGTCATTTGAAAGGTGTTCCATTCCCTCTCAAGTTGCTTAATAACGGCATCGAATTGGTCGGGAGGAACGCCTAAGAGCGTATGTGCCAACGGCCTCATCGAGGGCCATCCTGCCAGGATATCTTGCGCCAAAAGATTGCCGATCCGCCCTCCCCAACTCCCAACAGGGATCACGTCTGTTTTTGTCTTGACGTTCAAGAAGCTCGCATCGTGCAAGAACGCGCCGATCTGTACTGCATTGCTGGCATCGATCCCTCGTGTCTGACTGATTGCGGCAAACCATTCGAGAAATTGCCGGGTTGCAGGTCCAGCATGATGAAACCGCGTGCCCATTTCGACTAACTCGACCCATCCTCCTCTCTGAGTGACTCGTTGGAGTTCTCTCATGACGAACGGCCATTGTGCAACGGGAATACCAGCGACCAGGAGCCGTTGATGGACGTACGCAAATTGCTGTGCGGCAAAAGGAAGGTCATCCAGCACATTTCCCTGCTGAAAGTGGGCATTGAGTGGCGTTGACGTGGTGCGTGAGACATCCTCTAAATCTAACCCAATAACCGATGTACGAGGATATGCCGTGGCAATCTCATGGCCCCATCGTCCTGTCCCACATCCCACATCTAACACATGACCCCCATTTTGAAGCACTGCATCGACAGGTGCAAACGTATTTCCCTGTAATATCTGGCGAAAAATGTAATGCTGGTAGTCTAAGCGCCGAATTTCTTTGTCATCTTTTGGCAGCAGATAGGGCGCGTCGGCTCTATGGCGTCGTCCCTCTTCATCATCAAAGGTGAGAGCAACAGGCGGTGGCGTCGGCTCCCAAGTGAGACGTTCACGGCGTCGTGCGAGACGAAAAGGCCAGAGGTGCCACATACACTGCAAATCCTTTCCGGTTAGACTATGGATCATTTTTGCCAGATAGTCGTATGTTATGTATATGGTTTGCCTTCTTCTAATGCTTCCATCTCCCAGATTGTTGATTTTCACAGAAAGAATGCTTGCTCTTGCATTCCTTCCTGTGATCAGAAGCGCGGCTTGTATTTTCTTCATTGGACCACTCCTTGATCGGCTGGCGTCCAGATGGTGGTTGCGATCAGGGAAATGGCCTGTTCTGGTCCGACCAATTCGCTAAGCTGTTCGTGGCAGTGTCCGATATTGTCTGCTCTCTTTTGCATAAAGTCATGGCGTGCTGTTCCACTGGCAAGCCCTTCTAATCCACGCTTACTTGCTTGATATTCTTGCTCGATTTGTTTGAGGATTCGAGCCACATCGCTTTGTGACATATGAAATATCCTTTTCTTGTTTTTCAGTTCGGGTCATCAAACGTACAATTCTCTTACTGAATAGGTTGAACATAACCAGGAAGCCTATCAAACTCGTTCGATACGAACTGGCGCAGGTACTCCCTCAGCTTTAATAGGTGCAATAGTTCCCACATATGCGGATTACACAGAAATCCGTCGCATCATGGGGAACCAGAGGTAAGTATAAGAGGAATGGAAGGGGATTATCTGACAATGCAATAGCACATTTCCTTCATTTTCATGTAGGGTGCATTTCGTTGCATTTCATTGCATTTCCAGATATTTTTGCAAAAGAATGAGGCATAGCTGTAGCTAGCTATGCCTCATGGGTGGAGATGCTTACCAGTGGATAATTTGTTCCCGTAGTTGTTTAATGCGCTGCTCTCCAGGCCACGCTGCTTTCATTGCTGTGTATGCGACTACTACATCGTTAAAATGCTTATTACTCTGCATTGCTTTTACCCCGGCGATTCCTTGTATCCAGAGGGCAATACATTTGTCCATATCTCTGCTGATCATCGCGGCTTACTTCCGCGATGACCTGTTCAATCTGTATTTCAACACGACATCCAAAAGGAATGGTTTCATCTTGTGCATAGCTCTTGTCAATCTGCCCAAAGGAATCCACCGCACTTTTATAAAGTCCGAGATGGGCATGTGTCAGACCATCATTGAGTAGGAGATTCCCTACACTGTGATCTATCCATAAAGGAACTTCCTCATCTTCTGTCTGTGTAAAGAAGGTAGCGTGCGCTTTCTTGAGCGAAGTCAGGGCATCTTGTTTTTGTTGGTGATAGGCTTGATAGGTGGCAACACCCGCATAGACGTAACTTCGTGCCAATGGGGGAATCAGTTCTTTCGGCGTACTCTCAAGGACTTGTTTTGCCTGCAATCCGGCCTGGAGAGCCTGCCCCCACTGATTCGCATAGCAAAGCGCGGCAGCTTGCGCCCGAAGCGCCGCAACCTGCAAAAGCGGTTTCTCCGCAATCTGACTATACATCTCTGCTTGTTGGGTATAACCCATACCATCAAGCGGTGTAGTCACGTTCCAGGACAACACCGCTTTCAAGAGATAGCATTGTACCAATACGTCTGCCGCCTCCTTACGATAATGTGACGATGATGCGACAATTGCTTTCAGGGTAGGAATGTAGGCAGAGACAGTGCTATCAGCAAAGCTGAGTTCTTTCCCCTTTCTCAAGTACCAGCATGCCACCACACCTGCGCTACAGTGAGCAAGCACCGCTTCAGGAAGCGCGGTTTCTGTTGGAGTCAAGGCATTGAGATGGAGGGTAAGCAATGGCAATGTTGCTAATCGTCGCAGGGCTTCCCGCCTACTCATTGGGTCTATGTTCATGCTCTGTTCCTCTAGGAGCTTGATCACCTCCCATTGTCTCTGATGACAACTGAACGGCGAAAAAGCGAGCGAGAGAAGGCGCATCGTTGGATCACTGGCAAGGAAGGATTGTGCGGCATCCGTCATATCAGGCAATGGAGGAGGAGATGGAGGTACCTGAGAAGGATTTATACACTGTAAACCAAGCTCTTCTTCTGAACACCCATAGACCGTACAGAGCTTTTCAATACTGTATCCGCGTGGGAGCGTTTTTCCATGCTCCCAGCGGTTCAGTGTTGAGGCATCAACTTCTAAAAGTGTTGCCGCGTGCTGTAATGACCAGTGTTTTTTTGCCCGTAATTGTGCCAGTGACCGTTCCATGTGTCCTCTCCGTATTTCTGTGTGTCCGGGTTATGAATACCATACCATACCCCTCTATTGCCTGTCGAATTATCGATTGAATGAGGTAAGTAGCAATAAAATAGTGTATTGATGCCTGCCTTGCTGCTACCGGAAACATCTCTTTTAAGGCGATATACAAACGATAGATTTCCTCACTGCCCAGTTAGAGGATTACCCTCGCGAAATAAACATAAAATGTGGCGATACGATATTCCGCTCTATTTTGGGAATCCTATAAACTAATTTAATTCATGAGATTTGCCTGGTAAATAGATGGGTATGAGAAAACGAAAACTATTTTCGTTTAAGGCCAAAGATTCATTGAATTACGGAAATGGATACGCTATACTACGGTTACAAATATCTTAGAGTGGGGAAGCAATGAATACGTTGTACTATTGGTGGTATGTGTATGGGCATTTTAGCCCTGGTGTGGATAACTTACCTTGCTTAGGAGACGTAATTACCTACTACCTTGCTCTAAGTAACTTATCGAAAGAGGATTTAGCGCTATCACTCAACTGCACGGAAAGATACATAGAAATGCTGAAAAGCCCGAACAACAAAGATATGCCAAAGCTCCTGCCCAGGAGAATACTGCTTGCAAAAGCATTGCATATTCCCCCCGTTCTTCTCGGGTTGTCTTCTGTGACTCTGCTAACATGGAGCGAAGGTGAATCTGTGCGGGCTGAAGGAATAGGGCTAGATAGTGTTGCAAGCACTGATACAATGACCTTTTACGAACGCATGCTTGCCCTGAGTTGGGAACTCTATTATACGAGCAGTGTTCAAAAAGCCGCCACGAGTATTGATGATGCATTCCAAAAGCTGAGTACTGACTTTGAGAATACAACTGGCGTCAGAAAAGATCAGTATGACGCGATGCGATGCCGTTTCTATCAGCTTTATTCGTTAGTTTATCGTGATCGTATGGAAGTAGAAAAATCCATTGAGTATCAGAATCAAGCGGTTGCTATTGCATTGCGCTTAAAAAATGCAGAATTAATAGCTTCGTCATTGCTCCGGCGTGCAAGAGCATATCATCATGTACCTGAACGCGAATTAGCTCTTAAGGATGCATTAGATTCTCTCCCTTATGCTGATCTTTCACGCGATCCCTTGAAGTGTCAATAGCGGTGTCCGCCTAACCCACTTTTAGCGTTTTCAAATGAACCCACTCTGCAAGACCAACAGAAAACGGACCCTCCTCCCGAGAACAATGAAAACGAACCCTCCTCCTCTGTGAGAGACTCTCGCCATCTCTTAGAGAGGAGAACCCATGGTGTCTAGACCTGTCCAACGAGCCCATGGGGGCAATGCGGACAGGCAACAAACCAAAGGGTTTCGTGATAGAGATGGGAAAAGGCTTGTTGCCCTTTCGCATCAAAGGCCAATGAAACTTCCTGCTTCTGCGCGTCGATCCAGGTTCCTCGATGAACCGGCAACAGGTGGATGTCAATGTGCGTTTGGACTTTTTGCTCGGCAATACCATGCAAGCGAGCAAAGGCGAGCACCGAGACCAGATGCTTGGGCAAAGGACCAGAAGTGGACTCACGCATGCCCCTTTTTCTCGTCGTTGGTGTTCTGGAAGGGACAGGTTGTGTGAGAAGCTGCTGGACCTGGTGCTCTAATGCTTGGATGTGGCGTTCCAAGAGTGCCACCCGGTGTTCGAGCGTTCCTTCGTCTTGTCCAGACACCTGTCCAGGCAGAAATGGTTCCAGATCCCTCAGGGCAATTTCACAGTGATTGGGATGAGGGAAGCGAGCTGGCAGTTTGTGCGCATGAATCCAGCGCCTGACCGTTTTGTCGCTGACCTGGCACCGTTGAGCAGCTTCCATAATGTTCACGTATTCCATAGAACGGCCCTCACTTTCTTGTTTCTCCTGTTTCCTTCCACTGCCATGAACAAGGTGTCTAGACTCTTGTCCAGCTATGGCGGGCAGGACTCAACTGGTTTTGGCTCCTGCGGTTTTACTCGATCCTTTCACCGTCCGATCTTTCATCCGAAAGGACTTCCCGCTGATAGAAAGGACCTCCGCATGGTGCAGTAAGCGATCCAGCAAGGCGGTCGCCAACACGTCATCACCCAGTAACGATCCCCATTCGGCAAAACTGGTATTGGACGTGAGGATGATGGGTCCTTTTTCATAGCGGTCTCGGACCAATTCAAAAAAGGAGTGCGATTGCTCTGCCGTCAGCTTGGTGTATCCCATTTCGTCGATGACAAGAACCCGAGGCGTGAGATAGCGACGCAATCGCTGCCTTCTCAAGCTCACATGAGCAACACTGCTGATATCCTCGGCAAAGCTCGACAAGGAGGTAAACAGAACCGAGTAATTGGCCTCAAGGGCTTTGACGGCTAAGCTAATGGCAAGGTGGGTTTTGCCAACTCCCGGTGGCCCTAAAAAGATCACATTCCGATTGGTCTTAACAAACGACACGTCTGCCAATTCCCAGAGATACCGCTCATCAACCGACGGCTGGAAAGAGAAATCGAAGGTTTCCAAGGTTTTCTGCGTGGGCAGTTTTGCGGCCTTCAAGCGTTTCTCCTGGGCTGAGAGCCGACGACCTTCCACTTCCATCGTCAACACGCGGCGCAGAAATGCCTCATAGGTCAAACTGTGCAGTCGGGCTTGTTCGTACACCTCGGGGAGTCCTGTTTCCACATGGCGCAGGCAGAGCGCTTTGAGGAGCTCATTCATGAGAGTCCCTCCACCCCAAAGAGCTGATCATACTCACGAAGTGGTCGGACAACAACCGTCGGGGCCTCTATCTGATGTCCGAGCGGCTTGTCCGTTCTGCGCAGTGATGGCGTGGGAGCAACGCCTGCAAATTGCTCGGGGTGAAAGACAATTTCCTGCGAACGTGGTTGCTTCTGCAGGGTTGCGATGAGTTGTCCCTGATGAGAGATGCGTAAGGTGCGATGTCGTTCACGAACCAGGACGACCGCACCGGCCACGGGAGGATGCGATGGCAAGCCATAGAGCACGCCATCGTAGGAGACGAAGCCATCCCAACTCACCTTGCGCTCCTCAGCACCGAAGCGTTCCCAGCCAGAGTCGCTGGGCAAAGAGGAGAGCTGTTCTTCGACCCACAAGTCCATTGGAATGCGTCGGGTCGTACGATGCACTTTCTGATTGAGTCGATCACACCACGTTTTCGCTTGTGCATTGAGATCATCGATGTCGGTAAAACGGACTCCCGGCCAGAAGCCATTCTTGATGACCCCGACACTTCGCTCGACCTTGCCTTTCGTCTGGGGTTTGTACGGTTTACAGACTCTCGGAGCAATCCCAAGGGTGGTCATAAAATCCGCAAAGAGTGGGTTCCATTTCGGCACCTCGTCTTCCATTTCCAAGAAAACGCTCTTCATGCGGTCCGTCAGTGCGGTTTTTGGGAACCCTCCGAAGTATTCGAATGCCTCCATCATACAGCGGATCATCGTTGGCGTATCACACCGCTTGACAAAGGTGACGAAACGCATCCGTGAGTAGCCAAGCACGGCGGTAAACCCATAGAGCTTGCGAGCGTGTCCTTGGTGCTCGTACTGCACTTCGCCCCAGTCATATTGCATCTGTTCTCCGGCTTTCGTTTCATAGCGGATCACAGGCTGATGACCGATATTACGCGGACGCAAAGGATGGACATACGCTCTGAGGATCGTCCCGTTGCCCTGATAGCCTTGCTCACGTAACCGCTCGAGCATGCTTTCACAATTGTACAAATGGTCCTCCTGGATCCATCGATGGATCTGAGCTTTGTAGGGGTCAAGAAGCGACCGCCGTTTGGGTCGAGGGACGGCTTCTGGTTTGCCTCGCAAGTACCGACGAACCGTGTTGCGTGCAATTCCTACTTCTCGTGCTATCGCGCGAATGGACTTCCCTTGCGCGGATAATTCATGTATCGTGTGAATGGTGCCACTCCTTTTCATGGCTTCTCCTTGTGTCTAAGATAAACACTAGGATAGAGCCTGCGAAGGGGTGGGTCAATTCTCTGCGGTATTTCTGGGGCAATTGTACACCGTTACTAATAGGGAAGTGTTATCAGATGGCAGGCGAATCGCAAGCATATCTTGCTGGAGATAATAAAGAGTTGCAAGAAAAAAGCCTGTCCTACTTTAACAAAGCTGCACAGATAGCCCGTAAAGGAAATTTGGAACCAGATGGAAGCTTTGTAAAAACAGATATAACGAGCATTTACATAGAACGCGCGAAGGCATTAACGCTCTTCAAACGTTACAGTGAGGCTCACAATGCACTCACAATTGCACGTAAAAATCTGAGTCCTGAACTCACACGCTGGCAGGTAAACCTTCTTATAGAAGAGGCAAAAACCTATTTTGCAGAAGGTGATATAACATCTTGTTGCTACTCCCTTATTGAAGCATTACCTATTGTTCGTGCAATCAACTTACCAAGCAAAGAGGAAAGAATTAATGGCCTCTATGAGAGTTGCCTGGAACGCGAACCAGGCAACTTAGTGGTAAAAAAGCTTGGGAAATTGTAACCTCAAAAGCTTCATAAGTCAGGAAATGCTAACGCGGAATTGATAAGTCCATATTCTCAACATGCTTATCGTGCGAGTCGTCATGCCCACCTTATGTTATCCTGTCCAACAATCTTCCAATCTCTTTTTATTTTCTATGATGGCAATTCTGAGAAAAGAGCAAGCTGAACCCACATTCCACCGTTTTTTCGAAAATCTAGGCGAGAAGCCATTTTACATTGCAGAGCTATCAACAAGCTCTACTTTACAAACCCACTCTCCAAGGGATTTTGCTAAAAATACAAATGTAAACTGGGAATGTGAGTTTAATACTGTGTCCTTTTATTTTTATCGAGATAGACGAAAATGGAAGATGGTACTCCGTCTTGCAAAAAGTCTTTATATGTAGCTGTATCAAGATCCTGGCGGCCTTGAAGTTTGGATATAAGGACGTTTGAAAATCAAATAAAACTGTGAAGCATGGTAATCCGCAGTTTCCCCTCCAGGCAATGTAAGCGGTGGTGTGACGCCAGCCAATTCCCAGCCATGCATACCCATCTCGGTGAGACAAAGCTGGAGATCCTTCCACTGCCTTGTTATTCTTGGGGAGTTAGCCATAATTAGAGGGTACTTATGTCCATGCCCACCTTCAGCAGCTTCTTTATAATATACCGTTACGTATTCCCATCCCTGCATTTATTTCTTCTTTCTGGCTCGGTTGTCATTAGCTGCTATACCCAGCCTATGGTCTTAAAGAATTCGTTAATCTTTGGCATATACCGTACATAATAGATACTCATCTAATCTCCTCCCGAAAGTCCCTACTCCTGCACATCTCCATAACCATCTCTGTCCAACGAAGCCAGTACCTTATTAACCTGGCTCAGCGCATGCGAGCTACCCATCACCATACACCGTCTATGCAGTTCCCGCAGTTCACCAATACACTGCTCAATCTCCCCGATCATCTTATACGCTTTCGCCCAATCCAGCGGTATCCATGCCTCAACCCGCACATCCTGGCCCAGCCGCAACGCTTCGGTTATTTCTTCCCGCATGGCGAGTGTCTTCTCCGGCTGGCCGAGTTCGATATATCCCCACGACTGCTCGGCCATAATCGCGCTCACCGCACTCCATGAATAAATAAAGTCCGTACCGTCTTCGTAGTCGCCGACAGATCGCGCCAGCGTTAAACCTGTATTGACGGCTCGTTCAAACCGCACGCTGTCTTTGTTACCGCCATAGGCGCGTATGAGGTAGGAGTGAACGAATGCCCGAAGCAGCTTACTTCCGTCAATAGCCGCGTCTCTGGCTTCCTCCAGATATTCCACCGCTTCCTGGTGGTTGCCTTCGCGGTTTAATTCTTTGCCGATACTTTTCAGCGCTAAAGCTTTCAAGCCTGGCTCGTCGGCGTTGCCCACCAGCTTGTAGATTTCCTCATACACCTGCATCGTCTCTTTGTAGTGCTTCTTTTCAAGGTGCGCCGTTGCTTTCAGGCGTAGGTACTGGACATACAGTAGTACATAGCGCTTTTCTAGCCTGACTGGTGGCGGCAGCGACTCATTAAAGTATGCGAATAGCTTGCCTAACCGCTTCACTCCCTTATCTGCTTCGGGTATCCTGGCGGCGCACCGCAACGCCCATATTTGCCGCACCAGGTCTTCGACGGTGTCGAGCGTCTCGTCATACATCGACGTGCCATGCCCTGGCAGCATGGTTTGGGTAAAGGGATCGTATTCAGAAAGTCCAACTTTGTAGTAGGGGATGGAGAGAATATCGCAGACCTTGCGTAAGGTCTGGTTGCTATCTATGCGCTTGCGGCCATGCTCGATGTCTTGGATATATTTCCAGTTGACACCCTCGCCACCACCGAACCGCTCACTTTTCGGCCAGCGATCTGCTAGTTGTGCCTGGGTCATGTTGGCTTTTTCGCGGTATTCCTTAATGGTCAATCCATAGTGGTACACGTCTTCACCTCACTCGCACAAGAGCTACACCTACATACAGGGGGGTACTAATTAAAAGGCTCTTATATGATACTACCTACACATACGGGGCTTTTAATAAGGGTGAATAAAAGGTACTTTTGTCTACGGATCTGTAGTATTTGTGAGCTTCATTCTACCACACACCGAGGGAACCTTATGGAGAATACGAGCCAAGTTGCCCAAATCCGGCAACGCATCGAAGAAGAATACACTGCGGCGCAACGGGCGCTGTACGCTCCCGCAATGGTGGCGAAACATGACTTCATCACAAAACGAATGGAAAACGTGCAACGTGCCCATGCTGAACTGCAAACCATTGTCGGTACTGATGAGGCGATCAAGCTGGTTTTAGAGACTATCAGCAATCTACCAGAAGTGAGGGCATCACACGTTGAGCCACTATGATTAACAAGTTTAGCGTCGATCAGTCTACACAGCCAATTAAAGCGATGTCGGTCAAGAAAGAAACGTCACAGGAGCGGATGCGGCGCTTAAAAGCAACGGCAGATGCGACTGGCAGACGGTTTATTCATGTCTACCTCGAAGACGAACGGCAACGGCAGACGCACGGTCAGTCCTGATCTGCCGTTGCTGGTTCGTCGGGTATTTCTTCGATGAGGTCGTGAACCGACACGCCCAATGCCCGTGCCAGCTTGTTCAGGGTATCTGTATTGACGTTTGCGGTTGGGTTGCGGTAAATGCGCTTGATCGTGTTATCGTCAACGTCGCTCATGCGCGATAGTTTGCCCTGGCTGATGCCTTTTGCCTGGGCGATCTCCTTCACTCGGAGGCGTATCATAGCGGGGTTTCTCCCTTTTTGTGATTGCAATAGCTTACTATAAAAAGTCCCTTGTGAGGAGAACCCACATAACAGTACCTTTATGTACAAGCCTTTTTATTGATCGGATGGAAGGGAAAAAACTTGAGCAAGCAATCCAGGCGCAAAAAACAACGTGTCGTTAATGCACAGCCTCCTGCAAACGTTATCTTTACCTTTGCCAGCGCCCGTATGCTCAAAGATGCGCTGCGCCTGGTCGACGTGGCATTCTCGCGCAGTTCAAAGCCATTACCTAACCTTGAGTTGGGTATCGAAACACTCGGTAGCCTGAAAAGAAAACTGGACGATATGCTCCAATCTGAGGATTGGGACAAAGAAACACCGTTTGATTATAACGAGCTTCACATCTTGTACGCAGCGATCCACATGTACCTGGTTGACCTATCGCTGGCCGGAAACCAACAGCTTATGCCAACATGCCTGCAATTATGCAAGCACTTTAGCGCCGTTATTGAGGGAATGCCACTGAAGTAGCTCAACGCTCTAGGGGAAATACTGTTCCGCTCTTACCATCAGGCGTGAAAAGAGGGTAAGCAGCGATACACGGCCAATTATTTACCTGAGCCAAGCCATATCTTTATAGGCATGTGCAGGCTCGGTTTCCAAAAACATTCTAGGAGAGGATGGAGCAAAGAAACCGATGTTGATCACCTGTTTTTGGTACTCACGATACGTGTCCCAGGAGATACGGAGGTTATAGATGACGCGCCCCCATTGAGGATTGTGCAAGGAAAATCCCTGCCTTAAGAACGCAGGACGCCTTGGTACACCCTTACTCCGTTCCCATTCTGTCGTTATATGCAGTGTATCCGCAACGAGCGAGAACTTGAAACAATCGTACCAGAATGGATCTGTCAGCTCCTTGTGTTCTAGCTGTTGTATGGGTTGCTGAAAGTGATAACGTTCGCTATAAATGACGGTATGGAGAAGAAAAACCTGTTGTGGCAATGAGGTGCTAAAAGGTGGGAGTTCGAGCGCTTCGGGTGTACGATTTCTCGCCGACGCGTTTGTTCCGCCGCGTGAGGCTTTTGTCCAACTGGTACAGATATTCTGAATGACAATTACTGGATGAGAAGATGGCATCTTCAAATTCCTTCTACAGAGAATGGTACCTCTATGTACTAATAAGAACGAGGTGTTGACCTGAAAGTAAAAATGAGCGTGTTGTTTTGTCTCGAAAGATGTGCTACAACAACAGAAGCGCAAGCGAAGCATGGAATGGAGAAGAGAGATGCCCTTACGACCCAATGGTGGAAAACTCCTGCTACCCGTAGAGACTGAAGCAGATGTGTTTGTCTTGTTTGAAAAGGCGAAAGAACTTTCACTGACCGCTGGTTTTTTCACCAGGGGTCGCTATCGTGCCGATATTGAGGATCATTTCTATTACGTAGGAGCCATGTGTCCACAGTATTTTCGCCCCCTCCAGACGGAGGCGGTCAATCTCTCAGGGGAGCACCTTTCCTTTTTCAATTTCTCCTTTTCTACCTGGCTCTATCTTTTGCACGATTCCCCCGATCCCTGCGTTGAGCGTTTGATGCAACGACTCTCTCGTGCTGAACAAGATTGTGCTCCCTATCTTCTTGAGGCCATGCTTGCTGCAATAGGAACCCCGAGCGGCTTGCGCAGCCATGGCAGAATATGCCGACAGAACGCAAAAAAAGAATGTGTTTCGAGATATTGGGTTCTGGCTCCCAGGGGGAAGAAAGAGCGCTGAACCGCGTTTTACACGAAACCGCCGCGCTGTACGTTTCCAGCCAGTTGACGAGAGACTTTCATCAGATGAGCTAGCAAGACGATCCCACCCGGTAGGACTTCCTGTACCCTTCGTCGCTCAAGAACGAGCGCTCGATCTGATTTCATGGCATTACGTGACGCTCGATCTTGCTCAGATTGATGGTCTTCCGCCCACATCATTTGCGCGTGTTCACCTTGTCAGCCCTCCACATGATGGGAGATGGACGCTTTTCTGTGCGATTTCCGAGCAGAATGTTTATACCCAGGCAACGCTGTGTGGATCTGAGGATGAAGATCCTGAGATGATTGCAAACCTCCAAAAACAGGCCATTGACGGTCAAAATACTGGAAGAGGGGACGTTCTTCTTCTGCCGTACGATGACCGATTAGTGTATCGCAATGGGCATACGCAAATGACTGAGGGCGTGTATGGAGATGTTGGTGGTCCTCCTCTGGGGCTCGATGAGAATCCTTGCTGCCCAATCTGTGGAAAATTGATGTTCCATTTGTGTACGGTTGCCAGTACCCTGCGTGAATATGGCGATGGTTTTCGCAGTGCTTTCTTCTGCGAGGATTGTATGCAGGTTGCTTCCCAGGCTATTGGCTGGAATTAAAATGATAACGTTTGTTGGTTCCCTTTTTCTCTCTTCTCTTCTCGGTGAGTGCGTAGAAGCGCCATATGTCTCCTTTTCGTACAGCAAAAACACCCATGAAAATCGCAATGGAAGAGCTGGAAAATCGATGCAAGAGAAGGTCTCCTAAAGGCATTGCCAGAGGAATTTGCCAGATGTGCCATCTTCAGAAAGAAAGGCATACCCGACACCTGCATCACCAAAATTCACGGAGAAAGGAACACTCGCAGAATCAAGTTGTAAGAGGAGCTGCCAGTTGCCTTCTCCTGGATACTCAGGATATTGGAGAAACACTGGAGTTCCGCCGATTTTAATCTCACTCCACAATGCCGTAAATTGTGTCCATGCCTCATCGCTGGCATCTGCATGTTCGTTTTCAACAATCACCTCTGGGTCTTCACCAGGAATTTTTTCAACCGCCAATTCACAACTGAGAGGGACAAGTCTCTTTCCCGAGAGATCGCTAACCATCTTGTACAACGTTGGGCCTGTCAATTGCGGTTGTGTAGGGATATCACCGATTCCTGGCTGGATGATGATTGCATTTTCGCCACCATCAGGATCAAATGTCTTGTCTACAAATGTTTCCTCATCTGTCATGAACAGATAGGCCATACGTGCTGGTATCTCGCCGAAAATGTGTGAATTTAAAGCGATCTGACAGATAAATCGCATAGGTTTGCCGGTTGTCCGGCTTAATGGCCACTGAGGGGGAGCTATCCATGTAGGTTGACCACCAAATTTTGTCACAGGGTGTATGATAGGCTGTTGTACCTCATGAAAGAGAAGTGAGTATTTGGGTCTCATTGTTTTTCTCCTGAGAAGGATTTGTACGACAGTTGCACACTGCGCTTCCTATCCTATTCTTCGTCAGCTCTACAGAGTAGGCAAAGGAAAGCCGGACTTCAGTTCTTAAACAAGAGTATAGAACGCATAAAAATGTGTATTTGGAGCTTCTGTCATTAAAAATGATACGGAAATTAGTATGGGTGATATCCTACTTGTTCCGACTTACTGATTCTTTTGTATGAGAAATTGTTCAGGTGTCGGTTGTGTTGTTGTCTGAGTCATCATGCCAGGCGATAGCAGGTGATCGTTCACCTTGATTGTGCAGGAAATATTCATATGCAGCAAATGCGCCTTCAAGGGAGAGCGTCCAGGAAACTGGATACGCATCCATTTGCCCGTTACTCAATTGGAATTGCATATCATCGTCTCATCTGAGTTGGCCTTACATAGATTGCGAGAGCTGAAGCCAGGATCTCCATTCTGATCATACAGATACAGAAGCCAGGCATGCGTTCCATTGACGAGCATCGCCAGTGCTGGCCCTTCATCCCCAACTTCCAACCACACTTCGCTGAATTGCTGCTCACGAATCCGCTGGAGTTGCTGGCGCAAGTCTTCCATGGTGGTGAGAAGCGTTGTGTGACCATTGAAAAGAAATTGCATATCTTCCCCTCTGAACTCAGATCAGAGACAACCTATTACCGAATATCCTGGGGCGTATAGCGAATAAGAACATCGCGATCATTGATCCACTCGATCCACAGAACAGGGTGTACCCATTCATCACGGGCCGCCGTTCGGACTTCCAGGATGCCATTGCGCTTGCGTGCTCGTGTAATCTTCCGATGCCTTTTCCAGCCTTCAATCTGTGCATAGGTTTTGTAATACTGACAAAGCAGGTTGATATCCCTGACGCTAACAAGAGCACGTGTTTGCTGATCCATCACACATCCTCCATGCAATAAGCCTTCCCAGCGAATCAATCTGTCTCTGATAAAAAGTTCATATGCTTGACACTGGTATGAGCCAACAGTTTCTGCGCGTTCCGCCACATGAGCTTTTCGCGCACTTCCGGCGTAAAGTAGGTGAAGGGTTCAAAATCTTTGAGCCAGCGCTGCGGGGTAATAAAAGGATAATCAGAGCCAAATAAAAAGCGATCTTGTAAGCGTGTCGCCGCCTCTCGTAGCAATATTTCAGGGATGCGTTTGGGGGACCACCCGGACAAATCATTGAACAGATTGGTTTTGTGCTGCATGGCGGCAAGCATCTCTTCGTGCCAGGGCCAGGAAGGATGGGCACCAATGATGGTTAGCTCAGGGAAGTCGGCTGCCAGCGAATCGAGATAGATTGGACGTGTATAGTCGAGCTTGATGCCCATCCCACCCGGCGTCCCAGCTCCCAGCCCGTTGGTGCCTGTATGGAAAAGGGCTGGAACGCCCAACTCCTGAATCTTCTCCATCAAGGGATAAAACTGTGGGTCATTGGGATGGAATGCCTGGACGCCTGGATGAAACTTCGCACCTGCCAGTCCTAACTCTTTTATTGCCCGTTCTATTTCTTTGACGGCTACCTTCCCTTTATGCGGATCAACACTGGCGAAGCCGATGAATTGTTGAGGGTAACGTCGCACAATCTCGGCAATATAATCATTGCTGAGCGGAGGTAAGCCCGTCGCTGTTTCCGCATCCCAGGCCAACAGAACCCCGATCATATCCAGTTCCGCATAATCAGCCGCAATTTGCTCAATCTCCTTGAGCTTGACTTCTGTTCGGAAAAAGCGCTCAGCAGCCTGGGCATAGGGACCGAGGGTAACCTGCATAAATTCCGTCGTGGGCAGGTGGACATGAAAGTCGATGGCGCGTGGCATAGAATGTCTCTCCAAATACATACTCAATGAGATTTTTCTCCCAATTTGTCCGCCAGAGCGTATCCTACCATCAGGAATGAAAAGAGGTCAAGCCTGATAGCGATAATTCGTTATTTATCTGAGCCTTACCATATCTATGTAGTTGTGTGCAGGCTCAGTTTCCATGTTAAAGACGATGTAATCTACATTACTGATTTGGATTGAAGATGAGTTTTCCCCTGATGCGTTCTGGGAACTGGCGTGGGTGGGTCTTTTGCTAGTACGTCAGCGCTACCAACTTGCCCAACCTGAAGGGGGATCCGGCACCAATGCTGCGAAAGAGCGCTATCTGCCTCGTGCTAGCCTGCAAGCACTTCTCGACTCATCATGTTTCCTTCTGCTATACATGCTGACCATCCTCCAACGCGGGCCCCATCCCAATCTCCAAGAGAAAATCTTCAGCCGCGTGCTTGGATGACTGGTGCCGTGAGGGGGAGTATAAAGGCCGAAGCAGTCCCAATGCCCCTATTCTTACCCAATGGCTTCCCAATCCTACGCCTCCAGATTGAGGTGACGCTCTGGCATAAAGACGTACCGTGGAGCTTTTCGTTCACCTTACCCTATCTCTAATGTATACGTGACCTTCTTGTGACAAGATTCATCGCTAAAGTAATGATAGTGTGATAGCAGAGTGTTACTCTTTATCTATGGCAGTAAGGGATGCACATCTTTATTCTTCTATCTTGATCCTGCCTGTTCACAGATGACACGAAATGTTTGTCGCAGCGATGCGAGAGGGGAACGATCATCTCCTGTTAATTGATGGAGAAACTCAGCGACAGACCAGGTCAATAAGAGACCTTGCCGGGCCATATAGATACCGAGAGTATTGAGATGAAGGAGATCATCGTAATCAAGGAGAAGATATCCAGCCAATTGATACAGGTATTCTGCCTTCACCTGCGAAGAAATACTTGTTTTGATATCAATAAGACACCCATCTACCACCAGGTCGGCATCTGCACCTCCAACATCGTGGCTCCCTGTGAAGGTCGGATTCAGGTGATGAGGAAGCAAGAGCAGGTGATGATATCGTTCATAAAACAGACGAAACAATTGAGAGAGATCATCTAGCCACATCTTCTGAGGAAGGGCCAGTAATTCTTCCACGCTTCGCTTCACCTCTGGTTGGATGAGTGGTCCCCTCTGATACGCATTGCTGCGAAATACATGCTCGAAAAACTCAAAACGATGCAGTATCGTTCCAGCATGTGTTCTGCGTCTTCATCCAAAAGTCGTCCAACCGGCTGAAGAGTAGGGATGGTCACTTCTAAATGATCAAAGAAGGCTCGGAGAAGCCGGAGTGGATAGGGTCCTGCAGCAACCTCAGACAGATTCCCAGAGATTCCCATAGGCAAAGGAAGAGCCATTCCTGCGGGCACAGAATCCCAATCAAAAGGGATATCACCCTCATGCTCCCAGCGTTTCGTGGTCAGCAAGAGTGCGCCCTTCCAGGCAACCAACTGTTGGTAAGGAGTCATTTCGAATGCATACCGTATGCGGTAATCGATCGCTGTCCCAATGAGCGCATAGGGATATGATGCGTCTGCGTGTGCTGGCCGAAGTGTCTCCATCGTTTTGAGGTGTTGATTCGCGCTCTTTGTCAGCCGTCTTGTGTTCGCGAACGTCAATTTGAGAAATTGCCCTATTGGGCTTGCTGGATCATTGAGGTGGGATGAGAGTGACATCATGGGCCTCCCTGATGAGTTCGTCTATCTCATCATAATCACGAAAAAGGAGTTACGTAGGAAGGTATTCTTGATCACTATCGGTGATGTAAATGGAAACGTCAATATCGACCTGGCTGAGATATTTGACCATGAGCGGTCCTACCTATCCCAGGAGAGTTTGCCAAGTCCTGCCCCAAGCTTCGGAAAGGCAATGCTTTTGATCTCTAGCGCTTTATAGTGGGCAACAAAATACTGGAGACCTGCCTCAAGATATTCAACCTTTGAGTCGTCACGCCAGTGGTCTTTCGTCGGAAAATTGAGGATCCAGGGAGTACTGGCTTTGTAGAGGGTCGGTTGGCCAATACGCAGTTTCCCCTCTCGGCACTCGTGTTGATAGGTCACAAACATTGTTGGATATCGTTGTTTAAATGCCAGCGCAAACCTTTGCCCATATGGCCTTTGCAATTGACAGGATTCACGATCACCTGAGCGGTTGAAGCGAAGATGTCACCTCTGCAATACGAGAGCGTCGTCATACCATATCTCCTCAATAAGAAAACGATGAACAGTCTCATTTTACCCGATAAAGAGATCTTCATGTACCCCTTTCGCTTGTCTATACATTCCTCTCAGGCAAACAGTGTGTTAGAATAAAAAAGGACACGAGATGATTGAAGAAAGGAAAAGCACGATGACATTTCAGCTTCCAGATCCAGCAACTCCCTTCGGAGAGCGGGTCGCACGTCGGCTACGCGATGATCTTATTCTCTGGCTCACGACGATCGATAGCAAAGATACACCTCAGCCCAATCCCGTATGGTTCTTCTGGGATGCCACAACGTCGACAATCCTGGTGTACAGCAAGGCTGGTGCCAAACGCCACGAGCATCTGCAAAAGCATCCTCGGGTCTCTCTCAACTTCGACGGTAATGGCACTGGCGGCAACATCATCGTGCTCACAGGCGAGGCACATCTCAGTCCGGATGATCCATCCGCCAATCAGCATCCTCTTTTCGTGGCGAAATACCAGGACTTCATCACCAGGAGCTTCTCTACCGCAGAGAACTTCGCGGTACAGTATCCCGTCGCCTTGCGCATCTCTCTTGCCAATTTGCGCGGATTCTAATCTGTACGACTCTCTCTTCTTTTTTTCTTTCTGATCTCAGATCGCTCCATTTCTTGGATACAGGTATCGTTGTTTTCTCCTGTTTGAAATGGAATGTTTTGGGTACAAGGAACAATATCTACCTGTATTATCTCTTCTATTCCTCTGCTTTGAAAAGGACGCTCTTTACGCAACTTCCGGATGGTATCGCGCAAAAAATGCTACTCGAACCCTGCATTTTTGATCATTGCCATAACTTCATCAATTGAATATGGGGGAGTCTTTTTATGAATGATGACGTGGCAGTTAGGACAAACGGGACGCAAATCATTGATAGGATCAACTTGATATCTTTCGCCGATCTCAGAGAGAGGCTTCAGATGATGCGCATGAATGACGTTGCTCCCAATTTTGCCATACATTTTTTCAAAATCAAAACCGCAGATGATACATCTGGCTTCATAGTATTTTACACACTGATCTCTTGCACCTCTGTTTCGTTCATAACGATTGACGTATACTTGTTTTCTTGTGCCTTCATAGAGATTTTCAGCGATCTCAGCATCTATTTCTTCTGGGGGTTTTATATCCGATGATTTTGCATCTATTTCCTGCATTGCCTCCTTTAGTTCTAGCTTTAAAATATAGCAAAATCTTCCCTCTCCTTCATTCCTTCCTCGAAAAGGAACACTCCACCACATAGGGTCATTCGTAAGGGGGGATCGCGTCGGTACCTGAATATTGAGCTTTTCTGCTATCCTCTTTCCCAATCGTCCAATCTGACTATTGATAGGGGCATGATAAGGCATATTGAGTAATTGTGCTAATTGTGAAGATCTAGCCTCACAATTCTTACTGTTCAATATCAATTTGAGTAACTTGATATCTTTCTCTGTTATGAGGTCTGGATCTTCTAACATGATCATCCATTGCTCTTTGGTTATAGCTATAGGATCTTCCCGTTGGAGTTGCTCACTTACATTTTCATCAAGCATATTTCTTCACCTGCTTTTGTAATATTTTGCTTACCCAGTTCATCCACTCAAAGTATACCATTACCTCTAAAGTTTCGGATGTGCGTGAAACTTGAAAAAGAGATGACCATCTGCCCAAAGAGCGGTTTGGCCTCGTCATATCTCTTTTGGATGAGATAAAGGCAGGCCAGGCCTTGGAGAGGTTATGAGTGAGCGACATTATTACAATTCTGGAGGACGACGAAATGCCACTTCACTTCGCCGTTACTATTACAAGTCCTTGTATAAAATCTCATACAGTTTTCCAGAAATCAGCCAATCTTTGCCGCTATATGGTTGTGCAATTATTTCTGCTGCGAGACAGAGATCATCTGCTGGATCCCATTTGACACAGTTACTTCTATTTTTGACACAGTTACTTCTATTAAGGGGGCTGACTACTTGTCTTTCTCCCAAAATTGCCCTATCTCTACGGCAAAGCAAATCTGCTATAATATATGGGGTTGTATTCAGCTTGTTTGCTAAGCGTTGACTGAGTACCTCAATATCACTCCCCTTATAGGCATGGAATGCCGAGACAACTCCATCAATGATTGGTTTAGCAAGACTTCGCGACATTTACTTTACCTATTGTTGGTATCTTGATCGTTATCGTCAGACCAAATTGTTTGGGTATCCTTTCTGGTATAATAGTCCTATGATTTCAGACAAAAATTTGTTGGCTTAGAAGAGAAAACAGATCGATGCAAAACCAGAAAAAGAAACATTATACAGCGGAATTTAAAGCACAGGTAGTAATGGAGATATTGAAAGAAGAGAAAACTGTCAGCCAATTATCGGCAGAATACGGGATACATTCAAGTCAGTTGTATAAGTGGAGAGATCAAGTACTCGTAAATTTACCAAACCTCTTTAATGAACAAGCGGAAAAGAATCTACGAGAAAAAGAAGCAGAATGGCAAAATGAGCGAGAGGCCCTTTACGCGGAAATCGGGCGATTAACCACGTTTAAAACGTGGTTGGAAAAAAAATCTCGAGCATTCTTTAAAGAGAGATGAGCGGATCGGACTGATCGACTGGGAGCAAAAGGAGCTGCCGATCAGCACCCAGGCCAGGTTGCTCCATCTCAATCGGAGCAGCTTGTATTATCAACCAATACCTCCATCGTCGGAAGAAGTCGCATTCAAGCGTCGTATTGATGAGATTTTTACGGAGTGCCCTTATTATGGATATCGGAAAATCGCTGCCCAGCTGCATCGTGAAGGAAGAGCAATAAATGAGAAAACCGTTGCAAAATACATGCGAGAGATGCGGATCATGGCAATTTATCCCGGTCCCAACCTCAGTAAACGTGCACATCAAGCAGGAATTTACCCTTACTTGCTCAGAAATATTACCGCTGCTGCACCAAATCATATCTGGGGTATTGATATTACCTATATTCGTTTGCAGCGAAACTGGATGTATTTGGTTGCGGTACTGGACTGGTACTCACGATATATTGTCAGTTGGCAATTGGATCAAACGCTGTCCATGCCATTTGTGATTGAAGCAGTGCAAAAAGCATTCCAATACGCAACCCCGCAGATTTTTAATAGTGATCAAGGAAGCCATTTCACGAGTACAAGCTATATTGATTTACTAAAAGAGCGGAACGTGCGCATTAGTATGGATGGAAAAGGGAGAGCACTGGATAATATCTTTACAGAGCGGTTGTGGAGAACCATTAAATATGAAGAAGTGTACATAAAAGAGTATGATAGCCCTCGTACTGCACGTAGAGAACTCGCCCGCTACTTACGCTTTTATAATGAAGAGCGTCTTCACCAGGCACTCAACTATCGTACTCCAGCGGAAGTCTATTGGGAAGAAAAGGAGATTGTATGATTTTTCAGCTCTCAATGGCACATCTTTTTGCGATTGAATGATCAGATTCGAGGTAGTGATCAGAACAAATTCGTCTATGGTACGAAGATTTCAAGAAAGGAGAATTCTCTTAGAAACTCGCACGTTTTTGACTTGACATCGTGGGGCACCATACGAAGAGTTACAATTGGCTGAAAAACTAGGTATACCACCCAAACTAATTTCCCTCATTCAAGATGATCCTGACATTATCCTTGCATGGTATCAGCAACAACCACACAAGCCTTCTTTACCTTCAAGCGTTACGAACGATCCTGATCGGAGAAAAGAGAAAACCGCAATAGCAGCTTACACGACTGAAGAGAAAACGTACAAAGCCGTTACTATAAACAGGCGTATGACAGCAGATAATAGCGAGGTAAAGTCCTACCTCCGCGATCTTAATACCAATGAAGAAGGTCAACTGATCTGCCAATTGTGCGACCAACCAATGCCATTCAGGTGTCTAAATGGGGAAGAATACTTCGTAGCATGTCAATACATTGATATCTTTAAAAAAGAATATGATGCGAACTACCTGGCGCTTTGTCCAAACTGTGCTGCTGAGTTCATGTATGCCTGTCAAACAGATGAGAAGAAGAGGGAAGAGTTTCTTCTTACCATACAAGCGACGGACAATGAAGAAAATCTTATCGTACATCTTGATATGCCTGTTCACCGATGCTTACGTTTCACACAAAGGCATTTGATAGATCTGCAAGCGGCTATTCAAGAAGAGAAACGGTGCAGAATGGGAGAGCCGCTATCTTCTAGCTAAAGGAGTTGTATAACTGGTTGAGGGGCAGCTATCTTCAACGATACTTGAGTAATACATAACCTCGTCTATTACTCCAGTCCAAAACGGCGTCGCCATTTTTCCTTTCGGGCCGCCCTGTCTCGCACATTCCACAGACGCTCTTCTTCAGCAGGACACCACCTGGCTTTTCCACAAGAAGGACACAGGGGAAACAACTCGTAGGGTAGGCAAATAGACATCCGGGTGGTATTGTAACGCCAAGTGCTTGAATGCCTTTTTTAGCACATCTGGTGGAGCATCCACATCGACTCAAGCCATGGTACAATGCTGGTAAATGGGGGAAAGAGTGCAACTATGTCTACTGATCCAACAAAGCAACCACCAATAGAACCAACAGTTCCAGCATCTCATGATCCCTACACGCCTGCGCTTCCACTACAAAATCCTTACGAGACTACTGGCCCCTATCAGCAAGGGAGTATCCCGTTACCTCCTCCGCCACCAAGACAGAGGCATACCGGACTTATCATTACACTGATCGGAGTATCATGCTTATCTCTGGTGCTTGGAGGGATTCTCTTTGCTACTCTTTATACTAGAGGTACACAGCCACCAGGGAGAACCAGGACATTTGGTTCTACACCACGGGTTACACCGAATCTACAAGTTACACTGACTCCACAGATAACTCCTACGTCTCATATCAATACAAATTACCTAGCAATAGACATTGTGCACCATATGATAATGTATGATAAATCCCTATCTATCTATGATCAGAATGAAAGCATCTGGCAATTCTCTCATGACAACTATTATGTCACTGTACATGCAACGAGTTCTGTACAATTTACTGGGTGCCCTTATGAAACGGTAGGACAGTGTGCAGATACATGGTACTTTGGTATTTGGGTCTATGCGAATTCAAACTCTGCATTTAGTGCATGGCAACAAGTAGAGTCAGATTCACTTTCATGTAACGATACGAGTCCAGCATCAGATGGTATGCATGTTTCGTGTGGCCAAGATGAGTCAGCATATACACATGGGAGATGTCTACTGTTAAATAGTAATGACCAATCGACGTATGGGGAGGCAATAACACAGTATTGTATTTAAGGGTTACGTCTGCATCTTTCTTTCTGCGCGATATGTAGCACCGTTGTCTCTACGCCGAAAAATTTCAGCGAAAAAAGACGATTTCTAGCAGATGAGATGCTGGAGTTGGGGTGCCTTATGTACTGAAAGTGGTTCGAAATGGGGAGGACGTGAAGACCCAGATCTTGCCAAATGGGTAAGAGAGCAAATGATCTTGCTTCATATCCGCTATTCTTCCGCCACCTATGCTACAATGTGCATACTGATGATCCGTATGAGACGTGAAGAGGTATTACGATCATTGACTCTATCAACCACAATCCCACCTCTTATCGGACATCCTATGCATGCTATCTCTCCTCATTCTTACCGAGAACTCCTTTTCCGTGCCTTAAAAATGAGTTGCGATTATGGTTCATGGGCGTACGCTTAGTAACATAGATGATCCTTTCAGACATTTCTTCGGACATTTCTTCGGACATTTCTTCGGACATTTCTTCGGACAAACTCTAGGATGAATCCGTTACTTATGCTACAATCGGGTCACTTACAATTATGAGAGCGTGTTATGGAGGTGTTATGGGTAAACTGAGCGACGAGGAACTGAAGAAGCTTGTGCAAGGTGGCGAAACCAATATTGTTGAGCTAAAATTAGCCGCTCCCCGAGCCGTCGATCTGGCAGAAAGGCTCTGTGGGATGGCAAACAGCAAAGGAGGGATTGTCATTATTGGGGTGGAGGACGCGACGCGTAAGATAGTGGGTGTGGCTGATGAACGCATTGGGGAAACCATGGATGTCATTTTACGAGCTGCTCGTCAAGTGATCAAACCGGAATTGGTCCTCGACCCTCCTGAACCAGAGGTGTATGTCCTCGCTGGGAAAAAGCTGCTCGTCGTCACCATACCGCCAACCTCTGGACCGGTGTATCAAGCAGGTGGCATTTTTTGGATACGGCAGGGAACCCAAACCAGAGCATTAAGTATGGCCGAACTGACAGAAATGATCTACGATCGAGGTCTGCGCGACTGGGAACTTGAGCCAGCCTATAACGCGACCCTCGAAGATATTGATTTGGAACGAGTGAGCGCTTTCCTCGCACCGCGAGCAACTTCTGATCGACAATCGGCTCGCTTCAAGGATACAAAGCGGGTCTTGATCGGGATGCGGTGTGCGGTAGAGAGTGAGAATGGGACGATCGTTCCTACGAATGCTGGTATGCTCTTCTTCGGCCATGATCCACAGGAACATATCCCGCAAAGCGAGGTGGTCTGTGTCTTATTTCGGGAAACCGTTGGAGCCAGCCGTTATGCTGACCGCAAAATCGTGACTGGGACACTGCAGGAGATTATCGATGGCACGGAAGCATTCCTTGATCGCTATATTGCAGTAGGCGCACGCATTGAGGGATGGAAGCGCATTGATATTCCCGAGTATTCCATTGAAGTGCTTCGTGAGGCGATCGTTAACGCGGTGGTTCACCGAGACTATAGCAAGCGTGGTGAGAGAGTGCGTGTCTTTTACTATCCTGATCGCGTGGAGGTGCATAGCCCTGGTCTCCTGCTCCCTGGGATAACCGTTGAGCATATGCAGCAAGGTGAGGTGCAGTCGAAGCTGCGTAATCCTGTGCTTGCAGGATTATTAAGTAGTATCCCTGGGTATATAGAGCAAATCGGCAGTGGGATCAGATTCATGGTAGATGAAACCAGGCGGATGGAACTCCCTACACCAGAGTTTCGCGAGATGAATGAGGTCATCGTGACCTTTCAGAAAGCACCAGCTTTACGTGCTCCGGAGCCAGAGTTGCCACATCAAGGAGAAACACTTTGGGAAGATCATGAGGCATCTCAGCCTGAGATCGTTGTGCAGGATCGTCGTGTCCAGCAAATAGAAGAGAGGCTCATTCAGGCATTGAGCTATGTTCAGGAACATGGGTTTATCACGAACGGAATATATCGACAATTGACCGGGGTGACGGATAGAACAGCACATCGTGATCTGGAACGGCTAGTTGAACGGGGAAGGTTAAAAGGGAGTGGGCAGAGAGCCGCGCGACGCTATGTGCTCGCGTAGTGTGACAGGGGGGGATATTTGTGCACTCGTAGTAGCATTTTAATGAAAGACCTTCAATCGTCCAGAAACATGTTTGTGTTGGCAGATGATATAGCGAGATGGTGTCCACGATGAGGGACGTTTTATTCACAGGCACAGTATGTCCGATTAGGCGGTTTGCCTGGAAAGAAGAGTTGTGGCTGCCCTGGGAAGAAAAAAGTGCCACGAAGATTGAGCAAAGCAGGAGTATGGAAATGCTGTTCAGAAAGATACGAATATTGCAGAAACGATCGCATTCGTACAACATCTCGCCGTTAGCTGTAGCAGATATGGCGGTTAACTATGGCTGATAGATGACATCATCCACGCTTTAATTACCCCAGAAAATTGTTATTTCAGCATAAACAACACTTCCCTAGTGGATGTGGCGGATATGGTGGCGGAAGGATGGCGGAAGGATGGCGGATTAAAAATATGCTCATTTGACCAGTCTTACCTTTACATAAACACGAGATGGTGTCAAGTGTCAATTGGCAGAGGCGCTTGATTATGTTCATGCACATGTTTTTATTACCAATAGCATGTACAGGCAACTCACAGGTGTCTCAGACCGAACGGCTCATAGAGATTTGGAAATGCTCGTCTTTTGGTGAATGGCGCAATGGCGACACGAACGGATGCAACAAAAACGGCAGAAAGCCTTGGGCAGCACTTCACGGTCTTTGCCTATGATCGGCGTGGCCGTGGCAAGAGTGGAGACACAGCTCCCTACGCTGTTGAGCGCGAGGTCGAGGATCTCGACGCTCTGATCACCGAGGCTGGCGGATCGGCTTTCGTCTTTGGCCATTCCTCTGGAGCGATCCTGGCTCTAGAGGCAGCACGTCTGCTTGCGAGCACGAGGATCTTAAAACTGGCGCTGTATGAGCCACCACTGATGACCAAAGAAAACCATCCTCGGCTCCCAGAAGATTACGTGACCCATGTGAACGAGCTGATCGCGACTGGTCAGCGAGGTGAGGCAGTCGTCTACTTTCTGACCGTTGCAATTGGTCTGCCAGCCGAATCGATTGCTCAAATGCGCAATGCGCCGATGTGGCCCAATCTGGAGGCGGTGGCACACACGATTGCCTATGATGGTGCTCTCACTATTGATACTGCCATTGGAAGTCCATTGCCGCTCAAGAAGTGGGACTCGATCCAGATCCCAACGCTGGTGATGAGCGGTGGCAAGAGTTTCCCCTTTATGCCCGAAGCCGCGCAAACACTGACTGAGATCCTGCCTAACGCGCAATACCGCCATTTTCCTGAGCAAGATCATGGCATAAAAGACGATATCCTCGTTCCTATCCTGGTCGAGTTCTTTCTCGGTGAAGTTGAGGCCTGAAGGTGAGGATGCTGCAGAGTGTTTGTGATGAAGTCTATATCCATCTCATGGGCCGACCCTGCTCAATTATGGTCCTTAGACACTTCTTCAGACTAACGCCAGATAATGGACTACCTCTTCTTCTGACGTTCTTGAATGTGTTGGAGAGCATAGGTCGCACGATCTTTGATCTTGTTTGCTCCAGAGGAACCTGTATCATGTTGTTGTATCCAGGTCAGAGGCAGGTAAGGCCCGTTCATCGCCAACATGAGCGAGAGTAAGGGCAGCAGCGCTACGAACACAACCATCTGGATTATTCAACAGTTCAAGAAGCAGATCATGAATACGAGTATCTGAGAGTTTTCCCAAAGCAGTCACGGCCATCCTGCGTACGATAGGATCTCGATCCTTAAGGGCACTGACAATGGGGCAACGCTCCCTAACTGACCAAGCATTCCCAGAGCACTCACAGCACGTGCTCGAACAAGAGTGTTTTCATCTTGGATGAGCAGAGCGACCAGTGGCTCAATAGCACGCTCGTTGCCTACTGCGCTCTTCAGAAAAATTGAGCCACATGATACAATGGGGAAATCTCTCATTCCAACACTCCTTGCCCTCGGCTCCATAGGATACTCCCAGATGGTTTGACCACGGTGGCCCTCAGCCAGGGAATCAGAGGGCGCTGAAGAGCAAGATGCGAGAAGTTTTTTTCAGGCCAGGGTGCTATACTGTTTCTACTGACAAGAGGAAAACAGAATTTGGTCCACAAGAGAGGGAATACCATGAGAACAGTCATTTCCAAAGATGGCACTCCCATCGTGTTCGATCAGCCTGGCCAGGGACCCGCGCTCATCCTGGTGACTGGCGCATTTACCACACGCACCGACTGGACTTCCCTGGCAGCACACTTTGCGCCGCATTTCAGCGTGTTCGCCTACGACCGGCGTGGCCGGGGGGAGAGTGGGGACACCGCACCCTACGCCGTCGAACGAGAGATCGAAGACCTCGATGCTCTGATCACCGAGGCTGGTGGATCAGCCTTCGTCTTTGGCCATTCCTCGGGGGCAGCTCTTGCTCTTGATGCGGCAGTCTCGCTCGGTGAAAAAATCAAGAAGCTTGCCATGTATGAGCCTCCATATAATGATGAGCACGAAGCGAAACGTGCGTGGAGAACATATATCCAACAGCTGACAGAAGCTTTAGCAGCCGGTCACCGAGGCGATGCAGCCGCGCTCTTTATGCGGTATGTTGGGACGCCAGACGAGCAGATCACAGCAATGCGTCAGACCCCGGCCTGGGCACCACTTGAGGCGATAGCGCCAACGCTTGCCTACGACCATACCGCCATCCTGGGCAAAGACAATGCCGTGCCCATCGAACGAGCCGCTCAGGTGCGTGTGCCAACGCTGGTCATGTACGGTGACGCGAGTTTTCCCTTTATGTATAACACGGCACGCACACTGAGCAACGTGATACCTCATGCACAGCTACGCACCCTGGAAGGCCAAACCCACAGCCTGACTGGCGATGTTCTCGCCCCGGTATTGCAAGAGTTCTTCCTTGGCTGAGACCGCACCCAATTGAACACATTGCCTGCTGTTGCCCACTTACATGCGTGCTTCGCAACGTGCTTAATCTTTCCCAAGCGTGCTGTAGGCTTGTGCTTCCGAGATAACCGCAATGCGTAAACCAGCCAAGAGCATCTTGCTTGGTAATCATAAGCAGCACTTGCCCAATCGCTTCCTGCAATGCCTCTTGAGTGCGCGCTCCTACTCGGCGTAAACAGGCTTTCAACTTCGAGAATGCTTCCTCAATCGGCGAAAAGTTGGGAGAATAGGATGGGAGAAACAGGAGTTGACATCCCGTGCTTCGATGGCTTGTCGAACCTTTTCTCCAATATGCATACTTAAATTATCCAGGATGACAATTTGTTCGGCTTGTAAACTTGGAGCCAGAATCTGTTCAATGGAGAGTTCAAAAATGGGAACATCCATAGACCCCTCCAAGATGAGCGCCTCGCTCATTCCCTGGAGCAAGAGTGAAGCGAGGAGGGTGATATTAGCTCGTCTATTGCGTGGAATTGCACTATATGCCCGCTTGCCTTTTGGCGACCGGGCATGGAGGCGAGTCAAAGCAATGTTCGAGCCGCATTCATCAATGAAGACCAATTTCCCTGCATCGAGTGACTGGGCTTGTTCTCGCCAAGCTGCACGCTCCTCTTCCTTCTGTTCGCTTGCTTGCAACGTCTTTTTCTTACGCGTCCAGTTCAGACGTTGGATTGCACGGCTCATCGTAGCAGAACTAACCTGCACTCCTTGAGTGGTTTCCCAAATCTGACAAGGTAAACTGAGGAACAGTATGAGTGTGGAGCGAAGCCTGCAATGAGAATGATCTGTCTCTCAATTGCAGGCTCCTTTTATTTGTCTGCTAACTCCAGTGGGCGGTCCTATTTTACCTTTTTAAACGGTGTTTCTTCGGCTTCAAACTGACAGGAACGTTGACAGGAAAACCGAAAAACACCCAACGATTTTCAAAGAAAACGGTGGAAACTGAAGGTGAGAAATGAGCACAGGAGCGACTTCCGTGGACATCAGAAGATGGGTCATGCCGGTGGAGAGATTCGAACCCTCAACCCTTGCGGGACTTGTTTTTGAGACAAGCGCGTATACCGTTCCGCCACACCGGCTTATCTGCATTTGCAGGATCTATCATAGCGCATTAGTTCGGATAAGTCAATACCTCAACCTCACATTTTCTCGGATATCTGCGGCTCCAAAGAACTTTCTGCCCATCCGAATTTTCCGATGGCACGGAACTTCTGGTAGCGCTTCTCTAGCAATTCTTCGACAGGCAAGCGTTTAAGTTCTTCCAGATGCAGCAGGAGAGCCTGCTTTAAAGATTCTGCTGCTTGCCGATGGTCGCGGTGAGCACCCCCCAATGGCTCCGGAATGAGAGCATCAGCAATGTTGAAGGCAAGGGTGTCTCTGGCCGTAATCCTCTGACCCTCGGCGGCAAGAGATGCATGGGCTGAACCAAATTTTAAGATATCAGCGGCAGCTTCTGGGGCGGCCACAGTGTAGTAACTGTGCTCCATCATCAAAATGCGATCAGCAATACTGATTGCCAGTGCACCTCCACTGCATCCCTCACCCGTGACTGTTGCGATAATAGGAACACGCAACTGGAACATGAGGTAGAGACTGGATGCAATGGCCTCGGATTGTCCTCGTTCCTCATCTGGCAATGCTACTGAAGCACCCGGCGCATCAATCAATGTAATGATTGGGAAACCGAATTTTTCAGCATGACGCATCAGGCGTTGGGCTTTGCGATATCCCTCGGGGTGGGGCATACCGAGATTACGATATTGCATCTCCTTCATGTCACGTCCCTTTTGATGACAGACAAAGACGACAGTCTGCCCATCAAGGGTGGCGGGACCCGCTACGATCGCATGATCGTCTCCAAAGGAACGGTCCCCGTGTAGCTCAAAGAAATCGTCGCACATGAATTTGATATAATCGAGCAGAGTAGGGGCGGTTTCTATGCCGTGCTACCTGCACCGTTTGCCATGGCGTAAGATGACCGTACAGCTTCCTCAGTTTTACTCTGCAGCTCACGTTCGAGCGTACGGAGCTGAGCCTGATCATCAGATTTCAGACGATCACCCTTGCGCTGCAGCGTATGTATTCTTTTTTCTATATCCGCCAGCGGCTTCTCGAATTCTAAATCATAGGCCATCGCATTTCCCTCCACTTCATTACAAGCATCTGTGCTTGCCGTAGAACCCTCCCAGAATTATTGTAAGCCTGGTGTGGATGTATATAATTGTAAGAGGCGTGCTAACGTCTGACGAAGATCACGCCTGTGGACAACCGCATCGATCATACCATGCTGGAGCGCGAAATCGGAGTTAATGGTATTTTCTGGTACCTTGATATGCATGAACCCCTCAATCACGCGTGGACCAGTAAAGCAGATAAGCGCTCCTGGTTCGGCAAGAATAACATCTCCCTGAAAGGCAAAGCTGGCAGAGACTCCTCCGGTGGTTGGATCAGTCAGTAGACTAAAATAAGGAAGACCCATTTCACCAAGTCGGGAGAGGGCTGCAGATATTTTCGCCATTTGCATCAATGAGTAGAGACCCTCTTGCATGCGTGCCCCACCGGAGGCTGAGATAATGAGCGCGGGTATATGGCGTTCGATAGCGGTTTCAACAGCACGGGTAATTCTTTCGCCCACGACTGAGCCCATACTGCCACCCATGAAATGAAAATCCATCACGGCCAGCGCCAGAGGTTTTCCTTCGATGGTTGCATAACCGCTGATCACCGCTTCGTTCTGGCCCGCTTTCTTGCGTTCTTCAAGGAGTTTGTCGGCATAATCAAGTGTCTTCGGCGTATTGGGAGGACTTACAACAAAATGCAAAGGGTCTTCGGGAATCATTGCTGCGTCTATCTCGACGAAACTATCAGGATCGACGAGCAGATCAATGCGCTCATAGGCATTCAGTTTGAAGTGATAGGCACACCGTGAGCAGATCTTCAAATTCTTCTGCCAATCCCGTGTATACAGAAGTTCTTTACATTTTGGGCATTTCACGGCTAAGTTGCCCGCTGTTGGGAGACGTACCTTTCCCTCGTTCGTAGAGGCTGCCTGCACCGTGGATGGAATGGCCGCTTCTTTAACCATAATGGACCTTCCTTTACTCTTGAGCGAAGAGCGCCGCTACAAAACTCTGTGGATCGAATGGTGCCAGGTTTTCGACCTTTTCCCCAGTACCAATAAATTTGATGGGCACCCCCAGATCATCCGAGACGGCAAAGGCGAACCCTCCCTTCGCTGTACTATCAAGCTTGGTGATGACGACACCTGTTAAACCAATGGATGCCGCAAATTGACGCGCCTGCAACAGCGCGTTCTGCCCCGTCGTTGCATCAATGACCATTAACAACTCGTGTGGACCATCGGGAACAAATTTTTGAATAACTCTATTAATTTTTTTTAATTCTTCCATCAGATTATACTTTGTATGAAGACGGCCAGCGGTATCAACAATCAACACGTCACAGCCACGGGTTTGCGCTGCCTGGATAGAGTCATAGACAACGGCACCGGGATCGGAGTTGGGATTCTGGCTGATCACCGGAACATCGAGGCGTTCGCCCCAGACCTTCAACTGATCGATTGCGGCGGCGCGAAACGTATCACCAGCGGCCAGAACAACCTTGTGGCCCTCGTTTTTGAGGCGGTATGCCAGCTTTGCGATGGTGGTGGTTTTGCCGGAACCATTGACGCCAATGACCAGGATGATCGTGAGTGGAGACTGTTTTGAGAAGCGCAATGGTGCTGAGTCGCCCAGCAAAAGGCTCATTTCCTCGCGCAAAGCACGTTGCACCTGTGCTCCTGTGCGCATTTTTTCATCTGTAGCTCGCTGACGCAGATGTTCAATAAGCCCGATGGTTGTCCTTGGCCCAACATCAGCTTCAAGGAGAGACTCTTCTAGATCCTCCCAGAGGGAGTCGGTAATGGTATCGTTTTGTTCGACGTTGTTGCTGATGCGGCTGAAGAGTTGTCTGGTGCGGTTCAGGAAGGTAAAACGCGGCTCGGAAGCAGGCTGATCGACTGCACCCTCTTGCGTTTTTCCTGAGTCTTTCTTGGGGTCTTCCTCAGGCTTCTGTCCAAAGAATCGATTGAACACGTTAGTTGTGGCTCCTTCGAATATCTCTCATCATCTAATGCGATCCCCTCTCAACTTCGAAGAAGAGGGAAGACGTTCACTAGTATATGCTCCCTCTATAGAAGAAAGGCAAAAGGAGAGAGGAATGTACCCTGACCCTTTGCCCTCTGTGAACACGCCACTGAGTTGTCGAAACTGTTCGGAGGCGTGCTGCACTACACCCCACCCCTATTGGCGACCGCTGCGATATGAATGGAGTGAGCCATCACTAATGGGTTCATTGATAATAATATCGCCGTTACGGATCTTGATATTGTACAAACAAGATGGGTTGGTACAGACCCATGCCTTGTACTCAATGGAAGCTCCCTGGCTACCGAAATCCGAAAGCGGAACCAGATCACCTTCACTACATTTGCGACACTTGGGAAATGCGTTTTCCACGAAGTCGCCTCCTTCCTTCTCTCTGGAGGTAATAATCGCTCGCCTGAACTTATAAAAAAGCAAGGCGTTGCGAGAAAGTCAGCCGAGGGGGAGCCTCCGCCGCTGCATCCGCATCCCCACAGCAGGGTATAATCCATGCCCTCACTATCATATCACAACTCCCTTTTTCTGTCAGCAGATTGGTGAAGAAATATTCATAGTCATAGTACAATTCTATGTATTCTCTTCTTCGCTCAGCTTTAAAAAGAGAGTTAAGATCCCGATAACGACGCAACCATTTCCCGTATTGCAGGTTATCGCTGCCGCGCTCCTGTCAAATTGCCTGCTGCAACCGACAACGCGAAGCGACAAAACGCTTGCACCGCTATCCCCTACCTTCAGAATAACAGGAGTTACAACTCTCGTCAAGCGTCTATGAATAGATATGTATGCATATTGTCTGTGGGAGTGTGGAATTTTCCTCAAATATGTAAATATCTTCATCTAGTAACGTCATTTGCGTTCACCGCTCGGTTTCTCCTGCTTCCCCACCCATTGGCATCGGTCTTCTCGTCCAGGCCCTTAGCATGGTCGCTTTGTGCGCATCCTTTCCTCTCTTTGATGCAGGAATATCACGCTATATAGAAAAAGTCTCTTTCTGGCACGCTTCTTGCACTAAAGAAAACTGGGACTCATTTATTGGGAACGGCATAACTCATCGCAGTTATTTTCGGGGGTATTACCGTCATTGTTACAGGTCAAAGAGCGTGAAGAAGGAGTATCCGTCGTGAGTGTAAGAGCAACCAGAGCCTCTCACAGCGTTGATAGTGAATTGTCCGGTGTAGTAGGAAAAAGACATTATGGAAAGGATTCCATGTATGAGCGTAGTGAATTGGGGGCCAATGAGCGTAGTTTCTGTTATGAGTATGAGGAGGAAGTTGTAGAGGAGGAGGGTGAGGATCAGCGCAGTGCTGTTGATGATTCGGTGAAGCAGTATCTCAAGGAGATCGGGATGTACCCACTGCTGACTGCCGAGCAGGAACTCTTGCTGGCGGAGCGCGTGACGCGAGGGGATCAGCGAGCACGTCAGCGCCTGATTGAGGCCAATCTACGTCTAGTTGTCAGCATTGCTAAACGTTATTCAAATCAAGGACTTCCTCTTCTCGATCTGATTCAGGAGGGAAATATTGGGTTGATGCGTGCAACCCAAAAGTTTGACTATAAACGTGGTTTTCGCTTCAGTACCTACGCCACCTGGTGGATTCGGCAAGCGATCAGTCGCTCCATTGCGGAACACTCGCGCAGCATTCATATTCCCGTTCATGTGGTTGAACTTATTTACAAGATCAAGCGTATTGCTCGTCGTATGTATCAAGAACAGGGTCTGGAGCCTTTACCAGAGCAGCTTGCCGCCGAGGTTGGCCTGCCACGCGAACGCGTCGTAGAGTTGTTAAGCGTTTCTGAGCAACCAATCTCTTTAGATGCGCCGATGGCCGATGATGAAGAGTATCATCTGGCTGATATGTTGGAAGATGCAACGCTGGTTGTGCCGGTTGATCAGGTTGCTTATCAAATTCAACGCGATCATATTGAGCAGGCTATGGATGTTCTGAATCCGCGTGAACGTACAATTATTGAAATGCGCTATGGTCTCAAGGATGGGCATTCTCTCTCACTGGAAGAAGTCAGCGTCCTCTTTCACCTCACGCGTGAGCGGATACGTCAGATTGAGGTCAAGGCTCTGCGCAAACTCCGTTATCCTGATCGTTATGATGGGCAGCGTGAGTTTGTACGCTAGTTTCAATATGTGGGGATCCGATTGATCGCGCCCGCGGGTGTCAGGGATGATGAATTGTTCCACCCGCGGGCGCGATGGCGTTCCATATGTGGGCGCGATCAATCTGGCCCCTATTCTACGCCTCCTGCTTTATCCTGCAAGTATGCATAGATGAATGGGTCTACATCACCTGCCAGATAGCCCTCTGTATTGCCTGTTTCGTAGTTGGTACGATGATCCTTCACAATGGAATAAGGATGGACGGTTACCGAACGAATCTGGGTGCCGAAATCAGCCTGCACGTTCTCACCTTTGAGGCGTGCCGTTTCTTCCTCGTGTTTCTTCTGTTCCAACTCATAGAGGCGTGCTCGCAGTAACTTCATCGCGACCTCACGATTCTGGATCTGTGAGCGTTCATTCTGGCACGTCACGACAATACCGGTCGGCAAATGGCGGATGCGCACAGCGGAGTCGGTCTTATTGACGTGCTGGCCGCCTGCGCCTGTTGAACGGTAGGTATCGGTCTCGATATCATCGGGACGAATCGTGATTTCAATGGTATCATCGATATCGGGCAATACCTCAACTTTGGCAAATGAGGTATGGCGACGATGGGCGGCATCGAATGGAGAGAGGCGGATCAGGCGATGGGTACCGATCTCTGAGCGCAGATAGCCATATGCATAGCGTCCAGTGATTTCAACGGTGGTACTTTTAAGGCCAGCCTCATCACCTTCGCTATAGTCGTAGACCTCGGTGCGGAAATGGTGATGCTCGGCCCAGCGCAGGTACATGCGCAACAGCATCTCAGCCCAGTCCTGAGCATCGACACCTCCACTGCCTGCGTGAATACTGAAAATAGCATTTTTTTCGTCGTGTTCTCCATTCAACATCAGGGCAAACTGAAGTTTCTTCACCTGCTCATCAAGGGATTGAAGGGATTGGACAACTTCAGCCTGCATCTCTTCATCTGGCTCCTCTTCCAGTAATTCGACTAATCCGTGCAGGTCTTTCAGTTGTGTAGCGATACTTTCCCAGGTGGAGACTTCCTCGCGTAATGCGGTTAGTTGTTGCATCTGCGCCTGTGCTTTGCGATTATCGTTCCAGAAGTCGGGAGCCATGCTCTCTTCTTCTAGTTGATTGATGCGGGTAGCTTTATTAGCCAGGTCAAAGACGCACCATAGTTTTTTCGACGCGTGTTTGCATGCGTTCGATTTGATTTGTTAGTTCACTCATGGGCTGTATTGTAACATGTTTTGGTTTCAGTTGTATATCCCGAAATCTCTGCGTGTCTGCGTCTTTGTGGGGTGTTGGGAATGTGTTGTTTTTACGAATTCGGGATCTTTTGGGGTACACGGTATACACCATGTTGGTCTGATGGGCGGGGTATAGTGACGACGAGGTGGGTATTGAGGCCGTAGCTGCTTCCAAAGACGCTGTTGCGTTCTAGAATAAAAAGCGTCATTGCAACCAGGATGAGCAATAGTCCTAACAGGATAATAACGAGTGCAGTGGTACGTCCCCTGGCATTTTGCGCTATACGCCTCTCCTGGGACGGGTAGGGCTGATAACCCTGTGGACCAGGATAAGATGCTCCTGACGGGCCGTAATTACTGCCACTTTGTGGATATTGTGCATACATGTTTTGTGGAGGGTAAGCCCCTCTATTCTGAGAATATTGCGTCTGAGGAGCGTTCGTTGGATAGGATGGGCCACTTTCAGGACGAGAAGGAGTACCAGGTGTAGTCGGGCCATAGCCTTGCTCTGGCAATTCTACGCGTCGAGTTGCTTCATACATATCCTGCGTCCCATAATTGGAATTATCTGTATTCTGGTCCGGGCGCAGGATCAGTTTTTGTGGGTCTCCTCCGGCTTGATCGGGTATAGCAGGGGGCAAAGGCTGCATCTGTCCCAGCAACGAAGGAGAAGCCATAGTTGGTGCGTCTGGTTGCACATAGGCATCTTCTTGCGGCGCTCCTGGCTCGACTGGAGCGCCGCAGCGCGGACATTGTTTATCATCGGCATTCAGTTGTAAACCGCACTGACCACAAAAAAGCATCTTGGCTCCCTTTCAACTATGCTTCAAGCCTTTTTCCGGCGGACCTGTCCGACAGATCCGATTGGCATGACTGCTGGTTCTTCCAGAGAAGGTGCACTCGCATGCAGGGCTATCTGAATTACATCATCCATACGTTCTACCATCACAAAGCGCAGTTCACGCTGAATCTCAGGCGGAATGTCTTCCAGATCCTTTTTATTGCGTTTTGGGAGAATGAACGTTTTGATGCCTGCACGATGAGCGGCCAGCACCTTCTCTTTGATGCCGCCAACCGGCAATACGCGCCCGCGCAGGGTAATCTCTCCGGTCATTGCTACACTACTGTAGGTTGGGCGTTGCGTCAAAGCAGAAATGATAGCAGTTGCCATTGTAATGCCTGCTGATGGGCCATCTTTGGGAATTGCGCCAGCGGGCAGGTGCAGGTGAATATCATACTTCTCATAGAAACGATCATCCAGGCCAAATTGTTTCGTACGTGCGCGTGCATAAGAAAATGCTGCCTGAGCCGATTCTTTCATGACATCGCCGAGCTGGCCCGTCAGGGTCAAATGTCCATGACCCTCCATGAGTGCTGCTTCGACGGTGATCAGATCGCCGCCACCACTCGTCCAGGCCACACCGGTTGCTACCCCTGCTTCGTCGTTCTCTTCCGCTGTGCCATAGTAGTTCTGCTGCGGGCCGAGAAAATCAGGGATTTTTTCCGCTGTAACTTTGATTTTAGTGCGTCTGCCCTCAACCACTTTGCGGGCCACTTTGCGCATCACCGATGCTATTTCGCGTTCCAGGGTCCGTACACCTGCTTCATAGGTATACTCACGAATAATACGCAGGACGGCTTCATCTGAAAGCTCAATTTTGGCTGGACGCAGGCCGTGTTCGCTCATCTGCTTAGGAATGAGGAACTGGCGTGCGATATGTAACTTCTCATCCTCCGTGTAGCCGGGCAATTCGATGATTTCCAGGCGATCGCGCAAGGCGGGTGGAATTGGATGGAGAACATTTGCTGTTGTGAGGAAGATGACCTGGGAAAGATTATAAGGAACCTCTAGATAGTGATCAGCAAATGTAGTATTCTGCTCAGGGTCGAGCACCTCAAGCAAAGCGGCGGAGGGATCGCCGCGGAAGTCTGAACCGAGTTTATCAATTTCGTCCAGGATGAAAAGCGGATTGGTGGTGCCTGCCGTCTTCATGGTTTGAATAATGCGACCGGGTAGTGCTCCTACATATGTACGACGATGACCACGAATCTCAGCTTCATCGTGGACGCCACCCAGTGATAGGCGTACAAACTTGCGGTTTAATGCCTGGGCAATTGAGCGTCCCAGGGATGTTTTGCCGACGCCGGGAGGGCCAACGAAGCACAGGATGGGACTACGCATACTATTAGAAAGCTTGCGTACAGCAATGTATTCCAGGATACGCTCTTTGACCTTGCCCAGCCCATAATGATTCTCGTCCAGGATGGCAGCGGCTTCTTTGATGTCAAGACGATCGAGGCTTGCGGTATTCCAGGGGAGGTTGACCAACCAGTCCAGGTAGGTACGGATCACGCCACCGTCAGGAGCAATTGCGGGAATCATGCTCAAGCGATCAAGCTCTTTATTAGCACGTGCCCTGACCTCTTCGGGCATGCCACTGAGGCGTATTTTTTCGCGCAATTCCAGGTTCTCGCGCAAGGTGGGATCACCCTCGCCCAGTTCACGCTGAATGGCTTTCAGTTGTTCACGTAAGAAGTATTCACGCTGACTTTTATCGACTTCTTGCTGGACCTGGCTATGAATATGATTCTCCAATTCCAGGATATCAAGCTCTTTTGAAAGCAAAATACTTACAGTTTGTAAGCGTTGCTCAATATGAAAGGTTTCCAGCACATTCTGACGGATAGGAATAGATAGATCGAGTGAAGACACAATAAAATCAGCCAGCATACCAGGCTGATCGATATTCATAGCTGTTATATAGGTCTCTTCAGAGAGTGAAGCATTGAGTTTTACACATTTTTCAAACAGTGCCAGAACAGCGCGTCGTGATGCTTCGAGGGCTGGTGACACGACTAAATGTTCCACTACAAATTCTGTCTGTGCCCGCATATAGGGTTCCTGCTGCGTATAAGCGAGGCTACGCATGCGTTTCTGGCCGCGTACAAGCACACTTACCGTTCCATCAGGTAACTTGAGAACACGGTCAATGAAGCCCTCTACTCCAATCGTATAGAGGTCTTCCGGGCCAGGATTTTCTTCTTCCTCACGTAACTGGGTCACCACAAACATGGTGTGGTCTTTACTCATGGCCTCTTCAACGGCCCTGATTGAGGCTTCTCGCGCTACCAGTAGTGGCGCAACCATATTGGGGATGAGAACGGTGTTGCGCACAGATAGGACTGGCAGATCGAGAACAGCAGGATGCTTCTCCTCCTGCTGATCGAGGCTGCTGCCCTCTGCGTCATCCTCGCGATAAAGATGCTCTGGAGTCACAACTTGAGTGGCTTTTTCCATAAATAAAAGATTTCCCTCTCAATGGAAATAAGTTGATTTATACATGTTCGGCATATTATAACGCACACGGGAAAATGGGGCAATACTGAAAGACGTACTGTCATGCGACCCTTCATCTTTCATGCGCCTCTTCAGAGTAGATATTAACCAAACAGAACGAGCAATTTGCGTTCTTCGTCTCCAAGTGACAGCCGATTATTTCTAGGGATCGGATAGATCTCGGCTCGTTCCCAGAGTGGTCCTGTGATGCTGGTGCCATTGCCTATCTGCACGCCGCGTTCGCGTAGTGCATTCAACAATTCACCGGCATGGAAAAGAAAGATCGTTTCGATAACCCAGGGACTGGCAATACTACTTGCAGAGGCTTCTGGTCCTGTCATAATGAGGTAATAGTCGGGTATTGCATCTATTTTAATGTTCATAAGGCCATTATGTTTCGGGTGCCATTGGACATCTACAGTGTGGCCGGCAAGTGGTCCTGAGCTAAAGCGACCATCGTATCCCCGGCGTTTCCCTGTTTCATCAAGTGCAATACGAAAGACGATTGAGGCAATATATTCGCCAATATTATTTGCTTGCGCGGTGCGTCCGATAGCAGTGGCGATTTTATCATCGATCGTATTTCTTGATTTCAGCAGGCTTGCCAGCCAGGGAAGGTTATTCATCAGTGAACTCCTTTAGTATAACGTGTATATAACGTGTTTTAAAAGAAATTTTACATGTGCATAGCCAGAAAACAAGTGGATGATAGGTATTTTCTAACCAAGTTGGCCATAAATAATTTTCCAACTTCCGTCTGCCTGCTGCCCTACTGTATAGTAGCCCTGGTAGATACTTACCTTTGTTCCACCTCCTGTAGCATCTTCGGTTGCTTGTACAGTGAGGTTGACTTGCACAGTGCCATCGGTTTGGGGTACCGCATCTCCAAGTGTGATATCGTCACGATGTGTATGGGCAAATCCCTGGACATAGTGATCATAGTTATCTGGATTATTGACCCATAAGTAATAAGCATCCTGATAATTGTGAGCATTGATATCAGCATAGTACTGTTGAATAGTTGCCTGAGCCTGTTGCGATGGCGTAGTGGTTACTGTTATTTGTGGTGTTGTTCCTACCGTTGGAGCAATGGGTGTTGCCTGCACGGTGGGTGTACTTTTGGGTCCAAACAGGCTAGCGAGGGGATTTGACCCCAGGGCAAAGAACATGACCGTAACGGCTACGAGTGCCACAATAAGTACAATCATAAGGATGATAGGCCACTTGCGCGTTTTGCGTGGTGGAGGCTGAAATGAATAGCCTGGATCGGTTCCAGGGAAAACGCCTGGTGGATACATTCCTGGTGCTGGATGAGCGCTCTGATATGTTTGTGGATTGGGGGGTATATAGTTGTTGCTGCCATTTTGTGGGAAGCCTTGCTGAAATGCACCGGGGTGGATATAGTTGTTGTTACTTTGTGGAGCATTGCCCCCTGGCACAGTATAATAAGGCGTCGCCTCAGCAGGTGGTGGTGTATAAGGCATAGAAGGAGCATTGCCAGATGCTGGGTTATTGGTATGGGCGATAATAGTTGCTGCGTTATCTGCTGCAGGTGCTCCTGGTATAGGATCATTAAAGTCCGTTGTGGTACCACAACGTGGACATTTTGTTATATTTGTATTGAGAAGTAGGCCACATTGTCCGCAGAAAGCCATTTAGAAATACCTCGTTTTAAAATCACTCCATCTATTATACTCTATCCCATAGAATATAGACGAGGAGGGAGGCAAATTTCTAACTTGTTTCCTATTCTTAAATAAATAGTCCCCTGCATCATCAAACGTTTTAGAGTACACTTGATGATGCAGGGGACTATTTTTAAGCGCATTCCCTAAGCGACCGGGCCATTGTAGCCGTTCGAGACTACAACATCATCGAAGTAGGCACTGCCGGTTACTTCGTTGTCCAGGATCAGTTTGCCGTAACTCTGAGTCTGGGACAAGTCGCCATTGAAGGAGCCGATCGAGGTTCCATTGAGCCAGACTTCTCCATGTCCGCTGGTTGCCTGGTTGGTCTCTACCTCGATCGAGTACCAGGTGTTGGCGCTCATGACATTGGTATTGCTGTACACATCGTAGCGTGCACCGGCTCCATTCCAGAAGTAGATGTCGAGTCCCTGGCGTCCGCTATCATAGTACATGATCCATTGATTATGCCCACCGCTATCCTGTCCCAGAGCAATCAAGGTGGTTGTACTCAGGCTGGCAAAGCGATAGAAGAAGCGCGTGTAGGTCAGAGCGGGCGCTCCTGTGAACGTCGTGGCGACCTGAGCGGTTTGTCCTGCCGTATTCGTCAACTGAGCAGCATGTGTCCCTTTATTGACGACCGTAGTTTGAACCGTTGCCGCACCCGTTCCACTGGCTCCATTCGTCCAATGGCTGAAATCGCCACTCTCAAAGCTATCGCTGAAGGTGGCTGTGGGTGCTACCCCATTCCCCATGCCTGTTCCGCTCATTGCGACGCTTTGTGGACTTCCTGTGGCGTCATCCGTGATTGTTATAGTTGCGCTTCGTGCCCCGGATGCTGAGGGGGTAAACTTCACGCTTATCATACAGGAGGCGCTTACTGCCAGAGTACTTGCACAGGTATTGGTCTGCGCAAAATCAGCGGCATTCGTTCCCGTCACCACGATACTGGCGATATTTAATACCGCTGTGCCACTGTTCGTCAGTGTGACCGTCTGTGCAGGACTGGCCGTTCCGGTATTCTGATTACCATAACTCAGGGTGGTAGGACTGAGTATTGCGGCGGGAGCTGTCGCTACGCCGGTCCCACTCAATGCGACTGTCTGGGGGCTATCCGTTGAGCTATCAGTAAATGTGAGAGTGCCAGTGCGGGTACCAGCCGCAGAAGGCGTAAAGGTCACATTAGCGGTACAGCTTGTATTCACCGCGAGGCTGGTTGGACAATTGTTGGTCTGCGCAAAGTCGCTGGCATTGCTTCCCGTCACTGCGATAGTGCTGATCGTTAAAGCAGTTGCCCCTGTATTCGTAACGGTCACGGTCTTTGCACCACTGGCTGTACTAGTGATCTGGTTGCCGAAGCTAACAGTCCTCGGCGTCAGTTTTACCACCGAAGAGGTTGTCGGAATTGTATAATTGTTGGCGACGGCAACGTCATCGAAGTAGGCACTGCCGGTTGCTTCGTTGTCCAATATCAGTTTGCCGTAACTCTGAGTCTGGGACAAGTCGCCATTGAAGGAGCCGATCGAGGTTCCATTGAGCCAGACTTCTCCATGTCCGCTGGTTGCCTGGTTGGTCTCTACCTCGATCGAGTACCAGGTGTTGGCGCTCATGACATTGGTATTGCTGTACACATCGTAGCGTGCACCGGCTCCATTCCAGAAGTAGATGTCGAGTCCCTGGCGTCCGCTATCATAGTACATGATCCATTGATTATGCCCACCGCTATCCTGGCCCTGGGCAATCAAGGTGGTTGCGCTCAGGCTGGCAAAGCGGTAGAAGAAGCGCGTGTAGGTCAGAGCGGGCACTCCAGTGAACGTTGTGGCGACCTGAGCGGTTTGTCCTGCCGTATTCGTCAACTGAGCGGCATCCGTTCCGTTATTGACAACCGTGGTCTGAACCGTTGCGGCACCCGTTCCACTGGCTCCATTCGTCCATTGACTAAAATCGCCACTCTCAAAGCCATCGCTGTAGTAGACAGTCGTCGTCGTGCTTACGCCTGTTCCACTCAATGTGACGGTCTGGATCGCTTCCCCCTCGCCATCGATATTATCAGTGAGTGATAGGGTAGCATTGCGTGCTCCACTGGTGGTAGGTGCAAATTTGACACTGATCGTGCAGGAAGCGTTGATTGCTAGCGTATTTGGACTGATGGGACAGTTGTTCGTCTGGGTAAAGTCAGCACTATTCGTTCCGGCTACTGCGATGCTGCTGACTGCCAGCGCTGCCTTCCCATTATTGGTCAGAGTCACCGTCTGTGCATTACTGGTTGTACCGTTATTCTGGTTGCCAAAAATCAATTGGTTTATGCTCAGTTGCGCACCAGCACTTGGCGAGACGCCCGTGCCACTCAGCGTGATGGCCTGAGGGCTGGCATTGCCATTATCAGTAATCGTCACACTGGCCGTACGTATATCGCTCTCAGCGCTTTGAGGAGGAGTAAAGGTCACGCTGATCGTACAACTCGCATTAGTGGCAAGGCTGCTGGGGCAGGTATTTGTTTGCGCGAAGGCACCAGCATCGGTTCCTGTGATGGCGATACTACTGATCGCCAACGCTGTCGCACTGGCGTTTGTGAGTGTGGCTGTTTTGACGGCACTCGTTGTACCATTGTTCTGGTTGCCAAAGTCAATATTCAACGGATTGAGCGAGACACCTGGATTTGCTGCGACGCCGGTTCCACTCAGTACCACCTGTTCAGCACTATCGGCTGCGTTGTCAATGAACGTGAGGCTACCAGAGCGTGTACTGGTTGTCGTTGGCGTAAATGTAACCGTGACGGTACAGGAAGCGCCCGTTGCCAGACTGGTTGGACAGTTATTGGTCTGATTAAAGTCATTCGTATTCAACCCTTGCATCTGGATATAGCTGAACGTAAGGGCTGCAGTCCCCGTATTCGTCACTTTGACGGTCTGGACCGGACTGGTTGTATTCACGGTCTGATTGCCAAAGTTGAGATTGCTGGCACTGAGATTAACGGCGGCACCAGATGCAATACCGAGACCACTTATTGCGATCACCTGGGGGCTCATCGAAGCACTATCAGTGAGCGTAATATTGGCGCTGCGACCACCGCTGGCCGTTGGCAAAAAGGTTGCGCTGATTGTACAACTTGCATTTACGGCAAGGCTGCTCGGACAGGTATTCGTCTGCGCAAAATCGCCGGGATTGGTTCCTGTCACGGCGATCTTACTGATAGCTAAAGCGGCGGTACTACTATTGGTTACTTTGACGGTCTGGGCGGCCCCTGGTTTATTGACGCCCTGATTGCCAAAGCGCAGGCTATCGGCACTCAGGGTTACACCTGACGTTGGGGCAGACGTAGATGAAATGAAATTGTTGAGGATGTTGGCGGTCGTCTTCTGAATGCCCGCGTTGGTGTATGTATTGCCGAGCACAGGAGCAAGGCCCCAACTCCATTGAATAGTGCCAGAGGCAAAGATCCTTGCACCACTCGGTGCAGTATAGAGAGTTGAATTGGCAAACGAGGTAATTCCTCCACCATTCACAGGTGAATTTGAGAGCACCGTTTCATTAGCAGGCGAGAAACCATTGTTCCATACCCTGTCATATTCGTATCCCACAATGCCGGGTATCTTCGTACCATCGACAAAGCCTGTGCCTGCATAGATCCAGTTTGATGCGTTTGTCACTACATAGGCATAATCGATATCTTCCTGTTGTTCATACATTACACCAAGAAGGCCATTTTCAGGCATATTCACGACAGGATCGCGCCAGTTCGTCGTCACCAGTGAATTATTCACGTTCCACATAGGATCTGGCCCAGGTGCAGATGAGTAGGTAGCAAAGTCTTTGTAACCGACCTCAATGCGATCTGCCGCACCTGTTGTATTCGGCTCCAGACGGATCTGCCAATAGGATGTGTTAGCGGAGAAAAAGGCGACATTGACACCGGCGCTGATCGCACTCTGTACGGCATTGTGCATCCCCATCGTCCAGTATTCGTCGTGGCCAACCGAGAGAAACGCCTTGTGCCTTAGAAGTTCTGTCGGATGAGCATCGGTATCTATATCGGTGCTATATGCAACATTATAGCCTTGTTGCTCCATCCAATACACGAAATGATACTCAAAAAAGAGGTAATGGCCTGCCCCATTGCTATCACCAGGGTTAAATGGACGATCGAATGAAACCTTTGTGGCATGTGGATAAGGGTAGGCGGTTTTATTAGTGAGGTTATTATTATATAAGCTCGTGCCGCCCCAGGTATTGTAGGCTTGATAGGTAGTGACACTGGTCTGGAAGAGAATATCCTCACTGCCTCCATCGTCACGAACGACAAAGTAAATGAAACTCGAATTCTTAGTTGAGGAGGTGAGTTTGGCAAGGTAGACACCTGTTACCCACGTGGAAGGAATGGTCAACGAGGTTGTTTTGGTCCAATTCGTACAGGAGATCATGCCTGTTATGGGATTGGGTGCTGGAATAGCCTGATGTAGGCCAGGAAAGCTGCCGAGTGAGGTGATCAATCTGGCACCGGCTCCCCCGTAGTAGCCTGTACGAAAGATGTCAATCGTGAAGCTGGGAGCGGTCGTCGTCACATAGAGATCAAGTGAGTCACCGGAATTCACACTGATCTTTGAACCAAACCCTGAGATGGTATCCGGTGCCAGGTCGGAGGCAAAATCGTCCCATCCTGGAGTACCGGCTTTGCTATTCTCGATCTGGATGGGATTGAGACCAGCAGCGTGAGTATGCGATGGAGATACGAGAAGATTATGAGTCATAGTATATGGTAATCCGGAGAGCACGATTGAGACTAGAAAGCCAACCGTTACCATAATAGTAATTTTGCGCTTGATTACACGCACTACTCTGTGGTTCATACGCTCTGATCCTTTCCCAAGAAGAAACATACATGAAAGTAAAAAAGGCTTTTTTACATCTTTTGCTATTAGTAAGCGACCCATGCAACATGATTTAAAATGTTACCTTCCCTGGTTTTAAATTACTTTCCATTGATCTTTCTTTACTTTAAACCATGTGTGTCTTAATCTGGTGCAGTAATGGTTGTAGAAAGGTTAAGAATAATGATCCTCTATGCAAGCAATCATATTTTAATGGAATAGCGACAAAAATAAAGTATGGTGATGTTTAAATTTTTTTTATAGTGCAATGCACGCCATAATAAATAGAACTTGTTGGATATTATTTCACACTGAAACCTCTCTATTTCTTTGAACGTGGAGATGGCAGGACCGAAAATGAAATGTAGATAGAAACACTGGAGAACGTGGAAAGGAAAAAGATATGACACATCTTAACGGAAAAGTTGCGCTGATTACTGGCGCGGGTTCTGGTATAGGGAAAGCGACGGCGGTGCTTCTGGCGCAGCACGGGGCGCGTGTTGTCGCGCTTGCGCATACGGCGGAAGAAGTCGAGCAGACCGTCAAGGAGATTACGCAGGGGGGCAATGAGGCTATCGCGGCTATTGCCGATATAAGTAAGGAAAATGAAATCAAAGGTGCTGTCCAGCAGGCTATAGAGCGTTGGGGGAGGCTGGATATTGTCTTTGCTAATGCAGGGATCAATGGCGTCTGGGCACCAATTGAAGAGATCGCGCTGGATGAGTGGAATTGTACGATTGGCACTAATCTTACGGGCACTTTTTTGACGATAAAGTATGCAGTACCTTATCTCAAGAAACAGGGGGGCAGCATCGTTGTAACGGCCTCCGTCAATGGCACACGGGTCTTTAGCAACACTGGCGCTACGGCCTATTCAGCCACCAAAGCAGCTCAGGTAGCAATGACAAAGATGCTTGCCGTCGAACTGGCGCAAAGCAATATTCGCGTCAATGTAGTCTGTCCAGGTGCGACCGAGACGGAGATCAGCGAGAACACGCAGGCGCGGAACGTCGAGCAGATCAAGTTTCCGGTAGAGTTTCCCAAAGGTTCAATACCGCTAGGTGGGAAACCTGCAACGTCTGAGGATGTTGCGGAACTCGTTATGTTCTTGAGTTCAGATGCAGCTCGCAATATTACGGGAACAGAGGTGTGGATTGATGGAGCGTCTTCACTGGTAAAAGGCTAAGTGTGCTGTTTGTTGAATCGGAGTCAAATGATAGGGCAAGCGGTGTGGGCACAGTCATGCCGTTTCAATCAATCATGCGAACCCTGGTAGGGACCCGGTTCGACCGCGTCCGCGATTCATCGAAAATAAACGTGGAGGGTCGATGAATCTGCGGACGCGGTCGAACCGGGTCCCTACCGACATCAATGGGGCAATAAAATATGAACCAATACGCTTGCGTATAAGATACTTTCGCTATACACTTTAAGCAGACGTTGTTTACTTAGTAGCAAAGATGCTTGTAAGTTGTCATCTCACTGGTTTGTACATGCATATGAGACAAACATAGTTGTTTGTTTCATTCCTGAAAGGAGCCATTATCATGAGTGCATGGGCATTAATGAGATCTCTCAATCGAGAACAGCGAAGTACCTTCCTTGCCAGTTTTCTGGGCTGGACCCTGGATGCGTTCGATTACTTTCTGCTCACATTCGTGACGTTGCGTATCTCCAGTGACTTTCGTGTTGCCCTGACGGCAGTTGCATTCTCTCTGACTTTGACGCTGGCGATGCGACCAGTAGGAGCGCTGATCTTCGGGCTGCTGGCCGAGCGTTTTGGCAGGCGTGCACCTTTGATGATCGATATCATTCTGTACTCAATTATCGAACTGCTTACCGCCTTCTCTCCCAATTATGCCTACTTTATCATCATGCGTGCACTTTTTGGCGTTGCGATGGGAGGAGAATGGGGGCTTGGTTCATCACTGGCGATGGAAGCTTTGCCTAAAGAATCTAGAGGACTCTTCTCAGGCATCCTTCAGCAGGGCTATGCCTTTGGTTACTTGATTGCGGCCCTTGTCTTTTTCGTAGTTTTTACTTTTTTGCCGGCCCCTCTTAATAGCTGGCGTACGATGTTTGTGATTGGTGTCATTCCTGCATTCCTGGTCATTTTCATTCGTGCACGGGTTCCTGAGTCGTCGGTGTGGGAAAACAGGCAGTCACTAAATCGTCAAAAAGGTATCAGCACGTGGGGCGGGATCTGGAATGCCATCAGGTTGCGCCCAATTGTCTTTCTTTACGTTATCATCCTTATGACAGCATTTAACAGCCTTTCGCATGGCACACAGGATAACCTGGGGACATTCCTGCAAAAGCAGCTCGCGCTGGGAGTTAGTTCGACGACCATTATCACTGTCATTGCGAACATCGGTGCGATCATTGGAGGCACAGTCTTTGGTTATTACTCGCAATACTGGGGGCGTCGGCGAGCGATTATCATTGCCTGTATTATTGGTATTCTCATGATCCCGTTCTGGTCGGGGCTGATCCGCATCCCTGGTATCGGGTTGCTGGCATCGATTGCGATCGGGGCGTTTCTGCTGCAATTCATGGTGCAAGGTGCATGGGGCGTTATTCCTGCCCATCTCAATGAGCTCTCGCCTACTGATGTGCGTGGCACCTTCCCTGGCCTGGCGTATCAGTTGGGCAATCTGTTTGCTTCGTGGGTTGTTGCCTTAGAGGTTATTCTTGCTCAGAACCTGGGATCAGTCGCTAAACCTGATCTGGGGAAAGCCCTGGCGATCTTTGCGCTTTGTTCTTTCCTGGCGGTTATCCTCTTCGCCGCAATTGGACGTGAGGCCCGCGAGATAGATTTCCGGGAGGCCGATGAGGCTGAGGTGGCAAATGGGGAACCATATGTCAGTGCACCTGAAGGGGCATAATAGAATGTTTGCATGAATGGCGGACACACAATAATATTGGAAGCGATAATGTCGATCGCGCGGTTTACAAGCCCGTGCGATCGGCATTATCGATCTCAGGGCGATCGACAAAACGTTCTCCCTTTATATTATTGTGGGAAGGCGCGGTAAGTTCCTGATAGCCTTCAACCACATGTTCGGCATAGGGGCTGAGCGGTTCGGTTGCGGGAAGAACGCGCCAGGAACGCTGTCCGGGAAGATCTGAAGGACGGAATGCAACGTTGATGCCAAGCTCATTCATGACCAGCATATTGCGTTGTGCCAGAGCTTGATTAGGAACATAAGCATAGAGTGGTGAATCCATCTCTTCCAGTTGCTGCACTATCTGTTCGGGAAGATGTCCATACTGTGCGCAAGCGGCACGTACTTCGTCTGCTAAGGCATCTTCAGAGAGGGTAAAGATCGCATCAAGTGCCTGTATCAGATTAAAGCCCCGGTTCAACATGATAAGACGGCCATGTGCCAGGCGTTGGGCCAGCCCGTCATCTTGCTGGAGATGATACGCCTCAGCATATTGCTGCGTAATTGGAGCGACAGGTAACATATCCAATTTATGTTGCAAGAATTCTACTACGCTGGCAGCATCTTTCTGTTGCCACAGACGTAGAAGTTCCAGACTGCGCTTGCCCTCATATTCTTTGACTGTTTTTGGCACACTTAGCAAACGTCCCTTGCAATCGCATATCCAGAGCGAGTGCAAATAGTGTACAACGTCTGAGACAGAAAATGATGGAAAGCGCTTCTGCCCATGCACATCCTGCACAAATCGGAAGCTCGCTACGAAATCAGGCCGTAAGCGCTCGAAAGCATCTATTTTTAACTGTACTAATGAGGAAATATTCTGTGATGGTTTTGTGGTCATGGCTACCCTCACTTGATCGGTTCTCTTTTACGCAAATCCTGTCTTTGGCACGTGGGCACACGCAAGCTGACGCCCCTACGCCTTTGACCTGATCATAATCCGTTATCGGCATACGTTATTAATTTGACTTTCCTTTATAGTCACGTTTGAAACAGGTGAATGGTTGCTAGATCATCGCTCCTCAACGCACACATTAAAAAGAGCCGCTACCCAATTTCAGGATAGCGGCTCCCTTTTGCTCACCCAGGAGCAATGAAGTTTTTTTAGTAGGTTCTGCGGCGACTGCCAGTGACAGCGTGCAGAATAGCAACCAGGACACAAGCTCCGATAAAGGCAACGATGATGCTACCGATCAGGCCAAAACTTGCGTTCGGGAGGAGCAAATTGGCGATTAAGCCGCCCAGGAATGCACCGACAATACCGACGATGATATCACCAACGATCCCATAGCCACCGCCGCTCATAACTTTGCCTGCCAGGAAGCCTGCGATCAGACCAACGACTAACCATGCCAGAAGTCCACCGGGTTGTAATGCTGCTGCAAAAACGAATGCCATCTCTTTATATCTCCTTTTAACTATTCCTAATTAATTTTTCTTTATTTGCTCTTATCGAGCATCTCTGGTTATAATACGGGCCACCTCTCTCAGGAGTTTCGCTTAGAGCGGCTTTTTGACGACACTCAGCAAACTTTTATCTGGTGCTTAATTTTCTTACATTGCGACACGCGGGCGCGATCAATCCATTGACTCCAACTATTTCGGAAAAAAATGACGCAAGCACGACACGAATGCCTGCAATGCGCGAAAACCGGTAGGGACCCGATTGTATCGCGTCCGTGATTTATCAACCCTGGGCCACGATTCCATGAATGGCGGACGCGATACAATCGGGTCCGGGATTGATCACCCGTGGGCTACGATTTCATGAATGGCGGACGCGATACAATCGGGTCCCTACCGTTTTACATGTATAGCATGCATTGGCGTCATGTTCTCGTCGTTTTTTTCCGAAATAGTTGGAGGCAATGCGCGATCAACCGCACCCCTACAATTGTGATGGTTTATAATGCAAGGAGGGAATATTAAAAAAAGGAGCACATACTATATGAAAGATACAACGAGAGATAGCGCGGGTGTTATTGCGCCGCCACCGCTGATCTATGCCCTCACATTGGGGCTGGCCTTACTTCTGCATCAGCGCGTTCCTCTGCCTGTAGTGCCGCGTAAGATAAAGAATACGCTGGGTGGGATACTCATTGGAGGCGCGGTTGTACCGGCACTCCTTGCTTTGCGTGGAATGAGAAGAGTAGGTACAAGCGTGAACCCCACACAACCCACCACCGCATTGATATTGGAGGGACCCTATCGTTTCACCCGCAACCCGATCTATCTGGGGATGACAACTCTCTATATAGGTATTGCTGTCCTGGCGAATACGCTCTGGCCCATCCTGCTATTGCCGGGAGTGTTGTTCGTGATGACGCGTGGAGTGATTGAGCGCGAGGAGGCGTACCTGGAACAGAAGTTTGGGGAGCAGTATGTGGCGTACAAAGGAAAAGTGAGACGCTGGATTTAAGAGTCCCATGATGGGAAGATATCGCATCATTTCTCTAGTCTGGTACGTGATCTATCTATAAGATAGAACACAGAAGGAGAAATGGTGTGGTAGCTCGACGACGCAATACGGCAGATTATGGATATCCGACGCCTGATATAGAGGCGCTCGCACAAAAAGCGCTTGAGGTGACGCGCCGCTTGACGGAACTATATGGCATCTCTGAATGGTCTAAAAAAGATCCGATGAGTATGCTTGTTGATATTCTTCTCTCCCATCGTACACGTGATGAACAGACTGCCGCTGCGTGGGGGAATCTCTTGAAACAGTTTGGTTCCTGGGAAGGTGTACGTGATGCTCCGACTTCTGAGGTTGAAAATGCGATTGCGAATGTCAATTGGCCGGAGGTGAAGGCACCACGCATACAAGCGATTATGCGCCAGATCACGGAGGAACGTGGCGACCTCAATCTTAACTTCCTGTGCGAACTGCCCGTTGAGGAAGCGGCGGCCTGGCTGAATCGTTTTGAGGGTGTTGGCCCCAAGACGACTGCCTGTGTTTTGCTGTTTAGCTGTCGGTTGCCGTTATTACCTGTTGATGTGCACGTCCATCGCGTGAGTGGACGCTTAGGGCTGATTGGCAAGAAGGTAACGGCGGATAATGCGCACGCTCTGTTGCAGGCACTGACTGCCCAATGATGCGCGGGCGATCTATGATTTTCACAAGGCATTGTTGCGACATGGGCAACGGGTGTGTGTATATGAGCATCCACGCTGTGGGAAGTGTGTGTTGACGGATGTGTGTGATTATTATCAGACGGTGGTGAAACCTTCAAAGGCTTAAGGATAATTTAACTCATTTTTTGGGTTTTTCCGTCATCAAGAGGGTGACAATTTCTGCTACTAAATCGTATGGGATAGGTTTATCTAAGGGGAATTGGAGCGTGCTCTTTTCTTTTTTGTAGGGCGCTATTTTTTGTTGGAACGCTTCATCCCCTGCTGGTAGAGGATACAAGGAGATATACTGTTTCCAGCCTGCGAAGAATACTAAATGCTTGCCGTTGAGGTTGAACGTCGGTATTCCGTAGCTAATTGCCTCTGTGGCTGCGGGTGCCGCTTTGTGTATTGTTTGCCTCACTTTTGCAAGGATGATCTGCGTATCTGCTGGAAAAGTGCTGACATATTCGTCAATGGTCGTGAATATCTTTTTGTCTGGCATATGTTTACCTCCTTGCTATGATAGAGGCGAGCAGGTAAAAATACACTTCTACCTCCTGTAAACAAATGTATGATACCACAAGTGCCATTGTTAAATCACTGTTAAATCCCCCACAACGTATACCGTTTTCATTGACATACTGCTCTGTGGGGGGCGTATGAACATAGCTTTTCAGTTGAGTTCAAGGAATTTCAGGAATGAGATTGGTGAAACAGAAGGTCTTTGCTTACATCACCCACAATGACCATTTGCTCGTCTTCAATCATCCCTTTGCTCCAGAGGCAGGGATACAGGTTCCAGCCGGAACGATTGAGGAGGGTGAGCATCCTGAAGCGGCTGTCTTGAGAGAGGCTTTTGAAGAGACAGGACTCGCTGACCTTACTCTGGATTGTTTCCTTGGTGAGCAAAAACGCGATATGTCTGATTTTGGACGGGATGAAATTCATTATCGTCGCTTTTACCATCTCAGATGTCGTAAGACACCCCCTCGTACATGGCGACATGAAGAACTATATCATTCATCGGGTTCAGCGCAAATGCCGATCAGCTTCGAGTTCTTCTGGGTATCGTTGCCCGATGGAGTTCCTCATTTAATCGCCGACCATGGGATAATGATGCCTCAACTCTTGAAACGAATTGAGGGCTTCGCCAAAAATGATGCATCAAAAACGCATAAAAACGCGTAAAACGGTAGGGACCCGATTGCATCGCGTCCGCCATTCATGGAATCGTGGCCCACGGGTGATCGGTGATCAATCACGGACGCGATGCAATCGGGTCCCTACCGGTTTTCGCGCATTCCAGGCATTCGTGTCGTGCTTGCGTCATTTTTTCCGAAATAGTTGGAGTCAATGGGGCGTCATCTGGCCCCTACCTTGTTTTGTTTATTATAGGTTTCAGGGCGGGATAGAGCGCCTGATAGGTTTCATAGGCCTGGTCATAGGATGATTTGACTTCGGGGCGTGGCTGGGTGTGTTGCGTGACGTGTACTGTTTGGGCACAGGCTTCCGGTACGGAACGATATACGCCACTGGCAACACCTGCTAATAAGGCCGCACCAAAGGCTGGTCCCTCGCTTGCATTGGTCAGCACCAGTTCGGTGTCCAGGACATCGGCGATGATTTGACGCCAGAGGGGACTTTTTGCACCGCCACCAGTTGCTCGCATCTGGTCGATGCGTAATCCCTGTGCGCGAATAATAGAGAGGCAATCTTTCAGGCTGAAGGCAACACCCTCCAATACTGAACGGACGAGATGGCGGCGATCATGGCTGGCGGTGAGACCAATCCAGCCTCCACGTGCATAAGGGTCCAGGTGTGGCGTACGCTCACCCTGCATGTAGGGAAGAAATATTAGACCATCGCTGCCAGCGGGCACCCCTGCGGCCTCGCGTGCAAGGATTTCATAGGCATCCATACCCGTCCAGCGTTCTAATGCGCGTTCGGGCAAGCCGATGTTATCGCGCACCCAACGTAGTGAGAGGCCAGCGCCCTGGGTCACTCCCATAAGATACCAGGCATGGGGAACCGCATGGTTAAATGTGTGTACACGGGGAACGGGACCGGAAGTATCGACCTGCGGCGTTTCAGAATGAGCCAGCACAATGCCACTTGTGCCAACTGAAACGAGGGCCAATCCAGGCGCAACAACACCATTCCCGACTGCGCCACATGCGTTATCAGCACCACCACCTGCAACTGGCGTTCCCGTCGCTAACCCCGTCAAAGCTGCAACCTCAGCGGTGATCCTGCCACTTATGGCATCGGCTGGGACCACTGGCGGCAATAATGCGGGATCAAGGTCAAGCGCTTTGAGCACCTCCTGCGACCACACACTATGTTTTACGTCGAGCAGACAGGTTCCGGCGGCATCCGAGATCTCCTGCGCCATCTCGCCCGTGAGCAAATAACGAATATAGTCTTTGGGCAAAAGCATGGTACGCGCCCTGGCAAATAACTCTGGCTCATTGTCACGTACCCATAAAAGCTTGGGCGCTGAAAAGCCTGTGAGTGCAGGATTGCTGACGTATTCGATCAGTTGGCTGGCTCCCACTTTTTCGGTTATCCAACGGCTCTGAGCCTCGCTGCGTTGATCGGCCCAGATAATACATGGTCGTAATACCTGATGTTGCTCATCCAGTAAGACCACACCATGCATCTGTCCGGAGAGGCCAATCCCGCGCACATCTGCTGGTTGTACATCCTGTCCTTGCCCCTGACTCAAACAGGCGCGAATGGCCTCAAGGGTAGCTTGCCACCACTCGGCAGGATCTTGTTCGGCCCAGCCAGGATGAGGGTGATAGAGGGGATATTCGCGGAATGCATCGGCCAATACACGCCCATCATCCGTTGAAAAGAGCGCCGCCTTTATGCCCGTTGTGCCCAGGTCGATACCAAGAAGTGCCTGCATCTTCTGCTCCTTTGTCATTCTTTAACGTCCGTACCGATACGAGGCGTTCTCTATCATTACAATTTAAAAAAAGCTCCCTCTAGTGATTGTACCATTATAGAAATTCCGTTGGAAAGGATAATAAATAGCAGGTCTCACATCAGGTGTCACACGTGTCACATTCCCTGTGAAGCGGCCTGTAGAGTGGATTGAGGATGTGGCACCCTCAGCTTTCATGGGTGTCACATTCGTCACATGCGGGATATTGGAAGGGAAAAATGGGCGCGGTGAGGCATCATTCATTAAAACGCACTGACCCCAGGTATCCATCGGGACATATGTATGGGGGGATACTACATACAAATAGGGGAGAATAATACAGAATTCTCCCCTATTATTACTATATATGATCACATTATGGAAAGTCAATCTCTTTGCAGCAGGTGTCAGGGATATGGTGCCAATATGGTCCAAATTTGAGAATGTGACATCTGAATGTCAATGTGACGCTCTCTTTTTTTGCGTGATGTCACATTCTCAACCCTCTCTACAGGCCGCTTCATGGGGAATGTGACATTTGTGACACCTGATGTGAGGCTACCTCAAGAAGGCCGAATATTCCGCTTAACTCTCACTATTGGCGGATAGAGTGTACAACAAACATTCGGCACATCGACAATAGCAATGATGTATAGCCCAGGGCAAGATCATCATGAAATTGCCCTGAGACCACACCATAACGACATGGGTTACGCGCCCTGCACGACCGCCTGGTGCTTACACATATCGTGGCAATTCTTCTCCAAAGTACAGCAGAGGGAACAGATAGCTCCCTTATGGAAAGGACAATATGCCATATCAAGTGCTTCATAGTCATCTGTGCAGACGGTACAATTCAGCACGCGTAGCTCCTTCGTCTCAGGAGTATGCTCAAGAGTATTGGGGCGGGCAAGGTAATATTTGCCCTTCGTGAGCACTGCAAGAACGGGAGAAAGGATGAACGCGATCAGAATTGCCAGGAAGGGAGAGAAGGCCTGCGCAACGGGTCCGAATGCGCCGAAGAAAGCCACAACCGAGATGATTGAGGCGATGAGCATGGAGCCAAAGCCGACCGGATTAATACTATAGAGATGCGCTCGCTTGAACTCTATATACGAGGGACTCAATTTGAGCAGTGGCTTGTTGATCACGAGATCCGCAACAACGGCACCGATCCAGGCAATCGCGACGTTAGAATAGAAGCCAAGCACCGCATTCAGGAAGCCGAACACGCCGAATTCCATTAAGAGCAAGGCAATACCCACGTTTAAAAAGAGCCAGACCACGCGTCCAGGATGCCAATGAAGGATACGCGAAAAGAAGTTCGACCAGGATAAAGAGCCTGAGTAGGCATTAGTAACGTTGATCTTCACCTGCGAAAGCACTACAAAGAAGACCGCGACTGTCAGAGCCAGGAACGAAACAGGGATCAGCACTCCAAAGCCCTTGAGTAGTTGCTGGATAGGTTCAACCGCCAGGGTAGCTCCTGCTGTCGCGAATATGTAGAAGGCCAGAAAGCCGCCACCTAGTTGCTTCAAAGCACCAAGAATGACCCAACCAGGACCGGCACTCATGACCGCTACCCACCAGCGTTTGCTATTCTCAGGTGTTTTATCAGGCATGAAGCGCAGGTAGTCGACCTGCTCGCCAATCTGCGCAATCAAAGAGAGTGCGACACCTGCTCCCAGACCAACTGAGAGGAAATTGAAGCCCGCGCCCTTCGAGGAGCCTGCAAAGTGCGTCCAGGCACTATATGCACCAGGGTCTTTGAAGAGAATTGTCAGAAAGGGGAGGACCAGCAAGACGAGCCAGATTGGTTGCGTCCAGACCTGCAACTTTGAAAGCAGTGTCATGCCAAACACTACCAGTGGAATGATTAAGAGAGCGCAGATAAGATAAGCCCAGGGCAATGGAAGCCCAAAGTACAGGTTGAGCCCCTGTGCCATAATCGAGCCTTCAAGGGAGAAAAAGATGAAGGTGAAACTGGCATAGATCAAAGAAGTGATCGTGGAACCAAGATAGCCGAAGCCTGCACCACGTGTGAGCAGATCCATGTCTATGTTATATCGAGCCGAATAATACGCAATGGGGATGCCCGTTAAGAAGATGACTACCGCAGCCGCAACAACGGCCCAGAGCGCACTAGTAAAACCATAGGTGACAAAGATTGACGCTCCAATCGCGAAATCAGCCAGGTAGGCAATACCTCCCAGTGCCGCCGTTGCGACTGAATACTCGCTCCATTTTCTAAATGTGCTGGGAGCATAACGCAACGAATAGTCTTCCATCACCGGGTTGTTGACTAGATTATTGAAACGTCTTTTTGTGGTGCTACCCGCTTGCTCTTCTGGTGTCTGTCGTTCGATCATTGCATGATTCCCTTCTCGTCTATGTACTCTCTAATGGTCTAAACAACAAGTCGTACTAACATACGTGCTACCGTATCTCTTTACGTAACCTTAGTGGGTATGCAGTGCTAAAGGGTGCTAACACCTCCTCTCTTCTAATTCATCAATGGAATACATCTGGGTACCATAAAACTAAGCTCTCAACAGAATCACTGAGGAAATGCAACCGCCATGGATGCCGGGGAAGGTGGTCATCATTGCAGAGACTGCACTCACGTCACTCGCATCATCTTCGAGAATCGAGTTTGTGCAGTATGCACTAAAATGTGCTTTCATTAAGTGTATTTTTAATCTTGATGATGTTCAATAGTCAAATTCATTGTAATTTCTTCCTTATTTTTGTACATTTTGTCCAGTGATTCGCAGGGTTGCAGAAAGTCCATATTGCCAATATCCCTTTCCATTTGTGTGCACCTCTTGGTAACAAGGTTACACTATAATTGTGCTCTTTTTTCAAAGGGAATGGAGAAATAATGAGAATCGAAGTGAGGCCCCTTATTCTGGAGAAGCTGAAGCAAAGGACATGTATACATCATGAGCGTGCAAGTAAGAACATCGATATTCTACACGCTCATCTTTCAATGGAAGAGTACGGAGACATTTTACAAAAACTGTGGGGCTTTTATAAGCCACTCGAAGTGCTTATTGCAAATGGAAAAGAATGGCCTCTCTCTCTCCTCAATTTTGACCGTCGCAAAAAGATACCACTACTGGAATACGATCTCTATGTATTAGGTTATCCATCGTTTCTGCCTCTCTGTACCGATCTGCCTGAGCTACCAGATTTCGCTCATGTACTCGGTTGCCTGTACGTGCTTGAAGGTGCCACGTTGGGTGGACAGATCATAGCCAGACATATCAGAAAGAGATTGGGCCTGGACCAGACAACTGGCTGTTCCTATTTTTGCAGTTACGGCGCTGAGACCAACAGCATGTGGAATACATTTTGCCATGTACTTGCCACTTATGCTTCGAGTAGTGCGCTTGAAAACCAGATGCTACAAGCTGCTGATGCGACGTTTGTTAAGTTCAATGCGTGGCTTGAAGAGGGTAGAGCATGACGTAACGCATCACACAGCCGTCCTCTTCATTTCATTTATTAGGAAGGAAACATCCATGAATACTGCATCGATACAGGAGTCCACTAATCTAGCCAACTGTGAAAAGGAACCGATTCGGATCCCTGGTTCTATTCAATCTCACGGCATTCTCATCGTACTGCAGGAGCCAGACTTAACCATTCTGCAAATAAGCTCAAATACGATGAGCCTCTTAGGCACTCCTCCTGAAGCATTACTCCAGCAAAAACTGACGGTACTGCTTGGACAGGCACAGATTGAGCAGCTAAAAAAAGGCCTGCTCTCGCCAGAACTGCAACTCATCAACCCGCTCAAGCTGCATATCACAGTCCAGGGCAAAGGACTGGTTTTTGATGGAAGCGTGCATCGCATTAATTCTCTGTTGATCCTTGAAATGGAGCCCGTCTCAACTCCTCAGGGCTATTCGTACTGGGAATCTTATCACGCATTCGAGCTGATCATTACCAGGCTACAACGTATTGGTAGTTTGACCGCCCTGTGTCAATTTACAGCGGAGGAGATTCGCAAGTTGACCGGATTTGACCGTGTGATGGTCTATAAGTTCGACCAGGAATGGAATGGGGTCGTTATCGCCGAGGATCGACGCGAGGATGTCGACACATTCATGGATCTCCGTTTTCCAGCTTCGGATATACCCAGGCAAGCCAGGGAGCTCTATACGCAAAATTGGTTGCGCTTGATTGCGAATGTCGATTACCAGCCAGTTGCTATTGTTCCCACAAACAACCCACTTACCAATGCTCCCCTGGACCTTAGTTTTGCCGCGCTACGAAGCGTCTCGCCTATTCATATCGAGTATCTTAAGAATATGGGAGTTGAGGCTTCCCTCTCCATTTCGCTCCTGAAAGAGCATGCCCTGTGGGGTATGATCGTCTGTCATCACAACATTCCCAGGCACCTCACCTACGAAATACGCGCCTCATGCGAGCTGGTTGGGCGCATCATCTCGTCACAGCTTTACGCGAAAGAAAACGACGAAGATCGTGCCTATGAGATGAAGATCAAAACCCTTCAGACACAACTCCTGCAATCCATTACAAAAGAGGATAACGCTTTTGATGGTCTGATGAAACACGGTCAGAAGGTGCTGGACCTGGTAAATGCGCAAGGGGCTGTATTATGTTTTGAAGACCGCTATGCGGCGTTAGGAGAGACCCCGCCCAAAGACAAGGTAAAGCAACTGATCGTATGGCTGCAAGGATACACCGATGAAAGCATGTTTCACACGGCCTCTTTACCAGGTCTCTACGCAGAAGCTACACAGTATCAGGATATCGCCAGTGGCTTGCTCGTTCTTCCCATCTCAAAAATTCAGGGGAGCTATGTCCTCTGGTTTCGTCCAGAAATTATCAAAACCGTCACCTGGGGAGGCAATCCGCACGCGTCCACAGCCCTTAGCCAGCATGATGAGATCCTGCATCCGCGCAAATCTTTTGAACGATGGAAGGAAACTATTAGCCAGATGTCAGCCCCCTGGAAGGACAGTGAACTGGCAGCCGCCTTCGAATTGCGCAGTGGACTCATGGATATAGTCCTGCGTGATATTATTCTCCGCCAGACACTAGGCACCTGGTTAAAAAGTTAGGAGGAGAAACTTCTTCATGCCAGACACGCACGATTGCGTCCGGTATGTTTAGCCCTGTACATCGCCTTGTCAGCGGCTTCGATCAGTGCTTCACGCGTCTCCCCATGCTCGTGATAAATGGAGATACCTATACTGGTAGTCACAGGTATCTCCACTATCTCTTGCGTCTCCTCGACTTCCCAGGTACAGGGCAATGCTGCAACTTCCATACGTAATCGCTCCGCTATCTGCACAGCACCTTCCATCCCCGTATCGTGTAACACCACGGTAAACTCTTCGCCCCCATAACGCCCGACGAAATCTTCCTGGCGTAGATTGATACGTAGACGCCGGGCGACCTCTTGCAGGACGGCATCTCCCGCGCGATGTCCATAGGTATCATTGATGCTCTTGAAGTGATCCAGGTCCATAAATAGAATGGCACATCCGCACTGCAATTGCTGACATTGTTGCAACTCTTCATCAATCTTACCCATCACTGCCCGATGATTAGGCAAACCTGTCACAGGATCTATCACAGCCGCCTGCACCTGCTCCCCATATAAATCCTTCACCATCGCAAACATCTTTTGCTGGTGCCGCATCATAATATTTAGCTCATTATACTCTTTTTGCAATTTATCTTTGTATTGCACCTCACGCTCATAGGCAATGCGCAGTTCTTCATAGGCGTTCTGCAATTGTACTAACTCATCCACTTGTGTGTGAGGTTGCGAGATCATATGTATGTCCTCCCACGAACTATTTATGCGAAATGGTCATCTCCAGATATGGAGACATTATTAAATTCTTGCACTTTCTTATCGGTAGAAACGTTCCTTTCAATAGGGACAAATGGGAGGCTAGAATTAACCGGGAGTACTTGTGATATAGTACCCTATATCACGAAACCCTGGTGATGGAGCTCACCTCGCCTTGCCTGACAGGCGAAACTGCATAGATGCTAATAGCTCCTGATGACATCCACACGTGTCAATCAGGGGCTTTTTTGTGCTCCTTAACTATTGAGAGGAGGGTTTCTACCTGTGGTATCTTTGACACTGTTAGGAGCAATTGGCCTTGCAGGGGCATTGGGAGCCGTTGCGCGTTATTTGCTTGGTCGCTTCATTGCGGAACGCGTCCGATCGCCGTTTCCGCTTGGCACCTTCGTTATTAATATCAGTGGGGCTTTTCTGATCGGGCTGATATTCGCGCTCACCACCGAAAAAGTTCTTGCGCCTACCACGCAAGCGATCCTGGCAACGGGGTTCATGGGAGGCTTCACCACGTTTAGTACGCTGAATTGGGAGACGGTTCAGCTTGGACGAAGTGGCAACACGACACTCAGTTCTCTTTATCTCGGTGGCACCTACGCTCTGAGCCTCTGTGCTGTGCTCGTAGGCATAATTGTAGGGCAGGTACTCTGAATGGGCACAACACTTTCGGCGCGGCGACGCATCCTGGCGGTCTTCGCTGGCGGATTTTGCGGCACCATAGCACGTGCCCTCCTCAGCATGCTGATCCAGGCGCAGTTCGGCAATGGCTGGCCCTACGATATTCTGCTGATCAACCTTACAGGTGCATTCCTGATCGCCTTTTTTACGACACTGGCGGATGCAACGTTCCTGATCGGACCCATGCGGCGTCTGTTCATCAATGTTGGTTTTCTTGGAGCCTACACGACCTTTAGTAGCCTCGCGCTAGGCGACATGCTCCAGTTTCAGAAAGGGCACTGGTTCCCTGGCCTGTTATATCTGGCACTGAGCATCATAGGTGGCATTCTGGCGGTGCAGGTTGGAGATATTTGCGCACTCTTCTGCATTAATAGGGTCAGATCGCGTCGCCGATTGAAATTGAGGGATACGCAGGATACTCTTTCCACAGATGCAAAAGGGCAAGAAAAGCACATCGATATTCAAGATGATGTTCTTTTACCAGAAACTGATAACAATATGTAAATTCCGAATGTTAAGCGTTGTTTAAAAAATTATTCATGGGATCAAACACTATTTACTGCCCACTATACTCATGATATAGTAGCGTTATTCCTGGCGTGAACTCCAGTTTTCTTATATATAAGGAGAATTTGTATGAGTCAGTCAACAGGTGATTCTGGTCGTCGCATCCCTGGCATCGCCCCACTCACGGAAACCCCTGTTATTAGCCGTACCCCACAGGTCCTTCCTAATCAATCAAAGCAGCCATTGCCTGCTCCTACGGGTCCAGTGCCCTATCATCTTGCGCTGGATAGTGTGCTCTCTGCCGCAAATATGCAAGCAATCCAGGCGGCTGGGAAAATGAGTTTTCATATCGTTGGCGATACGGGAGGAGTGAAAGCGCCACAATCACAACAACTTGTGGTATCGCATATGGAGAATGACTTTTCCGCTACTGATCCGACTGCTCGCCCTGCTTTTTTCTATCATCTCGGGGATGTTGTGTACTATTATGGGGAGGCCAGCGAATATTACGCTCAATTCTATGACCCCTATGTGCATTATCCTGCACCAATCTTTGCCATTCCTGGCAACCATGACGGCGATCTTATCGATCAATCGGTTCCTTCTCTGGCAGCGTTTGTCGAGAACTTTTGCGCCGCGGAGCCACATCTCTCCACAGAGGCTGGCGATAGTGGACGTGACACGATGACACAGCCCAATGTCTACTGGACGCTGGATACGCCGTTCGCCACCTTCGTCGGACTCTACACAAATGTTCCTGAAGGGGGCTGGCTCGATGATACACAGATAGCCTGGTTTGAAGCGGAACTTAGCAACGCTCCACAGGATAAAGCGCTCTTCGTCTCGATGCACCATCCCATCTACTCTGGCGATACGTACCACAGTGGTAGCCATTATATGGGAGGGATTCTAGATGCCGCTATTGCAGCATACCGGACGTATCCCCGATGCAGTCTTTTCCGGACATGTCCATAACTACCAGCGCTTCTCACGCACCATTCAGGCGCGCACCGTGCCATATATTGTTGCAGGAGCGGGCGGCTACTGGAATCTCCACTATATGCTTACAGTGCAGGGAGCGGCAATTAAGCCACCTTATGAGTTTCCAGATATGGGAGTTACGCTGGAACAGTATTGTGAGAATCGCCATGGCTATCTGCTGATGGAAGTTGACGGTAAAACGTTGAAGGGGTCTTACTATTCTGTGCCACGGCCTCAGGAACCATGGCGTGATCCTGCTCAACTGGTTGACTCTTTTACGCTCGATTTACAGACGCACCAGATACAGTAGACAATAACCCTTGAGAGGGATGGATCGGCCATCTATAATAACACTATCCATAATAAGCCAGAACAGAGGAGAGTATTACAATGCACTTCGCGTTAGATGACCAGATCGCATCCCAGCCAGCAGCCATACGCACTTTACTGGAACGTATACAGGTACCAACGTTAGAGCGTAGCAGGCCAGTTATTTTTACAGGCATTGGCACATCGCTCCATGCCTGTACAATTGCCGCTCAGTGGGCTACAGAGCTATCAGGAGGAGCACTGCGACCCGGCGTGGTGAATGCATATGACCTTGCACTGACTGCTCCCATTCGAGCAGGTGATCAGGTGGTGGTCGTCAGCCATCGGGGAAACAAGCGGTTTCCCAATGAGGTATTAGCAAAGGCACAAAAAGCTGGCGCTACAACGATAGCCATAAGCGGCGAAGAAACCGAGCAGATCGCTGCGGATATCGTGCTACGTACCTGTCCGGGTGAGCGTTCTGGTACCCATACGGTCTCTTATGTTACAGCATTGGCCGCGTTAGGAAAGCTCGTGGCTGCGCTGGTTGGTCCTGACGCCGAGATTTTAACAGCAGCCCTGGAGCGGGTTCCAGACGCCATAACAGCCACCCTGGCACTTCCGGCACCCATCCAGCAGGCCGAATATCTCTCTGGACACGAGCCAATCTTAGTGGTTGGAGCAGGATTGGACGCTGTAACCGCCTACGAGGCCGCATTGAAAATCAAAGAAGGGACCTATCAGTGGGCCGAAGGGATGGCTCTCGAACAGGCACTTCATGGACCGCCAGCCGCCTTCCGGGTTGGTATGGGAGCTATTACGATCACGCCGATGGAGGAAGATGGGGGACGCACACAAACATTGCGTACGGTGCTCAAAGATCTGGGCGTCACAACGTTGACCTGTGGAGTGCAGGATGAAGATCTACGTTTTGCGTCCGTTCCCAGATTGGTGCGTCCGCTGGTGGCTATCGTGCCTTTACAACGTGTGGTTGCTGAAATGGCACGGATACGTAAAACGAATCCAGATGCAATCCATAGGGACGTTGAGCCGTGGAATACTGCGATGGGACGGATTGCGCTGTAGGATCGAGGAAGTGTATTTTAATCACCTGTTCATCGTTGTTGAAGAGGAGCCCTTACAGGCTCCTTTTGGGATTGCACCTTCGCTCGTTTTAGACACGCGAGGAATGGGGAGAGACCCATCTCGATCGCGATCATTCCCCCGATACTTACGATGATAAATGCCACGAGAACAATGCAATTTCCCAGTTGAAAGCCATTTACAAGATTGCTCACAAGTGGATGCAAACTCCATGTAATGCACCAGGGCATCCAGGTAAGGGCACGGGAGAGACCTTTATTTATAGCAGTGTATACCTCTTTAGTCGTCAACGGATGTGAAGCGCGACGCCTTGCCCTGAAAAGTTGATAGAGGCTTACTCCTATGACGAGACAGGCAGCCAGTGAGAAATAGATTATCCAGGCTGGATCACGAAAAAAGACGTAGCCCAAAGCCACCTTCACCGATCTTTTTAAGAATACGGTAGCGCTGCATCAACAATGAATTAGATTTGAGTGCCATATGCTGTGACGGAGAAGTCGGTTGTAGGTGATGTCCGCAGATAGAACATGATGTGGCCTGAATTGGCAATACCGCTCCACACACATCACAAAAGGAAGACAACTCTAAGGCACCTTTCTCAAACGATACGTTGTTACAATCTCTACAGTACCGGATTGTAAGCCTCTTTTTAGAGCTTGTCAAATACAAGTCATTCCGTCATTTTGAGACAATACAAAAGAGAACATAAATGTAAATCTATGTTCTCTTACAAGGGTACCACATCTTATCTCATCTAGATTCAGGCATGGCCCATATTGCCTACACGCTCTCCATGAGCTGCACCCGTTCTTTCCAGCACTAAGGTAGCAGTAACCGTTTTTTCGCTGATCGGCAAACTGACAACAAGGACGCCATTGCCGTACGTCACGTTGGCGCGTTCACCATCGACAGGATTGGGCAGGGGGATCTCACGATAATAGCTACCTACGCTCCACTCGTCGGTCAGCAACTCTTTGGCATCCTTGAGCAAACCACGAATGTCTCCCTGTATTACAACACTAGTCTCGGTCACCTTCACAAGAATATCTTCAGGCTCCGAACCTGGCATAGGAGCGGCAATCACCAGGCGCTCAGATGAACGGTACACTTTAATAGGGATATGCTGGATTTTGGCTTGTTCTTGCATAGGATTTATCTCCTTTTTTGAAGAGGTTTATATCTTGTTAAAGCACTTCCAGAACGTTAGACAACCACTAACCAGCAGGGTTTTTACGATCAGGGGTATCAGTTGTCGCACCCATCTGCTGATCTTCACCCCACGACGTACCAGTCTCACGACCAGGGGTTGGTGGGCGCGTACCGGGCTGATTTTGTGCGTGCCTTACACCGCTATGGGTCGGGTCGTAATCATTCTGAGCCTGAGTGGCATCGGCTGGTTGTCCAGTAGTATTTTGCGCCGTGCCATAACCTGCCCCTTGCGTCTCACTATACCCATCTTGCCGACTAGAGGGACCGGACGGGAGTTGATCGCTATTGTACTCCTGGCTCAAGCCATTTTGCTGCAGAGTCTCCCTGATCAACAGAGGTGTTCCCCTCGGCAGCACTTGTTAACTCTGGAGAACGTGCCCCACTGGAAATTTCTTGTAATATTTTGGCACGTGTGGTTCCTTCTTGCCGTGCGATCGCGTCAATATCCTCTATTGGTAAACTTTGTGCGTCTGTTTGCTTCTCATTTGAAGTTCCATCCATACACTTGCTCCAATCTTCACCCATAGAACCGTAGGGACCCGATTTATCGCGTCCGAGGATTTCATCGATGTCGGGATCATACAGCCGATAAATCGCCGGACGCGATAAATCGGGTCCCTACGGTTTTTGGTATATTTCGGTAACATTCTATCTCAATGTAGTCCATATTTTCACGTATGGGACAAGTCGAGAGTTTCAGAGAAAGCAACCAGCCGTGAAAGGTAATCATCGGTAAGCAAGAATTGTCGTGTTTACCTTCAGCGAGAATTGTCGTGTTTACTTTCAAGGAATAAATTCCAGCGTTCCTGGTGTTGATATCTATGAACATCTTTATAGAAAAGATACTCCATAGCTGACCAGACTTTCCTTGACAAGCAAAAAATGAACATGGTAAGCTCTTGTTAGTTATCTTAGAAACTAAATTGATTTACTTAATCAACAAAGAGGTGATCTGACATGGGTGAAGCATCCCGTGAAATTCTGCGCAAGGCACGCAAGCAGGTGCCAGAATGGGCGGCGAACCAGGTACATGACGAGCTTGAGCAGAAGGGTAGTACGCAGGATCAGGATTTCGTCCTGGTTGATGTACGTGAGAAAAATGAATGGAACGAGGGGCACATCCCCGGCGCTATTCATGTTCCACGCGGCTACCTCGAACTGCAAATAGAAGAGGCCGTACCGGATAAATCGAAGAAGGTTGTACTGTATTGTGCTGGCGGCGTACGCTCACTCATGGCCGGCAACACCTTGCAACAGATGGGCTATGAGGATGTTGTGTCGATGGCTGGTGGCTTCGGGCAGTGGAAGGCCAGTGGTTATAATTTTGTGCAGCCACGCACGATGACTGATGCCCAGGCAAAACGCTATAGTCGTCACACGCTCATTCCAGAAGTTGGTGAACAGGGCCAGTTTAAGCTGCTCGACTCACGCGTCCTACTGATTGGTGCGGGTGGACTGGGTTCTCCTGCCGCCTATTATCTCGCTGCCGCTGGCGTCGGAACGTTGGGGATCATTGATGCCGACGTGGTTGACGATAGCAATTTACAGCGTCAGATTTTGCATAACACCAGTCGCATTGGTCAGTACAAAGCTGAGTCGGCACGCCAGACGCTTACCGAACTGAATCCAGATGTGAAGGTCAATACCTATATCGAGCGCCTGGATGAGGAAAATGTGCATCGCATCATCGCCGATTATGATGTAATCGTTGATGGCACCGATAACTTTCCCACTCGCTACCTGCTCAATGATGCCGCGATCATGGCAAACAAGCCTGTGGTACATGGCAGCGTCTTCCGCTTCGAGGGTCAGCTAACGATCTTCAAGCCCTATGAGGGCCCTTGCTATCGCTGTCTCTATCCAGAGCCGCCCCCTCCTGCACTTGCACCAAGTTGTGCTGAAGCTGGCGTCCTTGGCGTATTGCCTGGCATTATCGGCCTGTTGCAGGCGACTGAGACAATCAAACTGCTGCTGAACCTGGGCGATCCGATGGTTGGTCGTCTGTTGACGTACGACGCTCTGGCGGGCGAGTTCAACGAATTGCGCCTCTATCGCGATCCCAACTGCCCGGCCTGTGGCGAACACGCCCATCCGGAGGATCTACCGACGTATGAAGAAGTCTGTGCAGTTCCAGCTCGTTAATTGGTGAAATGTACGAAATATGGTAGGGACCCGATTGTATCGCGTCCGCCATTGATGGATTCGGTAAGCCGGGTCGATAAATCGCGGACGCGATACAATCGGGTCCCTACCATGGTTGATGATGACAATAAAGGAGAATATATATGGCAACCGTTCGTCTCGCCCCCGTCCTACGCGCTTCGGCGGGAGGCTCAAAGCAGGTCTCGGCTCAGGGAAATACGCTCGCCGAAGTGCTTAGCGACCTCTTCCAGCACTATCCAGCTCTCAAAGAGCAGATTCAGCCGGAACAGGAACTGAGCCGTTTTATCAATGTTTATGTCAATGATCAAGATGTACGTTATCTGCAAGGCTTACAGACGAGCATCGGCTCTAACGATACAGTCATTCTCTTACCTGCGATGGCAGGTGGTTTTTAGGAGTTTGCATTATGCGCTATGGCAGCATACTGGAGACCATTGGGAACACTCCGCTGGTGGAACTGAAGAGCTTTAGTCCACGTCCGGGCGTTGAGATCTACGCCAAGCTGGAAGGAGCGAATCCGACTGGCAGCGTCAAGGATCGCATTGCATTGCGTATGATTGAAGAGGCCGAGGCAAATGGCACGCTCAAACCTGGTGCGACCCTGCTGGAGCCGACCAGCGGCAATACAGGGATTGCCCTGGCGATGATTGCACGTGTCAAAGGCTATTCGTTCATCGCCGTCATGCCTGATAATGTGACCAGCGAACGTCGCCAGATGCTGGAACTCTACGGCGCACAGATTATCTATTCCCCTGGCACGCGTGGGAGCAATGGTGCGGTTGAAATGGCGAAAGAGCTGGCCGCTAAAAATGAGCAGTATACGATGCTCTACCAGTATGGGAACCAGGCTAATCCAAATGCCCATTACTACGGAACGGCTCCGGAGATTATCAAGGATCTTCCCGATATCGATGTCTTTGTAGCAGGGCTGGGCACTGGTGGAACGCTCACAGGCACCTCGCGGCGACTGAAAGAATATAATCCAGCCATCAAAGCCATCGCCGCTGAACCCATGCAGGGCGAATCCGTACAGGGATTGCGTAGCCTGCAAGATGGCTTTGTTCCGCCTGTCTTCGATGGTTCACTTATCGACGGAAAGATTCTTGTCTATTCGATGGATTCTATCCGCCGCACCCGCCAGCTCAAGGACCAGGAAGGGATCTTCGCGGGTCCATCCTGCGGTGCATCGCTGCATGCCGCCTTACGCGTAGCTGACAGTATGGAGCAGGGTAAAATCGTTGTGCTGCTGGCCGATGGCGGCTGGAAATACCTGAGCGAAGACCTGTGGACACGCGATCTACAGGCGCTTGAAGATAATTTAGAGGCAAAAATATTATGGTAACAAAACCAGATTTCGCAGTGCGTATCCCGGAAGCAATCTACAACGAAATGGTTTCTCACATCACCACAGGCTATCCCGATGAGGCCTGTGGTGCACTCGGTAGCAAAGATGGGATAGTCGTGAAGAACTATCCAACCGCCAACGCTGCCGAATTTCCTGATGACTTCTCAATTATCAGTGAAGCCGACATTGTGCGCATCTACAACGATATCGATGCCTACGACGGCGACATGATCTATTACCATTCCCATCCTCGTTCAGAGGCTTATCCTTCCGCCCGCGACATTGAATGGGCCAAAAGAAGTGGCTACCTGTATTTGATCTTCTCTTACCGCCACTATCCCGAACCTGCTTACGCTCGTATCTTTGCCATTGATCCTGATGGTGGTGTGATTGAGGGACGTGTGGAGCGGTTTTAGCCAGGTATAAACTGCTCTTCATATTATTTTTTTCATGTTTTTAAGAGAATGAGAAGTAGGGGCGCACGCTGGCGGTGCTCCTACTTCTCATAGATGGGGCAATATTTATCCAACCATCGTTCCTATCCTATTGACTAAGATTTGAGCGCTCACCCCCTTGTCACTTATGAGGAAATGAGATATCCTTGCCAGTATGCACGAAAGGATGCTATATATAACCCTATTGGCCTATAGCAACCAGAAGTTCTGTCCAAAGAGCAAGCATATTCGTTTTATATCACAATAGTTCCAAAAACCATAATACCATAGTGTTGTAGAATGCATAGAATATATAATCCGGTAAAAAGGAGTTAAAAAACATATGTCGCGTTGGAAGGGGATATCACTACGATTTCCCAGGTTCAGCGCCTATTGGATAGGTGCGCTCGTCATTATTGCTCTAGCAGTGGTCAATACGTGTCTGGCTGATCTGGATGGGATGGCCCTTACTTGATAGCGATGAAGGAACCATGGGGCTAATGGCGCTTCACATTGCTTTCAGGGGAGAAATGCCCACATTTTTCTACGATCAAAACTATATGGGAGCAGCCGAGGCCTATCTGGGCGCGTTCGTGTTTTACTTTTTTCATACCTTTTTAGGCATCTCCTCATTTACCTTACGCCTGGGCATGATCTTTCTCTTCACTTTGTTTCTTTCCTTTATGTATCTGCTCACCAGTTTGCTGTTCTCGAAAAAATGGGCGCTGGTAACATTGCTTTTCTTAGCATTGGGATCCGATGCAATCCTGACACGCGAACTGGTTGCCGTGGGTGGCGACGCCGAGACCCTTGTTTCTGGTACCCTCATTCTGCTGCTCTGCGTCTGGCTCAGCCTCTCCGCACAAGATGAGACGCTACGTACAAGACGCTTGCTAGCCTATGCCGGGTGTGGATTAGCGGCGGGCTTTGGCATATGGAGCCACTTGCTGGTTATTCCTTTTATTCTCCTGGGTGCAATTATTCTCATCCTCTTCTGTCGCAGTGAGATCTTCAACCGCAAAGTGCTCAAATCTTTTTCCTGGCCGATACTCACGCTCATCATTACTTTTGTTGTTGGGGCATGGCCATTGATTATCTATAATATCCAACATCCAGAGTAAAAACATCCTTGTTACATTTTGGAATATTCATCGCGTTTCTAGTATATCTAGCATTACAAGTATTACAAGTAAGCCGTTTTATGTCTTACTCCCTTACCAGATTAGAGGAGCATTTCAGATCAGCCTACCCACAGCGACCAACGCCAGTCCACTCTGTCCCGTTACAACCAGACCTGATGGCGTTGCCGTTTTGCAGGCGCATGCCGTCAGTTTCAGCAATTCCTATGCCATCCAATGCACCCTGGTTCACACGGTCTGGCCGCTGGGAATCATTGTCCTCTGGATTCTCGCCACGCTCCTGGCCCTGTATTCGCTCAAACCCTACTGGCGACATTTCCAGGCTGCGGATTGGTCACCAGAAGAAAAACCGATCGTGGTACGCCAGATAGGTCGCCTTGCCTTGCTGGCAGTCTCGGCCATCACCTTTGGCCTGTTTGTCCTGAGTCCTAATGCGGCTCTCTTCCCGGTGGCAACCTCGCGCTATCTCATCGGACTACTGGTTACTACCCCGGCATTGCTCTGGCCTCTCTGGAGTGGTATCAATGCTATTAAACCCCTGGCTCTGCGTGTCGCTCACGTTACTGTGGCTGTCCATCTGGCACGACTGAGTGTTGTGCTACGCAGGGGTCTCTTGCTACTCATTGGGATTGGCTTTCTTCTCGGAACCATCAATACTTTCACAGGCATCTTCCCAACGCCACCCGTCACCGCCAATCAGGACATCTTCGCGACCCAGGCCATCGACCAGCACCTCAATGTGCCCGATACGACGCGTTATAATCAAGATGAGCATGGCATCATCTCCCGCCTGAGAGTTCTCCACATTGGCTATATCTATTCCGATTATTGGACCTGCGACCGTCTGATCTTTCAGACCAGAGAGGCTATCTCCTGTTCCACAATCGGGACAAACGACAACCTGACCTCCCAGCCTATAGATGAAGCGACCTTCTGTGCAGGTATGCAGGCTGGGAACAGCACCGACCCTGCCGACAGTCCAGCCGCACAAAGGATACGCGGTCAGAATCGTGATGCGCTCTATGTGCGAAAGGTGGGAAGGAATGCAAAAGTGGCTGCCTACGTTGCTCAGAGCGACAGTACCCTTGCCAACTTAATGGCGCAGTGTGTCCCCACATCAAAGATTATATACGCACGAGCGGTGGCGAAAGGCAAGGTGACGAGCTATGTCATTTACCAACCGACCACGCAGCGACGTACAAGCAAATAAGTATTTTCAGTCGTCCCGAATTTGATATCATCATGTTGCAGAATGCATAGAATATACTCTGGTAAAAAGGAGTTTAAAATATATGTCGCGTTGGAAGGGGATATCACTACGATTTCCCAGGTTCAGCGCCTATTGGATAGGTGCGCTCGTCATCATTGCCCTGGCGGTTGCAATACGTGTCAGGCTGATCTGGATGGGCTGGCCCTTACTTGATAGCGATGAAGGAACCATGGGGTTAATGGCGCTTCACATCGCCTTCCATGGTGAGACGCCCATATTTTTCTATGATCAAAGCTATATGGGAGTAGCCGAGGCATATCTTGGTGCTTTTGTATTCTACTTTTTTCATACCTTTTTAGGTATCTCCTCATTTACATTACGTCTGGGCATGATCTTTCTCTTTGGCTTGTTTCTTTCCTTTATGTATCTGCTCACCAGTTTGCTGTTCTCGAAAAAATGGGCACTTGTAACACTATTTTTCTTAGCATTGGGATCCGATGCGATCTTGACACGCGAACTGGTTGCCGTTGGTGGCGATGCTGAAACGCTTGTTTCTGGTACCCTCATTCTCCTGCTCTGCGTCTGGCTCAGCCTCTCCGCACAAGATGAGACGCAACGTACAAGACGCTTGATGGCCTATGCGGGGTGTGGACTGGCGGCAGGCTTTGGCGTATGGAGCCACTTGCTGGTTATTCCTTTTATTCTGCTAGGTGCGATTATCCTGCTGCTCTTTTGTCGTAAAGAGATCTTTAACCGAACTGTACTCAAATCTTTCTCATGGCCGCTACTCACCTTGATTACAACCTTTGTTATTGGGGTATGGCCATTAATTATCTATAATATTCAGAATATTAAAGACCCGTCAAAAACCATTTTTGTTGTGTTCTGGAATCTTCATCGCATCTCTAACAATACTAACGTTCCTGCCATTGTTCAAAAACCATTTTATGTGTTACTTCCCTATCAACTTAGAAATGCATTCCAGATCAGCCTACCTACCGCAACCAATGCCAGCCCGCTCTGCCCCGTAACAACCCGACCTGATGGTGTGGCAGTTCTACAAGCACACGCGGTCAGTTTCAGCAGTTCCTATGCAACAGAATGTACCCTTGTTCATACGGTCTGGCCGCTGGGGATCATTGCCCTCTGGATTATCGCCACGCTCCTGGCCCTGTATTCGCTTAAACCTTACTGGCGACATTTCCGATCGGCGGATTGGTCCCCAGAAGAAAAACCATTCGTTATCCGCCAGATTGGGCACCTCGCTCTGTTGGCGATCTCAGCCATCACATTTGGCCTGTTTGTCCTGAGTCCTAATGCGGCTCTTTTCCCCGTAGCGACCTCACGTTATCTCATTGGCTTGCTAGTCACCACCCCGGCCTTGCTCTGGCCTCTCTGGAGTGGCGTGAATGCCATTAAACCGCTCGCTCTCCGCATCGCACGCGTGACCGTGGCGGTCCACCTGGCACGCATCAGCGTGGTGTTGCGCAGGGGTCTCTTGGTACTCATTGGTATCGCTTTTCTCCTCGGAACGATCAATACCTTTACAGGCATCTTTCCCACACCTCCCATCACCGCCACTCAGGATATCTTCGCGACCCAGGCCATTGATCAACACCTCAATGTGCCTGATACGGCGCGTTATAATCAAGATGAACACAGCATCATCTCTCGACTAAGAGTTCTCCACATTGGCTATATCTATTCTGACTATTGGACCTGTGACCGCCTGATCTTTCAGACGCGAGAGGCTCTCTCCTGTTCCACAATAAAGGCTACAAACGAAGCTACGTTTTGCGCAGGTATGCAAGGAGGTAACGGTACCGGCTCCGCTGATAGTGAGGCTGCAAAAAAGATACGTGGACAGATACGTGATGCGCTCTATGTGCGGAAAGTGGGAAGAAATGCAACAGTGGCCGCCTATGTAGCTCAGAGTGGCAGCACCCTTGCCAACTTGATGGCGCAATGTACATCCACCTCACGGATTATATAGCAAAAAATCGCCCGGAAAGTGCGCTATGTCATTTACCAACCAACTACTGCACGACGCACAAAAATAAATGATTTCAATCATCCCGAATTTGAAATATCATGCATCACAGTTCCACCACGTTTCAAATTCGGGATGACTGCGGTGTATGATATAGACCCTCTCCTTCAAATGCCTATACTTGCCTCAATCTCGTTTCAGCAAAAATATGGCATATGGGTGATGTGATATAGTGAAAACAAAGAACATTCGCTCACCCGAACCCATCTTTTTTGTAAAGCGTCACCCTACTCCTTCGCATAAGGTTTATTTTTATGACAACAGGGCGCACCAATAGTATCCACTTCGGACTCCTGCTGCACAATCATCAGCCTGTGGGCAATTTTCCCTGGGTCTTTCAGCAGGTTTATGAGGAAGCATATTTGCCGATGCTTGTGGCCTTAGAGCGGCATCCTGGCATTCGCCTTTCGCTCCACTATACAGGATCGCTGCTGGACTGGCTGGGCGAGGCTCACCCTGAGTTTCTGAAACGCCTGGCCGCCCTTGTACAACGCCGACAGGTCGAAATGGTGGGTGGCGGCTACTATGAGCCTGTTTTACCGGCCATTCCCGATAGTGATAAAATAGCCCAGATCCGTCGCCTGACTGGACGGATCGAGCATGACTTTGGCACGAAGCCGACGGGCATGTGGATCGCTGAACGCGTATGGGAGCCAAGCCTGCCACGGATGATCAGGGAGGCTGATATTGAATGGACGGTCCTTGACGACATCCATTTTAAAAACGTTGGACTGGAAGATAAGGATCTCTACGGCTACTATGCCACAGAAGACCAGAGCAGCGTCCTGAAGGTATACGCCACCAGCAAAACGCTGCGTTATACGATTCCCTGGCGACCGGTTCATGAGACGATTGACGCGTTCCGTACCCTGGCAACCGGTGATGGGAAGCGCATTCTGGTGATGGGCGATGATGGCGAGAAGTTCGGGAGCTGGCCTGAAACAAATCATTACAGTTGGGGCCACGATGGCAAAAGCGGCTGGGTGGAAGAGTTCTTTCGTGCCCTCGAAGAGAATAGCTCCTGGTTATTGACAACGCCATTAGGCGAATACGCACGCTCTCATCCCGCACAAGGACGGATCTATATTCCCACCTCATCGTATATTGAAATGACCGAATGGGCACTCCCAGCCAAAAAATCTTTCCTCTTTGGCAAGATCCTGCACAAGTTGGAGCATGATAAACAGGAGAACCTCTTGCAATTCATGCGCGGCGGCTTCTGGCGTAACTTTATGGCACGTTATCCCGAGATCAACACACAGCATAAAAAAATGCTGCGCGTCCACGATCTGGTCTATGCCGCCGGTGCAACAGAAGAGAGCGGCTGTGTAGATTTATGGAAAGCTCAGGCCAACGATACCTACTGGCATGGACTTTTCGGCGGCATCTACATGGCCCATGTGCGCTCAGCTATCTACCATCACCTGATCAAAGCAGAAAATGCTGCCGATCATCGCTTAGAAAAGCAGACGACGTGGCAACGTTACGAATGCACGGATTTTGATCGTGATACGTTAGAAGAACTGATTATCGAGAGCGATCAGCAAAATCTATATCTTGATCTGCAGCGTGGAGGCACGATCTTTGAGTGGGATCTGCGGCGTAGCGCCCACAATATGAGCAGCGTTATGACACGCCAGCAGGAGGGATATCACCAGACGTTGCGCGAATATGAGCAGGAACGACGGCGTAAATCTGCATTGGCGGCGACCAGCGCACAACAGGCTATGCAGGGAGGAGAGCCGACATCGCCCCACACAACGGTGCGTACAAAAGAACACGACCTCGATCAATACCTGGTTATTGATCACTACCGCCGTAGCAGCCTGATTGATCATTTCTTGCCACCAGGGCTGCCCCTGACAGACTTTGCAGCGGCACGCTTTGAAGATCTGGGGAACTTTGTTGAACAACCCTACACAACCAACATTGAGCAAAAGGAAGCGGGCATCACAGTCACAATGACCCGTGATGGCGTAGTACGCCGACCGGGAGCGTTGAGTCCCTTGCCAGTATATATCAAAAAGACCCTCTTCATTCCTGCGGGTGAAGAAAAACTCATTGTGTATTATAGTATTGAAAACAGGGGACAGGCACGCCTGCATAGCAACTTTGCAAGTGAATGGAATGTTAATTTGCTCGGCGGTGGTGGAAACGAACAGGCATATTATGTTATTCAACAGCAAGAGCGGGCAGCAACCAGTCGCTTCGACAGTACTGGTGAAGTTTCGGAGGTTACAAGTTTTCGGATGGGAAATAGCTGGTTGCAGCAAGATATGCACTTCGAGCTAAGCAGCGAAGCCACCTTATGGCGCTTCTCAATCGAGACGATTACCGGTTCTGAGGCTGGCTTTGAGCGCACGCACCAGGGAAGTTGTGCTACACTGATGTGGCCCCTTATTCTAGAGGCAGGACAGACATGGAATGTTGAGATCGCCTGCACCGGCAGCAATCCAGCGGAAAGGGAATAAGCAAAAAAGAGTGACACGAGTACTGATATTGCAACATGCCTGGGAATGCCCACCAGCAACACTTGGCGAGATCCTGGATACGTTTGCCCTTCCCTACGATACGATTAACGTTGAGAAGGAAACGCTCCCCACGCTGATAGGATACGATGCTATCATTGCACTTGGTGGGCCGCAGCATGTTTATGACACAGACACCAATCCCTATTTCGTACAAGAACAAGAGTTTATCCATAGTGTCGTTGAGCAAGAGATCCCTTTCCTGGGCGTGTGTCTGGGCGGTCAACTACTGGCTAGTAGCTTTGGAGGCATAGTCAGTCAACATCCAGTACCTGAAGTGGGCTTCTATGATGTACCGTTCACTGAAGCGGGTCAGAAGGATCCACTGTTTATAGGCCTGCCTGGCTATCAGAAAGTCTTTCACTGGCATGAAGATGCCTTTGAACTACCGTCAGGGGGTATACTGCTAGCAACAAATGAGACAGCCAGGAACCAGGCTTTCCGCTATGGACGCTTGCGCCTATGGTTTACAATATCATATCGAACTCAATCTAGAGTTGTTCAATCTCTGGTTAGAACATCCAGAATTTAAACAGGAAATCATAGCTACTGTAGGGATCGACGCTTATACAAATATCCTGAGAGAAAGGGTCATTTATTATCAGACTTACTACGATCACACGTTCACTTTATTCAAGAACTTTCTCGGAATAAGTGGCTTGATAGCAGCAAAATAAAAGAAAATAGGAGAATGGGAGAGAAGCCCTTTCTTTTTTGATACGCGATCTGCTATACTTGTACTTATCACCTGTTCACAGAAAAAATATTCTGAACAGGAACTCTCTGTGAGTTATCTTGCGACAGAATTGTTTGCGTAGCTCGACGGAGAGTTTAGCGGTTGGTTGTGTTAGTGTATGCTTTATACTATACTCTATAGACGTATAAGTCAGGTCTCTCGCATTTTATAGCGGAGACATGAAGCAATCTCTGGACACATTTACCAGAATATATTCGAAAATAGTATTCACGTACTGTACCCAGATAATGGAATACAGATATAAGATAGAGTTAATCTCTCTCGAAAGGCAGCATTCGACGAAGATGCCGCGACATAAAACAAAAATCAGACGCAAAACTCATACATCCAGGTCCAATCATATCTTAGCACTTGCACCTTTTACCTATGCCAGTCGCAGCATTGCCTGCGAACGCCACCCGTTGCGGAACGAAGACAGTATTCTCGTCGATGAACCAACCGGGCTGGTTGCAGTTTTTGATGGAGTAGGAGGGAGCGCAGCCGGAGAGATCGCCTCTCAGACAGCGGCTCGTGCTACTTATCAAGCATGGAAGCGTCATCTCAATTTTCAGCAGAAGGGGCGTAAGATTCATACGTTCCTTAAACAGTGTGATACCCAGGAACTTTGTGATCTGTTGCAGCATCTGATTCGGGAAGCGGACGAACGTGTGCGTACAGAGGGAGCCCGGCAGGCTGGCACGGATGACCTGGCGACAACAGTGGCAATGGCGGCGTTCTGTCAACAACCCGATAGCAAAAACTATACGATGGTTTACGCACACGTAGGCGATAGCCGCATCTACCTTTTGCGTGAAAACGAGCCGCTTAAACGTTTGACGAACGATGATGGGTTACTCGCCAAGCTGGTAGAAAACCAGATTATCGTTACTGAAGATGCCTTGCGCATCGATCAGGCAATGCGCGTAGGCCAGTTATCGGACACCGAGTTTAGCTACTTTCGCTTGCGCGGTGGCATCACCCAGGCATTAGGTGGACCACTTCCTCCGACAATCCATACAAATCAAATCACAGTCTATCCCGGAGATCGCATCCTGCTCTGCACAGATGGCATTCATGATAACCTGATTGACGAGGAGATTGAACAGATCATACGCGTCAGCCCGCGCACATCCACTGCTCGGATATTAGTTGAACAATCGCTACAACGATCACACCAGGAACGCAATATGACCGTACGTGCCAAACCCGACGACATGAGCGCAATCTTCCTCACGTACCATTTTTGAGGAAGGACGGGGAACGCACGGGAACACACGGGATTATAAATGGCTCCCCTACACCATTGAAATTATTAAATGAATATCAACGGTGTGCTATCGGCTCCAAAAAGTACTAAATAAAACATCGTTACGCACACCTTCCTACAACTTGTGCTAAGCTATGGCAGGAAACAATGTGTCACAAACGATGTTGATTAGTTAATGAGGAGCTTTATTTTGGCGTTGCGGAAATCATGGCTGCTAGTAATGCTACTTGGTGTAACAGTTCTGTTTAGCGCATGTGGTGAACAAGCAACAAAAAATCTGACGCCATCTCAGCCTGTACTGAGCAATTCGTTACAGGTTGCAGCAACCCCAACAACTCCACCAATCCAGGTCATTGTGAAGAGACAGGAAATGACTCCTACGCCTACCCCTACTCCACAACCCACAGCCCAACCTACAGCGACTCCGACAACGCCTCCGGTAAACCCTCCGACAAACATTCCCAATACAGGAACCGGGGCGGCCCCCTATGGACCTCCACCGGCAATGACTGCTGAAGAAGTGCAGCTTACGCAACAGCTCTTTACATTGATAAATTCAGATAGAGCGGTACGCGGCTTGTATGCCTTTACCTGGAATGCGACCTTAGCGGGTGGTGCCCGTCTGCACAGTTGGAATATGTATCACTGTGGTTTTAGTCATACCTGCCCAGATGGTCGCTCACAATGCCAGCGCATCGCCGACGAGGGCTTCGCTGGCTATACGGATTGCGGCGAATGCATCGGCTGGGCGGGGCCGTTTCCTACAGCGTACGACGGAATGCACAGCGTTCAGGAGAGCATGATCAATGAGCCGCCGACGGGCTGGCACCGCATACACCTGACCAGTACAACACTTCATCGTGTAGGCGTTGGCATCTATGTCGATCCTAGCGGTTATATCTTTTTCACTGAGGATCTGGTGTCTTGATCCTAATTATGATTCACTTGAAATGTCCGCTCTTCGCCCCAGGTTCCTTCCCAATGATATTTTTGCTCGTCGACCGTTTCTGACAGAATCTCAGTCTCCTCCGCAGGCTGATCTCCTTGTGGTCGCGAACGTACATGGAAGGTTGCTTCATAACTGTGCGCATTTTTCACTTTGCAGGTAAGACTCAACAAATGCTTTCCCCAAGGGATTGGGGCAATGGTATAAGTTGCACCTGGGCGGCGCAAGGCTACAGGGAGGGTCGGAGCCAGGATGATATGATTGGGATCAGGGGCAGACAGGCCGAACAGATGGCAGATAAGCAGATGAATGCTGAGTGCTCCCCAGCCATACCCCTCGATGCCCGCATTGGCGTAGTCGATCTCTCCCCATTTGCCTCTCGGGACGGAACGGTGATATTCGCGCGTGACGCCGGGCAAGCCACCCTCTTCATCCAGTTCGCGGCGATCGGTGCTGCGGTACGAGGCATCAATATAGCGATAGGCCAGTTCTGCCGCATCGAGGGGCATCTTTGCAGTGGTAGCTGAGCCAACCAGCGTCATCACCACCGGAGGCCACGAGAGCGGTGCCCAACCTGAACTATGCATAGGTGGCTGAGAGAGAAATGAGCGCAACTGTTCTATATGCGTCCCTTCTGCCACACCGCAGAACACAGGCGCAAGGTGCATTGCATCTTGCTGGGTTGACCACTCGTGTGCGACTGAGTCGTAGTCGCGGAACCAGCCATTCTGCCACATCTGGCGCGTTCGGATGGTAAAATCGTTGGCGATAGTACGCCAATGGGGAATTTCAACGGCAAAATTGACGGGTGGCAAAGAGGGGACGACAGGAGCCTCACGTTCCAATAAGGTTGCCCAGCGCACCAGGATTTCCGCGCCCTGTGCCATACTGGCCTGCAAGTCAACGGGTCGCACGTGCTGAATAATGGTGCCACCAGTTTGCTGTGGTCCAAAGCGGCTGGAAACATCTTGACCACTCTCCCATGAGCAAGCGTAGACTAAAAAGCCTTCAACATCACGAGCGATGCTCCAACCACCAGTTCAGGTAGGCGGCAGCGGACGGATAAAGACGACGGAGCCAGGGCAGATCGCCGGTTCTACGAAATATTTGATCACAGCACCACAAGGGAAAGCCCCATTCCGGCGCGGTCCCACAGATCTGCCCGTCGTCGGCCACCATATTGTAGCTGCCATCCTCACGTGCGCAGGGAAGATTGGGATGAGGAGCAGAGGTAAAATGATTCAAAATAACTTCTGATGCCAGGGCAGGATCGGCATAGCTCAGGAAGAGCGTATCCATCGCCGCTTCGGCCAAAACGGTTCTGGGGGCCTGTATTTGCATGCCATCCCATACGCCTTCAAGCACGCCAGCAGAGGGGCGCATCATCATACGTAACGTCTCAAGGTCATAGATCAGGCCACGACGCCAGGTCTCCGGCCAATCACCCGAGAGTTGTGGTGCGTGACGCCAGAATTGCTCATCATCGGCGCGATGTTGCGCCTCGGCCAGAGCAATCTCCTCAATGCCATCTTCCCAACGTTTCCATGCCTCATCCTGGGAGACGCCGCGAGCCAGAATAACGTTCATAATGCTCTCAGACTGAGGGGCTAGCGTCACGGTACAAGGTATAATCACTGTGCGTACCTGCCAACCAGTGCTTTCCTCATGTTCAGTAATATGTGGTCGTGGGACATCAATACCATGCGCCCAGATAGCTGCATCTTCCAATGCAACCACATATTCCATCTGACCAAAGCGGATTTCGCTGCCATCAGCGGATCTCGCGCCATGCACGAATACATCGCCCTCGCTGGCAATACCCAGCAGCGCCGTTCCTTCTAATGGCCCATCGAGAGCGTAGAGACCATGCTCCCATAGGCGACTGGTATGGGGATTGTGTGTGTGTTGATGAAGTAGAAAACAGGTGACAGGCAAGGGTTGTTTTGCAGTCGTAGCAAGCGTGAGGATACAGCCGAGAGCATGTTCCTGCACCAGGAAATAGCGTGCGGTGAGCGTCAAAGCATGTTTTGGCACTGTGCAGGTATATTCGAAGCGATTCCTGGTATGCAGATGACTTACGATGGTACAACCGTGGCGTTTAAAATCTTCAGGGGTCATCAAAAGGGTTTTGCCAATCTTGAGACCGAGAGTAAGGTGGGCTGTATATTGAAACTGGTTGCGCACATAGCTGCCAACATTAGGTACATGCCAACCCATGCCCAGCGGTGCTCGTGAGCGCAAAACGCCACTGGGGTTGAGCTTCCAGGAATGGTAGGGATTATCCAGGTAGCCATGAGGAGTGAAATCATCGTGAGGAACCATAGGATACACCTTCTTTACTATGGAGGTATTACGTCGGTCGAATGAGAGATTTGTGGGCCTCCGACTCCATCCTTTAGATCAGACTTATTGCCCCTAAAATGGAGACGATCTCAGTATACTGGCCTCCTTCTATTCTATGACATTTTCATTCTTGCCTCCACAGGCACAAGTGTGGTAATTGGGAAGAAAAACGTGAAAAATGTGTCAACAATTTCTCCTCTTTCGTCGTGCCACAAAAAGGAGACTGCTGATCCAACTGACGAGAATGTGAAACGATAGCTTTGTTGGCGAGCAAAATAAGGAATATTCGACCAGCCTAAAAATTTTTGAAAGGAGCATTGACAATCATTATGATAGCGCTAAAAAAATTCTCTCTTCCTGGCGGCATCAATGCCTGGAAAACCGCTGCAACAATTTTTTTTATTAGTCGCTTCGTCATCTTTATTTGTACGTATATGGCATTGAGCCGTTTTGTACTTAATAGTAGTGCTAATGGCAACGGGACGAACGAATGTCTGGTCAATCTACGCTTCTGCTTACAATCATGGAATCAATTTGATGCAAGGTATTTTGTTGGCATCGCCCACTATGGATATAATGGGTATAAGGACTACACAGGATATAATCCTCAGCACCCCTACACGGCAGCTTTTTTCCCTCTCTACCCTCTGCTTATTCATGAAGTTGGCTTGCTCTTTGGTGGTTCTTACGCTGCTGATTATTTCGGTAGCCTGCTGGTTGCAAATCTCTGTTTCTTTTTTTCATTGATCTTTCTCTATTGCCTGGTGCAGAACGATTTTGATCATTCAATTGCACAACGAAGCCTGTTCTTTCTAGCCTTCAATCCATTCGCTATTTTCTTCTTTCTTGGCTATAGCGAATCGCTCTTCCTACTACTATGTGTGATGACATTATTTCTACTGAGGAGGGGAAATCCATTAGATTGGTGGCTGGCCGGACTTTGTGGTGCTGGAGCAATGCTGACGCGTGGAAGTGGTATTGTTTTGATGCTGGTCTTTTCTGTCGCCTTCCTGCAGCACTTTGGGCCAACATTACGTACCTGGTCTGAACGGAAGTTGGATATTTTCAAAGAAGGCCGTTGGCGAAAGATGCTCAACGCACTACTTCCAATGGGTTTGATTCCCCTGGCCCTGGCTTGCTTCATGTTTTATCTTTGGATCCATTGGCATGATCCTCTCCTTTTTAGTCACGGAGAGGAGCATCTCTGGGGTCGGCGTCTGACCTTACCCTGGGTGGGGAGTCTCACAACCATGCATAACCTGCTTTTCACCAGCCAGGGACGAGATGCTCGTAATCTCACCGATCTCATTTTCACTCTTGGGCCACTGGCAATTGTGATCCTGGCCTGGAAACGCCTCCCGCTGAACTACATCGTTTTCTCACTTGCGCTTGCTATCTTCTCACTGATGTATCCCTGGCCTGGCCATGCTCTGGCGTCCGCACCACGTTTCCTCCTGATCATGTTTCCGGTGGGAGTGATGCTGGCATTGTGGAGCAAGCGGCCAGCAGTGGGACAAATGTTTGAGATGATCTGGGTGACGTTTTTTGTGATAAACACCCTGTTATTTGTACTGTGGAACTGGGTTGGCTAGGTTCCACCCAGTTCCATGACAACGCAAACTATTGCTGATTCCCCTGTTGATCCTGGCTCACCCTTGTTCTATAGCGATTTCTGCTGCTTCCCTGATCACTTTCAGAGGCTGGTTGTGCAAGAGGATCTTCAATACCATACAACCCTTCTCCACCGGGCGTGCTACCGGGATCATCGTCGTAAAGATTGCTGTATGGGTCCTCATTGTCGATATCACCAAACTGATCCTGTTCGCCATATTGCTCATGGCCTGTATCGGGAACATCGGCTAGAGGGTCCTGATCGTCGGCTGAACCTGGATCACCATAGGGACCATGAGGTCCCAGGTAACTATAACGCTCACGAGGAGCGAGGTTGCTTTGCAAGTCTGGATCACCCTGAGCGCCGAAGCGCCCACCCAGGCCCGATTGTTGCTGATCGCTATCTTGCTCACCTTGCGTATCACGAGCCTGTTTGTTTTCTTGATCTGCCATAATTGTATTCCTCATCTATTCATGAATTATCTTAACGTGCACCTGTAAAGTATCGGGAGACCTCTATAGAGATTTCTACTAAGGAATACGAAATAGAGAAGGAGGATGGCTACAATCCCCATTGACACAAGAACATTGGTCTATTATGATATATTATATTCTTCTGTTTAAAAATAGTAGTTTTTTGTTAAGCATCGCTCGTTTTATCTTTACTTTTCAAGAAAGCATGGGAACAGATGGAAAAGCTGCCAATCTGGCGAGAAATCCTGGGAACGATGATTCGAGATGCTCATAACAGGCAGCAACTGGCAGAGCGACTGAAGATCAACCCGGTCACATTGACACGCTGGGCGGCGGGAACGTCAAAGCCGCGCCCCGATAAACTGCGCTCTTTACTTGGGATGTTATCTGTGCAGGATCGTGAGCGAGCAATGCTTTCGCTTACGCAAGACTATGCGCCACACGCTTTTCAGGAAGATACAGACACTTACATTTATGAGATTCACCCTGAGTTTTACCATCGTGTGTTAAGCACATATGCGACCCTTCCTTCTAGTTTACGCGAGTGGTCGCTCAATCTCCTCATTATTCAGCAGATCCTATCACATCTTGATCCTCGTCAGCAAGGGATGGCTGTGTTTTTAGCATATTGTACGCTACCTTCTCCTGGGCAACCTGTGAGAAGCTTGCGCAAGGTTCTTGGAAGAGGGACTGCACCGTGGCATTATGCTGATGAACATTCGACTCAGTTCTTTGGGGCAGAGTCGCTTGTCGGGCAGGCCGTACTGCGAGGGCATCCCCTCACCGTTCAGTCTCATGAAGAAGCGGCCTGGCTTCTTTCAGAACATTCACCATCTCAGGCCGAGAGCATATGTGTTTTCCCGCTCCTGCGTGCCAACCAGGCGGCTGGAAGCCTCTGTCTCATGAGCACACAGCCACATTTCTTTTTGCAAGCACATCTTGATTTACTACAAAAATATGTGAACTTACTTGTCACCATAAGTGAACACGAGAGCTTTTTTCAACTTGAAAAAATTATTCTCGGTGTGATACCACCTTTAGAACAACAACTACCCTTGCTCCAGTCCGCTCAGCCGCGTGTTATGCAGCGTCTACTGGAAGCCAGCCGCCGCTACCACTTTTTGACGAAACAGCAAGCAGAGAATATGATCTGGCAAGAAATAGAGGAAGAACTATTGAACCTTATGTATGTAGGAAAAGAACCTCAACAGAGAGAAAAATAGAGGAAGGAAAAAACAATGACTGAGGATCGTTCCCAACGCAAGGCCGAAAATAGCTACGTCAATGACGCCGAGAGTGGTGCTGAGATGGCACGGCTTCTGGATCAGGAACGCCTGCTCACGGAAGGCATGGGCGGCCTCTTCTCAGAACGCTCTGATCTCACAAACATTTTTGATGTCCTGGATGTCGCGTGTGGCCCAGGGGGGTGGGTGCATGATGTTGCGCATACCTATCCAGAGGTTGAGGTGACAGGTATCGATATCAGCCACAACATGATTGCTTACGCACGTGCCCATGCGGAGGTACGTGGCCTCACAAACGCACACTTTCAAGTCATGAATGCCCTGGAACATCTCGACTTCCCCGATGAGTCCTTTGACCTGGTCAACGCACGTGCCGCTCTTGGCTTCGTTCCCACCCCGGCTTGGCCGCGACTCATTGTCGAGTATAAACGGATCCTGCGTCCAGGCGGCGTTCTCCGTCTCACTGAAGGAGAATGGGGCTTTACCAACAAACCAGTTCTCGAAACTCTGCTCTCCTTAAGCAATCACGCTTTGCATAAAGCTGGATATGGAGCTTCGCCGACGGGGCGCAATGAAGGACTGACGCCCATGCTCGGATACTGGATGCGGCAGGCGGGTTTTCAGCAGATACAGCAGAAAGCGCACCCCATCGATTATTCGTTTGGTACAAAAGCCTATGCAGGTGCATATCAAGATTATAAGCTAATGTTGAAGCTTGCACAACCCTTTTGGCACAAAATGGGTGTAGCAACACAAGATGAACTAGATACATTCTATGAGCAGGTAATGACCGAGATGGCAGAGGAAGACTTCTGCGCGATCTGGTACCTCCTCACATGCTGGGGTGAAAAACCACGCTAGCATCCGCAATAGAAAAGCCCTGTCTATGTTAGCCAGCAACATAGCCACGCTCGCAGAAATGGTATAGAATATTCGCTACCGGGTGTTTCGTATGGGCTGTTGCAAAACCGTGCCCGCAAGAAACAAAAACATCCCTGAAGAGAAGAGAGAATATATGGCTGATCCTTCCCCGTCAGCGTTTGACCAGACCTCCGTAGTGCTCCCAGCAAACGCACCTACAGCAACAAACAAAATTTCTGGCCGAGCCATTGTGTCCAATCGGCAGTTTGTCGTAGCCTGGCGCATCTTAATCATCATCGCATCGCTAACAGGCATTGTGATGGGTAGCAAGAGCATCGTTGATTTTGTCGCTAAGTTGCTCTATTTCACCATCCAAAGCAACCTCATACTTGTTGTATGCATTGGATACGCTGCCTGGGCAACCTTGCGCAATTTAGCTGGACCATCCCCTCTGCTCAAGGGTGCTGCTACCGTCTATATTTCCATCACAGCACTCGTTTATAACTTGATCCTGGCAAAAGCGCTGGCAGGATCTCCGCTACCTCCTGGTACCATCATCGTGCCTTTCATCGGTGGAACGCTCAGTAATGATCTGGTGCATATTATTGCGCCTCTGATGGCCGTACTCGACTGGTTACTGTTCGATGTTCATGGACGCCTACGCTGGCAATACCCTTTGCGCTGGCTTACATATCCTCTGGGATATCTGGCATTTGTGCTTATTCGTGGCTTGCTCGTGCATGGTCCATTTGTGTATCCCAATCTCCACTATCCCTATCCATTTTTGAACGTTGATAAAATTGGCTATAGCGGGATTGCGTTAAATACGGTGATCTATGGCGTTGCTTTCTGGTTAATTGGCCTTGTGTTCGTGATGCTAGATCGTAGCGTTCTGATACGTTTCAGGCAGAGGTCATCATCCCAATTAAGCGAATGAAGAGAGAAAAGAGGTTTCAAAATGCCAATCTTTCTATCACTCTTCCGTGGCATCAATGTCGGAGGACATCACATAATCAAAATGAATGAACTCAAAAGCCTGTATGGAACGCTGGGACTAAAAGATGTTCGGACCTATATACAGAGTGGGAACGTTGTTTTTAGCAGTGATGATTCCGATGTGACACACCTTCAGCAACAACTCATGGAGAGCGTCGCACAAACGTTTGGTTTCCCTGTAGAGATTATCGTGCGTACAGCTAGTGAGCTAGAAGATATCATTGCGAAAAACCCGTTCCAGGGTCGGCCAGACAAGGAGACACAATGGGTTGTTGTGATGTTTTTAGTCGCTGTTCCCGACGATGCAGTACAGGAAAATCTTCTTAAGACGTATATTGGACCCGAAGAGATCGTCTTCAGGGGTAAAGAAGTGTACATCTATTATACCAATGGCATTGGGCGCTCAAAACTTTCTAACACATTTATTGAGAAAAAACTGAAGGTAGCAGGAACCGCTAGAAATTGGAACACTGTTCTTCAATTGCAGAAAATGGTTCTGCACGAATAGTGTGGGCACTATCAACCATCATACGCGTGTGGAACAACTTATCACGCCACGCGTGTGATGCAATTGTTCCACACACGCGGGCGCGATAAATCGGGCCTCTACCATTATTGTTCTTGCAACAATGTCTCGAACTGCTTACGATCAAGCTGCTCGCGTTCCATTAACTCGTTCGCCAGGAGGGTTAGCTGATCGGCATGTTTTTTCAATAGCTGACGGGCCATGTCGCGTCCCTCATTGAGGATGCGCTGTACCTCGGCATCGATCATAGCATTCAGCATAATTCCATTGGTGTTTTGTGGAGCAGATTCAGCCATCGCAAACTGGTACTGGCGTTCAGGCAAGGTGCCATTGAAGACGATCTGACCATTCGCGTCATATGCCAGGGTACGCGACTGCTGAGGAAGGTCAGTGGGGTCACTACGGCGCATATTGAGCGAATAGTCACTCCCTGAACGATTATCGGCAAAAACGACGCCGATCTGCTCGCTCATTCCCCAACGGGTGACCATACGACGGGCGAGATCGGTAACAACTTGCAGATCATTTTCAGCGCCTGTGGTTACATGGTCAGAACCGAAAGTTTGTTCTTCAGCGACACGGCCACCCAGGCCGACAGCAATACGCGCCATAAGTGTGTGACGACTGTAGTTATAACGATCTTCCTCAGCGGTAAACTGCGTCACGCCCAGACTCTGCCCACGTGGGAGAATAGTGACGCGGTTGACAGTATCTGCTTCAGGCAGATGATACGCTACAAGCGCATGGCCGCCTTCATGATACGCAATGATGCGGCGCTCTCGCTCACTCATAACTAATGGGCGCAATGCACCCAGTTGCACGCGAGCCAGGGCATCCTCGAAGCACTCATGATCAATGGTCTCCATATTGCGACGGGCAGCGGTGAGCGCGGCCTCATTGACCAGATTCGCCAGGTCCGCACCGCTCATGCCAGTGGTCAGACGAGCCATGCGCTCAAGACTTACCTCTTCATGCAGAGGCGTCTTACGCGTATGGACCTTTAAAATCGCCTCACGGCCAACACGATCAGGCGTCGAAACGGTAATGTGACGGTCGAAGCGGCCTGGACGCAAGAGCGCCTTATCAAGAATATCGACACGATTCGTCGCCGCCATCACCACAATTGCCTTATGCGCATCGAAGCCATCAAGTTCGACCAATAACTGATTAAGCGTTTGATCACGCTCATCGTTACCAGTTGCACGGATAGAGCGCTTGCGACCAACGGCATCGATTTCATCAATAAAGATGACGCATGGAGCTGCCTGACGTGCCTGATTAAAAAGATCGCGCACACGACTTGCACCGATACCCACAAACATTTCGACGAATTCAGATGCGCTTATACTAAAAAATGGCACATCGGCTTCGCCTGCAACGGCTTTTGCCAGCAACGTTTTGCCAGTTCCTGGAGGGCCAACCAGCAATGCGCCGCGTGGAATACGGGCACCCAGGCGTGTGAAACGCTCTGGACTGCGCAGAAACTGCACGATCTCTTCCAATTCTGAACGTACTTCATCGATGCCTGCAACGTCCGCGAAGGTTGTGGGTGGCTCCAGGCTCACACGAGCAGGAGTCGAAGGCCTTGCAGGAGTACCTGTTCTACCCGGAGTCATTGGTCTGCCTGGCTCTTGCTGTGCAGGTCGTGCATCACCGGGTCGCACGAAGCGGCGGGCACGACTACGTCCCATCTGGCCCATCCGATCATCAACCGAACGAGTTGGGCGGGAATTGTTACGGGAAGCCATAACAACCAGGAATATCACCATCAGAACAAGAAATGGGAGAAGGCGTCCTAAAATTGACAACCAATTCGCATTTTGTGATGGGGCAAGTGTCGTCACATTCACATGCTTCGAGACAAGCAAGCTCATGAGCGTTGTGTCACCGCCACCAGGTATCCGTGTGTAGACGATACGAGCAATTGCCAGCGGAGAAGTTCCCGAAGTACTCGTATACCCGGCATTCACATACCGACTCCAGACAGCATAATCCTGAGCAGATGACGCATTGTTAGAGGGCGTATTCTGGCTCTGGGTGGGTCCTGACTGTTGTATGAGAGGATTTTGCAGCAAACCATTAATTTCAGAGCCACGCAGCGCTACTGCCTGTACGTTGCCAGTTTTCACTTGCTGGATAAACGTGCTATAGTCGATAGCAGTCACTCCACTGGGTGTGGTACTTGTCGCCGGGGGTTGAAACTGGCTAAAGACGCCAAACAGCAACACCACTACAAGAAGAAGCATTACACCTGTAAAAAGTGAACTTTTCTGTGCCTTCAAAAATTTCCAGGCTTTACCTCTTGCCTGTTTCCATCGCCGCCCATGTGCCTGTGATGCACCGCGGCGACCCGCCTTATCGTCCATCATTCACCTCGCCTGAAAAAGGTCGTACGGTCGAAACGTACCGTCGACCCCTGTATCAATGTGTGAGGAAAGACACAAAAAAATCTTACGTAAAGAGTTTCTTTTGTGTATAACCCGTTTCTGCATTTTCATCCCAATCGGTTGAATTATCTATTCCTGCCATAAAAGCAGAAAAAAGACCTGAATAATAACTTTAGACAAGAAAACAGGCGTCGCTTTGATGGACACTAGAGAACAGTGTACAGCTTATTGCGAATATGCGCTGTAAAATCGGTACTTTCTTCTTATAAAATTCGGTTTCAAGTCGGCTACTTATACGAAAATCATTATACAAGGATGAGTATAATGAAACAACTTGATATAATAACAACGAGCATAAGAGTAGACTTTTACGGAGATAGATTTTTGTCTACACTTATATTACGTCAAAAATTGTGCTGAAAGATACAGAAACAAGCCCATATTTTTGTATTCACATGCTACAATCAAAATATACGAAGAGCGTAACGAAAGGACTGGCAATGAAAGCTATACGTATCAACGAAACAGGTGGACCAGAAGTTATGCACCTGGAAGAGATTGCTACCCCTGTCCCACAAGAGGACGAAGTATTGATTCGAGTCGTCGCGGCGGGCATTAATTACGCCGATCTCGCGCAAAGGCAAGGAGCATACCTTACAAAGACGCGTACTCCTATGACGCCAGGCTTTGAAGTTGCGGGTACTGTTGCCGGACACGGTCCGGGTGTAACGGCCCCACCGGTTGGGACGCGGGTGGCAGCCTTTGTCACGGGGGGCTATGCTGAATATGCGCTCGCACACACAGGCACCATTATTCCTATTCCAGATACCCTTGATTTCACACGTGCCGCAGCCTTTCTAGTGCAGGGTATTACCGCCTATCAGTTGTTGCGCGAATCGGCTCATATCCAGACGGGGGAGAGTGTACTGGTTCAGGCAGCAGCAGGGGGTGTTGGAACGCTGGCGGTGCAACTTGCGAAATTGATGGGTGCGGGAACGGTGATTGGTACAGCGAGCAGTGAAGCCAAGCTGGACATTGCCCGTAGCCTTGGGGCGGATATTGTCATCAACTACAATAAACCCGATTGGAGTGAAGAGGTCAAAAACGCTACAAATGGGCAGGGGGTTGATATTATTTTGGAGATGAGTGGTGGAGAGATAGCGGCTCAGAGTTTGAAAGCTCTTGGTCCATTTGGCCGTATGGTGATATATGGAGCGGCCAGTGGAGAAGTTACTCAATTTACAGGTGTCCAGTTAATGTACAAAAACCAGTCTATCATTGGGTACTGGCTTACTTCATGGTTACAGCGAGCCGATCGGGTTGCCATAGCTGCGCTGGAGCTTATGCAGTATCTCAACGGAGGACATTTGAAAATTATCGTTGGCAATACATTCCCCCTGGCAGATGCGGTTGCGGCCCATCGCGCGATTGCTGAACGCAAAACGACGGGGAAAGTAGTCCTTCTCGTATAAGCATTTTTGAGAATTTACAGGCACGATATGATAGTCAGGCGAAGAAGAGATACGGCATCTACTACCGATCAACCCTTATTATCCCATGGCTACCTCTTCTTCGTATTATTTCCTACCTCATTGTTTCAGGCCGCGCATACTCAATTGGACGCGACCGCGCTGCACATCAACCTTCAGGACACGCACCTGGACTACCTGCCCGACGGCAACCACGGTCAACGGGTCTTTAACGAAACGGTCCGCGATCTCCGATACGTGCACCAGGGCATCCTGCTTCACACCTATATCCACGAAAGCTCCGAAATCTACTACGTTGCGCACCGTTCCTTGGAGCAGCATGCCTGTTTGTAGATCTTCTATTTTCAGCACATCGTGTCTGAGAATAGGTGCGGGGAGCGCATCACGAGGATCGAGGCCGGGCTTCTCCAGGTTCTCCAGAATATCGTTAAGGGTGGGAAGACCAACACCGACCTTCTTTGCGAGATCGGCCCAGGCGGCCTGTTCACTACTCGCGTCGCCTGGACGGTTGCGGTTCGAGCGTCCAAGGCTATTTTGCAGCTTGATCAACTGCCGGAACTTCGCAATGCGCTCGGATGGGCGTACATTCTTGTTATCGCTCTCGGGCAAGAGGGTCAAGAGTGTACGTGTGGCATTGTAGCTCTCAGGGTGGATAAAGGTATTATCAAGCGGCTCGACCCCACCTGCAATCTTGAGGAAGCCAGCGGCCTGCACAAAAGTTGCGGGGCCAAGGCCAGATACCTTCTGCAATTCTTCACGCGACTTAAAAGAGCCATGTTCCTCGCGATATTTTACAATTGCATTGGCGACACGCGTATTGACACCTGATACATGTTTGAGTAGAGCTGCTGAGGCTGAATTCACCTCGACGCCTGCAAAGTTGACACATGAAATCACCACACGATCAAGCATCGCCGCCAGTTCTTTCTGATCAACATCGTGCTGATATAAACCAACGCCGACCGCTTTTGGATCGATCTTCACCAGTTCGGCCAATGGATCTTGCAGGCGACGCGCAATAGAGATCGTGCCGCGCTGGGTCGCATCGAGGGTCGGGAATTCCTGGCGGGCGGCTTCCGATGCCGAATAGACCGACGCTCCAGCCTCATTGACGATGACATAGCCAATTTTTCCCTGTTCGCCCGTTTCCTTCTCAAGATCGCTGATCAGGTTTGCTACCAACTGTTCTGTTTCGCGCGAGGCTGTGCCGTTCCCCATTGCAATCACGGTGATGCCGTACTGCGTTAATAGCTTACGCAGCATCTGCACAGCTTTTTCAGACTGGAATAAGTACATCGTATCGGAAACAATATATTTGCCATTTTCGTCGACAACCGTGAGCTTACAGCCGGTACGAAAGCCGGGATCGATGCCCAGGACTTTCTTGCCGCGCAGAGGTGGTTGTAGCAGTAGATTGCGCAGATTGGTGGCAAAAATGTTGATGGCGTGCTCTTCCGCCTGGCGCGTCAGCTCGACGCGTACTTCGCGCTCCATAGCGGGCGCAAGCAGACGCTTATACCCATCCTCCATTGCGTCCGATAGGAGATGTGCAAAGGGCGATGTGGCTTTGACAGGATAGTGCGACTTAATATCGGGTTGAGCCTGTTCATAGGGAAGGGCGACAGTGACGCGCAGGACATCTTCACGCTCAGCCCGATTGAGGGCCAGCACACGATGCGGCACAAGCTTCGTCACGGTCTCATTGAAATCATAATAAAGCTGGTAGACGCCATTAGGATCTTTCTCGGCCAGCTTTTCAGGATCGACCGCTTTTGCACCCAGGGCCGAACGCTTGAAGAACGAAGCGCGTACACTACCACGCACATTCGCATCTTCCGCAATCACCTCGGCCACAATGTCAGATGCACCTGCATACGCCTCCAGGCTGGTATCAACGCCCTTCTCAGCATTCAGGAAAGGTTGTGCGTACTGTTCCAGTAAAGCGTCCAGGTCTCCGATATGCTCAGGCTGTTGCAGGATGATATCGGCGAGCGGTGCCAGGCCCTTCTCACGCGCCACACTTGCGCGTGTCTTGCGCTTCTGGCGATAAGGCAAATAGAGATCTTCGACCTCTTGCAATGTTGACGCCGCTGCAAGAGAGGCCGCTAGCTCCGGAGTCATCTTGCCCTGCGTATCAATCAGGCGATGCACATCAAGTTTGCGCTCATGCAGGGCACGTAATGACGCCGAGCGATCAGCAATGGCCTGGATCTGCACTTCATCCAGGCTATCGGTGACCTCTTTACGATAGCGTGCGATAAAGGGGATAGTATTCCCTTCATCCAAAAGAGCAATCGTACGGGCGATCTGCCCGCTATTCAGGCTCAATTCTGCACTGAGCGTGCGAGCTAAATCGGTGAGCGACAAAGTTTCCTGGGCGGGAGGTGTCGCTGCGACCGATGTTTGATTTGTCTGTTCGTGCGTTGTCAAATATATAGCCTACCTTCTATTGTGAAGTGGGTATTGCGCGATTAGCATAAGTTAAGAACAATCGTACCACAAATGGTCAAGGTTATTGCTATTTTTAACAGCTATTGAATGGTGTATTCTACGTATAAGAAGAAATGTATTAATAGATAAGCACAAAATGGGAGAAAAGTGCTCATGGGTATATTTAGTCACAACATTTATGAGAATATTCGTACACGCACCATCGTTCTCTATCAGGGTAATATGCTTCTACATCCTCCCCAAAGGGATGGAGGAGATAGTGGAGCATGGAGACTTCCAGGTGGTGGATTAGAGGCGAACGAGTCAATTGCACAATGCGCACAACGAGAAGTGTTTGAAGAGACTGGCATTAGAGTTCGTGTTGGGAAGATCGCGTTCCTGCTGGAATGGGTAGTACCGAAGTACACGCAAGCACTTGAGCCAGGAGAGGGCGAAGGATATGGCTATGGTCTGGAAGTCTTTCACTATGCCTATCCGGAAGAACCGATTGCACAGATACGGGCAGAGCAAGCTGGTGATGAGCCTGCACAATGGGTGCCACTGGTAGAGGTGCCAGAGCTACCGATCTGGCCGCAACAGTTAAAAGAACTCTGTCATTTGCTGGCAAATGGGCAGGCAGAGGGTATTCACTCTTTTCTGGGACGCATAGAGAGTCCGTGGACGATGCCTGACCGTGTATGGTTTGCCAATCCTGATCTAGCTTGACAAAAACATATATTGGTGCTATTATCAATAACATCAATTGAATACAGCATCTATGGTATTAAAATGAATAACAGCATTGAAGGAGGGGGCCGCCCTCCAAGAAAAAAACGAGCCTATCGAGGTACAGTCCAGGCTGAAGTTGCTGCGCTGACCGCACAGCGCATCATCCAGGCTGGACTGGCTCTTTTCGATGAGCAATGGGGCGATACAATTACGCTCGAACAGATTGCAGAACGAGCTGGAGTAACTACTCAAACTCTCCTGCGCCATTTTGGCTCAAAAGAGCGTTTAGCAGATATTGTCAGCCAGGAAGCCTTTCGTCTCTCACAACAACAATTGATTGAACCACCCATTGGAGATATTGCCAGTATCGCATCTGGCCTTGTGACCTACTATGAAGCGGGCGGGAGAAGAATGCTTCGTGGCCTGGCTCAAGAAGAGAGATATCCCGAACTTCATAACATCATTGACGTTGCACGATCTTCACACAAAGCGTGGCTAGAACGAGCTTTTGCATCTTATCTAGCTGAGCTGGAAACAACAAGACGTGTACGCCTTCTCGCGCAATTGTATACGATCACAGGTGTCTACACCTGGTACTTATTACGTCACGACTGGAATCTGAGTTGTGAAGAGACGGCAAAGGCTCTTCAAGGCATACTCACAGCGCTTTTGACGCCTGAACTGGAATAGAAGGTCAATTTCCTTCAAAGGAGCAAAAAATGGTTGCACCGATACAGTCACCAGAGACAAGATCAGTCCCATTTATTCCTGAAATTCCCCTGCTTGGAAGTCTGCGTATCTTTATGAATGATCGTCTGGGTTTTCTGCGGCACCTGGCAGAAGTCGGCGATGTTTGTGGTTTTCATCTTGGCCCCATACCCATCCTTTTCTTCAATAAACCAGAACACGTACAGAGCATTCTGGTTGAAGATGCCTACGATTTCTCCAAAGGCAAACTCTATACACAAAGCAATCAATAATAATGGGCTTTTCGTCAGCGAGGGTAACTTCCACCGCAGGCAACGAAAATTGATGGCCCCCCTGTTTCAGCACAGGCATATCGTTGAGTATGTAGATACAATTGTTTTTTATGGTGAAATGATTGCGCAAAGATGGTCTGAGAAGACAGTGATAGACTTGAACCAGCAAATGATTAACCTGACGATGGGTATCATCGGCAAGGTACTCTTCGATATTGACATGCTCAAAGAGACGGATGAGCTAGGTGCAGCCATGGCAATCGGCTTTGAACATACGGTTCGCAAACTCTCCTCGCCTTTTATGCTCCCCGACAGTTGGCCCACGCCGTATAATCGACATGTTCGTGAGGCGACAAACTTTCTGGAAAACCGTATCCTTCAAATGATCGAGGAACGGCGCAGCCAGCTAGAACAGCATCCCTCCGAAAGAATTGATCTACTCTCTATTCTGCTGAATGCTCAAGATGAAGATGGCACGCGCATGAGCAACCGGCAGATAATGGATGAATGTATTACGTTGCTTGGTGCGGGACATGAAACCACCGCTGCCGCTCTTTCCTGGACGTGGTATTTCCTTTGTCAGTACCCTGACGAGTATAAGAGGGTACAACAGGAAGTTCAACAGGTGTTGCAAGGCCGGAGGGCAACCTTCAATGATCTTGCCCACCTGCCTCTCTGTCTGCAAGCATTTAAAGAGGCGATGCGTCTCTATCCACCTGCGGCTGGTATTTTTCGTGAGACATTGCATGATACCAGCATTGATGGATATCACGTGGCTGAAAGAGCGAACATCTTGATCTCCCCTTACACACTGCATCGGAGGCCTGAAATATTCCCTGAACCAGAAGTGTTCGACCCTGGTCGCTTCACACCAGAACGCGAAAAGCAGTTACCGCACTATGCATACCTTCCCTTTGGTGCTGGACCCCGTATTTGTATCGGGAATCACTTCGCTCTGATGGAGGGACAATTACTGATCGCCACACTTGTTCAGCATGCCACCTTTACTCTCGTTCCAGGGCAACACATCGAGCCTGATCCAGTTCATAATCTTGCTCTTCGCCCAGGGGGAAAAGTCGAGGTCGTTGTGCAAAAGAAACAACTATAGTTGATTGAGAGGTAGTATCCATCCTTACATCAGGGATACTGCCTCTTCGCCGCTACTTTCGCCTGATTACGCATCTTGCCCAGCATTCCTCCGACACCACCCAGAATAAAGGAAACAAGCAGTCCACCAAGCAGCAAGATCAAGAATATTGACCCAGCCGGGTTGAGAGGGGACGAAGACGTAATCGGGGACATGAGGCATCACCGCTTGCCATGCATTATTGAGCATGTCACGAAAAACGGAACTTCCGCCATTGGACGAATATGACTGCATATATTGCGACACGCGGATCAGCAGGCCAACGCCAAGCACGAACCAGAACATTCCCGTACTGGTGATGCCGGCCCAGTAGCCAGCCCAGGCTCCACGCAGAGTAGCGCCACCGCGCCGGGTCGTTGTGAAACCCGCAAGTATATAAAAGGCAAATCCCATCACCGTTGCCAGTTCAAAGTAGATCGCTTCACGCATGAAGAGGACTAATAAACCAGCCAATACACCCTGCACCATGCCCCACAAGCAACCTTGATTCGATGGATTAGGCAATGCACGCATGGCACGAGGCGCAGCGGCCTGTGGCATCATGTATGCCTGACCTTGCTGGTAAGGCGTCCCAGGAGCCGGGGCAACGTAACCGGGTTGAGGATAGACTGGTTGCTGATATTGAGGAATTGTTCCTCCTGGTGGAAGCTTGTGACCCTTTTGCGGAACCTGAGGTTGGGGAGATGGCGTGAGAGCCTGTGGAGGACTCTGCACGCTGGCATAGCCATTGGCGTACGTCGGCTGTGGCGCGACGGGATAGGTAGGCATAGGAGGTGAGGGCAACACAAGAGAGGGAGTAGCTTCCTGTGCGTTGTGGATTTACCGAGAGAGTTGGATCGGAGTGCGAACTAAAGCCACGATCTTGTAGAGCTTCGGCAAAATCGTGCATGCTTTGATAGCGATCCTGAGCATGCAGCGATAACGCCTGTAAGAGAACGCGTTCCGTCTCAAGGGTAAGTGATGGATTCAACAGACGCGGCGCGATCAGTTCATCATGCATACTGCGGCGCGTGGCGGCGGGCGGCATGCGATTGGTCAGCAGCAGGTACATCGTCGCGGCTAACGCATAGATATCCGATTGTGGACTCGTCTTGCCCACATATTGCTCAAGGGGACTGAAGCCTTCTGTAACGGCTCTGGTCATTGTCTGTGTATTGCGCGTGGGATCATAGAGGCGCGTTAAGCCAAAATCGACCAGGACTGCGGTCTGATGGGGAGTGAGAATGATATTGCCGGGTTTAATGTCACGATGCATTACAGGAGGGCGGCGGCTATGGAGTTCCTGCAATATATCCATAATTGGCAACAGCCAGGTTAGAACCTCTTGCTCACTGCAAGGACCGAGCGCCTGTCGATAAGGCTCCTGTTCGCCAACAATGCCATTGGGAACACGAGAACGCAGGAGTTGGAGCAGATTCTGGCCCTCAATCAGTTGCATGATGAGATAAAAACGGCCATTTGCTTCAAGGGTATCGTAGACTTCGGGCAGGTGTGGGCTTCTCACGGTAAAAAGCACGCTCGCCTCCATCAGCGCCTGACGACGAGAAGCAGGAGTGACATCATAGGTTTCTTTAATGGCGCAAGGCCGATTACCTTCACTGGTATCGACCCCACGATAGACAGCACCAAACCCGCCACTATTAATCAAAGAACCGATGATATAGTGATTCCCAACAACCGTTCCGGGTCTTAGTGCCATAGGCAAGCTCATGGCGAGCATATTCCTTTACTAATGATATTATTGCCAATAAATGTATTTAGCATATTGGTGGCATCTACGTCGGTTACCGATAGAATGACCCTCCCCCACATTTCCTATTTCCCATGTTTCTTCTCTTCGAGTATATAGACGTACAAAGATATCTACGTTACAATTGCGTTGCAGTTACAATGACTCATCTCTATTTGCAATTATAGCCACAGGATCGCAAAGTTGTGTAGCAACGATAGCGGAAAGGACTACTAAATGCAGAAATGGCTGGGACTTTCGGGGAAGGAGAGGAATATTGCAGAGAAGGAAAGTGTTCCTCTCATTAAAGGACAATAGTCAGCCGATAAAATAAGGTAAGGTCGAGACCAGATACAGGTTGGAGAAGACTCAATTATTGTCGGGTATGTGAGACAGAGGAGATTGGCGTTTGCAATAACGTCCATGTATGATACAATAAACCAGAACTGAACTGTCTTACGTACATGTTGCATGAGAAGAGAGCAAGCACTTGGAACGAAATGTGATGTTTGACGCCGAACGTGACCGCGAAAAGACGACGGATAACGAACGTGAAACCCTCCCAGAGGCAGATATCAGTAGCCTGGCGCAGAGCGACAGTCTACGGCTGTATCTGCGCGAAATCTCCCGCATTCCCCTGCTCTCTGCAGTCAGCGAGTCCCGCCTTGCAGAACGAGCAGAGCAAGGAGATAGAGATGCGCGTAACCATCTTATAGAAGCTAACCTGCGCCTCGTGGTAAGCATTGCCAAGAAGTATGTCGGACAGGGACTTTCCCTGGAAGACCTGATTGGTGAGGGAAACATCGGCCTGATACGTGCAGTTACAAAGTTTGACTACAGGAAGGGCTTCCGTTTCTCTACGTATGCTACGTGGTGGATTAAGCAGGCTATTACACGCGCAATTCTGGAAGGCACTCGTGTGGTACGACTTCCTGTGTACATTATGGAAGAAGTGATGCGCGTCAAACGCACCACGCGCCAACTGTATCAGGAGCTCGGACGTGAGCCAACCCCCGAAAGTATCGGGCAGCGCCTGGGAATGACAGCAGATCGTGTTAGTGAGTTATTAATCTGGGCAGAAAAAGTTTTCTCATTGGATGCGCCTCTTTCCGAGGAGGAAGAAAATACCCTGGGCGACATCATTGAGGACATTCGTGAGAAAGGGCCATCAGAGGTCACCGATCAGCACCTGTTACGCGAAGAGATTCGCAAAGTGCTTGGGCAGCTTACCGTGCGTGAGCGGCAGGTGATTGAATTGCGCTTTGGCTTGCTTGATGACCACGATCACACGCTTAGAAGAAGTTGGCAAGAAGCTAAAAGTGACACGAGAACGTGTTCGTCAGATTGAGGAACGCGCCATCCGTAAGTTACGGCACCCACAGGCAAGTCGGATCCTGAAGGATTACCTTGATTGAAATCCCCACATCACTCATGGAGAGGACGAACAGATGGGTTTTCTGTTCGTCCTCTCTTTCAGCTATTTGCAGTATATCGTCCACGCAATTAGAGAGAGAAGTACTTTCGGGGATTATTCACAAAACGAGCAGGGTTGATACGTTTAAACAACTGAATACAAAGTTTGGTACCAGGTTTTCTCATGGTGGATGGATCCGCAAGTACAATTTGTTGTGGTACAATGCTCAAATCCATTACTCATATGCCATTTCGGTTCTTGATCTGGTGTGCTTCACCAGAAATCACAATATTTAAAAACGCCGTTGAGCTTACACAGGGCATGCATGAGAAAGACGACGGTTATATTTACCGACAAGGAGGGACGGCATTTTCCCCTATGCCAGCGATAGGGGCCGTCTGATAATAGACATATGAATGAACTGGCAGGTCAAAGCCTCGGTGGATACCAGTTGGAAGAAGAAATTGGGCATGGCTCCATGGGTGTCGTTTATCGTGGCAAGCAGATCGCATTGGGGCGTGAAGTGGCCATCAAAGTGCTACCAAAAACGTTAGCACGTGATGCCTCCTATGTTGCGCGTTTTATTCGTGAAGCTCAAATTATTGCGGGACTCAATCATCCAAATATTGTTCAGATCTATGATGCCGGGCAGCAAAGCAAACTTCTGTATTTTGTGATGGAGTATGTGCAAGGGCCAACATTGTCTAATTTGCTCCACCTGGATGGGACAATTCCTCAACACCTTGCGGTAGAATATGCGGCCCAGATTGCCGAGGCGCTCGACGCTGCTTATCGGGAACGCAACGTTATTCATCGGGACATTAAACCAGAAAACCTGATGCTCAACCGCTGGGGCAAGGTCAAAGTGATGGATTTTGGCCTGGCGCGGGCGCTTGGACATCAAAAAATTACGGTTGCCAAAACCCTGGTCGGCAGTATTTATTATGCTTCCCCAGAGCAGGTCTGGGGCGAGAAATCTTGATAATCGCAGCGATATTTATGCGCTTGGTGTCGTCCTCTATGAAATGGTTACCGGGCAGCGGCCATTTACGGGACGTTCCATGCCTGAATTAACCCAGGCCATTGTTCATGGCAATCCTCCACCACCTTCAACCCATAATCCCAATGTCGCACACGAAGTTGAACAGATCATCATGAAAGCACTTTCGCTCCATCGTGAACAACGCTATGCAGATGCAAATAGTATGGCACAGGAGTTACTTACTCTGCATCTCAAACCAGCACCATCTCCTGAAACTCCTAATACATCGGCCCCACATACACGCACCCAGGGGCAAAATCGTCCCAGTATGCAACCACCCAAGCGTCCACAGGTGCAACGCCCCAGGTATCTGGATGTGGACATGGAGCAGACCCTACCACCGCCGGCTGCACCTATGACTCCACCCAATCAACATATTTTGTATGAACAACAGCAACAGGCATCACAAAAGATGAACGATGCTTTGCCTGCGATGGAACCGGTTCACTATCGACATATGTCGCCATCCCCATACACACCATTGCCCGAAGATATCAAAACTGCTTCACTGGAATCGCTACAAAAACCACAGGGAAGGCGCTCCTTCTGGGGCAGCTTCAGAAGCTCTTCAAGCTCTCACGCTAAATACACACACGGGCGCGATAAATCTGACCCCTACATGGGTTTGTGGGAGGGGTGATTTATCGCGCCCGTGGTGGTGGGATCTCACAAAATTTGGTTGACGGACTATAACTAAATAAGAGTATCCTTCACGATGAAAGCACCTGAAATGAGAGAGCGCCCAGATAAAAAAAAGCTCGACTCTAAAAGAGTTCTCGAGGAATATTTTCAGCAACGATCCACGCATGGAGAATGTACGCGAGCTGCACTTGCGCTTTTACTTGGGCCTGAAACCGAGTATCATATGCGTGTACGTGCAGCGCGTAGGCTGGCGCGGCTTGGACCGGAAATTTTACCCACGCTGCTCAAAACATTGAGCGGCTATCCTGAGATCACGTCGCCGCCATGGCCGTGGTGGCCTCCTCAATATGAACATTGCAGTCGCCTGCTCGTCTACCTCAGTCAACGGGCAGAGATAGGACTGGAAGACCTGCTACGACTTCCCGCCCTTCCTCAACCCGTTGGGCCTGTTCTATGGGCCAGCATCATGGAGGCCGCCAGCCTTGTGCCTCATGCTGATTATGAAGCATTACTCTGCCAGGGCCTACTGGCTCCCTGGATAACTGTACGCTATGCTGCTGCAATGGCACTCGCGACCAAAGCCGGCAAGGTTCCCTTGAAAAAATGTACTATCGAGCAGCTTTTCATCCGTCAGGCGCAGGACGATGCATTGCAAGTACAGCTTACCATTGCGTATGCTTTGCTCAATAGCAAAGAGAGTGGCGCGATGGATACGTTGATACAGTTCATGCATGTCTCTATACCAGCCGAAATACGCAAAGCGGCAACCTTTATTCTGGCAACGGAGATTCCTATCTCACTTTCTAACGAACAACGTGAACAACTTACACAACATCTTCTCTATGCACTACAGGATGCTCATACCGAACTGGCTCTCAATGCAGCACATGCGCTCAGCCGCATCGCACATCCATCTGCCTTACCAACCATCATAAAACTCCTCGACATACCCAATCCACAGACGCAGATCGTCGTCTTGACTACATTAGAAGAAATGGCACGCCATACAACGATGCGTAGCACCATGAGACGGTTGTCACTGCCAGCACGCGTCCTTCTTTTCCTGCGGGCCGAAATACCTGAAGTTCGTCGTCAGGCCAGCTATATGCTCGCAGCTTGCGGTGGAGAATATGTAGCAGCAGTATTGGGCACAATTATCCAGAATAGAGAACATCCTGGTCACCTTGAAGCAATCGATAGTCTGCGTCTCCTCCACGGTGTCCTCCGCGCACCTGTACGTATGAACGTTGTGCGCTGGCTTTTACGCGTTTTAACCCAGCCGGAAGAAGAAATACAGGTCACTGCCCTTGATTCACTTGCCTATCTTCTCTGGCAAGCACGTACGCACGGACAAAAGCAAGCGGCAACCGAAATCACCAGCGAACTACTACGTGAGGGAACAGTTGTACATCTGTTAAGCAGTAATAGCGCATGGGTGCGCCAACGTGCAATAGAATTACTAAGTATGCTAGGCGACGCAGTCGCAACTGTACCGCATCTTTATAATCGCCTGCTGCACCTACTTTATAGAGATAATGACAGTGGTGTACGGGCCTGTATCGCCTATACGTGTGGACAACTTGGTGGGCGTTGGGCTATCCCTGGTCTATTGCAGACCCTGCTGGATTCCGATGAACATGTTGCCAGAACAGCTTTGACGGCCCTTGGTCGTATTGCAACTGAGGATGATACGATTGTACTCTACGTCATCAAAGAGCTACTTCATTTAAATGCTCCTGATACAGATACCCCACATCCGCTGGCTGAAGCAAGCAAGATGGTACTTAAAAAATGGCGGCAGGCCGAGAAAAAAGATGGCAAGAAAAAGTTGCAGAGTTCTTTCTAAGGCTCTATACTCTTAGTAGAGGATGAGAAAGTAAGAACAAGCAACAATGTGGGAGATTTCTAAATAGAGCTATGAATCCATCACAACTAAGTCTGGGGATTGCATTTTTTGCCGGGCTGGCATCATTTCTTTCACCATGCGTCCTGCCGCTGGTGCCTATTTATTTAACGCAACTTGTCGGGCAAAGTGTTCACCAATCGAATGATAGCGGGCAGCAGCCTTCTCTGCGATTGGTAACCTTTTTGCATGCCGCGACCTTCGTATGCGGCTTCACATTAGCATTTGTCGCATTGGGAGCGGTCGCCAGTTCACTGGGTAGTTTTCTACAGGTGCATATGATCCTGATTCGTCATATCGCAGGTATTGTGCTTATTCTGCTTGGATTGTATCTGATGGGCATTCTTAAGTTGCCTTTTCTTTACCAGCAGAAGCGTTTTGAGTTTCATCCCGAGCACCCTAGCTATCCAGCATCTCTGCTGATTGGCATCACGTTTGCCATTGCATGGTCACCCTGTATCGGGCCGATTCTTGGCTCGATTCTCACCCTTGCGGCCAGCACAGCGACACTGCAGAAAGGTGTTTTGCTGCTGCTCATCTACTCGCTGGGATTGGGCATACCATTTCTCTTGCTTGGCCTGGGACTCAATCAGGTCAGCAGCGTTTTGAAGAAGCTGAGGCCACACCTTGGCAAAATCGAGATCGCGACAGGTGTGCTGATGGTGATCGTGGGAGTGATGGTTTTTTTCAACATCCTCCTTTATCTCAACAGCTACTTCAAATTTGGTCTGCTCTCATAAAAGGTAGGGACCCGATGCATCGCGTCCGCCATTTATGATATCGTGGCCCCAGGTTGATCAATGACGGATGCGATGCAATCGGGTCCCTACCCTGTTGCATATACCATTGTTACAAACCAATGATGCCCCTACATGCGCCAGTTTCATTCTTTCACGTCGAGGTCTGCTCTGATCTCCATAGCCAACACGGGATCAATGTCGAAGCGTTTTCCAGTTGGGGTGTGGGCCAACTGCAGCACTTTTTCACGCAACTGGGCAGGAGCACGCTCGATGGAGCAGCGCTCATGAATAAGTCGCTTGATGCGCAAATCGAAATGAAAACGATCTTCGCAACGTGGACAACCATAGAGGTGCTGCTGCACAACTACGATCTCCTCATCGCTTAATTCCCGGTCTATATAGAGATGCAGACGAGCCGTAGTCTCGATGCAATCTAGGCATTCCATACAAAATTTACTCCTACAATCTGCTCGTCACTATTATCTGACTATTCTAACATAATTCGTAGGGCTTTCATTCCCTTTCCTAATAGGATATACTGAGAGTGCTTTCACATAGAAAGTTCAGGTACCAGAGTGGTACTTTGCTAAGGAGTGTTTGATGTCGGAGCAGCCAGAATTTAAAAAAGTACCTATATCGTCAACAACAGCGGAAGATACAGAAGATTTGCAGGAGACGGAGACAAATGCTCTTCAAGAAGAGACTCAGGCGGATGAAGAGCGCGACACACCAACGGCACCAGTGAGTGAAGATTTTGAGGCGGGGGTGATTGCACAACTGGATAGCCTGTATCGCACGGCATTGCGCATGACGAATAATCCCCAGGAGGCCGAAGACCTGGTTCAAGAAACCATGTTGAAAGCGTTCCGCTTTTCTCATACTTACCAGCCAGGTACTAATCTGCGTGCATGGCTTTTCCGTATCTTGAATACATCAGCAATTAACCGTTATCGGAAGAACGCGACCCATCCCACGCCGACATCACTCCCTGACGGTGAGGAGTTTTATCTTTATAATCAAATTCGTGATTTAAGCGGGCAGGAGTTATCACAGGGAGCGGAAGAAGAAGTTCTCAATAAATACCTCGACGAGGATGTATACAAAGCGTTGAACGATCTCCCCCCCAATTTTCGTATGGCAGTTGTACTGGCCGATATCGAGGGACTCTCGTACAAGGAGATCGCCGAAGCCTTGCAAATTCCTATTGGAACAGTGATGAGCCGCATCTCGCGTGCAAGGCGGCAACTCCAGAAATCGCTCTGGCAGTATGCAAAAGAGCGTGGTTATGTGAGATCAGAGGCATCCTGACCCGGCTAGTGTTTAGCAAGAGGTATGAGCGCAAGCATCACTCTCATTGAGAAGGAGCTTATACGCTTGCGCATATCTCTTGATACAGACTTCTCAGTCTAGCGTACAACATCGACACCAGCACGGGTAAGGCGCACGTTGACACAACGACGATCCATAACATCGACGGTCCGCGAAACGAGTCCTTTCCGTTCAAGACGGGCAACGGCTTTTGTTGCTGCTGCTGAGCTTACTCCCAGACCAGAGGCCACCTCACCTACCGACCACTGTTCACGCCTGGCAAGAAAACCTAGCACTTCTAACTGACGGGGGGTGATACTACTCGATATCCGACGTAATGTTGTCATCGACAAGTCTCCTATTATCGTATTTTTCTATACACACTCTCAATGTGCTTACTCTAGAATGACGCATTCTCCCAAAAAATCGGGTATATATCAAAAAAAATTTGCGCCAGGAGAAAAGATACTCACATGAAACTTCTGATCTTCATGCATAAGAAGAAGTCAGGCGAATGGTAGACTGAAAAGAGAGTAGTATTTCTTCTCTCCCAAACGGTGTCCTTCTATAAATACAGAAAGGTGTTACATGACCAGACATTCTCATTGGCACGATATCGACGATGAAGACCCCTATGCTCTCCCCGATCACGATCCACTCGACATTTTGAAAAGCACACGTACCGTTGTGGAGCATGGCACATGCGTCTGGATCAATCAAGAACAGGTCGATGCGCTGGCGGCGCATTGGATGCAGGACATGCAGAAAAACACGGAACTGACATTGCAGCCCGACGAGTCCTTATGGGACACGCGCTACCACTTCCATGATGGGACAGAACATACTGTAAACTGGCTACTTTTGCTTGATGCACTAAATTTTTGCTTCTGGGCAGAGAAAGATCAGCCTCGTTGGACGATTGATTATCAAGGAGAGACGCTCAATGGGTATTGGGCAGAGGCAGCAGCTCTCAAACGTGCCATTGAAGAGGAAATTCCTCTCTGGGATGCCAGCTACCTGAGCACAATCAGCGCCGAAACGATGGCGCATATTTTTCGTGGCAACCAGACCATCCCCCTCTTTGAACAACGGGTTGAGAACGTACGCGAGGTTGGGCGTGTCCTTCTAGAGTGTTATGAAGGGCAGTTTGCCAGGGCAATTGAGCGGGCAAACAACAGTGCTATCGCACTCGTCGCGGAACTGGTCCAATATTTCCCATCGTTTCGCGACACTGCAACATATCATGGGCGCGAGGTGCGTTTTTTTAAACGTGCTCAGATCTGTGTTGCAGACCTGTCTGCCGCTTTTCATGGTACGGCATGGGGAACATTTCATGATCTCAACCAACTCACCATTTATGCTGATTATAAATTGCCACAGGTACTTCGTTATTACGATGTGTTAGAATATCATACGACACTGGCCAGACGCATCGACGCTCAGATCTTATTGGAGCACGGCTGTGCAGAAGAGATAGAGATACGGAGTTGCACAATCTGGGCCTGTGAACTACTACGGCGTGCCCTTCAATTGCATGGCTATACGTTGACCGTCGCCGACATAGATCGCCATTTGTGGTTTCTGGGGCAAAGTATTTCAGACATGCAACCCTATCACCGTACACGCACAATCTATTACTAGTACTAAAATCGTCACAGAAAGACGTATATAAATTTATGAAACTAGATACATTACTGGCGGCTCTAGCGCAGCCAGCAAAAAATAGAAGCGCCCTGGATGTGCTGGATGCCGATATCAGTTCGCTTGCATACGACTCGCGCAACGTTGAGGTGGGGGGATTATTTATTGCCGTACCGGGCACGCATACCGATGGACAACGCTTTTTAGGTGATGCTGCCAGGCGTGGAGCCATCGTCGCACTGGGCGAACCATTACAGGATGCTTACACCTCTCCACTGCCATATCTCGAAGTTGCAGATGTGCGCAGTGCCCTGGCCGATCTCGCCTGTGCGTTCTATCACTATCCTGCACAGCACCTCTGTACTATCGGCGTTACTGGCACTGACGGGAAAACAACCACGGCGAACCTGATCAGCACGCTGTTAGAAGTTGCCGGGAAGCCGAACGGACTAATGACGACCGCTAACTTTAAAATCAAGGGCCAGGAATGGGAAAACGCCACGCGTCAGAGCACGCTCGAAGCCCTGGAGATACAGCAATTGCTCCGCCGTATGCTCGATGAACACGTCACACACGCCGTCGTCGAAGCCACCTCGCATGGTCTGGAGCTGCAACGTGTGCGTGGTTGTGCGTTTGATGTGGGCGTTGTTACCAATATTACACATGAGCATCTGGATTTTCATAAAACAATCGAAGCGTATCGACGAGCTAAAGCGCGGCTCTTCGAGATGCTTGATAGTTCACGCGATAAGGGACTCGGTATTAAATCGGTTGCGGTCCTCAATCGCGACGATGTGAGCTACGATGTCCTGAAGCCTTATTGTCATGTGCCTATCCTTGACTATGGTATCGAGACCCCGGCGGCAGTACGCGCCGTCGACGTGCAATTACAGGCATACAGTACACGCTTCCGTGCCTTGCTGCCAGATGGAGAAGTGCAGATTGAAACGCAACTGGTGGGACGTTTTAATGTTAGCAATTGCCTGGCCGCCATTGCGACTGCGTATGCACTGGATGTACCACTTGCCGAGATTGCCCGTGGTCTGGCGAGCGTAAAGGGTGTCACAGGGCGCATGGAGCGTATCGATGAGGGACAGCCATTTACGGTTATCGTGGATTATGCGCACACGCCCGATAGCTTGCAAAAAGTACTGGCGACATTGCGACCTTTGACGAAGGGGAAATTACTGGTTGTCTTTGGCTCAGCGGGCGAACGCGATGTGCAGAAACGGCCAGTGATGGGGCGTATCGCCGCACAAATGACGGACTTCTTCGTTATTACAGATGAGGACCCACGCGATGAAGACCGTGAGAGCATCTTACACGACATTGCAATTGGAGCCGAAGCATTGGGAAAGCGGCAGGGAATTGATTTTCTTTGTATCGCAGATCGTACTGAAGCAATTGCCACCGCATTTGCGCACGCGCGTCCAGAAGATACAGTACTATTAGCAGGCAAAGGACACGAACAAAGTATTATCATAGGAAGAGAAAAATTACCCTGGGATGATCGCCGCGTCGCACGCGAGCAATTGCGGAACATTTCATAGGAGCTGATACTTCTCTCCTACGCCTTATATATGCGTTACTCTGTATATCCATATCACGTTTAAATATTTGGCACATTGCAGTTGGGAGTTTATATGATTCTACTATGGCTACTCTTTATCTTTATAACCTGTGCAGCTACGAGCCTCATTCTTGCCTACGTAGCTAAAACACTGTTTCCTAGATTTCGTAGTGGTGAACATAAACCGGGCACGCACCGACCAGACCTGCCCGTAGCTGGACGACCCGAGCAATCGATCGCCGGGCGGGAGATTAAAACGACAGAGCTGCCCCTTGTTGGTGGCCCTGCCTTCACGCTGGCTATTATCTGTACGGGCATCGGAGCGGGCTATTTTTTAAAATTCAAGAGCGATCAATGGATCGTTCTTCTCATCAGCCTTGGAGCGATCTTTGGCTATATGGTTGTGGGCTTCCTCGACGACTGGCACAAAGTATATCGCAATGAAGGAATTGCAGAACGCACCAAGTTTACAGGGGTCTTCCTGGTCTCTGTACTGGCTGCTCTTTGCTACTTTTTCCTTCTTCCAGCCGGACGAGAGGCTTATGGACCCTACAAAGATCTTCCACTACTCGGTAACCTCATCTGCTCATCTCCGGCAACAACTGATGGAATATGTCCCGTCACCTTTCCGCATTTTACTTATTTTGGCTGGCTAATTTTCTTGATGCTGCTGACAGGGTGTATTGGGAGCCTGACCTCGCTCTCCGTTGATTTTAGCGACGGCTTCGATGGCCTGGCCGGGGGACTTGTCTTTAGTTCGGCGCTCGCATTCGGCATTGTCATTACGGGTATCATTAACAATAAGCATCCCGAAGGTATTGTGCTGGAAGTACTGTCCCTTCTCTGTGCAGGTGCGATCCTTGGCTATCTCCCCTGGAACTGGCCCTCCTCCTGGGCAGCCCGGCGCGGAACGGCGAAACGACGTGCAAGGATCATTATGGGCGATAGCGGGGCACTCAGCCTGGGTGGTGCACTCGCTATGATCGCGATCTTCTCGCGCAACGAATGGTCGCTACTACTGATTGGTGGCGCGTTCGTTCTTGAAGGGCTTTCCGCTCTGATTCAGGCACGCATTCTGACGCGCTTCTTCCGCCGCCGCCTGCAAGTTATGCGCTTCGCCAATAGTAAAGAGCGTGTCGCGTACACGGAGTTCCCTCTGCCTTTTCTGGCAACTCCTTTGCATCACCACTTCGACCTGCTTGGATGGGATCGCCGCCGCCTGGTCTATGGTGCGTGGGCATTAGGGGCTGGATTTGCAGTACTCGGTGTGATGGCTGGCTTATCGCCGCAAACCTGGGAACGCTATCTGGGACGTATTCTGGCCCTCATCCTGATGGTGGTCATCTGGTATAGTGGCTCATGGACAAAATGCTACTTTGTCGGGACGCATCCCATCGAACGCTCACGTCGCCGTCGCCTCGCGCTCTACTATGGCTATCCCTATATCTTAATGGGCATCAAGCTCTGTCACCTGGTTGAGATTATTGAGGCCAGCGAGGATGTGATCGAGACGCCTGCGGAAGCGGAGGCGCTCTGGCAACGTACAAATATCTACGATGCACGCGCTATGCTCGGACTCTACTGCTACCGAGCTGGCTATTTCCCAGCCGCAATGGCTCAGTGGAACCGTATCCCAGAACGTAATCGCGTCCTGCGTCCAGAGATCGCCCGTCTGCTCACAGAGGTTGATACACGCCTGGCACTGGAGAAACAGGAAACACAGCCGATGCGACGCGATCAACTCATACCCAAAGAGCCGATCCTTACGGGCAACCTGCCTCCTGCCGATCTGCCCAACCCTTACGAACCCATACGGAGCGAGGAGAAAGAAGGCGGCATGCTCGTCGAAACCTGGAACGACCGCGATGGCCGCAGCGATCTGAATGGTGAGGATGAGGATGAAGGGCATAAGCCTACGATGCCACTACGCAATGAGATAATTCCCCCTATAGCGCTCAATGGGCATAGCAACGGCAAGCATAAAGATAGCGAAACACAGGAAGCGGCGCTACCAACCAGTTCTATACATGTGCATCGCTTGAACTGGTTTACCCGCCTGCTTCATATGGGAAATAAATAACGTTCGTTCGGACCTCGTCAACGCTAGCGTTGACGAGGTCCGGGCTTATTCCACTCTTTTTTGTGACCTCTACTACCCTCCTTTTGTGAACCGCTTCATTGCTTGCCTCCATTTTACACGCTATTCTTTACCCAGAACTTATTCAACCACTATGTATACATTTACTTCCATTCCTGATACACAACACAGACAAGTTGAATACAACTCATTTTCATATATCTCATGAGGCCACTTCTGGGCGAAGGGAAGATACAATGGACGCAACAAAAAAAACGGTGAGTAGGGCCGATCGCATAGGTCAACAGTTGGGGAACTATCGCTTGATAGGTCTACTAGAGCAGGGTAAATTCGCCGGGTCTTATCTGGGTGAACATACTTCTTCTAAGCAGCAAGCGGTGGTCAATGTGCTACAACCAATGCTTGCAGACGATCTTACACCAACCTTTCTCCAACAAACATATACATTAGGTCAGCTTTCTCATCCACACATCTTACCTATTCGTGAAGCAGGTCGCACAGAGGAGCACCTGCCATTTCTGGTGTTTGACTCTGTTTCGCACATCACGTTGCAACAACTTTATCCCAAAGGTTCTGCACAGCCACTGACACGCATCTTCCCACACGCCCAACAGATTGCCTCCGCACTACAATATGCACACGATCATGGTATTCTCCATCAGCATATTCAGCCCGGAAACATCCTACAGACAACACAGAACGAGATCCTTGTGTGTGACTTTACCATTGATGCATTAGTGCAAAACAAGCAACGGCATAGCCCCGGCCAGGTTATTGATAATATTGCATACGCAGCACCCGAACAGATACGCGGCAAAGCCTGCCCGGCCAGCGATCAATATTCATTGGCGATTGCACTGTATGAGTGGCTCAGCGGAGACCTGCCATTTCATGGTTCGCCCGTTGAGATTATGCGACGACATGCACATGTGCCTCCTCCATCCTTGCGTCAGAAAGCTCCTATCATTTCACCAGCCATCGAAGAGATTATCTTCACGGCCCTGGCTAAAGATCCCACGAAACGCTTTGTAAACGTCTCAGCATTTATCACTGCATTGGAACAGGCACAGAAACCTGGCAACGCGCCCCGCCCGGCAAGACCCATTATTCCCCCAGCAACTCAGCTCAATGCAGACACCACAATGCCACCACGAAGTGGTCCGACGCCTTTTCCACCACAGCAGTCACCTATCTCTCCCGTAGCACAACAACCGATGCAGGTTCACTATCCCCCTCCTGCACCAGCGACACCTCTACCTGTGCAAAATGTGCAGCCAATACAGGCCATAGCTCCAACGAGCAAGCCCATTGCACGCCCAAAAGTAAAGCAGGAAATGACCATGACGCGACGGGCGTTTGCAATGGGCTTCACGGCCCTGGCACTCGCCGGGGGTGCAGGTGGCTGGCTGGCTCTTTCCAGGCAATTATCCCATACCACTCCTGGCACGAATGTCTCGACCGATGCAAATAATGTTATTGGTACCCCTGACGCAAAGGGAGATCGCGTTCTGATCTATAAAGCACATCCGGCACGTGTTACGTCTGTCGCATGGTCCCCTGATGGCAGACGTATTGCTTCGGCCAGCGACGATAAGCTAGTAACGATCTGCGATAGCAGCAATGGGACAACGTTCCATATCTATCGTGGACATGCGGCAGAGGTGTACGCTGTGGCATGGTCGCCCGATGGCAAATATATTGCTTCGGCTGGCGCGGATAAAACGGTTCAGATATGGAATGCCACGACAGGCAACCACCTGCTCACCTATAGCGGCCACTCCGGCGCTGTCAACAGTGTGTCCTGGTCTTCGGATAGCACACAGATCGCCTCTGGTAGCGATGACAAAACCGTCCAGGTCTGGAACGTGAGCACGGGCAACCTCGCTATTCTCTATAGTGCACATACAGCCAGCGTCCTATCCGTGGCATGGTCACCCGACAATACACGCGTTGCCTCAGGTGCATGGGATAATACGCTGCAAGCATTCTCTACGATTGCCACCGAAGCATTTGCAGTGGGCGATACGGTCTTCTCTTATGGTGGTCACAGTGCAGAGGTGTATGCGGTGGCATGGTCGCCCGATGGGGCAAGTATTGCTTCAGCCAGTGGTGATAAGACGGTGCAGATAAGTAATGGGATTGATGGGACAACGCGCCGCACCTATAAAGGTCATTCGAATATTGTCCTCGCACTGGCATGGTCTTCCGATGGCAAACGCATCGCTTCGGGGAGCGCGGATACTACGGTGCAGATATGGAATCCCGCCAATGGGCAGAAGGCTTTTACCTATCATGGACATAGCAATTCGGTCTTCGCCACAGCATGGTCCCCCGATAGTAAACGGATCGCCTCTGCTAGCTCTGATAATACCTTGCAGGCCTGGCAACCTGCATAGGGGTAGTCACCTTGCATGCATCGTTTCCGTGGAACTTTCGTTGCACGCGAGCGCACAAAAGGTGACACCCCTACGATGATTTCCTGGGAAAGATGGAAAACCTAAAGATAGAGACGATAACGCGAAACCGTTCAGGGCATACACAATGATTTCCAGCCGGATTCACAGTTGCCTGGCACAGGAAGCACAACGCCTCCTGCAAGCATCTATACATCCAGAAAAAGCACACCCTCTCTACACGCTACTGCTTGTTCTTCTGCCCATCGTTCTGCTCTACTCCGTCGTAGAAATTGCTGCGGCTGCTTATAGAGGCAATAGTCAGTTAAGCATCCAGATTGGGAATGCGCAATCAGGCCTCGTCGATCTGAACCAGAACCTGCCAGTCAGTCCCTACCTTCTAGGAACGAACGTCTTCCCACAGGCTGGTTCGGACTCGCTGGACATGGCCGGCAGCGGCTTCATGAGCTATGGGCCTACCGTTGTGAATGGTCTACGTTCGGCACATATTCGCCTGCTGCGCTTCCCCGGTGGAGAATGGGGCGAGATGCATGAACTCTCGCCCGCCCAGCTCAATGATTTTGCATCCCTGCTGACACAAACAGGCGCGGATGGGATCGTCCAGGTACCGCTCTCTAATCTTTCCGGGCAGACAGATAGCCTCGCAGTCAGGGCCAGTCGCGCCGGATTACTTGTAGACTATATGAACAATCGTCAGAGTGTGCAGCGTACGGGTGTTCTCGCACAGGCTCCTTTTCACCCGATTAAATTCTGGACGGTGGGCAACGAACCTGATCGCCTCATCAATCCCGATACTGGACGCAAATATACCGTCAGTGAATACGTGCAGGCGTTTATTCAATTCTCCATCGCCATGCATCAGATCGATCCAACAATCCAAGTTTTCGGGCCAGAGATCAGTCAATACGGCGGCCCGGGCAAAGATCCTACCGATGCGCCAGGGCAAACATTGGATGACGACTTTCTTAACAGGGCGTGAGCACGTATGAGCGTCTGCATCCAGATCCGCGTTTTCATCTCCTTAACGGCATCTCGTTTCATCGCTATCCGTTCGATAACGCCAGTAATGTCTCAACGGCACTGCTACAAAGCAGCAACGAATGGGATACAAGCATCCCATCACTGCGTCAACAGGTACGCCAGGACTTTGGGTACGATATTCCGGTAGCGGTTACTGAGGTCAATACAAATCCGAACAAACAGGTGCCCCAAGCAGGCTTCGCGTCCCTCTGGTGGGCCGATACGTTAGGCAGGCTTATGAGCCAGCAAACAGAATTCGTCGCCTTCTTTTCAGCCGAAGGAGTCGACACACCCTATCCGCTCTTCAATAGTCGTGATCTGCAAGCAACGTCGATGTTGCGCACCATGCAGCTATTCGCACACCTGCAAAGCAATTTTATCCCGGTGCAGATGTCGCTTGATCCTGTAGGATTTTATGCGACCCAGGATACAAGCCATCAAACGGTAAGCCTCTTATTCGTCAACAAAGTCAGCAGCGCCCAACAGGTCACGATCAGCCCAGAAAGTGGGATTCTGCCTTTTACTCCCTGGCATAGTGTGAACATTGCCTTACAGGGCTACAGCATAATCGTCGTGACCTTGCATCGTAATGGGAATGCTGAATCCGATAGTCTTAGCACAAATAATGACAAAACGAATGTACCAGCACTGATTCATACCAATCTATAGCACTATTCATACATGTGAGCGAAGGGAAAAAGCATCATGACCATTCTCACACCGATTTTAGAAGCGATATACCTGTTTATTATTCTGCTAATGACGGCCCAGGCCATCTTTAACATTCGTCTGCGCCTCTTCATCTGGGAGTCGCCTGAGCAGGCGTTGCTTAATCGTGCTCCGACCGTTTATCGTGAGCCGCGCCTCTCGTTCACGATTATGTTACCGGCGCGGCACGAAGAGGATGTCTATCGCGAAACCATTCAGAAGGTCTATGATCTCAACTACCCGCGCAGATTGGTGCAGGTGCTGGCAATCTGCCGTGAGGATGATCCAGGTACAATCGCCGAGGCCCAGGCAAAGATCAACGAATTGCGCGATCCTAATGTCCAGCTCGTCGTTTTCAACGATAAACCGATCAATAAGCCGCATGGACTCAACCTGGCGCTGAAAGTATCGAAGGGCGATGTCGTCACCATTTTTGATGCCGAAGATGAGCCGCATCCAGATATCCTGAATATCATTAATACGACGATGCTAAATGAATCCGTCGACGTGGTACAGAGTGGCGTGCAGCTCATGAACCATAATACAAAATGGTTCTGCTTCCTGAATGTGCTGGAATACTTCTTCTGGTTCAAGTCCTCGCTACACTTCTTCGCACGCATCGGTATGACACCGCTCGGTGGCAACACGGTCTTCGCACGTCGCCTGCTCATGGAACAACTGGGCGGCTGGGACGAGACCTGCCTGACCGAAGATGCCGACCTCGGCATTCGTCTGAGCATCGCACATGCTCGCGTACGCATCATCTACGACGACGAATTCGTCACGCGCGAGGAGACGCCACACAGCATCGAACAGTTTATTAAGCAGCGCACACGCTGGAACCAGGGCTTTATTCAAATTCTCTTTAATGGCATCTGGCGCAAACTGGAGAAGCCTTCACAACGTTTCCTCGCGCTCTATGTGCTGATCTTGCCAGAACTACAGGCGCTCTTCGCCCTGATGGTGCCAGTTTCTGTTGTGATGTTCTTTGTGGTGAAACTGCCGCTGTGGCTGGCGATGGTCACGTTCCTGCCGCTCTATTGTTTCGTGCTCGCCATCTTCATCGACCTCGCCGGGCTCCACGAATTCTTGAAGGCTCACCATCGTCCATGGCGCTGGCGTGAAGCTGTTACCTTGCTGTTGGCCTTCTTTCCTTATCAACTACTGTTGGGACTCGGTGCCATGCGTGCAGTCTGGCGCTACATCAAGGGCACATCAAACTGGGAGAAGACTGCTCATATCGGACAACATCGTGGCAACAATGCTGCAAATGGTAAGCACGTTGCGTAAGAAGGGGAGACTTTCATGAACTCAGCATACAGACCGGATCAGCAGCCACAAGGCGCAACGCCCCAACAGGCAGCACCTGACTCCCCACATCACAATATGGCACAGCTCACACCGGGTCAGCAGGCACCATCACAGGCAAGCGATGTGGGCAATGTGACGCTCTTTAGAACTGGCAATTTCTTTGTCCACGCGGTAAATCGTTTCAACCAACAACGTACGGGCGCTCTTCACAGAGCAAGTGGCAACACCAGCCTGCTCGAACAGGTACGCTGGGTATCGGCTGAGAGGCAGCGTGTTACCGAGGTCGGAACGCGCCTCCTCCCACATATCGAGGTGATCCACCCGATACAGATCAAAGAGATCGCCATTCCGAAGTGGTTGGAAGGGATTGTCATCAGCATTGGCCTGCTCATTGCGCTGGCAACACACGCCTTTCACCTGTTTACCTATCCGTTCTACCAACCGGACGAGGGAACGTATATCGCGAATGCGTGGGCCGTTCTCCATGGCATGTTGCAGCCATATCCTTATACATATGCTCACCCACCACTGGGCTGGATACAGATTGCAGGTTGGATACAGCTCACAGGTGGCTTTTTTACCTTCGGCAATGCGCTCAATAGTGGGCGCGTCTTGATGCTGCTCTATATGTTGGGAAGCGCGTTGCTCGTTTACTTCATCACCAGTCGTCTGAGTGGCAGCCGCAGTTGTGCGCTACTGGCGATGATCATCTTCTCGCTCTCACCGCTTGGCGCAATCTATCAGCGTGAAGTCCTGGTGGACAACATCGGCATCTTCTGGCTGCTTCTCTCGCTCTACCTGATGGTCGTTGGTGAAAGTCGCCTGTCCTATATCGTGTTTGCAGGCATCTCACTTGGCCTTGCAGTCCTCTCGAAAGAGTCTTTTCTGGTCTTTGTGCCTGTCATGCTCTATACTGCCTGGCTCCATGCGACAACATTTCAGCGTAAGTTTGCACTTGTAGCGTTTACCTATACCGCCGTCACAGTCAGCTCAAGCATTGTTTTGCTGGCACTATTGAAAGGTGAACTCTTTCCAACCGGCTTCCTGCCGTGGGATCATCATCAGCATCCCAGCCTGCTTACGACGCTCTTTCAGCATGCACAATCTCCATTCGCGACGGGTAGCTTTGCGGCCAGTTGGGAGATCTGGAAACAAAACGATCTGTTCCTGCTCATTGTCAGCAGCATTGCCATCGCCATCAACCTGGTTATTGGCTGGACGAACCGTATGCACTGGCTGCTTGCACTCCTGGCTGTAAGCTACTGGGCCTTTCTCTTGCTAAGCGGTGATCCCTATCCTTATGCTATTCTGCCACTCATTCCATTGATGGCTATTAATATCGCAATCGCGCTCAATGCACCCCTCAAATGGCTCTGCGGACATATCGGTTTTGATCTTGTCCGGGCACTGCTGATCTTTAGCTTAATCGGCGCATTTGTGCCATCTATGATCCAATATACACAGCCTGCCATTGCGCAAAACGAGACGGTAACACAATCCAATGCACTGTACTGGATACGCAACAATGTTTCGCATAACGCTGTTGTGATCACCAATAGCTACCTTTATACTGATCTGCATGAGGCTAGCAACCAGGGTGCGGCCTTCCCTAATGCCCATATCTACTGGAATGCGGCTCTCGATCCAGAGGTACGCGGTGGACTGTTGCATGACGATTGGAATAAAATAGACTATATTATCGTCGATGCGCAGATGCTTAAAGATATGCAAAATCCTGGTGGCTCGATGCTTTTGCTGGATCGTGCGCTCCACCATGCCATTCTGCGCGTCACGTATCAAACAGATACACATAATCCCGATAGTACCATTCAAATTTACCAGGTGATACACTTACACCCATAATACAAGAGAAAGGAATAACTATGTCAATCCATAGACGGATGACTGCTCCCCTATGGAAGCAACCAAAGATACAAATTGCAGGCATAGCGGGGATAGCGATCTTGCTCCTGGCTGTTCTGGTCGCGTCACTGCTTCTGCATACGGTAAATGAAGGACAGAAAGCCAGAAGCAATGCTCCTGTTCTCGGTCAGGGATACTGGCACACGCATGGGACGCAGATTCTCGATGCAAACAATCAGCCTGTACGTATCGCTGGAGTTAACTGGTTTGGCTTTGAAACAACTGATTATGTCGCCCATGGATTACAATATCGCAGCTATAAAAGTATACTCGATCAAATCAAAAATCTTGGTTATAATACACTACGTTTACCTTACTCAAATCAGTTCTTCGATGCTGGCAGCATGCCTCTCAATATAAATTACAAATTAAATCCTGACTTACCTGGATTACACGGATTACAACTACTGGATAAGATCGTCAATTACGCCAGCAGCATTGGCTTACATATTATTCTAGACCAACATCGTCCTGACGCGGAGGCACAATCGGCGCTCTGGTATACAGATGCATATCCGGAAACACGTTGGATCGCTGATTGGAAGATGCTGGCAACGCATTACAAAAATAATCCGATGGTGCTTGGTGGAGACCTGCATAACGAACCACATGCACCGGCCTGTTGGGGATGTGGGAATATCGCAGTTGATTGGCAGCAGGCCGCGCAACGGGCCGGAGATGCGATCCTCGCCAGTAATCCACACTGGCTCATCTTTGTGGAAGGCGTCAATTGCTATAACGCCAACGGCCCAAGAGAGAGTAACGCGATTCCGGCAGCGAATGATCCTTGCTACTGGTGGGGAGGGAATCTGGAAGGGGTCAGTACCCATCCGGTGCAATTGAGTGTGCCTGATCGGCTGGTGTATTCCATTCATGATTATCCAGCCAGTGTTTTCCCTGATTCATGGTTCAATGCCCCCAACTATCCTGCGAACCTGACGAGTGTCTGGGATCATTATTGGGGCTTTGTGTATAAGCAAGGAATCGCGCCTGTCTGGGTGAGTGAATTTGGGACAATGCTGCAAACGGATAAAGACAAGCAATGGTTCGCCAGTATTGTCAATTACATCAAAGTGGGACAATTGAACTGGACGTTCTGGTCTTTCAATCCCGATTCAGGTGATACAGGTGGCATCATCTATGATGATTGGAAAACGGTTGTTGCGGCAAAACAGCAAGCGCTGCAAACCATCCAATTCCCATTAGGTCGTAGCACAACGGTATTACCAGCACCAAAGGATGCGAATGCTAATCCACCAGTGGCAACCAGTACACCGCAACTTCCAAACGTGACAACCTCCACCGATGTAACACTACAGGCACTTTACAAAAGTGGCAATCCTGGCACAACGACGGTTAACCAGATCATGCCATACTTTGAAATTGCTAATACTGGAGCCAACTCTGTCCAGCTTAGCGATATTACCATTCGCTACTGGTATACGCTCAATAGTCAGCAACAGCAACAGTATGCATGTGATTATGCGCAGATAGGATGTAGTAATATTGATGGTAGACTTGTTCAATTGTCCACGCCACGCAAGAAGGCCAATAGTTACCTGGAGATTAGCTTTTCCACGCAGGCAGGCAATCTTGCCCCTGGCACAAATACGGGTGCCATTCAGAACCGTTTCAATAAAAGCGACTGGTCAAACTTCAACGAGAATGATGATTATTCTTTTATAGCATCGAATAGCGCTTATACTCCTTCAAGCAAGGTAACCGTTTATTATAAGGGTGCGTTGATATGGGGCAACGAACCGGCATAGATAGACAATAAAACCGGTAGGGACCCGATTGCATCGCCTCCGTGATTGTCAACCTGGGTCCATACGACCAATGAATTGCGGACGCGATGCAATCGGGTCCCTACCGTCTCCCATGTATTTCGTGTATCCTTGGTCATTTTCCTGGCATTTTTAATCCATCCCGTTTCTTGCGTTCTATTTATTGACGAGAAGAAATTACAGAGAAGGAGCTTACCAGAATGGGGCTTATCGTTGAACATATCAGCAAATCATTTGGCAACTTCGAGGCGATCAAAGACCTGTCGATGGAGGTGCGCGAGGGAGCAATGTTTGGCTTCCTGGGCGCTAACGGCGCGGGCAAAACGACGACGATGCGCATGATCCTTGATATTATTCGTCCTGATAGCGGGCAGATCACCTGGAATGGCAATGATGTACGTGAAGTACCACGCCAGAACTGGGGCTATTTACCAGAAGAGCGCGGACTCTATCCCAAAATGATGGTTGAGGAACAATTACTCTTCCTGGGCTCGCCTCAATGGCCTGTCGAAGCAGGATGCAAAAAAAGAATTGGATGAGTGGTTTGAGCGTTTCCAGATCAACGCCAATCGCAAAAAGAAGATCGAGGAACTCTCAAAAGGTAATCAGCAGAAGATACAATTCCTGGCTGCGATCATCCATAATCCGACCATTCTGATTATGGACGAGCCATTCAGCGGCTTAGATCCGGTTAACGCGAGCGTGCTTAAAGAGGCATTTCTAGAGATGCATCGACGCGGTAAGACGATCATTTTCTCAACGCACCAGTTGGAGCAGGTTGAGGAGATGTGCGAGGACGTTGTTATCATCAACAAAGGCCAGACCGTCGTGCAGGGGAGCGTACGCGAGGTCAAACGCCAACATGGGCGCAATGTCATTCGCCTGAAACTGGACAACGATCCCGAGGCCCTGTGGCTCAATGCCTTAGAGGGCATCCAGGTTACCAAACGTCGGCAAGATTATATCGAGATGCAGATACAGGCCCATCTCAATCCCAATGTGATCGTTGAGGCGGCACTGCAGCATGGAGGAAACATCACCCTGTTCGAGCTTGCCGAACCATCGCTGACTGACATCTTTATTGAAACTGTGGGAAATATTGCGCAACCAGACGCGCCAGCAACAATATTAGCATAGAAGAGGGGAAATATATGTCAAAACAAACGCTTCCAACGTCCGAGCAGGAAGCTCCTACAGAGAATCGGGCCAGTGTTGTTGTCAGCCAGGGTGGTGCAGCCAATCAACATACGTGGCGCAATATCGGTTTGATTATTGGGCGCGAATACAAAAATCGCGTGACACAGCGCAGTTTCATCATCGGCACCATCGTTATCCTGGTGCTGGTTATTATCGCCGCCTTCGTGCCGACGGTTTTTCAAGTCATAACGGCAAAAACAAGTTCACAGACAAAAATAGCGATCGTGAACAATGCCGGACCCATCGCAGGTTTAGATGGGTCCGTATTGACGAAATACATTGCGACTGGCCTTAATGGTGCAACATCTCAAACACCGGGGCAGAACACCAATGGGCACAACGCCTTTTGCCATCAGTACTGCACCTGCGGAATGGCGCAGTAGATGCAACAACAGGTGAAAAATGGGCATCTGGATATCTTGCTGGTCATTGCTCGCTTAGCTAATCAGGACGTGCACTTCACCTATTACACCAGTTCGGGCAGCCTCACCGATACAACGCAGACACAGATACAGGCACTGGCCGGGCAACTCAGCCTGCTCGACAAAGCTTCACGCCTGGGCCTGACTCCAACGCAGACCAGCGGCCTCTTTGCGCAACCAGCATTCACTGTAGTCAATACAAAGCAGAACCAGGATACCCGTTCGGTTAGTGATATCGTAGCGGGATATATCATCGCCTACGCGGGCATCATCTTGATCTTCATGTGGGTGTCTCTCTATGGCATGGGTGTGGCGATGGGAGTTGCAGAAGAGAAAGGCAACCGCATCATGGAGCTTCTGGTCAATGCCAGCAACTCCATTTCAGTTGATGGTAGGCAAGATCATCGGCATAGGAGCAGCCGGGCTGACGCAGATGGCTGCCTTTGTGTTCGTGGGCATCATCATGCTCCTGTTACAAAATCCCCTCAAGGCGGCACTATTGGGGAATACCAGTGGAGCATTCAGTATTAATATCACAGGCACATCCATTACCTTGCTTATCCTGCTCCTGGTCTACTTCATTCTCGGTTTCCTGTTGTATGCTACCCTGTTCGCAGCAATGGGGGCACTCGTCAAAAGGCAGGATGAGGTACAGAATTCGGTCCAGCCCATCACATGGCTCTTTATGGCTGGTTATATCGCCAGCTTCATTGGCATCTCGAACCCGAATGCGACCTGGATCAAGGTCATCTCCTATATTCCTTTCTGGACGCCAACAACGATGATTATGCGCATCGGCGCAGGCTCGGTTGCAGGATGGGAGATCGCGCTTACCATCGCACTCATGATTGTTGCCATCGCCGTGTGTACTTTCATCGCGGCACGCATCTATCGCTTCGGCGTGTTGATGTATGGGCAGAAGCCGGGGTTGGGGCAGTTGATTAAGGTTGTGCGCACGCAATAAATCCCATGTGAACCAAAAACGTAGGGACCCGATTTATCGCGTCTCACAATTTATTAGTTCTTGTACCCTCAATAAATTGTGGACGCGATAAATCGGGTCCCTACGTTAAAACCTAAAAAACTGCTGAACGGGGCAGACCAGGACCCAACAGTAGAAAATAGACCAGTAGAGCCACAATCCCCAGGGTAATCCAGAGCCAATTGCGCTGCGGGGTCAACGCAATTGCAGGCGTTGTGGGTCGTGGTCTCTGCACGAAAGCATTGATCCACAACAACCATATCGTGCCACCAAACGATGAGGCGGCAGCAGAAATAAGAATTAATAGCGGGCTGGTGGGATTCAGGATGCCAGCGAGGGTATTTGCAGTAGCACCCGCCAGATATGCAGTGAGCGTCAACGTCAATGCACGGCGTCCACGCTTCTGAGTGCCTAGAAATGGATCGATGTTGCGTGCCCCCCAGAACAGGCCCGTCAGCGAAATAATAACACCCAGCAGAGTAATACCCAGTTGCCAGACAAATACGTTCGGTAGACCCTGTACAAAATCATTCCAGTCACCGATGCCCACAAACGTCAGCACCATCATATAACCACCAGGGATGAGTAGATTGTTTGTGCCCAGCAGCCAGAGAAAAAAGCGCGTGGTGGGCGTCACTGTGCGTAGAACACGTAACAGGATGATGGCGATTCCGGCAAGCACGAGGTTAGCGGCACAACCAGCCGCCGCCACGACACGTACTTTCCAGGCTGCAACACCCGTAAAGCTCACCTCCAGATCAACGGAGGTAACACGGGTGGGATGCAGGCCAACCAGGAGAGAGGCCAGACCATGACCCAGCGCCTCGTGGGCGATTGTGCTGATGAGAAAGGTTACGATTGCGATGGCGCTCACAGTTAAAATATCAATGTGCGCCGCTGTTTCAGCAACTGAAGAGGTTTCTACACTTTTTGCTGATGCATTCAGGTTCGTCGAGAATTTCGGCCATAGCCTTTTATAACTCCATTTCATCTTTATAGGGCTGTGACTACTGTTTTTCCACCGGGAACTGTACTTCGGTAACGGGATCTCTGCTATCGGGCGGTGTACGCAGGTAGATAAAGCGGAAGGGACCACAACGCTGATAGCCGTTGCGCTCAATCCAGGTTAGCATACTTGCATACGCCTGCCAGAGTCCCTCATAGGCACCTGTATGAATCAGGCAAGCCGCCATCTCTACCACTGGGAGTTCGCGTACAGTTATCCCGCTATCTGCTGGGAAGTGAGCATCCAGGGTGGAACTGTCGACGCTCACGCCCATCTCTATATCGATATCTTGATCCTGCCCGGTATAGGCTTCCACATCGTGATAGATGGTATACATTGGGCCTGCGATCTTGATACCCATACGCTCAATCAACTGGTAGACCTTAATACCAAGAGCCTCACAACGGCTATTTACCTCCTCTGTTGAGGGGACAATCTCGCGCCCACTGACAATAATTTGCGGTGCAACGCTTTTCACCACGATGTCATAGACGGGCACGCTTCCCTCCTTTTCGATCTGTTGCAAATGAGCCTCAACACGAGCCAGGCGAGCCTGCTCCTCCTGCACCAGGTGCTTCAATTCGGCCTGCCTGAGGCGCAGCATTCCGCGCAATTCAGCGATGGCAAGCGGTTCAGCGAGAAACGTGGCAATCTGCTCCAATGGAAAACCAAGGTCCTTTAAGACGAGGATGCGATTAAGCTGGGGTAATTGTTCGAGCGCGTAATAACGATACCCTGATGATGCATCTACGCGTATCGGTTTCAGCAGTCCGATCTCATCGTAGTGATGCAGTGTCTTGACCGAAACCTGGCCGATCTTCGCAAAATCACCGACTTTAAACATCGTCTGTTCCCTCCCTCTCTCTTCTCTATAAATATAAACCCTCCGGTAGCCGGAGGGTCAAGTAAGCTGCACACGGGCTTATTCCACTTCGTTGCATCGCGCCCCTACATAAAAACGATATTTACAGTAAAACACGTAATATGTGAGAGCGCGATTGTAGGGGCGCGATGCAACGAAGTGGAATAAGCCCGTGTGCCCCTATGTGCCCTTGTGCCCCTACCCACTACTACCCACATTGCCACATTCAGGCATCTTCTGTCATAATAACTACAAAACAACAAGCCATTTCAGCATAGATAGGATTACTCGACCAATGTCCACGACTCCCATCTCAGAGCAACCATCCGAAACAACAGCACCTAAAAGGCGCTTACAGACGTTCCGCGCCCTGCGTTATCGTAACTTTCGTCTTCTGTGGATCAGCTTAGTTGTATCATCTATCGGGACGTGGCTACAAATCGTCTCCCAGAGCCTGCTCGTCCTCAAAATTACGCATAATTCGCCGATTGCGTTGGGCATAGTTTCCCTGGCGCAGGCCAGTTCTTTCTTCTTGTTTGCTTTTATCGGGGGTAGCATTGCGGATCAGAGCGATAAACGACGCTTCCTGCTGATCACGCAGAGTCTTTCGCTGCTCCTTGCACTCATCCTGGGCATCCTCACGGTGATGGGAATTATTCAAGTCTGGATGATTGTGCTGCTGGCCTTCTGCTCCGGCACTGTGCTCAGTTTTGATCAGCCAGCTCGCTCCTCGCTTGTGCCTACATTGGTGCCACGGGAAGATCTGATGAACGCTCTTTCGCTCCAATCGATCGTTTTCAATGGCTCGGCCTTTATTGGGCCTGCGCTGGCCGGGGTGTTTATCGAGATATTCAGCAACATTGACAGCAAAATTGGTATTAAAGCCAGCCTCTTTCCCTATGCGGGCAATTTTTTCCTCAATGCCATCAGTTTTCTGGGCGTGCTAGTCGTTCTCTATATGTTACGCCTGCCAAAGGAAGCTACGGAACAGAGTATGGCGAAACGGGGGCCGCTCCTCGCCTCCATTGGTGCCTCTCTGAGCACTGTGAGACGGGATGCCGCGTTGCCCTGGATACTCTCAGGATATGGTGCGATGCTCTTCTTTGGGCCTTCTAATACACTCATTTTGCCCATCTTCGCTACGCAAATTTTGCATCTTTCGCCTGTGCAATTGGGCTTGCTCTTCTCTGCTGCTGGCCTGGGCACAATTATCGGCTCACTGATCGTAGCTTCACTAGGAGATTTTCAGCACAAAGGTATTCTGCTGCTCTGTTCATTGTTGATCTGGACGACCTCGCTGCTGATCTTTGCGCTCAGCAATGTCTTCTGGCTCTCTCTGCTAGCCCTGTTCATGTTTGGTATTGCGCAAAACGGTGTTGGGGCAACGACGATCACGCTACTGCAAACGCGGGTACCTCCACAGATGCGTGGGCGCGTGATGAGCCTGAATACGCTGCTGATTATGGGCGTACGTCCCCTCGGCGATTTCCCGGCCAGCGGTTTGATTGCGCTGGTTGGTGGCCCTTTGACAGTATTGCTCTGCGCCTCTGTGGTGGGGACTTTACGCGCTGTATCTGGTGGTGGCGCGACCGGTAATACGGTCTTTGTAAATTGGAGTGCACGGGTTTTGCAGGTTTTACGGGGTGCACGAATTTGTGGGGGGCCACGCGGGTTTATGAATGGCACCCCTACACCCATGGGAAACGATTAATAATATAGATTAGAATTGTGCTGTGATTTAAGGAACAACCGTCTCTAAAGGATCAAATATTTGCAACATTACACACGTGGCGCTTCATACTGCTCACAAAAACTTGCATAAGCCTCCTCCAGGTGGTGTTCCGCGACAAACACCTTCACCTTCTCCTCCAACTCTACCCGCGCAGGATGCTCCAGGCGCTGATCCAGATTGAGCGCCTGGAACCAGCTTTCAAGCGCGGCATCATAGCTCCCCTGCACCTGGGCCAGTTCACCCATGCGGCGCAGGACCGCTCCCTGTTCCGCAGGCGTGTCCAGCTCTTTGGCAATCACCAGGGCTTCCTTGTAATAACGTCCGGCATCTTCATAATGGCGCAGGGTACGCTCAACATCTCCCAGACCTCGCAACGTGCGCCCGTAGAGTTGCCGCGCCTCCTGCTGATGCGCAATGGTCAACGCACGCTCATAGCAATCCTTCGCCTTTAGAGTATCACCTTCCGCATAGGCAATCATACCCAACCCGTTGAGCACACGCGCCTGGTCAATCACATCACTCGCGGCAATAAACATAGCCAGAGCTTCGTCATAACGGGTATGCGCTTCCGATAGCTTGCCACGCGAACGCACAATATTTCCTTTGATGTATCTCGCCCAGGCCTCGCCACGCAATACGCCCTGCTCATGGAAAAGCGCAAATGCGTCGTTACAACATTTTTCCGCATCGTCAAGCTGTTCCATATCCGTGTAAAGAACGCTTTGATCGATCAGCACCCAGCCCTGGCTGGCCTGCAAACCTGACTCCTGAAAGAGGCGATACGCCTCCTCGTAGTCGCGCAAGGCATTTTTGTACTGTCCAAATGCTTCATAGACCATGCCCCGATCACGCAATATCGAAGCGCACCCTTCTTTGTCGTTCATGGTCTGAAACGTGGTCAATGCCTCGGCAAAATGACCAAGCGCTTCATAATAAGATCCCAGACCACGACTGACCTCACCTGACACGAATTGCATCCAGGCTTCACCCTTCGCATCAGCGGCTTCGCGGAAAATAGTTAGCCCTTCCTGTGCATACTGATTGGCGAGCCGGAACTTACCTTCCTCACGCAACAAGAGCGCCAGTTCGTAAAGTACCCAACCCGTTGCAACGTTTTCATGCAACGGTCGCGAAATCTCCATGCTACTGCGCAGACAACGTTCGGCTTCTATATACTGTCCCTGCTGACGAAGGATCGCTCCCAGGCAACACAGCACCTGACTCTCACCTATCTTATCACCAATGCGTATGGCGTGAGACTCTGCCCGGCGCAACATCGCCAGCAATTCCGTCGCATGACCACGCCCGGCCAACACCCATGACGCACGCACCGCCAGGCGCACCGCCGCTTGCATATCTTGCACCTCACCTGCGTATTCCAGGTGATCAAACGCGGCAAACCATTCTTCAGGAGCTGGCTGTGGTAAAGAGGCATAATATATGGCAACCGTACGATGCACATGACGGCGTTCCTCAAGGGGGAGATGCGAGAACGCGAAATTGCGTACCTGGGGATGAATAGTATACACGCGACCATCGAATTGTACAAAAGAGGCCTGCACCAGTTCATCACGTACCTCGCGCCACTGCCCGGTCAGTTCCACAGAGACAATCTCATCTATCTCCTGAACAGGACCATGGGAGTGCACTAAGCGCACATGTGTATTCGTCAACGACTCAGGAGCGATCAGCACCAGGATCTGCTCACGACTGAATGGCAGCTTGAAAACGGAGAGATAGGCCAGCAGCAGCCGCGCCTGGGGGCTGATACGCCGATAGGCAATCTCCAGAACGGCCAGCATACCTGCCAGTGGAATACTACGCAATTCGTCACGTACCTCTTCTAATGAACGGGTCGCCGCCTCTGGCGTGTATACTCTTCCACCTATCGAACGCGTCGCACCAAAGATTAGCTCAGCCCCCAGAGGATACCCATCCAGCAAGGTACAGATCTCGCGTAGCACGGCCTGTTGTTTGCTATCATAGAAACGAATACGCTGATCCAGGCCACTGGATGTAGCCAGTTCCGCAAACAGTGCGAGCAGATCGGCATCGGTCATTTTTTCTACACGATAGTCATACCAGCGACAATGATTCCCGTGAGCGCTGGGAAGCGTGGCGGGATTTGAGCGCGATGTAAGCAGAACCACTACCTCTTGTGGGATAGTAGACAGAAAATGCAGCCACTCCTCCAGGTCAGTGGAAGAATGCACCTCCTCAAAGCCATCGAGCAGGATCAGGCAAGGCAATTCACGACTGGCGAGGGAACGCAATGTGCCCAGCACCATGCGTACACGATGACTCGCATCCACGGTCGTTGAACGGGTGGGAATATGCAGATGCTGCATCATTTCCAGCAAGGCATCGGCAAAAGATTTGCCACCCTGCAACGACACGCCAACAATACCGCCAGGGAATTTTGCTTTATTGCGTTGCGCAACCTCGAAGGCCAGCGCACTCTTGCCGATACCAGCCGGTCCGGTCAAGGCGAAATGATGCGTCTCGTGGCGCAGACGCTGGCTTCTGGTCATACCAGAGCGTAGTTCACTGGTAGCCATGGTCAGTAATTCATCGAGTTCTTTCAATTGCTGTTCGCGCCCAATAAAGGCTTCAGGGGTGCCAAGGTGGGCCAGGGGATGCTCGTAATCCTCGGACGCGCTGCGGCGCGATAGGAGAGGAACAGGGCCATCATCATCGTCCATCACCTGGCGATAGAGCACCGGAATAAACCAGCTCTTCTGCTGCATCGGCAACAATGCCTGGCGAGCACGTGCCAACGCCTCCTCTAAGGTGCGTCCATCAACTACGGCTTCATAAAAGTGACGCACAAAAATTGGGCTGAGATCATCCTGCAATGAGAAAGGCATCGCAACCACCGCAGAAACCTGCCCCGTCACCAGAGCGGTCGCCAGGGTAGCATCAACCACGGGTCGCTCCGAATGACGCTGCTCACCCGTCACGGTCGCCGTTTCACAGGCTGAGAAAACCGCGAGGTGCACATCACTGCTTAAGAACAGGTCGCGCAACGATTGGGTGTCGATATAATGATTACATCCCTCTTCATTGCAAAAACACAGATAAGTCTGCGGCTTAATGCGACTGAGAGACGTTCCACAATGGCGGCATTTACGCGTATCAGCCTCGTTCATCTCTCGACAGTCATCTGCCGGACACAGCCTTCCATAGGTACCATGTCCATCAAAATGGACGACATAACACGGAATGCTGGTATCATTATCGTCCAGCATGCTGGCACCACCATAGGAATTGAGATAGCACACCAGATTATCAAAGGTTGGCGGCTCCAGGCGATCAAGAAAGACCTGCCCGTTCTCCAGCAAAGGAGTTAACGCGTTGCTCAGTTCCTCAAAGCTGCGCTCCGTTTCCAACGTAACGCAATCGGAGGGTGAAGCGCCAATATAGAGCACGCGCAGAGGTGGGTGCACAGGCAAATCGCCACCACCAGCCATATCGGAGAGCCATAATGCACGCGTCAACGTAAAGATACCCGAGACCAGCAAAAAGTGATTTCCATTATGTAAAAGTTCCCAGGGATAGCGTACAAACTCCTCACATCCTGGACCAAATATAAACGTGAACGCAACGGTTCCACGGCGCTTTAATGTGCGCTGAATCACCGTACGCAACACCGTCTGCACAGATTGCTCAGCCGGCTCAGGGCGCTCAAGAGCAGGTGTCTCCGAACCACAAAGTGCACGAAAGAGGCGATTACCAATCTCACGTAGCTCATTGTCACTACTAGCAAGGTTATTCAGCTTTTTTGGAGAGCATTCATCTGGCGCGGATTATAGGGTGGTTGAAAACTCCCTATCACAGTACGCCCAGACCACCCCTCTTTTAGCTCTAACTCAAAGGAACCATCTTCACGATGGCGAAATAATAAACTTAGTGTCTCTCCCATGCCCTGTACCTTCACATAAAATACGGTCGTAAGGCTTGCAGCAACCGTCAGGCAACACACCTTATTGTTAAGTATAGCATACTTTTTGGCAAGATGAGAGACTTTATAGGTAAAGAGTGTAGTTCATTTTTTTGTCGTCGCCACTCAGGATTGCCCCGTCAAAGATCGACGGAAAGCACGGTTAATCCAGGCTTCTATGCTTCAAAACTATTTCTTTTCTGGTTTGGATTTGCTACAATGGGGTCAACAAAATATGGAGGACATACTCCTTATCTCTTTGTCATATTGGCAAGATTTTGCTATAGTAAAAGTATGCGTATAAGGATATTCCCTAGGGATTTACCCGCTTGATAGAAACACAAAACACCAGGAGGATTCACGAAGAAGTCATATGTATAAAAAAATTTTAGCTGGAGTCATTGGGATTGCGTTGTTGAGTATCGTACTGGCCGCCTGCAACATTGTTGATGCATCTACCCTCGTATCGGGTCCACAGGTACAAATGGGTGGCTCAAACTTCCTCAAACCAACGATTACACTCAAAAAGGGTCAAACACTTACCCTTGTCGATACCTCATCATCGCCCCATATTATCGCCAATGGGACATGGCAAGGTGGGACAGCGAAACATATGCAGGAAAGTGGCGCACCAACGCTCAATTTGAACTTTGCAGGTTCAGACACACACACCACTCCCGCCTTTACTACCGCTGGCACTTACCTCGTCTATTGCACCATTCACTCTGGGATGAACCTGATGGTCATTGTACAATGACCTGTTCGTCATAAATTTAAGAGCGCATCCCCTTTTGAGGTGCACTCTTAAATTTATGACGAATAAAGTTTTTTATGTCATATACCTCAAAATATGCACCAGCTATAATATTACAAACCGGGTTTGATTTGTACAAACAATCTCACAGACAAACTACAATATCCTTCACCTTCTCATTCACAAATCCCAATAGTATAGTGCTGCCTCCCTTATAAATGAACCTTCTACATAAGAAGCCAGAAGGATTTTGTTTGCTAATAAATGCACAAATACCAGAGCGGTTGCAAAGTCGGGAAAAGGAATGAGCAAGTAATAAGCGTTGAGCGAGAAAAGGAGATTCCTGTGATGAAAATCAAAGCTATTCCAGGTGTTGTGGGCATTATCATCCTAATTTTAGGAGTATATGCTGGGATCCATTCTATGTCGTCTTCTGCTCAGGCCTCTCAAACATCAGGTCCTATCGGAATGTCGCATCTTTCACAAACAAAACCGAAGTCTGTTGGTATCCCTGCTATTCGTGTAAAAGGTACGGCGAGTCAAGTAGCTCCAAACACTCCTCGAATTAGTAAAACCGACGTTGAGAATTATGTAAAAATTCATCCTTTTCAAGGAGGTTCTGCTATTTCTGGGACAACCCCAAAAGTTGTGGCGATTAACTATATTACCAGCAAGGAAGCAAGTCAACTGCTGAAAAATGACAGCATTGGTTTAGCTGATACTGCGATGGTTTACTATGTTCAATGGGAAGGACCTTTTAATACAACCAATGTAGATCGACCACAAGGCGCTATTTTCCCTACGTCGGTGTCCAAAGGCGTGGAGATTTTCGACGCTCAGACTGGCAATCTACTCCTGTGGTGGATACCTAATAATTAGGTTTCCCTTCCTTATTCTTTCTCACCTTTTTCCTGAATAGATTGCGTGTTTATTGACTAGTACTTCATGGCCTCTCAAACATCAACTTTATGGCAACCAACGTTTATTATGGTAGACTAAACAGCAATATGCCAGTGAATACTAGAGGATAATATTTAATCAATGCAATCACATATATGGGAAAAATGGAAAACGGGTTTTACGTTCTCTCTCTTCGTCAAATGCGGGACTGCTTTTTCGCTCATCCTGCTCAGCATCCTTGTTGTAGCATGTGGGGGAGGAACGGGCGCGAATGTTGCTAATTTAGGGGATCCACAGGCGACGATGACGATCAAGATGGATGCCATTCAGGGTTCTCCAACGCCTGCCTTGCCCGGCGAATGGTGTGGTGCCTGGGTAACCAATCCCACGCCAGCTTCTACAGCCGCTACCATAGCGGTCTATGCAAAATTTACCAAAAACGTCAATGGAAATCCGGCTGGTATCGGCGGCGCAACGGGAACTGCTCATGTTATGTGGACGCCCGGTGACATCGAAACCTATACGGCTACCACGACCAGCGATGGGCTGGTGGTCTTTCCCATCTCGGTCGCCAATAAAAGTTTTGCGCTCAACACGATCACGCTTGTCACTGTCACGTTTCAAAAGGCGGGAGTGCCAGATTGTACAGTAGGCCAGGATCGCGCGGCATTCTTTACGCTCATTCATGTCACGGCGACGCCCGGAGCAAAGAAAACACCAACGCCCAAACAAAATGGGACGCCACCCGCACAGGGAGGAGCAACACCGACAGTTACAGTGACGGGCACACCTACATTCTTTCCACCAGGTATGACACCTACAGCTACGGTAAAAGCTGGTCATTAGCATAGAAGCATCACCTTGCATGCGCCTGGTTCCTGGAACTATGCAAGGTGATACTCATGGCGCGTTTCCCGAATATTTCCTCTCAATCATTTGACAATGTAACTGTTTGTATGCTACGCTTTTTGGGTCACCGGTATATTCTTAAAACAAACCCTCCTGGCACAAATGTATGCTATCAGGTGTCGTCAGCACGCTTCGCATAGCAACAAAAGCTGGATTCAAGAACGTGAGGTACTGATATGTATTATTTCCCATTTCTCCACGAAAGAATTGATGCATTGAGCTTATTTCATGCTTTTGTTTCCTCTTTTTCCTATTGAAAAGGGATCTATACTCCATTTTTAGTAGAGCAGAAACGAGCCAGGGATTGTTTTTAAAAAGACACCCATCTTCAACCCTTTAGTCGCATCGTTGTGTAGTTTAGAATTCTTGTTTGTAATTGCCATTGGCGAGAGCAGCAAGCTATTGATCGGATGGAGGACACCATCAATGACGATGAAGCGTACAATTACAGTAACTGTGAATGGAGAAAAACACCATTCAGAGGTTGAACCCCGCATGCTACTGGTGCACTATTTACGAGAAGCTTTAGATTTAACGGGCACACATGTTGGCTGCAATACGTCACAGTGTGGTGCCTGCGTCGTGCATCTAAACGGGGAAGCAGTCAAGTCATGCACTGTACTGGCAGTGCAGGCTGATGGAAGTGAGATTACGACCATCGAGGGCATAGGCACGGAAGAAAGCCTGCACCCTCTGCAAGAAGGTTTCTGGGAAAAGCATGGACTGCAATGTGGTTTCTGTACACCGGGTATGATTATGGCCTCCTATCAATTGCTCAAGAATAATCCTGATCCAACCGAAGCTGAGATCCGCAAAGGTCTCGAAGGCAACATCTGTCGCTGCACCGGCTACCAGAACATTGTAAAAGCTGTACAGTATGCCGCGGAACGGATGCGCGAGGGCGCAACAGAGCCGGTAGGTGCTGGCGAATAAGAGAGAATAGAGCCCCTAAAGACGCATACTTTAACGTTCCATTGTTTCTCAATGTATGAGAAAGGACAGGTATACTTATGGGCATTGCAGCGATGGTTGGCGCACCTATCAAGAGGCGCGAGGACCCACGACTAATTACCGGGCAAGCCACCTATGTTGATGATATCAAACTTCCTGGCATGCTTCATATGATGGTGTTGCGTAGTCCATATGGGCACGCACGCATACTCAGCATCAATACCGAGGCCGCACGCGCACACCCAGGGGTGAGTGCTGTCTACACTGCAGCAGATGTAAAGGGCAAAGTTGGCAATGTGGCAATTGCGGTTCCCCTGGGACACATTGCCGATGGTATGGGCGTCCATGGGCCACTGGCCGAGGGTAAGGTGCGCTTCTATGGGGATCCAGTTGCTGTAGTTATTGCAGATAATCCCTACACCGCTCGTGACGCACTTGACCTGATCGAAATTGATTATGAGCCATTGCCTGCCGCAATTGACCTTGAGAAGGCAATGCAACCCAATAGCCCATTGCTCTATGAAGAATTTGGCACCAACGTTGCCTTCAGCTCACATCCAGATTCAACAGAATTTGATAAGATCCTTGAGCAAACAAAGGCCGATGGTGGCGTCACAGTCAAAGCAAGATTGGTCAATCAGCGCGTAGCTCCAGTTTCCATGGAGACGCGTGGGGTTGTTGCGGAATATCGCAAAGCCAGCAAGGGGCTCACCATCTGGAGTTCCTCGCAAATTCCGCACCTTTTGCGCAATATTCTGGCCGCAACGGTCGGCTTACCCCAGCATCAAGTACGCGTTATTGTGCCCGAAGTTGGCGGCGGCTTTGGCAGTAAACTCAATGTCTACCCTGAAGAACTCCTTGCCGCATTTGCTTCAATGAAACTCGGACTGCCCGTCAAATGGATTGAGGATCGCAGCGAAAATCTGGCGGTAACCGTCCACGGGCGTGACCAGCTTGACTTTATCGAAGTTGCCGCTCGCAAAGATGGTAGGGTAACCGGGCTGAAGATCCATGGGATCTCAGATATGGGGGCTTACAGCCAGCTCTTTACTGATGTGATTATGATTGCCTTCGGCTTCCCAGTCTCCTGTGGCTCATATGATATTCCTGTCCACCTCAGCTCAGACGTTGTTTTTACCAATAAAGCGCCGACAGATGCTTACCGTGGCGCAGGGCGTCCTGAAGCAACATATATCGCCGAGAGAGCGATGGACCTGGTCGCGCGTGAACTGGGAATGGACCCGGCAGAGGTGCGCCGCATCAATTTCATCCAACCAGATCAATTCCCCTATAAGTCCTCGGCAGGGGCCGTCTACGATACGGGAAACTACGAACCAGCGCTAGACAAAGCATTGGCACTGATCGGATACAAAGAATTGCGGGCCGAACAGGCACGAAAACGGGCTGAAGGAAAGCTGATGGGCATAGGCATTTCTTCCTACATTGAGATCTGTGGCTTTGGACCTAAAGGTACCGCGCCAGTTGGTCTCTATGAAAGTGCTCGCGTGCGTGTTGAGCAGAGCGGCACGGTTATGGTCTACACGGGATCATCGCCGCATGGTCAGGGAGAAGAAACAACATTCGCCCAGATCGTCGCCGACGAGTTCAGCATTCCGGTCGAGAATATCATGATTTTGCATGGTGATACTGATTCCACACCGGAAGGGCGCGGAACGTACGGTAGTCGCACCACAGCCGTCGGTGGTGCAGCACTCTTCAATGCGGTACAACGCCTCAAAGAAAAAATGAAGTTAATCGCCTCACACATTCTGGAGGCCAGTCCATCCGATGTTGTGCTGGAGGATGGAAACTTCTCGGTTGCTGGATCGCCCCAGAAGGCCGTTGCCTTCAACGATGTTGCCGCCACAGCCAATCTTTCCAACACACTGGCCCCTGGTATTGAGCCAGGACTGGAAACCACTGTCTTCTTCGAGCCGGATGCCTGCGTCTTCCCATTTGGCACCCATATATGCGCCGTTGAAATCGACAAAGAAACTGGCGAGGTCAAACTGACGCGTTTCGTCGCGGTCGATGACTGTGGACGCCAATTGAATCCCATGATTGTGCAGGGGCAGATTCACGGCGGCATCGCACAAGGTGTGGGACAGGCACTCTGGGAAGCCGTCAGCTACAACGAAGACGGGCAACTCCTGACATCAACGCTCATGGATTACGCCATGCCGATTGCCAGCGAGTTCCCACAGTTCGAACTGGACCATACCGTGACGACAACACCCGTCAATCCATTGGGAGTCAAGGGAGTCGGCGAGGCGGGAACGATAGGTTCGACACCAGCAGTGGTCGCCGCCGTAGCTGATGCGCTCGGCGTTGCACACATTGATATGCCATTCAATGCAGAGAAAATGTGGCGTGCCATTCAACAGCAACAAGCATAGAGGAGATAGAGAATATGTCTATTCCAGCACCATTTGATTACCATCCAGTACAAACGGTGGATGAGGCGATCAAGCTGTTAAAAGAATACGGTGACGAGGCAAAAATCCTGGCGGGAGGTCACAGCCTGCTTCCAACCATGAAATTACGCTTATCACAACCCAGTCACTTGATTGATATCGGACGCGTTAACGGATTATCATACATTCGTGAAGAAGGCGATGTCATTGCCGTAGGTGCGCTCACAACCTATACAAGCATGGCACGCTCGGAACTGCTGAGGAGTCATTTTGCCGCTCTGGCCGACGCGGCATCGGTCATCGGCGATCAGCAGGTACGCAATCGCGGCACGCTCGGTGGTAGCGCGGCACACTCGGATCCCGCCGGTGACATGCCAGCCATCATTCTGGCCCTCAAGGCACACATGGTTGTACGAGGGGCAAATGAAACGCGCACGATTGCAGCGGATGATTTCTTCATTGACACCTTCACAACGGCCCTGGAGCCTGATGAAATCCTCACTGAGCTACGCTTCCATGTGTTGCCAGCCCATACAGGAACTGCATATATGAAACTTGAGAATAAAGCTTCGCATTATGCAGTTACGGGCTGTGCAGCGGTGATTACATTGGGCAATGACGGAACATGTTCAGCCGCAAGTGTCACTATCACTGGCGCATCCACAAAAACTGTACGCGCCAGTGCTGTTGAGAACGCACTTGTAGGCAAAAAATTGGATGAAGCAACTGTTGCGGAGGCAGCTAAGCATGCCACCGATGGGTTGGAGCTTGTGGAGGATATTCATGGCTCTAAAGCATATCGTGGGCAGATGACGGTTGTGCTGTCAAAACGCGCGATTCTGAAAGCGCTTGGAACGCGCCTGACCAAACATTGTAGGGGTCCGATTGATCGCGCCCGCGTGTGGAATGGATAATTCCACACGCGGGCGCGATCAATCGGATGGTAAATAGCGTGAATGTTCGACGGTTCTTCAGGTCAATGATAGGATTTTTGGGCCAATCATTGGAATCCCCTGGCTCTTTCAAAAGGACGTGAAGAAGGCAGGGCTTTCCAAGGCGAGAACCTCTTCCTACAAAAAACAGTTCGCAAGAAAGGGGAAGAGGGGAAAAGCAAGCATGGGAAGCTCAGATCGGTTGCATGGGAACGTTGCTTTCTGCGGTACGTTTAGATAGAATGAGACAGGAGTTGTTTTACAGGGAAAAGGGCAATGTCATGGCAACGGATCACACGTCTGTTCACCTGGATGGGGTGTCGCATCGATTTATTGAAACGAACGGTCTGCGTCTCCATATGGTCGAGCAAGGGACTGGCCCGCTCCTCCTGCTTTGTCATGGCTTTCCCGAACTCTGGTACTCCTGGCGCAAGCAGATCCCGGTCCTGGCTGAGGCTGGCTACCACGTCGTCGCGCTCGATATGCGCGGCTATGGACAAACAGACCAGCCTGCTGAGCAAGAGGCGTACACACTGCTTCACCTGGTTGGTGACCTGGTCGGCGTCCTTGAAGCACTGGGTGAGTCTCAAGCGACTCTCATTGGTCACGACTGGGGCAGTAACGTCTGCTGGCAGGCGGCACTAATGCGCCCAGATCTCTTTCCCGTCCTGGTGACAATGAGTTCTCCCTACATTCCCCGTCGTTCGCTCCAGGGAGCAAAGGGCACGCTACGACCCACTCAGAGCTGGCGACAAAGGTTCAAAGGCCAGTTTTTCTATCAGTTGTATTTCCAGGAGCCTGGCGTGGCCGAGGTTGCGCTTGAACGCGATGTCGCCACAACCATGCGCCGATTTTTGTGGGGCGCATCCGGAGACGCGGACGTGTCTGAGCGCTGGCACCCGGTGCTCTCCGAGCCAACGGACGATCCTCTGGCACACGTAGGTCTACCCGCTTCTTTGCCGCCCTGGCTGACGGAGATCGACCTGGCATACTATATCCAGGAGTTCTCCCGCACGGGCTTTATCGGCGGACTAAACTGGTATCGGAATAGTGATCGAAACTGGGAACTGTTGGCAGCCTACATCAATGCCCAAATCACGCAACCTACCCTTTTTCTCTGTGGTGGACAAGATCCCCTTTTTGAGCTGGTAGGCCCAGACACGTGGATCGAGCAAATGCGGCTCTGGGTGCCAGCGCTTCAGACAAAGGTTCTGCCTGGTTGCGGCCACTGGATACAGCAGGAGCGTGCTGAGGAGGTCAATGCAGTACTGCTTGCTTTTCTCCAGGAGCAGGCGAGAGCTCGGAGATAGTTAGCCCAAAACTCTCATTTTTTGCGATTTTTTTGCACCGAAATCTAGTCTCAGATTAATATATAGATTATGAAAAGTAAATATAAAAGTAGTTATATTCTCTTACTTCTCACTCTCATTACCTTGTTGAGTGGCTGTGGTGAAACGCTCGCTGTGAAAACACAGACAACACCACCAGTTCCAACACGTACTCCACTACCAGTTGTACAGACATTACAATTACAGATAAGCGCAAAACCCACATCTGTAGCAACTGCAAAACTTAAACCAGTTCTAAAAGCTACCCATATAACCACCCCAATAGCAGTTTCAGGGGCAACCCCTCCTATTTCTTCTGCGCCCCCTTCCCCAATCAATAATGGAAGATTTACTACCCTTCCAGCGGGAAGTTCACTGCCCAACGATACAACCTGCGCCGCCAGTGTGCGACAATCAAGCTGGGAGCCGCGTCCTGACAATGCCACAGCCAATCACACCAATGTATACATACAAGGATATCGACTGACAGGCAGTTATTTGAAGCCATATGGCTATGAGCAAAGAGTAACTGGAAACTTTACGGGAACGACCGACGAAATTTTGCAGTGGGGTGCGTGCAAGTGGGGCATCGACGAGGATATCGTAAGGGCGCAGGCCGAGATGGAAAGCCACTGGCATCAATCAACGTTGGGAGATTGTCTGGGGGGAACGGTTGCTGCAACACACGGTTGCCAGAGCGTCGGCATTCTGCAGGTCAAAGGCGCTAATATTCCCCCAACGCATCCTGGTACCTGGCCCTATGCCTATGAAAGCACCGCATTTAATGTAGATTATATGCTGGCCGTCTTGCGTTCATGTTTTGAAGGAAAAGAAACGTGGTTGGGCAATGGCTATCATGCTGGCGATATCTGGGGATGTGTTGGGAGATGGTTTTCGGGTGATTGGTATGGAAACTCCCTCAATTATATTGCCAGTGTGCAAAAAAACATGGCAAATAAAGATTGGCTCCAACCCGGTTTTTAATCCGGCACAGATCAACTATCACACACTTTATTTACATTCTTCTGTTCATTTTTTGATATGGATGGGATAGTATACAAACTGAAACATGTGTTTGTAACAAAACACAGAAAAACTTCCATTCGATTACCGATTTTGAAAGGCAAATAACGCATGTACCGACGTATTCCCGTTCTATTTCTCACAATAGCTTTCATGGGCATACTTGCTTCCTGTGGCAGTAGCACCACCACTACCCAGAATGCCAGCGCCACGCCAGTGAGTACCAGCACTCAGGTTACAGCACAGACAACAGCGACGACTAGCACCACCTGTGCAGCCGCCCCTGCCGGCTCGCAGGTTTACACTATTGATGCGAACCAATCATATGCCTCTTATGAAGTGCAGGAACAATTTCTGAGCAAGCCTTTACCAAATGAGGCGATAGGCAAAACCAGTTCAATTCAAGGTGGATTGGCCCTTCAATCACAAGGAACACCAACTATTACTGCTCTGAAGGTAACGGTCAACTTGCAGACATTGACCAGCGATTCTTCCCGTCGTGATGATGCAATCAAGGGTAACTGGCTGGATTCCAACAGCTATCCACTGGCAACATTTGTCGTGAAAACTCCCCAGGTCGCCTCCACCGGCACATTCAAGCTCACTGGTGCGATGACGGTACACAACACAACCCATACGGAAACCTTCACAGTAAAGGGGCAACAGAGTGGCAAGACGATCACTGGCATCGCTAAATCCCTTGTCTATATGAAAGATTTTGGTTTTAGCGCACCCAGCATCTTTGGCCTGCTCACCGTGAAGGATGGCGTCACGGTCACGTTCAACTTCACAGCCAATCAGGGTGGATGTCCTCAGTTAAACTAGGTTATAATATCTAAAAAAGATACTATACAAAAAGGATGTGTTTTTATGCAAGATATTCGTTTAGAGCGCTGGGCAAAGGCGCTGATAGAGTATTCACTCTATATCAAGCCTGGCGAAACAGTGGCTATTATGGCAACATCAGAGGCACTACCACTGGTCGAGGCCGTCTATCGCGAAGTCTTGCATGCAGGAGCACATCCTGTACCTGTGCTCAATGTAGAGAGCCTGGACGAGATTTTGTTGCGCGAGGGCAACGATGCACAACTGACCTGGGCCTCGCCGCTACAGGATGCAATCGCAGAAAAGATAGATGCAAGATTGAGCATTCTATCCAGTAGCAACACCAAAGCGCTGAGCAACGTTGATCCGGCACGTGCGGCCCTACGGCGACAGGCGAGTCGAGGAGCATGGCAACAAGTACACCAACGAGAGCAGGAAGGAAAGTTTCGTTGGAGTCTGACGCTCTATCCTACGGTTGCGTACGCCCAGGATAGCAACATGTCCCTGCATGAATTCGAGGAATTCGTCTTTGATGTCTGTTTCCTGAATGATCCCGATCCGGTCGCACGCTGGCGCGAGTTATCTGTACAGCAGCAACGCTTCGTCGATTGGCTCAAAGGACGTAAGCGGGTGCATATTCTGGGCGAGGGAACTGATCTAACTCTCTCAATTGAGGATCGTATCTTCATCAATAGCGATGGCAAACGCAATTTTCCAAGTGGTGAGTTCTTTACGGGGCCAATCGAAAATAGTGCGAACGGCGTGATTCAGTATGACATACCCTCGACCTATGATGGACGTGCCGTTGAAGGTGTACGACTGGTTTTTCGTGACGGCAAGGTAACGGAGGCCAGTGCGCGGCAGGGACAGGATTATCTCTTGCAGATGCTAGAATTGGATGAAGGGGCACGCTATCTGGGAGAATTTGCGTTCGGCAATAATATGCGTATCACACGAGGCACGAAAAACATTCTCTTTGATGAGAAAATGGGCGGGACGGTTCATCTGGCATTAGGCAATAGTTATCCCGAGACTGGTGGCTTGAATCATTCAGCGCTACACTGGGATATGATCTGCGACCTGCGCACACAGGGTGAGGTGTGGGTTGATGAGACGTTGTTTTTGAAAAATGGGAACATCATGGTTTGAATACAACGCCCTATCATGGAAACAATCATCGCTCTGGAGGCTTCGGCGGCTTTGGATCGATTGGAAATTGTCCCCGCGTCAGGGAACGTACCAGTAATACCGGACAGGGTGCGTGATCCAGAACGAAGCGGGCGACGTGCCCAACCGACTTTGGCCCTAACTCTAGATTACGGTCCTGACGTGAGCGCGGACACACCACAAGCAGGTCAGCATGCCATTCGGCGGCACAATTTACGATTTCACGCTCCGGGCGTCCTTCACGCCGAAGCGTCTCAGCGCCGTTAAGATAGCGTTTTCCTTCTTCAAGAATAGTTTGTGCCGCCTCCTGCTCTGCCTGATGCATCTGCTCAAGGCGTGGTCTGGCAAGATCACGCGACCGCAGCAAACGCCCTCGTTGGCGCTCCATATCTACCTGTGGCCCACTATCAACGACATAGAGCAATCCCAGCGTGAGATCTTCCCTGGAAAGAAAAGAAGAGACAGTATCACTGATCTGTTCAATATTTTGCCCATCCAGACAGCAAAGTACGCGCATAGCTTCATCCTCTCTGGCAAATTCATGGTAATAATAACCAGATCGTCAATGCCCCTGCAATCAGCATCAGGGGAGTTACAATAATACCAACCTTGAAATAATCCAGCCCTGACACATCGATGTTACGGCGACGCAAAATAAGCAGCCATAGCACTGTCGCCAGCGAACCCACCGTCGTCAAATTGGGTCCGAGATCGCAACCAAAGATCGTCGCCGCCACAAAAGCCAGGTGCGTCGATGGCGCAACATGCTGCACACCACCCAGTGCTGAGTTGAGTACAACAGCCATCGGCACATTGTTAATTAGATTGGTTCCCAATCCAGCACCCAGTGTACCCACCATCACGGCACCAAATGTCGTATGACCAGAGAAATGCACCAGCACTTCCCCAAACGCTGCCGTCAGACCGCTCCCTTCTAAAGCACGCACAACAATAAACATACCCGCAATAAAACCAAAAATAGACCATGATATCTGCTTGCTCACATCGCGCATGGTGGTCTGCTTCCAACGTAGAGCACCGATCAGGAGCAGCAGCGCACCACTCAGCGCGACAAGCGAGAGCGGCAACTGCAACGCCGAAGCCACGATATAGGTAATCGCAACCAGGCTCAACACGCTACATGTATAGCGAAAATAGTTCTTATTTTTGATCACAGTCTCCATTGCAGGCAGGCGCTTGATATCAAATTGCCCCTGCAACTGGCGACGATAGAGCAAGAAAAACACCCCTATATTTATACCAATGACTACGAGCGATGGCAACAATAGCAGGCGTAAAAACGTAAACAGGTCCAGTGGAAAACGCGAGGTTACAATAATGTTGATCGGATTGCTCACAGGTAACAGAAACGACGCGGTATCCGCAATAAACGTGCAGGCAAAGAGGAATGGCAACACTGGCAGGCGTAGCCGCGTGACCAGGGTATAGACGATGGGAGTGAGGATCAACGCAGTCGCGTCATTGGAAAGAAACATCGAGATAAGGGTACCGAGCAGAAACGTATTCAGGAACAGCCGTTGCGAACTATTTCCAGCCAGCCGTGCCGCCTGCATAGCCAGCCAATCGAAAAAGCCAGCCACTTCCGCCAGTGCTGACAGGCTCATTAATCCGAGAAAAAAGAGAAAGGTATTCCAGTCACTAAAGAGCGTCGTCATCGCATCTACAGGCTTGATCAGGCCTAGAATGAGCAGCAAACCAGCACCAGCTAGTGCGAATACGGCTTCATTCAATTTAAATGGGCGCGTCATAATACCAAGCAAGGTCAATATAGTGATCGACGCAATCAGGATCGTGCGAGCCAGGCCAGGGATGGAAATAAAGAGAAACATGGTGGCTATGCCTTTAAGTGTTTTCTGGTTGTGCTAAATCTATTTGTATTACGTTTGCTAAACCTGGGGAGAGACAATAGGAAACCTGTTGCTATCGCCGTTATAAGTGAGATGCCTCAACCTACTCGACGCAAACAACACTCTATGGTATCATCATGTCCAGAAACATCGTAGAAAGGGACCGAACCAATCCGTGTATCTTAAACGCCTGGAAATGTTAGGCTTCAAGAGCTTTGCATCTCGCACAGTCCTCGAATTTAGTCCCGGTATTACAGCGGTGGTGGGACCAAATGGTGCAGGCAAATCGAATGTCGCCGACTCGATGCGCTGGGTGCTCGGCGAACAGAGCATGCGCCAGTTGCGCGGCAAGAAAAGCGACGACATCATCTTCATTGGCGGACACGGGAAAGCCGCGTTGGGCATGGCCGAAGTCTCGCTCACATTGGATAACAGCACAGGTTGGGTCCCCTCCGAATATAGCGAGATCACTGTTACACGGCGTAGCTATCGCTCAGGCGAAAACGAATACCTCATCAATAAACAGAAAGTGCGCCTCAAAGATGTGCTACTTCTCTTAGCCCAGGCACGTATCGGACACGATTCATATACCGTTGTCGGTCAGGGGTTAATCGATGCCGCCTTAAGTCTACGAGCGGAAGAGCGGCGTGGCCTGTTCGAGGATGCGGCTGGCATTCGTCCCTTTCAAGTTCAGCGCACCGATGCCGAGAATCGCCTCAAACAGACCGAGCAGAATCTGGACCGCTTGCGCGACATCGTGAGCGAGATCGAGCCGCGCCTGGCTCCCCTCGCTGAACAGGCACGTCGTGCCGTCGAATATGGACAGCTTAATAACGAGCTACAGGAAGTGTTATTGGCGTGGTATGCATTGCAATGGCGACGCTTACACACGATTCGTGAGCGTACAGAACAGGCCGAACAGGAGCAGTCACACAAAGTTCGTCAGTTGGAAGTGGTATTGCAGGGACTGGACGAACAGATCAACACCTTACGTGCAACACGCCAGCAAACGCAGCTACAGATCGGCGAGGTACGCAAAACGCATGCCGATGCCAATGATACGGTAAAGCGATTCGAGCGCGATCTGGCCGTCAGTGAAGAGCGCATCGTCGGATTAGAACGTCAACGTAACGACATCCAGCAGGAAGAGCGTCGCCTGCGGGAACGCCTGATCGCGGCCCAGAAGCAGAGCATCGACCTTGAGGAACAGTGCGATCTCGCCGATGAAGCCATTGATAACGATTCTGCAAAGCTGGCAACCTTGGAAGTAGAGGTCACAAAGGCCCAAAAAGAATATGAAATGGACGAGCGTCGCCTGCGTGGTGCACAAAGCGATCTGATCCAGGTCCAGGCGCGTCTCGGTTCCAGTCAGAGCGAACTGGGCCGCCTGCAAAAACAACTCGGTGAACGTAACCGCACCCTTGCCGCACGCCGCGATACGATAGCCAACGCCCAACAATCACTGCGCACAGTCGAGACACGCATGGTAGACGAACGCGCACGCCTGAATACGCTTCGCAACGAAGAGCAACAGGTGACGCTCCAGAAACAGGCGCTGGCCCGCGCCATTGCTGACGCTCAGCAAGAAACGGATCGCCTCAAATCTACCGTTGCCGAATCCGAAAGGCAACGCCGCACCATCTCTGACCGCCTGAACATGTTGAAAAACTGGCGGCAGAGTCTGAGCGGATATAACGATGGCGTCCGCGCACTGTTACGAGCAGGCAATAAGGTCTCAGGACTGATCGGTCCCGTCCCTCAATTGGGCGTGGTGCCGGCTGGCATGGAGATGGCATTAGAGGCCGCTCTTGGTCCCTATGTCCAGGCCGTCGTCGTCCAGACGCTTACAGATGCGCAACAGTGCCTGGACTATCTGCAAAATGCGAAGGCTGGCAAGGCGATGGTCGTGTGGATGGAACATGAAGAGGACGATGAAGACGATGGAGAGGTTGGCCGCATTCAGCAGCAAGAAGAGGAGGCCGTACTGCAACGTTTTATCAGCGCAGTACCCGACCTGCAAGAGAAGATCTCCGGTTTCGCCTGGCGCATTATTCAATGTGAACCACGCTATCGCACACTCTTCAGCAGAATGTTGCGCGGCATCGTCATCGCACGCGATCTCCCCACGGCACGCGAGTTGCTGGCATGGATACTCAATCTCAGCATTTCGGGCGATAGCGATCTCCCCTTTCAATCCGTAGTCACGCTCAACGGCGAGGTGCTACACGTCGCGGGCTGGCTCACTGGCGGCGGTGGCAAGGATGGTGGGTCGCAACAAGGATTGTTGGCCCACGAACGCGAACTACGCGATTTGCCGCAACAACTGGAACAACATAAAGCCCTGATCGATCAGCTCAATGCGATGCTGAACGAGGTACAACGCACTCAGGAAGGACGCCGCGCCGAACAAAATGCCCTCGATAAAGAACTACAAAAGATGATGGGGCGCATCAACGAACTCACTAAAGTAGTCAATAACTCGCAGCGTGAATATGAGCGCCTGCAAACAGAGATCCAATTGGCAGCATCGGTCGAACAACAACTGGCCTCCGAAGTTGCAGGGCTTGAGCAGGAAGTCGTCTCCGGTCAAGAGCGCGTACGTGCCCATGAGAAATCACAGCGCGAGATGTCTGGTCTCGTCGAGGAGTTGCAGCACGAGATGGAGGAACGCGCCATTGCCTATCGCCGTCAGCAAGATCAGTTGGGCAAGGCCAGAACCGCTCTCGCAGTCAAACGCCAGGAAGCAAAGGCGTTACACCAACAACTTTCTTTCCAGCAGGCACAGGCACAGGATCTTAAATCCCAGGTCGAGCAGCAAGTGGCACGCACAAAAGAAACCGAGCAGCGCCACTTGAGCTTGCAAGAAGCCCTGACCAGTCAACGCGGCGAACTGGAACATGCACGCGCGAGAACGCACACATTGGCCGACGAACTCCGCGTTATTGAGAGCAAACTTGGCGAGATCGATCAGGAAATCTCCACAGTAGAGCAGCAGCGTATGAAGATGCACTCTACCATGACCGAACAGGAAGCAATCTATCGCCGATCACTACTGGAGAGCCAGCGTGCACGCGATGCCGTCGAAGTCCTGTTGGAGCAGATGCGCGAAGAAATAGGCGTCGATGATCCTAAAGAATTGGCAAACGCTAAGCTGAGCAACGACACTGAGAGCGAGGAAGCCAACCAGCAGAACGGCCACACTCCCCAGGCAACCGATCCAACCGTTCTCACCGAAGAAGAGGAGTCTCAGTTACGTAAATTGCGTCGACGCATCGATACGCTCCGTAGCCGTCTCAAAGCCATGGGAGGCTGCGACATCAACGCGCCCCAGTTGTATGAGGAGACACGTACACGCTACGAATTTCTCACCACCCAGATCAACGATATGGATCAGGCCACGCTGCATCTACGTTCTATCATCGGCCAGCTTGATGTCACAATGGCGCACCAGTTCGAGATTACTTTTCAGGCCGTCAACGCCCGTTTCCGCGAACACTTCACCACCCTCTTTAACGGTGGACATGCACGCCTGGAACTGACGCACGCCAAAAGCGAAGATGATTCACCGATGCCATCCAGTATGCCCACGGGCATCGACGTGATCGTGCAGCCGCCCGGCAAAAAAGTGCAGGATCTCTCGCTACTCTCCGGCGGTGAACGTGCCCTGGTCTCGGCGGCGTTGCTCTTCTCCCTGCTGGAGATCAATCCGCCACCGTTCTGCCTGCTCGATGAAGTGGATGCCGCCCTCGACGAGTCAAATGTGGCACGCTTCTGCGACATCCTCAAACGTCTCGCGCAGCGCACACAATTTATCGTGATCACCCATAATCGTGTAACGATGACTGCGGCACAGGTGATCTATGGCGTATCAATGCGTGATAGCGTTTCGCGTCTGCTCTCGTTACGGTTGGAAGAGATTGCGGTGGCGGGCGATCGCTAAACGTGGCATCTAAATCTGTGGGATAATCTGCGTCTCCACAAAAATCACAATAAACAAAACTATAAGAAAGATAAAGATCATCATGTGCACCTCATACCAGCGCCACCAATCGCGCAGGCGTGGAGCATTGCGAAAACCGACACCAACCTCTTCATCCAGCATTTTAAGTTCCGCCTTACGATAATCAAACCAGCTAGAAATGCCGCTCGCCAATGAGACAATAATGAATAGGGTCATCAGTATAAGCAATCCAACCAGCCCTTGCATGCTTGTTCTGGCTACGGCTGGACTGATGTGAAAGCTACGCCAACTCACAAACAAATATGTACCCCCACCTACAATAAAGGTTGCCAGCGTCTGAAACAGCGTTAGATACTTATGGGAATTATCATTGAGCATTTGCAGTTGCTGCAAAATATATTTGTACCGTTCCATTTTGAGTTCGTTTTTAAGTGGCTTCTGTAGTGCTGGATCGGCAACTTGATTATTTGTTCGTGATTGTGATATTGGATTGATCGTTGCACTTTGATTATTCGTTGGTGGTGGTGTTTGTTGCATCATACCATCTTCCCCCAAGAAAAGATTTGTTTGCGAATAGACTGCTATCCTACTGAGCCTATTACCCCGTAAGGATAACACATTTAATAATAACACGTTAGAAAACGTTGCGGAAACTTATGGGTCAAATTCGTTTAGTGGTATGATATGAAACGATATACAAATACTCCCCACCAGGCAGAATTTCCAGTGTAGGGACCAGATTTATCGCGTCTAGCAATTTATTGAAGAACTCGCTTATCCTCGCAGGAATAAACTCTTCAATAAATTGCTAGACGCGATAAATCTGGTCCCTACCTTGATGACATTTTCCATAGTTTAGGGATTCTATGCTTATTCGTTCAACTCCCAAGGAGAGATACCATGACCCATGCCCTCGCTACTATCGTCTTTGGCCTTGCTGCATCCCTTTTTGGGGGAGCGGCGATTTTAGTGGAGGCCTCGCCTCACGTCGTGAAAATGCGTCAATTGTCGTATTCGCCGCTTATGCCGTTGGTGCGGTACTGCTTGTCGCGCTTGCACTGATCTGGCGAGAGCCGTTTCCTTCTCTAGTCAGCCTGCTATGGGGAGGACTGGCTGGCATTGCCGGGACTATAGGACTGGTTGCATTCTACAAAGCACTCGCGGTAGGACGTATGGGAATTATCGCTCCTGTTTCGGCAGTCCTGACTGCTGGCTTTCCGGTGCTCTTTAGCGCATTGACGGAAGGACTGCCCAGTCTTTTACAGTTGGGTGGCTTTGTTCTGGCATTGCTGGCGATAGGACTCATCTCACGGCCAGAACGAGCACAGGGACGACCAGAGGGGCTCGGACTGGCATTGCTATCTGGTTGTGCATTCGGCTGCTTCTTCATTCTCATTAGTCGCCTGAACACGGCCTCGACCTTCTGGCCTCTGGCGATTGCACGTCTCGTCTCCATGCTCTTTTTGCTGATATCAGGTCGCTTCCAACTGCGGAAGATGCTACCCAAAAGAACGGTGGCTCTTCTCGTGGTGCTTACAGGAGTTTGCGACTCCATCGGGAATGCGTTTTTCGTTCTGGCTACCCATATTGGTCGCCTCGATGTAGCAGCAGTCCTCTCCTCTCTCTATCCAGCAGCAACTGTACTATTGGCAGCAATCGTTGTGAAAGAGCGCGTGACGCGCATCCAGGGACTCGGTATCTTCTGCGCATTGGTGGCCATCCCCTTAATCTCGGCGAAGCTATAAAAAAAATGGAGGATATAATACAACCAGGTAGTTCATAGTTGTCCAAGAAAGGTTAGCACAGCAATGCAGCAGGAAAAATCAATGCAAGATACGACGATACCCCATCTACGTAGACAGGGAAATGCACTACAACTTATCGTGGACGGAGAACCATTTCTCGTTCTTGGTGGCGAGCTCCGTAATTCCAGTGCATCAAGCATTGCCTATATGACGCCCATCTGGGAACGCATGCTGGCATTGAACATCAATACAGTACTGACTCCTGTTTCCTGGGAACTCATCGAACCGGAAGAGGGCACGTTTGATTTCACGCTGGTTGATGCCCTCTTACAGGATGCTCGTACACATAACTTACGGCTCATCTTGCTCTGGTTTGGCAGTTGGAAGAATGGCACATCCAGCTATATTCCCACGTGGGTGAAGCAGGACTATCGCAGATTTCCACGCATCCAGTTGCAGGATGGCACAAGTACCGAAGTTCTTTCGACCCTTGCAGAGGCAAACTGGCAGGCGGATGCAACGGCCTTTGCAGCACTCATGCAGCATATTCGTGCGGTAGATAGCACTCATCATACGGTGATCATGGTCCAGGTAGAAAACGAGGTCGGCGTGCAATTTGCTTCTCGTGATTGTAGTGACATCGCAAATGCAGCCTTCGCTGGACCTGTTCCGCAAGAGTTGATGAGGCAACTCAAAGAGCATCAGAGCGAACTGGCACCCGAGCTTCAGCAGCGTTGGATGGCGCATGGCTTGAAGACCTCCGGCAGTTGGGAAGAGATCTTTGGAAGCGGCCCAGATACAGATGAAATCTTCATGGCCTGGAATTATGCTCGCTATATCGACAAAGTTGTGCAGGCCGGGAAGAACTACTATGCGTTGCCAATGTTTGTGAATACCTGGCTACGACAGGCAGGGCAGAAACCAGATGAGTGGCTGCATGGTGGTCCGCTACCTGAGGTCTTCGATATCTGGTTTGCTGGAGCACCCCACCTCGATTTTCTGACTCCCGACATCTATGCGCTCAATTTCAGCGTGTGGTGCCAACTCTATACCCGGCGCGGCAATCCGCTCTTCATTCCAGAAACGCGCCCCGATGAGATTGGTGCACGCAACATTTTTTACGCGATTGGGCAGCATAATGCAATTGGCACCTCACCATTTGCCGTTGATAGCATCGAGAATCCTGAAAATGCGCCTCTCAGCAGGACATACGCCTTTCTAAAACAGCTTGCACCTCTCATTCTTGCACATCAGGGTCGTGATGCCACAACTGGCATTCTCCTCGACAAGGATCATCCTGCTTTTACCTGGCGGACGGAGCAGTACGAACTGGAAATTGCACTTGATAAGATCTGGGGCAATGGCACTGAGTTCGGCTATGGTCTTGTCATTGCCCTCAGCGCAGATACATTTATCGGCGTAGGTTGTGGCTTCGGGATCTCCTTCCGACCAACCACAGCAGGTCCCGCACTGGCAGGTCTTAGCGTCGTCGATGAAGGAACCTATGACGCTGGCAGGTGGCTTCCCGGTCGGCGCTTGAATGGCGACGAAACCGATCAAGGGCGAAAATGGCGCTTCCCCTCTACGGGCATTAGTATGCAACGCTGTACTATATATCGTTTCGAGTGAATTTTCCAGTGTAGCGATCCACTTTAGAGGGTCCATAACTTATTGAAGAGTTTATCACGCGAGAATGGGCGATATTCTTCAATAAGTTATGGACCCTCTAAAGTGGATCGCTACGCTGATGCATCGTATTTTTTTACCGAACCGAGCCAGAAAACCTCCGCCATTCGCACAGAGAAGCGTTAATCCTATATCTCTTTGCTCTTCTTACGTGTTGTTCTTCTTACGTGACAGGGCAAAACGGCGACTTTGCTGGAACAAGAAAAGGAGGCCACAGAGCACGAAAAATCCGCCGATTACAAACATCCACCATGGTATTGAGCTACTCGCCGGCGCGCTTGTCTGGGGTGCCTGAAGCTTCCCGGTATTGGTCGGAAAAGCTTGTTGGAGTTGCTGAGCTGTAACGGAGAAAAACGTATTGTATTGTAGGACGTGATTACTTCCATATGTTAACGTTAGCTGACCTTGATATTTCCCCACTCCAAGCGCCTTCTTCAGATAGACGGGATAATTGATCGAGGTTGCTGGTAAGAACGTATCCATCGTAATCGGCACGGTTTGCAGGAGAGACTTTTGAGCATCATAGAGTTGCAGGGTGCCATGTGGTTTGACCATCATTGTTCCTGTGTTATGCAGGTTCAGCGCCAGCGTCTGATAGTCATTCATTCCCCCTCCCTGGATACCGGTAGCACTTAGTGCCTCAACTGGTGCTCCTGGCAGGATCATCTCAACGGCGACTACAGTGACGATGCGTGTTTTGATCTGCATCTGGCCACTCTGTTGAGTGGGAGTCGCTGCCGCAGTAACAGGGGTCACCTCCATAGCAATGCCCCCCAGATGCTGACCCGGACGGACATTTTGGGGAAGCGTGACTGCAAAGGGAACAGATCGGCTCTGCCCCGGCGCGAGCGTGAATGAGGACACAGATAGACTGATCCAGGCACCAACATCCTGTGGCTTACTATTGTGCCCCAAATAGACCGCTCCACTGGTTGTACCAGTAGTTGCATCTGTGCCGTAGAGCGATGCATAGCCCGCTGTTGTCCCAGTATTGCTTACACGAACCGCACTCTTAAAATGGGATCCGGGAGTGCTGTGGAAAATGAAGTAGGATCGCGTGAGGGGCTGCTTAGGATCAAAAAAGGCCGGTTGTATACCTAAACTTGGTCCATCAGCAGCGACATGCGTCGGAGCACTCATCCCCATTGCGCCAAAGGAGGTTACGCAGAGGACTACACTGCATAATATCTCACATAAAAAAACCTTGCGATTTCCACCTACAAAAAAAGTTGAAGGTTGCTGTTTCATTGATTTCTCCAATCAAGACCGTGTAATACGGCAAGCTCTTGTACAAACGTGTCTCTGCTTCTGACAACTGTCATCCGCTTTAGTGTATGAGAAATCCGCCACGGAGAGACCGTCTATAATCTTTATACATATTGATCAAAATGACACTCAGGCGAAAGATTTCGTTCAGAGCCAATCCTTACGAATATCTCATTTCTCTCTATTCGTCACATATGGCTAAAACTGAAGAGGGAAAAATATATTAAAGAAAAAAAAGAAACCGCCGATAGTAGAAAGCAAGGTCAAGAATGAAAATGGCGATACAAAATTTTTCAGAAGGATAGCTATGGTACATCAGACAAAACATTTCCACCACATTTCTAAAGGTGGTTTGCTACTCGTGATGTTGCTCATAGGACGCTGCCTATTGCCGGGAGCGACCACACCCGCTTTTGCCGACTCTCCAACAATAAACGGAACGATCATTGCGGGTTCATTGGGTGGAAATACAGAGGTATCATATAGCATCACAGGAACTCCGGGGAGCACTATAACATACACAATGCCGTTCACAAGCAATGATCTAAGAGGGACTGAGGAGGGATGGCATCTCTCCATCAGTTCAACAACGTTTACAGGTTCAGCCGGCACGATACCTGCGGAAGCCTCGACCATTCTTGGCACAACTGCAACTTGTACCATCCCCAGAACCTGTTCCAATCCCACCCTGACGAATACCATAACAGGAATAGTCGCCCTTCCATCTGCCCAGGGAACGCCGCCGCCACCAGTCGAGTTTTTCGGAACCCCTGCTTCTACGGGAGCAGGTATATACACAATCATACCAACCATTTCCGTCGTCATTCCTGGAGGAACGTTAATTGGGAAATATACAAGTAACATTATTCTAACAATCTCATCTGGTCAGTAATCACCTTATGAGAAGGTCGTTTCCAAAAGGGAACATTTTAAATAAAGAAAAATAAAAGGCTGCCGATAATAGAAAGTAAGGTTCAAGAGAACAATCGACGGCAAATCTGGAAAAAGTGGAACCATATATACTAGCAATAGATTTAGAACTGTAGTAATTAAAATAGTGATACAAAAATTTCTCAGGAGGATAGCCATGTGGCATCAGACAAAGTGTTTTCGTTACCTTTCTAAGAGCGGCTTGCTACTCACGATACTCCTCATAGGAGGCTTCTTGCTACCAGGAATGGGTACAGCCGCCTTTGCCGACTCTCCAACAGTGAATGGAACAGTCAATGCAGGTTCATTGAGTGAAACGGCAACAGGGCCATATAGCTTCTCTGGAACTCCAGGCTCGACAGCAACATTCACGATGCCATTTTCAGTGAGTGATACGACTGGTGGGGCTGCCGGATGGAATCTCACCATTACCTCCGTACAGCTTACTTCAGGAGCTCATACCATACCAGTAACGGCTTCGACTATTACTAGCGTAACGAATGTCTGTACCGCTGGTGGTGGAGCAGGCGTAAATTGTATGCAAGCTTCCTTGACCAATACAGTGACACCACCAACCGCCATTCCTGCTGCACCAGTTACCGCACCGACAGCCGTCAAGTTCTTCTCAATAGCAGCGGCTTCCGCCTCAGGAGTATACACGATTACCCCAACCATCACCGTTGCCATTCCTGCCGTCACATTCCTGGCGTCATATTCAGGTGTAGTTACCCTCTCGATCGTCTCCGGACCATAGAAGAGGACAGTGAACGGCACGCCGCATCCAGGAAGGAGCAGCAAGCAATATCGCGTCACGTGATGCGTTTACTGCTCCTTTTACCCTCTCATTAGTGATCAGGGTAGTTATATATAAATCTTTAGGAGGATAAACATGTTCCATCTAACAAAACATTTCCACCACATTTCTAAGAGTGGTTTGCTGCTCGTGATGCTCATCGGGGGCTTCCTATTGCCAGGGATGACCATACCCGCTTTTGCCGACTCGCCGCCAGTGCATGGATCGGTCACAAGTGGTTCATTGAGTGAAACTGCAACAGGAACCTATACCTTCACAGGAACTCCAGGAAGTATTGCAACGTACACGATGCCATTCACAAGTAATGATCTAACAGGCGCGGCGGCTGGATGGAATCTCACCGTCACCTCAACGCAGTTTGCCAGTGGCACCACCAGTACACCACTACCCCTGACAGCCTCGACTATTACTAGCACAACTGCAATCTGTCTCACTGCCGGAACCTGTTCCAGTGACACGCTGACTAATACAGTGTCGCCACCAATCGCCATTCCTGCTGCTGCGGTTACTGCACCGACAGCCGTCAAGTTTTTCGGAGCCGCTTCTTCTACAGGAGCGGGTACATACACAATAACACCAACCATCACCGTCTTCATCCCTGGAGGAACCCTGGTCGGGACATACACGAGTACCACTACCCTGGCAATCTCATCAGGGCCGTAATCACCCTCATCAGGAGATGAAAAAGTCGTTTGCCGAAGGAAGCACGGTAGAACTTCTACAGCGGATCGAGCTTGAAGAGGGCAGCCATCATTGGTCGCCCTCTTCTTTCTTCTACATTTTTCTAAGAATAACCTTCTCTGTAAGGCACTCGTTTTCTAGACTTTCACGAAGGGTGCAAAATGAAGCAACAGTCTTATTTTATGCGTCACTCTCTTTGGAGAAAAAGAAATTGGAAAAATATTCTCAAGGTAGCCCTTGTTCTCTTTCTACTTAGCGATGGAGCCTGGATATATAAACATAGTGTCACCCCACATGCCTACGCTTCTGCGACCACTCCCCAGGCCGTTACTGTCTATGGGCAGGCGGGCAGCTTCACAGTGGGAACCTCTTCTGAATTGTATCTTCCCAGAAATAGCGCCACCGATAGTAGCGGGGATGTCTATGTCGCCGATACGAGCCACCACCGCGTGCTCTACTATCCTTCCGGCAGCACCACCGCCACCCGCTCCTATGGCCAGGCTGGGAGTCTCACTACCACCACCGCCAACAACGGCGGCATCAGTGCCAACAGCCTGAATCACCCCTTTGATATCGCTCTCGACAGCAGCAACAATCTCTATATCGTCGACACTACTAACAACCGCGTGCTCTACTACCCTTCTGGCACTACCACCGCGACCCGTGTCTATGGCCAGAATAGCAGCTTTTCCACCGCTTTAGTCAACAATACAGCAGGCACCGCTAACACCATCAGCACCACCAGCCTGAGCAATCCCCTCAGTGTCGCTCTCGATAGCAGCAATAATCTCTATATCGCCGACAACGGGAATAATCGTGTGCTCTATTATCCTTCTGGCACTACCACCGCCACCCGCGTCTATGGCCAAAATGGCAGCTTTTCCACCGCTTTAGTCAACAACACAGCAGGCACCGCTAACGTTGTCAGCACCACCAGCCTGAATCAACCTGCTGGCATCGATCTCGATAGCAGCAATAATCTCTACATCGATGACTATTTGAACAACCGCGTTCTCTATTATCCTTCTGGCACCACCACCGCCACCCGCGTCTATGGCCAAAATGGCAGCTTTTCCACCGCTTTAGTCAACAACACAGCAGGCACCGCTAACACCATCAGTGCCACTAGCCTGAGCAGTCCTCAGAGTGTTGCCCTTGACAGGGGCAACAATCTCTACATCGCTGACTGGAGCAACAATCGCGTGCTTTACTACCCTTCTGGCACCACCACCGCCACCCGCGTCTATGGCCAAAATGGCAGCTTTTCCACCGCCCTGGTTAACAATACCTCCGGCACCGCCAATACCGTCAGTGCCACTAGCCTTTATCAGCCCTATGGGGTGAATATTGGAAGTAATGGAAACATCTACATCACTGACTGGGATAACCATCGGATACTCGCGTTCCAGACGAGCCTGAGCCTGATCACTCAACCGCCAACGAGCACCGTACCAGGAGCAACGTTCAGCATTGCCGCAGGCTTGATTGACGTGGGGTCAGGGGGAGCGTTCTCCGATCCCAACACGATCTCGGTAGCCATCAAGTCCGGTACAGGAACGACAGGAGCAACCCTCAGCGGCACCACTTCAGTCTCCGCCGTCAGTGGAGTGGCAACCTTCTCCGACCTCTCTATTAATCTGACTGGGACCGGCTATATCCTGACGATCAGTAGTTCTGGGATGAGTTCAGTGGATACCACGACGCTCACGATCACTACCCCTTCTACTCCCGCTGGATACTGGCCATTAGATGAGGGGAGCGGGACCACTACCGCCGATTTATCGGGCAACAACAATACGGGAACGATTACCGGTGCCAGTTGGACCACTGGCAAACTCAATGGAGCCCTCAGCTTCAACGGCACGAGCAATTACGTCTCGATGGGCACCCCTACGACCCTCAAGTTCGGCACTGGGAGCTTTACCGTTATATCCTGGTTCAAAACCACAGCGACCGTCTTCGAGCGGATCGTCAGTACAGGAGTGAGTGGTTATAGCAATGGCTTTGATTTAGGAGTAAACACGACCAACACCTGCAGTGCGGGCTGTATTGGTGCAGAACTCGGAGGAGGAAGCAAAGCGGCGACGGTCTCCTTCGGCACTACGGCGACGACCTTCAACGACGGGAACTGGCACCAGGCCGCCATGGTCATCGACCAGACGGCCAACACGGCTCAGATCTATGTGGATGGCGTCGCTCAGGCGCTGTCTGTACAGACGGGAACCTGTGGGACCGTCTCGGGGACCAGCGTGAATATTGCGGCCTGTACCAGCGCAAGTGCCACTAACAGCACCGATCCGTTCACCTTGGGGGCCTACCATTCAGGAAGTACCACGAGTATGCCATTCACTGGGAGCATCGACGAAGTCCGCGTCTATGGCAGTGCCCTGAACAGTTCGCTGATTCAGAACCAGTATGCCATTGATAGCACTCCCTCTTCTACCGGCTACTGGCCCTTAGATGAGAATAGCGGACTCACCGCCTACGATTCCACCTCCAACCACGATAATGGAACCCTGACTGGAGGACCGACCTGGACCAATGGGATACTCAACTCGGCGCTCAGCTTCAACGGATCGACCAGCTACGTCTCGATGGGCACACCCGCAACCCTCAAATTCGGCGTTGGCAGCTTCACCGTCATGTCCTGGTTCAAGACCACAGCGACTGCCTATGAGCGGATCGTCAGTACAGGAATGAGTGCTTATAGCAATGGCTTTGATTTAGGGGTCAACACACCCCTTACCTGCAGTACAGGCTGTGTTGGTGCAGAACTCGGAGGTGGCAGCCAGGCGGCGACGGTCTCCTTCGGCACCACGGCCACGACCTTCAACGACGGAAACTGGCACCAGGCCGCCATGGTCATTGACCAGACGGCCAACACTGCCCAGCTCTACGTGGATGGCGTCGCACAGGCGCTGTCTGTACAGGCGGGCACCTGTGGGACCGTCTCGGGAACCAGCGTGAATATTGCAGCCTGTATCAGCGCAAGTGCCACCAGCAGCACTGATCCGTTCACCTTGGGTGCCTACCATTCAGGCAGTACCACGAATACGCTATTCACTGGGAGCATCGACGAAGTCCGCGTCTACAACAGTGCCTTGAGCAGTCAGCAAATCTTCAACCGCTACAATAGTGATACCACTCTCTCTCCAGAAGGGTACTGGCACTTCGATGAGGACAGTGGGACCACCGCCTACGATTCCTCTCCCAACGCCAATAATGGAGGCTTATCCGCTACTAACGTCGTCTGGACTGCTGGAAAGATTAACTCTGGACTCAGCTTTTCGGCCAAATATGTGACCATGGGCACTCCCTCGGCTCTCGAATTCAACAATACCAGCTTCAGCCTGGTGTCCTGGTTCAATTCAACGTCGACAGCGCATAGTCGTTTTGTAAGCTCCGGACTCTACAATGCCGCGCCTGGCTTCGAATTTGGCCTCAATACCATCAACACAGGAGGCGTTGGAGGGAATCTGGGCGCCAATGGAACAACAGCCAATGTAGCGTCTTTCGGGACCACCACGACCTTCAACGACGGAAACTGGCATCAGGCGGTGATGGTTGTAGACCAGACGGCTAAGACCGTCCAGATCTATGTCGATGGCGTGGCTCAACCTTTGACTAATGCAAACTGTGGAACGGTCTCAGGGACGACTAAAAACTTTTCCTCCTGTAGCCTGGTCAATACCTATAGCACCACGGAGCCATTCACCGTGGGAGCCTACAAGTCTGCAACGGGTGGGATAGTAGCCCAGCCCTTCACAGGGAGTCTCGACGAAGTCCGCGTCTACGGTGGGGCCCTGAGCGATCCACAGGTCCTGAGCCTGTATACCAATGATCTCAATGCCCTCAGTGAGAACGCAACCAATGCATCCTTCTCAGGCACAGTGGGCAGTACAGTGACCTACACCTTGCCCATCGCGCTCACCTATCAGCTCGCTTCTGCCCCTGGTTGGTCCATCTTGATCACCTCGACGACGCTGACCAGTGGGGCCAATACGATACCGACCACAGCCTCCACCATCACCGCTGTCACCGGCACCTGTACCGTCAATGGAACTTGCTCCGGCAACACGCTGACCAATACGATCAGCAGTTTCCCTCTCACGCTTCCCGCCGGGACAACTGCGCCCACGGCGGTCAAGTTCTTCGGAACAGCTTCCGGCACGGGCACCGGGGCCTATACCGTCACCCCTACCATCTCGGTCAAAATTCCTATCACGGCCAAACTGGGAACCTATAGTAGTGTGGTTACCTTAGCTGCCGCCGTCGGACCATAAAGGCACCTCACCATTTCAGGCTGGCTCACATAATCTCGTGAATCGGTCCCCTCGCTATGATCGCATCACCCGTTGCTTGCGCTTTCTGCATACCTCCTCATAACAAGGAGATTTCTTCTCCTGAAGTTTTTCAGCAATCTGCCGATTTATATAGGGAGATAACCTATCTCGACGACGCGCTCATTTTATATTTACCTCGTCACGAAAAAGAAAGCCAATATATAGACCATGGAAGAGATTACAGCAGAGCTTCTTTGCGAAGAACAACCTTCTCTGTAAGGCACTCGTCTTCTAGACTTTCACGAAGGGTGCAAAATGAAGCAACAGTCTTATTTTATGCGTCACTCTCTTTGGAGAAAAAGAAATTGGAAAAATATTCTCAAGGTAGCCCTTGTCCTCTTTCTGCTTAGCGATGGAGCCTGGATACATCAGCATACGGCCACCCCTCATGCCTACGCTTCTGCGACCACTCCCCAGGCCGTTACTGTCTATGGACAGGCGGGTAGTTTTACGACGAGTTCCTCTGGCATTAGCGCAACCACTTTCAACGCTCCTAGAGGTCTTGCTCTTGATAGTAGTGGTGATCTCTACGTCTCTGAATTTAACAACAACCGCGTCCTCTACTTCCCCTCAGGAAGTACGACAGCGACACGCGTCTATGGTCAGGCTGGCAGTTTCACCACGGGCACTGCTAATAACGGTGGCATCAGTGCCAACAGCCTGCACGGTCCAACAGGTCTTGCTCTTGATAGTAGTGGCAATCTCTATGTCGCCGATGACTCCAATCACCGCGTCCTCTACTATCCGGCTGGTACCACCACCGCAACACGCGTCTATGGGCAAGCAGGTAGCTTTACCTCCAATACTTCTAACAACGGCGGCATCAGTGCCAACAGCCTGTACAGTCCAAATTTCATCACGCTGGACAGCAGTAACAATCTCTACGTCACCGATTACACCAACAACCGGGTGCTCTACTACACTTCGGGCAGCACCACCGCAACACGCGTCTATGGGCAGGCAGGTAGCTTTACCTCCACCACCGCCAACAATGGTGGCATCAGTGCCAACAGCCTCAATACTCCCGTAGGCATCGATCTGGACAACAGTAACAATCTCTACGTCGCTGATAAGGGCAACAACCGGGTGCTCTACTACGCTTCGGGCAACACCACCGCAACACGCGTCTATGGGCAGGCAGGTAGCTTTACCTCCACCACCGCCAACAACGGTGGCATCAGTGCCAACAGCCTCAATCTTCCCCAGGGACTTACTCTGGACAGTAGTAACAATCTCTACATCGCCGATGCAACCAACAACCGCGTGCTCTACTATCCTACTGGGAGCACGACGGCCACCCGCGTCTATGGGCAAGCGGGCAGTTTCACTTCCAATACTGTCAACAACACCTCCGGTACCAGTGGCGTCGTCAGTGCCAATAGCCTCGATCAACCCTTTGGCCTAATCGTTGACAGCGGTGAAAACATTTATGTTACTGATACCTCTAACCACCGTGTGCTCACCTTCCAGACGAGCCTGAGCCTGATCACTCAGCCGCCAACGAGCACCGTAGCAGGTGCAACGTTCAGCATTGCCGCAGGCTTGATTGATGTGGGATCAGGGGGAGCGTTCTCCGATCCCAACACGATCTCGGTAGCCATCAAGTCCGGCACAGGAACGACAGGAGCAACCCTCAGCGGCACTACCTCATCTCCGCCGCCAATGGAGCGGCCACCTTCTCCGACCTCTCTATTAATCTGACCGGGACTGGCTATATCTTGACGATCAGTAGTTCTGGAATGAGTTCAGTCAATACCAATGCATTCACCATCAGCACCCCTTCTACTCCAGTCGGATACTGGCCATTAGATGAGGGGCAGCGGCACCACCACCGCCGATTTATCGGGCAACAACAATACGGGAACGCTGACCGGTGCCTCCTGGACCACGGGCAAGCTCAATGGAGCCCTCAGCTTCAATGGCACGACCAACTACGTCTCGATGGGCACCCCAGCCACCCTTAAATTTGGCACGGGCAGCTTTACCGCCATGTCCTGGTTCAAGACGACAGGTACAGTCCTCGGGCGCATCGCGGGTACAGGGGTAGCTTTCTGGAGCAATGGTTTTTATTTAGCAACCAATGCCTGCACGGGCTGTGTTGGCGCGGCAATCGGTAGTGGCAACCAGGCGACGAGTATCGCATTTAACACCACGGCTACTACCTTCAACGATGGCAATTGGCACCAGGCCGCCATGGTCATTGACCAGACCGCCAAAACTGCTCAGTTCTACGTCGATGGGGTCGCCCAGGCGCTCTCTACACTGTCAGGAACCTGCGGAACCGCCTCGGGCACCAGCGTCGACATCACGGCCTGTACCAGCGCAACTGCCACCAGCACCGATCCGTTCACCTTGGGGGCCTACCATTCCGGGAGTAACACTGCATGGCAATTCGCTGGGAGCATCGACGAAGTTCGTGTCTATAACAGTGCCCTGAACAGTTCACAAATTCAGAACCAGTATGCCATTGATACCACTCCCTCTTCTACCGGCTACTGGCCCTTAGATGAGAATAGCGGACTCACCGCCTACGATTCCACCTCCAACCACGATAATGGAACGCTCATGGGAGGACCGACCTGGACCAATGGGATACTCAACTCAGCGCTCAGCTTCAATGGGTCGACCAGCTACGTCTCGATGGGCACCCCAGCCACCCTGCAATTCGGCGTTGGCAGCTTCACCGTCATGTCCTGGTTCAAGACCACAGCGACCGTCTATGAGCGGATCGTCAGTACAGGAGTGAGTGGTTATAGCACAGGCTTTGATTTAGGGGTCAACACACCTCTTACCTGCAGTACAGGCTGTGTTGGGGCGGAAATCGGAGGAGGTAGCCAGGCGGCGACGGTCTCCTTCGGCACCACGGCCACGACCTTCAACGACGGAAACTGGCACCAGGCCGCCATGGTCATTGACCAGACGGCCAACACGGCTCAGCTCTACGTCGACGGGGTCGCTCAGGCGCTGTCTGTACAGGCGGGCACCTGTGGGACCGTCTCGGGGACCAGCGTGAATATTGCGGCCTGTATCAGCGCAACCGCCACCAGCAGCACCGATCCGTTCACCTTGGGGGCCTACCATTCAGGCAGTACCACGAATACGCTATTCACTGGGAGCATCGACGAAGTCCGCGTCTACAACAGTGCCCTGACTGGTCCGCAAATCTTCAACCGCTACAATAGTGATACCACTCTCTCTCCAGAAGGGTACTGGCACTTCGATGAGGACAGTGGGACCACCGCCTACGATTCCTCTCCCAACGCCAATAATGGAGGCTTATCCGCTACTAACGTCGTCTGGACTGCTGGAAAGATTAACTCTGGACTCAGCTTTTCGGCCAAATATGTGAACATGGGCTCTTCCTCGACTCTTAAATTCAACAATACCAGCTTCAGCCTGGTGTCCTGGTTCAATTCAACGTCGACAGCCCATAGTCGTTTTGTAGGTGCTGGATTCAACGTCAACACTTACACAGCAGGCTTCGAATTGGGTCTCAATATCATCTGCACTGGATGCGTTGGAGGGGTTCTGGGTGCGAATGGAACGGCTGCCAATGAAGTGACTTTCGGAACCACGACAACAACCTTCAATGACGGGAACTGGCACCAGGCGGTAATGGTTGTGGACCAGACCGCTAAGACCGTTCAAATCTATGTGGATGGCATCGCCCAACCTTTGAGTACGCAAAACTGTGGGACTGCCTCAGGGACTATCGACAACTTTTCGTCCTGTACTCTCGCTAATACGTATACTACTACAGACTCGTTCAGTGCAGGAGCTTATACAGGAACTGGCGGTATAGTCAAAGAGGCTTTTACAGGGAGTCTCGACGAAGTCCGCGTCTTCAGTGGAGCTCTGAGCGATCCACAGGTCCTGAGTCTGTATACCAATGATCTCAATACCCTCAGTGAGAATGCAGCCAATGCATCCTTCTCAGGCACGGTGGGCAGCACGGTGTCCTATACCTTGCCCATCGCGCTCACCTATCAGCTCGCTTCTGCCCCTGGTTGGTCCATCTCGATCACCTCGACGACACTGACCAGTGGAGCCAATACGATACCGACCACGGCCTCCACCATCACCGCTGTCACCGGCACCTGTACCGTCAATGGAACTTGCTCCGGCAACACGCTGACCAATACGATCAGTAGTTTCCCTCTCACGCTTCCCGCCGGGACAACTGCGCCCACGGCGGTCAAGTTCTTCGGAACAGCTGCTGGCACGGGCACCGGAGCCTATACCGTCACCCCTACTCTCTCCGTCAAGATTCCTATCTCGACCAAACTGGGAACCTATAGCAGTGTGGTTACCTTAGCTGCCGCCGTCGGACCATAGGTATAAAAGCAATTTCTACCAATTTTCAAATTTCCTGAGAAAAGGTATTGACAACTTTCGCGGGACATGGTAGTATACACCGTGTCAAGAGAAACGCCTGTATGTGCAGGTGAGCTGGTGACTATAGCGAAGAGGGTACACCCGTTCCCATCCCGAACACGGAAGTTAAGCTCTTCAGCTCCGATGATACTGTAGGGGCAACTCTATGGGAAAATAGGACGTCGCCGTCTCACCCGCCCACATAGGCGTTTTTTCCTGCCAGCGCGGGAGCCCCGACTTCTATCATGCCAGAGGTGCGGCGTTCTGTCAGCCCTTTTTCGCTGCTTTCCCCCAAATGGGCCTTTCTTCTTCCCTTTCTAAACTCACCCTTTCTTAAGTTGATGCAAATGGGTGAAGGCAAGCACAAACACTCACCCGGTTCCCATGGATGCAAATTGCCGACAAGGCCATTTCCATTTCTCCAACTATCTACAAGAACAAGTTTATACCGACATTGAACAAATCTTCTCTTGCATGTTATAAAGTTAATAAATAAGGAGGAAGCTATGTGCCGAAACATTAAGACGCTCTTCAATTTCGACCCACCAGCTACAGACGAAGAGATTGGGGAAGCGGCACTGCAGTTTGTGAGAAAGCTCTCGGGCTTCAACAAACCGTCAAAGGCAAACGAAGCGGCGTTCTACCATGCTGTCGAAGAGGTGAGCACGATTACCCGTAATTTGCTGAATACCTTAGTTACGAATGCTGAGCCACATGATCGCGAGGTCGAGGCCGAACGCGCTCGCATAAGATCCGAGAAAAGATTCGCAAATGAAAATTGAACTATTAAATGCTCTTTAACAATTAAATCTGGTCTCTACGCGGTGAAAATGCTTTGAAGGTCTTTTCCAGCAAAAAAGAAAGGCGATTAGCCATTTTTCTGATAACAAGAAGGAAAAAGAGGGGTATTGTTCTATACATGCTTTTGTTGGATGTGCTATACTTTTCCATGAATGGAATAGAGAATTTCATGTAGCAAGGAAGGATTGTGTGTCGTGAAAGGTGGGAGACGAATACAGCGACATGATCATAAGCGTACCTTTTCTCAGACGATACACCCTTTGCCGCTTTCCTGGCTTAACTACTCGTTCAGTAAACGACTGCTCATTGTGCTGTGCTCTTATTGGGTGGGTGTTGTTGGACTCTGGTTCCTCTTTCCGCGCACGCATAACGGCGGCAGCATGTTTCTCCCTATTGTCTGTGCCTGCTGGCTCTTTCGTTATCGGGGTCTAGTGATCAGCTTGATATTCAGTGGTATCGCCTTTCAGTTGACCTACCTCCTCCTGTTACGCGGCATGTTACCTGATCAAGCATTCATAGAGGGAGGAATTATTGGTTTTGGCACTTCACTCGGCCTTGGTCTCGTCATCTGCTGGTTACGTACAACGGTTGAACTATTGGATGAGGCTCGTCAGCAAAGCCTTGCACTACAACAAGAACATTTGCAGGCGCAGCAAGCAGAACATCAACTTATGTTTGCCTATGAGCAGCAACGCAAAGTCAATGAACTCAAAGATCAAATTTTGCAACATGTGAGTCATGAATTGCGTACTCCCCTGACCGTGTTGGGCAGCTTTTTAGAATTGCTCGAAATGCACTTTGAACATCTGGATCAGGTTGAACGAAAGCAGGCATTAACAAGGGCACTTGCAAGCTATCAAGAACTCGTCGGCCTGGTGAATCAGGAGATTGACGCTATCACAACTACCGGAATATTTCCTATTGTTCAGTGTGAAAGGGTTTCTGTACTACAGGTGGTGCAAGAAGTACTGGAACGTCTTGATCCACGGGATGTAGAGGCGTATGTCATCCATCTGCAAATAGATGCAAGGGTGCTGGTGTGGGCCGATCCTCACTATCTTTATCGTGTACTCCAAAACGTGTTCAGTAATATCTTCAAGTATGTGCCCACACAGACCACAATTCGTATTGAGGCTATGCAAGCAACTCCTACTTCCCCAGTATGTCTCAGTGTACAAGATGCGGGTCCCGGCATCCCTCCTGATGAACTTTCGCACATTTTTGAGAAACTGGTGCGCCTCAAGCGGGATATAGGCGGGCCAATACGTGGCACAGGCTTAGGGCTCTCAATTTGCAAACAACTGATCGAAGCAATGGGGGGACATATCTGGGCCGAGAGTAGTGGACGGATGGGGGAAGGAAGTCGCATTTGTATGACATTGCCCCTCTTTGAGGACTCAGCCCTCCCATCACCCACAACAAACCATCCTTCGTGACATCTCCCCATGCCTAAAAAGGCAAAGACTTCCCACCTTTATATCCCCGTGCCTGCACAGGACGCACTCAAGGAATAATGCTAGCCGACGCTTTAGACTCAAGCATCTCTTTGAGTGTGAACAGATCGTATTCAAGCTGGCGACGAACAGCACTTTCGACGACCGACAATGCCAGTTCCACGAATCCATTTGCATGATGGATGGTCATTTCCTGGGAAAGACTCGTCCCGCCCTCTTCCATGGGATCAAACTGGTAGATGAAAAGACATGGTGATACTGCAGAGGTGCTCTTGATAGTTAGATAACAGGCAGGTTCGTACTCAACAATCTCAAATGTGAGAGATAACCACTTGCTTAAAAAACGCATGGTTCCATGAAATGTTGTTCCTACCTGGATCATTCCTGGCGTGAAATTTCTGATATTTATAACGGTACTCGACCAATCAACAAGGTTTTCAAGATTGCTTATATAGGCAAAGATCTCCTCAGGCGGCAGATCGATGATAATCCTTTGCTTGATATTTATCGTAAACAACGAGTTCTCTACTCCTTTCTAATATGAGTGATGCTACCCAATCTCACCTATTTCTTGCACTCCTTCCCGCGCAGAGCATGACATGCGTTAACCGCCGGGGAGGGTTACATGGGGTTACCATAAACGCATGCACACCTATCACTACATACATAGCGTGAGGACTGACTTTTTCCTGCTGCTAATACTGGCTGTAAGACCACATTCTCTACACTCACGGACCCGAAGAGTTCTCTCAAAAGAGAGCTTATGCTTGCTTCTACGGCAAGCTCTATAGAATCTTTTGTGCATGGAAGGCGTGTGAAATATTGGCAGGAACATTCTGCGCATATCTGGATGGAGCAACGTTGTAGGCCCATATAAAGGGCAGGGTAGAAATGAATGGTCACATTTTCTACCGTTCCTCCGCTAAAGAGATCCAGAAGAACACGGCTTGCCACATCTTCCACCATAAGTTCGGCATTATCCAACTCGTCTGCTGAGACTTCAAAGAACTTGTCATGACATTGCACGTAAACCTGAAGGATACACATTGGTAATTATTTTCCTCTCTACTACTTTATTACACTGACCTACGCATTTCTACTACTTCGTTGTACTGATCTATTGCATTGTGGTTTTCACTAAAGTATACTGATGAAAGCTTTACATTTTATAACTTTGGTAACCTGATCTCTACTCAATATCCACTCAATAGCGGACAGGGCAAATTATTCTCTGGGAGGTAGCTGTGTGAATGACAGAATACACACGAATATTGAGACATTTAGCAATTGCGTACAAAAGCATTTGCGTACCAGCGGGTATTCTCAGCAAGAGTTAGCAGAAGCACTTGGTCTCCATCCCAAAGTCTTAAGTCGTAAATTGAATGGCAGTGGGAACGCTTATCTCACTCATCAAGAAATACAACGTATCGTTACGGCACTGGCACGCTGGCATGCGATCACTACCTATGATGAAGCGCTCCATCTCCTTGCGCTGTTACAGATGGAGCGCTCTCTTTTTAGCGAAGATCAATGGCAGACACCTCCTCTTAGTACACTTACGAAGAGGCTCTCTCATCCACTATCCACGAACACTACTGACATTGCTACGCCTCCTTTGCATAACTTTGCTGCGCCGGTGACGCGTCTCATTGGGCGCGATTGGGCGGTTGGTCGCTTGCGCAATCTGCTTCAACGCGAGGATGTACGTCTTGTGACGCTGGTGGGAGCAGGTGGGAGCGGAAAAACTCATCTCGCGCAACATGTTGCACGTGAGCTAGCTGGTTCATTTGCACACGGCGCATGGTTTGTGGCGCTCTCAGCGGTGAGTGATCCTGACCAGTTGCCGATGAGTATTATGCAGGCCCTCAATATACAATCGATGCCTAATCTGACACCCCTTCAGAGCCTGATCACGACGCTAAAAAACAGACAAATCCTGCTGGTGCTAGACAATTTTGAACAGTTACAGTCGGCTATTCCTGTTCTGGCCGAGTTGCTGGCAGGCGTTGCAGGTCTTAAAGTGCTGGTGACGAGCAGGACGGTATTACATCTGTATGGTGAGCGTGAGCTGAGTGTGCCACCTCTGGATGTTCCAGATCCGCATGTTGTGCTCGATAAGACAGAGCTCGTGCAGTACAGCGCAATACAATTGTTTGTAGAGCGTGTACAAGCTGTTCTCCCCGATTTTGCATTGACGGACGAGAATGCGGCCATCATCACGCAGATCTGCGTCAAGTTGGATGGTTTACCGTTGGCGCTGGAGTTAGCGGCGGCCCGGATGAGAGCACTGCCGCCACGTCTGCTCTTAGAACGGCTATCACAGGCCCGGTTGCCAGTGCTTACGAAAGGGGCCAGGAATATGCCGGGCAGACAGCAGACGCTACGTGACGCTATCGCCTGGAGCTATAATCTCCTCTCCCCAACTGAGCAGATCTGGTTCAGTCGGCTGGGAATATTTGCTGGTAGCTGGTCTCTTGAGGCGGTTGAGGCAATGATACAAGACATGATTGTGGGTCCGGATGAGGCTACTATTTCCACTTCAGCGCTGGACATGCTTGAACTGCTGCTAGATAATAGCTTGTTAACGCTGTTGCCAGGAACCCAGGGACAGGCACGCTTTACGATGTTAGAAACTTTGCGTGAGTATGCATTGGAACAATTGGTTGTGCGGGGAGAGCTTAGATACTTGCAGGACTGGCATGCCAGCTATTATTTAAAAACTGCAGAGGCGGCTGAAAATGGCATCAAAGGTTCAGAACAACTTACCTGGCTGGCAGAACTGACGGCGGAACGCGATAATTTCCGTGTTGCGATGGAGTGGTCGCTACAATGTGCTCGAGATGGCCTACGGATAGGAACATTTGCAGGGCTGGGATCAACCACAGGAAAGATGCGTGAGGAGCACGGGCTTATAAATCGCGAGATTATAAATCGCGCCCCTACAGATCTGGCGGCGGTCGAGTTCTGCTTGCGCCTGGCCTCTGCCCTCAGGCCATACTGGGAGTGGCAGGGATATCTGGTTGAAGCGCGGCACTGGCTGGGAGCGGCACTACAAATGTCGTCAAAAGATGATACAGGCGAGACAGTACAGGCCGCACGTGCGAAAGCATTGAGCGAGGCTGCTCGTCTGGCATGCCTGGAAAATGATCAGCCTCGTGCTATTGCATTGGGAGAAGAGAGTATTCAGCTCTGGAAGCAACTGGATGATCCTTGTGGGCTAGCAACGGCTCTCCTTCACCGCGCCTGGAGCGCTTATGCAATGAGTGAGTATGAAATTGCAAAACAGGTATGTCTGGAAGGTTTGCAAGTTCTTTCTGCGGCAGACAATCTGTGGCTACGGGCTCAATTACTCTTTTATCTAGGTACAGCAGCAGGTTTTATGGGCGAGTTTGAGCAGATGCACGCGCATTATACGGAGGCCATGGATCTTTTTATGCAGGTGGGGGATAGGAGTGCAGTTGCTGATGTGTTGAAAGATCAGGGAGCGATGCTGATTCTGGAAAGTAAGTATGCGGAATCCATTGATAGCTTACTTAAAAGTGTTCAGTTGTGCTACAAGCTGGATCACAAGCAATACATCACGACAGGGCTGTGCTGGTTAAGTGTCGCTTGTGGTATGCGGGGGATGCCGGACCCGGTTCAGGCGAGTATCCAGGCAGCCCAACTACAGGGTGCTGCCGACAACTTGATGGAGACGGTTGGTCTGATTCCCTGGACAAACTCTAACCTGTTTGTTCAGACAGTACATCAGTATATTCGTTCGCAGGTGGATGAGCAGCAGTGGACGGAGGCATGGACCTCTGGACATGCACTGACACTAGCGCAAGCGATTGAGCTGGCATCTCAATTGAAACAGGATGTTCAGGTCTGAGGTTATAGCATCCTGGCCTTTAACCTGCACTTGTTCACACAAAATACACACGCCTCAGACTGAAAAAGTCTTGATTTCTCAGGGCAAGTCGTGTAATGTGTATTCTATACACAATTCTTCACGATTTCGGGTGTACAATAAGGAACCCCATAACTACAGTCAGTGACTGACAGAGATGGAGCAGTTCCAAATGATTTTACGGCTCTTGCTTACTTACTATGGCGGTTGTTTTAGCAGAGTCGTTATCGTCATCGGCTCGAACAGCCATTGTGCTACCTGCTCGTACTATGGACATCCGTCCAGTAAAGGAGGAATAACAAACCTGGAAACAACAGGTTCAGACGCCGACAAGCCTGAAGTCCCCAGGGAGAAGAGAGCAGAAGATGTATCCTTCGCCATTTCATCTCTGATGCAGGACATAGCACCGCACCAATAAGACAAGGAGCACCATTATGCAGAAAGTATCCCTTCGTAAAGTGAAAACTCCTACGAGCTACTTACAGGAAATTACTGAGGAGATATTACACTTTTCGCTACAAGGGTTATTGCCCACAGACCATTCGTTGGCATTGAATACAACGCTTGGTACCCTCTCGCATCTTGTTTGCCAGAACAACCGGCCTCATATGTTGATGGAACAGCAATTCACAACCAGTGAAATTTGCGTCCTGATGCCACTTCTTGAAGCATACCCATATTATTGCCCTTATGAAGTGCTGCTCGCCAGTTTCAACACTGGAAGAGCAACTGAGGCGTCCATTGAACTATGTCGAGAACGTCTACAAGAAGCCCAGGAAATTGGGATCTGGGATCAAGAGATGAGACCTGTGCGCAATGTTCTTTCACGCACGCGCTTGAAAACACGCGCATTTGGGATCGAGATCTCTTCTATCCTTGAAACTGGTTACATTTTAATGTACTCGTCTCACTCCCGTCATAACCGGGAGCGTGATCAGTAGGCTTACCCCTGGCAATTCATGTTCGTATTTTGTGTATCTTCATTAAGGACAGGTAAGGAACGCCAATGCTAACACCGTTCTAAAGACAACGCACGAACATTTGTAGTGATATACACCACCCTGGTGAGATGGGTACAACCAACCATGCCTGGTAAAAAGGTTGTCTCCCACTTTCGGCTCTTCGTTCGCTTCGACATAGCCATGCTGGCAGTCGCCCGCCATGTGGCATATAGTCGCTGAAGCTTGAGAGTGCCCTGGATGGATCATTCGTTGCGTGAGTAGGTAGCAATTCCAGTCATACAACCACGAGAAAAGACTGGCATCCTCTACAATGTTCTCCGCTTGTCAACGACATGTCAAAAACAACGTACAAACATTGAAATAGCTGGAAGTTGATTACTTGAATTACTATAACATATTTCACATCCTCTGTCCATCTCAACGTATTATGATTCTATAAAGATTGTGGCACATCTCCTACAGAAGACTCGGTATAAGACAGGCAAAAAGGTTATACCGCCCCTCTTTTCCCGGCATAAGATTTTCCATTGATTGATTAACGTGGGCATGCTCCCATCCATAGCGGACACGATACAAGCGGGGTTCCTACCCGGTTGTGTGCGTTTCTGTACCATTCCATCCATGGCGGACGCAATACAAGCGAGATCCCTACCGGGTTGTGTGCGTTTCTGGATTTTTGACGCATCATTTGCGCCTCCCCTTTAGTGAAGGCAGGTGGGAGATCATGAGAAGACAGGCGACCTATACTTGGCACAGGTGGAGGGAGTGCTTCGTGGGGGGCATCGCGCTCAAGTCTCTCGCTACTGAGGCCACCTACCGTCGGTCGGCGGGGCAAAGTTCTTTGTGGGCAGGGTTGAAACGCCTTTCTGGAGGAGTATAAGACCTGGCTCCGCTACCACGTTGGGTCGCGATAAGCGCCTTTATTGTTCCTGTACAATGCGTATACATAGGAGATTCTATGAACTCATCAATACGTACACTCATCAAGGCTGTGGCATGGGTCGGGGCAGCGATGGTCATCATCGTAGTTTTCCACCTTGGAGGCTCAATTGCCCTGCGCGTAGGCCAATTCGCGCCTGTCACGGGAGCCTTCATCGGTGGTAGTCTTGTCCTCTTTAGCGCGACCTATCCTCGCCACCGCAACGATCCAGGGGAACCCTGGGTTGGCCTTGAGCAAGTATCCTGGATACTCATCGGCTTCGGCATCATTATGTGGGGCCTTGGTGATAGCTTCTGGCGCTACTACGTTTCTCAGAACCAGGCACCCTTTCCTTCGATGGCTGACATTGGCTACTTTATCTTTCCTCTGCTTGCGTTCACTGGCTTGCTGCTACAACCAGCGGCTGACTCACAGGGCAAACGTCTTGTCTTGATCATGGATAGCCTGATCTCGATGGGTTCTATCTTCGCCCTGGCGTGGTATCTTCTGCTTGGTTCGCTGGCACAGGCGGCTGGTGAGGCGAACCTTGCCAAATTTCTTGGGCTTTACTACCCAATCTCCGATACCGCGATGCTCAGTTGTATTGTCTTCTTGCTGCTTCGTGGGCAGGGACGTATTTATCAGTCAACGGCACGGCGCATGGGCCTACTCGTGCTTGGACTGGGACTCTGCTTCTTTGTCGGCTCTGACTTCTCCTTCAATGTGCAGCAGAACGCGGGCACATATGTAGAGGCGACATGGCTCGACCTGGGCTGGGCGCTGGGATTGATGACAATCGGTATTGCCTCTTGCGTGCGGCGCTTCTTGCCTGCGACTTCCGAAGAGGTTATTCAACAGCGCCAGGAATTGCTCGAAGAGAAGACAAATCTCACGCCGATGCAATTTGTTCCCTACGCCTTGCTTGGCCTGCTCTTTGTTGCCCTGACCCTTGATGTGCTGGCCCCTGATGGCGGGCAACGTACAATTCGTCCCGTCCTGCTCTTTGCTACCATTGCTGTGGTCGCACTGGTCGTCACCAGACAGATCTATACGATGTGGGAGAATATGCGCCTCACACAACGCCAGGCTGAAGCGCTTGCCAGCCTTGAACGCGCCAATCAACGCGTCGCCGAACAGTCACATCAGATCGCCGAATACAACGCTGAACTGGAACAGGGCATCGAACACCTCAAGGATGTGCAGGCGAATCTGGCAAATGGAAACCTGCGGGCCAGAGCTAATCTGACCAATGGTGCACTTCTTCCGCTGGCCGGTAGTTTGAACCTGATGGCCGAACGCCTCTCACGCCTGGGACAGGTCACCAACTATGGGCAACGCATCATGAGAGCGCTCAGTGATCTCAGCGTTGCCTTTGAACGCCATGCACCAGGTACTCCCTTTAACATTCCAGAATCGTGCCGCGACCTGACGGAGATCAACCGCCTGCTGGTTGCCTTACGCATCAAGGGTACAGGTCCACAACAGCATAGCCAGCCAGCGCAATCGTTCGCCCCGGCATCGAATGGAGCATCACCTTTGCCACAGCGTCCGCCATCTCCTCATCCTATAACACAACCTTTGAGGCCGCGCGTTCTCAATAGTCCTTATCAAGCACACGAGTCTGATCCACAATGGCCTATCGAAGAGGATCCACGCAGAGTTGGCATGAGGGTTGTGTCAAATTCTGGGCCGTTACGTTCGTCCGGGCAAAAAAGTACGGATTAGTTGATTTTGTACGATACGTTGGATGGAATGGATGGGCTGGTTGTGAGACGGATGGGCTTATAAATCCATTGGCTCCAACTATTTCAGAAAAAAATGACGCAAGCACGACACGAATGCTTGTAATGCGCGTAAAACGGTAGGGACCCGATTGCATCGCGTCCGCCATTCATGGAATCGTGGCCTACGGTTGATCAATCACGGACGCGATGCAATCGGGTCCCTACCGTTTTACGTGTTTTTCTGTGTTTTTGATGCATCATTTTTGGCGAAATAGTTGGAGTCAATGGATTTATAAGCCCACATTGGGGTATATGTAAATACCCTGCCCCCACCCTGGCCTATCTTCTGGCAATCTGAGGGTCCCGTTCGCGGGGGAGATTGAACCACACCGCATCACAGGCACTCAGTTCGTCCTCTTCCAGTTCCATACCAACACCATGTAAACTCTCTGCAAGTTGTTCTGGTTTGCTCGCGCCCAGAATAGCAGAGGTGATATCTGGTTGGGCAAGGACCCAGGCCAGGGCCACATGCGTTAATTCTTTTCCACGCTGCTCCATAAAGTCGCCCAGGCGATTCACTTCTTCAAATACGGCATCGTTCCAATAACGACGCTGATAAAATTCGCCGCTGTGCTTTAAACTGAAACGCGTTCCTGGCTCTACAGCCTTTGTTTGACGATATCTGCCAGTTAGGATGCCGCCTGCCAGTGGATTATAGGAGATCACGCCGATGCCATGCGCCCGGCAAAGTGGCAGCAGTTCGTCCTCAATCATGCGAAACACGATGTTGTAGCGCGGCTGCACGCTGACAAATTGCGCGATACCGGCGAGTTTGCTGGTCCAGAAAGCGTCTGCAAGCAGCCAGGCGGGAAAATTTGAGCAGCCAATATAGCGCACCTTTCCCGCGTGTACAAGGTCATCCATCGCACGTAGTGTCTCCTCTATCGGTGTCGATAGATCGGGCGAATGCACCTGGTAGAGATCGATATAGTCGGTTTGTAGGCGGCGTAAGCTCTCTTCACACGCGCTAATGATATGCTTACGACTCAAGCCTACATCGTTGGGGCCGCTGCCCATCGCACCTGCGCACTTGGTTGCCAGCACAATACGTTCACGTGCACGGCGCTCATGGAGCCATTGTCCGACGATCTCCTCGGTGCTGCCACGCTGCTCAGGGTCGGCACCCAGTGGATACACATCGGCGGTGTCAAAGAAGGTTATGCCCTCTCGATCAGCGATATCCATAATTGAGAATGCGGTCTGCTGATTGGCTTGATTGCCAAACGTCATCGTTCCCAGACAAATCTCGCTTACCTTTAGCCCGGTGCGACCAAGTTGTTTCGTCTTCATCCCTCAAATATCTCCTTGTGTTTGTGCAAAATGGATGGATGTGTTTATGTTTAACAACGCCAAAATGTGCACCCAGACGCCTTCCCCATGAATGAAGCAAGCGGCATAGGCACAATAAATCTGGCCCTACCCGATATTTCAAACAGCATCAGTGGGTCTTACCCGACATATACCATCCTAGCAGGTTATCAAGGGACAAAGCAAACACATCTGACATTCAAGGAAAACAAAGCCAGGAATGCACCATACTCAGTTTGCATCCATCTGTGCCATACAGGCCACAATTACGCTGATGTTATCGGCACCGCCGCGCATCAAGGCGGCCTGGATCAGCATCTTACTCAGTTGTGATGGATACGTGTGTGAGGATGCAATGATGCTCTCCATCTCATCGTCATGGACCATCTCCCACAAGCCGTCCGAGCACAGCACCAGCACGTCATCGGCCTGCAATGTGCGCACAAAAGTATCGACTTCTACCGATGCATGTTCTCCGAGACAACGATAGATCTGATTGCGCTTTGGATGGGTGTAGATATCTTCACGCGAGATCACGCCATCTTCCATCAAGCGGGCAACAATGGAATGATCGCGCGTCACCTGCTTCAATCCCTGATCAGTACGATAGAGGTACGTCCGACTATCGCCAACATTGACGATATACGCCGTACTTGCAACCACCAGTACTGCCGTCAATGTGGTGCCCATCATATGTTCTTGTTCGCGATTACGTCGATAGATGGCAAGGTTAGCGCGATGCACACCGTCCTTGAGCAGGTCCGAAAAGACCTCGTCGTTGTCCACCTGGCGCATCAATGTAGGCACGATGGCATCACTGATCGCCTGTACTGCCAGTTTGCTGGCTTCCTGACCGTGAGCATGTCCACCCATGCCATCGGCAACGATAAAGAGGCCAACGGGTTCAGGGCCAGTACTGGTTGGGCGCATTCCCTGGATAGCAAACAGATTATCTTCGTTCGGCACATCCTTGCGTGCAATACCAGCATCCAGGCCAATTCCAACCAATAGGCGTAACGGATCAGCCGGAGTATACACATCCACGTCCGTTAATGTATCCTGTCTCTCTGCTAAGAGCATTTTCTCTTCGCTATCCCCTTGTTCATCAGTAGCATCATCAACCTCCACTAGATCGGTATCTGGCAACGTATCGCGGACGGTAATATCGCTTGTAGGTGGCGCGATGGGGATCGTATCAGACGTGTCGTCTATGATCCGAGGCACGATGCGCAATTGCTCACGCATTGTTATGGGTCCGGGTGCGGAAGTGGGTGCGGTCAGTGCGCCTGTACGTCCTACTCCCTGCCGCAAGTTTGGCTGTGTTGGCTGCATTGATTGTGGCAACGGCATACGTGGTTCTGGCGCGACGCGTGGCATGGCTTGTGTTGGCATAGACATTGGCATGGTACGTGGTTCCAGTGGCACACGGGCCGCTGGTCGCATGGGTAACGCTTGTGGCTCTACAGGTTGAGATGGTGTGGAACCGGGAAAGGGTGTGACATCTGAGAAGGCTGCGCTGGGAACGCGTATCAAGCCCGATGAACCTACGACACGAGAAGCACGCATGCCTGCATATGCAGGTTGGCGGGAACGCGTTGGTTCGGGGCGTATTGCTTGTGTTGGAGCAGATGGTTGCCAGCGTTCAGTATATTCATCTTCTTCCGTTCCCTTCCCACTGACCGCATCTTCCGCTATTCGTTCTGCTTCGCGCAGATCCATTGCAAAATGCTCGTGCTCGTGCAGGTGATGCCACCAGTACAGCACGACTCTATATGCAGCGAAGGCGAGAAGCAGCCAGAGAATGAGCAATGACAACGATAGCAAAACAAGGCCCAGCAGGGGCACAATAATCGCTGCTCCCTGGCTGGCCCATAAGTGGGGTAACTGAGGTAGCACACGCAGCAAGAAGCGCCAGGCCCAGGGTGGAAATCCGCCCGTCAATGTGTAAAGGAGCAAACCACTGGCGAATAGGATCAGGCTCACAAACGTTCTGACCCGGCGCGACTCTATATAAGCTGTTTTACATTGCTCTAGCATACTCTTTTCCTGTTCTTTCTCATGCTGTATTTCCTAATGTTGCGGGTAAAACACTGAATGAAGTAATATTCACCACGCTCCCAGGTTGTAACAGCACACGTACGCCAGCCTGGCCGGTCGTCAGGGTTGTATCAGTTACATTGAGCATCCAGTTCTGGGGTTCAGGGCTGCCGACTGGCCATGCACGTGCAAACAACATTGCCCCAATAGCACGGAAACGGAGCGAGTACATCGTGCCACCTTGCGCTTGAAATGGCACCGTGGCAAGGGTGGTTGTCACGCCTTTGAAGCGTTTGAGTATACTTACATGGGTTCCATCGATGAGCACCTTATACCAATCTTTATCATCCGTCCAACGCAGCACCGTACCCAGATTGACCAGGCCTTTATTGAATTGATTGAGCGAACCGTTGACCACCACCTCCATATTTGTACCGGGAAGGCCGAGCAATGCATTGAGCGTGCCCTGCTTGTTCGCAATCTGTCCTACACCGTTCGCAATCGAAAACGCGTTAGCAGTGTTGGCATCACCTTCCCACATGCGTCCATCCGTGGCGGTTCCCCATAGTTGCTGATTCTGACGTTGAAATGTATCCTGAGCCAGGGTATTTACCATTGGAGTGACACCTGGGGTTGTCGGTCGAGGTTGTGCAGGCTGGGGGGCCGCTTGAACCGCCTTCGGCATGCCAGTTCCACCCATCATCTGAACCATGGGTGCCGATAACGCCTTCTGGATAGAACCAGTAAAGAAGCCTGCGATCAGACCAGCAATAATCAGTCCGACCAATACAGTTGCCAATGTAATACGTTTATTCATGCATTTCCTCCATGTATAATTGCGCGACGCACGTTAATATTGGGCACCAATTGGAGAGGATCGATGCCATTATGCCCACCAGATCCGGTGATACGTTGCACATCCAATGTAGCCAGGGATTGAATTTGATCGTGAATCCAGATTACGCCCTCACGCATCTGGCCGGTGACTGGATCTGGCTGCCCGCTAAAAGCATTCGTAGTATTATCAATCATATCGTTCAGCAAAGAGAGCGTTGCAGGCTGGCGCAATTGCTTATCAGACATCTTCATAAGCTGGTATGCGTCATGATGGGCCGCGATCAGCCAGGTCTTGACATTATCGAGCGCTGCGACAATAGCGCCTACTTTCGTGCGTAGGGCAGGTGTCGCAGTATCTGCTTCCAATAGACCGTAGAGATGTTTCGAGACATGTGAAAGATAGCCAGGTGGATCCTGCGTCGGACCCTCGACATCCAGCAAGCCGATACGGGCAAGGCGCTCGTTGACGTTCGGTCCCATATTGGGAGGAAGATCCCCGCTCACAAATGAAACACCGTCCAGATAGGTCAATGTACGCAGCGTCTGACGGCGCACAAAGGCAACATCCTTCGACTCTTGCCACTGATCACGTGTGCTGCCCGTCCATTCCAATATCTTGCTGGTGTTGCGATACAACCACGTGTTCAGACCACCCGGTAATTCCAATTCGTCGAGCGTAGGGTCAGAGGACAATAAGTGGCGCAGGTGGTCCAGATAGCTAAAATGCTGCGTATTATCGGGCGCGTTGATAGGTGTCTGCGAGATTTCACCGTAGTAACGCCAGGTGTTGTAATCCGGAGAGGGCGTCAGGGGGGCAGCACCTGCATCCTCCTCCGTCACCAGGAAACGGCTCGTAATATTCAGCAGGTTTGTATGATTCTGATCACCTATGTAAAGCAACTGTGCATGTCCCCCTACCACTGGCAACGTCCCCAACAAGATGGTCTTCAGATCCCCCTGGCCCTTGTCGCCCAACAACCATGCATAGTAGCTTTTACCACTGTGCGACTGTGGAAGTCCATTCAAGGCAACCAGCACTTTATCGTTAAGCCCCTGACTGCTATTTTCGCTGAGCTGATTGCTGCTCAAAAAAGTCACATGGCCCAGGACAACATTCGTCATCGCGGGCGCACCGATGGGGAGGCTATGCGATGTCACAAGGAAGTATCCCAGGCCCGCTGTAATAAGGGCGAGCAGCAGCAAAACGATCATTCCTACGGCTAGGCGATTCGCCCACGGTTTTGCTTGTGGCAAAGGATCGGACAGCAGAGGCCGAGTTGGCACAGCGTCGAGTTCGGGTATTGTATCTAGTGTGGACGCTGCTCCACGCATAGATAGGGCATGGCCGGGCGATGAAGCGTTCCTCGTTGGGGATGCATCTCTTTGGGCTGGATCGTTCTTTGTTGGTACAGCATGTCTCGGTGCTGAAGCGTTCCTCGTCGGGGTTGTGTTTCCGGTGGGAGTTGTGTTCCTCGTCGGGTTGTGTTCCTCGCCGAGGTTGTGTTTCCCGTGGGTGGTTGTGTTTCCCGTGGGCGCGATAAATCGGGCCCCTACGATGTGTTCGTATTCTGCCCATGTTTCTGCCAATAACGGAATGGTTTTCCGTGGCATGGCGGCCTTTTCGGAACGTGGAGTGGTCTGGTGTAGTGAGGTTGTGATCTTGCGTGGCGCGATATCATGTTGACCTGAGCCGAGTGGTATTGTTTTTTTGGCGATCCCGCGTTGTTTGCCTACCTGACCTATCTTCAAAGCATTCAGCAAGGCATCCATCGACAGGTAGACCGGGAAACCGTGACGGCCTGCCAGATGAACCAGGCGTTCACTACCGGAGGCAACAAAAAGAATTGGCATGTCCAGGTGACGCCTGATATGCTTGAGTTCCGCAAAATCTTCTGGTCGCTGGAATACGCGTGCCTGTTCCGCCAGCATCAGGACAATGGGCTTTTTTTGCTCCTGAATTTTCTGAAAAAGGGCGCTTTTCTCGTCGTCCGGTTCCACATAGAATACACAGAAATCGCCGCTGTCGCTTCTTTTCATGTTTTCTCCTTTTCTCCGGACCTCACGGGTATATTGGCGATACGGGCTGGGCGCGGTAAACCTGGCCCCTACGTTAATTGGTGCGTTCAATGCTCATTAAGCGCTCTCTACGGTCTTTACGACGACGTTGTACGGTGAGCTTTTCTTTGCTCTGCCGGGCCTCTTTTTTCTTGAGAGAGGTAAGTGCATAGGGTGTGACACCCATCTGGCGCAACATACGTACATCCAGTTCTAGCCTCTCTTCGGCGGCACGCTCAAATGGCACCGATGTGATCAATTGAGTGACCGTAACCGATGAACCTGCGGCTGGGAAACGCCGTAGGGCAAGCGCAGCACTACAGACGGCCCGGTAGACCATGATGCATAATATCCCCCATGCAGCCAGCCAGCACAGAGAACGCGCCATCATTAGAAGAGAGACAGACAGCAATCCTTGTTGCTGAAGGTCAGGCCAGCGCATGAGAAGAGCGTATAGTTCATTCCAGGAAGACATCGGCAAGCCATGCAATTTGTAAAGCAACAACGCACCCGCCACCAGGATCAAAACAGGACTGGCTAACGTTCCCAACGTGGGAACCACATTGAGAGCTACCAACCTGCCCACGCGCTTCCACATGTTCCTGTCTGCCACTTCCCCATGTATGCACCATCGCACCTATAATTACCAGTACACCACCGAGATAGCCGTTGAGTGGCAACATCTCGTGTAAATAGAAGGCCGCAACGATAGCTCCAAAGATAGGCTCTAAAATATAGATAAAAGAGACGGTAACGGGCGAAACGTGCTTCTGCATTAGCACAGCGATCAGCGTGGGTAGAAATGTACATGCACCTGCGACATAGAGAATAACGAGGCCATCTTTCGGCAATGCGGGATGAAAGGCATTCCAGTCACCGAAGAGCAGGACAACGAGGCTGGCCCATAAGGCCGTTGTCAACAGTTCAATGCCAAAAAGTGCCCAGGGGCTATATTCATCCTTTTGCTCATAATCGGAGAGAAAGACATATCCCGTGAAAAATAATCCTCCCAGAAATGCAATCAACGTGCCACGAACGCCTCCCATCGATGAATTGAAAATAAGCAATATAGTTCCGGCGACTGAGATCAGGCCGGCGACCCATGTCATTTTTCCGACGGGATGACGCAGAAAGATCCAGGCCATAAAAGCTGCCAGAAAGCCATTGAGCGACGGGAAGAACGCTGTTCCGGTCGCTGTAGTATATTTGAGTGCAATTGCAATGGTAAAAATCGCCAGGCATAGACTACTGCCCAGAAGAACGCCGCGCTTGATCAAGGCTCTTGTGATCTGTCGTCGGGCAAGGATGAGAATGCAGATAGCTGCCGGCAACAGGATGATCATCTCAAAAAATGAGAAGACGATTGGATCAATGCGGCCAAGCACTTCTTTTGAGATGGCATAATAGGTGCCAAATAATACCGCATTCAACAAAAATGCGAGGCAGGCGACAACTTTCATTTTCATAGCAAGCAGTCCTTCGGGTGGGATGGATAGACGCCGTTCATGCAGATTGCATACGAATTACAGGACTCACGCGGGCGCGATAAATCGGCCCCTACGCCAGTTCGGTAGTCATGCGACTGGTTATTGCGCGTGGTGAGCGCGTAGCTCGCTCTACTGCATGGACTTCTACATCGCGTGCCTGAAACATCTGGACGGCGAAGCGAGCGACCTCTTCGGTGCTGAAATTCTTCACAGGAGAAGACATCGATGTTCACCATTCCATAACAGGGCCACGCGTGGAGGCTTACGTGACTGGTGGCAATAATGACGAAGCCAGACATACCATCGTCAAGCGGGTTGCTCGTCTTAATGTCACGTAGAAAAACTGGGCTGACCTTCTCCATGCCGATGCGGTCCGGATACTCGTCAAGGACACGACGTAACAGAGTTTCGCTGGCTAAGAGTGCTGAATTGCAACCGTACAGATCAATCATGACATGCTGCATAGATGTTTCCTTCCTTATGGGCGCGATAAAATCGGACCCTTTGCGACTCATAAATCCTTCATCTCATCAATGAATGCCCCACCACCAGCCCTGCCACGTTGCGTTTTGTGATACCCTGCAATCCCCCTCCCCCAAGCACTTCCATCCTTCCATCCACTGTATGCGCTACTGCTAAGGGTAAGTGTGTGCGGCAATATCCACCCGACGATACACCAGAACGAGAAGGCAATGAATACTGAGATACCCACATATTGCTTTATAGGCTCGCTATGATCGCGCCTGGGAGTTGCCTCAGGAGCCGTTACACCTCTTTGTTCTCTTGCCGCATACCCTGGTCAAAGTATAACTAAAGATATATATATCTATAGGCGTTTTTTTTGCACATCACGGATACGGCGACACGAAGAGATAGTAGTAGCGCATATCAGGCCGAGATTGGATAACACTGTGGGTGATGAGGGACATCTCTAAAAATTGGGATGTGCGAGAACGTTAGTGGGGGGAACCAATCTGGTTTGAAGACGAGGCACAACAGGAAGGAAAAACAACATGATCCCAGATGTTCCAGGCACTACACGCGAAACATCCGGGACTGCTTAACGGGCCTACACAATCAGTCGCCGACCAGGAATGCGAGCATCAAGGGAATGCCAATAAAAAACAGGGTCAGGATGGGACTGTACCAACTGTTCCCTGTCCATGCAAGATTCACACGTACAGTGTAAGGGATATTCAAAAGGGCAAATATTGTAAGGACCGCTCCCATGAAAAAAGAGCCAACAAACGCCAGGATGAGCGCTTCTGTACTCTTCTTAACACTCCGTATTCCTCTTGCAATGAGGTTGCCGACCAGAGAAAGGAGCACTATTGCTAAAAGAAAGAGCAAAATGCTACTTAATCCCGCTCCAGCACCGCCTGTGACAACAGTAAGCAACGGAAATGTGATAGCGCCTGCAAGCGACAAGAGAAACAAGAGCACCAAAACCATAAGTGCCTTTACCATCACAGATCCAAAATTCATAAACCCTCCCGATGAGACGTTAGCAACCACATAGCAGATCTATCCACGCCAGATCGCTCTAAGAAGCACTATACAATATTTTGTTGTACTTTGCACTATTTACTCTGTCCAACAAAAAGTAGCATGATCTCTATGATGAACACCCCTTGTCGTTACAGGGATGAGGTTTTTGACGCCTGACATTAAACCTGGCTCAATTGAACGTATTCGCCATATTGGCGAACGACGGGTATCTGATGCTCTTCTAGCCAATTTAGCTTCTGAGCACGCATGCTTGCAGCAAAGAGAGATGTTTGTGTATAGTGGCGTTGCTCTTGCTCGGTTGGAGCATGCAGATAGTGCCATTCGGCCAGGCGGAATAACAGATCGGCCTTATTAAGTGCGGCAATCTGCTCGGCTACTTCATTTTGCATCGATTTACCTTTCATCTCGAAAGTTCAAAGGAGGCGAGTAGCCTACCTTTTACAGCCAGTATCATGCGAGGGACACTTGTAATGAGTATAAACAGAAAGGAGGCCACTTGTCATCATAAGTAACTCGGAGAAAAGGAAAAAAGAGCTTGGGAATTTATACATTTCTCTTTTTAGCTTCTATAAACGATTATACTGTTTTTGTGGCTCTGAAGAAGAATACCCATCCTGGGTTATACACGGTCAGAACCATAAATACATTATGTATGTCAGAAGAGTCTTTGTAGTATTGGTGTATATGCAAAGACTTTTCGCAAGAAAAAGAGGTGTATATTGCAAAAAACACACATGAAATTGGGACTGGTTATAGCTATAGCCTGTTTATGCATGGTGGCAGGAACGTTTTTGAGTAGTGGGGCTTCAGCTCACACAGTTCAGTCTGCTAAAAAGTTCCACCACTGGTTTTCACAGGCACCGTACATTACGGTAAAATTGCTCTCAACTTCCGGTCGCCATGCCAAAAAAGCCTATACCGAACGCGCCGTTATTTATGGCGTGGGTTTTCACGCGGCCAACAGCTATGGCCCCTGCGATAGTTGTGGGAATACAGCTAGCGCCAGCACAGACTGTAATACCAATTGTGGAAACACGAGTACTACGACCACAACGAGTACTACGACCACAACCAGCACCACAACCAGCAGTCCCAACACACAGCCTGGAACGGGTACGACTTGCCCCAGCGATTGCAGCGGCAACGCTCCTGCTGGCCCCAGTAGCCAGCCGGGAACCAGTACGACTTGCTCTAGCTACAGCTACAGCAGTTGCAGCGGCAATGCTCCTGTTGGACCCAGTGCTCAGCCTGCGCCCAGCACGACTTGCCCCAGCGATTGCAGCGGCAATGCCCCTGCTGGACCCAGCACTCAGCCTGCTCCCAGCACAACTTGCTACAGCGATTGCAACGGCAATGCCCCTGCTGGACCCAGCGCTCAGCCTGCACCCAGCACGACTTGCCCCAGCGATTGCAGCGGCAATGCCCCTGCTGGACCTAGCTACAATAACTGCGGATGCAACACGGTAAATTTGCAGAGTAGCCTTCCTATCTCTGCTTATACACCAGGCGTCAATCTTTCGCAGATACCCGTCAATGCATTTGGAGAATTCCGGGTTGTTGTCAATGTCCGACCGACCGTCAGACACTACACTGCACCCACCGTATGGGCCATTAACACCTATAATGATCAGCCCTCCAACTATGCACCTATGCAATCCACGTGCTATTGCGATTAGCTAGCGCTAACCAACCGTGCGCATCAGGCCACTTCGGTGGTCTGGTGCGCACTGTGCATTTGAAGCATTTTTGCGTCCCCTACAAAATCGAAGCGAGAAGATCACGAGCCTGGGCCTCAATACGGGGGAGCTCATAGAGGTGTGCCTCGGTGGCAACGATCATCAGTTCATCGCGAGCATGTTCACGTTCTTCACGCAAAAGAGTGATATGCCCAGAGGCAAGGCGACCTCTTGTACGCGTTTCAGCTTCCAGGCCTTCCAGTGAAAGAGCGCGTTGTAAGTCACGCATTGCAAGTTTGAGAAAATGCCTGCCCTGCCGCTGGGTCGCCTGCCCATTAAGAGCCTGCTTGATACGAAATTCTCCAAGTACCACCAGCGCAATCCCGATACAGGGATTCAGATGATACGTGCGACCAACGCTTAAAGCCTGCTTGATGCAACTGGCAGCTTCTTCCAACTTGCCTTGTTCCTGCAACACCGTCGCCAGGGCTGCATTCCAGGCACTGATATATTCGCGATCATGGGTGAGGGTTGTTAATTCAAGCGCTTTACGATACCAGCGCTCAGCCTCCTCTAGATCTCCCGTCACTGCCGCGAGTTCGCCGAAATTGCTATAGATAACCGATTTGAGCGGATCATCCCCAAGCTGTTCGGCCAGATTAAGCGACCGGCGAAAAGCGGCTTGAGCCTGACCGTAGTCCGCCTTTTTGAGATACACATTCCCCAGATTACAAGAAACATGTGCGATTCTGCGTTTATCGTCGTATTGCTCAAAAATAGTCAACGCTGTTTTCAAATGATTTAAAGCTTCGCTGCGCCGTCCCTCTCCACTGGCAAGCGGCCCCATGTAACCATACACCTGACCAAGATCAACAGGATTGCCAGCCAGCGTACGCTGAATACGGGTACTACGCACGGTAGCTACAGCTTCGATGGCCTGCTCCGTTTGTTCGAAGAAGATAAGCGCCTCACGAGCACTACGGCGGGCCTCCTCATAGCGTCCTTCAACTAAATAGAGGCTACTCTGTTCGTAGCGCAAACGTCCCCAGGCTGGCCCAGTCACAACATCCGCCTCACGCAGAATCTGCTCACCGCGCTCACAGCACTCACGAGCACGCGCGATATCAGCCATATAACGCCATGTCCAGCCAATCTCACCCCATAGTAACGCCTGACGCTGCGCTTCATAGGCCGTGTGCACTCCCTGAGCATGACCAAGATCAAGCAATCTTTCATAGAGACGACGTGCCTCCTCAAACTTCCCACTCACCATCGTACATTCAGCCAGGCGTTCCAACAGGTAGATAAGATAGGCACGCTGATCAGATGCAGAGCTAAATGAAAGTGCATTTTCACTATGCTCAATCACTACGCGATAATGATAGCCAGCTTCGGCATACGCTGAGAGAGCATAGGCATGATCAGCAGCCAGTTCGGCAAAATGTGCGATGGTGTCTGCTTCCGCGCCACCTGAGATCAAGTGATGAGTGATGGTTGCGGCAACCTCTTCCTCACGCCTCTTATATGTATGCTGAAGCACTTTTGCGGCACGCAGGTGTAGGCGATTGCGCTTCACGCTCATGAGGGTATCGTAAAGATAACTGACCAATAAGGGATGCCAGAAATGATAGGTGATACGTGTTCCCGTACCTTCTTCAGTAATTACTCCTGATTGCAGGGCTTCTTCGAGGAGGGTCAGGACCGCATCTTCATCCACCAGAGCGTTATCGGCTTCCATTGCACAGATCACAGAGAATTCAAAGGAGCCACCCAGTACGGCTGCATTGCCCAGTAATTGCACACAGGGGCTACTCAGCTTTTTCATACGCTGTTCGAGAGCGGCTGCCACTGTTCTAGGCAATACAGGTGGAGTTGTGCGTGCGAGTTCTTCTGCAAAGAAGGGATTACCAGCCGCCTGCGCCTGAATATGTTGTACCAACGGTTCGGGCAAGTGAGAAACCAGTAAACCGATCTGCTCACTGGTGAGGGGCTTAATATCCAGGGTTTTGATGGCGTGCTCACGCTGCATATGGCGCACCTGTTCAAGCAGAGGATGTGCAGGCTGATGCGACAGCTCGGTATCGCGACAGGTGACAACCAGGAACACAGGATAACCATAGAGGGCACGTGCCAGGTGACTCAACAATTCATGACTATTGCTATCCGCCCACTGAATATCATCCAGCACAATAACCAGAGGAGTAATTTCACTCACTGCGGCCAGCAATTCGCGCACTGTATCACGGACGCGGTAACTTGCGGTATGTTCTTGCGCTGGTAAATTATGTAAACGTCCAGTCTGATTGGCACCAACGGTGGTTAAGCTCAGCGCTTAGTTCTGGCAATCAGTGCAGTAAGAGGTTGCAACTGTAATGCTTCAAGGGCTGGATTAAGCAGGGATGGGGTACGCAATGTAGGATCGGTCAGACCCGGCACCAGTTCAATGACTTTGCGCAACACATCCGTCCAGATACGATAAGGGATACCGCTTTCCTGGTGATAGACGCGGCTCCAGATAATCGACCAGCCATTGCGTTGCGCTTCCCGGCTGACTTCTTCGGCCAGACGAGTCTTGCCGATACCAGCTTCACCCATTAATAAAGCACACTGTGGACGACGTTGCGTATCGAGGGGAATGCCAGACACGCGCCGTTGACCGAGTATTTGTAGACGCGCATTTTGCTTGATTTCATGCAGCATGGAGTTCAAGATCTCCAATTCGAACGCACGACCGATGAGTGGACTTTGATGGCTACGTCCAATAGAGAGGCTACGCGGGAACAGGCTTAATGCGACCCCTGCTCCTCCCGATGAGCCAGATAATGCTTCCCCTGCTGAAAAATCATCAAGAAATGGAAGAAGCGTTGCATCACTCATCGATGGTGCAACTTCTCCCTCTGCTGTACTCGACGGAAGAAGTGGACCTGATTGCGCCAGTGGCTGGTGACTATAGGAATCCGGGAGGGTGCCTCCAAGACGGATCGTCTCATAAAGCTGCTGCGTCTCTTCGAGAGGAAGCGTTTTATATTCGCGTTGCAAGATATCACTGAGGCGATGATAGGCACGTAAGGCTTCACCGCGTCGGTTCAGCTTTGCCAGCACAACGATGAGCCGTTGCACGCCAGCTTCATTAGCCGGCTCATTGGCTAACAAACGATCCAGGGTAGAAATGGCATTCGAGGTCGCTCCCTGGCGCATATAGAGATCCGACAGGTCAAGCATGAGTCTGAGCCAGTCACGCTTGAGAGTCTGACGGTAGCTACTAACCCAATCAATCTGGCGCTCCTCGGGCCAGAAATCACCACCATAGAGAGCTGCGGCCTCGCGTAACAGACGCTCACGCACCTGTTCACCGCTTTGCAGCAAGGTTGCAGGAGAACATGGGCGGCGGAACCGAAGACTCGAATAAGGCATCTCTTCCCCCAAACGGATACAGGTGAAGAAACGAAATCGGCATCGACTACTTCATTGCTATCTATCAATGAGCGAGCCGTTGTGAGCAGTTCAGTGAAGGCATCGGCATCAACCCAGACGCGGCTCTGATCGGCAAGAATCAATGTGTCACCTTCGGTGCGCAACAACTGGGTGGGAGCGTGAGCGGAGGAGCGACGCCGGGCAGGTTCAAGGATAATACGCAGGCGAGCGATCAGTTTGTTGAGGTTGACGCTGGCTATTTCCTGATCGGTGCGCGACCAGAGAATTGACATAGCACGGGTACGGCTGATCTTGCGCTCGGGAGTACAAATAAGGAGCGCGAGCAAAGCGCGGATAACATGCTGATCCTGCCAGGCGGCATCAGTTACGGGCTGCCATTGTAGATGTGTGTTGCGACGTTCCAGGCGAAACTGACCCAAAACAGAGATGCGCAACACCACAGTATTGAGGTTTAAGGCAGAGTCGGTAAAACTTGTTTTCACGGCTGCTACGGGTGTCTCAGGAGCATCCTGTGCATCCGGCGGCAAATCTTTCCCAATATAGGTGCGCGTGGTATGACCATTCGTTGTTTTGTAGGCATACCAATAAGGCCCATGTCCTATCCCCTCGCGACATTTCTTACAGCGCGTCTTCCCACAATAGCTTACCTGCTGATGGTAGGTAATTTTACCATTCATCCACCGCTCTCCTTCGTGCACCTGCGTTCGGTAGAAATAGCATTCAGGGTACCTGTTGCTCTCGCTTCTCTCAAAATAAAGTTATACCATGCCCAATTGTACACATATATCAATGATACTGTGTCCATCAATATTCTAAAGTACCATATAATTGCAAAAATTTCATCTTTTTTCTCAATATGGGAATGATCGGCTAGCAGGCGCGATCAATCACGCCAAACGGGCTTGTAAATTGCGCCCCTACACCATTGGGAACGGTTAAATGATATAGGTCCAGGGCACTACGCAAAAACCATTGTCCTTACACAAAAAATCATTCATTGACTTAAGCTTAACACAAAATGGAATCTCTATGCCATTTATTGTGGCACAAGGGCAGGATAACCTTGTTCATGTTGATATAAGAAATATGTCAGATGGGTAGAAACCCGGTTCGACCGCGTCCGTGATCATTGATGATGGACATCGGGTCGATCAATCGCGGACGCGGTCGAGATCCCTACCTATTCCGTTGCAAGAGCAGTTAGCAATAGCGAACCGTCGGGAGTGCCTAATCCTGTGCAGGCATCCCAGCCTGGTCCAGCATTGTAATCTCCGTTGTTCCCTGTAACGATATCGCGCAAGGCTTTACTTTGTGCAAGTTGCTGATAATGCTGGTAGAGAAATGGATTCAGGTATCCTACGGCTTTACCGCGCTTCTGATTGAATAGAGCAAGCAAGCCGGCCCATAAAGGTGCTACGGCGCTGGTGCCACCAATTGGTGTGCTTTGACCATCAACGTAGACTTGATATCCCGTCTGAGGATCTGCATCACCTGCGACATCAGGCACACCTCTCCCGACATGCTGATTATTGACTGAGGGGGGAATATTCGCTCCCGCCTGCCATGTCGGAAGCCCAAATTGATCACTAATGCCCCCACCGGTCGCGCCTCCATTGGTAGCAGCATCGTTCCATACTGTTTCCGCAGTAACCTTGCCACCTGCGGCTGTCAGACGCGTGCCACCACAACCTAGAGCATAGGGACTGGATGATGGGAAATCTACATGAGCATGCTGGTCGTTGACACCATCACCTGACCCATTGTCACCTGCGGCACAGCAAACAGTGATGCCCAATGCGGCTGCAGCCTGAAACGCCTGATCCATGGTCTGCATCGCCTGGGCCGTCCAGCTCGACTCGGGACCACCCCAACTGATCGAAATTATCGATGGTGCATTTGTTGTATCGTGGATGGCCTGCGTGACGGCATCGAGAAAACCACGATCAGTATTTGGCGCAAAGTACACGGCAATACGTGCACCAGGAGCAATGCTGCCAACAACTTCAATATCAAGGGCCACCTCTCCATCCGCACTGTTGGGATCACCCGTGGGAGTATTTTGCCCACCATCCACTGACACGCTGACGACCTGGGGCGTCTTGACGCCTAATTGTTGGAAGTAGGTAGAGAGATCTTGAGCATTGTACCCTCCACCCAACTCAATAAGCGCCACACACTGTCCTGTGCCATCAACCCCGGTAGGAAAATCGTAGAGTTGAGCCACCTGTACCGGTGTATAGGATATTGCGTTTGCATAGGCTGAAGGAATAATTCCCAAAGGGGTATAGTAACGTGTATGTGAAGATGATTGAGGCCGATCATCCAGGCCAAAGACACCGACCACGATCTGATCAAGTTCGTCAGGAACGTGCAAGTAACCAGTGCGCCCCCGGAATGTATTTCCCTGGTATTCATAGCGTTGCAGGTTGGTAGCAAAAGCCGCCATCATTGCCTTGACGGTTCCTGCAAGCACCACTTTACGCGTGGCTACATCTGTCTGGATAACGGTCAGACCATGCCTCTGGGCAAATGCTGTAACTTTCGCCAGGTCATCGTAATCTGCGCCATAATCAGCAAGATATTCCTCGCGACTCATCCTCTGCCCCGGACGACGCGCATGCAATTGACTATCGCCAGCCGGATTGGTGGGAGCGGGTGCTCTCAAGTAAACACTGACTTCAAGGCGTTCATGCGGATCTACTGGACCAATCTGGCGTGCACCAGGAAGCACGTTCCTCTCACTATTGACAAGTGCCTTGAATCCCTTTGGAGGCATTTCTGCGGCCATACTTTTTTCCCTTCCATATAAATCAATACTATACTCTCCACCCTACTACTCATCGTTCCCAAGAAAGAATATTCGTTGGATGCACATCTGCACAATTGCTTCTTTTTACGTCCAATTTGCATCAACATCCCACTATACTACTGGATGCTATTACCAGCATACTACTGCTATAACGTTTCATGCCGCGGCAACGATGCAGTCCATCTTTCAGATCCCCCAAAAGGGTAAGCCCAAGGCTCCGTCCATCCGTCCACTCCGCTCCTTATCCCTACTTTCCTGGCGTCCATTCTTTTTATTTGAACGGGCTCGCGATTGATCTGGCCTCCACCGAAGTTTTTGCCCTCCCGTATACTAAAAAGGTGAACTTGATTCTCCCAATAAAGATTCCTGAGTCACGAGCATGTCCTTGTCAGTAACAGTTCTCTAGTTTTAGTACCCTCATTTCAGTACCCTCAGGTGGGTCGAGAAAGATTAGGAGCTCCAGCCGCCTCCAGCGGGGAAAGTAACCCTCTCAAACCCAAAGAGGTCAAGGGAAAATACACTAGGGAGGTCACAATGTTTCCTGAGTATAAAAAGAAGACGCGCCCATTATACACTGGCGGATTACATAAAGATGCAGCCGGCAGTTCGGGCGTGCATGAATCTCTCAAATCGGCAGAGTATCACATGCAAGAAGCACGCTTCCTCATCGAGAAGCGTTCGCGTAACGCCATCGACGCCATCCTGGCAATGGCCGAGGCCTTGATGCATATTCCAAGGCATCTTGCACATGGAAGTGATATCTCATGTGAAACTTTTGTCGCCAATGTGATCGGGCAACACATTACTGATATTACGTACACCATCCTCGATTGTCACCGCGTTTGCATTATCGCTATCGATCCAGAAACAGAACAACTCCATCCCCTGGCAAGCGTTGGATTATCGTCCGAAGAAGAGACTGCCTGGTTTGCAAAGGTAGCCCATCTTTCTTTGCTTGACATTGTGAATGATCATAATCTGGTCAAACTCCTTTATGCAAAGGAAGTTCTCCTGGTTGATATGACAGAGCATACACAACAGAAGCGTTCCAATTCTTATCACGTACGCATGATGGTTGCACCTATCTGTGTTAACCAACAACTGGTTGGCATCCTCTGCGCGGATTATGGGCGCGAGGAACATACTTACACAGACGAAGAGTTATCCGTGATCAAGACGATGACAAAACTGGTCGCGCTGGTTATCGAACGCGAACAGGCTGAGGCTGAACGCTCGCATGCCCTCTTCTCACTTCAGCAAGCAAACGAACAATTGTCTCGCATCAATAAAGTTCAGAGCAATTTTGTCTCCGTAGTCAGTCACGAATTTCGTACCACCCTTACCAGCATTCAGGGCTTTAGCGAACTTATCTGCGATGAAGAAGTTAGCATTGAAGAGGTCAAAGAATACGCTACCGACATCAATAGCAACGCGCTACTCCTCAATGAGATGATCAGCGAAATGCTTGACCTGGAACGCTTGCAGTCCGGTCAGATACAGGTCAAACAAACGATGATCGATTTAAACATTCTTCTATCAGGTATCGTCAGTGCCATCGCCGCCCTCACGCCCCATCATTCTTTCCATCTCCAACTCGACGAAACACTTCCCTCGCTCTCAGTAGACCAGGATAGACTGATTCAAGTATTCATTAATCTTGTTGGGAACGCCATCAAATACTCTCCGGCAGGCGGTGAAATTTTCATCCGTAGCGAGATTAACAATAATTTTGCCCATGTATCAATACAGGATCAAGGCATTGGTATCCCTGCCCATGCTCTGGAGCAGATTTTCACGCCTTATTACCGGGTTGAAGCGGAAAGTAGTCGCTACATCACTGGAACTGGCCTTGGCCTCTCGATCGTACGCCAGATTATCGAGATGCACGCTGGCAAGGTCTGGGTCGAGAGTACCCATGGGCAAGGTGCAACGTTTCATTTTACGTTGCCACTCTCACAGGCGGCGGCAACGCAACCCCTACAGGCATCAACGCGACCTCTATAGTAATCGTCAATGAGACCTCACACAACGAAAATGGGTATAATGATGTAGGAATACGCCTCCATACACAGAGTCGGGAAAGAGGTACAACATGACACAACAACGCTTTAGCTAACAAAGTTGTCATTGTGACCGGAGCCGCAAATGGCATTGGACGCGCCATTGCTGTTCGCTTCGGGCAAGAGGGCGCACAGGTCGTCGTTAATGATATCAGTGCCGAAGGAGCAGAAGCAACGGCCAGGATCATTACAGATCGGGGAGGTCTGGCTATGCCTGTCGTCGCAGATGTTGCAGACAAAACGCAGGTCGATGCCTTATTTGATAGTGTTCTCGAACGTTTTAAGACGGTTGATATACTGGTCAATAATGCTGGTCTGATTAATTCTGAGCGTCACTTTCTTGAGGCCGACGAAGCGTGGTGGGATCGCGTTCTCGGAGTCAACCTCAAAGGCACCTTCCTCTGCTCGTTACGGGCCGCACATATTATGGCACGTCGGCACCAGGGCGTGATTATCAGTATGTCGAGCGGTGGCGCGTCTCACTCGCATCGCGGCATGGCAGCCTATGATGCGTCAAAGGGCGGCATCGAATCCCTGACGCGGGCAATGGCGCTCGATCTTGCACCCTATGGTATACGCGTCAATGCCCTGGTACCAGGTTCGATTGATACGCAGGGCATGGACCCGGAAACGAAGCGTGAACGTGGTTTAGCGATTCCACTTGGACGCGTTGGCGAACCTGAAGATATGGCCGGGCCAGCAGCTTTCCTGGCTTCCGAAGATGCTGCTTACATCACCGGGCATATCTTTGCCATCGATGGTGGACTCCTGGCGCAGCAACGGCCACCGCAGATCGATATTTTCCCATTGAGCCGCTTCCCTAAATTGGAGGCCGAATAATGGCGACCCCTTCCAACTCTTATAGGATAGGAGTGGATATTGGCGGCACATTCACAGATCTCGTGATATTTAATGATGCAACTGGTAGCTTTGCAGTTGGCAAAACACTGACGACTCCGCAAGATCCCTCGCAGGCGATTGAGACACTTTTACGGGATGCGCTTTCGCGCGAGAAGATTGCTACTACTGATGTGCAACAGCTCATTCATGGCACAACGCTGGTGACGAACGCCATCATTGAGCGCAAAGGTTCACGTACAGCCCTCCTTGCAACACATGGCTTTCGCGATTCTATTGAGATTGGGCGCGAGAACCGCTACGAACTCTATGATCTTATGCTGGAAATGCCGCAGCCATTGGTGCCACGTTACCTGCGCTTCGACGTTCCACAACGTACACTGGCCGATGGCACAACGTTGCAGGAACTCGATGTGGCATTCGTTGAACGGCTCGCACGCGAACTAGCTGAACATAAAATTGAAGCGGTTGCGATTGCCTTCCTCAATAGTTTTGCGAATGGCAAGTGCTGAACGCGCAGCTCGTGCAATCGTACAACGCGTCGCGCCGGATACGCGCATCTCCATCTCATCGGAAGTTGTGCCCGAAATACGCGAATTTGAGCGCACCTCGACGACGATTACCAATGTGTATGTGCAGGATCTTGTCGAACGCTATCTGCATAAATTAGAGGCACGCTTGAGCTGACATTGGCTTCAAGGGCAGTCTTTTTCTGATGATCTCCAGCGGCGGCATCGTAACCGTGGAGACTGCAATTCGCTTTCCCATTCGGCTGCTTGAATCGGGACCGGCAGCAGGAGCATTGGCGGCGGCAAGTTATGGAGCGGCGTGCGGTTATGAAGATCTGCTCTCGTTTGATATGGGCGGTACCACGGCCAAATTCTGCGTCATCGACCGGGGCCAACCACTTACGGCGCTCGACTTTGAGGTTGACCGCCGTTATCGCTTCAAAAAAGGGTCGGGCCTACCCGTCAAGGTGCCTGTAATTGAAATGATCGAGATTGGCGCGGGCGGCGGCTCGATTGCACATATAGATCCGTTGGGTCTGCTCAAAGTGGGACCTGAATCGGCGGGCGCGGAACCTGGTCCAGTCTGTTATGGTCGTGGCGGGACGCAGCCAACCGTTACCGATGCGGACCTGGTGCTCGGCTATCTTGATCCCAGATTATTTTCTTGGTGGTCAACTCAAGATAGATCTCGCGGCGGCCCGGCAGGCAATTCAAACACAGATCGCCGCTCCACTTGGTTTGTCGCTTGAAGAGGCTGCGTGGGGGATTCATCAGGTTGTAAATGAGAGTATGGCAAATGCCGCACGTATCCATACCCTGGAGCGCGGCAAAGATCCGCACCACTTCCCCGTCTTCGCCTTTGGTGGCGCTGGTCCTGTGCATGGTTTCCGGGTTGCTCAGGCGTTGGGGTCGCCAGCTTTGATTGTGCCTCTAGGCGCGGGAGTGATGAGCGCCGTTGGCTTCCTGACTGCTCCTCTTGCCTTTGACTTCGTGCGTTCCTGGCCGAGCCACTTGCAAGATGTCGATTGGCAAAGGGCGAATACTCTGCTTGGCGAGATGGAAGCGGAGGGTCAGGCATTACTAGAACAATCGGGATTGGCTCCTGAGAAAATACAGTATCGTCGCGAGGCCGATATACGCTATGTTGGGCAGGGGCATGAAATACGTGTGCCTCTTCCATTGGGACAACTTGATGGTGCCAGTATACAAGTTATCACTACTGCGTTTGAAGAGGTCTATCAACGTCTTTATGAGCGGCTAAGTCTCGGAGTACCAATTGAAATCATTAATTGGCGCGTGACTGCATCTGGCCCAAAACCGGAGGTGCGCCTACAGATGCCTGATGTAGGGCAGAGAACGCTGCAAAATGCCCAAAAGGGAGTCGGTCGGTCTATTTTCCTGGTGGCTATCGGGATGTTGTGGTTTATGATCGTTATCTGCTCTCGCCTGGGACGGAGTTTGTTGGGCCAGCGATTGTGGAAGAACGGGAGTCGACGGTCATTGTGGGGCAGGATTGTAATTGCCTTATTGATGGACAATGGAATTTGATCGTTGATTGGGCTAGCGTAGGGACCCGATTACATCGCGTCCGCGATTTATCGACCTGGGGCCACCATCCAACACATTCTGGACGACAATCAATGAATATGCGGACGCGATACAATCGGGTCCCTACCGTTTCACGAATGGGCTACAATCAATGAATTGCGGACGCGATACTGTCCCTACCGTTTTGCAATAAAAAGGAGCATCCGGTATGACACAAACATCGATCCGATTACGTTGGAAGTGCTCTGGAATCGCCTGCTTTCGGTGGTGAATGAGCAGCAGGTTACGTTGATGCGTACGGCTTTTAGTACTGTTGTGCGTGAGTCGCAGGATCTGGCGTGTGGCGTCTTTGATACGCGTGGCGCGATGATTGCGCAGTCGCTCACGGGCACGCCTGGTCATATCAATGCGATGGCAACTGGAGTGCGCCACTTCTTACAGATGTATCCACCGGAAACCATCCAGCCCGGCGATGTGCTGATCACGAACGATCCCTGGCAAACGGCTGGGCAGATTAACGATATGACGATCCTCAATCCCGTCTTTAAAGGTGAACGTATTGTAGGTTACTTCGCCAGTACCTGCCACTCGCCCGATATTGGGGGACGCATCTTCTCGGCACAGGCACGCGAGGTCTATGAAGAGGGATTGCGCATTCCCATCACGAAACTGTTTATTAGAGGTGAGCCGAATGAAGAGCTTTTTAAGATCATTCGTGCCAACGTGCGTACGCCCAAAGAAACAATCGGTGATCTTTATGCGCAGACCTCTTCGGGCGCGGTGGGCACACGTGAATTGTTGCACTTTATGAACGAGTTTGGCCTGGAGAGTATTGATCCACTCGCCGATGAGATCATCACACGTTCGGAACGAGCCATGCGCAACGCCATCCGTCAACTCCCCAATGGACGCTACGAGAATGAGTCCTGGAGCGATGGCTTCGATGAGCCAATCCGTATCAAAGTAGCGGTCACTATTGAGGACGAAGATATCTTCATCGATTTCGCTGGCTCGTCCCCCCAGAGTCCCTGGGGCATCAACGTTGTGCTGAACTATACGCATGCATACGCTTCATTTGCGATCAAGGCAGCCGTCAGTCCTGAGGTGCCGCATAACGCGGGTGCATTCAGTCCCGTCCATGTGACCGCGCCCGCCGGGTCTATTCTCAATTGCCTGGAACCAGCTCCGGTCGCCTCACGCCATATCATCGGCCATTTTCTGCCCGGCGTCATCTTTGGAGCGCTCGCACAGGCCATGCCGGGACGCCTGATTGCCTGTGGGGCAGATCCAATCTGGCTCTCCGTCTGGCACGGAAAATGGCCTGCATCCCAGGAACCATTTACCTTTAGCCTGTTCCAATGTGGAGGGACCGGGGCACGTGCAATTAAGGACGGCATCAATGCAACCGGTTTTCCCAGTGGAGTCGCGGGCGTTCCAACTGAAGTGCTCGAAAGTTTAACGCCGCTGATCCAATCTCGACGCGAACTGCGTAGCGATTCCGGTGGTGCGGGAACCTATCGCGGCGGGCTGGGCCAATGGACGGACTTCGCCTATCGCGGCGATACGTCATGGGCCGTTTCTCCATTGGCCGATCGCACACGTTTCCCTGCAACCGGACTCGATGGAGGGAAAGATGGTGCGGCGGGTGAATTTATCGTCAATGAGGATATTCGTCCACAACCGAAGGCGTTGTTTACGCTTGCGCCAGATGCGCACGTGCACCTCAATCTTCCTGGTGGTGGTGGTTATGGTGATCCGTTGCAGCGTGCGCCACAACTGGTGTTGAACGATGTTGTGAATGGTTATGTCTCGCTTGCAGCGGCTGAGAGGGAGTACGGGGTGATTGTGCGTTATCTGGGCAATGAGGATCAGATTGTGCGGCCTCCTGAGCTATATCGTATTGATGAGGAGGCAACTGGGCTACGACGAGCAGGATTGCGTAACGCATAAATGGGCAAATCTTTACTTGCAAGATCATTTCTTTTCTCATATAATGAGTAAGTACTCAGTCTTTTATTCTGTCTGGTGGTAAAGAGATGGCTAGACCTAAAAGTCAAAACAAGCGAAGCTCCATCCTTGCGGCAGCGGTTCAGGCTATTGCTGAGCAGGGTTTGAGTGTTTCTACGTCCAAAATCGCCAAAGTAGCTGGCGTCTCAGAAGGATCACTGTTCACCTACTTTGAGACAAAGGATACGCTGCTCAATGAACTGTATTTGGAGCTGAAGGCCGAAGTGCGAGCGACTATGCTCGACAATTATCCGGCTCATGCGAGCTTAGAGTTCCGTGCGCGTCGCATCTGGGACACGTATGTTAGTTTAGGCATTGCGAACCCGGACAAATACAAAGTCATTGTCCAACTGAGCGTTTCGGATCACATCTGGGAGCAGACCAAACGCCGGAGCATGGAAGGATACGAAGCTGTTCATGCGATGGTTCAAGAGACGTTTGCCTATGGTGCTCTCAAGGATCAACCATATGAATTTGGCACGGCTTTACTACTCTCTCTGATGAATATGACGATTGAGTTTATCGCACAACATCCTTCAGAGGCCGAGCGTTTTTGGGATGCTGGCTTTACTGCGTTCTGGAATGCAGTGACAGGGTCTTAAAAATTTTCCACTATGATGAGCATTTAATCACTCATTTTTGAAACAAATGGCAGCTAGAGTTTCTCAGGAGCTTTTCATGACAACACCCAATTCACTCATCACGACCCGCTTCGACGCCACAAGCACCGCTGAAGACATTGTGGCTGGTCTCGACCTTACTACATGTTCGTGCCATCGTCACCGGGGCCTCGTCTGGCATCGGCCTTGAGACCGCTCGCGCACTTGCCAGTGCTGGCGCAGAAGTAACTCTCGCAGTCCGCAACACAGATGCTGGCGCGAAGGCTGCCGAGGAGATTGCGAAGTCGACCAATAATGGGCGTGTGCGCGTCGCTGCTCTGGACCTCGCCAATCAAGCCTCAATAGCCAACTTTATCCATAGTTGGAACGGCCCGCTACACCTGCTGATCAACAATGCGGGGGTCATTCCGAGCATGCTATCTCGAACCGTGGAAGGCTGGGAACTGCAATTCGCCACCAATTACCTTGGTCACTTCGCCCTGAGCCTCGGATTGCATGACGCCCTTGCCGTTGGTGCCCGCGAACGGGGCGAGGCACGCATCGTCTCAGTCAGCTCTACGGCCCATATGAGATCACCGATCGTGTTCGACGACATCCACTTCGAACGGCGCGAGTACGACCCGCAAGCAGCCTACGCACAATCCAAGACCGCCGACGCGTTATTCGCAGTCGAAGCCACGCGCCGCTGGGCCGCTGACGGCATCGTCGCCAACGCTGTTAATCCTGGCGGCGTCGCCACCGGGCTGCAAAGAGACTTCACACAGAAACAAAAAGATTACCTGGCCGACGCCGAAGCTTCCGGAGTCTTCGTCTACAAGACCGTTGAGCAAGGTGCCGCTACCACCCTCGTCGCGGCAGTCGCCCCCGAATTCGCCCACACCGGCGGGCACTATCTTACTGACTGCCATGAAGCCTACACTGTACCCAACGACGCCAACTTGTTCGAAAATAGTGACGGCGTCAAGCAGTGGGCGATTGACCAGGACATCGCACAGAAACTGTGGATGGTCTCGCTCGAACTCATCAACCAACCCGCCACGCACTGCACGGACGCGTGATAAGGAAATCTGTGCTATCTGGACCACCGCTGAAAGAGATGGAGAGATCTGCTCTCGGATTATGCAGTGTCTGTTTCAGTAGTGACCAATATACGCAAGACAGCGTCAATCGAAGCAGGTCTGACGCCACTGGCCCGTTCTACAATGTCCGTGGGAGTCGATGACGCTTCATGAGCTATCTGGCTGATCAGCCTCATTGTAGCGTTTGCTGCCTCTGTTGGCACACCTTTTGCAATGATCTGGGCAATGATTTCTTGATCTGATAATGTGTGTGCGGTTATCTGGTGATCAGAGAAGCTGGCAAGGCGCGATGCCAGATCCGCAAAGCTGAGAGCCTCTGGTCCGGTGACATCGACTGGTCCAGTGGTTGCCAGTTTGCCTGTGAGTGCTCCAACAGCGGCCCGTGCGCAATCCTCGCGCGAGATCCAGCAATGCCGGGCTGAACCTTCTGGAATGAGGAATTGTCTCTTGACGAGCAGGAGATTGATGAAATCCTTGAGGAACTCGCTGTAAAAGCTGTTGCGTAGCGCTGTCCATGATAGGCCAGAGGCCGCCAGGGCGACCTCGGTTTGTCCATGATCAGCAAGCAGGGGATTTGTGCTGTGCGGGTCGGCATGTGGAGTCGAAGTATAGACGATATGGTTGACTCCGGCCTCTCCTGCGGCTGCTATTGCCGCCTTATGGAGTTCGACACTTTTGCCAGCCACATAGGTACTAATAATGAGCAGCCTGGTTGATCCGGCATACGCGGCTGCCAGTGTAGCTGGATCGGAGAAATCTGCGCGGCGCACGATGACTCCCAGGGATGCGATATCCGCGAGCTTTTGCGGATCGCGCGTGGTAGCGATGATCTGGTCAGCGGGAACCTGGGTAAGCAGATGTTTGAGCACAAGGCGACCAAGATGCCCATTTGCACCGGTGAGAGCATACATATAGCATGATCCTTTTTGTTACTATCGAAGTGTTCTTCAGAAAGAAAAAACGGTGTGTCTCAAGAGGAAGTGAACTGTGCGACCTCTATGTGCTACTATAAGGTGGTTCCTTCCTTTTCGCAAGAAGGCACTGAAAAGTGGTGTTCTTACTTGAAAGTAAGTAGTCTCCCTGACGGAACTCTCTATGGTTTGCAATCAGGCATTGAAAGTGTGATACATATGAAAAGGGAGCAGGAGAAACAACGCATGCAGCTCATTGCAAAGGTTGATGTACTGGTCATCGGAGCTGGCATCATGGGCGCTTCCTGTGCCTTTCATCTTGCTGAACAGGGAACAAGCGTAGTTGTATTAGAGGCTCAAAATGCGCCTGCGACGGGTTCGACGGCCCGCAGTGTGGCTGGAGTACGCGTACAATTTACCGAAGAGGTCAATATTCGCATCTCGTGGGAGAGCATTCAGACCTACCAGCACTTCTCCGACCTCTATGGGGAGAGCGCCGAATATCGTCCTCAGGGCTATCTACTACTTGTTCCACCCGAACGTTGGGCAGCACATCTGGAGAGCGTTAAACTTCAACAGCAAATAGGCGTTCCGGTACATGTGTTGACGCCGGAAGAAGCTCAAAACATTGTGCAATTCGATACAGCGAATATCGCTGGAACCACGCATGGCCCGTCAGATGGCGTTATCGATCCTCATGGCGTCACATTAGCCTACTTGAGAATGGCACAGGCCAGGGGAACATCGCTTTATGTGCAGACGCCCGTTACCAGCGCGAAACGAGCGGGCAATGTCTGGCAAGTGGAAACGCCAAAGGGGCTTTTTGAAGCTGAGTATATTGTGAACGCGACCGGACCGTGGGCTGGCAGAGTGGGTAAGATGGCAGGATTAGACGTGCCGATCTCTGCATCCAGGCGCATGGTCTATGCAACTGCGCCCACAGGCTGGCAACATACGTATCCCACAACGATTGATCTCGCAACTGGATTCTATTTACGCAGTGAGGGTCGGCGCATCCTCTTTAGCCGTTCAAATCCCGACGAGCCGCCAGGATTTACGGAGGGGATCGATTGGGATTGGTTTGAGCTGACCCTTAAAGGTGGCATTGAACGTTTCCCCTGGTTAAGTGAGGCGAGGCTGGATCGTCAGGCATGCTGGTGGGGCTATTATGAGGTAACGCCGGATCATAATCCGATCCTGGGTCGTATGCCCGGCGTGGAGAACTGGATTAATGTGGCAGGTTTCTCAGGGCATGGTGTGCAGCAAGCGCCCGCTGTGGGAAGGTTGATGGCGGAGGAGATTATGCTGGGGAGGGCGAGGTCGATTGATATTGATTTGTTGCGGATGGAGCGATTTTTGGGTGGGCAATCCAGGCGAGAACTTAACATCATCTAAACTACTTTGGTCAGACGCCATAAATGTGGTCCCTACCCTTTTTGAGTATATTGCTCTTTTACTTGCTTGCCACAAAGCTCCGCCAGCAACACCTGATACTGTCTTGCCATCAGTTCCCAGCGATAGGGCTGGTAGTCCGCAAGGGCGCTCTCAACCATGTGCGCTCGCTTTTCTGAGTGCTGATATAGATCAATGATTGCCTCTGCAAATGACTCCGGGCTGGCTGAATCACACAGTACAATTGATTCGGCGCGGAACATGGAACGGATCGCGAGCGTATTCGAGGCAATCATGGGGCGCTGCATCCAGGCAAACTCATAGGCTTTGGTCGGCAAAACGAGATCAGCGAAGCCATCACGACGATAGGGAATAATGCCAACGTCACCATGTACCACAAAATCGGATAGCTTATCAGGTGCACTGGAACTCTTGAACAACACATGCTCTTCCGCCTCCAGAGCGGCGACAAGTTGTTTCAATGCAGGCAAATGGCTACCTTTCCCCTGGATATCTAAACGCAAGTGCGGTATCATACGCCGTGCCAACACTAATGCCCGGATAGCGATGTCCAGCCCATTGCGCTCCTCTAAGGTGCCATGATACATAAGTGTAAATGGCTCTTCCCCATGTGAAGCTTCATAGGGTGCAACACATCTTCGTTCAGCAGGAAAGAGGTGAGGATCGGCACTGTTGTGAATAGAGCTTACCTTGTCACGGGGAACTCCTCGTCTTAGCAAGGCCTCTTCAAAAACACTGCCCGTCGTTAACACGTAATGTGCAAATTTACAGGAGTATTTCTCCTGCAACAGAGCCAGGCGCACAACCAGGGCACGCAATGCTCCCTTTGCCTTTGCCGCCATCAGTTCTGGTGTAACATCCTGCACATCCAGGATCACTTTTGCCCCCAACAATTTAGGGATCAAGGCCGCAAAAACAAGAAAGTCTGGCATATTATGGACAAGCACTACATCGTAGGGACGCCTCAAGTGAAGCCACGCCACCATACCTCCCGCCAGGAAAAGAAACAGGCACCAGCGCACAATTGTTCGCAACAACGAAGTACCCACAACTCCCTCTCTTAGTTGCTATATCGGTTCCATCCTACGAAAAGCTTAGGGGTGCGAGCATTGCACACCCATGTAGCCAGGAACGATTGTCGTTGGTACACGGGCGTACGCAAGGTGCATTGACTCCAACATATTGAGGAATGCGCCAAAAATGATGCATCAAAAATAGCGCAACACGCGTAAAACGGTAGGGACCCGATTGCATCGCGTCCGCCATTTATGGATTCGTGGCCGGAGGTTGATGAATCACGGACGCGATGCAATCGGGTCCCTACCGTTTTACACACATCACATGCATTAGCATCATGTTCTCGTCGTTTTTTCCGAAATAGTTGGAGTCAATGACGCAAGGTGACGCCCCTACGCAATTGGATCAAGGCGTACCTGTGGACTGATGGAAATAGCATGCTAAAACTTCATTGTATGCCACCATCGCTTCCTCTTGATCACTGCTCTGGAATAACACTCCACAAACCGTAAGATCTACATTTTCCGTTCTGCATAGGTTCACAATAGGAACCTGCAAGTGTGCCATCTCCGCGCATCACACCATTAAAAGAGAAGGTTTCTTGCCCATGGGTATCTGTTGCAACAAATTGAAGTTGGCCTGATGTATCAATCATTCCCACGAACAATGCGTTCCATAAAGGTCCATGGAAAACACCGCGAAGTGTATGCTGCTGCGCTGAACGTCTAGCAGGGACATGGTGGTACGTGTGTTCCTTACAATGTTATACATAGTCCCCTGGTAGGACTTCATCGCTGATAGAGAAGCGTCTACAGTTGGGCGCGACCGGGTCATCTGTGAGTGATTCATCGCACTCATGGAAGCGGAAGTGGAATGAGAAGCAGGAGCTTGCACCCACCAGAGTCCCATTCCAACACTCAGGAGAAGGGCTGCGGCAAGCGCCACAAGAGATCCTGAACGGAGATACTGCTTCCTGCGGGAACGAGGCTGTATATGCTGACCAGCTTCTGTGCTCGGTCGGCTTTCTTTGCCCACGAGAACAGGAGTGGAGTTTACAGCAAATAGTACTTTCTCTGGCTCCTTTTCTTCTACTGGCTTCAAGCCGGGAGCATAGAGCTGTTCCTCTTGCTGCAATTCCATCAGCTCGATAGATGGTGGCTGTAACCATCGCGAACTGTCCTGTTCCAAAGCCTCACGAAATTGCTCTACGGTTGCAAAACGCATATCACTATCGATATCGAGCGCTCGATGAACCGCCGTGACGACGGACGAGGGCAGACCAGGCATTATCTCGTCGAGAGGTACAAGCGGGTCACTCTTCAGCTCATACAATTGCATGATACGCTCAACCGACTCAATTGGAATTGTCCCGGTTAAACATTTGTAGAATGTTGCGCCAAGTGCATAAATATCCACACGTGAGCTTGTTCCCTGATAACTATACTGTTCAGGAGCACAATAGCCAGGCGATCCAAAGCGTAGCATAGATGTTGTAGCATCAACCTCATATTGCTTGGCAAGGCCAAAATCAACCAGGAAGGCCCCCCGGTCTGACACAATAATATTGGAGGGTTTGATATCACGGTGAATGACCGGAGGCAGTTGACGATGTAGATAGGCGGCAGCATCCATAATAGGGAGCATCAATTCCATCGTCTCCGCCAATCCGAGGCGTTGCTGTGGCTGCTTAGATAGAAGGTGCAATGCGCTCTTTCCAGCGATAAACTCCACCAGGAGATATGAGCGAGCAAGTTGGACATCTGTGAACGCATGATACACGTGAGGCAATGCTGGATGCTCTAGCTGCTGAAGCGATGTAGGCTCGATGGGAAAGCGATAGCGCACCTTCCCACCGAGATGGATGATTTCTTTGAGGATAAAACGTTGTTGGCCCAGGCGCTTATCTCTGACCAGGTAGGTATTGCCAGTTTCTCCCTTACTCAACACAGCTTCCACCTGATAGTGTCCTTGCACCACCGCCTTAACTGGTAGCGCCCCCTGCACATGATGCATACGGTCACTCCTTTCAGAACTACCTGCCAGAAACTAATTCAGCTAGCCTCGCTTCGAGCGGCTTCTCTGTCTGCCGCCGCAGAAGAGCAGGCCAACAATAATGACTAGCGCCAGCGCAATTGCCCACCAGGACGCCATTGGGAGAGTTCCATCCACTGCGTATGGATCGCTCCCGGTATTGGGGAGCGTCGGCAGACCCTTCTCCTGCGCAGTCACGACCTGGACTTGCTTCCCGCTACTCTTGTTGATGAGGAAGATGCTCTCAACAAAGCCCGACGGCATCGTCGAGGAGACCGAAGTGGACGTTGCACCAGCCGTGTGAAAGGTGTAGGACCCCGATGGCAGCAGAACATACGAGCTTGCATTTGGATATGTCAATCCATTGACAAGAGCGATAGTATTTGCCGACACATCCACAGATCCGGTCTGAGATGCTAAGTGGTAGACCCGAACCTTTGCGCTGCCAGTTGCGAGTGCGTTATCGTCCATGAACATCCCTAGTTTGATCCCGGTTTTCTGAGTTCCGTAGGAGAAGATGGTATATGCGACGCCAGGGTCACAGCGAACCATCTCGCTCATAGACGATGCTCCTGGTCCTTTGCCAATGGCAGCCATCTGCCAACGATGATTGCCCGCTGGAATGGTAACGTACGCAGTCACCGTCCCAAATTGAAAATTGTGCACAATCTCTTTTCCATCCACGAAGATACTGGTGACACTCGCATCAGGGGAAGCGTTCACCACGCGCACAAATGTTGGACTTTCGGCAGAGGCAGAGCGCATCGGCCCGATGAAGAGAGTCAAGAGAAGAGAGATAGCCGCGATCAGAATAATGGAGCGGATCATCCCGCTCAACGATAGCGCCATCTTTCCCCTCTGAAGAACTTGTATATTTCCATTTGCTTCCAGCAGTTCCTGGTTGACCATTGATAAACCTCCTCTTCCAAACAGAATGAAGGTAGAACACTGTACCTGCTTCATACATGATACGATGGTTCAGGTCGGGATCCAATGCAGGCAAGTCCAATCACCATCACCTGGGACATTAATCGACAAAATATTTGTTAGGGAAAATATCGTTATGGAAAGTCTCTATATAGAGATAGTACACAAAATTGACAGGAATTTCAATAAACAGGGAATAATTCTTTACTCGAAGGTATTGAACTATGTTTTCAGGATAAGGTCATCAATTCCCCATTTCCTTTTTTACTGGTTATTACTTTATTCCTATATATCTTATTTTTGCAATCCTCGTACAAACCGTGCGTTATACTTATGTCATGTTTATGAGGGGAGTGGCAATCATTTCTTTTGCATAACGTGTTTCTACAGCAAGGATGCATTTGGGAAAGAGGCGTTATTTTTGTTGACCTTTCTTTCTCATGATGATGTCGCTCCTTTATTTCTAAAGCATGAAGTCCTCCTCATGCATAACATTTGCGAGGATTATAGCACTATTTCTAGTTAAGAGTCGGGGATTGTGGGCAGTGCGGCGGGTCAAGAGAAGCAAATAGAAGGAGAAAAGAAGGATATGCTCAAAGAAGAGAAAGAGAAAAGTGTGGAAAGTGGCATTGGGACGGGAGGAATATTCAATACCCTTAAGGGTGAGCAGCGTATGAGCCGACGTACTGCGCTCAGTCTGGGTATAGGCACAGCAGTATTGGCGACAGGTCTGGGGACATTCTTCGAGTTGCACAGAACGCCAACGTTTGCGACGCCAGTCAATAACACGGTTGTGGTGCAGTGGAACAGTACTGCATGCCAGGCAATTGCAGCTACGGGCACGGGACCAACCATCGGAGCCAGGGCGCTGGCGATTGTGCATACGAGTATGTATGATGCATGGACCACTTATGATTCTGTAGCGGTCGCCACGCGTCCCAATGGCATCCCCAAACAGTCGAGACGGGATTGGAAGTCGATTACGGAGTCGGTGAGTTATGCAGCTTATCGCGCATTGGTCGATCTGTTCCCATCTCAGGTGTCCAGCTTCAACGCATTGATGAGTACGCTGGGATACGATCCCAACGATACAAACACCAATCCGACGACGATCAGCGGGATCGGCAATGTGGCTGCGCAAGCTGTGCTGGCGTATCGCCATAGTGATGGCTCAAATCAATTGGGCGATTTGCATCCGGGTGCGTATTCTGACTATACTGGCTATGCTCCGACTCTCGGCGACCCTGACCACTGGCAACCGCTAATAGTCAATGGCACCGCGCAAAAGTTCCTGACACCGTTCTGGGGCCAGGTCAAACCATTTGCCCTGTCGTCGGGCTCCCAATTCCGTCCAGGCGGACCAGTGACGACAGCGAACGCCAGCGCCTTCAAAGCACAGGTCGATGTCATTTTGCGCTATAGCGCGGGACTGAACGACACGAACAAGGTTATAACTGAATACTGGTCGGATGGTCCACACACGCAGACCCCACCTGGTCACTGGGATCTCCTCTCGCAATTCGTCTCGGCTCAGTACGTTTCGCGGCAGAACAAGCATGATATCAGTGGAGATATCAAGATGTTCTTCGCGCTCACCAATGCTATTTTTGACGCCAGTATCGCCTGTTGGGAATGCAAACGCTTCTATGATGCGGTCAGGCCTATTACTGCCGTCCATAACGTATGTAGCGGCACGCAAGTTTCAGCATGGGGTGGCAGCGGTAAGGGAACCCAGCCGATGGATGGCAGTCAATTCCGCAGTTACCTGGGCACACCAGCCTTCGCCGAATATGTATCGGGTCATAGTACGTTCAGCGCGACCGGAGCTTATATCTTAGCACAGGTTGTGGGAAGCGATACATTTGGCGATTCCTTTACTGCACCCGCAGGTTCTTCACTGGTTGAGGCGGGTATAACGCCTGCCAGCGCAGTGACACTCTCGTGGCCGACCTTTTCCTCGGCTGCGATCCAGGCTGGTCTATCGCGGCAGTACGGAGGTATTCACTTTTCAAAGGCTGATGAAGACGGTCGGGCGCTTGGACAGCAGGTTGCTCCCCAGGCCTGGACAAAGGCCCAGAGCTACATTAACGGGACAGCAAGCTCGTAGGTACGATCCAGGATTTGTACACGATCAGAATGGGTGGAGGCACGCCTCCACCCATTCTGCAGCCTTAGCGAAGAGGGCAAACCCTGCGGACATCAGGGGTCTGGAAGATCGCTGACATCCGCGCCAGACTGGCTTTTTGGGAGATGGGTATATAGTAAAAGGGGAATGTTGGATGAAAGTGAAGCCAGCATGAAAGAGTGCGGCATGTATTCTCGACCAGCGTGTACGCTCTTCATACCAGGAAAGCATATATATGGCATTCATGTCCCAGGAAGACTTCGAGAAGCTACTGGCAAAAAAACAGGCTGAAATCGACGACTTGCATGCCAGGCTGGCTGCATCTGAAGCTTCCCAACAGCGTGTTGCCGTTAGAGCCTCTCAGGATGAGCCGCTGCGTGAACGGGAACGGCGAGCTCTCCTCCTTATCAAAGAGATGTGCCAGGCTGTGATCCTCCTCGATATGCATGGTATGATCCTCGAAACAAATCAAGCTGGCCTCGATCCAGAGGCATTACGTCGAGACAGCCGCATTGGACATCAGCTCTGGGAACCATCTTCATGGTCTGGCTCACGCACCGTTCAGGATCAAATCAAGGCTATGTTCGAGGATGCGGCTGCTACAGGCGAGTTTGTGCGCAAGGAGATAGAGATACCAAACCCAGGTAACGTCACAGAGCGGATGGTTATTGATATCTCATTCAAAGCCATTGACAACGGTGAGAAGAAATTCTCTTTTGTTTTATTTGAGGGTCGCGATATTACGAAGCGGAAACAGGCCGAGGAGGAGGTTGCACGTAAGAACGTTGAATTGCAAGCGCTCTACGAGCAAGTACGCAAATTAGACCAGCTCAAGTCAATGTTTTTCGCGATGATGAACCATGAATTGCGTACTCCACTAACCCTGATCCTGGGACCAACCGAGTCGTTGCTTCAACAGGCTTCCCTCACCCAGGAGGTGCGTCAGGCGTTGGAGATGGTCACGCGCAACGCCCGGCTTCTGCTCAAGCTGGTCAATGACCTCCTGGAAATCTCTCGCCTGGAACAAGGCAAGCTGGAACTGCGCTATACAACCTGTAACCTGAGCCGCGTGGTGAATCTGCTGGCCGCCAATTTCACGCTCGCAGCAGAGGGACGCCACATTACCTATGACGTACAGGTCCCAACGCAGCTTATGGTCGAGGTAGACGCGGCCAGGATCGAGCGCGTCCTGCTCAACCTCCTCTCCAACGCCTTCAAGTTTACCCCTGATGGTGGGCACATCACCTGCTCTTTAGCGATAGAGCCTCCATCTCAGGATGCAACAGCGGATTCAGAGCATGTGGTGCTCACCGTGCAGGATAGTGGACCTGGGGTACCTGTTGAAATGCGTGAAATGATCTTTGAGCACTTTCGACAGACCGAGGAGGGAGCCAAACGCCGCTTTGGTGGCACAGGGCTGGGACTGGCAATAGCGAAGGATCTTGTTGGTCTCCATGGAGGAACCATCCAGGTTGATGAAGCTACAGGAGGAGGCTCACGCTTTACCATCCGTTTGCCACGTTACGCTCCCACTGGAACGAATGTGCAGGAGGAAGAGGACGCTGACCTTTCAGAGCCAACCGATGCACGCCTATCCCAGACCATTGTAGAAGATTTGCTTCCAGCGCACACAGCATTTTCCCCTTTGTCTTGCTCCTCCTCAGTGGACTGTGAGCAAGCGCTGGTCCTGATCGTCGAGGATCATCCGCAAATGCGCCAGTTTCTTTCAGAACAACTTTCCTCACATTATCGAGTGGTGGAAGCGACAAATGGGCAAGAGGGACTCGATCTGGCGCGACGGGTGCATCCCGATCTCATCCTCACAGATATCATGATGCCGATCATGAGTGGAGATGAGATGCTTGCGGCCCTGCGCAGCGAACCTGAGTACGACGATATTCCGCTGGTGATCCTTTCTGCCAGGGGAAACGACGAACTGCGTGTGAAGCTGTTGCGTACAGGTGCGCAGGATTACCTGGTCAAACCGTTTTCGCCAGAAGAGCTTCAGGTCCGCCTTGGCAACCTGCTGATGCTGCATCGCACTCGACGCTTACTACAAACTGAACTCGCCAGTTCCCAACAGAACGTTGAGACCCTTGCCCGTGAACTTGCCACACGCAACCATGATCTAGAAGCGCAGAGTAGCAGATTACATGTCGTAAATAAGCAACAGAGCAACTTTGTTGCCATCGTCAGCCACGAGTTTCGGACCGCGCTCACCAGCATCCAGGGCTTTAGCGAATTGCTCACAGAACAAGAATTTGGTCCGCAGGAGATCAAAGAGTTCGCGCTGGATATCACGACCGATGCGAGGCGGCTCACACGCATGATCAACGAGATGTTGGATCTCGAACGCATGAAATCGGGGAAGATGACGATCCGCTGTGAGCCTGTAGATGTCAATGCACTCTTGAGAGAACACGCCAACCAGGCACAACGCATGACGGTGAAGTACATCATTACCTGTATTTTGGACGATGCACTCCCCCTGGTGCCAGGAGATCAGGACAAATTGATTCAGGTTGTCAGCAATCTACTCTCGAATGCCATGAAGTATTCTCCAGAAGGCGGTGAAATTCTGCTGCGAAGTCTGAGAGAACGGGATACCATCCAGATCTGTATCCAGGATCAGGGAATTGGCATTCCTGAAGAAGCTCAGAAAGACATTTTTGCGCCCTATAGTCGTATAGCATCAACACAAACGCGCTACATTGGCGGTACCGGATTAGGATTATCGGTAGTACGTGAAATCATTCACCTGCACGGAGGCACTATCTGGGTAGAAAGTATCCCTGGCAATGGCGCTACATTCCACTTTACGCTACCACTGATCCGTCCTGTTCCTGACGTGTCACTGCCGCCAACATAGATACCGCACTGAAGAGCAAAAACCAGGAGTAGAGTGGGATCAGCCAGCATGAGCCATTTTGTGCCTCTTACCCCTTCTTTGCTGATGAGCGATGTGATAGGATGAGGACGGGAACATTCCTTCTTCAGAAATAGGGAGTGAGCATTGAATTCTCGCAGCCACAGGACAAGAGCCAGGATTAACACGCGAACCATACACCCCCCTACGCATCCTCCACCCTCATGCCGATAGACATTCTCAGATGGATTTACATCGACGTATATACATATGGCTATGAATGACTCTCTCTTTGCATAGCTTTTCTGAGAAAAGAGACATAACACAATGAATGATCCCCTGGGAAAGGCACCATCTGGGGCCGACAATGAGGCTCGCCAGCGACGGACTATGCTGGATTTCGCTCTGCTGTATGCTAATGAAGGTCTGCACATCCTTCCCTTGCAGTCCCTTCACCCTTCTGGCGGCTGCTCGTGTGGTTTCGCTAGTTGCCGCTCGGTCGCCAAACATCCGCGTACCTTTAATGGCGTGAAGGATGCAAGCAACGTTCCTTCACATATTCGCGAGTGGTGGCACCTCTATCCTGACGCCAACATTGGCATCGCGACGGGCAAAGGGCTGCTCGTCATCGATATCGATCCGAAGAATGGTGGCTCACTTGAGGCGCTCAATGCGCTCGTGTCCTTGCCCGCAACGGCGACTGTGCGCACAGGCGGTGGCGGCCTGCACCTCTACTTCGCCTATGATCCCTGGAACCGCATACGCAATAGCGCGAGCAAACTGGCTCCTGGTATCGATATTCGAGGCGAGAATGGTTACGTAGTGGCTCCTCCAAGCATCCATGCGAACGGCAACCGCTATTGGTGGGATCAACGCGCCACTGGCTATACTCAGGCTCCCGCCGCCCTTCTGGACCTGTTGGCGGCGCAATCTCCTCCACCGCTTCTCTATAACGATAAAGCTACAAAATCTACGCCTGATAACGCCGTTCCCACCATTTCTACGCCTGGCATCGTCAATCCACAAAAATCTACGCCTGATCCCTCCCTGTCCACAAAAGAGCAGTCTACTACCAATTCACCACTTACCCTTTCCGGTCGCTTCATTCCTGAAGGCAAGCGCAACTCGACGCTGGTGAGCCTGGCGGGATCGTTGCGCAATCAGGGCGCGAATGAGGAGGCGCTGTTCCTCGTCTTGCAGGCCATCAATGCAGGCTGCTGCAAACCTCCTCTGCTGGATGATGAGATACGCCAGATCTGTAAAAGTGCCGCCAACTGGACGCCTGGTGAGAACGGCAAGGTTTCCTCAAGAGGTGTCATGATCGTAAGAAATGTAGCTTCTCTGATGGCGGAGGAATTGCCCTCGCCTCCCTGGGCGATCCCCAACCTGTTGCCGGAAGGCGTCTCGCTGCTGGCTGGTAAACCGAAGATGGGCAAGTCCTGGCTGGCCCTGGGCCTCGCGATCTCGATTGCGCAAGGCCACAATGCTCTGGGCAGCCTTCCTACCAATCAAGGTGCCGTCCTCTACCTGGGTCTGGAAGATAATGAGCAGCGCATCTGTTCCCGCATGACCAGTTTGCTGGAAGATGAGCCGCCACCGGAAGCTCTGTACTGGGCGGGTTCCTGCTCCCCTCTAACCATGGGTGGCCTGACCGATCTGGAAGCCTGGATCTCCTCGGCAATCAATCCACGCCTGGTCGTCATCGATACGCTGGCTCGCGTACGGGCACACAACGGCAATAGTAGTGGCAGCGTCTACGCCGATGACTATGCCGCCATCACTCCATTGAAGCAACTGGCCGAACAGTATCACCTCTCGATCCTGCTGATCCACCACCTGCGCAAAAGTGGAGCCAGCGATCCGATGGATGAGGTAAGTGGCTCTACAGGCCTGACCGGAGCGACCGATTGTAACATGGTCCTACAACGTGAGCGCGGCCAGAACAATGCAACGTTGCACATCACCGGGCGCGACATAGAGGACCAGACGCTCAAAATCACCTTCGATCCTCTAACGAGTCTGTGGTCTCTGAACACGTCATCCTCTACTAGAGACAGACCGACGGGTCGTGAGGCTATCCTTGCCCTATTGACAGAAAAGAAGCAGCCGCTTAGCCCCTCTGATATCGCGGCGGCGCTTAACCTTGAAGCCAATTCTGTGCGCAAGAAACTCTTTCTGATGAAGAAGGATGGTCAGGTAGACGCTGTTGGTCGGGGATTGTACCAACTTAGTCAGTCCGCTCTTACAACACAGCCGCAAAGAGAGTTTTTCTATCTCTAACTATCAGAGATACGTTATGTGCCGCGATGCCGCGTTGTGCTGTAGATCGGCCTGTAGAGCGGGTTGATAGAATGCGGCACCCAATGTCACACTAACAGGGTGCCGCGTTGTCGAAGGATATGCAATGAGGTCCGCATGGTCACAAAGGTGCCGCCATAGGGACCGATTGAAACGAACCAATGTTGGAGATACTATAAAATAGGGGGGAATAGATAATCCCCCTTTTATAGTATGAATGATACAATTATGGAATGTCAAGCGCCAATATCGATGAGACCCATCACCATGCGGCAAACCATGGTGTAGGGGTGCAATTCACAAACCCGTCGCGTTCCCAATTCACAACCCGTCGCATTTCCAATTCACAAAAACATCGCGGTCGTGTGTATTACGTTCCCGACGACCATTGTCACTGAACGCGGCACACGTGCTATTTCAACAGGTCAAACGCGGCACCCTGGTACTGCGACATTGGGTGCCGCATTCTATAAACCCGCTCTACAGGCCGATCTACAGCATAACGCGGCACTGCCACGCTATTTTACAAGGTTGCCGTCAACTATCCAGGTCAAAAGCAATGGAGCAAATGTGCCGAGAGCGAGGATACCAACGAGGTTACGATTCAAGGGATTGTGGGCCAAAGCTTGTACAGTTGCCTGCCGATCAAGGAGGTGAATATGTGAAGCGGTATGTCCTATATCGTAACCATGAATGGTCAATAACTGCTTCGGGATAGAAGCCTGGCCGTTACTATGAGAGATAGGATTGCACGATCGACATTTCCTGTGCGAGTCCAGCCCACTCGTCGTCGTCAGGACCACTGTAAATCAACGTGTAAGGGCCTGCGAAATGAGCGGCGGCAACGATTTCCAGACAGTGTGTATAGTCGGTCGTATCCAACTCATTCGCAGCAGAGAAATGAGCTTTAGCATGGCAAGATTCTGCATATGCCGCAATTGCACGCAGATCATGATATTTGTTTTGTCCGGTCCAGTTCCCAAAATCGAGACACAATCCGACACGACCCTCCAATTGTTGGAACATGGTATGGACGGCAGCGGGTGTTGAGAGGACACCAAACCAATTTTCGGTCATCAAGCGGATACCTGATTCCTGGGCCACTATGGCCAGATGCTTCAATGCCTGGCTGCTTTTCGTCAGGATCTCTGGCGTCGGCGCTGATTTCCCGGCAATGACGCGTGTGCATTTCGCGCCGAGCGTGCCCGCAATCTCAATCCAACGACGTATCCAGACCAGATCGCGTTCTGCATGAGTCGCATGGACGATATCCCCATCGTCGATTAACAGCGAGAACAATTCGATCTGAGCTGCGTTCAGTTCTGAATGCAGTTCTGCCAGGTAGCCTGGATCAAGGCTGGGCAGATGAAAATGGCAGAGTTCCAGGGTATGAATGCCAAATGCTGCCAGCCGAGCGGGGAGTTCCAGCAACGAGAGCGCTCCTCTCCCATGGGTAACGGTAGGAATATGAAAACCAGCTTCAACGCCGTAGGTGTCCGGTCGCCCAAGGGTGCGATGCAGGCTCCAGGTGGAGACGGAGAGGCGACGGCCAGGAGTATTTATCATACGACACGATCCTTTTCTAACCCTTCACGCTGAAGCATTGAAAACGGCTGAAGAGTCTGTTTGATCTGGGCAAAGGCTGCTTTTGTGGCGCTTCCCAGCCACCCGAAGCTGAGAAAACCATGCGGCATCCCTGGATAGCAGACAAAGGTCACGCTATTGCCAGAAGCGCGGAGACGATCCGCATAGGCCTTGCCTTCATCACTGAGCGGATCATATTCTGCGGTCAAGATCAGAGCTGGTGGAAGATTGCTGAAATCATCGGCCAACAGAGGCGAAGCATGGGGATCTTTGAGATCAGCAGGCTGCCGAATATACAAATCGCGAAAATAATCCATGTCCCGCCGACTCAGAAGCGGTGTATCATCATAGAGCTGTTTGGAATGGAAGTCCTCGCTGAAATCCACGGCGGGATAGATCAACACCTGAGAGGCAATCTGTGGACCCGTCAACTCGCGTGCCATTAAGGCTGACAACGGCAGCTAGATTCCCACCTGCGCTGTCACCCATCACGATCAATTTGTTCGCAGATGCACCCAGATCAGCCGCATGTTCCGCTACCCAACACGTTGCATCATATGCATCTTCAACCGCCGCCGGATAGGGATGTTCCGGTGCAAGACGATAGTCCACGGAGACAACCAACGCACCGTTTTCCCCTGCAATCCGTCGGCAGATGGCATCATAGCCATTGAGTCCACCTAATGCCCAGCCACCACCATGAAAAAAGACGACAACTGGCAGGTTTGCCTCCTGTATTGGGCGATAGATCCGCACGGGAATGGGGCTTTGCCGTCCAGGAATCGAGCGATCTTCGACGGTGGTCATTTTCACGTGCTGGAACAGGATGTTGGACAGCATCTTAGAGTCCGCACCCGAGCGAACTTTTTGAAGATCCGCGTCAGCCAGCGATGGGCCACGACTCATCAACCAGAAGAGCAGTTTCATTCTCCAATCAAGTGTATACTTTGGCATGAATTAGAAGTCCTCCATTCCCCCTATATGTATTATAATCTGTCTGTATGGTACCGTATCCCCGCAAAAAGAGTCACATTCAGGAGCTCAATCAATGACTACAACCTCGTTTCAAACTGGGAGTATCTTGCTCCTCGTCGGCACAAAACAAGGTCTTTTTCTGCTTTCTTCCTCCGACCGACATCATTGGCAGATCGAGAAGACCCAATTGGGAGATCGTTCTTCGTATATCTATTATGCCATTTTTGATCCCCGCAATGATTATCGGCTCTTTGCAACCAACAATGGGGCGCACTCTTTCCTCTGCTATAGCGACGATTTTGGACGAAGTTGGCAGGAACCGCGCACAGGGATACACTTTCCCCAGGGCATTCCCCCTAACGAGATCTGGTATATTAAGCCGGGACGGGCAAATGAGCCGGGATTAGTGTATGCGGGAACCGATCCGGCGTGTCTGTGGGTGAGCCATGATTGGGGTGAACATTGGGAGGTGAATGAGGCGTTGCTGAACTATCCTGGCAGAGACGCATGGGGACTGAGACTAAATGGAACCTGTCTGCATAGTATCGTCCAGGATGTCGCGCAAACGCAGCGATTGTGGGTGGGCATATCGGGCGCAGGAACCCTGCGTAGCGATGACGCGGGCCAGAGTTGGCGAGTGGTCAATAGGATGGTGGCAAGCGAGCACAATGGATTGGGAGTGGGAACCAACTCGCACCGTCTGCTTCAGCATCCAACACACGCAAATATCCTCTATCAACAAAGCAAAAACGGCATTTTTTGTAGTGAGGATAGTGGGGAGAGCTGGCGAAGTATTTTGGGCAATCTCCCAACTGATTTTGGGTTTCCTCTGGCATTGGATCCCCAGCATCCGGAAACCCTCTTTACGGTGATGCTTGATCCTGAGGATCGCTATACGCCGGGAGAGCAATTTGCGGTCTATCGGACCGAGAATGTGGGACAAACCTGGGACGCATTGACTACCGGGTTCCCGGCCAAACGCATGAAAGTGCTGCGACACGCGTTGTGTACGGATTCGCAGCCAGAGTGTGGCGTCTATGTGGGAACGATGAGTGGAGAGCTGTTCGCCAGCAACGATCGAGGAGAGCATTGGCAAATGCTCAGCGATCAGCTCCCTCCCATCTATTCGGTGACCTCAATAGCCTTTCGTTAGATACTGCTGGAGGCGTTCCTCCCCTCGTGGATTGATCAGGAAGGTCACCACATCCCCAGGAAGGATAACTATACTGCCTCTTGGAAAGAGCAGTTCGTCATGCCGACGGATCGAGACCACCAGACTCTCAGCGGGTAATTGCGCTTCGCGCAAAGGAACATTTGCTAGCTGCATTCCCGCTTTAATCGTGGTTTCTAGCATGACGGTCCCTTCGACCAGCCCTCGCATGCGCCGTGAGTCTTTCGCGAGCGTCTGTCGATAGAGGCGGATGATGCTGGCAGCCGAGAGCGTGCCAATAACGCGTTGTCCACTCACGAGCGCTTCCGCGTCAACCACGGGTGCCCAACTGACGCGCTGGCTGGTCAATGCTTCGAGCGCCTCGTCCAGGGTATCGTCAGGAGAAATGACCAGAGGATCACGATGAAGAACGTCTTTAATCTGGCGCGCCTCTCGTTCAGCCAGAGGAATACGCTGGATATCTGCCAGCGTCACGACTCCCTGCAAATTGCCTCGCTCATCAACAACTGGCGCTCCACTCTCGATATGCTTTGCCAGTTGTTGTTCTGCCTCAGTGAGCGTTTGCTCACAGGTAAACTGGACCGTCAGGGCCGCCATCGCCTGTCGTACCGCAAGTGTGGAGAGCAGTGGGAAAGACATTTGAAGGCGGTGGGCAGGCGAATCGGCACGCGTATCAACCTGGCTGGTATAGATGCTCGCTTTCCCAACGAGGATCGACGCAATGCCTACGGCGATCATTGCTGGTGCCAGCATCGAGAGGTTCCCTGTCATCTCGGCAACCATCAACATGACCGCCAGTGGCGCATGCGCAATCCCACCAAAGAGCGCCATCATCCCCACAATCACAAAGGGTGCAGGGGTCGCCGGAAGGCCCGGCAACACATGATAGCAAAGCCTCCACACCAATGCACCTAACATGCCTCCAATCACCATCCCTGGACCAAAGATACCACCAGAGCCACCCGATCCAATTGAGAGGCCAGTCGTGAGGATCTTGACGAATGGGAGCAGCAGAATAACCCAGAGTGGTATCCCCAGCAATCCCTGTCCCATGCTGACCTGAACCCAACCATAGCCCATGCCCAATGCCTGGGGCAACACCAGCCCGATCAATCCTACCAGCAATCCACCAATACCCGGCTTGAGCCAGTTTGGAAGATGCAGCCGATGAAAGATGTGGGTAATACCATAGAAACCACGTGCGTAGAGCAATCCTACTCCTCCACAAAGGATGCCGAGTACCACATAATAGAGCAATTGTGGCGGAGAGGTAAAGGCCAGATTGCTATTGGTTGCGAAGATAGGACTCCAGCCCGACCACGCCCCAAAGACGCTATACCCGACAATCGAAGCGATCAAGGCTGGAATAATGGCTTCGATCTCCAGATCATTTTTATACAGGATCTCCGCCGCGAGGATCGCTCCTCCCAGTGGAGCACGGAAGATGGCACCGATGCCAGCTCCGATGCCCGTTGCCAAAGCAATACGCCGATCCTGCACATCCAGACGCAAGAGAGTTGCCAGAATCGAGCCAAACCCTGCACTGATCTGAGCAGCCGGTCCCTCGCGTCCAGCCGAGCCACCAGTGCCAATCGTAATGGCCGAGGCAACCAGCTTGATGAGAGGAATACGTGCTCGTATCGCTTTGCCCTGGTGAAAGGCTCCAATGGCGGCGTCGGTCCCATGCCCCTCTGCCTCAGGTGCCAGCGTAAAGACGATGATCCCCGCGACCAATCCGCCTGCTGCCGTAACCAATGGCAATAACCAGGGATGGGCAGACGACCAGAACGACATCACGATTGTCCCATTGCCCTCTCCAGCCGGTTCGGGCGGGAGATAGCCGACCAGATGCCCAAGAAAGAAAACCGTTGAGAAATGGATTGCGGCATAAAAAGCAATCGCTCCGACCCCTGCAATCAGGCCAATCAACGTACTGATAAGCAACCACTTGAGCAGATAGCGCGGACTCTCGAAACTACGTTTGGTGCGCCGCATATGAAACAAGCGCCGTAAAAAGGCAATTAAAACATCCGGGTTCATAGGAACATGCTCCTTATGTCTTCTGTCTCCCTATAAATGGGTGGGTAGCCATCCAATAAAAAAGTAAAAAAAAGGGAGAAATCTCCCTTTATTTGGAATGAATGCCATGCAGAATCAAGCGAGCTACGGTGCTCGCATCCAGAGCAATCGCCTGTTCAGATCGCCCCAGGATACGAGCCGAAAGCACGTAGGATTCGGTAAGAGAGAGAATCATGAGCGCAGTGGCTTCGATATTTTGATGAGAGATCTCACCCCGGACCTGACTCTCTTCCACCATCAAAGCAATCACCGCAACGTAATCGCGTAGAAGCTTTGTGGCCTCATCCTGAAAGGCGCGGTTCACCCCATAGAGGGCGCTCATATAGACATTGAAGCTGTCGCTCTCTTGCTCGGCGAGATGCACAAAAGCCAGGAAAAGGCGCTCCAGGCGCTGTTGAAGCGTTCCAGCCGGGGCAAGAGCCGTACGGATGGACGCCATCTGCGTCTGTGCAATAAACCGCAACATCGCCAGAAAGAGTTCACGTTTATTCTCGAAGTATAAATAGATCGTGCCCTTGCCAATCCCAGCCAGTTCCGCAATGGTGTTAATATTAGCCTGATCGAAGCCCAGGCGTGCAAATTCGCCTGCCGCTTCGTGAATAATGCGACGACGTGTCGCCTCGCGCATCTGCTCGTCCACGACTTTGGGCATACCTTGTCCTCACATGATCAGTTTCTAGCACAGGAATATAAATGGGTAGCCAGTCATTATTCTCTCCTATGAGTATACATGCTTATCTGGAGGTCTGTCAAGCTGAAGAAAACGACAAAACGACAGGCCGATGGGCCATAACGAACCTCAGAAAATGGCGGCAAGAGCAGAGAGATCGTACTATTCCCTGGTCTCATTCATAACCTGAATGCTCTTTTCTTTTGCAATGCCATGATCTACCTGGATGTTGCGTACTTCCCAGCGTGAGCAATCACTCTCGCGCCAGAAGTGAAGATCGATCAGGCAAGATCCAACGCGCAAGTGCTGAAGTTCGACTTCGGGCAACCAATCAGGTAATGTAGGATTGACATACAGGCGTTGATGGGGTGCATCGGCACGTAGACCAAGAAGCGTACGCAGCATGTGGAAAATGCTGCCCGTTGCCCATGCCTGGGGGATGTTTGCCCCGGCAGGATAGAGAATGGGGAAGTCTGTCGTGCCTTCGCGCTGCACACCGGCAAAGACCTCTGGTGGCCGATAGGCATCAAAACGTTCGATGGCGTCGAAGATACCACGAATGACTTGATTCGCCTCGTCTATCATCCCATAGCGTTTGAAACCTGCGGCGATGATGCCGTTGTCCTGCGGCCAGATGGAGCCTCGCTGATATGCAAATGGATCATAGGCCCCATTCTTGTTGGAGAGAGTGCGTATGCCCCAACCGCTCCACATGTCATCTTGCAGGAGCCGCCGGGCGGTGCGTTCAGCCTTCTCCTGATCGGCGATCCCGCTCCAGAGGCATTGTCCGGCATTCGAGGCGATCGAGGTAATCAGCTTTTTGTCGGGATCGAGGCCAAATGCGAAGCATCCCTCCTGCTCCATCCAGAACGTCTGATTGAAGCGCTGTTTTAGCGTTTCGGCCTGTTGCCGTAACGATTGTGCTCGCGCCTGATCTTCCAGGGCATCAAACACTTCGGCCATGCGCACCTTCGCGTCGTAGACATATCCTTGCAGTTCGCAGAGTCCTTTGGGTTGATGCACCTGGCGACCATCGGCGTAGACCACTGCATCTGTTGCGTCTTTCCAGCCCAGGTTATTGTAGTGATAAGAAGAGAAGCTTTTATATTCTTGAAACCCATCTCCATCGAGGTCGCCAGAATGGTCAATCCACTCAAGGCATTTCACCGCAACGTCGCGATACTCTTTGAGGAGGTTGATATCTCCTGTCCAGCGATACGTTTCGGATAACACAATCAAGTAGAGCATCGTCGCGTCGGCGGTGCCATAGAACGGAGTGAAGGGCGCTTGATGAAAGTGGGCCAGCTCACCGAAGCGAATTTCGTGCATAATCTTGCCGGGTTGAGCCTCGCGCCAATCGTCGCGTTCCGTTGCTTGATACTCCGCGAGCCGTTTGAGCGCTCCGCGTGCAAAGCCGGCTGAGACCGCCATGTTTTGATAGGAGACGGTGAGGCTATCACGCCCAAAAGGGTGACGAACCAGGGAACACCTGCAGCAGGCACCCACGCTTCATCAGAGACATCCATATCGTAGATGCGGAGCGCTCCCATATCTTCGATGGCTTGTCGATACATACGATCAAGGTCGTTATTTGCCGTCGTAATGGCGGTACAACGCTCCTGCCACCGTGCTTGCCGCTCATCAAAGTTGCTGCGTGGCTCCTGTCCACGTCCCGGCGTTGCCCCCGTCGTGCTGGTCCCCGGTCGTTGTTGTCTGCATGGACCAGAGGAAGGTTGCTTTACCTGTTGATCGTGTTCGAGGAGCATTTCGCTACACACATGCCAGCGCTGGTTGGTAGCAAGCTCAATCTCAAAGTAGACGCGTCCATTTGCATAGCCTACCGGGATGCTATCAAGGATGCAATAGCGAATGGCGCGATGAAAATCTTTGTTATCATAGGTCGTGTATAGATGCCTTTCGTGGGCATGCCATTGGGTTTGTTCTTTGCCACGCTGGACGATATGCTTCGTTTTCACCTCGAAGAGGTCTGCGAAGTCCGAACGCATAGCCAGTTCAAGTAAGAAGCGGATCGATCTGCCCGTGTAGTTGGCGACCTCGATGTCCTCATGGATGCCATCGCTCACGATGCGATTGAGCGTGATACGCAAGCTCTGCTCATCAATCACACCGCTTTCTGTCTCGATCAATGGATTGGTCAGGTGAAAGCGGGACGCGTAGAAACTCAGTTGGCTTGAATTCACGAGCTGGAGCGGGACACGATTGATATAGAGGCGATAAAAGCTGAGAAAGCGTGTATCGTTGGCGTATACCCCCTGGTCGGTATTGGCAAAAATCTCTCCTGCTTGCGTCGTCACCATGAATGTGCGCCCCTGGCTGATGGTGATCGTTGGTGGGCCTACTTTTATCTCAATGGGCATCTCATACCTCCTGATTTCTATTCTTCATCTCAAATATTTTGCACTACAAGCCAATCAAGCGTACGCGGCAACTCCGCCGAGAGTACTTCGTTCCCCTCAGCCAGCACTGCAACGTTATCGTTGAGACGAAAACCACCCTGACCATCCAGATAGGCCGCAGGTTCCATGTTATGGACCATGCCTTGACGCAGGATGGTATGAGATGCTGGATGCAAGACTGGCTCTGCCGCATGATTGATAGCCTGAAAACCGAAGCCATGCCCTAAACCATGCTTAAAGGCTGAACCAAAGCCTGCCTTTTGCATCACCTGGCGGGCCGCCGCATCGACATCATGTGCGTTGGCATCTGCACGAATCGTCTTTAATGCCGCATCCTGGGCCTCAACACATGCCTGATGGACGTTGCGCCATGTATCGCTGATCGTCTCGACAAAGAATGTGCGCGTCAGTTCTGCCCAATAGCCGTTGATGGCGACCTCCATCTGCACCGTCACCGGATCACCCTGCTTGAGTGTCGCATTCGAGGTCAGATTAAAGGCGCGATACGCCAGAGCTGCTCGTGCCCCGGCCATGACATGAACATGGGGTTGCACATGATGGGCATCCGGTGCAGCATACCCTGCACGCAACAATCCTGCATAGGTTGAAGCTGCAACGTCGGCCTCGGTTGCCCCTACACGAATAGCGGTACGCGCCGCTGCGAAGCCCTCGCACGCTACTGCTTCACAACGCCTGATGATGGTCAGTTCCTCCTCGGTTTTTAGAGCCGAAAGCTCTGCGAGAAGCGAGCTTGCATCGCGAAATTCTCCACCCAGGAGCAGCAGGTGCAGCAGATCACGCGTCTCTGGCCCTGTCACACCTACCTGCGTGTATGCGGGCGCGATCGGTGTTCGTCCCCCCTCAATGCCAACAACTGCTCCTGCACCCAGGTTTGCTGCATGTAATAGCTCACTCAGAGGCTGACGTGCAGCATCCAGTGCATTCCCGATGTAATCCATCGTCTCCTCTGCGAACGTTTTTACCTCCATGGCCGCTCCTGCTGGAACGAGATCCTTCTCATCGGCGGGAACAGCAAGCCGTACCTCTAGCTCTTTTGCCGCATTTAATGAGACAAGGCAAAAAGAGTCACCCAGGATGGGTTGATAACCTGTAAGCAACAGCACATGCTGCGGAATGCGACAGAGTAAGGCGTGATATCCGTCACGTGCAAAAAGTGTTTGTAGCTGTTCAAGACGCTGTGTATTCATTTTTTATCCTCTTTCTCGTTCTGTTCTTGTTCATCTGGACCCTCTCCGTACGTCATACACCTGCTCTCTCCCTATTATGCATATTTGATACGTGGTACACCCTTGTTTGCTGTTCCTGCGGGAGACAGCGTATGACGGACAGGTGGATTGGGAACGGAGACGGTCCCTGGATGATTGGATAACAGGTCGGCTCCATTTGAAATGATGTAGTCGGCAGTTCGGGCTGCGAGCGCCTGAATGGTGAGTCCTGGATTCGCTGATCCCTGCGTTGGAAGAATACTCCCATCGCAGACAAACAGATTCGGAATATCGTGTGTACGTCCAAAACTATCTGTCACGGATGAAGCAGGATCTTTGCCCATGCGTGCGCCACCCACGAGGTGAGCATAGCGCGATTCTTGTACGACTTCCTGAGCACCAGCGGCATGCAAAATCTCTGTCGTCTTCTGAACACCGGCCTTCGCAATCTTTTTATCATTGTCATGCAGTTTGAATGTGATCTTCGCGACGCGCAACCCAAACTGATCAGTGTCATCGGCCAACTCAACACGGTTATCCGCCCAGGGCAAAATCTCGCCCAGGACACCGAGCGCGGCCCAGTGATTGTAGTCCATCATGATACGACGCATGCCCCAACCCCATGCCCCTTTTGCAACCATCATCTGTTTTGCAAAGGCTATCGGTAATGGCCCAACCGTCTGAATGGCAAAGCCGCGCACAAAGTCGTTTTTCGGGTTTGTTTCGTAAAACTCTTCGGTAAGTGCATGGGCTGGCGGCGCTTTATACATACGAATAGGACTTTCGAAACGGCCCATCACGACATTGCCGATCTGCACCATGAGATATTTGCCAACGGTTCCGCTAGAGTTGGCAAGTCCCTGCTCAAAACCAGGGCATGCCGAGTTCAGCAACAGGCGCGGCGTCTCGATGGCATAGCCGGAGACGATGACCATTTTTGCCTTGAGTTCCCGCTCGTTGCCGTCAGGGTCGAAGTAGCTGACGCCAGTCGTCTTGCCATTTTTCATGTTGATGCGCGAAACCATACAATCCGCGCGTATCTCCGCACCATGCCGAATAGCATCGGGTACATGGCTGATGAGAGTGCTCTGCTTTGCGCCTACCTTGCAACCTTGAATGCAGAAGCCCCGGTAGATGCAGTGCTGACGATCCCCATGAGAGCCCGCAAGGATGGCGACGGGACCGCCTGCGACCACGGGAATACCCAGGTGTGTACATCCCCGGACCAGCACATCACCCACTCCACCAAGAGGATGAGGGCCATAGGTATACCCATGTGGATATCCCCAGGGATAGTAGGCAGGGCCAGAGACGGGAATCTCCTTCTCTAACAGTTCATAATAGGGTTTAATCTCGTCATAAGAGATGGGCCAATCCGCACCCATGCCATCGGAGGACAGGACGTGAAAATCCGATGGGTGAAAGCGCGGTGTAAAACCCGCCCAGTGGACTGAGCCGCCGCCAACGCCATGTCCACTATTATTCGCGCCCAATGTAATCGGGTCTTCACCGCCCGTAATGCGCAGGTCATTCCAGTACAGCTTAGACGAGCCTGCTTCATCGCTCACCCAATCGCGTTCCGTCTCCCAGAAAGGACCAGCTTCCATCCCCACCACGCGAAAACCTGCACGCGCCAGCCGTTGCACCAACACACCCCCAGCGGAGCCAACACCCACAATACACACATCAACCTCCTCATCGGGCTGGAAGTGATGCATGGGAAAATCTATCTTCTGAACAGGGCCGAGCATATGGTCGTCTTTTTTTTGACCTTGAAATGCTCCTAAAATTGGATGTTTCATTTAGTGACTTCCTTCTTGACCAGGCGTCTGCTGTTTGTGTCCACCCGGACCGCCTATGGGTCTGTAGGTATCGGAGAGGGCATCGGCAGGCGCTTTCCACTCGTAACGTTGCTCTTCAACCTCCCAGGGTTCAGGTTTGCCCCCTTCCAGGCGCATATAGCCGCGTGGATACGCCGGGCCACCAAAACCAATCTCGTCCCATGCATAGGGGTGAGCATAGTAGGCATCAACCACATCTTGCATCAGCAGCATCCAGAAACGCTGAACCGACATCTTTTTCCAGATCTCCTCTCCCGCAGGAGGATTGCAATCATGAATCGTCTGGAGCACCTGATCCTGTTGTCGCTGCTTCAGGTGTATAAAATGCTCGTTGTACATGTGTTGAGCAATAGCTTCAATCGCTTGTAAACCGAGACGGTGTGCTTCGGAGTCGGGCGGCATATCTTCAAAGCGGTAGCCATCAATGCGCCCACTAAAGAGCCGTTCATCCAGGTAATTCACGACCGGAATTTTATGGTTCTCATCGCGGTCATCTTGTGGGAGCAAGCGATCACAGACGGCCTGCATCAACTGAGCCTCTTCATGCGTAAAAAAGCGGATGGGTGGCACCTGTTTCACACGGGCCAGCACGACCTTGCGTGTGGCCTCATCCCAGAATGCTTGCTGACTCAATGTCTGAAAGCCAGGATAGTAGCCGGGCTGCGTACGTGGAGCGAGTGGCTGACCTGTTGTAGGATCGAGCGGTAAATGATCAGTATTTTTCTGTCTACCTGTATCATGTTGCCTCTTCTGCTCAGTTACATTGTTCTGATTATTGCGTACCTTCATGAATTTGCCCTCCTCAACAGGCTTGCCAGCACTCCTAAGAAGCCAGAGGCTGCAAAGAGCAGTGGTGCAAAGATAGGAGGACCGTAGACCAGATTATAGAGTGGCTTCTTGAGTCCTCCCGGACGACGCACAACACCACGCACATGGTACAGAAAACCAATCCCACCATCCAGAAGCGCCAGAACAGAAGCGATCGGCAACAGTGTACGAGCAAGCGTACGACTCCATAGAGCTCCGATACCAGCGACCATCAAGACAGGAGTCAGCAGAACGGGTGTCCACTGAGCGGGATAACGAAAGTTGTTTTTATAGTGCGAATAGAGTGCTTCAACACCGCTAAAAAACGCGGAGATAGCAGTTGCCACACCTAACGCACGCTGAAAACGACCTTCTCGTACATCTTGCTCAATGACGAAGCCATCCTTTACCAGATTATGTGGTAGCCAGCCGAGCCAGGCTGAACGTGGACGAGGTATTCCTGGCAATGTAGTATGTTCAAGATCATCTTCACGGCGCAAGAGTGAGGCAATAAAGCCAAGGAAGCCACTGAGCGCGAAGAGGAGCGGTGCAAATACAGGTGGTCCCATAATGACATTGAACACCGGAATGCGCCATCCCCCTGGTTTCCGTGCGATTCCGCGCACGTGAAAGTAGAAACCTACAATCCCATCAAGCATCGTGATAAGCGAGATGATAGGGAGAACCGTTCGTGCTATCCGTCGATTAAATGCGCCCCAGAGACCAGCAAGCGCGAGAATTGGACTGAGAAGCACAGGAGTATACATGACCTGCTGACCGTAGCTACCGCGATAATGCTCATAGGTGACTTCTAACCCTGCCAGGATGCTAGAGAAGGCGGTGATGAGCGAGAGGCTACGCTGGAAGCGCCCTTCTCGGATATGCTGGTCAAGCACAATGCCCTCACGGGTAATTGCACGTGGTATCAGCGCTTGCCAGCCGGAGCGCTGTTTTTTCTTTGTAGGGAGAAGCTTTCCGGCACGTTGTGCGGCCTGTTTTGCTGTCTCTAAAGATTCTGCAACTGCCATATATTTACCTCTTTTCAGTGGGCTATCTATACGGTGTAGCGTTGAGCGTCTGCCCGTTTGAACTCAAGTCCCATACCGGGCCGCGAGAGATCAGGGCGCAATGCACCATGAACCGGAGTCACGACTCCATCGAAAAACATCTGCTCAATACGCACATGATCATGAAAGTATTCCATATGCCGGAAATTGGTCACGGCACAGGCCGGGTGGACATGGATTGCTGGCCCACAATGGGAAGATAGGTCAAGCGAACGCGCTTCGCATAAGACACCTGCATGCAGAAAGCCAGTGATGCCAGCGCAGCGCGTGGCGTCGGCCTGCAAGACATCTACAGCTTCGGCCTCCAACATATGCCGGAAGTACCACGAGTCGTAGCCATATTCGCCAGCCGCTATATCCATTCCAGCGGGAGCACGATCACGCATCAGGTGCAATCCTGCCAGGTCATCGGAGGAGACAGGCTCCTCGAACCAGGTAACGCCGTAGTCAGTGGCGAAGATCGTGGCAAGCGCCAGAGCTTCTTTGCGGCTATAGGCTCCATTGGCGTCAACAAAGAGTTCTGTGTCAGATCCAATCGCCTCGCGTGCTTCTGCCACCCTCTGTGGATCGGCTGACGCATCGGTCCCGATCTTCATCTTTACGCGCGGAATACCCTGCTCAACCCAGCCACCAAGTTGCCTCTGCAACTGCTCTCGTGAATAAGACGTAAAGCCGCCACTGCCATAGATCGGAGCTGACTCTGCGCACAGCTCCAAGCAGCAAGACAAGGGGAAGATTCAGCAAACGCGCTTTCAGATCCCACAATGCGGAATCAACCGCCGCAATCGCCATCGAAGCAATACCGGGTCGTCCAAGGTTGCGGATCGCCTGTACCATCGCCAGCCAGCAGCCAGAGACATTCATCACGTTGCGTCCCACCACTACCTTCTCCAATAATTCCTGAATCACTTTCCCCGTTGCGGCATCGGCGTACGTATAGCCGATGCCACAGGTAGCGCCTGCGTACGCTTCAACCAATACCATCGTCGTCTTGTCCCAACTATAGGTACCATCCGCCTCTGGCGAGTCGGTTGGCACCGTATAAGCTGAAACGACCAGCCGTTCAAGGGCGACACCGTTGTCACCGAATTTTGTGCTTGCCATACCTCTACCTACTTTCTTTTCGCCGGATAGATGCAAAGCAGACGCGGCGATGCAGCGTTTCCGGCGCAAGAGCATTCTCCCAGTTGCCTAGCCCTTATGCGGTAGAATACCTTCAACAACACTCTTTATCAATTCCTTGACAATGCCAATTTCATTTGGATCGCCCTTTAACAAAGCAGAGGCATAGTTTTTCTCTTGCTCAAAGCTGATATGTGGAGGTATCGTCGTCACATTGCCAGTGACATACGCCTCAAAGACGACCGGTCGATCAGCAGAAAGTGCTGCATCCCAGGCCGCTCCAACATCTTCTGGTCGATCGACACGAATACCCTTCAATCCAATTGAATCGGCATAGCGAGCATAAGGGAAATCGGGCAGATCCTGTGTCGTCTCCAGCTTTGGATCGCCTGCTTCGATACGCATCTCCCAGGAGACTTGATTTAAGTCGCGATTGTTGAGAACCAGGAAGATCAGACGAGGATCACTCCACTGTTTCCAGTATTTCGCCACGGTAATCATTTCGTTCAGGCCATTCATCTGCATCGCTCCATCACCCGTCAGAGCTATCGGCAGGCGATCAGGATAGGCAAATTTAGCGGCAATGGCATAGGGAACAGCAGGCCCCATCGTGGCAAGGCTTCCTGAAAGAGAGCCCATCATGCCACGACGCATCTTAATAATACGTCCGTACCAGTTGGTTGCCGTTCCCGCATCACCACTGAGAATACACTTCTCAGTGAGGCGTTGCGAAAGCTCCCAGAAGACGAGTTCTGGATTCAGCGGATCAGCCTTTTCCATTGCCCGTGCCTCGACCACCTTCCACCAGTCGTGGTAGTCCGCTTCAATCTTTTCCCGCCAGGAGCGGTCAGTCTTCCGCTGCAGGTAAGGGATGAGCGCACGCAATGTCTCTTTGCTGTCACCGATCAAGTTCAGTTCCATTGGATAGCGTAGACTCAGGTTACGTCCATCAATGTCAATCTGAATGCCACGTGCCTGTCCCTCTTTTGGTAGGAATTGTGCATAGGGGAAGGTCGAACCAATCATGAGCAGCGTATCACAGCCCATCATCATGTCATAGCTTGGCTTCGTACCAAGCAAACCGATGCAACCCGTCACAAAAGGAAGATCATCTGGAAGAACCTGCTTCCCAAGTAATGCTTTTGCTACACCGCACCCAAGCAGATCCGCCACTTCGACCACCTCGTCGGCGGCATTCCTGGCTCCGATGCCCACAAGAATGGCAACTTTTTTGCCCTCATTCAAAATGTTTGCCGCACGTTGGAGGTCAGCTTCGGTTGGGACAACACGAGGGGTCGAGTAACCGATGCCGGTATGAATCGTATTTGCGGTGTGAGGTGGTGCCTCAACTGCGTCCATCTCTTGCACATCCTTTGGAACGACGACGCAGGTCACGGACCGTTCAGTGATGGCAATACGCATAGCACGGTCAATGAGTTGACGTACCTGGACGGGACTAGAGGCCATATAGATGTATTCACCTGCTACGTCTTTGAATAAGGAGGTAAGATCAACTTCTTGTTGGTAATTGCCTCCAATGGCGGTTGTCGCCGATTGACCAACAATTGCGACGACTGGTCGATGGTCCATTTTTGCATCGTAGAGACCATTTAGGAGGTGAATCGCTCCAGGACCCGATGTTGCTAAGCAGACGCCCACCTCGTCGGTAAACTTGGCATGGGCGGTTGCCATAAATGCTGCCATCTCTTCATGACGTACTTGCACAAACTCAAAGAGATCCTGGTGACGCCCCAGCGCTCCCAAAATACCATTGATACCATCACCGGGATACCCGAAAATCCGCTTGACGCCCCATGCAGAGAGGCGCTCCAAAAGAAAATCACTGACTTTCGCACTCATTTCGTATTCATCCTTCTTTCATTTTCTAATGAATAGACCGGCAAAAAGAATTATTCTTCTATTTCGTTCCCTTATCGGGGTACTCCAAAAGTATAGAGTCCACCGGTTATAATTTGGTAAGTATCCTCTGCTATTCACAAAAAGCCCCTGTTATCCAGAGATTTTAGAATGGGTTAGCCTACCATAATTCTGTAATATTTTCTGCCGAGAAGAGCTACACCTCGCAGTCTTTCGTGATACCGTCTATCCACCTCAAAATGCTGCTTGACATACTGTCTCCAGATTAGCTATATTTATATCGTCTCACGATATTAAAGTGAAGATGATGAAGAGGGAAGTCTAGAGATTTTCATCTCGTGCGAAAAACAAAACATATTCATTGTACAAGAAAAAGGGTGGGAAGCATGTTCTCCGTTCTCTGGAAACGATTTGTGCATTCATTCAAAAATCTAGGAAATGATGAAGTACTGGGAAAACTTGGCGATTTTACCGCACGCCCTCGTATGGTGCTCGTCTCCTTGCTCGCGCTCGTAATTGGTGTGATAAGTGCAGGTGTTGCGCTCATCCTACTCAGGTTAATTGGAATTTTTACTAATCTCTTCTTCTTTCAGCGTTGGAGTACGGTCCTTGTTTCTCCTGTTGGGAATAAGCTTGGTATATTTGTAATCGTTGTTCCTGTCATTGGTGCCCTTATTATTGGCTTTATGGCTCGCTATGGTTCCGAGCGGATTCGTGGACATGGTATTCCTGAAGCCATTGAAGCAATACTTATCAACGGAAGTCGTATCGAACCTAAGGTTGCTCTGCTCAAACCAATCTCCTCTGCCATCTCCATAGGTTCTGGCGGTCCCTTCGGTGCTGAAGGCCCAATTATTATGACGGGGGGAGCCGTTGGCTCAATGATTGCTCAGTTCTTTCATCTCACGAGCGCTGAACGCAAGATATTGCTGGTTGCGGGTGCGGCAGGAGGAATGTCAGCAACCTTTGACTCGCCTGTGGCCGCTGTTTTGCTTGCGGTCGAACTGTTACTCTTCGAGTGGAAACCACGTAGCCTTGTTCCCGTTGCACTGGCAAGTGCAGTTGCAGCAATTGTGCGCTATTATATTCTCGGACCAGGGCCACTTTTTCCTACCCCTCCCCATGTTGCCTTTATCGGGGTGGGCGGATTTCTTGGATGTGTGATAGTAGGGTTACTTGCAGGTGCGCTTTCGGCCCTTCTTACTATGGCTGTGTACGCAAGCGAAGATGCCTTTCACCTCTTACCGATTCACTGGATGTGGTGGCCTGCCCTTGGTGGTCTTGTCATAGGCATTGGTGGCTTCATTTTTCCTCAGGCGCTCGGTGTTGGATACGACGTGATTGGTAATTTGCTTCAAGGCAAGGGCACTGCTGGCTTGATACTTGGCATCCTGGTAGTCAAATCAATCATCTGGTCCGTATCACTCGGCTCAGGAACATCGGGAGGTGTACTCGCTCCTCTCCTCATGATGGGAGGTGCACTTGGTGGTCTGGAAGCTTTGTTTTTGCCCAATGAAGGTCTGGGCTTCTGGCCGCTCATCAGCATGGCTGCTATCCTCGGTGGAACGATGCGCTCCCCATTCACCGCTATTGTCTTTGCCCTCGAATTGACGCATGATGTGAATGCGCTCTTGCCATTACTGATCGCTGTTAGCATCGCTCATGGCTTCACTGTCCTGGTGATGCGTCGCTCTATTTTAACCGAGAAGGTCAGTCGTCGCGGCTATCATCTCAGTCGAGAATATGCGACCGACCCTCTGGAGATTCTGTTTGTGCGTGAAGTAATGCGTACAAATGTGATTGCACTCCCAGAAACCGCCTCGCGTAAAGACCTGAAGCACGCCCTACAAGGGTCACTTGCTCAGCAAGGTGTTCAACGCTTGTTCCCCGTTATAGATGGGGATGAGCACTTACTTGGCGTCGTAACCCGCAAAGACTTGCAGGAAGTCATGCACCAGCAAGATGCTCACACAGAGGATGACCACCTGAGCACCTTGACCTATGCTCATCCAGTGGTTGCTTATCCAGATGAGCCATTGCGAGTTGTTGTCTATCGCATGGCGGAGTTAGGCTTTACGCGTTTTCCTGTCGTTGAACGTGAGAACCCACAAAAACTGTTGGGTATTGTCTCGCTCAATGATCTGCTCAAAGCACGAACACGCAATTTGGAAGAAGAGCGTCAAAGGGAGCGTGTTCTACACATGCGTCTCCTCTTGCCTCGTCGAAACAACAATACAACTTACGTGAATAAGTGATGGGAGAAGAACTATGCGTGGAGAGAACATTTCGATCTCTGATTATCAGGCACTGGCAGAGTTTCGCTACCAGATCCGTCGCTTTCTTCGCTTTAGCGAAGAAGCGGCTTATACCGCTGATCTCGAACCGCAGCAACATCAACTGTTGCTTACAATAAAGGGATTGCCGGAAGGAAGGCAAGCAACAGTGAGTGAGCTTGCTGAGAGGCTTCAATTAAGACACCATAGCACCGTTGAATTGATTGATCGACTTGTGAAACGTGGATTTGCCGAGCGACACCGTGATGAGGAGGATCAGCGGCGGGTTCTTGTCAATCTGACGCCCCAGGGGGAAGAAATTTTACAGCATCTTTCCCACCATATGCTCACCGAGTTGCGATCAACTGGGCCGGCCCTCGTTGACATACTCAATACGCTCCTGATCAAGACGCATAACGCGGAAGAAGCTTGAAGCGTCTGATTTCATTCCGGGGCGACACATGGGAGCCAGACAGAGAAGCACGACCCCTTCGCCAGTTCGCTTTCAACGGTAATCTCTCCTCCATGTGCTTGAGCGATGAGTCGCGCGATCGCAAGTCCAAGACCTGAGCCGAGTTTACTGCGCGATCTCGTCTGAGGTACGCGGTAGTGACGCTCAAAAATATGGGGGAGATCAGCGGGCGCAATCCCCATACCGGTATCGCGAATAGTAATCTTTGCCCATTCGGTGTGCCCATTCTCATTCTTTTCCTTGAGCAGAGCAGGAAGTATTGAAGCATGCATCACTTCCAGTTGGACGGTGCCTCCTGAAGGAGTATACGCCAGTGCATTCTCGACAATATTGAGCAGGAGTTGTTTGAGCAGATCAGCATCACCCAGCGTCCAGATCTGTTGCAGCTCTCCCAATTCCAGTGCGATCTGTTGATTGAGAAAGCGTGCCTGGCGAGCAACTTCGATCAGGAGCAGATCCAGTTCAACACGTTGAATGCTTTCACCGGAAACCTGGGGGAGAACTCCAATCTCGGCACGAGCCATCGCCAGCAGATTACTGACGATACGCGAGAGATGGACTAATTCGGCCTGTATCTGCCGGAGATCCTGGCTGGCTTCCTCACTCAGATGAGAATCCATGAAAAGAACCTCTATCTGACCACGTAGCGCCGTGAGCGGCGTCCTGAGTTCGTGGGAAACGTCGGCGACAAAATTACGTTGTAGCGTGAAGCCTGCTTCAAGACGGTCTGACATCTGATTGAACGCTTCGATCAGCAATTTCATCTCAACAGCCTGTTTTGTTGATTGCAGATGCACGCCCAGCCCTTGCGTGCTTAAATTCCTCATCGTAAGACTTAATTGATGGAGTGGCCGCAATTCTCGACTGGTAAGCCAGAGGCTGACGAGATATGCCATGAAGATAGCACACAATCCTCCTATGCTCAGGACAAGTGCGAGAATTCTCTGCACCTGTTGTATCGCTGCCAGTGACCGACCGACCTGTGCAACGGCAAGAATCTGATGCGTTGGGCTTTGCAGAGGAAGAGTCTGGACGCGAACCTGGGTCCCAGTACCGTTCTGATAGGTATAAAATGTTTTCTTACCGTGAAGTGCTGCCGTGAAATCGCTTTGTCTATATTGTATGCTTTCTTTTGGAGATTAGGTGATCGTTGTAGCTGTTTTCCCGTTCTGGCATCAAAGATCTTGACGTAAAGTGGATCGGGAGTGAACTCGTCTTGTTGGGCGCTTTGTACCAGTTGATTGAAAAGGGTCGTATTGATGGGATGGCCTGCTAAGAGCCAGATCGTGGTTGCGAGTTGTAATTTCTCTCCCTGGATTTCAAGGCGTTGGTCCTGGCTACTTTGCAGATAGTACGTGACCAGTGAATATATGATGCTACTGAGAATGATGAGCGTCAAAAGAAGAATCAAGCTATTCCAGAGCACTAATCGTGTGCGTAACGAATGGGGTCTTTTGATCAGAGTGAATAGCCAGGGAACACGAAGTTTCTGGCGCATCTTTGTTGCCATAGACGATCTTCCTTACAGTTTGAGCATATATCCTACGCCTCGTACGGCATGTATCAGGTCAGGCTGATTCTCGCTGTTTAACTTGACGCGGAGATAGTTGATATAAACTTTAATCACTTCCAGCCCGGCTTCATTATCATACCCCCAGACGCGTTCAAAGATCCGCTCTTTTGACAGCACATGTCCAACATTCTGCGCCAGCAATTCGAGCAGGTCATACTCGCGCCGGGTCAATTCTATCAGTTTGCCTGCCCTTGTGACCTGATGCGTGCTTTCATCAATCACCAGGTCTCCTACCTCAATGATTTGTGAGAGGGATTGTGTGTTCTCAACGCGGCGTAATGCGGCACGTATACGCGCAACCAGTTCTTCAAAATCAAAGGGTTTGGTAATATAATCATCGGCCCCACTATTAAGTCCAGCAATTTTATCGGTTAATTCATCTCTAGCGGTGAGCATCAAGATGGGCAAGGTCTCATTTCCCATTGAGCGCAGATAACGACAGACCTCAACACCATCAAAATCTGGCAGCATCACATCGAGAACAACAAGGTCTGGGGCACGATCATGCACTGCTTTGAGAGCTTCCTCGCCGTTAACAGCGAGAATCGTCTCGAAACCTTTGTGTATCAATCCACGGTGGAGAAATTGGAGGATGGGTTGTTCGTCCTCGACGACAAGTATCCGTTTCTTCATACGATTGCAGAAAAGGACTCCGTGCATTCATGCCAGGAGTGAATTGCCGCACGCTCCTTTCTGATGCTGTGCTTCTCTCTATTTATACCTCAAAAAGGTTAGAAATTGGTAAGAAGCAAGACATCAATCCTGCTTCTTAACCTTGCCCGTTTGTAAACTAGATTATATCTTTTCTCCTCTCCTTATATCTCAAGAGCATGCTAAATTGTTGTATGCCGTTGTTGTGTAAGTCTATGTAGGCGAACGGTCGCTACCACCAGGTAAGATGACACGCGCACCTCTCTGGAACGTGAAGTACGCCCAGGCATACTGAAAGAAAACAATCAAACGATTACGCGTCCCGATCAAGAAGAGAATATGCACGAAGAGCCAGGTGAGCCACGCCAGAAAACCAGTGAAACGCAACGGGCCAATATCGACAACTCCAGTCTGCTTCGTTATCAGCGCCGCGGCATTCGGGGCCGATTACTCCTGGATTCCACGCGCCAATCAGATTCAGGACTCGCTTCTCAACAAGATCAAGGGGCGGCCGGCGCAGACCTTTCTGAATCCGGAACGCAAATGGGTGTTCCACGATTACCGCATCTTTTACTTCCGGTATTACGATCCAGCGAAAAACGAGATGGTAGAGCCATGGGTTTACGAAATCGAGCCCAGGAGTTTTCGGCTCATCAGAGAGATTAACGCGAAGAGCGCCCGCTGGGAGCCAAACGCCAGGACCTGGATTTTTCAGCAGGGTCAGGCGGTCGATATCTGCGACAGGACGATGGAGTGCCGGGTGAACACCTTCGCGTCCACCACCTTTCCAGAAATCACCGAAACGCCCGAAAACGCTTTTCTGATCGAGGCGCGGCAAAACCAGCAAATGAACTATTTGCAATTGGCCGATTATATTCAGGAGCTCAAAGCGAGCGGCTTCGACTTCGACACGGTCAAGCTCCGGGTCCAGTACTACAAGAAATTTACCGCGCCTTTATTCGCCCTGACAAATGCGCTCATTCCGTACCTTTTGGTTTTCTGGTGGGAAATCGCGGCGCCATGGCTGGGGTCGGGGTCAGCATCGGGCTCGCCATGGCCTACCTCGAAACCAACACTCTGTTTGAGCAGATGGGGAACCTAGGTATCTTCAGCCATACGTGGCCGTCTGGGCTCCAGACAACTTTTTCACTCGCTGGCATGTATTTAATCCTACGAATGAGAAGTTAGCCAAGTGACTTTGGCGTCAGGCTGCTAATAGTCCTGGTTTCCTCGGCTGCCGATTCCGCTACGATGGGTAAGTGCATCAGCCGTTCAGAATCGGAGGCTTGTTGGAAAATAACCGCATTTGCGTTAATCGCCTTGACTACGGCTTGGCTTGCGGCAGCCGGAGTTACGATCACCGGTACGGTCACAGACGAAACAGGCAATCCCATGGCGGTGCGCGGGTAATTGCCGATTCCCCGGAACCTGGCGTCGGCGTGTCGGCAGCCACGACCAGCGATGCGGCCTGTCTTTCGATTCGAGCTTGCCGCACCGGGCGATTACCAGCTACGCGTTGAGCGCGAGGGGTTTTTTCTACTTAAGAATAAGAATACGCATCTGGACCCGACCACCTCCGTCGACATTCGCCTGAGTCATCTGAAAGAGTTGGCGGAGTCGATCGATGTGCCGTACTCCCGCCGGTCATCCACCCCGATCAAACCGCGGAAGTCAAGCGCCTGGACGAGCAGGCTATTCTCAACCTTCCCTATGCCGCCGCGCAGGATTACCGCCAGGCGTTGCCGCTCATGCCTGGCGCGATTCAGGACACCAGCGGCAATATTCATTTCAACGGGGGAGAACCTACGAGACCAGTTACCGGCTGGATGGATTCGACATATCGAACCCGGCGACTGGCGGTCTGACCCGCGCGGCTTAGTGTGGATACGGTACAGGCGGTGGAATGGAATTCTGATCGCATGCCGGCGGAAGACAAAGGCTCGGCTGGTACGGTCGAGATCAAGACGGAAATGGGCGACGACAAATGGCGTTTTGGGGCAACCAATCCGTTCCCGTCGTTCGACACATACGGCGGCCTGCATCTGAGCCACTGGTCGCCGCGTTTGATGACCTCCGGGCCCATTCGAAAAGGTAAACTGTGGTTCCATACGGCCTTCGATCCTTTTTTCACCTCGAATACGGTGCCGTCTTTGCCGAAGGGTCAGAACCGGACCAGCGGCTTCAGCGGCAGCGGCCTCACGCGCTTTCAGTGGAATGTGTCCGACTGGCAGACGCTGACTTTCAGCGTCCTGTATAACCGCAGCAACCAATGGAACAATGGCTTGTCGGTCCTGGACCCTATTCAGACCACAGTCGATCAGCGGACGGCGATGATAGTGGCAACCGTTAAGGACCAATTCATCGTCGATGGCAATCTGATTGAAGTCGGTCTGGCAAGTACGGATAACTATGTACGGACTTCGCCTCAGGGATCGCAAGCTTATGAGATGACGCCTTTCGGAGCCTCGGGGAATTTTTTTCGCGACGACACGTCGCGCACCTCGCGCCGGGAAGGCTTGGTTAATGCGGTATTTCGTCCCTGGCACGCGATGGGCACGCATCAATTCCGCATCGGAACCGATCTTGAAGCGAGCGCCTTCCGCCAGACGCTGGACCGGCACGACTTGAGCGTGATCGGTGTGGATAACAGCGTCGTTCGGTCCATTACCTTCGAGGGTTCTCCGCACCAATCGGTTAACGACCCTCAGGCATACGGTTATGTGGTGGACCACTGGATTCCCGCCACGGGGCTGAGTTTCGACATCGGTTTGCGGACACAATGGAACCGCGTGACGGGACCGCTCCGCCAGCGCCCCGACTGGCTGCCGCTTGGGCGCCTAAGGTTCCCGGAGGCCTCAAATTGTCAGCGGGATGGGGTACCTACTACGACACGCCCACCTTGGCCCTTCTTGCGCTCAGTGAAGAGCAGACCAGTCTGATGACATACTACGCGCCGAACGGCTTGCCGCAGGGTGCGCCCACGCAAACGTTTTATCTGCTGAACACGCGCGATCTGCGCACGCCGCGATACACGGTCTCCAGCGTGTCGGCGGAAATGCGGCTGCTATGGAATCTGGTCGGCCGGCTCGATCTCACGGACCGTGAAGGGAGCCGCGGGTTTGCGCTCGATCAGATTGCGACTAGTTCGGAATCGAAGGTGGCAAATTCGATCAATATGCCACTGTCAGCGGTGGCCATGAACGAGTATGTAGTTGATAACTCACGGTACACGAAGTACCGCGCGGCCGAAATCACCCTGCGCCGTACGTTTCTCTCGAAATATCAATGGCTTGCAAGCTACACCCGCTCAGAGGCCAGATCCAATGCAGTGGTGCAATACACCATTGAGAACCCGGTGCTTACGCCGCAGTCCGGCGGTCCGCTGCCCTGGGATGCTCCCAGCCGGATTCTGATGTGGGGTTGGGCTCCGTTGGAGAAAAAGTGGTTTCCCCCACTGTTCCGCCCCATCGTGGAGGACACGGACCTGCAGTTACTCGGCGAGTACCACACCGGTTTTCCCTTTAGCGCCGTAACGGAGGCTGGCTACCTGGCTGGACCTCCCGACTCTTTGCGTTATCCGCCGTACCTTCTGTTAAACGTGGCGCTCGAAAGGCAGTTTCGTTTCCATGGCTATTTATGGGCATTGCGGCTCGGAGTGATCAACGCGCTGGATCGCGCCAATCCCAATGTAGTAAACACAGACGCCAATTCGCCGCAGTTTCTTCTGTTCGCGCGCGGTCAGCCCCGGGCTTTCAACTTACGCCTGAGGCTACTCGGTAAGAAGTAATTGTAATCAATATGCCGTCAGTTGACGGCGATCGTAGTCGTCAGCGTGCTGGTCTGGTCCAGATTAGGAACGTCTTTTTCGAACAGTCTGATCACCACGGCGCTACCGGCCTGCGCGTTGATTGGAATCTGCACGTTGATCTGCCAGAGTCCCGCGAATCCCGGCGCCAGTCCGGAGTAACTCACGTTAGCGGGTATGAACGCGGGCGTGGTTGTTCCGGTCGTTCCGCCGGTTGTCGATGCGGCTATCAGAACCTGAGGAAAGTCTGACGCTGACTGCCCCGAAGCTGCTGCACCATCGGCAGGAGGGTTCGGAACGGGTCCGACGCCGGTTCCGTAAAGAATGACGTATTGTCCCCGTACCACTGGATGCGCCGCGCTGTTTATGGTTGAATCCTGCACATTCACAGCAAGCAGCGGCCCCGACCCGACTGCGCCCTGCGTGAACAGGCCCGGGGAAGCGGATGCAAGCTGAACCTCGGTCGCGCCCAGAATCTGCCCGGTGGAAGGCCGGATTACCTCCAGGTTTGCGGAGCCCGTAGCCGGGAGCGACTGCGGCAGAATGATGTTATCCTGCCCCGGCGAAACGAAGTATAGCGGCGCCGCCGTTCCGTTGATGGTCACCTGCGTGTCGGAAAGGCTCAGTGGCAACGGGAACTGGTTAGCCGGCGCTGTCGCCGTGCCTTGTGCAATGGAATTCGTACTTACCGTGGGATAAAGGGCGGCAATGGTTCCGGCGGCAAGCGGCCTGGAACTGTAGTTTGCCGCGTTCTGATAGCTGATCTGAGGCACGAAGTACAACACGCGGTTAATTCCGTCGGTTGCGACAAGGTTGTTGAATAGGTCCACAAATGCCGAGTGGGGCGCCAGCACGGTCAGTGCGGTATCCGCGGCATCGTTGGTCAACGCCAGATTCGGCACTGAGGGGAAATGCCAGATCCGGTTCGCTTTGTAATCCGCAACCCAAAAATCGCCTCCGGGGCCGACTCCAATACCCAGCGGCAACGAGAAACCGGGAAGGCTGACCAAAGGGGTAGCCGAGTTGGTCAGGTTACCCGCCACATCGAATACCTGAACACGCGCGTTACCCGAATCGGCCACCAGAATCCGATCCTGGGGATCAACGCCCACCCCGCGAGGCGAGTTCAGACCGGCCGCCGTACTAGCGGCAGTCTTTGTATTAAAGCTGGATTGTCCCAATACAAGGGTCGCGCTCATGCCTGACGTAAACGGCTTCTGAAATAACAACACGCGATTTTGTGCGCTGTCCGCTACTACCAGCCACCCGCTGTTGGTGTTCGCGGCATTCGCCCCGTTCCCAGTGAATGCCAGACTTACGGGCGTTGCCAGCGTGACGGACGTGGGATCCGTGATATACAACGTGAAACCCGCCTGGCCAAGCACCAGATCGGCTGTTTCAAGCGCAGTTGAACCCGATTTATAGGGAGCGGGAAATCGCAGGACTCGAGAATTTCCGGTGTCGGTCACGTACAGGTTGCCAGCGGAATCCAGGGCGAGAGAAGTGGGGAGGCTCAGGCTGGAAGCAGTTGGAGTATTGGGGTTGCCGGACGGGTAGTTCGTTACCGCGCGGTTAAAATCCGGCTGCCCGATCACAAGGTCGGCAGGTTGCCCGTTTTGCAGATTGGTAAAGTTCTTAAAGCCGAGAATGCGGTTGTTTTGTGTGTCGGCCACATAGAGGTGCGGAGGAGACGAAGTAGTGTCGAGCACGGCCTGCGCCGGGTATTGAGCGGGAAACGAGAACCCTTTTCCGTCCACCATGTTATTACCGGTGTAGGGGAAGTCGAGTTGACCAATTACCCGGGCTGCCAAACCTGATATCCCCGTAGGGCTGAGCCCGAACACCAGCACACGATTATTGGCATCATCCACCACAAACAATTCCTGCGCGGTAGCCGCCATATCCACCGGAGCATTCAGGCTGTTGGCCGAGGCATCGCCGTTTCCCTGGTTCGCCTGGTTCTGAGTGAACGAAGTCTGGCCCACAACGGCGTTCGCCAGCGGGGAGATTTGCGGCTGGGTCCAGTTACCTTTGGGGCTGTACACCATGAGGCGGTTGTTGCCGGTATCCGCTACAATCGGGCCTGAATTCAGTGCAAGCACACCGGTTGGAGCGTTCAGGGCGTATTGGGTGGGAGTGGTCGCACTGTTGTTGGTCTGATCGATGCCAAGAACCGCTGCTGCCGCCTGGTTTGTACTCAAAGGAGCGTTATACTCCAGCGCGCGGTAATACTGATCGGTGACATATAAATTTCCGCCGCTGTCCACCGAAACGCCATTGGGCCCCGCCAGCGCCGTCAGGTTGGTGCGCGCATTTGAGGCCGTGTTGGTGGTGAACGTGGCTTGTCCGATAACCGTATCGGCGGCGGGAAAGATCGTGCCGGGGACCAGGACAGCCGCTGGAAAACGCAAAACCCGGTTGTTTCCCGTATCTGCCACCCATAAATTGCCCGATGGATCGAAGGCAATCCCGGTGCGTCCGAGGCCACTCCCATTAGTGGCGAGGGTGGAAGCCCCGAGCCCATTCAGGTTTACTGTGTTGGTGGTCAGCGTCTTCTGTCCGATAACCAAAGACGGAAACTGGTTGGAATTTGCGGGGGCAAACGGCTGCGGAAAACACAGAACACGGTTGTTTCCGGTATCGGCGACATAGAGATTGCCTGCATGGTCAACGGCAAGTCCGGTGGGGCTGCTCAGCCCGGTGGATCGGCCATTACTTGGCCCCTGCGCCTGATTGGAGTAAAAATCCAGCTGGCCAATGACAAGGTCCGCCTTCGATCCCGCCACCAGTTGGGTAGCGTAGCGATATCCGAGCACGCGATTGTTTCCGGTATCGGCGATGTAAATGATAGGCGGCGACACCGAAATGTCCAGTGCGATTCCGGAGGGAGCGTTCAACTCTTTGCCCTCCACCCAGTTGGGACCAGAGTATCGAAGGCAACGGGGTTACTTGCCGTGCCGATGAAATTCGGATCGCCCAGAACAGTCACTGGCTTTTGAAAGAGGGCCTGGGCGAGGAGCACGCTGCCAAAGCACACCAATCCCGAAAAGATTAAAGCGCGGCGCATGAACCCCTGGCACAAAGATAACATGGGGTCGCGACATGGCAGGCGCGGTTCCCGCGCTGGCTCCTGAATCGGAGTTCGTGATATGATTCCACCGAGTTGTTTGCAGGCACGCCAATGACCTATGAAGGATTCCCTCATGTTCCGTTTTGTTAGCATCGCGTTTCTCATCGGCCTGCCCGCCGTGATTATGGCCCAGGTTCCCGCTGGCGCGCCTGCGGCAAGCGGCGCCACCCGCCGGCCAACGCCGCCGACGCGCGACCCACACGGCAGGCTACGTCGCGGCGAAAGAGTTAGCGGATGGTGAAAACCCTCCCGCCACGGCTGACGGCAACTTTATCATTGGCCCCACGCACCCGGCCGCCCCGGAGATGACTGTGAAGGAGGGCGTGCCGCAGGGCACCGTTTTCACTTTCACCATGGAATCTACCGATAGCAAGATCTATCCGGGTATCGCTCGCGAGCCGGACACGCTTGGAACCGCCGACCCGAACGATCCCGCGAAGCTGATCGTCACCACCAGCCATCCAGCGCCGTACACGCGCCGCGTCGCCGTGTATGTGCCGAAGCAATATGTTCCGGGCACGGCGCGCCTTTCATCGTTGGAGCGGATGGACCGGACCGCGCCTGTTCACCGCGCTCGACAACCTGATCGCCAGCAGAAGGTGCCCGTCATGATCGCGATCTCCATCGGCAACGGCGGCGGCGACGCCCAAGGCAGTGAACGCGGACTGGAATACGACACCATGTCGGGAATGTACGCCGAGTTTGTCGAGAAGGAAGTGCTGCCGCTGGTCGAGAAGAAGTACAACGTGAAGCTGACCAAAGATCCCGAAGGCGCGCGCGACGATGGGCGGCAGTTCCGGCGGTTCAGCGGCGCTGATCATGGCGTGGTATCACCCGGAGCTGTATCACCGCGTGCTCACCTACTCAGGCACTTACGTGAATCAGCAGTGGCCGTACAATCCGGAGACTCCGCACGGCGCGTGGGAGTTCCATGAGAACCTGATTCCGAACAGCCCGGCGAAGCCGCTGCGCATCTGGATGGAAGTGGGCGACCGCGACTAACTTCAACCCGAATATCATGCGCGACAACATGCATGACTGGGTTGTAGCGAATGAAAACATGGCCAAAG
>CAVUVQ010000010.1:0-820786 GCA_963744875.1 uncultured Chloroflexia bacterium | reverse complement strand
CTTGCATAGACCTCACTCAACTGATATGCTACAAAGGGAAGTGTTTATAGGAAAAACCGTTTATTCCTTTGACAAAAGTATCCTTTTATCGTCTCTTCTATATATGTAGAAGGTAGGAAACGGCTTTGGCCTCATCATTACCTTATAAGCATAGCCTATTGAGAGGCTAGTGATAACCATTTCTTCAGGTCATCTTGTGGACAGGTGGGAGACAGGTGTCGGTACTGAAGAGCCAGATCATGTCTTATTATTACTGGAGATGTAAAGATATGGAATGGGTGATTTCTTATGGAGAAACAAATAGTATCGTGGGCTAAGCTTTTGAGGCGTGAACGCGAGATGCGTGGCTGGTCACAGGAAAAGGTAGCCAATACAATTAATATTAATCCTAAAACAGTAGGGCGTTGGGAACGTGGAGAGGTTCGCCCCAGCCTGGAATATCGCTCAATGCTTTGCAAGTTATATAAGAAAACGCCTGAAGAGTTGGGGTTAATGCAATATGAGAATGAAGAACCTCAAGAGAGGAAAAGCAAAAATGGAGATGTAGAGAAATTGATCCTCAATCATTCCTCCGTACCTTATCATATTGATTGGGGAGAGGCTCTACATGTCAGGCAACTTTATGGAAGAGATCACGAGAGCGCAATCCTGGAAAAATGGATCGTGGATGACCAATGTAATGTCGTGGCAATCCTGGGTGCGGGAGGAGTTGGTAAAACGGCTCTCACGGCAGCGTTGACGGAACAGTTGCAGGACAAATTCGATTATGTGTTCTGGCGCTCTTTGCAAAATGCCTCATCTCTGGAAACATTCCTACAAAAATGTATCCTTTTTCTCTCTAATAACGAACTGGTCGAATTTCCAAATGGCGTGGAAGATAAAATATTTTTACTTATTGAATATCTACGTAAGTACCGTTGTCTTCTAATCCTTGATAACCTGGAAACTATATTACAGATAGGCGACGAAACTGGCGATTGGCTCAATGGTTATGAAGGATATGGCTGGTTGATCAAGCGTTTAGGGGAGGTACAGCACGAAAGCTGCTTGCTTATTACTAGCCGTGAAAAGCCAAAGGAAGTTGCTCACATAGAAGGAAATATGTTTCCTACACGCTCTTTGCGCCTCTCAGGCCTGGAGTTAGAGGAAGCAAAAAAGATGCTGGAGGGAACGAATCTTTTTGGGTCAGAAGAGGCATGGAAGGCTTTTATCTATCTCTACTCCGGGAATCCATTGGCTCTGAAACTGTCTCAGGAACGATAAGAGAGGTCTTTAGAGGTGATATTACCAGGTTTTTAAAAGAAGGCATGGCCGTCTTTGGGGATGTCTACGACCTGATGGATCAACAATTTCACCGTCTTTCGCCAGTAGAGCAAGAAGTGCTCTACTGGCTGGCTATTGGTCGTGAGCCTGTATCTCTTGATATGTTGCGTGATGATATTTTGCGGGCAGTATCGAAGAGTTTCTTGTTGAAGGCGCTGGACTCTCTACAAAGAAAAAGCATGATTGAGACCAACGATAAAGGTGAATTTGAGCTCCAGCCAGTGATTATGGAATATGTAACAGATGTACTCATTGAGCGTGTATTCCACGAAATTGAGATGGAGGAGCCAAAACTCCTGCTCAAACATGCCTTGCTCAAAGCGCAGGCGAAAGATTACATACGAGATGGTCAGATTCTCCTCATCCTGACTCCATTGTCGCAGCGTCTGCTAGATGTATTCGGATCAGAAGAGGTGGAAGAAAAATTTAAAAGAATGTTGACCCTTTTGTGTACGGCAGATATACGTCGCCCTGGCTATGCTGCGGGCAATTTATTGAACTTACTGGTGCATATGGAATATGACACCCGAGACTATGATTTCTCTTCCCTTCAGATCAGGCAGCCACATTTGCAAAACAGGCCATTACCAGGCATCAATTTAGCTCATGCAGATCTCATTTCACCCACTTTTACTGATACATTTGGAAGTGTGCTCTCGGTTGTTTTTAGCCCCAATGGTTCTTTGCTGGCGGCAGGAACCGCTAGTTGCGATATCAGAATTTGGCGTGTTGCTGACGGTATACCTTTGCTTACTCTGAAAGGGCATGATCACTGGGTCTGGTCTATTGCCTTCAGTCCCAGTGGTAATCTACTTGCCAGTGGGAGCATAGATCAGACCGTACGTCTCTGGGATGTACAATCAGGAAGATTACTTACTATGCTGGCAGGGCATATCAATCGCGTGCGTTCTGTAGCCTTCAGCCCGGATGAGCGTTTGCTGGCTAGTGGCAGTAATGACCGTACTATCCGTATCTGGGATGTCAAAAGTGGGCAAAGTGTTCGTGAACTCACAGGTCATGAAAGTTGGATCTGGTCTGTAGCCTTCAGTCCGGATGGCAGTACGCTGGCCAGCGCGAGCGCAGATGCCACTATCCGGTTCTGGGATATGCGCAGTGGGCAGTGCCAGCGGGTATTGAAAGGGCATAGTGACCGGGTAATATCCATTGCATTTAGTCATGATGGAAGATTATTGGTTAGTGGTGGTGGTGATCGTACGGTCCGGCTCTGGGATGCTGTATCTGGACGTTGCCTGCACGTCCTGGTTGGTCATACCGATTGGGTCAGGTCCGTAGCATTTGCGCCTGATGGGTATACGATTGTTAGTTGTAGCGATGACCAGCTTATCAGGCTCTGGGACGTAAGGACTGGACGTTGTCTCACGACCTTACAGGGCCATACAAACTGGATCCGTTCTGTCGCTTTTAGCCCGGATGGAGAGTTGCTTGCCAGTGGAGGTGAAGATCAGATCGTTCACCTGTGGGAGATTTCGACGGAGCATTGCCTCAGTACCTTTCAGGGCTATGTGAGTGGAGTGACCTCTATTGCCTTTAGTCCAGATGGACAGATAATTGCTAATGGCAGTGAAGATCAGACCGTACGCCTCTGGAGTACTGAGACCGGAGATTGCCTCAGTGTACTACAGGGCCATACAGGATGGGTCTGGTCGGTGGCTTTCAGTCCCGATCCCGAGAAATATATGCTTGCCAGTGGCAGCAATGATCAGACGATTTGGCTGTGGAATCCCTACAGCGGCGCTTTTATCAGGAAGTTAGAGGGTCACACAGATTGGATCTGGTCAGTAGCTTTTAGTCCAGATGGCAATCTGTTGGCGAGTGGAAGCGAAGATCAAACCATTCGCCTCTGGGATGTTCAGACTGGCGAGAGTCTTATAACCCTCACTGGTCATACCAGTTCAGTTGGAGCGGTCATTTTTAGCTCAGATGGGGCGGTTCTGGCAAGTAGTAGTGGAGATGCGACGATTCGCTTATGGGATGTGAAAACCGGGAAGTGTTTAAATGTTTTACAGGAGTTCACCGAACATTCCTGGTCGGTAGCTTTTAGTCCAGGGCAGAATGTTCTCGTCAGCGTTGATAAAGATCAGGCTATTCGCTTCTGGGAAATGGAAACGGGGCATTATATCAATACCTTGCATGGCCATACTAATTGGATTCGATCAGTAGCTTTCAATAGTGATGGTTCTCTTCTTGCAAGTAGTGGCTATGATCAGACGATTCGTTTGTGGGATGTACGTAGTGGTACTGCTATTCACACGTTAGAGGGTCATACAGACTGGGTACGCTCCGTAGCCTTTAGTCCAGATGGACGTTTACTCATCAGCGGAAGTAAGGATGGTACCGTGAAATGTTGGGATATCCAATCAGGGACCTGTCTTACTACTTTGCGCAACCAGAGGCTCTATGAGAATATGAATATCACAGGTATTACTGGCGTGACAGAAGCCCAGAAAACCGCGCTAAAATTATTAGGTGCCGTCGAAGATGAGGAGAGAAATTCCCCAAATAGATAAAAGAGAGCAGTACCGAAGTAGCCAGATATCCTCTACGATGGCTTATTTTTGGCGAAGTATGCTATACTTGCGCTAATCGATCTACTGCAAATCAATTTATCATGTCATGGTGGATTGGTTAAGCCAATAAGACCCAATGCGCTTGTTCCGATGATGAGTAAATGATCCTACAAACAAAAAATGGAGAATTACAATTGAAACACAAAACTGGTTCTAGAAAATATCTCATGCTCTTTGCTCTATTGCTACTACCCTGTGCCATCTTTTTTGCGAGTTGTGGAGGAGATGCTGGTGCTAATTCATCCTCGACTTCTAGTGCGCAAGCGGCTTTTACACCAATCGGGCAGCCAGCAACTTGTTTGACTGTCAAGTCGCCTTCACTGCTAAAACTTGCGGATGGAAATTATAAGTTGGGAGATGAGATTGATAATTGTGGGGGCAAACCCGCTGGATCTCTGAAAGTCACGCTTCAGATAAATACACAGACAATCAATCTACTGGGACCCACTACCATTCCAGCTAAAGGGAAAGCAACGTATAGCACATTTTCAAGCCCGGCGGCCAAAGAGCTTCATTTCCCTTCTAGCTCATCATCTGCGGTTGTTACCATCCTGGCTACGAGCAATAGCAGCATGCAAGGTGAATGGGATGGTGCGGTAACGATTCCAGCTTGATCTTTCCCACCTGTTTTCTGAAAAACCATTTTTCAAACAGTGAAATGTGACATATTCCACAGAAATGCTGTGAAATGGTCGCTAGAGAATCCTTCTGATCCCATCTATATTTGAGTCAGTAGAAAAACAAATAATCTCCTCTCATTTAGTAAAACAAGTTGGAAGGATTCTCAAATGATGCATATGCAAATGTCTTTTCGCCGCATATCTGGTGGTTTTGTCGTTCTGTTGGCTGCCATGGCAATCTCTTTATGTAGTGCCGTACCGGCGTTTGCTGCTTCAGCTACGCCTGCTAAATCGGCCAGTGGTGGTTTTAGCCAGCGTTATGTGCAGACCGCTACAAAGAGTAATACCACTGGAGCCTTTACCTTTATTGATTATGCAACGGACAACAACAACCCGAATGCGCTCCTCTTTGTCACTGAGACCGATGGAACTTTCGATAACGCGCATATTGGTGTGACCTACGTCTCCTTCCTTGGCAAGTGGGCCATCTTCAATGAAAATCTCACTTCCATGCCTATTGGTGCACAATTTAATGTCGTCTCAGTTACCAATCCAGTGGCGAGTGTGTATACCGTTGCAGCCAGTAAGAGTAATATCTCTGGTGATGAGCTTTTCCTGAACGATCCTATGGTGACCAGCAATCCAAGTGCAGCGTTTATGGTTACTCCCCAATGGCAGCTTTTCGATTTCCATAACATTGATTCTCATGCAATCGGTGTTCGCTACAATTCCACGACCGGGCAGTGGGCACTCTATCACGAGGACCGCAGTCCATTTCATGTGGGGGCTGTCTATAACGTGTTTTTCTCGCCATTTCTGCAATCCCAATACATTGCCACAGTGAATAACCTCGGTCAGGCCTGCGTAACTCCTGGTTGGGTCGATAGTTCAACCTTCATGCCCGTTTTGACGCACGTCTTTAACGGTCAGCGTGTTCCATCTGTTCTTACTGTCACGTACAACGCGACCACCACGCAATGGTGCATTATTGACCATAGGGGTATATTGCCGACAAACGAAATTTTCCTTATGGATTAGCAATAAGGCTTCGTTTGCACATCAGGCTTCCCCACAAGTGAGCTTCTCTTCTCACTTGTGGAGATGCCTGGTTTTAATGGTGACTTTACCGTTTACGATTTTTCTTGCGCGATTGTTTCGCCATCTTGCTTTTTGTTTTCTTTTGCGTAGCCGCCCGTTGATGACTCTCTTTAACAGAAACCTGTGGATGAATTGTCTTACGCGTAGGAGAGAATGAAGGAGTCTCGAAGAGTCTTCTGGAGCGGCGCTCTTCAACCTCCTCTTCTGAGAGCACACCGAACTCGAACTGGGCGTCATCCCAGCCTCCCAGGAGCATAAAATCGACACACCCGGCTGCATATGCTCGTTCGACTAATGGCAGTACCTCCGTGGCATGGAATCTTGCCAGAGAGAGAACAAGAAAGCTATTGACTTCGGGATCATTCTCTTCGAACAACTCTAACTGTTTTGTCAAAGTTTCCACGCAGACGCTACGAGCTTTGGGCCAGTGTTGCACTTGTCGTCTTCTGGCTCTTTGAAGTTCATTAAGCTATTGTCGTGGAAAAAGCATCTTTCTGTATTCAGCTAAATGCTGCTGCAAAGCAGGATTATCGGCAGAGTTTTTTAAGATGATCGGAAAATCAACTCTGCCGATAATATACCTGTGTCGTGAGCGAACTACTAGTTCAGGTTAGGAACACGGTCACGCGTGATGACGTAGGGGCTGCTATAGACTTTGCGTATGAGGTTCTGGTCGTTGACTTTGGTATCTGTGATCCAGGTGGTGTGCCAGGTGTTGAAGAACACCCACTTCGTCCCTGAAGACTGCAACAGGCTAGGATCTGGGATCGGACCATTTTCATGCAAGGCAATGGGAATCGAACTTCCGACAATACTACGCGTGGCGTTGTACAAACTTGTCTGGGGATTATGGTTGCTGCCATAGGTATCAGCTCCGGCTATGTCCACATAAGCTTTGCCTGGCCAGAAGGATGCATTAGGCTGACCATCGAAGGGGAGCAGCCAGATGAGATTGTGCAGACCCTTCACATTCGTATAGTAATTAAACATGAACTTCCAGAGACGTACGTACTGGCTGCCGCCTTCCTTACTCCACCAGAACCAGGTGCCCCCGGCTTCGTGGAAAGGACGCCAGATGATAGGCACCCCTGCCGCCTGTGCTTTCGCAAGCTCGGAGGCCGCCCCATTCAGCCGCGAGATAAACGACTTGTATTGAGCAGTGCCAGGGGTGAGGACTGCATTGATGTTTGCGCTGAGCTGAGCACCAGACCATCCATCCACTGGCTGACCCGGCGCACCCATATGATAGCTGACCATATCAATGCCGCCCGCTCGCCACCAGGGGATAGCACGTGTTGACCAGTTCTGGGAGTCGCCGTAGTCCAGACCCCGAATGGCCGGATACTTGCCGGTGAGGGAGTGGATATAGTTCATCTCCATTGTCCCGTTCTGGTTCCACGGTGATTCCTGTTGGCCGGACAGGATGTGGTTACCGTAGACGCTGTACAGGTAACAGAGAAGATTGCGAGCCTGACGGGTAGCCTTTGGGTCCACCGGCGCTACCTTGCAACTACTGCTAGCGGCCTGGATGGGTTTTGTACTTACCAGAAAACTCTCTGCAAAGCAACCTGCCAGCAGGAGTGCGATAACAAGAGTGAATAAATAGAAGCGTCCTTTGCTTTTCATTAGCTTCTCCTTGCTCCTTGAAATGCTATATAATCACAGATTTTCTCTTTGTTAACAAAGTTAACAAAACGTATCAAATGTGATATACCTTGCTTTACTATTGCTGTCAATGGGAAGCGATAGTGCTGAAGAAAATGTGAAGAGTTTCTGGAAAAAATGTTGGAACCTCATTGTCTTGTCCGGGTTTCTGTTGTGAAGTACCTATTGCTGATCTATTCCCATGTCCTGGTTGCATTGACACGCTCTTTCTCACGAAAGGCTGTTTCCAGATCTATGTGGAAAGCGTTGGCTAAGTCCAGTAGGTAGCTCAATACATCAGCAAACTCTTCCTCAAGGTCTCCTTGCTTTTGTTGAGCCTTTGCCTTTTCCTGATAGAGGTTCTGCGTTTTACGGATGGCCTTCGCCAACTCTCCAACTTCTTCGGTGAAGAGCAGGAACTTTTCGGCATAACTATCTTTCGTCCAACCTCGCTCTTTGCAGGTCTCATCCATATAGATTTGTAGTTCTGGTAAGGTAGGATGTCCCGGTAAATCGGCCATAGCACTTTTCCCTTTAGATGACTTGTGCAGATATTCGTGGATGCCCAACTAAGGATAAGGTTTTTGCTGATCTAAAGTATAACACGACCTGAGAAAAAAGGGGCACAAGCCTCTCTTCACGAATTGGTATCGGCAATGTGTGATTGTTTGAGAAAGGGTTTGCCAACAGCATTAACCTGCCAGAGAACCAGATTACTGTCAGCAAACCCGACTTCCCCATAGTTGCGCAGTAACTTTTTCGAAAATTGTCATTGCGCAATCGCCGTACTTAGCTCAACGCGAAATCATCGACATAGACGTGGTCTTGTGCGTACCAGCCGTGTACATAAATCGTAACACTGGTTTGTGATGAATTCGTTGTAAACGTTACGCTGAGTCTGGCGTAACTGCTACTGCTGGTCCAGGTGCTCGCGCCACCCTGCACGCCAATATATGCATATGGACCATTTACATAAGCAGACAACGTATAATTGTGGTTTGCCTGTACCGTAATGGTCTGATCGCACTCGCCTGTCGTTGAACTGCTCGGCGTGACCTGCAATGCATGTGATCCGCTATGCACCGGCGCAGTTACCACTGTATCACCAGCGTTACACGACCAGTTAGCGAGACTTCCAGTTTCAAAACCAGGATTGCTCATCAGGTTGTTGCCAGGTGGAGGCGTCGCTGGTACGGTTGGTTGTGGTGTGGGTGTGCTTGTATGCGTTGGAATAGGAGTTGGTGTGGTACCACCACCACTGCTTCCATTCGTAAAAGACTTGAAGGCATTAATAAATGCGTAGGTACTCTGCGAAACGCCGCTGCAGGTGTCCGAAGCTGTCGTTGAGCCTGCGCAGTTGCCATTATCACGTGAGACTTCCCAGAATGCAAGCTCGCCAATCTTTTTCTGCTGCGCGAAGGCCAGGACCTGCTGTGCATTGCTCAAGCTAAACACCTCTCCTGGCGAATCGTTTTGACCAATCATTGGTGTAATGCCAACCATTGACCATAACTGGCTGGATGACCTGCCGGGGAAGATGTTTTGCAATTCGGAATAGAGGCCGTTGGCGGCGTTGATCAATTCCTGGCCCATATTGCTATCCGCAGAGCCATAATCCATTGTCATCAGGTTGACAATGCTAAAGTTGACGCCGTGAGAGACCGCATTATTCAATAGACCAAGGCTATCGCTCAGTAAGCCAGTAGTTGCGGACGGAAGTGTAAAAGAGATCGTCAGACCTGGATTAGCAGCTTGCAGTGCGGCCAATGCAGTGTTACGGCGGTCGTATGTTGTTGCGTCTCCTTGCTCACCTCCTTCAATATCAAAATCAAGATGCGTTGCACTGTACTGATTGATTACCGCCTGGTACTGTGCCTGTAAACTGCTGGCACTGCTACATGTCTGCGCCAATTCCTGACCCGCTTGACCACCAAAGGAGATAATCACATCTCCCCCTTGCGCACGAATATAATGGATGTCGTTATCCAGATTGGGTAAATAGATACTGGTTTGATTGAGAGGAATCGTTCCCGCCCACGCAGCATTGCAATTATTTCCTGTAATAAATGCCAGTGTGTAATATTTCTGGCCGGTACTTTGAGTGATGGATTGCAGGGAAGGACCAATGGTGACATCTTGATAAGGTGCAAAATACTCGCTGGGGAACGATGATGCCGCATGGACCTGTGCCACCTTTCCCACTATGATTACTCCAGATACTACGATGCTGATGAGTGTGAGAAGACTCGCTGCTAGGAAAATAGGCAAGTGCCGAGGTGTTTTCATAGATTCCCTCCTTGAACTATATTGGTGTTGTCTGAACATCATGAGCAATTCATACAGAAGTGAGGGTATATTGGCATTCATAAGGACATACCCTTGTGTTGACGTACTTACAGCACGTCCTACTTTTGTATGAAACTCACCTGAGTAAAATGTAACGCCATTTACGCGAAATGTCAAGATGTCTAGACCACTAGACCAGGTTTTAGGACTATCAGCTATATCTGGACCTGTATTACTCTGTCAAATGTTCAGGAGCACAGACATCATTGCTGGTAAGGTAATATTTTTCGGGGATGCGAGTAAATTGTGTTAATGTGATACAGGTATTGTTACGGGTAAATGTCCCTGCGCCTGTCTCTCGCCGAAGAGCACACGCGTTGCTGCTAACAAAGCTGGCCTCGTATACTCGTAGGTGACAAGATATGTGTGCAATTGTGGGTATGACGACAGATCGTAGGGGTTGCGCACGCCTATACCAATGACGCGCTTTCTAATGGACGTAAGATAGCGCACAGTATTTGCCTGTTCCTCGTCCAGGTTTGCGTTCACTGTTGCTACGATGAATATGTCGTTCTTTCGCGTCCCTTGTACTGCCTGCTGATAATTATCAGAGGTAACGGGGAGCAGGTGCACGTTGTTGTGATATTGTCCAATAATCTCCAGTAGCATCTCATCCGCGTAGTAACGATCTTCGACCATCGTCAGGGTATTGCGTCGTGGAGAAACGATCACAATGTTTTCTTCTGTTTCCAGGTGCAACGGCAACAATGCGTCTTCATTGCGTACCAGCGTAGTAGATAGTTCATATGCCCGATCCTGCAATTGTGCGTGCACCTTATAATCGATGTCCACCGAAATATCATCCCAGGAAAGATAGCGTGCTTTAAGATCCAATACACGTTCTGCTGCTTGCTGTACCACCAGTGGGGAAAGCTTACCAGCCTTCACAGCGTCTTTGATAGCTTTAAAGCTTCCTTGTTGTAGTGCATAGTGATGCGATACTAATACCAGGTCGTTGCCAGCCTCCAGGGCCAGCACTGCAGCACCTTCTGTGCCAAATGTATCTGAAACAGCACGCATCTCCAGGCAATCTGAGACGATGACCCCCTGATATCCAAGCTTATCGCGCAACAATCCCTGTATCACAGCGGACGAGAGCGTTGCAGGCAAGGCATCATTGTGTGTCAGCGCGGGAAAATTTATATGTGCGATCATCACACTTCCAGCGCCAGCCTCAATGCCACTTCTGAATGGTACCAGTTCCACGGCGTCCAGCCGTTCAAATGTATAGGGAATGGTAGGTAGTGCCAGATGCGAATCAACAGCTGTATCGCCATGACCGGGGAAATGTTTTAAACAGGCAATAATGCCTGCGTTCTGATATCCCTTCACCATTGCGGAACCAAGATGCGCAACCAGTGACGCGTCCTGACCAAATGAGCGTACACCAATCACCGGATTAGCCGGGTTATTGTTTACATCGACCACCGGAGCCAGATTCATATTGATACCCAACGCTTTGAGTTCATGCCCGGTTGCCAATGCTACCTCGTAAGCGATCTGCTCCGAGCCGATAGCTCCTAACGCCATATTGCCGGGAAAAAGGGTCGCGGCCTCTCCCATCCTTTGCACAATGCCATTTTCCTGGTCAATTGCTATGAGTAAGGGATGCGTATGGCCTGCTTCCCATGCTATTTGTTGCAAATTATGCGTCAGTGTACGTACCTGATTGGCATCATGCACATTGCGTGAAAACAGAATGATATTCCCAATATGGTACCGTTGAATCAGGTCGATCACTTCCTGCGAAGGTGTAGTCCCTCGGAAACCCACCATCAATGTCTGCCCAATCTGTTCCTCCAGCGTCATAGAATCGGTGGAATTGTTCATATGTTCCCTTTCATAGCGGACTTATAAATCATGCGCCACTGCTCGTGCACCGCTTAATGCAGGTTCCTCGATAAGTGCAATCTCTCCAATTGATAGAAGCTTGCTCGTCGCGTGGATTACCTGCTCACGAAAGCCAACCTCGTGTAGCAGCAATCCTCCCCCTAACGCGATAGCTATCGATTGGTCAGGGAAAGGGAAGTCGAGACGGTTCTTAACTGCAACCAGCGCCAGCGCCAGTTCATGCGCTGCGTCTTCTAAAATATCCTGCGCTACTTCATCATTACTCCTGGCCGCCTCGCATACCAGAGGAGATAAGGCGGCAATAAGTGCTTTATTGGGCTTAGTGTACACCTTGCCAATGATGTCGCTCGCGTTGTCTAGTTTCCATTGCCTCAACAATAGCTCTACCAGTGTAGTTGCTTGCCCACGTCCATCTGTCGCTTTTGCAACAGCTTGCAAGCATCGACGGCCAATATCATAACCGCTACCTTCATCGCCTAGAATGTGTCCCCAACCGCCGGTTCGTGCGGAAGAGCCCCGCGCATCACGACCAAGCGCAATCGAACCTGTACCTGCAATCAAGGCAATGCCCACCCCACCTGACAGGCCACTCAGCACAAGTTCCGCATCATTAGTCAGGCGTATATGGTGCGCCAGTGGTTGCAGATATGGTAAGAGAAGGTCGTAATCGTGTGGTCGGTCAATGCCAGCCAGGCCAAACCATGCGGATTGCAGAGGCAGAGAGCAATTCGCGTGATGTGCAGCCTCTTCAACTGCACTACGTATGTGAGATATTGCCTTTTCGATGCCGACGCTTTCATGATTTGCACTGCCTGCTATGCCGCGTCCTCGTTCGTTACCCTGGTCGTCAACTATGATGGCTAGCGTCTTCGTGCCCCCACCATCAACTCCCACTGTGTAAGGGGGTGAAAAATTATCCATTATGGTGCCACTTCCAATGCGGCTCGTAACACATTTCCATGAGCTGCTAGCCGTGCTCTTGCCTGCTCAGGAGAAATGTGAGCACGCGCTATCAGAATGGCCGTCTTGACATCATCTCCAGCAGCCTCCAGGAGTTTTCCGGCGGCTTCCATATCCAGGTCCGTCGCCTGGCGTACAATCGACAGGGCACGTTGGCGTAGTTTGTAGTTTGTGGTCTGTACATCAACCATCAGGTTGCCGAAGGTTTTTCCCAGGAGAATCATCGTGCCTGTGCTGAGCATATTCAGCACCATTTTCTGCGCGGTGCCAGCCTTCAGGCGCGTTGAACCGGCGATTACCTCTGGACCAACGAGTGGAGCGATGATGATATCGACCTCTTGCTCAAGTGGGGTGTTAGCGTTACAGACAATGCCAATCGTCAATGCTTTCTGTTCTCTTGCATAGCCGATTGCGCCACGCGCGTAAGGAGTGCGCCCACTGGCTGTAATACCCACAACTACATCCCGGTCGGTCACATTCAGCTTCTCCAGATCGGCACGTCCCGCCTCGGCGCTATCTTCGAGATCTTCATGTGCCCTGTCGAATGCCTGTGGACCTCCTGCCAGACAGGCAATAACCATGTCAGGCGGCAGATTAAATGTTGGAGGACATTCCGAGGCATCCAATGCTCCAAGGCGACCAGAAGTACCTGCTCCTGCATAGATGAGCCGACCACCAGTACGCAAGCTCGCAGCAATTTTTTCTATCGCTATGGCAATGTTCGGGAGTACCTGCTTGACGGCCTGTGCAACCTTCTCATCTTCCGCATTGATGGTTTGCGCAATCTCTAATGGACTCATACGATCAATCTCGCCCGTCGCGGGGTTTGCCTGTTCCGTATCTAACACGTCCAGAAGACGTTCGGCCCGGATATCCATGTGGATCACCTCCAATGAGTGGAACCAGGGCAAGCCCTGGCAAACTACGGCACCAATTGGTCTCGCCTCATGTGAGTATAGAAGGTGTACTTATGTCCACAATACACCGCTCTGGCATACTCAACTGGCTGGTTACGTTCTGTATAAGTCACACGGCGCGTATAGAGGACTGAACTGCCAGGCGCGATTTTCAGCAGTTGCGCATCTTCGTTGCTTGCCAGACCAGCTTCTATCTCCTGATCAGCTTCCATCAAAGTAATACCATACTTCGTCTCTAGGAGACGATACAGCGAGTTTTGCTCCAGATCTTCTCCCAGTAACTTCTCACAATCCTTGAAAGTAATCTGCGATAATTCGATAGCGAGAGGCTCGCCATCAGCCAGGCGCAAGCGTTGCAGACGAAAAATGAGCGTCCCTGGATTGATACGCAGTTTTTCAGCAACGGCTTCATCCGCCGGGTGCATAGTAGCGGAAATTACCTTCGTACTGGGGCGTTGGCCGCGTGCACGGATATCTTCAGTAAATCCTGTCAGGTGTATCAATTGCTGCGTAATCTTACTTCGACTAACAAAGGTTCCTTTACCCTGTTCGCGATAAAACAACCCCTCGTTTACCAGTTCTGTAATTGCCTGGCGAGCTGTCATACGGCTGATGCCATACGTTTCACCCAACTCACGCTCAGATGGTATCAGATCACCGGGCTTCCATTCCCCGACACGAACTCTCTCGCGCATGATCTCTTTCAACTGATAATAGCGAGGCACAGGACTATTTCGATAAATTGAGGTCATCTCTTTTTTCCAATCTTAGCAGACGGCATCCAAACCACTTGCATTCTTGCGTTAAATATGATACTTGTTATGAGGTGGTCTAATTGGTATATTGTATATACCAGTTTATCCGCTATCAATCATTCCATATTTTTGCGTTCCTGTCAAGTGTACGCGAACAGGGCTTCCAGATCAAGTGGTTGATCAGCGTATATTCTCCGTTCATCCGGAAATGCACCAGGGAAAGTGAAAAAGGAGCAATGATGCGTTTTATGTTGTGTGATGCTCACCTTGTTGATGCCTCAATGGATGTGGCTTGCGGTTCTATAAGCATCAATGGTGGGCGTATAGAGGCTGTCTGTGGGGACTCTGCCCTTGATTACCAGCACCCTGGCATTGATGCACAGGGTATGATCGTCATGCCTGGCTTCATCGATGTACATACACATGGTGGGGGTGGTTATAATCTTCATACCACCCGTGCAGATGAAATTCGAGATTATGCACGCTGGGTGCCTGAAACTGGTGTCACCTCTTTTCTGATTGCTGTCGTAGGTGTACCTGACTCCATCCCACAGCAACAATTACAGGCCGCTGTTGCTGCACTCAATACCCGTAAAACGGGAGCTGAACCACTGGGCATTCATCTGGAAGGACCCTATATCAGTGTGGTGAGGCGTGGAGCGCATCCCTCATCGTGGTTGCGGCAGCCCGAAGCATCTGAAACCGAAGCATTACTTGCACTCACTGATGGACATCTGATCCTGGTAACTGTGGCACCTGAGTTACCGGGGGCCAGTGCGATGATACGTCGCCTCGTAGATGCTGGTATTACGGTGAGCATGGGTCATACTGATGCTACGTATGAGCAGGCGAAAGAAGCTATCGCACTGGGAGTTACACATGTCACCCACTGTTTTAACGCCATGCGTCCACTGCTTCATCGTGCCCCCGGTCCGCTCGCAGCACTTGCTGAATCTCGATGGAGTCAGCGGCGAACTTATCGCTGATGGTGTACATGTCCATCCAGCAGCGATGAGCGCATTGGTCAAGTTATTGGGACCGCAGCGCACCATCGTGATTACTGATGCGCTGGCCGGAGCAGGTCTTTCCGATGCCACATTCGATTTCGCGGGGCAAACAGCACATGTTGTTCACGGCGCGGCCCATCTTGCCGATGGCACCATTACTGGCAGTGTCTTAACAATGGATCAGGCTCTACGCAATGTCTTGCTCATGACGAATGTCTCACTTCAACAGGCGGTAGGCATGTTGACGCTTAATCCTGCTCGCTCAGCACAGGTTGCACAACGGAAAGGCCTTCTGAAGAGCGGCTACGATGCCGATTTAACCATCTTCGATCAATCTATGACCTTACAGGCCACTCTCTGTTGTGGGAAAGTGGCCTTCGCAACCGCCGAGTGGCGTGAACGCCTCTCACCGGCTTGTAAAAGCACGCGACACCCTAGATCATGGGGAAACCGTGGGCAGCCTGAGACATTGCCTGGTTACAACGTTCGTGTTACCTTGTGCAGACCGCGTGGGATATCTGGATTCAATCCTTTTGCCAGCGCCAGGTGTAGCGCTACAAGTTGACCAGGGATAATCGCAGGCACGGGGCTTAGCCATTCTGGAATGCCTGCTGGGATTGGTAATGCTGTTCTGGCCAACGAAAGTGCATGCTCAGACTCAGAAATGATCAGTAGCTCGGCGTCTCGGAGGTCTTTTGCCAGTTCAAGCATGTCATCGAAGGTGGCTCCTATAGGCATGATCAGGAATACGGGTAAACCACTTTCGATAGTCGCAATGGGACCGTGACGGAAGTCCGCTGAAGAATAGGCCGTTGCCATTACATACGTGAGTTCTTTAAGCTTGAGCGCAAGCTCGAAGGAGGTGGCATAGTTATAACCACGTCCGATGACGATGCAGCGATCCATATAGCGGTAACGTTCGACGTACTGAGCGATCGACGCGGAGAGTTGCAAGGTTGTCTCCAGCATTGTCGGTAATTGTTGGAGTTCTGCTATGTGTTGAGCTTTGCCACTCAAGGCAGCGGCAAACAGTGCCATTACGGTGAGTTGCGCCGTGTATGTCTTGGTTGCCGCGACACTTTTTTCTGCTCCAGCATGTAGTTCGATGACGTGATCGGCCACGATGCTAGCGGAGATGTGCCATCATTGGTGATTGCCAGTGTGGGCCGTCCCTGGCGTTTGCCTTCTTCCAGTATAGCGATGATGTCTGGCGACTGACCCGACTGCGAGATACCAACCACCAGGGCGTTCGCCAGTCGCATGCGGGTGTGATACATGGTCAACAATGAAGGCGCAGCAAGTGCCACGGGATAGCCCGCCAGCGTCGTCCATGCATATTTTGCATAGGTTGCGGCATGATCTGATGACCCACGTGCTGCAATTAGCACGTAATCGAATGGCGGGAGTTGCGTGACAATCTGCTGAATATGCCCTGTCTCGCGCTCCAGCAAACGCGCAATAACTTCTGGCTGGCTCTCGATTTCCTGTTGTAGCAAAGAGGTCATAGGTGCTCCCTCCTCATTGGATACGGATCAACGCATCCACTATAAAATTTCTAAAGGACTGATACAAGTCTTATCAGATTTTACAACAATGCGGTATAGTGGTCTAGATGTCTTGACAAATAAGCCAGAACAGGGTACAGTACATTTCATAGATTGATCTGGAATTACCACCTGCAAGTCTACTCCATGGCATTCTGACGTAACGATGCCTGAAAGGGGGCATAGAAGAAAAGAAACTTGCAATCGTTTCGAGTGCCTCACCTGTATAGTTGTGAGATGTACAAATTATTTTATCTGAAGCATTGAACTGATCCATTCATCCAGCGGTAGGAGGTTGTAAATGACTCTCAAATCTCTCCCTGCGACACCTTTCGGGGTGAAAAGCAAAACTACGGCGATGATATCCATCTTACTGGCCGTCTTCACATTGCTCCTTGCGGCCTGTGGTGGTAGTTCTCAGCAGACTGGCTCGTCTTCTACCAAACATGTTCTTACTGTTGCTACCCAGTCCTACGACTTTGCTCAGGCTGGCTTTAACCCCTATAACGGTCATCCAAATGCAGGTGCTGCCGGGTTGATTTATGAGACCCTGTACTTTGTGAATGTGAATGATGGTAGCTTCACACCGATGCTGGCTACCAGCTATGCCTGGGATAGCGATAACACGCAAGTTACCTTCACCATTCGTCAGGGTGTGAAATGGAACGACGGCAAGCCATTCACGGCCCAGGATGTCGCCTTTACCTTTAACCTGATGAAAAAGTATCCAGCCGCAGATACCAATGGCGTCTGGAGCTATCTCAGTAGCGTCACCGCAAGCGATGCCAACACGGTTGTGATGACCTTCCAGAAGGCTTATCCTCCCGAACTGGTGACCATTGCCGGACATGTCTATATCATTCCGCAACACGTCTTTGACTCGGCTGGCGATCCTACCCAGTATCTTACCGACCATCCCGTTGGCACTGGCCCCTTCACGTTGACCAGTTACCAGCCAAACGTGGCGGTTTATGATAAGTATCCTGAGCTACTGGCAGGCCAGCAAAGTGAAGGTTGACGAGGTACGCTTCCCTGAGTATAAAGACAACTCGACCCTGCAACTGGCGCTGCCTAAAGGTAGCATTGACTGGGCTGGCTACTTCTCACCAACCCTGAACAGGACTTCGTGCCAAAGGATCCAACCCACAATCACATCTTCATGGACGCCATCAATCTCTACTCCATCTGCGTCAATCAGAAAGACCCCACTGTCGGTGGACAGGCTGGTCTCCCGCTTCGCCTGGCACTCAGCGCAGCACTTGACCGCGCTCAGATCGCCGAACAGGCCACCGCAGGCCTGGAACCTCCAGGAAGTGTGACTGGCCTGGTGCTGCCAACCGCACAAAGCTGGCTGGCCCCACAGTATGCCAACCTTTCAACAGGTGCGGATGTTACCACCGCTAAGAAAGACCTGACGACTGCTGGCTGGACCATAGGTTCCGATGGCTACTACCAGAAGAATGGCAAACGCTCTGACTCTTACATTGAGAAGTGTTGATACCTATTCCGACTGGAATGCTGCTGCACAATTGATCGCTGTCCGAAGCTAAAGCGGCTGGTATCAAGATCAATAATGTGACGGTTGGTGAAAATGACTACTACACTCTCCGCACAGATGGCAAGTATGATTACCAGTTGATGTTCTGCGGCATGGTTGGTGGCCCCACGCCATACTACCTGTACAATCAATACCTCAACAGTTCCGGATTGGCTCAGGGTAAGTTCAACTTTGTGGCCTGGAACAATCCTACAACCGACCAGTACCTGAACCAGTATGCCTCAACCACTGATCAGACTACGCAAAAGCAGGCTATCCAGGGCATTGAGAAGGTCTTCGTCGAAAATCAGCCATTCATTCCCTTATGGACGGGTGCCGACTACGACGAGTACTCCACACGTCACTTTACCGGTTGGCCCGATCAGAATAACTCCGTATGCCAGTGGCAGTCCCAACACCGCCCCTGATTCGAGCAGGTTATCCTGCACCTGACACCCGTTTCGTAGATTGTAAATGAACATGAATGACCCCTGGTAGGGATGCGGTGGAACCGATCCCTACCGGAATGGTGTCCGGATGATTGATTAAAACAACATTATCGCGCTCTACACATCATCTGAATTGGAGAAGGGAGCAATCAGGTGCGTCACATACTCCACCGTATTTTATTCTATGTCTGCGCAGTCTGGGTAGCGATCACGCTCGATTTTTTTATTCCGCGCCTGGCCCCTGGCGATCCCGTCGCAGCACTCGTGGGTAAGATGTCAACCAAGGGCTATGTCACCCCTGCAATGCAGCAAACGCTCGGAGCCGAATTCGGTCTGAATACGCATGATCCTTTAGTGGTGCAATACTTCAAGTATCTAGGCAATCTACTGCATGGCAATCTGGGAAATTCTATTCAATATTTTCCCACCCCTGTCTCCAAGATTATTGGGCAGGACATCGGATGGTCTATTATGCTCGGTGCCGTTGCCGTAATCATTAGCTTCTTGCTTGGATGTCTGTTTGGTATCGTCGTTGCATGGAAACGTGGCTCATTGCTTGATACTATACTCTCGCCTGCTATGAACTTCCTATCCGCTATTCCTTATTTCTGGCTGGCGCTGCTTTCCCTCTTCATCTTTGCTTATTTACTCGACTGGTTCCCTCTAACTGGTGGTGCCTACGATTCATTGAATGTAAATCCCGGCTGGTCGCTTGACTATATCGGCAGTGTTATACAATATGCCTTTCTGCCTGCTTTGACGCTGGTCATTTCTTCGCTGGCTGGTTGGATGCTCACGATGCGCAACTCCATGATTACCACGCTTTCAGAAGATTATGTGCTGATGGCAAAGGCGAAAGGTTTATCCAATACGCGCATCATGTTCCGCTACGCCGCCCGAAATGCTATATTACCCAATATTACTGGATTCGCTATCGCTATTGGCGCTATCGTTGGGGGTCAACTCCTCACCGAAATGGTCTTCTCTTATCCTGGCATCGGCTATGCTCTTTTTCAGGCTGTTGGCGAACAAGATTATGCCATGATCCAGGGCGTCTTCTTGATTATTACGTTGGCAGTGCTGGGAGCAAACTTCATGGCCGATCTGCTGTATGCCTTTCTCGATCCGCGTGTGCGCGTAGAAAGGAGCGCTTAGTCATGCAAATACAACAAAAAGTTGACTCCACGGGCGCTCCTCCAATAATGCCTCCTCTTACAGATTCATTTTACCAGCGCATTTTGCGTGTCTTGCTTGTTGTCATGGCGGCCCATGACTTCAAGCCGTAAGGTGGCCGTTGGCTGCACCATTGTAGGTATCTTCATCCTGGTTGGCCTCTTCGGTCCCTTGCTGGTACACAGCGACCCGGAAGCCACGTCGAATCTGTTCATTGCTCCCCCTTCGGCGGCCCATTGGCTTGGTACGACAGTGGTGGGACAGGATATTTTCAGCCAGTTGATTTATGGCACGCGTACCAGTGTCTTCTGGGGTCTGGGTACCGGACTGCTCGTCACGTTGCTTTCGATGTTAGTTGGCCTGGTTGGCGGCTACTTTGGTGGTTGGGTGGATAATGTATTGACGTTACTCACGAATGTCTCGCTGGTACTGCCCGCGCTCCCCCTGGCTATTGTCCTCGCAGCCTATTTCCCACGCGGCCCTTTGACGATCTCGCTTGTCATTGTGTTTACCAACTGGGCCTGGCAAGCACGTGTGTTGCGTGCACAAACGCTTTCAATGCGCAGCCGCGAGTTTGTCAGCAGCTGCCCGTTCCAGTGGTGAGTATGCATGGCGCATCATCTTCTTCGAAATCTTCCCCAATGAGATCGGCATTGTGGTCGCGGGCTTTGTAAGCACCACCATTTATGTGGTACTGACCTGGGCCGCCCTCGAATTTCTTGGCCTGGGCGATGGAACCATCCCAAGTTGGGGCAGTATTTTGTACTGGGCGCAGCAAGCTGGCGCATTAGGTGGCGGACTCTGGTGGTGGTTCATTCCTCCCGGTGCTTGCATTGCTATTCTGGGTGCTGGCCTCTCGCTCATCAATTTCGGCATTGATGAGATAGCTGATCCACGCTTGCGCCAGGTGTCCACACCCAAAAAATCGTGAAAGGCGGTGATTTTGAACAAGGAGAATTCCTCTTTTTTCAGGAGGAAAAGTGCAAAAAATGGGTAAATAGAGACGTAATACTTGAGATGCATCACATTTTAATAAATTTTGCAGCAGAGAGCGCATCTACGTCTTTCTAGCAATTCATAACTCCTGCTCTGTTATTCCGTGTAACGCGGTGAAAAATCACATCTCCATAAGGAGGCACATATGAATTTCTTGAGACGGCACTGGTTTGATCTGGGTTTAGGAGTGGCGGCTGTCGTTAGTATGTTTCTGCTCATTACTCGTCCCGCTCATCTTGCCCTGTTGCTCTGGCTCAGCTTGATCACGCTGTTCTTGCATCAATTTGAGGAATATCGTTTCCCTGGCTATTTTCCTGGCATGATGAATTCCGTCATGTTTTCCAGTCGGCAGCCCGATCGTTATCCTCTCAACACTCAGACCGCGTTCATCATCAATGTGATCATTGGCTGGCTATTGTATTTTCTGGCAGCTGCTTTCAACGAAAAAGTGCTCTGGTTGGGCATTGCCACTCTATTCGTTTCGGTCGGTAACGTTATCGCCCATACCTTTCTTTTCAACATCAAAGGCAAGACGGTGTATAATCCGGGTATGCTGACTGCCATCGTTCTTTTCTTGCCTCTGTCCTTTTTGTTCTTTTCCTGGATAATCCAAAATCACGTCACCTCGCCGCTGGACTGGATCGCTGGCATTATCCTGGGGATTGTCTTGAATTACATTGGCATCATCAAGATGATTGATTGGATGAAAAACGCAAACACGTCCTACGTTTTTCCGGCAAGGAGTTTGGTTCCTGGGCAACAGCGCAGGCATTGATCTTACCAAAGACTCCGTTTAGCTCCACTTCAGCCAGAGCAACCCATGATACAACTGAGCTTCCCAGACATTCCAGGTATGATATCCATTCTCCAGATCAAAGGTATAGTCCACGTGAAGTGTCTTTAGTTCCAGGATAAATTGTTGGGTATCGGCGTAGTAAGGCTGATCTTTTGTCGCTGCCCCTAGAAAGATGCGCAGCTTCCAGGCTTGAGGTCTGGCTGGCAAGACGAAGGCAGGACTATTAGCTTGTATATAGGCTGTATTTTGTCCCCAGATGCTCCCAGAGGCTGTATAGTATCCTGCCAGCGCGATGACTGAGCCAAAGATGTCGGGATGATGAACGGCAATATTCATCGCACCGAATCCTCCCATGGAGAAACCACCAATCGCCCGATAGCCGACTGTGGGGATCGTGCGATAGTTCTGATCGATAAAGTGCACCAGGTCCAATGCTACGAAGTTTTCCATAAGTTGCTTCTGATCAAAGCTGTTTCCCCATTCGCTGGTTTCCCCATTCCGTCCGTTCCCATCAGGAAAAACCATGATCAATTCGGGTATCTCTCGGTGTGCGATAAGGGTATCGGCAGATTGTACCGCTTTGCCCCCCCTGATCCAATCGTACTCGCTCCCCGGCGAACCGTGAAGTAGATAGAGTGTGGGATAGCGCTGTTCTGCCATTGCTGTATCATAATAGGATGGTGGAAGGTAAACTAGAAATGAACGATGTTGTCCGTGGAGCGCCGGGCTGACCATGCTATTAACAATCAGTGTGCCACCTGTGGCAACCACTGGAGGATTGTACAATCCAACATCGGGTGAAAAAAATAACAGATCACCAATGCCGCTACTTAATAGAAGAATACCCAGCAGCATGAAAAAACTGACCCAGACGAAAAAAAGGTTCCATGGATTGTGCTGTTGTACCTGCTCTCCGGCAACTGGCTGTTTCTGCGCCGGGTTGGAACTGAAACGCCTGATGAGTTGCACTAATTGCCAGATGGGATCAAGCAACACCATCCCCAGCGCACTCCCCATGGCTGCACCAAGATAGGCACAGAGCAGGCCAGTAGCAAGGAGAACAGAGATTGTATGTACCAACACGCTCACCTTGAGTGTTTCAAGATGCCCGGCAGGATCGTAGTGCGGCAACAGTTCCTGGTGAAGGAATGGTAGAATGTAACTGAAGCCATACGTGATGCCAGCCCCGATCGCAGTTCCGAAGCGTTGTTGGCTTACCATCGCACTGACCAGGGCAGCACCAGTAACCAGAAGCAGTGCGGAGATTAACGTGGTGGTTAAAGAATTGAGACCCACTGCAACTATGGGCGTGATAAGAGACAGCAGGACAACCGGAGAAAAAAAGAACACAGTCGTAAGTAATGCAATGCTTAACCCGATCAAGTAGCGCCAGAGTGGGGCATAACGCTTCCAACGTGATGGCTGTTCGGACTCAGGTGCCCTTTGTGTATCCATAGAAAGTATTTTCCTTTCTGCTCTCGATACCAGTCATACATAGACCTTTTCATCACCCCATTCTCCTAAAAGGTACAAGATATTGAAAGAGTTGCCTGCTGCATACATACCACCGTTTCCAGTCAATTGTACCAGGGGAGCCAGGCATTTGAGGTCAGCCCAGCAATTTGAATTTAGGGAAAAAGCGGGGTCGCCAGAGCTAACTCTCGCGACCTCGCTTTTTTCAAAAAGACTTCAGGATCTTAACGGATCTTCCAGGTGATTATAGAGGAAGAACCATTTCATCCCTAATTTACACCGCTCGCGTCCTTCCAACGAATATTGGTTAATTGTTCTTACAATATCCGCTGTTGTCGCTATAGAGCCCGGTAATTGCTCCGTAACGTACTCTCAGACATTGATCTTTGCTTGCTGCCTGGGCAGCCTTCCAGTTAACGAGTGCTATGATCGGGGAGATGTAATAGGCCAGCCAGTGAGGTATGAACCCGAGACCAATTGCTGCGAGTGCACCATGTTGTGCTATCCAGTCTGTTGTTGAGCGAGAAAAGTAGTAGGAACAAGAAATTATCCCACAATGATTTATCCCGCTCGCAGGGATTGCAACTGAGGCCGGGGCTGCTTGCGCACTTCTTGTAAGAGTTGCAGCGTTAGCTGGTTGCGTACTTGCAGCAAAGGCAAAGCAAATTGCAAGTATTGAAGCTACCAGCAATAAAGAGACAGATTTCCTCAAATGAAGTTGCATGTTCATGTTTTCCTTTCTTTTTCGGACTCGACCAATTGAGAAAACGCCCACCTCACCTTCCCCCGTTTTTGAGCAGAACCGCGCACGAGAGCGTCATGTGCTCTGCCACTATAGGAGAAGTGCATACTCAGGAACCTCTTCTGGCATCGGCCAGAGTCTCCTGATCGTGTTTGCTTCTCGCTTGAAGATTACCGGAGAGAGGTCATTTCGAGAACCACAAACGCTCGTCTTTGCGTCGTCTTTGAGTCGTCTTTCTCTAAACTACCCGTAAAACCTCTGTCCAATCCGACGTAAGGAGATAGAATAGCTACTCCTTGCTCTATCTCTTGTTTTGTGGGATACTTCTTGTATAGAAAGAGTTAAAAGCAATAAGTCCCTTTGTAGCAACCACCGGGACGTACCACGCGAAATCAACAAGCGATCTGTCGAAAATCAAAGAGGCCAGGTACATTTATTTCTGTTTTGCGAGGTCGAGAAAAGGGCGACCTCTTCGCTGGAGGAACCAGGTTGTGCACTATAATATACTGCTCAAGCAGGCACGTGAGGAACACGGGTGGTCGCAAAAAGATGTTGCGGAGAAGATTGGCACCGACTCGAAGACAGTGAGTCGCTGGGAACGCAGAGTTGCCTACCCCTCTCCATATTTTCGCCAGAAGCTCAGCGAACTTTTCAATAAAAGTCTGCGCGAATTGGACCTGCTCAGTTCCGTTGAAAAAGAATTGGGAGATAGTGACACTCCAATTTCGCAGTCCCCAGCAGCGACGTTCGATGCTGTTGAGAACCCTCCAGATGAACACATTGATGACACCAGTCGGCCTATGGCAGCAAACGTACCATCCGGTCAACAAATACGCCCCGCCGCCTTGCAACAGCAGAACCGGAAGCGGATGCTTGGACGTTTGCGCCACTCCTATAATGAATTGCTAGAGTACTCGTTACAGAAACTCGTCTGGATCGAGTTGGGTCTTGCTGGGATACCCAATGCCGTACAAAATGCCACGAACCGTCTGGTACGTCTGTCTCAACAAGATGCTCAAATGCTTCCTCCAGGCACCTCGATCCTGGAGGTCTATGAGACATCTGAGCGCGAATTGCTCATCCTGGGAGAACCAGGGGCGGGCAAATCTACGCTGCTGCTCCGCCTCGCTCAGAAGTTGGTGCAACTGGCAGAACAAGATGAAACACATCCCTTGCCAGTAATATTGCGCCTCTCATCCTGGGCCGAACAGAAGCCTGCATTGGAAGATTGGGTGGGCGAACAACTGGCCTTGACCTATGATGTATCACAAAAACTGGCTACACGCTGGGTACGTAACGAACATATCCTACCGCTGTTCGACGGTCTGGATGAAATGGATCCTGCATCTCGCTCGGCTTGTATCGCAGCCATCAATGCCTATCATCGTGAGCATCTGCTTGTTCCCCTCGTCGTCTGTTCCCGCCGGACAGAATATGAGGACGCTGCCAGTCATCAGAAACTGGCACTCCAGCATGCTGTGCTCATCCAGCCGTTGACGCTTGAGCAGGTCTATGCTTCTTTTGACCAGATCGGCCAACCACTGGATACCTTACGGCAGACTCTCCAGACCAACCTGGCACTACAGGAACTGACCACCACGCCTCTGAAGTTGGGTATTTTGATGCTGACCTATGCGAGAACTCTGGTACCAACACTCTCACACGATATATCGACGCTGCAAAAGCAGATGTGGACCGATTATGTGGCACTCATGATCACGCAAAAGGGAGATGTCAGGCGCTATCCACTTCAACTGACCTGTTCATGGCTGAGTTGGCAAGCACGCAACCTGCAGCATCATTACCAGACCGTGTTCTATCTGGAGCGTGTGCAACTTGACTGGCTGCCAGCTAACCTGCGTCAGCGTGCTTTCTGGTTGACGATGCGCTTGCCTCTCTTCCTGCTCGGCATCCTGGCTAGCTGCATCATTGGCCTGTTTTTACAGACAGTTTTTGATCTTACAACTGGTATTCAGGCAGCGATCCTTGGATGCTTCCTGGGTGGTTGCTTTAGCCAATCAGCCAGCCTGGAAGTTGGCACTCTTAACGTGACACGAGTGAGGCGGGGCAGATACTATCTGGGAAAAGGACTGATCTGTGCTGGTATCGGACTTGCTTTGGGGTTGAGTTTTGGATTTGAACTGGGCCCAGGGTACGGATCTAGTGCTTGGTTGCGCGACGGTTTGATCTACGGCAGCATTATCGGCTTCGTTTGCTGGTTGCTCCTGATTTTGTTCCCACTTTTACCTCCGCAGAACAACACCCCTCGTGCTCCACAGCTATCAGCATACCTGCGTTACGTGCTCTTTACGCTTCACATGCGTCGTATGTTCCTTGGTGCAATCGGGCTTGGACTCGCCTATGGGCTAAGTACTGGACTCAGCTATGGATTCAGCTATGGGCCGAGCACCGGACTCAATATTCTGCTGAGTTACGGATGCGTTATTTTTCTCATCAGTTTGATCGCTGAGAAGAACAGAGGAGGCATTAGTCTGACCGAGCGGTTGCGCTGGACATGGAGTAGTTTCTTTCATAGTTTGCGCTCTTTTAAACACTGTATCACGAGTGGAATACTGGCTACAGGTCTTCTTCTAATCGTCGGGTTGAGCTACGGGCTTACCACCGGGATGGGTCTCCCAGTAAGCACTAATCTGGGCTTCCGGTTTAGCTATGGGCTGAGTGATGGACTAAGCACCAGACTAAGCGCCGGACCAGTCACCGGCCTGATCGATGGGCTAATGATGGGACTGATCGTTGGAGGGGGCATCGGACTGGCTTACTGGCTAGGGTTGGGACTTTTTCATAGTATTGCCCAGGAACAAATTGAAGATCAGGATCGCCAGAGCCTCAATCAAGGCGTACGTCGATCTGCACTAAATAGTACCATTATTGGTTTTCTTAGTGGAGGACTCATCGGAAGCCTCGGGTTCCTGGGCTATGGGGTGAGCTATTGGCTGAACGAGGGATTGAGTAAGGGACTGAATGCTGGACTGAGTGGAGTACTGGGCTATGCACTAAGTGCCGTGTGGTTCTTTGCCATTGCTGGCGGCTTATTCGGCTGGGCTATCAGTGGTGGATGGGCGGTACAACGGCATCTCGTCTTGCGCTGGTTACTACACAGGAGAAATGTCTTTCCCTGGCAGGCGCAGACATTCCTCAATGATGCAACCGCTCGTATTCTCTTGCAGCGCGTTGGGGGTGGGTACAGTTTCATCCATCGCCTCTTATTGGAATATTTCGCCAATCTCGACGATGGGAATGCTCCTGGAACGGTGAAAACGCCTGGCAAGATGACGAGTAAATGACCACAAAAAGACCTTCTTTTCTGTTCATAAATGCTACATACTGAGCACAACAAATCATTTTGTTCCCCCTTGTATAAGAGGATTTTTACTGCCACAGCACCATCCTTTTCTTTCCACGTTTGAGGCGTTCTTAAACATCACATCTTCTGAAGAATGACGATATTATTATTGCAATGGAGCACGTTCCCAACATTTCCATCTTCGTCGCCCAGATTTTCCAGCTAATACATGCGTTTGTGCTCCACAATCCATTCACATTTATAAATGTACGTTACAGCTTATAGCAGCAGGTGTCAAATTTTGGGTCAATTTATCCTACAAAAAGACTGGATCTTGCGGCACGTCGTTTTGGCATATAAATCGCATCATTCTCAATTCCATTTTTTCTCTGCTACGAAAGAAGAGATGAGTAGTACTTTGAGAATTGAATAACGCACAAGTTGCCTAGCAAAGCATCATAGGTGCCAGGTTTGTTCAGTAAAACAGTTTTCTCAGATTTTTTGAAAATCTGGGATGACTTATAAACAAAAGGAACTGCCGAAGGGAAGGTCTTAAAGAATGAAAAACCAGGATTATCAGAGCAGCATTACAGTACACAATACTTTGGAAGAAGCATTCGAGAAGATTTCTCGTGTTTCAGAATGGTGGGCAAAAGAGGTTGAGGGAAATTCAGAAGATGCAGATGATGTGTTTACCGTTCGCTTTAAAAACGGTGATATGTATAAAGTGAAAGTTTCTGAGATGATCCCAACGAAAAAAATAATCTGGGAGGTGATCGATAGCTATCAAGGATGGCATAATGATCATACTGAATGGGTTGGTACGAAAATTATCTGGGAAGTATTGCCCAAGACAGAGAGTATTGAAGTGAAGATGACACATGAAGGTCTCGTGCCAGAATTTGAGTGTTTTGATCAATGTCGTCTGGGATGGGATTATCTTATAGGAAAAAGTCTTCTCAATTTGCTTACGAGTAATAAAGGGATGCCTGTCTGATAACGCTTTAGCACGCTCTCTTTTTCTGGATGGTGCAAAACCCACTTTGGGGAAACCGCAAATTACAAGCTCTTCCGGTACGTGAGTTTTGCGCCACGCGTTTTGTTGCCACAACGTTATTGGAGGTCACATTGTTCTTACTACGCAGAAGACCGTGATTTGTTCTTCTGTGATCCTGCCCTCTTTTTACAATCGCTTTTTATATGCCCTCATCGCAAAGATGTAGGCTACCAGCAGAATGCCGACGCACCATGCAAGCGCAACCCAGATCTCTTGAGACACTGGCTGTCCAGCCAGTAACGCACGGATGGTTTCCACTATCGCCGTCACTGGCTGGTTTTCTGCAAAGACTCTGACTATCAGCGGCATCGATCGGGTTGGCACAAACGCTGAACTGATCAAGGGCAGGAAGATAATCGGATACGAAAAGGTTGTTGCACCGTCTATCGATTTGGCGGTCAGTCCGGGAATCACCGCGACCCAGGTTAAAGCCAGCGTAAACAACGCGAGTATGCCAATGACGGCAAGCCATGACAGGACGCCTGCCGACGAACGAAAACCCATAATCACCGCGACGAGAATGATGACCACAACCGAAATCGCGTTGGAGACCAGCGAGGTCAGAACATGTCCCCACAACATAGTGGAGGGGGCAATCGGCATGGAACGAAAGCGCTCGAATATCCCCCGTTGCACATCGGTAAACAGGCGGTAAGCCGTATAGGATATCCCGCTCGCAATCGCAATCAGTAAGATCCCAGGTAATACGTAATTAACATAATTGCCTGTCCCGGTTTGAATGGCACCGCCGAACACATACACGAACAGCAACATAAACGCAATCGGCATGATCGTGACCGTGATGATGGTGTCCATACTGCGGAAGATATGGCGCATGGAACGACCAAGCATCACGCCCAGATCGCTAAAAAAGTGTTTCTGGATCGTCTCCATTTAGTGTTCCTCCTTTTTGCCAATAATGGCCAGAAAGATCTCCTCCAATGTCGGTTGTTTTTCCACATACTCTACCTGAGCAGGTGGAAACCGCTTTTTGAGTTCCACGAGTGTGCCGCTGGCGATAATCTTTCCCTCATGGAGAATGGCAATGTGATCAGCAAGCTGTTCAGCTTCTTCTATATACTGCGTAGTCAAGAAGACTGTTATGCCACCATTGGCAAGCTCCTTCACCGCCTTCCATGCCTCGATGCGTGCCTCGGGATCAAGCCCCGTGGTCGGCTCGTCAAGGAAAATGACCTGCGGTTTTCCCACCAGGCTCATGGCGAGGTCAAGCCTGCGGCGCATCCCGCCTGAATACGTCGCCACCCTGCGCCTGGCGGCATCTATTAAACCGAAGCGGGTCAGTAAATCGTCGGCAACCTGGCGTGGCTGTTTGAGGTGTCGGAGCCTGGCGATCATGATCAGATTTTCTTGCCCGGTCAAAATCTCATCCACGGCAGCAAATTGCCCGGTCAGACTGAGTGATTGCCGCACGTGGTCTGGCTGTGACGCCACATCAAAGCCGTTGACGATGGCCGTTCCACCATCCTGTTTGAGCAGCGTGGTGAGGATGTTGATCAGTGTGGTCTTGCCCGCGCCATTGGAGCCGAGCAGGGCAAAAATGCTGCCCTGCTCCACGGTGAAATGCACGCCTTTTAAAACATTCAGTTTCTTGTATGATTTTTGTAAATCGTTTACCTGAATGGCGATATTTTGCACAGTCTTCTCCTCATGATAGAACAGTGACCTTTGAGACATCTGCTCCCAGGCCTTTGAGCGCCGCATACGTGAGCTTATCCATCATCGCGCCATTAAAGTGCATGGATTGGATGGCACGCTTCAGAGACCAGAGACCCACCGGGCGGAACGACACATTTTTGAGAGTTGCGCCCTGAAACGACACATCCTTCAGTGCCGGCAGGTCAAACGTGACTCCGAGAAAGGTCTGCCCATCGAATCGTTGTCCGCGCAGATCGGAATAGTGAAAGTCCACGCCGAGAAAGGTACAGCGTTCAAAGGTCGTTTTTCGCAGGTCGGAATAGTTGAATTTGACATCCGTCAGCTTGACGCCGATGAATTGTGCTCCGGCCAGCGCCGCCTTGCTGAAGTTGGTACGCACAAGGATGGCTTCACGAAAGTTTGCATCCGCCAGGTCAAGAGTGGAAAAGTCGCAATCGGTCAGATTGGCACCAGCAAACGTAGCTTCACGGACATCACTGCTCCGAAACGAACTCCCGGTTAAATCTGCGCCCGTAAAGTCAGAGCCGCGCAATGCACTTGCGTGAAACTTTCCTTGATGTGCGATCACGCCCGCAAAGTCGCTCTGTGGCAAATTGCTTGCACTCAAGTTGATTCCCACCTGCCGCTCCAGCGCGTGGGAGAGGTTGGCGACCTCCTGGACGGTTTGCTCAATGTCGCCGATACTCTCAATGGTCATGGCCAGGGCGGTTTCGTCATCCTTGCCCTCGGCTTTGAGTTCACGGAAGCGCTCCTGCAAATCGGAGAGCAGATCCGCCTTTAATTCGGCGATGCTTTTTCCCTCCTCGTAGGGAGCAAACACGCTGTTGACATAGTTGGTCAATTGCTCATTCATAACAACACTTTTCCTTTACAAGAGGTTCTCCAGCACACGCTTCGCGTACTCCCAGTTGCTTTTGTTGCGATCGTACGTCGCTTTCCCTTTTTCAGTAATCCTGAAGTATTTCCTCCTACCGCCTTGCGATTCATCGCCCCAATACCATTCGATATCCCCGTCCACCTCAAGCCGCCGGACGCTGGAATACATGGTGGCTTCCTTTAATTCATATTCACCACCCGAGCGCTCGGCAATCAGCTTGACAATCTCGTAACCGTAGCGGTCAGCTTCCGATAAGAGCCGTAAAATCATCGTATCGGTATGTCCGCGCAGCAGGTCGGAGGTCAGTTTGTTTTCACTCATATCATCACCTCGTAGTTGGAGTATACATCATAATACTATGTCTGTCAAGGTAGTATTGCAATTGTAATACTTTGTTTGATAAAACAAGTCTCTGTTTTTTATACTCCCGTTGGGGAACATATTCTTGTCGCAATCGCCTTACGTCGCATCTACAAAGGAACGATGGCAGCGTCAATATTATCGAGGTGATGCGACGCGGCAAGTGTAGACGTAAAGAGAAGCCATTTATCAAAAGGGGCCATCCTTGACTCTCATGAAGAGAAGCAGTACGATAGCCTCAAACAATGGATCATCATGGCTCTCTCCGACAAAAAGCTCCTGGCCTTCTCAGTCGGATGCATATGATGCCTCAAATACAAGGAGCTTTTTTAATGTTTGCCTTGCCTGAAGATTTTATCCAATTTATACGCGATGCATACGGCACAGAGGCGGCAAATGCCTGGTTTCAGCGCCTCCCCTCTTTTTTAGAGGAATGCGCGGAGCGCTGGCAATTGAAGCTTTTGCCCCCATTTGAAAATCTCTCGTTTCATTATGTCGCACCCGCAGAACGCGCGGATGGCACACCTGTTATCCTGAAGACGTGCGAGTTTTCCGATGAGTTTGAGCATGGGCTGGCCGCGCTGCGTCTCTTCGATGGGCGCGGCATCGCTCGTCTCCTAGAGTTTGACGAAGAGAAAAAAGTGATGCTGCTGGAGCGTTTGCAACCGGGAACTATGCTTGCGTCCCTGGTGCCCGAGCAGGATGAGCAGGCTACCTCCATTCTGGCCTCAGTGATGCGTCAACTCTGGCGACCAGCACCTACAGAGCACACTTTTCCGACGGTGGAACAATTGGGGCAAGGATTGGTGCAGCTCCGCGCACACTATGCTGGCGGATATGGTCCGTTTCCGCCGTATCTGGTCGATGAGGCAATGGATCTTTTCGTGACGTTAAGTGCCTCGGCTCCCCAGGCCATGTTGCTACATGGCGATCTGCAGCATCACAATATCTTGCGTTCGGGTGATGCATGGCTGGCGATCGATCCCAAGGGCGTGGTTGGTGATCCTGGGTATGAGGTGGGAGCCTCATTCTATAATCCCATGCCTCGCATCCTTGAGGTGCCCGACATGGAGCAGATGCTGGCCCGACGCGTTGCTCAACTCAGTGAGGAACTGGGCATGGAACGGGCACGCATACGTGGCTGGGGACTGGCACAATGTGTGCTCAACGCGTGGTGGGGCGTCGTGGTAAATGAGAAGTTGAGCATGGACCCACCACGTGGAATACTCAGGTGCGCGGAAATTCTTTCGCATCTCAATGTTTGATTCTCAGTACTATTTGCATATGTTTGTTGGGTAAGGAGAAGTTTTCATCATGCAAATGCTACTTCTCGATATGCAACTTGTGGCAGTAACGGTTGCTCTGATGATTATGCTGGTTGGCTATCAAATCTACAAGATCAGATGGTTTCGATCGCACGGGAGGCAGGTAGTTGTCGTGGTGACCTCAATTCGGCATGAAACGGGAAAAACGGCCCAGGGCTTTTCACGAGACAATTATTACCTCACTGCGACCTGGACGAGTCCGCGCACAGGGCGAACATATACATTCTGGACATGGATGATGAACTCCCGGCCAGTGTATATGAAAGGGAGCCTGGTTCCAGTGTTGATTGATCCTACGAATCCAAAACGCTATGCCTGGGAGTTCTAATCCGTTGACGCTTCACGATTTTCTTGCCAGGGTTAGCTGCGCTTGAAAAAACGGTGATATGTTTGAGGAAGAGACATTGTTCCTTCTCAAATAAAGAACACAAGCAATGATGTATCATCGTGAGAAGGGAGCACAAATCAATGCATGGAGTCGTGACGCCGGTGAGTTGTAGCCTGACGCACAGCTTTATCAAAGCGAATCAAGAGAGCATCCAACTTCTTTCTGGATTAGGTGTTGAAGGCGACGCCCATCTCGGCGCAACCGTTCAGCATCGTTCGCGGGTGGCACGTGATCCGGGCCAGCCTAACCTGCGTCAGGTGCATTTGATCTCTGCTGAACTTCACGACGAGCTCCAGGCGGTTCTCCCGCTAATTAAGTGTGACCGGTTGCTTGGACAGCGGCACAGCTTTCTGATAGACTAACTCCAATACAGTGACCTGCGCAGCTATGTTGTAAGGAGTGTTCTCGATGGGTCAACAAGTATTGGATGCGCTCATTTCCTGCCTCTGTTTGCCTGAATATCTCTCTATTACCGAGGTATCTCCCACGGTGACGTGCCTGGAAATCCACATTGGTTGTCAGAGTTCGTCTGCGGCTTGCCCTCTTTGTCAACAACTTTCAGAACGTGTGCATAGTCGATATGGAAGAACTGTTGCAGATGTCCCGTGCGGAGGCCGTCGTGTGCTTTTGCGCCTGACGGTACGGAAATTTATCTGCCACATACCTACCTGTTCGCAGCAGATTTTTACCGAGCGCCTTCCCGATCTGGTTCAGTTCTATGCACGGATGACCAATCGGCTGCGAGAGTGGATTGAAGTGATCGGATGCGCGATGAGCGGAGAGGTAGCGGCACGCCTGACCGAGCACCTGGGGATTCGTACCTCCCCCACAACGATCTTACGCCGCATGATGGCTTTGCCCGTCTCCTTGCCTGAAAAGATCTCTCAACTCGGTATTGATGATTGGAGCTTTCGCCGTGGACGCAAATTTGGAACCATTCTCGTCGATTTAACGACCCATGCTATCATCGATCTTTTGCCAGACCGCAGTGCTGAGACTTCTACTGCGTGGATGCGAGCACATCCAGAAATCGAGATCGTGAGTCGTGATCGAGGAGAAGACTACGCCACAGCAGCACGTCAAGGCGCTCCTCAAGCGACGCAAATTGCCGATAGATTTCACCTTGCTAGACGGGTTTCCATTCCCAAAAAGAACGGCTCGCAACGCCCGTTAGGAGTCCAGTCCTGGTCCGATAAATTGATGCAAGAGGTGATCCGTCTTCTTCTGGACGCGTACTTGGAGCCTCAATTTAGCCCTCACTCACATGGGTTCCGGCCAGAACGGGGATGCCACACGGCGTTACGGGAAATCTACCACAACTGGGTGGGAAGTGTGTGGTTCATCGAGGGTGATATCTCGAAATGTTTCGACGCGCTCTCTCATGAACTCTTACTCTCCATGCTGCGAGAAACCATCAAAGATGAACGGTTTCTACGCCTCATTAGTGGACTCCTCAAGGCAGGATATCTGGAAGACTGGCGATGGAACAAGACCTACAGCGGCACCCCCCAGGGGTCGATTGTCAGTCCCATCCTCGCCAATCTGTATCTAGATAAGCTGGACCAATTTGTCGAGACAGTGCTCATGCCAGAATATACCAGGGGAACGAAGAGAAAAGCCAACAAAACGTATGAAAAACTCATGCACCGAGCTTCTTACTTGTTCCGAATAGGTCGGCAAGAAGAGGCACAAGTAGTGAGAAAAGAAGCGCAAGCGCTGCCCTCACAGGTTCTTCACGACCCCGACTATCGACGACTCCGGTTCTGTCGGTATGCCGATGACTTTTTGCTGGGATTTGTTGGCCCAAAGGAGGAAGCAGAGGAAATCAAGCACCGTCTCAGAAATCTTCCTACAAGAGGAACTCAAATTGGAACTTTCCGAGACCAAAACGCTGATTACCCATGCAAAAACAGAAACAGCGCGGTTTCTGAACTATGAAATCCATACCATCCAGGAGGATTTCGCAACGCGACCATCGCGACCGGCGCAGTCACAATGGAAATATTGGATTACGCATCCCCAGCGGATGTTATTCAAAACAAATGTCAGCGATACAAACAGCATAGTCGAAAAGTGCTTCACCGAACCGAACTCATCAATGACAGCGATTTCACCATCATTGACCTGTTCCAAACGGAATATCGGGGATTGGTGGAGTATTACCCACTTGCCTACAATCTTCATCGTCTGACCACGCTAGAAGGCGTGATGGAGCAATCGCTGACCAAGACCCTGGCAGCCAAATACCGTCTGTCAGTGCCAACAGTGTACCGCAAATACTCTGCCACGTATCGAGAGGGAAAGAAGTGCTACAAAGTTCTTCAAACCGTAATCGAGCGCGAGGGCAAGAAATCGTTGGTTGCTCGTTGGGGAGGAATTTCACTCCATTGGGATATCAAGGCACCAATCAAGGATTATCAGAAGTTCCTGGGTCCAAGTCGATCAGAGTTGGAAAAGAGGCTCCTCGCCGATACCTGCGAATATTGTGGAACCACAGGAGACGCAGAACGTATTGAGGTGCATCATATCCGAGCACTGAAAGACCTCAAAACCTTTGACGGTCGTGAAAAACCGCCATGGGTTAAGATCATGGCAGCGCGCAAGCGCAAAACGCTGGTGTTATGTGTCACCTGCCATCAGGATGTGACCTACGGAAGACCGATGAGACGAAAGCCGATGTCTGTTTCACGGATTACATGACACTGGAAAGCCCATTGCATTGAAAGATGCACGATGGGTTTGGGGGAAGGAGGTCGGAAAAGGGCACCAATTCTGGCGTACCTCGTCGGCTTCCCATCCCACAAGAATCTAACGGAGATTGTGGAAGAGATTTTGGCACGCTGTCGTGCGGAAATATGCCAAGCCTCAAAAGGCACTAGAGCATCTCCCGAGCCGCAAGCAGGAGGAAGCCAGGAGCAATCCGTGTCAAATGACGTACTATCTCCTGCTCCTGATCCTCTTGCGGGCCGCGCTCACCTGGCTCACCATGCGGAGCGAGCAGATCGCTATCAGCAAATCATTGAACTGCGAAAAGAGGGGCTCACCAGTAAAGAGATTGCACGCCGCCTGGGCATGGCCGAACGCACCATTCGTCGTTGGATGGAGCGGGGGATTCCCTACGAGAAAGCAGAACTGCGCCGCAAACAGCGCCACCGATTTGATCAGTATGTGCCTTACATCACTGAACGGTGGAACCAGGGGGAACGAAACGGGCAGCGCCTCTTTCAGGAACTACAAGCCCAGGGATACAAAGGAGGGGCTGGAACGCTCTATCGGTTCTTGAGGTCATTGCGAGGATACGCAGCGTCCCCCAGGCGTGAGCCGAACACGCGCAAACCATTCCAGAGGCTCCCCTCCAACAGTTTTCGGCACAGAAAGCCGTTTGGCTCTTTATGCGCCGCCCTGCTGATCTGGATGAGACTGAACAGGCAGAACTCGCTGTTATTCGCCAGGCCAGCCCCACTGCCGATACCGTATATGAACTGGTCCAGGAATTTATGCAGATGCTTCGCCAGCGCAAGGGGGAGCAACTTGACGGCTGGCTAGAGCGCGTCCGTATCAGCCAGATTCGTGAACTGCAACGGATGGTCCGCAGTATTGAGCGCGATAAAGCTGCTGTCCTGGCCGGTCTGACCTTGCCCTACAGCAATGGAGTCGTGGAAGGCAGTGTGAACAAACTGAAGTATCTCAAAAGGATGGGATTTGGCAGAGCAGGGTTTGCTTTGCTGCGTCAGCGAGTTCTCCACGCATTGTGAGCAGCAAAATACTCTCCCCTCAATGCCTTCCCCATCTTCCATGTTCCAGTAATGCCTCCTCCCATCCTCCTTCAGGGCAGCGATACCCTTGATTACCCAAGGCAACCGGTCACACTTAATGAGCGGAAGACCCTGGTTGCCACATGGAGACATTACGTGAGCTTGTCTCTCCGTTTGGCTGCTATGAGGTCTATAGGTCTACGGGTATATCAGTGCGCCCCGACTGGGTATCGTCTGGGACAGACTGTAGCCTGTTACGTGGAAGCATGAGGTGTAAGCGAGCCGCGTGCCAGCAAAGCAAAGCACCAACGGCTCCGACGAGGAGAATACATGCCAGGCCGACTTCTGGCCCAAAGGTTCCTCCCGTCCAGGCCACAGGACCCATCATCGTGGACGAGAAGAAGCCGGGCAGCGTGTGGCCTGAGAGCTGTGTGCCGAAAACTGGACCTTCAAAAAAGTTCCAGCCCACATGTATGCCAATGGCCCACCACAGACTGCGCGTCAGAATATAGACCGTTGCAATCAGTACGCCCGCAGTCACCATAATTGCGATCGCTCCAACCAATGTTGCATTGGGCACTATTATGTGCAGAAGGCCGAAAAGTACCGCGCTGACTCCTAGAGCGATCCAGGAGCCAAAAGAGCGTTCCAGTTTGCGAAAGAGCAGGCCGCGAAAGATCAGTTCCTCCTGCACCGCCCCGCATATCACGATCACGAGAGGAACGAGCGTCGTAAAGAGGCCAAAGAGCAGCAGGGCGAAAAGCACGTAGTGGAAGAAGCCGATCTTCTTGCTGCGTGCAAAGAGCAGTGTGAGTAGGCACAGGGCAAAAACGAAGAAGCCAAACTCAACAGCCGGAAACAGCTGAATGCCGGTAATATGATAGGAGCCGGTAAAGGACAGCGCAAGTATGACCACCGTCATCAAGGCACCACCGAGCGAGAAACTCAGCAAGAATTGCCGCAGCCACTGCTGCCTTGCCAGTCCTACCTCGGAGGACGAACTCTGTTCCACCCTGCGTAGTACCTGAACGAACATAACGACGATAATGGCCGCAGCCAGGAAGTTGAGAAGCAGATCTCCAGCAGTACTCGCCTGAAACGACGCGGGCAAGAGATTGAGCAAAGCCGTAAGGAGCAGCACCGGAATCATCACTGCGACAATTTCAATGATCATTTGCCCCATATTGGAAGAAAGGAAACGACGGAAGAGGGACAGAGAGATACTTTTCATTTCTGAGAAAAACCCTTTCAATGTATCAAAGCATCAGGAAAAAAGGAAAGAAAGGCTAGTTTTGAAAGACGGCCAGTAACTGAAGTGTATGGCGATGAAGAATCAACGTGAGGCGTGTTGCGCTCGAAAGATCGCAGATACTGGCGCTGATCGCAGGTTGCTCATGATACTCAATCAATCCTTCGGGTTCGAGAATACAGCGTTCATGCTGCATCACGAATTGATAGGCTGTAGGATAGGTCATGCAAAGCGAGAAGATGCTCTCCGATGATCGCCCGCAAGTAGGACAGGCGAAAACGATACTGAACCGGGTGTAAAAAGGCGCAGGCATCACTTCAGGTTCAACACTGAGCAATGGAGCGGGTTGCCCACAGATGCAGCACTGGTGAGAGCCTGTAGTAAATGCCTCTAAACGGAGAGATGGGACTCTTTGCAGCATACGTTTAAAGGCCGGACGGAAGGAACCCATCTGTGCGAACGACACCTGTGGAGGAGTGGTGATCAGGTCGCTCCTACTCACAAGAGAACAGGTGGGACAACGGAGACGGAGACCAACGGCACCATCTGGCTGTGGCTCGAAGAGTCCTTGTAACCGTTGACGCCCGCAGATGCAGCACCAGATGCTCGTATCACGCCATCCCTGATTCTCTACCTCGTCAGGATGAAGCAGACCAAAGGACTCGGCGTCAGCACACAACTCGTGCTGGAGCACCTGGCGTAGTTGGCGACGGGCGCGATGGAGTTTCACTTCCAGGGCGTTGATCGTCATGCCGAGTTGCAACGCAACCTCGCGCTGTGGCAAGTCGGCGAGGTAATGCATCTCTAAGGCTTTGCGTGTGGTAGCAGGGAGATAGTTCATAGCACGATCCAGCAGGATAGCGAGATCCTGACGGTTGAGTTCTTCTGTCAGGTCGAAGGATTGTGGATCAACGCCATCGAAGATGGAGGATTTACTGCTATGCTCCTGTTCTCGTTGCAAAGAGGAGAAGGGACGCTGGTGACTATCAGTCGTCCTCTGAGCACGTACCCAGCGCATACTCATATTGCGACAGATCCCGTCAAGCCAGAACTCAAAGTGGGCAGGCTCGCGTAAATGAGCCAGATTTTGCCAGGCCGCGACGAGTGTTTCCTGTACAACATCCCCTACCACATCAGGCGGCACCCCATACCGTCGGGCACGCTGTGCCAGGCGCGGTTCGGCCGCCGAGAGAAGATGTTCAAGATTGTCTGCAAGAGCCTGGAACGTTCATGTCGGATGCGACCTATTCAGAAGCGATGGACGCTCTCGTTATTTGTTGTGCTGATGCAGCTATTTTCCATCAAGGATTGTGGTTGATTGCCAAGCGAGAATGGGAACCACACCCCGACTGGTGGGTGATCGGTGGAAGGATGCGGAAAGCAGAGCTTATCGAACAAGCAGTACAACGTAATTTACGCCGTGAACTGCACCTTGATATTTCTGAAGACCGTCTACAATCTATCATCGGTTACTACAATCAGATCTGGGATACAAGAGCACAGGAGCCAACAACGAACGGAAGCCATTTGTTCTCAATCACAACAGCAGTTCACCTTACTGAGCAAGAAAGAGCAAGTATTCAACTCAACGAAGAGTATGCGGCTTCTCAATGGGTAGATCCCTTACACGTGATAGAGAACGCGGACCAATTTCATCCTTGCCTCGTTCAAGTGGCACGGGATATTATCACCTGGAGCAATGGAAGCAGCCGTTCTGGCAAGTGGGATCACGAAACTCATTGAGTTTGTCGAGGTGCGAGCCGCTAATACAGAAGCCTCTCATGAGACAGCATCTTTAGCTATTAGAGTTGTGATCATGGATGGCTCAATCTTTCTGATGGTATACTTCTAGCAATGAAAGTTCCCTACTAATAGGAGCAGAAACGTATGGCCGAACAGTATGACCAGATAACTCCAACCCTCCAAAGCTTTATCAAAGCCCAACCTCTTTTCTTTGTCGCCACGGCACCACTCTCAGAAGATGGACGCATTAATCTCTCACCAAAGGGCTATGATACCTTTCGTATCCTCTCACCACATCAAGTGGCCTATTTGGATTTAACCGGGAGCGGGAATGAGACCTCGGCTCATCTCGCTGAAAATGGCCGTATTACGTTTCTGTTCTGTGCTTTTAGTGGAGCACCCCAGATTCTGCGCCTTTATGGAAGGGGAGAGACCGTTCTGCCGGGAGCAGCCCGGTGGGAGGAATTGATCGTCCATTTCCCAGATTACCCAGGGATACGACAAATTATCATTGCCTCCATTCATTTTGTACAGACCTCGTGTGGGTATGGAGTGCCTCTTATGGAATTGCAGAAGGATCGGGAGACGATGGCACGCTGGGCAAACTCGAAGGGGGAAGAGGGGCTTGTAGAATATCGCCGTGTCAAAAATAGAAAGAGCCTCGATGGCCTGGATACACCCCTGGCACAGCAATACAAAGAATGAAGGAACGACGGCCTCTTCATCGTCTCATTGGATATATGATGGTTATTTGTGCGGCCTGCTCTTTGGTCTCAATGGGTATTTCTCGCGTCTCCTAAATACTGTGAAATCGGTATAATTCCTCAAGCAGTATGACTAACAGATGAGAAATGTTCTTTAACGTGCCACGAAGGATTCGGCAAACGGAAGCAATCGTTGATAAAAGGTCTCTAAGGTAGGTTCTCCGCAGAGGAGCGTAGCCCATGAGCATCACGACAAAATCAATAACCTCGTAGTCCCCCATACGAGCGCGAGCAAATCGCACGCGCTCCTCGATGGCTTTCTGCAGGCCGAACTGATTGAACACATGAGCCAGAACGGCTACTTCTCCTAGCCACGAGGGTGTGGAGAGAACGGATGTTGGGGCGATTTGGATATGGACGGAAAGCAGCCAACTCCCATTCGATTTATCGAGCTGCATCGATGCTGTCGAAGAATTCGAGAAGAGCATCCGCCACCTTCTCGGGTGCTTCCAGAGCTGCATAGTGGCCGACGCCATCGAGGGAGACCGACCGGATCTGGCCCGACGCTACCTGGCTCATCGTTGCGAAGGTGAACTCACCGCCTCTGGCTCCGATTGCCAGCACAGGCATGCTCAGTTTGTGAGTGGCGACGAGATCTGCAATGTCTGCGCCCTCCTGGAGCATCGACCGGTAGAGGCCAATCGCTCCGCGCCAGCCGTCGGGGCGTGAGTAGGTGCGTACGAACTCGTCGATGTCAGCTTCGGTGATCGCTCCTGGTGTCATGCTCATGGCTGGGAAGACGAATTGTCCAAAGAACTCACGCTCGCGGCCAGTGAGCAGCATCTCGGGAATATGCGGAGCGACAAGAACGCCGATGTACCAGGTGCCCCCGTGTGTGACGTCGGCCAGCCTCTCCGCGCCGAACCCGGGCAGGCCCGTCTCGATCGCGGTAAAGCTGAGCACGTCTTCCGGATGGGTGGCCGCGAGGCGGAAGACGGTTGCCCCACTGATGTCCTGACCCGTGAGATGGACTGGACCAACGCTGAGCTCTTCGATGAGAAGGTGCAGGTCTTCGGCTGAGGTCTTGCTGTCGTACGCACCAGGCCCGTTATCAGAGTCACCGAAACCACGCAGGTCGACCGCGAAGACACGGTGATTCTCGGCGAGCAGTGGAAGAAGTTTGCGAAACGTCCACCACGTTTCAGGAAAGCCATGCACAAGTAGGACTGGAGAGCCAGTCGTCCCTGCTGATACGTAGTGAAGCTGTGTTCCGTTCACGTTTGCGTGATGATGCGAGATACCGATCAGCGTAGCACCTCTTGTATTGTCACTCATAAATCCTCCTCTATTTTAATTCGACAACCTGGTTGTCTATGATAAATAATAGACAACCAGGTTGTCTTTGTCAAGCAGCATTACCATGAGATACTGAACACTCAGCTTCAAAACTTCTGGTGAAGGAAGAGAGCAGTCCCCGATACCTGCTCATGTGATGAAAGATCTGATAGATGACACTCTGCTGAAACGATATGGAAGGCGAGTCCATGCAGCAACAAGCCTCGTCGCAACAAAGAACGAAAGGATTTGAGAGGGGCAATTTGGAATATGGTAGTCTTGACGAGCTCCGTTCGCTATGGTACTATCGGTAAACTATGTCTCGTTCAGGTGCTACTCTCACTATGCTTTTAATTGGCGCTTATCGTTCACTGGTGGACGCCGCGCACGTTGAGCTTGCCGCCCGCGGCTACGAGGATGTTCGTCCCGTTCACGACTTCGCAATTCGGGCCATTGCCTCGGGTGCAGACAACGCTTCAGAGCTAAGTCGGCGTCTCGCGGTCTCAAAACAAGCGGCGGCGAAAACCATTGGGGTCCTTGAAAAGCGCGGATACGTTGTGCGTGAAGGAGATCCAGTAGACGCTCGCCGCAAACGCCTTCGTGTCACCGCACGCGGATTCGATATGCTGCGAGAAGCTGAAGAGATCTTTGATGAGTTACGCAATACATGGGCTCGGCAGATCGGTACCACCCAGATCGAGGAAATAGAGAAACATCTGGCAGAGCTGGTTGGCACTGATCCCCTTCGCCTCGATACCTCAGGGTGGCTTGCACAAGACATCGGTGAGTAGGTCTCGCGTGTAAAGCTTTTGACTCAGGACTTATGGCTGAGGGTGAAAGGCTCGACCCCCGATGACACATTTTTTCTCTTGTTTGCCAGTTTCTGGACCATTTCCTTCTTCTCGATCCTGCCTATACCCTCTCATTGCATATGTCGTGGGCTTTCACCAAACACTAGGAAGAGCCTATATTACACCGTCTTTAATAACATGAAGGATGGCATTACAAATTTAGCAAATGATTTTAGCCAGGATGTACCACATCATCCTGTAGCTTGATAAAACGTACAATCAACTCATTAGGAATGATAAACGGTTGCTAACCCTGTGTGACGTCCTGGTGGAAACTCAATGCTAAATCGAGAAACGGTAGAGCGGCTATTATCATTTTGTTATCAGTCTTTATCAACGGCACTTTTCCTCTTGTATTGTCGGCTTCAATCCGCTACTCTCATGGAAATGAAGGCACAACAAAAATAGCCTTCATAGAAAGAGAGATTTATTTGTGTATCTTGCCAAAAATAAGACGTGGGAAATATTATTCCTCGTCGCATATATTCTTTACAACTACACTTAAAACGCATCAATAACATGCTATTTTAGCTTATTGATTAAAATAAATTTGATTTTTAAGAGCAAATTTTTATTCAATAAAGATATAATTTACTTAAAATATGCCTAAGTAAATTTATTTGTCAAATGATAAATGAATACAATTTTTAGAGAAAGTTATTCTTGAATAGAATGTGATGCACTTCCAGTATTACGTCTCTGTCTGCCCATTTGATAATGCTCCATACGAAGGGCTTGATCCTCCGGAGTATCAAGATAGAAGCCATGGGTGAGGAGAAGCCGTGTTCCGCCAGGTGCAAGAGGCTCAAAGTCAAGAGTGACTTCTCGCTCACCGGGTTCCTGCGTGTCACTATCCCACTTCCATGTAAATCCGAGCCGCTTTCCGGGGTCGAAAGAGGTGTAATGCCCACGGAGATGCCAGTTAATCTGAGGCCAACTCAAATGATAGGTTCCTCCAACGTACAGCACACATTCAGCTTCTTGTGGCCACCATTGCTGAAGCAATCTTGGATGAGTCCAATAATCAAAAAGGGTATGAGGAGATACCGAAAGGAAATCAGCCTCAACCAGAAGTCGATCGAACGTGGAGGGCAATTGAGTTACCGTCATAGGCGCTCTCTTCCATTTCTCTTCATGATGCCCATTTGATTATCAAAGTGGCTCCAATCCATCGGCCTTGACACAGTTAGGGCTGAACTGTACTTGAATCTGTAACCTGAACCGAACTGGCCCGTCTAAAGAGTAAAAGGTTTTCAAGCAAAAATCAACCAGGAGGAACCAATGGAGAACAAAAATATCAGAATTCAGGGCATCATTCTTTTCGTGCTGATCCTGGCCAATTTCATCGCTCAAATCCCCTATTATCTTCACCTTTACTACAATCCTAGTAACCCATTTGCCCAGGCAAGGGGAGTACTGCTTATGCTCTTTGTCTTTGCAGTGTTTCTTCTGGCCTCTGTCCTCCTTTTGAAACAGAGGGTGTTGGGATATTGGCTCATGGTCATTTTCTTAGCAGTAGAATTTCTTTTCTATCTGTGGAATACCATTGGTGAAGTTCTTCATGGTTATGGCTTCTTTTTTCACCTCAATAATCCAAATCTTCTCCTTCGAGCGGTCTTTGCTATTGGATATGTGAATTTATTTGCCTCTGGATATTTTCTCGGCTTGTTACTTTTTAATAAAGCTCGCTTCTTCGATGCTCAGGAGAGAGAAAAACCACTCACGAAATATTCTGCTTGAGAGAGCACTTGTTGGGAAATTGGCTGAAAGTTGTTAGAGGAGCTATCATGTGCAAAATCCTTGGCGTGTTCCAATGACCTATTGAGATGTAACGTTTTGCAACCAGCAGCGTTTGTTGTAGATGAGAACACTGTACAGAGGTATGAGTATCTATATATGTAAGGGGTAGGGATGCACCACTCCCAATCACAACCGGCTTCTCAGGTCAAAGAAGTCACATTTGCCGAGCTCTATCAGCAGCACGCACCGCCCATCTTCGCCTACCTTTGTCATCGCGTCGACAGATACGAAGATGCGGAAGATCTGCTCCTGGAGGTCTTTACCGCCGCCTTGCAGGAGGAGAAGCTGCTTCAGATCGACACGACGCAGCAGGCCAGTTGGCTCTGGCGGGTGGCACGCAATCGGGTTATTGATCGCTTCCGCCAAGCGAAAAGACGGTCTGTACTGGCTCTGGAGGAGGTTATGGAGCAGCTCTACGAGGATGAGGAGCAGGAACCGGAACGCTCAGCCTTACGCCAGGAGGAGTATCGCCAGTTGTTGGCTGCACTGGCTGAATTGTCGCCATTGCAGCGTCAAATCCTGAGCCTGCGTTTTGCTCACAACCTGCGTCATGCCGAAATAGGCAAGATCCTGGAGAAAAGCGAGGGGGCAGTTCGCACGCTTTTCACACGAACACTCGAACGTTTGCGCTCAATTTATGGTGAGTCCACTTGAAAAGAACGGTGATCTTCTATGGCAGAGCACAACGAACACTCTCAACGCAACGATTTCAACCAGCAGACGAGCAACTTCTCCCGGGAACAGCTTACCTCAGAAGAGCTCCTGCTTCACGATCTTCGAAGTACACATCACAGAGAGGCCAGAGCAGTCACACGCTCCTTGGAGAACGTCTGGCAGCGTTTACAGGCTGCCGAAAGCAGACCAGACAAACAGGCATTTTCATCTTCCTCGCCCCAGATGCATCCAAAAATGGAAAATACACGAAAGGATCTTCTGAATATACAGACAGCAGAAAAGAGAACACACCCTCCCAAGCAGAGATATTCATGGTTGACCGTTCTTGCAGCGGGACTGATGGTCGCGCTTCTCAGCGGAACCGCTCTTGGCGCTTTCCTGGCTTTTCGCCAGGTTCGTTTGCACACAGCCTCTTCTGTGCTCTCGATGGTGCCTACACCACAACCACGCCTTGCGGGGAAAGCGATCACGGGGTTGGCATGGTCGCCCGGTGGCCAGTTCTTCGCCGTTGCCGATGCACAGGGCAACATTGGAGTCTGGAAGGTTTCTTCCGGCAAGCAGGGTGCAAAACAGTGGCAGATCAATGTGAAGACAAAAATCTGGTCGCTCGCCTGGTCTCCAGATGGCGTTGGTACACATCGTCTCGCGCTCGCCTGCGATGACGGCAAGGTGCGCATCCTGGATGCACAGACGGGAAAGCAGCTTTTCCTGTATACGGGACATGGCACCTCGAGCGTCCTCAGTGTAGCCTGGAGTGCAGATTACCCTCATTCTATCGGCTCAGGCGATTTCAATGGCTCCATTCACGTCTGGGACCCTGAAACCGGCAAGACACAACTCACCTTCTCACAGTCTGCTCCAGTTACCGGATTGGCCTGGGGAGGCATCTATCTAATCGCTGTTGGGGCTCAGCCAGGAGGAACATACACCATCTGGGACACTGTGCAGGGCTTCCATTCACACTTCCCTAATGATCGCTCTACGGCAACCGATATCCCCAATTTCGTACCCGGGACCTTAACGGCAGTCTCGTGGGGACCTGACGCAACCTATATCGCAATCGGCGACTCGAACGGCAATCTGCGCTTGCTGTCTGATATTGCATGTAGTTGCTGGGGTTATGAGAAAGGCATTCACGCTCACCACCAGCAGATTAACTCCATTGCCTGGTCTACCAGTAATCAAAGTGTAGCAACGGCCAGCAATGACGGCACCATCCATCTCTGGAACGTGATCCATCCTCATATAGTCGCCGGGCAGAACGATGCTCAGTATTATCATACGACGACGATTACGCCAGGGGCGATCTTCATCAATCCAGACAAGAGAAAAGTAACAGCTGTTGCCTGGTCGCCAGATAGCAAATTTCTGCTTTCAGGAGACGAGGCTGGCAATATCTACTCATGGACGGTCAAATAACGATAGAGGTGCCTCACTTTTGCCTGGAGGATATCCAGATCAAGGGAAGGATAGGGCGAATTGAAGAAGGTGTAAATAGTGGAATGAAGAAAGTGTCAGGAATCACTTCACACTCCCCACCTTCGGGAGACGCAGCCTGATTGGATGAGTTTATCCTGATTCCATAGGCAGAAAAGGGAGCGGCCTGCTTCCTCAAAACATGCGTCACACGCTGAAACCATCTCCATGGGACAATTGCCATCACAGGTGTTCCTTGCCAATCCTGAAAATGGATGCCAGTTCCATCCAGACTGCTCTGAAGCTCCCAGACGAAGGGATCGGGAAGACGATAGCGCACGCGCAGGACCGTACCAGCAGCACACGAGGATCGGCAGTGAGGGCTGCAACCAGGCAATCCTGGAGTTCAGCAGCAAGTTGGGAAGCAAAGCGCATCACCTGGGGATGTGTCCGTTCCTCTTTGGCTGGATAGGTCAGGTGTCCATGCTTCCCAGCACCAGATACTTCAGCCGCCAAAAACGTGCAGTAGTAGACTGGACGATCATGCTCCAGGCCACGAGCGGTGACATGAACTGCTAATTGTTTATGCAGTGTGCCCCCATTGGTGATGGTCCGCTCAACAATCATCAGCAAAACGGTGGCATTGCAACGCAACCCTTCAGAGTTAAGATGGCCACATTCAATTGCGAGACCAGCGTACTTGATCTCATCAGGTTCTTGTGATAAGCTACACGTCATGAGAAAGATCACCTTTCTTGCATAAGGCTGTTCCCTCTGACTGCAATCTAAGGGGAACAGTTTTTGCTTTATAAAAGACAATAAAGTAGGAAGGCGAGAAAAGGCATTTCTGGTGTAAAACGCCAGGATGACCTCCCGCCTGCACGAAAATGGGCATAATAGTCTCCTCTCGTGTTTTCTAGAGCACTCTCTCGAAGGATGAAGAGCAAAATTGGAGAAGCGTTTTTCTTTTCAGCGTGCGATGATGGTCAAACACGGTTGCAGAAGCACACAGTGAAACTTGAGCAACCATCCAGCTTAGAGAACAAAGACAGACAGAGGAGAGGATATCGATAGAAGAAGCAACACAATCAGTCAGAAAGTGACCTTCCACCTGAATTATCGAACCCCGGCACGGCGGGCGCTCGCTGGAGCTGGATACATGCACCTTGAGCAATTTACCCGGCTCCCACTGGGTACACAACGCACATATTCAGCGAGATAGGATTCTGCTTGTTTTTAGAAAGCCCAACATCACCAATCAATCGACAAGCCAGAAAGAGTGCATATTGGTGTCGTGTTCCCTCGCTGGCCCTCGCGACAGCGAGATCAAGCCAGTAGATTGGATTGGTTTGATCCTGTTGAAGGCGACTTGCTCTCCTGGGTACCAGCGTCTCTGATCGGAGAGGAGGACGAGCCAATTCTACAAAGACATCGGGAAACCGGGCAAGTGGAAGATCGTTGAGCCTGACTTCTCAATACCAGTAGCGTGATCACAACGAAGGCAAAGATAATGATGAACCCACTACTGATAATTATTCCCAGCATCCAGGGAAATCGCTTGCGTGGGTGCTGGGTATGAGATCGTGGATCTGGCATGTGTGTTTGCATTCAATAATGCTTTCGTCTCTCTACGTAAAACGTTTGTCGAAGAAAGAAACGTTTGGTATGCGTGGCTTTAGGAGACAGCTTTGTCCATTTCCAACTTTGTTAGGTGCTAGTACGGCATCTTAGCGGTAGTATATCACATTTATTGAGAGATTTATTCAGATCACTTTGACCATACCACGGCATTGCTATAGGTAACGGATGTTGCATTACCTCTATCATTAGCCAATAGACCAATATAGCCCTTGCGAACAGGGAGATTCGTCAAGTCCAAATCCGTCGCAGTATCAATATTCTTGCCGTTTACATAGATATTGATGGTATTCCCCTTCACAGTTATAGCCATCGTATTTTGTCTCTCCAGCCCTTTACGGATCGCTGAACTTGTACGGAAATATGGGTAGAGGGAAGTCCACACACCCTTGAGATGACTATACACATTGTATGTTCCATCTTGACAGACTTCAAGCATGTAAAGATTTTCCTTGTCATTATATCCAAAAACAAGTCCGCCACAATCTCCCGTGTAAATAGTCATCATCACCTGATACGCTATCTCACCATACTGGTTTATCATATTGGTGCAGTATTGAACATACTTATCTTTCGTAACACTGACCTGGTATCCCGCTGGGGAAAGCTGACAGGCCGCACCATTACTCCAACCAGAACTAGTGAAAGTTGTCAATGGATCATACAATAATACCTTTATGAATGGTGCATAAGGTGAAGTTGCAACCGCCGTTGCGGTCAAACCGGGAATTGCAACCACTGTAGCGGCGGCATTCTGCACGCTTACCACCGTAGCCGTAGCATGATTGTTGGCCCGCGTTTGCACCACCGTTGCAGTGGCATGAATATGATCTTGCGTCACCTGATTATTGTGAGAGACAAAAAAGCCAATTCCCCCAGCTATAATAAGAAAATCGTTATCACGGCTGCTATTATCATCATAATAGACGATTGTCGTCGCGATGGTGGAAGTTGATCTGGAATGGTCTTTGACATTGCTAGATACTCTCCAATGAAATGCTTAAAAGAGATTATTACGTCAACAATTTAACATGCATACTTGATTTTGTCGATGGGATATCATATGGGGAAACCGGGAATTTTGTGCCGGTTATTGGAGTGTTTGGAGCCAAAGAAGTAAGCAGTGAAAAACCGCACAAATGTCCTAAAGAACACCCATTCCCTTTTTACAAACGTTCATACCAATATGAGCGCCAGCAACGCATTTCTATCGCATTTCTGCGCGTTCTCTGGTATACTTTGAGAGAACTCAAACAAAAATTCTATGTATTGCCTTATTTTTATTATTCTATTTTTTCTCAATTTCTAAGGAGCAGCATATGGCATTCACCGAAATTCAATGGACCTGGCGCAAAATACCTCTGCCCGATGGCAACATAAGTATTATTAAGGGATATACGTATAATCCCTGGTGGGGCTGTATCAAAGTCAGCGAAGAATGTAAACATTGCTATGCAGAAGACATTGCCCATCACTACGGCCACGACGTATGGGGACCTGCCGTTACCACTCCCCGCCGCTTTTTCAAGGAGCCACATTGGCAAGAGCCACTAACCTGGAATCGTCAAGCCGAAAAGCAAGGGCACCGCCGCAGTGTGTTTTGCGCATCCATGGCCGATGTGTACGAAGACCATCCTGCCGTTGCCAATGAACGCGAGAGGCTCTGGAAGCTCATTGAAGCAACGCCCTGGCTGAACTGGCTCTTGTTGACCAAACGACCTGAAAATATCCTCTTGATGTCTCCCTGGAAACGCGGTACATGGCCTGATAATATATGGATTGGCACATCGGTGGGATTGCAGGAACGGGCCGAAGAACGTCTTCCCTTGCTGCTAGAGGTGCCCGCAACGGTACGCTTTTTGAGTTGTGAACCACTCTTAGGACCCCTTGATCTCTCTCCGTGGATTTCCCAATTGCAATGGATCATTAGCGGCGGCGAGAGTGGGCCAAGTGCCAGATCGATGGATATGGACTGGCCGAGGATGCTTAGAGATCAATGTCAGGCAGCTCACATCCCTTACTTCTTTAAACAGGTTGGTGGCCGTTATCATAATAGCGGAGGTCGCGAACTCGATGGAAGAACATGGGACGAGATACCACCTGAATCTCCGCAGGGCAGCATTTCATCGATCTCGGTCTCGTATGTCTCGTAAAAAACTAGAGGGTTAAAAGTCATCACATCTTTCTTCATATTGGGTGTTGCAGAATAGTCTAATGGGCATGGTATTGATCCTTTATGGAGTCTGCAACCTCATCCTCAATTGCACAGATATCATCAGCAATCGGGATTTTTCCTCGACAGATCAGCAGCACAGATAGGTAACATTTCCCCCATCCTTGTTATAGGATTTATCGACACCACGACCCAATTTGCAAAAGAGCGTTACCCATACGTCTATTATGTGACACACATCATCGGATATATATGCGGTATGGCTTGCACAAGCAGTTATAATAATGCATAATAATGGAGAGGGATGCATTACCATATTTTCCCTTCTATTCATTGAACAAAATACCTAAAAGTAAAACGTACATTGTCTCCTTCCTCGTACAGGGTCTTCTCGTCGTGCGTATGGCAATACAAACAATCTTCTGGTAGTTGATCGTATGTCTTCCTGATGAGAAAGCGAGACAGGTACATGCCAGCTCCTCGAACGACTATCTGGCCTATGGATAGACACACACAGGCAAAACATGAGATTCTGCGGCGCTATCTTGGTGCCTGGTTCCCAATATTAATCCAGCATTTTCAACGCGTACGTATTATTGATGGCTTTGCAGGTCCTGGCGAATATGAAAATGGTCAACCTGGCTCTCCCTTAATTGCCCTCGATGTCCTGTTGAAACATTCAAGTAGAGCAGTTCGTCGTGCCATAGATGAAGACAAAATGGAATTGATGTTTATCGAGCAAGATGCACGCAGAAGCACGTATCTTCAACAACGCCTGCTAGAGCAGAGACAAGAACTCGATTGCCCAGCAAATTTGCAGACACCAATCATTACGGGAACATTTGCTGTAGAGATGAAGAAAATACTCCAGATCATGCAGCGTGAACAGGCAGACGGCAAAATAGTTCCTACATTTGTTTTTATTGATCCCTTCGGATATTCCCATGCGCCACTCAACATCATCACGCAGATTATAAATCTTACCAGTTGTGAAGTCCTGATTACTTTTATGGCCGAGGAAATCAACCGCTTTCTGGATGTTGACTATCGTACAAAAGAACTGCACTATGACGCCCTTTTTGGCACTGATCAATGGCGACAAATTACGAAAGAAACTGCAAAGTCGGCAGAACGTATGAGTCGTCAACATGATCTTTATCGCCACCAATTACTTAACGTGAGTAAGGCACGCTATGTCCGCTCATTTCGTATGCGAAACAACCACAATTCGACCGATTACTTCCTTTTCTTTGCGACAAACAACCTGAGAGGCTTACAGGAAATGAAAAGAGCCATGTGGGGAGTTGATTTAACCGGAGCCTTTGAGTTCTCTGACTTCAGTAATCCCTATCAGCCTCTTCTTCTATCCGAGCCAAATTACACCGATTTACAGCAGCGCCTCAGTAAAGAATTTCAAGGGCAGACCGTTCCAATCGAAGTTATCGAAGAATATGTGCTCGCCGAGACCCCCTACCTGAACTGCAAAAAGGTAGCATTGGCACCAATGGAGGCTGCTTCACCGCCACAAATTCACGTTCAGGTAACCGATCCGAGCTACAAACGCAAAAAAGGTGATTATCCAGCAGGAAAAACGCTGATCAAATTTCCACAAACCGTCGTACGTGCACAAACATTGTTCTAGAGAACAGGACAAAACCAATGCAAGCACCAAGGACAACCATCTGGGAGATGCATGAACTCACGCCGATAAAGCACGGACTGTTGCGCAGCTACCTTGAATGGTGGTTTCCAACCATGCTACAAAAGCATGAATATATACGTTTCATTGACGGCTTCGCAGGTCCCGGTGAATATGAAGGGCATGAACCGGGTTCTCCTATTATCGCTATCGACACACTACGACATTCAGTCTTAAATCGTGAACAAATGGGTAAGGTTGCATTCTGGTTTATCGACAAGCATGAAAACAGATGTGGTCATCTTTACGGACAAATAGGCAAATTGCAGCGGAGCTATCCTCTCATCGCAGATCTCAACACCCAAATCGCATACGGAAGCTTCGCACGAGTACTGAATAGTTTCCTTGCTGTTGAGGAAAAAAAGCAAACCCCCTTTGTTCCCACGCTCACCTTCATCGACCCATTCGGTGTTTCTGATACACCACTCTCTATTATTACGCGGCTCATGAAATATCCCGACAACGAGGTTCTGATCACCTTCATGCATGAGGGGGTCAATCGTTGTCTGACTCAACAAGGGAAACTGACGCAGAGACATTTACTAGAAATGTTCGGAACAGAGCCACGCCAATATATAAATCTCGCAGGAGATCGTGTAGAGCAGATACGTACGTTGTATAGCAGACAACTACGAATTGCAGGGAATATATCGTACGTGAACATGCTTCACTTACAAAGTACGAGCCAGGGAACTGATTACTCTCTTGTTTTTGGTACTCACAGTTGGGAAAGCATGGAAAAAATGAAGGACATCTTTTGGGAGATAGACCCAACGTGTGGTTCTACGTACTTTGCACCACCTTCAAATCAACCCTATCTCATCCCGCCTGAACCAGATTATGTGTCTTTAGCACGAGAATTACAGCATATTTTTGGAAAAGATGTAAAAGTGTGTGAATTAGAAGAATATATCCTTACCTCAACCTATTTTCGCAAAAAAGATATAGGACACGTCCTTCCTCTCCTAATACACGTGGATGCAAATTAGAAGAATATAAAAAGTAAATTCTACATCTGTTAGAAGGGTATAGAATCGTTATCTGCTAACTTCCCTCTCCTCCAAAAATGCACGTAGTTCCTCACGCCACTGAGGAAGACCCGCAGCATACAAAATTCCTGCCATATTCGCATTGATCGTCCATGCCTGATCACACTCAACAAGCGTCATCAATACCGTCCTCTGTGCATCAGTGAGATCTCGTGCGGTTTTCCCCTTCGGGAGAGGTTGACGCCCAAAAACGAAGGAGAGCAAGGCCCTTGTGAGACTGAGGCCACTGAACGCATCCGCTTTTTTGAGCGGTTCTAAGCAGGGAGAAATGGCAATACTAGCGATAGTAGGTTCAAGATGACAGAGTACCCCACAGATATCAGCAACCAGACCGCTCATATTCCAGGGGAGCGTGTTATATGCTGCCTCCACCTCTTCAGGATTGGTGATAGCTTCAACCAGCCTTTGGATCACTTCGGCAGGTGTGCTCTCTTTTGCCAATCGTACCAGCGCCATTGCAGCAGCGAGCCTGACAAGATCCTGCTCTTGCTCCGCGTTCACACTATCGCAAAAGTACTGAGTGTATTCCTGGGGACAGTCAATAGCTAAAAGACCCATGCAGAGCAGAAGACTGGCGCGAACCTGTGGATCGCGCTCAATTTCCAGATGTGCATTCACTACGGGCAGAATCTCTGAAGCGCGTTCCGTCAGACTGGCAAGCGTGTAAGGGATACTCATTCTGACTGCTAGATCAGGATGCTCCAAGAGAGTAAAATAGGTCTTCATCCCCTCGGCTACCGCGTCATGAGCCCGTTTAACCCAATACAGTTCTACCTGCATTTCTGCTTGATAGTGAGGATTATTGATGGCTTGCTCACCACGAAGGCGTGCTTCAAATGACTGGTGGACGGCTTTGTAGGAATAACCGTTGGCAAGATGAACCAGGAACTGCAAGAGTTCTTCTTTCCCCTGAACGTCTTCATCCGCAAGCAGTTCGAGAAGAAATGGGACGGCATAGGATGTGGCCTCATAGACGGTGCCCTGATGCCAGATATTGCCGTATAATGTATAGAGTGCGTCCTGGCGCGTCTCCTCGTCCCTCGATGCAAGTGCTCTGATCAGGTCTGGGACATCGCTTGCTTCACCATCAAGTTTCTGTCTTATTTTCCACTAACAAGAATTTTGGTAGTGCTGAAGTACCTCTGACAGCAACCGTTGACAGCAACACCAAAAAACATCCATCTAATTTCATATAGATAACCAGGCACTAATTCGTGCTCATAATAGATATTGAGACTATGGAGTAGACGAGAGAAAACGAATTTGTAAACCGCTAGTCATTACAAATAAATGGAAGCATAACCCTATAGCAGTTTCAGGCTATGCTTCCATTCTTTGTCACAAAAGCGAGTTTTCCCTTTGTGCTAAACACAAACTATTTCACAATCAGAAAGAGAAGCTATTCAACAAACCCGCTTCTCACCTGGCTTCATACTAACATCACCTGCCCTCCTTTTGCCCTCACCTGACAGCAAAACTGACAGCAGAGACGGTAGACAACAGGCGAAAACCAGTGGTCGCGAGAGACATTGTTGGGGGATTTAAGCTCAGAATAGACGGTTGGAGACGTGGATAGAAGATATATGCCGAAGGGGGGACACGCAAAGTCTTGTCTATCCTTGTTTTTCAATGTTTCTGTTGTGTTTAGTTTCCTTCTTTGTTGGTTGTCTCTATGTTTTTTGAAGTTGTGATGTGTTTAGGTGTCGCTACATCCGTTGCTACAGGCTCTTATTTTCCATTGTCACACTGAGCGTTGCTACATATTTTAGGCTGAGCGTTGCTACATGGGGTAACGCTTTTTTATGTGTGGTGTTAGAGAACAAAAATCAGAATATTTCCCCTTGTACTTTTGTGTTTTTAATCTGTTTTTCTAGCGTTTACCTTCAACGTCTGGTATACTTCTAGATAGATGCTAGTCGTTGTTGGGGAATGGAGATATCACTATGTCAATTTATGAAGATCGCATTGAGGCATTAGAACAGAGAGTTGCAGACATCGAACTAGAGCGCCTGTATGAGAAAAGGAAGACGATTGAAACGACTCCTTCTGAACAGGCGTATGACATCAAACAAGTCAATCACCGTCTTACGATGCTTCTCGGTGTCACATCTGGACAGGAACATGCTATCAGAACGATGCAAGGTGATATGGATATGCGTTTTGATGCGGTTGATATCCGTTTCAACCAAATAGACGCCCGTTTCAACCAAGTTGATGTTCGTCTTGATAAAATTGAAGCAGAGATAGGAACGATAAAAACAGATATGGGTGCAATGGAAAGCCGCATCTTAGGCGCGTTCCAACAACTGGTTACAATCATTGATACGCGACTTCCACCACAAGAAAAATAAATAGGCATACAAAACACCTTGACTTTGTTACCCAACAATACAAAGTCAAGGTGTTTTCTTTTGTCCCGTTTTAATGTTGGGTAACACCTATTATACTTGCGTAGATGCAAAGGGCAATTAAAAATTACGAATGTTGGGTAACAAGATAATAGTATTTTATAGTTATATATATTATAATTGTTTCATTGAGTAACAATTGCATGCGTAGAAAGGGGTAATGCATTGTCAAGAGTACATCGTGCCGATAATGTTGGTATGCATATAGTAAGTAGTTCTTCTCGACTATACGGGAAGTGTCCACGTTGCAAAGAAGTAAAGCCGATACATTGGGTATCAAAAACACGTGCGCTCTGCTATGCCTGTCTTAAGAAGACAGGAAAAAAACGTTATATTCCAAAATTAGCAAAGGAATGTAGTACTTTACCTCCAACTAGACCAAAGAGAAAGAATAGACGTTTGTACTAGCAGTTAGCAACATTTATAGAGAAGTGATTTTGATAATTATACAAATAAAAACACCCTGACTTGTTCCGTTGGAGAACAAAAGTCAGGATGTTTTTTTGCATGTTAGGCTAAACAATCGTTTTTAATTGTTCCCCTTTTTTCTTAATCTCTTCTTGAAACCGTTTCACAAGTTTAGATGCTCCAGGTTTTCTTAAATCTAAAACATAGGCAGTATCTGATACATCGTACAAAGGAGAAAAGTACAGTTTTCGTGCAAGGATATCTCCATCATCACTTGCTGCATCTGCATAGATTTTTTCTATGTATCTATCTGGGTACTGCTCAATCCAAAAATTTAATACCTCTCGCAAAACAAAATTGAGTTGTTCTGGGTGATCTGGATGTGTGACAGCACTTTCCGCAAGTAATGTATAGCCCCCTTTTCGATTGTAAGTTTCAACTTCATCTGGGCTTATCGACAATTCCGGTCTTTCGCCTTTAAGAATTGACAATATAATTTTTTCGGGTAAAGGCACGAGGCTAATATAAGCTAGCACATTTTCTCTGTTCCCGCTTTCAAATGACATGAGGGTAATTTTAGGATTTTTCTTTTCCCACGATATATATAAAGCGATATCACCCACAATGTCTTCTTTGTAAACTTTCAAATCTAACTTTAATATGGCGGGTAAATCAGATATTTTTTGCCAGTCTACAGAAGTTAACAATCTTTTCTTCTTCTTGTCTCTATTTTCTTTTACTCTCAGTATGTCTTCATAGTTATAGAGGGCTGGTCCTTTATCAACTTCCGTTTTATCCTTCTTTCGTATTTGCCCAGACTCAACATAGTAAAAGAAGACATTTCGTTTTACCCCTAATATTTTTTCACCCTCTTTTGAAAGCACGTATTCAGGTGTTTTTTGCATCGTTCATCCCTACTTCTGACTTAAACTGACTGACTTACTATACGAATTATACAACATCTGACAACATCCTGATTATTCCCTGACTTTTCACTTGACTTTTTCCTGACTCTTAATTATACTAAATATAGTCAGTTATGAGTCAGTGAATGAGTCAGTCCTGATGAAACCTTTACAACTCAATAGGCATGTGAACGCTTGAAGGAATGGCGTGGTAAGGCGTCCGAAACGGGAAACCGTGTGCCAGTGTCTACAATGCTTGTACGTAAGGTTGTAGAGCTACCTTTGCAGAAGTCATGCACCACTGCAAGGAAGATAGGTTGTTTTGAGTCCCTATATGTGTGAAGGCGTAAGTAAGCGCATATAGGTGGTCTTACCAGAGGCCAATAGACAGCACAACGTTTCGACGGTTGTAACGACTCACAACAGACTGTATCCCCTCAAAGGTCGATTGAGGGGATTTATTTTTTCTACACACCTGGAAAGAAAGGAGGCGTGAAGATGCCAAAGAAAGCAGAGTATCAAATAGTGTGGTCAAACACTACTCAAGGGCTATGAATTTCTTCATGGCCCTTTTTCTTATTCTCTTGCCTCTATTCCTTGTTAGACCTCTGGCTTGATCGATGCAACAACCTTTCATTTTTGTTCCTCAACAGGTCAGACCTTCACCCTGAGAAAAGAAGTCAAACAACGTGGGGGCGGCTACTGGTACGGCTACAAACGGGTCAATGGAAGAGTTGAGAAAAAGTACATCGGTGAAAAGAACAAAGTCACCCTTCAGGTGCTTGAAGCCGTAGCACGCCACTTTGCAGAACTGGCTTCACCGACACCACCACCACAAGAACCTGTACACCGCCACCACCGCCACCACGTACCCCAACATTGAAATTTGAAAAGTCGCTGCAAAGTGCATTGAAGATTTACGGCTTTTCAAACATTCCTGCAAAAAAGGACTTGATACTCAAGTATCGCGAATTATCGAAAAAGCATCACCCAGATGCAGGCGGGATGCATGAAGATATGGTCGCGGTTAATCTGGCATATGACTACTCGAAAAGTTTTTGTAACCCAACAGTGTAAGGAGATATCTCGATGGATACAAGACCTTGGAAGCGTGAGCGGATTATTGAGTTACCCCCGCTCACAACGAGCTACGGAACCGCTTCTCACGATTGCCCGTCGTGTGCATTGTGGAACGCCCTACACGGCGAACGATGTCTATTGCGGTATGTGTGGAGCACCTCTCCATAGAGAAACCGTCTCGAATGAGTATACAACCCTTCCATTCGGTCTGACGGGTATCAGTTGGCAACGTCGCTAGCTGATAGACGCTAGCCCTGGTGGTTCAAGGTTTAGATGGTTGTTCCCCAACACAAAAATAAGCGGCTGGTGTTAGGTCTCACGTCCTGAGAAAACTGTAACCCAACACCATTGCTACAGCACAAGGCTGTATAGTGAGTATATCATCGCAGGCCTTGTGAGAAAGGTTTTATCACAATGGCAAAGATCAATTATGGTCCAGCACCACAGAAGAAAAGTGGGTGTCTTGGTACCATCGTTTCTCTCGTTGGTATTGTCGTGATGGTCTGGGTGATTATCAACTTCTCACCGAAAATCAACGCACACCCTATCCCATGACACACCGTCAAATCAAAATCTTATCCAACAAGTTCAACAATTCTTCAGTCACTTCTCACAACCTGCTTCCACGAAGCAACATTCTACGATCAAAGCTTCCTACTCCATCCGGTTCCTGTTTCGATCTGGCACGGACAGCGGCAATACAGAACGGCATAGACCCGACACTCTACGCACGACAGATTAATCAGGAAAGCGGGTGTCAGTCGTCAATCTGTTCATCGGCTGGTGCTTGTGGTGTTGCTCAATTGATGCCAGAAATGGCAAGTTACCTGCATGTCAATCCTTTCAACGTTTCACAATCCCTCTCGGCGGGTGCTCACTTGATGGCGGGATACCTTAAAGCACACAATGGTTCGTGGGCGTTAGCTCTCGCCTGTTACAACGCTGGTAGCGGTGCGGTGCAATCTGCGCTCGCGTATGGTACGAATTGGCTTGCACATCTTCCTCTTGAGACTCAGAACTATATTGCCTCCATTCTCGGAAATGGAGGTCAGGCATGAAGAAGCATTCAAAACTGTTGACGGTCCTCCTTTTTGCCGCAATGGTGCTTATCCTGGGCTTGCTGGTCGCGTCGGTGACAAGTTGTTCCCCAACATCTGAAACGATACAGCCAACTCCAACGGTGCAACCATCTCTCATCGTCAAGCCCACGCCTACCTGGAACCGCCTGATGGAACGGTCTATCATCCCTATGATGTTGATGCTTCCTCTGTTACTCCTGGTATCACATGGTCAGTCCACACCGTCACGAAGCGCGAACAGTGGACACTCAATCAACTGCACATGCTCAAATTTGGTGACTTCATTGTGTATAAAAGTGCAAAGTATCGCATTTTTGCAATCAACCATCAAGCGTTGACGATGACCGTTTCTGGTCCACTTGATTGTTGTGCTAGGATAGGAGTTAACGATGCCAGATATGAACATGCTTGCACCTGCGGTCATTGTCTTTGGGAGCTTCTTTGTTCTTGGATTAGTGATTGAGCACGTATCAGGTCGCAAGACCGCACAACGGCAAAAAGAGGCATATGCACGCCGTGGCGATGCACCTGCACATTATTGGATTGATGATCGTCCCTCGTTTGGTGCGCTCATGCTAGCAATTCTCTTGTGGTGTATTGGTGCCTATAGTGCAACGGCGCTTCTCTTCTTTCAGAGCAATTTCTTATGGGCGTTTGCCCTGTTCCATTAGTCAAAAAAGGATACTGAAGCAATGCAGAAAGTTGAGCATGAAAACTTGATTTACACCGTTGCTGTAATGTTCAGTGGTCGCAATGCCTATGCAGTCATCAATGGCAAGCGGCACAAGGTCTATCCAACAGGGAACGAGCAAGAACCTTGGACGACGAATATAAGTCATGGAAAATAGTCAAGGTTGACGGGTGCCAGTCGCTTAAGGGTGGCTGGCAGACGCTAGCCCTGAACAGTCAGGTGTCTAGAGAACATACAGGCGTCTAGAGAACAGAAAGGAATACACACGATGGCAACAGGTGAAACCGTCCAGGCAAAAGAGTATCAAGATTTTATGGCATTGCGTGAGCAGATGAAAAAGGGTATTGCTGATGCGGATAGTGATTTTATGATGGTCACGTATACGCAACTACTTTCGGTGCTCAACAAACGCCAACGCGCCGCCAACGCTCTCAACATCAAACTTGAGAACAAACAAATTGCGGAAGTGAAGAAAACAAAACGCGCTTCACTTTCGCAAAAGCGTCAGAGTGCGTAGTCACCTTTAGCACAAAGCGGCGAAATTTTCGTGAGAACTGCTTGCCTGTTCCATGAGAGTTAAGCCGCTTTTCAGGCTCACTTTACGGTCCATTTTGTGACCATCTTGTGACCACCTTAAGATTTTCTATCAAAATTTCCGTGAGAGGAAAGGGGTGATTATGGGAAAGAGCACTATCCCAGGAAAAATCAAAGCGGGAATAGGTGCGATTTTTGGGCAACAGCAAGGACAGGTAACGGCTACCTCGGCTCAATCCCCTCCGTTGGGGAACACCGGACCAAAGATCAATCATCACCAAGGCGGTGAATTGAACCTGATTAACTATTCGCCTGAAGAGACAATGCAACATGTTGAGCAATCGTTATCAGGTGTCCACTTTGGAATGAGCACGTCACGCAAGATCAAAGAATATACCTCTGAAGTCTGGTCAGTGCTTGCCCCTCTCGTGCTTTGTACCGGCACGGTGGGAGAGGTGTACTTCTTCATCTCTTCCAATATGGCAAAAGGAAAAGACGGTCTTTCGTGGTGGGTGGTCTGGTCTATCATTGCAACAATATTAGCATTAGAAGTCTCATTTATGGTTGTCAGTATGAAGAGTGACACCATCAGGAATGATCACAGAGAGAAAGGGATGGTTACTGAAGCGGAGAAAAAAGAACTGTTTCACCATCGGCTTTCGTGGTTTGTCCTGGCTTCAGGTGTCGCTATTGGTCAGATCTCCTTTCTAGTTGTGTCGCTTGCTGCTAGTTTGGAGAATGTCGCGTTCCTAATCGCGTTCTCGGTTGGTCGTTCCGTTTTCACCCTGGCGGCTGATTTCTACGTAGCCTTTGTACATAAGGCAATGCCCACAACTGCGGAGCAACAAGACGCCATGGAGCAACGGCGAGGCAAGGCGATTGCACGTGCACTTGAGCAAAGACGCTTAGAAATCACCATGCTCAATGATCAACAGCTTCGATTGCGAGAGGCCCATGCTGAAGCGCAATCGAAAGATGTTGAAATGAAGACGATGTTGGAAGTGAAAAAGCTTCAAAGTCAAGCACAGATTGACACGCTTGCCAATGTCATGAAGCAAAACGCCTTCTTTCAAGATCTTCAAAACGCCATGACGAGAGATATGCTGCTTCGCCTGGAAAAGCAACTTCCCTATACCATTGAAGAGCAAAAAGATGGACCGCAACAATTGAAAGGATTGTAGGAAATGACGACACGAGAGAGGCGCTATTCTCGGTATAAATCAGCGGATGTATGGGCAACCCTCTATGAACAACAAGGACATCTTGACGCGCTTGTCCACCACGGGACAGTTACCGGAAATTGTGTTTCTCTCTCTCGTCCCTCTCAAGGCGTCACGTATAAAGCAGTTGTCCTTGCCAGAGCTTCAGATTGGTACAAGTATTCACTCAATTGTCAAGACCGATGGAAACATGGTATCACGGCGCTGGTGTGTGGAACGCATGATAGTTGTGTGCCAGTACCAGTGCTGACGTTAGATCAACTCAAATGGTATGAACCCTATCAAATGAGGCTTGCTAGTATTGCCCCCCTCTCTCTCGACAAAAGCGGTTTTGTCAATGATGCATTTGATCTCTTTAGGCGTGGCCTCTATGGGCACAATATGCTGATAGGTGCATTGATGTGTGGACGAGAGGATGCAACAAAGCGGTTAGCCTGTATGCGTGAAAGTACCAGACTCAGGATAGAAACAAAGTTGAAAAAGTTACATCAACGTCGGCCTGGAAAGCCGATTGAAGTATAGGAGAAAAAGCAATGACATTTCTTTATGCTGCTTCTCTTGCGAGAACACACGGCTATAGTTCCTGCGTCTTCTTGCCTGATGATCATCTTCTGTATACCGTGATAAACGACACCCTTGCCCTGTTCGCGTTTCGTGAGGACGTTGGGCAAGTGCACTGCATTCCCTACCACGATTTGAGGATGATGAATGAAGAACGTTTTCTTGCAACCTTGCAACAATCATTGTCTCCAATGGGTACCGATGGACCGAAAAAGCGGCGTGTCTCCAAAAGCACGCAATCCTAAATGCATTCCCTTGATGTGTTGTAACCCCGCATAACCGTGAGAGTGTGCGGGGCTTTTCTTTGAAAGAAAGGTTTCCTCATGCAGCAAACGGTTAGAGCGGGTGCATCCTCAACCCCAACGATTGAACACCTGTATACTCAGTATCACCCCTCTCTTGTAAGTTACTTTTCTCATCATGGCTTCACGTATGAAGATGCAGAAGACTTGACACACGACACGTTTTTAAAGGCGTGGCAAGCCCTGCCCACGGTTCACTATGACAATCTGCGTCCCTGGCTCTATCGCATTGCAAAAAACGTCGCGATTGATGCAGCACGAAAACGACAGATGCGAGAACGGAACGCGCCTCAGTGCTCCCTTGAGGAAGAATGGTGTGCAGGGGTGTGCAATCAAGAGGAAACAATTCTTACCCGCCTGTCATTAGTCGAAGCGTTACAGCGTCTTCCCCAACACTATCGTCGGGCGGTGGTGTTCTCGGCCTATGGCTTTTCCCTTGCAGAGATTGCACAATTGGCAAACTATTCTCCAAAGGCCATAAACACCATTGTTCATCGTGGAAGAAAAGCCCTGAAACGACAGTATCAAGAGGTATGAACCATGATGCATGTGCGTAAACATCTCTATCCACCCAACTGGAAAGAGCTTTCCAGGGCATGTAAAGAGCGGGCTGGCTGGCGGTGTGAGCGGTGTAAGGTGAAACAAAAGGCCAGGCGCAAGAGTAAGCGCACAGGAGAATGGTATCGGGTGTATCTTCATGCGGCGCATGTTTTTTTGAATGATACCCAAAATCCACATGCCCCCCTCATGTGCTTATGTCCTACGTGTCACGGGCGATATGATTTTTGGCTCAGACTCCGTATGACGATTGTTTTGTTAGAGATATACAAGCATCAACACTGCTTGCAAGAGCGTTCTCAAGGGGATAGGTATGTCTCAACCAAAGAAAAAGCCCTTAACCCAGTGTGAAAAATATGGGCATTCCTGGATGTCTACCACGGATGTTCAGTATCAAAAGTGCAGGCGTTCTGGATGCAATACGGTTCAACGACTGACAGCAGGAGTATGGAACACGGTTTCTGTCCAGAGTGAAAATACATCTTCAGAACAGATTGAACATGCATCCCTTTGGGGATAAGGAGCAATGCCAATGACCACAACACCAATACCCAACAATCCGTATGCCGTTATCGACTACTTAAGTTCAGAAGTGAGCACCGTGTTTGCTGAATACCTTGAGTCACCGTTCACCCTGGGTGATGTGTTGAGGAACAAACCTGCAACGCTACAGCAAAGTGTGCTAACTGAATTGTCCTTGTACTTTGATGTTCGTCATGTTGGGGAACAAATTGACTTGTACTTCAAAAAGGAGCAATAACCAATGACACAGACACCAACAAAAGTAGACTCCATCTGGAATAAAGTCACCTTTACTGGGAACCTGGGAAAAGAACCAGACATGAGCTATACCAAAGGTGGAAATGCAGTCACGAAGTTTTCAATAGCAGTGAGTCAGGGGAAAGATAAACCTGCAATGTGGCTGAATGTCGAGACCTGGAAACAGCTTGCAGTACAGTGCAATGACAAGCTCACAAAAGGAACACGAGTTGAGATTGACGGGCGACTGGCACAAGACGTATGGGAGAAAGACGGACAAAAACGCTATGCTTTGAAAGTCGTTGCTCAGACGGTCCGATTGCTCAAAAAGGGCGAAGGGCAAAGTGCAACAGGCTTCATTGATGAAGATGGAGCAGGCGGCATTGATGAGAATGATGTCCTTGGCGATTTAGATGATCACCCCTTCTAACTTCCCTCTGTAGTTTTGTTCCCCAACACGTTGTTTTCCCTTTTCGTTTTCTTTGTTTTGTTCTTCTCTCTGTGGGCGGGTGTATCCATTCTTCACATCATGAGAGAACGGGTGTCAAGCGTATTGGCGCGTAGCGACAACTTGGCTTGACACCCGTTCTCTCATGATGTATCAGACACATCACCCGCTCACAGAGAGCGAGAAAACAATCTTGCTTGTTTTTTCCTCAACACAATAGCTTTCTTGAAGGGAGGTGTGTGATGTAAGTGTTCCCCAACAACTGAATACAGACAACTGAATAACAAGCGGCTGGTATGGCTCTATCAGTCGCTTTCTTTGTTGGTTCTTCCCTGCACATTCAGGTGAGAGTATGCAGAGTAGAGAAAGCAAAGGAGAATATGAGTACAGCAACAATACAATTCTGTGGTGCAGGTGGTACGGCTGTAGCAGCACAACAAGCAGGAATACAGGTTGAAGCGGCTATCAATCATAGTGAGATTGCAATAGCCTCTCATGTTGCTAATCATCCTGAAACCATTCACTATTGTCAATCAATGGAAGAATGTAACCCTGATGATCTTCCTAACAGCGACTTCTTATTAACTTCTCCATGTTGTACAAACCATAGTGTTGCGAAAGGACAAAAACGTTATCACCAATTCGATCTTTTTGGTGATATTGTGTATGACCCTCTCGCGGAAAAGAGTCGCAATACAATGCATGATGTTGTGCGCTTTGTTGCAGCAAAACAACGTGCAGGAAAACCATACCGGTTTGTTGTTGTGGAGAATGTTATCGATGTGGTGAAATGGCGTGACTATTGCACCTGGTTAGCAACACTTACGGCTTTTGGGTATGATCATCAAACCCTCTATTGGAATACCCGCTTTTTTGAGGTACCTCAATCACGAGATCGTGTGTACTTGCTTTTCTGGTTGCGTGATGTTCCCTCGCCTGATCTTGAGTATTGCCCTTTGGCGTGGTGTGCTGGTTGTGAGCGTGAGGTGACAACACAACAATCATGGAAACAGCAAAAATGGGGACGGTATCAGCACCAATATGTGTATTGCTGTTCGTCGTGTGCGAAAGAGGTTACGCCCTATTCTTCTTCAGTTCGTTCGGTGCTCAATATCGAGACATCGGGCCGGACCGTTGGAGAACGGAAATTGAGCGAGAATACACGTGTAAATATCCGTGAGGGTATTCATCGTATGGGTGGAGAACCGTTTTTGCTTGGCTATTATAAGCACCCGCTCTATCGTCGTTTGGATGAACCAGTAGGCACAATCACGACTCTAGATCGTTGGGCGCTGGTAACACCTGATGCATCAGGCACGTTTGAAGCTTGTCGCTTACGCATGTTGTCAGTGCAGGAAGTCAAGGCGTGTATGGGTTTCCCAGATGATTATCATCTGTGTGGTACCGCAAAAGAGCAAGTATGGATGCTTGGCAATGCGGTCTGTCCTCCTCTTATGACGAACCTTTTGAGCAGGTGTCTGGCTTGTCTATGACCGTGTGCTCACACCGTCAATCATCTTTCTGAGTGTATTCAAGCTCTCATCTGATAAGCAGAGAGAACTTTTTGTTACCCAACTCCATAACAAAGAAATGAGGGGAATTGTGGAAAAGAAACAACCTGCATTCACCTTTACAGTCACGCTGGATGAATTGCTAGCATTGCGCCAATCGCTTGACAACTTGGAGCAGACCATTATACGTAGTCGCGACGTGCAAATACGTACTCTTGAACTATTGAAAAAGTGGGGATATACAAACAGGTGTGCCATATGTGGGAAATGGGGGAGTGATGATGATTTTGTGAAGTGTGAAGACTGTAGTCGAAGATGCTGCCAGGAATGTGTAAAGACAGATTATCGTAACTTTAGCTACTATAACGGGAATGTGGATATTGTCTCTGTCTGTAGAGCAGAGTGTACTTCTGAATGAGAAAGTGAACAACGATAACAAGGGCGCGAACTAGTAACACGCGCCCCTACACCTACAAAAATGTTCTTGTAAAGCGGCTTCTTAAGCGGTTTCATAAGGAGATATTCTATGAATTGGTGTTTAACAAACCGTGCTGACCCAATAGCGGCTTCGATTGCAGACAGACATTATACACGTCAATCGGTTGGTGCTCGTCAATTTGTGCCTCCTGGTCGGTGTGTAGTGCTTCTATCCTCTGATGCTTCCGCTTTATGGGTTTCGTCTTGGCCCAAAGCTGAATATGTTCAACATGCTTGGGCAGGTGCATGGATATGTTCCTTATTCCGTAACGAAAGTTCTGGTCGTTACCTGTCCAGTGATCTTATCCGTCAAGCGGTGGCTGCTACACATGCAATATGGGGAAACTCTCCTAAACAAGGGTTTGTAACGTTTGTAGATGCGTCACAAGTTCGCGCAAAGCGTGACCCAGGACGGTGTTTTCTTCGTGCTGATTGGAGCTATGCAGGATATACAAAAGGTGGTTTGGTAACATTGCAGCTGCTACCCTCTAAAATGCCTTTGGCGCTGGCCCCACACGGGTTTAAGACTTCATCATTTCGTGACACGTTTTGTCTTTTCTGTGACAAGCCTCTTGAACAGGAACGGAAAGGGCGAATAAAGCGATACTGCAATAATGTATGTCGGCAGAATGCATGTCGTGTTCGTAAGTTTTTGTACAAGTAGGAAGGTATTGGTGTATGACTGATGAGCAGATGTTTCGCTGTGTCTGGAAAAACAACGGTCTTACTAGCGGGTGTTGATACCTTGATACTTAATGTGAAACAGAAAGGAGAAGACGGACAACCAAAGAAAATACAGACACTTCCTTTCGATGTTGGGGAACACCTAGACATCTGGCAAAAAGAAGCAAAGGTCAAAGAAGAACCCTATGTAACCTCTTGGGAGCATGAAAAAGTGTCCTTTGAAAATGTGGCCTATGGGTGCTCCTGGGTGGACGTGGTTACTGAAAAATGGACTGTATCGATCTGATGATTGGGGCACAACTCAATAAGAGCACTCTTGCACGTGTGCGCTTCTCTAGTGAGTACTTATGGAAGCGTGGCGTGCATAGGGCACTCAAGAATACGCATGCGTTTCTCAATGACCTCTTTGGAGAAACATTGTACTTGCAACCTGCGGAAATCCATCTGTGTGCGGATGTAACGGGGCTGGCGATACCAAAGGACTATGAGCAGGTGTTTATATCACGTGCTAAGGTGCAACGGCCTATTAAAGAGTCGTACCTCGACAAGCCCATTTATCGCTACAACAAGCTAGAAACCTTACAGTTTAGCGGACATGGAAGCCCAATGAGTGCAACGATCTACGATAAACCCAGAGAGATACAAATCAAGTCTCACAAAAAGGTGTGGTTTTATGATCTCTGGAAAAAGCAGGGCTGGCAGGAAGGTGAACAGATATGGCGCGTCGAATGTCGTCTCAAACGAGAATGCTTGAATGAGATGGATATTGAAGAAGCGTATGATCTACTAGAAAAAATCCCTGCATTGTGGGCTTATAGCGTTGGACATGTTGGGGAACATGACGGATGGTTGCGGATGGTAAAACCTGACAAAGAAGATAACAATCGCTGGCGTTGGGGAACATCGGACGGATGGAAAGCGATACAACAAGCGTTTGCTGATGGTTGGAATGGCTATGAAGATATGACGGATGTCCAGCGCGAACGCAAACGAGAGATTAGTCTCAGTCAAGCAGAAGCCGCTATCGCTGGATACATTGCAACGTATGCCGCATGGTTAGAGGATGGAATAGAACCGTCTGATGATGTTTCTGTGGTGCTCACCCGCATGTATGAAAAAATGACGGATTTGTGGGAACGTAAAGGAGTAGACTTTCAATACCTGCGTCGTCAAAAACAATTCGACTATCACATTTTTTAGTTGATACACGTATGTTACCCAACACAGAGAGGATAAACTTATGCAAGGGATACAAGATACACCTCCACAACTTTTGTTACTCAACATTCCCCAGGTGATGCAAGTGTTAGGTTTAAGCCGTTCCAAAGTTCACAAGCTTATCAAACGAGAGGGATTGCCTGTTATGCGCTTTGGTCGTGCTGTACGAATATCACCCACTGCATTGCAACAATGGCTTATGGAAAGAGAGTAACAATCTACTGCTTGACTTAAATAAATTGTAGTAAAACCGTCCTATGTCACCAATCGATATAAGACGGTTTTTTATTGGGAGGAATAAGCTTATGGCGAGACGTGCAAACAAAGAAGGTTCGGTATATCAACGTAAAAGTGACGGTAAATGGGTAGCAAGCATCACCTTAGATGATGGACGTAGGAAAGTATTGTATGCTGATAGTCAAGCTGATGCTCTAAAGAAGCTTAAAAAGGCTATTCAAGAACAAGAGAAAGGTACGTTGACAGTTGGGCCACAAAACACATTAGCTCAGTATCTTGACTACTGGTTAAGTGTGTACAAACAAAGCATAAGGCCTCGTAGCCATGAACGATATGAGCAAATTATACGCTTGCATCTTGTACCAACACTTGGCAAGGTTAAACTTGATAAGCTATCACCTCAACACCTTCAAACGCTTTATACAAAGAAGTTAGAAGAAGGTCTTTCTACAAACACGGTGCTTGTTATTCATGGCATGCTGCATAAAGCACTGAAGAGTGCAATGCGTTGGGGTATTCTTGCTCAGAATGTGTGTGATCGTGTAGACGTACCTCGTAAGACGCCTTTTGAAATACATCCTCTCACTGTTGAGCAGATACAAAAACTTATAGCGGCTGCTCGTGGTCATACAAACGAAGCTTTGTTTATTCTCGCTATCGCAACTGGTATGCGACGTGGTGAAATTGCAGGTCTTAAATGGCAAGATATCAATATTGAGCAAGGCACATTGCAAGTTCAACGTGCTTTAACACGTGTTCCTACATCTATGGGGAGTGGTTATCGAGGAAGCGGAACCAAAAACAGAAAAAAGCCGTCGTAGTATTGCACTTCCTGATTTTGCAATAGTAGCTTTAATCAAACATCGTGAGCGTCAAGAGATAACAAAACAGAAAGCTGGTGAGTATTGGCAAGAGCATGATTATGTGTTTTGTACATCCGTTGGGGAACATATTCACCCTGGACACCATATTCTTGAGGAGTTTCAAGAAACTGTTGAAAAAAGCAGGTTTACCAGATGTGCGTTTTCATGACTTGCGCCACAGTTCGGCGACTCTGCTTTTAAGTATGGGTACTCATCCAAAGATCGTGCAAGAGAGGCTTGGTCATCACGATATAGGGACTACGATGAACATTTACTCTCATGTTCTACCATCGATGCAAGAAGGAGCTATGAAGCAGATGGATACCCTGTTTGAGGAGAAGCCAAAGGACTCTAAAGCGTAGCTGCTACATGCGTTGCTACATTAAGGGAAAACTGAGAGATATAAAAACGTCTCAGCCCAGTCTAGAAGCGGGTTGAGACGTTGAGGAACAAACGATTTATGCCGAAGGGGGGACTCGAACCCCCATGCCAGTTAAGGCACAACGCCCTGAACGTTGCGTGTCTACCAATTTCACCACTTCGGCTCACTGCCCACACTCTCGCGGACGCTCACTATATTACTGTATCTCCTACAACCTGTCAAGACCTTTCTCCACCCTTTTTACTACAATCAGGAAAACAAACTTCCCATTCCCCCTCCGCTCCCCTGCTGAACCCTTTACCACACCCTTTTCGTGATATAATAGAGATAATAAAACCCCCGACAAGAATGATATCGTGGCCATCACTTGCCTGAACTACGGATGCATGGCTGCTTCTGCCTTATCCCCTTGCTCGGGTCATAACTCTATCGATTGCTAGACTTGGAGCGCTTTCATGCAAAACCAGGAGACAACCATCCAGGCCGCCATCGACATCGGCAGCAATACTATCCATATAGTGATCGCTCGATGCTCCCCCACCTCGCTGGAAATTCTGCACGACGAACAGGAAATGGTGCGCATCGGCGAGAGCGTCACCGCCGATGGCACAATATCAGCTCAAAAAATTGACGAGACCATCTCCCTCCTGTCACACTACAAAAATCTTGCAGCACAATATACCTCCGCATCTCCCCTCGTTATAGCAACCGAAGCAATTCGCAAAGCTCGCAATAACCAGCAGTTTCTTGCCTCTATCCACTCCGCTACCGACCTGCATGTCGATATTATCGATGGTGACATAGAAGCCCTGCTTACCTTCTATGGCGCAACTTACGAACTCTATCAAGAACCATCTCCACCCTCCCAGGTCGCCGTGCTTGACCTCGGCGGCGGCAGCATGGAACTGGTCACCGCCAGCAATAAACAGGTTACCTGGCATACCTCGGTCCCTTTAGGCTCGGGCTGGTTACATGATCGGTACCTCCAGTCGGATCCACCCTCCCTCGATGACCTGGAGGTTGCGCGTACGTTTCTGGATACCTATATTGCTGGCCTCAACTTGAAACAACATCCCTTCCCCACCCTCATTGCAACCGGTGGTAGCGCGAATTCACTACTCCTTCTCGCCCGGCAAGCACTCAATCTCCCCGAACAGGAAACTCGCCTGACCTACGAACAGATCGTGCGCTGCGAGCAACTTTTGGCTAGCCATTCAGCAGAAGAGGTCAGCCAACGCTATGCACAACCCCTCAAACGTGCCCGTATTCTCCCCGCCGGTGCATTGATTATCCATGCACTGATGGTCAATCTGCTCCTGGGCGAGATCCGCATCAGTACACACGGCATCCGTGAAGGTGCCTTGCTGGCCTACGCTCGCTATGGAGATAGCTGGCTACAACGTTTGCAGAAAAACGCACAGACAACCTCCGGCGAGATCGAAACTAAGCATCCGAATGAGCAGCAAGAAACATTTACACAATCAGGTGCTCGCCTACTCCTCGAACGCACACGCAAAATGCTGGAATGGCGCTCGGATGTACTGAAACATGAAGATATTGAGGCCGTCCATAAAATGCGCGTCGCCTCCCGTCGCTTACGTGCCGTGCTCGATGCTTATGAAGCTGCCTGTGATCCTAAGAGATTTAAAAAAGTATATCGCCAGGTCAAAGAGATCGCAGATATCCTGGGCAATGCACGTGATACCGATGTCATGGTGGCAAACTTACAACAACAACTCGCACAGGCACCAGAAGCATCAAAACCAGCACTCCAATGGCTGATTGAACGCTTGAGCACCTACCGCCAGGCTCATCAAAAGAAGCTCGAGGCGTTTCTACAGAACATAGATGAGGATGCTTTTGTGCAGCAACTAGTATCATGCCTTCCGGAAGGAGAGACCAGACATGGCAAAAGCTAAGCCGATTACGGGCCTGGATATCCATGCTCCCACCGCGGTAAATGCTCGCATTATTGCAAAAACCCGCCTTGCGGAACTCTATACCTGGGAGCAATATATCGATAATCCCTATCATGTACGCGAACTACACAATTTGCGCATCGCCGCAAAACGTCTGCGCTACACACTGGAAATATTTTCTGATGTCATGTCTCCTGTAATCGCTCCTCTTCTCAAAGAAGTTGAGCAGATTCAGGAAGAATTAGGTGCCTTGCATGATGCTGATGTTATGATTGCTTTACTACGCCTCTGCCTGGGCGCTCAAGATGGCGGATCCGGCTATGAATATGTACTGGCCCATACCCACAAAGTCCAGAAAAAATTTGATTTCGTTATCAATCCAGACATCGTAGCTTCCCTGCTAGATCCTGCAACAGCCCCCTCCGCATCTGAACGTGGTGGATTAGAGTCCCTGTTGCTAGACCTGCATCAACAGCGCAATGAGCACTACTCCACCTTCCGTCAGCACTGGTATGCTTTGCAGGCTGAAGATTTTCGTAGCACGCTTCTCAATGCACTCGACGAATTGTAGGGGCGCGGTTTACAAGCCCGTTATCGAATCCACATTGAGATGTCTATCCATTAAATTACGTACTAAATAAAGCAAAAGAAATATAAATTCGTTGGTGGTTAAACGTTGCAGATGTATTTCATGTATTTCAATATACTAATTATGCGACTAGCCTGAAAAAAAAGGAGTTCTCTGTGACGACCTCGGATTCGCTCGATGAACTGAGCTGGTGGAGACATGCTGAACCCACACACGAAGAGCTTTATCTTAGTGGCGGATTACAGGTAGAGGATTGGCCCCATGCTCGTCATGTCCAGTACCTCTCTACTCAATTGTTTGGTGCAACCCACTCTCTCCATGCCCTCGACGCTCAAGCGCAACATCAGCTCGAACGGGCTGCACTGCTGCACAATGCCGGTATGCTGATAGAAAGTCGCCGTCATCATAAACATTCGTTCCGTTTGATCAATGACACTCGTTTGCCTGACTTCACTGATGAAGAGCGCTATGAGATCGCTTGTATTGCACGCTATCATCGCCGTGCCTTGCCCGATACCTCTCAAGCTGAGTTTGCTGTGCTCAATCGCCACGCCCGTAAGCGCGTCTCTGCCCTTGCAGCCCTTTTACGCGTCGCTGATGCTCTGGATTTTAATCACGATGGTCGCGTTCTACGCCTGGTCGTCGAACCTGAATTGTCTAATCAACGCGTCTGGACCATCTTACTCTGGGTGCGCCCTCTCGCCGATCTTGACGAAGAGTTGGACCATGCCTATGCCAAGGCCGATCTCTTTGAGAAAGTATTTCGCCACAAACTTCGTTTTGTGATTCAAGATTGACGCTCATAACAATTCAGCTTTATCTGGAACAGAAATACCTGTTCTATATCGTTGTGTCCCCAGGCACTAGCGGAAAACTAGGCGGCATCTCTGGTGTGAACTCGTGTAATACCAGCGCCACTCCACAGGCATCAAGAGGCGAAATCCACACCACTGGTCGTGACTCCTCTCGATAGGTATACACAACTCCATGTGCGTCAAGATAGTCTCTTGCTTTCTCCAGATTATCGACAGCCAGTGTGATGCGGCAAAGACTCTCTCCAAATTTCTGCAGATAACTTGTCAGGGTCCCTGCTTCCGGTAGATGACCCTCATTATCGGATGGATCAATGCTGGCTGGTATTGGTGTCGCCAACTCAAAGCTTTGCAGGCTTCCATGCAACAGAAACGAGACCAGAATTGCATCCCACCCATCAACTTCACCGGAGAATTGTTCAGACGCCTGCATGCCATAGATATGCTGAAAACGTTCTGTCGCTTCCCCCAGATCCTCTACCACAAGTGTGGCACTAAGGATTTTCGTGGCTCCCAGTGGATGCTCTGGTGGCGTTTTCCCTCCGGCCAGACGCGCACGCCGCTCTTCTCCTGTACTATCATGCTGAATCAAAAATGGATAGTGCTGGGTGAGATCCACTCTCTCTACATCTGTGCGCATCCATCCTCGTGTATGCCCGTCTGCGCTGGTGAGCTTCCCTTCTCTCGGACCAATAATGGTAATTCCACGCTGTTTCATCGCCTCGCTATCCGCTTGAATATCATCGCTAGCGAGCACAAAATTGAGATATCCATCCCCTTTAGCCAGGCGCTCTACCATACTATCCTGCGCCTCTGCCGGGTTACGTACTGCGATCAGTTCAATATAGGTATCTCCAATTACAATGATCCGATTTGCCGTTCCCCCCTCTGGATGATTGCCTCCACCGCTGACCTTCAGCCCCAAATTCTCGCTGAAGGTTCGCGCAGCCTGCTCCAGATTGTTGACTCCAATAATAATATGATCGAGTGCTGTCAGCATCGTTTTTTATCCTTCTCGTCCCTGTCATTTTGTAGACTCAAGAGGCATCTGGCAGAGTACTGTCTACGGAGTCCACTATTATGACAACGCCTCACGCCGGGGTTATGTTTCACTGGAAGGTGTTTCAGCAACAACTGAGAAACGCTATAAAAAAACATGGGCACGATCGATCATACCCATGTTTTTTTATAGCGTTTCTCAGCTTTACAACATTACCCTCGTGCTCGCGCCAGTTCGCGCTCACGGATCTCTCTCCTGCTCGGCTCACGATCTCTGCCACCACCCAGGTACTGAAAGCCAACCTCGCCCTTATCCCACATCACCAGTAACATACTGGCATTGAAGATCGAGGAGTAGGTTCCGCTAAAGATACCAATCAGCAGGGCCAGCGTGAAGTTGTGCACACTACCTGCACCCGTGAAGAGCGTCAGCGCGAGCAACGTGAAGAGCACCGTCAGCGATGTATTCAGTGAACGCGCCATCGTCTGCACCAGGCTTGCGTTTACCACCTGGTCAAAGGTCTCCGATGTGCGCCGCAGCAGATTCTCGCGGATCCGGTCGAACACCACAATCGTATCATGAACCGAGAAACCGACGATGGTCAGCAATGCCGTGATAAACAGGGCATCGATCTGGATACCAAAGAACTTACCCAGAATCGAGAAGATGCCGACCACAACCAGAACGTCGTGCAGCATGGCGAGAATAGCACAGGCTCCGTAACGATATGCTTTGGGCAACTTACGGAACGAGAACCAGATGTAGAGCAGGATAAACAATGATGCTGCAATAACTGCGCTTATCGCGTAAAGTGTCGTTTGTTGCGCAACTGCCGGGCCTACTGTAGAATTGGAAACAAGATACAGATAAGGTCCACCTGCTTGCGAAACGAGTGCCTGGATTTTGGAGATATCGCTCGTTTGCAATGTAGTAGTTGTCTGGATCGTGAGCAGATCAGGAACCGATCCCTGCTTTCACTTCCTGTACTTTTACTGGCATCGTAGCAGTTTTACTAGAAGCAGTTGTCGTATTCGGCAACTTATTCAAAAGAGTTTGGATATCACTTACTGTCGGAGCAGTCGTGAAGTTGCTGGCAACGACAAGTGTATAATACGTTTTACTTCCGGGTGATACAGGAATATCACGCGGAGTAACAGCAGTATTTTTGCCATACTTATTCTGTATATCTGTCGTGATTGTACCAGTAACATTACTGTCTACTTGAGTATTCAAGCGTATCCAGACAGTTTTATTTGGGGTAAGCTGTAGTGCATTGCTACCTGGAACGACTTGCAGATCACCCAAGTTGAGTCGTGTTTCAATACATTTGTTAATTGCGTTGCACTAAATGTCTGTTGGGGGCGCAACTGCATATTTGCACCACCTAGAAAGTCAATACCCACATTCAGGTGAAAAAAGACCAGGGAGATAAAGCCCGGTACAATAACCACCAGTGAGAGCAACAGAAATGCGTAACGATATTTGACGAGATTAAACACGACTTCCTCCTCTACAGCGTGCCATTCCGGCGTCCCAGCGATGCCGTGGCAATGGAGCCAGCAGGCAACCCGAAGAACGCAGGATGGTTGATAGCGCCAGTCGGTACAAGCAGGTTTAGAAGCGTGCGTGTGACGACGACGGCGGTAAACATGCTGATTGCGACACCAATGGCCAGCGTAGAGGCGAAGCCAACGATGATCGTTGCACCAAAGTTACTGCCAAACGCGTACAGAACGGAGCAAGTAATGAGTGTCGAGATGTTTGAGTCACGAATCGAAGGCCATGCACGTCTCCAACCAACGTCGATGGCCGATGAGAGCAATCTCCCTGCTCTTAATTCTTCCTTGATGCGTTCAAAGATCAGTACGTTGGCGTCTACCGCCATACCAATCGAAAGAATGAACCCCGCAATACCTGCCAGCGTCAGCGTCACACCAATGAGTTTGAAGATGGCGAAGGTGAGAAGTGTGTACACTATGAGGGCAATGTCTGCCAGGAAGCCAGGCAAACGGTAGTAGAACAGCATAAACAGGATAACGATGCCGATACCAATCTCACCGGCCATCAAGCTTCTGTCGATCGAATCCTGTCCCAGCGTTGCTCCAACCGTGCTCTCGCTTTCAACTTGTCATCGGCACAGGTAATGCACCAGATTGCAGGATATTTTTTAGCGCCGTTGCCGATTGTCAGTGTAAAGTTGCCCTGGATATCTCCACTGCCAGGTAGCGCCTGTTGAATCACTGGCGATGAAATGACCTGTCTATCCAACGTGATGGTCATATAATTGCCAACGTTAGCAGCTGTATAGGTACTCAACTTACCAAAGGCCGCACCTTTCATGGCAAAGTTGACGACGTATTGCCCTGTTTGCTGATCCTGGCTAACGCCCAACTGGCCAGGATCAAGATCTTTTCCGGTGAAGAGCGGTTTCCCATCTGGAATAGTCGATTTGTACTGAGTGGGGTCAAACGTTGTGCCTTGCGGTACGCTGGTCGAACCTGTATTCCATATTTCGAGAACGCCTTGTTGCTTCAACGATGTTAATGATCTGCATCCTGGTTACCACTGTTGGCACCTGGCAATTCTACAGATACACCTGTTTGATTACCAACACTTTGCAGCCGAACGCTTGGTTCGTTGACGCCTGCCGCATTACTGACACGCTCCCTCAATCTGTTGAAGTACACCTTGCATCTCGTCATTTGTAGGATGTTGCCCGGCATTGCTGGTAACAGTAGAACCTGGATGCCGCCTTTTAGATCAAGGCCCTCTGTGATGCTCCAGGGATTGGGCAAGTTTCCATTTACCCCTGTATGTAGGCCAGAAGACGACGTATGCCGCGCCCACGGCTAATACAATAATAAACAAGAGGAGCGGCAGTGTTCCTCGACGCATAATTCGTATTCCTCTCACTCAATCTTAAGAATATCCTATGACTGTTATCGTTCGGTGAGCGCGATAAGTAACGCCCTATAAAGTGGACGCAATAAGCGCCATCATGGTTCCTGTGCAGTATAGCATAGTTGGTGTGTGTTGCCTATCCCATCTTGTCTTGTGTTCATGATGGTTCTCTGGATTGATCATAAACTGACTATCTATGGATAACAATTTGGCGTTCCCTTTGTCCTTCGCGCTTTCTCGAATCTCCTCTTCTATTTATTCGTAACAACGTTAGAAAAGTTGCTTCTGTCTTACTTTTGTATCAAAAATCTTCTTTTTCTATCTAAAAAAGCACTTCTCTACTGTAGACCTGAAACAATAAATCATTGCCAGTTACCTTGCTACTAAAAATCTATCACCTCTCCATTCATTGTCTCTCCGCAAATGGTAATGTTACACTAGGGAAGAGCCTATACAAGCAAGGTCTGTAATCATCCTTTAGGCATTCTATAAGGAGCACCCGCCCACATGAAAATTCTCCTCACCGGCGCTTTCGGCAACCTCGGCATGAGTACCCTTCACGAACTTCTCCGTCAGGGACACCACGTCCGCTGCTTCGTGACGCGTCGTAACGCCCACATCCTCACCGCACGGCAATTTGCAGGCAAAATAGAACTGTTCCGTAGCGACCTCCTCCATCCCGCCGATCACGCAGCCGCTGTCCGAGACCAGGATGTCATTATCCACACCGCCTATATCATCCCACCCATGAGTGAAGATCGTCCCGAGTTTGCACGCGCAATCAACGTCGAAGGTACACGCAATCTTCTCACCGCTGCCTGTAACCAGCCAAAACCTCCCAAATTCCTCTTCGTCTCTACCTTTCAAGTCTTCGGCACCACCCAACACTTACCACCACCACGCAAAGTCACCGATCCAATGCACGCTATTGATCACTATTCCACCCACAAGATTGCCTGCGAAGAGATGGTACGGGCATCCGGCCTTGACTGGTCCATCTACCGCTTCTGCGATATCGTCCCCCTGGCCCTGCGCAAGCCTCATCCCATTATGTACAAAATTCCTCTCGCAACTCGCTTCGAACTCGTCCACACCTATGACGCCGGATTAGCCATCGCCAATGGTATGCGCAACGAAGAGATATGGGGCAAAATCCTGCTCATCGGCGGTGGCCCCTCATGCCAGGTAACCTACCACGAATATCTCGCACGTATGCTGAATATGATGGGCCTCGGTATGCTCCCAGAGAACGCCTTCGCGACCGAACCTTACTTCGCCGACTGGCTCGATACCACAGAAAGTCAGCGCCTGCTCGACTATCAACGCTACTCTTTTGATGATATCGTCCAGCACCTGACACGCATCTTCGGCCATCAGAAGCAACTTGTCTCACTGGTGCGTCCCATCGCCCGCTGGTGGGTGCTACGCCTCTCTCCCTATTATCGCCAACCCCATACTATCGAAAAAACCTCGATTGGAGATTTACCTGCATCGTCCGTTGAGTTTGATTGAGACATTCTTAAGCATCTTTGCCCGATATCCATAATGCTGGATGATACCCCGTTAGGCCATTTTTTATGTGCATCTATCGCCTATGGAAAAGCGTGATACATATATCAGAGTATATGTTAAGGTGTATCAGAAAAACATTTCTTTATTGAATATAAAGGTGAAATTATGAAACAGGCCATGTTTACTCAACAAAAACGGGTCGTAAAGACTGATCCTCGTATCAAAACATTCTCGTGGTTACTCATCATGTATTGGATATTCGCTGCATTCCAGTGGTTTGATTGCAATTGCGAAAATCCTCACCAGCGTTGGTCCAATCAATGCGCAAGGACAATTTTCGCCTGGCTTATTCTTCAATACCTTTGGTCCGCCCATCTGTATGGACGATGCTGGCAATTCTCTATGTTTTCGTCGTGCGTACCTGGAAACGTTTTGATCAGAAGAGGCAGGCCGCCGCTCAAGGCGATCAGAGCCTCCTTGCAGCAGAACAACCTGTGCCCAATGCTCAGGCCGTTTCCTTGCCATTGACCATCAGAATGCGCTCCAACCGGCGCTTATTATTAATTCTAACGATCACACTATTTGTGTCGCTTGTGATACCTTTTATTATCGGTCTCGTCTTTGGTGAACAAGCACACAGTGCTCCTCCAACCCATCCAGTTCATATCGGGATACTTCTCATTATCCTGGGCGTCTGGGCGCTCGCCTCATTGCTTATCGTTGGCACCCTGTACGCTATTCTGTATATAAAAGCCCGCGAACAGGTAACACTTACGGATTATGGTATCATGGTCTCTGGCATAACTCCTCGTCTGCAAAGTATTCCCTGGAGCGAGGCACGCCTCTTCGCGATCACCAATCCCTCCAATTTTAAATACTTCAAAGATCGGCAACCGTTAATATTGGAGGTTGCAAGTGAACAGAACCTCGTTCGCTGGACCTGGTTGCGCTCCAAATCGTTTCGTTCGGGTTTCGCTATCCCTGTGCTGCCACCTGAAGAATATGACCAACAGATGCGCGGTGTCCTCTCAGTCATCGCCGCAAAAACTGGCCAGCCTTTGTATGATCTGAGGAAAAAGCAGGATCCTCATTATGGGAGTACAGATAACATCCTGTAAAGAAGGTATAATTATAAATTATAGTTATCTTTCAGCTTATATGTTTCACACAAAGCCTGTTGGAGGATAAAAATGGACAAAGCAACCTTGCTGAACACAATCCAGATGGAACATGCGCGTTTTAAATCACTTATTGCTCCTCTAAATGAGGCTCAATTATGTACTGCGACCGGTGATGGGGAATGGTCCGTGAAGGATATCATGGCCCATATTGCCGTTTGGGAACAGCTTTGCACCCGCTGGCTAGAGGAGTTTTTGCGCGGAGTGACTCCACAACCATCGGAACGACTTGATATGGAAGCAAATGAGCGGATTTACCGGGAGCATCAAGATCACTCCCTGACACAGGTGCAGAAGCTTTTTTATGATGCTCATCAGCAGTTTCTCCAACAGGTGGATCTGCTAACTCAAAAGCTTTCGGAGGAGGACTTGAACGGTTCAGATCGCTTTGCCTGGACGAAACCCTGGCCCGGTTCCTCCATTATCGCGGTGATTGCAGACAATTCTTACGAACACTATCATGACCATGCACAGCACATTCGCCACTGGCTCGATGCTTCTAAAATAGATTGATGCATCGAAACAGGCATAAATTTTCCTTTGAACAATTAATTACTCTTTTATCACGAATAAATGGATGATGTAGGGGCGCGATTTATAAGCCCGTCGCGCCCCCGTCTCATCCCATATATTATCCGCGCCGCCTACGTCGTTTCCCACTCACACCCCTCATCGCTAACAGCATCAGCGACAATCCCACCATCGTACCGGCTATAAGCTTTTGCCCACGCGATAAACTTTTCATCAGCAACGAGAAATAAATCATTAGTGTTTGTCCTAATGTCTTATAGTCTAGCGTGCTGAAGAGGCCATCGGCCAACCCGAATGGGAATAGCGCAGGCATCGAGCCGCGTGCATACTCAATCATCCACACGTGATCGGGATAATGCATGCCTGCGCTCTCTCCTTTGCCCACAAAGACATAATCTCCAGGTGTATATACGTCGCGCGTCAATTGTCCCTCGGTATAATACCAGGCCTCTCCATCCAGCACGATATCATGGAATTCGGCCAGGTGACGGCCTGTATGTCCCTCACTTCCAATCGGTGTGCCCCAGATCATAATATATTCAGTCAACGAGGCATGATATAACTTCATCTGCAACATCACTCCACCTGCGTTATTGAAAATCCAGGGCTTCGATGTGTCAATTGCTCCCGGATACGTCTCGGCGAGGTCGGCGGCAATATTGGCAAACATCTGCTCAAGGGGTTGCTCACCAAGATGTCTCTTGCTGATCTCTTCAATGACGACGGGATCAAAAATATACTTGCTCATGCGTGATCTTCTTTCTAGACTTGTTAAGTCTTCACCGGGAAGTGGCTTCAGTACAACCATCGGAAATACACGCGTCGTGGACTTTTGATATTCGGCAAAGTTAGGACGCACCTGCAACAACCTCTGCCAGAGCCGTTCTCGCTCTTTCTCGTCGGTCACCGTTTCTGCAATCACCTCCCTTTTGATCCGTCCATGCTGCACCCAGACACGCGGCTGCGCCTGGATATTCAGATACCAGCCGGGCAACTTTGGCGAACCATTATTCGACGCACACACAATCAGGTTCTCACCATCACGAAAATAAAGTAACGCATGTGGACGAGCCTCTCCACTCTTGCGCCCAACCGCATGCAGCACAAGCATAGAATAATGTAATTGTTGCCCTCCCACACGTCCATCGGTCACCCGATAAAGAAACTGCGTCGCCCGGTCCGCCATCAGCATCACCGAATCAGGTACATGCACCGTCACACGTTCGACAAGCTCTATAACCGGTCTGGGAATGTTCGAACTCATATTTCCCCCTTACTCTTAATCTCAACTGTTTCTAGTGTGCGCTATACATAAAGCAAAAGTCAAGGTTTCCGTAGGGGCCACGTTTACGCCGCCCTTGTGTGTATGAAACGATTCGCCTCGCCACATATGGGCGGCGTAAACGCATTGACTCCAACTCTTTCGGAAAAAAATGACGCAAGCACGACACGAATGCTTGGAATGCGCGTAAAACGGTAGGGACCCGATTGCATCGCGTCCGGGATTCATGAACCGTGGCGCCACGGTTCCGATCAATCCCGGACGCGATGCAATCGGGTCCCTACCGTTTTACGCGTTTTTCTGTGTTTTTGATGCATCATTTTTGGCAAATCCCTCAATTTGTTGGAGTCAATGGTCGTAAATGCGGCCCCAGCGCTATGATATTGCTGTGCCTTTTTGCTGCGCCAACTCACTATAAAACTGCAACGCCTGCGGATTACTCAATGCATCCACACTGATAGCCTTTTCTAGTGGAACACCCATGAAAAGTTTCTTGATGGGCACCTCCAGTTTCTTGCCGCTGAGCGTACGTGGCACATCGCTAACCTGGATAATCTCGTCCGGTACGTGATGTGGAGAGATGTGGGTGCGCAAAGTGCTTTTGATCTTTGTCTTTAACACATCATCCAGCTCTACCCCTTCGCGCAATACGACGAAGAGCGGCATATAATAGCGTCCACCCGGTTGCTCTACCCCTATAATCAAGCTATCAAGTACCTCTGGTATGCCTTCGACAACGCGATAGATCTCGCTGCTCCCCATACGAATTCCCATACGATTGATCGTCGAATCCGACCGTCCATAGATGATCGCACTTCCACGCGACGTAATCTTGATCCAGTCGCCATGCCGCCACACACCCGGATACATGCTAAAGTAGCTTTCAAAGTAGCGCTGTCCATCGGGATCATTCCAGAAGTAAAGCGGCATCGAAGGCATGGGCTGCGTGATAACCAGTTCTCCTACTTCATCAATAAGCAATTGCCCCTGCTCATCAAACGCTTCTACACTGATGCCAAGCAGACGACATTGCAGCTCACCTGTACGTACTGGCAACAGAATGGAGCCGCCCACGAATGCCGAGCATACATCGGTGCCGCCACTGATCGAGGCCAGCCAGAGATCGTGCTTCACATGCTCATACACCCAGAGAAAGCCCTCCGGTGATAAGGGTGATCCCGTTGAGCCAATCGTACGCAACTTGCTCAGATCATACGTCTTACCAGGCTCAATGCCAGCCTTCATGCAGGAAGCAATATAACCAGCACTGGTTCCAAAAAGCGTTGCACCACCATCCTGAGCATACTTCCATAATGTTCCCATATCCGGATAGGCCGGGCTACCATCGTAGAGCAGTACCGTCGCTCCAATGAGCAAGCCCCCAATCAGCAGATTCCACATCATCCAGCCCGTTGTCGAAAACCAGAAGAAGCGATCACCCGGCTTCAGATCTGCGTCTAAGCGCAGTTGTTTCATATGCTCCAGTAGAATGCCGCCCTGTCCATGTACAATTGCCTTTGGTAAGCCTGTGGTGCCTGATGAGTAGAGTACCCACAATGGATGATCGAATGGAACCTGCTCGAAGGTAAGCTCGGCCTCTTGCTCAGCGAGAAGAGAAGACCAGAGTACCACATCAGGATACATTGCCTCTATCGAACTGGAGATATAGGGTACGAGCACCGTTTTTTGCAGCGTAGGCAAGGCTTTTTGCAGATCAGCGAGGATGGGTAAGCGGTCAAATATGCGTCCATTATATTGGTAGCCATCGACGGCAAAGAGCACTGTAGGTTCAATCTGCTGGAAGCGATCAATCACGCTCTGCGTACCAAAATCGGGTGAGCAACTGGACCAGGTCGCGCCCAGGCTTGCACATGCCAGGAACGCAATTACTGTCTCAGGAATGTTAGGCATGTATGCTACAACACGATCTCCGCGCTGCACACCCATTTTGCGTAATGCTTGCGCGATTGCACTTACTTTCTGGCGCAATTCATCCCATGAGATGGTAACCAGTTCGTGTCGTTCGGAGCGGAAGAGTAAAGCAGGATGCTCTGGCGTTGCATTGCGAAAGACGTGTTCCGCATAATTGAGTTCCGCGCCAGGGAACCACTCTGCACCCGGCATTTTTCTTGCAGTCAGCACTCTGTTGTAGGGCTTAGAGGACTGCACATGAAAATACTCCCAGAGCGAGGCCCAGAAATCCTCAATGTTTGTCACGGACCATTTCCACAGATCTTCGCGTGCTGCAAAATGTAATTGTCGTGTATTCTCCAGCCATTGTATATAATGAGTTACGTTGGCCTGTTGTTTCATCTCCGCCGAGGGTTCCCACAGTGGTTGACCTTCATCAATAGGAGTGATCATAGGAAACATCCCGCCTTTCTATCGCAATCCCTGATGATCGCGATGGAGCGTGTTGAGGAACAGATTATATAAGCATTTATCTTTAAGAAATAGTATATCATTGAGTTTTGGCCGATACTGAGTGCCTGGTTGAAATGTTAACGCGGTAGCTCGCTATTAATTACTCTTCTGCGCCGGGGGAAAGCAATCTGATGGATGGCGGCTAGCATTTCCGTGTCATCATTGTAAGTGAAAACTTCATGATTGCTAAGCATAAAAGGTATATTGCCACGAGGAGCACGCGCTATTAGTCTAAGAGGTATCTCGGCCCCTATCGCGATACCCGCTTCTATGCACGAATTGATATTATTATCAGAGATATCAGCAATGACTAAGGAAGCTTTAGAAATTTGTCTGGCAATGAGTTCCCGAATATGGCTTTCAGGTAACTTGTCCCCTATTATACATGGCATGGCAGTGATATGCTGGATAACTTGCTTAATGTTCATGTTTCTTTGCTCGTCATCCAGGTTGGTTGCTAAGAAAGTATAGTATGGTTGAGAGGGCTGTTGCCACTGTTCATTACAATTTCTCGACTTTATGTCGTAACATCATGGAAAATTCTTCTTTGTCAATATCATCAATTGTCATAAATATAGCGTATTGAGCAAGATGTGCGGGTAAATCTAATCCAGTTTCTGCGATAATAAGAGATGGTAAACCAGCTTTTTGGGCAAAATCAATCTCATCAAGCATATATTTTGATACGCTACCATCACCACGATTTGGAAGTATGCAAACTAGTCCACCACAGTTTTTAATTAGCGATTGAACTCTTTCGGGGCTATATCTTCGTTGATCTTCAGAATCTCCAATCAATCTGAAGCCAGCCATGTCAAGTTGTTGGCATACATAGTCGGGTAAAGAAGCTTCGGTTGGACGCCAGGAACGACTGATGTAAAGATCGGAAACATTTTCAAGTGCTAAAGCCTTATTGTCATAGTACAAAGCCGTGAGCAATTCAAAAGTGAGTTTCGTATCAACTTTTTTGTCAAAAGCATCAATACACTTATATATTGCTAGAAAACCTGGTAATTCGCAATCTTCTATGCGGATGGAAATAATTTGGTACTGTTTGTATCTGGTTTTTTGTGTCATAGCGGCGCTATACTCCGCTTCGACCCAACCGGATTTTATAGAAGCCTTTGATATAATGATGATTATATTGCGGCATTCCAGGATGGCATTTGGCAGTTCAGTTGCTATGTTGGCGCTGGGAGGAAGATTATATTTGTCATACCAGATGGGTATTCCAGCTTTTGTATTTAACCAATGATATAGTTGTTCTACGAAGCTTTTATCAGTATGTGCATGACTGAGAAAAGCGCGGTATAGTCTTCTTTGAGCGGGTAGTTTAGCCCAATTGCTCATGTAAACATTCCTTTAGACAATGTTATAAGCAAGCATTTATAATGAACTCTTGTTTCTCTTTCTTGATTGTAACATACGCGCATATAGAAATGTAGAAATGCGAAACCTGCAATAACATATCTCATTAGTCGCAAGGAGAGACCTGTATTTGATGAAACGCGACTCCACTCGTCTTATATATTTATAATGCTTGACCTGACAAGAAGGAGAGGCCTATTATGGCAAATCAGCAACATCTCGAAATGTTAGAAAAAGGGGTTGAAGCCTGGAATAAATGGCGACAAGATATGCCAGACATCATTCCCGATCTTGAAGCAGCCAATTTACGCGAGAGAAATTTAGATATGATTGATCTGCATAAGGCTAATATGGATCATATTGATCTTTACAAAGCGAGCCTTTGTGGAGCCAATCTTTACGAAGCAAATCTTCATATGGCACATCTTTACAGAGGCATTTTTAGTGATGCGAATCTCTGTAGAGCAACACTTAGGGGAGCTGACCTTGTAAGGGCAAAGTTGATCAGGACTTTGTTATGTGAAGCAGATCTGAGGTGGGTTAAATTAGGTGAAACTGACCTGAGTGGAGCTGATTTGACAGGCAGTGCTGTCTATGGTGTGTGTGCATGGGATATTACGTTAGATGGTGTAAAGCAATCTAATTTGGATATTACAGATGAAAGAGCCCATACTATTATTGTTGATAACCTTGAAACTGCTCAGTTGATTTATATGCTGCGTAATTATAAAAAGGTGCGCAATGTTATCAACTCAGTGAAGAAGAAAGGCGTTCTCATTCTTGGGCGTTTCAGTGAAGGCGGCGTCGAAGTTTTGCAATCAATTGCCACTAAGCTACGAGATGAATATGACTGCTTACCAATGATCTTTGACTTTGATATGCCAGATACTTTAGATTACACAGAAACAGTGCAATTCCTTGCTATGCTGTCTAAATTTGTTATTGTTGATCTAAGTGGGCCATCCGTTCCCCATGAACTGTATGCTACAATTCCTCACTTTTGTATTCCCTTTGTCCCAATCATCGACCAGAGAAGAATTGAGTATTTTACATTCCGTGATTTTAGAAAATACGATTGGGTATTGCCAATTTTTAGATTTGCTGATGAATATCACCTGCTTCTTGAAATGCGAAAAAGTATTGTGGAACCTGCCGAAAAGAAAATTAAAGAGTTGGGGCAGAGATACGATGAAAACCTAAAAGATCCAGAGGTATTAAATGTCCTCGCGGAAGCGCCTATATTACAACAAGAAGAGAATAAGTTGCTAATAGAAGAAGGAGCGTTAGACATGTCTAATTTTCGCCAATTTCGTAAGACAGCTTTATTTAAAGCTCGTGAATTGACGGAAGAGGATTATAAAAAAAGAAATGGAATAATAAAAACACTGGAAGGTGTTGTTGCGTTTATGCCTGGCGATTATCTTATGTTGGGTATAGATAATGAGGAATGGCCAGTGACACACCATAACTTTCATGCAACATATGACAGAATTTCTCAGTCTGATGAAGAAGGCTTTGCCCTCTATCACACGAATGATATCCGTCATGCATACCAGGTACCGGAAGCTTTTGTTGTTAAAATAGCTAATGGAGACGTTCTGAGTGGAAAGGCGGGCGACTATCTCGTTAAATATGGTGATAAATGTTGGATTGCTGACCGGAATATCTTTGAATGCAGTTATGAAGCTGTGTCTTGCTAAAAAATCGAGTTCATGATCACCTTTACAACCCTGGCAGCATCATGGTATGGTTATAATAAACAATGTCCCTTTGAGCTGATTGAGTAGATCAAATACGTATATCTGGGATCAATTGACTGCTGGATAGGTACCTCCTATCCAGTCAAAGCACCCATCTCATTTCCGTTCCTTTGTTGTATGCGAGTCGAAGGCTAGTTGCAAAAACAGACAAGGAGACTCAAATGGCTCAAGTTACACCCGGTTCAGACTATACCGTCCAGCAGGGAGATACGCTTTTCTCTATCGCGCAACGAGCTTATGGCGATGCCAATGAATGGCAAAAAATCTACAATGCGAATGCTCAAGTGATTGGTGGCGATCCCAACCTTATTCGCGTTGGAGAGGTCCTCCATATCCCCTTCCTGGCCCCCAAAACATGTAAAGTAACATCTGCTGCTGGTCTGAACATTCGCGCCTCGGCCACCAGCACTTCCGCCTTGATTGCCACCTACCCGCCCGGCACCGAACTCAATTTCGTTGAGGTCGTGCATGGCGAAAATGTGAATGGCAATTCGCACTGGGGCCGGTCAGAGCAGGGACATTATTTCTGGTTGGGCGGGACCGATCATCCGAACGGCTGATGGGAAGAGAATATTGCTCACAGTTACGATGGATATTCTTGTAATAGCCACCGCCAAACCTGGTCAGGCCTATAATCGGAACAAGCTCTACAATCGGGTAGTTGAGCCAATGGTGGAGGGAAGTGATGTCAATGTGATAGAGGAGCAAGTGGAGGAGTAAATTGTAGGGGCGCAATGCAACGAAGTGGAATAAGCCCGTGCGCCCCCAGCCCCTACTCTACCATGATCGCCTCTTCCCCACCCAAAGTCCTCAACACTACCCCCCGACTATCCATAACCCGATGCGTCTCCAGATGTAACGGCCCCAGCCACGGCCAATCAGGCGTCGTTGCATATGACTGTACCCCCACTGCCAGGTTTGTCAGCGTCTTCCCTTTAGCCGCAACGGCAAATGATGGCAATAATTGATCACCCGCATGAGCCATACTGAATGTACAGGTACTCTCCATTTTCTGCTTGCCCTGCACGCTGAAATGATAGCTATAGGTCGTGTTCGTAGCAAGAGGATACGCACGCAACAATGACCAGCGTGTAAAGAGAGTGCGCTTCGTCCGATCCTGATAGCCAGCCCCCACAGCTTGTAATTCATGTGCAAACGTATTCTGCATCGTGAGCGGCGGCTGACTTTGCTGAGCAGACGGCAATTCATAAATGTTAAATGGACCATTGTTCAGATAAGGTGCTTGCTCTAACAAACGCGCCCCATGCGCCTCCACCATCCGGTTCGCAAGTGGAACATAGGGTGGCATAATCAAAAGTGCAGGCCCATCGGCTGCGGATGGCAAAATCATACATTGATTGAAGAAAAAGACTGAAGTGGGATAATGCATATGCTCGCTCAAGTAAAGTAACATTTCCTCCCTGGGAATATCTACCCCGATGAAGATGCGCTTCAAATGACGTTGTTGAGCTAACTGCTCCGCGTCCGCAATCACTTTCTGCTGCGAATACAGGTCATAAAAATGTAACGAACTATTAAAATAACCACGCGTCTGGTCCCGCAACGTTGCCACACTATTCGCGAGTTCAAGCACAATGACCAGGGCAAGCAGTATACCAACCGTCACTCGCAGCCAGACCCAGAACGCTGTCCTCGTCACCTGTACTCGTTTGCCCAGTCCGACCATGATGTAACTGATCAAGATAAAGGGGCCAGGCAATACGACGAGCATATATTGTGGGTAAAGAGCCGACGCATGCTTGAGCATTGCCAGAATAGGCACGATCTGCCATACACAAAGGAGAAGCAAACCACACGCTTCAGGCGGCAAGGTAAATACCCTATACCATCTGCGTGTGTGAGCCACCTGATCAGTAATGGCCTCTTTGTTGAAATGTCGCAGCCACTGCATAATTGCTACTATCAAGGCAAGCACACCACCAGCAATAACCAGCAAACACATTACATTATAGAGAGAAGATGTTAAAGGCATCAGTGCACGGATAAAAGAATGAGGATCGCTGGGAGGATTGGCGACATCGTAGGGACTGATCATCAAGCGGTAAAGCCGCCACGCATCATCATTCAGCACTGCGGGATGGGCGCTCTGTGCAAGAATAAACTGTAGATCGCTGAAATGTGACGTTATTTGCCAGAGGATAAACGGAAATAGAACCACGACTGAGCCTGCAATACCATACAATAAATCCCGCCAACGTATCGTTCTAAATGCCATGCAGCAGGCGAGCAGGAGTGGCACCGCCAGCGTTATAGTAGTACCGTGTGTCTGATAGAGTATCGCCAATAAAATAAGTGCCGGACCAAACCAGCCCTTGCGCCGCTCGACCACTCCTAGAAACAACGTAAACATAAATAAAATTACAAAAGGATACATAATGTTTGGTTGCCACAGAAAACGCTCATAGTATAGAGGGATCGCAGCGCTCGCCGAAAGCAATGTGGCAATCATGCCAGCCAGGCGACCGTAGTAACGCGTGGTAAAGATATAGGTAATCAATATGGCAATGGAGGCAAGTAGGCAGACAATGTAAGTACCATAGATGGGATTCGCGCTAAAAGCCGCCGGGATCATCACAAGATACAACTCGCCAGGCGCATTGGCAAAGCCAAGCGAAGCTGTACTATTCGTCACCGGCCACAGCCCATGATGAACGGCGTCATACGCGAGCCGATAGATCGATGCCTGGTCAAAGTCAAACTCGCTCGTATTTACTCTATAGAAGCGTAAGAAGATCGCAAACAAGAGTATTGGATAGAGTTCCCAATTTTTGTACCAGGCCGCTTGCACCGTTTTTATAACCGATCTGTTCTCACTGCGCTCTTTAACTGATATAAATACCATTTTTCCCCTCTATATAATGCTTATAACTGATTAGTTCTGATGCCATTGTTATATATTGTACTCTCATGAAGATGACACGTGTAAATTATATTTATAAAACGGAGTGATAGAACTAGTGACGGATAAGTGAGGGGAAAATATACACAATTAGGAGGAATATCCGTTAACTCTGTCAAAAGTCATTACTGAAGCGCCGCCGATATTGGTATGTGTTGTATCACAGGTAGCAACCCCGTTAGTCGTGGCACTCGGTATGAGCCTGAAATACGGCAACGTGAAGTCTAGCTTGAGGAAAGATCGTGTGCACTTCTTGTTAGTTCCGCTCATCGGGCTAGAATGCGCTTTCTCTCTTCCTCAAGTCGCTTTTGCAGCTCAGCAAGTCGCTTTTGCTGTTCAAAAAGCTGATCTTGCTGTTCAAAAAGCCGATGTCGCTGCTCAATCAGCCTTTCATACCGCTCACAGAAGAAAATATTTCTTTCTTGTGGAGAGAATAAAAGAAAACTTTGTATATTTGCTTTCATATGTCCCCCAGGAGAAAAACATGACTTGTCCCCCAGGAGAAAAACATGACTTGTCCCCCAGGAGAAAAACATGACTTGTCCCCCAGGAGAAAAACATGACTTGTCCCCCAGGAGAAAAACATGACTTGTCCCCCAGGAGAAAAACATGACTTGTCCCCCAGGAGAAAAACATGACTTAGTAAGTTCACGTATGGTGTTGAGTAAAGGTTACTTAACCGTTTTAGATGAGAAAGGCGAGCCTTATACCGATTTAAATATAGCTCAAATCATCTATGACCTGGCTGATAAAGAAATGAATGAAACAAAGATTGCTAAATTTCTTAACGAGAAACACGTACCAACAGGGAAAGAAGCATACTGGCATCTTTCATCAGTTGCTAAGATGCTTGCAGATGAATACGTTATAGGGAAAGCTCCAGTATTTGTACATCATATCATAAACAAACCTGGAGTAAAGAAACTTATAGCCTATTTACCCCAATTTTCTGAGTGCCAATACCACATTAGCTCCACCCAGTCCACGTCCCCCAATAAGGACAGCTCGCTGCTTAGCATCTTCAGGATACTGCATTACTTGTGCCTGATCGCGTACCATATTTAACTCATAGTGTGGATCAAGTTGCTCACAGTTGATCGTGGGAGGGATAACATCATGCTTGAGCGCCAATAGAGCAGTGATCGTGTCGATTGCACCAGCAGCCGCATAACTATGCCCAATCGTTGTACGTGGAACGCTGACTGAAATATGTGCGAGATTATTAAGCCGCAAAGCGCTTACCTCACCCTGATCCGCAGATGGTAAGGCGCGTCCATCAAGATTGAAATAAGCGATGTTTTCAGGTTGCAACTGGCCTTCCTGCATCGCCAGGCGCATGGCTCTGGCGTATTGCTTACCATCAGAGGCGGCAGAGTGTAACATGCTTGCATCATTAGTCTGTCCATAACCGACGATCTCGCCGTAAATAGGTGCATTGCGTCGTCGTGCATGCTCATATTCTTCCAGGATACAGATTCCGGCTCCTTCAGCCAGTAACAGCCCTTTTGCTCTTCTGTCGAATGGACGGTATGCTTGCAGATCATTATCGGGTGCATTGCGCCCCTGAGAAGAGAGCACTTGCAAGAAGAAAGGGTGCAGACATGCCTCGCTTCCTCCTGTAAGAATCACGTCGGCCACGCCACGCTGAATGGCTGTATATGCCATCCCCATCGCATCAAGCCCGCTTACGCTGTCGTTGACGGGCGTCTTGCAATAGCCCTGGATGTTGTAGCGAATCGCGCTCTGCCCGACATTAGCGACATTGAGCCAGGCAATGGCGGTGTAGGCACTGACGAAGCGCGGTCCTTTTGTATAGAAAGCCTGCATCTGCTTGAGGACAAAACCGACGCCCCCCATTGCGTTGGCAATGACGGCACCCACACGCCGAGGATCCTCTTGTTCTAGAAGGAGTTGTGCATCTTGTAGCGCCTCTTGGATAGCACTGAGCGTGAAATGCGTCATGCGGTCAGTACGATTTGCCAGTTTGCGCTCGATATGCTCCTCGCTGATGAAGTCAGAGATGACGCCCGCCGCCCATTCTTGTCCAGCGCCATCACATACCAGTTTGATGCCCGAGTGTCCTGTAAAAGTTGCCTGCCAGAATGCTTCTTTACCAATGCCATTTGGTGCTACTACCCCCAGACCAGTAATAACCACGCGGCGCTTGTTGCTAGCTCCCATGCTGTTGTATCCATTGAGGTCGTGTAAGAACGAGGGCACTATTAACTCCACCGAAGCCGCTTGAATGAGTGAGCGCTACATCGACTGAAGCTGGCCGTGCAATGTCAGGTACATAGTCAAGATCGCAGAGAGGATCGTTCTGCTCAAGGTTAATTGTGGGAGGAATAATCTGGTGCTCAAGGACGAGCGCTGTAACGGCTGTTTCAATCGCGCTGGCCGCACCTTGAGTATGACCAATGAGCGATTTGGTAGCGCTGATGGGAATGTGATAAGCCTGTTCGCCGAAGACTGCTTTGTATGCCGCTGTCTCCGCAGCGTCGTTAGAAGGGGTTGAGCTGCCATGCGAGTTGATATATCTCAGTTGTTGGTGTGTAATACCCGCTTCGGCAAGGGTTTGCGTGAGTAGTTGCTGCAATGGTGAACCATCCTGCGGTAAACTTGTCATATGATACGCATTACTGTTTGAAGAAAATGCCAGGATCTCAGCATAGATATGAGCGCCACGGGCCAGAGCCAGCTCGCGCTTCTCCAGCAGCATGATGGCTGCTCCTTCCGCCATCACAAAGCCATCGCGCTTCTGATCATAAGGCCGCGAGGCACGTTGTGGTTCATCATTGAAGTTTGTGCTCAATGCCCCCATGACACAGAAGACATTTAGACTCATAGGGCTGATCGCCGAATTGCAGCCACCTGCTAACATACGATCGCAACGGCCCTCTTGAATAGCCCAGAACGCCTGCCCTATAGCGTCAGCCCCCGCAGAGCAGCCTGTCGCTATGGCCATGCAGGGACCGTAGAGTTGGAAATGAGCAGCAGTGCACGCTGCACTGGCATGAGTCATGAGCAGATTAGCGGGAGCATGATCGAGGTTTATCGAAGTACCACCAGCCATCACCTGTTGCCATATACGTTCGCCCTCCTCTACACCCGACATCGCTGTACCCATATAGACGCCAATGCGTTCGCGTTCCTCCTCGCTGAAGGTATCGCCAATCGCAGCATCCTGTAAAGCGAGGTGAGAAGCGGCAAGGGCGAATTGAGTGCTGCGATCCAGATGCTGCGCCTCATCCTCTGTGAGTCCGAACCCTCTGGGGTCGAAGTCCACTACTTCCCCAGCAATCCGTACAGGTAAGGAACTCGCATCGAAGCGTGTGATCCGTCTGACGCCAGAGATGCCAGAAGTGCAGGATTGCCAGAAAGCCTCTTTGCCAATGCCATTGGGTGCTACAATGCCGATCCCAGTAATGACAACTCCTGGCAATGAGGGTTGCTCTACATCATTCATGAAGTTCTCCTGCTGCATTGATTGTGAGCGGGTGCTCCCTATGCAAGAAGCTTTCAAGCAATGGGGTCACCTCCTTATCACGTGAATAGAGAAAGAAGCGTTCTCTACCAGAGATGACGGAGTAGCCAGCACAGTTGGGTAACTGCTCGGCCAGCCAATGGGTCTCCGCTTCCGGCGAGAGGAGATCATCGGCACGATTAATCAATAAAATCGGCATTGTTAACTGCTGAATACGCGCCCGAATATCAAAATAGTGGATAATAGGCAAAACTGAGAATTTATAAACCGCGGGCCATTGCTGAATTTTGGCAAATTGTTCCTCAATCAAGTGCCGTGGTAGCGCTGGTATACTGGTATTATCTTGAGCATGGGCGACGATGTAGTTAATAACTGTACGCCGTAAAAATGAAGCTGGCAATATATGTTCCACGGGCAGGCGTACAAAGAGATCATGGAGCAACCAGATAAAGGGATGCGGTGGAATCTGATACCTGGCACCCTGCGCGATAATGATAAGCGAACGGCAACGTTCAGGATAGCGTAATGCGAACTCGAAGAGCACCATTGCTGCGTCACCATGGCCTAATAGATCGACCTGTGCTAATTCCAGGCTATCAAGTACCTGGCGCAACTCTTCCGCACGCTCCACGAGTCCTATTGCACGATGACGAGTTTCGCGTCGCCGATAAAGGATAGCTCGACGCGATGCGCTGAGACTCCGTACCTGACGTGCGTACACAAATTCGAGGTGTTCGAGAATAGGCACGAAGACAAGCGCCGGAGCACCTTTGTCGCCTATATCAATCAGGGGCAAGTCGCTATCTCCTACTGGCCGCCGTTGCCAGAGTCCTTCCAGGTAATTAACATCTTCGTGAAAGACCGTATCGTCGATCCATTCCTTATTGTAAATACTCAATGGTTGGCCTCCCGTAGCGTTGCACTTTGTAATAAAGGAAGAAACTCCAGGCATTGTGATAGTGAAGCTATGCTGGAGAGAACTATAGGGTCCACTACCCAGACAATTGTCATGATTTCTATTATATACGTTTAGCGTTATTCCTGCGCTGAAACAACTGCGAACAAGGGTCATTGCTTAAATAATTGCCTCCAGATTTGCATGGTTGCTTTGCTCTAATTTATTTATTGCCTCATAAACAGTAATCCAAATATCCCTGGGGACGTATATCATAAATAGAAGCAGGTGGTACATGGCTAGGAACCGTTATCTCCCCTTCTATTTATACAAAATCTATCTAAATATGAGATATGACATACTCCTTAAAGGTATGTTAGTATGTCATGATGATAGGTTGTAATTTGGAAAAGATCAGGAAGCGATAGGGCTTCCATGAAGCAGTTTCCAGATGATGTTATCTTATCGCGTTTGTTTTTAGCGTTGGAGGTTTTACAATGACGGATCAATTTGAAGTATCTCAAGAGGATCAGAACCCTTCTCATGCAGCTCGTTTCTTTCAGGGATCACGCCGATCATTTTTGACTCGTTCGGTGGCAAGTGCCGCTGTTATTGCTCCCGCCGCCGCGTTGCTGGTCACGCAGACGGCCAATGCCGCAACCCTGTCTGCACATGAATCTGGGCGCTGAGGATGCATTTAACGAAATTAGAAAAGATGAAGACACTCATGTCTCTTTCCTGAAATCTGCACTCTGGAAGCTATGCTCGCCCCAAACCCACCTTTAAGGAACTCAAGCAGTCATCGCGTGCAAACTTTGTGAACCTCGCTCAGGTCTTTGAGAATGTCGGCGTTGGAGCATACTTATTGGCCGCACCATTTATTGCTGATAAAGGCTACCTGGCCGCCGCCGGTTCGATCCTCACGATTGAAGCACGTCACGCCGGCTATTTGAACTCATTGCTCGGGAAGCCCCTGAGCACCAACGGCTCGTTCGACAAGCCAATCCCCCAGGCACAGATTGTTCAGGATGTCATGCCCTTCATTAAAAGCTTGAATGGCGGCTCTGATCCTTCTAAGCCCTTGAAAAGCGATATCGATATCCTAAACTTTGCCCTCCTACTGGAATACCTCGAAGCCACATTTTACGATATCAATGTACCAATTTATTATCGGTAGGTAAGAACTGGCTTATAAATCAGGCCTCTACACCATTCATCCATAAAATGATCAAAAAATCATATGGCTGTAAAACATGGTGTAGGGGCACAATTTATCGCGCCCGCACGATCAAAATGCATGTTCCGTCCAATAGTGGTATGTTTTTGCAACCACGGTAATAACATTCTTGATCTCTTTTTCAAGCTGAAAGGCTGGTCCCGCAGGCAACCACAGCACGCTTCCTTCTCGTCGTACACACACGTTTTCGACGACAATCGCACGCAGGAGCCACAGCGCCATCTCCTCGTCAGTGCATTGTAAACCAACCCATCCAACCTGTTTGTTTGTGATTACAGTCAGGCCAGTAACCATCTCCAAACCTCGCCTGATTTCAGCAACGACGCATTCATATGCTTCCCGCTGCGCCAGAACCTCTTCTGGCAAGACAGGTTCCAACAACGTACCCCGGTGGGGAGGACCGCCCGCCAGCGCCAGATCACAGAAGTCCGTCCACATCTGATCCCACTCCACCTGCCCTACCTCGTTGTAGCGCATTGGAGCGGTGCCCATGGGAGCCGCGCAGACCCCTTTGCCATCGCGATACCGTGGTGGAAGAAGGTCCGGCGCACCGATAGGAGCTAGAGAGGAGAAAAGCACTTCAGGAAGCAGGTGACGCCAATCGATCTCCGCCACCTGCCCACCCGCAATGGTAATCTCCCCTACAGGTCGTGAATTGTCACTCCAGATGATATAGTCTTCGGCTGGCAAGGAAAGAAAGAGGGCAGCGAACCTGGAATAACCATTTGTGCGTCGTTCCAGAACATCTGTATGTGTCCGTTGCCATGTGCGTCCCTTTGGACTTACGTCGATCTGCCGACCACATAACTCAGGCCTGGAATGGATGATCAGTGCCCCAATATCGTCACCAATATCGAGCACAGCATGTCCAGTATGTACCCATCCGGCAGATTTCTCAGGCATCTTCTGTTCTCCCCTTGTTTATGCTACCCGGTCAAGAGCCGGGGCGCGATCATGCAGTTTAATAAATAAACCACATACGATTGCGATATGCGGATTAAATTAATTAAACTGCATGATCGTGCCCCTATACGAACAATGTTCTACGCCGCCGGAACGTCAAATCCGCTCAATGGCAGACCGAGATAGGGAAATTGTGACATATAACGTGTGTGCAGATTGGGGGTCACGCCATCTGTAACCAGACCTGCAGCCCCATCCGGCGTGTAACTATGATCGACCAGTGGAATGGTTACCCCAGCAATCGCACGTAGTTCAATCGTGAAAACATCATCAAAGACGCGCCGTCCATTCGGGAAACCAGCCAGGTCTCCACCTAAAATGCCAAGCAGGTTTGGATTCTTTGCCGGCCTGATCTCAATATTCAAGCGCAGCATGTCAGCCGGCTTCGAGCCTGTGTAGTTCTGGAAGTTAGGGATAATCCCCCAGGGAATACCAGTGAGTAGAATGGCAGTCAGGTCAGCACGGGCAGCTTTATAGGCTGCCAGATGTGGAAATACACCTGGATAGAGGATCGGCAACAATTTTGCCAGTTCCGGGTGTTGTACATACTCAAGGAATTGATGGTCATCAGAAGGCGACAAAGAATTCCACAAGTCCTTCTTGCCCATTGGGATGAGAGCCTCGTTGATTAGCGGATTGCCCAGGCGCGAGACCTGTTCCCATGGGCCAGCCTCATACTTTCTGCCATTTCTCTCTGCAATGCGTGCTTTACGTCGGCTTGCTGAAGCGTAGACGCCAAGAACGGCATGGGGATCTCGAGAACTCGTTGGAAGTACTCCGTGCCTTGTTAGATGATGCTTAGGAACCTGAATCGCAATAGTGTGAACGTTGACATTTTTCGTCGAGTCAACGCCAGGGGCAGCACCCGTAGGGATCAGATGTAGATTTTGGAATGGTCGCAGATCGGCAAGATCAAAGACGGAGCCAAGGTCAACATAGAACCCTTCAAGTCGTTGTCCGGCGAAGACGCGCACTCCATCAGAAAGAGTATGTGTAGCATCCTTAGCCAGTTCACCATAGTTAGGCGTGGAGCGTGGACCAATATTACAGGGGGGGCAAGATAGATTTGAAGCTAGAACCGTTTCACTCCCCTCGTCATCAATCCTGCTTACTGAGTAGAACTGGCGTCGATTGAAGTTGGGACTACTGAGTGACGTGATAGGGCCAGTGTTGTAGAGGAATGTATCAGGGTTGCGTACCTCTACTTTGAAGCGGAAACGGTAAGTGATATCTGCATCGCCATCTCCATCATTGTCGACATGGATCTCATAGAGAACATCATCGCCGAACTCGTAGAAGTTGGGACCACCATCTGGACCCTCCAATGGAATAAAATTGGCGATCAAGGTCACTGTGTCAGTACGATTAGGACTAACAAAAGCGTATACATCGGTATTATCTGCTACCGGATCTTTGGAAATCTCTGGGGCTTCACGATGTGATGACATAAAACTACCTCGCAAGTATACAATGGAGAACGTCTCTCTTCAGAAGAGAGACAAGACGTTTCTAGTGCATTTCCTCTTAACCTCTTCGGCTTTGAGAGCTATACTTTGCTCACTAGAGGTCGCAGGTGCTACTATTCTTTCTCGACCCGCTTAAGGGTACTGAAATTAAAGGTACTGCAATTAGAGCGATAAGATATGTTGAACAAGAGCAACATCGTTAACTGTGGTCGCCTTTTCACCACGTAAGACGGTAAGGGTACCCGCCTCAGCATCGGTGACATAGACTACGAGGGCCTCACCCGCTGCAAGCACAGATTTGTTCGCTGCAGCGGAAGCTTTGCCTGTGTATTTCGTCTTTGTGGAGATGGTAGTGGCCGTCAGCACGCCAACAGCGCCAACACCGATAGAAGCCTGTCTGATAAGCCTGCGTCGTGTCAATTTCTGCATAGTGTTCCTCCAGGAATCAAGATGTGTGTACGTCAGCATATCCAGATGGACAGCCGAGGTATAGTGCTGTTCAAAACAATGACGAGAGGAAATCCTTTTCAGGTAATAGCACATACGTGCATCCTGTAAATAGTGTACTGGGGGTTACCAAATCATCTTTTAGTGGTTGTTGTAGAGGAAGATCAATGTAGGGGCCGCATTGACACCGCCCAGGCGTCAACGCGGCCCCCACAGAATGCAATTATTGCTTATGCCTGTTGGTCCTCATTTTGTTCAGCCAATGCTGCCAGCAAAGTTTCTTCCATGAGGGGACCGCTCACGGTCATTTTACCATCTGCAGCCTTTGAGCTAAATGTAAGCGAGCTATAAGCAGCCGTCACTTTCACTTCACGCCCACCAATACGCAGGCTGGTGGTGTTTTCAACAGCTTGTATGATACGATGCGCGACGATTTCAGCTCCCTGTTGCTCGGCGCGAATCACGGCTGTCATAATGCCAGGGCCATTGATCGAAAGTTTATCCTCTTTACGGAGTTTTGCCCGCAGTTCGGGTAGCAATTTACGCGCAGCTTCGGTAGCTTCCCGATCCTCGCGCTCACGATGAACATCATTGCCCACAGCGCCTTCCAGGATGAGACGGAACACGATCACGCTTTGAGCGTTGCAGATGCGGCGCATTTTTCGCAGCCCCGCCTCCAGGTCTTTCGTCGAGTCAACCATCTGCCAGATATGATGTTCGCGCTTACGCCAGTAATCGTAATGGCCCTGAATACGTGCATATCCCTCTAATGTCACCGCTCCAACCGTCCACAATGTCTGTTTCGGACTCCCCATCGTGAAGTCGCGACAAGCAAAAAGCTGACGTGCGATCGGACTAACCTTCATCGTGCTGGCTTCATACTTCTGTTGTGTGCGCACTTTGAGATGGCCGGCATAGATACGACGACGTTGCTTTAGAAAATCACTTACGTTAATTGGTCCTTTATTATAAACAACACATTCAGGTTTATAAAGCAATTTATAACCAAGTTGAGAAATAAGCGCCTGAATAGAAATTTCATCGACCGCACTGTTTGTAGGAATTCCTGAAATAACATTACGAAATGCGATAACTTCACCAAGTTTTGGTTGTTCACGCGCAACCTGATCATGAAGACGCCAGAGAAGGTGAACGGAATGGCCCATAAAAGTGTCTGCATCATTCACTGGCACCGGACGACCACCTACCATCCCAATTTCAGGATCATTGAATGGCGCACACAGATTTTCAAGCGCAGCTTCGTCGGGTATAACATCGGCCCCGATCAATATCGCAATCTCGCTCGTCGCCTCTTTCAGAAAAAGGTTGATGGCAGAGGCTTTCCCTTCACGCTTCTCCTGTACACACAGACGCACACGCGGTTCTTGTTGCGCAATTTCGGCTACAAGCGGGACAGTACGATCAGTACACCCACTGGCAACGACGATCACCTCTTCAAGGCGCACCGATGGCCCCTCCTGGGCAAGCACTGCATGTAGTGTACGTACAATATTAGCCTCTTCGTTATATGCCATGATTCCAACACTACATCCCACACGCTTCTCTTCGCCCCCTATCCCCTTCTCCATTTGTTTTGACTGTAAGGCATTTTCAAATTTCGTCGCCATATATAGGCTCCCTCTCGTTTGATTATAATGTCATTATTGCTGTTTGCTTGACTCATAAACAAGCCCTGAAGTATCGCCAATTCCAACCTTTGGTATATACAATGCGCCATCCCCCATCCACATAAGTCCCTTAAATAAATAACCCCAGAACTACTCACCCTTAGCATAGAATAGTACCCCTGGTAATGATGAGAAGATACGGTTAAGAAGTGGTTGTAAATAAATGGATACGGTTGAGGGGCAAGGGCAAATAAACAACTACGTTCTAAACGTGTAATAAATGTTCACTCTGTTGTATTTTTAGCTCGTTGACATGCCATGATGGAATCGTTATACTCAGCGGCGTGGCTCTCGTAGGGGCCATATTGATCGCGCCCGCGTTTACGACGCCCATGAGGATATTTCTATGCAAATACAGGAACACGTGAAAATATCAACCGCCGCGGCCCTCATAACCGCGCCGTTGCTCAAAAAAGATGTCTGGATTCCCTTTGCCGCCAGCCTGCTCATCGATGTTGATCACTATCTCTGGCATGCTATAACCTATCGCACATTAAGCTTACGCGCCGCTGTACGCTACTTCGGTCAGGCCGACCCTCCCCAGTTGCCACAGGCTCGTCTATTGCATCACCCGTTAGTACTGGGCACATTGTTGTTCCTCGCGATCCGTTTGCGCTCACGCCTGCTAGCTTTGATCCTGGGTGGATTGCTTTTCCATGTAAGCCTGGATGTCTTTCACGTCAGCCAGATGAACTCGCTCAAATATTCTCTGCGCGAACAGGCAAACAACAGGTGTCGGCAATGTGCTCAGCACGATGATGCCTTGCAGTTACATACCCTCCACTTCTCGAAAAATCTGCTGACACGTTATAATCCTGACTACTTTATTGTATTATGCCCGGATTGTCACGAACAGGCCCATGCATCGGCGTAGGAAAAAAAGGCTAGACGCTTACTCGACGTATGGCCCCGGCTGTGATATAATTTGCCAGAAATTAGTTCGTACATCAGGAAAGCGAGGACAATCCTTTGGCACAGTGGGTTCCAGCCCTCCGCATCGTGCAGATTATCATTGCGGTGGCCGTTATTGTGTTTATTCTGCTCCAGGTACGTGGTGCCGGTCTAGGCAGCATCTTCGGCGGCAGTAGCGCCGGCTCTGTCTTCAAGACCCGACGCGGCGTAGAACGCCTGATCTTTAATATTACTATTGTCCTTGTGATACTTTTTGCTGCGATATCTATCTTGAGCGTGGTGATCCACTAATAACAATCCTGGTAAGGATACCCACGACATGATTTCTGGTCGGTTCAGGTATTGCATCAAAAATTATCAAAGTTCTCAAGAGCGCATTGCTTCTCGCATATGCGCTGGTTTTTTTGTCTGCTGTTTGCTCTTCTTTTGTGTATCCTGTAACCTCTTTTCAACAAATCAACAGAGTTCGCCAACAACAGTTCTACAACAACCATCCAGCACGTTGACATACGTCGCAATGGGTGCCTCTGACACGTATGGGGTCGGAGCCGATGATCCAGACACACAGAACTGGCCCGCCGATCTCTCAACCCTGCTGGGCAGAAATATACACCTCCTTAATCTAGGTGTGCCAAATATAGACGTACATAGTGCTCTGGGCGTCGAATTGCCGATCGCTCTTGATGCACATCCCAACCTCGTCACGGTCTGGTTAGCCGTCAATGACCTGGCTGATAACGTGCCCGTAGCTACCTATGCTCATGATCTTGATCTGTTGTTGGCGCGTTTACGGACCTCGCTCCCACATGCACGCATCGCAGTGGCAAATGTACCGGATATTACGCTCTTACCGCGCTTCAAATCCTACAATTTGCAAACACTACGCACACAGATCCTGGCTTATAACGCCGCCATTGCCACCAGTGTCGCTCGTCATTCCGCCCTGCTCGTGGATCTTTACCAGAGCGACCTCGCACAACATCCCGAATACGTTAGTAATGATGGCTTCCACCCTGATACAATCGGATACGCGCAGATCGCGCAACTCTTTTATCAGACTTTAAAGACATAAATAATGACTCAACTTTTTGGCCTTCCAATCGATACGCTCGCAACCGTCCTGGTAATCATCAGTGGCGTTATTATTGGCATAACATTACTGCTGGCTATTGGCAATAGGATCTTCTTCAAGATCGGTGTACGCAACATTCCACGCCGCCGTACCCAGATGATCTTGATCGTCTTTGCCTTGATGCTTTCGACAACGCTCCTCTCTAGCGTACTGACAACGGGCGATGTTATGCTCTCAGCCGTGAAGAGTATTGCGGTCTACAATCTTGGTAGCGTCGATGAACTGATCGAGGGTGGACGTGGTCCCGCTGGTCTGTATCCTGATAGAGTGTATTATGGCATTGCTCGCCAGGCTCCTCAAGCCTCTTCTATTGCTGCTGTCGCAGCAGCCTTGCGCGAACAAAATCTTCTGGTCGCCGACCAGACTTCACGCCAGGTACGTTCGCAAGTGACTGCACTGGGCGTCATCGCCGGCAGTGAACGCAGCTTTGGTGGCATGCAGAATATCGCCAACAAACGCCAGCTCACCATTGCAGCCCTTCCATCTGATGGCGTCTACCTGAATCAGACACTTGCTCAATTGCTGAATGCAAAGCCCGGCGATACCCTCTACCTGTATTCGCAACGCTGGCAAGGTCAACGCTACGTCATGCATGTCGCTGCCGTTGTGAATAATGGTGGCCTGGTCGGTGATGGTCCTTATATCCTCTCTCAGGTCGATTACTTCCGGCGCATTGAACATGACCCCGATGCTATTAACGAGATCTATGTTGCCAATCATGGCACCGGCCTGAGTGGCCTGGATCTCTCAGAGAACGTGACCGATACGTTAAATCAGTGGATTCCGCGCGATTTTGTTCATGTCATTCAGGTGAAAGAACAGGGTGTACTGGCATCGCAGAACGCGGAAGATATCTTCACGCGCATCTTTGCTCTCTTTACCCTCTTCGCTCTGGCAATTGGCCTGCTCCTCATCTTTCTGATTTTTGTGTTGCTGGCAGCCGAACGCCGTTCAGAGATGGGCATGGCACGTGCAATTGGTGTGCAACGTCGCCACCTCATTCTCATGTTCCTCTTTGAGGGTACGGTCTATGATCTCCTGGCCTCTTTCGTTGGTCTGCTCTTTGGCCTGCTGGCTGGCGTTGCGCTGGTTGCCCTGCTTGGCCCATTATTGCAAAGCTTTAACTTCCCCCTCAAATTGACATTTGAGCCACATAGCCTGATTATTGCATACTGCCTGGGTGTAATCTTCACCTTCTGCTCCGTCGCTATCTCATCCTGGCTCGTCAGTCGTATGACGGTCGTTGAGGCCATGCGCGACCTGCCTGAGCCTGGACGTGCAACCTTTACATTAGGGGAATTAGGCGCTCGTCTCTTCCAATTGCTTCGTCAGGGCGGCGATGCATTGGTGCAAAAAAACGCTCGTCGTTTCCGCCGTGTCTTTCTTGAACTGATTCCCGATATTCTCGTTCGCTTTGTCGCCACCCTCATACGCCTGGGCTTTCTGCCGCTACTGGCTGGCATCTGGTTGCTCCAACAGGGATTAGAAAGTACGCAGATTATCCTCTTCTCCCTTGGCCTCTCACTGCTAATCGTAGGGGGTGCCCTTCTGATAAAAGCAGTCCTGGAAAGCCTGGTTCTCTTGTTCGCATCGCTTCTACATCGTGAGCGTCCCCGCGACCGTCGTAGAGTTCTGTCCGGTATCTTTGCAGCCGTTGTGGGATTGGCTCTGATGGCGTATTGGGCTCTGCCATTTGATGTGCTGGCCTCCCTGGGCCTGCCCCGCTTCCAGGGTGGCATTGAGATCTTTTTTGTCGCCGGGCTGATGATGGTGCTGGGCACCGCCTGGGCTATTATTGTTAATGCACACCTGTTTGCCAATCCATTGTTGGCCCTCGTTTCAGGCTTCCCTGGCGTTTATGCTATGTCACGCCTGGCCTCGGCATACCCGTTACAGCGCCGTTTTCGCACCGGCTTGAGTGTGGTGATGTTCAGCCTGGTTGTTTTTGCTATGACGGTAATGGCCGTTATTACCAACGCCATGACGAACACATACACGAACATTAATGTGCAGACGGGCGGCTATGATATCCAGGCTACGGCCTATTTCAAATCGTTGCCAGACCTGACTACATCACTGGCACAACATGGCATCAATCCCGGCGCTTTCTCCGCCATTGGCGTGCGTAGTACAACGGACATCGGCGTCATTCAACCCAGTTCCATCGCACCACGCTGGTCGTTCTATCCAGCTCAATTGATCAGCGGCGCTTTCTTGCAGGGCTACGGCTTACACCTTACGGCACGCGCAAAGGGATTTAACAGCGATAGCGCCGTCTGGCAAGCATTGCAGACGCATCCCAACTATGCTCTGATTGATAGTAGTGCTCTGCCCTATAATCCGAACGCAAGCACCAATTCGCCTGTTTACGATCCTAATTCTCCTACGGCGACCAATGCAGGGTCTCCCGCAACTCCTCCCGGCCTCGACCCAAATATAACTTTTGCCCTGAGTGGTGTGTATCAGGGCGATACAACTTTTCCAGCCGTGCCACTCTGGGTGACCGGTACGCAATTGCAGCAGGCAATGAAACTGACAGTTATTGGCATTGTCGATAATAGTAATAGCGATCACTTCGGCTTGTATATCCAGCGTGGAGCCGCCAGTGCCGCCAGCGTCGGAACGGGCATCGATCCAACTCAACCTGAGATGCAAACCTATTACTTTAAGGTCGCACCTGGACAGAATGCACGCACTCTCGCGCTGGCGCTTGGCTCAGCCTACCTGGACAATGGCCTGGAGACGACTGTATTACAGGATGCCATCTTGCAAATCCGTGGCCCACGTATTCTGCTCAGCAATGTCCTGCTAGGCGTGGTGGCTATGACGCTGCTGCTGGGTGTCGCTGCCCTGGCAATTACAGGTACGCGTGCAGTCATTGAACGCCGCCAGCAGATTGGTATGTTGCGAGCTCTCGGTTGCCCACGTCGCCTGATACAAGGGGCCTTCCTGCTCGAATCCTTTACGATCGGTGTACTGGGAAGCGTATTAGGCATCATTCTTGGCCTGGTTCTAGCGCACAATATCTTCGCCGTCAACTTCTTCGAGCAATATCAGACCGCCCTGGTGTTTACCATCCCCTGGCAACAACTGGGCATCATCGTTGGCATCTCCTTCCTTTCCTCACTACTAGGTGCAGTATTGCCAGCATGGCAAGCCGGTAGAATCACTCCTGCCGAAGCATTGCGCTATCAATAACAAAGCTGGTCAATACGGTTGGTGATAAACTGTGCATAATGCTACGTATGAATAGATAAAGAACAATAAAATCTCAGCAGAGGAAATAAATGCACAGATGGAAAATCTACAGACCGCAGAAGACAAGCAGCTTGCCACCCCGCGCCGTTCGCGTAGATCCCCGATACTCGTATTCCGTATCGCCCTGCTCCTTTTATTCGCGGCAGGCTTTTTTCTTTCCTGTCTCCCCCTGGGATGGGCCACCGTCCGTTCCGCATTGATCTTGCCCGCCCTGCTCAGCACATCCCAATCGGCTCCTCTGGCCCTCACAGGCGATCCCATCAGCCATACTCAGATGACGGTCCCTTCCGCCACCGGAACGGTAAACCTGGATGTTTATCAGCCCACAACTCCTGCACCGCTGTTTGCCGCTGCCCGTAGCGGCGTCTTAATCATTCCAGGTGTCGGCGATAATCGACGCGATCCGCAACTGGTGAACCTTTCGCAGGAAATGGCTCGCGCCGGACTCGTGGTTATGGATATGCTGACACCCGCACTCGCAAATTATATGATCACCGCGCAGGATAGCGACGCGACCGTACAGGCATTCAATGCGCTGAGCCATCTCCCCGGCATGCAACATAGCCATAGTGGCATCATTGCATTTAGTGGCGGTGTACCTCTGGCCTGCTTCGCCGCCGCTGATCCTCGCATTCGCACGCAGGTTGCTTATCTTACCCTCTTCGGCGGCTACTTCAATACAACCAGTCTGCTGCGTGCTTTTGGTCGACGCGCATTAGATATTGATGGCAAACAGGAGAAGTGGATTCCAAACATTGTGCCCCTTCAGACCATCTCCAATATTATCACGCAAGATTTTGCCCAGAATGAGCAAGATCTGATTGGTAACGCCGTCAGCACAAATACTCCCCTGGCGACGAACGAGATCAGCTCGCTCTCTCCCGGCGCTCAAGCCGCCTATCATCTGCTTATAGGGGACGAGCCGCAACGCGTCGAAACAAATATTGCGGCACTCCCACCTGCTATCCATGTACAATTAGCCAGGCTTTCGCCCGGTCGTGTGCTTCAACAACTTCTTGCTCCTGTATACCTGTTGCATGACCGCAATGATACCCTTGTTCCAGTCACCAAATCACGGGCTTTCGCAACAGCTCTCTCTAAACTCCATCATCCTTATGATTACGTCGAGTTTCACATTTTTAACCATGTCGAGGTGCGTGCGAACTCTAATCTCGGACTCATCCTCGGAGATGGCTCTCATCTTTTTAGTCTGTTGAATAAAATACTGGTCGCCAGTTCATAATAAAAGATGGAGGTGCACGTTTGCTACTACCACTTATCTGGTTCTGTATGGGTATACTCATTGGTTTCATGGTATACATGGCTCGCCTGCAGCCTGCCCTCTGGTCACGCTCTAAGGGACTTGACCTCCTCACGTTCCTGCTGATCGGCGCGATCCTCTCCTTTTGTAGCGGCTGGCTCGGTGCCCTCCTTTTCGGAAGACTTTTCTCCATCGCAACCGCTCTCTGGATAACTATCGCCGCCGTCATCATTCTTCCCTGGCTCATTGTTCGCATACAAACGCAATTCAAACGTTCACAAAGAACCTTTTGACCCTTTCTACTCAGGAATGAGGCAGACTACAGCCGTACAATTATGGAAACTGCTGAACTGGGCATGATGGCGTGCAATCTGTCCATGGGTATTGCACCCGGCAAAGGGCACATCCCCAAGTATGTTCTGCACCGCCGCAAGCTCACAACCAAAACCTGTCCCCAGCTTGATGCGTGTTGCCACACAGTCAAAAAAGAGTCCAAATGCTGGCTTACAACCATACAATTTACGCAGCGCTTCATTAGTCGCATCACGAGCCGCTGTAATCGGTGAGGTAGAATGAGCGTTCATAATAACAACTGTACCGCTTGTAGGAATTTCAGTAGCGAAGTGGAGTGAGCCATCGGCATTGATAGCAACCGGAACACGCAGGTGATAACCTGCCCCCTCAATACCAAGACAGTTGTGCAGAAAGAAAGGAAGTGGATTTTCCTCGTCAAATACCTGTCCACTACTTTTAGCATGCATGCGGAATGCTTCTACTGCTGGCTTACCATCTAGATTGATCAGTTCCAGCCCTTTGGCATAGGTAATATCCATTGGAAGACCCGCTGGACGCCATCCATGCTGGACCCCAATCCCCATTGGCTTACGGGAATGTATTGCCAACGTGACAACCGCATCCGTTACTACTTCTGTGTCATAGAACACTGGTGTATAGGAAAATTGGGCATTGTCTCCTGCTCCCCCTCCAAAAATTTCGTATATCCCTCCTGTTAATAGCGTAAGCTTTTGCACAATGGCCTCTACACAACCACTCGACGCATCAGCCAGCATCAGGAGCGTATGATACTTATAATTCCATGGCGCGGAATGCTGAAAGCCTGTTACAACGCCCCTGGCCGCTTCCTCGCAATCTTTGGATAGGGCACGACCAAGCCCTATTGAAAAAGACATCTCATTGGAATGCAGCGCAATAGCGCACGCTAATCCCGTTCCTTGTACGTAACTTGTGAACTCACCCGCTGATGAACAACCAATGATAAGCCTGGCCCGGCTACTCTGCTTGAGCGCCCGCAAAAGTTCACCATGCTTATACTGTGGAGCAGCAAAAAGAATAATGATATCAGGTGGTGCCAGCAAGTTCTCACGCACCTGTAAACCCAGACTAATACCCGCCTGATGACTGTCAACAATGGCTGTATGTACAATAGTGACCTCGTTCATTTCCACACTCCTACTTTTCCAAATAAACAGCTAGCTTGTATATTACATCTTTTACTATATAAGTATACATCAAAAATCATCAATAGTAAAATGCTTCTTGTGTAGTATTTTAGGTAAAAGAATGGATGAGAGGCAGCTTGTACTATCCTGGTGTGTGTTTCTTCCTCTCAGTATTTTTCGGGAAGAGTGTATAATAGAGTGTAGGGAATAATGATGTGGAGAGTGTATGAATAAGAGAAAGTTACTGGAGAAAGTTTTAGCTAGTTCAAAGAATATCTCGTTTCATGAAATGGTTATGCTTGTAGAAGCCTTTGGTTTTAGCTTGTCGCGAATAAGAGGAAGCCACTTTATTTTTGTTCACCCATTAATACCCGAACTTATCAATATACAATCGAAGAATGGGAAAGCAAAACCCTATCAAGTTCGTGAGTTTCTGGAGTTAGTCGAACGATATAACCTTGATTTAGGAGACTAGAGATGAAGGATTACCACATTAATATCTTCTATTCCGATGAAGATGAAGGATATATTGCCGATATTCCAGACCTTAAATTCTGTTCCGCTTTTGGTGATACTCCAGAAGAAGCGCTTAAAGAGGTCTTGATTGCCAAAGGTGCATGGCTTGAAGCTGCTCAAGCTGAAGGTAAACCAGTGCCTTTGCCTCACTATAAACCACAGAAATATCAAGCTGCATCTTAATGCTTGATTATATTAATACACAGAAAAGGGAAATGTTCAATAAACGTTTCCCTTTTCTGTGTATTACCTGCGCAAAACTTTTGCCCGCACAATACCCCTCAACATCGTAATCTCCTCCACCTTGAATAGCAGAATAGTACCAAAATAAATCACTACCGCGCTCCCACCAGCAATAATCAGGGTCAGGAATTGTCCCAGAATAGACTTGAGCGAGAAGAGCGCGACATGGGCAAGCCCCAACTGCACAAACCAGGCCGCCACACCCATCAAGAGCGCCGCAAAACCGATTTTCAGAATAGTAGGAATGGTCTTGCGTATATTCAATGGGCCAATCGCCATTCTGAGAAGGATTAGCAGAATGATCGATTGCGCAGAAATTTGCACCGTGTTTGCAAACGCCAGGGCCGCCACCCCAATAGTTCTATAAAATGGGAGGGCTACAACAAGATAAAAAAGATAACAGACAATTCCCGTAATTACAGGCACCTTCGTGTTTTTTCGCGCATAAAACGCGGCAATGAGTAGCTGGTCAAGTGCTACAAAGGGTAACTGATAGGCATAATTTTGCAACGCAAGAGCTGTAAGGTTAGCATTTGCTGTATTATAATTATGGTGCATAAAAATCAAGTATACAATTGGCAAGCGTAGTATGAGTAATCCTGTCATGGCAGGAATCATGAGTAGTAAGCCTAGACGGAAACCAAGCATCAGTGTAGCCTTGAAATCTTCGCCGTTACCCTCGCGTGCCTGTTGAGAGAGTGTAGGCAAAACTGCAACGGAGAGCGCCTGAGCTACAAGTCCTACCGGGAACTGAATTAAGGTAGTTGCCGCCGCCATCGCCGTAACTGCTGCTGCTTTATCACGAGTTGCTTGCTGTAAATAAATGTCTAGAAAAACCATGACCATAGAAAAAACATAGCTAATTGCGATGGGCCAGTAAAGCTTGATAATACGCTGTAGTGCTGGATGTTTGAGATCCAATACAAATAAATAGTAGAGGCGCTGGGTATGGATACCCGGTAGCAGCAGAACGAGCTGGCCCGTCGCACCTATAAGTAAACCAAACGGTAAGGCTAATGGGCCAATATAATGTGAGCCGATAAAGTAAAATACTATTACGCCCAAAATAATGCCCGCATGATAAGAAGCGGTGGCAAAGGCCGGCCAACCAAACTCCTTGAGAGAGAAGAGAGCAGCCAGAAGTACGGCGAATGGACCTAGCACTATCAGTGAAAAGAAAATAATCTGCGAAAACAGAAGTGTGAGTGGTTTTTCAGATGTTGTGAAATCCGATACCAGATGATTGATGAGCCAGGGAGAGACAAAAGCATAAACAATGGAAGAGATTATTGCAATAATTAAAATCAAGTTCACGACGGTAAATACGACTCGTCGCATTTCCTGACGCTTTTCAGGTGCTGCATATTCATTAAAAACTGGTATAAGGGCACCATCCGTTGAACCATTAACGAGCAACTGATAGAAAGTATTGATCGGTGTGATGGCGGCGTTGAAGGGACCTGCAAATTCCGCGCCTAACGAAGTCACAACAATCTGCCGCACCATCCCCAACAAACTACTACCCAGATTGCCAATAGAGATGAGCGCCGCCGATTTAACAATGTGCCCTCGTCCACTTTTAGCTGTGGTCTCAGTTGTTTCTACTATCACCCCCGGCGCTCGCTCAACTATACCCGTCGGAGACGCTGCCACATCCTCAATATGAGGTACCGCTTCCTCGATAGGTGCTTCAACGTCCGATGTTTCCTCTATGGGTAATGTGCTTTCTTCAACCTGTGCAATCGTTGCAATCGATGCCGCTTTTATACGTACCTTTTCCTTGCTATTCCCTCTTGGATGTGTATTCTTATGTCGTGTTTTTTTAGTAGAATTTTTTGTCATGCCTATAAAGCTCCTAATACTACCTCTAAATAAGTAGCATTCCTCCCAACGCACTGCTATAGCTGTTTGATCTTTGTGATCAGTTCCGTTGTTGAATGCTGTGGAAGATACGGAATGAGCCGCACACTGCCACCATACGCCTGCACTACCTTTGCTTCAGGCAACCGACTGGTATCTGGTATATCACTTCCGGCACCTGCATAGTCGCCGCCTTTTACATAGATTGCCGGTTGCACCAATTCAATGAGGGCACTCGCGGTCGTCTCGCCAAAGATCGTTACATAATCAATACACGTGAGTGCGGCCAGAATTTCGGCCCGTTCTTCCTCTGGAACGAGAGGGCGTCCCGGTCCCTTGAGGATACGTGTGCTGGCGTCGCTGTTCAATGCCAGTACCAGGAAGTCGCCGAGGTTGCGTGCCTCCTGCAAGTAGCGCACATGACCAAGGTGCAGCAGATCGAAGCAACCATTGGTGAAGACGCCAAGTTCTCCTGCATACTGTCTTGCATGCACCTCTTCAGCGAGGAGTGCACGTGGCATCAGTTTCTGTTGAGAGGAAAGTTCGTTCATCCGAGCACGCTCATCAATTCTTCTGGTGTATTGCTGGCACAGCCCAGCCGCCTGACTACAAGTGCTGCCGCTGCATTAGCCAGATACGCCGCCTCGGCCATACCAGCTCCCGCCGTCAATGCCAGCGTGAATGTTGCGGCAACCGTATCGCCTGCTCCATTGGTATCTACAATCTCGCTGGCGAACGGCAGGGTATGAATGGGAAGGTGAAGAGGTGCCTTGCCCTCTTCAAATAAGCTCATGCCCTCGCTGCCACGCGTAATCAGCACACTATGTGCCTTGCTTCCACTGAGCAAACGCTGCCCGGCTTCGTTCAACTCAGCCTGGTTTGTAATGGTCATGCCCAGCGTCAGTTCTGCTTCTGGCTGATTGGGCGTGAGCGCGGTAACGCCCTGGAAGCGGAAGAGGGAACCATGCGAGTCAACAACGATGACTTTATTGAGTGCACGGGCGGCAGGAATACATGCCTCAATAATATCAGGACTGATAACGCCATTCTCATAGTCGGAGAGCACGATCGCGTCGATGGAAGGAAGCATATGTTCGATATAATCAAGAATCTGCCGCTTGCAGGAAGCTATCAGTTCCGACGTATCCACGCGGTCGATACGTACGATGTGCTGCTGAACGATCTGTGGACTTCCAGCCATAATACGCGTTTTGGTGGAGGTAGGGCGCGTCCCATCAACGCAGAGTCCCTCCTGATGCATATGCAGATCGTCGATAGCTTTACGTAGTTGTTGACCAGGAAGATCATCGCCGACCACCCCGGTCAGAAAGACTTCCGCGCCCAGTGAATTGGCGTTCACGGCAACATTACTGGCACCACCGGGAATAGTGCGCTCTTCATCCAGTTCAAGGATCAGGACGGGTGCTTCACGCGAGATGCGCGTCGGTCGCCCGATTAAATATTGATCGGCCACCATATCGCCAATGACCAGGACGCGTTTTCCCTTAAAAGAGTCGATCAGTGAATGCAAGCGGGTTGGTGTCGTTTCAAGGGTGGAGCCATTAAGTATCATGATTTGCCGCGCCCTTTCAATAGAACTACAAGGACGCTTTGTGGTAAGGCAAGCATACGACGCCAGCGCCAGGGTTCACGGTAAAGACGATACAGCCATTCCAGTCCGCTCCGTTGCATAATCTCTGGCGCACGTTGCTGTCGACCGGAGAGAAAGTCATATGCGCCTCCAACGCCGATCGCAACCGCAACGGGCAAACGTGCGAGGTTACGCGCAATCCATAGATCCTGCGCAGGTGCTCCATAAGCGACACAGAGCACATCAGCCTGTGCATTACGCACACGCTCGATAATCTCTGTTTCTTCAGCGAGAGCTGGTGACCCGGCATATGTTCCTGCAATGTGTAGCCCTGGTGCCACTGCGCACAGCCGTTCAGCCGCCAGTTCCGCTACACCGGGTGCAGCGCCAAGCAGATAGAGCCGATACCCTTTCGCAGCGCAGCGTCGTGCCAGTTCAGGCAAGAGATCGGTGCCCGTAATGCGCTCAGGGACCGCTTCACGCAGGTAACGCGTGGCCCACACAATGCCCATACCATCGGCAACAACCAGCGTCGCCTCATTGATAGCGTTGCGAAATTCATGATTGTGTTGGGCCATCATCAAAAACTCAGGGTTGACCGTAACAACCTGCTGACACTGTACCTGGTTGTCATGCTGGCGACGTATTGCTATGATTTGCTCGATCGCGTCCAGCGCCTGCACCTGAGTAACGCGATCAACACGCACGCCTGCAACGAAGGCGGACGCCGGTAAATGAAGATCAGACATATCAATTGATAACGACATATATATTTCTCAAAAACTTTACCAATGTATTATTTCGCTCTCGATATTAGAAAGAACTATGTCGGGACGCGATTCTTCGATATAATGCCGCACGTTCTCAAGAACATTGCTGGCATGCTGACTACTATTACTGACACAGGTAACGCCGAGAACCGCAATCTGCCAGAGGTCGTTCTCTTCGACTTCTGCGATTGCTACCTCGAACTGATTGCGCACACGCGCGAGAACAGACTTAATAATCTGCCGTTTCTCCTTCAATGTGTGGCATTCGGGCAGATGTAATGTGATTTCACAAGCACCTATAACCATAGAAGTAGTATAACATAGTGTGTCGGGGTTGCAACGAAATAGGACTTTGTCAGGGGCTTTCCAATTCTAAGCAAGGAAAACCATAAGTGCGGTTGCAAGGGACCACATGCTTGCAATGGGGAAGGCACGGGTTTGTGAGCGGAGCGAACAAACCCGTGCGCAATCAGACGAACTTAACTGAGCGTGATCTTATCGAAGTCGGGTGCCCAGTTAGACGCATTAGAGAACTTGATCGTATTGTTACCTGCATTCAACGAAACCGAGACCACCATGCTCTGCACGTTATCCCAGTTGCTGTCGTTGGTACCATGGAAATTGAGGGTGCTGGTTGCACCTCCATTGATGCTCATCTGGGCCGATCTACCTGCATCTCCATCTACGTAGTAGATCGTCAGGGAGTGGGTACCAGCCTTTGCGACATTGAGATTGTTGAATTGCAACGTGCCAGTTTTGCCCACATAGCCAACGTTTTTGCCGCCAGAACAGGCCGTACAACTCGCGGCGACTGCCCCTCCGGCAAGGGTATTGGCCCCGGCTTCGGCTTCGTAGGATGTGCCGCTTGTACTACCAGGGGTAACCATCAGCAGGCGCGAGGCATGGGCACCGAGGCTGGCACCAAAACTGCCATTGAAACTGCCCAGGTTGCTGTGACTCCACAAATCACGTACCGACGCCGAACCGCTGAAACCCAGATTGCTCCAGTTGGCCGTCACGGTTGCGGTCGCACTGCCCAGATTAAAGAGGGCCACAGTATAGGTACCGTTTCCGTTGTTGGAAAACCAGACCTGCTGGTTCGAGGCCTGCGAGACTGGATGTGCAATGTGCCCCGCCTGGTCTACCGCGATCACCTCAGTGTTGGTCAACAGGGAGAGACCATAACTGTCCATACGGGTTAGATCATCACCAGCATAAAGGGGAGCCGCCTCGATGCTCCAGAGCGTCATGTAGGTTTGCCGCTCGGCGTTGTTGATTCCATTGAGGGCACCATCAGAGATCTGGAGCGCATCCAGGTCATTCCACCCTCCTGGTTTGCCATCCTGAACCCACTTTGGAGCATCGGTGAAACGCGTTGTGACATGGGCCCAGTTGGTCAGGTTCGACCCACAGTTGTAACATTCCACATCACCATCAATACGCCAGGCATTGGCATACTGCTGCCAGGTACTGATGTTGTTGATATTCAGTTCGTTGGAGAGGTCGAAGAGAATGGGACGCCCGCTTTGTTTGAGCGCAGTAGACCAGGCCTGAACATCAGGAATGTCGAAAGATCCAACTCCGTCGATCTTCAGATAATCAATGCCCCAGGAGGCTAGCTTGATTCGCCCAGGAGTTGATGTAAGCCTGTGCGCCTGGTTTGCTATAATTGATGTAGTACATGACAGTATTTTTTGTGCCGTTACCGCCGCCAGGGCCGTTACCATAGTTATAGTTGATCTCGTGTTTACTGGTATCGGCAATATCCCTCGCGTGATAGCTGGTACCCTCAATCGGCGTATTCTGGTTGACCGCCGCCACTGGAATACCAGGGGTGAGGTAGAAACCAAACTTCAGGCCGAGGCTGTGGACGTAGTTTGCCACTGCTGCAATGCCATGGGGGAACTTGGAGGAATCAATCACCCAGCGTCCATACTGATCCACTGTGGTTGCTGGATTTAGATAATACCAATCATCTAACAAGACGTAGTTATACCCATAGGCCTTTAGTTTGCTGGCTTCCACCCTGGCCTGCGCCTCGATGTTGGCTTCCGTTGGATTTTTCCCCACATAGCTCCATGTACTCCACCCCATAAAAGGGGTTTGTCCAAGGCCATTGTTTTCTGCAGGATGGGCCGCACTGGCATGGATGACCTGCGGGCGCGAGTTCCCGAAAGCCCACAGGGATGCAACTACTAGCAAGGCAAAAAAGAGGGAAAACTTCTTTGTTCGTAGTATCCGTACATTCATACTTTCGCTCCTTGAATAGTGGGAACGTACCCACTGCTATTTTCACAAAAACATTGTGTCTAGATAGGGAGTTTCCTGTATACCCCAGTTGTATTTTTTTGCTGGAAGAGGGTGGAAGGGAGGGTGGCGAGTCGAGAAATGTTGCATGTGATGTAAGAATGGCTCAATGCCGGGCCACCTGACAGGGGGTAAGCAGAAACTGGTCCAGAAGGAACCGCCCGTTGAAGCTGTGGGCATAGTGAAATTGAATAAGAGAACAGTTGGAGAAGGTATCTCATATTTCTCCTTCCTTAGCGAAAACTCAGAGGAAACTCGTGATCCCAGTTCACCATGAGAGTCATTAGGGCATACAGATCAACAAATTTCTAGATAGTGATGATAGCATAATGGAAATATATTGTCAATATAATTTACGATATTGGGACCAGTCCGGCCCCTACCGGATCTCCTCCCAGAAAAGATTTGCCAGTTGCACATAACCCGCTGCGCTCGGATGGAAGCCATCACCGCTGATGTATTCAGGATGCGACGTAAGCAGACTGGCCTGGGACATAAGATCGACGATACTGACGTTATAGCGCCTGGCTGTACTGGCGATACTGGCGTTCCAGCGTACGATCGTTGCTAATGTTGTCGCTTTTTGCTGCTTACTGAAACGCGAGAAGATGGGCAGCCGTGTAAGATCAGGCAGATTTGCCATGACGATACGCGCTTGCGTCCCACTACGCAGGCGCATCAGGAGCGTATTTAAGTCCTGCATATAGCTAGTGTATGAGACGTTGGCGATAAAATCGTTTGCCACCAGCCAAATTGTGATCAGGCGCGGATTCGTCGTAAGCGCCAGGGGCAATTCCTGGCTGAGTGCTTCATGCAGATGAATACCACTCACTCCCAGATTGATGAGATGCGAATCCTTGGGCAGCTTTTGTGCCAGTAGAGGAACATAACCCTGTGTTGCTGGCTGGTCGGTACCAACACCAACCGCATCGGACGCTCCTAATGCAACATACGTTACCGATCCTGTCAGCAACTGTTGTCCAGAAACAGGTTGTGTCGGTTGTGTTGGTTGGGGAATAGCCGTTGCCCGTCCTGCCTGTGGGCTGTTTGTCCCACCACAAGCAACAAGAGTAAGAGTGATGATAAGCGTGAGCAGGAGTGTAATACACTGGGATATTGGTTGTGAACGTGTTTTCATAAGTGTCGTTTCATTGTTCAATAGTGACCTTTGACTAATATTGTAGCATATCCTTTGCGCTACCACCAATCAGATCCCATCCCTCCGGAGGAACCATTGCGAAGATGGGTATGTACCGCCCCTACGCATCTTCCCCTTTCTGCATGGATAATCATCAGATCTCCATACGGAACATTGACATCAGCTAATTAAGCAGCATATTATTCTATTTGAGTCGATCTCACCTTCTGTTATTGATGGTGACACATCTACCTATGGTGTGGGTACGTATCGTACCGCCGATATTAGCATCAACGGTGGCACATCCTTTACCGTCAGTTTCGCAGCCACTGGCGATTGGAACGAGGTGGTAACGATGAATATATCGGTCAACCTCAAGGCAGGGAACAATACCATAACCTTCTCTAACGGCTCGGCCTATACCCCGGATTTCGACAAAATCGACGTTGTCTAGCAACCTTTCAGCGGACGGGCTTATAAATCGCGCCCCTACACCATATTGACCATGATTTACTCTTATGCCGCTGGTGTAGGGGCACGATTTATAAGCGTCCGTCGTCCCACCCTACGCCATACTCGCTTCCCTGGCATCACGATCAACAACCGTCAATTTCCCGCTGTTGATATCGATCACCAGACCATGCACGGGAATGTGTGGCAGAAATGGACTGGTGCGAATTGCGTCTACAACCTCTTTAACATTCACATGTACATCCTGAAAGGCACCCAGCCAGCGCATCAGACCATTTATATCCCCCAACCCCTCTTGCTGTATCAATTTTTGTGGATCTACCCCTAACGCCTGCATAGAGGCCGTTAGCGCGGTCGCGTTGACATGGCCCAGGCCGCATTCCGTATGCCCGATGACCAGAACTTTGCGCACACCAAGCAGGTAGATGCCCCCGGCCAGGGAGCGAATAAGGTCATTAGCCGCATGCGCACGCTCCCCTTCAGGAATAGTTGCGCCCGCTGTGCGTAACTCCAGCACATCTCCGCGTTGCAGACCTAGCGCCTCCTCAAACATCGTGACCAGGCGGCAATCCATACACGTTATCAGGGCGGTATGTTTGCGCGGTGCATGGCCGATAGGTGACAATGTATGTTCCTGAAGGAAACGTGCGTTATTTGCTAAAATTTCGTCAAGCATAGTAAAGTGCATCTTTCTTTGTTTATGGAGCAGTACATACTACTTGTCACTAGTCTAACATAGGAAGAGGTTGGGTACAAGTCAATCCTGACCCGATAATTCGTGGATAGGCTTATCCTGTGGATGGGCCTTGACCGAACTTACAAGATAGATGTCCTATTAAAGATGTAAAGATGCTCTATACGTTTGCTATGAAATCTGTTATAGTGTATACACAGCCTTATCAATTTACATTAGAAGGTAGAAAATGGTGGTTCATTGAGTGAAAATGTGCCGCTGACAGAGCCAGAGGACCAGGAACCTGTACAACCGGGCTATCTTGGGCCAACCGCACCTGCTGGTCAGCTCCCTCCAAAAGGGGAGCGTGTCTGGGTTGATCGTAGAGATCAATTATTGCATGCAGTCGGTGTTCTTAGTATGTCCCAGGTGGTTGCAATTGATGCCGAATTTGCACAGGCACGTTCTCGTAATCAGGCAATAGCTGGAACGACGGTTCCACGCCTGGCATTGTTGCAAATAGCTATCGATGGGCATTGTTTTGTTGTAGATACGTTGCGTCTGCAAGATCTTTCGCCCTTGATTGCTGTGGTCGGCAATCCTGCTATTGTGGTACTGCTGCATGGCGCAGGCGGAGATATGCGCGTGATGGCTGAGCGGGGACTCAATGTTGTTCACTATTATGATCTAGAAGCCACGAGCCGCTCGATTTTTGGTCAACACGAGTCATCTCTAGCCGCAATGTTGCAGCGTGCGTTCCACATGCGCCTGGATAAGAGCCTGCAACGTACGGACTGGACGCGCCGTCCCTTGCCCCCGGCAATGGTTGCATATGCTGCTCGCGATGCCGAAGTGACCCTGGCCCTCTACCATTGGCTTGACGAGAACTACCATTCCATTTTGCAGGTACATGAGAATACCGATCAGCCCGATGATGTTGCCCCCTGGATCGAGCCATTTTTGCGTGGCACAGCTTCTCTATCGCCAGAAATGGCCGTGGCTGAGGCAAAGACAAAGGGCATTATTAAAAACAAAGCTCAGATCGCTGACGATTGCCGTGCCGCCCTCTCTCATCTTGTTCACCCCATGCGACGAAGTCGTTTGCTACGCCTGATCAGTGACCTGGTTCTGCCCCAACTGGTCCCCGATCTTCTTCCTTTGCTACAAGGCGCAACTTCCGATGAACGTGCCGCCAGCGCTCGCGCCCTGGGCCGTATGGATGTGAAATCGGCAGAGGAAGCTATTCGCCAATTGCTTAATGATCCCGTTCAAGATGTGCGCAAAGCAGCATGGACTGCGTTGCGCAACCTGAATGACAAAGGTGGCGACCTGCGTCGTACCTCCGCTAGTAAAGCGGCAGATGGAACGCGCAGTTGGAGCGTCTCCGCTCCCGAACAGGCTCCCGATAATGATAATGATTGGAAAGCTCGTCTGCGCTCAATGATGGAACCATAAGAGCCAGATCACCAACTCACCTTTTGCGCGGTAGCCGTGTACCAATCCAGACCAACACCAGAAAGCCTGAGAGAAGACCGATTTGTCGTATGCGCCGTGCCCAGATCTCTTCCTCTAAAGCATTGCCCTGACCCACTCCAAGGATGCGCACAATTTTGTATATGAAAGAGGATGAAACCTCAGATGTAGCAGGTACGGAATAAATTGGCGCGACATCTGTTGCTTCGCCGAACTCGTCTTCTCCAATATGTGGATGATCCACACGCAACTGGTCGGATAAAGATGTAAAGAATTGTTGAATCAACAGCTTTACAGCCCCTTTAGTAACCGCAGGTATCAGGCGCGTGCCGCGTTTATTAAGTGTCAACGTTCCTTTATAAATAACGGTGGTGTTATCACCAATCTCGCTCAATTGAATGCTCCCAACCCCTGCAATGGTATTGGGACCACCATTATTTTCAATGAGCAGACGATAGGAAGCGGGTTGCTGGTCTTCCATGAAAGAGACCTGCCCCTGATATGTACCAGCCAGTGGTGGATATTTAATATGTATGGCCACGTTGTAACGATTGTTCTCAATCGGTTCCAGGTGTTCTAAACCAGGAATAGCCTGTTGTAGCACCTCTTGCCGGGTTAGACTCTGCCGTATCTCAGTCAGCCTTGACTGAAAAGTGTATGTCCCCTCAATATTCATGCTTATTCCTTTACGTGTAAATAAGTTCGCTAGAAGAATTGCTGTCATTATAGGGGAGTCTGACGGTGGCTGCAACCTTTTTCCCGATTTTCCACTTGTGGACAGGTGGGCACGCTAAATCTGACTCCCACTCGACGCCTATCCCTACTTCTGTTACAATTTCATTGAAGGACTAATTCTATGTGAGGAGCGAATTTAGTATGATTGATACAGGGAGTGAGCAGCCCAGATTTCCTATGCAGGGCATTGTGCAGCCAACACGCGACGAGGTACTCAGTCTGCCCGGAATCCATGTTTCGCAGCATCCCGTGATGGCGCATAAACTAACCGCATTGCGTAACAAGAGTACCCTCTCACCAGAGTTCTACCGCCTGGTGAAAGAGATCGGCGAGTTGCTGGCGTACGAAGCCACCGCTGGCCTGGCTCTCGAAACATGCGCGACGGAGACGCCACTGGCGACGATGCAGGGCTATAAACTGGCCGGCGGCATCGGCATTACTCCTATATTGCGTGCTGGCCTTGGACTGGCTGAAGGCTTCCGTGAGGTTATCTCCGATGCTCAGGTCTGGCACCTCGGACTCCGCCGCGATGAGCATACATTGCAGGCGTTAGAATACTATAACCAGTTGCCATATAAAGTCAATCTCCAGGTCTGCTATGCGGTTGACCCTATGCTGGCAACTGGTGGATCTGCAATTGATGCCATCAATATTCTCAAGCGGCGCGGCATTCCTCGCCTCTCTTACGTCGGTATTATTGCCGCTCCCTATGGCCTTTTGAAGCTGACCCAGGCCCATCCCGATATCGATATCTATATCGCCGCCCTCGATGAAGAATTGAATGAACTGGGCTATATTGTACCAGGCCTGGGTGATGCCGGTGACCGCCAGTTTGGTACGTTCTAATTGAAGCCAAAAAGTCAATTGAATGTGCATTAAGGACTTGATTATTGTGTCTACACCTTTCGATTCATTTTCAGACGAACACTATGAAGATCCCTCCGAGTCGGAGCACAATGAGGAAGAAATACCTCAACCCTCCGCGGCAACTGAATTAGTGCCTCCAGATGGATCAGCACTCGCAGCAGAATCAGCCGACGAGCCATCCCTGGAAACTCCTGAAGACCCGCTGCTAACAACCCTGCCACCAGAGGCACGCGGCGAGACAAATGGAGGACCGCTCGGCTGCTGTTTGGGAACTGTAGCTGGCCTGTTTCTCACATTGGCAATCATCCTGCTAATCTCTATCGGCATTGGCAATGGCAGCTATCTTGGTTGGGCAACAGGTCTCGTGGCTTTACTCGGCACGATTATTGGTGGGTATGTTGGATGGAGGATCGGGAAACGCATCTACCGCGAATATGAGTTGAGTCCAGAGCGTAAAGAGCGCCTGGAACGCGTAGAGCACGAGTGGCGCTCCCGCCAGACGCGATCCAATCGGACACGTCGCATCAAAATCGGCTAAATTGGTCCCGCCATATAGGTAATCCGTAATCTTTTATAGCAATGTAACGTCCAATCGTATATAGTAGTTGAAAGGAAACTTACTCCTGACGTGGACGATATTACTGGTTAATTATTGAGGTTCTGTATTATGGCAGAAGTCGAACAGGGCAGAATAAACTCCGATTGGAGCACTGCCAATCAAATGTCCCTGGCAACAATTTTTGTGCATAAGGGCAATGTGTTGTATGATCTTGACTTACAAGAGACAACTCTCGTCGCTTACGAACAGGCGATCCAGCTTGCCCCTTATGAAGCTATTCTCCACCTTCATCGTGGTCATGCCCTGGAGCAAATGGGCCGCCAGGCAGAAGCGCAGAGTGCTTATGAAGAGGCACAGCGCCTTGGTTATGATTTCGCATCCTTATATGACCAGGAGAGACATTCGTAAGATGGCATCGTCTCTCCTTGCTTCCCATCTCTGTTAGTTCTCAGAAATACAGAAGACTGAGATGCGCTGTCCCAGAGAACTGGTCAGGTCGGCCATATGTACCATCGATTGCTGCATCTCACGCATATGCTGCGTAATATCAGCCGTCATACGTAATATTTCATCCACAGAACTGACGACCACCTGTGAACCCTGAACCTGTTTTTCAGCGGTAACACAAACATCCTCAATCAAACTGCTGAGCTGGTCCGTGACTTCCCCAATCACCTCTAATGCAACACCCGTCTGCGTTACCAACTCACTCTGCATCACTACCTGCTGCGTGTTTTGCTCGACGCTTTGCGAGGCAGCATTAGTCTCACTCTGAATTGTACGGATATAGGTCCCTATATTGCGTGCTATCTCGGAACTGCCGACCGCCAGCGAACGTATCTCCTGTGCAATTGTGGAAAAACCTTTCCCATATTCTCCTGCACGCGTTGCTTCAATTGCCGCATTGAGTGCCAGGTGATGCAAACGCGTGCCCAGATCACTCACTTCCAACGCCGTTTCACTGATGACCTGCCCACGCTCCCCCAGCGATTTCATGGTACGTGCCGATTGCATCGTTGCCTCGCGTACTTTGCTCATACCCGCATAGGCACGCCCCACTGTATCCTGGGCATTATTAGTGACATCTACCGCATCAACCGCCGCCCTTGACATATGCGCCGCCTGCTCGGAGATCTGCCGCATCATCTCTGCCAGGTCGCCGATGACTTTTGAAATCTGATTCACCTGTCGCTCTTGCTGACTCGTATCGCGCACGAGGAATTCAGAACTATGTTGCACACTGCGTGTATGTTCCTCAACAGCCTGCATGACCATCTGTACACTTTTTATAATGCCGCTGATCTCGTCGAGCATAACATTAATCGCTTCTCCAATAGGTTGCAGCTTTTGATGGCTCAGTTGTATGCGTTTGCTGAGAACGCCACGCTGAATTGGCTCCAATTCTATACGCAACTGGGTAATACCCTCCTCCAGAGCTATGCGATCAGCTTCGCGCTGCTGGAAGAGGCGAGCATTATCAATGGCAATTGCCGCCTGATTGGCGAAAAGTTCTGTAATCTGGATGCTATCTTCTGTCGGTATTTTGCCATCTTCTGGATCATCAAGCGAGAGAAATCCCAGCATTTTTTGCTCACGTGGACTGAACAACGGGACGAAGAATACATCATCTGGATGCCAGCCCCCTTCCTCGTAATGAGCATTTACGTCCTGGATTGCCGCTCCTTGATGTTCGATATTGTTTGTATGGGAGATAAAGTAGCTCTGGCTGATGCGAAACTCCGGTTGTATATAGACCGCCAATTTCCCTACAGGATCGTGTGCTTCTCTGAGAAAATTTTCTTCATCAGCAGATAAACCAGCGAAAGCAACGGACGAAATGTGTTGTTCGTCTTCATCTATCAAATTGACAGCCAGCTTACGAAAGCCAATACAACGCACCGTTGTGGCGACAATCTGCTGTAGAACCTCGTCCAACCCCAGATCGGCACGCAGAAGTTGCCCCAATCGTATAAGCTCTTTTGTTTGCTCTATACGTTTCTGGATTTCCGTTGTATTGCTGTGATTGAAGGACTCAACACCATTGGATGGAGGCAATGTTTCACGTTCCCACTGGATCTGTTCGACAGTTGAGCGAAAACGAACACGTAAAGGAACTTTATTTGGCAATCTTTGTTCTGACATCGGATGCTCTCGTTTCACGATCAGGAAGGGCCTTTATCGTGCTAAGGATAGCATATTTCAACCGGTATGTGTAGATAGGTAGCCATTCTGGGATGAAGCCTGTTGGATGACTATCACCCCAGAAGGACCCTTTTTAGCGGTGTAACGCGCGAGCATAAGGAATATAATAACCTCGCAAAGCCTGCGGGATGCGCCCAACAATAATGGTACCTTCAGCCGTATGCTCCTCGGAATCAACATTGCCGCGCCGATGAAAAAGCTCAACAAGGTCTCCCTTACTAAAGGGGAGTAATACCTGTACCGCTACCATACTACCAGCCAGCACCGCACTGATCTTTTCCAACAATGCATCCAATCCATTTTTATGTAAAGCCGAGATGGGAACTGCATTGGGATACAAACTCAGATCCAACTCATCCGGGTCGGCGAGCAGATCAGTTTTGTTCAGAGCAGTGACGCGGGGCTTGTCGTTTGCCTCCAGTTCACCCAGAATCTCATTGACCGTCTCGCTCTGCTCAATAGCATTTTCGTGGCTGGTATCGACGACTTCCAGTAGCAGGTCGGCGTCAATGACTTCTTCCAGCGTAGCACGGAAGGCAGCAATTAATTTTGTTGGCAATTTTTGAATAAAGCCAACCGTATCGGTAATCAGAACTTCTTGATTGCCCGGCAAGACGATGTGGCGCGTAACCGGGTCAAGGGTCGCGAAGAGTTTGTTTTCCGCCGGAACGCCCGCTTCAGTCAACGTGTTGAAGAGCGTAGATTTGCCGGCATTTGTATAACCCACAACCGCAATGACGGGTATAGCCTGCGCCGCACGCTGCTGACGATGAAGCTGACGTTGGGTACGTACATCCTCAATATCTTCTTTGAGCGACGAGATCCGGCTACGAATGCGCCGCCGATCTATCTCCAGCCGTGTTTCACCAGGACCGCGTACGCCGATTGCACCACCAGCTCCACCTCCAATACCACTGCCGCCTCCACGTGCGCCTCCTGCTTGCCGTGAGAGTTCGGTTCCGTGCCCGGTAAGACGTGGTAGACGATATTCAAGCTGAGCCAGTTCTACCTGTAAGCGTCCTTCACGTGTGCGAGCATGTTGTGCGAAGATATCAAGAATGAGGGCTGTGCGATCGACGATGCGGGCGTTCAGCATCTTTTCAAGGTGACGCTGTTGCGTAGGTGAGAGTTCATCGTCGAAGATTATCAGGTCAAGGCCGAGCTGCTTCTCTAATGCGCTTAATTCCTGAGCGCGACCCTTTCCTACATACGTTGCTCCATCGGGATGGGGGAGGCGTTGAATCATCGTGCCAGCTACTTTTGCTCCGGCGGTATGTGCCAGGATGCCCAACTCGTTGAGTGAATCCTCGGCACTCCACATCGTATCCTGATCATCCGCTTCGACAGCGACCAGGTAAGCAAGCTCTGGGCCACGATTGACGCCAGTATCAATGAGACGATCTTGCTTTGTCGTAGTTTCCTCCAACTATCTTGTCTACTTAAACAATCTTCTATCAGTATTGTATGGAGTCGGACACAGAAACGCAAGAGGGAAACCATTTAGTACGCATGAAGATAACGTCGTTAATACATGAAATGTGCCAGGTGCGGTATATTAGGTAGCTGCTTTACAAAAAAGCTATTCACATGGGCGAACAGGCTGTTGGTCACGGCCTGATTATAGAAATTGTGCCACGCCGTAAGCTGATCAACTTGAATATTTACACCCGAAATGACATGTGAGCCTTGCTGCACACTCCCCAAAAAGTTGCCGAGTATGATCAGCAAAATGAGCCATATTAGCCACGCTTCGACGAAGCCAACCACCCCACCGAGCAACTCGTCTCCACAACCGATCACAGGAATATGTTTCAATGTCCCACGGATAACTGTACCAATCAAATGTAGGGCCAGCACCACACCAAAGAAAAGCACGATATAGGATATCAGTGGCGTCGCCGGTAAATTATTGCCCGCAAGCAATGAAGTTAATTGAGGACCATAGTAGACAGCGGCAGCAATGCCAAGTGGAATGCTGATTAAATTGATCAAGCTAAACACAAGTCCATTGCGGAAACCATTAAACACCAGCAGAATAACGGTCACGAGGAAAAGAATATCAACCCAGTTTACAGACATATTTTATTTCTCCATAAAGTCCGTGCAGCGTTGTACGGCATCTTGTTGGGTAATCAACACAATATCTACGCATTGGAACGGATGAAGTTGTTAGATATATACAAAACGTTCCGCCAGGAGATAATGTAACGGATGAGTTCTCTCCCCACCAGAAAGATTGCCCTTGCCTTCTTAGATGCTAATGAAGACGAATAAAATATGTAGATAAAATCCATACGCCCCCACCATGGACATACCACAGTAGGGGCGCGGTGAAACGAAGTGGAACAAGCCCGTGTTGCCCCCCCCGGAAGTGGAACAAGCCCGTGTTGCCCACGAACAAATCAACCCGTAATACCGGTAAAATTAAACCGTGCAGCATGAATGGCGGGTGCGACAACCGTAATATACTCGGAGCACTGAATGCGCTCACGCCCAATCGCCTTCACATCGTGCAGAACGTCCAGGATACTTTGTGTGAAGCGCAGATTTTTGACGGGACGCGTCAGCTCACCATGTTCAATCAAAAACGTACCATCACGCGTCATACCGGTGAAGAGCGTCTTCACAGGATGCAGGGCATTGGTATAGTGGAAGCGTGTGACATAAATGCCTCGCTCAATACCACGTATCATCTCTGCCACGCTGGAGTCACCAGCCGCCAACATCGTATGAGTCGCCATCGGACCATAGACATTTGGTGCGGGCAGCGCATGGCCTGTATTTGCCTTGCCTTCACGTGCCGCTGTAAAAGAATCATAGACGACAGCGTTAGCAACACCACGATCGATCATCACGACACGCTGTTTAGGGTACCCTTCATAATCAAATGCCTGGGGTAAACCAGCGGTATCGTGCCCATCGTCGTAAATAGTTACGCGTGGATCAAGCAGTTGCTTACCAAACTGCCCGTTCATGAAGCTATGCTCTTCCTGTACATCGGTCGCGGATAGTCCCATGAAGACGAGGTTTTGCAGCATATCGGCAACTGCATAGGCATCAAGTACAACCTCATACTCGCCCAGTTCAATGTCGATCGGGTTGCGGCTCCGTTCTGCCTTTTCAACAGCTTCACGTGCCATCGCTTCAAAATCGAGCGTAGTAACATCGCTTGCCATCCGCTCAGTATAGCCAGAGCCCCGCTCATCAGCCATGATGACGGCGTGACACTCACATTCCGTCCGTGGCTCATATGCGAAGACGCCCAGCGAGTTGGCGACCGCTGTGTAGTTTGTGCCGGTCGAGAATGCACCCGCCGACTCCAGCCCATGCTCTTTGGCTAATTTGACAATAATACCGACATTGTGAGCACGTTCTTCGGGCGTGAACCGTGCCGTACGCTCGTTGTAGCCAGCCGCTGGCACAATAGGCTGTGGCTCTGGCAATGAGTGAAACTCTGGATTTTCTGGCTGGATACGTGCAATCTCCAACGCCTGTTCGGTGACGCGGCGTAGTGATTTGTCGTCCAGCCGATTTGTGCTGGCCACACCGATTCTTTTGTCAATCACTGCCCGTACTCGCACCTCACCATCGCTCTCAGCCACGTTCTGGTGAATATAGTTATTGGCGAAACGCGTCAGGCTGTTTTCCGTGCCCAGATAGAGCACTTCGGTCTGCTCGGCCTGCGAATAACCCAGGACTTTTTGTAATAGTGTTCGTATGCCTGTTTCATCTAAATACATCTCTTGTTTCACCTCTTAACTATGACCAGCGCCCGACGCCGACCTGTACATTGCGGAAGCGAGCCGGAGCAGCACCGTGCCCAGTACGCATCGTCTGCATTGGTTCTCCCTTGCCGCAATTGGGTGTCCCCCACACAGTCCATTCGTCGCGCCCACAAATAGCATCGCACGATCCCCAGAACTGAGGCGTGATACCCGTATAGGTCGCATTTTTGAGCACACGGCCCAGTTTGCCATTTTTGATCTCGTAGGCCATTTCGACGCCAAACTGGAAGTTGAGGCGACGATCATCAATGCTCCAGCTTTTGTTGATGCTCATGTAGATGCCATCATCCGTATCCGCGATCAGGTCGGCCAGTTTCCAGGTCCCTGGCTGTAAGCTGACATTGGTCATGCGGATCATCGGCAGGCGGTTCCAATTATCGGCACGCACACAGCCGTTGCTGCTCAAACCTAACAAGGGCGCGGTATCGCGTGACATCAGGTAGCCGCTGAAGATACCGTTCGTGACGATGGGCGTGCTTTGCGCGGGAACACCCTCGTCATCCCAGCCGAACGTCCCCAATGCACCGGGCGTCGTGGCATCAGCAATGATATTAACGACATCTGAACCATAGCGATAACCGCTGTTCAGCTTATCGGTGGTGAGAAACGATTTGCCGACAAATCCCGCCTCCATCCCAAGCACACGATCAAGCTCAATCGGGTGACCACATGACTCATGAACCTGTAACGCAACCTGTGGCCCATCAAGGATAACCGTCATGATCCCACTCTGGACATTGGGGTGCCGAAAGGAGTTGCACCGCCTCTTCACCAATGCGCACAGCGTGATCGGTAAGCTGCATAGCCTCGATAAACTCGTAGCCAGCGGTACCAGCCTGCCGTCCAAACGAATTAGGATAGGAACGCGTCTGTATCTCGCTGCTTTCCGGATCGACCGCGCTGGCACTAATGGCGGCTCCACAATCAAACAGTTCCTGCTCGACCTCGCTCCCCTCGGTGCTCATAAAGAGTTTGTGCTCGCGTGCGTATTCTATGTTGCCACTGGTCAGTGCGACGCCTTTGACGCTCCGCATAGCACTGTCGGCGTCAAGGAGCAGTTGTACTTTCTGATTGAGAGGGACGGAGAAGGGATCGATCTGCATAGGCGTACGATAAGTGCCTTTTTGTGCTGGAAGCGGAGAAAGGCGTACAGGTTCCCCCGCAACAAGTGCGCTGGCATGGGCAATCTGTATGGCCTGTTTCGCGACGCGTTCGGCCTCACCGTCGTCCATGCGTGCACTACTGGCGAAACCCCAGGCCCCGTTTACGATAACACGTACATTAAATCCGCTGCTGATACTGCTGGAAACACCCTCGACGCGCCCATTTTTTACTTCAATGCCCTCACCTGTACGTTCCATGACACGTACATCGGCATAACTGGCACCGAGCTGCTGGGCAATGTTGAGCGCCTTGATTGCTAAATCTCGCATGCAAAACTCTTCCTATTCGCTAATCAGTACGATAAATGATACAAGGATACCCGGCGTGTTGGATCGTAGAAGTATAGCGTATGGCTGGCACCCACGCCGGATGGCTTTGCAAACGATCTCCTCCAACAAGGTCTCAGGAATGGTGTGTTCACAAAGGCATCTGTATATATACTATTGTACGTGTTTTGCAAAGATATGTCTATCTTTTTTTGTAATCTCTCCCCGAACACTCTCCCTCTACGCCTTATTCGGATTAGCCACATACAATCCACGCCCCACACGACATATATATTGCTCAGCAACCATGCGACGTAATAGCTTGAGCGTGGCTGAATAGTCTTGCACCATCTCATGCGCAATCTCAGTAGGTGAGAGAGGACGACCATGCTGCTGCATAAGCATAAGTACGCTGCGGTAATCACTACGCATCCAGCCCTGTTTTGGCTCTAACATGGTGAATATTTTAGGCGGTAACACACGTGGTGCAATATATGATGCCCATGTAAAGCGTTGCCCTGATGGATGGATAGAAGGTGGCGCTACGACGTAGCTCCCCTCTGCGAGGAGATCGAGACCGGGACCAAATGCATTTTGCAGGCTGTTCATAAGAATAATTTTTTTGTAGGTGAAGTAGAGATGCGAGCCTGCATCCCCACAACTAACCAACCCCGTTAAAGGGATAGGATTGATCGCTAAAGCATCCAGAGAACCGTTACGCTCCGGGCAGACAGCAATAACTAGCAAACCAGCCCCAGTCGCAATCCCGATGTTCGCATACGGCTCGTCCTCCCACCATTCCAACACATCACGCAAACGTGTCGTTGCACCCCTGATACCCGCTGGCCTGATCGGATGATTGCCCCTCAGACGGCAAGTAGCCGAATTGCAGGTACATCGTCCCGTCGGAGAGATGCTATGAAGAGGAAAGACGCGCCATCCCCGATCGATATAATCAATTGCGCTCTTTACCATAAGATCGGGATCATCTCGATCTAAATTGTTGTCAACTGCATCCTGCAAGGTCAGGTCAGCATCGCTGAAATTCACATTGTTTTCGCTAGAAGAGGATGAGAAAAGAGGTTCGCGACGTTGCGACATAGTTTTTTTAACCTTCTTGTCAAAATGGTGGGAAAACCCAATAGAGGTTCCACTGATTGGGAAATCGTGGGGCCAGGTGCCTTATATTGTTATATCGGCATATATGAACCAGGCTTTAGGTTTTTTGTTTGGGGAGGGCGAGGAAAGTGTTTAGCGCGTCTTTATCTTTCATACCCACATGACCTGCATACAGGCTTTCTCTGATAGCGTAATTGGATGAATGTGCGACTGCCACAGCGTGGGCACTTGCGAAAGGTCAAAAGGAGAGCACCAATGCATAGTGCAAAAAAGGTCAAAATAGATAATAAGGGCATAATTTTTATTTTCCCCACTTTCAAAAATGCTCAGAACACTTTTCTGATTCTGATATCAAAGATAACCACCCGTTTCCAAATATGACAACCCCTGCCATGAATTATCGATTATGCTTTATCATATACCCCACAAAGCGAAAAATTGTAGCCGATATGATTATTGTAGCCAATATGATTAAGGAGAACTTCATTATGAAATATGGTTTTGTTATTCCCGGCGGTGAAGCACACGAAATAATCGAGATGGCGCACGAGGCCGAGACCGCAGGCTGGGATGGCGTCTTTTATTGGGATGGCATTGCAATCGAAGGCGTTGGCCCCATGTTTGATCCCTGGGCCATCCTGGCAGCAATGGCAATGCGCACAGAGCGCGTACGTATCGGAGCAGTGCTCACCCCTCTATCGCGACGTAGACCGTGGAAGCTAGCACGCGAAACCGTAACCGTCGATGCCCTATCTTCTGGACGCTTGATTGTGCCCGTAGGACTTGGAGCACTCGACGATGGCGGCTTTGGAAAGGTTGGCGAAGTGACTGACCGCAAAGGAAGAGCGCAATTGTTAGATGAAGGTCTGGAGATATTGACTGGATTATGGAGCGGACAACCATTCAGCTTTTCCGGGCAACACTATCATGTGGAAGAGATGACCTTCCTGCCAACCCCGATGCAGTCGCCCCGCATCCCTATCTGGGTAGTGGGAGCATGGCCGCGTGCAAAATCGATGCAGCGCGTGTTGCGCTACGATGGATTATTGCCAACAAAGGTCGATGAGAAGGGCACATTAGCCGAGGTCACACCAGATGATCTGAGAGCAATGAAGGCCTATATCGCCGAACGACGCACTCTGACAACCAGCTTCGATATCATCTGGGAGGGAGAAACACCCGGCGATGACCCCGCACGCGCAACCGAACAGGTACGTCCATGGGAAGAAGCTGGCGCAACATGGTGGTTAGAGTCACGCTGGAACAATCCAACCTCCCGCCTGGCTGAAGCCCGAACACGTATCAGGCAGGGACCACCTACTCATTAACCAACGTACACTTCAGTACGCTGGTCCGCCATAAGAACGAGTTGGATCAATTCCTCCTCTACCTCTTTAAGAATTTGTTGCTCCGCCTCAAGCCTCGACAAAGGAAGACCCTCTGCTGCCGGGAGGAGCATACGATCCGTGATCCGCTGCTGCAGTGTGGAGAGAACAGGCTGCTGCTGAACACGCATAGGCATCATCGCAAGGTTAATGTCGGCGAGAGGATAAAATTCATGAGGGTTAAAGGCAATCGTAAGTAGGTTAACATATTGTTTCAACAGGGTAATACGTTCAGGGGAAAAGAAATTATTATGTGGGCTGACAAAACAAGCGCTACCAGCACTACAGTCATACTGCAAGATCGGAATTGCGAGCGAACTGCCTGGCAAGAGAACCTGCTGCCCAGGGATAATACGTTGCGCATCCTCTGGCCCCTGAACAACGACCGCGTGAGCCGATAGAACCGCCAGGCCAGCCTGTGATTCAGCACCACAAAAACAGGTCTGATTTCTAAAACGACTTACTACAGGTGGACCGCTGGCTCCAATGCTAATACGCAAACTGCGTACTTTATGACCACGTGTCGGTGGTACACATTGTGCGATAAAGACAGCGAAGCCCTCATTATTGGGATCGAACTGATGTATGATCTGCTGTAGAATGGTATCACCGAGTGACGCGATACGCAATCGCTCCGGATGCATCGCATAAGAATTGAGTACCTGCCCATAGAAGTTGGAAGGAATCGCTTCCTCCATATCTATAATTGGCTCACCGCTAAAGAGATCCGGATATTCTAGTTTCAGGAGCGTTATCATTTGCTCATAATGCTGTGGCAAGGCATGAGGTAATGCACGCAACGTTTCGATCCGTGGTTTTGATGCTCCCGTTACCCACCTTGTAATAGTAATTGAATTGATGCGTAACGCAGTGGCTATTCTCTGACGTTCACCTGGTCGGACGGTAACTTTCCCTAACAGATCACGCCACGTCTGAACCCCTTCTTCCATTTCCTGCCCATTCTTCCGCATAATATTCCAATAACTTCTCACTAGAGCGACGGGTAAGAGATATAGTTGATTTCTTCGATCCATATCAGAATAACCTATGAGTCAGTATTTTGTCAAATGATGGAAGGAAGTGATTGATCCGTGAAATTGTATTGAACGGAGAATGGCTCATAAAATGTGAAGATGTGAAGTATCTCATAGTATTTTTACGGCGTTTATGCTATGCTCCAGCTATAAAAATATCCATTTGATACTGTGCTTTTGATACCTGATACGTTGCTGGTGACGGCTAATATGGGCCAGTGAGAGGGTGATATAATGCAAGCGCAATATTATAAGGAGTAGCTGCTATGGTTTCTCACTCCCATCTCTACTGCCTGCAGTGTGGTGCTGCTAATCTACTTCACGCGAAGTTCTGTGTCGTGTGTGGTCATTCCTTGCAACTTGATGCCTCCATTCCGCTCCCCATCGTGCCTGCAATGCCAAAGGCTCCTTCTCAAAGTTCGTCCGCCCAACCCGTTTTGCTCAAGCAACGCTATCGTATTATCACTCAGATTGGTACAGGTGGTTTTGCTGAAGTCTATAAAGCAGAGGATAGTCAGTTTGGTGGACGCCCGGTAGCTATTAAAGCGATGAGCATAGAGGGCCTGAATGCACATGAGGTGAGCGAGGCAACGACCTCATTCGAGCGTGAAGCCCTCTTGCTTGCCAATCTGGTCCATCCCAACCTTCCAGCTATTCATGATTATTTTTATGAAAATCAACATTGGTATCTGGTAATGAGCTTTATTGAGGGGACAACCCTGGAGGAGTATCTGCGCTCGCGCGGTGGACGCCTGCCCGTGGAGAAAGTCTTGCCAATTGGTATTCAACTCTGTACCGTCCTTGGCTATCTGCACAAGCGCCGTCCGCCCATTATCTTTCGCGATCTAAAACTAACGAACATTATGCGCACACCTGAGCGACAACTGTATTTGATTGACTTCGGTGTGGCACGTCTCTTTAAACATGGCAAAGCCCGTGATACGATGGCGCTGGGTTCTCCCGGCTACGCTGCCCCCGAACAATATGGCAGATCCCAGACAACTCCCCAGACCGATGTTTATAGCCTGGGTGCAACACTCTATACACTTTTAAGCGGCGTCGATCCATCTGAAGCCCCTTTCCATTTTGCTCCTCTCCATATACCCACATATCCCGATCTGAATACATTAATTATGAGTATGGTTGAAAATGATCCTCAGAAGCGCCCATCCTCAATGTCTGTGGTAAAACAGGAATTGCAGCGTATCGCGCTCGGTCACTCCTCTGAATGGGCGCAGCAGAACTGGCAGAATAATGTCCTCCACTACGTCACCGACGCAAAGCCTCAGTCTCTCTCTCCCGACAGACGAGGATTGCATCCACAGAATATACAGCCCCCAAATTCTGTCCAATATCAGCAATACCCTGCTCCCCAACCAGTTGCCAGGGGCCAGCAACAACTATTTTATCCACCAGTTACCCCCGCACCTGCTCCCTTTCTATCGCGCCGCGCCATACTGATTGGTGGACTTGGCGCTGGTACTCTCCTTACCATCGGCGGACTATTCGCCTATCTACAGGCTCAATTTGCCGCACCAACCGTTCTTCCCATCGCAATCATGCAACCCACAATGCAACCAATCCCTGCCGCCCCTCTGCAAGGACAGAATCCAGCATTGAATCCCAACGCGTTTTTCTCGGTAGCCTATTCACCCGATGGAAGACGCATCGTTGCTGGTGCCGGCTCAGGTCAGGTCAATGTGTTGGATAGTAACGGTCAGGTGCTCAATACATATAGTGGGCATAACGCACCCATTACAGGACTGTCATGGTCGCCGGATAGCAGACAGGTAGCGTCAGCAAGCTATGATAGCACGGTTCAATTATGGGATCCCGCTACAGATAGAACGCAGGCGATTTATCGAAAAGATATCGGTTCTGTCAATGCGCTGAGCTGGTCACCACATGGTAATTATATCGCCTCGGCAGATTATACCCATGCCGTGCAGGTCTGGAGTGTAGATTCGTTGCAAACCGTCGCAGTCTATGCAAATCATCGAGACCTGGTAAGAGCGCTGAGCTGGTCGCCGGATGCCCTCTCTATAGCTTCGGGAAGCGCTGATTACTCGGTGCAGGTCTGGGCAGCACTCACTGGAACTATACGCTTCAACTTTCAAGGCCATCAAGGCGCTGTAGCAAGCGTTGCATGGTCGCCCGATGGTACACGCATTGCATCAGCAAGCGACGATCGTACCGTACGTATCTGGGACGCGCTGGCGAACAATCATGTATCTATTTATGCAGGGCATAGTGCACCCGTCACAGGTGTGGTGTGGTCGCCCGATAGCCGCTATATAGCCTCTAGTTCCCAGGATAGAACCGTGCAAGTCTGGAATCCTCTGAATGGTCGTTTGCTCTATGTATATTCCAGGCATACAAATGCAGTGCTCTCGCTGGATTGGTCATCGTCCGGCAGCATTGTATCAACGGATGCGGATGGCAATCTGCACGTGTGGAGACCAGCGTTGAGCAACTAAAATAGACATAAAAAATGGTATAAATGAGCGGTCATAGATCGTGATAATATAATATGTTATATCAAAAATAATTTAGGAGGGTTTTATGGCGAAGGCGCTACCAGGCAATAACTATGCCATAGAGGCAGGAGACACACTCTGGTCCATTGCCCAACAGGCATATAGCAATGGAGGGTATTGGCAACAGATCTACGATGCCAATAAGGGAACAATCGGGAGCGACCCCAACAGCTTAAGGGCCGGGACCGTGCTCTATATTCCACAGATACAGGGACACACCACCAGCTACACCGTAAAGTCCGGAGATACGCTCTGGTCCATCGCGCAGCATTTCTACGCTAACGGAGACAACTGGCTGAAGATCTATGATGCCAACAAACAGGTCATCGGACCCGACCCCAACGCCTTACACGCAGGCATGGTTTTACACATTCCCTGACGAACTCACCCACCAGTATCTTAAAACAAAACAATCAAAAACGGTAGGGGCCATATTTATAGCGCCCAACAATTTATTGAAGAGAATTATCGCATTATGGCATTGCAGCCCTATAAACATGCCCTCTACCGTTTTTACATGCTTTATTCGATTGAGAAAAATGAGCATTGTTCCCATTCAAATTCGAAGAATATCAGGCACCCACGAACCGCCACCCTCTACACCATTTTACCTCATTTATTGAAACCATATGAACGCCTCATCCGTGAATAACTAAGAAGCTTTTCAATCGTAAAGAACGCTATTCGATAAATCTACAAAAAAATGAACGGAGGGATGTATGGCTAAGACAGATACCCTGAATAAAACCACCGCGGCAGCAGCAGATATCAAAGATAAGGCAACCGATGCCGCGCAAAACACCTATGCGAGTGCGAAAGATCTGGCACAGAGCACCTATTCAAATGTAAAAGACGTAGCCCAGTCAGCCTATTCAAACGTACAAGATGGCTTGCAGGATAACGCGAAAAAGGCCGCAGCAGTAGCCGCAGCCGGATTGAGCCTGGGTCAAATTCTATCCAAAAAGGGCAGCACACAGACTCAGAAAAATATCAGCAATCTTCAGGACAATGCTCAGAGCGTTCTAGGGAACGTTTCTGATACCGCATCTTCTAGCACCAATGTAGCCCAGGCAATATTGGCAAAAAACTCTGAAAAAAGCCCAAAAGAATCTACAGAAGGCGCAGAAGAACCTGAAGAAGGCCCAGGCAACCGCCATGGACAGTGTTGGATCTGGTCTGGACGCAACGCAAGACCTTCTCAACAAAGGTACAAAGAAGGCAAGCAAGAGCCTCGCAAAGGTAGCATCAAACGCGCAGGATTTGAAAGAATCAGCGCAAGATCAGTATGCAAGCTACCAGCGCCGCAGGAATCGGGCGAAGATGGCATTGCGCTGGGGCCTCGTAATTGGCCTGCTTGCAGCACTTCTATTCACCCCCTTAACTGGTCAAGAGATGCGCCAACGCCTCGCCAACCAGTGGCAGCAGTATCGCTCGTACTTCGGTCAGTAAAATTCTGCTCTAGAGCGTGAAGACATAGTATTATTGAGAAAAAGCATTCGCCATATTTCAGGTAACTCTGATTGTTGGGCGAATGCTTTTTGTTGTCAGAAAAGGCTCTCTGTCCATTAGAGGAAAATGGTTGGGAAATGGCATAGAGGTGTCACCTTGCCGCTCCCCAATGAACTACCTTGCGTGGGAGCGGGCGCACGCAAGGTGCATTGACTCCAACATATTCGGAACGTTGATCAAAAATGATGCCCCTTTCTGTAAGAAATGCGTGAAATACGGTAGGGACCCGGTTGCACCGCGTCCGCCATTCATGGAATCGTGGCCCCAATTGATCAATCACGGACGCGATGCAATCGGGTCCCTACCTTGATCTCGAATATGTTGGCATCAATGACGCAAGGTGACGCCCCTACTTTTACCCCAAATGGATGCAGGACACAAAAATTCTTTCTTTACAATAATGCTCTTTTATCCATTATATCCAAGTTGCTTCGCCATCTGATAGCACTGCTGTGCTTCCTTTGATCTTTTAAGGTTATAGAGGGTAACCCCTTTATTGTAGTAAGCCACAGCATCGGTGGGATCGAGACGAAGAGCCTGATCATAAGCCGCAATAGCCTCTTCATAGCGCTTGAGTTCACCAAAATCATAGCCTTCCTTGAACCATTCCTGAGCCGTCTTAAGAAGAATGTGTAAATCCGTAATAGTTTTATGGATACCAACCGTGATATCCCAGAAAGCCTCATCGCGATCAGCCCATTGCGTAACAGGTTTCGCATCTGTGGGCAGGAATTGCAGATGGCTGAATGGAGCACCCTCCCAGAAGGTTCGTCGCAAAATGATAGGGATAACCCGCGCCGTACCATCTTTATCGCGTTGCAGAGCACGTTGCATTTCCACACTATAACAATAATCGGAGGCCATGAAATGGGGAGTGATCAGCAACAGAATGATATGGGCCTCCCGTAGATGAGTGTCAATCTCTTTTTCCCAGTCGCTACCCGCATTAATCGCCCCATCATACCAACTGCTGACAATATTTTGCCGCTTCAAGCTGCTCAAATGAACATCCAGTTCATCGCGCAGGGCTTTATCCTCGCGTGCATAGCAATAAAAAAGTTTGAGGAGCTTTTTTGTCTCTGTCGTCATCGTCGCTTTTCTGCCCTTTTCATCTTTGCGCGAATTGTGGATTTATAATAGCATATTTGAATATTTCTCGCTACTACGATGCCCCATTTCATTATATTCCTCATCCTTGGTGCACAGGCGCGTACAGGATGTATTAACTCCAACAAATGAGGGATCTACTAAAAATAATCCACAAAAATATAGAAGCATACGTAATATAAATGAAGATGCAATTTGACGCATCTTCATTTATATTACGTATGCTAATTCATCTGAAATATCCCAATGATGTAGCGGGCCCGATTTATCGCGCCCGCTACGGCGTATTATGTACCATTGACTCCAACTATTTCGGAAAAAAGACGGGAACGTGATGCCAATACCTGTAATATGCGTAAAACGGTAGGGACCCGATTGTATCGCGTCCGTGATTTATCAAGCCCCGGCCACTATCCCATCAATGGCGGACGCGATACAATCGGGTCCCTACCGTTTTACGCGTGTTTTGCCATTTTTGATGCACCACTTGGCGAATTCCTCAATTTGTTGGAGTCAATGATTATGTACAGCCCCCACACCCTGTGCCAGCGGCGACTCATCATAATGAGCCAGCAGATCAGCAGGGTCATCATAAATAGCAATCGCCCCCTTAAGATCAGCATCGGACCAGCCGCCGCAACGCAACGCAATCGTCTTGATCCCAGCCTTAGACGCCGCCTCTATATCAAAACCTGTATCACCAATCATGATAACTTCATCAGACTGCAAGCCGCTCTTTTGTAATGCAACATCCATAACCTCAGGATCAGGCTTAGATTGCGGCGCATCACTGGATGTCGTCTCCTGCGCGAACAGATCGCTAGACGTGAGGGCCGATGATATTGAGCACCTTATTTAACTCTTCCTGTTTAGAGGATGTCGCGACAACCAGCTTCAAACCCTGATCATGTATGTGTTGCAGGAACTCACGTGTATGCGGGAAGGCACGCACATTCGGAAGGTAGCGTTGCTGGAAGATCTCACTACGCCGCTGCTCCATTTTTTTGCCTTCAGGACTATCTTTTGAGATGCCCAACACTTCCGGCAACACCTTATCACCGCCCATGCCGATCAAAGGGCGCACCTTATCAAAACTCACATGATGATTCTGTTCCGCCATAGCGTCAATCCAGGAATGCGCGTGAACATCATTACTATCAATAAGTGTACCGTCAATGTCGAGAATAACGCCGCGTAATGGCATAAGATAAGATCACCTTTCTTTTTATCAGGATGCGTAGACCGTTTGCATCTGGTTGCTGAGTATCTTGCGCAAGAGAACCTTGGCGCGATGAAAGTAGGTTTTTGCCGTAGCTTCGGGCATATTCAGCGTGCGTCCAATCTCAGTAAAACTGAGCTGAGAGGTATAACGCAAGAGAACTACAGCACGAAACTTTGGCGGTAAAGATTCAATTGCCTCACGAAGTGTCTGCTGCAAATCATGGCGTTCAGCCAACTCTTCAGGTAAAGGACCCACATCAGGAATCTCATTGAGAAATGAGATATCGTTTTCATCATTCTCCGCCTCTAGCTGCGAAAATTGAATAGCATAGCGGCGGCGACGACGCAACTCATCTACACAGCAATTACGTGCAACCTGAAAAAGCCACGGCTTGAAAGGATCACCCGTTCCGAGTTTAGGCAGAGAAGTAAAAAAGCGCAGGAACACCTGCTGTAACACATCACAGGCTTGATCATAGTCACCCAGAAAGTGGCAGATGAAATTAAATAAAGGTGTACTGTAACGGCGTACCAGTAATTCAAATGCTCCCTGATCGCCAGCCAATGCCTGTTGAGCTAAATAAGCATCGGAGAGTGCTGTCATATCGACAGATGTCATTGAATTCTGAGTTTGCATAGGTAAAACCTCTCTTAGTAACGTGGGGGTATAAGTATTTGTAAGTCTTGTTACCAGAATAAACTTTTATTCCATGGAATGCAATGGAATTTGTCTCGGTAAAACTCTAGTGTAATTGGTTGTAAGGAGAAACTAAACCAAATTAGAGAATGATTAGAGAAGGTTAAATAAAATATAATATATAGAGGGTTTGAAGAGTATAAAAAAGGGGAAAAAGCTATTATTATTCCATGGATTTCTTAACAATCATGATTAAATTGTGATGGCCCAATTGTACGGGCGCGATATCGGCCCGTTCATGCACAATCATCACAAATAATCTAAGCGTGTTCGAGGCGGCGTAACTCGATTTTCCCTTTACGTGTACGCACCGCGAAGGTAGGTTGTGCATAAACGGCAGGACTATTGACAACACTCCCATCTTTAATCGAAAAGCCAGAGTTGTGCCAGGGACAGTAAACAACACCATTCTCACATGTGCCCTCGTCCAGCGGCCCACCTAAGTGAGAACAGGTCGCGGCGATGGCATAGATATTTTTGCCATCCTTCAGCAGCACAGCAGGGATACCCGCTGCATCGACGCGTGTCAACTTGCCAGCCTCAAGTTCATCTTCATTCAGAACGGCAACAAAATCATCGGAACCACCTTCCCAGGCAACATGGTTTACACCAATACCAAAGGAATAGCCCAGTTCGCCGCCTAAATAGGCCGAGTAAAGAGAAATAGCATAGGCCATTGAGGCAAGCGTAATCGCACTACGCCGCTGCCCGGTCAGACGCAGAATGGCAGAGCTAACGTTTAGCAATGTGACACCACTATTGAGTAATCCATGCCAGATACCAGTGCGACGCTCCGGACCATCAGTATCAGCCCAACTTGTCACCCCTGTAGCAGCCGCTCCCATGGCACTGACAATACCTACCCACATCGTGAGGTCAGCGGCCCGTGCCATACCGTCATTTTCATCAGCTAGCCAGGCAAGGTCGAGCACGAGGGTAGCCGTCCATGAACCAAGGGGGAACGCCACCAGGGCAGGGTGAAGCGCGTGACCAACCGTTTTACCATTAAGAAAATCTTTGATGGCATATGGCGGTCGACCCGGTTGCCCATACAGCTTCGACACCCAACCCTGCACAGTAGTAGCTATCGGGTCCAACCAGGGCATACTATAAATCAATTGTTCGCTAAAATGGCGTATTAGTGGACTGCGTGGTGGGGTTTCAACCCAACTCTTTGTTACATTTGTCTGTGCTTTTGAAGCCATTACATTATTTCCTTTCTTCTATAGGCGCAAATTGTAGCCCCTGAATGCCTGTAAGGATAGTACGTGATTAAGTACGGGAGACATGTAAAGATACACTTCCATTATAATATCAGGAATTTCTACTACTTACTCGTCTTTGTCACCTCCAACCAGCAGTAGTCGTTGGGTGGGTTAAGCCCAAGTACGGAAAAAGGAATTTCAGGTTTTTGCTGCTTGAGAATATACTGAACGACGGCTTTATTACGGGCGTAGAAGCGACGCGCACAATGCAACGCGCTTTTCAGCGAGCGAAAGCGAATATGCATTTCATGGTGCAATGGAAGTGCAGTATAGCGAAAACCATGCGAACGTAACCATTCAAGATCTTCGCGTCGGGGCCAGATGAGCACGATTTTGCCGCCAGGACGCGTAACACGCCACATCTCCGCCAGTCCCGGTTCGCCACCCTGCTCTGGTGCAGCCGTAAATGCTGAGCAAGAGAGCGCAACATCAACGCTATTATCCTCTAAAGGAAGAGCATCAAAACGGCCCGCTCGTGGAACAACTTGCTGTCCATTCACGCGATGACTCAGCTTTTGTTCCAGAATATGCAACAAACCAGGTGATGGCTCAACTGCATAGACCAGCTTCGCATCATAGCGAATGCATTCAAGTGAGGCTCGTCCACTCCCAGCCCCGACATCAAGAATCGTTTTGCCTTGCAGATCGGGACGCAGGTGTTCAAAAATGCCAGGATGGATACGTTCACCTTCCGTCAATTCTTCATATAGTTCAGGCGTCTTCCAGTACGTTAATTCCCAGAAAAGACAATCGAGCAGATCGCGCCTCGCCTGTTCCACAGCGCTTTGTGGCAGTGGTCGCCGAAGTTCCCGCACAAAAAGTTTGCGTTGTTGAGGAGAAAAATTACGTTTGACACGCGTTAATAAAGACTTATCTGTGCCATGTAGACAGTGAGCCAGAGACGTAACTGTCAGACCGAATTCACCCCGCATTAACATAGTGTGCAAGGTCTTATCGTCAAAGACCATGAGATCTTCTATCTGAAACGGATTTTCAAAAAGCACCTCGTTACGTACAGGTGTGTTACTCGTCGTCATACATCCGTCCTTACCACTCTGTCAAAGTTCAATTGATCCGGATGGGTAGGGGCGTCACCTTGCGTGCGCCCGTGCTCCGACTTACAGAGAATGTAGCGCTTACTACATCTTTCACGCTAGCTAAAGATGAAAAGTTTCTCAATCCGGAGCATCACTCCCTTGTTATGTAATTATGAAGATAGATACGATTAAGAAGCGTAATCAGAATAGTACTATTCGCGTATCTTCTAACAGGAGAATTTCCTGTATACTAACGCTTTTTATGTAAAAACGATGAACTCCCGTCCGCTCGTTAGGATTGTCAGGGAAAGTATGCTGCGATGGCCTGTGGCCGAGCTTTATGCTATAAATGAGGAAGGAAAAACCATCTTTGCTTATGGCAGAAAGAATATGTCTTTTTGTATCTCCTTAACCCTTGACGATGCAAAGAATGCGTGCTATGCTCATTCTATCCCAACGTGTTCCTTGCCAGTTGAGAGATGGTAAGGTGAGAGCACGATAGAGTAACTTGTTTAGATGAGAAGGAGACAGACTGTGGGTATGCTACGGGTCATGTCCCGTCGCGGTGACGACCGGATCATATGGGATTCTAGAAAAGCGGAAGCGCACGATCCTGAAGCTATGGCGGCCATTCGCGAAGCGGAGCGCATCTTTAACGAAGAACGGGCGAGGGGTGCAACCACTTTTAAAGTGGAAACAGGAAAACCTACAGAGCGTATCGAGAAATTTGATCGCGCCGCCGAGCAAATCGTCATTGTGCCTCGCGTTGTAGGTGGATGAGGAGCAGTATCAGCCATGTTAGAAACGCTGAGTTTATTCCTTGGTATCTGGCTGTTGTTCCTCTTACTGGCGATCTATTACCTCTCTCAGTCTCCCGATGGAGGAGGAGTGGGCCGTTTCCGAGAGTCAGTCAGTGAACATTTATCCGCTGAAAGTCGGGCTAAAGCTCTCATGCGTGAGATGCTTTCTGAGACATCAATATCAGCAATTGATTAAGTCTGGCTATCTCGAAGTAGTAAGTCCTTCCATTGACAGTCGCGTCTATCGCATCCCCGGTTCAGGTGGGCTGGTGAAAGTCTATGAACGCGGTTGCGCCGTCATGGAATTATGCCTGCAACCCGCCGAGCCACTGCCCGATGGCGATGTAGTCGTTATGCACAAGCTGATGATCGAGGGCAATGAACAAGAATATTTGCAGAAGGCAAATCACTTTGCCCCCGGCATTATCTCCTTGCGTTGCCAGCATCTCTAACATTGCTTTCTATACTGAAGAAATATAGAAACAGGCGCATGCTTCCCTCTTATGGGTACATGTGCCTGTTTTTGTTTTTTATCTCCATCAATTGAACTTTTGTCTCCCCTTTGCGTATATATTCAGTAGATAGTTTTGAGATCAATAGCCTGGAATGTGGCGTATATTTTAATGAAGAATATACGCGACCAGCGTCAATGAAGACAGTATAATTTCCTGAAACAACTATGCTGACAATCCAACTATCAGGCTGGATCTAGCAGCAAGATACTTTCAGAAAGTAGGACAAGAGATGGAATGTCCGTACTGTAAAGCGCAGAACAGGGACGGCGTCCGCTACTGCGGCAGTTGCGGTAAACAGATTGGCCTGACCACTTCCTCCGTCGTAGCAGCAACGCCTGGAAACAGCGGGAGTATTCCTCGTTCACTTTTGCCCGGTTCGCGTTTACAGGGTGGCCGCTACCTGATCAAACAGATATTGGGTGAAGGCGGCATGGGTACCGCGCTCCTTGCACAGGATATGCGCCTTGATAGCAAGCTCGTTGTGATTAAAGAACTCCTGTCGGAGCAGACCGATCCTCTACGTAAACAAGAAGAGGTACGTAACTTTAAACGCGAAGTCTCTACCCTGGCCCATATCGATCACCCGCTCGTTCCCAATGTGACAGATCACTTTCAAGAAGGAACGCGCTACTTTATGGTGCAAGAATACGTCGAGGGCGAGAACCTGGAGCAACGCCTGGAACGTACAAAGCACCCTATGGGTGAGCGCGATGCCCTGCTCTGCGCATCAGAGGTATTGGATATCCTGGAATACCTGGCTCAGCAAACTCCCCCAATCGTGCACCGCGACATTAAACCCGCTAATATCATCATTGGGACGAAAGATAAACGAGCACATCTGGTCGATTTTGGTATCGCACGCGCCGACGAGACAAAAAATGCACAGCGCAAACAGACCGCCGCATTGGGCACACCTGGCTACGCTCCTCCCGAACAATATCAGGGCAACGCCGACCCCCGTGCCGACCTCTATGCATTGGCAGCAACACTCCACCATATCCTGACGAATCGCGATCCACGCAACTCCCCCCCATTTATCTATCCGCCCGTGCGCTCGCTTAATCCGCAACTCTCACCAGATATTGAGCGTATTCTATCACGCGAACTGGTCAATGATATCAATCAACGCTATCAAAGCGCCCTGGCTATGAAGCAAGATGTTGATGCTGTACTGCAACGACAATTTGGCATGATGGGCAACACGAGCAGTTATATGCTGGGAACTTCTGGCGCAATGGGTGCTATCATTGCACCTACAAACGCTAATACCGCTATAACTCCCCATAATCCACTCAGCAGCCCCAACCTGCCAACCATTTCTAACCAGCCTACTCGTATGTCACCGCAGACACCACTGCCATATTCGAATACGCAACCATCATACCCGAGTGCACCCCCTTTTGTGCCACCACCCAATTATTATCAGCCATTGAATGTACAGAACAAACAGCAACCAAAACGCCGCCGCACTGGCTGGCTCCCATTCTATTGGTGCTTTTGCTGTCTGCTTATTCTAGGTGGCGCATTTAGTGTCTCTACGTATATTCATAATAATAGTAGTAACAAGGTAACAATAATAATAAAGGTAATGCTGGCGCTGGAAGTAGTACCACGACGACTACACCAGCCTCTGTGGGTGCGATTGGTGTCACAAAAATTGGGGACGAGTACATCGGTATCAGTGATGGCAATTTTGCATTTGACACCGGACGTGCAGATAATTCGTATAAGCAACAGGCCATGAATCTGTTCAAACAGGGTAGTGCCAGTGCCGCTATTCCGTTGCTTGATGAGGCAGTTCAGCATGATACGGGAGATGCGGAGGCGCTCATCTACCGCGAAGATATGCGTGTGATAAGTTCTGGTTCACCATATGTGACCTTTGTGGTTGCAACTATGCTTAGCGATAAAACTTTAAGAGGCGTGGGCCGTGATGACCTGCAAGGTGCATATGTGGCCCAAAAAGAGTATAATGATAATGGACTGTTGCCGCGAGGCGTGAAGGTACGCCTCTTGATTGCAAATTCTGGTAGTCAGACCCAATATGCAGATCAGGTTGCCGGGCAGATCGTCCAACTGGCAAAGTCTGATCCTAGCTTTGTTGGCGTGATGGGCTGGCCCTATAGTTCTCGCTCACTGGAGGTCGTTAGAACATTGACGCAGGCGGGCATTCCCATCGTATCGCAAACATCATCCAGCGATGACCTCACCAACATCTCTCCTTACTTTTTCCGCGTAGCACCCGCGAATAAAATTCAGGGGACGGTAGGTGCACGTTATGCTGAACATACGCTTAACGCCAAAAGTGCTGTGTTGTTTGTTGATCCTAGCGACTCCTACAGCCAGAGTCTCGCCCAGGATTTCTCACAACAATTCCAGGCCGATGGTCAGCAGATTGTGGCAACCGAAGATTACACAAAGAATAATGCAGCATCCATCAGTTCTCGCATAGCCGATGCGCTCAGTCATCATCCCGATATCATTTACTTTTCTGGCTATGCAACCGATGTTGATACGTTGATCTCAAACCCGTTGTCAGGAACAATACCCGTTATGGGCGGTGATGCACTCTATGAACTGGGTGGTTACCCCCATAGTGGTGGACATGCCAGCTTTACACGCCTGCACTTCACCACCTTTGCTTATCCTGATGAATGGTCCGTCCTTGGCTATAAGCCGCTGCCAGCCTTTTTTACTGAATATCCGAATGACTTTGATCCTGGCCGACAACACAAACAGGGTAGCCCCTATGGGTTCACACGCGCCGATAATGATGTTATTCTTTCTTATGATGCAACAATTGCTTTGCTGAAAGGCATCAACAATGCCCTGGGCGCGGGCAAGACGAAACCGCTACCTGCAGATCTCGAGCAAGGCTTGAAGCAGATTACTGGCGCGAACGGTTTTCAAGGCGTAAGCGGCCAGGTCACGTTTGGGTCGAATGGTGACCCGGTTAATAAAGCAATTGTGGTCTTGCACGTGAATCCCACGGGACATATCCAGATGGAACCAATGGGATCAGATCAAGGCCGTTTCTTAAAATAAACACGATCCGGGTACGGGTAAATTCCGTGCCCATCTATCGCACCCATGCGATGCAAACCATCCCGTACAATACAAAAATATCTAGTACAAGTGATAGGCGAAAACATGAAATGTCCTTATTGTGGTACCGATAATCCTCCTGGTGAAGAGTTTTGTGTCAATTGTGGAGGTGCTCTCAATGCAGTCCCTCCCACTGGAACTGGTATTCCTGCCAATCCAGGTGCACCAAACGTGGCGATCTTGAGTTCAACTGGCAATACCATTCCCGGCGGGGTCACCGCCGGAGGAGGCCCCAGTGGCGGCTATCGTACCCTGGCTCCCAACTCTCAATTGCAAAATGGACGTTATGTCGTTGAGAAAGTGCTGGGTCAGGGTGGTATGGGCGCTGCCATGCTGGTGAAAGATACCCGTGTTTCAAATAAACTCGTGGTCATCAAGGAACTGATCTCCGATAGCACTGATCCGCAACAACGCCAGGCTGATGTAAATAACTTTAAACGTGAAGTGGATACCCTGGTCCAGATCGATCACCCTCTGGTACCGACCGTAACCGATAGTTTCCAGGAGCACTCACGCTACTTTATGGTGCAGGAATATGTTCCAGGCGAAAATCTGGAAGATCATATGGAGCGCATCAAAAGGCCAATGCCTGAGCGTGAGGCCTTGACCTATGCATCGCAGGTGCTCGATATTCTTGACTATCTCTCACAGTTGAAGCCCCCCATTGTACACCGCGACATTAAACCCGCTAATATCATCATTGGGGCGAAAGATAAACGTGCTCACCTCGTTGACTTTGGTATCGCACGTGCGGATGAAGCCAGAAATGCGAAACGCAAGCAGACCGCTGCTCTGGGTACTCCCGGCTATGCGCCCCCCGAACAGTACCAGGGCAATGCCGACTCACGTGCCGATCTCTACGCACTGGCCGCTACCCTGCACCATCTTCTGACCAACCGTGACCCACGTGAATACCCACCCTTTGTCTATCCGCCTGCTCGCTCGATAAACAAAGGACTCACGGCTGATTCAGAACGTGTTCTGGAACATGCCCTCCAGATCAACGTGAATAACCGCTATCAAAAAGCAGCGGACATGAAGCGCGATATCGACGAAATTCTGGCCGAGCATTTCAGCGTATCCGGCGATACCAGCACCTATATACTTGGCAACTCGGGGCCAATGACTACGACACGTCCCAGCCCACGATCTGCGCCACAACCAAATACACCCACTCCCATCAATCGGCCTCGCCCGGCGCAGCAACCTGCATCACCCTATGGCGCTCAATCGCAAAGAGGCGCTCAAACTCCATATCCATCTCCCCCGGTAGGCGCATATGGGGCGCGTCCGCCGCAACAAAAACAACGCGGCAACAATCATATCCTGTTTAGCTTCTTGTTGTTATTACTGGTTGTGGTAATCATCGCCGTAGGCTTCTTTGTTTTGCCTAACCTCACTAAAAAGAGCACCCCAACGGGTACTGCTGGAGGCACCACGCCCGCAGCAACTGCGACGGCAGTCCCCTCGACGAAAATTCCCGTTGCGACTAATGGCATAGGCACAACGACCGTCAATGGTCAATTGATAGGCATCAGCGACGGCTCCTCTGCCTTTGACACAAATCGTACCGATGGTAGCCTCAAGCAACAGGCCGCAACTGCTCTTGCTGGCGGTAATATTGGCAGCGCTGAAACCCTCTGGCGTTCAGCAAGTGGAGCAGATGAATCTGATGCAGAACCTCTCATCTACCTGGAGAATCAGCGCGTTAAAACATCCGGCTCCCCCTATATTACGTTTATTGTGGGAACCATGCTTACTGGTGCCAGTGCTGATGTTCAGGTTGGTCGTGATAGCCTGCAAGGTGCCTATATTGCACAGAAAGAGTTCAATGCCCAGAATGCTGGTGGTATACAAGCTCGCCTGCTGATTGCTAATTCGGGTGCCGATGCCAATAACGTTAGTGCAGTGGCAACTCAGATCGTGCAGGCGGCTGCGAAAGATCCTACCATTGTGGGTGTAATGGGTTGGCCTTATAGTGGCTTAGCACAAGATGCCGTCGCTATCCTGGGACCTGCGAAGATACCGATGGTTTCATCAACCGCTTCCAGCGATGCACTGACTGGAGTCTCGCCCTACTTTTTCCGCGTGGCTCCCCCCGATAAGAGCCAGTCAGCCGTCGGTGCACATTATGCGCAACAGACCCTGCACTCAAAAAATGTTGCGGTCTTTGTTGATAATTCTGACTCGTATAGCGAGAGCCTGGGAACAGGTTTTACTCAGCAGTTCACTGGCGGTACTGTCAACACGGTGAATTATACGCGTGGCGATGCAAACTCAATCTCGACTGCACTTCAAAACGCTTTAAGCCATACGCCTGCTCCCGACCTGATCTACTTTGCTGGTTACTCAGATGATGTCAGTACACTGCTCAAGGATCTGCCAACCAACAACCCTATCGCGGTATTAGGTGGTGATGCTTTATATAATCTGGGAGGATATCCGGCAGGTACGCCAGGGCTGACCCGCTTGCATTTTACCGCGTTCGCCTATCCGGACGAATGGCAGATACTGGGATACACATCTAGAAAGCCAGCCTTTTTCACCGACTATCCCAATACCTATGGAGGGAAAGGTCATTCCGGTGGACCATACGGCTATACGCGGGCAGGCTATAATGTCGTTCTCTCCTTCGATGCAACGCTCGCTCTGCTAGATGCCGGTAAAACCGCTCTTGGTACGCAAACAACAGGGCTAACGCCAGTTAAACTAAGGACAGCCTTAGCAAGCATCAACGGCACCAGGGCGATCCAGGGTGTCAGCGGCCAGATCTCCTTCGGCTCCGATGGTAATCCCATTGACAAAGCTGTGGTGACAATGCACGTTGCTAAAGGCGGTAATCAAATGGATCCCCAACTGGGCGCTGGTAAGTTCCTGGTTGGCTAAACCTGCATGACATTATGGGTAGGGGCGTTCACCTTGTGTGCGCCCCGTACCAATGAACTTTCATCTTTTAGCACCATTTGGGAAAACAACATCTTCCCCGTTATAAGATTTCTACATACCCTTCTGTTCCATTCACGCGAATTCGTTGCCCATCTTTTATCCGCCCGGTAGCACTTTCCACTCCGATAACTGCCGGTAAGCCATATTCACGTGCAATCACTGCTCCATGGGTCATCAGTCCACCAACTTCGGTGACCAGACCTTTTATGGCTACAAACAATGGTGTCCAGCTCGGGTCAGTAAAGGGGGTAACTAATATATCTCCATCTTCTAAAACAGCATCTTCCACGTTTAAGATGACACGTGCTCGTCCCTCTATAACTCCGGAAGAAACAGCGAGACCTACAAGAGCTTCGGCTGGGAGATTTTCTCGTTTGTACTTCCCTGCAATGATTTCACCGTCAGATGTGATAACCCGTGGGGGTGTGAGTTTTTCAAATAATTTGTACTCATCTTTTCGTTTGCTGATGATCTGGTCATCCATCTTATGTGTGCGTACGACTTCGCGAAATTCCTCAAACGTGAGATAGTAGCTATCTTCTAGTTCATGAAGAACGTTGGCTTGCACGAGTCGTTCGGCTTCTTTCAGCAAAGCCTGCTTATACACAAAGTAGCGGCTCATCATGCCGTATTTTGGATATTCCCGATAACCGATGAAATTCCGCATCAGGCTGATTATTCGTTTTGTTTCTTGAGCTTTTTGTTCACCATCCGGTAATTGCTTCAATCGATCCAATAACTCTTGCTCTTTTTCCAATGCTTCCTGTCGCCCTTGCTCAAATCTCCGCTTACTTTCACCCGGTTCAAAGTTTTTGACGTTACTAAGAATCATGGGAACAAGTGTCGTTGGTTTTTCGCTCCAACGCGTTCTCGTTATATCGATTTCCCCGGCACAGCGCATTCCGTATTTGTTGAGATAAGCCTGGATAGCGTCCCGGCTTTCCTGTCCACCATCAAACTGAACCAGTTCATCCAGAAAGGTCTCATCTTTTGCATGCTGCAAGTACTCAATTACTTCAGGATAAGGGCGAATCACATCTGCAACATCCAATAGCGCCAGACCCATTTCCGAAGTGATATTGTTGGGTACAGATTGAGAAAGCGTATCTGCTACGTTTTTTTCATCTAACCACTCCTTCATTTTTTCATTGAGCCATGATGAGGCATCTATAGCAGCCATAAACACCCTCGAACTTTGTGGGGCAAATAGGATCTTCTTTAATTGCTGAATATCTTCGAGAAGAAAATCGAATACATCTGATCCTGATTTCGCCTGGATGCTTTGTTTTAACTCCTCTATCGATGTTTGGCTCCTCTTCATCAAATCAACAACGATTGTTGGATCGTTTTCGATTTGTGCTGGAAAACCCGCAGACGGAACTCCTTTATTGCTTTTACTGGGGCTCTGTTCTTTCTTCTCCTCTGGTAACGATTTTATGAAATCTCCCCGCTCTATTATGGTCATAAGTGCGTCTTTCATGAGCGGATCATGTTGCCCCATGACACCTAATAACATTTCTCTGCTGACAGGCGATGCCAATTGTTGTGTGACATCAACAAACATCCTTCCCCCAGCTTGTAAACATGGGGCGTGCAGCCGTTAGCTGCCAGAAAGAGATTCCCAATGGCTTCATGGCATCAGTCATCATTTGTTGATGACCGACGGAGATATACACGTGATTTTCCTGGTCATTGACTGCAGGAATGGGGTATAAAGTAGTGATTGGCCGGCTCTGGACAATAGAAAATATATCATCAACCAGACACCATTCGATGTCCTGGGGGCAACCGAAATGTTCTTCGATCTTTCTACCTATGCGCTCAAGCTGCAAAATCTGCTCATCCGTCAGCGCTTGCCTGTTTTGCCACTCAGGCATCAATCTCCTGCTCTTCCGTCCCGCCATCTTTTAAGGCATACATAGCCAGCTTCTTGGTGGATATCCTCTTATCGATAATCTTGCCGTTTCGCACTTTATAGCTATCAGCATTCACCAGGCCGGAGACCAGAGCCTCACCAAGGCCGAAGCTGGCATCAATGGATAACACTTTCCTGTTAGAAGTGATTGGATCGGCAGTAAACAAAATTCCTGCCACTTGCGAGAAGACCATCTTCTGAACAACCACAGCCAGGTGAACTTTACGATGATCGAAGCTGTTTTGCATGCGGTAAATTATAGCCCTCTCGGTAAATAGCGATGCCCAGCACTTGCTGATATGCTTGAGGATGGCTTCCTTCCCGATAATGTTCAAATATGTATCTTGCTGGCCTGCAAAAGAGGCCGTCGGTAAATCCTCTGCTGTTGCGCTGGATCGTACTGCATAGGCATTTTTTTCATCAAATCTGGAGAGAAAACGGGTGATCTCTTCATGAATGTCTTGAGGAATAGCTACCCCTTCAATGACCCTGCGCATCTCACCGCTCAGTTCACTGATTTTATCCCGATCTTCCACCTTGAGAAGCGCTAACTGATCAAGTAATTCGTGCATCGACGACGTTCCCCCAATGCTTCTTTGAAATGCTTCAGTAGAAATACAAAAGCCATCCGGTACGCGTATTCCTTCAATCCTTGTTAGCTCCCCCAGATTCGCGCCTTTCCCCCCCACAAGCATGAGCTTTGTTTTGTCAATGTCCTGCAACGCAAACACATATGGACTCATATTTTTATCTCCTTTGGCTATTCCTTCTTTGCTAATTTTGATGAACATCCTTCGCGCTAAAACGATTTATCAGCACACGCACAAGAGGTATCTTTGCTCAAGGGAGAGCTTTCGCAGCGGGTGTACCAGAGGTGGCGTCGCTTTCGCTGAGTATAGGGGAAGGAACGCCAAAAAAAATCGTCCAAAAAGACGGTGTGTGGGTGGACAGGAGGTGATACAATAAAGATGGAAAGGCAGCAAATTCACTAGCGCACCGTTAGCGGCTCCATCCACCGGAGGAGCCGTTGAGTGTTCTCTATTTCCATTCAAGCATATTCTTACCGCTACGCGACATCACGCACACAGTGATCAGTATGCCTCTACCACCCGGCAGGGAGTGCTTGTTGTAAAAGCTGCGACATAATGATGAGCAAGAACAGCGTTACAATAAAAGACAGATCGATAAAACCTACTGGTGGGACGAGACGGCGTACTGGACCAATGAATGGATCAGTGATATGTGCTAGAAAGCGGATAAAGGCATAACGTTCATCCATGCGAAACCAGGATGCAATAGCGCGGATCAGCATCGAGAGAATAATGATGCCGATCCCGTATTTCACCAGGAAACTTAAAATGGGCAGAGGTGGTGTGAACAACGGCATACCTTACTCCTGCACAGTGCGTACTTCAACGAACGTCATTCCAAAGAATTTGCGCCGCGCGATCTCTGTCACACGCACACCGCGCAGATCGGGTAATGTGGTAAAGTGACGCTGCACATATTCTCCCAATGGTCGCGCCGCAGCCCAGCCCGCCACCGATGAGGCGGCAGCAGTCGCTACACGCGTGCGTGTATGCGTGGATGCCAGCCCTAACATTGTTCCAATCGTCACCATCGTAACACCGACCGCTAGATTAGTCCCACAATTGGGATGGATCGCCAGCTCTGCTTCGCCAGCCAGTAAACGTGATAACGCTTCGTCCAGAGCAATACGTAGTTGGCCCAGATCCACATCGCCAAAGATCGTAAATCCATCTGAATTTGAGCGTGCACTGACACGCAGTTCAGGTATACGGTCGCTTAAAATGGTGATCGTAGCATGCTCCAATGCATGATTCTGACGGATGCGACGCCCAAACAGCAGATCGTCGAGTTTCATTATTGATCTCCTTTATATACACGTTCGCCAAAAATCGCCCGCCCAACGCGGACAATGGTGGCTCCTTCTTCAATAGCTATACAATAATCATCAGTCATGCCCATCGACAGATGCTGCCATGAACAATCCGGTACCTCATCTCGTAAGCGCTCCTGTAAAGAACGCAATGCCCGAAAAATAGGGCGCACCTCTTCTGGATTCTCTACCCGTGGCGCAACAGTCATTAATCCTTGGAGATCCAGATAGGGGAGTTCCGCGATACGTCGTGCCAGTCCTGGAACTTCCGCTACACTCATACCCGCCTTACTTTGCTCGCCCGCAACGTTAACCTCAAGCAAAATTGGTAAGCGCTCCCTCTTCTCTATTTCTGCATAACGATTAAGTGCCTGGGCCAGATGGAGAGAGTCGATGCTGTGTACCGCATCAAATGAACTTACCACTTTATGCGCTTTATTGCTTTGCAAACGACCAATCATATGCCAGCGTATCCCTTGTGGACGAAATTCGGCAATTTTGGGCAACGCCTCCTGCACACGGTTCTCACCGAAATTGCTAATTCCTAAGCCGATACGCCGTCTCAACCATTGTAACCGGCTTTGTTTTGGAAACTGCGATAAGGGTGATCTCTTCCGGTCTCCGTCCCACACGCTCTGCGGCCTCTTTAATGGAAGCACGTACAGCGGCAATGTTGCTTGCAAGGCGTTCCTGTTCATCGCCTGGACGATTATTCATCACTCTATTATAATGCTCCGCTCCAGAATGACAATACTCTTATTTTTTCTCTCTCTAGATAATACGCTCGATGTTCCTGTGAAGTTGGAGCTATCATCTCTACATGGTCTCATAGCAGCTATGCTTTCGTCAATGATCTGCTTCGTTATTGAACCCATCATAGTCACCCCATTACTACCCAACCCAGGAACAAAGCGAAAAAATGCACACTTTTGCATGCATACGCAATGTGTGACCATCGACCTGCGCTTCCTCCTTGCGATCCTCCCACGTAATTCCCTTGTCCAGACTACGCATCACTCCCCCTCGCTCGATTGCCACAAAGAGAACATCGGGATTGTGTGGATCAGTCTGTATCCAACGTACATGATGCGTGTAAGGTCTTGGTGGAAAACTCCACGTTGGTTGCGAAGGTAATGCCAGCAATGCTGATCGCTTGCCTTCCAACTGCTACTCTGACCCTCCAACACAAGCAGCGCATCTTCCAGTGCGATAAAGACCCTGGTCATATCCACTTCTCCTGACACAACTATTTGATTTTCCATCATGCGAGTGTTAATATGAGCACGCAATACGTTTATCGAGGTTCATGTATAACTTACATAAAACATCATAGAGAAGGAAAGTGTGCTATGCTATTTGGTTTTCCTGTTGCTATCCTTATTATTCTTTTCATTCTAGCCCTTATAATCGGGGGAACGATCTTCTGGATATGGATGCTGATCGATTGTGCTATCAATAAAAGGACTTCTGATAGCCAGAAGCTTCTCTGGATACTGGTCATTTTCTTTACCCATTTGCTAGGTGCACTCCTCTACTTTTTTCTCGGACGCCAGCCCCGGCAAACGCAAACTACCTATCAACCCTATACACAATCACAAACTCCCCAGGCACCCCAGTACTATCCCTATCAACAAGGCTATCAATCGGCACAACCCACTCCACCTCCCTATCAGCCTCCCACACCACCACCTTCTTATGAACATGATTATGAGCAACCACAGGCCATGTACCCACACCAACAAAATAACGAGTAAAACTCTTTCAATGTAGGGGCCGCATTTATGACGCCCAAACATCTATTTGGCGGCGCAGGTATACTGAGAACATGGGATACCTATATCTCTCGTAAAGAAAAATTGTTGTATCTTTATCTATAATCTCATGTGTTATGTGGAGAAGGAGTTTTTTGAGATGAGATCAGCACGTCATCTATTATTGCTATTACTGTTTACAGCCTCTCTATCGTTTTCGCTGTTCGCATGGCTACCCTCCCCGGCTTTTGCCGCCACAAATACCCCAAACGAGTTAGTAATTGCACGTACGCCCGGCCTCAACAACGTCAGCAACTCTTCTCGTGAAGTGGTTTTGCACGCCCTCCTGGTCCAACAATTATACATCCATACACTCTCCCTTCCAGCCGCACCCACAGGTCAGATATGCCCTCAGTATCTTATTGCGAGCTATCGGCTCACGTTTTTCCATAACTTTATGTCGGTTTTACAGGTAAAAGCTGTGAATGGCCTCTGTCATCCCGTCATCCTCGGCAATAATGATGTACGTGCTGCTGATAGCACCTTCTGGAAATTACTGCAACAGGCTCAGGATGCTGGCATCAGCCTGTCCACCAGCTCAACTCTCACAGGTAATCATCAACCCTTTGTGCCAGCCCATCCCTCACAGGATCAAGGAAGCTGATCACGCTAATCCCATCAGAACGGGGAAACGCCCGGTCTTGCCCTGCTCCCTTCGATGAGAAAAGAAACGCTCTGTATTGCAACTGGTACAGATCTCCATCGTCTCTATATGCTCCGCTAACACGCCCGCCAATAGCAACTGATTACGATTGGTCGCTTGCAGATCCAGGCGCAGACTGCTCTTATCAGCCAGCGTCAACGTAGAAAAAACGGCTGCTTCGTTGATAAGGTCTCGATAGCGTTCATTCGTGGGCATCGTCTCAAACTGTACCTGGCCTAGAAAGAGCTGCTGCACTGCCTCACTCACTTCATAGCAGCAAGCCCCAATCGCTGGCCCAATACCCGCATACATATTGCGCGGCAAACAACCTGCATATTCATACATTGCTTCGAGTGTAGCAGCCACTATCCCTCGTGCCGTGCCACGCCATCCCCCATGCACCAGCCCTATCACCCGCTCAACTGGATCATAGAGCAAAATAGGTACACAGTCAGCAAAAGAAAGCGCCAGCACAGTCCCACGCTCCCTGGTAATCAGAGCATCAGCCTTGTGGATGGATTGCGCCACCCAGGGACGCTCATAATAAGATCTATCCGCCCAATCCGTGCGCCATTCTTCCTCTCCATTATAGATCGCAATATCGGCACCATGCACCTGCCACAGCGTGACGCAAGGATACATGGCAACATCAAGCGCCCGCATTGCCAGCACACGATTGCGTACAACATTCTCAATGCTATCCCCAGGATTAAAAGGCGGCGTAGAAGTATTAAGGCTCCTATAAGGCTCCTGGCTACACCCTCCCTGACGCGTAAAAACACCATGAATAAGCTCTGGAAACTGACTATAATGGCTGAATTGTAGATACTGCACATCTTCACTCAACTTGAAGCCTCCTGGATACTATTTGTAGGGGCCGCGTGACGCCAGGTGATCCATGATCATGTCACGTTACACCCGCCCGAGAAAAGACCCGTCTGGAAAATATTGCTTATCACGGGCTGAATGTTTTTGCAATTGGGAATGATCACATCCTGGTTAGAATTGGTGGTTGGATCAAACACACTTGCATAGTCCCCAAAATTCATGCTCCCATTCCCTGGGCCGAGCGTAATATGTTTGATGGACCCATTATCAAGCGTACGCCCAAAGTTAGCAAATGCAATCATCTCCTGCTCACTAAGATCCGTATACACCTGCCCTTTGAGATCTTGTAGCAAGCTAGAGAACTGCGTGAGAACACTCCCAACATTGAGTCTCTGCCGCAGCGCCGCCAAAACCTGTTGTTGCCGCTGCGTCCGCCCAATATCACCCACCAGATCAGAATGCCGCGAGCGTACATACTCCAACGCCTGCACTCCATTAAGATGTTGCGGACCCGGCGCAATATAAAGCCGTTTATATGCATACGGATCACTACCCGCGCTCCCCTTGCCCGTATCATTCGGATAATTATCATCAACCACTGGATGCGTAATATCTATATCAACACCTCCAAGTGTATCAATAACTTTGGCAAAGCCGCTCAGTCCCACCCAGCCATAACGATCTATAGGAATGCCATAATCCTGCTCAATCGTGCTGCGAGCGATGCGCACACCATCGTCGAACGAATTATGTTGTGTCGCACCCAGCAAAAACGCCTGGTCTATTTTATGCATCCCACCAATCTGAGGAATCGAGACCCACGAATTGCGTGGAATAGACACCAGCGAAACTATTTTGTTTGCTGTATCGACATGCACCACCATCATAACCTGCGTCAAGAGGGCCGGGAAGTTATATTTCCCATCATTGTCGCTCCCCAGCAGCAAGAGATTCCACGAACGCCCATCAATCGCATCATACGACCCACCCTGACCAACCGGATGGATAAATTGCGCGACCGGCCCCTGCACATTCTTCTCATAAACATAACCACACGTGAATATTCCACCCATCAGGATCAAAAAGCCCAGAAAAAAGATCAACGCCGTCCGCGTCGGATTTGGCGGACGCCGCTTCCCATCTCTCCTTCTAAAAGGCGAGCGTGGTATCCTGGGAAAAGTTCGCACAGGGCGTGGAGATGCCGGACCCTCATGCTTGCCCGAGGTTTCAGCAGACTATCTCCACGCCTTGTTAATTTGATGGTTGGTTCATCATCCATAATTTCTCATCTGGATCTCTATTACTCTATCGAATCTCATTGGTGAAACCTCATCGACGCAATCCCAACGAAGCAATCCCAACGACGCAACCTCATCGGCGTAGGGACCATCTTTAGAGCGTCCAACAATTTATTGAAGTGCTTATCTTCTTATACAAGCTACTAAATATAGTATAACGAAAATATAGCCTTTACAAGCTTACTGCTTTCATCCCCTTTCTTTTGAGCATACCAATACGTCCTAAAAGACAACAAAAAAGAGAGCACCTCAAGGCACTCTCTCAAAACTTAGAATCTGTTCAATGACTATACAATGGTCTCATCTCACCACCATGATGGGAGCACGCACCACTCACACCACCTGAATGTGAGTAAGTGTCATCATTGCACTCATCGACATATCCATTGGTGCTCTTCCAAAAACTGGCGATACAGTTGAAATAATCACAGATGGTTGCAGGCGGATTATAGATCAAATTACCTGTATTGAAATCATAGCCCCATGGATTACCATTGACGCCTGTATGCACCGGTGGTTGCGTCGGTGCAGGTGGTTGTGCAGGTACAGGTGGTTGTGTCGGAGCAGGAGCGGGCGGTTGTGTAGATACTAAAGTAGGCGCTTGCGTAGGAACAGACGTAGGTTTCGGTTTCGGTGTAGGTTTTGGTAGAGTAGTGGATTTCTGGCTTCGGCGTCGCGGTTGATACACGCGTTGGTGCAGCAGTTGGTGCGAGAGATGCATTCTTTGACGATGAACTTGCTGTACTGGCAACGGCAGTGCAGATACAGAGTGACAGAATAAGCAGCAATGATGCGCATCCCAGGCCAGCCTTCGTCTTCTTTGGAAGCACTTTAAAACGTTGGCCCAGTGGTAGCTTTGGCGCTGGTGGTTGCGTAAATTGTCCAGGTTGTTGATAGGGATACTGAGGTGGTATTGTTGGCATCCCTTGAGGATACTGAGTTGGCGGCTGTTGATAAGGATATGGTGGAGGTTGATTATACGGATATTGCGGTTGATTACCGTTCGGTTGATTATTGTACGGTGGATATTGATTAGACATGTGTTACTCCTCTACTATCGGCACTTACCAATTTATGACAAGTATAGCAGTGGAAGTAGACATAACAGTTGAGATATGGTTAAGATCGCGTTGTGATAGGCTTTCCATCCTTTCCTGGGTAAACAGGGGGTATCACCTTGCGTCATTGACTCCAACTATTCCGAGGAAAACGACGTAAACACCACGACAATACCCGCAGAACGCGAAAAACGGTAGGGAAGCCATTGATGACTCTGTCGCTCCAGGCTAATTTTCCAGCGTAGGGACCATCTTGAGAGCGTCTCACAATTTATTGAGGTGCTTCCCCAGGCAAGATCTCAATAAATTGTGAGACGCTCTCAAGATGGTCCCTACGCTCGTTTATGGCCCCTTTTCCCTGGCACGTTTTGCCCAAATAGGAGGTGTCTGATGTCCGTATTCCTTTTCCCAACAGAGTCATTTATTATTCCTGGGTGATAGATCACCTTGCAGCATCGGTCCCGTCGCCTGATGAAGATTTGCAATGGTATAATTTTTGTATTAAGAGTCACCTACCCTCTTCCCCTAAAAGAGAAAGCACACCCTAAAAATAAACACGGAGAACTTACAATGGACATAGAACGCATTCAACAAACATTACGCACCGAACGACTCGACGGCTGGCTTTTCTACGACTTTCGCAAATCGAACCCCATCGCCTACCAGGTCCTTGACCTTTCTCAAGAAGAAATGTACACCCGCCGCTGGTTCTATTTTGTACCAACCGAGGGTATCCCATCAGCCATCGTGAGCGCGGTCGAGTCCCACGTGCTACGATCGCTACCCGGCGATCAGCTCGTCTATCGCACCTGGAGCGAGATGCAAGAGCACCTGCGCTCCACGGCAGGCATCTGGACGACAATCGCGATGGAATATTCGCCCATGAACGCCATTCCCTACATTTCACGCGTCGATGCCGGAACGCTCGAAATGATTCGCTCCTTTGGCGTCGAGGTCGTCAGCTCAGCCAATCTGTCACAATATTTCGTTGCCCAATTGAGCGCATCCCAATTGCACAGTCATCGTGAAGCCGGGCAGCGTCTCATTGCCGCCAAAGATCAGCTCTTCGCCGAATTAAGCGATAATCTACGTGCGGGTATCGCTCTGAACGAATATCAGGTGCAGCAGCGCTTCACCGCCTTAATCAAGCAATCCGGTTTGAGCGTGCCGGAACCACCCATCGTAGCCGTCAACGCCAACGCCAGCAACCCCCATTACATGCCGACCAGCACCGCATATAGCTCTATTCAACGTGGTGACCTCATACTTTTTGACTTCTGGGCGCACCTCCCACAAGACGATGCCGTGTATGCCGACTATACCTGGGTCGCCTTTGCCGGCTCGCAAGACGAGATTCCCGCACAACACCGAAAAGTATTCGAAGTAGTACGTAGTGCGCGTGACTCCGGAATTGCTTTTGTACGTGAGCGCCTGGCAGCAGGTGAACGTGTCGAAGGGCGCGAGGTCGATGATGTAACGCGCCATGTTATCGTAAATGCTGGCTACGGCGACTACTTTGTGCATCGTACTGGCCACAGCATCACAACCTTTGAACACGGCAACGGCGCAAATCTGGATAACTTCGAGACGCAAGATGCACGCGCTCTCTTGCCCAATACCTGCTGTTCAGTTGAACCCGGCATCTATCTGCCAGCGTTCGGTATTCGCAGCGAGGTCAACCTCTTAATTCATGAAAATGATGCCGAGGTAACTGGTGGACCCATCCAGCAAGAGATCGTGCCGCTTCTCTAAATGCCTGATTCATTCCCCATTTGTCTTACAACTCCTATAAAGATCAGGCGTATATACAGGTAAGATGATAAACACAAAGATGCTATTGCGCCGTCACGTAGGGGCCCGATTTATCGCGCCCGTGCGCGTTAACCATTGTACGGACCCCATTTATGGTGCCCATCCCGGCCAACAACCCCGTACAATCTGCCAGCGCAAAACATTCGGTGTACAATACAGAGAGGCATAAACTTATGGGCGACGAGTATGGGCAATATGGGCAAGATCCCAATGCAGCAAATAATGGTCAGCCAGATCCAAACAATATGGATAAGCGTATCGAAGATATTAGACGAGCCGTCACCAAAGGAGCCAACGAGGCCACACAGCGCCTCAAGCGCGTAGCCGACAAAGCCGGCGATTACTGGCAGCAGGCTCAGACCGTTCCCACGCCGCGTCAGGCCGACGACGTTGAAGAGCAGCGCATTCGTCAGCTCGCCAACCTGTGGAGCAACGATAACTGGCGTGTGGCACGCGAACTGGGTACCTATATGGACCTGGTTTCCTGGGGCAATGATGAGGTATGGGAGATCTCTCTGGAGACGCGTTGGGAGACGCGTAGTATGGAGATCGCCTCGGAACCATATACTGGCCGCTCGGCAACCTCACCAAAGCCACTCCTTCCCGTATGGGACTACGAGTTGCCCCCTGTTGTAGGCCTCAAGGCACCAATGACGCGTACACGCCTCGAAGGCCTGGACGAGATTGTGGCCTGTACCGCCTGTAACAGCACCGGTCATGTTCTGTGCTCCAATTGTACTGGCCGTGGTTGGGTCGTCTGCCCGGATTGTAAGGGACGCACCAAAAAACGCTGTACAACCTGTCGCGGGCGTGGCTACGTGGCCGATTGGACCACCACCTCTACAGAGAAGAAACCCTTCTTTAGAAAACAGGCCGAGAATGTCGTCGGCTCGGTTGGCGATAGAGTCGCCAATGTCTTTGATGGCATCCGCCAGCAAGGCGTGCCGATTCCCAATCCCATGGATACCGATCCCGCCACCAAGGGGCCAACTATCCCTTGCCCCGATTGTGTCAAAGGAGAGGTCGATTGCACCTGTGGCAATGGCAAGCGCGTCTGTGAGGTCTGTCAGGGTGCCAGAACGATCCCTTGCGTGACCTGTGGTCGCACCGGAAAAATCGTACGCCATCGCGAGATCGTACGCCGCTTCGACCTGCGTACACAGACACGTGTCATCGGCGAAACACCAATTCCCGTTCAACAACTGGTCAAAGCAAACGGCGACCTCATCTACAACGCTGAGATTAACGAGCCACTGTATCCCGAAGCACCCCCCGAAGGCGTGCCGATGGATGTCTGGCGGGCTACCGTTGATATGGTGCAGTCCGAAAGTGCCAGCCCCGTCAAACCAGGTCAGGACTCCCAGTCCGCTTCACGCGCAACCCTGCAAGTGGTCGAACTGGTCCGTGTCCCCTTTACCACCGTTCAGTATCTCTACAACGAGCAGGAATACATGCTTTATGTCTATGATGGCGAAGGCAAAGAGAAGTTCTATGCCGATAGCTATCCCGCTCGCTGGGATCGCGTTGAGCGCCTGGTCAAAGCCATCTCTAATGACCTTCTGGTACCCGCTCAAAAAGAGGAGACACATAACGGCTCATCTTCAGACGCATATCACGCTCCCGGTGATGTCCCTCCCTATTCAATCACCGAAGATGATCATGGCAACCCTTCAGGTCAATAATGTAAGGGCCCGATTTATCGCGCCCGCGTGAATGGAATGTAAATAATGTAGGGGCCGATTTATCGCGCCCGCGTGAAATGAGGCCCCTTCATTATCCCCTGACAACAGTCGCATCCGGCTCCGCCGCTTTGCTACTCTGAATATCCGTCTCATACTTACTGGCCTCATCCTGCAATCCTCTTAATGAGCAAATTAGGTGCCAGCCCGAAGATTGCAGCGGCAAAAAAGAGACGCGGGTCCATATGGAAAATGTTATCCATCGTAATATCTGCCAGCCTTCCCAACCGTATCTCCCAATGACGCCAGCATCACCGTCAACATCACACCACCCACACCCGCCAGACCCGATAAAAGTGGAGTAGCAACCAGCCGCGCCGTAGAAAACCCGAAATCATCAACAGCAGTACCTGTCACCGACTCACGATAGAATCTCCCAAACAAACCAGTTACTGCACCAACCAGGTAGAATGCCGCCGCCGCCGCAATAGCTCCCGTCGTATCGCTGGTCAAAATCGCCATTGCCAACAAGATGTGCGTCATAATACCAGTCACGGCAATCGATTCCAACAAACGATTACGCGCACGTAAAATGCCTTCCCAACTCTTATCGCGGAAATCGTTCAGTGTACTCCTCACTTCCCGCAATGCTACACGCGCTAATGCTTTGGCCTCGCTCGGATCTTCCGGATTCTGCACGTCTTTTAAACCATTTTTATCTATCAATTCTTGAATCATCTTGCGTTTCAGTGCTTCGGTTAACTGATTTAACCCAGCATCACCTTTATCTGGCTGATGCTCTTTAAAGTATATATCCGCCTTTGGCTGCAATGTAATCACGGCCTGTAGCAACTTATCAAGCAACTCATCTTTTCGACTTAGCGTAGAACCTTGAATCGCTAGCTTGTCATGGATTGCACCGCGAATAACTTCATCGATAGATTGGGACTCGATAAGCGCCTCTTCAGCATGATGCATTAAGCTCCATGCATTGGTATAGCCTGTACCCGACACCCACAGCATACCTGTCGGCGACTGACTGAGCAATTTGCGAATGTCGTTATAACAGGTGCGGGCATCGTTCAGCGCCGCCTCGTTACGGTGAATGCCAGCGGCTTTCTTCTGCTCCAATGCCTCAGCAGCATCCTCTATATCAAGATTGGCTTTTAATTGACAGAGACGACTGGTCAATAATCCATAGCCGTCGTGCGTTGGCAGTTTTGGCCGTGGTAAAGAAACTGACACAAAAGGCAGCGAACACCCATATAATCCCCGTAATGATCGTGCTACTCACCAGCGGAAACCATCTAGTGCCTGGGTCGATCCCAAAAAACCAGACCGCTGGATGCGCCAGGTAAATGCCTGCCATCGTAAGCGACGCCACGATCGGGATGATCACGCCATTTAGAGCCAGTGCTCCCCTATAAGCGGCAATTGCTGTCCTTATATTTTCGAGTAAAGAATGCTTTCCCTGCTCTATCTCTTTATAATTGTCTACACCCATAGTATTTTGTTTGGCATGTATAGATGTTGGAATGGTCATGACATCTTTTGCTTCTCGCTTAAACGCAAGGGTTTCTAGCGCTTTTTGTGTCTCCATCGCTTCCCCTACCTTAATTTAGATGTTTTTTATCTCGTAGTGTACAAAGGTCGCATATACAGTCTTTTTTTTATACGATTATCAGGTGATCACGCATATCGGCATGGAGAGCAAAACCAGAGCTGTGTCGCATTTTTATAGACGAAGGGTGGAGAAGATTTTAGCATAAGGATTATATGAAAATTTAACATACACTTATTAAACATTTAACATAAAATCGATGTTTTTGATTGACACGATATCTATTTATAAGGTAAAACTTAGCAGAGCTTACATAAATGTGGCTTGTAACCCGTAGTTTCTGGCATGTATTTAAAACATAGCAGGCCGGGAACGGAAAGAAAGCGGATTCCATGGGACCTATTCAACTTGTCGTTTTTGATCTGGCTCTACACAACTATGCTAAGACGTGTTTGCAAATGGCAAGGGAAGTAGTAATATAACATGAATAAATCCGTAAGCATCCAGTCGGGCAGGAAGATAGCCTTTAGAATAGACAAAATAGTCCTGCTTCTAGTTGCAAGGTGCGATAGGATTTAATACAGAGTAGGGACCATATTTATAGCGTCTCACAATTTATTGACGTATATTTTGTATGTCAACCAATAAATTGTAAGATGCTATAAATATGGTCCCTACCCTGTAAAACCGATGCTACAGGTGCTTTGTAAAGTACCCAACCAACTCATCACGTCGCACCTGCACCTGCTTGCTCTCGATATCCATCCCCTCCGCCTGCATATCCTTCACCGTTACCAGACCCTTCACAAGCTCATCTTCCATGATCAGGACAGCATAGGCCGCACCCGACGTATTTGCCTGCTTCATCTGCGCCTTGCGACTGCGATCACCATAGCTCATCTCAGCCTTAATACCCACGTGCCGCAGTTCAGCCGTAATCTGTACCGCAGCGTTTTTAAGCTCCTCCGTCTTATCAAAGTACACCACAAAGACACGCAACCCCTGCTCAGGTGGCGGCGTAATTCCTTGCCGCTTCATCTCAAGAATGATCCGCTCAATACCCATGCCAAAGCCAATACCGGGCGTCTGTACACCTCCAAGTATCTCGGCCAGCCCATCGTAACGTCCGCCACCATTGAGCGCTTGCTTGTCAATCTCAGACGTGAACTCGAAAACCGTGCGTGTGTAGTAGTCCAATCCACGTACAAGCAACGGATTGAGCGAAAATGATACCTGATAGAAATCCAGAAAGCGTTTCACCGCTGCGAAATGTGTGCGGCAGGCATCACAAAGATAGTCAACAATTTTTGGCGCGTTGGCAATCTTTGCCTGGTCCTGTGGCTCTTTACAATCCAGCAGCCGCAGCGGATTTTTATAGAAACGCGCCTGACAATCGTCGCAACAATCGGACAGCAAGGGACGATAATAATCTTGCAGCGCCTTGATATACTGTGGACGGCAATTGCCATCGCCAATACTATTTATATAGACGCGAATATGCTTTAGACCCAGTTGCGCGTAGACCTGCGCGAGCATACCGATCATTTCTGCATCGATAGCTGGATCTGTCTCGCCCAGCGCCTCACACCCGAACTGGTGGTGTTCACGATAGCGCCCCGCTTGCGGCTTATCATGGCGAAACATTGGTTCGTTCATATAGTAAAGCTTGACCGGCTGTGGCAATTTGAACATGCCATGCTCCAGGTATGCACGTACGACTCCCGCCGTACCCTCTGGTCGCAAAGTAAGATTTAAGGCCCGTCCCTCTTTATCGGGGCGGTCGTCGAAGCTATACATTTCTTTGTCGACAATATCGGTCCCCTCGCCAGAAGTACGCCGAAAAACCGCCGTATCCTCCAGAAGAGGCGTCTCAATACGTCGATAACCATATAATTGCGCAACCTGTGCCGCCGTATGCTCAACAAAGCGCCAATAGGGTTGCTCGTCAGGTAATATGTCTTTAAAGCCTTGTAAGGCTCGATATTGTTCAGGCATAAGGATGCTTTCCTCTTTTCCAGATGCGTTCGGATGCCCCGCTATTATAGCAGATCATGCCATTGTTGCATACGTAGAGGCAGGATAGTATGTGTTTTTTGGAGGGCTGAGTTATTATTTTATGTAAACAATTTGACCCTCTTTGATATTCCAGGTACACATCTATTATGGCTATTCCTTGACAAACTGTCTCTAGTAATTTATGCTTTTTATGAAAGATGTAGCTTTACAAACTGATAGTACACGAGAGCACAGGCTTTCTACGATGCAGACCAGGATGGTCGTTTTCGTATTTCTCGTGAGAAAAGGATTGATAAAAATGAAAGCAAGGATGCTTCTTACTTTTTCCTCCTTGATTGTTCTGCTAATGCTCGGACTACTCATTTCAGTAGTGTACATACCCGCAAAGGGCGTGTCAGCGGCGGCAGATACATCAAACGCATCAACACCCTGCACCATCGGCTACCAACTCAATCAATGGTCTAACGGTTTTACCGCCCAGGTTCAGATCACGAATAATAGTACCGCCTTGACCACCTGGTTGCTAACCTGGACCTTTCCTGGTAATCAGCAGATCACTTCAGCATGGAATACTCAACTCACTCAGAATGGGGCAGTAGTAACCGCCCACGATGCCGGCTATAATGCTTCAGTCCCCACTGGTGGATCGGTACAGTTCGGCTTTCAAGCAACCTTCACTGGCAGCAACGCAATTCCAACAAACTTCGCAGTGAATGGCATCTCATGTGCAGGGAATAGTACTCCAACTCCCACCGTCGTGCCCACTGTAACGCCAACTCCAAAACCTACCACAACGCCTTCTACAACGCCCACCGTTGTGCCCACAGCAACCCCAAAACCTACCACAACGCCAACTCCCGCACCCACCGCCACGGCAACACCCGCTACATCATGCTCCGGAGCGATCTTCTGTGATAACTTCGAGAACCAGACCGGGACAACTCCTTCTGGCAACTGGCAGGTTAGCTATCCAAGTTGTCAGGGCACTGGCACTGCCACCGTAGATCACACCGTAGCCCATAGTGGAACAACCTCGATCCGCGTAGATGGTCACACCGGCTACTGCAATCATGTATTCTTCGGCCTGCAAAATCCCTTCGCCAGCGTTGGATCAGATATATATGTTCGCTACTTCGTACGGCACACAACCCCATTGCCAACAGGCCACGTCACCATGACTGCCATGCGCGATGCCAATGATGGCGGCAACGACCTGCGTATGGGAGGCCAGAACGGAGCGCTTCAGTGGAATCGCCAATCCGATGACGCCACGCTTCCCGCACAAAGCCCTGTCGGTGTCGCGTTAAGTGTGCCGCTACCCACGAACCAGTGGGAATGTGTGCAGTTCGAGGTCAATCAGTCACAAGGAAGCATGCGCACATGGCTCAATGGAACTGAAGTGGCAGGCTTACACCTCGACAACGTGCCCACCCCGGACATAGACGCCCAATGGCTACAGAATCGCCCCAACTGGCGTCCCTCTCTCACCGATCTACGTCTAGGTTGGGAAAGCTACTCAGGCGGCGATGACACGTTATGGTTCGATGATGTAGCAATCAGCTCACAACCCATCGGCTGCGCATGATATTGTGACAAAGGGGTAGGGGCGTTCACCTTGCGTGCGCCCCGTTAGCCCCCTCGACGCGATCTATCGGTACGCATGCGCACGCAAGGTGAACGCCCCTACCCACATTGGTATCGAATAAAGGTTGTCTCTTTCGATCGTGCACCATCAACACATTATCCAGTTTCTGTTCAATAGCCACATTTCATTGACTTTTGAACAAGAAATATGTTATGAACATCTGGGAACGTTCTACAGATTGCACCACGCCTTTATCTTACCCGACGTACGTGTAGGATGTTGACAGTATGACCTGTATATCTAATCTAGGATCAGAGCAGATTTACAGCTAGAAAGGAACGTTTAGCTTTGACTGAAAAGGAATTCAAAACTGACACAAAGAGGCGCAATTGGAAACTCCTTGTGATGCCTCTCACAATCGCGCTAGTCGCATTGATCTCTATCGCCGTTATCAGCCCGTCACGTATTGCTCAAGCTCATGGCTCTCTGGAGTCCCCTGCCAGCCGGACCTACGCCTGCTACGTGCAAGATCCGCAAAATCCCACCTCACCAGCTTGCCAGGCAGCGATCGCGGCTGGTGGCACTCAACCGCTCTACGACTGGTTCGGCGTCTTAAACTCTAATGCCGCTGGTCGTACAGTCGGCTACATTCCCGATGGGAAACTCTGCAGCGGCAATAATCCCAAGTATGCCGCCTATGATGCTCCCCGTGCGGACTGGCCCGCCACCAATCTCAATTCAGGCGCTCCATTCACCTTTACCTATGGAGCATGGGTGCCTCACCCCGGCTACTTCCGCTTCTACGTCACGAACAGCACCTATGATCCGACCAAACCGTTGACATGGGCCAACCTGGATAGCCAGCCCTTCTTAACGGTTAACCCGGAGCCAGCCGTAGCTAACGGCGTCTACACCATGACTGGGCAGTTACCAGCTCTCACCGGACGACAGATCATTTATGTCGTGTGGACTCGTTCGGATAGCAATGAAACCTTCTACAGTTGTTCCGACGTGGTCTTCGGCGTTGGTGGTGTCTTCCCCACACCTACTCCCGCGCCCCCTCCAACCTGCACCGCGATTGCCACAATAACCAACACCTGGCAAGGTGGCTATCAGGCAACCGTATCCGTAACCAATACAAGTCCCCTGGCAGTTATCCCCTGGGTGGTCAGTTGGACCGTTCCAACAGGTGTCACCCTGGTCAGCGGCTGGAACGCCACCGTCATCCAGGATAGCTCTAGCATTATTGCCACCGCACCGAGCTGGCAACATTCGCTACCACCAGGCAGTACAGCGTCAATCGGCTATGTCGCTACCGGCCCCTCAGTCCCGGGTCCAATCGGCATGGTTCTCAACGGAGCCACCTGCACCTGAGCAACGGGCTTGTCAATCGCGCCCCTACACCATTACATCATGATGTAGGGGCGCGGTTGACAAGCATTGACTCCAACATATTCGGAACGTTGATCAAAAATGATGCCCCTTTCTGTATGAAATGCGTGAAATACGGTAGGGACCCGATTGCATCGCGTCCGCAATTCATTGAATCGTGGTCCCAATTGATCAATCACGGACGCGATGCAATCGGGTCCCTACCTTGATCCCGAATATGTTGGCATCAATGGATTGACAAGCCCGTGCCCCCCAATAGCCGACACGGACGGTCCCAACCCCGTCCAAAATGATGTAGGGGCACCATTTATAAGCCCGCGTTGCATCATAAAATATATTTATATTGTCCCATACCATACGCCAGAGGAGTTTACATTTTTATGCTTACATCACACATCACACAAAAAGCATCCACCCACCTGCGCTTTATTCTTTTGTCATCACTCTTCCTGGCCATGCTCACACTCAGCGCGTGCACAAGTACGCCCACCACCACTGCATATCCTACCTCCAGCCCCGCAACAGCCAGCGTAGGTGATACATCTTATATCGTGGTCGGTCCGCACCCTGAAATTATTGTGAAGAGTGTAAGTGCAGCACAACTCACCTTTACAGCCTCCGATACACAAAAGAATATTTCCACGAGCGGATTTAGCCTTCCCTATACGAAGCAAGGCAACAAAGTAACCATCGATTTTGGGGAAGCCGTGGTTCAACCTCTAGAGATCAAAATACCACGTGAGGCCAGTCTCAGCATCACTCTGGGCAGTGGCAATATTGTCGTGAACTCCCTCCAGGGCCAGATCACCATGACACTTAGCAATGGCACCATTCATCTAAAGAATTTTACTCCCCTTGAGACGAATACGATCACAGCTAAGAGTGGCACCATTGATGTCTCCTTTGCGCATAATTCCTCTTTTCACATTAAGGCCCAAACCAAATTTGGTGCAATTATCTCCCACTATTCAACTCTCAACGAGCAGAGAAGTGGCATGCAGGATGAAGCTTCAGGAACCATTGGGAATGCCTCCGGAGCCACAGTCAACCTCACAGGAAACTATGGTTCTATCACGCTTGGCCCATCCGCATAATCTCTCTGTGAATCCTGAATAAAAAGGGCCATTACCCTACTCTAGTGACATCAATGCTATACGACTCGTTCTTTTAACATATAAGAAATTCATCTAAATAAAGGATTCTCCAAAAATATGATGCGTCAAAAATATAACATGGTAGGGACCCGATTGTATCGCGTCCGCAATTTATTGGATGGGAGGGGACAGGTCGATGAAGCGCGGACGCGATACAATCGGGTCCCTACGTTTCGTGAATTTGTCTCGCTACGTCTTGCGCTCTGTATCATCCTATTTATTATCGCAATGGGCTTTAACCTCTATCATCTCGGTGCTCCCAGCATCTGGTTCGACGAGGCTTTTTCCGTTGAACTTGCACGCCAGCCGCTCCCCCTGCTCTGGCATATTATCTTTGGGCCGGAACCGAATATGGAACTCTACTACCTGTTCCTGCATTTCTGGCTCAATCTCACCACTTCTCTCGGTCTGCATGCAACCGAATTCGTCGTGCGCTTCCCTTCAGCACTCTTCGCCGCCCTTAGCACCGTCGTCGTTTTCCTGCTGGGGCAGCGTTTTATTGGCACCATCGCCGGCTTCGTGGGTGCCGCCCTCTATCTGCTCAACGACCTCCAACTCGTCTATGCACAACAGACTCGCGCCTATAGCCTGCAACTCCTGCTGATCTGTATCGCCTGGTACGCTTTGTTGTCAGCGTTCAACTGCACCTCGCATCCACGTCGCTGGTGGGCTTGCTATATCGTCGCAACCACCCTGGCAATCTACACCCACCTGTTCAGCGTCCTCATTCTCCTATCACAACTCTGCGCCATCGCTCTATTCCTATCGTTGCCGGATGAACGCCGTAAAGTTATCGGCCAGCTCCGTAACCTCATTGCCAGCCTGCTCATCATCGCATTTCTATCCATCCCTATGGCCCTGGTAAGTCGCCACGGCTCAAAGACCGGCTGGTTACCAATACCTCACCTCAGCGACATCTATCAGCTATTCTTGACGATAAGCGCGAACAGCAAAATTTATCTTCTCCTGTTCGTCGCTTTTTGTGTGCTCGCTCTCTTTATGACAATCGTCTACGCTCTACCAGCCGGAAGAAAATACCTCACGCATTACACGCTAATAGATGAGCAGCACTCCCTCCAGGGATTTTTACCCGTTGCGCTGGCATTATTATGCTGGCTGGTTGTTCCCATCGTCGCCAGTTATGTCATCTCATATACACCCACGCGTCTCTTCTCCTCGCGCTACCTCGTTACAATCGTGCCTCCACTTTGCCTGCTCGTTGGCCTGGGGATTGCTACATTGCGCTGGCGTGCCATCCAGATAGGGCTGACCGTTATCTTGCTGCTCCTGGCTGTGCGTTATGTTCCTTTTTACTACCAGAATGCCCAGGTTGAGGATTGGAATACCGCGACCCACTGGCTACAGCAACACTATCAGGCAAACGATGGCCTGGTCTGTTACGATAATGACGTGCAGCAAGGTTGCCAGATCTCCGTTGAATACTACCTGCAAGCCTATCCCACCGCCGCTCATTTCACCCCCGACGCGCCCGGCGCATTCTCCTGGGCTAACTTCGGACCAGCCGATCCCAAAGCAGGTTCAGGAGCAGCCGTCGATCCTACTACTCTCGCTCAATATGGCGCGAAGCATCCCCACCTCTTCTTTATCGTCGGACGTGTGCCGGATGCGGCCTCCGCTGCTAAAGTGCAGGTGGTTGAGCAATGGCTGGATGGGCACTATCACTTTGTGGATCAGATCGTGACCCGTACGGTGACTGTGCGCTTGTACATGACGTGAGCACTACAATTTTAGTGCGTAGCCTCGAAAAAAACTGAAACGTTTCTCAGATCAAACGAAGGCCCTCATTCCACCTGGGTACAGCTTCGTGCATATTGAGTTGACAATGGTGAACTCCGATTACGAATTTTTTGTCGCCTTTTGGGCAGAAACGTAAAATTCTTTGGCACCGTCTAAAACAGAGGTTTTCCCAAATCCAATTTCCTGTGATACACGTAGCAAGACATCCGCAATCTGTCCGGCGGCAGGAGGATCAAGCACTTCCTTCGGTCTCGCAGCTCCACTTCTTGCTACCAGATCCATAAAAGCGGTGATGGCCTTCTGTGCTGGAGTGGCATGGGCTTCGAGTATTGTACGTCCATGTGCAGCACCTGGCACGCCGCGCTCGTAACCCAATGTTTCTAATGCGTCAGAGTTATTCGTCACAAAATCGACAAAACTCGCGGCATCATACGGATAATTTGTAGTAGATGAGATGCTTAAGAGTTGTGATGCTTTAAGATAGATACCTGGTACTTTCCCTTGAGGAAACACACTCAAGGCAAGTGCATATGATGTCGCTTTGTGAAACGCCTCATACTGATTTGTAAAAAGGTGACTAAAAACCACTTTCCCTTTTATCACACTTGAGTCAATTGGTGCCCCTGTAAGATCTAATGCTGATTGTATATTCATCGGTGGGCAAGCATGGGTTTTGCGCAAGGCATCCCAGTAATTGTACCAATCGATTACGTCTGTCAGGGTAAAGTCCAGATATCCATCAACGGTATACATCTCTTTCCCACGCTGCCGTATCCAGATCTCAAAAACGTCGTAATTCCCACTGGCATCTGAGGTTCCATAGATGCCATTCCCAAGTGCATGGGAGAGCGCCCCTGTATATTGCCCGAACGTTTCCCAGGTCATAGGACCTGGGATTGGATCCCACCCGACTCTTTCGAGCAGCGTGGTGTTATAGAACATGCACTGATAGTTACTGCCTAATGGTATGCCATATATTGTTCCATTGACTTTACAACTCTCCAGGAGCAAGGCGTCAAAGTCGGTAAGATCAATCCTCTGATCATAGATGAACAAGGAAAGATCAAGGAGCAACTCGTTGCGAACATAGTGCGCGATATAGCGCATGTCCATTTGAATAAGATCAGGAGCGCTTTTATTGGCAATCTGGGCATTTAGCTTCGTATAGTAAGTGTCGTTGCCCGAGTATTGCGAGGTAATAGTGACATCCGGACGACTTTGGTGAAAAAGAGCTGTTGCCTGCCTGGTCAATTTATCTCGTGTGGCCGAACCCCAAAAAACATCCGTAGTGAGATAGGGCCTTGTACAGATGTAGGTTGAGCAGACGTGTCACAACCAGTCAGCGCGGAAAGAGAAAGGCCGGCAATACTACCAAGACCTATCCCAATAGCTTGTCGACGGTTATAGGTGATATTCATGGAGCAGCTCCTCTTTGAGCAAATCGTATAGATTCATCTTTGTCCATCTCTGCTTTTTGAAAAAATGAGCATTTGTACTAATACACAATAGTACATGTGTAGAAATATAGCAATAATCACAGGACTTTTTGTTGCTAACTTGCTCCAACTATCAATCTGATTAAAAATAAACTGACGATAAGATATGTGGTACTCTGTCCCTTTGCACCACCTTTTCTTTTCCTCTAACCCGTTACCCGCTGCAGGGAAGATGGAAAATAATCCTCTTCCCAATACATACAACACACCCAATGATGGGGAACCGATTTTACCGGTTCCCCATCATTGGGTGTGTTGTATGTATTTATACTGCCCCTGTTCGTTCTCTCCTAGATATACCCATGCTTCTGATACCACGCCGCCGTCCACTTCATCCCCTCATCCAATCCCACCTTTGGTGCGTATCCCAACTCATTCCGAGCACGCTCAATCGAATACATACGGCTATTCGTCAAGAATTGCACCCGACTACGCGTCAGTGGCGCATTCTCACCCTTAAAACCGGGCAATAACGCAAAAACATCCGCAGCCAGATTCGCCAGTGGCAAGGGAATACTCCCCGGCGGCAATCTTCTCCCCATCGCATGCGCCATCGCCGTGGCAAGCTCACGGAAAGTCACAGGATGATCGCCCGCAATATTATAGCTATGCCCAATCGCTTCCGGTCGCTCCGCACACAACAGGAACGCTGCTGTCATATCGCTGATGTAGACCGGGTGAATTTTTGCCTTGCCCCCATCAATCAACGGCGGGATCAGCCCCTTTTTGATGGTCGTAAAGAAGCTCAGCAGGTGCAGATCCCCAGGACCATACACCAGCCCCGGACGCACGACGCTCACCGGGATGCTATGCATTCTATGCGCCTGCAATGCCAGCGTTTCGCCCTCCAGCTTGGTGCGTTCGTACGGATTGGTCGGCGCAAATGGTGCATCCTCGGAGGCAGGTGTCTCCCCCGTTGCACCTAACACGCCAGTTGTGCTGCAATGAATGAAGCGCTGCAACTTCTGGCCCTCACACGCTTCAAGGATGATCCGTGTGCCCTCGACGTGCGTCTGGCGATACAGTTCCGTTGGCGTGCTGGGATGATAGAGCCGACCCGCCAGGTGATAGACGATGGTGGCGCTATAGACCGCCTCCTTGACCTTCTCTACGTCGGTGATCTCCCCCTGCACAATCTCAACGCCATCCCCAAACTGTGTGCGTGCCTTTTGCTGCATCGCGCACCAGAATGCGCACCTCTTGCTTTCTGTTGCAACAGTTCTCTCACCAGTGCCTCACCCAGAAAACCTGTCGCACCCGTTACTAATACTGTCATTGGCGTGCCCCCGAATATCCTTTGACGCTGATCGCATTCTCCGGACATGCCTCATAACACAGCAGGCAGCGCTGACACGTCTTTGGATTTACTTTCAATGTCTTGATGTCAATAACATTCGGCAAAGGACAGGCTTCAACACAGATGCCGCAACGCGTACATTTTTCTTCCTTGATCTGCGGTCGTGTGCCCACCAGTCCGGTCTCATAGAGCGTTGTACAAAGATGTTTGCCTCGCTCGGCAATCCACGTGTAGGGATAGTCCAGCGGATACATCATCCAGAAGATAAAGCGGTACAATGCCTTCTGTTCGGGCAGGCGGAACTTTTTGATGACGCCTACATCCTCGCCGACGGTCTCCCAGGATGGCTTGCCCAACTGCTCCAACGCTAGCTTGAGATGCGGAATGTCGCGCGGTTTCACCCCCACAACCTGGCAGCAGGCAAGGTCAACGGCCAGCGTATCGCGACCTGCGATGAGCACCTGCAAATCAGCCTTGTCGCCATAAAGCGGACCTTCGCCGTCCTGCCCCACACTGCCATCGACGATGTTCAGGTCTGGCTTGATACCAAGGTTCATATCGACGATGCTCTGATCAATGCCAAACGTGTGCATGCTGCGTCGGTCCGGTCGTGGTAAAATACCCATCGAATTCTTCATGCTCAAGGTCATCGCCGAGACAACATGCGTCTTGAGCACTGGCAGATTGATCAACCTCGCCTCTTGCAAAATACGTGGCATGTGATAATGTCGCAGCTTCTTTGCTCCATCCGGATGCAGCTCTACCCAATCATCGCCACCCTCCGGATCGACGCGCAAAATACGAATGCCGTTCTCCTCACAGAATTTCTCGACGCCCAGGATTGTATATGTGGCATCACGATCAAATTCCGTACCCGGCGTCTCGCAAAGTACTGGCTCAGCTCCACAGGCACGCACTTCTTCCGCCACTGCCTTGAGCAACGCGAAGCTCGTTGTCGAACCCGTTGCGCCATTCCGTCCGGCCACGAAATTTGGCTTCAATACCGCCATCTTTGCGCCCCGTATCACCGACTCCATCCCCCCAATCTGCTCAATCACACGATGCGCCGCCTCTTCAATACCATCAAATGTACGCGTAATTGCGATTGTATCGGTATCAGGTCTCGTTCCTAACATTTATTTTCTTTCCCCTTTTAATATGTAAAATCCTCTATCCATGTCCGGATCATATGCAATACTATCCGGGCTTCCCCAATTTATAATCAAACTACATCTATCCTATCATATAATTTTGTTGCTTGATGAAAAGACTTCTCCTATCCGAAGTGATGTCTATTGCCGCCATGCCTGTATTTGCACCATTGGCTTGAATTGCCGCTGTTGGCGGAGCTAATTTATGCTGCACCTGGTAAATGTCGATTGCAAACTGATCCGTGTGGTCAGCCGTCTTAAATTCTGTCCGCAAAATCGAATGATCATACGCCTGCCTGAGAATATGCGCCGGATCCGTTGAGGTCGCCGAAATCCCCTTGATATAGCTCAATACCTCAGAATCGGCCACAATATAATCGATGCGGTCCCAGTTGAGTTGCAAGACCGTATTATACAATTGAGGATCGGTTGCGACATTGACATAGACATTGGCATATGGGAACACCGCGCCATTGCCCACGGCCTCGCCACCCGGTTCGTGCATATCGGTATAGAGGTAACTATTGATAATAACGAAATCGTTGCGTGGCACATTGTCGCGCACCCAGTTCATCGCATCCGTCTGTACAGTGGTTGGATGCTGCGTGTAGACAAATCCTGCCGCGTGCAGATCATACGGAATCACTGCCGCAACGATGCCGAGCAGCAGAATTACGCGTATAAAATCAAAACGCACCACCTTGACTATCCACACTGCAATCGTGTTGAATGCCATCGCTGCGTTTATCGCCGTGAGCGGGATCAAGGGAATAAGGTAGAACGACAGCACCACGCCGCCGCGCACCAATAGCACCCAGTAGCTCAATGTAAGCAGGGAGAGTAGCAACTGTTTGCGATACCACCACCCGACGATGAGATTAAACGCGACCGTCGCAAGTCCCGCCAGCATAAAGAGCTTATCTCCGCTCAGCCAGGTTTCCCAACTGGCTTTAAAGCTTCCTTCGGTCTGACTGCGTTGCGTCTGATCCAGATACGTCTGAATCAGGCTCAAGTGATCATGAGTATCCCATGGCAGGTGCCAGCTATAAGGGAATAGCTCACCCTTCAATATCGCCATCAGCACAAAGCTTGAACAGACCGCAATACACGAGTAGGTAAATGCGACCATGGCGAATTTACGCTGGAACTTTGTCGTATGTAGCCAGACGGCATAGAGCATTCCAGGCAGCAAGAGGATAACGACCTCTTTTGAGAGAAACGCTATACCGAAGCAGAGTGCTGAACAGACGATATACGCCAGACGGCTGTTACCAACCACGAGCAGATACAGCGAGAGCAGGATCCAGAATGTGGCAACATTGTCCAGCAAGACCTGCCTCTGGTATGTAAGGCTCAATGGCGTGAACGAAAAGATAACCAGCGCGAGCAGCCCCAGCGAACGGTTACCCCCCAGCCGACGTGCAATCAAATACACGAGCAGCGAACAGCCCGTCGCGTACAATATCATCAATACTCGTCCGCTGTTAAGAGCATTGCCGAAGGTGAAGAAGCCGCCTGTAGCTTGTATCCAGCCCGCAATCTGTATCCATGCCAGCGGAGGATGACCATACCCATAGGCATAAGGGGTAATCGCTCCGTGCAGGATAGACCAGGCGCTCGACATATATGTTCCCTCGTCCAATTCATAGCGCGGGAAGTTGAACATATTGAGCGCATGTGCCACAAATGATGCTATCAATGCAATCACAACGAAGGCCGCTTCCAACCACGCTGGTACCGGAAAGCGCTCCTTCTTCAGTGGATTAATTGGCGCAACGTTCGGTAGCAGTCGCGTCTCGCCATCTGCAACACGCTGATGCTGGTTCGGCAATACCTTCGGCAACATTTTTGTATTGCCCGTCGGTTTGCGCAATGGATTCGGTCGTGGTCCCGGACGATACGCCGTACGCAAGTAAAAATGCGCACTGCGATGCAAAATGAGGTGTCCATTCACAACCTCTGGAGTCTGCTGTGGTGCCAGGCTACTACCTGATGCAGGACTCTGCTGTACGGGACTTTGCTGTATAGGACTCTGTTGTACCATTGATGCGGCCAGTTCAGCACGCGCAGCAGCATTATTGATAAAATTGTTAGGCCTCACTACCCTCGTTTGCTCGCCCGGCACCCCATAACTATCAGATGAAGGCCGCTGCATCAACCCCGCATTGCTGGGTGGATTGTACGATGGTGGCATCGGCATCCCATTACCATTGGCTGGCGTGTTGAATGGCGGCATCGGTGCTCCGTTACCACTACCGGGCGGATTAAAACCCGGTGGCGTCGGTGGTACCCCACGTTGATCCGGTTGAGTCTGTGGCACCGCACGTTGATCCGGTGGCGTCGGTTTCTGGAATGATTTCATACACTTCCTACTTTATTTTTAAGCAGCAGCATTGCCGCGATGTTGTCCAATATGCGCCGTCTTCTCCCAGTTCGTCGTTCCCTTCATATAACGCCACATTGCCCGTACAGCGCCAATACCTAGCAACCACTGATAAGGGAAGAAGGCTATCAACATAACCCCCGCGTCGCGCCAGCTCCACTTCCGTCCATGCGCCTTTAAGAATTCGTGTAACCCCGCAAATTCTATAAACAGTGCCAGGATGAAGCAATAGAGCGGCAGGAAGGTCAGGATCGCCAGCCACAGCGGGAACTTGACGAGAAAGAACATCACGACCGAGACCGGTATCATGAGCGCGAAGAATGCCTGCACCTCTGGCAGGATCAGCACGTAGAATGCCAATAACCTCTGCGTGAGCCGCTCCAGTTTCATCCATTCTTTTTTGAAGAGGATCTGGATAAAACCCTGATTCCAGCGTGTGCGCTGCTTGATAAATTGCTCGATGGTATGGGGCGTCTCTTCGCGTGTGACGAATTCATCATCATAAATAATGCGAATGCGTGCGTGCGAGAGGCTCAGCCGAATCCCCAGATCGGCATCTTCGGTCAATCCAGTCTCATCCCAGCCGCCGAGCTGATCCATCAATTCGCGCCGCACGAAGACCGTGTTCCCACCCAGCGGAGTCATCCCCACGCGTGCAAAGAAGTGCATCGACGACTTGAACCAGAAGAAGTACTCCAACACGTTCAGGAAGCAGAACCACTTTGTATTGTGGTTCATGAGTTGCACGCCGCTTTGTATCGCATCCACATCATCATTGAGCATCGTAGTATTGATAATATTCAAAATGTCGGGATGTGGCTCGTCTTCGGCATCAAAAATAGTGACGATATCCCCTCGTGCAATCTGCATCGCATGGTTCAGCCCACGCGGCTTGCTGGTCGGTTTATTGTTATAAATGAGTAGTTGTACATTTGGATCGCCCAACTCATCGATCTTCGCCTGCGCCTCTGCAATTGTGCCCTCGTCGTCGTCGCTACAGATTGCGACGATCTGCATCAGTTCTTTTGGATAATTGAGATCATATACTTTTTGAATGGTATATCGATAAACCTCCTCTTCGTGACGTGCTGGCAGCATGATCGTAAAAGAGAGGCACGGATCGCTGTAGATCGTCGGGGCACGGTTAAGATATGCGTGCTCCGGCGTCTCCCATATAAACAAACTCAAGCGTATATTAAAAATGGCCTGCGCGGTCATCAAGAGAATGATGAGCAGATAGACAAATTCTAGTAGAGAAACGATAAAGGTCAGAACCACTGTTTTTCCCTCTCACTAATGCCTTTTGACCCGTTTGAGGATACTGAAACTAACAAGGTATAGAATTCTCCAATGCATCGGTTTTGTGCCCACAGACCGTGTAGGTCAGGGCTGGAATCGCGGCAGCAGCGCTTGTTGGCGCGATAAAGCTGTACGCGGTCGCCCCTCCATTGCGCGTCAACGTGACCACGACCATACTATACCCGGCAACACTGACATCCAGATTGTGCCAGGGGCTGGCCGAAAAGATCTCGTTTGCTGGCGTAATCTGCGCTAGTTGCGTCGTGGCAGATTTGTTGACAAAGAGCAGGCTCACGTTCTGGCTCCCCTTATCCTGTGTTGCATAGACGCTGATCGGATCATGTTGGATATTCAGCGGGACGAGATTGCCTTGCAGGTGTGCAAACAATTCCATCACCCGTTCCATCGCCGTCTCATGCAACCCATCCTGCGAAAAGAGTGGATATGGTTTGTCGACGCCAGCCGTGGAGAAAAACGCTGCGTATTCCGTCTTCTGATTCATCAAGGTACCGAGCGTATCGGCCCACCAGAGTGATGCAAGCCCGGCTGAGGGAACGAGATTTTTAGGGTTCGTGTTGATCTCCGTGACGCCAACTGGAATATCGCGCCCAAAATCGCGCTGAATAAGCGCACGTAGCGGGGGCAGCAGATAATTCCATTCGTCGGGACTGCTCATCAACATCGATGGCGATTGGCTGGCATCGTTAAACTGGTAGCGGTGAAACGAAACTCCGTCGAGCAAATGATAGGGCAGTTCCGGATGTAATTTCTCATAGTCACTCACACCTTTGAGGAAATCATCCATCCACAGATGTCCACCCGCATCTACCGGACCAGCTCCAACGCCGGTAAACTGACTCAGTTCAGGACCAAACACTTTGATGGTCGGATCATTCTGGTGCATTGCAATCGAGAACTGAATAAACGCATCAACGTATTCTGCAACCGTATATTTTTTCTGTGTGACCGGGTTGATGAGCAGATCGGGCTCATTACCGACCGTCCAGAACGCGATGCGGTGATACGGATCATTGGCATGCGTACCCGTCCTCTGCGAACTCTTCGGATTATTCATGTAGTCTACCCAGCGCCCGGCCAGGTTCGCGCGTGTGCTCACATCAGCAGTGACGCCATGTGGTTGCGGATCGCCCGTCTGGTTGGGTATCGGACCTGAGAGGTGAGCCTGCATCATTCCCTGTGCATGCGTATCAATCAGCAACTGGCTGAACTTGCTCATCTGCTCGAGTGAGAGCATGTGTGTTTCGCCCCAGTCCCCTCCAGGAAAACGCATCAGTTGCATATGCATACTTTGCATATCGCTAGTGATCAACGACGTATAGGGCATAAAGCCAGAGAATGGTTTGTCGAGCGAGCTGGTACGAGCCGCTGGAAAGACGTTCGTACCCATCAAATAGGGACTGACAGGAAAGCTCTGCCGCAGATCTACCTGTGCCGTCTGCTGATTGCCAACCTGTACTTGCAGAATATCATCCGCACCACTGGCAACCGTACTCGCGCGTACAGCAGCGAAAATAAGCATAATAAGGAGAAGTATACTAACAAAAGCGAGAATAGGTCCATACCGTCTGCGCCTTGGAGCAGGTCGCGTTGATAGATCTTTCCATTCCTGCGCCGCGGTCTGAGCTGGTCGCCCCTCATTCATCTGCACCGGACCAGCAGACCCATTGCGGCTCGCTTCATGATAAAATGCCATACTAAAAATCTTTCTCTATTATAATCGTTTTTCTATCCTATGGCATCGATTGCCACTTTTAAATTGAGAAACGTTACCAATCAAATTTACTATAAAGAAACATCTAAATATTGGAACGAGCAGTATTCAATATCGACACAGCCCGTAAAATTTATGGGACATTTGTCTCTTCCTTACGTGGTTGTGTAGATGCAAGAACCTCTAAAGAATAAACTATACAAAATCGGACGCCATAGCGATAATGAGGCACCAGATAGTACTAATAACCCAGTGGGAGTAATTCGTCCACGACATTCCCGTGCTTAATTACTGAAAGTCTGCTCTAAAGCATAAGGGGAAGAAGCAAATACCACAACAGGCAACCGTATCACGATCCATAGCCAATGGTATCAACATTTCACCTCCCTCCCGTTCAAAGAAAAAGATTATACATTCCAACACGTAGGGGTAAGGAGTGGAGTGGATGGGTGGAAGGGGCCTTGTGCTTACCCATGCCCAAGGGATGGACGCGCTTTCCTCCAGGCATGGTAAGCTGTTTCCGTTTTTCTCTTGGGAGATATTCTCCAGATCTGGTCTTTTAGATCTTTCGTTGCTCGAATTGTTTATATTCTCGTGCAAACGATTTACGTTGCCGTATGAATAGTTCCCGTTGTTGAGCAATCTCTTCCCGTTGCTGAGCGATTTGATCACGTTGTCGAGCAATCTCTTCCCGTTGCTGAGCAATCTCTTGTTGTCGCTGCACTAATCCTTGTTGTTGCAACGCAAGTTCTTCTGAAGTAGAGGAAAACTGTTTTGAGGGAGAAGGAGAAATTTCTTCTTGAGAGGATGTGGAGTGAATCTCTGACATGGTACATTTCCTTCCAAATTATCAACTAAACAGGTAAGAAACCTGGAATAGACAAAATGCAAGAAAAAGAATCTATTTCAAGCCACGAACTGTCGAGAGAACATTCAGAATTTCTGCTTGGAGTTTATCCTCGTTGGCTGATGATTCGCTGAAAACTATCTAAGAAATGTCTTAAAAAAAGAGGTGTCCTAAGGGAAGAGTTTTATGCATCTGAAGTACTGTCCTATGGAGCCTGGCGTGGTGAGGGATTTTGTGTAAATTGTGCCAGTTTCAATTGAAGAGCCAGGATACGTTTTCTTTCCTCTTCAAGCTGTTGTTGTTGCTCAAACAGGTAAATTCGTTTCGAGACTAATAAATCATGCCTCTCATAGAGATAAAGCAATATTGTTTTTTGAGATAATTGACAAAATCTTTGCATGTTTATCTTCCTGTTGCTCTTCAAGATAGAAAAACGTTGCCCAATCAGGTTCACGTATGCTGTCAAAAGAAGGTTACATATTTTTAGCACTTTTCGTGTCCCATTTCACAATCTAGGAGACAGTGGACGTATGCCCTTCTATTTCCCCGCCAACCGCGCAATCACAGGCGCAAAATTCTCCATCTGCCCCATCGAAACCTGCAGGTAAGACAACCCATAACGCTCCCGCTGCTCAACCAGATGAACAACCGCATCCTCAATACTCATCGGCCTCTTCAAAATAGGCCACCCACCCGTCTCCCGCACAGGAACTGCACTATCCGTAATCTCCAGATCAAAGATCGTCTGACTCAGTTCCAGATCCGCGAAGCGCTGCCCGGCCCCTTCCTTAATCCACCCAATCTTCTGCTCCAGAGAAGCATCCGCAGGATCAGGCCCATTTGCCCCAACCCTCGTCCCAATCGCAATAATATCTGCCTCCCTCCCAGCCAGTTTAAGCATCCGTTCACCCGCCCCCGCCACAAGAAGAGGCATATGCGGCAACTGGACAGGTCGAATATTCCCCTTCAACCCGCTAATCGTATAATACTTTCCGCTGAAATTGACCGTCTCCTCGCTGAAGAGCAGCTTCATCACCTGAATAGTTTCCGCAAGGTGGCCCACACGAGCACCCCCACTGGCAAACGGTATCCCCATCTGCTCAAACTCAGGTGAGGAGACGCCAGCTCCCAGGCCCAATTCAAAGCGCCCATCCGCAAGTAGATCCAGCGAAGCCGCCTCCCTTGCGAGGAGCACCGGGTGCCTATACCCATTACAAAACACATAACTACCCACACGCAACGAAGTAGTTACCGAGGCGGCCACAGCCAGTGCCGGAATGGGGGCAAGGATCCCCACACTCGTGCGATCTGGCATTAACAAAGTCGCGTACCCCAGCTCCTCAGCCCGCCGTGCAATGCCCACCCACACCTCACGCGAGGGCGCATACGCCGCAACAACCCCAAAACGAAATGGTCGAGCCATATGATTGCGATCTCCTTTCCAAATGCAGCCAGCTTTTCGTTCTTCCGTAGGAACGTGCGTAGTATGCTACCAAACATCATTGCATCAGCGTAGCGACCCAATTTCCGGGGTAGGGACCATCTTTAGAGCGTCTCACAATTTATTGATGTGTCTACTGCTACACTACGAAAGATGGTCCCTACCCCGCTTCATCGACCTTCTGGCACCACGATTAATCCCGTAAAAACAGGTCCCTACCCCGATTTGTATCAACGAATGCAACTTATGTCCGCCCGTATACCGACAACAGCGTTCCCCAGAAGGATGAAGAGCCGTGATAGAATATTCTATAGACAGTCCATCCAATTAAATTTAACTATACTGACTATACAACAAAATCCCGAGAGGATCAAGACACCTATATGAGTCCTCGCCCATACCGACTCGGCCAACGCCAGGCCGCCACCGAACAGACGCGAGCACGTATCATCAGAGCCGCCCGTGAATTACTGATGTCGAACGACGGTTTCGCATCTTTTTCCATTGACCAGGTTGCGCGTCAGGCAGACGTAGCACGCATGACCGTCTATCATCAGTTCGGCTCCAAAAGCGGATTGCTCGAAGCCCTCTGCGACTCCCTCGCCGCCAATGGAGGGATGGACCAGCTCGCAAACGCCTTTCGCCAGCCCGACCCGCTCAACGTGCTCAACGAATATCTATTAATCTTCAGCCGTTTCTGGGACGCAGATCGCCTCGTAACGCGCCGCCTGCGAGCACTGGCCGCCCTCGACCCCGATTTCGAGCAAGTGATACGCGCAAGAGACGAACGCCGCCGCCAGGGAGTAAGCGTAATCACACAACGCCTCATCAAGCAGCAAGTCCTTCCATCCGACGCCCCCCACGACGAAATCGTCGACATCCTCTTCACCCTCAGCAGCTTTGAAACCTTTGAAGCCCTGGCTGGACCCACCCGCAGCCTCCAAGAGGTCGCGCCCCTGGTATGCCATCTCGCCCAGGCCACCCTCCATTACGAATAAAAGGTAGGGACTCGATATATATCGCGTCCGCGATTTATCGATCTGCGTCTCCCATCAGATCTCATACCTCCCCGGTTACATAAAATGAAATCAGGAAAATAAATCATACAGGGGTATGTACATAGGAAAGCGTAAAGTGGAGAGACAAAGTGAGTATAACCTCTCTGCATAGGAATAGCTGTATGCTTGCAAGAAAACCTGATCTCCTATACAATTGTAAAGAAGCATCGCATGATGGTGGGACTGCAAGTTAAGAAATTATGACACAACATATCTTTACGTGACTGTACCGTAACCAATTCGCAGTATTGACTTAATGTAATGCATTTATTATACTTGTAGTAATAGAAATGTAAAAATATGTAGCATTGAAGCGTTATATTTTTAATATAAAGTTAACCCTACACATTTATACTAGTGACAGTGGAGATGTAAAATATGTAGCATTGAAGCGTTATATTTTATATCTAGCAAGTACTACTCATAGAGGTGAGGTTTGAGGGCACGTTGAGGTGTTACCCCACGAAGAATTGCTGGCTGGAACAAGGAAAGTTCGAGATCAGTTCATCCAAAGGCATATCAGGCATGTTTAAGCATAAGTAAGAGTTGCTGATGCCTGTTGATCAAAGATTCCTTAACCATTTTCAACTGTTCCGGATAGTACATAGGTTAATAGATGTACACGCAATGGGACATTAATAAACGTAAACTTAACCGAAAATTAATGGGAATTTAGTTAAAATGCGTGTATTATAGGCTCATAGATAATTAAAAAAGGCTAGTAAACAAAAGCTCATCCTATTAGCCTTTTTTGTAAAAGTCTGTAACTGTAGTAGAAGAGTGGATTGATTTTAAACAGGGGAGGCAGCCTTGAGAGAAGAATAAGCACATTTAGCGAGTAATGCTATTTAAGAATTAGGGGGTGCTACGTACCGATGTGGTTATTCCAGGATGGATACTGAATAGTTCCGAAAGGTTTTATTGATGCTCCTAACAATGAAACAACTTTTCAATGTAGTGCCTTTATCGCCGTGAGTAGCATTAATAGTAAAGATGCTTATTTTTTAGTTTAAATAGGGCATCTGTTTATAAGGAGCGATTCAATCTCATGACATTACATGGAAGTCAGGAAGTAGTCGTCAAGTCAACCAACAAACAACAATCGATAGATTTCTGGATGAAGGGAATAGCGAAATGAAGAAATTAACGGTTGTCATCCCAGCACTTAATGAAGAAGAGGGAATAGGAAGCGTTCTCAAGGAAATACCAATAAGTGCTCTTCTGGACATGGGGTACGAAACCGAAGTCATGGTTATCGATAATGGGTCAAAGGACAAAACAGGTTATATTGCACGACAACATGGCGCGACCGTTATCGTACAACCTGTTAAGGGATATGGCAATGCGTATAAAGCAGGGTTTGCTAATGCATCGGGACACATTATCGCTACTGGAGATGCTGATCTTACTTATCCATTCGAAGATTTACCCAAAATCATTCAAAAGATGGAAGAGGAAAATCTGGATTTTATCAGCACTGATAGATTGAAATATGTCAATCCAGAAGTAATGACGCCAAGTCATATCTTTGGTAACAAGGTGCTTACAGTAGTAACCAAATTGCTTTTTAATCTGCCGTTTGTTGACTCGCAGTCAGGGATGTGGGTTTTCCGAAGAGAAATTTGGAATAAGATGGATGTGAGATCATCTGGAATGCCTTTCTCTCAGGAGCTGAAGATTGAGGCGCACATCAGAGGTTTTAAATGTGCAGAGGTTCCGATCAAATACCGTATTCGTTCTGGAGAGACGAAACTCAACACATTCAGAGATGGCACAAAAGTGATTCTCCAAATCTTCCAAAAGAAACTTTCGACTCTCTTTGTAAATACTACAAAGGAAAAATCAAATATTGTAGTTGAAAAAGAGAAACAGACAGTAGTTGTCTAGTTAAAGATGCCAGCCTGATTGTAAGCGTTTATTCGAAAACCATGTTTTTATACTGGATCAAGGTAGCTTCAAAGAGGTTTCCGAATAAGCTAAGTATTTCCAGCCATTTTTTATAAGGAGAGAAAGACAAGTTGAAAATAGCAATAGTATCTGATGTAGTCTATCCGTATAGCAAAGGTGGTACAGAGAAAAGAATTTATGAAATTGCCACACGACTTGCCAAAAGGGGCCATAACGTTACGATTTACTGCATGCAATGGTGGCAGGGATCAGATACCAGGATAGATGAAGGTGTACAGCTAAAAGCAATAAGCCCGTATTTCTCGCTATATTCAGGTGAAAGACGTTCTATCAAAGAGGCTTTATTCTTCTCGTTATATTGTTTTAAGTTGATAAAAGAAGAATTTGATATTATTGATGTTAACCATATGCCACATTTCGTACTCTTTAGTACAAAAGTAGTTGCCCTTCTTAAAAGAAAAAAATTGCATGTCATCTGGAATGAGGTCTGGGGAGTTTCCTATTGGATAAAATATATGGGATTGTCAGGAGTATTAGCAGCCTTGATTGAAAAAGTCACTGCAATGCTTCCCGACAAATTTATAGCGGTATCTGACTATACCGCAAGAGAGCTTGCCACAAAGCTGAATGTACCCCAGCATAAAATCGCTGTTGTCCCTAATGGTATTTCAATGCACGAGCTTGAAACTATTGCCCCAGCAACTTCGCGCTCAGATGTCATCTTTGTAGGAAGGTTATTATCGCATAAAAATATTGATGTATTAATACAAAGTATAGCTCTACTCAAAACGAAATATCCCAAAATAAAGTGTATTATCGTGGGCCGAGGCCCTGAGAAGAATAACTTGAGCACCTTGGTACAAAACAATGATCTGTTTGAGAATGTTGAATTTATTGAAGGTATCGACGACCATGCTCAACTATATGCGTTGATGAAATCATCGTGCGCTTTTGCCTTTCCTTCTACACGTGAGGGATTTGGTATTGTCGTTCTGGAAGCAAATGGGTGTGGGTTGCCGGTTATAACAACTGATTATCATCAAAATGCTGCTAGATACCTGATTAAAGAGAGGCTAAATGGAAAGGTTATTTCTTTATCAAAAGAGAATCTCGCAAATGCAATTGATGAATATATGATGATGAAGCCAGATCCCGCAGGGTATCTACCATTTCTTCAGCAATATGATTGGGATAATTTGGTTCAAAGAGTTGAAGATGTGTACACGAGCCAAAGCTCCGCCATCGTCATTTAAAAAAGGAGTATATAAAATATGAGACCATTATTTACTAGACATTTGCAAAATATTCTCTTCTCACAGATGAATAAGTTCTTCAGTAATAGTTCCTCTATTTACCCTGGAGAAGGTATCCTGGATGAGCCTCAAGAAGACTGGAGCAATTGCAATAAAACAACGATTTTACAAACTCCTATTCGATTTTTCCCTTCGATTGGAGGAGTAGAAAATCATGTCTATTACTTATCTAAAGAGCTGGTTAATAATGGAAATTTTGTTAAGGTTATTTGTGCGAACGACCCACGATCCAATACTAGAAATATTCATACGATTGCAATAGAAAGATTAGCATATCTATTTAAAATTACTAATACCAACATTACTTTTTCTCTCCCGTTAAGAATTTTACGAACACACTTTGATGTAATCCATACTCATATGCCAACACCCTGGTCAGCGGATTGGAGTGTTTTGATAGCCAGAATCATGAGAAAGAGATCTATTATCACAATACATAATGATATGGATAAATCAAGTTTTTTAGGTAAAGTTATCACGAAGATCTATTTGTTTACTTTCTTTAAATTGACGCTCACTCTCGTCGATAAAATAATTATCGTAAATCCAGCCTGGGAAAGTAGTTTTAGCGCGACAAAAAAATTGCTAACGCCATATAAAAAGAAAATATTAACCATACCTAATGGCATTGACTTAGCACTTTTTAAAAAACCTGCTAGAGAAGATATAAAAAAAATTAGCCTGCTTTTTATATCTGTTTTAGATAAGCATCATAAATTTAAAGGCCTGGATTACTTACTAGAAGCTTTAACGATGATAAAAAAGGATTTCGTGGATATAGAACTCACAATTGTTGGGGAAGGTGAATTAAAAAAGTACTACCAACAAAAAGTTCAGCTAGCAGGCTTAAATGATAATGTACACTTTGTTGGAGAGGTTAACCAGGAGAATCTGGTAAGTTATTACAACACAGCATCGATATTCATCTTACCATCTATAGAAATTGAAGGCTTTGGGATCGTCCTACTTGAAGCAATGGCATGCAATGTTCCCGTCATTGCCACAAATATCGTAGGTATGAGTGGAGATATTAAAAAGTATAATACCGGCCTCGTAGTTGAACCAAAAACGCTGAAGAACTTGCGAACGCAATAACTACTATAATGAGCGATCCTACTCTGGCAAAAACGATGGGTAGTAACGGAAGAAACCTGGTTGAAGAAAAATATGATTGGCGAAAAATCGCAAAACAAATAGAAGGGCTATACACAAAGTAATATTGCCTTATAAAAGTTGTGTAAGCTTAAAATAAATGTGTTGACTGAGCAAAAGGAGTCTTTGAATCATGGCTAAAATAACTCTATCTCCTACCATCGTGCAAGTAGTATCCTATTATCCACCTCATCTAGGTGGTATGGAAAATTGTGCTGCTCACATAGCAGAGGGACTGGTGGACAAGGGATATGCTGTGTTAGTATATACATCTGATAGAGGCCATGTCCAAAGTGCAGTTAATAATTCAAAATCACAAGTTCATTATTTAAAATCGATTGAATTTGCACATACACCCATTATATTTTCCTTGTTTTTTCGGCTTCTTGCCTTACCTCGACATTCTCTTATCCACCTGCACGTTGCTCAAGCATTCTCGCCAGAGATTGTGTACTTGATATCTAAGGTAAGAAGGATACCATATATTGCACATGTCCATATGGATGTAGACCCCTCCGGCCCTTACGGTTTTCTGCTGGAGTTCTACAAGAAATTGTTTCTCAAATGGGTCCTGAAGTCTGCTGCAAAAATTATTTGCCTTTCCGACGCAAATAAGAAATTTATCGCGGCGAAGTATGGGCTTCCTTTGGAATCTATTGTTGTAATATCTAATGGTGTGGCTGAAACCTATTTTGTAGGCAAAAAAATGAGTTCGCAGACTATTCCACATATATTATTCGTTGGCCGGTTGGTACCACAGAAAAATCTGGCGCTACTCATTGAAGCAGTTGCACAAATGCAAACAAGTGTCTTTTTAGATATTGTAGGTGAAGGGGAACTGCGAAAAAATATAGAAGCCTTAATTCAGAAGCACCAACTAAAAAATATTCAACTCCACGGTAAAAAGACGGGTAAAGAGCTTCTTGAACTTTACCAATCAGCAGATATATTTGTGCTTCCCTCGTTAAAAGAAGGTATTTCTCTTTCAATGCTTGAAGCATTGGCAGCCGGCTTACCTGTGATTGCTTCCGATTCTCCTGAGATACGCCCAATCCTTGGTGAATGTGGAATACTCATTCAAGATCCGACGGCCAAAAACTATGCAAAAGCACTGGATGCAGTTCTATCCGATGAAGATACTATGCGGAAGTTGGGAACTTTATCTATACAAAAAGCTCGTTCTTATTCGTGGGAAAATGTGTTGAATTCTATTGAAGATGTTTATAAGCAAGTGGCATTGTCAGATACCCTGTATTCAGATAATATTGCAGAAGGGATTACTGAGAGAAATACGTCCCATGTCTAGCCAGGTACATTGAGCCGTTTAGTATTCATTTAGAAAAGGTATGTAAAATATTTATGCAAGAAACACATGAAGATGACACAGTAAATCTTGCAACGCAAAAATCATCACCTGAGGAATCAGAAGATGACACTCAAGATCTTGCGGTGGAATCAGAAAATGACGATGAAGGTGTTCCAACGGAAAAACGTCTGGCTATGAAAATAAACGCTGTTTCCACAGATCTTGTCACAGAACAAAATTCATCAGTGGAAACAGAAGATGACGCCGCAGATCTTGCTACAGAAAAACCATCATCTGTGGGATCAAAGGATCGTGTCTATAATAAAAGAAAAATTACTATTTTTGTAGGGAAATGTCTTTTCCTGGTAGCTTTTGTTGGACTAGCAATTTTTGGTATCGCTTACGTATGGTCCGTGTCTATTGCGACTGGTAAACCCCAATCAGAAACATTTACTGAATTGTATTTTGAAGATTATCTTCATCTCCCCTCTGAAATTGTCCCTAAGCATTCATACGCTTTTCAATTTACTCTCCATAATCTTGAAGGTAAAGATATGGAATATTCCTATGCGGTGTATCTAGAGGTTGGACAAGAAAAGTCACTATTTGATCAAGGTACGATTTTTGTAAAAGAGAACGACTACAAAACTATTCAAGAAAAGTTTGCCACCACAAATATTTTGCCGAAGAGTGAAATTGTTGTGAATCTCGTAAATAAAAATCAATCTATTGATTTTTTGATAGAGGGAAGTGCGTAAGTTGATTAGCATCAAAAGGTGAGAAGGTGAAGGGAGAAGATTGCGAACATGCGATATAACAAATTATTTACAGAAAAATTTTGACGGCCTGCTGGAGGAAAAGATGTTGAAGATCACAAATCAGAAGATATTGCTTTTCGGTATCATTGCGACATTGTTATTTAATATAGCTGTTCTATCTGGCTTTAACATAGGATTTATTAGCTCAGTATACTCCTTTCTCTATCTAAGCATCATTCCAGGATTTTTTATTTACAGATTACTAAGAATACGGGGCATCTCCTTCTTCGAGTCGATCGCATTTATCGTTGGATTAAGTATTTCCTATCTGCTACTTGTCGGCCTCAGTACAAATGTGCTTGTCATCTTTCCATCCATACCGGGTCCATTAAATATGCAGAACAGCCTCATCGTTTTTGACATTTATATGACCCTGCTTCTTTTCATCAATCATATGAGAAAAAGTAATAATTTATTATCTATAACAATGCCGAAAGTAAAATTTATAGAGCTTTTTTTCTATATTGTAGCCCTTTTCTTTCCGGTCCTCAGCATACTCGGAACCGATCTATTAAATAGCAATGGTGTAAACACACTCATCATGGTGCTTTTGGCATCTATCGCCATCTATGTGGTCATTATTATAATTTTTATGAAGATGCTGAAAGAATTTCATTATGAATTGCCTGTTTATTTGATCGCTATCTCGTTGCTTTTCATGTTTAGCCTCAGGAGTTCATCTATTATCGGATGGGATATCTATACAGAATATAAAGTATTTATGCTAACAGAAACACATCAGTTGTGGAGCATGGCAAACTATCCAGATCCCTATAATGCATGTCTGAGCATAACAATCTTACCAACACTTTTCCATTACTTCACAAAAGTGGATAATGCATACGTATACAAAATTTTATTTCAATGTCTATTTGCACTTACCCCTATAGTTGTTTATTCTCTTGCAAAAAAGTTTGGCCATCCTCTGGTTGCCTTCTTATGTACTTTTTTCTTTATGTCCACATTAGATTTTTTCCTTGAAATGCCTGCTCTTGTCAGGCAAGAAACTGCCTATCTTTTCTTCGGATTAATCCTGTTAACATTATTCAATAAGCAAATGTCGGGGCGGCAAAAGAAATTGCTTTTTGTTATTTTTAGTTTCTCAGTGGTGTTATCACATTATTCGACAGCATACATTCTGATCGCGATCTTTGGATTTGCATGCATCTGTTTGGTAATATACAAAAAAATCGCCTATAAGTATTTTCATATTGTGCCAGAAGATTTTACCCTCAAGCCACTGCCTGTCACCCTTTTTATAGCGTTTGCATTTCTATGGTTTGGCATCATTACAAATATAGCGGGCAATATAGGGTATGTCTTGATTGAGACAAGCGCTAATATTACAAATTTCGGGCAACATACCCTTAACACCTCTATCTTCGATCAGCTTTTTGCATCTACATCTGAAGATCCGCAAATTTTGCTCAGTCAACAACTTAATGATACCTTAAAATCTGATAGTCAGTATAAATTTACTTATTATCCACAATCTACCTATAAAAACTATACGCCTACTATTATAGATAAAGATGTCTTGCCTTTGCATGTACCTGTTTCAATAAGCAATCTGGTCTATTTCGTGGGGTCCCTGATTGTAAAAATAATGAAAGTATTGCTATTCTTTGGCTTTATATGGGCAATCGTTTTATTCCGCAAGAAGCTTTTCTCCGCTGAATACACTATCCTTTCCATGGGATTTGCTGTCGCTCTCATTCTTATCACTTCTGTACCCGCCATCTCTTTATTTTATCCTCTAGGAAGATTAGATCAGCAAGCATTATTTTTAATCGCTCTTCCTGCCATTTTAGCCATTTCTCGCTTGTTGCAGTTTGTTCCGTATAGGATCAGAATCCTTTTTATTGCCACGCTCTTTATTACTTATTATATTTTTACAAATACATTTGTTTTCCAATTAACTGGTGGTCAAGATCCACAGGTGTTTTTAAATAATTCTGGCTTATATTACAACGAAGTATATATTCATCAAAGTGAAATAGCCTCCATCCACTGGCTGAATGCAAATAATAAACAACATCTGACCATTTTTGCAGATATTGGCTCAACTGAAAAGATGATCGGCTATGGCGATCAAAAAGATATTTCCGCTATTGTGGAAGTATTCCCCTCTCTCATTGATAAAAATGGGTTAGTTTATTCTAACTATGCAAATACTGTCAATGGTGTAGGCATAACTAGTCCTAAAGATACACGTATGGAGTACAATTTCCCAAATGAATTTTTGACTAACAATAAGAATTTAATCTATAATAACAAAGACACCCGAATATACAAATGAGGAATCTCCAGGAGCGTCAGAACTGACCATGCTCGCTGAAGGTGAGAAGATAGATTCAATGGCAGGTATAACGGTTATTTAAATGGATGAAGCAGAATGCTTTAATTTAGCACACTGCCTGTTCTTTTTTTGAGGGCGAGCTATTCTGCCCATCTTCTAAGTGCAAGATAGAAGTGTAGGAGGATTTATTAAAACATATGGATACGATCCAACATTTTCCGTATATACAACCGCACAAGCCCGGTATACAGGCTGAACAACATTTATATGTATCTATGAAAGTCCCACAAGGCGTAATCAATCATCTGGTAGAATGTCATGAAACATGCCCGGTAGAGGATTTTCTCCTGGCCGCTTTCGTAGCCTACATGGTTCGCCTTGGAGAAACCTGGAGCATCGATCTCGGATATAGAGATATGGAACTCAATCTTGAACTGGCCGATCTTAATGATGTGCTTTCGGCATACGCATTTTTACATGTGGATATAGAGCCTACTCAGACTTTTGAGGAGGTTTGTCATACTGTAAGCGAGCAGGTAAAGCAAACAAAAAAGAGAAAAACCTATGCCCGCGATCCCATCGCTCGTTTCCCAAACCTACAAGAGGAAGCAAAATTACCAGGAGCGTATCAACCGTCAGTCCTGATAGAGCGATTAGAAACGCTGGATAACTACCAGGTCCCCCAGGGCATCGAACTTGCTTTTATTATTCTTGAGGGTGGCCGAGAATGCCTCTGGGTCTACAATACTGAACTCCTTGGTGCAGAAATTATCGAGAAGATGCAGCAAGAGCTTATTACTTTTATGCAAGGAAGTATTGCTGACTCTCACGCATTGGTTTCTAATTTGCCGATTGTAACTGCGAAGGAGCGCCACCAACTTCTAGAGGAGTGGAACGCCACACACACTGACTATCCGAAGGAGCAGTGTGTACATGAACTCTTTGAGGCGCAGGTGCAACGGACACCCGAAGCGGTCGCCCTTGTCTTTGAAGAAGTACAACTTACTTATCAGGAACTCAATCAGCGTGCCAACCAACTCGCTCACTACTTACAACAGCAGGGAGTAGGGTCGGAGACGTTGGTAGGTCTGTGTGTAGAACGTTCTCTTGAAATGGTCATAGGTTTACTTGGTATTCTCAAAGCAGGTGGGGCATATGTGCCACTCGATCCTACCTATCCAGTTGAGCGATTGGCTTTTATGTTGGAAGATGCCCAGGTATCACTATTGGTAACACAACACAGTGTGCTTGCACAGATCCTTCATCCACATACTAAGACGTTTTGCCTGGACACGAATGAAAAGGAACTGGCATCGCAGAACACAGAGAATTCTGGGCAGGACGACTACCTCTGATATGCTCGCTTATGTTATCTATACGTCAGGCTCTACCGGGCGTCCTAAAGGCGTTCAAATCCCTCATCGTGCTTTCGTTAACTTTCTACTTTCCATGCAACAACAACCAGGACTTAAAGCGGAGGACACTCTGCTTGCTGTTACCACCCTCTCTTTTGATATTGCAGCTCTTGAAATCTTCCTGCCTCTGATTACGGGGGCACGCCTTGTCGTCGCAAGTCAAGATGTCGTCGCAAGTGGGGCGGCTCTAGCAGAGACCGTAACCCGTACCGGAACAACTGTGATGCAGGCCACACCAGTAACCTGGCGCATCCTTTTGGCTTCAGGCTGGCAAGGTAATAAGGGACTCAAGGTGCTCTGTGGTGGTGAAGCACTTCCTTTGGATCTGATGCATCAGTTATTGCCTAAGGTTGCCTCCCTTTATAACATGTATGGTCCTACCGAGACTACTATCTGGTCGAGTGTCTATGAAATGAAACCGCATCATTCGGTCGTATCCATCGGTCGGCCTATTGCCAATACACAAATGTACCTGCTTGATAAGCAGCTCCAATTGGTCCCTGTCGGCATACCAGGCGAACTCTACATTGGTGGCGATGGACTGGCTCGTGGTTACCTGTATCGTCCAGAACTCACAGAGGAGCGCTTTATCCACCATCTCTTCAGTACCCAACCGCAGGCTCGCCTCTATAGAACAGGCGATCTTGCTCGCTATCGAGCAGATGGCACTATCGAGTTGATTGGGCGTATTGATCATCAGGTGAAAATACGGGGATTTCGCATCGAGCTGGGAGAGATCGAGGCGATCCTTCGACAGCATCCACAGGTCCGTGAGGCAGCAGTGGTAACACGAGAAGATACTTCTGGTCAGCGGCTGGTGGCCTACCTCGTGGCAGTTCAAGAACCCCTATCTCCACCTGACGCTACTGAACTACGCCACTTCCTTGCAACAAAGTTGCCTGAATATATGTTGCCCTCGGCTTTCGTGTTCCTGGAAGCTTTTCCGCTAACTTCTAACGGTAAACTGGATCGCCGTGCACTTGTAGCACTTCACCTGGAACCGATCGAGCAAAACAAGAGTTATGTGGCACCTGAAACGTCAGTAGAGGAGATCCTGGCCCAGGTTTGGGCGCAAGCATTTGATCTTAAGCGCGTTGGCATCTATGATAACTTTTTCGAGCTAGGGGGGCATTCTCTACTGGCCACTCAGATTATTGCTCGACTAAACAATACATTAGACATAAAACTTTCCTTTTCTACCCTTTTTAAATCACCAACCATTGTGGAGTTGGCAATGGTGATTGAAGATATGCTCCTATCTGAAATAGAAGAGCTAACTGAAGAAGAAGAGATCGAGAGATTAACAGGAAGATAGAAGATAGAAGTAGTTGAGATAAGGAGAAAAAATATGTCGCAGCAAGAAAAACCAGAATTTTCTATAAGACACGCAGATCTTTCGGAGAGAAAAAGGCTCCTGCTTGAGAAGAGATTGCGCAGTGGACGCATGGGCATCCTGGAAGCACCCTCTATCGCCAGACGATCACAACAGGGACCTGTACCCCTCTCTCTAACTCAACAAGGATTATGGATTTTAGATCAGTTGATAGTTGACAGCCCTCTCTATAATATTTTTACTGCTCTACAATTTAGTGGTCCATTAAATATATCAGTCCTACAGAGAAGCCTCGACTCTATTGTACTACGCCATGAAAATCTGCGCACCTCCTTCCAGGTGATCGAAGGGCAACCGATGCAGGTGATCGCTGATAGGGCGAGCATTCCAATGTCGATTGTTGATCTGCGCACACATCCTCAAACTGTACAAAAGGTAGAAGCAAGACGACTGGCATCAGAGGAAGTACAACGGCCTTTTACTCTTACTCAGGAACCTCTACTGCGAGCTATGGTTATATATATGGACGCAGACACCTCTTTTTTGCTGCTGACAATGCATCACATCATTTCCGATGGATGGTCCCAGGGTGTACTTGCCCAAGAACTGACCACTTTGTATGAAGCCTACTCAAATGATCTGGTTTCTCCCCTATCCACTTTGCCCATTCAGTATGCGGACTTTGCAATCTGGCAGCATAAGATGCTTCAAAAAGAACCTCTTACAGAGCATCTGGCTTATTGGAAACAACAACTGGCAGGAAGTCCGGAGACATTAAACTTACCCACCGACCGACCACGTTTGCCAACACTTGCAGTTACGGGTTCTTCATATCAGATGGTGTTACCCGAGGAGCTGACTACTGCTCTCAAGAAGTTGAGCCGCCAGGAAGGCGTGACGCTATATATGATGTTGGTCGCCGTCTTTCAGATCTTATTGTGTCGTTATAGTGGCCAGGAAGATATCATAATTGGATCGGTTAGCGCAGGTCGGGCACAAGAGGAGATAGAACCCTTAATTGGCTTTTTTGCTAACACATTGGTGCTACGAACTAGCCTGGCTGGCAATCCAACTTTCAAAGAGTTGTTGCAGCGCGTCCGGACGATGATGCTTGAGGCCCATGAGCATCAAACAGTCCCTTTTGAAGTTCTGGTCAAGGAATTGCAGCCCGAGCGTGAGGTAGGCCGAAACCCGATTTTCCAGGTATTGGTAACCCTGAATCCCTCATTGCCAAATTTGCCAGAGGGATGGATGCCAGCCCCTATGATAGTGGAAAACAAACAAGCATCGTTTGACCTGGTATTGGAGCTAGAGGAACTGCCAAAAGGGCTGCTTGCGAATTTTGAATACCGCACTGACATATTCGACGAGGCAACTATTGTACGTATGGCAGGTCACTGGCAAACACTCTTAGAAGGTATCATTGCCGAGCCAACACAGCGAGTAACCGAATTGCCGCTCTTGACCCCGGCAGAGAAACAATGCCTTCTAGAGGATTGGAATGCCACACAAGCAGACTACCCAAAGGAGCAATGCGTGCACGAGCTGTTCGAGGCGCAAGTGCAACGGACACCCGGAGCGATTGCCGTTGTCCTGGAAGGAGTACAACTTACTTATCAGGAGCTCAACCAGCAAGCCAACCAGCTCGCCCATCATTTGCAACAACAGGACGTGGGACCGGAGGTCCTGGTGGGCATATGCCTGGAACGCTCTTTAGAAATGATCGTAGGGATATTAGGAGTCCTCAAAGCAGGAGGAGCATATGTCCCCCTGGACCCGGGCGTCCCTTCACAGCGCCTCGCCTTCGTACTGCGGGATAGCCAGATGGCGGTCTTGCTCACGCAAAAGTCGCTCCTGGAGCGGCTACCTGAGTGCCAATTGCCAGTAGTATGTCTGGATACAGATTGGCAAGTCATAAGCCAGCACAGCCATGAGAACCTTCCGCGACAAGGAAGCAGTCGGCAACTGGCATATGTAATTTATACCTCGGGGTCTACAGGACAACCCAAAGGTGTGCTTATCGAGCATCGCTCCTTAGTCTCATATTGTTGGTCGATCATAGAGGCGTATGAAATCTCTGCAGCAGATAGCTTCCTGCAATTTCATTCATTTACCTTCGATCCTTCCATAGAGCAGATTCTATCAACACTCCTGGTAGGAGGCAGGCTGGTGCTGCGTAGAGAAGAGATCTGGTCATCTGGCGAACTGCTGAATAAGATCAAGCAGCAACAGCTAACAGTTTTAAGTATACCATCAGCGTATTGGCAACAGACGCTGCAAGAGTGGGTTCGTAATCCGCAGCAACTACGAGATCTCCCCCTTAGAATTGTGATAGTTGGGGGGAGCGCCTCCTGCCGGAGGTGGTGCAACTCTGGAGACGACTTCCATTGGGTGCAGTGCGTTTTTTCAATGCCTATGGACCAACGGAAACAACTATCGCCGCGACCGTTTACGATATAGGGCACGGTCTAGGGCACAGTCAGAATGAAGAGCAGATAGTCGAGTCCATTCCTATTGGTCGTCCTTTGGCCAACCGAACGATCTACATTTTAGATAAAATGGGCAACCCTGTCCCGATAGGGGTAACAGGAGAGCTTTACATTGGCGGAGTTGGAGTTGCACGCGGGTACCTCAACCGTTCTGATCTCACTAATGAGCGGTTCATTCCTGATCCATTTAGTGCAACTCCAGAGGCACGTCTCTATCGAACAGGGGACATCGCACGTTATCGAGGAGATGGCAACATTGAGTTTCTGGGTCGTGTCGATGACCAGGTAAAGATACGTGGGTATCGCATTGAGCCAGGTGAGATCGAGGTGGTGTTGAATCAGCATCCCGCAGTAAAGCAGGCGCTAGTGATGGCACGAGAGGGCATCGATGGAGATAAATATCTGGTGGCTTACCTCGTGCTTCATAAGGAAGAGAGCGTCAATCCCGATGAATTGAAAAGTTATATGCAGAAACTTGTACCAACCTATATGGTACCTTCAGCGTTTGTACTACTACAAGCGTTGCCATTGACGACCAACGGCAAGGTGGATCAGCGTGCATTACCAATACCAGATTTCGGCAGTCGCACCATAAAAGAAGACTTTGTCGCTCCAAAACATATGCTGCATTTCCAATTAATTGCTATCTGGGAAGAACTCTTGAATGTACAGGGTATCGGTATAAGAGATAACTTTTTTAACAGAGGCGGCCATTCATTATTAGCTGTTCTTTTACTAGAGCGCATTGAGCAGGTTTTCCACCAGAGGCTTCAATTCAATACGCTTTTTGCTAATCCTACCGTTGAAGGATTGGCGGAGATATTGCAGACCAAAGTAGGCAATGATTTACAGTTACCTATTATAGCGATTCAAAGTGGAGAAACAAAAAAACCTCTCTTCTTCTTACATGGGCAATGGAATGGCGATGCATTTTATTGCTATCCTTTAGCGAGGTCACTGGGGAAAGAGCAACCTTTTTATGCAATCCCTCCCTATCAATTGAGCGATGTAACGGTTATACCTACACTGGAAGAGATGGCAGCCACCCATATTAAAGCGCTGCAATCTGTGCAGCCCACCGGTCCTTATTCACTAAGCGGGTGGTGCAATGGAGCCTTAGTAGCTTATGAGATGGCTCGCCAACTCCATATACAGGGACAGGCTATTGCTTCACTGATCCTGTTAAACCCGTCACCGCTCACTCCTACAAGGCGTCTTAAGAGCGCATACAAGATCATTCGCCGGGTTGGGGGACTACTCCATCTGAGTTTGAAGAAGCAACTGGATTGCTTTCTGAGGCTTAACCACATAAGTCTTTATCTCCTTTATGCTGACTATCGAGAAACGGTAGAGGTTGAGCAGTTGAAATCTGCTGCACAGACCAGGTGGGGTAAATGGGGAAAAAGAAGGGGCGCTTTACTTGCGTACCTGCAATTACTTTTCCCTCCCATCGAGTCACTTCATACGTATCCGTCAATTCTTACCTGGGTTTTAGCGAATTACCAACCCCACAATCAGTATCCCGGTAAGATCTCCTTTCTCTGGCATAAAGATGCACTTAGTGACCGGGAAGTATGGGAACAAATAATAGAAGCAAACGATGTTGAGGAGTATTACCTTCCTGGCACACACACGACCTTTTTAACCGCCCATCTTCCTGACATGGCTAAGCAAATCCAGATTTGTTTGAACGAGGCAAACGCTTTGGGCAGCGAGAAGGTCACAAACAAGACGGTAGAACTACACAAAGATATGCCTCTGAAAATAGCGGGCACGGAGGACGCAGGGGGCGACACACGAATCCCTGACCAATGCTATATGTGATTTCTTCTATTGTACAGTAATCGTTAGCGTGTATATAGGGGAAGTGCAACTATTGCCCGCCGAACATATGGTGATTTGAACGCTTCCCTTATTAACAGCCTGATATACAGCATAATACGCATCGGAAACAAGATAATAATGGAACAAATCTACTGGTTGCACTATACCCTTTTCGCTCAGAGAAAGGGTATAGTTTTTGCTGGTATCTAGCTGAAGCTTAAGACCAATCCTATCAGATATATGCAGGTTTTTTTGCGCGTGATTATCGGCATTTTGCACCAGGTAACTTTGTGAAGTAACAACTGTTTTTGCCTGGAGAGAAGGATTATTTTTTCCTGAAGCATATTCTTGCAGGACATATGCTGCCGGGAAGAGATAATTGCCATTATTTTTAACGATAGCCCAGGCATCGGGAAGTTGATTGCGCGTATAGAAATCAAAAGCAACCGACCCAATGATCTGGTTGTTATGCATTTCTTTTAAGGCTTGATAAACACCTTGATAAACGTTTGCTTGTAATTGCGGGCTACCGATGGTATCCTGGTCGCTCACCGCATCGCCATTTGCTTCTCCAAACTCCTCAATAAGTATTGGCTTTGTGGTCTGTAATCCATGCTCGACCTGGGATAAATATACTTTTGTTTTCAGATCAGGATTTAAGCTAACCCCAAAATTATTGATAGCGAGTCCATACATGTGAACACAATAAAAATCAACGATAGTATCTATTTTTTTACCGGCAGCGAAATCTAACCAATTGTAATAACTAGGATTATAAGGATCTTTGGATTGCTCCGGAGTCGCCCACGCCCCTATCGTTTGTTTAAGATCTGGATACTTTGCCTTGATCATCGTATGGGCAGCCTGAAGCATTCTAAGATTAGCATCTGTTAATACCGGCTCATTCTTAATGTCCACCGCGTATACATCGGGATTAGAAAAAACTCCACTGTCAATATATCTTTGTACTAAATTTAGATATATCGGTCGTATATCTTGCGCATAGTAATCCCCGTTGTTGCCCGCAGTTTCTATCAGGATGATTGCTTTAATGCCTTTGCTCTGCATCTTGCCAAGTACCTGATCCCACTGCTCTTTTGTATAGATAGCATCTTCACCGTTATTAAAGCTGCGTTGTATGTTTGTTATCCGTACCAGATTAATCCCGAGATTTGCCGCAATATCAATGAGATCCTGACCTTTATTGTTAACAATATAGTTTTGCGAAGCCGGTAGGATCTGACTCATATCAATATTCTCTCCATAGAATGCCGACTGAGGCTTCGCACTGGCGGACAAGGAGGGAAATATATTCAAGACCAGGTTCATAGAGGGAGAGAAAATACATATTGCCAGGCAAGCAACAATGAAGAGACCAGTTAGCCCGATCAAAAATACGCTTCTTTTATTTTTTTTGTGTGGGCTTTTTTAACATACTTATACCATCTTTCTTTCAGTCCTTATCTCCTTAAGTAAGTATAAGTTACGGATGATAAAGAATAAAGATAGTGCTCCTGCAATAGCCTGTCCTAGTATCCATCCCCATCCTATGCCAACTAGCTTATCAGAGATAAAAGCGTACGAGAACCATAAAGTTACAACGGCTGCCACTACATTCAACAAAACCAGAGATTTTATCTGATGTTTTACATTCATAATAGCATTAGAAATCAGGAGAAGTGATGTGAAAATTGTAGATAAGCTATAGAGTCGCAGAAATTGAAATGCCTCACTGGCATAACTTTTGCCGAAAACTTGCAATAATATATTACCACCAAAAACGATGACAGCTGTTGCCGGAAGAAGAATGATTAAGATCGTTGCAAGCGCTTTTTTGACATGCTTTCTTAGATCATGTTCGTCGTATGAACCTTCTGTCAATAGTGCCTGGGAAGCAGCTAAAGGAATAATAAGCAGAAGGCTTTGAATCATCGAAGCAACATAATAGTACGCAGCATATTTAGCTGATAGGGTATTTAATATAACGACCGGCAATACAAGTGAAGGAGTGTAGAAAGTGAAATCAGTGATGAAATTGGCAAAAGAATATGCAGCCGTTTCTTTGAGTAAGAGAATATTAACTGAAAGCGATAGTTTAATTTTAAACCTGATAATAAGTATAATAAGGCTAAAAAGTACACCAAAAGTGAGCGCTAAAGCTGTAGATGCGAAAATTCCGTAGGCACCAAAAGTGATAAGCGCAAAAGGAAGCACAAGCTTCAATAAACTAATGATAATATTTTTGATAAGTATATTACTGGCCGCTCTAAAAGCCATAGAAATACTTTCAGCAAGACTATTCCAGGTACAAAAAATGACAAAGATGGTAAACGAGATGATATAGAAGAAATTTGAACGCAGGAATAATAATTGTGGCGAAAATATCTGCAACCCTGACAAAAATATGGTAGAGGCTAAAATTGTGGTAAAAGCTGTGATGATAAAAGAAGAGTTAATTAACTCGTTTTTATGGGTGGATTTGGGAAGATATCGGTTTAAACTTACATTGAATCCTAGAATGGTAAAGCCGCTTAATAATGTCATGATAGAGATGAGAGTCGTAGCAATACCTACATTTTCCGGTTTGTATAGTCGAGCTATGATGATCCAGAAGACAAAGCCTAATCCACCTAAAATGAAGGTGCTTGCCATGTTAAAGATAGAATTCCTATAAAGAGGGTCAGTCATAATCTGGTTATAGAGATTTTTAAAGTTTAGCTGCTTGAGTATCCCAACCCTGGATGTTTTAGCTTCCTGAGGTGCTACCTGCTCAATCTCGTCAGGTTCGATGCGATAAACGCGAACTTTCACCTCGCCATCGATTGGCCCCAGATACTCGATCTCTCCAGCAGCCGTGGTGCGACCAAAATCACCCGTCCGATAGAGGCGGGGCACCAGTTCTCGATCTTGCAAGACCGGATTTGGTATGAAGCGCTCCTGCGTGAGATCCGGACGATTGAGATAGCCAGTAATGACGCCTGGACCTCCAATGCAAATCTCTCCAATCTTACCATCCTTGACGGGGCGAAGCTGATTGTCCAGAAGGTAGATATGATACGTTGGCAGTGGAGAGCCTATGGTGGGCGGACGATTGGGAAATAATTCACTGTAGGTAGCCATCGCCGTCGTTTCAGGAAAACCATAAGTATTAAGTATACGTCGTCTGGAGCGTGACCAGCGACTAACCAGATGGTTAGGGCATGCGCCTCCGACGATGAAGAGGGAACGCAGAGAAGGTACATCTCTATCGATTGTGTCTAGTAGGGCTGGTGTGCAAAAGAGCACTGTGATTTTGTGCTCGATGAGAAAATTGGTGAGTTCATGACCGAAGCCCAGGCGTCCGGTAGGACCAGCGATCAAGGTTGCTCCAGCGATCCATGCAGGCCAGATCTCTGTAATGGAGGAGTCCAGAGTGATTGACATGCCCTGGTAGACCCGGTCATTACGTGTCACATAGTAGTTCGGTGTGGCTACTTGCAGAAAATTGACAATATTGGCATGCGTGATAGCAACTCCCTTTGGCCGATCAGAGGCGTTTATCATATAGATGATATAGCATAGAGAGGTAGGATCAATATAGATCTGAGGGCGTGTCTCTTCCTGGATGGAGAGTATTTCATGTGCCCGATCGAGTTCGAGTATAGGGCACGATAGAATGCCTGTTTTCTCACGAAACGCGGAGGTCGTCACGAGACCATGTAGACCGGCATCTTCTGTGATAAAAGCTATCTGTTCCGCAGAAAACGATGGATCAAGCGGGACGAAAGCGCCACCAGCTTTGAGCACTCCAAGTAATGTAATATAAGTATCGAGCGAGCGCTCTAAAAGAATCCCAATCGGATTGCCCCTTCTAACACCTTGTGAGAGGAAGAAATGCGCAAGACAGTTGGCTTGACGGTCGAGCTCTTCGTAAGTGAGCCGCGATGACCCACTGATAACGGCGATCTTGGATGGTCGTCGATCACATGTCTGCTCAAAGTACTCATGCAGGCACTCCACACGTATCTTTCTGATTGCACTTATGATTGCGGAGGTTGTCCCGCTCAAAGGCATCCGTTCCAGACGCATCCTTTTGGTGTGCGCCCCACCGTAGGTACCTCAAGCTTTAGTGGCCCAGCAAAACATCGCGATAGTAGTGTATCTTTTTCGGCAAGAGAAAAATCAATGGATTTGTCCTCATCTATTTTGTTCATGCATCCTTATTCCCTGGTTCTCAAACCCTTTGAACATAAGTACTTAGTAGATTTTGCTATTGTATTGAAATGAACAGATGACAAGAAATATGCTTGAACAACATATGATCTGCTTCTGCATACACTGGTCCCGAACCTCTACTGTTCAACCAGCAATCTCTCGTGGAGAAACACTTCGACGTGCCCCCAAAACCCATCACTCATGCGTATAATATCACACGCATGACTTTGTCATGCAAACATCCCCCAAAACAGCCACTCGCTGCATTCGCCTCTTTACCTTTTTTCAACCTCTGTTTGTTCCACCTGCATAGGAGTCGGTTGGACGGTTGGGGCAATGGTTGATGTCTGCCATAGCGCGTTCCAGAACTGCTCCACCGTAGCATAACGACTGTTTTTGTCCATGGACATAGCGCGATGGATGACATTAGCCATTTCCACTGGAATATCCGGTGCTATCTGATTTATTAAAAAAAGAGGATCTGGCTTCTTTTCAACTTGATGCCTCACCCGATAAAGGACGCCAGCAGGAGCACGCCCAGTCAAGAGCGTGTAAAGAACCGCCCCAAGAGCATAAATATCAACACGGCAATCAGTAACTCCACCGTATTGTTCAGGGGCTTTATAACCAGGTGCACGATAGCGATCAAATGTAACTGTCTTATCTGTCTCCACCTTTTTCACAAGGCCAAAACCTACTAGAACAGCTCTACCACCTTCCTTGCGTATAATGATATTGGACGGTTTGATGTCCCCATGGATAATGGGACGATCCTGGCTATGCAAATATGTAAGTGCTTCCACCACAGGTACAATAGAGGACATGACTTGAAGCGGCGAGAAACGCTGTCCCGCTTGCGTCAGTCGCAATGTCTCCAGATTTGGCCCCTCGATATACTCCATGAGCATGAAGGCCCTGTTGAATTTATGAACATTGAATACTTTATATACATGGGGGAGGGCCGGATGATCAAGCTCCGTAAAAGCCATAGAGTTAATGATAAATTGAATGCGCTCTTTCCAATCTGGCTTCGTCACTTCTTTAAGTACAAAAAGCTTGTGATCGCCGCGCCGATCTCGTATCAGATAAATGGTGCCAAAACTCTTCTTGCCGGGCACATCCTCTACCTCGTAACGTCGTCGTATTATCGTCCCGATCTTGAGGGTTGAGTGAGTGTCTTGCATTCCGCACCTCGTTTTACTACAATATTACATCATATCTTTATGTATCATTATAACCAAAAATGCATAATATTTTCAAGTAAAAGTACTCGAAGATCTTAGGGCTGTTGCAAAACAAGGTAAAGAGATGCATAACGTAAATCATCCACCACAAATTCCTACTTTCTTCCATGAAGAGAAATATTTAGCTATAATGGCAAAGTAAATATATCAAATTTTGGGAAATACTGGGTAGAAGAGGTAACACGTTTGACACAACTACAACAAAACCTGCTACGAGCACGCGAACTGGCTCCTATTCGCTCTCAAGATCCACTCCGGTTACATAAGATGAAATCGGGAAAATGAATCAGGCAAGGTAACTACAGAATAAAATGCGACTGGAAAGACGAAGCAAGTATAACCTCTCCACATGGGAATAGCTGCATGCTTGCTAGAAAAGCTGAGATCCTCCACACTATAAAGAAGCGTCCCATGATGATGGGATTGCAGGTTAAGGAATTATGACGCGATGCGTTTTTACGTAACTGTACCGTAACCATTTCACTATACTAAGTTAATACTACGCATTTATACTAGTGACAACAGATATGTAAAAATATGTAGCACTGAAAGAATATATTTTTACAAATTGTATACCCAAAAGATTTCATTACCCTGGATTGAGGTTTGAGGGCACATTGGGGTGTTTCTCCACTATCATAAAAAAACAATTCGCACTGCAGCGGATACTAGCACAGCGAGTTGTTTTTATTTTGCGGTTTTCTTAACTGAAGTAGATGAGCGTATTGATTACTGCTATCTGCCGTATGTTTGTTATAGATTAGTGAGGATATAAACGTGATAACTTTTTTAGTGTGTTCCGTTTCAGTTGCTCTTTTTGCACAGGGGATGTTTTCGCTTCACTTGATGCTTTACTCATGGGAGCATCCCGAAAGGCTATTATCTAGCCAGGCTCCTCGCTCATATCTGAAGCCACGCTTCTCTTTTACTGTGTTGTTGCCTGCACGGCATGAGGAAGCAGTAATCTACGAGACAATCAAAAAGGTCTGGTCCGCAAGATATCCATCTGATCTACTGGAAATTGTGGTGATTTGTTATATGAATGACGAAGGGACAATTGCTGAAGCCAGGCGTGCCATTAATGATATTAGATCACCTCATGTACGGTTGGAAACGTTCTTCACACAACCTATTAATAAACCACATGGACTAAATGTAGGACTGCAGTGCTCATCCAACCAGGTTGTAACTATCTTTGATGCGGAAGATGATATTGATCCTAATATATTCAATATGATCAATACCGTAATGATCAAGGAGGGGGTTGGTATCGTGCAAGCGGGAGTTCAGTTAATGAACTTCAGTGACCATTGGTTCGGAATTCATAATTGCCTGGAATATTTCTTCTGGTTCAAAAGTCGGCTCCATTTTCATGCTAAGGTAGGAATGATTCCATTAGGTGGTAATACCATCTTTATTCTTAGAGATCTACTCACACGTATTGGTGGTTGGGATGAGCAATGTTTAACAGAAGATGCTGAGATTGGCCTGAGATTGAGCGTGCTTAGAGAACCTATTCGTGTCATTTATGATGCTCGACATGTTACTCGTGAAGAGACTCCAGATTCTATTCGTGCATTTGTCAAACAACGTACCAGATGGCAGCAAGGCTTTTTGCAAGTGTTATGGAAGGGAACATGGCTTGCTCTTCCAAAGTTCCGTCAGCGCCTGCTCGCCCTCTATACATTATCGTTTCCTTATGTTCAGGCACTCCTTATGCTGATGTTACCTCTAAATATTGTAGAAATGTTGTTCTTGAAAGTGTCTGCTCTGGTAGCTATGATAGCTTTCATGCCACTTTATGCGCTTTTGCTTCAATGTGTTGTTAATGTGATAGGTGCATTTATTTTTGCGAAAGAGTATAAGCTTAAAATTTCTCTATTCAGTGTGTTAGGAATGATTGTCACATTTTTGCCGTATCAGTGCCTGTTATCGATCAGCTCTCTACGTGGAGTTTATCGGTGAGTTGCGTAAACAAAATAATTGGGAAAAGACAGACCATGTGGGAGCGCATCGAGTGCCTGGTAGTGGAGTAGCAGAAAATGCACAAATTGCTACAGTACCACTTGTACAGAGTCGTTAGTAATTGGGAGGTATCCGATGATTCATCTGGGAACATTAAATCAACAACAGCTATCAGAGGTTTTGCAGCGAATTGAAAATGGTCAAAAAACCGGTGTGATAGTTATCAATAAGGATAATATACGAGAAGAGATATATCTATATCAAGGACAAGTAGTGACTATCATATCAGCTCGTCCATGTGAACCACTTGTGCGGCGACTTGTACATGCAGATATGATTTCGGTTAATGATTTACAAAAAGTACCGACCAATATGGGGAAAATGATTAGCCAAGCACAGGAGTTCAGCCAATATAGTGACACACAAGTAGCAACAATATTAATGCAGCTTGGTCTTATTAGTCAAAAGCAATTGGCAACCTGGGTAAAGCAGGAAACAGTGGAAGCATTGCAGCAATTACTTATTGGTACAGGACGTGAAATATATTTTGAGGAGAATGTACAACCACCGACAGATTGTCTATACCTTTTACTAACAGCAAGTACGCCAGAATCTACCCTATTACCTCAGACAATATCATATGATGATGGGATAGTGGAAGAAGGACACCAGAATCCAATAACACCTCTGCCCATGCTCTTTAAAAAGTCAGAACCTGTTACCGATTCAAAGCAATTTGTTCCAGTAACACCTTCTGGTTTTGCTCAATTACCAGGAGTGGTTCTTACTGCTCAGGACAGAATACAACGTACAGTATCTGCAATACTACCTCAGACTTTTGCAGATGATGGTTTAACTGCTAAAGTTGCAACGCCGCCGCGGGCTAATCCCCTATTCAGATGGGAAACACTCCTCATTATTGCTGTTTTACTGATTGCTGGTTTAGCTCATGGTATCAACATGTTTCACTTTCCTTATTTTGAAAATGATGAAGGAACTTATATGTCACAAGCCTGGACAGTGGTTCATGAGGGAAACTCGCACCTTACACGTATTGGTACGATCATGCTCCAGGTGGTTGGCTACAGATTGCAGCTTGGACCATTATTACAGGAGGATTTCATACTTTTCGGTTTCGTTAACAACTCTGGACGCGTTCTCATGCTGCTTTTTCAAGTAGCATCAACATTCATGCTCTACTTAATTGCACGTAAATCTTCCGGTAGTGTAACTGCTGCTGTTATTGCGTCGCTGCTTTTTGCACTCTCTGCGTATGGTATTTTCTTTCATCGTAGAGTGCTGCTAGATAATATTACGACGTTTTGGATGTTGCTCAGTATTCTGCTCTTGCTTTCTGATAGACTTTACCTTAAACGAGTCTGGCTGAGCGCAGTAGCACTTGGATTATCTATACTCTCGAAAGAGTTAACCATCTTTCTCATTCCGGCCCTGGCATATCTAGTGTTCTTTCGTGCAGGCAAATCGCATCGTTTTTTTGCTATCATCGGTTGGTTGGCAATCGTTATATCAGTGATTTCGTTGTATCTGCTTATGGCAACACTAAAGAATGAACTCTTTCCTTCTGGTACTTTCTTAGGTGGTACAGCACCGCATGTAAGTCTTCTTGGCACTTTGCAATATCAAGCATCACGAGGAAAAGATGGTGGATTTTTCGATCTACGCAGCGCAATTTGGGGCTATCTACAAATGTGGGTACAAGATGACCCACTGTTGGTGGCTGGCGGTAGTTTTTGTGCCATAGTGTCAGTAATAATTATAAGATGGAACCGACTTACTGGTATAATAGGTCTCCTCACGATATCTCTCTACATGTTTTTGGGAAGAGGGGGTGAAGTAATTGGTTTTTATCTTGTACCGTTGCTACCACTTCTTGCACTCAATATAGGCCTCATTGTGGGAGTAGGAGCAGATAAGCTAGAAAAATCTGCTCGTAAATTTCTACATAGTAATAAAGTACTCAGCAGAACTATTCCACTTGTAACTATAGCTCTATGCTTATGTAGTGGCATATTTATGAGCTATACAAACCCCAATTTGTATCCCGGCTTTCATGTTGCCCAACTTTGGACTGGTACGCAAGCTGATGCGCAGAATGAAACTATTGAATGGGTCAAGGAACATATATCTCCAAATAGTACCATTATTATTGATGATTATATGTGGACTGACCTACGCGACACAGGGAAGCCACCCCTTTCATACAAAAATATTTATTGGTATTGGAAAATTGATCTTGATCCTGCAATTAGCGTTGGTGTTTTTCACAGTAACTGGCGGTATGCTGATTACATAATAGTCACGCCTCAAATGCTTCATGACGTTAAGGAGTCACATTTAAAGCTTATGAACGAAATTTTGTCGCATTCCACAGTAATAAAATTTTTTAGTAGTCAGGATGGATGGCCATTAGAGATTCGCAAAGTAAATAAATGATGGCTTCTAATGTTCTAAATTTACATACAATCAAGAACATTAAGTTCATAAAGGAGACTTACATGTTAAGAAATGTAGATAAAGGTGATAGGGAATCTTTAATCTTACCAGATGAACAACTCAACCCAAAGAAGGATGAGCAGCAACGTAAAATAAAAAAGTCAGATATCTGGCAATTTCTAAGGTTTTGTGTTGTTGGATCACTCAATGCGATTATTGACTTTATTGTACTTGATCTGTTTTTGTGGATACATCCTACAGTAGATACAGAGAAGATACTTATCTACAACTTGTTAGCCGTATTGCTCGCTTCTACGAATAGTTTCTTCTGTAATAAATATTGGACCTTTCGCCAGCGTCAACCCATTACAGTACAAGAGGTGGCACGCTTTGTAGTGATAGCCATTGCGACCACAGTTATGAATGATGTTTTGATGTTGCTGCTCTCGAAAGTGTTTCCTGATTTAATGCGCAGTACGTTGATTGGTGCCAACGCACTTAAACTGGGTGCAATTATTGGCACGATGTCAATCTCTTTCTTCGGCATGCGACTTTGGGTCTTCTTCCAACATAAGCATGTCGGCTCTACACCTCTACATAACTCGTATGCTCTATCTGCATCGATGAATGCTATTTGCGATATTGCTACATTTAAGTTAAGGATACAAAAAGCGATGAGAACATTAATTATCATCCCTACCTATAACGAGCGTGAAAATTTGCCGTTGTTGCTAAATGACATCTTTAAATATGCGTCTCAAACTGACGTGCTGATCGTTGATGATAATTCACCTGATGGAACAGGACATTTAGCTGAGGAGATACGAAGACAAGATGCACGCATTCACGTCATGCATCGTGCAGGTAAACTTGGATTGGGAACTGCTTATATCGCTGGTTTTAAGTATGCGATTGCCAATAACTATGATGCAGCATTTGAGATGGATGCCGATTTCTCCCATGATCCACGCCATCTTCCAGACCTGCTCAGTGCTATAGAGGATGCTGACCTGGTAATTGGTTCACGCTATATCCCAGGTGGAAGTACGCCAGGGTGGTCAGCAACCCGTCGCCTGATAAGTGGGTGTGGAAACATATTTGCGCGTTTTATGCTTGGTATTCCCGTACACGATTGCACAGGAGGGTATCGCTGTTATCGCCGTCGAGTATTACAGAGTATTGACCTGGATGCGGTACAATCGCGCGGCTATGCGTTTCAGGTTGAACTCACACATCGGACATTGAAGCAGGGCTTTAAAATTGTAAGACACCTACTACATTTATGGATCGACGCCTGGGCACCTCAAAGATGTCCCGTAAAATTGTAATCGAGGCATTTACCTATGTACTACGGACACGCTTTAGCGATCAATCTTCCTTATCTAAGCCCGTTCTACAAGAGAAGCTATCTACGTCAGAGATGAATGATGCAGGAGAGCAGATGATAAGTCCTGTGATCTTCCCTATCGCACCTTTACCACTCTCGCTTCCAGTGATTGCTCATCAGGAGTTGGATAATTCACTTCATCCTCGTATTCGTCCGGTAACATTACAACGCTTGAGGCAGTCTTGAGGCTATGGACTTGACATATTTTACAGGGACAATTGTCCGAAAATCAGCCAGGAGAGCAAGCAAGCATGGTAGTGCTATGCATCTCCAAGGTAAGAAACGTCATTATTGGACAATGTCCCTAGTTTTCTCTCTCTTGTATCCTTGTTCGTTGGGATAATAAAAGTATTTATGATTATGCAGCCACCAATAACAAGCCTGATAGCGCCACCCGCATCTCGCCTAGGTGTAGATTATTATCATGAATTGATGGGATACATCCAACTTACAGATGCTCAATTGATTAGTGATTTGCAGCAGATACAACAGGTGACGAATCAGTTGAAAGTCTACCATAATCCATACAATACTGCCTCTTTAGGAAGTGTGATGCGTATTGTCCGTATAGCAAAAGCGAGACATATGTATGTTGTCTGGACCGAAAATGACGATACTACCACGCTCACAGATGCGAATTGGGGTGAATACTCTAGAAATGTAATAGCTGACGCTACCTATGCTGCAGGCGTTGGAACAAACGAGTTTTAGTAGGTAATGAAATATCCCTCCATAACAATGGAGATAGCGGATATAGTGATGATAACTTACCAAAACGTATTAAACAATTAGTTGTGGACTGCCAGGCAAATTTCCCTGGTTCTAAAGGATATGAGGATGGATGGTTTAAAAGTGACAGTTGGCATGCAGCAACACTGGGTCCCTTAAATAAAATCTATTTTACCCTTTACGAGCCATGGCACACATTTAAAACGGAGATAGATAATATCGCTTCCTATTTGGCAAAAGAGCAGAGATAGGGGAACTAAGTACGATGACAACGGAAGGACAACTGCATTATAGCGATCAGGATTGGACGCGTGAGTTGATGCGCCGCTATGACTATGCGCGTCAAAAAGGACTTACCATATGGCTCTTTGCATTTCGAGAAACGACAAATGATAGTCATGGGCTCTTTCGTTTTACTCCACTAAACAAATCAAATGGGATATGGGAGTATTTGAAAGGGCATGCAATTATAACATACCATGTATTGTTCTCTGATGATTTCCACAATGGCACCCCAGGAGATTTTCAAGGTAGTGGATATATATATAATAATATGTTAAAAGTAGCGGCGTTTAACTCTTCTCTGGCTAATATAACCACAAGTAGTTATGTGTTTAGAGGTGTCATTGTCCCTGTAGCAAGTTCTGGTCCTGAAGTCTGGAGAGCAATGAGATTAGTAGTAGGTTATAAAGATGCAGACAACTACTACTTCGTAAATATTGAACCGAATGATAATAGAATCCTACTTTTCAGACGTCAGAATGGTATTGAAACTGAATTGCAGGATGTAGTAACACAACTGCAGTTGGGTGCAGAGTATGATTTTGAAATCAGAGTGAGCAGGAATAAGGGAGCCGCTAGTATACAAGTGTATTGGAATACAATCAAGATTATTGATGTCATCGATACTAAAGGCACTCTTGGATTAGACGGAAAGATCGGTATGAAAAATAATGGAGTTGTGGGTGAACTCGCTGATGTGATCGTGACAGATATAGAGGTCATGTCGAAGCCCAAAAATGAGCTTTCCTTCCCTTATATATATCCCATCATCACTTTTAAGCCAGACCATTCACACCCAAAAATTGCTGCTTTTCTTTCCTCTGACTCTCCGTTGTCCTCAAAATAGGTGTCCGGAAATTTCTGTACTCAACAACTACATCTGACCTATCCTCACCCCGCCCACAACTGGTGTACAGGTGCCATTCATAAGCCCGTGCGTTTGCCATTTATAACCCCAACCCTATCCAACATACATCTCCGATATCGGGTCCTGATACTCCCTCAACTTCCCCACATTGTACTCCCACATCGCACCACCATCCCTGACACTAATCGCATGAATCGTATAGACCCAAAAAGTGTTGCTACTACCAGAAGAATAAGCGCCACCCTCATGCACAGCCGACCGTACATAAAGCATCCCATCATTCAGCACACTCGGCCCAAAACTCTTTCTAGCAGGCAGCGCAACCGCATATTGCGCGAGCCGTTTCCCACTCACCATATCAAAAACCTGCAGATGACTATAATCAAGCGCATAAAGCCTCGCACCCGCAATCTGCACCTGGTCAGGCGCACAGACTTCAGGAGTATCACAGGGCAGATCCCCCAGCGTGATCTGCCAGCGTACAGATCCGTTTTTGCTATCAAGAGCCAGCAGCTTCTCTTGCCCATTCTGCCCTGAAAGTACTGATTGGGCCATGATGAGTCCATTATTCACGTTAGCTCCATCAAGCAACTGATAGCCCGCCAGTGAATGCCACAGAGGCTTTCCCGTCTGCCCATCGAAGGCAAACACACGCCAGATGTCCGATGGATTTTGTTCTCCTGTTCCCCCTACTGATCCTACATCAGACATGACTGCGGTCGTATTCGCATATAGCACACCATCCACCATGCGCAGATTATCGAAGTCACGGGATCGGTCGGACATGCGCTGCTCCCAGAGCTTCTTTCCGGTACGCGCATCTAAAGCATAGAGAGGATTGCCACCATCATAGAGGACGCCATTTACAATGATGGGTGGATTAAACGATACGTTTCCCCACATCTTGTGTGTAAAGTGCCAGCGCTCCTGCCCGGTTGCACCATCAAAGGCATACACGACCGTGTCGCCATTCGCAGTGGATGACGTTGCATACAACGTGTCATCATCGGCAGAGAAGGATGCGCCATTGGGAAATTTCATCTCTTTCCACTTAAGCGCACCTGTCTGCATATCCATCGCCGCGATCTCTCCACTGGCGAAATCAACATACACCTGCTTTTTATCGAAATAGACATCCATGATGCTGCCCCTGGTTTCAGCCTGCTGAGCTGGTGTGAGTAGAACCGCATAATGCCAGAGTTCTTTGCCATCGCTCCTGCGTAGAACATAAAAAGTATGTTCAAGCACAACACAGATCAGCGCATCGTTCATGATGTGCACCTGCATAGAGCTACCACTAATCCGGTTCATCTTGGATGGTTGCAGGAGCGGATGCTTCCAGATAACCGAACCATCACGTCCATTGAGCCTGTACATCACATCGTTGTAACCAATATACAGATCTTGCACAGCTTTTTTCTGCATAGTCCCACCTGTTGTCGTGCTCTTATGCGGCGTCCCCGTTATTGTCGTACGCTTATTCGTGACCTGCAAAATAACCGCCCAGCTCACCACCAATAAGCATAGAATAATAATGCTGACGAGGATACTCCAGCGCCCAAAACGCGCTGTTTTCCTCTGCGCCGTATTTTTTTCTTCCATGGTTGTAACCCTCATCCTTTTTGTTACGCTGAAGATACACTTTAATAGATCTGCACATTATGGAAGACGTAAAAAAAACAAAATAGTTCCCATTTGTTCCGTGGCACCATATATCCCGTATACAACGTATTAATAGAGGTGGGTCAAGTACTCACCAGATGATTGAAACAGTGAAGGAGGCTCTCCATTGAAATTATTGTCGTTTACAAGCTATTTCTTCGCCGGGGCATTTTTCACCAATGCTGTCCCGCACCTGATCATCGCCGCTACTGGTAGACGAAATCTGACTCCGTTTGGGCAGAACTCTTCAGCAAGAGTCAACTTGCTCTGGAGCGGTATCAATTTTCTGAGTGGCTACCTCTTGGTACGCTTTGCAGACAGACAAACAGGAGGAGTCAAGACAACCTCAAAAGCATGGCTCCTTCCATATGAGGTAGGATGCTTGTTCTGGTCGTTGTTCGGAGTGCTCTACTCATGGTTCGTCGCCAGAACTGAAGGATCAGAAACGTGAATGCCTTCCCCTGACATGTGTTTCGTAGGAGCCCGATTGAGCACGCCCGCATGTGTAAAGCATAGCGTATGTACAATTCAATGTATATACGCTTTATATGTATGATGCGATACGTACTTCCCCACCTACGGACCCGATCAATAAACTCATCCATAATATTCGCATTTCCACCACCCACCAGCCAGACCAAAATCGTGTATACCGTGTACCCCAAAAGATCCCGAATTCGCAAAAGGTGTATAGGGTGTACCCCAAAAGATCCCGAATTCGCAAAAAAAACACCCACCCAGGCCACCTTGCAATTCCCAAACCAATCATGTATCATTTCTCTATGAAGATCTTACTAACACCGCCCTCCTCCATCCTCCACTCAAATATCCGTCACCACAAAACACACAGATTAGAATAAAGGAATGCCGGAAACTCAAAAAAAACCCAGACGAAATGTACCAACTCTTGCCACTCCGCCCCGATTCGGATAGACTAAGGATAGGAGAATGCGCTACTTACAAGGAGCCGCCTCTCATAGAAGGAGAATGATTAGTGTATGGCTGATGTGTCTAATGTGTCTGCCGATTTAAAAATCATAAGTACGTTCCCATTTTCGGCGGAGGCACGTGCAACGTTGCGCGAAGCTGCTGGTAAAGACGTATTGTGTATCACCAATACCGACGAGCTATTATCCAGGCTACGTGAGGCAGAAGTACTTTGTTCCTATTGGATACCCAACGACTGGCGCATCTTAGCCCCCCGTCTGCGCTGGCTACAATACTCAAGCGGAGGCGTCGACGAACTGCTCTCAACTGGTATCCTGGCACCCGCTAGCGGCGTCATCGTCACCACCGCAGCCGGCATTTACGCCAATACGATCAGCGAATATGTCTTTGGCAGCATGTTGATGTTCAATCGCACCTGGCCCGAAATGATTCGCCTGCAAGAGCGTCACGTCTGGCCCCGCAGCGCCCACTGGTATAATCTAGGTGGACGCGAACTGGGAGATCAAACGTTAGGTATCATTGGCCTGGGCAATATTGGACGTAGGATTGCACAACTGGGCAAAGCCTTTGGCATGCATGTGCTGGCCACACGTCGCACCTTGCCTTCTCAACACAGCGACGATCCCGATGTAGATCAGTACTACCCGCTCGAACGCCTGCATGAGATGCTGCATGAATGCGATTACGTTGTGCTCTGCGTGCCCCTTACGAAGGAAACGGAACATCTTATTGGCGTAGCAGAATTGCGTGCCATGCGCCCTAATACCTACTTGATCAACGTAGCGCGTGGGCAGATCGTGGACGAACAGGCATTGATCCAGGCCTTGCAGTCCGGCTGGATCGCAGGCGCTGGCCTGGACGTTGTAGAGAACGAACCATTGGTCGCCACCAGCCCGCTCTACACGTTGCCAAACGTCATTCTAACACCGCATATCTCCGGCCTGAGCGTCCATTATGACCAACGCCTGCTAACGCTCTTCGCCGACAATCTGCGCCGCTATCGCAATGGCGAACCGCTGCACAATCGCTATGATCCCGCACGCGGGTATTAAAAACTATATGGCAAACTGGCATCACCTTGCGTGCGCCCGTTTGCCAGGGAAATCATTATGATAAACGGGTATCACCTCGCGTGCGCCCAAGATTATTCACCGGGTAGGGGCGTCACCTCGCGTGCGCCCGTTCGCCAGGAGAGAGAGGTCACAACATGAGTATAGAACTGGGTCCAGTCTGGCTATTGGGAGCCGATGCCGTTGGTCGGCCTGGCCAGCGCCGTTTCCGACTCTTTGCGCAGAGCGCACGCGGCTCCGCCATCCTATGGATGGAAAAAGAGCAATTGAACAGCCTGTCGCTCTCCCTGGATAGCGTCCTCGCCCATCTTACCGAGGGGCAGGTCTTGCGTATCGAAGCACGCTCAGGCGAACAACCACAGCCGGGAAAGATGCCCGCCGATTTCCCCACCATTCCCGACCATGAGTTACAGGTGGGACAACTGAAATTGGGCTATGATGAGGACAGAGATGTTTTTCTGATCAGCGCAACCCCCCTGGTACTTGAAACGGAAGGTGAAGAAGAACCAACGGTGACCCTGAACGAGGATGAGGCCGTCTCGTTCCTTTTCACTCAGAGGGATGCACAGGAGTTGTCGATTGCCATCTCAGCCGTTGTTTCGGCTGGCCGTCCGCTCTGCCCACTCTGTCATGCCCCGCTCGATGGTGGACCGCATGCCTGCATCAAGCAGAATGGGCATCGTGAAATCTTGCAGATCGAAACTGGAGACGAGGACGCATAGAAAGGGCGCGATCTCTCGCGCCTTTCCCCCGATCCTTTGTTAGAGACACCTGAGGCGGGATATATGCAGAGCAAAACAGCCCACTCGCTTCTCTATGTTCGCCTGTTCTTTTTACTCAATACAAAGGTATTTATTTGCTTTTTGAAGATAGGTCTCTTCATTCGCTTCGATCATGAGCTTATGGAGCACTACGATATCGGCATCAGGCAGACACTCAACCGGTTGCAGACATAGGCGCATGGTCGCGCGGCCATTCTCAATTACCTGGACGTAACCTTTACTCTTTGGTACGCGATATACACGTTGTGGTTCATGAGGACTGGGGATCTCCAGATAGCCATGCCAGAGAAGCTGGCGTACCTGCTCAGGTGTCAGTATATCGCGCAGAAGATCTGCTGCTCGCCGCTCAGCACGCGACCATCCCTTAATATATGGTTGAAAAAGCAACCACACAATCGGTGAGATAGCGAGAGCAATTACGATCCAGCACAGGGCGGTAAGCACCTGAGAGATCAGACTCATCCGCCAACAACCCTCGGTACCATGACTATCTGTTCGGCAGTAGCGTCAAATTGATCGATACGTTGCAGTGGTTTGCCGCTTTCAACGCGAAATGCAGTCGCACCCTTCGCACGCTCTTGCGCAAAAATACGCTCCGCCTCTCGCACAGCCGCCATCGCCTCTACATCGCCTGACTGAGCTTTTTGCCCATCCCAGGTCATACGATCATCTCCACGCCGTGACATTATTCGTAACATTCCCACGTTCGTGCCTCCTTCGTAGTTAAGCCATTTTTAGTGGTCAACGAACACGTATTGGGCCTCCATCCTGGTTGCCCGGTTACAAAACAACGAACTACATGGTCATCCTTAGTAGAATACACGTTTGGGTCTGGTTGCGTGTTTCACTACTGGTTGATGCTGGCTCCTTTCGGTGCTTGTCCACGCGCTTCAGGTGTTTTTTGGTATCATTACTATTGTACGTAGACTTGCCCCGATAGTCAATGGCTGATTTCAATTTGAACAGGAAAAACGTGCAAAATCAACGTATAGACAGGATATACATCAGTTTGTTATGTGCAATTTTGTTCCGCATTCAGCACAAAAACTTGCTGTATGCTCCGCTGGCGCTGAACAGCGTGGACAAAAAAGATCCGGGAACGGCAATTTTGTACCACAATCCTGGCAAAACTTCCCCGGCGCTCCCATATGCGTACAGTTCGGACAGGCCATCATTTGTGGATAACCCGGCGTACCCATCCCAATCAGTGCGGCAGGCTGCACCGCACCAGCTTGCCCTATCACTGGTTGCTTCGCCGCTTGTCTTAACATCTCAGGTGTAACAGCCGAAGGAATATTGCTAACATTAAATTGTGGCGCTTCATAACTCTGCGCGATCTGTCCACGCTGTGCATCCATATTCAATTGATGCTGAGCCTGCGCCGCATCCGCCTTGAGATCAGGAGCACACCTGCTACAGAGATTAAGCGTACTATTAAAACATCTCACACACACAGTCATCTGGCACTTAGGACAATTATGAAATTGATGCTGAATACCCGCCCAGGATTTCTGCAGTGCCGCCGCCTGTTCCTTATGCCACTGCGTCCCATACATTTGCTCACCCGCCTGTGCCGCCCGCCCCAAAAAGCCCCCCAGCATCCCAACCCCAATATCCATAATATTGGTCGCCGTAGCCACATTAGAGCGGATCGGCGTAGTATCAACCTGCCAATTGCAATGCTGGCACACAAAACGAAACGCAAAATAACCCTGCGACTGATTACTATAATCCTGATAAATGTTAGGAACCTGATAATACTCTGTCATCAGCGTAATCTCCTCAAACAAAAAACGTGCGAATACCTGCATCTTGCAATGAATATCGTCCCCCACCGATCAAACGCACCCCGGTAGGGACCCGGTTGTACCGCGTCCGCGATTGATCGAATATCGTCCCCCACCGATCAAACGCACCCGGTAGGGACCCGGTTGTACCGCGTCCGCGATTGATCGAATATCGTCCCCCACCGATCAAACGCACCCCGGTAGGGACCCGGTTGTACCGCGTCCGCGATTGATCGAATATCGTCCCCCACCGATCAAACGCACCCCGGTAGGGACCCGGTTGTACCGCGTCCGCGATTGATCGGATGGTAGCCCAGGGTTGATGAATCACGGACGCGGTACAACCGGGCCCCTACCACATTTCGGTTTTTCCACGCATCAACGCCATTTTTGAAATCGTTGATATCAATGCGCCTTAACCACCGCCACCGCCACCGTACCAGGTCCCGTATGGGTCCCCAGAGCTGCCCCCAACTTGTAGCGTGGAATCTCCCCCGTGTACGTCTCCTTTAAAGCCTCTGCCAATTGCAGCCCGATCTCCTCATTCGACTCGGCGATAGAAACAGCCTCAATCGGACCCATATCGCTAATGAGCTGGGCGATCCGTGCAAAGGCCTTGCTACGTGTCCGTGGACGCTCTACAGGCACGACCGCCCCCTCTTTAAGCGAGATGATCGGTTTGACGCTAAGCATATTGCCAAGCAGCGCACTGGCCCCACCAATGCGTCCACCCCGCCTCACATATTCCAGCGTATCCAGCACCGCCAGAATAGTTGTATGCGCAAGTTCGTCCAGTACATGAGCCTTGATCTCTTCCAGCGCCAATCCCTCACGGGCCTCCCGCGCCGCCAGAAAAACCGCTCGCGACATGCCCGCGCTGATCGTCAATGAATCAACGACCTCAATGGGTACTTTTTTCAGGTCTTCTGGAAGAGACTCACTGGCAGTACGCGCTGACTGATAAGTGCCGCTCAAATGCGAAGAGAGATGAATCGAGAGAATGCCATCCGCACCCTCCTCAATCACGCGTGTATACGCCTCATGAAACTTCGCCGGAGATGGCTGTGAGGTCGTTGGAAGGACTTTGTTAGCCTGCAATTTTTGATAGAAAAGTGGGTTATCCAGCTCAATCCCATCAAGATAAGCATCATCGCCAAAGAAAACGGTGAGCGGCACAACGGTAATCCCAGCCGCCTCCGCTTGCTCCGTTGGAATATCGACGGTGCTGTCGGTAACGATACGAACGGTCATAAAAAAAATCTCCTGCACAAATATGTATAATAGAATTATTCCGCCGAAATGATATAGGCGTAATACGGTTGCCCCCCATTAACAAGCTCAAGCTCAAGGTGCGAATAGCGCTCTTTGATCCGCCGGGTGATCGATTGCGCATCTTGCTCCGTGACATCTTCACCATAATAAAGGGTCACAATTTCATGGCTACCGATATCCATCCGTTGCAGCGTATCCCGCATGACCTGTTCGATATTCTGACTCGCAACCACCAGATTCCCATTCAAGACCCCGATAAAATCCCCCTCGCGCACCTGGAGGTCGCCCAACTCAACAGTCCGCACAGCCCTCGTAATTTCGGCAGTATCGATCTGCTGAATAGCTTCGGTCATCGTCTCACAATTATCTTTGAAGTCCGCCCCAAAATTAAAGCTAGCCAGTGCCGCGATCCCCTGTGGCATCGTCTTACTGGGAACGATATACACCTCTTTTTGTGTCAGCCCCGTCACCTGTTGGGCGCTCATAATCACGTTTTTGTTATTCGGCAAGACAATGACCTTATTGGATGGTACCGCCTCAACCGCATTAAGCAGCTCCTCAGTGCTGGGATTCATCGTCTGCCCACCCGAAACCAGCGCATTCACGCCCAATCCCTGGAAGACCTGCTCAAAGCCAGTACCAGAGACAACCGCGATCGTCGCAATCTCCAACTGAGGCTGTTCCTCTTGCGCATGTTCAGCGTTACTTTCCGCCTCATAGGTCAGGCTCTGTTCCTGCAAATTCTCGATATTAATGTCAAGCAAGCTGCCCAGGCCAACGCCGTAATCCAAAATTTTGCCAGGAGTCAACGTATGTGTATGAACCTTGAGCATTTTCTCATCGCCCGCCACAACCGTAGAGACGCCACCCATATCGATAATCGATTGGCGGATACCCTCAACGTCCAGTTGCTCGCCCCTCAGCAGAAACACCACCTCGTAGCCAAACTCCTCTTCGACACTGACGCGCCCCTTCTTGATATGCGTCTCAGGCTTTTCCAGTGTCCCAGTAGTGGCTCTGTTGCTCGTCAAAGTTGTCGACTCAGAGCTGTCACCATGTATATAGCGCAACATCCCTTCCATCAGAGTGCTGAAGCCCTGCCCACCCGCATCGACCACACCAGCCTGTTTGAGTGTGGGGAGCAATTCGGGAGTATGCGCAACGGCCTGCCGTGTCGCGTTCACAACCTCGCGCATCAGGCCACCAATATCATCGCCCTGTTCAGCGCTCTTCTTAGCCGCCACCGCAGCCTCGCGCACAACGGTCAGAATAGTCCCTTCGACTGGTTTAATCACCGCCCGGTAAGCCAGCCGCTGCGCCTCATCGAAGGCCACAGCAAGATCAGCAGCATTAAAGGTAGCCTTCTTATCAAGTCCCTGGGCCAGCCCACGCAGCGTCTGCGAAAGGATCACCCCGGAGTTGCCCCGTGCCCCTAAGAGCGCGTCATGAGCAACCTTAGCGGCAATGATGCTGGCGGAAGTCTCATTGCTCTTCTCAAGACTACGAATAGCGGATTTCATAGTCGCGGACATGTTGGAGCCTGTATCCCCATCGGGAACGGGGAAGACATTGAGCGCATTGATTTCGTCACGATGTTTCTCTAACCACGCTGCCCCTGCCAGAATAGTCTTTTTGAGATCCTGACCATCGAAGACGCTCACTCGTCGTGGCCGTGGTCGTGACGAAGTGCGCGGTGCTTGTTCCTGCATAGCGTCTGTGCTACCTCTTAATTTTCTCCTGCCTGTCCTGCGATGCCGGGCCATGAAGAAGCCCCTGCACATTGATGTTGACCTGAGCGACAGGGATGCCTAACTGTTTCTCAACAGAAAATTTGACACTACTCATAATATTATGGGCGATTTCAGAAATCCGTAGCCCATATTCCAGTGCAACATAAATGTCGATAACCAGTTGATTATCGACGACAATGGCTCGTACCCCCTGGCTGGCATGGGTAGGCGCAAGAATGATCGCCTGCCCATTGCGCAATCGAGGTGCCGCAATCCCTAGCACACCATAACACTCGCTGGTTGCTTGTAGTACAAGAGTGTGAATAGCGTGTGGCAGGACCTCAATTTTACCAAGTGGATGTGTATAAGAGCCTGGACGCGGTTGCGTGGCAGATGTTTTTGACCGCTGCATACATCTTCTCTCTTGCCAAATTTCCCAATATCGGGTATACTCGCATAACGTATTCGGGTTCCCAATCAGTGCACGCATTGTATTGATGCAGTATATCAGAGGCCCCGATGATAATCAAGAGAACAGAGCGGAATTGATCCTACCCTACAAACGTGGGGATGGGTGGTCCCACCTCTCCCCCAAACGTGGGGATGGATGGCCCCCACCCGCTTCCAGGTAGTAGAATCCAATATCCGTTGCAAATTTAGGGAGGAGAAAGTCATGGCAGCAGGTCGTTGTGATATCTGCGAGCGCAAGCCTATGTATGGCAATAATGTGCCATTTTCGCAGCACCGCACACGTCGTCGCTTCGTGTTGAACGTGCATCGTCGTCGCCTCGAAATCAACGGGACCACGAAAACGGTAAACATTTGCACACGTTGCTTGCGCACATTGAGCAAATTACCAAAAGTGCGCAAATAAAAGCAATCCTGATATACAAAGAGGATGCCTGCGAGGGTCACTATTTCCATCTGCGGAAGGAGTGTTCCTCGTAGACATCCTCTTTTTTATTGAGAGAACTTTATCTTACGACGTTGGAAATCACAAAGGTTGTGATCGACTTAGCCGGAAGGGTGGTGCTGAACGCTTTACCGGCAACTCCGATATTCCCCAACTGTTTGAGATTTTCGCTGGCTGAGGTCTGATGTGGTGTTGCTGTTCCTCCTACGCTACTGAAGTTCGCGAGGTTATATTTGACGGTGGCCGCATTAGCCGAACTATTGGTAGTAACAATTACCAGCGTATGCGTACCAGCGTCGTACGCGGTGAAGCTGTTGGCATCGTTATCGCCAATCATCTGATATCCCTGGCGTATGAATTTGCTATAGTTACCCATCGCATAATAGCGTGCAGGATACGAGATGGTGTTATTGGCAGACCGATAGGCCAATCCCTGATCGCCGTTAATCGATTCTCCAACCTGGTTGACTGCCTGCCAGATAACCCAGGCCGTAGGATGCAAATTCTGCTCATCATCAAGGATGTGGCTGGAAAGCACCAGGGCAGCATTGATCTGTGACCCTTGATTGCCCCTTGCGCCATCATTCCATTCAGACATCCACAGCCGCTTGTGATCTGCCTGCCCAATCGTTGCATACGCACTCTGGCGCTGAGCATTAGTGGCTACATAAGTATGAGTATTCCACTGAGCCACATCAGCTTTTGTCGCAGCACTGTAACCATTAAAAGCACCCATCGACGAACTGACGCTGGTATCATCAGGAGAACTGATCGCTGTATAGGCCGAGGCACCATTCTGTTGTAGAGCCGTCTTCAGCAAAGGAATGATCGTATTTTGATGGGCCGTCGATACAGCCATGCCTTCCTGGGTCCCGGTTGATTTCCACCATGACTGGTTGGGCTCATTAAATGCATCGATGGTTTGCAAGGTGATGCCGAAGCTATCATGGAAATGTTTGTCAACGGTGGCGAGGAAATTGGCAAAGTCCGCATTGTGGGCTGGATTGAGGTTATCGACTCCACCTGGACCACCCGCCGTACAGTTGTTATTCAGCATCCAGACTGGAGCTGAGTTCGAAAAGCCTTCAAAAACGTTTGCCCCGCGTGCCTTTGCCGCCTGCGCAAACCAGAGTTGATTGGCATCGTTCGTCCAGACATAATTGCCCTTCGTGGGTTCAAACGATTGGAAATTGCCCCCTGGCTGCATCTGATTGCGACACGTATTGCCGGGTCCATCCGCGCCAAAGTTGTAGCGCAGGACATTGAGACCAATACCACTGTTTGGATCGAAGAGCGCATTGGCTAGAGCAGTTTTCTGACTGCTGTTCCACCCACCAATGATGTTGGCCCACCATGCCAGTGTGCTTCCCCAACCCTGGATTGTCTGGTACTGCTGTGCAGGAGCAATCGTCACCGTTTGGGTCGCAGCCATAGTAACAGATGGGTTGCCCAGGTTCATTGTGATGAGAGTGGTAAGTGTCAGGAGAACAGCCAATCCTGAAACGAGTTGCCTCTTGCAACGATAAAGCATAAACACTTCCTCCTTGAAAACGAGGCACAATCCTTGTATGTGCCCTCGGTTACACCTTTTAAAGATAGAGAGAGTCCTTTCCTCCTCTTCTTCTTTCAGAAACGCACCTGCTGGTGAAAGAGATCAGAGAGATGCCAAAGATTTCTCTAACAAAAATGTAGCATATGAAAGATCAGTCTGTCAACTTGCTTTACAATGTGGAGCCGAGCCTTTGAGCTATTGCTGAGAGGAAAGAGACTCCAAAATCTGCCAGGATAGATATTCCAAAAGAGACCTTTTTCCTACTTCTTGCGACTGTATACATAGAACGTCTTATGAATAAGCTCGTTTTAGATTATTGAGCTACCACAGGCAACTTCCTCTTCTCCTCAAACCGCGTCCTCAATTGCCCACAAGCCGCTGCAATATCGTCGCCACGCTCAGCACGCACGCTATTGGTAACACCATTATCAAACAGCACATTCCTGAACGCGCGAATGGCATCTGGTCCCGGCGTACGATAGCTGGCCGCCGTTGCATTGACGGGAATACAATTGACATGCGCAAACTGCTTCAAGGGGACAAGCAACTCCGCAAGCTGCTGAGCATGCTCTGGCGTATCATTCACTCCGGAGAGCAATACATACTCGAACGTCACCTGACGCCCGGTCTCAGCAATATAATCCTTGCACGCGGCGAAAAGATCTTCCAGGGGATATTTGCGGTTGATGGGCATCGTCTGCCCGCGCAATTCGTCGGTTGGAGCGTGTAGCGAGATGGCGAGGTTGACCTGTAACGGCTCCTGGCTCAACTTCCGTATCGCGGGCACGACGCCGACCGTCGAGATGGTCATATGGCGAGCGCCCAGGTTGAAACCATCATTGCTATTCAAAATGCGCAGAGCCTGCAAGACATTATCATAATTATGCAATGGTTCGCCCATGCCCATGAGAACAATGTTGGTTATGTGATCGATTGCTTTGCTGCCGGGCAGGCCGGGAGCACTCCAGGGAGCGACGCGTAGCTGGCGTGCAAAGAGGAGCACCTGGCCTACGATCTCGCCCGCGCTCAGGTGGCGATCAAAGCCCATCTGACCCGTCGCACAGAACGTGCAGCCAAAGGCACAGCCAGCCTGGCTGGAGACGCAGACGGTCGCGCGTGCACTCGACTCTCGCAGCGGTGGATAGAGCATCAGCACTGACTCGATCAGGCGGCTATCCGTCAGTTCCAGCAGGATTTTGCGCGTACGATCATCCTTTGAATGCTGTTCGGTACGCACGCTTCCCGACCCGATGCATGCCTCTTCCTCCAACTTCTGCCGTAACGCCAACGGCAGATTGCTCATTGCCGCAAAGTCGCTTACGAGTTGTTGATAGATCCATTGATAGATCTGCTTCGCGCGAAATCCCGGTTCACCATGTTCTACCAGCCACTGTTTTAGCTCTGGCAGTGTGAAGCTCAGTAAATCAATCTTTTTATGTATGTCAGTTTCTTGTGTCTCTGTCTGTGTCATTATGCTATTTTCCGAGGATACTGTTTCTGGTATCTACTCTGTTGTGATTTTTTGCCTGGATGCAAGGTTGAATACGGCCTACATTGGCAAATAGAAAGTATGTGAGATATAAGTAAAATCAGCTCATATAATAACACAGAACCAGGGATTTGTATTCCATTGTTTGTGATTGAACTCCCATTTTCCAGGCTCAATAAAAAAGGGAAGAAAAGATGCACCACGAACGCCTATTGCAACACCTTGTTGACGTATTAAAGCCAGTTCATGGACTCAGGGCCATCGTCCTGGGAGGATCGTATGCAAGCAATGCGCAACGTCCCGATTCCGATATCGATGTCGGTCTCTATTATTACGAACATCAGCTTTTAGACGTTGCGCAGATCCGTACTATTGCCTCGCAACTCAATGATACACCGGATCCTGTTGTAACAGACCTGGGCGGTTGGGGAACGTGGGTTAATGGCGGTGCCTGGCTCACGATCCAGGGTCAGCGCGTCGATTTTCTCTATCGGAACATCGACTTTGTCTCGTCCACACTCGATGACTGTAATGCTGGCATTATTCGCTCCGACTACTGGCAGCAACCAGGCTATGGCTTTCACAGCTTTATGTATTGCACAGAGACGAAAATCTGCCGTCCACTCTATGATCCCGATGCGATTATAGAGAGCCTCAAAACAAAGGTTGCCGTCTATTCACCTGCGCTGAAGCAAGCTATCACCAGGAATTTTCTCTGGAGTGCTCGCTTTACGCTCGATAACACGTACAAGCCTGCCGCCCGTGGGGAAGTGTACATCGTTGTGGGTTGCCTGGCACGAGCCATTCACTGCATGGTGCAGGTGTTGTATGCATTGAATGAGACGTATTACCTTAGCGAGAAAAAGCTGGCAACAGATATTAGCTCCTTTCGTATAGTACCAGAGCGCTTTCTGGAGAGGGTATATGCGCTTCTAGGGGAAGTGGGAACTGATAATATTCAACTTCAGAAGTCATTGGCGCAGGTCGAGTCGCTTTATAGTGAGGTTACGCGGTTGAAAGAGAATCTTTAGAAGATAAGTTAATGATTGACCTGGCACTTTTCCTCAGCTATACTTTGTACAGTAAGTCGAGTTAGACATGGAGGATGACTAACTTTGAGCCATGGAAAGATGTCACTTTAGTGCGTTATCCTGCAAAACAGCATGGACGCCAAGTACCCCATTAGCGATTTGCGTTACACGAAGATCCACAATCAGACTTGCCAGGGCGAGTGCCTGTGCTTGTGGTAATTGGTGCAGCTCCCCCATCAGGTCGAGCATAGCCTCCAATGCAATGAGCGATGCCTCATGTAGATTTTCATGGAAGCCCAGTGTGATCCACGCGTTCGAGATTCTAGCACGTGGGGTTGTCAGGTGCAGGTCATCGCGCAGATGAAAGGTCAGGTCAACGCGCTCCATCGGGCATTCAATAGCGACACCCGATACTTCGCCGTCAGCCTGTAGCCCATGTCCATCGCCTACAGAGAAGAGCGCATCAGAGACAGCAATGGGAAGATAAAGCGTGCTCCCAGCCACTAATTCTTTGCAATCGATATTGCCACCACAAAAGCGCGGTGGAGATGTAGGATGAATACCGGGTTCAGCGGGCGGCATCCCCATTACGCCCATAAAAGGTTGTAACGCGAGTATATGTCCATATTCGTCTTGCCCGATCATTGTCTGCGCATCAAGCTTCCAATGGAGTTCGACTCCCTGCTCAACCAGGCCGAGGCGTCTATTCATCTCACTGTTCCAACCGCCACCACCTGTCCAGCCCCATGCCCCTGGTTGTACCTCATTGATGCGTACCTCAAGCGTCATGCCAGGTCGTGCTCCACGAATAGCTATTGGCCCGCAGAGTGCATGACCATCATCGCGTCCTTTGATGCGTGGCTCAAATTGCTTCGCCTCTCCCTTTTGAAACGATGGAGGTTCGAGCGCCCAACCGGAGTTCAGGGTGCGAAAAACGACGCTATCACCAGGATCAATCGTCAATACTGGCGCGTATTCACGAGAAAATGTGCCATGCAAGGTCTCTCGTGTCGGATCGATATGGTAAGTAGCCATGCCGTCTTTCCTCCTGTTGACCTCTATCCATGCCATTGTTTTGTATATTGTTGCGTAATATCCATGTAGAGATTATTATACGTCACGCTCGGCTCAATCATCGAACCTTCGAACCACTCGTTGAAACTGGTAATCGTAATCCAATCAGGACTACTTGAGATGGCTCCAGCCCAACTCGTACGATAGGTTGCGCCGTTGTTGCGTGCAACTACAACGTGATTTGTGCGTCCAGGAACCTTTGAGTCATTGAAGCCAGGAACCACGCCAGCCGCCCAGATCTTCTGTGTTTTGTGTGTTTGATTATAGGCATTGATCTGAGTGCGAAAGCCCTGATCCACCTGGTTCATATCATTATGCTGAATGCCCCAATAGCCACCACTGAAGAGATGAATACCATCGAAGACGGTTAGCAGGTTCATATTGACTCCCTCGGCTGACCAGATCGTGGTGTTGTTGGGATCGACCTGCTGGCGAATGGCGGCCCATTGTGCAAGTGTGCGTCCATTGCCCAGCGGATCCCAGAAGAAGAAGACCGGTTTGCCTTGCCAGTGAAAGAAATGTGGATCGTTGGCGTCATTTGCCATCAGGTAACGTAAGGCGCTCACGATCTTCGCGGTCCCTTGTAGAGAAGGTGCGTCGCTTTCAAAGTAGATCGAGGATGCAAAATGAATATGAGTAGTGCTCTCCAGGCTTGCGGAATGTGCAAGTAACTTTGTGAGGTTCTGGTCAGTTGGATCGCCGGGTCCCCACCAGGAACTGATAAAGCCGGTGATGCCTGCTGCGCTGGCCTCTTGCAATTGGCGATCGATCGTCGCATCATCGCTGGAGGTGTACTGCGTGACGGGCAGATCCGACATGGTTGATAATGACCATGTCGAAGGTTTATACCACATATAATAGAACGCCAATACAGGTTTCTGGGTATTGACGACTGCAGCGGATCCCGCGCCAGATGATGCCGGAGTCGGAGTGGTGTAGTGCAAAATAGGTGTTGGCTGTGGTGGTATTGCCCATTGACCAGGGGTTGGCGTTGGCGTCGGTGCTGCAGCCTGATGTATGGGTGTAGGTGTACTTTTTGTTGTAGTACCTGCCGGAGTAGTACTCTGACAGGCAGTGAGAAAGAGTAGCAGGCAGATACAGAGAAAAGGTATGCGTGTATATTTTTGGGAATGGTGCATGTTCATCAAAATAGGCTCCGTATTTATGTTGATGCAAGGGAATGCTAGCGTATTTTCCTCCCGATACTATTTTTAGTGGGAGGAGTTGAACTTCCAGATTTTTCTTTGTTGTTGATAATACGAAGGAAACGGGGTTGGGTAGCAAACTATATGCCTGAACCCTTTTCATCAACGTCCACGAGATCCTATTGTTGTCCAGTTCCATCCACCAGAGTAGTATCATCCGTTGCATTTGTATTACCAACACGTGGCACCGTCTTATTAATCAAATAGCCCGCGTGACTGATGCCGAGCAGCGTGACCAGCCCTTCATTAAGGGAAGGGAAACTGTTCAGAGCGATAGACTTGTTGATAAATAGAACAGCTAATGCACCAACATAGGCCACGGCGAGAATGATAGTGAAATAAAATAATTGAACTTTTCCTACATCGAGCCGCCCCTGATTTGCGAATTCTTCACCCATGAACATATCTGACCAGCGAGCGTCATAGCGGGTGTCATTGCTGGTAAGTTGATCGCGCTTGACGCTCATTGCTACAGGTGAACCAACAAGGCTGGTGGTGCTGATGCCCATCAGTGCCCATACCTCGACCGGGACATTGACTGCCAGGGCGTTAAGGGGATTGATGTGCACGTTGAGCAGCGCAATACAGAGAAAGGCCGAGAGGATAATCACCGTCCAGAGCAGCATCTGGAAGCGGGAAAGGCTGATCTTGTTACGCTCATCGATCAATAATCCATTCCATTTGTTGGTGGTCCCATGTCCGATCGTAACCGCTAATGCTACAAGCAATACGATAATAACGATCCATATGAGAAGTCGGAGGGAAGAGGGAAGAAGGAGTCCAACCAGTGCAGCGGCAATGAGCAATGCAGGTACAGCCAGCGTATGCCAGAGTTTCCAGTACAATTCTGGTCCGCTCGTGTTTGTCGATGGAGTGTTCCCCGCGAACTGTGTGGGTGCAGGGGTGAGTGGTTGATTTGTTGCCATATGCTTCCTCTACTATCTCTAAATTTTCTCATCTTGTTTAAGATAGCCGTATGGAAATATATCATAAAGTGGAATGTGTGCATAGTAGGGAACGTCCGGGGTCTCCATCCTTCCGGGCTTATTGAAGGGGTCCGGGCTTATTCCATTGCGCCCCTACAATGGTGATTTGCATTTTTAACCTATATACATCTATTGATCCTTTAGGGGCGCAATGGAATAAGCCCGAATGCTCGGTTGTCTATGACGCTCGGTTGCCTGTTAGATCGCGCAGCTATCATCGTTACAAACACCCGCATCTGAAGCGCTGTTGACGCTGATGAGCTGTGGACGTGCCTCAGCCCATGTTCTTGCAAGAACCTCTGAGAATACTTCAGTTGGCTGTGCACCTGAAACGCCGTATTTCTCATCGAAAGCAAAGAAGGGAACACCACTGATCCCAAACTCAGTTGCTCGCTGTTCATCGGCTCGTACGGCATCGGCGAATGCTTCACTTGCCAGAACTGTGCGTGCTCTCTCGGCATCGATGCCAACCTCGGCAGCCAGTTGCACGAGCGTATCGAGATCCCCAATTACCAGACCGTCGGTGAAGTATGCCTTTAAGAGGCGCTCCTTCATAGCGTCCTGAAGATTATATTCAGCGGCGAGATGGATCAAGCGATGGGCGTCGAAGGTATTACTATAATGAGCTTTTTCCAAATGGTAGTCGAGACCTTCGGCGGCGGCGAGTGCAGTAACCTGAGCATTGGCGTTGCCAGCCTGTTGCAAGCTCATGCCATATTTCTTTGCGAGCATTTCATTGAGTGTATCTTCAGTTGCCTTGGGAGCATCCGGCGCGAGTTCGAAGCTGCGCCACATGATCTTCACCTGGTCGCGCTGCTCAAATTGGGCCAGAGCCGCCTCGAAGCGACGTTTGCCGATATAGCACCATGGGCATGCTACATCCGACCATATCTCAACATTTATCTGTTTCATTGCTTCCTCAATTTCCTGCTAAGGACCAATCCTTTTTTAGCTGGTACTTACAAATAGTACTCATACTATCAAAATTATAGCATATTTTGCGGTTACACAGGTGCTATGAATGTGATCCTTACCAGGAAAGCAATGTTCATAGTTTACGGGTAGCGCGACCACGTGTGCGAGCCGGCGGTGGATAGTACACGGGTGTGGTTGCAATGATATCGCCGATGCGCAACTGAACCTGCTGGTAGCGATTGGCGGGTCGATGATAATGAGCAAAGAGCATCAGGCTATGATGAGCAATAACGTCGGCCTCGTCGGTATGGCGTTGAAGGATCATCTGGCCTCCAGTTGTCTCCTCGGCGCTAGTGATGGCTACCTCTTCGCCCTCTTCACCCATGACCAGTTTGCGTGTTTCGCGGCGTATATGGCTGGGCCAGAGAATCAATGCGATAGCCTGTCCCTTCAGGCGTTGTTCACGCAGGCGTTCACCGAGATAATCGGCCAGTTTACGAATGGCGGCACACGTTTCATCTGCATCGGCGCTATGATTAAAGCGCACACGAGCATTTTGGCTGAGCGGAGGGGCGTCGGGTACAACCAGACTGCTATCTTCTCCGTGAGCTAGCTGATATGACCAGCCGCCCAGGCGTCCCAGACGACGAAGCAGGCCTTCTTCATTGAGAGCGGCAACCTGAGCAAAGGTGGAGACGCCAAAGTCACGAAAGTGCGAGACCATCTCGGCGACCGCCACGGGGTCGGTCTGTTCGCTGCGCTTCTCAATTTCGGGTGGACGTGTGACCTGGCTCTCCTGATGTTCTTCAGGATCGGACAACGCAGGGATACCTGTGCCAGCACCTGCCGCGCGTACTTGCAACAAGAGAGAGAGAGGAAGGGTCTGTACAAACGACGCCTCGCGACCGGGTGGAATGTACAGGACACCTTGCCGCCCATCTTTACGGCTCATCAGCGCGGCCAGTTCCGAGATGGCTTTTCCATTCGCGATGCCAATCAAGGAGACCATGCCCATTTCGGCAATCTCTGCGCACAGACGTTCGGCCAGGGCGACAGGAGAATCAAAAGGGAGCTCGCACCCACGCAGGTCGATAAAGGCATCAGCGATAGGTATAGATTCAATGATACGCGAATATGCCCGATAGCGTTCACGGAGGCGTTGTAGGATCGGCTGATAGCGATCATAGGAAGCGGGCATAAAGCGTGTGCGAGGGACCAGACGATGTGCTCGACGCAGAGGCATACCGGGTGTGATGCCCAGGCGCATAGCGGTTGGAGAGACATCAATCACGCGTCCAGGTTCGTTCGGACGCCCGGTGCCAGTTCCTACTACAAAGCTTTGACCGCGTAATGATGGGTCAAACATTTCTTCCAATGTGCAGTAGAAGTGGCGAATACGTACATGCATGATTCCCTGACGTAATCGTGCGCGTTCGGCTGCGCGAGCCAATTCCTGAGCATCTATTGACGTACCAGCGAGCTGATCAATCGTCTGGCTATCAGGATTTTGCGTCGGTAGATTAAATTGTTGCATAAGCATCTTCTGTTATCACAAGTATCCACGTGAACACGTTCTCGCAGAGTACAAAATTGTTGATTGACACGATGGCGTCTCCATTCCTTATACCCATTTACCCATTTATCCGTAGGGGCCACTCTTCGTTGGGGAGAGTAGGAGCACGCTTACGAGCGTTGAGTGGCTTTATGAAGTGTCCTTTGGAGGTATGGACACTTTCTATGCTGCTAAAATCAACGAGAGTAGACACACTTGTTTGCATATAATTTCCAAAAATTCCCTTCCCTCTCTAGAAAAATGTATCTGTTCCCGGTTCAGAAAAATGCTTTTATCGGCCAGTAGTTAATCTGGGTGTGCACACTATCCGGTTCCCTCTATTTTCATACTATGCCGTTCCACTGTCAAGTAAACGAGCAAGCATCGTTTATGGGTGAGGCAGGATGGTTTATGGGTGGGCAACCGGGCTTATAAATCGTGCCCCTACACCAGTAATGGCGATGGTATGTAATATCAACCACAATCATCGTGTTGCTGGTGTAGGGGCACGATTTATAAGCCCATGTTGGGGATGAACCTGACTTGTCAAAAAGCACTCTCTGAGATATAGTGTAGAGGTATACTCCCTTTTCATTAAAACGTTGTTTTTATGCTTGTGAATTGCACTGTTGACAGGGAGAACTTCATATGAATAAGCAAGATCGCTTTGATAAGTTTACTGAACGGGCCAGGAAGGTCTTGAGCCTCGCGCAAGAGGAAGCGCAACGCCTCATGCATAACTCTATTGGGACTGAACATATTCTGCTAGGATTAATACGCGAAGGACAGGGAGTTGCAGCGCATGTGTTGATAAAGATGGGTGCAGATCTGCAAGGTTTGCGTAAGGCGACCACGCAGGTTGTCGAACCGGGATCGGTTTCCGTTTTGGGAGAGATCGGGTTTTCTTTAGAAGCAAAAGAGGCCATCCAAGCTGCAATGGATGAGGCGCGGCGTATGAATCACCGGTTTGTGGGAACTGAGCATATTCTTTTAGGGCTGGCTCGTACGACTGAGTGCAAGGCAAACCAGATTTTGCAATATGCAGGCATCAACCTGAGCGATCTGCGCGTACAGACGATTCAGGTACTTTCTCAGTCAGGAAGTTCGGGGACTTCCAGGTATGTCAACCGAACAATACCATCCGGCATGACGACAACGACGCAAAGTGAGCAGCGTGCTCAGTTTGATAAATTTACAGAACGTGCGCGTCGATCTTTAAGCTTTGCGCAGGAAGAAGCCCAACGTTTTCAACATAACTATATCGGGACGGAGCATCTGTTGTTGGGGCTGGTTCGTGAAGGTGAGGGTGTTGCCGCGCTGGTATTGACGCGACTGGGGATTGAATTGAGCGCGGTGCGTGAGTCTGTTGAATTTATTATTGGAAGAGGTGATCGTATCATCCTGGGAGAAATTGGTCTGACACCACGTTCCAAGAAGGTCATCGAGCTTGCTGTGGATGAGGCGCGACGTTTGAACCATCATTATATCGGGACCGAACATCTGTTGTTGGGATTGGTGCGCGAGGGTGAGGGGATTGCAGCGGGAGTGCTGATGAGCCAGGGTGTGGAACTGAAACGTGTACGTCATGAGATACTTAAAGTTCTTTCCAATGATAAAAGCAACTCTGCTGAGACAACTGATACAGAGACAGCAGTTCCTTCGCAGCAGTGGAAGAGCAGAAATAATTTTGACGATTACCATTTTGCGGAACAGGTTGAGAGAGTATTGAGTTATGCCCAGCAAGAGGCATTCGATTTGCAACACAGTTACGTTGGAACCGAGCACCTGCTGTTGGGATTATTACGGGAGGAAGGTGCTGGTGCGGCTGAGATTCTCAAAAGCCTTGGCGCAGACCTTACGCGTACACGAGCAGGTATAGAGACATTTGTGGGACGTGGTGAACGTACAACTCCCGGCGAAGTACCTCTGACACCCCTGGCGCGTGCACAGATCCACCTGGCCGCCGACGAAGCGCATCGCCTGGAACAAAATACTATCACTACAGAGCATCTTCTATTGGGATTGGTGCGTGAAGGTGAAGGGATTGCATCGAGCATTCTAGGAAGCCTTGGTGTAAGCCTGGAGATGGTGCGTAGCAAGACGCTTCTATTTCTTGAGGAGCGAAATCCATAGGAACATTTTTTATATATCGGTGAACAGGGGAAACGATCTTAACCATAAGCGTGTACTTTTAACAAGAATACAACCTCGTTCGTACTTTTTTTGTAGCCTCGCTAAGGTACTCTTCTTATTAAGAACGAACGCGTCTTTCTATAGAACCAAAGAGGAGCCAGGCTATGCGCAAGGAGGCCCTTTCTCTAGCTATTCTAGAACCTATGAACAACGAATATGTAAAACCTGTGGCGGCGATTGAAGTTACTGAAACTCTTGAGGAAATTGCCTCAAAGATGAGTATGCTGAATAGCTCACAGGTTGCGTTAGTCATTGTGATGCTAGACTTTGAGCAGGATGGAAGAACGAGGACGAATTCCTCAACTCTCGCTGCTCGAAGTGCATACTACTATCTTGAACATCTGCGTGCACAAGTACGCAGAACGGATAGTGTTTTTTTGCTAGAGCACACATGCTACTTCATCCTTTCCGGTGCCACGATCCAGGGGGGTGAGATCGTTCAGGAACGCCTGTGGGATACCCTGCTCTGGCGTATTAACAGCACACCCGAAGGTGAATATCTCCGTCCCTCTAAAATAGCGATAGGGCATAGCGCCTGCTCTACACCTTTTCTGGATGTTTATCAGTGTATAAATAGAGCAAGCGAACCAGCCAGAAGCCTCGATTTACAGCCCGAGGAGCCCATTTGTGAAACTAAAGAAGAGAAGGACGAAGAATTGCCGGATCTGGCGCGTAAGTTAGGCGTACCTTATGTGGCGTGTCTCCCTCGTAAGTTGCCAGCGAGACTCCAGCGCGTGGTCAATCCAACGCTGGCGTTGGAGTTATGTTGCTTTCCTATTGGTCGTGATCGTGATATTCTGACGGTGGCAATGTCTAATCCACAAGATCGTTGTGCGCTAGATCGTCTGCGCAAGGAAACCGGACTGACAATCTTTCCTGTGCTGGCGCATCCGCTCGAACTACAGACCGCCCTCGAACTGTTTTCGTAATACGTAATTCTGATATCTACCCGATAAAAATTATTATACAAACTTGCGAAAAACCGCTACGATGAGAATGCTACAATGATAATAAGAAACGCATAGCTCATTAACTCCCTGGACAAAAGAATTGCATTTGTCAAGAAAGGTTCATTTTTTTATGAGGATACTTGTTACGGGCGGAGCAGGTTTTATAGGATCACATATTGTTGATCGTTGTGTTGCAGCCGGGCATGAAGTCGCGGTAGTGGATAATCTGTGGGAAGAAGGTGGTGGGAAAGAGGCTAATCTGAATCCGAGCGTGCATTTTTATCGCGCCGATGTGACCGATGAAGGGGCGTTGGCACGTATTTTTGATGAGGTCAAGCCAGAAGTGGTGAGCCACCAGGCGGCCCAGCATAGTGTTTCTGTTTCAACGCGCAATCCGCAACTGGATGCACGGGTTAATGTATTTGGTCTATCTAAATGTACTCACTAATTGTACACGTGTAGGTACACGTAAAGTTATTTTTGCCTCTTCCGGGGCTACTTACGGAACACCCACACGCCTTCCAATTGACGAAGATACCTTGCAGCGACCGGAATCACCATATGGCATTACGAAAATGGTAGCGGAACACTATCTACGTTACTGGCAGGCAGCGCATGGATTAACCTATACCGCGCTCCGTTATGGCAATGTCTATGGTCCCCGGCAAGATCCCAATGGGGAAGCGGGCGTCATCGCGATCTTTACCAAACGTTTCCTGGCCCATGAGTCGGTGCGCATCGACTGGGATGGTGAGCAGAAGAAAGATTATGTATATGTGACTGATGTTGCACGTGCCAATGTGCAGGCGGTCAGTCGAGGAGATAACGACATCTTCTGTATTGGAACCGGGCGTGCAGTCTCCGTCAATGAGATTTACAAAACGCTGGCGCAACTGACCGGTTACGAGCCACAAATTAAAAGTCGCCTAAACGGGCTGGCGATATCTACCAGTCCTACTTCAATGTGGGCAAGGCCGAGCGTCTCTTGAGCTGGAAGTCTGAGGTGAGTTTTGAGGATGGGGTGCGGGCGGTATGGGAGTTTTTCCGGTAGAGGCTATCCATGAACGTAGGGACCAGCTTGAGCGCGTCTCACAATTTATTGAAGATTTCCTTTAAGGAAAACCTTTCAATAAATTGTGAGACGCGCTCAAGCTGGTCCCTACGTTGGTATATTCTTGCGTACGAGTATTACGCGATTGGTTGCTTCATCGCTTCAATAAGCACTTGCGCAACTTCAGGGCGCGAGAATTCGCGTGGAGGAATTTGCCCAGATTGCAGCATCTGACGAACCTTGGTGCCGCTGAGGGTCACATGCTGATCGGAAGAATGAGGGCAGGTCTTCTTGGAAGCCATAGCGTCACACGTGCGGCAGAAGAACGTGTGATCAAAGAACATCGGCGTAATGCCGAGCGCTGCCGGGTCAAACTCGGCGAAGATATAGTGTGCATCGTAGGTGCCATAATAGTTGCCAACGCCAGCATGATCGCGTCCCACAATAAAGTGTGAGCAGCCATAATTTTTGCGCATTAGAGCGTGGAAGATAGCTTCACGCGGACCTGCATAGCGCATTGCAGCGGGCAGAACGCCTAAAATTACGCGATCGGCAGGATAATAATTCTCCAGCAGCACTTCATAGCAGCGCATACGTACATCGGCGGGAATATCATCACCTTTGGTATCACCGACAAGAGGATGTAAGAAGAGGCCATCAACCGTCTCCATGGCACACTTCTGAATATATTCGTGGGCACGATGCACGGGGTTGCGAGTCTGGAAACCTACGACACGCTTCCAACCACGTTCGGCGAAAAGAGCACGCGATTGCGTAGGAGTGAAGCGATACTGTACGAATTGCTGAGGTTGCAGGGCCAGAACACGTACGGGGCCGCCCAGGAGAACTGCGCCTTGTTGATAGAGAACATTCACGCCAGGATGGGCTTCATCCTCTGTACGATAGACCTGACGAGCTTCCAGGTGTTTATCATAGGTATACTTCTCTTCCAGAGTCAGCACCGCCTGTACTGTTCCCTGTGCATTTACCAGGGCTATCTGGGAACCGAGTGTCAGATTCTGCGCCTGCTCTTCAGAAGTAGAGAGCGTAATCGGGATAGACCAGGGCAAGCCGTTGCTGAGATGCATGGTATTGACCACACCCAGATAGTCAGCCTGTGTCATAAAACCACGCAGGGGGCTGTAGGCACCAATTGCCAGCATTTCCAGGTCGGCCAGTTGGCGCGAACCGATCGTGACTTGTGGAAAGGTTTGCGCCTGTTCAAGCAATGCAGCCTGTTCGGTTGCAGAAGCCATATTTAGAATCAGTTCTCCTCCATGAGGAGCGATCAAACTGTCGGTCATCGTTACTCCATTCATGCTACTAGTGATGTATGCCAATTATGCGTGATCAGCGACCGCCTCAGCCTCTGTCGTGGAAAAGTCTGCGTGTGTAAGGTATCCAAGTTCTTCCAGCTTTGCGAAGATGCGGCTGATGCTTTCTTCGATGGTTTCTTTGTCCGTTTCAACGACCAGTTCGGGATGTTCGGGTTCTTCATAGGGATCATCGACGCCGGTGAAGTTCTTGATTTTGCCTTCGTCGACCAGTTTATAGAGACCTTTGACATCGCGAGCACGGCAGACATCAAGGGGGCATTTCACATAAATTTCAACAAAATTTCCGATATGTTCACGGGCCCATTCGCGAGCTTCGCGATAGGGAGCGATGGCGGCAGAGATGCAGATGACGCCGTTGCGGGAGAGGAGGTTGCAGACGAAAGCGATGCGTTTGATGTTGGTATCGCGATCCTCGCGGCTAAAGCCGAGGCCTTTGCTGAGGTGAGTGCGTACAATATCGCCATCCATAATTTCAACCTTATGTCCGTGTGCCTGGAGGCGTTGCTCAAGGATTTCAGAGAGGGTGCTTTTGCCGGAGCCAGAGAGACCAGTGAACCAGATAGTGAACCCGACGTTTGCCATGTTGAGGTGTTCTCCTTCATTTTATGCTGTCCAAGTTATCGATTCGGCGAAAATCAGTCGCGAATGTTATTATTATAGCATTAAGAGGGGGATGTTGACAGGTAGCAATCGCCCTTAAAATGGGGGTATGATATAGGATAGTGTTACACAACTTCTATGAAAGTGCATAGAAGTGTGAGAAAATCAGGAGTTAGAGATGAGTAGTAAAAAAGTGCGCGTAGCAATTATTGGCGTAGGTAATTGTGCCAGTTCATTAGTGCAGGGGGTTGAGTATTACAAAGAGGCGAAGCAAGGGGACTTTATTCCGGGTTTGATGCATGTCAATCTGGGAGGGTATCACATTAACGACATAGAATTCTCTGCTGCATTTGATATAGACACAAATAAGGTGGGGAAAGACATCAGTGAAGCGATCTATGAGGCACCTAACAACACATATCGTTTTGCCGATGTGCCAAAGTTGAATGCGAATGTGTATCGGGGGATGACGCATGATGGTCTCGGCAAATATTTGTCGAAGATTATAACCAAGGCGGCAGGGCCGACCGCTGATATTGTGCGCATTTTAAAAGATACAGGTACTGATGTAGTGATCAACTATTTGCCAGTTGGTTCTGAGACGGCGACCAAGTGGTATGTAGAGCAGATATTGCAGGCGGGTGTTGGTTTTGTGAACTGTATTCCAGTTTTTATTGCACGCGAGGATTACTGGCAGAATCGCTTTAAGGAGGCGGGTTTGCCGATGATCGGGGATGATATCAAGAGCCAGGTGGGAGCGACGATTGTGCATCGTGTGCTGGCGCGTTTGTTCCGTGAGCGTGGGGTCAAGTTGGAGCGTACGATGCAGTTGAATGTGGGGGGAAATACTGATTTCTACAATATGTTGGAGCGAGAGCGTCTGGAGTCGAAGAAGATCAGCAAGACGAATGCGGTAACGAGTCAGCTTGAGTATGATCTGGGCGAGGAGAATGTGCATATCGGACCGTCAGATTATGTAGAGTGGTTAAGTGATCGAAAGTGGGCGTATATTCGATTGGAGGGGCGTACTTTTGGAGATGTGCCATTGAACGTGGAGTTGAAGTTGGAGGTGTGGGATTCGCCAAATTCGGCGGGAGTGGTAATTGATGCGGTGAGGTTGGTGAAGTTGGGATTGGATCGGGGATTAAGTGGAACCTTGGAGGGGCCGAGTGCCTATTTGATGAAATCGCCGCCAGTGCAATATCATGATGATGAGGCGCGAGAGAAGACGGAAGCGTTTATTGAAGAGGTGCCGATGCCGACGGGTGAAGCGAGCAAGCCAAAGGAGCAGGCAAATGGTCATCGGATAGAGGCAATACCTGAGGCATAAAAAAGAGTATAGGAAACCAGGTGTAGTGATTGCAGAAAGATGTCTGTTTGTCACTACACTAGTTTTTCATGTTACCTGCTTGATTGTTGAATCGGAGTCGTGCGAGGTTCGGCTGTTTCATTTGTGTTATGCAGCAGTTCCTCGCGCACAATCGTTATATCAGGTGGCGCACTGATTCCAATTTTAACTCGCTCGCCTTCAACGGCCAACACTGAAACGTTGATCACCCCAGCAAGCACAATACTTTCACCAACTTTTCGTCGCAATACAAGCATGCAAGGCCCCCTTCATTAAGAAGCTTGTCTAAGCGTCCCTGCGCCGCGACCAGCGCCCGGTGGGGCGCTTTTACCAGCGTGACCGCAAAGAATTTAAGTAGTGAGTGTAATTCTCTATAATACTCAGACGCTTTAATAGCGATGAGCAGTTACATTGAGTATATACATTTTAAGGTTCCAGGTCAATCTATCCAGAGTGAATTTTATCGCTAAGAATAAATTCCGCAATAGTTGTACTATTAACTTTATACGTGCCAGATTTCACACGTGCTCGTAACATCGCTATGCGGGCGGCACGATTATCCGACCACCATTGAAACGAATGAACGCCATGTTCGGTTACTTCTTGTTCAGAAGTGGAAGATGCAAACCCTTCCCAGAGCATAAAAGTACCGATATCGGTAGCAATTGGCATTTTTGCCAGCCGTTCTGGCTCTACACACACCAGATGGAGGTGTGTCCCTGTAGATCCTACTTTCATAAACGTATTACTCCCGCTTATTAGAGAGAACATCTGTATTTACCATTCCATTCCATTGTTCACCTTCATTTTTTCCTGTTTACTGATAGTAGAGTTATTGTCAATAAACAAGAAACATGGATAAGCAGTTAGAACGTTATGAAACTTGATGTTTTCGTTTGCTTCCGGCAAGAACCTCCTTCGTTTCTTCTCTATGTGAGGCGGAGGATGATGTATCCTGCGCTCCAAATTTTTGCTTTGTGCGTCTGGTAGTATTTTTCCTTATAGGTGTATGTTCTTCAGCCCGTTGAGCGTGTAGTACGCCCCGTAAGCGCATGATTGCTTGCATATGGAGTTGGCACACGCGCGACTCAGAGACGCTCATAACTTTGCTAATCTCTTTCATCGTCAACTCTTCCTGATAATAGAGAGCGAGTAGTAATTGTTCCCGCTCGGGAAGTTGATCGATGGCCTCACTCAGAGCAAGTGCCATTTCCTGGCGTTCGGCTTCTTCGGCTGGTCCTGGTGCGTCTTCGTCCTCCAGGAGATCTTTGAGCGGCGACATTTCATCATCATGAAACGAGCTAACTGGCACATCAAGAGAGAGAACCGTTGTGCTCAAGTCCAGCAATGTTTGTCGATAACGCTCCACCGATACACCAAGTTCGCTTGCTACCTCTTCTTCTTTAGCTGGCCGTCCCATGCGTTGCTCCACGCTTGCTAGAGCAGCTTCGACCTGACGTATGCGCGAAACTGCCGAACGTGGTTGCCAGTTTAGCGAACGTAAGTGATCAATAACTGCACCACGAATGCGTGGCGTAGCAAATGCCTCGAATGGGACTCCTCGTGCGAGATCGAAGCGATCTACGGCATTAATCAGTCCGATCATACCATAACTCACCAGATCATCAATCTCTAAAAGGCTCGTTGGAGGAATACCCAGCCGTCCAACAACGAAACGCACCAGGGATGCATATTCAGTGATTAATTCTTCTCGTAATTTCTGCTCTCTGGTCTCAATAAACTCAGCCCAGAGATCGCTCCTCACACCTGCTGCACTCATACTCCGACACTCCTTTCAGGGTCTAACAATCACCCCGTCCCACGTTACATGTAGAGTGTAGCTGACAAGCAGGCATAGCGATATTGACGCAGGTCCCTTGTTTGGGAAACGGAAGTCCTTTTCACCAGAGGGTTCCTGAACGTTCCTTCATCAGGTTTAGAAGTAGGAAATCGGCATTATTCATTATAATACAGAAAAGGCTATTTATTTACAGTTGGGGATATAAGTACTAGATGAGTTGAACGCATTGCGTAAATCTCTGCAATAAGGTTCATCGCCATCTTTTTTAGAACCCATCTGTTACTTCCTTTTTCTATGTGTCGTATTACTAAAGGAGAGATAGATTTCTTTAAACTTCTCTGTACTTTGTACAGGGAAAGGGGGAAAGGTTCATTTGCTTACAAGAAACTATATTTTCTCCATTGAAGACCTACTGATCAGGATCAAAGAAGCGGAAAGTTTGCAAGTACAACTTATGGAGCTATTTAATCGTGGTGATAAGCCGCTTCGAAATGCTTTTGCGTTGCGCTGGGCAGTTGTTTCGGACGAAGTAACACAGTTAATGTTGCTGGCAGAAGAGCAATTATCCAAAGAGCAACTTCTGCAAGTAAAGCAGATGCTAAATAATGATTATCCGGGTTGTTGGGAAGATTACCATGATAACAGTGGACGCCTGACACGATTATATGCTGAAGACGATAAATTCATGTAATTGCATGCATGGTCTTTTCAAAAACTCCGTGCCGTTCCTTGTGTTGCATGTTTCGTGGATATGTTATACTGCACTGCGAAATGTAACTGCAAGGGGGATTTATGGCTGAGTATATCTGGGGGCGTAATCCAGTGCTGGAGACAATGCATTCGGTGCGTCCGGTAAAACGTGTCTTTTTGGCGGAAGGGCAGCGCGATGCGCCTGTGACTCTGGCTATTGTACGGGAGGCGGAGCAGAGAGGAATACCGATTGAGATTGTGCCACGGGGGCGATTGGATCAGATCAGTCATGGTGCGGTCCATCAAGGATGTGTCGCATTGGTTGCGGAGCGTGAGTATGTAAGCACAGATGATATTCTGGCCTATGCCGAGAGTCGGCAGGAGGCTCCTTTTTTGTTGATGCTGGATGCGATTCAGGATGTCAATAACCTCGGTTCCCTGTTACGGACAGCGGAGGCGGCTGGGGTACATGGGGTGATTATTCCAGAGCATCGCTCGGCTGAAATTAATGCGACTGTTGTCAAAACATCGGCTGGTGCTACTGAACATCTACGTATTGCACAGGAAACGAATCTGACGCGAACAATCGATGCTCTCAAAAAACAAAATGTGTGGGTTGTTGGTCTGGCTGGCGAAGCAACGACCCTTTATACGCAGGCCGATCTGCGCGGACCGCTGGCTCTGGTGGTGGGTAATGAAGGAAAGGGTATGAGTCGGCTGGTACGTGAACACTGTGATATGCTCATTAAACTGCCCATGTATGGCTATATTAATTCATTGAACGCGGCGGTTGCGGGAAGTATTGCATTGTATGAGTCGTTACGACAACGCACAAAAGTGTGACGCGTTTCGATCTTATAACGTCTTAGCAAGAGAGATGCTGTTCGTAGGAGTCTTTTTGTGATGGCTAATTTTCTCAGGCGCTTTTTTCTTTTCTTTTTCCCTATCCTTGCTTGCCTTTTTCTGGTTAGTTTACTCATGCCGGTAGCCGCATTTGCTCGTGCAACTGGCAGCCTAATTCGTTCCATCGTTATTGCAAGCGGGGACACCGACACCTGTACCTACAACTGTGCCAGTGACGCCAACACCGACAGCGGTTCCTTCCCACACCTATACCGACGGCGACACGCGGTTCCCACACCTGCGCCGACGGCGACAGCGGCTCCCACACCTACACCTATACCGACAGCAACGCCGACGGCAGTACCATCGCCAACGCCAACGATGGTGCCAACGCCAGGTCCGACGGCAACCCCGACACCAGGGGGCAACACAAATGCTACTGGCGCTCACACTGCGCTGAATGCGCTCATCTTTACGATGGGCGGTGCTGGCGTGCTATTGGTGATCGTGGGTGTGATCCTCTATTTTGTCTATTCGCGTTCCATTTAAGTCGCGTTAGATCTGATCTAGCTCCACCATTTATGGTACATATGATTATTCATGCCGCGCACGAAACAGTCAATACGATTGGGTCCCCAGGAGACAGCAGTTGGCGCATCATCAATGACCCCGCCGAGGCTTTCCCAGGTGGACCAGCTACCACCGTACGCTTTGTGCCACATGGCGTTATCCGTTCCTTTGGCGAAGCAATCCAATCTGCCTGTATCCCATGAAGCGGCTGCCGGCCCCGATAGAAGAGTGCCGCCGAGGCTTTCCCAGTTGGACCAGTTGCCATCATACCATTTGTGCCACATGGCGTTATCTGTGCCGCGAGCGAAACAGTCAATACGCCCGGAATCCCAGGAAACAGCGGCTGGTGCATCGTCAATCACTCCACCGAGGCTTTCCCAGTTGGACCAGTTGCCATCATACCATTTGTGCCACATGGCGTTGTCTTGACCCTTGGCGAAACAATCCAGGCGTCCACTGGCCCATGAAGCAACCGCTGGCGCAGAAGTGATGATGCCACCGAGGCTTTCCCAGTTGGACCAGTTGCCATCATACCATTTGTGCCACATAGCGTTGTCCATACCGCGAGCGAAACAGTCAATGCGCCCAGAATCCCAGGAAACGGCGGCGGGTGCACCATCGATGATGCCGCCGAGGCTTTCCCAGTTAGACCAGTTACCATCGTACCATTTGTGCCACATGGCGTTGTCTTGACCCTTGGCGAAGCAGTCCAGGCGACCACTGGCCCAGGAAGCAACAGCAGGACCGGAGGTAATAATGCCTCCTAGATCCTCCCAGGCTGACCAGGAGACGGCATGAGGGCGTGGTCTACGATTTATTGGTTGATAGGGAGAAGACATGGCATGAACAGGATTGTTTGGCAAGAATGCCTGGGACATAACTCCGCTTATCAGGAGACCTGAGGAGGCGGCCTGTCTCAAAAATGTGCGACGGTTAGAAGTTTGTTTTTGCATAAATACTCCACACGAGTTTATAAATTGTGCCTCTACTAAGCTTAAAAGCTTAAACTGGGACCGGGTGGAGGCAAGCTTGCATCCCTACCCGTACGGGAAGCAGCAGGTAAACAATACATGGTTTATATTAATAGTTTACTCTAAGCGCCAAAAGACCTCTCACGAGTACTGAACATATTTTTTCAACGGGTTCAGTACTTGTGAGAGGTCTTTTTTCGTGAGCCAATGTATAAAATTTTAGTTGGAGAGGTCAGGCCAGGCCGTAAGCGGTCAGGCCACCATTACTATCAGGAACATAGACTCGTCCGTTGACCACTATCGGACTCTGCCAGTGCAGGCCACCAATCGAGCCTCCTGCAGAATTCTGGTTGCTACTCCACAATTGTGCTCCTGTGGTGGGGTTAAGAGCGTATAATACATTATTGCCCTGGATAAAGAGAACGCCATCCGCGATGAATGGTGAGCTACCAGCATCAGTGGTGCTCTGGTAAGCCAGTTGGAGCATGGTATTGCCATTTGTGGTTACGACCTTGTATGCCATTAGTCCTGAGTAGTTAGTGATGAAAACCCAGGTGACTCCATTGCCATCGGTCCAGACGGCTGGTTGCGTATCGACATCACCTTTGATTGGCTGGCTGATGACCTGGAGTGCACCTCCGACGTGATTGGGACTGCCCTGACCAGAGAGGTTTTGTCGATTGATCAGGCGTATATTGTTATCCTTGCTGCCCTGGACGAGCAGATACGGTGTTTTACTGCCTGCCTGTTTAGGAAGGAGCACAGGATCTGTACTACCAAGGTCCTGGTCATTGGCTTGCATTGTTGCATAGACGGATGGTGTGTAGCTATCAACAACTTTAGAGAGGTTGGGGGTCAGCTCAATGATGCTATCGCCAAAGCTGAGGCCATCACCTCTGAACGGTCCATTGCCGGTTGCGACAAAGATATTACCTGTCACAGGATCAACAGTTGGTGCCGCCCGTCCCCAAATGGCAGCCTGTATGTCGGCGCATTCAGTAGTTCCAAGAATATGTGTAATATTCGCGCACACACTATTCCAGACTGTTTTGATGCCTGTGTTCAAGTTGACCGCGATGATATGGCCCTCGTAGTGACCTCCATCGCCAGGATATCCACCTATACTCATGTACAGGTAGCCGTTGGCAATGTTGATGGAAGACGAACCTTTCTCAACGTTTGGCATGTTTGTTAGTAGGGTAGGCCAGGTAGCATTGACTACTTCGGTACCTGTGCCAACGGCATACTTATGCACTTTTCCATCCAGGCCATAGCCATAGACAAACGTTCCAGCGGGATCGATGGCGGGTGAACTTGTCGTATAGTTTGGTCCAGTCGTATTCTGACTCCAGATTACCGCACCATTACTGGCATCTACAGCAAGCAGGCTGCCAGTTCTTGTTGTTACATAAAGCAGTGTTTTTGTACCAACTGCAGTCTGAACATTGGGCAATTCTGCTGCCGCTCCATCGACCGTAGCAGGCAAGGTAACATGCCACAGTTGCTTGAGTGTGCCAACATTGACAGTTGTAATTGTCGTTTCGCTGCTATTCACTCCGCTACGTTGTCCACCTCCATCGAAGGCAGGCCAGGCTATCGGTGTGGTTGCCCGAGGCCTTGCAGCCTGTGCAGTGTGATGAAAGGTAGTAGAAATGAAGAATGCGCCACACAGCGCGAGAAGTAAAGAGAGAGATAACCCTACTGTAATAACATTTCTGCGTTTCACTAAAAGCTCCTTATAAAGGGGAAATTAATACATATAGGAAATAAATATATAGATAAAGTTGTATTTACTTCCATGTAAGTCTATGGAAAATAGAGTAACATGGCTTACGTATAGAGTCAATAGTCTTCGATATTTCTAATACTTCTAATAAGGGATAGAGTTATGCGCTAATATTTCTAATAAAGAGGATAGAAATCAGGGTTAAATTTTCCTCTTCTGTGTAAAAAAGTAAAAGAAAGTGGCGAAGAAATGGCTCTGTTGCACGATGTAGAGTCTTCCTATGGAAGATGTCCTGATTGTAACTATACATAGAAAACGCCACTGGGGAGATATGCTTAGTAGGACGTGGTTCGGAGCCTCTGGCCTACTATTTGTAGTCGTGAATGCTCCGAACCCAAAAATTTCTACTAAAGAGACAGACGTTTGAAGACTTTTTCGGGGATGCTTTTGATCACGAACATGATTGGACGCCAGTAGCCGGGCAAGTAGACGACATCTTTCCCACCCTGCATAGCGCGATAGATACCTTCACCAACGACCTGGGGCCTGGCGAACAGAAGTCCTTTCTTCATTCCAGCCGTCATTGGCGTATCGACGGTGCCTGGTTTGATGGTTACGACGGCGACATGCGATTTGCTTAGACGATTGCGCAGACCCTGCAAAAAGGTAGTGAGCGCACCTTTGGCAGTACCATAGACATAGTTACTGCCACGTCCGCGATCACCTGCCACCGATGAGATGACCGCGATGCAGCCACGTTTCTGCTCCTCGAAGTAGTTCGCGCTGAGGGTGAGTAGAGAGATAATGCTGATCAGGTTTGTATTGAGTTCTTTCAACGTTTCGGCCACGCTCAATTCACATTTGTGCTGATCGCCCAGGGTACCATGTGCAATCAAGAGGCGATCAAGACCCTGAAAGGTTTGGACCGCTGTAGCGAGCATTTCCTCGTGGTGCTCAAGCTCATTGAGATCGAGCACATAGGTTTCGACGCGTGGTGCGCCGCGCACTTTAAGGTCGTCGGCGACCGCCTGCAATTTCTCGGCATTGCGGGCCACTAGAAACAGTTCTGCGCCGTTTTTAGCAAAACATTTCGCGGTTTCGTGGGCAAGCGCGGATGTTGCCCCTATAATAGCTACTCTCATGTATCTTATCGTCCATTTCCAGGCAAAGCTGTTTGTGTAGTAGGTGTGGCAGAAAGCGCTTGAAGCTTCTGCGTTGGAGTTTCTTCCGTTGTGACACGACGCCAGAAGCTCGAAGAGAATTTTGGGTCGATGTAGCGGGTGAATGCTTCCCATTCAGGAAAGTATGTCTGAAAGCTTTCGGGACTCATGCGTGCATCTTTCGCCGGGTAGACGCGACCGCCGCTCTGAAGAACTAGAGCATCAAGATCATCCAGGAAGCGCAGCGTTTTCTGACCATGGTTGGAGAAGTCCAGCGCCAGTGTCAGACCAGGACGTGGGAAAGAAAGCATGCCGGGCGAAACTATATTCCCAAATTCTTTGAGCACCACCAGGAATGAGCCCTCTTTCGCATGACCGATGCGATCAAGAATCTCCTTCATGACCTCGTAGCCATTGTCGAACGGCACTACGCACTGATACTGGAAGAAGCCACGCTTGCCATAGATGCGATTCCAATTATGCACCGAGTCGAGCGGATAGAAAAATGGATTATACGACTCAACTTTATGGACATGCTTCTGGCGTTGCATGCGGTAAATAACTTCGTTAAAAGCTCTTACAGTCAGACTATTCAAGGTGAAGGAAGGAAAATCGAATGGAACTATCAGCGGCAAATTTTTTGGCAATGGTTTATGGGCATAGGCGGGTGAATCTTCATGGTTGCCACGTATAAAAAGACCCCGGCCCTGATATTTGCCGCCCTTCAAGCAATCGCACCACGCTACAGTGTACTCAAAATCTTTATCGGAGTCGGCGGCAATCTCCATAAATTCTGCCAGTGAGTTGTAGCGGATATGATCCACGCTAATATAGGGAGAGCGAATTGGTTTCAGGCGAAACTCGGCCCATAAAATCAATCCGGTCAGGCCGAAGCCACCGATGGTTGCGCGAAACAACTCGCTATTCTCAGTTGGTGAGCAAAGAAGACGTTCGCCATTTGAGCGTAATAGTTCAAATTGGGTGACGTGACAGCCAAAAGTACCGGCCTTATGATGATTTTTCCCGTGAACGTCATTGGCAATCGCACCACCAACCGAGACGAATTTGGTGCCAGGCGTCACGGGCAAGAACCAGCCACGCGGTACAAACTCGTCCAGAATGTCAGCCAGCGAGACACCGGCTTCACAACGTAACAGTCCCTGCTCCTCGTCGAAAGAGATAAAGCGTCTCAAGTAGGTGGCATCAAGCGAGACGCCGCCTTCGTTCAGGCAACTATCGCCGTAGCTGCGCCCATAGCCATAGGGAAGCACAGATGTGCTAAAGTCAGATAAGATAGGTAGCTCATTGCGCCAGAAGAGCGGCACGACCTGCTCCGGCTCAACAGTGGGATAACGCCCCCAGGATTGTGGTGATTTACTTGTCATATATTTTTTAGACCTTCTTTACTATTTATCAGACGCACCAAAATCATATCATCATATATTAACGTCCTGTACAGAGATATAGCAACTAAATCTACCGAAAGGCATACATCAATGCACGCAGTTATTTTCGTAGGAGGTACTTTGCAAGCAGGTAAAGCGGTCGAGAAAGCTATTGCCAGTGCCGACCTGATCCTTGCAGCGGATAGCGGGGCCAGTATAGCGCTTCAGTATGGTTGTACGCCAGCGATTATCGTCGGTGATTTCGATTCGCTTACTTTATCTGAGGATGATCTGGTAACGATGGGGAGCCAGCTTATCCGTGCCGAGGTGGAGAAGAATGAGACCGATACAGAACTGGCGGTACAGGTGGCGTTGGAGCATGGAGCCACGCGTATCACAATTCTAGGTGGCATCAATGGAGAGCGTTTCGATCATACGATGGCGAATATATTGCTATTAGCGGGCTTTGAGACAATTCCTATCCGGATCATTGATGGCCCGGCGATTTGCTGGCTGGTGCGTGGTCCTGGGAGTACAACGATTGAGGGACAACCCGGCGATCTGCTTTCGTTGCTACCTCTGATAGGTGAGGCTGTGGGGGTACGTACGACGGACCTTTACTATCCCTTATATGGTGAGACACTCTATTTCGGCAAACCACGTGGAGTGAGCAATGTTCTCACGAGTGAACGTGCCAGGGTGAGTTTGGAGCGTGGCTTGCTACTCGTGATACATACAGATAAAAGGGAGATATGAAGTGGGGTAGAAGCCAAGAAATGATGCCCCTGAGGACAAATTGTAGCTGGAAATTTTGTATTTTGTCCTCGGACGTATTAGAAAGGATTCTAGTGGTTTCTTTTGTAGGTTCGTAACCCATACCCTGTAGAGACGTAGATATTAATGAGAAACTATCAATGGTATTATATCTATACTGAATAAAATTGGAAGAGGATAAAATAACGTGGCTCGCTGCCTCAATCCACGCGCCAGCGGAGGGCATGAGAATCCAGATACCGCCGTCTGCTGCCAGCGTTGCGACTTTCTCGTGCAAGGAGCGCATATTGGTATCTACGAAGTTGTCTCTTTCATTGGTGCAGGAAGCTATGGTTATGTTTATAAAGTGCGAGAGCCAGCTCCCCTCAGTCGTATTCTTGCTTTGAAGGTATTGCGCCTGGATCAGTTTAACGCTAAAGCACAGGCCAACTTTTTCCAGGAGGCGCGGCGCATCGCCAGTATGCAGCATCCAAATATTCTGCCAGTCTATAACTTTGGGCAGTTGCAGGAGAATGAACAACCGTACTTCGTGATGGAATATGCGCCACAGACGATTCTTGATCTGTTTCGCAAGAGCGATGGCACACGACGACAGTCCTTTGCCGAAGAACTCGTTCCCTATATTCAGCAGACCGCCGATGCGCTCTATTATGTGCACAATAATGGGCTGGTGCATCAGGATGTGAAGCCGGGCAACTTGCTCATCGGGCGTAACGGTCAGATCTTGCTCTCAGATTTCGGTACTACGTTCTATCTTGGCATGCAGACGCATGCATCTTTAGGTGAGGTAACAGGGACAGCAGCCTATATGCCGCCTGAGCAGTGGCAAGGCAATCCACGGCGCGATTCCGATCAATATGCGCTGGCTATTTGCTGCTATGAGTTGCTGACTGGTCGCACGCCGTTTGTACACAAACGGCTGGAAGAGATGTGGAATGCGCACCTCAAGGAGACACCGCTCTCACCACAGAAGTGGAATGCACGCATCCCGGCTGAAGTTGCGGCTGTGCTTTTGCGTGCCTTGAGCAAAGATTATCGTCAACGTTACTATAGTGTGAGTGAGTTTGCCGATAATTATGCCAGTGCAATCGAGGTAGCATTGCAGCGCTATGTCTGTCATCATTGTGGGCAGCAGAATCGTACTGGGGCGCAACGCTGCACAAACTGCGGGGCAGATTATGATACGCGCCGTTGCGTTTATTGCGAAACGCCGGTGCGGTTTGGGCAGCGTTGCTGTTCACATTGTGGTCGCCTCACCTTGCCACCAACGTTGGTCGATCATAGCCCATTAGTTGGGGTGGCGTTGCGGCAGGGACGCTATATTATTAAACATGTCCTGCGTCAATCCGAAGAGACGCGCGTCACGAGTGCCATTGCGACCGATCCCCAGGGACGCAAAGTATTTCTCAAGCGTTGGGAGTGCTGTGCTGAACCGCTGGCACAACGCGCGAAAGATGTGGCCTATTATGAGCAGGCAACAGGGCAGCTTGCGAGTGTGCGTCATCCCTTGCTACCGGTTATATTGGATCGCTTCGCCGAGGGCAATTATTACTATATGGTGCAGGAATATATCGATGGTGAGAGCCTGGATGAACGTCTGCAGAAACTGCTGCAGCCTCTTCCTGAACGTGATGTGCTTAGTTATATGAATACACTATTAAATGTTTTGATTGTACTAGAACGGCAGCGACCGTCCTTGCGTCATTATGATATCTCGCCAGCGAATATCATCATCGATAAGCGTGGGCGAGCACTGCTGACAGGTTTTAAGATTGCACCTCCACCAGTACCGGCAGGTTCCCGAACGCGGCATGAGATTGGCAGAAGGCGTACTACACGTAAGCTTGGCATCTCACCCTATCTACCTATTCAGGATCGGCCATACGATCAGCGTACCTGCATCTATGCATTAGCGGCCAGTATGCATCATGCGTTGACCAATGTAGCGCCGCCGCACTATCCAGCGTATCCGCCTGTGCGCATGTTTAATTCCAATATCTCGCCTGTGCTGGAGGGTATTTTGAGTCGTGCGCTGGTTGAGGATACAACGGTGCGTTATCAGAGCTATGAAGCCTTGAAGAGAGATATTCAACGCTTATTATGATTCCCAAATCCAGCAATATATGCTACACTAGCGCAAATAGCACATGAGAGATGAGGTCGCCATGAGCAAAATTGCGCAGGATGAGGAGGAGTTGATTGCCCGCAGTCAACGTGGGGACGTTGCTGCATTTAATCAACTTGTCTTGCACTATCAGCAGATTGTTTATGGCACGGTCTATCGTATGGTTGGTAATACGGATGTGGCGGAGGATGTGACGCAGGATGCCTTCTTTGCGGCCTTTCGCAATATTTCTTCTTATCATGGTGGTGCATCGTTCCGTGCCTGGTTATTGCGCATCAGCTCTAACCTGGCATGCGATCATTGGCGGCGCGTCCAGCGTCATCCTGCAGAGTCGTTGGAGTATTTGACTGAGGAAGACGAGACGCCATCGCCCGAAGTTCTGGGTGCGCTGGCGAGTAGTGAGCCAGCGGATAATCCGGAAGAGATGCTCCTCACCCAGGAACTTCAAGGTATGATTCAGCAAGGCCTGGAGAAACTCCCATTGGATCAGCGTGTAGCCATTGTTCTTTGCGATGTGCAGGGACTTTCCTATGAGGAAGTGGCGGAGTCGACGCAGACCAGCATCGGCACCGTACGCTCGCGCATCTCGCGTGGACGTGCACGTCTGCGTATCTATCTCGATCAGCACAGGGAACTTTTACCACGTAATTATCGTCTTACATGAGAACAAGCAATGATATTATAACGGAGCACTGGCGTGGCACAAGACAAGCGGCATCTGACAACTGAACAGCTTTCGGCCCTTCTCGATAAAGAGGCTTCAGCGGAGGAGCAGGCTCAATGGGAAGCCCATCTGAGTACCTGTCCGCAGTGTCAGCGAGCGTTGACTGCGTTACGGCAGACGGTCGCAATGCTGCATGCTTTACCCCAGCCGACCTTGCCGCGTTCCTTTGTCTTGTCTATGGAAGTAGCTGAGCCGATCTCCCAGCCTGTTATGGTAGCTCCTACACCGATCAGACCAACGCGTCGCAGGATGAATCCTTATGTGCGTGGAGTTTTACGTACAATGAGTGCATTGGCGGCAATCATCGGTGTGATCTTCTTTTTCTCGGGAATAGGACCCACGCTTATACATGGTGGGCCGACAGCTACCTCTAGTACCAGTACTAGATCTTCTGCGTCATCGTCGACAAATAGTTCGGCTGGTGGAGACGCGGGTACGAAGACACCAACTGCTGATCGGGCGCATAATATTTCTCCACGTGTGACTGTCACTGCAATAGCGACGGCGGCAACAGAGGTGGTGCAGCCTCAACCTCCAGGTACAACTGCCCAACCCATTTATGGCACTGATCAGCAGGTTCCATCCCGCGATTTTACATTTCTTCTCTTCAATTTGAGTACGCCTGCTGGGCGTGTGGGATTAGGGATGATACTGGTGCTTCTGGGTGGGATGGGCTGGATTTTGTTTAAGCGCTCGCGGCGTGCCCATAGTTGAGCTTCCTCTTGAAAAACTGTTGGGGAAAAAAGATGCCTATCTACCTGGCTATTTCGTTGCAATAACATGCAGTTTTTTGTATATTCTATATGGTTATAGCATAGCTTTTTATAAGTTTTTGACCATACAGAGACAGGAAAACATTATGAGCAATCCAATTTTGTTGTTGCCAGCAATCATAAATGTCCTTGTGACGGGCCTGTTTGCGGGCGTTGTGCTACGCCAGTATGTGCGCCGCCACCGCACGTATCAGTTATACTGGTCTATAGCTTTGTGCATGGCATTTCTGGCAACGGTAGCGTATGTCCTTATGCTGGTGGTACAACCGACCACTACGGTGGGAACCATTTTTTTTCGCATTTACTATATTTTTGGTGCTGAATTGATGCCATCATGGCTTGGTCTGGGGAGTATCGCCCTGGTTGCCTCGGCGGGTGCCACACGCATCTGTGCTCTGACACTCAGCATTTTAAGTATAGTCGCTGCAGGACTCATTCTTATTGCCACAATTGACATGCAGAAGTTGAGTCAGATAGCGGGAACGCCAGGAACCGGTATTTTGCAGACGGGCCCGTGGTTGATTGCCACAATTACGCTAAATTCGTTGGGTGTGATTGCTGTTGCAGGCGTGGCGATCTATTCGGGTTGGAAGTTGCTGCGTCGTCAGGCCAGTGTAGCAGGGTTCAGGCCACTCAATCTTTTGTGGGCCAATGTCTTGATTCTGGCGGGGACGTTATTGATAGCAGTAGCTGGCACGCTGGCACGCTTTTTCGGTGTCGAGAGTACTTTCTGGTTGGTGATGGCGGTTGGCTGGATTGTCTTTTTTGTAGGTGTATTGTTAACCGGTCGGCGTTCACGGGCGGCAACCCCTGCAAAGAAGGATTTTGAAGATGCAGAGAAGCAACTGACCTCTTCATAAGACAAATGGCAAATAAAAGAGGCACCCATGTTGGGTGCCCCTTTTGAGAGACGGGTAAAGAGAAAGGAAAAGAGAGAGGTGTATGAGTACTTTCTCTCTAGTATATTTCCCCTTGACCTCTTCGGGTTCGAGAGGTATACTTTCCTCGCTGAAGGCGGCTGGAGCTACCATTTCTTCTCGACCCGCTTGAGGGTACTGAAACTAACCAGCTTGCAACTCACCTAACGTCACATTAACGGTCAATTGCTGACTGCCACGATAGATCTTAACTGGAACTATCTCGCCAGGGCTTCTCGTGAGCAGTGCAGCAGTCAATGTTGATGTATCGGTCACATCTTGATTGTTGACCTGGACGATCACGTCACCGACCTGGAGACCAGCCTTCTGAGCGCCGCCACCGCTGACCAGTTGGGCGATCAAGACGCCATGGTCAACGGAGAGGTTGTCCTGCGCCTGAACAGATGGATCAACAGGAACCGCAGAGATACCCAGGGCTGAACGTCCAGTATGGGTAACTTTGCCGCTTTGAATAATCTGTGGCACAACGAAGCTGACGCGATTGGATGGGATGGCGAAACCGACGCCACTGGCTGGTGCATTGAACTCTGGATCAATAGCCGTCAGTGTTGGAATACCGATCAGGTTGCCCTGCATATCGACGAGTGCGCCACCGCTGTTACCAGGGTTGATGGGAGCATCGGTCTGAACAGCATCCGGCAGATTAGCGCCGCCCTGTCCTTCAGAGACTGTTCTATTAAGAGCACTTACGATACCATTCGTAACGGTCTGGGTAATGCCCAATGGGTTTCCGATTGCCAGTACATCCTGTCCGACTTTGAGTTGGGAAGAATTTCCCAGATTAGCAACGGGCATATTTGCTGGTGGATTGATCTTCACCACAGCCAGATCATCGGCTGGATCGGTACCGGTGACCTGTCCGGTTAGTTTGGTGCCATCGGACATCACAACCTGAACGCTCTGAGCGCCGCTGACCACGTGGTTGTTGGTGATGATATAGCCGCGCTTGTCGATAATGACGCCCGAACCTATGCCACTGCCTTGAGCGTTGGTGACGTTGATTTGTACAACTGTTGGTGTCACCTTTGCAACCACTGCTTCACGAACAGCCTCTAAATTGTTTCCCGATAGTGCAGGAACGGTAGGCTGGACGTTTGAGCCTGTTTGCAACTGATTACTGGTTCCTGTAGAAGGCGTAGCCACTGCGGTTGAACTGCTATGACCAAATTGCCATCCAGCAAATAAACCAGTACCAAAGACCACCGCAAGAAGCATGGTAAGTGCTATAATAGCACCTGTACGTAGACCTCGGGAAGGAGGCCTTTTGGCAGGTGGAGGCGTTGATGGTGGCTGCTGATAGGGTGGTATGGTGTTTGTGGGAGGTAGAGTCTGATCCTCAGACCAGTGTGATACACTATCGGCAGGCGTGACTGGTTCTTGCACCGGTTGATAGGGTACAGATGACTCATTATTATTGACATCTGAATAGAACATTGTTGTGGACCTCCATCGATCTCTATCTTAAACATAATTTTCATACGAGGTATCTGTTTTTGCTCTTATGCATACTATATCGTAGTATTTTCAGAAATCTTTGAGGGAATTGTAAAGAGTTTGTATGATACAGAACTCAGAAATAAGCAAATAATTTTGCAAATGAGAACACAGTAGGAGATAAATAGGCGTGGATCCGGATGAGAAAAGCAAGAGAACAGAGGTACAGGGAAGTGCAACACCTGTCTTGAAAGAGAAGGGAACAGCCCAGGAGCAGTCTTCTGCTCCTGAGGAAAGTTTCGGACTGTTGTGGCAACGTGCAGCGGAGCACTTGCAGGCACGCCGCTGGTTGCAGGCGGGTGAAACGTTCTCGACACTTCTTGCTTATCGTGAAAAAGACGAAGAAGTTTTACTGGGTCTTGCCGGAGCATTGGACCGTATCGATCATTACGAGTCGCTTTACGAGACAGCTCGGCATATACTCGAATATAATTCCAGTTCCGCTCAAGGGCTTGCGTTTAAGGCAAGGGCATTACAAAAGTTGGAGCGTATCTCCGAGGCAACGATTGCTAATGATCAGGCGCTACTCCTCGATACGCATCTGCCGCTGGCGTGGGTCAATCGTAGTGGGCTACAACTTTTACAGCAAAAGTTTCCGGAGGCACTACGGAGTGCTCAACGGGCAACTGAACTGGCACCTGATGATGAACGGGCCTGGGCAAACAGGGGCGTGGCTGTGCTCAACTTTGGACATCTTTTAGAAGCGATCACCATGTTTGATCGGGCGCTGGCGATTGATCCAGATCATCTTTTTTCATTACAGATGAAGAGCGATATCCTTTGTAAGCTGGGGCGTATGCGCGATGTCGTTTCAGTGATACGACATGCATTGAGCATAGATCCACATAATGTAGTTATCCTGACTCTGGGAGTGCAGGCGTTACGAGCGTTAGAGCAATATGAGGCTATGCAAGAGTTAGCGAAAGAACTGACCACACTCACGCCGGATAGCCTCTTTGCGTGGGAGAGCTACATGCGTGGTTTACGTGGCGTTGGCCAATATGAGGAGGCGCTATCCGCTCTTGAGCACGTTATGGAATTGGACAACTCAAATGTGCGTTTCTGGACGATGAAGGCCGATATGTTATATCGCCTGGAACGTTATCGGGAAGCGGCCAGGGTTGCCGAACGTGCTGTACGTGTGGACCAGGATTATGCGCCCGCGCGTCGAATTCGCGAGAAGGCGGTGCGTATGATGTATCAGAGAAAAGATAAGAAGAAACCGTAGGGGCGCAGTTCACAAACCTGTCGCGCCCCCAATTGTATAGGGGCGCGGTTCACAAACCCGGTTCTTCGAAGGTTTTGCTATCGGTCAATATCTGCCTGGCCTGCTCGAGAGTTTGTGCGCTGAGAAGTTTATCAACGATGTTGTTCAGTACTACGAGATTTTTGAGTTCGGTGGCCTGCTGTTGTGCCAGAGGGAGCAACTCAGGGAAGTGCTTTTCCACAAAACGTACGAGAAATGAACGTGCAGCCTTAAGTTCTCCCTGTTCGAGGCCCTTATCGACACCTTTTTGGATCATCTCTTGATAGGACCAGGAGCTCTCCAGAATATCGTGAAACATTGCAAACCTCCTTTTGAGCCATTCTTTGTCGCTCTCAGTATCGTAGACCAGTCCAGCGAATGCGTACCCTAATGCTAGTATATCGTCTTTGCCTGCATTTCTCAAGCCAGCGACCATCTCATCAAGAATCTCGTTTCGGGCCTGCTTTGCTCCCTTCATGAGGGGGAGTAGTGGTAGCATTCCTGTGAGACCCGGCTTTAGCAGTGTTTCGGGTTTTTCTTTCCATAGCAAAATATTTTTGTAATAAAATTGGTGAATAAGCTCACCGTCTTCCTCCATAATGTAAGGAGGCTCAATGATGTTGTTCTGCTCCCATAAATAGATTGCATAGGAGAAGACTGGTAAACCTGTCAGAAACGAGGTTGCAGCATTATATTCCCACATACGTCGCCCCATATTTTCATCGCGACGGCGCTGGTATTCTGCATGGATGATGGTATCTTTCTCTTTTCGCCGCGCCATGCACAGAAAGTCAGCCTCAACCGAACGGATGATCAATTCATTGGTAACATCACCTTGATAGCTTGTTTCTTGAGTGAGGAACGATACAAAATCTTGAGGATTGGCACGCACAAGCATCTTCATCAACGCATCCCATTTGTTTGCCATACGAACTTAACCTCCTCCACTATCCTTCTTCTTCCAGTATAGCTGAGTCTCCAAATGTATCTCGGCGCATTTCTTATAGCACTCTATCAAGTGCCGGCAACAACATATCATCGCGATGCTCTAGCAACAAAGCACGCAACCGTTCAGCCACGACCACACGGATACGACGCTGATGTAGTTCATACCGGGCTAGATCGTCTGGTTGCAGACCCGTCACCTCGACCCAGCTCATCAATGGTTCCATGCCTATGGGTGGGTGAGCGAAGGAGATCCATACGTCCATCTCCCATTTCTCGGAGCGGGGAATGTCAAAGAGGATCTCGTGATCAGCGATCTCGGTATCGAGGGCGTGTGCCAGTTCAATAGTGAGTTGTTGACCAACGCGACGACGGCGTTCGGAGTCCCAGAAGAGGGCATCGAGTCGTTTGAAGAGAGGACCGGCGAGACGACTGATTTCGAGCACTGATTTGTAGGGGCGACGTAATTCCAGTTCTTCGGCCAGTATCCGTGAACTGGCAGGCATCGTTGGCTGAGCGAGAAGGACCAGCAAGGAAGCGTCATCCAATCCCACAAGTTGTTGAGCTGAAAGTGCCTCGGCGGAAAGAGCATCATGAACGGCGCGGACGAGCATGACCTGCATGGTGCGGCTTGTGTGATGCCAGTAGATATTATCAAACATCTCCTGGCGGCCATGTAACAGGGAATGCAGAGGACTGACACCCTTATGTGTAACGACAATGCGACGTTGTCCGTTCACGTTTGCATGGATGCGCAATGAATCTAGCAGACGTGAGACATCGACGCCACCATAAGGAACATTGCAGGCGCGGGCATCGCGTGGGAGGTAGTCAAGCTTGTCGATGTCAAGTGCGCCGCTTAACAAATGACTGAGCAACTCATCATCAGGATTGCTCAGCCCTGTTTTGGGTGGATCGATGAAGTCCGCGACACGGGTGGGTGAGAGATGATAATCGCGCTCAAGAATGGTTGCGATTTCGCCGTTCTCAATAATAGAGCGACCAACATGCTCATGTAACGCGATGGGAGGACCGAGTTCTTCAATCGTATGCGAAAAGGGGTAGTGTCCGATATCATGCAGCAGGGCCGCTACTACTAATGTCTGTATGCTACTTGTTTCGACGCCGTAGAGGCCGTCGTTTGTGCCCTGTTGCAACAACGCACGTAGCGCACGTACTGCCAGGTAATAGCAACCAAGGCTATGTTCGTAGCGTGTATGGGTCGCACCGGGCCAGATACGATAGACAAAGCCCAGTTGTTTCACGCGTTGCAGGCGTAAAAATGCAGGCGTATTAATAAGTTTTTTTTCGCGTGGACCAAGAGGAATGAGATCGTACAGGCTATCACGCACTGAGCTAATGGGCTGCTCGTCAGGTAGTAATGGGAGGCCTGTTGCATCAGTCCAGGGTTGCCACATGTTCGCTTGTACTGTGGTAGTGAGGGATTGATGATTTGTTGGTGGGCGTTTTGTACGCCCACTTTGGGAGCGCTCTTCTCGCATTTTCATATTATATAGTATAGCATAGAGCGTTCCCATCTTTCGCCTACTTCGCGCCTCTGGTGCTCATAAAGGGTAAGTTCCTGCGGCGCGAAGTGTGCGGAAAGCGCATTGTTCAGGATAGGAAGATTAAACTCGCGCTATCCCCCAGCGCGTGGCCAATAAAGCCTGGAATGAGGCTGCGTGTGCGCTGCAAACTGATGGAAAACATGAGGCCACCGGGCATTTGCCCAAAGATGGTCACGGCGATAGCGGTAAGGAGCGTCGTTGATCCGCCGCCAAGGAAAAAATTGGTTCCCAGATGGAGAAGCCCAAAGACGAGTGATGCCAGCGCAATTCCCCAACCAGTTCCTAGCAAGCGCATTAAACGGGTTGTGATGATGCCACGAAAGGCGATCTCTTCAGGAATGGCTGTGAAGACGAGGAGGATGATAAACCGCAAGAGCACAATGAGCAGCGTGACTTTCCCCACCGCCAGGCCATACACAATGATCAGCAGAGAAGGTGCACTCCATAGGAGTGTGATACTCCAGATGTGATAGCCTCGGGAAAATCCCATCTCACGCCAGCGTAGACCGAGTGGGAGTAACAGGGCAACGGGGATGATAGCTTCACCAACAAGGGCCAATCCACTTCTGAAGAGAATACTATTATGTATGAGAACTCCAAGGGCGGAAGAGGGGTACAACGCTCCGTAAAGTGCTATCAGTGCTACGGCAGCAGTACAGAGCAGAGTAACTCCCACCTGCAACCAGGCTTTACCTTTTGAAGGTGATGAAGATGTTTCCCATACTGCAGGCGGCGCTCCTTGTGTCAAAGGAAGCCCCAATAGCATGATCAAGAGAGAGACAAGAGAATAAAAAAAGAGAAATACGGTTGGGAACTTTCCCGGCATCGTCCCTGATGCCAGAAGATAGATGGCAGCGGCAAGCCAGAGACCTGCCAATAGCCAGGTTGCAGGATGACGAATGATGGCTGGGAGCATTTGGCGATATGTTGCAAAGAAGCCGGGCCGTTCTGATTTGTTGTCGAGTTCTTTCTCAATTGTGGTCATTGAAACCTCCTGTACTTTCTTTTTGTGCTGGAAGACAAAAAGAAGAGAGATAGTGCAATACATTCACTACATAGGAACTATAGCAGAAAAGAATGGTTGCTTCTGTCCTCTAAAGAGGTAATTTTGCGTGAGATAAAAGAATTAAGATAGAAAGTTCGCCAGGTGGTTGTGAGGTAGTTAGAGGAGATGCAGTTCTTGAGCGTAGAGAGCGGCCTGAGTACGATTCTGTACACCAAGCTTGGCGTAGATACGTTTGGCATGGGTTTTAATGGTGCCTTCTGCAAGTACGAGATGATGAGCAATCTCCCTATCCGTCAGGCCAATAGCCAGCAGACGCAAGACTTCCATTTCTCGTTTACTGAGTTGGAAGGCATTCGCTCGAGGTCTTTGTTGTATATGGGCTGTTTGCGCGCTAGTTTGTGGTGCAAAAGCGGCGCGTAACTGACGAAGATAGGGGAGTGAAACGCGGTGCGAAGATTGCTTTTGCTGATGAACTATGTGTAATCTCTCAAGCAGATCGGCTATGGGTTGCCCTTCATCTACAAAGATGCGAATATAACCGCCCGGTTCAGCAAGGGTGAGGGCGCTGGCGATTGCGTGCAGTGCAGACTCAATGTCTCCTGCAATGGAGAGCGTACATGCATAGACTAACAGGAGTGTGATGCGATTCCCTACATGTGCATTTTGTTCACTTACGTGGAGGAGCCGGGTAAGCAATTGTAAGCATTGCTCGATCTGCTGATTAGCCAGATAAACGCGAGCCAGTATACACAGTTCTCGCAGACGCAGAGGAGTAAGTTCCTCATTTTCTACAGGTTTACGGGTCTGGGCCCAGCGATTAGCCGCACCTATGTTCCCTTGAAGCAGGTAGAACTGTGTGCGAGATGTTACGATATCCGCCAGCAATAGTTTGCCAAGTGTATGCTGAGATAGCATGTGCAATTTATGGAGCGCATGCTCTATCTCTGTGAGAGTTGCAAATGCACCATCGATATCTCCCCGTATGCATTGCAAGCGAGCAAACCCCAGATAGCCGTTGCGCAAAATACCAGGATCGCCATTTTCTTTACATTGCTCAAGCCCAGTCGTCAAGGCGTGCTCGGCTGCATCTATTTCATTCCATTCCAGCAAGATAGCGCCTGATGCCAGCGCTATAGTTCCGGCGACCGTTGGCTTAAGTAAGAGTTCTGATGGCTCTTGAGCCAGGCGATAGATCTCTGCTGCCTGATGGAGCTGACCTCGCAGTATATGGAGTTGAGCGATGCTGCACAGAGCATTCATCCTGGCGGGTGGATCATGTGTTGCCTGGCAAATACGCAGAAGTTCTTCAGAGATGCCACTGGTGGCGACGCCAAAAAATTCATGGTTGTTGATCAATGTCTGAGTTGCAAACCCACGTATCGTTATGTTCTCGTGTGGTAGCAATACAAGTGCTTGTTGACCATAATCTGTGCTTTGTGAAACAGATCCGCGAAGTAAAAAAGTGAAGGCAAGGATCGCCGCAATCTCTCCGCGCATGGTTCGTGTTTGAGCGTCCTCATCGACGTGCTCTAAATCGCGCTCTGCATCGTGTAACCACATTTCGACATCTTCTAATTTGATGGAAGGATCTCGTGAGAGGCTGGAAAAGAGCTTCCATGCATAAAGAATCTGCAGTTGTGGTTGCCTGCGCAAAAAGGGAGGTGGCAAGATGGTAAGCCAGCGATGCAAAGGACTAAACGCATTACGCATCCAGATCGTTGAGGTGGTCTGGGCAACCTTCTCAATTAAAGTTATTGCAAGTTCATAATCTGGAACGAGCAGTGTATGATCTATCGCTTCAATAAGTAATGCATGGGATGCATACCATCTGCTAGCTCTTAGATGGAGGTCAGAGACCCATTGTGGATGAATATGCTGCAATTGAGTACGTAGTGCCTCAGCAAAGAGTGCATGATAGCGATACGATCGTCGTATGCTGTCCTGCGGTACAATAAACAATTGTGCCTGATCCAGGAACTGGAGCATCTGTTGACTGGTAGTTTCACCGGTTACGGCATTACAGAGCGAGGCGTCCAGGTGCTCCAGGATACATGTCTGCAGCAAGAAGCGTTGCACCTTTTCGGGTTGGTAGCGCAGCACCTCTTCAACAAGATAATCAATGACATAACGGTGACTGCCAGTAAATTGTGCGACGAAATCAGAAACGTCTCCCGCTTCTTTCAACGCTAGAGCCGCGAGATACCAGCCAGCAATCCAGCCTTCTATGCGGCTCTCCAGAATTGCCAGCACATTACTGGACAGGGTGATTTGCGTGAAGCTTTTGAGGAAGCTGGCCGCCTCATGTAGTGTGAAGCGTATCTCGGAAAGGCCCAGCTCATAGAGTTGACCTCTAGTGCGCAAACGAGCCAGGGGAAGAGGTGGAGTCGTTCGACTTGTTATCACGATATGGGTATTTTGTGGCAGACGATCAAGAAGCAGTTCAAGGGTAATGTGGAGAGAAGGAGCTTCAATAAAATGATAGTCATCAAGAATCAGTATCACCTCTTGTGGAAGAGCGGCCAGGTCATTGATGAGGAGTGTCAGGGCTATTTCGATTGAGGAAGGCTGTTGTGTATTGAGCAGGTTCAACGCGTCTCTCCCCAGCCCTGGCAGGTGGGTAGCTAAGGATGCAATAACGTAAGACCAGAAGCGTGGAACATCGTTGTCGTTCTCATTGAGGGAAAACCAGGCAATGAGAGGAGAAGGACTCCCGGTATGAGCATGTAGAGACCACGCGTTCAGGAGGGTTGTTTTTCCAAAACCAGCAGGAGCTACCAACAATGTAAGCTGATAGTTGTAGATGCGCTGCAATTGTTCGTAGAGACGAGGGCGCGGAAGTATGTGGGGACGAACAGGGAAAATGGAGTACTTTGTGCTCAAAAGAGGCGTATTCTGCGTCATGCTGTACTATCCTCACCTATTTTGTTATCCGTGGCTCTACCTTATAAAATGAAACTTCTCGGCTATCTTACAGTCACGGAATACTGTTTAAGAGTATACAAGTGCTAGCGCCGAATTGCTAGAGAGAATGTACTCTGATTTGCTCGACTTTCTCAAATATGGTAAGGTACATCTGCGCTATTCCTCGTTTTTTTTGTGCAAAAGGACTTAGACTGGCATGGCATCACTTTTACCAAAGATCAGATTACTCGCGATAGATATCGATGGGACGTTGCTCAATCCGCAAAAACAGATTGCTCTCCGTACTCGTGAAGCGGTCCGTGCAGCACGTGAGGCTGGCATCGTTGTGACGCTGGCAACGGCACGGCGTTATCGTAATACGGCTCCCATTGCGACCGAATTAGATGTGGACATCCCGCTTATCCTGTGTGATGGTGCGTTGGCGATGCATCATCCTGACACAAGAGTGCTTTATACACAATTATTGGATGCGGATGTGGCTCAGCAAGTGGTGGATGTGATGGTGCGGTATGGCATCCAGCCTGCTATTCATCATATCAATGGTACGACAGAGGAGACGTGGACTGGTTATGAGCAGTTCGATAATGAGTGGGTGACTGCGTACTTCTCAGTCTTTCCTGAGCATATACGCCGCCTGGATTATGCAAATTGTTGTAGTGGGCAGCCTGATCCATTGCGTGTCGTCGCCTTTGCCTCCGAAGATATGGTCAAGTCAGTAATACCAGAGGTGGCGGCTTTACCGTGTGCATGGAATTTCACCCGGCGCGGCAGTTATGACACTGCTGAACTGGCGGTGATAAATCCGCTCTGTTCCAAGGCCAGTGGCGTTGCGCTTCTTGCGCAGCACCTGGGTATTGCGATGGAAGAAGTTATGGCAATTGGCGATAACAACAACGACCTTGAGATGCTCCAGGCGGTGGGTTGGAGCGTTGCCATGGGGCAGGCACCAGAAGCGATCAAGGCCGTTGCAAATGCGGTAACCACGAGCAATGCTGAAGATGGGGTTGCCCTGGCGATTGAGAACTATGCGTTGGGTCTGGGTCGCGCTGCCAATACTGCCTCAAACTCGCGCAATCGGTTGACCTGCCTCTGATTGGGAGATGCCTGCCAGCGCTTCTTTTTGACCAGTTCCAGGGCATCACGTGCATGCATACCTTCATATACCAGGACGGCGCAGGTGAGCAGGACGCTGCGCCCGACGCCGTGTTCACAGTGGATCAGCACCCGTCCACCTGCGCGAATATGCTTATCGGTCCACTCGGCTCCTTGCATCAACTGCTCTACGCTCAAAGGATAGGTATCGGGCGTTGGTAGATACAGCAGGTCGATCTGTTCTTTTGCCAGAGCATCTTTATCATCGCTATATTCTGAGCGTGTGTCCACCACATGCGTTATACCTGATAGTGCTACTGCTCTGATATCTGCAGGACGTATACGACCACCTACGGCAAGATGATCATTGACCCAACTCATATTGAGAGCATCGGGCAGCGGAATGTGCAGCATGCGGGCAATATGTTCCCCGGTCGAGTTTTCAGGAAAGAGGCGTGCTGCAACACGCGTCCAACCACGGTAGAGGACACGTGCAACGCCGCTCGATGCCCAACTCGTGTATGAGAAGGGAACATGAGGCCGCTCAGGTGGAGTCGCATCGGTCTGTTCAGATGAAATTTCAGACGTTGTTGGAAGCGTTGTAGATGAAGTCTGCTCCTCAGTTGGAGGAGGTGGGACCTGTTCAGATGACATTCTTTAATAAATCCTTTATTGTATCTTTTATAATGGGAGCGTCTCGCGCTCAGGCTCTTTATTTTTCGGAGTAAGCACTCCATCGCGGAGCAGGACGCGCTGCAAAGAAGCAATCGCGCACTCTATCATACTATCGTCTGGCTCGCGTGTCGTCAACCCCTGTAAGGCGAGTCCCGGCGCAAGCAACCAGCGTACAACACGAAAACGATAATTTGCCGCACCCAGACGCATGAGTTCATAGGCAACTCCAGCAACAACCGGAACAAGAATAATACGCGACAGGATCTTAATGGGCAGCGCGGGAGAGCCGACCAGGGCAAAGATAAAGATGGAGACGACCATCACAAGCAGCAAAAAGCCTGTGCCACAGCGTATATGGACGCGCGAAGCACGCCGTACATGGGCTACATCCAGCGGATCACCCTGTTCCATCGCATTGATTGTTTTATGTTCAGCGCCATGATAGCCGAAGACGCGCTGGATATCAGGTATGCGTCCGATCAGGTAGAGGTAACCGAGCAATAATGCAAGACGAATAAGTCCTTCTACCAGGAGATTAAGCAGGCCGTCGCCTACCTGTTTGTGGAACAAACTGGTGAGTAGGAGTGGACCAACAAAGAAGATCGCTACAGCGAACGTGAGCGAGATCAGCAGCGGAATGATCAATGCCGCTCCAGCAATCTCAAGTGGTTTTTCCTCTCGTTCAGGTGAGGAGCTTTGAGATGGATGCTGGTTCATGAGCGGATCAGTATTCTGTATAGTAGGTTGCTCTGTGAGGATAGTGGGATCAACCTCGCCTGTTGCGATATTGGCGGAAAGTGTCATCAGGCGCGTGCCGAGGACAAGCATATCCCAGAGGAGCAGCATGCCGCGCAAAAATGGCAGGCGAAAAAGCTTATTCTGGTAGAGGCGTGGATTGAGCGTCTCTTCATAGATGTAGATGTCGTTATCAGGTTGCCTGATTGCAACGGCTGCCGATGTGCGTCCACGCATCATCACGCCCTCCATCACAGCCTGGCCGCCATAATAAAACTTTGCCATACCTGCACCCTTTCAGGAATGTATATATACACGCGAATTGTTTAGGAGTTACCTTTGCGGAAATGTTCTGCACAGATTCATAAAGTGTTTTTTATTATACACTACTGGTGGGTGATATTTAAGAGGGTGTATATGTGAATTGTTTGAAGAATGAGAGGGGAAGAGATGACGCCAATAGAATTTATGTACCAAATAGATGAGAAGTGGAAAGTGCTTCACGAGCATCTCAGTCCAGATCCTTACTAGTTATATTCCATTCTCATCTTTTATTTGTTATAATGCTGAAAATACTATTTCTTAATGCAGATAGTAGAAATCGGAAAGGGGATGAGGAGTTTATGGGTACTCAGATCGCACGATGTCCGCGTTGCAATGCTGTGCTGACGCAGGGTGCTTTATTTTGTTCTCAATGTGGCACATCGCTTTCTACTGAGCATTTCAAACAAGAACTGGTTACAAAGTCTATACCTGACGTTTTAAAGTACTATGACACCATTGCGCAATTCATTGAAGGCATTGCAGCAGCCCTGTTTACTTTCTATGGGGGGGCTATCTTTGTTGGGAAGGTAGCGGCCAGTTTTCCTTTCAACGCTTTTATCTACATTCTTCCGCTCTTTTTGTTGCTACTAACAATTGGGGCGGCGATCCGTGTGCTGTACCCTGGTGGATATTTAAGGCATACTTTTGAAGATCTTGTTATGATCAAGGATAAAAGGCTGTCTTACCTCTGGATCGTAAGTGGTGTTACAGGCGTTATATTTGCCATTGCTGTTTTTGTCTACCTCACACGTCCAGGGGCTGCTTGAATATTTGATAATTTTTGCGCTTCTATAGTATAGAATACAAAAAAACCGTTGGGGTTGCAGATTACCCCAACGGTTTTTTTATTTGGAAAATAACCAAAACGGCTAGACTAGCAATGGAGACGTACCGGCGTGCTCCTTACTCCAGTATGCGGTTGCGTGGCAGGTTTTTGATACGCAAGCGGCGGACGCGACCTACGACAGGATTTTTCAGTAGTGTGCGTGGAACAAGTTTCTTTGAAATGGTTGGGCGAATACGTCGGATGCGTATTGTTGAACGCATGCGGCTGGAAAGTAGCCGCTTGCGGCGCTGTGAGAGCGACGTTTGCCAGATGCCGACTTCGGTGCTGGTGGGTAAGTTGCTCAGTATGCAAGTTGCGATATCAAATGAAGCCATAGGGCGACTGAGTTTTTTCGCATTCTCCACAAAGCGACGCAGCTCAGATGAGCCTGGAATGATCAGGCGACGCAGTGCATCGACGAGCGTTGCAGGGTCCATTGCCAGAGCACCTACCTCATTGCTCGTGACATAATCGACATTGCCTTCTTCTTGACCAGGGACGTAGCCGCTCAATAGGATAGGCAAGTGGCATGCCAGCGCCTCGCAGATGGTCCCAGGGCCTGCTTTGGTGATGATCACGTCGGAGGCGTGCATGATTTCGGGCATATTTTGCACGAAGCCGAAGATTGTTGCATGGACATGCAGAGAGGCGCGGGTGCGTTGTAAGTGGGTATAGAGTCTTTTGTTGCGCCCAGTAACGACCAGCAATTGGACTGGCAAGCGAGCCTGAGAGATAGCACGTACAGCAGTTTGCAAACCGCCCGCGCCGTCTCCGCCACCGACGAGCAAAATAACGGGCAGATCAGGTTTAAGCCCAAATTTCTGTTGCAGGCGTTCTTTCTCATCGACTTTCAGTGTGAACTTAGGATCGATGGGCATACCCAACATATGTACTCGCCTGGCATCCAGACCACGCTTTAGATAAAGCTTTTTCGCCTGTTCTGTTGGCACAATATAGTTATCGACACCCGGCGCGAACCAGGCATAGTGAACACTTACCAGATCGGTGACGACGGTCAGGAAAGGGATGTGCAGGCCCAACTCTTGAAGTGCGTGGACCGTCACGTGATTTAACATAGGATGGATGGAGACGATAACGTCGGGTTGCACAGTTGTAAAGAGGCGTAAAAGCCCGTTCATAATCATTGGTGTAGCAATCGTCTTTACCGCATTGACGGTTGTAGCGTGATTGCTCTGACGAAAGACCTCTCCATACAACTTCGGGTTGTAGCGAATCGTTGGCCCATAGAGTTTTGCCGCTTCACGCAAGGGGAAGTGGCTATATTCCTCAAATACGTCGACGATCTCGATCCGATAGGTTACAGGTTCGTATTGCAGGCGTGTTGTATCCTCGGCATCATGCGTCTGAACACCTTTGTTGGACGCCAGCTTCACAGATTGAAGCCATTCTTCCTGTTGCTTTTGTGAAATTATTTTAATGGCGTTGCTGATTGCATTCGCGGCACTTCGATGCCCGGCACCTGTATCAGCAATCAAAAATAAGATTGTTTGCTGTCTTGCGTTAACCAGAACACACCCCCAGTATGCTAGCAATAAAAAGGGATAAAGGGTTCCCAGTTGGGTCCTTTATCCCTTTAGTATACGCCGCAATGCTTACTCATCCTTCAGGTTAAAGCGTTTGCGGAAACGGTCCACACGACCGGCTGAGTCAAGAATACGCTGCTGACCAGTGAAGAAGGGGTGACATTTTGAACAGACATCAACCTTGAGCACAGGTTTCACGCTTAGCGTTTGAAAGCTATTTCCACAGGCGCAGCTAACCGTGGATTCTACATAATTTGGATGGATTCCTTGTTTCATTGTTACTCCCAAGAGATATCAACCGCCAGGTTCTTTAGCGTTGAGTTATGAATTCCGAACGAGATTGAGCGATGCCTCGTCCAACAAAAGTGTTTACAATGCAAGCATGATTGTACATGCATGACTACGCTACGTCAAGATGTTTTGCGCCTGGTACCGGATCTCACCTCGTGACCAGTTTTTATTTTTGTCATTGTACCATAGATAACAAGAAAGGAAATGTTTTTATGCCCGTAAAAAAAGGGAAATGCCCCCCTTCCAAAAATGTTGCATATGGAGTTCTCAATATCCGCAAAGTACTATGATAAAGGAGGAAAGTGGCTAGTTATAAGATAGAAAGATGTTATAATATGATCAGTAAATTTCAGGTGGTATTTATCAGGAGTTTGAATTGAGCACTCGCATACCATCCCTCTCCAGGTACCGCGTAGCAGCTGTCCAATACGAACCTACTCTGGGCGAGAAGGAAAAGAATGTTCGGAGTCTCCTCCAGTTAACTGAAGAGGCGGCCCAACACGATGCACGTTTGATTGTGTTGCCTGAAATGGCAACGACTGGTTATTGCTGGGCTTCTCGTACGGAGATTGCGCCTTATACAGAGCCGTTGCCCGGTCCTACCACCGAGCGTTTTCAAGCTCTGGCAACGCGTTATGGGTGCTTCATTGCGCTAGGGCTACCAGAAGTTGATCCAGAAACGGATGTTTATTACAATAGTATGGTTCTACTGGGACCCGAAGGTATGGTTGGTACCTACCGCAAAATTCATTCCTATATCTCTGAGCCACGTTGGGCACGCGATGGAGATCTGGGCATTCCCGTCTGGGATACTCCGCTTGGTCGTTTGAGTGGACTGATCTGTATGGATGCAATGTATTTTGAGGCGGCCCGCATTCCAGCGTTACAAGGTGTGGACGTGCTATTGTTCCCGACAAACTGGCTCGACGAAAAATGCCCTTGTTCCTGGTGGATGACGCGTGCCTTTGAGAATGGCATCTACATCGTTGCTGCCAATCGTTATGGCATTGAACGTGGTGTGCAATTCACGGGTGGTAGTTGCATCTTAAATCCGGATGGATCAATACAGGCGTACCGGGATAATGGTGAGGGTATTGTATATGGTGAGATTGATCTGGAGCGCTCGCGTGATAAGCGTTGGGGGTCTAATCTCCTCACAGGAGGGGATCGCCTGGCTGATCGTGTGCCAACTGCATATACAACTCTGGTGCAAAACACCTATTTATGGGAACCGTTGCGTTATCACTCGCTGTACGAGCTTGGCGAGTTGCCTGAGGGCCAGCTTTCCTGTGCAGGTATTGTACAGGTGGACATGCAGGAATTCCCTATGCAGTCGAGTGAAGGGACTCTGGAAGCGTTGTCTGATATGCTGCGGACCGCTATACGCAGTAATGAGCCTGCTCGTCCGGACATACTTGTTTTGCCAGAATTGCTTTTACCAGGACCTCTTCCCACAAACATAGAGACCCCTGAGGCAATCGCTATGCACTTTCAGCGGGGTGCGATTACCTTGTCGGGACCAGAGGTAGCTGTGATGGTTGCGCTCGCTGATGAGTTACAGATCAGTGTAGTTGTTGGGATCGCTGAACGTTTAGAGGATGTCTATTACAATACCGTGTTGCTTATTGATCCGGAAGGCGTTTATGGGATCCATCGCAAGTTGCATCTCACCTCCGCTTGATAAATTGTGGGCAACCCCTGGTAATCTAGGCTTGCAAACTTTTGATACTCCTACAGGTCGTATCGGGCTAGCGACGGGTTATGATGTACTTTTCCCTGAGACATTGCGTGTTCTGGCGGGGAAGGGCGCGGACCTGGTCTGTGCGCCTGCATTTCTAGATTTTCCTTCTCCTATCGGACTGGCTCCATCCTATATCAAAAATGCTAATCAGGTAGAAGGAGATGAGTATGATGCGTTGCATCATATCGTCTGGCGTATACGAGCGGCTGAGAACAATGTATATCTGGCCGTGGCGAACTGGCAAGGGAGTCGGGGCGGCCTGAGCGCTAATGGGTTGAGTGGTATCTATTCTCCTAATAGTGGGAACTCTCCCCTTTCAGAGGTTGTTGCCGAGGAGGACGAATTGGGTTTGATGATGATGACCATTGACACGCGTGAGCAGCGTACCGGAAGGCGCACTACACGTATGTTGGAGTATAGTCCTGGCAATATGGCTGGTTCCCTTACTGGTGAGCTGGCATACGACATCTATGATAGTATTCCTGGTAATGCAGTGCGAGGGAAGCCGTTTTTGCGTAAGCGACAACCGTTCTGGTATTTAGAGCTGGTGCGCAGGAAGGTATAGGCGTACAATGAGTAAAAGGATTATAAACTTAGAACATCTGATGTGCTGCATGCATTATCATCTTATTGCATGTTCTTCATAAGTGAGCAAAATCTCCATGCGGTCTATTACCACCAATAAGTTAGCTCATGCGTATCTAGAGCGACCTGCACGCGACAATTACATCGCAATAGCATTAACGGTCACTATTGTTATCCTCAGTATTTTTTGGAGAACAATTCGTATTGGTAGTGATAGTGACACTGCTGCGTACACCCAGATTATGTATGGCGTGTCGGCATTTCTTGGTGCCCTGTGGGCATTTCGGACAGCTTACATGGCCCAACATGGCCCTGTGCATCTGGAAAGACAGTATCAATCGGCGTGGCTTTTGATTGGTTGTGGCTTATTGGCTAATTGTTGTGGCCGCATCCTCTATTTTGTTCCGGGGTTACAGGGACATACTACCTTTCCAGGTTTTCCCGATATTTTCTTTAATCTCTTTTACCCACTTGTCGCGGCTGCAATTTTACTCATGCCTTCCACCATACGTTTTCGTGTACGTACGTGCCTTGATATTTTGACTGCTACGCTGAGCCTGCTAGGGGCGTGGTGGTTTTTTATAGTTAGCCCGGTGTTTCTTGCACAAGTTGTCCACTCAAGCCCTGGCATAAGAGTCTTGATGCTGGTAGCCGGTATGACCTATTTTGGCTGGGATATTTTACTTGCTCTAACAGTTATTTTGTTTTTCCTCCATCGAAGACAACAGGCGTTCTCTCCCGGTCTTCTTCTGCTGGGCATTGCTCTCCTGCTTACTGTTTTTAGCGATCTGGTTTTTGACTACAATGCTATTTTCAATAGTTATCATCAGGGTATGTTGCTGATTGAACCTGTGCGTTACGGGAGTTACTTGCTGATAGGTCTTTCTGGCTTGTATCAATATGCGGGACTGGCGCGTAAACAATATACTGATATGGTAAATACGTCAAAGGGTGTGGGAAGTAGTAACACGTTGCCACCTATGCAATCAGGTATCAGGCAAAGCTTTCTTGAGAGACGCATTTTTGGCTTGTTGATCCACCTTCCTCTCACGCTTTTGCTTGCGCTAACCGTGTATAGCGAGATCGTGCGTCATGATCTCAATTCAACTGGCCTTGTTATACTTACGGCGGTGGTAGGGACACTGATGACAACGCGTTATATCCTGGCAAGTCATGAAAATGAAGTACTTCTGCTTGAGCGGGAACAACGTCATCTGGAATCTGAGCATCTGCGTCGTATGATGACGCAGCTCACAGAGATTCTGAACGAAGAACATTTGCGTGAACGTATTGTGAGCATGGTGATAGACGAATTGAACTTTGATGCAGTGATGCTCCTGCTTATCGAACATCTGCACCCCACGGAGCATCCTCAGATCCAGGTCTATACTGCGGCAAAGCCGGGAGCCGAAAGGCAACACTGGAGTTTTCAAGGAGATAATTCCCTGGAACAACTGGCCTGTAGTGGTAAAGTACATGAGGTCAATTGGGAGGATCAACATCTGGTGCCACCTGAAATACGCCTCTGGTGTCAGGATCAGCGTGTTGACGAGATGGTTTTTTTGTCATTAAAGTATCAAGGACGTATATTGGGTAGTCTGGGGGTAATGCGCAGAAGTCTAGGGCATCTAAGTCGTCATGATATTTCACTGGTGACCAGGTATACCGAGCAGGTGACTGCTGTTATTGAGCATGCACGTCTTTATAATGAAGCGCATGAGCATGAGGAGTTCTCACGTGCAATGACGACAATTGCAACGCGCCTGAATGCAGCTGTAGTAGAACCCGCTGAGATTGGCCTGATGATTTGTAAAGAGGGAGCAAATATTCTTCATGCCGACTACGCCTTTTTATATAGATCATCTGGTGAGAGGCATCTGAAGCCTCTTGCAGCCTATATGCGTGATCTAGATGTGTCCTTACCATTGCAAGAATGGCCTGTGATTTATAGTTACGAGTACGAGGCCCAGGCGCTCCATGCATTGCAACCTGTTTTATTGCATATTCCACTAGAGGAATTGACCAGAAAGCAAGGGGTTCAGTTTCTGGCATTGCCAAAACTGGAGTTGTCGACGCGTAAAAGCGCGAAGTTATCTTCGACACGTAATACAGGTATTCACAACACGCTTTCCCTGCGTGTACGTCTGGCCCAATACTACATTCAGACGGTCATTCTCGCGCCCATCGTTGCCAATGGCGAACCTATCGGTCTGTTAATTTTTGCCCGTGCCCAACCGCCAGGTATTATCGAAAAGCGTCCTTTCACCAATGCTGATCTTCCACAAACGCAAGATTTCGTAGAACAGGCCGCCGTTCCCTTTATTAACGCGCAACTCTACCAGGATCTGCAAACCGCACATCAGCGCCTCCAAGAACTGGATCAGTTGAAGGATCAGTTTATGGTGACGGCATCGCACGAACTACGTACGCCGCTGACGGCTGTGCAAGGGTATATCGAACTGCTCGCCCAATTCGATGAGCAGTTGCCAGGGGAGCAAAGGCGCGACTTTTTGCAGAAGGCACGTCGTGGTTGTGAAGAACTGGTCGTGCTGCTGGGGAATGTGATGGATGCCAGTCGTTTAGAGATAGAAGCTGGCATAAAACCGGCTCTGCTAAAGCGTGTCTCATTGCAAGAGACGGTTGAAAGTATTCTGATACTGATTGAGCCGCAGATTACGCAGGAGCAGCGGGAAGTGCTTCTTCATATTCAGCCGCGTTTGTTTGCTCTTGCCGATCCGCCGCGTCTGCGCCAGGTATTGATGAATATCAGCGTGAATGCGCTAAAGTACTCGCCGCCGCAGACGCCTATTGCTTTTAGCGCCTATACAATGGTTGATCAGGATGAGTCGTTCGTGGTGATCAGCATCGGGGATAAGGGCAAGGGGATTGCGCCGTCCAATCAGTCTCAGCTTTTCCAGCGTTTTGTGCGTCTGGAGAGTGATGTCAATAGTCCCATTCGTGGTTCTGGCCTGGGCCTCTACATCTCGCGTCGTTTGATTGAGGCGATGGGGGGCAAAATCTGGATCGAGAGTAAGGGGATTGCGGGTGAGGGATCGACCTTCCATATCAGGTTGCCTGCTGCGAGATGAGGATGTTCATTGTCTATATCGCTCTAAAAAAGCAAAGAAGCTCTTGAACAATCTGTTCAAGAGCTTCTACTAACAGGGGAGACAGGACTCGAACCTGCAACAACACGTTTTGGAGACGTGGACTCTACCATTGAGCTACTCCCCTAGATGAGAATCCAGGTAGGTTCTGGCGGAGGGGGAGAGATTCGAACTCTCGGAAGGGTTACCCCTTCAGCGGTTTAGCAAACCGCCGCACTAGGCCACTATGCGACCCCTCCAGGGTCATTTGCGAACATTGAAAAGTATACTCCTCAATCATGTTCCTGTCAATAGTTTTCTTTCTTTTCTGCACGTGAGAGGGAGAAAGTGAAGATACTGCCCTCATGAAGCACGCTACTGACGGTGATCTGCCCTCCCATCTCTTCCATCCACTCTTTCACAAGGGCTAATCCTAAACCTGTTCCCCCCTGTCCTTGCGATTTCTGGGTTTGATAGAAACGCTCCCAAATATGTTCCAACTCATCGGGAGCGATGCCTTCGCCGGTATCTTCGATGGTCACAACGACGTGCTCGTCTGTACTTTGAGCGGTGACAATAACCATGCCACCCGGCAACGTATGACGCAAGGCATTGCGCAGAACGTTACGTAGCGCTTGCTCCAGACGTTGTGCGTCCGCGTGAACAAGAGGTAATGCAGGTGGAAGCTCTAGCACGATTTCAACCAGGCTTGAGCGCCATGCCAGCGGCGTTTCGTTGGTGACCATCGTGTGCACGAGTGGACGAATATCGCATGCCATTACACGCATGGGAAGCTTTTTTACTTCCACTTTTGCGAGGGTCAATAAATCTTCAGCTCGTTGCTGGAGGAGAAGGACTTCACTCTCCATGATTTTCAAATCGTGCACGACCGAGGAGGGTGTAATCTCTTGCTCCTGTTTCAAATTACTTTCCAGGTATCCTCGTAAGGTCGCAATAGGGGTTCCCAACTCATGAGAGACGTTGGCGAAGAGTTCCCGCCGTTCTTTGAGTAAAGCTGCGACGTGATCACGTTCCTGATGGAGAGCCTGAATCTTTTGCTCCAACTCATCGGCCATCGTGTTAAAATTCGCCTGCAATTGCGCGACTTCATCCTTCCCTACCACAGGAATGCGAACAGCATACTTTCCCGCACTCAAATCCGTCGTTGCCACCACCAGGTCGGCCAGTCGTTGGACCGTTCGGCGTGTCACCATCTGTGAAAATAAGGCGAGGGGAGGCAAAAAGAGCAATAGTAACACCATCGTCAATCCACTCATGAAGAAAAGGGTTGGAATGAGATTGATGAAACCCCACGCTCGCTGCGTCCAGACTCCCCAGACTTCAATGGAGACAATACAAAGAGAGAGGACAAGCACCATCATCAAAATATGTGCATAGGTGAGATTCCAGGCCAGGGATTGCTGCTTGAGTCGATGCCAATAGCGAAAGAGACGCACAATCCAACTGGCACAAAACAGCCAGGCAGCATAAATACACCATGCCAGATCAAGTGAATGGAAGTTTATTGAAGAGGAAAAGAGCGTCCCAGTACGCATGATTTCCCACAAGGAAAGATAAGAATAGACGACATAGAGAAGGTAAAGAAGGAAGATCACGAGAATGGCACACACGACCTGACGGATGGCCTGCTTTCCCCACACCCGGTGAACTGGTTTGATACGCAGGACAAACCAGAGCAGGCAGATGGGATTAACTGTATAGTTGAGCAGCCATTGCGAGAGGAGACTGGATTGAGAGGATGGGGCCTCAAGCATTTGAAGACCGAGACAACTAGAACAGAGGATGACTCCCAGGAACAGGGTCTCGCGCAGAGCTTGAACCCTGGACAGCGAGAACCAGAACGGGTGATGGTCTGTCATCATCTATTCCCTCTCTCGATGGAGTCGGTATCCCACTCCTCGCACCGTCTCGATAGAATCTCCCAGGGAGCCAAGCTTCTTTCTGAGGCGCAGGATCGCATTATCAACTGAGCGGTCCCCTTCAAGATAGGAGCCGTTCCAGACGGTTTGTTGTAAGTAGGAGCGGCTAAAGGTCCGCCCTGGTCCTCGTATGAACAGGTGAAGAATTTCGAACTCGGTCAGGCTTAATTCAAGTTCACGTTCATCGATGCATGCGGTATGTGCCTGAGGGTCGAGTTCCAGCGACCCATAACGCACGACTTCAGTGGTGCCATGGCGATCCGTCGCAACAATGGTTTGAATGTATTCAAGACGCCGTACTAAGACATGGATGCGTGCGATCAACTCGCGCAGGCTAAAGGGTTTGGTCAGATAGTCGTCGGCCCCCAATTCCAGGCCGAGCACCCGATCAAACTCCTCGCCTCTGGCCGTCAACATCAAGACAGGGGTTGCGGAGACCTGGCGTAAGCGACGTAATACTTCAATGCCATCGAGTTCTGGCAACATCCAATCGAGGATCACAATGTCAGGCTGCTCTTCCTCATGCAGGCGTAATGCCGTGAGGCCATCGATGGCGTGAAGCACACGATACTGATTGGACCGGAGTTCGCGGATAATCACCTGCGCGAGTTCAGTGGTATCTTCCACCAATAAAATGGTCGTTGTCTTCAAAGGCATATTCTCCTGTAAAAGGAACTTTAGCGTATCAGCTGCAAAAAGGCAAGACCCTGGCAGCGTTGTAGTAAATGCTCTACCAGGTGAGCTGGTCTTGCCCTCAAACGTGAGTACTTGCCCTCAACCTTGTGTTTTAGATCGTTCGATGATGAAGTAGGCAATAGCACCTATCAGGTGGGCGAAGAAGATCACAAGCAACCAGAGAAATTTGTAGGTTCCTCTCAGAGATGTATTGTAGAGGCAATCCCTCAACATCCAGAGCCAGAAAACAATTGCAAGCAAGACGGGAATTACAATAAAGGGAAGTTCAATAATATGAAAGCTCATAGTGTGCTCCTTATTTAGAATTATATGCAGAAAGCGAAGCCAACAATCTGATAAAGCGTTTTATGATTGCACATCACGCTGCATTTCAGAGCAGTAGGTGTTTCTGTCGTTTGTCGTTCTATCAAGAGTATAGATGGGCATCGTTGTAGCCAGGTCGTGCTTCCGTCGCGGTCGCGTCGAACCTTTGTCTCAGGTGTGTCGCAGCAGGAAAATCATCAATTTGAGCGAAAAATACTTGGGTTTGTACTGTACACTATATATAGCACAAAAAAGAGGGGCATATGAGCAGAGATAACGATGAACATCCGGATAGTGTTCAACACAACGAAAATACAAATTTCGGCAATTCAACCACCCTGGTACAAGATATACAGGCAGATCTGTATCGTACCCTTTTCGAAATGCTGCCATTGGGGGTGCTCTATTATGATGCCAGCGGCCATCTGCTCGTCGCCAATCCCGCTGCCCAACGTATTCCCGACCTCGTGCTTGATAACCATAATTCCCCCTTTCTGCTGTGTGACAACGATGGGCGTCCCCTGCGTGAAGAGGAATCGCCGCTTCAACGCGTCCTGGCAGGTGAAATACTGCAAGATGCTACTGCTATTGACGTAACAATACACGGAGTACAAGAGCAGCATATGAATGTAAGTGGACAACCTCTCTACGATCCTGATGGCAAGGTACGCGGTGCAATTATTGTTTTCCAGGATGTCACGATCCAACGTAACTCTTCAACCCATACGCAACGTTCACTTAACGCGATCCTGGCAATGGCCGACGCGATGGTTCAGCATGAAACGGATTGGGAAGCGACCGTTCCCCTTGAGGACGAACGTGAAGTTGCAGGGGCACCTCTAGAGAATGAGCTATTAGATGAAAATCTATTTGAGCGTCCCGTGCTCGAATTACCCTGCCGCCTGCTGAATTGCCAGCGGGCAGCTATTGTGCTTATTGATCCCCAGACAGAAGTTCTCGTTCCCATTACTATTTTTGGGATCTCCCCTGAGTACGAACAGCATTGGTATAATAGCCTGCACGGTGCACGTCTACATAGCATGCTGGGTAGCCAGGAGTTCGTCGAGCGTCTGCGTGTCGGTGAAATGCTTTCGCTTGATAGCTCGCATCAGCTCTTTCGCGATCTGCCTTCGTATAAGCTTATTATCCCTATTCTTAAAAATGGCGAACTCATCGGGATCTTTCTGATTGCTTATGGGAACGTCAAACCGGATATTACGTCTCAGGACCTGGTGATTATACACGCCGTCGCAAACCTGGCGGCCTTGCTTATTGAGCGTGAGAAGGCCCTGCAGGAGCGCAAGCACGCCCTACAAATGCTTCAGAATGCAAAAAGCGAACTGGAACGAACCAGTAAAGTCAAAGGTGATTTTCTTGGCATTGTTAGCCATGAGTTTCGTACCGCTCTCACTGGTATCCAGGGCTTCAGCGAGATTATGCGCGATAAAGACCTGAGCATCGTTGAGATGAAGGAATTTGCCATCGATATCCATACTGATGCTCGTCGCCTCGTGCGCCTGATTACTGGTATGCTTGACATTGATCATCGGGAGGCACCTCACCTGCAACTTAATCCGACCTGGCTGGATCTGAATGCGATCATTATTGATGTCGTTGTGCGTATGCGCCAGGTGAACTCTGGTTCCGCCATTCACTTACAGCTTGCCAATGCGCTCCCTATTCTGCGCGGCGACTACGAAAAACTCACTTCCGTGGTTGCAAATCTCTTACAAAACGCCATTGTACATTCTCCACCCGGTGCCGAAATTGCCGTCAGCAGCCAGATTGAGGGCAATGTAGTGCATATCTGTGTACGCGATTATGGTGTGGGCCTTTCATCTGCTGAACTTGAGCGCGTCTTTGAACCACGTATGCAAAATGATACACCTTCCACGTTCCATATTGAGGACTCCCCGCCAGAATTGTCCATTGTACGTGATGTCGTCCAGATGCATGGCGGACAGGTCTGGGCCGAAAGCGTTCCCGGCAAGGGCTCTATCTTTCATTTTACGATCCGTTTCACCAGCGTACGCTAGAAAGAGAGGAATCCGATGGCTCGAATTGTCTTTTGCGAGGACGAAGTGCTGATCCAGAAACTCTTCCGCGTCATGTTACGTTCTACCGACCATGAAATCTATCTGGCTTCTGATGGCCTTGAGGGCCTGGAGCTTGTTGAGCGTGTGCGTCCCGATCTAATCTTTACCGACATCTCTATGCCTGACTGCGATGGTTATCAGTTTGCTGATGCCGTCAAAGCTCGTCCCTATCTCGCCCACATCCCGATCATTTTTGTCTCGGCATTCGCCCAGCAGGCCGAAATGGAGGAGGGTTTTCGCCATGGAGGTGCCAGCTACATCATCAAGCCATTCAGTTCTGCCGACCTCTACGAAAAAATCGAGCGCTTCTGCAACCAACGGGTTCCGCGCTCGTAGATATTCATAGAAAACTGATTTATCCAATTCAGCTTTGTATAGCCGTGTGTAAATTATATTCCCGATACGTATGCAATATATTGAAAAACACTAGATGTTCCATAAAACACCTGAGTGTGAAGGAGATAAAGCTATGTCAAGCAATCGCGGTTGCTTTTTCAACACTGTATTGTTTCTCGTAGTCGTCTTTGTGCCTGTTCTTGGTCACATTTTAGCGACCATGATGGTTCTGGAAGATGAGCACTCCATGAGTGGCAAATTACTCTGGTTGGCCGTGATCTGGCTCATGCCTCCCTGGGTTGTGCTCGGACCTTTGCTGTACCTGCTCTTTGGACAACGCCCCAGCCGCCGTGGTCGCGTCTCCTTTGGACAACCGTCCTATTATCAGCAGCAGCAGCAAAATCCATACCAATACTAAAAAACCTCTATGTGCAGAGATGTCAGGGAACAGGCGTAGGGGCGCACCTGCATTGACTCCAACAAATTGAAAGATGCGCCTAAAATGATACGCCTAAAACACAGAAAAGCATGAAAAACGGTAGGGACCCGATTGTATCGCGTCCGTGATTGATCATCCGTGGGCCCACGATTCATGAATGGCGGACGCGATACAATCGGGTCCCTACCGTTTTACGTGTATCCCAGGCATGAGCGTCGTGCTTGCGTCATTTTTTCCGAAATAGTTGGAGTCAATGCACCTGCGTGCGCCCCTACGCCTGTTCCCTCGGATAGAGGCCCAGTATATATACGTATTTTGTTCCTCATCTACACAGGAGAGCACTTATGAACCTGCTTATCCAACTCTTCAATACGGTAATTACTTACCCCATCCTCAACGTCTTGCTCACGCTGTATCACCTGCTCGGGAGTTTCGGCCTTGCCATCATTGCTCTGACCGCTATCGTTTTTGTACTTACCCTCCCTTTAATGCGTCGTCAAAGCAAGGTTCTCAAAGCACAACGCTCACTGCAACCAGAGATAGAGGCCATCAAAAGAAAATATCCCGCTGACCTGGCCGCTCAGACCACTGCTCGCCAACAGCTTTTTAAAGAGCACAACATTCCACTTATGCCACCTCTCATCCCTAGTGTAGTACAGGGCGTTGTCCTCTCAGGGATCTTTGTCGCGCTCAATACTGTTTTGCATAACGCCACGTTAAGCTCATTGAATGCCATCATGTATCCGTTTATGGTCCACTTTGTAAGTATGCCCGATTTCAGCCTTACCTGGTTCACGATTTTCAATGCGGCCTGGCATATCTCGCTTGGCCTTTCCGATCCCACGCATATCCTGCCCATCATGACTGGCCTTCTCACATTCATCCAGATGCGCATGGCCCAGCCACTGGAGCTCACTCAGACGAAGGAGGCGCTTCAGCAAACCACGCATATCCTGCAATTACTCATGCCTTTGCTGATGGTTGGTATCACCATCTTCTTCGCCTGGCAATTTGCCGCTGGTGTGGCTCTTTATCGGCTTACCTTCCTGATCATGACCACTATTCGCCAATATTTTAATACTGGTTGGGGTTCACTCTGGGTGCTTCCAGGGCTTGCATTCAATAATCAGAGATCCGCAGCCTTACAACAAATTCCTTCTCGCCAGCACCGAGCGCGGAAACGTCGTGGTGGCAAGAGTTCATCTCGTCGACGTAATCCCAAACGACGGTAGGGGCCAGATTGATGACTCTGTTGGGAAAAGTTGTCTGGACAAGAAAAGGCTGCCGCTCCAGGCTAATTTTCCAGCGTAGGGACCATCTTGAGAGCGTCTCACAATTTATTGAGATCTTGCCTGGGGAAGCACCTCAATAAATTGTGAGACGCTCTCAAGATGGTCCCTACGCTCGTTTATGGCCCCTTTTCCCTGGCACGTTTTGCCCAAACAGGAGGTGTCTGATGTCCGTATTCCTTTTCCCAACAGAGTCATTGATCGCGCCCACTCCCCGACGCAATCCCAAAGGACGGTAGGACCCCGATTGATTGCGCCCGTCCATTAGACACACAATGAACTGGTGTGACACACTATAGCCAGACACGTTACTCTGGTGCAATGCTGCATCAGATATTCCCAGGAGGCATTTTTCATGGCAACACAATTGCGCGAAGCCGTCATCGTTGAAGCAATACGTACACCTGTTGGACGCCGCAACGGTAAACTCAAAGATTGGCATCCCGCCGATCTGCTGGGGCACGTCCTTGCAAATCTTATTGAACGGACCCACCTCGACCCGGCTCTGGTCGATGACGTTATAGTAGGTTGTGTGAGCCAGATTGGCGAACAGAGCACCAATATTGGGCGTAATGCCGTGCTCGCTGCCGGTTTTCCCGAGTCTGTTCCCGCTACGACCGTTGACCGTCAGTGTGGCTCCAGCCAGCAAGCGATCCATTTCGCCGCCCAGGGCGTGATCAGCGGCGCGTACGATATCGCCATCGCCGCAGGTGTCGAGTCGATGACGCGTATTCCTATCGGCTCAAATGCTCAACACTATGGCTCCCCCTTTAGCCCACGTATGCTTGAGCGTTATGATGACAAACTGGTCAATCAAGGTATCAGCGCTGAGATGATTGCTACACGTTGGGAACTTAGCCGCGCACAACTTGACGCTCTCTCGCTGGAAAGCCATCGTCGCGCCGCTCAGGCCACAGCCGAAGGCTACTTCTCAGCACAGATTGTTCCGGTTCCTGTCAAAAACGAGGATGGTACAACCATTCAGTTTGATCGCGATGAGGGTATTCGTGCCGACACCAGCCTGGAAAAATTGGCAAGTTTGAAGCCCGCTTTTAAGTCGGATGGCGTCATTACCGCTGGCAATTCCTCCCAGATCAGTGATGGAGCTGCCGCTCTCCTGATCATGGAGCGCTCGACCGCCGAACGTCTTGGCTACAAACCACTTGCTCGTTTCGTCTCCTTTGCTCTAGCTGGTGACGATCCTATTCTTATGCTTACCGCTCCCATTCCAGCCACGCGCAAAGTTCTGGCGAAATCTGGCCTCTCTCTTGATCAGATCGACCTGGTCGAGATCAACGAAGCCTTCGCCAGCGTCGTTCTTGCCTGGCAACATGAGACGCAGACTAATCTGGAAAAAGTGAACGTCAACGGCGGGGCCATTGCGCTCGGTCATCCCCTGGGAGCCTCAGGCGCACGTATTGCAACCATGCTCGTCCATGAACTCGGACGCCGCAATGCTCGCTACGGCCTCCAGACGATGTGCGAAGGTGGTGGCCTTGCTAACGCCACAATTATCGAACGGTTAGCATAGAATCATCGTAGCGGCTGCGTTTATGAGCCCGTGTGGAGATGTCACATGCAGCCTTCTCTTAGCGACATCGCAACCTATCTCGATGCCTATCTTGGTAGTGTGCGTTTCCCGCAAGATCAAAATGGTATCTACCATCCAACGCAACACCTGATACAACGTATCGGGGTTGCGCTGGAACCCTGGCCCGATATCGCAATGTGGGTTCGGCGCGAACGCCTCGATGCTCTTTTCCTGCACCGTCCCTGGCGATTGGACATCCAGACACTACCCACTGAAGTAGGGATCCTGGCCTATCATCTCGCCTTCGATCTCACTCTAACCTTTGGCCTGAATTTACGCCTGGCCCATGCCTTACACATGCAACAACCTGCACCCTTTGCATTCAAGGATTCCATCCCTCTTGGCATGTTCGGCGATATCCCTCCCGTTTCATTTGACAATGCTCACAGAGCATCTTCAAAATATCTTTGGTGCAGCCCCCGCTATTGCCACCATGCCCCACTCTGAGACCGTCAAGCGTATCGCCATCGTCGCAGCCATGACCGATTCCCTCATTCGCGAGGCCGCAGCACTTCACGTCGATCTCTACATAACAGGACAATTGCGACAACCTGCACATAGAGCTGTGCAGGAAACGCGCATGACGGTCGCAACTATTGGGCATACCATTGGAGAACTATGGGGATTACGCGAACTGGCATGTTTGTTGCAGGAACGCTGGCCTGCTCTTACAACCATTCTTGCACCTACTATTTTTTCGCCACACGGCCAGAAGTCATGAAACGGGTACGTTTCTTGCTTTTATAGAACTAATGATCTACAATTGAAGGAAAGGATGTAAGACACCTGTATTGAAACGCTAGTTCGAATTAGAAAGAGGCGATGAGACATGACCACAACACCAACACCATCCCCCAATTACCGAACTGGCAAGATCTGCTACATCGAAATCCCTGCTATCGACATCACGGAGTCAGCTCAGTTCTACCAACGCGTCTTCGGCTGGCCCATCAGGCAGCACGATGACGGCGCAACTGCTTTCGATGATACAGTCGGCGGCGTGAGTGGCATGTGGGTAACGGGACGCCCGCCCGCCAATACTCCAGGTCTTGTAGTCCACATCATGGTCGCGAACGTCGCGACAACTATCGAGGCCATCATCGCTGCAGGTGGCAAGATTGTACAGCCTGTCAACCCTGACGAGCACGAAGTCTATGCTCTCTTTCAGGACCCTGCGGGTAACATTCTGGGCATCTATCAGCAAGCAGGCCTGGCAGAGATTGAGGCGCAGCTATAGGTTCGATAAGAGATGAAGTGGACATTCTAGTGTACAGGCTCCTCCATGAGAGGTGCTGAATTGCTCACACATCTACTTTTGTGCCAGAAGAATTAAACAAAACAACTGTTCTTCGTGCCCATAAAGCAGTTCATCGGAAAGATATCCTTCTGGCACTTCTTTCAGTGTAATGTCAATCTCCTTCAAAATGTTCAAATCATTGCTTGTAAGTGCCTGCAAGTAATCGTCTCGCGTATGGGGAACATTCGGGAGAAGATACTTTACCCCCTCCTGCTTAAATTGGGTACGCCACCCGTCTTGCACACTATGGGGGTGAAAATCTGTGATCAGTAGAAAGCCACCCGGTCTCAGAACACGCACGAATTCCTTGATCGTCTTATCCATCGTAGGAATGTGACATAACACGAGTGCACATACCAGAAGATCAAATTGATTGTCCGCAAAAGGTAAGCTTGTATCGAGCGAGGCAACCTGAAAATCGATGGAGAGACCTTCGTCTAGAGCTCTTTGTCGTGCTACCGCCAGCATTTCAAGAGACTGATCAAGTGCTGTCACGTTTGCTCCTCCACGTGCCAGTTTTAATGCATGTCTTCCTGTGCCTGTGCCTACATCCAGGACACGTTTGGCGGAAAGTTGAGCCAGAATGGGATTAATGTAAGCTTCTTCTACAGCGATCAAAGCATTGTGTTCCAGGTCATAAGATGCAGCCCAATGCGCATAGCCTTCTTGTGTGCTTACTTCTCGGATGGTTTCTCTTTCGTTCATATGTATCCCTTCCTTGTACTTAGCCTTTTTTTTCCGTATACTCTTAGAGAGCATCATATCTCAGTCTCTATTTCTAGAGGTTATTATAACGCAGGAAAGGGGATAGAAAATGTCACAAGCAGGCGCAGGACCACTGCCAGTATGGATCGCACGATTACAGCAAAAAGTAGATATGCTTGAGGAAGCCAGTAGGGCTAATGAAGATAGACAGAAGTTGCTCAAAGAGATTGCTACCTGTGATACATACTGGAAAAAAATCTATGTTCGTGCAAAAGATTTTGTGTTTCCTACTCCCCAGGGTCCTCAGATGGCGCGTGACCTTGCTCATATCCAGGAGCAATTGACGCATATTCGGAGCACGCTGCGCAAGAGAGAACCCTGGGAACCATTCACATGGGAGCAATGGTCTCCCGTCTCGTCATAGAAAGGCTGCTTATTTTGAGTGATTATACGCCAGATTCTACCCACCAATGGGATGAGGACAATTCCCAGTCTTTTCTTGCGATAAGTGATATCTTCGTCCCTGGTCGTGTGGAGCAGACAAACACGCTGCTTGATCTTATTCCTGCCCGGCAGGATGAGGTTTTCAGCATCGCCGAACTTGCGGCTGGTGGTGGCGAACTGGCGGAGAAGATCTTAGACCGTTTCCCCAATTGTCATTATCTCGCGCTCGACGGTTCGGATGTGATGCTTGCCCATATGCGTGAGCGCCTGACCCGTTTCGGAGATCGTGTTACCATCCGTCAGTTTGATATCGGCGCACAAGATTGGCGCACACAGCTCCCTATCCCATTGCGTTGTGTTCTTTCCTCATTATGTGTCCACCATCTCTTTGGTACGGAAAAACGTCAACTTTTCCACGATATGCGCAAGTCCCTCGAACCCGGCGGTGCACTGCTCCTCGCCGATATTATCAAACCAGCCAATGAGCACGTTGCCCAACTGTTTGCACACCAGTATGACGAGATTGTACGTGAGCAAAGTGTTGCGGTGAGAGGAGATTTAAGTGGCTGGCAGCGTTTTAACGAACTCGAGTGGAACTATTTTCTCTATGACTACAATCTTCCCGATGTTGATACTATTGATCATCCCTCTCTTCTCAACGACCAATTACGCTGGCTGAGCGAGGTTGGCTTTAGCATCGTCGATTGTTATTGGATGCGTGCAGGACATGCAATCTTTGGTGGTTATAAATAACCCTGGAAATTAGTATAATTATGGCATGCGGGCTTATTTCGCTCCGCTCCATCGTGCCCCTACTGGTAATCCCCACGTATAAGTATTACAATGTCTCTGACAAAAACTGTAGCGCAATATTATGCAAGTCGCTTCTTGCCTTGTAACTCCTGGAGGAGACCTCATCAGCATGCTTGAGCAGAGATCGACAGAGTCACAGCCGCCTGTTGTCGAACAAGGTACCCTTTTTGATGCAGCCGAATTGGAGTGCCTGACGGTGAAGCGTACGACATGGGAAGAGACGACCCTCAAGAAATCCCTTGAGCGCCAGCCTGAACGGTCCCATCTAATGACGACTTCGAGCGTCCCGGTGCAGCGCGTTTATATGCCACAGGATAATGCGTCACTTGATTATACGCGTGATCTTGCTATGCCGGGCGAATATCCTTATACGCGCGGCGTGCAACCAACCATGTATCGCGCAAAACCCTGGACTATGCGTATGTTTGCGGGCTTTGGAACCGCCGAAGATACCAATGCACGCTTCCAATATCTGCTGAAACAGGGCCAGACAGGTCTCTCCACGGCGTTCGATATGGCAACATTGTATGGGTATGATACTGATCACCCATTAGCCGCAGGGGAGTTCGGTAAATGCGGCGTGGCGATCTCTTCATTGGCCGATATGGAGATCTTGTTTGCTGACCTGCCGCTGGATAAGATCACAACCTCCATGACGATCAATAGTCCTGCCGCCGCCATCTGGGCTATGTATATCGTGAATGCTGAGAAGCGTGGTTTTCCTATGGCCTCGCTTGGTGGCACGTTGCAAAACGATATATTAAAGGAATATACTGCACAGAAGGAATTTCTCTTTCCACCCGAACCCTCGCTCCGGCTGGTTGTTGATACCATCGAGTTTGGCACGCGCAATATGCCGCGCTGGAATACGATCAGCATCAGTGGGTATCATATCCGCGAGGCGGGCGCGACGGCTGTGCAGGAACTGGCCTTTACGCTTGCTGACGGTCTGGCTTATGTTGATGCAGCATTGGCACGCGGTCTGGGCATTGATGAATTTGCACCTCGCCTCTCCTTCTTTTTTGATGTGCACAATGATTTCTTTGAAGAGGTTGCCAAGTTCCGTGCCGCTCGTCGTCTGTGGGCCAGATTGATGCGCGAACGCTATGGGGCTAAAGATCCGCGCTCCTGGCTCATGCGTTGTCATGCTCAGACCGCAGGCGTCTCTTTGACCGCGCAGCAGCCGGATAATAACATTGTGCGTACAACTATCCAGGCGTTGGCCGCCGTTCTGGGTGGTACGAACTCGTTGCATACCAACTCGCTTGACGAGGCACTGGCCTTACCTACCGAACGGGCAGCCCTGATTGCTCTACGTACACAACAGATCATCGCCAGTGAGAGCGGTGTCACCAATACTGTCGACCCCCTGGGCGGCTCCTACTTTATCGAGTCGCTGACCAATGAGACCGAGCAGGCTGCTATGGACTATCTGCAACGTATTGATGCTCTGGGTGGTGTGCTTGCCTGCATTCAGAATGGCTTTTTTCAACGCGAGATCGCCGAATCCGCCTACCGATACCAGCAGGAGATCGATCAGCACGAGCGTACTATTGTGGGCATCAATGGCTATACAGTGGAAGGGGAAGTCAAAATTCCAACTCTTTATGTTGACTATGAGGGCGAGAAGGCCCATCTTGAGCGTCTCAATCGTGTGCGGCGTGAACGTGACCAGACGGCTGTAAGAGAAACTCTAGCTGGTCTGCGTCGTGCTTGTGAAGGAACCGAAAATACTATGCCCGCGTTACTTGAAGCCGTCAAAGCCTATGCTACCCTAGGTGAAATCATGGATGTTTTCCGCACAGTCTTTGGCGAATACATGGAACCTGCTGTATTTTAGCTACCTGGAGGAAAACATGTCCCAGCTACAACGTCAGGGTCTTATAAAAAAATCCACTTTGACGGAGATGGAAATTGCAGAGATTAAGCAATTGACGGATCTGTGTAATACGTATGAAGGCCTTTATATGCGCCTGAGCTTTACCATGTTGCATGAGCGCTCTGGTCGCGCAAACAACGATTTCCTCTATTATGAGCAGAATATGCTTGTCGGTTATCTTGCTCTGGACGACTGGGGAATGGACGAAAAAGAGGTTGTCGCAATGGTTCGTCCAGAATTCAGGCGCAAAGGAATTTGTACAGCTCTGCTGGTTGCGGCCCGAGAGGAGTGTCGGCTGAGAGAAATTCCCCGCTTGCTGCTGGTCTGTGAGCAAGCTTCGCTCAGTGGACAGGGATATGTAAAAGCCATTGGAGCCAGATTAGACTTCTCTGAACATGAAATGGTCCTGGAAAACTTTCAGGAACGTTCTACATTTGACGATCGCCTCTCGTTTCATGAAGTCGGGAGAGGTGATATCGATGCTGTTGCCAAAGTCCTATCCGCCAGCTTTGACGATCCTGAGCCATTGGTCACGGCAAACTTGCTGAAGAGATTCGCGCAGGAGCCGCCACCACACATCTATCTGGCAACTTTTGGCGAGGGCGAACTAAGTTGCGAAGAACCAGTCGGAACGCTACGCCTCGACGAATTCGATGGCGTCATCGGTATCTATGGATTTGGCGTGGTGCCCGATTATCGTAAACGTGGTTATGGGCGTCAGATGCTGGAGGAGGCGATCCGCATGATCCGTACCACCAGTCAGCAAACCATTATGCTCGATGTGGAAACGGATAATACTCCCGCCATCGGACTCTATACCTCCTGTGGTTTCCGCATCAAAACAACATACGATTACTATAATGTATCGGCGTAGGGGCCCGATTTATCGCGCCCATATAAATAAAACACGCACGTAAAATAATAATTGAGAATAGAGGAATTTGTAGCAATGTATTGGTTAGAATTAGCTGTCCAGGTGCATCCGGACGCCGTAGAATCCGTAAGCGAACTACTTAGCCGCTACACATCCGAGGGTGTGGTCATAGAAGAGCCGATAGAGTTGATTGATGAGGGGCAGGAGTACCGTGTTTTGACTGGACAGCCCGTGCAGGTCCGTGCTTATGCCCCCATTGATGGCAAAGAAGAGGAAGTGCGTCAGCGTGTGGAAGAGGGCCTGTGGCATTTTACGAGCCTGGGTGCACATTTCGTCGGCAAGCTGGAGACACGTACCGTCAATGAAGAGGACTGGGCCAATGCCTGGAAAGAATTCTTTCACGTTACCCACATAGGCAAGCGTCTGGTCATTCGTCCTTCCTGGCGCGAATACACACCGAAGCCCGACGAAGTTGTGTTAACGCTCGATCCTGGTATGGCCTTCGGTACCGGCCTGCATCCGACCACACGTATGTGCCTTGAACAACTGGAGGAGTATGTGCGGCCCGGAATGCATGTGTTGGATGTCGGAACTGGTTCAGGAATTCTTTCTATTGACGCTGCACTGTTGGGTGCGGAGAGCGTCTATGCCATCGATAATAGCAGTGTTGCCGCCGAAAGTGCCACAGCAAATGTTGCGCTGAATGGCCTGAGTGAGCGTGTCAAAGTCGTGCTTGGCCTGCTCGACGATGCGGAAGCTACACGCATGGCTGACCAGTACGATCTTGTCGTCGCGAATATTATTGCGCACGTTATTGGATCGATCGCTCCTCAACTGGCCCGCGTCTTGAAGCCCGGTGGCTTGCTGATCGCCAGTGGCATTATCGAGGCGCGTCGTCCGGATGCTGAGGGACCGTTACGGGAGGCGGGTCTGGAACTGGTCAAGCAGGTGATGATTGAGGATTGGTTGGCGCTGGTCTGGCGGAAGGGAATGTAGATGCACCGTTTTTTTATCCCACCCGACCTTCTCAAAACTGACAATACCTTACTTGTCCTACCAGAGAAACTCTCCCATCAAGTAAAAGATGTCCTGCACCTTACCGTTGGCGAACAACTCATCCTGCTAGATAATAGCGGCGACGAGCTACTCTGTTCGATCGTCAAGAGTGGACGTTCAGGCGTCGAGGTCGAGCTATTAGAGCGTCGAGCGGGCAAAAGCGAATCTCCCATCCGCATTATTCTATGCCAGGGATTGCTCAAATCGGCCCGTTTCGAGTGGATTCTGGAGAAGGGGACAGAACTGGGAGTTGCGACCTTTTCCCCTGTGCTGTGTCGCCGCTCGATGTCTGGCCTGGAAGATGCTGGTCCCAATAAGATACAGCGTTGGCAACGTATCATTCAGGAAGCTACCGAGCAATGTGGTCGTGCTCGCATACCTGAATTATTGCCTATTTGTTCTTTGCTCCACGCTCTCACCCACATACCATCTGGCGCATTGGCCTTGATTCCCTGGGAAGAAGAGCAGGGATTGAGCTTGCGTGATGCTTTGCGGAATGCGGCAACCGAACGAAAGTCGACAAATGCTTCAGACCCATTCACCGTCGTCCTGTTCATAGGTCCAGAAGGTGGCTTGCTGGCAGAGGAGATTGAACAGGCCCGTAGCCATAACGTGCAGCCAGTCACATTAGGTCCACGCATCTTGCGGGCCGAGACGGCAGCCTTAACAGCAGTTGCAAACGTTATGTATGAATTATCATAATATGCATTTAAATTTTGCTATAGCGTAGAGAGCGTATCCAGACTAATCAAACGGGATATGCGCATAGATATTCTACGCGAAAAATGTTACAATTGGACGGGTGGTAGGGGGAAGATCTCTTTGAAAAGCTATGTGGTTGTGCTTTCTGCGGATGATATGTCATACATATTAGCCGTGGGAGGAGTTGCGCATAGCGATGTTGTCTCGATTATGCTTTACAGCTGGATAGACAAACAGTAGGAGAAAAGATTATGACCGAATCCATTCAAGCCCGTCCACTTAGTGCTTCATCCCAATCCCCCTCAAAGACTTACTTCATGGAACGGTATCAGGACATTCGACGCTTCTCCGAGCATCTATGTGAACCGCTCGTCACTGAAGATTATGTCGTTCAGTCCATGCCAGATGTCAGTCCGACGAAGTGGCACCTGGCCCATGTGAGCTGGTTCTTTGAGACATTTCTGCTCTTTCCGGCTATTCCTGGGTATCAGTCTCTGCATCCCCAGTATGCGTACCTCTTTAACTCGTACTACAATACGCTTGGAGAGCGCCATTGTCGCCCCAACCGGGGCTTGATCTCGCGTCCCACGGTCGCGGAGACCTATCAGTATCGCAAGTATGTCGATCAACAGGTTCTCGCTCTGCTTGCAACCCTTGACGAGCAACGCCTGTCAGAATTTGCGCCCATTATTACGCTTGGCTTCCATCATGAGCAGCAACATCAGGAATTGATGCTCACCGATCTCAAGCACGTCCTCTCATGTAATCCACTTTATCCAGTGTATAAAGAACGTCCAGCTATACATGCATCGCCAGTTGCACCGCTAGAATGGGTCTCCTTTCCTGAGGGGATCTATTGGATTGGACATGAGGGCGAGGGCTTTGCCTTTGATAATGAAGGGCCACGGCACCGCGAGTTCTTGCAGCCTTTCCAACTGGCCTCGCGTTTGGTCACGAACGGCGAGTACCTGGAGTTCATAGAGGATGGTGGCTATCAAAATCCCCTTCTATGGCTCTCGGAAGGTTGGAGCACCGTCCGTGCGCAAGAATGGGAAGCTCCATTATATTGGGAGAAGCGCGATGGACAATGGTGGACGATGACGCTCTCTGGCCTGCGCGAAGTTGATAAAGCTGAACCCGTCTGCCACGTCAGCTACTATGAGGCGGACGCGTATGCACGCTGGGCCGACGCCCGCCTTCCCACCGAAGCCGAGTGGGAGGTCGCTGCACAGGATATTCCCATTGCAGGAAACTTTGTTGAGAATGGTTTGTATCATCCCATTGCTCCGAAATACTGCCAGTGGCAAACTTACGCAGATGTACGGTGACGTATGGGAATGGACGCAAAGCTCATATTCACCTTATCCAGGCTTCCGGCCCGGCCCCGGAGCTATCGGCGAGTACAATGGGAAATTCATGTGCAACCAGTATGTCCTGCGTGGTGGTTCGTGCGCTACTTCCCTCTCGCACATGCGACCTACCTATCGCAATTTCTTTCCCGCCAACGCTCAATGGCAATTTATGGGTATTCGACTTGCAAAGGAGGTGTAGCATCCAACAGCAGAAAAAGAGTCCTCTGGAACTCTATGATTTTGAACCGCAACGGAACACATTTCGCAATGATGTCCTGCAAGGATTGCAGGATGCGAAAAAAGAATTGCCTAGCAAGTACTTTTACGACGATGCTGGTTCCCTGCTATTCGAGCAGATCTGTCTGTTAGATGAGTACTACCCTACGCGTACTGAACTCGGAATTATGCAAGAGTCTATGCCTGAGATTGTATCTCTTGTTGGACCCGATTGCTTACTCATTGAATATGGGAGTGGCAGCAGTACGAAGATTCGCATGCTCCTGGATGCGCTGCATAAGCCGGCAGGTTATGTTGCCATTGATATTGCGAAAGAGCATTTGCAACGCTCTGCCGCCTCGCTTGCCGCTGCGTATCCCACTCTAGCGGTGTTTCCAGTCTGTGCAGACTATACAAGCGATTTTGCATTGCCCTCACCTTCGGTTCCAGTTTCAAAAAGAGTTGCCTACTTTCCTGGATCGACCATCGGCAACTTTGATCGTGAGCCTGCTATACGCTTTTTGCAACAGATTGCCAAAACGTGTAAAGGTGGGGGTTTGCTGATTGGTGTGGATTTGAAGAAAGACTTCAACATCCTGCACCGTGCTTATAACGATGAAAAAGGTATAACGGCTCGCTTCAATCTGCATCTGCTTGAACGTATCAATCAGGAACTGGCTGGCGACTTCCAATTGGACCAGTTTAGTCACTATGCTTTCTATAACCCTGGCCAGAGCCGTATCGAGATGCATCTGGTGAGCCTCAAGCATCAGGTTGTACATATTGGCGAAAGCGAATTTTCCTTCAAGCTCGGCGAGAGTATCTGGACGGAGAGTTCGTACAAATATACCTCGGCAGAGTTTGCGCAACTTGCTGCATGTGCTGGCTTTACCGTCGAGCGCGTATGGACAGATGCACAGCAGTTATTCAGTGTGCAATATCTTAAGGTGGTATAGCTGACTACTGGTAGGAGGTCTCCGATCCTCTACAAAAGGCGCAATGACGGTTGACAGGGTATTAACCTGCCTTTCATGCTGGATGAAGACCTTTAAGAATAAAGAGCGTGGCCTGAGAAATGACCACGCTTTTTGTATTAGGAGAGCCTTTTTATACTGGATAGGAGTAAGGAGTTCTCGTATCCAATGGTGATGTATGAAAGATTTCAGGGTCAGGGCGTGATATCGGAGGGACGAGCGATCAATCATAGCTACAACGCCCAAATTAAGGTCTATTGACACTAAATTTTCAGAGTCTGTCTGACAAATCAGTGGAGCAAGATGAGTGTAGATGTGATGACTCAATTTGGTATCGTTCTCACACAGGGGTAGACAAAACCACGCCATAGGCACTATACTGAAAAGTGCATTCCCGACGCTTAAGTAAAATGTCAGTTTTTTGATGGTACAGGAGAGAAGTCCACGCATGAGTAAAGTAAAAATGCGGTGCATCACCTGCGGCAAGTGGTTTCAGTCGGCTAATGCTAAAGAAGTAACTTGCCCCGATTGCACGCAAAAAGCTAGAAAAGAAAAGATGGCGACTAAAAACGCGCCACCTGCTGCAAATAAGCCCGGAGGAGGAACTGTTCCAGGGCCGCGCCCGGTCGTTCCGCCACCTCCCAAACCTAAACCTGTTCAGAGTGGCACCGCCCACTGGCTGGATACTCTTCAGGATGTAAAAGTTGCCGAACCTGATCCTCCGCCAACACATCCTAAACCATCAATTTCCCCTGCCTCCAGAGATGATCGCAGCGGCCCCGGCGGCTACCGTTCACCCGGTGGACCAGGCGCGTATCGTGAAGATCGTGAGCGGGGCAGCAATTATGAAGGCCGTGGACCAGGCGCGTATCGTGAAGATCGTGAACGTACTCCCGGCGGCTATCGCGTAGGAGGGGGTGCCGGCTTGCCAGGTTCTACCCTGGGACAAAGGCCACGCCAACCCATGGAGGGAGTGCCCCCTCGTGGTCCACGCCCCGATAGGCCTTATCCATCTGGCCCCCGCCCCGCCGGCGGCAATCAGAAACCAAGGGGCAAGGGAAAGCCCGGCGTACGTAAACCGGCTGCACCACCTAAACCGAAACGCGAGAAAATACCACCACCTCTGCCTTTTGTGCCAACACCCGAACAGATCACTCAAGTAGAGGAGCGCTACCTCGAACTGGCTACGCCCCTTGAGTTCGATGGCATTCGGACGCAGATTGCGCACGAACTTGGCATACCGAAAAAGGCCGTCAAGAAAATCATAAAAGACTTACGTGCCCGACAAGATATCCCCAGTTGGTGGGAATTGCAAACATATAAAGGACCAGCAGAAGAGTTGGAACGCATCAAAGTTGCATACCTTCCACTCTTACCAGTTCCAGATGTGGGCGTTCACAAGCAGATCGCCGAACAGCTTGATATTAAACCCGGCGTTGTCTACCAGGCCATCAAGGCTATCCGCCTGGAAATGAATCTACCTCAGTATAACGATCCTGTACTGCATGGACCCGACTTTGTTCTTCACAAGAAGAAGGAAAAGCAACCAAAACAAGTCGAACAATCGGCTGAAGAAGCTTCAACTGCCCAGGCTACTGTAAAGGATGCCGAAGCCACGGATGCGACACCTGAAGCTAAGGATGTGACACCTGAAAATCCAGATGCAACCACGGAAGCAGTTTCCGTAAGCGAAGACTCTTCATCAGTTGCAAAAGATGCCGAAGCCACGACTCCGACACCTGAGAATACGGATGCAACCACGGAGACTGTTTCTGTAACTGAAGGTGCTTCAGAGGCGTAAAATGAGTTCATAGGGAACGCGTGAGAAATATATGAGGAATGCGGGGATTATGGACGCACGCGGGATTTGTATGATGCCCCCCAATGGTGTAGGGGTGCCATTTATAATCCCGCGTGCGTCCATAATCCCGCGTCCCCCATATATTTCCCGTGCCATTTATAATCCCGCGTCCCCCGTGTGTGCTTCGTGTTCCCTTGTATTTTTAATAATTTTCTGGAGGGTATCCCTATGGATACAAAAAAAGATTTCGTCGCTGATTGTTTATTTTGTCGCATCGCCGCTGGCGAGATTCCAGCTAAGATCGCTTACCAGGATGAAGATGTTCTGGCCTTTCATGATATCCATCCGCAAGCAAAATATCATGTCCTGATCATCCCGCGTCACCATATTGCCAACTCTATGAACGATTTTGGACCGGAAGATGATCAGATCATGCTCAAAATCATGGCAACCGCTAGAAAGCTTGCCCGCGAACTAGGCATTGATCAAAGTGGGTATCGCGTGGTTGTGAATACCGGTCCTGATTCGCAGCAATCCGTCTTTCATATCCATTTTCATCTTCTCGGTGGCGCTCCTCTGGGCCTGTTTGGTGTCCCTTCAGGGTTTGTGCAGTAAAGGTATGAAGGAAATTTCATGCGCATCGCTATTGACTATACCGCCGCTATACGCCAGGGAGCAGGTATCGGAGCCTATGTACGTAATCTGATTGCATGCTCTTCTGACGCAAGATGCCAATGATCACTATACATTGCTTACAAGTGGCAAACCGACAGCCGAGCATCAATTCCCGACCGCTGCAAATGTACGGGGTCGCAGCATATTTCTTCCCGACCGTTATCTGAATATCCTCTGGTATCGCTGGCATCTGCCCATTCCCGCAACGCTTTTTTCTGGTGCAACCGATATCTATCATGGGCCAGATTTCGTCCTGCCACCACTCCCCAAAAAGGTGCGCAAGGTCGTCACTATTCATGATCTCGCCTTCCTGGAACATCCGGAGTATGCAGTGCCTTCATTGGCCGACTACTTGCGTAAAGTGGTCCCCGAGGCTGTTGCCGCCGCCGATGTAGTGACAACGGTCTCCTCCGAGGTGAGTCGCACCCTGGTCGAACATTTTCAGACACCGCGCGAGAAGCTGACAGTTATTCCTAATGGTGTCGCACCCGATTTTCGGCGCATTACTGATCCGCTACTTTTAAATGCGACGCGTCATAAGTTTGATCTGAAACATCCTCTTGTGCTCGGCGTTGGCACATTGGAGCCACGCAAAAACCATGCAGGTCTGATTAAAGCATTCTATCAGGCACAGAAGAAAAAAGGTGGCCCCGCTATGCTTGCACTGGCTGGTGGTCACGGCTGGCTCTATGAGGAGACGCGCAATCTGGTCGCGGAACTAAAGCTTGAGCGTAAAGTGCGTTTTTTGGGTCGTGTGACCGATCTTGAACTAATTACCCTCTATAGTATGGCTGATATCTTCGCCTTCCCCTCTTTTTTCGAAGGTTTCGGTGTGCCCCCTCTTGAGGCAATGGCCTGCGGTGCCCCAGTAATTACCTCCAATACGTCTTCTTTACCAGAGGTAGTCGCCGATGCGGCCCTGCTTGTCGATCCCAATAATATAGCTGCATTGGCCCAGGCAATTCAGACGTTGCTAGAAGATGAGCAACTACGTGCCGAAATGGTCCAGAAAGGCTATCGGCAAGCCCAAAAGTATACATGGGACATGTCTGCTCGTAGAATGATACAGGTGTACCAGAAGCTGTACGATGGCGAGACAGACTTCTCCAATGAGGAACTTGTTTTATGAAAATTGGTATAAATGCTCTTTTTTTTCAATATCCTGCCACGGGTAGTGGGCAATATATGACCCATCTTCTTTCTGCACTTGCTCAGATTGATTCTCAGAATGAATATGTTTTATTGGGGCCACAGCCAGTAGAGATTTCTCAGAATACTTTTCCTTATCATGTGCAGCCGTTACCGGATTTTGCGGCGAAGAATCGTAATGTTGGCAAGGTAGTGTGGGAACAGTTTACAGGCCCGGCAGCGGCTAAAAAGCATGGCGTGGATATCTTCCATGTTCCTTACTTCGCTCCCCCTTTCTTCCCACGTACCTCAACGATAGTGACGATCCACGATGTTATTCCAATGCGTCTGCCTGCTTATCAGCCAGATACACGCATCAAATCCTATATGCGTCTCGTAGCTCGTGCTGCACATAATGCAACTCAGATCATTACCGTTTCTCAGCATGCCCGACAGGATATCATCGATGTCCTTAAACTGCCCCGCTGAGCGCATTCGTGTTATCTACGAAGCGGCTGGTGAGGAGTATCAACCGGTCACCGATCCCGAAATTCTGGCGCAGACGCGTGCACGTTACGGTTTGAACGAGCGCTATATCTTCTACCTTGGAGGCCTGGATCAGCGCAAGAATGTGCCACAACTGGTTCGCGCCTTCTCACATGTGCATCGTTTGCTTGGTGATCCCGACCTGCAATTGCTTATTGCAGGCAATCCGGATAGACAGAAGGGGCCACTTTTCCCAGATCCACGCCCAGTTGCCGCAGATCTGGGCATGACGGGCCAGATCATTTATCGCTTTGTGGAAGAGGAAGATAAGCCTGCGCTCTATAGTGGTGCCAGCCTGTTTGTTTTCCCTTCGCTCTATGAAGGCTTCGGCCTGGACCCGCTGGAGGCAATGAGTTGTGGTGCGCCTGTCGTTTGCTCAAATCGTACCTCGCTGCCCGAAGTCGTAGGCGATGCTGCGCTTATGGTTGATCCAGACGATACCCCGCAACTTGTCGAGGCGATGCGGCGTGTTCTGTCCGATGAGGTCTTACAGACTGACCTGCGTGCTCGTTCATTACAACGTGCCGCCCAATTCAACTGGCAAAAAACTGCTCACGAAACGTTAGCAGTCTATGAAGAAGTCCTGGCAAGTAAGAAGAGTAGTGCATGGAGAAAGAAGTAGACGATGCGTGTATTAATGATTTCAAAAGCCCTGGTCGCAGGAACGTCGCAACGCAAATTGGAAGAGATTGCTCGCTGCCCGGACGTTGAATTAACGCTGGTGACCCCTGAGTACTGGTTGAGCGACGATGGAAGCAAGCAGATGCTCGAACGTCTCTATACCAGTGGTTATCGCATGATTGTGACGCCAATGGCTCTGAATGGCAACTTCCACCTGCACTATTATCCCCAACTCAGCCAGATTATGCGTGATGTCAGGCCAGAGATCGTCCATATCGATGAGGAGCCCTATAATTTCGCGACCTTCCATGCCATGCGTCTGGCAGAGCAAGTGAAGGCGCGTGCTCTGTTCTTTACCTGGCAAAACCTCTATCGGACCTATCCGCCACCCTTTCGTCAGCTTGAATTGTATAATTATCGTCATGCCTCGGCAGCTCTTGCCGGCAATCGTGATGCTTCCGATGTATTGCGCCGTAAAGGCTATCAGGGTCCCATTCATATTATCCCGCAGTTCGGTTTCGATACCGAGATCTATAGTCGTAGCACTCCACGTCAGCCACGCCAACCGGATGCTCCCTTCACTATGGGTTTTATCGGTCGCCTGAAAGAGGAAAAAGGGCTGACTTTGATGGTTGAAGCTCTGCCATCTCTTCCTGCCTACTGCCGCGTTGCCTTTATTGGTAACGGACCCATGAAGAGCACCCTGGAAGAACTGGCAACGCGCCTGGGCGTGAGTGAGCGTGTAATCTTCAAACCCGGCGTCCCAACCTATGAAGTGCCCCGTGAAATGGAGAGCCTCGACGCATTTGTGCTGCCCTCTCTGACGCGTTCCAACTGGAAAGAGCAATTTGGCCGTGTGCTTGCTGAAGCGATGTCCTGCGAAACGCCCGTCATCGGTTCCGACAGCGGCGAGATTCCCCATGTGATTGCTGATGCAGGACTTGTTTTTCCAGAAGGCAATGCTCAGGAACTGAGCTGCGTGTGTGCAGAAGTTGCTCGATGATCCAGACTTCTATGCCGACCTTGCGCAACGTGGTCGCCAGCGCGTATTAGATAATTACACGCAGGGCCAGATTGCGAAGCAGACGTATAATGTGTATTGCGAGATGGTTGGCGCGAAAGTGTAGGCACCTACTCCAGCTAATACGAAATTTTGCCAAATGGATGCATGAAAACGACGAAGATACACCAAATAGGTAGGGACCCGATTGTATCGCGTCCGCAATTCATTGACCATGGCCCTGGGTGGATAAATCCCGGACGCGATACAATCGGGTCCCTACCTATTTGGTGTATCGGTTATGGGAAAAAGTGGATAAAAGTGGACAAAAACGGTTACAATTATGGAGAAGATACGGAGCTGTACAGCCGTACATCAGCCAGAGGATTTTCGAGCGCTACGTGAGGCGTTTGAAGAGAATGTAGCTGAAGAAGTTATTTCTAGCTTCAATCGATCCGATCTTGCTATAGATGCGGAACGTCCTGATAGTACTATAGAGGAGTAATATATGACCACAACACCACAGGTTGCATTAATTCCACGCAATGTCCTGTTTGGCAATCCCGTGAAGACCAGCCCCAGGATCGCACCCGATGGGAAACGCATGGCCTATCTGGCACCCGTCAACAATGTGCTCAACGTCTGGGTTGGGACCGTCGGCGGCGATTTCCAGCCCGTCACCAAAGATACTGAGCGCGGCATTCGCGCTTATACCTGGACCCATGATAATAAACACATTCTCTATATTCAAGATACAGGTGGCAACGAGAACTGGCATCTGTATGCCACCAATCTGGAGACGCAAGAGACGCGTGACCTGACGCCGTTTGAAAATGTGCAGGCGCGTGTAATCGATAGCAGCAAGCATTTTCCCAACGAACTGCTGATTGGTCTCAATAAAGACAATCCGCAGGTGCACGATGTCTATCACCTCGATCTGCCAACGGGCGAACTGACCCTCGTTGCAGAAAATCCAGGCAATGTGGCAGGCTGGGTTACTGATACACATTTCAAAGTACGTGGAGCGGTCACTGCGCAACCTGATGGTGGCCTGGAATTGTTGGTGCGCGATAACGAGCAGAGCGATTGGAAGAAGATTCTGACCTGGAATGCAGATGATGCGTTGAATAGTGGTCCCGTTGGTTTCACCGCTGACGGTCAGTCTCTTTATCTTGAAGATGCACGTGATGCGAATGCCAGCCGCCTGGTCAAGCTCAATCTCGCTACAGGTGATCTTTTACTAATCGCAGAAGATCCTCAGTACGACGTGAGCAACGTGATGATTCATCCCGATACATATGAGGTGCAGGCCGTTGCCTTCAATCGCGACCGCCTCGAATGGACACTGCTGGACGAGTCGATTCAGCTTGATTTCGACCGTATCCACGATATTCATGAGGGCGATTTTTCCCTGGTCAGCCGCGATGATGCCGATAATACCTGGTTGGTTGCCTTCAATGTTGATAATGGCCCGATCCCTTTCTATGCCTATTCGCGCGAGGCGCAGAGTGCAACCTTTCTCTTCGAGAATCAGCCCGAATTGAGCAAATATACCATGGCTTCCATGCGTCCTATCGCTTTTACTTCGAGGGATGGCCTGACGGTTCATGGGTATCTTACTGTGCCCACCGGGGTAGATGCGAAAAATCTGCCAATGGTGCTAAATGTGCATGGTGGACCATGGGCGCGTGATGGGTGGGGATATAATCCTGAAGCACAATGGTTTGCGAATTGTGGCTATGCCTGCCTGCAAGTAAATTTCCGTGGCTCGACTGGCTACGGCAAAAACTTCCTCAATGCGGGTGATCGCGAGTGGGGGCGCAATATGCATAACGACCTGGTTGATGCAGTCCAATGGGCGATTGCGCAAGGTATCGCTGATCCCAAGAAAGTTGCTATCTATGGTGGCTCTTACGGTGGCTATGCCGCTCTGGTTGGCGCAACCTTCACACCCGACCTTTTCTGTTGTGCAGTTGATATCGTCGGCCCCAGTAATCTCGTGACGTTGATTCATTCAGTTCCACCCTACTGGGCGACATTTCTCGCAACATTCCATAAACGCGTTGGCAACCCCGATACGGAGGAAGAGTTCTTGAAGTCTCGTTCGCCGCTCTACAAAGCTGATCAGATCAAGATTCCCATGCTGATCGCGCAAGGTGCAAACGATCCGCGCGTCAAACAGGCCGAATCCGAGCAGATCGTGGCGGCTATGAAGAGTAAAGGCATTGACTACGAGTATATGCTCTTCCCCGATGAAGGGCACGGTTTTGCCAAACCAGAGAATCGCATCAAATTCTACGCTGCCGCCGAGAAATTCCTCGCCCAACATCTCGGTGGACGCTACGAGGAAGCATAACGGAAGCACGGTGCCCGCGCCCGCAATGCGCGTAAAATGGTAGGGACTCGATTGTATCGCGTCCGTGATTTATCAACCGTGGGTCACAATTCAATGAATTGCGGACGCGATACAATCGAGTCCCTACCATTTTACGCGCTTTTATGTGTTTTTTGATGCATCATTTTCCTCCAGATGAACGGAGGACCTTCTTCTTATGCCCCCTCGTCTTGACAGTATCTACCCCATTGCCTACACTATACAGGAAGATTATTTGGGATTGGAATACGTAAAAAGAAAAGGGGTCAAGCATGACTGATCGCACGGGACAACAGTTTGGTCACTATCGCCTCAAGCGCTTACTCGGGCATGGTGGCTTTGCTGATGTGTACCTGGGTGAGCATATCTACCTGGGCACACAGGCCGCGATCAAGGTGTTGGGTGCGCAGTTGACCCCCGACGAAATTGAGCAGTTCCGCCAGGAGGCACGCACAATAGCTCAATTGGAACATCCGCATATTATACGTGTTCTGGACTTTGGTGTGGAGGAACAGACGCCGTTTCTGGTGATGGCATACGCGCCCAATGGTTCCTTGCGCCAACATTATCCACGAGGAACCCGTCTGCCTCTAGAGAAGATTGTGTATTATGTAAAACAATGTGCGGATGCTTTGCAGCATGCTCACGATGCAAAACTAATTCATCGCGACGTGAAGCCTGAAAATATGTTGCTTGGTCGTCACGAGGAGGTTCTGCTGAGCGATTTTGGTCTCGCGATAGTGACGCAGAGTTCCGCACATGAAATTGCCCGTGATATTTCAGGCACAATTGCTTATATGGCACCGGAGCAGGCACGCGGCAAACCACGTCCGGCCAGTGATCAATATGCATTGGGCATTGTCGTGTATGAGTGGTTGTGCGGAACACGCCCATTTGAGGGTTCATATCAGGAAATAGCGGTTCAACATGTAATGATGTCGCCTCCATCGTTACGTGAGCAGCATCCAACTATCTCTTCCGCGTTGGAGGAAGTTGTCATGAAGGCGCTTGCTAAAGATTTCCGCCAGCGTTTCGTGCATATAAAAGATTTTGCGGATGCACTGGAACAGGCAAGTCTGAGCGAAAGAAGTATCTCCTCTATCGTCTTACCATCGCTGCAAACCCAGACGAGACCAACAGCCGTATCCCCTGAGAATGTCAATACAACTTATCGCCTCCCTTCAGATACGGTCTATGCGCTGGCATGGTCGCCTGATGGTCGTAAAATTGCGTCCGGTGGTCTGGAGCGAACCGTCCAGATACGCGAAACGATGACGGGGGCAAGTATCCAGACCTATCGAGGCCATGCGGGCAGCATCAGTGCGCTGGCGTGGTCGCCCGATGGACAATATATTGCCTCGGCCAGCCTGGACAAAACGATACAGGTCTGGAATGCAACGAATGGTGATCGCCTCACAACCTATGATGGACACACTGGCATGATTTATGCGCTGGCGTGGTCGCCTGATAGCAAGTACATTGCCTCAAACAGCGGAGGCGGGACAAACAATTCTGTACAGGTGTGGGAGGCATTGACCGGAAACACTATCTTTATTTCGCACGATGCTTCATACTGGTCGCGAGCGCTGGCGTGGTCGCCCGATGGCAAATACCTGGCCGTCGGCTTCTGGCGCGAGGTGCAATTATGGAATGTGCGCAAAAGGTTGAAGACCGCTACATATCGTGGACATAATAATTGGATTCGCGCACTGGCATGGTCGCCTGATGGCAAACATATTGCATCCGCGTGTGAGGACAAGATGGTTCAGGTCTGGGACATCACAAAAGAACGTCCACTTGTCACACATCGCGGCCATAGCGAATGGGTTGGTAGTATTGTGTGGTCGCCTGATAACAAACATATTGCTTCTGCCAGCCGGGATAACGTTATTTATGTCTGGGATGCAACTACCGGCGCAGTCCTTCTCACAAAGCGCGGATCGGGAGCATCGGTACAGGCATTATTATGGCTACCCGATGGCAAACACATCGTTTCTGCAAGTAGCGATGGAACGATCCAGGTTAAATTACTCTCCATATAATATCGCATTACCCCTGGTCAAAGCTCTGAAGATATGCTTTTATATGAGCAGATGAAAAATCCCTACATATCTGTAAGGTGTTCATCGTGCTCAACAGTACAATAGATATTCAATTACACAAATTTGTATTTGGAGAAAGGTGGGAAACATGGAAGTACGTATTTTGACTGCGAAAGACGCGGAGGCATTCTGGAATCTACGCCTGCGTGCCCTGAAAGAAAATCCAGAATCGTTTGGTGCAACCTATACCGAAATTCTCGAACGTGGCATTGCTGGTGTCACGCAAAATCTGGGTAAACATAACGAGAATGGCGATGACGATGTAACCTTCGGTGCCTTCGACGAGAATACACTGGTTGGTATGACTGGCTTTCGTCGTGAAACGCTGACAAAGATGCGTCACAAAAGCATCATCTGGGGTATGTATGTGCCGAAGGAGTTGCGTAGGAAAGGCGTCGGTAAAGTGTTGGTGGAAGCAGCTATCGCCTATGCCAGGGAACTACCGGAGTTAGAACAGATCAATCTGGATGTTGTGCTCACAAGTAAAGAAGCTCGTCACCTTTTTATCACAATGGGTTTCGAGACCTGGGGCATAGAGCGTGGCGCTTTCAAACTGCACGATCGCTACTTTGACGTAGAACACATGACGCTTTATTTGAAGTAGCGATCCAATTGATTGAGGACGCAATCATGCTGTTTAAAAATTAAAACCGGATACTTAGATTGTGGACCACATGTCAATCACTGTAGGGCGCGATTGATGACTCTGTCGGTGAATCCACTGGCATCCTCCTGATCCACATACTGTTGCTGGGGAGCCAGGCCCTGCTTTCGCACCTGTTCTTGGATTTCCTCGATAGCTTGACTGTCGTGCTCGGGAGCCTGGGTGGTGTGCACATTCACGATCAGACAAGGACGGCCTGGGTTCTGATCACACGTCTTGCTGAGGTGCACTTTGTAGCCCACCCAGGTCGTCTCCCGCTTGCGAGCGCTGCGTACTTCCGTGAGTATGTACCCTCCCCCTACCTGATACAATATAATAGAACGTCATATGAATAAATCAATATATTCGCAGCCATCTCGCGCACATAATAAAGGAGCCAATTCCGTCCATGGACGATACAACGACGATACAGCATTCCCCCGCAACGCTTTCCGTACACGAACACAAAATCGTGATGGACGTACGCAACATCACGAAAAGCCTGCCGCTTGGTCGTGAACGCATCGATATTCTTAAAGGCATCAGCTTCCAGATCTTCAGCGGCGATTTTGTCTCGATTGTCGGCCCCTCCGGCTCCGGCAAAAGCACGCTGCTGGGTATCATCGCGGGCCTTGATAATCCCACCAGCGGCCAGGTCCTCATCGATGGCGTCGATATCACAACGATGACCGAAGGGAAACTGGCAACCGTACGCAATAATAAGATCGGCATGGTCTTCCAGGCATACAATCTGATCCCCACGCTTACCGCTCAGGAGAATGTTGAAGTTCCACTCTATGTGGGTAAACATAAAGGCTCTCCTTCGGCGCGTGCGAAAGAGCTTGCTTACCCTGGTTGGTCTCTCGCATCGTCTCACTCATCGCCCCAATCAACTCTCTGGCGGTGAGCAGCAGCGCGTCGCCATCGCTCGCGCCCTGTCGACCGATCCCGCAATTGTGATCGCCGACGAACCCACCGGTAACCTCGATGCGAAAAATGGCGAGAATGTTCTGCAATTAATCGCCACCCTACGCGAACAAACGGGCAAGACGTTTATTATCGCTACCCATGACCCTGTGGTCGCCTCTCATGCCGATCGCGCTATTCGCATCGTCGATGGCCTGATTGCTTCTATCGATGAAACCGGTGGGAGAATAACACAGTGAAGGCTTCCATCTACTTCAACTACACGACGCGTTCCCTCGTTCGTGGTGGACAACGCACGCTCCTGGCTATCTTCTGTGTCGCAGTCGGCGTTATGGCAATCGTCTCTCTGCAACTCGTCGGCCTGATGATCAACAATGCTTTTAATGGCAACGTGCGCGATGCCAATGGTGGCGATATTGCCGTCACCTCGCGCAACCAGCCCTTCAAACAGAGCGATCTCGCAACCTTTGCTAAACTCAAAAGCAACGGTACAATTAGTGCTTATACCGCCGAGATCAATGTCCAAGGATCAACGAGCGTCAATACCGCCCTGCGCCAATCCTTTACCGTCCGCGTGGTCGATCCAGCGAATTATCCTATTGTGACGCCACCCACCTTTACCTCACCTAAAAATGCTTCCGTCTCTGCCCTGCTCAAAAATGATCAAGTTGTAGCGACCCAACCATTTGTGGATCAGTACAGCAAAAAGGTGGGCGCGACGTTTGATATTCATCTTGCCTCCAGATCCCGTCAGGGCTCAACCCTTCATGTCAAACTGGCAGGCATCGTCTCCACTTCAGGCGTGTTTGCTCAGTCGGGTAGCATCGTCCTTCTCTCTCTGCACGATTATCAACTTGCAGCCTCCGGGCAGCAACCTCTATACGATACTATCGATGTGAATGCGCCCGATCAGACCCATATCGATCAGGCGGTGAAACAGATTCAGTCGGCCTTCCCGATTGCTTCGACACAGACGGCTCAGGATGCTTTGCAACAGCAGAAGGATACTATCGACAATATCCGTAAGTTCCTGGAGATCGCCGGCCTGCTGGCTCTGTTGATTGGTGGCGTAGGCATCATCAATACCATGCAGGTGCTGCTCTCAAGGCGCAAGACCGAGATTGCTATGCTCAAAACTACCGGCTATCGACGCTTCGATCTTTACCTGCTGTTCGGCCTTGAAGCTGGCCTGCTAGGACTCATCGGTGGCATCATTGGGGCTATTGCTGCAACTGGTGTCAGCTATATAGTGCGCACACTCGTGCAACAGACGTTCGATCTGAATATTCCCGTTTATCCTTGATCCGCTCACTATCGGTGGCGGCGTCGGCATTGGTCTGGTAACGGCTCTGATCTTTGGCCTTTTGCCCATCGTACAGGCCGCGAATATTCGTCCCTTTAAATGTCATTCGTGATCAGCCGGAGGGGCGTGGCATCGGAAGTATCGTGCTGACCACTGCCCTGTTGATTCTGCTCTCCGTCTTGTTCTGTATCCTGGCTGTTTTTATTCTAAATAATGATATCTTCCTGGGCGTTGTCTCCGTCTACGGCACTTTTGTTTTCCTGGGCCTGCTGAGCCTGATCTTCGGCCTGCTCATCTTTGTGATCAGCAAAATTCCGGTGCCGGAAGGCTTTAACTTTGCCTTCCTGGCTGTTGCGTTGCTCGGCATTGTCCTCTCAGTCCTGCTCTACCAGCGCCAGCCAACCCTGGGCATCTTGCTGCTGATCATCTCTGTGCTCTTCCTGTCCATTATGCTGGTTCCACGCACCTGGAAGGCTGTCACCAAGATGGCTTTGCGTAACCTGAATCGTCAACGTGCTCGCACGACGACAACTATGCTAGCTCTGTTCGTGGGTATCTTCACAATTGGCCTGATTCTGGTGCTGGGTCAGGATCTACGCGATCAGGTGAATAATCTCATCTCGCACTCACTGAACTATAATGTCGTCTCGATTACTTCAAGTACCGATACAACGAAACTGCAAAACACCCTTGTTTCTCTCCCTGGCCTCGCTTCCTATCAACGGAGAACGCTCGCTACTACAGCCCCTGTTGCCATCAATAATCAGCCCATTCAGAACCTCCTACCGACGGGAAGTAAGGCTGATCCCTCAACGACATCGTTGGGACGGACTGGCACACTCTACTATCTGAGTGGTATTGAGGGCTATGATGTGGCTAATAATCAGTTGCCCAGTACCCAATTTCTGAGTATCACGGCTGGTCGCAATCTCGGCCCACAAGATGCTGGCACCGATCACGCTTTGATCTCCTACCAGCTAGCCAATCTTGATCCTCTACACCTGAAACTTGGCGACAAAATAACGTTGACCGGACTTGATCGTGTAAGCACGCGCACGATTACCGTGGTGGGCATCTATCGCTCTTCCAGCTTCGGTGCCAGCCTGTATCCTCTTTTAGGCACAACCGCGACGGTGCATGCGTTGACTCCTGGTGGCATTGACCAATCCATTTTCTACATGAAGATCGATCCCAACAAGCTCAATAGCGCCATCGATGTGATCGGCAATGCGGTTCCCAATGCCTTCGTCTTCAGCCTGACGAACCTGGCGAACTTTATTAACCAGATTCTTAATGATGTTCTGCTTACTTTGACAACGATTGCTTCACTTTCATTGCTTGCTGGCCTGATCATCATCGCTAATGCCGTTGCGCTGGCGATGTTGGAACGACGGCGGGAACTGGGCATTCTGAAATCGGTTGGCTATACGCGTGGCTCAATCCTCAGCGAAGTGCTGATCGAAAACGGCCTGATTGGGGGAATTGGCGCACTGCTTGCTATGATCCTGGTCGTTGTTGCTACCGGCCTGCTCGGTACGTACCTGTTCCACCTGGACTTTGGTGTGAGCAGCTTCATTGCCCTTGCCCTCATTGGCGGCTCAATTCTCCTGGCAATGCTCGTTGCAGCCTTCGTTGCCTGGGGTGCTGTCCGCGTGCGCCCGTTAGAGGTGCTGCGCTACGAATGATTAAATTTATATGGGCTGCATTTATGACGCATGGTGTTTCATCCGGGCGTCGTAAATGCAGCCTATAGGGTCACGGAAGGGCACTATTTATCTTGAACATTCCCACATGCAATTGGATCAAAACCCGTCTGATTCATCAACATTGTGGTGCGATGAACGTTGACATACCAACCATGCTCTGGAATACTCGCAACATTTTTAAGCACTGTAACAGCAGCAGCATTTCCGTACTTATCTGCAACGAGGTTCTTTAACATATACATAACGCTGCCAGGAACCTGCCGTTCACAGGTGCCAACATGAATATGCTCTGCATGCACTGATCCAGGAACCAGACCACGTACCGCGACAATAACTGTTAATGTATGATTCTTTAATGTAAGCAGCGATATACCAATCGCCGCCTGGTTTGCTCCATTGGTTGCGCCAAGAAGAACTCTAAGGTTATGCTCTTTGTGAGGATTAGAGATATTGCCACACGCAATTGGAATAAACTGGTCGGCTGGTGCCAGTCCAGGTCCATTATGCACATTGATAGACCAGCCACTGGCTGCAATCCCGCCATCGACATCTTTGATTACCGTTTTGGAGGTTCCAACGCCAGCCGCATCAGCCACAACATTGTTGAGCATATATTTTACTGGACCCATAGCCTTGCAATCGCCCAGGTGAATATGTGCCGGATGTGTGCTATTCTGTGTCAGGCCCACAAGCTTAATTGTAACCGTTAAATTCTCACTCTTCGCATCCCATTTCAGATCGGTATATCCGTAGGGGGTGTGGTGTAATAAAGCAAAAGATTTATTACCATCAACATCATGTGCTGATGCTGCAATGTCAGAAGCAATAACACCAGATATAGCAATCAGGAGCACCCCCATCACTGCTCCAAACATAATGAGCTTATGCTTGCTTCCTTGTATGAAAGACATGAACCCCATTTCCTTTCTTTCAGGCCTGTCCTGCTTTTGTACTATAATTTGTATCCCCCATCGCAGATTGGCCCTGGACTACTACAAACAGTATAATAGAACTGAGAATATGTTACAGATTATCTCTCATCACTAACAACACGAAGAGGTAAGGCTGCATATGCAATATAATCGATGGATTTTGCCTGCAATCAGGCTCTCTATTGAATTATGTACAAATTGCCCACCTTCCACAAATTGGAAGGCAGGTTCTGAAAAATGCTTTCATTAGGTAGAGGTTCGATTTACCATGCTCGTATGTCCACTGATAGGAATAAGCCCAGTAGTAAATGTGTTTCTATACTTAAATGGAGAAAAATAACATGACGATTATCAAGCAAGGATTATACAAAGCGCAAGGACTTTCACAAACCACGCTGGCAGAGATTGAGCAACTCATGCAGGTATGCAATTCCCATGAGGAACTGGATCTGAAGATCAACATGAACCTATTGCGCTCACGACCACATAACGAAATAAACGACTTTCTCTATTATGAACAGGATCTTCTTGTTGGCTTCCTTGGCCTGTATTCCTTCAATCCACATGAGGGGGAGATCAGCGGGATGGTCCATCCTGCATCCCGCCGCAAAGCCATCTTTACCAGCCTGTTCAGGGCCGCCCTGGAAGAATGTCAACACAGAAATATTACCCACGTGCTGCTGATCGTCGAACATGCCTCTTCTTCAGGCCAGGCGTTTGCCAGTTCACTTGCTACAACCTATGATCATTCAGAATATAAGATGGTGCTGGAGGAAGCTCACCTGCCCGCCTCTTTTGATAAGCATCTGCAATTTAGAGAGGCACGCGTAGAGGATATTCCCGCTCTGACCCACATTACGGCGCTCGCTTTTGATCTATCCGAGCAAGGTGTAGATTGGTATTCACCAGCGGTGTTGACGCATCCACAGCATCGTTATTATGTCGCTGTACTAGAAAACGTCGGTGTTATAGGTAAGTTAGATGTGTCTTTGACGGAGCGAACTGGCTTCATCTATGGCTTTGGAGTCCTTCCCGAGTATCGTGGACATGGCTATGGACGCCAACTGCTCGCATATACCATTCAAACCCTTCTTGCGTTGGGAAAGACGCAGATCGCGCTTGAAGTAGCCACCGTAAATAAAAATGCTCTTTCACTTTATCAATCATGTGGTTTTAGGGAGACGGGGAGCTACGATTATTATAAGGTCTCCGTTCCTGCGGAGAAATAGAAATTATGCCTATACAACCAACCTGTAAAGGCTGCGGACAACCAATTTGGGGCGACTATCTTACCGCCCTTGGTGCAACATGGCATCCTGAACACTTCATTTGTGCTGCCTGCGGACTTCCTATCGGTGGCACAAGTTTCCAAATTCATGATGGAGCACCCTATCACGCTGAATGTTTTCGTGATCGCATTGCACCGCGTTGTGCGTATTGTGGCAAGCCCTTGATCAGTGAATACCTCGTGGATCAGTGGGGAACACGCTATTGTAAAGAGCACGAGAATCAGTATCCTCACTGTGCCTATTGTGGTCGCCTGGTTCCACCAAAAGATCAAGAGCATGGAAGTGATAATATACGTTGCCCCATCTGCCGCTCGACGGCGATCGAGACGGCTGAGGTGGCGAAGCCAATTTTCTCACAATTGATTCGTTGGGTGAGCTCACAAGGTTTGCGCTACAACAATCTACCCATCAGTCTTGAACTTTGTGATCGTGCGAAACTGGCTCATTACCTTGGTGCACATAACCTTGCCCATTCGCTCGGTGCCACCATGAGCACTACCTATATGCAGAATGGGCGACCATGCGTACTGAAGTGCGTGGAGTAGCTGTCTTGCATGGCCTGCCCTCCACATTGTTCCAGGGTGTCACCATCCATGAACTGGGTCACGTCTGGCTGGTTGTCCAGGGGTTATCCAACTTACCATCCTGGGCAGAGGAAGGCTTTTGCGAGTTGCTTTCACATCGTTACTATACCCAATTGGATACGCCCGAGGGCCGCTACCATGCCACCGCTATCGAACGTAACCCCGATCCAATCTATGGCGAAGGTTTCCGCCGTGTACGTGCCAGCGCCGACTCCGTTGGTTTCCAGCGCTTCATTGAGATCATGCAAACAACGAAACGATTGCCGGGCCTTTAAAAGTATGAGAACATTAGTAACAATTTCTGGTCATATCCCTCCTCCATATGCTAATCTGATATTAGCGAGAGTTTTGTCTTTTTGAAACGGAACTTTTGACTTATCCGTATTATTTAATTAGTGGAAATAATGCCGAGAGAGTCTTTCTCGGATAAGACACATCTTAAGATGTAAATGGAGGATTTAACTGTGGGCGTTTTTGACAGAGCAAGAGATTTAGGCGGACGTGGTTTTCGTGGCGGCTTGAGCACAATGGGCGATTTTCAAAAATTTATTATGCGTGGTAATGTCGTTGATCTGGCAGTTGGCGTTATCATTGGTGCGGCTTTCAATAATGTGGTGCAGGCTTTGGTAAAGGATATTGTTACTCCTCTGATTCCTGGTGGTGCTAAAGGATTATCTAGTTTGTCTCAGCGTGTTCCTTTCACCGGCGGCACATTGCTTATTGGTGATTTTATTAACACTATTATCAGTTTCCTTATCATTGCCCTCGTTGTCTACTTCTTCGTTGTGAAACCGATCAATGCGATGGAAGAGGGCTACAATCGCCTTCATCCAAAGAAGTCTGAAGCACCTACGACGCGTGATTGTCCCTATTGCTTGAGTACCATCCCATTGGGAGCAACGCGTTGTGCATATTGTACGGCGCAGTTGCCACCAGCAGATGCTCCGGCAGCTCAGGCGAGATAGGGCTGGTACGGGCCGTGTTGACGATGCCCGGGCTTATTCCTCAAGGGGAGCACCCGGGCTTATTCCACTCCGTTCCATTGCGCCCCTACAATTGTTATTTCTCTTTTTAACGTTCTTACATTTTCTACCAGGGTAGGGGCGCAATGGAACGGAGTGGAATAAGCCCGGGTGCTCCCAACATGCCCTCTCTTCAACCTATCCCCCTCTCAACGTACTTCATGTACCGCGACTAGCGCTGCTTCTTTCCGTTCGTCAAGAACTTCGAAAAGCGTCTGGACGACCAGCGGATCAAACTGAGTGCCCTTGCCCCGCTGCAATTCAACAGCGATTTCCTCAGGAGAGTGACTGGCTTGATAAGGATGTTCCTTGCCCATAAAGTCATAGGCTTCGGCCACTGCAATGATGCGTGCAGCCAGTGGAATATTCTTCCCGCTCAGATGATCAGGATAGCCGCTACCATTCCAGCGTTCGTGGTGATGGCGAACCGCAGGCATCAAGTCGCTTAGAAAAGGACTTGCTTCCAGAATCTGTGCACCTAACATCGCATGTTCCCATAATAATGACTGTTCGTCAGAGGTGAGCAGGCCAGACTTCTGCAAGAGTCTGTCAGGAATTGCCACTTTTCCGATATCATGTAGCAATGCTGCCATGCCAATTCTCTCAATCTCTTTGGGTTCTAGCTCCATCGTTTGCGCTATAGTAGTCGCTAGATCACTTACCGCGTGGGCATGTTCACTCAAGCTCTCGTCTCGCCGTGCCAATAGAAACAGCAGTGAGCAGATCATACGCACAGTATAGGTTTCTCGAAGATGCTCTGGTGGAACTCCTTCTCGCAATGCTACTTCAAGAGTTTTTTCTTGCTCAAAAAATGCCAGCAATTCTACATCCGCGCCCATTTGCCGGGCTTCTTCCGCAGTACGAACTTGATTACGCCCGAGTCGCTTGGCAACGTACATTGCCTCATCTGCCTGCGACAACAATTCCTGTTCCGTGACCCCATCGACCTGATACATAGAAAGGCCTATACTCACTGTCATCGCAATCCCTCCTACTACCTCAGCCATCGCAACAGGTTCAGTTGCTACTGAGCTGCGGATACGTTCAGCGATGATGCAGGCTTCCTCGGCAGCAGTTTCAGGAAGTAGAACGACAAATTCTTCGCCTCCAAAGCGTCCCAGCGTATCTCCACCGCGCAATGCATTGCCAACACGTTCGCTAATCTGGCATAGAACTGCGTCTCCAGTCGGGTGCCCATAGGTATCATTGACATGTTTGAAGCGATCGGCATCAAAGAAAAGCAGCGATAATGGACGACCATAGCGTCGCGTACGCTCTATCTCCTTGCTTAGTTGATCCATGAGAGCTCGGTGATTAGGGAGACCCGTCAACACATCGGTCAACGCCTGTTTTTGAATGGTGACATGTGCTATTGACAATTCCTGATAGGCTGTTTTTAACCGATTACTGACATTACGCAAATATCCAGCGATAAGTGCAACAATCAGCGGACTTAAAATCCCTAAAGGGGTTGACGCCCAATGGACATTCGCATGCCGTACATAGTAGGAATCGACATCATTTAAGGTCGTACCTATGAACACGAGAAACCATGCAGTGAGACTTCCTTTGTTACCACGTAGTAGAGCGCCTAACACAATTGGGAGCATACCAATCGCGAGAAATGGCCCCAGGTTATCTGTCGTCTCGTTAAGCAGCAGAAAGGGGAGAAAGTAGAGCATAATAGAGAACAGGATTATTCCCCAGGCAAATGGCTTTTTATTCAGCAATTGAATTATTGTATGAAGGTGTGAACGGAATATCTGTTGTCGCGTTTTGAGTGGAAGCATAGCTACACCTTTCAAAGAAAACATGCAAATAGAAGCCCTTTATCTCAATCTCATTATCGGCAAAATAGTATCCCCTCAATAGAGCGAAAAGAGCCTTTTTGGGGAGTAGTGAGTTCAAAGATCAGGGAGATGCGTAATGTTGCGGGTGAAATCGTGCTACAATACCAGTGCCCATTCACGTTCTTACTAACAAACAACACAGAAATCGAGAAACGGCATGGCATCCGAACGCTTCGTGCACATGGGAAATAGTGATGATCTCAATCAACTCATCGGGCAACAACTCGACCAGTTTCAAATAACCGAGCGTATTGGCATCGGCGGCATGGCGACAGTCTTTAAAGCCTATCAGCCATCTCTGGAGCGTTATGTCGCAATTAAAGTGCTGCCACTCCGCCATGCACAAGATCCCGTCTTTTTCAAACGCTTCGTCCAGGAAGCCCGCTCTATTGCTCGTCTGGCACATCCCAATATCGTGCACATCTATAATTTTGGTGAGCAGGATCTTATCAAGTACATCGCGATGGAATATGTTGAGGGAGGCACCCTCAAAGAACGCCTGAAGCAGCCTCTACCTCTCAAACAGGCCATCAATTTTGTCATTCAAGCGGCGAAAGGGCTGGATTGTGCTCACTGCAATGGCATTATTCACCGCGATATCAAGCCCGCGAACATGCTCGTACGCGACAACGGGCATCTCCTGCTGACAGATTTTGGGCTGGCGAAGATTTTGGAGGAGACAACCAACATTACGAGAACCGGTGCACACCTCGGTACTCCCCATTATATGTCGCCCGAACAGGGAACCGGGCATGCCATCGATAGCCGCACGGACATCTATTCGCTGGGCATTGTATTGTTCCATTGTCTGGCCGGTGAAACGCCTTTCCATGCCGAAAATGCGCTCAGCATGTCGGTCAAACATGTCCATGAGCCATTTCCCGCCGAAAAACTGGTACGCGAGCACAACGTTCCTGTGCCTATCGTGCAGATTATCGTAAAGATGACGGCCAAAAAGCCTCACGAGCGCTACCAATCTGCTAGCGAACTTGTTGATGTATTGAGCGATGCGCTGGCAAGCATAGGATCAGGTGGTTTAAGTAATCAGCCAAACACACCTCTGCTAGCGCGGCAAACATATGACCTTCCTCCGCAGGCACCTCTCATCTGTTTTCGTTGCGGTGAGCCGAATGCACGCACCCATCGCCACTGCATTATCTGTGGCGACGATCTGGCGAATAAAGGAGCCAGTGCTGATCGCTATCAGGCCCCTAATGGTCGCCCGATCCTTGCTCGCCTGTTGATGCAGACGGGAACAATGGAGGGACGTGCATTTCGTTTCCACCAGGCTATCACGACAATTGGGCGTTTAGCAGGCAATGACTTCATTATTATTGGACCAACCGTTTCACGTCGTCATGCACAGCTCAGCTTTTCCGAGGGGCGCTGGTATATAGAAGACCTCAAGAGCGGCAACGGAACCCAGGTCAACGGTCAGCGCGTCTATGGACATACATTATTGAAAGATGGTGATATCATCAATTTCGGCGATGAACGAGCTGTCTTTACAATGGTGACGGATGGGTGATAAGCATGCCCACGTATCGCCAGCACGTGGGCGCGATCAATCGGGCCCCTACGATGGACAAATCGATTGTTTTTCTTCAGCGACCTCGTTTCTTGTCCTGCTTCCACAGTGAAGGCGCAGTGCCACCCAGGCGTTGCTCAATCCAGAGCATAATCTGCTTGCGTGAGATCTTGCCCTGAGTGACTAATGGTTTTATGTCTGGATCACGCGTGATCTGGTCAATGAAGCGATCTCTATTCTCAATATCGAGACTTGCTGGATAGTGCTCACGCGCCTGCGCGATGGCATCCTCAATCACACGTTGCGCAATCGCTTCACTACTCTCCACAGGCTCCGCAACAGGTATTTGAGGCGCACTAGAAATTTCTGCCTGCAAGTGATTGTTCTGTTGGGTGAGCCATTGTAGCAATTCCTGAACCTGCCCTGCATCGAACGTTATTCGTTCAGACAAGCCTGCGGCCTCAATTAGCATTGCTCCATCATCATCGATAGACAATGTATAAGAACCAATGTTTCTGGTCTCTACAATCCTGGTCATCGTGTTGATCCTCTCTGTAGGCTTATACTAGATATGCTTCATATTACTACATTCTTCCCCATGCAGGTATGAGACGGCTGTATAACATAAAAGATAGGGGTTGACAAATTGTACATTCATAAGTACACTATATCACAATGATATATCCATGCGATACGTCACTGTGATTACGCCGACGATGATGAGGCATGCTAGAGAAGCAGGTAAAAAATATGTACGAGTTTATCATTCTTTCGCAATTAATGCTTAGTTCCCGCCATGGCTACTTAATAGCCAAGATCATCAACGACATTATTGGGCCGTATGCACGGCTCAGCCCTGGCCGCCTCTATCCTTTGTTAGCAAAGATGGAACAGAATGGGTTGATTGAAGTGGATGGAATGGTTGCCAAAAAGCAGCAGAGCGATCATCAATCGCGTGCTTACAAAATTACTGAAGCGGGACGCATGCGCTTCTATATTTTGATGAAAGATACCTCATTAAGTCCAGGTGAGTATCAGAAGCTTTTTGTACATAAAGTCGGTTCATTTAGCTTCATTGCTCCGATTGAGCGTATTGCTTTGCTTGATCACTATATCCATTATTGTCAGGCGCATATCTTCCATCAACAAAGTGAGTTAGATGATCTGATGCGTAATGGACAAAGTTATGGAACCCTGGACTCTACAAGGCTTGAATTTATGCTTGAAGTGATGCGTCATTCCCTTGACGGATGGCAGCATGAGATTGAGTGGGCACAAAATTTGCGTGCAAAAGAGTTCGCTCACGTCAACCAGGCTGACAATCAGGAAACTATTCAACAGGAGAAAAATCCGTGAACACAAAAACACCTGCGCAGGAGAGCAATCGTCGCTTACGTGGCACGGCGCTCGCTAGTGTTCTCATTGCGCTGATGCTTACGCTGCTGCTCGAAGCACTAGATCAGACCATTGTCGGTACCGCCTTGCCACGCATTATCGGCTCGTTGCAAGGGTTCGATCGCTACATATGGGTTGTTACTGCGTATACTCTGGCTTCAACAACGATGATTCCTCTCGTTGGTAAGCTTTCCGATCAATTCGGGCGTAAGTGGTTCTTAATTATTGGGACAGCGATCTTTCTGATCGGATCAGCGCTTTCTGGTGCTTCTCAGAGCATGAACCAGCTCATTGCCTTTCGTGCTATCCAGGGACTGGGAGGTGGCATTGGCATCGCGCTTGTCTTCACCGTCGTAGCCGACATCTTTCCGCCAGCCGAACGAGCCAGGTGGCAAGGCATCTTCGGCAGCGTCTATGGCGTTGCCAACGTTATTGGGCCAACGCTTGGTGGCTGGTTGACCGATCATGGCCCACTGGTAGGTAATCTTGTGACCGATACAACGCGCTGGCGCTGGATCTTCTATATCAACCTGCCAATTGGTATCCTTGCGCTGGCCGCCCTGCTCATTTACCTTCCTACAAATCTTTCCGTACCCAGCAATCGTTTAAGCGGATGGGCAGCGATCCGCCGCATCGATGTCCTTGGGGCAGTACTGGCATCATCTGCAACTATCTGCCTGCTGTTAGGACTCACCTGGGGCAGCAATCAAATCTACGATTGGAACTCATTGCAGGTCATAGGCGTCCTCCTTGCTTCCGGTGCGCTCTATGCCCTGTTCATTCTTACCGAGCGCCTGGTGGCTGAACCAATTCTGCCACTGAATCTCTTCCGCAATCAAGTATTCGCTGTGGCATCGCTCCTCTCGCTCTTACAACTAATGATACTTGTTGCGTTAGTCATCTACCTGCCCCTCTTTCTTCAGGGCGTCCTGGGGGAATCGGCAACCAACTCGGGTGAGGTGATTACGCCGCTAACCATCAGCACTGTGGTAGGCTCTCTTGTCGCGGCTGCAATCATGGCATCACGCAAACGTTACCAGCTAATTACAATCATAGGTGCCATGATTATGACCGTTGGCGTCTTCTTGTTGACACTTATGACAGCCTCAACTAGCCTGTTGGTGGCCGCAATCTATATGGTTATTGCTGGCTTGGGCCTGGGTTCGTTCTTCTCCATATTAACGCTGGCCGCTCAGAACTCCCTCCCACGTGCACGTCTGGGTGTTGGAACTGGCGCAGTAAGATATCTTGGGCAGCTTGGTTCAGTTCTGGGTGTTGCCATCGTGGCAACCGTAGTCAATCAGACACTTGCCAACGATATCGTGAAGCGGCTGCCAGCCAATGCCGCGAAACAACTCACGCCGCAAGGTCTGCAAGCAGCAACGAATCCGCAGGTGCTCGTAAATGCGTCATACCACTCTACCCTTGTACACACGGCTGAGAATCTGGCTGTGAAGAGTGCCACTGCGCACGTTCCTCCTGGCCCACAACATGATGCGATCGCGACACAGGTCATTCACCAGGTGGACACTCTGCTCACTCAGGTGTTTGATGCACTCAGGCTCTCATTCGCTGTGGCACTTCAGCATGGCTTTATAACAATCCTGGTGTTTTGCGCATTAGCGATCATCGCCACTTTTTTCTTGAAAGATGTTCCTATGAAGAAACAATACGATGATGCTCCTACTGAAACAGGTGCACCAATCGAGCAAGCGGAAAATGCCGCGCCACTTTCTTAAATGGAGAGCAGAGGAAAGCTGGCTTGACTTCTCATCTTCCAATATTGAACAATAGTAGCAAGGAGCGTTGCATAGGTGACGCTCTTTGTCCTTGCTAGAAGATGGAAGAGATTTTCTATGACACTTCGCATGATACAGGTAGGACTTGGTGGTTGGGGACGGAACTGGGCTAAAACTGTTGTCATCCAAAACAAAAAAGTTGAACTGGTTGCAGGAGTCGACGCCGTTCCAGAGGTCCTGGCTATCGCTCAGAAAGAGTTGACTATAGAGCGCTATTTTAGTTCACTTGGACGAGGCGCTGGCAATGGTTGATGCCGATGCTGTGCTGATCACCGCCAGCCTGGAAGGACATGTACCTACAGCATTGACAGCCCTCGCCGCTGGCAAACATGTGTTACTGGAAAAACCTTTTGCCCCTACCCTGGAGGAAGCGCAAGGCGTCGTCGCAAAGGCCGAACAGCAAAAGCGTATCCTTATGATTAGCCAGAACTATCGCTACTATCCAGCAGTAAAGGCGGTACAAAAGCTCATCCAGGAGGGCAAACTTGGGCCAGTTGGTGCGGTGAACCTGAATTTTCGTCGTTATGCAAATAATCCCCCTAAAGGTGGCAGTGCCCACCAGAGATTATGGCATCCACTTGCTGGTCGATATGTCTATTCATCACTTTGATCTCATGCGTATGTTGCTAGGGAAAGAGCCCACACGCATTATGGCTCAGACGTGGAATCCATCCTGGAGCAACTTTGTCGATGCGCCAACAGGATCCGCGCTCATCAGCTTCGCTGGCGGAGCCGTTGTGACCTATAGTGGAAGCTGGGTAAGCACAGCCCCCCAGACCAACTGGGCTGGTGAGTGGCACATCGAATGTGAGCATGGCGAGATTATTGCCACCAGTCGGGGTGAAAAACCCGATTATGTTGCCATCCGTCCCCTGGGCAAACGTCTTACGCTCGCTCAAATTGCCTGAAGTACCTCTCATCGATCGCCATGGTACGCTGGATGCTTTCGTGAAGGCCGTAGAGACAGGCGAAGAACCCGAAACCTCTGGACGCAACAATCTCAAGACATTACAGCTAATGCTGGCAGCAGTCGAGGCAGCAAGCACTGGCAATCCCGTAAGCATGCTCTAATAGGAAGCCTACATTCAACGAATTACGCTCATCATACGTGTTCCTAAGATGAACAATCTACATAGAAAGAGAGCATGTTATGCAATATACCCACCTGGGAAGAACTGGCTTACTTGTCAGTCGTTTATGCCTCGGAACCATGAATTTTGGACCAGAGGCCAGCGAATCAGATAGCTTTGCTATCATGGATCATGCCCTGGAGCAAGGCATTAACTTTTTTGATACCGCAAACGTTTATGGTTGGCGCAAAGGAGAGGGATATACGGAGCAGATTGTCGGGCGCTGGCTCGCGCAGGGAGGACAACGGCGCGAGCGCGTGGTATTGGCTACAAAGGTATATGGCGATATGGGCGACTGGCCCAATCAGTCGAAACTATCGGCCTATCATATCAAGCGAGCATGCGAAGAGAGTCTGCGCCGCTTACAAACTGATCATATCGACCTGTATCAGATGCATCATATCGACCGCGCCACTCCATGGGAAGAGATCTGGCAGGCCATGGAACAACTGGTACAAGAAGGTAAGGTCATCTATGTAGGCAGTAGCAACTTTGCAGGCTGGCATATTGTACGCGCCAACGAAATTGCCCGCAGCCGCCACTTCCTGGGCCTGGTCTCCGAACAGAGTCATTACAATCTACTGACCCGTACTCCCGAACTTGAAGTTATACCCGCCTGCGAAGCCTATGGACTTGGAGTTATTCCCTGGAGTCCACTTGCCGGTGGCCTGCTTAGTGGAGCACTAAAAAAGGCTGAACAGGGACGCCGTTCGCAGCCACGCATCCAGCAAGAGATCGAACAGAATCGCCCGAAGCTTGAAGCATACGAACGCTTCTGTTCTGAACTGGGAGAAGATCCAGCACATGTAGGACTGGCATGGCTGCTGGCCCAAAAACGATTACCGGACCCATCGTCGGTCCTCGTACAAAAGAGCAGCTTGATGGAAACCTGCACGCGCTCGATATCGCGTTGTCGCAAGAGACGCTTGCTAAGCTAGATGAGATTTTCCCTGGCCCCGGTGGCCCCGCTCCAGAAGCATACGCCTGGTAGCATTATGCAAAAATTGGGAGCGCGGGCGGTACAGTCTATCTGACCCTATGCGCATTCGCGTCCTATATATTGAACACATTAAATGTTTTCGCAAGCTTGCACGAAGCATGAAGAAGAGATACAATCAACATACGACCCCGATGATCTCTATAGGCACCTTCCTGGTGTGTGCAATTGAGGAAATATGAAATAATGCAGATAAATAGCGATGATCCTATGATGATATTCGCTGGTAGTGGCAGCCAGCGGTTGACGGCTCGTATTTGTGAATATCTCCAGGTTCCCCAGGGCAAGAACGAAACACTTCACTTTTCCGATGGCAATACCTTTGTGCGGATTCTCGAAAATGTGCGTGGGCAGCATGTCTATGTGGTGCAATCAACGGTCTTTCCCGCCAATGATAACTTTATGGAACTGCTCTTCTGGATTGATGCTTTCAAGCGGGCAGGCACTGAATCAGTCACGGTTGTAATCCCTTATTTCAGCTACGCCAAAGGCGACAAGAAGGACGAGCCACGCGTCTCCATCCGCGCTCGTGTTTGCTCTGACGCGATCGAAGCTGCTGGTGCTGATCGTGTTGTGACTATGGACCTCCATGCTCCACAAATTCAGGGCTTCTTTCACCAGCCCGTCGACAATCTTTATGCACTACCACTAATCTGCGAGCGCATAGAGTCCTTGCATCTCAAAGATATGGTCATCGTCTCACCAGATGTCGGTTTCGCGAAACAGGCACGTCGTTATGCTTCTTACCTTGGTACATCCATCGCCATTGCCGACAAAGAGCGTATCGCCCATGACGAGAAGGCAAAAATTCTGCAAATCATCGGCGATGTACGCGGCAAAACTGCGATTGTTGTAGATGATTTCACTATCTCCGGTGGTACCCTTGCCAGTGTCTCCGTCGAGTTAATGAAGCAAGGGGCAACAGAAGTCTATGCCGCCGTGACCCATGGTGTCCTGGCCGGAAATGCAATTGAACGCCTCGACCGCAGTCCGCTCAAGTGCCTCTTCATTACTGATACCGTTGAAAATCAACCGGTCGAGTTCTCTGACAAGATCGAGATTATCTCTGTCGCTCCCATCTTTGCTGAGGCCATCAAGCGTATTCACAATCGTGAAAGTATCAGCGAGATGTTCCCAAAATAATCTTCAGGCGCGCAATAGATTGAAGCATCAGATAATTCGCTGCCTGAATAGCGCGTGGATAGTTACAATGAACATACTTGTATTCGATTAAATTAATAAACATCGTCAATATTTGCGATCAGCATAGCTGTTTTTTGGACCGTTATGCTTTAAAATAAGAAGAGAAATCCCTTGCATGGATTGACCAGGGTTCGACCTCACTCCCTGTGCTATCCAGCAGGGGATATTATTTTGGCGCACGTTTCCTTACGCATGTATTTTCTCTTAATTTGGTAAACATGAGTTCCTTTTGTAAGTACATATCCGTTTTTGTATGTGAGCGGTATAATCGCTATGATTATCTTAGTAGAGAAAGGTGAGAATTTCTTGAAGAATATAGAGATGAGTGTTGATGGCAACAAATTGATTATCATGGTTGATCTGGACCAGGAGTTTGGTCTCTCGTCAAGTGGCAAGTCGATTACGGTAGCCAGCACAGAGGGCAACGTGTCAGTGCCTGGTCGCGAGGAGATCAAGATTGGTCTAAACATTTATCGGCCTAAGCCTAAAGGGTAATTGTATAGTTAGGAGCAAAAGATGCAGCCGTGGTCTACAAAGAAGAGCGGACGTTTTGATGAAATTGTCTTTGACAGTGCAGTGCTCAAGGGTAACCCCCTGCATGATCCCTATGAGCGACCCCTGTGGGTGTATGTACCACCAGGGTACGATCAGGAACAGGAGCGCCGTTACCCGTCTATTTATATGATCCAGGGCCTTACAGGCCAGTTGGATATGTGGCGCAATCGTTCCGCGTTTAGAAAGAACTTTCCCGAACTGGCCGATGAACTTTTTGCCCAGGGTGAGATTCCTCCCTGCATTATGGTGTGGGTCGATTGCTGGACCTCGCTGGGTGGTAGTCAATTCCTGGATTCGCCAGCTACCGGGCGTTATCATACCTATCTCTGCGACGAGATTGTGCCCTGGGTTGACGCGCATTATCGTACCTTAGCTCAACGTGATCATCGTGGCATCGCGGGCAAATCGAGCGGTGGCTATGGCGCAATGATCACCCCCATGCTGCGTCCCGACCTCTGGGGTGGACTCGCCACACATGCGGGCGATGCACTCTTTGAAGTTTGCTATCAGCCAGGCTTCCGCGAAAGTGTACGCGCATTACGTGATTCTTACGATGGCTCATTTGAGAAATTCTGGCAAGACTTACGCTCGCGCCCGGCATTTTCCAAAAACAGCGATGCCAGCCTTCTCAATGATTGGTGCATGGCCGCCTGCTATTCTGCCGATGAGGATGGCACGGTGCATATGCCATATGATACGCTGACTGGAGAAATGCTGCCCGAAATATGGGAGCGCTGGCTGCGTTGGGATCCAGTTCGTATGGTTTCAAAAAACATAGATGTTTTGCACACAATGAAAGCAATCTATATCGATGCTGGAAGGCGCGATCAGTTCTTTCTTGATCTGGGCGCGGAAGCATTTCGGCATGCATTGGAGCAGGCAGGCATTACAGATGTTTTCTTTGAACTGTTTGATGGCACACATTCAAGCATTGAATATCGCTATCCATTGAGCTTAAAATACCTCGCCGAGCGCCTTTCACCTTAGTATCTTCTTACTTGAAGGTACGTACTTAAGATGGATAAGGATCAGTACATTTTAGCCCGTTGAGCTATTTAAAGACAGAAGATTAGAAAGTTAGATAGCAAAAGGGCTTATTTTTGCCAAAGTATTATAGATAAATTGTACATATAAATGGGGTTCTCAAGACGCCATTTTGCGTGTATCATTCTCTATGTAACAGTGATTTTCTAAGGAAACTGATTACTGGATGGAAGTTAGTTTAGTAAGTTGTTGATACAAGTGTGAAGAACACAAATCAATGGAGATTTGCCATGAAAGACAGCCAGAGAATACGCATTGGTCGTTACGAATCGTGGATGGAAGACGGATCTCTCCGCCTCCAGAGTCATGAATTTGGACGTTCGGGCGGTTTCGCAACCTCAATGGATGCAAGCGAAACGCAGAAATTGCTCGACCTTTTACTACAAAATCGGCATGTTATCGAAGATGCCGCACAGATGGATAATGCTATGCATGCCCACCGGAGGGTGTAGGGGCCCGATTTATCGCGCCTGATTGGTTTCCTAGCCTATTGTAGGAGCCATATTGATCGCGTCCTTGTGATTGCGCCTGTTTTGCTATACATAGAAGCGATTGCAATCAATGCAGCTTGCAATCGCTTCTATTAATTTGTTGCTGACTAAGAAGGTCAGGCATTCATACTCACGTAGACCTTCTCTTTCCATCTAGACATCATAAATACAACCCCTACGATTTAGGAAGGCCAACAGGTAAACGTCCCTGCGCCTCTCTCTCCCCAAACAGAACACGCACGGCAGCTTCGAGAGCAGGTGACGTATATTCATATGTTGTGAGGTAGGTGCGTAACTGGGGGAAGGAGAGCAGGTCATATGGCCCATAGACCGCAATACCTATCAGTGGACGCTCCATTTGCAGCAACAGGTTCATAAGATCTGTCTGCTGCCTGTCTCCTTGAGCATTGATGGTTGCGATAATAATGACAACGGCTTTTTGTGCCATCTGCAAAAGCTCATAATACTCTTCCTGACTTATCGTTGCGGTAAATGCAATGCCCTGTGTATTGACATGCCGCTTTTGGATACCCTCAACCAGGGCAGTAGGTGCAGCGAATTTGTCCTGCGCTTTGCTGGTAGAAGCCTCTTGCGGATAGAGGACCAGGATCTGCTCATCTGCCTGTAAATGGAGAGGGAGAAGACGCTCGTCGTCTCTAACTAGAGTAGTGGAGAGTTCGTAAGCCTGCTCACTCAATTGTCTATGCTCCTCGGAAGTAACCTCCATGGAAAGAGTTGCTGACATTGCCGTGTCCCAGGACAGGTAACGTTCTTTCAGGCGCTGGACACGCTCTGCAGCCCAGCGAAGTGTTTCTCTGGAGAGTTGTCCCGTCTGAATGGCGGCCTGTATTGCAGCTAAACTTCCTCGTTGTCGCTCATAGGTATGAGAGATCAGGACAAGATCAGTCCCTGCCTGTAGTGCCTTAACAACTCCCTGTGCAGTCCCAATGGTGCTCACGATGGCGTTCATCTCCATACAATCAGAGATGACCACGCCATCAAAGCCCAGTCGCTGGCGTAGTAGTTCCTGAATGATGATTGGCGAGATGGTTGCAGGCAAGCTTTTGCCAGGCATCAATGCAGGGAAATAGATATGTGCAATCATCACACTATCTGCTCCTGCTTGAATGCAACTTTTAAAGGGAACCAGTTCTACCTGCTCCAGATGTTCAAGGGTATGCAGAATGGTAGGAAGCGCTACATGCGAATCTACGCTGGTATCACCATGACCAGGGAAGTGCTTGAGGTTACTGATAATTCCTGCTGCTTGATAACCCTTCACCGTAGCAACAGCCAGGCGTGCAACCTCCTGCGAATCTTCCCCAAATGAGCGCACGCCAATAACAGGGTTTGCAGGATTATTGTTGACATCAACGACGGGCGCAAGGTTCATATTGATGCCAAGTGACCTGAGTTCGTTTCCTGTAGCATGAGCAATATCGTAAGCGATCTGCTCCGATCCAATCGCACCCAGGGTCATATTGCCAGGGAAGATAGTGGCACCGTGTCCAAGGCGACGTATCATTCCATTTTCTTGATCGAGCATGATTAAAAGGGGAGCACTGTGCCCAGCCGCCTTTGCGATTTTCTGTAAGCTATGCGTTAATTCGAGCAGTTGTTGCGTGTTTTGAATATTGCGCGAAAAGAGAATGATGTTTCCTATATGGTCGCGTTCGATCATGTCGCGTAATGTCTGAGGAATGCAGGAACCATGGAAGCCTACGACCAGTAGTTGACCGACCTGCTCTTCTAATGTCATGTTGTTTGTCATCTCTCCTCATATTCTTCTTCCCTAAACGGTATTGCGTGTATACAAGGCGACGCCCTTAGATCCATCGGTACCAAAGAGAATGACATATATTGTATGGATGTGTCAAGGAAAGGCTAATCACTGATCTCATCTAAGGAATGATGTGAGAGTCACGTCGTTTCACTGGAAGGCAGGATAGCTTAAATACCAAATTATTTGCAAGTAAATGATGTAAATTACCAATACCATTGACAATATTTACATTTATATGTTATTATTGACATAGATTTAGTAAGAAGTGCCAGGAAAATAGTGAATATTGTTAAGTTCGTTTGAGGAGAGCAGTAAAAGAATGTATCCATTGATAACTCGTGATCCAGTAAGTGGCGGTGAGATGATCGCCACGCGGCTGGAATGTCCCGAGAGTGGCATTGTCATCGAGGGGCGTTTCAGCCTCGGGTGGATTGGTCGTTTAACGCGTGAGCAACTCGATTTTGTCGAATTGCTTGTCAAGCATCGGGGCAATGTACAGCGCCTGGCAGCAGAGATGAATGTTGCCTACAACACAGCACGCAGCCGCCTGGATGAGATTGTAACCGCGCTGGGTGGTGTTCCCGAGAACAACGGACACCTGGATCGACGCGCCATTCTCGATCAGCTCGCGGATAAGCAGATCAGCGTCGAAGAGGCAATGCGTATGTTGAAAGGCTAAAACCATGGCAGCATCGAAGGATGAGCGTGCGCGTATCCTCCATCTGATCGAAGAGGGCCAGATTACTGCCCTACAGGCCGCACAATTACTGGATGCCTTAGAGACGGATGGTGAGCGTCCTGATGAGCCTGCTCGAGATCGCATCATACGTGTTCGTATGACTTCTTTAAATCCCAGAGCACCGAAAACAAATGTAGCCGCAACGCTTCCCATCAGCCTTATCCGTGCGAGCTTGCACCTGGGAACGCGCCTCTTGCCTCAACTTGGCAATAGCGCATTAGAGGATCTGCTGCGGGCAATTGACAATCGCGCGGCTGGCCGTCTCCTGGACCTGCAGGACCTGGACCGGGGCGAACGTTTAGAGATCTTTGTAGAATAATACCCACCGTAGGGGCCGCGTTTACGCCGTCCGGCACCCATTTGATCAAAAACATTATCAATACACCCATCGAAAATAAGGAGAAAGCAATGCAACAAACATTCCCTGCTGGCGCGGCCCAGCGTATCGTAATGTTCGATATTCGTGGCGATCTATTCGTACATGGCTGGGAGCAGCAGACGATCCAGGTAACGACCGATGGTCGCATCGATCAGCTACAACCAGAAGACGACACGCTCACCATCAGAAATTGTAACGCTACACTTGAGCTAATGGTCCCAATCGAGACGGTTATCGAAGCAAAGAATATCAAGGGTGGCATGGTGATTGAAAACGTGCGCCAGGTTGAAGCCGACGCAATCAACGGCGATGTTTCTATAAAGACAATCAGCGGCGATGTAGCTGTCACAAAGATCGGCGGCGATGCCGCTATAACCTCAGTTGGCGATGAACTGGAATTAACCAATGTTGGTGGTGGCCTTTCCGTAAGGCAAGCCTCATCCGTGCATATTCGTGGACATATCGGTGATGATGCATCGTTTACAGAAGTTGAGCGTGTCGATATCGAGCGTATCGATGGAGATCTCGTGCTGATCGATGTTGATGAGATCACTCGTAAAACAGGTGAAAGGCGATCTTTATGGGAAAAGCGGCATCGCTCTACTACGTGCTGGAGCGATTGGTGGGGATTGCCAGGTACAGGGTGGTGGCAACGCCGAAGTGTTGTTGGGAAGCGTTGGCGGCGACCTTGCCATAAGTGGAGCCTCACGCTTCGAGGTGGGTAATGTGGGAAACGATTGTCTTGTACAGGAAAGCTCAAATAGTGAGGGAAAGATCAGTAATATTGGGAACGACCTGAAGATACTAGGAGCCACACGCTTGCAGATTGGCAATGCAGGGAATGATTGTGAATTGCGTGATATACAGGGCGAAGTCTCGCTGAGCCAGGTGGGAAACGATGCAACTCTATCAGGTATTGCGGGCGATCTGCGTGTGGGCAATATTGGTGATGATGCTCATTTAAGAGGTATTGGTGGAAATGTTAGCATCGGGAATGTTGGTTCCGACCTGCATCTACAGGCCGTTTTTCCTGTTGGTAGCAAGGTACATGCAAGCGTCGGCGGTGATGCACGTATTGTGTTACCAGCAAACGCCAATCTGACGATTAATGCGCGTGCAGGTGGCGATGTGAGGGGACATGCAATCGTCTCCAACTTCGCAGGCAATTTTGTCAATCTGGTTTATGGAGAGGGCGCTGCGCAGCTCGAATTAAATGTGGGTGGTGATCTCGAATTGCAAAGTAGCGAGAGTCCACGCAGCAGCAATAGCAAGAGCGGAAATGCTGGCAACTGGAGCAATTTTGGGAGCAATTGGGGCAACTTTGGCGCTGATTGGGGCCAGTTTGGACGAGACTTTGGCCGCGAAATGAGCGAATTTGGGCGTGATATTACAGCGGCTGTTTCCGAAGCTACCGCATCAATTGGCTCTGACATCGCCAATAATGTTGCAGCGGCCAAAGAACAGGCTCACCGTACCCAACGTGAAGCCGAGGAGCAACGTCGTCGTACAGAGCAGGAGCGCCAGCGTGCGAAGCGTGAAGCCGAGGAGCAACGCCATCGTGCAGAGCAGGAGCGCCAACGTGCGAAGCGTGAGGGAAAATGGACTGGAGAACAGAACCCCTACTTCAACGTGCGCATCAACGAGCGTGAGTGGAAGATGGGCCCTGAGCGTATCGATGCCATTGTAGAGCAGGCACGTGAAGCAGCCGCCGAAGGCATCCATGGAGCACTGGAAGCCGTGGAGCAGGCACTGAAAAATATCCATATCACGCCCCCGGTACCGCCTACCCCGCCACGACCAGCTACCCCGCCTGCTCCTCCAGCACCAGGACCAGCTACTCCGCCTGCTCCTCCAGTACCAGGTGAAACGGCAACATCATCTTCGACTGCATCCGCAAGTTCGCATGCGACCAATAATGCTACAGAAGCATCTTCATCTATAAATGGAGAAACGCCCATACAGAACGAAAGAGGCGAGCAGCCCACAGATGAAGCACCGGGGAAAGTGGCAAACCTCGACCAGGAGCGCGAGGCCATTTTGCGTATGATTGCCGAGGGCCGCATCTCTCCCGAAGAGGGCGATCTTTTGTTGGAAGCACTTGGCTCATAGAATGTATTGGCAGTAAGCATCTGAGCCTGCTCCGCTTCGTTCCATTGTACCCTTATCATTAGCATGTTCTGTTCGTACATGTATAATGCACCAAATACATAAGCAAGTAGGGGCGCAATGCAACGAAGTGGAATAAGCCCGGATGCTCTTTTAATACAGGAATATTGCATTCATAGAGACGATTTTAATACATTTGGAGGAAACCGTCATGCTCTGGATGATTTCAGCCGTTACTACACCGCTTGCTCTTGCCGTATACCTCTTTACTATCAACTGGCTTGACCTCTTTCCCATAAATCCTGCATTGTCCAGGTAGTGAGTCCACATTGCCAATAAAACTCCAACAACTCTTTAGCACTTTTCGAAGAAGCATCTCGCAATGACTGCAGTAAAAAATATGTTGAAACCATTAATCCAGCATACTTAACGGCTACTTCAAGCTGACCTAATTCCTCCTTAATTAAAGGTCGTATCTGCATATAGCCATCCAACAAACCTGTCAATAGTGGAGGCTGGAAAACTCTTTTGACGAAGCAGAACATAAGTGTACTCATGGCAAGATCCAGCAGGGAAGCGCCAACTGTCACCTCCTCCCAATCGAGTAAAGCGGAAAGGTGATCGCCGACGAATAAACAGTTGTAGAGGGTCGCATCGCCATGAATAATACTCTGTGGCAGAGTAGCTGGAAAATGGCGCACCTGTTCGTATGCTTGCAGAAAGCGGTCTATTTGCAGATTGTCGGCGGATTGTTGTGCGATTTTAAACGATTCTAGGAGATAATTTGTATTCATCCAACTGCGTTTGTGGGGGAGCGCGTGTGTTGGGAGAAGGTGCAAACGCGCAAGATGCAAACCAAACTCTCGATTGACCGCAGCAGACCTTTCCGGAATGTGTCCTGCCAGCTTTCTCTGTACAACGGCCAATATGTTTTGGTCTTGATAAAATGAGGGACCGCGAGGGGATGAAAGGTAGTATGCTGCAGGGTAGGCATAATCCTTTAATCTCTGCAAGAAGATCATCTCCTGTTGCAGAACTTCCAGAGGATAATTGAGAAGGTTCTTAAAGATAAACTCGCCCTCTTCAGTCGTCACCAGGTAGTTTTCGTTGGCATTTCCGCCTACTCGTTGCTGCGAAAGTACCGGACCAAGTTCAAAGTAGGATGAGATGGCTGCTAGTTGTGCCACGTTGCAAACAGTTACCTCCTCAATCGCGGCAAGTTCTGCATCCTCGCCTCAGAAGGCAGAGACCTTCGTCATGTACAAACAATCCTTTGTAATGCCTGTATCAACTCATCAACTTCATCAATGGTATTATAGTGAACGGCCCCCACACGCACAATGCCCCCTTGCTCCTCCAATCCCAAGGCGCTCTAATACAGCCAGGGCATAGAAATTCCCGTCCCATACATTGATATTCTCTTTCCCCAATGCCTCAGCGATAGCCTGTGGATGCCGACCTTGCAAGCTAAAGGAAAAGGTGGGGACGCGCTGCTGTATGCGCTCTGGATCGGCAATGCCCCACAGGTGGAGTCCTGGCACAGCAAGCAAGCCTGCCAGCAGCACTTTACTGATGTCAACCTCATAGGCTTCAATCGCTGCCATACTCTGTTTGAGTGCCAGCCTGCGTCCACTAAAGCGCTGCTCGTATTGTGCATTAAAATCGCTGCCAGATGTTTTGCCCAGTTCGGCCAGATATTCTATCGTGCCGAGCACACCAGCGATAGACTCAAAGCTCTGAGTGCCCGTTTCAAACTTATCAGGCGGCAAATTTCCTGCCGGACGCACTTTATACGCCGTTAAGCTCTCTAACAGTGCATATTTTCCGTAGAGGATGCCGGTATGTGGCCCAAAGAACTTGTACGCTGAGCAGGCCAGGAGGTCACAGTCCAGTTCCTGCACATCAATGGGTTTATGGGGAGCGTGTTGCACGGCATCGATAAAGCACAGCGCACCAACGCGATGAGCGAGTTGCACGATACGCTGTACATCGTTGATCGTACCAACCGCATTCGAGGCGTATCCGACCGCGACGATCTTTGTGCGCTTCGTAATCTGCCGTTCCATCTCCTCCATATTGAGGGTGCAATCTTCAGGGTGAATATCAACCCAACGTATCTCGCAACCCCGATCTTCGGCGACCAATAACCAGGGAGCGATATTGGCGTCATGATCCAGGCGCGTCACCACAATCTCATCGCCGGGATGTAAGGTACGTGCAAGGCTGCGGCTGATATGTAGTGTCAGGCTGGTCATATTCTGCCCAAAGATAATCTCTTCGGGCCGTGCAGCATTCAGAAAATCGGCCATTGCCACTCGTGCTTCCCATACAACGGCATCGGATGCACGACTGGTGCGAAAGGAACCACCATGATTGGCATTGTTATGCAGATAGTAGTCTTGCATGCGCGTTATGACTTCCTGAGCCACCTGAGTGCCGCCAGGATTATCGAAAAAGAGCGTTTCAGGGCTGAGCGATGGGAAGTGCGAACGGACGATTGCTGAGTCAAGCATGGGGTGAATCCTCCGAAAAATAAGCATTGTGCCGAATTGATACTTTGTGTAGTTATTGTATCACCTGTTCTCACACGTGAGATCTTGCAACTGGACTGTTGCGTGGATCGTGTAATAACAAATAGCCACATCATGGTACGCTGCCAGCCCTCATTTCTCACCACACGAGCGTGAGGAATAAACACGTTTGGTGTGCTCTTTGTACAGGTGAGTAGTGTCAGGGTAGTCATTAGCTGTTAAGGAGACAACATTATGCATACGCGACAACTCGGAAAAACCGATCTACATATTACGCCCCTCGGCCTGGGAACATGGGCGATTGGTGGTGGTGGTTGGGCCAGCGGTTGGGGACCTCAGGACGACCAGGAGTCAATTGCAACGATCAAACGAGCACTTGAACTTGGCATCAATTGGATCGATACCGCCGCCGTTTATGGACTGGGTCACTCAGAAGAAATTGTAGGCAAAGCGATTAAGGGCCGTGAGAAACCCTATATCTTTACCAAGTGTTCGCTCGTCTGGGATGAGAAGGGCAACATAACAAATAGCCTGAAGGCATCCTCAATTCGTCACGAGGTCGAAGCAAGCTTGAAGCGTCTTGGGATTGATGTAATTGACCTGTACCAGATTCACTGGCCCAACCCTGATGCTGATATTGAAGAGGGCTGGACGACGCTGGCTCAATTGAAGCAAGAGGGCAAAATACGTGCGATCGGTGCCTCCAACTTTAATGTCGAGCAGTTACGTCGTGCGCAGAAGATCGCTCCTGTTGATTCTCTGCAGCCGCCGTATTCGCTGATCAAGCCAGATGTAGAAAAAGAGATCTTGCCCTTCTGCCACGAGCAGAATATTGGTGTAATTGCCTATTCACCAATGGCTTCAGGACTACTCACAGGCGCTATGACAAAAGAACGCGTCGAAGGTCTCCCTGATGATGATTGGCGCAAGAAAGCCCCCGAATTTACCGAGCCGCGCCTGTCCCGTAATCTGGAACTGGCAAATCTGTTGAGCGATATCGCCTATCCCTATAACCGTACAACAGGCGAGGTTGCAGTGGCCTGGGTTCTGCGCAATCCAGCCGTGACCGGAGCTATCGTTGGTGGACGCCATATGCGCCAGATCGAAGGATTGATTGGGGCCGCCGAGTTCCAGATCGACGATCTGGGAATAGAGCAGATCGATAAATTTCTGCGCACCCACCCATAGTTTTTTCGAAAAATACCTATAATGCCATAGGAACCCGATTACATCGCATTCCTATGGCATTATAATATTTAACGTACTCACCTTCATCCTCTTGTCATTGTTTTTGCAAAGGTTAGTTTTAAAAAAATGGCTTAAGAATATACATTGTCCTGCCGATAATAATGATAGCTAGAAGTATGGTTGCTAAAATTTTCTAAGGGCAGGCAATGAAACAATTTTTTCAAATATGGAGCACCTGGTGGTTTGCCACTATGGTACCAACTTATACACCCTTGACGACAATTGTCGCAAGAGAAAATATGCGAAAAAGACGCCTTTTAAGTGTTATATTGTTTCTGGCTTTCATAATAACGTTGATGATGGCGGTTTTATATAGCTTTAGTCTTCTCATGACCCTCGTGCTTTTTTGCTGTATAGAAGATTGCTTCCTTCTGTTGGCGCTCTGGTTTAATCAGCGCGGCTATGTGGAACTTGCTTGCCTGGTATTTTTTGCTAGTGAAATCCTCCTCATTCTTATGACGACCCATACAATGGCACAATCTGACACGCAATTTCTATTATGGACATTTTCCCCAATCGTACTGTTACTGGCTGCTGGAGGAATCTTTTTGCCACCCTGGATTCTTTTTCTTATGGCCTTAGGTGAGAATGTATTGTTATTTTGGTACATTCTTGTCATATCCCATAATCAGCTTACGCAGGTTCCTTCTCAGGAACTTAAGAATATGCTGATTTTTCTATGCGTCTCAATTTATGTTAGCGCGGGTATCGGCGCATTTTATGCTGTATTAACTAAAAAAGCGGTCATGCAGGCTGATCGTGCGATTGAGTTAGAGCAGACCCACAACTCGCTGACAGATGCTTATATACGCCTGGAAAAGGTTCATTCCGATCTTGAGGCTGCTCATGAACTGATTCAGAAGCAGGCTTTGACGGATGTGCTGACGGGTCTCCCCAATCATCGTGCCGTTGTAGAGCAGTTAGAGAAGGAACTGGACCGTGCTCGCCGCTATGAGCGTCCATTCTCGCTACTTTTTTTTGATGCCGATCGCTTCAAGCATATCAATGATACCTATGGGCATGGAGCAGGCGATGCAGTCTTGCGCCAGATTGGTGCGCGGGCAGGAAGCATCTTGCGCGGCGGTGATACCCTTGGACGCTTTGGAGGTGAAGAATTTGTACTTCTTTTGCCTGAAACAGATGCCGAAGAGGCTCTAGTGGTCGCTGAGCGTGTGCGGACAACAATTGCTAATGAACCAATGCTTTTAGAGGAGGTAAGTGGTTTGCATGCGACCGTAAGTATTGGAGTGGCAACATACCCGATCGATGGATATAGAGAGCAGGATTTGTTGCAGCAGGCTGATCAAGCGATGTATGTAGCGAAGCGTCTGGGACGCAACCAGGTACGTACTGCGCTTGAAGCGGTGCGTATGAGCGCTGATGTAGAACTGATGGCTATCTTGCAGAAAGAAGGGCAACGTGAGGGAGAAGAACGCGAGGAAAGCACGCCAGAGCGTATTCGAGAGAACTACACCGTGAAAATTATTAGCTCGCTGATGAACTTGTTGGAACGGCGTGATCACGGGATGAGCCAGCATGCCTATGCTGTAAGCGACCTGGCAACCTCTATGGCACAGACAATGGGGCTGGAACCATTCCAGGTGTCCAGAATAGGTATGGCTGCTTTATTACATGATATCGGGAAAGTCGCTATTCCGGATCTGCTGTTATTGAAATCTGGTCGTCTTACGCTCCACGAGCGAACTCTTATGCAAGAACATGCAGAGTTAGGCGCACAGATTCTAGAGGCCAGCCCTTTTCTTCACGACTTGATGCCAGCCGTACGTCATCATCATGAATACTGGGATGGCAACGGTTATCCCGATCAACTCGCACGCGAAGATATTCCTATGGAAGCACGCATCATTGCCGTAGCAGAAGCCTATGACAGTATGGTGAGAGATCATCCCTATCAAACTAGTCGTACTTCAGAGGAAGCTCTGATAGAATTATTGCGCTGCGCAGATACACAGTTTGATCCCGCTGTAGTTCAGGGTCTCTTGGCGGTATTGACGAAACAACATGAGCAACAATCTCAAGAAATCGCGGTTCTAACTCCTTAATGTAGAAATGCGATCTGTGCGAGGCTCACCTGGTAGAAAGGAGAAACTCTTAAGAATATCTATTGTTCTGCCGATTGCAATAGTAGGGAGAAATATAACTGGTCGTTTTTTCTAGAGGTAGATAATGAAACATATCTTTCGAGTGTGGAGTACCTGGTGGTTTGCCACCATGGTGCCAGTTTATACGCCCTTGACTACGCTTGCAGCAAGGGAACGTCTGCGCAAAAGACGTCTTCAAAGTATCATCCTATTGTTTGCTTTGCTAATAACGTTGCTGATGGTCGTATTATATAGCCTTAATATGTCTATCCTCCTCATGCTTTTTTGGTTTGCCGAAGGCATCCTGCTCTTTTTTGCGCTCCGGCTCAACCAATGGGAGTATCTGGAACTTGCTAGCCTGATATTTTTTGTTAGTGAAGCCCTCCTCCTCCTTTTAACGACGCGTACAATGTCTCTATCTGATCTACATTATATGTTATGGACATTCTTCCCCATTGTTCTGCTTCTAGCAGTTGCTGGCATCTTTTTGCCATCCTGGATAGTTCTCCTCATGGCTTTAGGTGAGAATTTATTGTTATTTTGGTATCTCCTCGTTGTATCACATGATCAGCTTGTACAAGTGTCCCCCAAGGAAATCACGAGTATGCTGACTTTTTTTTGCATTTCAATTTATTCTAGCGCGGGAATCGGAGCTTTTTATGCAGTATTGACCAGGAAAGCTGTTATGCAGGCCGATCGTGCGGCTGAATTGGAGCAAGCTCACCAATCCCTGACAGATGCACATACACACCTGGAGAAGGTCTATTCCGACCTTGAGGCTGCTCATAAAGAGATTCAGAAACTGGCTTTGACGGATATGCTGACCGGTCTTCCTAATCGTCGCTCAGTTATGGAACAGTTGGAGAAGGAACTGGCCCGTGCACGCCGCTATGGGCGTCCCTTCTCGCTGCTGTTTTTCGATGCCGATCACTTCAAACACATTAATGATATTTATGGACATGGAACTGGCGATGCTATTTTGTGCCAGATCGGCGAACGGGCGAGTAATTTTTTGCGTCTTGGAGATATGCTTGGGCGCTTTGAAGGTGGAGAATTTATACTGCTGTTGCCTGAGACGAACGCCGAAGGAGCCCTCGTGGTTGCTGAACGTGTGCGTGCGAAAATTGCAAATGAGCCAATGGTTATCGAGCATGCAGGTAGTCTGAACGTAACGGTGAGTGTTGGAATGGCAACGTACTCAAAGGATGTAGGTGGAGAACAGGACTTGCTTCAACAGGCGGCTCGAGCGATGCATAAGGCAAAGAACCTGGGACGTAACCAGGTATGTACTGCAATCGAAGCGGTGCATGTGAGAACCAATGTAGAACTGACGGCCATCTTACAGGAGGAAGAGCACGAGGAAAATATGCCAGAGCCTACACAAGAGAACTACACCTTGAAAATAGTTAGCTCACTGATGATCTTATTGGAACGGCGTAACCATGGGATGAGTGAACATGCCCAGGCTGTGAGCAAACTGGCAACCTCTATAGCACAGGCAATGGGGATGGAACAATTCCAGGTATATAGAATAAGCATCGCTGCTTTGTTACATGATCTTGGCAATGTCGCTATTTCGGATCTGCTGTTGCAGAAAACTGGGCGTCTCTTGATTGAGGAGCAAGCGCTTCTACAAGAGCATGCTGTCATAGGGGCACAGATTCTGGAAGCCATCCCTTTCCTACAAGACCTGGTGCCTGCGGTACGTCATCATCATGAACGCTGGAATGGCAAGGGGTATCCCGATCAACTGGTGGGAGAAGATATTCCCTTGTCAGCACGTATCATTGCAGTGGCAGAGGCCTATGATAGTATGATGAAAGATCATCCCTATCAATCACGGCGGACTTCAAAGAAGGTGCTGACAGAATTATTGCGCTGTTCAGGTAGCCAGTTTGACCCTGCAGTGGTTCAAGCGCTCAGAACTGTGCTAACGAAGCTGCCTGAGCAACAATCTCAAGAGGTCACGGCTCTGACTTCTTAATGTTGGTGTGAAAGTGGTATCTCAAGTATATAATTGAAATGAGAAGCAAAAATTATTGTAGTATCTATACAACTAAGATGAAATAGGAGGAACTCTTCATGAAATTGAGTGCACGCAACCAGCTAAGAAGTAAAGTAAAATCAGTAAAGCTGGGTTCGATTATGGCTGAAGTCGTCCTTGAATTGGCAGATGGGCAACAGATTGTGTCGGCAATTACACGCAGTTCCGCCGAGTCGTTAGAGCTTAAAGAGGGCGATGAGGTATTGACAATCATAAAATCGACCGAAGTAATGATTGCACGTGACGAATAATAAAATGAGGAGAAGTAGTTATAATAGGCACAGGCCCTTCATATTGGCCTGTGCCCATGGATAGAGGTTATTTTTGAGCCTAAAGGATCGTGACTAGCCAGCGTGCGAACCATGCACCCGCTAGACGTATCACTTCATCGACGCCGTGTTGTTCTGAGAAGAGGGCTTGTACACCTGCAACCACTTCAAGTTCTTTCTGCCCTTTCAAATCCGCTAGTAGCTCCTGATTTGCTCTCACGCTCTCTGTATCGTTCCCTGCTCCAATAAGTAATATCGCAGCCACAATATCACCGATTTTAGTCTGTACCAGCCCAATGTTGCCACCAGCCGAGACGACGGCACGTACATTGTCTGGTCGCTCGGCAGCAGCGATTAATGCGGCTGCACCCATGGGACCCGCTCCGAAGTAGCCAATAGAAAAATTTCTGGTCTCTTCGTACTCCAACAACCAATCGGCCATAGCAATGAAACGTTGCTGCATAATATCGGTATTTTGCCCAAAGTAGTCCGTCATCCCCTCTAAATTTTTCTCTTCAGGAGTGAACATCTCTACCTGTAGCGTTGCCAACTCCTGCTGATTTAGGGATAATGCGATGGTTGTCAGATAAGCACGAAATTCATCACTCTCAAAGCTACGAGGTAGAATCACTAGCCCGTGAGCGTTAGCTGGAATAGAGATCACTCCATCTAGAGTGACCGCTCCAGCGCCGACGCGAATAAGGTGGTTTGTGCTTCCCAATGTATTTGCGTTCTCTTCTATCATATGCGTCGCTCTCCGCTTGCAGTATAATGATATCCTGTAAAGATACCTTTTTTGAGTATCGATGATGTCATCTCACTAAAATCCGCTTCCAGTGAGAATTTAAAGTGTGTTCTATAGTATCACGATTGAGTGCTGCTCTTCGGTGATGAGTAATGCAAAGTATCACCACCTTTTTACTATGTAGAAAGAACTATACTAAGAGATCATTTAAAGGAGATTTCATGGACATAAACATTCCTGCAAGCTGGCAAACTTTACTGAATCCAGAATTTGAGAAGCCCTATTTCCAGAAACTACAACAGTTCGTGGACGAGGAACGCCAGAACTATAGCGTTTTCCCTCCCGAACAAGATGTATTTGCCGCGCTGAACCTGACACCGTATGAACATGCGAACGTTCTTTTACTGGGTCAGGACCCCTACCACGACAATAATCAGGCCCACGGACTTTGCTTCTCCGTGCGTCCTGGCATTAAGCCGCCACCCTCGCTAGTGAATATCTTTAAAGAGCTACATCACGATGTCGATTTCCGTATTCCTGATAATGGCTACCTCGTTCCCTGGGCGCACCAGGGAATTCTGATGCTCAATGCCGTTCTGACCGTACGCGCCCATTCTGCCAACTCGCACAAAAATCATGGCTGGGAGACGTTTACCGACGCTGTTATTAGCAAGGTCAATGCACGTGAAGATCCCGTTGTTTTTGTATTATGGGGTGGGTATGCACAGAAGAAACGCAGTTTGATTGATACCACACGCCACAAGATCGTGCAGTCTGCTCATCCATCACCGCTCTCCGCCCACAACGGCTTTTTTGGTAGTCGGCCATTCTCAGCCATCAACAATGCATTGCGCGAATTTGGCAAACCCACAATCGAATGGCAGCTCCCCGACCTGTAACGTCGATGTCCGTGCCCCATGTTGCCAAAATATCGTACTATGGATAGAAATTACCATATAGATATTTTGTATAGGGGGCACTTATGACGCAGAGCATAACCGATCAGAAAACAGACTATCCCTCTCCATTTGTCTTGGGACTCGATGTTGGAACATCATCGACGCGTGCGCTCCTGTTCGATGCCACAGGAGCAACCGTCTCGCATATCCAATCGCAGCGTACCTACCAACTCACAACATCCGATCAGGGAGAGGTCTCGGTCGATGCCGATCTGCTCTTATCGGTTGTTGCCGAAACAATTGATGAAGCTCTGAAGCAGGCCGGTCCTCTGGCTCAGCAAATAGGCGCGGTGGCAATCGATACTTTCTGGCATAATCTCCTGGGCGTAGATGAGTCTGGTCATCCTCTTACCCCTGTAATTACCTGGGAGGATACGCGTCCGTATGCCGCCGTTGCCAGATTGCGTGAAAAGCTGGATGAGAAGGCTGTACATGACCGTACGGGCGCTCGCTTTCATGCCAGTTATTGGACTGCGAAACTGCTCTGGCTGGCGGAGCAACAACCCGATATATTCAAGCGCACAGCTAAATGGCTCTCTTTTGGTGAGTACTTGTATCAAAAGTTTCTCGGCCACGCGATCTGTAGCTTATCAATGGCCTCCGGTACTGGCCTGCTCCTTACGCGCGAACGGCGTTGGGATGATGAGCTGCTGCATGTACTGAATGTACGTCCAGAGCAGATGCCGGAACTGGGTGATCTCAAGGATAGCGTGAAAGGCCTGACAGACGAATATGCTGGCCGCTGGCCCTCTTTGCACAATGTCCCCTGGTTCCCAGCCATTGGAGACGGTGCATCGGCCTGTATTGGTTCCGGTTGTGCCTCTATCGATAACTGGTCACTTACAATCGGAACTTCAAGTGCTCTTCGTGTAGTCATTCCACCAGAGCAGACTGTGCCACCGCTTGGCCTCTGGCTTTACCTGATTGATGCGAAACGGGCAGTTCTGGGTGGTGCACTCAGTGAGGGGGGCAACATGCTCAGTTGGTTAGATACCGTCCTCAAATTGCCTGCTCTTAAAGATGCTGAACCGCTTGCTGCAGATATGGAGCCGGATACGCATGGTCTCACGATCCTTCCCTTTATCTCAGGTGAGCGTAGTCTGGGCTGGCATGGTGAAGCGCATATGACCATCGCTGGCATCGGTCGCCATACAACCCCACCTGAATTGTTGCGGGCAGGGATGGAGGCTCTGGCCTATCAACTGAGGATGGTATATGAGCAGATCTGTGGGGCGCTCAATGTAGAGCAGGGTAAGCCAAAAGTTATCGGCAGCGGTGGAGCGCTTCTTGGCTCTGCTTTACTGAAAAGTATTCTGGCTGACACACTTGCTACACCACTCTATCCCTCACGCGATCATGAGGCGTCAGCGCGTGGCGCTGCACTGCTCGCCCTCGAAGCTCTGGGCGTTATTCCAGATGTTGCCCATATCTCTCCTAACCTGGATGAGCCAACACAGCCCGATGATGAGCGTGGCAAACGCTACAGACAGGCAATGGAGAGGCAACGCAAACTCTACGAATTGCTCCTCGGCCCCCTCTCCTGATGTAAAGGCAAGAATGCGCTTTTTTTGTGTTAAGAAGGGATGCAAAAAGTTATGGCAAATAAACGAAAAAGAATTCATCGATTCTGCAATTCAGAAAATTGAAACATCCTTAACTTCAGGCAATAAGTCGGGGGCAACTGTTGGTGGAGCATTACAAGCAACTATTGGGGAAGACCCTGTTGCGGATATCTGGCGTCAAACAAGGATATTCTTCCATTAAGGGAACAGTAAGAAGACGAGGGGAGCGCACAACGCACAATTCATAACGCGTCGTACCATCCCCTACCCTATCAATGCGTAGCCGAGCAATCGTACAACTGGCCTGTACTATTAGAACCAGAGCTAGATTGCAGCGTCGACCACAGGTTCTTCGGTACCTGTTTGCAATGTTGTGTTACCCAGGTTGAAAGAGTGCTTTGAGCACCGAAGCCGCCAAAGCCACCCCCTCTACCTGCAAAATCCCTGGCGATATCTCTATATTGCGCGGGCAGGTCATTGATATTAAAGCCACCTCCTCGACCTGCACCACCTGTCAGGAAGAAGCGCACTGTGCCATTAGAGACCAGTTGTGCGAGGTGGCTGGTGGTGAGAATAGGATCGCTACCGCTGAAGCCACCCATTGCCATGACGGGCTTATTTGTTGCCAGAATAATGCCATCGGCATTCATGGAACTGGCGACGGCGACAAGAAATTTCGCGTTACCCTGATTGGCCTCCAGGTATTTTATGAGCATAGGATCTTCATTGGCACTGCCACCAAACGCGGCAGCCGCGGCCCCAGCCGCACCGCCAAAACCTTGATCTCCACGACCAGCAGGCCCAGCGGTTGGCGATGACGACTCGGTATTTTGCAGCACGGATATTGTTGACCACGTTGTAGGTGCGATGAGCAAAGCCAGCACGCCTACGCAAAGGGCAGGTACCAGGTAACGTATGTTACTGATGCTTATGCGTGGCAGCAGACGGGCAAGTAGGAGAACCAGAGCCGCAATAACGCAGAGTGCACCAATGAGAGGAATCATCCACTGCCCCCACGCTGGATAACTACTGAGGATTGGGAGTTGTACGGCGGCTGTAATAAGCAATGCAATGGGGAGGAGCCAGCCGCGCCATCCGGGTCGTCGGTAGTCCTGCCACATCACGACGATGCCAATACCGACAAGTGCGGCCAGACCTGGAGCCATCTCCGTCATGTAGTACTGGTGGGCAATGTTTTCTATACTAAAGTAGATGCCCATTGTGAGTAGCCACATACCCCACAGCAGAAGCGATTTTTGTTGACGGTCTTCTTGTGGATACCAGCGGCGTTGCCACGCCAGGGCCAGTAGTCCAGCAAGGGCTAGAGGGAGCAACCAGCCGATCTGGCTTCCCAATGAGGTCTGGAAGAGGCGCAATGGACCTTGTCCACCGCCTCCAAAACCACCACCTGCCGCAAATCCTCCACCCCCAGCTCTACCCGCGCCAGGACTCGTGGGCGTAGTACCGGTGTTCCCGGTTGGAGTGGTGCCATTATTGGATGTAGATCCATTGCCAGTCGAGGTGGTTGGAGGTGTCGTAGCGGTTGTAGTTCGTTGTATATTTCCTCCTCGCCCACCACCAAAGCCACGCCCAAGGATACGATTGAGGCCATTATAGCCCGTTGCCAGACTGATCTCTGAGTTATCCTGCGTTGATCCAACATAAGGACGTTGCGATGCGGGTGTCAGATCGACCGTCACTATCCATACTGCTGAGATTGCCAATAAGACCAGTAATGCCAGCGCCAGATGCCAGATACGTGTCCATATGGTCCTTGGAGCAGCCAGCAGATAGAGCACACCAAAGGCCGGTATGACTAAATATGCTTCAGCCATTTTGATGTTAAAGCCAAGACCGATAAAAGCTGCGCTTAGCAGCAACCAGCGCAGCTTTCCCGTTTCCGCCGCCCTCAATACAGCCCATGCTCCCAGCAAGAGAGCCAGGGCCAGAGTACTATCTATCGTATTATTACGGTTTGTTACCACACTAATGGGCGTAATTGCCAGCGCCAGGGCCGCCAGCAGACCTGCTACTACCCCGAAATGGCGTTTGACCAGGTAGTAGAGCAGGAGTACCGCGCACACGCCAGAGAGCGCCTGTGGCAGAAAGATACTAAAGGGTGTGAAGCCAAAGATCTTTGCGCTGATCGTTTGTAGCCAGAAACCGACGGCAGGTTTATCGATAGTCACAAAGCCGCCGGGATCGTAGGAAACAAAGAAGAAATTGTGCCAGCTATCAAGCATGCTTCTTACACCACTGGCGTAGAAGAGATTCCCAAAGCCATTTTGCCCCAACTGGAAAAAATTCATGAATAAAGAGATGAGTATTACAATGCCCAACAACAGACGTTGCCATAAGGGAGAGAGAAAAAGCGTTTCTCGCTCAGCAACGTGCTCCGGCTGAGTTGGTAGAGCTAATGCTGTATCTTCAGCCATTGGTATGCTCCTTTTTTATATCGCACACAGGTTTGTTTTTTTGTAACAGCAGATTTTAGACGCGGCAAGAAAGATAGAGCTTGCCATCCATGAATGTATCACTTAGAAACAAACAAAAACTCTCGAAACTGTAAAAAAAGTGTAAAATCTCTTCTTTTTCATACATAGACAACTTTTTGTGGTGTGCTTCGTATATTTATAGGGGACAACGTGTACATAATGCAATTAGATGGGAGAAATTATGGATAAAGAACGCTTGATCGATGAGATACTCCACTCTTCCTAAAATGAAGAAATGTTGATATACTTATCAAAGAAGAAATGCGTTCCTGATTCTGGGAAGTACAGAGACGAAAACGCTATCCATAGACACCCTGCACACCCAGTTTAGTATATGAAAGAGAGAGGTATGATGTCACAAAAACAAAGACTCATCCAACTAGCTCTGCCTGCTACGGTTCTGCTTGGTTTGCTTGTCGGGGTGTACCTGGTCGCATGGAGACGGCTGGCAAAATCGGCTCCTACGCCCACAATCGTGAAGCATTCCTTAAATGCCTCGCCCGACGAAGCCCTCAGCTATTGGACGGCAGACAAAATGCGTGCTGCAAAACCCGCCGAATTACCCGTTGTGAAGAATGTCAAATCTAAGAAAAAGCGTTCACACAAGTCTCATAAACAACATTCTTGATTAAAGGAGAGCGTTAAAATGCCACAAAAGCCGCGTTTCATGCAGGTCTCTCTGCCCATCAAGATCTTTCTTTGTGTGCTTGCTGGTACATATATGATCTATCTGGTTGGACTATCACACTTTCTCTATCCTACTCTGTGGAGTCCTGCGACCAGTATTATTGACCATCCGGTTACTACGAGCGCCGACGCAGTCGAGCACTATTGGACTGCTGCAAATATGCAAAGTGCTGTTGAGGCAGATCAGCAGATAAGTAATCCTACTCTCACACAAGATAGCAACGTGCAAAGTGCAGGGCAAGCCGCTCAGCAACAGGGTACGCCTCCCCAAAATGGAGACTCCTCTTATCCTCTTTCCTCGACGGTTGGGAAAGTCTTTATGACGAATGCGGCTGGTCAGAACATGGTCTGTTCGGGTACCGCTGTCGTGAGTGCCAATCAGAGCCTTGTTGACACAGCCGGACACTGTCTCTATTGGAACGGTGGCTGGGTCCATAATGTGATCTTCTGCCCGCTGTACGATAATGGCACTTCGCGCTATGGTTGTTGGGCTGCTCGTGATCTGGAGGCACCCGCTGATTGGATCGATGCAGCACCAAATGACTATCATCATGATATGGGTATGGCGATTGTTTCACCCAATAGCGAGGGGCTTTTGACCGCTGTCGTTGGCGGTGCTGGCTGGGCATATAATCAGCCTACCAGTCAGTCTTACTCCGCCTACGGTTATCCTGCCGCGTATCCCTTCGATGGGCAGACGAAACAATCGTGCGAGAACGCTACGGGCACAAGTTCACCGCATGGTGGCGGCACAGTGATCTCCATTCCTTGCAACATGACTGGCGGCTCCAGTGGCGGCCCCTGGTTCATTCAGATCAACGGGAAGTGGTACCTCGACGGTCATAACGATTTCATCAGTTATGCGCAGCCGGGACGCATGTTCTCACCCTTCTATGACGATACCTGGCATGCGCTTTATGAGAAGGCTCAGAATGAATAAGGTCAAAAAATGACAGAAGTAAAGCCAATCCCTCATTGGGGAGGTTTTTGGTATGGATGATGATACGATCGAAGTACGCGCAGGTGAGCAGCTTGATTGGGCCAATGTTGAGCGCTATTTACGTGCTCACATTCCTGGCATTGGCGTTGGAACGCGAGAAGTACGGCAGTTTCCTTCTGGTGCCTCCAATTTAACGTATTTGATCAAGATCGGTGAGTGGGAGGGCGTTCTGCGCCGTCCACCCTTTGGGCCAGTGCCACCTAAAGCACACGATATGCAGCGCGAAAGTGGGTTGCTAGAGTGTGTTCACCCATTTTTTGCACTGGCTCCCCGCCCATATCTTTTTTGTCACGACCCGGAGATCATGGACACACCATTTTATGTCATGGAACGGCGCAAAGGGGTTGTGCTCGATAGTACATTTCCGCGTGGTACAGAAGTGACGCCAGAACTCTGTCGGAAAATTTCTGAAACGGTGATTGATACCCTGGTAGAGATTCATGCCGTAGATTGGCAATCAGCGGGTCTGGCTGAATACGGTCATCCAACAGGTTTTCTGGAACGGCAAGTAACGAGTTGGATCGAACGTTATAACCGCTCACAGACAGATGAAAGCCCCGATGTTACTGCGCTGACGCGCTGGCTGAGCGAACACATTCCCACCAGTCCTGCCTCGACGCTTATCCATAACGATTTCAAACTTAATAATATGTTGCTAGATCCACATGACCTCGCACGGCCCGTCGCTGTATTGGATTGGGAAATGGCGACCATCGGCGATCCATTGTTTGATCTTGCAATCTCGCTATGCTACTGGGTGCAATCCGACGATCCAACTGAACTACGAACAATCTTGCCCACTGTAACATCCTTGCCGGGCTTTATGACCCGTAGCGAATTGATGGAACGGTACGCAGCAAAGAGTGGGCGCGACCTCTCGTCTATGCACTTTTATCTGACCTTCGCCTATTTTAAATTAAGCGTGATCTTGCAGCAAATCTATATTCGCTGGCTACGTGGTCAGACGCAGGATCAGCGCTTCTCCATCTTTGGTGCGCGTATCCACACACTAATCAATCACGCCACTAGCCTGACCGTGTAGGGCCCGATTTATCACGCCCATGTGTCGCCCACCGATGATGTAGGGTGGGCGACGTAAACGTTATTTGACCGTGAATTTAAAAGAAATACTGTGCGCCGCCTGTATATCCAGAATATCAAGGCTATACAGGTGCTTTCTCTTTAATACGCGTGGTACAGTAAAATGTATAGAAAATGTTCCACGTGCAGAAGCATTTATGCGCCCAACAGTTATTCCCACACTGGAAATGTTGGAACTGGGATCGCTGAAAAGGATGATGATGCGCCCATTATGTGTAAAGTTTTTGCCCGTCATTGCAATATGAGCGCCCGGTAGTCCATGATTGGGATAAAGGGAAGCAGAGGGCCGTGGCATCATCACTGTAAATAAAGCGCTGGCCGATTGCTTTTTGTTGACATCGACGGCTTTTACAAGCGTGAAGCCAGGCGCTAATAAAAGCGGCACACGAAACGCTAGAACGAAATGTCCCTTTTTATCAGTTTTTGCCTTTGCGACCAACCATCTACCACATGATACAAAGACAACATCTTTTTGTGCGAAGTGATCTCCTACGACTGTTGTAGAAGTTCCAACGAACCCAGAAGTTGGTTTGAGACGAATAGTAGGGAATGCAGAAACCCGCAGTGATAGTTGCCCTGAAGACCGGGTAGAAGCGTTGTTGCTACCTGTCGTTAGCAGAGATGGCTGAATAAGCTTCGGCATTTTAGCTAGTGTGTGTCCATTTCCCGTCAGAAAGAGGAAGAATAGCAGTATTGCACTTATTGCTACAAAACTGACAGTCACCCTCCGTACTTCTAAAAAAAATGGCGTAGCAGGTCGTTGAAAAAGTTTCTTAAACATGAAGCCTTTCCGTTTCTTTCTAATTTTCAATCCATAAAAATGTCCCTCGTTAATAGCTCCAGGACCATTAACATAATTGTATGTTAATAAGCAAAAAATGTATTTAAATTAATAAATATTACTGTGGACGATACTACGTTTTTCGGTTTATGAATGCGCACAAATTGCACACCTTTTCACTCTCCATCCATGATGAGACGCCACTTTTTTGTTTTATCAGTTACAACAATGAGGGACGCGCTCCAACTTTTCCCTATCTATAGCGTATTATTAGTATGAACACACACCTTAGTTATCTTCTCAGGAGAGTGAGGAACCTCTTTTTATGAGTATAAATCCTAATCAGGGTCAGAAGCCTGACCCAAATGATCCATATGGGGCTTATAGCGGCTATGCTCCCCAACAGCCCGCTCAGCCCGCTCAACCAACTCAACCAACCTCCGATGACCCATATAACAGTCAATGGTATGGTCAACAGGGAGGAGCACAACAAACAGGAGGATATGGCACCGGACAGCAGCAGAGCTATGCGACCGGCCAGCAGCAACAGTCGTATCAGCAGACCTATCAGCCACCGCGTAGTGCCTATAATACCAGCAGTTCTTCCGACCCTTCTGGTCCCTCTACGATGAGTATGAACCCTAAAATCGCCGCTTTGCTGAGTAATGCACTGATCTGGGTTGGTGGGCTGTTTTTCTTCTTTGCCGAGAGGAAGAATCGCTTTGTGCGCTTCAATGCAGCGCAATCGACCCTCTTTTTTGGCAGCGTGTGCATCGTGTACGGGGTAATCAGCCTTCTAAGTTTCGTGGCTGACTAATTCCCTTTCTTGACCTCTGTCTCGGATCATTGTTGGCTTCATTATTGGTGCTGTGCACATCGTATCTGCTCCTGCGTAGCAGTGACTGGTCTGGCTTTTCCTGTGCTTCCAGGCCTATCGCGGTGCGAAGACCAAATTGCCATTTTTCGGTGATTATGCCGAACGGCTGGTCGCACGTTTTACACGCTAATCTGATGTTTCCTCCTGGTCATATCTCTTTGAGGAAACATCTTGCCCTCGGGTAAAGTAGGATAGAAGATGACGCGCATTCTCTCGTATAACATTCTGGTTGGTGGAACGCGTCGTGTTGAGCAGTTAACCACCGTAATTCGTGCGGCAGACCCCGACGTGGTTGGACTGGCTGAGGCGACCGATCCAAAAGTGGTTGAGGAGCTGGCATCCCGCCTGGGAATGCAGTTTCGTTTAAGTGGCTATGGCAAGGGAGCGCGAGACTGGAATCTTGCTGTCCTGAGTCGCCTGCCTATTCTCCATACACACGTGCACACTCACCCCGCTTTCGACCGTAAGTATCTGCTGGAGGTCCAACTCAAGGATGAGGATGGGGAGCCATTGACGGTTTTTGTCATTCATCAGCGCTCGAAGTTTGAAAAGGGCCCGCAAAGTAATCATCTCAGGCGTGCTGAAGTGCAGGAAATATTGCACATTCTGGCCGCCTATCAGGGTCAACCGCACCTGATTATGGGGGATTTCAATTCTTTAGCTCCTGGCGACGCGCTGCATGCCAGCCAGCTATTGCGTTCCACCGTGCGTAAAAAGAAAAATAAGCTAGAAATGCTAAAAACGCACTCATGGGGAAAATTGAGGCGTACCCTATTGCGACAAGCTGTAACCTCTCTTGTAAACAATAATATCGGTGGCTTCATCGTCGATAAGGTGGCTCCTCATTATATGCGTGGTGGTATTGACCTCCTCCTACAGGCAGGCTATGTGGACTGCTTTCGGCAGGCGAATCCCGATGACCTCGGTTTTACCTGTCCAGCAATTAACCCTTCCGGGCGCATCGATTTCATTTTTGCCAGCCCTGAACTGGCACCCCGCCTTTCCAAAAGCGCCGTGATCAGCTCCGTTGCCGGCATCCAGGTACATGAGGCCAGCGATCACCTCGCCGTCCACGCCGACTTTTCGTAGGGGCCAGATTTATCGCGCCCGTGGGTGTATGACATGATAAATGGTTCATACACCCACGGGCGCGATTTATTATGTCTATACATCTCAAGATCGACATGCTTGTATTTTTATAATTTACATTATTTTGTTATAATGGAGGGTAACCATGGACATGGAACAATTGTATATATATTTCTTTTTGAAGATTCAGTAAGTTCATATCTTTCGCACAAGAAGATCGGGCGGAAGGTGGAAGTAGTTAAGGAGTGTGTTTGTGCTATGGAAGGAAAATTGTATGAAACATCATCTCTCAAGGAAGAGCGTCTCTCTGATGAATGGGCACAGTATAATCAGCTAGAGGTTGTGGTACCCTCGCCCGTGATACGCTGGTGGTATCAGTTGACCACCCCAACTTCGTCTTCCCTCTCGGATACCAATAATCGACGTGAAGTGGTGCGCCGGACACGGGTTGCCAGTATACTGATGTTTTTCTTAGTATTGTTGCTTACAACACTTGTTTTGCCCGCTGCTATTTTCGCTGGTGATCGAGTTGTTCTCTTGCTTGCGTCTCTCCTGCTTTCTGTCGTTATGGTAGCTATTCTCTTCAATCGCTGTGGAAAATTTCATGTTGCGGGAGCACTGGTCGCCTGTGGTCTTGCGGGGGTGTTCTATACAAGTATCCTCACAAATGCTTCTGGCCTGACCATCGTTTCGTTATTGTTATTTAACGGATTGGCCCTCTCAGAACTTTTTATTGCCTCGTTGCTCCCCGGTACCTGGATTTTTCTGGCCACACTCATCAATAGTCTTTTTATTGTAACGACTTTTATGATGATCCCCGAAACAACCGAAGTTGCGAAGATTATGCAAACAAAATCGTATGTAGTGATGATGTGCCTTGTTGTTTTGCATGTCGTTATCTCCGGAGTGGTCTGGCTCTGGTCTCATAATGCTGCCCAGGCCAATGAACGTGCTGACCAGGTTGAGAGAATTGCGGCACTCCAGCAGGCCCTTGCTGAACAAGAGCACGCCATTGTACAACAGAAACGCATCCTCGATAATAGTATTGGGCAGATTATGTGCACTCATGTCCAGGTTGCTAATGGGAATCTTACCGCTCGCGTTCCTGTACAGGAGACTCTCGCACTCCAACCATTAGCTGTAGCTTTGAATAATCTGCTGAACCGACTTCAGCGCCTGCGCCAGGTCGAACAGGAATTTTTGTCTATCCTGCCCTATCTGCAGCGTGGAAGGCAAGCGGAGTATGAATTGCAACGCGCAAAGGGTGAGTTGGAATTTTTGTTGCAGGCTATACGTGAGAGCCACCAATCGAACCGCTGCATTCGTATTCCACGCGGCGGGACGCTGCTCGCTCCGCTTTTTCAGGAGCTAAATGGACAATATATTTCTCTTCTGCCTTCTTGTGGAAAAAACACAACAACACAACTTCTTGCGCATGATGGAGTGGTAAGTGATGGTGTTGCGAAATAATAGCGTATGAGTAAGCGATAGGAGGTGCGATAGGGATGGGGCGCACGGGCTTATTCCACTTCGTTGCATTGCGCCCCTACTATGTTTGATTCCCTTTTCATGCGTATATATACTTCATGCGTTTCAAGTAGGGGCGCAATGCAACGGAGTGGAATAAGCCCGTGCGCCCACTTATTTCCCCCTCTCTTCTAGCATTTCGTTCTCAATGTATAACTGTAACCATCGGTTTTCGTAAGAATAAGAAGAAGAAAGAAATGCTATAGACTGGGAGCAATACCGTGTCCAATCAACAACCTCTTTATCCCGAAGCCCTGGCAACTGCATATACTGTATACGGCCCTGTGCATGGCTTCCCACTCGTCTTTGTGCACTCAGGTGCTCTCACTCGTAAGATGTGGCAGCCTCAGATCGATGAATTATCAAAGGCATTCCGTATCATTGTACTTGATCTCCCTGGGCATGGTACGCTGGCACAGTATGCTTTTACCCTCAAAATGGCTATGGAGGAGGTCGCGCAGATTATCAAGACGGAAGTGCAGGGGCAGGCTCTGGTCATCGGCCTTTCGCTCGGCGGTTTTGTTGCACTTGCGCTGGCTTCTGAATATCCAGAACTGGTTGCAGGTCTGGTACTATCAGGATGCAACATAGATGTGCAGGGTATGAGCGAAACGTTGTTGAAGATTCGCGGGACGTTGCTAGCAAATAATGTGGCCCTTCTCGATCGTATGCTTGCTACGCTCACAGAAAGAGTATTTCGTCGTTTCTATTCTGATCAGTTTGTGGCAGAGCAGGCAAAGGCAGGCATTTACTGGAAAGGTGCAGGCCAGGGATTGCTTGAATGTACTGGCAAGGATTTTCGTGCGATGCTGCATGCTTATCGAGGACCAGTTTTGTTGCTCAATGGTGAAAATGACAAAAATAGCCGCAAGAGCGAAGAGGCATTTGTAGCGGCTGCCAATCAAGATAATATCCGCGTCCAGCCAATAAATGGGGCAGGCCACCTCTGTAATATAGATCAACCTCGTACCTACAATAATGCACTACGCAACTTTACGCAGGCAGATCTCTACCATTCCTATTCCTATGGCTATCAAGGGAAAGAGGAAGGTGAACGCCAGGTATTTTATGTGGAGTTTGAGGAGCCGCGCATGGAGAGGCCAGAGGATATGATGGAATAGTACTTTGGCAAAATTACAATTTTTCCGTTATCATGCATGTAACAATACTCAAATATAAAGAGCAAGAGGGAAAAACATTCATGATAAATATAGCGGCTCAACACGAGTTAAGCCACACTATCGCGACGCTTATTGGCGGCGTTATCCATGAAAATTATCATACAACAGGAGAAGCTATCGATATCGGCTCATATCAGCGCGGTACAAATACTGATGATCACCCCGATATTGATCTGTTTTTTACCAGTATTCCACATGACCCTGCACAGGGTTTTACCGATTGGACGCCAATCGACACCTTCAGTATTGTTTCCAGTTGGGATGGCATACAAGATATGGCCTCTATCCAGCAACTTGACCCGCTCCTCTTTAAAACTATTACACAATCTCTACAACAATTGCAAACGATAAGTCCACTGGTCCGTTTCTGTGGCGTAAAAGCGTGGCGCGGCGATCCAGGAGTAATTTTTATGCTTGCCCTTGAGCATCCTCAATATGGCCCACTTAAAATTGATGTTACCCTTCATTATGCAAAAAGCCATTTCAGCATTGAAAATGTCAGAAGATTTAACCATTACATAAAAAATATTACTGAGCGCTATGGAGCGGAATATGTGCAGCACCTTCTGGCGGATATTCGTCGCTTGAAGAAAGTAGTCAAAGAGGAAAGCAAACACCAGGGGGAGACGGACCGCCGTAAGAAGGTTCCCGGATTTGTCATTGAAGCACTTTTCTTATGTCAACCCGATCCTCTTTCATATGCCGAAGTTATTTCTTTATTAAACAATCATACATGGTCAACTACTAAAAAAGCGGAGTTGCCGGAATATATTCAGGAGCAGGAAGAGCAGCTCATCGAAGCGAACAAGACGCTAGAGGATGTATTGCATTCAATTACGAGGGGTGGCTACGAGACCTTGAAAACGGTTGCGGCAAGGGAAAGCAAAAAAGTATGATATGATGTTTTTATTATCTGTCACCAGGAAGGAGTTCGGTACCATGGCACTCAAATTTGGCTTGATCGTTCCACAAGGTTGGCGTATGGACCTGGTGGGAATTACCGATCCAGTCGAGGCATATGAGACGATGACCCATGTCGCTCAGGAAGCTGAAGCGCTGGATTATGACTCTATCTGGCTCTTTGATCATTTTCATACCGTTCCCACACCAACACAAGAACCAACCTTTGAATGTTGGACCAGTACCGCCGCCCTGGCACGTGATACAAAACGTGTACGCATCGGGCAGATGGTTACCTGTAACAGCTATCGTAATCCAACCTTATTAGCAAAGATGGCAAGTACCGTTGATGTTCTAAGCCATGGACGGCTCGATTTTGGCATTGGCGCTGGCTGGTATGAACAGGAATATCGCGCATATGGGTATGCTTTTCCCGATGGTCCGACCCGCCTACGCCAACTACGCGACGCCGTGCAGATTATTCGCGCCATGTGGACACAGGAAGAGGCCACCTTCGAGGGCAAATATGCTCAGGTACATGGTGCGATCAACCAGCCAAAGGGCGTACAAAAGCCACATATTCCCTTGCTTATCGGAGGTGCTGGTGAGCAGGTCACGCTCAAGATAGTCGCCCAATACGGCGATGCCTGCAACATTGGTCATCTAGATAACGAGGGATTTGCACGTAAATTTGCCATTATCAAACAGCATTGTGAAAACGTTGGGCGTGCTTATAATGAGATCCATCGCACCGTCCTGCTCAATTGCGCCATTGCAGAGACCGATGCCGAAGCATTGGCGAAAAGTGGACCCTATCTGCGCAGTATTCCTGCCGATCAGCTACGTCAGCGAGCCCTAGTCGGCACACCAGACGCCATCCGTAAACGCTTAATAGAGGTTGAACAAGCAGGTGCCCAGGAGGTAATCCTGTTTATGCAGGATTGGCACAACTGGAAGCAATACGTATGTTTGCACAGGAATGTATGAAATAAATGTCGTAGGGCCCGATTTATCGGCATTGACTCCAACTTTTGGAAAAAAATGACAAGCACGACAGAATGCTTGTAATGCGCGTAAAACGGTAGGACCCGATTGCATCGCGTCCGTGATTGACACCGTGGGCCACGATATAATCGGACGCGATGCAATCGGGTCCCTACCGTTTTACGCGCTTTTTTTATCATTTTTGCTTTCCATTTGTTGGAGTCAATGGATTTATCGGGCCCCTAGTATAATCAAATTACTTGCTATTATTCATCCCAAATCGCTGCCCGGCCATACGCCGATAGCGAGCCTCCACAAAAGAGTACACCCCGTATGCAAACAGACCTAGAGCAACTATCGCCAGTAGAATAGGACCGAACGGTTGATGCAAAACTACCTGGAGAGCACTATCCAATCCTTTTGCATCATTGGGATTATGGTTCACAGCTGCGATGATCAGGAAAAGGCCCACAATGCAGAACACCGCGCCCATTGCAGCATAGCCAAAGCGTCCCAGGTAAACGCCCCATTTACGTACATGGCGGTTCATTTCCTGTAGTATAAGTTTTTTCTTAAAGTTAGCAGAATACGCACGGTAGAGCATGTAGCCCGCTACTCCCAGGACGATCAAACCAATAAGGACGACCAGGAAGACGCCGGCAGGATAATGTAGTAGTTTGCCGGTCCAGTCTTGCGCTGAAGAAGTTGAGCCTTGTCCACCATTGCCAGTACCTACAGCCAGTTGAATGGCTCCTGCTCCAAGCAACCCATAGGATATACCAATTACTGCATAACCAACGCGGCCCAGAATACCTTTTGCATCCTTACCTTTGCCTTCGGTATCAAACAATGCCTGGATAAAACTCCACAGGGCAAAAGCAAGCAAGCCAATAGCAACAACAATAAGTAAAAATTTACCAAAGGGCTGCTCGTATATTGTACGTAACGCGCCTCTTTGATCGGTAGCAGCACCACCTCGGCCAGCCGCCAGTTCTACTGCAAGTGCCCCAATAATCAGGTAGACAACGCCTTTGGCAGCATAGCCGAAGCGTGCAAACATCGTTACCCAGTGGCTGGTAGCAGCACGACGGGCAGAATGTTGGGCCTGCTGCATCTTCGCCGGCTCATGTACATTTGATTTCATTTCATTGATTCCTTTCCTGATTCTACAGGCCGTTTTTTACTTCCCCTCCCTACAACCTCTATTCCAAACTGTGATACAACAATCTGTATCGAACAAGAAGGAAACACATCAATCTTCTTTTATAATACGGGCGATCATGCTAAAAAGGATACGAGACCGGATAGGAGAAATTGGTCCAGATGGCAAAAAGCGCTCTCCCCTTCGTTCAAATTGCATATAATGATAGTGATGCTGTAATGAAAGAAAAAAGAGGAGTTCTATGCTACGCCGTATTTTTGCCGTTATCTTACTCTTGCTTGCGATGGTTTTGCTCATTGGAGTAGGCGCGATCCTCGGCACTACCCCCGTGGGGACACGCGTGCTTTCCTCTTTTGGAACTCCGACGCCCACCCCAAAACCTATTCTCACCCTTCAGGGAACACCACCAGCAGTAGGTGCAAAGGCCGCATATTTACTTGACGCGGATACCGGGCATGTACTGGTAAATATAAACGGCCAGCAACGTCTCCCTATGGCTAGCACAACTAAGATTATGACCGCACTGATCGCACTCCAGATAGCAGATTTGCAGCAGGTCGTCACTGTGAAGCAAGATGCGGTCGACGAAGTCAAGAAAAATCAAGGAAGCAGCGCATTTCTGGTAGTCGGCGATAAGCTACGCATGCTAGACCTGTTGTATGCACTGATGTTACCTTCAGGCGATGATGCCGCTATCACTATTGCTGATGGCATCGCAGGATCACCCGCAAAGTTTGTGGATATCATGAACCAGTATGCGCAACGGATGCAATTGAAGCAGACACATTATATTAACCCTGATGGACTCACCTATTTAACAGCGCAGAACAAGCCTGATCCACAGCACTATACGAGCGCCGCTGACCTCGTGCAACTCACACGTGTCGCATTGAGTAATCCTCTTTTCGCCCAGATCGTTGCACTACAAGAATACAAATTGCCAGCCACAGCCGAGCATCACGCCTATGATTGGACGACAACCGATAATCTACTCAGTGGATATCCAGGTGCCCTGGGTGTAAAGACTGGCTTCACGGCTGAAGCCGGCTATTGCCTGGTCTTCTCAGCCACAAACGGAGGGCATCACCTGATTGGAGTATTATTGAATGATAGTACCCAGAATCCCAACGTACGTTTTACTGATGCAGGCAAGTTGCTCGATTGGGGATTTGCGCTTCCCCTACGGCCACCACCGACACCAGTGGCACAATGATATATATCTCCTCCTATTCATGTGAATAATCAAGATCTGTTTCGTTTTTACAACAGAGAATAGTGCAACAAGGCCAACATATCTTCGTAGAAACACTATCATGACACATGTGAGCGGATGGTGTATAATATGGTCGCTGATACTAGCCTTAGCGGATAAGGAGATCGCTGTCATGGGTATTGATATGATTGGCCGTACCATTAAAGGGCGCTATAAACTCATTGATGAACGAGGAAGAGGGAGTTTCGCCACCGTCTACGTTGCACGCGATATCGAAAACAATCATATCTATGCCTTGAAGGTCATGCATATTGAACTTTCGAACGACGATGAATTGCTAGCACGTTTTCAGCGCGAGGCCCATATTCTCTTAAATCTGAGTGATCCTCATATTGTACGTATTGTTGCATATGGCGAAGACAATAATATGAATTATATTGTGATGGATTATATTGACGGCCAGAACCTGAAGTACTTTATGCTCAATGATGGACCAATGGAGGCGATGCGAGCCTTAAAGTACGCACGGCAGATCGCAGAGGGATTAGATACTGCATATAAACAAGGAGTAGTACATCGCGATATCAAGCCACAAAATATTCTTGTCAATACGCGTGATATGATCAAAATTACTGACTTTGGCTTAGCACGTGGGAAGGAAACTGTTACCCTGACCCAGTCCAATGTATTTATGGGCACCGCCTACTATATCTCGCCCGAACAGGCAGAGAGTGGGCGCTCGGCAGATACCCGTTCCGATCTTTATTCGGTTGCTACGGTGCTGTTTGAAATGCTCACAAGCCGTCCTCCTTTTGAGGGTGAGACAGCCGTTGACATTGTCATCAAGCATATGAACGAGAACGTTCCATCGGTCTGCCGCTTGCGACCGGACCTGCCTCTGGAAATGGATACCTTTATGCAGAAGGCACTGGCAAAGTCACCGGCGGATCGTTTTGCAACCCCAAAAGAGTTTATCGGAGCGCTTGAACAGTTGCAGGAACGTGTCCAGGCCTTGCCCGAACGCGTTGGACGAGCAGGAGGCGAAGCAGGGCCAGTAAATGGAGGCTATCTTAACAAGTCCCCACAAGTCCCGCAAAAAGAGGCGCGAGTCATAGTTATCTCAAGTGGGGAGTCTATTCCCTTACGAGGTGATTTAATGGTAGTAGGGAGAAAGGACCCCACGCTGGGTATCTTCCCCGAAATAAACCTGGCAGACAAGACGGTCGGGAGGCGGCATGCATATCTGCGCAACCAGCAGGGCAAATATACCGTTGAAGATCTAAATGCCTTGAATAAAACACGTTTAAATGGCGTTATCTTGACACCACATGAGGAACGTACCCTCAAAGATGGTGATATTCTGCGCTTTGGCAGCATTGAGGTACGTTTTGAATTGCGATAACAGTGCTGTCAATACACGCTGAGTCGCAGCTGTAGGGGTACCAATGTCAGGTGCCTGATTTAGATCGGGTGGCACAATGCCCGCTCTCGTTTGAAAGAGATGCGGCACCCTGCCGCCCCTACGATCAGAGGGGTGAACTATAATGGATGCTTTCGTTAGTGCAGCCGCCACATTTGCGCTGCCGGTTTCAATGCCTATTATCATTATTGCTGTCATTATCATTGCTGCGATTCTGGCCCTCGGTTCCTTCTGGCTCTTACGCAGTGGGAAAAAAGGATCTAAAGCACCTGCTGCAAATGGTTCTAGCGACTGGCAACGCCAGGCCGCTCAACAACCCGGTGGCGCAGGTAGCTGGAATCAACAGCAGGGTGCCCCCGGTGCCTGGAATCAGCAGGCCGCTCCCGGTCAGGCCGCCGGAAATTGGGGTCAACCCGCTCAACAACAACAGGCCAGTTGGGGAGCAGCCGATGCAGCCGGAAACTGGGGCCAACCCGCTCAACAACCCGGTAGCTGGGGCGCACAACCAGCAAATTCCTGGAATGCTGGTGCCAATCAACCAGCCCCTAACCAACCCGCCCAACAGCCCGGTGGCTGGGGTGCACCACCCACTCAACAGCCTGCTGCCAATTCCTGGGGCACACCCGCCGCTCAACAGCCCGCCGCCAATTCCTGGGCCAATCAAGGCGCACAGGTTCCCTGGGATCAGCCCGCTCAAGCGGCTCAACCAGCACAAGATCCCTGGGGACAACCCGCTCAAGCGGCTCAACCAGCACAAGATCCCTGGGGACAACCCGCTCAAGCCGCCAACCCCTGGGGTGCTCAGGCCGCTCAGCCTTCTCCACAACAGGGACAACAACCGCAAGCAGCCTTTGGTGGTAATAACTCCGCACCCGCATGGGGACAACCCGCTGCACCCGCAGATCCCTGGGCCGCGCAAGCCGCTCAGCAACCTGCTAACCAGTGGGGAAGCCCGGCTGCACCTGTCAGTAGCCCTCCTGTCGGTACTCCCCAATGGCAGCAGCAAGGTGGCTTCGGGTCAGGCACTCCTGGTATGATGCAAGATCCTAACATGTTCGCAAACAATGATGGCGATAAAACCATGTTGCGCACAACAGGACCGCAAGGCGGACTCGGCTTTGTCCAGGTGGAAGAAGGCAAAGAGCCAGGGCGCGTCTACGAAGTACGCAAAGAATCTTTGAGCATTGGCCGTAGCCGCGAAAGTGATATCTTCCTTGAAGACCTCGCCGTTTCACGTCTACACGCATCCATCGTCAATATGGGCAATGGGAACTATGCGCTTAAAGATGAGGGGAGCGCTAATGGGACCAAGGTCAATGGGCAGCTCGTGAGCAAAAATCAGACCTATCCATTACAAGAAGGCGATCGTGTACAGCTTGGTCAAACCGTCCTTGTCTTTGGCCGACGCTAATATCACCCGCCTGAAGATAATACGTGACATAATAATATGATGCAACAAGACGAACTGATTGGAACAATGCTCGGCGGCTACCGCATTCTGGCATCCGTGGGACAGGGGGGAATGGCACGGGTTTACAAAGCTCATCAGGAGAATCTGGATCGAGAAGTTGCGATAAAGGTTCTTCCACCCTGGTATGCCGCTGATAGCAGCTTTGTTGAACGTTTCAACCTGGAGGCAAGGCTGGTTGCTCGCCTGTCGCATCCTAACATCGTCACAGTTCACGATGCCAGTGAGTATAATGGACATCTCTATATCGTTATGCAACTGGTCAGCGGAGGAACGCTCAAGCAGCGCCTCGATCAATTGCATCTTCAGGGCAAAGGCATGGACACGCTGGAAGTCGTGTCTATTTTTGCTCAACTGGCAGATGCGCTCTCTTATGCGCATGAACAGAAAATTATCCACCGCGATATCAAGCCCGTCAACGTCTTGCTGGATGGCGCTGGCCGCCCTATTCTCTCTGACTTTGGTATTGCAAAGGTGCTTGCCAGTACAAGAGAAGGCCTGACGCGGCCAGGAGCTGGTGTTGGTACGCCCGAATATATGTCGCCCGAACAATGCAAAGGTGGAGCGGTTGATGGACGCGCTGACATTTACGCCCTGGGAGTAGTGCTCTATGAAGCAATGACTGGCTTTACTCCCTTCCGGGGCGATAACTATCACGCTCTCGCCCACAGCCATATTTACGATCCTCCACCACGTCCATCTTTACTTCATCTCACCATCAACCCGGTTATTGAGCATGTTATCCTGACCGCGTTGATGAAAAAGCCTGAGCAACGTTACCAGCGAGCAAGTGACATGGCCGATGCCTTAAAACAAGCTCTTCCGGGAGGGACATTTCCCGTTTCTCGCACCTCCGCATCAATGGAAGCAATCTACCTGTGCCCCTATTGCAGAAAAACAAATAAGCCCCAGATGCGTTTTTGTACACAATGCGGCAATCAGATGAATCAGTGCCCATTCTGCTCAACTACAAATCCGGCCAGTAACCGCTTTTGCTATAAATGCGGGCAATCTCTCACTCATCCTTAATATGCGAACGTATCAACAAAGATGGATCAATAGACAAATTCATCTCGTTGTGTTCTGGAAAGACGTGCCAGCATCCTGCGTTGGTCATCCAGTCGCTTGCGTTGCAGCAGTTTACGTTGCTCTGCACTCATTGCAAGAATAGTACGCACCCGCTCAACAATCGCGCTCGGTTGCGTAGGCTTTGTAATATACTCCACCGCACCCTCCTCAAAACCATGCATTTGCTCTTTTAAATTTACAAGTGCACTCAGGACAATGACCGGAAGAGAAGAAGGCGGGCGATTGATGCGCAACCATTCAAGGACATCCCATCCTGAAACGGGGCGCATTATTAGATCCAGAATGACGAGTTGAGGATCAAACTCTGCAATGGCCTGGATCGCATCCTGACCATTCGAAACGCCAAGTACCTCAAAGCCATTATGCGTTAAAAAGAAACACAATACCTGTTGAATAGACGGCTCGTCCTCAACCACCAGAATTTTTGCGGGAGCATGCATACTATTTCACCTCTACAAACCACCATAGTGCTCAAAACACACATACAACAAGCGAGATAAGAACACGCCCTCGTCGTTTGTATCCATCCTGTGGAGACGACGGAGACGAGACGCGCTCAGGGATGACTACGACGAACAAGGGGGAAGCGCACTTCGGCAACTGTATAATCGCTACCAGCTAGATTTTCTTTGACAAGTTCCCCCTCAGCCTGGGCCGCTGTTTCGCGTCTTAGCGAAAAGGTCCCGCCCAGATCACCTATAAGATGTTTGATTAGTGAGAGTCCTAACCCCTCGAAACTGGTACCTTCACCGCTTTCTTCGGCACTCACCTCGGCGATTGGTCCCCGCCCCGTATCAATCACCTGTACGATGACCGAACCATTCTCTTCCCGTCCGCGCACAATCACCGTTCCCTCAACTTGTCCAACCATACCATGTTTAAATGCATTTGAAATCATCTCATTCATCGCCAACGCCAGAATGGTCACGGCACGTGAGGGAATGATAACGGGACTCGGCTCGACTACAATGGTAATATGCTTCTCAGGCGAACTCAGATTCGCATTCGCCACCCCAACAATCTTACGCGCAATATCGTCTACACGCGCTTCACTCACATCTTCATGGGCCAGCAGATCATGCGTCGCCGCCAGTCCCTGTACACGGTTGACGCTCTCAGCCAGGATGTTGCGCACTTCGGAAGAGCGCGTACGACGACGTTGCAACGATAAAATTCCAGCCACCGTCGCCAGGTTGTTCTTCACCCGGTGATGTAGTTCACGCAAGAGCACCGATTTTAACTCTAAACCACGACGCGTCTCCTCGTACAAACGCGCATTATCAATTGCAATCGCCGCCTCATTCGCAAATGTGATCACCAGTTGCATCTGTTCCGGACTCAGTAGATGACGATGGTTACTATAAATGCAGATACAACCCAACACCTTTTGCTTCACTTTGAGCGGTACGCAGAGCACCGAATGAATCTCCGCCGAAATGAAAGGATCATTATGAATAAAGCAATGCTCATCAGCATGAAAGCAATCAACCTTCATACTGGGCCTGCCCGTCTGTACACACCGTCCTGCACAGCATTGGCCGACACCAATCTGAATACGACTGACAAGGTCATTATCAAGGCCATAGTGCGCCAGCACATGCAGGCGTCGCAGGTCTGGATCAAGCTCAAAGATACAGGAACGTTCAGCGCCCGACAGATGCACAGCCTGGGTCGTAATCATCTGTAATACTTCATCCAGATTAAGCGTCGAGGCGATAATCCAGGATACCCGATGCAGAGTCGCCAACTCATGCACCTTACGACGTAACTGCTCATCTGTTTGCTCATAGAGATGGCCGTTTTCAATACTGATCGCGACGATACCAGCCACCACCTCAACAAAGCCAATTTCATCGCGGCTAAACTCACGCACCTCCGAGGATTGGACGCTGATAACTCCGATCAGGCGTTCATCGTTCCCAAAGAAGATAATGGGCAATACCATCAGACCATGATATTCGGTGTTGTACGCCTGCGCCTCTCCCGCAAAGTTCATATCAGCCATCGCATCACGAACCACAAGGGGACGCCCCCTATCAGCAACCCAGCCACTATACCCCTCACCTAGACGCAACGTAAAGTGCATGCCGCCCAGTGGTCTTGGACCACTGGTCGCTCGTAATGTCAAAATTCGCTGCAAGTCGTCGTAAAAGAAAATGGAGCAGAGATCCACTTGTAATTCTTCGGCTACCACCTGGGCCGTTACTTCTAGCGTCTGGTCAAGATCCATCGTAGAATTACTGACACCGTTGATGTGTTGCAATGCAACCAGACGCTGCTCAAGGCGCCCGGTTGCTTGTAATCGATCAGCCATAAATTGATCTGTCACATCCTGATATCCACGTGTCAGAGCTAGAACACAGATCGAATGCAAACGGTACAACCGTAAAATAGCTTCTGTAAGCAGTTCTGGTTGGTTTACAAAAATCTTTTTGAGTTCAGAAGCAAGGGTATCGACATAGTGCTGCAAGCCACTTAAGCGTGCATCTATTTTGCCGCTTTGCTCAGCCAGCCAGCGCCCAGATTGTTCAATACGAGACGCTAATATCTCATTATCATCTTCATCGTTCCTTGCAAGTGCTTCTAGAAGCAACCAGGCATCACTGCCCTCTTCAGGTCCGTCGCTAGCGCCCGAAACATGCTGAAGACTGGCGCGTAAGCGGACAATATGCTCAGCCAGCACCTGCTCTACATTGTTAGCACTTTGTGTCACGTTCTTTTCCTTGCCTGATTGTACTCTTTCGTATCAGAGATACATATACACTTCCACAAAACCACAGACAACAAATTATTTACCTGTATTGTAGTTGTGCTATGTAATAGTGTCAAGGGTAAGATACGCTTCTTACAGAACCAGGCCCTTCCCTGACAAATGTCCTATAGAAAAGCGAAACCCTTTACCAGAACTCTCTACATACGTTATAAAATATGCCTGCATTGAAACAATAACACAATTGCAATAAAGGGAGTAATTTTACAATGAGATGTACCGGTTGCGGGTTACCGCTTTCGCCACAACGCACACATTGTCCCCGGTGCGGGAAAGCAGCCGGAGAACCTGAAGAAAAGAGCGTTAATCAAACTGAAACACCTCAGTACGCATTTCCCTCGCACAATATTCCAGCAGGTGTAGAAACGTTTCAAGCACAGCCTGCCACCATTGCTCAATCACAGATGAATAACGAGGTGCCAGATCAGATATTCCATTCTGCTGGAACCGAGCAGTTCCCTGGACAATCTAACCAGATGCTGCTACAAGATCCAGCACAAACGCTTCAGGCCAATCCAGCCCAGAAATTAGACCGCCAATCATCCTCTTCACCTGAAGCAGGGAACGCCTCCCCTGATGCAATGAAAGCTGGCGAGTTTCGTCCATTCCCTCAGCGACCTGGCCCGGCCCATTCCCGTCGTACCATACAACCAGGTTTCACGATAGCAGGCCTGTGCATATTGTCTGGTGGACTCATCTTGCTGCTCGTTTATATTATCTCCTTGCAACTCCCATCACTGACTACCGCGACCACATCCACTATCAAAGTGGCAAATACACCAACATCACAAAGCCTTTCACCCGGTTCACAGGCAACCACTACCCCACCTTCTCCTACTGCTATACCAACTCCTACCCTCCCAGGGAAAGTGTATATCGATAATGCTCAGATGGGAAGTAGCCTGATCCTTAATACCGCTCAACTCTCTCAAGCGACAACTACCTTCACCGTCAATCAGAAGATCTTCGTTACCTTCATGATTCACTCGCTCAACACCGGGGGAGCCGTCTGCCTGAACTGGTACGTGAATCAAAAACAATTTTCGCAGTTCTCATTTGCCGTCGGTGCAGGCTCACAACACGCCTACTCCTACGCTTTTGCAGGTAGCCCCGGACCAGGGTCAGTCTCTATCTCCTGGGCCAGCTCAGCTGCTTGTACCGATAAAATGTTGGCACAGGTCGTCACTTTTACCGTCACCCCCTGACAAATGTAGACTCTTATTTTTTTGTATCTATTCATTTTTTGAAAAATATGGTATAGTATTTCTGTTGCCTCTCTTCTACTGACGCGGCAACATGTTTAAAATAGATGTATATTAATACTTTACCTTTTCTTTTTTATAAGTTACGAAAAGTACATGAGTAATATGCAACATATTGCTCAGGAGGTTCCTCATTCTATGAATTGCACGAGTTGCGGTAAGCCTCTAGCGCCCGGCGTGGCGTTCTGTCCTGTCTGCGGTGCATCTACTCCGTATAACACACCAGGGCAGGGATCGGATTCTCAGTATAATCCGACTGAAGCCTCTCCTTATGGAAGTGCACAGAGCTATCCACCGCTCCCACCAACGGTTGCCGCCGGTCCAGATAACTCTCCCCCCCAGCCCCAAAATCCATATGGCAACTACACCAATTATGGCGCGACACCACAACCCCCTTCAACCCTTATGGCGCAACACCACAGCCTCCTTATAACCCTTATGGCGCAACGCCACCAGCTTATGGTGAGAATCCTCCACAACCCCCTCCTGCCAATCCTATGGGTGCTGCACCCTATTATGGTCAATCCGCAATGCCGGGCTATCCCCCCATGCAACCAGGCATGTACGGAACTCCACCTAAAAAACGTAGTAAAGTGGGGTTGATTATTGGGATTGTTGTGCTTGCACTTGTCCTCCTTTGCGGTGGACTTGCTGTCGCGGCTGTGCAATTGGGCAAGAAGGCGACGACGGTTGCTGGTACTGTGACAACGGGGAATGTTCCCTTAAACAGTGACGCGGTACCTGCTGCAACAAAGATTCTCTCCGGAGCACAAACCAGTAGTGCTGTTAATACGAATTATGACCCTACGCATCTTACCACCACTTTTGCCGTTGGCAAAGATGTAGACCTGACATTCCACGTAAATTCAGCGGGGAAAGATGGCTATATCGAAGTCAAGTGGTACGAGGATGGCCAAGAAGCAACTTCCAATATCCTTACCCATCATGCTCAAAACGATCATGGTTACTTTGGACAACCATTTACATCTGCTGGAAGTGGCGCAGCTGCACTTTACTGGTGCACAAAAGCCGATTGTAGTGATGCCCAACTTGCACAGGTCGTAAGCTTTACTATTACAGGAACTGGAGCTGCTCTCCCAACGCATACCACCGTTGCGGTACGCGACTGGAAGGGCTCACAAGATTAGCTAGCTCTTTTCCCGCAACCGTGAGAACCACATCGGCATAGCGACCACATATGGCGTCCACAATTTATTGAAACAGCATAATGTGGTCGCTACGCCGATAGAATGGTGTTTGACAGAGCAGTAGGGGTGCAATACAACGAAGTGGAATAAGGCCATTCGCTATTAATATACTATCAACCCATTTCCTTCTCAATGTAACACCAATGCCACAACCCCAACCACCAGCACCAGCACAACTGCTACACTGATCCACATCGCCACCCGCACAGCCGCCGCTCGACGCATTGCCAGTGTACGCAGCACGTTGACACGAGCATCTTCAGCCGGACACCAGCGAGCCGTTCCACAATAAGGACAGAGCGGAAAGAGTTCGTAAGGTGGGCACAGCTCTGCTTCACCCACCTGATGGCCTTTACCGTAATTGATAGAGCCCACCTCGTAGCGAATCTGCTCGCTCTCAAAAACAGCGGAACAGTGAATACAACGCAAAAGCAGGTACTCGTTCCAATCCACCGCTTTACACTTTGGACAAAAGCCAGGAAGCGGCTTTTTGTCTGTTGTAGCACGATTCCAATGATGGGAACAACGATGGCAATAGTAACTCTCATCACCCACAGCCACGCCACGCAAAAGGCCCTGCTGTAACAACGTACGCGCATCCAATGCCGATAGAGTATAGGTAAAGTTTATTAGATCAATATTGACGGAGCGCCCCTCATAAAAATCAGGAAAAGCATAGTGACGCTGACGATCTCTTCTTGCCCCTGGCGTAACTGCCGAACGCGTGCGAGTACCTGCCGGATAGCTAGAAGGACTCTGACGATAAATCTGCCCATCCTGAATATGCTCTGACCGACGTGCATCATATTGCCTGCGCGTTTCAGGATCATTCAACGCCTGATACGCCTGCAGCAAGATACGCATACGCTCCTGCGCATCGTCTCCTTTATAGACATCAGGATGATACTGGAGGGCCAGTTTCTTAAAAGCAGCTTTGATTGTTGCAGGTGGTGCATCTACGGCTACACCTAGAATAGTATAATAATCAGGGAAAGAACTCATCTAAATTATGTCACCTAAATTAAGGATAGGATAACCCCTACCCGCATTCCTCAAAAAATGTATAGCTACCTCTGGCAATTTTTCTCAAAACAAGGTATTGTCTATACAATAGACGAATAAGCAGTGCAAAGGTTGTAACAATGCAGAAATCTCGTGAATACCAGACTCTATTATACGCATGCACGCAAGAGGGATGCCTCCTCTGTCGCTTGACTCAGGAAACGATAGCTCGCTATCTGGATACCTGGAAGTATGAACTCTTCACGGATGTCGATGTCCGCAAAGAACTCCAACGTACGCAAGGGTTTTGTAATCATCACACCTGGCAACTGGTCCATATGGCCGCAACCTTGCCACTGGCACAGGCCTATCGCGATATCATCACCGACCTGACTGAACAACTTCAGAACACGTCTGGTGAAAATAACACGACCGGATTATTCCGCCGCCTCTTTGAGAACGATAGCAAACGCGAGCCAGAGCAATGTCCCGCTTGCCGCCGTAAAGAGGAAGCTGAACTCCGCTATATTCATACTCTGCGGCAGGCCGTGCTCGATCCAGATTTTTATCGCCAGCTCGAAGCCTCGCATGGACTCTGCCTGCCTCATTTCAATCTCAGTTGCACCCTTAAGCTGCCTGATGTGTCTGGCCCCTGGCTTTCTCTGTTACGAAAGGCCGAATTAGCCTGCTTACAAAGGCTTGACGTGCAACTTCAAGAGTTGATACGCAAACACGATTACCGTTTCAAGGATGAGGCACGAGGACCAGAAATGTCTTCATGGCAAAGGGCCGCTGGGATTGTTGCCGGGGAAGAGAATAAAGTATGAAAAAACATTAGAAAACATAAATGTGTGCAATATGCTGGAAAATTTATAAATTTTCTAGCATATTGCACACATTTATGTTTTTCTAACTAATGTGATGCGCTCATTAGATGCGCATCATACTCACCACTATCAACGAAATCGCATGCCGACGTGCTTGTTCCGTGAGGTTGCACACGCCAGAAAGAAGATTGCATAGCATCCCATTGGTCCAGAATTTGCTCAGCATACTTACTGTGCGTCTTACGTGCGTGCCATTCAATCACAGTACGTAAAGCGTCCAACTCCTGCTGCTCATGGATACGATGCAGACCAACCAGTTCCGTGTTACAACGAATTGGGAAGGTGCCCGCCGTATCCAGTACATAGGAGACGCCGGAAGACATGCCCGCACCAAAGTTGTAGCCCGTCTCACCAAGCACAACGACCATGCCACCAGTCATATATTCGCAACAGTGAGCTCCAACACCCTCAACGACTGCGAGCGCACCACTATTACGTACGGCAAAGCGTTCACCCGCTCGCCCGGCGGCGAAGAGATAGCCACCTGTCGCTCCATAGAGAACGGTGTTACCAACAATCGTATTCTCCTGCGATGCGAAATGCGAGTCCCCTGGTGGGTTAATGACGATTTGCCCGCCAGTCATACTCTTCCCAACATAATCATTGGCTTCACCATTGAGGATCAGGCGCATACCAGGTACGCTGAATGCACCGAAACTCTGACCCGCCGAACCCTGGAAGGTACAGGTGATGCTCACTCCTGGGAGACCGTTATTACCATAACGACGTGCGATCTCACCAGCGAGGCTTACACCTACTGAGCGATCATCGTTGCGAATGACATGCTGGGTGATAACGCTGCGTTCTCCCGTCAACGCCTCTTCCGCTTCCGCAAGCAAAAGGTTGGCAACGGTAGACGCCGGGACATCTTTATGCGCACCTGGAATCGATTTGATAGGCTGGGGAGCAAGTAATCCGCTGATATCAACGATGCCTTCGCTCATATCTTGCAACAACTCAGCATGACCAATCAGATCATCAAACCGTGTAATGCCCAGGCTCGCCATGATTTCACGGACCTCCTCAGCCACCAACGTCATATAGTTGACGAGGAATTGCGGTTTGCCCGTAAATTTGGCAATCAGGTCTTCGCGCTGCGTAGCTATGCCCGCAGGACATGTATTGAGGTGGCACTGACGTGCCATATCACAACCAAGCGAGACAAGGGCAGACGTACCAAAGCCGAACTCCTCCGCACCCAACAATGCTCCAACGATCACATCACGTCCCGTCTTAAACCCACCATCAACACGTACACGCACACGTGTGCGCAACCCATTCCGTACCAGAACCTGCTGCGTTTCCGCCAACCCGCGCTCCCACGGAAGACCAACGTGCTTGATCGACTGAAGTGGCGATGCACCCGTTCCACCATCATGCCCACTGATCAATACATAATCAGCGTGCGCTTTGGCAACACCGGCTGCAATAGTTCCAACTCCCTGTGCCGAGACCAGCTTGACTCCAACACGTGCCTTTGGATTGACCTGGTGCAGATCATAGATCAATTGAGCGATATCTTCGATACTATAGATATCATGATGCGGTGGCGGCGAGATCAGCGAGATGCCCGGCGCAGTATGCCGTAAACGTGCAATAAAAGGCGAGACCTTGGCCGGCGGCAACTGACCACCCTCCCCAGGCTTGGAACCCTGGGCCATCTTGATCTCAATCTCTTCCGCACGCACCAGATATTCTGTCGTAACACCGAAACGTCCCGAGGCAACCTGCTTAATTTTACTACTGACTGGATACCCCTCTAGTGTCTCATGATACCAGTTGGGATCTTCACCACCCTCGCCAGTATTGTTACGACAACCAATGCTGTTCATTGCTGCCGCAATAGTGCGATGCGTCTGGGCATTAAGTGCTCCAACCGACATGGCTGAAACCACAAAACGAGCACGAATTGACTCCATTGACTCAACCTGCTCTAAAGGCACTGCCGTCCTCGGCACAAACGCTAGCAAGTCACGCAAAGCAGTAGGTGGGCGCTTATAAACCATCGACGTGAATTGACGATAGTCATCGCTACTGCCGGTCTGCGCGGCCTTTTGTAACGCACGTATGATTAATGGATTGAATGCATGATACTCGGCATCTCGTCGGAAACGGTAACGACCTACATCATTCAACTTACGTCTTTTGGTGCTCGCTTCGGGCGCATCTATCCCCTGCTGCAAAGAAGCGCAATGCTCAATTAAGTGTTCTGCAATATGTGCAAATGTCACATTGCCTGCTTGATTGGCAGAACCGGCGAAGCAGCGTTCTACAAATTGTAGTGTCAGGCCGACAACTTCGAACTGCCCCGCTCCAACAATGTTATGGAGCGTCGAAATGCCCATACGAGCCATTACCTTGCGCAAACCTTCTTCCACTGAATGAAAGTAGCGTTCGGTTGCCTGCTCCGGTGAAAGATGTTCCAGGTGCCGTTCTCCGGCAAGTGCGCGTACGCTTGATAGGGTCAACGTGGGAACAATCGCTTCCGCTCCGTAGCCAAGGAGCACGGCGATCTGATGAATATCACACACGCTGTTCGTCTCACAGAGGAGCGATACGTGCGTACGTAGCCCCCGACGCAACAACCCATGATGTACAGCTCCCATCGCTATCACCATTGGCATGGGTGCCTGCCCGGTAGAAGCCTTAAGGTCGCTTAGAATAAGGAGTGTAACCCCTTCTTCAATAGAGGCGACAGCTTCCTGCTCCAGGCGCTCAAGGGTTGCTTCGAGCGCGGAAGGGCCATCGACTATAGAGAATGTCGTATCTAGAGTGCGTGAGCGAAAGTGTGCGTCTTGTAAGGTTCTCATTGCCTCTAATTGTGCCTCAGTCAACAAAGGAGTTGACAGGCGCAAGAGTTGAGCGTGTTGTGGCGTCTCCGTCAACATGCTGGCACGACGACCGAGATAGGTATCAAGCGACATCACGATACGCTCCCGTAAAGGATCGATGGGCGGATTTGTCACCTGCGCAAAACGCTGACGGAAGTAATCTGAGAAAGCACGCGGCACAGTGGAAAGTGCCGCCATAGGCGCATCATCGCCCATACTCCAGGTCGGTTCCTTATTATCGGTCAAGATGGGGCGCAACACCATTTCAACATCTTCATGGGTATATCCAAAAAGTTGTTGCTGCGTAAACAATGTAGCAGCATCGGGAACCTCAGCATTTTGTTCCGTTCCCTCAACGGTAAGCTCCGACAGGTAGGTAAGATTGTTTTCTAGCCACTGTCGATAGGGTTGTTTGTGCGCCAGGACATTTTTGATTTCCTGATTACGCATGAAGCGGTGCTGCTCTACGTCAACGGCAATCATCTCACCAGGACCAAGGCGACCCTTTTCAGCAATCTCATGCGGCTCATACGAAATGACACCAGCCTCAGAGGCGACGATGAGCACCCCCCTGGTGGTAAGAGTATAACGGGCCGGACGCAGGCCATTCCTATCCAGGGCCGCGCCAACAATGCGCCCATCACTAAAGACCAGGGCGGCTGGACCATCCCAGGGTTCCATAATACCTGCATGATATTCACACCAGGCCTGTTGTGCGTCATTCATTTCTGGATCATGTTCCCAGGCGGGTGGAACCAGCATCTGCATACTATGGAGTAGATCGCGGTCAGAGAGGCTCAACAACTCCAATACATTATCAAGTTGAGCTGAGTCGCTGTTCGTACCAGGTTGGATTACGGGAAGAAGCTCCTTGATTTGATCACCCCAGAGTGGCGATGTGAGACCCTCTTCACGTGCCTTCATCCAGTTGCTATTGCCCTGCACCGTATTAATCTCACCATTATGAGCCAACATACGTACAGGCTGTGCCAGCGGCCAGGAAGGAAATGTGTTGGTACTATAACGCTGATGGAACACGGCGAGAGCGCTGGTGTAGCGCGGATCATCCAGATCACGGTAGAAGCGAGGAAGATCGGATGGAGCGAGCAAACCCTTGTAGATAAGCGTCGTATGCGAAAGAGAAGCAATGTAGCAATCGGCAATCTGAGCCGTGTACAGCCGTCGTTCAATCAAACGACGAGCATAGTAGAGCGTTCTGACATAGGAATCAGAAGAGATATCATCCGGTCTTGCAAGTAGAACCTGGGCAATGCTGGGAGCAGTAGCTCGTGCACGAGAACCAAGGATGCTGTAATCAACAGGGGGGGTACGCCAGCCAAGAAAAACAAGGCCGGTTTCTGTGAGTGTTTGTTCGATAATGCGTCGACTCTCCTCATAGATCGCTGGTGAGCGCTCTTGAGAAGGTAAAAAGATCATACCCACAGCCAGATCGGCAGGATCATCAACAGGACCCACATGCATCCGCTCAAGTTCATCGCGCAACAGATCATAGGGAATTTGAGTCATGATGCCAGCGCCATCATACATTTCAGCATCGGCGTCCTGCGCACCCCGGTGCGTCAGGCGAGCGAGTGCTTCAAGGGCTGTCTGCACAATCAAATGACTTTTTTCCCCACCGATATGAGCCAGAAAACCTGTGCCACAGGCATCATGCTCCCAACGCGACTCGTAGAGGGGGTAATGAGGGTCGACTGAATTAGATGCATCAAACGTGTGCTTCATGCATTGCTCTCCCATAAAAGACTATTTGCTCAATGCTCGAGGCACCAACGTTGGAGCCAGTATCCATCAATCTGACGCTGATTGAGGATGTCATTTCTTCTATTTGTAGTATGGGACACTCAAAGTAGGGTGGACCATGGTGGACAGCAAACGCAAAAAAAGTGTAATTGATTGGAGCAACCCGGACGCTTGAGCAACATAGCTCATGGATAGGAGCCGGCGACATTACCAGTGAGGAGAGTATAACATACTGAGGTCGCAGGAAACAAGCCTTCTTTGTGTATAAAGTACCTACACTCCTGGCTTCATAGTATTACAATTCTCCCGGTCGGGTGATTGGTATACTATCAGCGGGCAGCGTGATTGGCAAATTGTGCCAGAAAACCAATTGCAATGATTACAATAAAGATTACTGCAACCACAATGACTGCGGTAACAATCTGGCGTCCAGAACGTCCCATCGTGGGGGTGTCCGGCTGATATGAAACAGGTTTTACTTCCTCCAGATTACGCAAGTCATGAAGCATGTCCCCGATTGATCGGTAGCGCTTCTCAGGATCACGACGAATTGCACGCATGACGACAGTTGCTAGAGCATGCGAGAGATGAGGATTAGCTTCCAAAATCGACGGTGGATCTTGCGAAACGTGTAGATTCATGACTGCAAACACGTTCTCGCCCTCAAAGGGTGGATGACCACACAGCATTTCATAAAGCATCGCCCCAACCGCATAGACATCAGAACCCGCGCTCCCTCGCTCGCCTTTTAATTGTTCAGGTGACATATAATCAGGCGTTCCCACTGTACCAGAGAGTCCACGCCATGTTACACGACGCGCACCTTCCAGCAAGGCAATCCCAAAATCGATAATTTTGACGTTGCCATCCTCCTCAATCATGATATTTTCGGGCTTGATATCACGATGATACACCCCGTGCTCATGCGAGTACAATAAGGCATCACAAACCTGCAAAATAATATGGAGCGTTTCAGGCACAGGCATAGGACCAGGAGCATATTTATCCATCACGTCTCGCAACGTAGTGCCCTGAATATATTCCATCACCAGATAATGCTCGCGCCGCTTTTCATCCATATTGAGAAGATGCTGAATGTGGGGATGGTTGAGGCGATTCCCAATCTCCGCTTCACGTTTATAACGCTCAAAAACGGCGACGTTCCCGATGAGATCCTCGTTTGGAAACTTTAAAACTACCTGCTGCTGATTACGCTTATCGAGGGCCAGATAGACGCGATTCATGCCACCACGTCCTAGCATACGGATAATTTCATAGTAATCAATCTGTGTGCCTGGCGTATATGCTGTCGACATCAGATTCTACGGCACGTTCCTCCATAATAGTGAGTTGATAGAGGAAAGAAGCGCCGTTTCTCCTTTCTGGTGCTCCCCCAATAGGGAATAGTGCAATCAGGGTCCGTTTGTCTCTTTTGCCTGTGGAGCCAACGGGGACTTTTCTAACTCCCTGAGGCGTCCGAAAGTAGTATAGCATACTCTTCACTTAAACACCAGCCAGGAAAGAGGTTTTTAGACATGCAGCAGCGTGCTCATTGATTTGTATCAATGCAATGAGCACGCTTTTGATGCTAGCAGTTACTCAGCTACAAGAGCTTCGGATGACCCTAGCGTCTCTTTATGATCTGGCGGATGCAGGATTGCTATACCCGTGACTGATTGACGAACGAACAGGTAGACAAAACCCAGGATCAACCACACAACAGCAGCAACCAGGGCAATAATCGTATCCGCCTGTGTCGAACCACCGGCGGTAATCGCGTAGTAGATTACACCAATGAACAGGAGGATATTGAGCGCAGCTCCCAGAACTGGTGCAATAATTGTCGAAAAGACATTGCGTCCCGCAACACCTGCAAAGGCAACAACGCAGATGATACAGGTCATACCATAGAGCAGGAAGGTCCCAATATTTGAAACAAGAGTCACGCGCGTCAGGTTGTCGACGCTTAACACCCCATAAGAACCGATGATTGCAGAGACTGCTGTCAGTACAATCACGCCAATATGAGGCGTGCGATAGCCTGCGTGCAATACACCAAAGACCGAGGGCACTTCAGTATCTTTACCCATTGCATAGGTTACGCGCACACCCGTATTCAAGCAGGAGAGTGACGTACCGACAAGTGCAATAACCACACTCACAGCGAGAATAATCGCAAAGGCCTGCCCATTGCCACCGAGAATACTGTCACCAATGATCTTGGCCATGTCGCCGATTGGTGCCCCAGAAGCGTACGCAGCCGTAAAGCCTGTACCAGAAGCATTCTTCAGTCCATCATTGACGAAGTAGTTAGCTGCAAAGTACTCAAAGAAGTAGAAAATGACGGCCTGGATGACCAGGGAGAGGATCACACCACGGGGAATATCCCGCTGTGGATTCTTCGCTTCTGCTGCCAACGCCGTCGCCGACTCAAAACCTACAACAAGCAGAATGGCAATCGTCGACTGGAAGATGAGACCACCCATGTCATGTGGTGTGATTACACTCAACGCACTAGGATGAAGATAATGCACGTTAGGATGCTGAACACGGTAGGCAATCGCCATGATTGAGAAGCTCAACAAGGCCACAATCTGGATGATGTTGATAATGATATTCGCTGTCGTTGCGCCGGAAACGCCAATGTAGGCAATACAACCAACGATAATCGCGAATATAACGCAGACGAGCACTTCTTGCCAGCCAGCTCCAAAGCTGGGAACGAACGTTTGAATGATATAAGTAATGACGAGTCCCATGAATGCAACCATCACACCAGGGTAGACCCAATAATACAGGTGTGAGGTCCAACCAACAATAAATTTACTTATGCGTGCAAACTTGAAGTGCCGATGTTCTTCTTGCTGCAAAACCGCAGCTTCGGCGAAGAAGTAAGAGCTACCCGCACCCGCTTCAGGATAACGCCTGGCCAGAGATGCATACGCAACCGCCGTAAGCATCGCAATAGCCGTTGCTACAAATACAGAAAACCACATATTCAGTGCAGAACTTGGGGCGGCCTGAAGCTGATATGTGGTCCAGAGGAAAGCGCCCGGCGCGATCAGCGCCATAGCATTGATTGTCACACCTGTAAGCCCCAGTGTTGGCTTCATTGTGACTTCGGTCGGTGATTGAGCTGCCATGCAGTACTCCCTTTTTGTTGTTCTTTAACATGCACGACGTCAAGGCATCATTACCACAGGCTGACCATCACGGCTCATTTCGTAGAGGGAGAAGCGCCGCTTTGCGCAGTCATTCTATCTCTTCTTGTAAAGAAGTATAAGAATATCTCCACCGTAAAGAAAGAGACAATTTATAAGAACACATCGCCCGTCATTTGTGCACATTTGCACAACCCCTATAGATAAAGCATACATTTTCCCTCGAAGGCATCCATTTGTGTGACCAATGGTGTAGGGGCGCGATTGATAAGCCCATTTATAAGCCCGTTTTTCTTCTATGTGATAAAATAGCTCCGATAAAGGCTCACCGCTGCGCCCAAAACAGCCAGGTTCTCGATTGGCTGCTAAGATGTCTTTTCATACATAAGGATAGACTGATGCCAGAATTTGCTTCCCGTCGCGAAAAAGACGCTCCCCTGCGCCAGGACATTCGTACCCTCGGCAACGCATTGGGGCAAGCCATCCAGCAACAAAGAGGCCATGATGTTTTTGTGACCGTCGAACGCTTACGCGCAGCCTGTAAACGTTTGCGTGATTGCGACCAACAACTCCTTACCGCTTCATCACAAGAGGCTGAACACCTGCATTCCGAAATAAAACAACTCGATCGGGAGATCATGCAGCTCGTTGAGGGCTGTAGCCTGGATACCGCCATCGATGTTATTCGCGCCTTTACCGTCTATTTCCACCTCGTGAATAGCGCCGAGCAATATCACCGCATCCGGCGTGGTCGCGACTATGCCGCCAGCCACAACGATCAGCCACAACGTGGATCGCTGACTGCTCTGATCCATTTCCTACAAAAAAATGATCTGGATGCTCCTACCGTCCAAAAGTTGCTCGACCAGCTCTCCATCGAACTGGTCTTTACCGCCCATCCTACTGAAGCAACCAGACGCAGCCTGATCACCAAAACACGCCGCGTTGCTGACCTCCTGGAAATCTGGGATCAGCAACACGAGACGATGACTCCTCGTCAGCAGACACATTGGCAACGTGAACTCGAAGGTGTTATCGATCTCCTCTGGCGTACCGATGCCGTACGCCGTGTGCGTCCCCAGCCCCTGGACGAAATTAAAATGGGCATCTACTATCTCGACGAGATCCTCTATGATGCTCGTACCGGATCTCTATACCGAATTTGAAGAGCTATTGCATGAAGCATATCCTGCTCTCACTGTACCACCCTTCTTACGCCTTGGCTCCTGGATCGGCGGCGACCAGGATGGGAATCCTTTTGTCGGACCCGATACAATGTTCACGGCCTTGCATCTGCAGCGCACCAATGTCATTGAACATTATCGTACTGCCATTGAGCAATTAGCTCAGGAGTTTTCACAATCGCTCAATTATTCTTGCGTCACAGATGCCCTTCAGCGTTCCCTTGACGAAGATGCCGCACGTCTGCCCGATTACAACTCTGAACTTGGACCCGAAGTGGCTTTGCAACCCTATCGCCGCAAACTATCCTTCATGTGGAAGCGCCTGGAAGCTACCCTTACGTCTTCTTCGGAAGCCGCCCAGAGCAGAAATTCACAGTCTTTTAAGCGGAACGTTTCAGCCGCTATGGCCTATCCTACCGCTTATAAAAGCGCGGACGAACTTGTACGCGACCTCTCCCTCGTACGCGCTAGCTTACTTGCTGATGGTGAATACAATCTTGCGCACGGTCAGCTTTCCAGGCTGCTACGCCAGGTCGAAGTGTTTGGCTTCTACTTTGTGGCTCTGGATGTCCGCCAACATAGTGGCCGCCACGCTGCCGCTCTTGGCGAACTACTACGCGTCACCGGCCTTTTTGAGGAGGATTATACAAAAATCGCTGAAACTGCACGCCTCTATCTTCTTAATAATTTGCTCGGTGATCCTCGCCTGCTCACACGCCCAGATCTGGAGCTAAGTGAAGAAACATGGCATGTGATTAATACTTTTCATGCCATCCGTGAAGCACGCGAGGTATTTGGAGAACGTGCTGTCACCTGCTATATTATCAGCATGAGCAATAGCTTGAGCGATCTGCTTGAAGTTCAGTTCTTCTGTAAAGAGGCCGGTATCAATAACCTTCCCATCGTTCCGCTCTTTGAAACTATTCATGATCTCCATGAATGCACCGATATCCTTAATCAAGCATTTACTCATCCTCACTATCGCTCTTATATCTCCCAATGCCATTACCAGCAGCAAGTTATGCTTGGCTATTCGGATAGTAGTAAGGATGGTGGTATTCTTACCTCAAGCTGGGAATTGTATCAGGCCCAGGGACGCCTCGCTGCTCTAGGACGACGGCATGGTATCGGGATTACCCTCTTTCATGGTCGCGGTGGTGCCATTGGACGCGGTGGCGGCCCCATCTATCAAGCTATCCTTGGACAACCACCAGGTACCGTCAATGGACGCCTGCGCATTACCGAGCAGGGTGAGATGCTTTCTTTCAAGTATGGGCAACATGAGATTGCGATCAGAAATATGGAACTGGTTGTCGCAGGCGTAGTGCAATCAAGCACCCCCGATGAAGGTGATAGCGAGTCCCGTATCCACCCCAGTCCAACCCACGAATGGATCACGCTTATGAATACCCTATCGGCGAGTGCCCACAAGCGCTACCGTCAACTCATTTACGAAGATCCATCTTTCCTGCAGTTTTTCGAGCAGGCTACTCCTCTGTTAGAATTAGGCTGGCTCAACATTGGTTCGCGCCCGGCACGGCGCACAAAGGGACGTGGCATCGAAGAATTACGCGCCATTCCCTGGGTCTTCTCCTGGATGCAGAGCCGCTACGTCTTGCCAAGCTGGTACGGCGTCGGAGGCGCTCTAGAAGAGTATATCGCAGAAGATCCAACTCATCTTGAGCAGTTAAAAACTCTCTATACGCGCTGGCCCTTCTGGCGTGCCTTTCTGGACAACCTGCAAATGACGCTCTCTAAGGCCGACATGCATATCGCCAGCCATTACGCCATGCTCGTCGATGATGAAGCATTACGTACCCGCCTCTCACGCGAGATCACCGAAGAGTATGAACGCACACGTCGCAATGTAATACGCATCGTTGGTGGCAAAGAACTCCTTGACAATTCCCCTGTCTTGCAACAATCCATCCGACGACGCAACCCTTACGTCGATCCATTGAGCTACTTCCAGGTCACACTACTACGCCGCCTCCGTGCCGCCGGTGGTATACCCGATAGAGATCCCCGCCACGAAAGTGACCACAAAGAGAACGAGCAGGATAAGTTGACATATGCCGTTCTATTGACCATCAATGGTATTGCCGCTGGTGTGAGAAATACGGGTTAGTTGTGGTGATAATTGATAAAATAGATGCTATAATGCACCTTAAAAATTGACGTGAATATTAGTATAATGGACAAGAGGATCGATCATTGTAGGGAAGCCATTTATTATTCCGGGCCTATGACCTGGATATTCACATCAATTTTTTAAAAAACACATAATCAGACCCCTACATAGCGATATCTTCCATACGTTTATGCATAATGCACAACAGTATGGAAGATACGTAGTCATGTTACTCGCATTCGGTGCCACACGTTTAGAGCGTATATAATACTTCCCGACGAAACTCTTTCGTCGGGCTGCAATAGAGTAACACATGGGCACGATAAAGGAGTTTTTTTCATGGCTGGCTCTGATTTTTTGGAAAGTTCGGATACTACACACAATGCACTAAACTGGGGCCGTACTTATCTCATGTGCCCTCCCGATCATTTCGGCGTTTTTTATGAAATAAATCCCTGGATGCACACGCAGGTTGCCCCCGATCGCGACCTGGCACATAAACAATGGGACAATCTCGTCTCCAATATCAAACAGGCAGGTGGGACAGTTCTGACCATGGAAGCAGTCCAGGGCTTACCCGATCTCGTTTTTACCGCCAATGCTGGACTGGTCAATGGTCGCACCTTTATCCCCAGCAAATTTAAGTTCCCCGAACGCCAGCCCGAAGTAATTTACAATAATGAATGGTTTCGCGCCCACGATTTTGAGGTTGTAGACTTTTCCAGTGACCCCCATCTCTACTTCGAGGGCTGTGGCGATGCTTTTATCGTCAACGGTCAGCTTGTAGCAGGTTACGGTTTTCGTACCGAACTGGCTGCTCATGCCGCCCTGGCAAAGCAACTTGGCGTCCCGTTCCATTCCATTCGACTGATCGATGAACGCCTCTACCACCTGGATATCAGCTTCTGTCCTCTGGATGAGCGTCACGCAATTATCGCGCCAGACGTGTGGCATCGTAGCAGCGCAGAAGACATCCTCCAATTTATTCCAGAGCCGCTCGTACTTGAACTGGATGAAGCTCTTGCCTTCAGCGCTAACTCGATTGTGGTCGGCAATACTGTCATCATGCCGCATTGTCCCGCCCGCGTGGAACGTATTCTGCACAAATGGGGCTACGAGGTATGCGTCTCGCCCGTCACCGAGTTTCTTAAAGCTGGCGGTGGCGTACGTTGCCTTACCCTGGCACTCGACGTTGTCTATCCATAATCTGACCACGCTGAATAAAACATGCGTAGGGGCATCCCCTGGCGTGCGCCCGTTTCCCGATGAGCCATCTTGCCAGGAAACGGGCACACGCCAGGGGACGCCCCTACGCTTTCCCCAATGGACAGAGCACTACCGACCCTTCCTGATATCCTGATAAAGTTCGCGTACCAACCTGGGGATGAGGATAGCATGCGTACCCAGAGCGATCCCCCATAGTACAACAGTAATAAGACTACGCGGATCACTATAAAAATGTGAATTATCGCTTGTAGGTGAAGCACCGTTTTTTTGCGCTTGACTCATTCTTGCCTCTTTCTATAATTTACTACGCCCTTACCCCATAACCTCTACCCAATTCAATAGGAGAGATGTAGATCTCAAACATATTCGTTTTTTGCACGCATTGAGACTGTATTTCGTTTCATCTTTTTCGCAGCTCCTCCATGGAAAACCACACATTCCATCGCGTATATCCGAGTGGTCAGACTATACATTGCAAAATAGACAGTTAGAAAATTGACATTCTTGCTCTCCGCTGTTATCCTTAAAGACAAGTACGCGCAAACATATAGTTGACTGACCCGCGTTGAACGAAAAGAGTATGAGAGAGGCAACCAACAGCGATCCGAAACATAGTGAAAGTTCGGAACGGAAACGCACTCTTCAGAACGCATTCGTGAGCGGCTGGCCGAAGAAAGCTTTCAAGTGGACAGCAAAGCAAGTAGGCCGGGTGGATGGTTCCCACGTAACATAGAATCAGGAAAAAAGCGGTCTTTCTCCCTGCTTTACAGCGTTGTAGATCAGGTGCATCTGAAAGACAATTAGGGTGGCACCACGGGTGTGACAGGTTCAATCTTCGTCACTCTCGTCCCTTCAATGTTCAACATGTTCAAGGAAGGGATGGGAGTTTTTTAGTGCCCATCTCCTTCCAATGTCCATTTCGTTGAAGGAGTCGCACATAATGACCAAGCTCTGGCAAAAAGGCTATAGCGTAAATGAAAAAGTCGAACGTTTCGAGGCTGCACAGAATAGTGCTCTCGATGTACGCTTGATTCGCCACGATGTCTGGGGTTCGCTCGCACACGCAGCTATGCTCAAACATATTGGCCTTTTAAGTGAGGAAGAATACCAGGATCTGCACTCCGCCTTATGCAGCATCTTATCCCTGGAGGCAACAGACGAGTTTACCGTGTTGCCTTCCGATGAAGACGTTCATACCAGCATTGAGAATTTTCTAGTCTCAGCAACTGGCACCACCGGCAAAAAAATCCATATGGCACGCTCACGCAATGATCAGGTTTTGTTGGATCTGCGCCTGTACGGTAAAGAGCAACTCCATGCTATCAGCACACAGCTTTTTGATCTTTGTTCAGCCTTGCTCACCTTCGCGCAAGAACATAAAGATCTTCCCATGCCCGGCTACACGCATATGCAACGCGCCATGCTTTCTTCGCTCGGACTATGGGCCGCTGGCTTTGCCGAAGCATTGCTGGATGACGAAGTGTTGCTCTCAGCCGCCTACAAGCTTAACGATCAATCCCCGCTTGGCTCGGCTGCTGGCTATGGCGTTCCCGTTCCGATTGATCGCCAACTCGTAGCCGACAAACTGGGTTTCGCACGTGTGCAGAATAACGTCATCTATGTACAGAATAGCCGGGGCAAGATTGAAGCGGCTATTGTCCAGGTTCTGGCACAGATTATGCTCGATCTAAGCAAACTGGCGCAGGATACATTACTCTTCACCACCGCCGAGTATGGCTTCTTCCAGATCCCACAAGAACTCTGTACAGGGAGCAGCATCATGCCGCAGAAGCGCAACCTGGACATCATGGAACTGGTACGCGCCCGCACTCAGACCATTCTCGCACTACAACAACAGATTATGGGCATCACCAGTGGGCTTCCCTCCGGCTACAATATGGACTATCAAGAAACCAAACGCCCCTTCATGGAAGCTCTGGATATAGCTCACGATTGCCTGGAAATCTGCACGCTTGTCATCAGCAGCCTACAGGTCAAGCGCGAACGCCTGATCGCCGCCTGCACGTTTGAGCTATTCGCGACCGATCGCGCATACGAGTTGGTGAAGAGCGCCAATATGCCATTCCGTGACACCTATCGCATCGTAGGAGCCGAAGTGACTGCCCTGCTTGATCGCCACGAGGATCTCCCCGTCGAGAGCGAGGAACAACTCATCGAACGCTTGCAAGCTCGTAGTCATCTCGGTGGCGCAGGCAACCTGGGATTAGAGCAGTCTCAGCAGCGTCTTGTAGATGCGCAGACTATCTGGAACGAACGCGCCACAACCTTTACAACCACCATTCAACACCTTATTGGAGCCGTCACATTGACGGAGGGAGAGGAATAATATGTCAACAGTTGTACTTGCTTATTCGGGTGGTCTCGACACCTCCGTCGCTATCCGCTGGATCAAAGAAAAATACGATCTGGATGTGATCGCGCTCACCATCGATGTGGGCAATGAACGCGACCTGCAAGCCATCTCTGCTCGTGCCGCTCAGATTGGCGCGGTCAAATCATTAGTCGTGGATGGTCGTGCAGACTTCACGCGTTACTTTGTCTGGCCTGCACTACAGGCTGGCGCAATCTACGAGGGCGTCTATCCCCTGGCAACGGCGCTCGCTCGTCCATTGATTGCTCGCTTGTTGGTCGAAGTTGCACGTGCGGAGGGTGCTGTAGCCGTAGCGCATGGCTGTACGGGCAAAGGCAACGACCAGGTACGCTTCGATGTCTCCATCAACACCCTGGCACCCGATCTCAAAATCATCGCTCCCGTTCGTGAGTGGAGCATGACACGTGACAACGAAATTGCTTATGCCGCTGAACATAATATTCCCATTCAAGCCACCAACGCCAGCCCCTATTCAACCGACCAGAATCTGTGGGGACGCAGCATCGAGTGCGGCATTCTGGAAGATCCCTGGGCTGAGCCGCCCGAAGAGGTCTACGCCTGGACGACTAATCCCGATACAACTGATTCTAAAGAGCCGACCTACTTAGAGATTGGCTTTCAAAATGGCATTCCCGTCAGTTTAAATGGCGAAGAAATCGAAGGCTATGAGCTTGTTGAGACCCTGAACAGGCTCGCGGGCAACTACGGGATCGGGCGCATCGACCACGTTGAAAACAGGCTCGTCGGCATCAAATCGCGCGAGATCTACGAAGCTCCAGCCGCAACCGTGCTCCACACCGCCCACAAAGCGCTTGAAGGGCTTACATTGAGTCGCGAGCAATTGCGCTTCAAAGAGATTGTTGCCAACGAGTACGCACGCCTGATCTATGATGGTCAGTGGTACAGCGCCCTCCATCAGGATCTCGCCGCATATGTCCAGAGCACACAACGCTTTGTCAGCGGTGAAGTACGCATCAAACTCTGGACGGGGTAAATGCTCGATTGTCGGACGCAAATCTGATAACTCGCTCTACAATCTCGGCCTCGCAACCTATGATAGTGGCGATCAGTTTGACCATAACGCCGCACTTGGCTTTATCAAACTCTGGGGTCTCCCCCTGAGTACCCAGGCGCAGGCGCAGCTGCTCCCATCGATTGGCTTTGAGGGGAATCTGCTGAAGCAGGCTGAGACGAAGAAATAAGAGGGGAAGCAGATAAGACATGTATAAACGGTAGGGACCACATTTATGGCGTCAGTCAATTCATTGAGGGGTATTCTCTGCATCGATCAATGAATTGACTGACGCCATAAATGTGGTCCCTACCGTTTCTGCGTATCATGCTTGTAGGGGTGCCGTTTACAAGCCCGTGTAGCCTCACAAACAACGAATCCAGCGTGGTTGAATCGCATCGATTGGCAGATCAAAGAGACCTTGCTGCCCATCAAGACGAAAAAGCTGAGCGAAATCTTCTGGCGCAAATGCCCTACGCAAGCGTGCTGCGTAAGATGTGACCAGGACATGCAGATAATGTTCAACGTCATAATCTCGCCTTGCCCCAATCTCGGAGCGTCGGCTGGCAGGTGAGGAACCCTCTTCATGCTCATGTGTGTCATCCCATGTTTCGCCAGCAGGAGCCTCATCGGTTTCTTCTGGTAGCCATGTATAGGTGGCGGGGCCAGTACGATAAAAACGCACGCGTTCGCCCGGATGCCAGCGTTTACGGCCAGCAGCCAGCAACGCTTCATATTGTGGCTCTGGATGAGAAGCGCGTGCAGCCATATAAGCTTCAGGCGTCTTCGAGAGCCGTACCCTTGCCCCTAGATCCGATGCTGGCAAACGGCGTGTATGCAGATCGTGAACCGTTTGCTGAAATAGCTGATAGAGGCCGGGAATATCGTTGCTCATGACGTAAAGCAAAGCTTGATGCAGAAAGCGCTCACCAAAGGGCTCGGCCCGGCTTGAACGCAACGCGACCCCGTGGACGATCAAACGGTCATTGTATGTCAAGAGCGCGTAGTTTTTGACCATGTGGCTGAACATAGCCCGATAGCGTCCTTCGTATTCCAGCCGGATGCCCGTGGGAAGTTGCACTCCAACCTCACTAACGAGCGCACGTTCCTGTTCTTCGCTCCAACCCTGCGGCACCGCGAAATAGACGCCATCTGTATCAGCTTCGATCAAGGCCGTACCACGTTCGCGTAACGCATCAAGAACTTTGTTCAGTAATTCTCGTCCGCGCCTGGTTACTTCCCCGGCGGCACGACTATCGGCAAATAGCGCCATCTTGCCTGCTCCCATGTATCCGTAGGCTGCGTTGATCAGAATTTTCATAGCCGCCTGCGTTGCTTCAGAACGATTGGCCGCCAGTGATCCTGGTGCAGCCGAACGTGCCGTCGCTTTATGCAGCAAGGCGTAGATCTGTCAACCGTCCCAGAATGCTGAGCAAAACACCCAGGTGATCACATGCTGGTCCGATCTGAAATGTGCGCATCAAAGAGGGATAGAGCGAGGCCACGTCTGCCTTGACCACCTGCTCGGCAATCCCTTCGGCGAAGAGAAGCGTTGCGCCCCCTTCATGCAGCCCCTGCTCGCCTTCCTGTTGTGATGCCTGATAGGGAAGTGCTACCCCGGCTCGTAGGTAGGCACGCACCAACAATGGCTCAAGAATACCCATCGCGGGTCCAGCCGATGCAAGGCGTTCATAGCGGCGCGGTGCCATACTTGCAAGTACGAATGGTGCACCGAGCAGACGACGCGAGAGGCCATCGACCTCTTTTACATCGTCAAGCGCATAATGACGTACCAGTTCTGGTGTATCGCGGTACGTAGTAAAGATCTCCGCGCCTTCGATGTAGACGCGCTCAGGCGATGCAATGCCGAAATAGCGTGCCACCTCTTTGAGACGATAACTGGGCAGATCGCGTACAACGAAATCATAGCGCCGTACGGCATCCAATGTGTCAATCAACTCACGTCCCGCCACACTATAACGTGTGCGGCGTCGCGCTTCGGGTCCTATGGCAAGCGTCTCCTCGCGTCGCTCTAATTGTGGTGGACCACCTGAGCGGCCCAGGTGCAATGGTATATTTAAGGTCGAGGCACGTTGCTCTAGAAATGGCAGATCGAAACCAAACAGATTATGATTTTCGATCACATCCGGGTCACGTTTGCGGATTAACGCGCACAGATCTTTGATTAACTGTGCTTCCTCATCAGGTGTGGAGGCCTCAAGCGTGGTTGCACAGCCACGATTATCATAGATCGCAACCAGGAAGATGCGCCCGCGATGTGGATCAAGTGCCGTCGTCTCCAGATCAAATTGCAAGCGGTGCAGATCCTCGTAGTTCATGTCTCTAAAATACACTCGCCCACTACTCATCAGATACTGCTCGACCGGACCCATACGATAATACTCATCCAGTTCATCTAAGCGATTGATCTTGCGGCCAAGGCGACGCGACGCGCCACTGAGGAGTGCGCGTTCAAGAAAGCGGCCATCGCGAGCGTAATCAAATAATGGTAAGAAGGAGGTGCAGTGAGGTCAGTAGGCATAGCAAGATTTGTCAGTTCACGATAATTCACAAGCGCGTTCTCGCTGCCAAATGCCGTGATTGGGAGTAGCGCTGGTCCCAGATGTGCGAGATCTGCCAGCGTCGTTGCAAAGAGCCAGGGCCGAAAGCGTTCCTGGGTACAGATGACCTGTTCACCCTCACGTCGCCAGATGATAGCCTGTCCCTCGCGCTGCGCCCAGACCGAAACGATGCCCGGCGTCGGGTCCCAGCCGAACAGACGCTCATCTTCAATCTGGATGGCATTCGCGGAGGAAGTGGAAGGCATGATTACTCCTGACGCTGCTGCTGTTACAAAGAACATTTTTTCTAAGTATACCACGAAGGGTCAGAAAGGGGCAATGGCGTAGAGGCGTCACCTTACATCTTCTCAGTATTTAAGGACGAGTTGCGAGAGGGTTTATATAAGCCGTTTTTTCTGGGTATGTCCCTGTTCTATTTTCTTCCTGTTTATCTATAATCTCCATATCAGCAATACAGATGCGATTACGTCCCTGCTCTTTGGCGGAGTACATAGCGCGATCAGCATATTCGAGCAGCATTTCGGCGGTTGTGCGGTGCAATTCATAAACGGCAATGCCAATGCTAGCGGTGACTGAAAGGCGAATTTCTTCCTGAGCATCTTCAGTTTGCCAGATATATGGCTGTGCTGTAATAGCAGTCTTGATGCGCTCAGCCACCCAAGAAGCACCTGAGATATCTATATCATTGAGAACGATGGCGAATTCCTCACCTCCATAGCGTCCAACAAATTCGTTCTCGCGCAGAACCATCTGTAACCGCTGACCGGTCTCTCGTAACACCGCATCTCCTGCCCGGTGTCCCCAGCTATCATTGATACGTTTAAAATAGTCGAGATCGACAAAAAGGAGGGCACAGCTACCATTATTCTTTTGACACAAAGCAACCTGTTCTGAGAGTTTATGCATAATGGCACGGTGATTGAGAAGGTTCGTAATTGCATCGGTCTCAGAAGCCAGAGCTTTCTCCTGATAGAGACGATTGACCTCATCAAGCAGGAGAAGTTGCTGCTGTACCAGTTGATCTAATTCTTCCGCACGGTCAGCACGCTCAAGTGCTTTAGAGAAGCTCTTGGAACTCAGCCAGGCAAGTATGGCCCCACACACCTCAAGAAGGAAAAAATCCTCAAGGTAGGCATAAGAATATCCATGTAGATTGACCTGAATTTCCTGAGTTAGCAATGGATCATGCGGAATGATGTTAAAGAGAATGATTCCTGTGATGATTTGAAGGAAGGCAATAATGGGAATAAATGAACGCCTGAGAATCAGGCCAACCAGGAGAATAGAGAGGGCAAAGATATCGAAATCAGGGATATTACTATTGGTAATACCATGAGGCTGAGTCAATGTCGAGACCGTTACGCCGATATCAATGGCAAGCGTATACAATAGACCGGCCACCGTCACCTTCCCTTTTCGATTGAAGAGGGCTATAACGACGCCAAAAAGAGCTATTGCAATGATAGGCAACCAGTCACCTGGTCTTGAGAAGGCTAAAGGGATAAAGACACAAATTGCGATGATGATGAGAGGTATTAAAGAAGATAAAAGACGTGAACGACGGAGGCGTTCTTGTTCTTCAATGCTCTTACCGAAATCTTGAGCATCTGGTCCAGTGAGCCAGAGCCAGAAGTTCCACCCTTTTTGGAAAGAATTGAGCAAACGGGGAGATTTCTTCTGGCGAGATGATGTTTGAGAACCGGATGGTAGAAAGCGTCTCAATAGGCATAATAATTGGGTATGCATGCCTTTCTACCTCTTTCTATATCTTAATTTTTTTATGTTTTTCTAAATATAAATTTTGCTATGGTCAACCCTATCTGTAATTCTAATCGGCAGGAAGTACTCTTTTCTGCAATGTTTTTTCTGTTGGTCGCTCTCCCCACCACGTGCTATAATATTACAGGCACTGCTTTTTGGCTTCAAGCCCGTAGCGTGCCGTTTTTTTTAGGTGAGAAACAAATTATGGATATAGTATTCACTGATAACGTCGATACATTCGTCACTCCTGGTTTATGGTCCGTCCATTTTGATCGTGCTCTGTTGCTCGCAACTTTATATCGTGCCTCCACACGTGCAGCTCTAACCGGCCATAGCATGGTTGCTAGCTTTACGCAGCCTGTAGGACCGTGTGATCCACTCTCCATTTTCAGAGTGTTCTCCCAACAAGGATTGGGCGAGTGCTTTTTCTGGGAAAAGCCCGAGGATCAAAGAACCTTTGTCGGCATCGGTACCGCCACCACTATTGAGACGACCGGAATTGATTGTTTGAACGATGCCACAACTGCCTGTCGTTCCTTACAACGTAACGCCGTGGTCGGTTTCGCTCCTGGCAAGCTCCCAACTCATGTAACTGGACCGATCCTCTTTGGTGGCTTTGCCTTCGATCCACTCCGTCCAGCCACTGGCCTGTGGGATGGCTTTCCCGCTGGATTGCTGATCCTGCCTCGTGTACTATTCAGTGGTGCCGAGAAGAACGCAGCACTTACCGTAAATCTTTGTATCACGGCAAACGACGATATTGAACAACTAGCCGATGAGATCACCGTCACGATATTACGTCTGCATACCATGGTTGAGCATTTGCTCGAACAGGCACCACCCGCACCGCCAACCCCAGGCTCACTGGTCGTGCAGGACCTTCTCCCAGCAGAGACATGGAAGAGCCTGGTTGCCTCCGCTGTGCAACATATCCAGCAAGGGGCATATCAAAAGGTCGTGCTGGCTCGTGCTGTCGAGGTTACGCGTGAAGATGCTTTTGCGGTCGATGTTCTCCTGCAACGCCTGCGTGCGAGCTATCCTGGTGCCTATGTCTTTGCCATCCAACGTGGCACACGTTACTTTGTTGGTGCAACGCCTGAGCGCCTGGTCTTTGCGCAAGATGGGCAGATACGTACAATGGCCCTGGCCGGCTCCGCCCCACGTGGTGCAACTGAGCAAGAAGATCGACGATCAGGTATGGAGTTATTAAATAGCGAAAAAAACAGGCGTGAACATGCCATTGTAGTGAATACGGTGCGTGGTGCGCTGGAAAATCTCTGCTCGACCGTACAGGTCGCTGACAAGCCCCATCTACTGAAATTGCAAAATATTCAGCATCTCGAAACAACCATCATCGGCGAATTGTTGCCCGGTCATAGTATTCTAGAAGCACTGCATGATCTGCATCCCACACCTGCCGTAGGAGGTTTCCCTCGTGATGCCGCACTGACTGAGATACGCGACAATGAGCAGCTAGATCGCGGTTGGTACGCCGGTCCCATTGGTTGGATCGATAAAGATGGGCATGGCGAATTTGCCGTGGCATTGCGTTCCGGGCTGATCGACGCTAATAAAGCAACCCTCTTCGCAGGCTGTGGCATCGTTGCCGACTCAGAACCCGATACCGAGTATGCAGAGTCACGCTTAAAATTAAAAGTGATGCTACGTGCATTAACGTAGGGGCCGCGTTTACGCCGCCCAGGCGTAGGGGCCCGATTTATCGCGCCCGCGTGCCGCTCACATACAAAATACAAAAAAAGGAACGAGTGATAATCATGTCGGTTATGCCAACCGATGAAGCTCTGAATCCCACTTATGTTTATATAGGAGCCTTTATCGACGAATTGCAGCGTGCAGGCGTACATAATGTCGTGATATGCCCTGGTTCGCGCTCAACACCCCTGGCGATGGTGTTGGCAGCCCAAAGGGATATCCACACCTGGATGCATGTTGATGAACGCTCGGCAGCCTTCTTTGCATTGGGCATGGCAAAACGCCTTGCTCAGCCGATTGCCCTGGTCTGCACATCGGGAACGGCAGCCGCCAACTTTTTTCCCGCCATTGTCGAAGCCCATCTTACCCATGTGCCCCTGCTCGTTCTGACCGCTGACCGCCCTCATGAGTTGCGCGATAACGGCGCTCCCCAGGCAATCGATCAGAATCGACTCTACGGCACACATGTGAAATGGTTTGTGGATGTAGCTCTACCCGAAGCAAACAATAATGCTCTGCGCTATATTCGCACGCTAGCTAATCGTGCTGTAGCTTTAACAAGCGCCATACCAGCCGGACCAGTACACCTCAACATGCCTTTTCGGGAGCCTCTCGTGCCTGATGCACAACTTGACCAACCACTTCCTCCACTTGCACAGCGCGACCCCGTTGCCTGGCATGGGCGTCCAGATAACACCCCTTACGTCACCGTAATGAACGAAGTAGGGGTAAGGGGCGGCGTGGAGGAGGGTGGGGGCCTTGCGCTTACCCGCTCACCCAATGCGGATACCGTAACCCAACCGCCCAATGCGCTTACCCAACCGCCCAATGTGCTTACCTTGCTACCCTATCGCCATTTGCTTGATACCATTCACGCAACTCCGCGTGGCCTGATCATTGTTGGCCCCAACAATGACCCCGGGCTTCCTGAACTGGTAACGCTCCTGGCACAACGAACGGGCTATCCCATTCTCGCTGATCCGCTGTCCCAACTGAGGAGCAGTTCTCTAAATTCTCCCTTCGTGCTCTCAAGTTATGACGCCTTTTTGCGTATCAATGCCTTTATAGAGCAGGCAGAGCCGCAGCTAATCCTGCGTTTCGGAGCTATGCCAACCTCTAAGCCTTTGCTTCTCTATCAAAAACGTTACGCGTCCTGTCCACAGCTTGTCATTGACGGCAATGCGGGCTGGGAGGAACCAACTCAGCTTGCCAGTGAGATGATCCATGCCAATCCTGTTTCATTGTGCCGCGCACTGCTGCCATTTCTAGTGGACCTGCCTGACCGCGACGCCCAGTGGATCAAAAAATGGCAACAGGCCGAGCAACTTACGCGCCAGGCACTTCAATCCGCCATACAAGATTTTGAAGTCCGCCCTTTGAAGGTCGCGTCTTTACCGAATTGGCCGCACTTTTGCCACAGAAGACGACGCTCTACGTTGGCAATAGTATGCCCATTCGCGACCTGGATACCTTCTTCTGGAAGAGCACTCTGCCAAGTTCATATAATGGGTAATCGTGGCGCGAACGGTATTGATGGCATGATTTCCAGTGCGTTGGGAGCGAGTGCTGCGAATAAAGAAGGTCCGACCGTACTGGTAATTGGCGATCTCTCCTTCTTCCATGATCTAAATGGGCTACTCGCAGCGCGTCTGCACCAGCTCGACCTGACCATTGTCCTGATTAATAACGATGGGGGAGGTATCTTTTCCTTCTTGCCGCAGGCAGCCTATTCCTGAACACTTCGAGCAGCTTTTCGGAACGCCGACCGGGCTGGACTTTGCACCCGTTGTGCAGATGTATGGTGGCTCGTTCCAACGTGTCGCCGATTGGTATACATTCCGTTCGGCTGTAAATGAAAGCATCGCTTCTAGCGGACTTCATATAGTCGAAGTGCCAACTAGCCGTGACACTAACGTACAAATGCATCGCCAACTCTGGCAGGTCGTTGGAAGTGCGTTGGCTAAACGATCCGAAAACGTTGCGTCATGAAAGCATGTAAAACCGTAGGGACCATATTTATCGCGTCTAGCGATTTATCGACGTTTATCCCTGGGAAATCGCCAAATTGCGGCGTATCTTTGATAGCATCATTGCAATGAAAATGATGTATATCGGACGATAAATCGCTAGACGCGATAAATATGGTCCCTACGGTTTTCATTGTCGCAAGAATAGAAAAGGTCATCCAAAAAAGTGTCATCCACAAAATTGGTGCATGTTAATGGCGTGCAGATTGGTATAATACAACGAGACGCAATTCCTGCTGAGACCAGAGCAGGAACATTAGTGCTTCTACATGGCTTCACGGGGAGTGCCGCCAATTGGGAGCACCTGTTCGATACGCTTGCCTTACCATCTATGCGCCTGATTGCCATCGATATGCTGGGCCACGGCCAATCCAGTGCCCCAGCATATCCTGCACGTTACACCATCCAACATTGTGAGGCCGATATTCTTGCCGCACTTACAATGCTTGATGTGGCACCAGGAGAGGCTATTTTGCTAGGATATTCGATGGGTGGGCGGATCGCGCTCTACACGGCCTTTTCACATTTTTTCCGCGCCCTGATCCTGGAAAGTGCCTCCCCAGGATTGGTGGACCAGGCAGAACGTGAACGACGCCGTCACAGTGATGAAACACTGGCAATTAGTATTGAACGAGATGGCGTGGCGGCCTTTGTAGAACATTGGGAGCAATTGCCCCTGTTCGCCAGCCAGAGCAATCTACCAATCACAACAAGGCAAATGCTGCATCGCCAGCGCCTTACTAATCGAGCACAGGGGCTGGCAAATAGCCTGCGGGGCGTCGGGACAGGAGCGCAGCCAGCTTTGTATATGCAATTGTCGACTCTGACACTCCCTGTCCTGCTTCTTGCAGGAGAGCTAGATACAAAATTTTGTGCCATTGCACGCCAGATGGAGCAGCAACTGCCCTCTGCAACGTTGCATATCATACCCGAGGCAGGCCACACTATCCATCTAGAGCAGCCTGAGCTGTTTGTTCAACTGGTCAAACAGTTTTGTTCGCAACATTGTCTTTCATTACTATAAGGAGAAATTCTATGTCCGTTGAATGGCAAAAAGTCCGTGACTATACCGACATTATCTTTGAGAAAGCCGAAGGTATAGGCAAAATAACAATCAATCGACCAGAGGTGCGTAACGCCTTCCGACCCGAAACGCTCACCGAACTGATCGACGCATTCAACCGTTGTCGTGAGGATCAGGAGATCGGCGTCGTCATCTTTACGGGCCAGGGCGATAAGGCATTTTGCTCAGGTGGCGACCAGCGTGTACGTGGCGAAGGTGGCTACGTCGGCAGCGATGGCGTTCCTCGTCTCAATGCGCTCGATCTACAAAAAGTCATTAAATATCTTCCCAAACCCGTCATTGCCATGGTTGCAGGCTATGCAATTGGCGGTGGGCACGTTCTGCATCTGCTCTGCGACCTCACCATTGCGGCTGATAATGCGCGTTTTGGTCAGACCGGTCCACGTGTCGGCAGCTTCGATGCAGGCTGGGGAGCAACCTATATGGCCCGCGTCGTTGGACATAAAAAAGCACGCGAAATCTGGTATCTATGCCGCCAGTACGATGCACAGGAAGCCCTGGACATGGGCCTGGTCAACACAGTCGTTCCTCTGGCACAATTGGAAGAGGAGACCGTTCAGTGGGCACGCGAGATCCTCGAGAAAAGTCCAATCGCCATTCGCTTCCTCAAATCAGCCTTCAACGCCGATACCGATGGCCTCGCCGGTATTCAAGAACTGGCCGGTAATGCCACCATGCTCTACTACATGACCGAAGAGGGCAAAGAGGGCAAAAACGCCTTTTTGGAAAAACGCAAACCCGACTTCTCACAATTTCCACGTTTACCGTAATAGTCGCCTTTACACCACTCGTGTATCACCCACACCGCCAATGGGGCCGCGTTTACGACGCCTACATGTCGCAAACGTGGCCCCATTACTCTGTCAACCTTCATTGAACCCGGTTGCCCCTTGCTTTTCCGTTTGTCCTCCGTATAATAAAGAGAGAAGAAGTCATTTTCAACTACAAGTCTCTCTGTCCACGCATCAGTGTATACCGTGTACCCCAAAAGATCCCATTTTTAGAAAATTGGCATACACCGGGACACCATCCAGCTCTTCCTCCTTTAATCCTCGTTCAAACGTAATGTCTGCCCAAGCGAAGGGCGTGAGACCACACGCACCATCATCAGCAGCGCCACTACATAGATCGCCACCAGGACGATGAGCGCCAGTGGAAGCGTTGGCGGCACAACGAGCTGAGTAGGAAATGCAGTTTGCAGGTCGAAAAATTGGCTGTTGCTCAGATTATTATTGATATTGGAAAGCGTGAGCGAAGGGATCACAGTTATGGAGAGCAGGGTCCCAAATGCTACACCCAGTAATAAACCAATCGTATAGACAATCCCTTGCTCCCATATCAGGATGCTGGCGATGCGTGTCGGTGAGGTCCCAAGAGCACGCATGACCGCAAAATTGCTTAGACGCGTACGAGCCGTCAGCCAGGAAGCGAGCAAATTTCCAACCAGAGCCAGCAGCAGAGCCGTCACTGTGCCAATCCTAAGTAGCCCACTCAGAATAAGGTATGAAGGATCTGCATTGAGCGTGGCAAGCAAAGCTCGACGATCCACGATATTCTGCAGGAGCAGGCCGGGTTGCTTAATGCTCGTGCGAATACTGTTAAGCGATGCAGTGTCATCTCGTGAGTGTAGCCAGACATGATTGATCGTTGGGATATCCAACTGCCCAAAGGAAGAGACTCCACTGGCTTTTGCTACCTGTAGATTGACGTTAACGTATGTCAGGTAATCAACGAGAATACCTCCAACGCTCATAAATCCCTGTGTGCCAAATTGAGCTGTGCGATCATTGACTGTCGGAATATGGCTCACACTGCCCACTACAACGCACTGCACAGTATTAACAACCTGATTGTCTACTTTCAATTTGAATTGTGACCCGACCCTCAGATGCAACCTCTGCAGTGTAGTAGTATCAATAATTGCAGGAATAAGCACATTTTTGACAGCACTCTGTTGCCTGCTCGCCATATCTCTGAGCAAACTATTTGCCGTCTGACGATCTTTATCCGAAGACCAGAGCACTGTATTCCCAAAACTATTGGCATCAACCGCGCGAAGCACTATCGGGAGCGCCGCGTTACCTGCAGTACCCTGACCTATAAAGCCAGCAGAGGCGGAAACGACACCCGGAATTACGCTGTAGCGCTGTATAAGTGATGTCGGATCATGCGAATTTGCGTTACTTACCGTATTACTATTGGAACTTGCGATGTTTGAGATGTCACCACCAAAATCCACACCCGCTTGATAGGTGACGATATCCTGAATATGTTGCGTCTGCGTTGCCATATAGACCAGGGTGAATAGCGTAAAGGCGATCGAGAGTGCGAGAAGCATGGTCATCCGTAGCGGCTGACGTGGTGAGCGCGACACCTGCGCGAATGCCAGCATAGAGACTGCACCTCGCCCCCGACCCGCGATGTGTGACGCCAGCCGTAGAAGGAGCGGAAAAACGCGCAAAAACAGCAACATACAGCCAATCACCAGGAAGAATGGCGCGATGATCGAAAGTGGCGTCGTGATTAATGCCTTTGCATCCCCCTGCAGCACAGAACCCAATCCCGTTAGATACAACGAGATACCATAGCCCACCAGTGCGACGACGCCTGCAATGACATCCAGGTTCATGCGTTGCCACAATGGACGTTTCTGCGTACGCGTCTGTTCCCGCCGCATGGCGAGCACATCCATACGTGCGATCAGGAAGTGTGAGATGCTCATAGTCAATATGACTGCGAGCACAATTGAAACCCCATAAATGACCAGGTTCAATGTTGCCTGCACCGGATTGCTGGTAATCAGGAGAAGGGCATCCTGTTGGGTAGAGGGTAGCAGAGCGCGTGCCAGAGCCAATACTGTCAATACGGTGAGCGGTAATCCAATGACTATGGAAAGGATACCTAACAATAAGCTCTGGATCAGAAGCGTCCCGAATACCTGCCCGCTACTGGCCCCTCGGCTACGTAACAGAACCAGCGCATTCGTTTGCCGATCAATGAGTAGATTTGTCATCAAACTCACAAAGAAAAGGATCAATGCGATGATCTGCATGGTCAACACAAGGACGGGAATGCGCGAGACATCATAACGGCTGCTAAAATTTTCCAGAATGCCCGGCGTGTCAGCCACATTAAGTAGCTCACTGGAAAGTTCGACTTTTGTCAAATAGGGATAGCTGAGCGGCCCGCGAAAAACGCCCGGCGAAATATCCGAATATTGCGTCGAAAATGCTGACTGGAGATTAGAGGTCTGATTGATCAGATCGTCCAGATTGTTGATTGTACTATGCGTTACATCCAGACGATAGTACCAGTGCAATGAATAGCCATATGAGGCGGAATACGTAGCGTCAGAATGAGTGAGGGCGCGTGTAGAATCCGAGAGAGCCAGCAATGCATTATCGGCTAGCAATATCTTGTAAGTGAATTGGGTTATTTTGCCATAAGGGAGCGCGAGGTGCAGAAAATTCTCACCATGCCAATACGTAATATCCCCAGCACCTATGTCAAAGAGGCCAACGATATGCGCCTTAATAGGAAGGATGTGGATCGATTGAGGCTGGTTGGCAGCACCTTCCTGGGTAGTAAAATAGCTCCAGGTCAGTTGCAAGGTTGAACCCACTTTGACTTTCATGAGCTTAGCACTTTCACTGCTCAGCATGATCTCAACACTGCGCCCAGGATCGCTTGTCAAAGCAGGCACACGACCTTGAATATGTGTGAGATGTGACTTCGCCTGTTGCATCGATGTTGCAAAGGCACTCAATTGCCTTTGATTAGAGAGGGATGCAAACGCAAAATCTGATGATTGCAGTAGATACTGGGAGGGAGATACTAGAGGGCCCAGGTTTTGCTGAAACAGAGTGGCGATCTGCCCATGGACATTCTGTACAATCGGAGTCGAGATGCCTTGCGTAATAGCATCAACCTCGAACTCAGAGGCATAGGGATCTTCCCGCAATGAATTATGTAATCCGGCAGTTGTCATGACATCTGAGAAGAGTGGAACTGCACAAACAATGATTACCGCCGCGATTATACCCATAGTGGTAATAAGTAAGAGAAACCATGTTTGACGCAAGCGCCAGAATGCTAATGTAATAATGGATGACATGGAAAAGCGCTTCCCTCGTCGAGATTTTTTTGCTTCTTGCATAAACCTGCAGGCCTCTTTTCTAGACACTAAATACGCTAATACCAATTATGGTACAGATGTAAAATGAGCGTTGTGCCTATCATACCATGTATACTACGCGCCGTCATCGTCATAGACTTTATGGGAATATAAGGCTTTTAATTCTGTACATTTTCATAAGGCCCATACCCGTTTTTTTACCATTTATATTGACATCTATGGACAATCATGCTACTCTTTTAAGAAGGAAGCAGTGCGAGAAGGATAGTAAAAACTTCTAGAAAATTAAAGAATGCGATTATTCACGAAGAAGCATTTAGTAAAATAGGAAGACATACGATAAGCTTTGTCTAATGCCCTCAAGGGGTTCTTTCAGCACTATAATATTTTCAGTTCTATAATATAGAGAAGAGGAAACGATGAGAATAGGTATCCTTGATGACGATCCTGCTATATGTGGGGTGCTGCGAGAATTACTAGAGTTAACTGGACATGAAGTATCTATATACAATAATCCCTGGGATTTGCTCATGACCTTGTTCCGTAGTGAACCTCCTATCCGTCTATTTGACGCTATAATTGTTGATATCTTGCTGCCCGATCTGGCTGGAAGTCAAGTTATTCTGCAAATACAAGAGCGTTTTGTGGATCTACCTGTCATCGTGATTTCAGCATTGCCAGCATCAACACTAGATTCGATCCGTCTCAAGTTTCCTACCTTGACTATCCTCAAGAAGCCTTTCGCCTTGAATGAGTTATTACTAGCTCTCGAGTCCGCCAATACCTTGACTCAAAAAGTATCCCCACCCGTTTCTTAACATATGCTGAAAATGATGCCTGCCTCGTCTACTCATTTGCCACAACATGAGGAGAGCAAGTGGATGCATGCTTTAAAATACTGGTCACTGAGTATAACTACCGGTTCATTCCAGATCCGACTCTCTATCTGTATAGGGACGTTGTTCATCTCTGGGGGGCTTTATGCTCTATTTTTTTCGATGACGCATAATGCAACGATAGCAGTGCTGCCGATTTTGCCAGTTCTGGCGGGTTCCTGGCTCTTCAAATATCGTGGTTTGCTTATCAATGTACTCTCTATAGGGATTATAATCTACCTCATAAATTGCCTCCTTTTTGCAGCTAGCATCTCAAGCAATTCAAATCTATTTGGAGCATGCATTGGTTCCATATTTGGTCTTATTGTTGGCTCTATTACCTGCGTACTACGCCAGGCCTTTGATATGGTAGTGGCATCCCGGCAACAAGTTATAATGGCTGAGCACGAGAAAATGCTTGCTTACGAGAGTAAGAGGGAAGCTCAGGATGCTAAAAGACGCATCACACTGGCCTACGAGCATGAATTGCAACTGAATCAACAAAAGAATCTTTTTCTGGCACATGTAAACCACGAATTAAGTACCCCATTAGTCACGGTTTCAGGATACTTGGAACTGTTATTAACATATCACGAGCAACTCAATGAAGATAAACAGCTACATTATATGCATAAAGCGTTGGAAGCTACCCAGGAACTTAATGAACTGATTACCAATCTGCTCGATGCAGCCCAATTTACTGCAGGCAAGATTGTCCCTTCTTACGAGAACATTTCACTCGTACAGATCACACAGGAGGTTCTTGCGAAATGGAATCCTCGTGACTTGCAGGATTTCACCTTCAGTGTTGAAATTCCTGCCAGCATTATGGCCCGGGCCGATAGACGCTTTCTGTTCCATATCCTGCGTAACTTGCTTTCTAATGCCTGTAAGTATGCACCCAGACAGACGACTGTCCATATCTGGGCTAATTATGATGCATCAGGTGAGTCGCCGGAAGTATGTTTGTCCGTGAAAGATGAAGGAAAGGGCATTCCATCTGAGCAGATCGTTTTGCTCTTTGAGAAATTTGCGCGTCTTCCTCAGGATATGACCGGTCCCGTGCGTGGAACAGGATTGGGACTCTATACCTGCCGCCAATTTGTTGAGGCGATGGGCGGACACATCTGGGTCGAAAGTTCCGGTATCGCAGGCGAAGGAAGTTGCTTTTGCGTGGCCTTGCCTGCTATCCAATCTGAAATATCTGTGAAATAATTATGCAACACATCAAACATATGCGCTGGTCCCCTTATCGCATTCCGTTTCGCACCAACTTTACAACTGCACATGGCACCCTGAACACCCGTCAAGGTGCTATCGTCGAGATCATTACTGACGATGACCTCATTGGTGTGGGAGAAATTGCTCCTATGCCAGAGTTCGCTGGAGATGATCTCCCTACTGCCCTCGCACCTCTACCTCTCTTATCTTCACAACTCCTCGGCTGGGAACTTCTAGATGCACTCAATTTTTTGTATACTGCCCCAACAGGACTTCCTCCTACTACGCTCTGTGGCCTGGAGAGTGCCTTATTAGATGTCATAGGAAAGTCCATGGGATGTAACGTGATGGACGTGCTGAATCACGAAAGAATGCCCCCAACAGTAGGGGTAAGGGGCGGAGTGGACGGGTGGAGGGGGCCTTGTGCTTACCCTGCTCAGGGAAATACTACGGTACCGGTTAATGCTACGATTGGAACTCTGTCAATAGAAAACACGGTCGCTCGTGCACAGGATGCTATGCACGCAGGTTATTCTTGTATCAAGCTCAAAGTCGGAGGCGCTCGCCCAGAAGCAGAAATTGAGCGCATTGCGGCTGTTCGAGCCGCTATCGGACCAGATATGCATTTGCGCCTCGATGCCAACGCAGGCTGGACTCTTGCTGAGTCTATCGCGATCCTTTCGCAATGTACACCATACGCTATTCAGTATGTTGAGCAGCCTCTACCCGCTGGAGACCTGGATGGGATGTACATATTGCGCTATAATGTTCCTGTACCCATAGCCGCCGATGAAGCTATCTATGATCTGGAAAGTGCTCGTCGCGTGCTTGCTCACGACGCCGCTGCGGTTCTGATTATTAAACCGCAGCTCGCAGGTGGCTTGCGTGTGGGAAGACAGATTATTTCCGAGGCCACTCAGCATGGGGTACAATGTGTTATTACCAGCACTCTTGAGGCTGGCATTGGTCTTGCAGGCGCACTTCATCTTGCAGCCGCCTCACCAGAAGTCACGCTGGAATGTGGTCTTGCCACGCTTCACATGCTCGCTGATGATTTGTTGATCGATGACCTGCCACTGGATCATGGCTTTCTTGCCGTGCCAGAGGGTCCTGGCCTGGGTATTCGTCTGGATAGGGATGCTCTTGCTCATTATACAAATACTAGAAAAGACTCTGTATGACATCTGATACCTTGTTACCAAACTGGCTTATACGCTGCTCCGAAAACTTCCCTCAGCGCCTTGCAGTTCGCTATAAAGATGTTCGCTGGACCTTCATCACTCTGGAGCAGCAGGTAACGCATCTTGCGCATCAGTTGGCGACCCTTGGGGTGCGAGTGGGAAGCCGCGTTGCTCTACTGGCGACAAATGGGTTGCCTTATGTCACCTGCGTCCATGCACTAACGCGCCTGGGAGCTATTCTCGTCCCACTCAATACACGCCTGACGCTTGACGAACTTTGCTGGCAATTGCAGGACGTGAACGCCACACTGCTTATAAGTGATGAGTATCACGTGGCGAACTCCCTGGAGATACAGCAAGTGCTCCCACACCTGTCCCATACGACGTTGCTTACCTCATCCGACAATGCCGATGTGTTTCTGCACGATGTTGATGAAATTGCTGTTCCTTTGCAACCATTGATTGATTTGAATGCCACACAGGCCATTATGTATACTTCTGGCACAACCGGGTATCCTAAAGGTGTGCTTATTACCTATGGAATGCAGTGGTGGAACGCCATTGGCTCGGCACTCAACCTGGGTCATCAGCCCGACGATTGCTGGCTGGCATGCATGCCATTTTTCCATATCGGGGGCCTCTCCATCCTCATGCGCAGCGTTATCTATGGTATTGGCGTGATTGTGCAGGAGAAATTTGATCCTATTGCTGTCAACAGGTCTATTCGTGAGGATGGTGTGACCATTGTCTCGGTTGTTGCGACCATGCTTCAGCGTATGCTGGTCAGTCTCGATCAGGGGCAGAAGGATGCTCGTTATCCTGCGAGTTTACGTTGTGTGCTCCTGGGCGGTGGTCCAGCGCCGCGTGCCTTGCTTGAGGATTGTGCGCATCGGGCGATCCCTGTTGCGCAGAGTTATGGTTTGACGGAAGCCTGTTCTCAGGCCGTGACGCTCGCGCCAGTTGATTCTCTACGCAAACTTGGTTCGGCTGGTCGTCCACTCTTGCCCGTTCAATTACGTATTATGAATGAGAATCGTCCAGCCCTGCCTGATGAGCCGGGCACTATTTATCTGAAGGGTCCGACGATCACTCCTGGTTATGCGGATCGACCAGAGGCCACGCGTTCGGCGTTTCGTGATGGCTGGTTTTCAACCGGTGATATTGGCTATCTCGATGCTGAGGGTTATCTCTATGTTTTGGATCGACGTAACGACCTTATCATCTCCGGTGGTGAAAACGTTTATCCTGCCGAGATCGAGTCGGTACTCATGGGATACCCGGATGTTGAGGAGGCTGGCGTATGCGGCCAGGACGATCCTCAGTGGGGGCAGGTCCCTGTAGCCTTTATCCATCTGCGCCCTGGTAGTGCTGCCGATGCTGAGAAAATTCTAGCGTATGCAGATCAACATCTAGCCCGTTATAAATTGCCGCATGCCATTTATTTTGTCGATGCTCTTCCACGCAATTCTGCGGGCAAGCTTTTACGGCGCGAATTACGTAAATTATTAGCATGATCACTTTGGCAACAGAAAAAACACGACACATGCCATAATATACACGGCAATTAATTGCATGCCAGCCAGCCAGGTCGTCTCGCCATACCAGCTCACTACAGCGAAGAGAAGCGTTGCCAGCGTGAGCACGACCAGTTCCAGTGGCTGGAAGACGAGATCGAGTGGTGCGGCAAAGTGGAGGCTGATCAAAACAAGTAGAGGCGCTACAAATGTTGCAACCTGGATCGAAGAACCAGCGGCGATCGCCATGCTCAGCTCAATACGATCTTTATAAGCTACGATCAGAGAACTGTAATGTTCAGCGGCGTTCCCAATAATAGGCAGAATCACCAGTCCGATGAAAACAGGTGACCAGCCAATCTGCCTGGCAACCGGCACTATTGCGCCCACCAGTAGTTCGCTATTCCATGTTGTACCCACCATTGTGATCACTAACATCAGTATTAGCGACCATACACTCGGTGGGCGCACACTCTCCTGCGTCTCACGCGGGTCAACACCACCAGTGATGGGGGAAACTTCGTCGTCGTTATCCCAGTCGGGGAGTTGGCGTGTCGCTACTGAGCGTTTGCGAGCGTGACGTGGATTACGCCGTGTTGCTCGAATATGGAAAACGTTCAGGCCCAGATAGAGGATATAGACGCAGAGCAAAATGATTGAAACACCAATACTGATAGATTGCATGCGCCCTTTATCAGTAATTGCTATGCTGGCGATATAGGGAATAAGCAGGCCAGCGATTGCCAGGACCATCATTGCAGCGTATTGACCAGCATTACGATAGCTAAAGAACTGCCGACCCCAGCGCCACCCGCCAACAGCCAGAGAGCCACCTAGAACTAGCAGTGAATTGGAAATGATGGACCCTGTAATTGAAGCTTTAACGACAGCGATCAAGCCATTGTTGAGTGCAAAGATCCCAATAATCAATTCTGGCGCGTTGCCAAAGGTCGCGTTGAGCAATCCACCAGCAACCGGGCCAACGTAGTACTCAAGGGCTTCGGTGGCATGACCAATTACGGCAGCAAGCGGGATTAGACTTAACGCGGAAAAAATAAAAATGGCCGTCTCTAGTTTTGCGCCCCCAATCAAAGAAAGAGCAGGTGCTACGACGGCCAGAAGTAGGAGATAATAGAGCATGCGTGGCATGGCATCTCCAGGCTATATAGTATTGTTTGACAGAGTCTATACCTGTGCAGCAGCAGCTTCGCCAACCACATTGATGGTAAGTTTAGATTCTAATCCGCTGGCAACCCTGACCGGGATAGTAAATGTGCCCGGAGTGCGGATCGGCTCTGACATATCGATTGAACGACGGTCAATGGTAATTTTCTCAACGTCACGTAGAGCGGAGGCAACGTCCTGACTGGTAATTGAGCCGTAGAGACGCCCCTGACCACCCACGCGGGCTTTAAACGTAAGTGTTACCTGGTTCAAGCGCTCGCTCAGTTGTTTATTCTGCTCGGCCAGCTTCTCTACCCGGCGCTGCTCACCAGCAATGCGCTGAGTGCGGTTTGCGATCAAGCTTGGTGTCGCCCCAGCCGCCAGACGGCGCGGCACGAGATAGTTACGGGCGTATCCGTTGGCAACCTCTTTTAAGTCGCCAGCTTTTCCCAGACCTTCAACATCTTGTAATAGAATGATTTTCACTGTAAATTAAACTCCTCATAGGAGGCGAAGACACGTCCTCCTCTTAACGCAAGAATATGCGTGTCATTATAACGTACCTGGGAAATTTTGTCTAGCCACCTATGCCGGATCTGCTTCATGGATAATGTTCTCACCCTCCTCTGTGAAGACGATGCGCTCACAAATATTGGTGCAATGATCGGAGACGCGTTCCAGCTTATGGGCGATCCAGAGCAGGTACGTGACGCGTTGCAGAATCATAGAGTCATTTTGCAAGGCCGGTATCGCACGTGCACCCGCCATCATTGCCATAAGATCGTGACGTACCAGGTGATAACGTACATCCACGACATCATCCTCTTCACGCAGATAGCGGGCCGCTCGTGAATCTCGATTGGCGAACGCCTTCATTGTGCCTTGCAGGACGCGTCGTGCCTCTTTACCCAGGTCGAGCATGCCACGTGTCACCGAAGCTTCAGTGATCTCCCCACTCGCGTCAGGAGCACCATCACCGTCCACTTTGATCTGTGATAATTTGCCATCACGCAAAGGGGTCATACGCAGAATAATTTGTGCTATGCCTGCTGCACCATCACCTGCACGCTCAAGGTCACCCGCAATCGAGAGTGATGAGGTGAGATAACGGAGATCGCGCCCACCTAGAGGCTGCTGCAGTGTCAATAAACGAACTGTATGTTCTTCGATAGCCATACGTAAACTATCAATTAAATTATCGTTCTCAATAACCATGCTCGCGGCAGCAATATCGCCCTTCGCCAGAGCATCCAATGCCAGTTCCAACGCCTCGTCAACGAGAGAACCCAGGCGTATAATCTGCTCATTCAGAGCTTGCAGTTCCTTATCCAGAATGGTCCTAGCCATGCCGTGCTTTCTCCTTTATATTTTCCGTTGCAATCTTATACGTACGCTTTCTCTTGATGGCTGCCTGTATCTCACTGTTCCATGTAAAAGGTATGCAGGCCAGATACGGTAATAATGTATCACATTTGCTACAGAAAAGATAGAGATGGTAATTACATATTTATTCTATTCTTCAGGGATTAGTGTAGTAGGAATCAAAATTGACAGTTCTTCCACACAATGCTACAGTGATAGAAGGTTCTTATTGCAGTGGATCAAAGAAGATGGTAAAGTATCCATAACTCAAACCTCAGAGATACTCTTGCAGTGAGGAAGTAGAAGGATTTATGGCTGATAAACGCTTACTCGGTGTCTTTGCTCATCCCGACGATGAAGGTTCGATTGGAGGAGCTTTGTTGCATTATCATTCGCTTGGCGTTGAAACCGGGTTGATCTATGCAACACGAGGCGAGGTTGGTGAGATTTCTGATCCTGTCCTGGCAACTCAAGAGAATCTGGGCCAGGTGCGGGAGAATGAACTGCGGGCAGCGCTCAATGTTCTATCCGTACCCCATCTCTGGTTTCTTGATTATCGTGATTCGGGTATGGCGGGATCGCCAGCGAATCACTATCCGCAGGCTTTGATGAATGCTGGCCCGGCTGACGTGATTGGGAAGCTGGTTACCATCATTCGCCAGTTTCGTCCCCAGGTTATGATCACTTTTGATGAGACTGGCGGCTATGGTCATCCCGATCATATCGCAATGTATAAAAATACTGTAGGGGCATTCCACTCTGCCGCCGATGGTGTGCAATATCCAGAAGCTGGACCCGCGCATGCCATCTCCAAGCTCTACTTCACCTCTCTTTCGCGCCACCAGTTTGAGACGCTTGCGGAGTGGATGCAGGGGCAAGAAGCTGAGATGTTCAAGGATAGAGACCCGGCTGATATGGGGATACCAGATGATCGCATCAGCGTAATGCTTGATGTTGAGCGCTGGCAGGATCTCAAGGCTGCCGCCCAGACCATGCATCGCACACAGATTTATCCCAATAATGCCATGTTAAGTCTGCCTAATGAGCTACAACGCAAGTGGCGCAGCACCGAAATCTATCAACTTGCGGCCTCCCGTGTTGGCCCGGATGTGGTGGGCGAGAATGATTTATTTGCACGCGTTTTTTAGCTTGATCCTCATGGGCGTGCTCAATCGCGCCCTATCCTCCATTTGAAATGTACCCTGTTGAAGTACGCACTTTTTCCGATACCTAAAAGAGGAAAGCATGAATTTGCATTCTTTCGTTCCTCTATGGTTGTTAACCAATGGAACTCGCAATGGCAAAGGGAAGTGCATCCATTCTCCTGGCTCATTCCAGGCTTGGGAGAAGACTTACAAGGGTAAAATATATGGGTCTCATCCATGTAGAGCTGATCGCTGAAGCGTTGTCGGGCCTGATATTGTTCGCCTTGTTGCTGCATTTGATGGTTGCGTTACGCCAGCATTCACCTCATTTTCGCAATAATAGAAGTTCTCGAGCTTTGAATGCGGTATCTTTAAGCATCAGAGAGGAATACTATCGGACGGCGATGAAAAATGCTCCCATTATATTATCCGTCATTGATGACCACGGAAATTTTATCTTTTCGGAGGGACGAAATCTAAAAGCGTTGGGGCAAGGAGACAAGAATAGAATAGGACGTTCGATATTCAATCTCTATCAAGACTATCCCGGTATCATCTCGGATACCAGACGTGCGTTGGCGGGAGAAGCATTTTTTTCGCAATATGATATTGGCTCTCTCACATTTGAGACGCAATGGATCCCTATGTATGACGCAAAAGAACAGGTCATAGGAGTTATTACCGTAGCGCTCGACGTGACTGAGCGTATGCGTATGGAACAGGCATTGCGCCATCGGGCTTGCTACGATCTTGTGACAGACCTGCCGAATCAGGCATTGTTACATGAACGTGTGGCGCAGGAATTGCAGGTGCAGGAGCGCACCAATCTGGCCCTCATCCTCCTCGACCTGGATCATTTTCAGGAGGTCAACGATACATTTGGACATCAGCAAGGTGATCTCATTCTGCGGCAGGTTGGGGAACGTCTCTGCCATGCCCTGGATGCCTCTGCCACTGTAGGGCGCATGGGTGGCGATGAATTTGTCATTCTCTTGCCTGGTGCGGATGAGATGGACGCACGCGAGGCTCTGATGGCGATATACCATGTATTTGATCTGCCATTTCTCATCCAGGCGTTTCCTATGCATATCGAGGCCAGTATGGGGATCGCCCTCTCATCTACGCATGAAACCGATTTTGCAACGCTTTTTCGGCAGGCAGATGTGGCGATGTATATAGCCAAGCGCAAACACAGCAGATACGCCTTCTATCAGCCTGAACTTGATCCTTATACTCCGCGTCGCCTGGGCCTTCTCGGTGCCCTACGCGCAGCGATTGCGGACGGAGATCTGGCCCTCTACTATCAACCACAGATTGATCTGCAAACAGGGATCATCCATAGCGTTGAGGCGCTGATACGCTGGAACCATCCCGATTATGGTTGCGTGCCTCCTGACCAATTTATTCCACTCGCGGAGCAGACAGGACTCATTCAACCTCTTTCCGCATGGGTTCTAGAAACTGCTATTAAGCAATGCGCAGACTGGCTCCAGCGAGGAATGCATTTAAGCATGTCTGTCAATTTATCGGTGCATAATCTACACGAAGCCGATCTCCCGGCTAGAATTGCCCATCTACTTGAACGCTACGCGCTTCCTGCACGCTACTTGTGTGTGGAGGTGACAGAGAGCGCCGTCATGACCGATATCGAGGAGGCGTTGGAGATACTGAACGCTATCAGTGAGATGGGAATAAAGGTCGCCGTTGATGATTTTGGCACTGGTTATTCCTCTCTGGCTTATCTCAAACGCTTGCCGGTAAATGAATTGAAAATAGATCGTATCTTTGTGAAACAGATGATCACCGACCGGGTAGACGCAACAATTGTGCAATCCACGGTGAAAATGGCGCGGGATCTGGGATTGAAGGTCGTAGCGGAAGGAGTAGAAGATCAGGAAACCTCCAACTTGCTGGCCGATTATGGCTGTGATTGTGGGCAAGGATATTTCTGGTCGCGCCCGGTTCCCAGTCAGGATCTGGAACTGTGGCTGGAAAAGACGAAGTCTGTCGTGGTAGTGTGACTACTTCCTGGATGATATAGGTGAGCGCACGGGCTTATGCCACTCCGTTGCATAAACCCGTGCGCTCACCCGCATGTATATAAAAACGAAGCCCCAATATGGTATGATGTATATGTGAATACAATAAAATATGGCTACTATCGATATGCCTATGAGCAATAAATCGGAGGATCTTCACTTTATGAACGCAGTAAAAACACATGTGGGACGTTGTGATACGTGTGGCAAGCCAGCGGCATATGCACAATTGTTACCGAACAACCGTCGCTTCCTCTATTGTGACGAGCACGTACCCGCCTTAGTAAAGAGAGAAGCGGACAAGCGAGAGGCCGAAGAAAAGGCCAGATAGCATCAGGTTAACATTACTACATATAGATAGAGCAAAGAACCTTCTTTGCAAAGAACAATAAAAAAGAAGAGCGGATGAATATTTCACCCGCTCTTCTTTTTGTGATCCTACAAAACTGGTATAGCTGCGACAAGTGGTTCCTTACCAGTGCAGGGATGGGGAGTGCACCAGTAAAAATGGTCACTGGTGCGTTCCTTCATGCCAGCTTTGTCGATGTTTTTACCACATGTGGCGGTGGTGTTTAGGAACCCGGTTATACGGTGCGTTCACAGTTGTTACCTGGCCTGCGGAAGCAGGGGCGGTAGGCTGAGCTGTCGCAGCCGGTGTGGTAGTTGTTGCACCGGTATTACAGGCCGTAGTAGCAGCGGCTGTGGGCGCGGCGGCGGCAACCGTAGGAGTAGCAGCGGCTGCATTTCCTGTTGCAGGAGCCGTTGTTGCACCTGGTGTACAGGCGGCGGTGTTAGCCACTGCCGCTGCGGGAGTGAGCGTTCCCAGGACAGCGGTTCCGGTCGTGCCATTCGATATAACGCTACCAGATCCAACGATGGTGTTATTCATATTCGGATCAGAGACATTATAGAGCCAGGTATTTGGGATCGCCGTTAAGCCTTGCAACCCGTTGATTGCAGAGTCGAGAGCGGTCTGTCCATTGTTGTCCGTGTTGATCTGCTGTGAGAACAAGGTCTTAGCAGTAGCAGAGTCTACGATACTAACCGTGATGGGTGCATTGTTATGGTTTGGATAGCTTACCTTCAGCGACAGGTCAGCATTGCCGGCATCCGCATTCAAGTTAATGTTTGCCGTACCTGTGGCTGTCTGCGTTGTCGTTGTGCCAGTACCGGTCGTTGTGCCAGTTGTAGCAGTACCGGGCAATGTGATAGTAGCAGCTGTTACGACACCATTGCCATCCATTGTAAGGGTAACAGGATTGGGAGCATTATTGAGCAGTCCCTGACAGCCAAGATTGGTGTAAGACTGATTGAAACGCATTGCCAGGAAGGTGAAGAGCGAGTTCGCCATGGCAGGAGCAGGAGAAGTCGCATTGATCGTCAAAGGCATGTCGTTTTTGATACGTGTGAGACCAGCAGTACCCACCATATTCTGACAGTACGTTGTACCACTACCATTATCAGCAGCATTAATAGGAGTCTGATCGGAACCCCTGCGATAGAGGTTCGTTTTTTGCGTGCTGGCATTATTATTGTTCAGTGTCATCGGATCGGTCAATGGTACCAGGGCAATTGGCGCTTGCTGGAAGGCATTTGCCTGGATTTCATCCAGAGCCAGTGATAAATTTGGCGTATTATTGTTGGCCAGATCAGGGGCTGTCCAGGGTGTACAACCAAGAGCTGGATCAATGAACTTGGTAACAAGAGCGTTATCACTTGGGTTACCCAATGTGGTCGCGTTCGCTAGTTGAGCCTGGTTAGCTGCTGTAACCTGAGCCGTCTGACCATTGCCGTTTGCCAGGTACTGGGTTTGTACGTTATCACTCTGGTCCTGGTCAATGACGCTGAAGTCGCGGGAAGTTGGGCAGGTCAGGCCATCTTTCGCCATGCCCAGGGGGGGCACTGTGACGAGTCCATTTTTAATACCTGCATTTACGTTATTGAAAAACCTGACGGCATTACAATAAGCAAACTGGCCGAAGATGGATTGATTGAGGCCGTTGACGCATCTCGCATTTTTCAATGTATTAGCGTTGGTGCCTTGCAGGGTCAGATTCGTGCCATTAAAACCGAACCACAGGCCAACGGTAGCATTAGCGGGCAATGTTGGTGCGGTTGGCACTACTGCTGGTTGCGTACCCTGGTCAATAACCAGTGGGCTATAGATGCTGAATTTGCCGGTAGCAGGATCATAAATGGTTGCTTGCACGAAGGCACCCTGATTGGCGTTGGCTTCATTACATGGTCCATTGGCGGCGGCGTCGGGTGCCACCAACTGATAGGGAGTTGCGAGACCCTGAGCAGATAATGGATTTGCTGGTACTATCAGCGTGCAATTTGGATTGGGAACAGCTGCTGCTGCGTGTGAACCCAGACGTGGCAGCACAACTACGACTCCTACCCCAATGAGTGCGAGTAGGACGGGAACGCTTATGCCAATAATCATCAATGGCGATAAGCGGCGTCGCTTATTAGGAGCATACATGGATGTGTTTGTTGCTCTTGGAGCATTTCTTGGTTTGGTAAGCATTTGTTTTCCTTAACCTCTTTCCAATTGGACACGCAGTCGAGTGCTTGACGTGTCGCACGGCATATAATAATTGCATCTTAGACAATACTGAAGGAAAGTCGGCCTGAGCGTATTTGCTTAACTTTCCCTTTTAAAACCTCCAGGGTAGCTTATTGATGCACAGTAAACCGTTTGTTGTGTTCTACGGATGAATGGACGAGAGTCCCTCAAGCTTAACCAGATAACATCTGTCGCACTAAATAGGCAGTCGTTCTGGCCCCCAGAAAAGCTTGTTTAGCTATATCACGGACTCAATAGAGAAGTTTTGCAGTCCAGTACAAATCTCCTAGCCTGTGTTCTGGCGTACAAAAAAGCTTGTTTAGCCATATCACGGACTCAATAGAGAAGTTTTGCAGTCCAGTACAAATCTCCTAACAAGCCTGTGTTCTGGCGTACAAAAAAGCTTGTTTAGCCATATCACGGACTCAATGAAGAAGTTTTGCAAGCTGGCACAAACCTCCTACACAAGTACTATGCCCCCAAATTTGGTTCTCCATTACTATACTTAAATTGGCTTTCCATCAGGGTAGCGACCACATTTATGGCGTCTGCAATTTATTGAGGGCATATCGCCTGCCCAGTGAGGGATACTACCATAGCTTTTATCAATTGGTGGCGTGGAATTATGTTCATAGCCGTAAAGTAACAACTTTGGGTAAACAAACAGAAACCGAAAAATATAGTCCCAACACGTATTTGCTATGAGCACTGCCCTTTGTAAAATATAAAGGAATGATACGTGTATTGTCTGGCTTGTAGTAGCTTGAGACAAAAAACAGCGAGATTAAAGATTTTTCATAGAGTATATGAAGCAGTTGACGTACCCTGATGGCATCGCATAGAATGGGAGATCACTTATAGCATCGTTATACCCATTACTATATTGAGGAATGAGAAAAACGTATGGGAGAACCACGGACGTGGCGGGAGTTGTTGGGTATTATTGTAGAAGACCCACAGGAACGCTTACATATTGCCCGTACAATCGGCGTAAATCAGATTACATTGGCACGCTGGATTGCTGGAATATCCTCACCCCGTCTGCGCAGTTTGCGAATTTTGCTGGATGTATTGCCGGAACAGCGGGAGCGATTTATACAACTTCTGGCGTTGGACTATCCAGAATTGTTGCAAGAAGATCTTCAGGAGGAAGAAGAACTTTTCCAGATTCCTGCAAGTTTTTATGCTCGTGCCCTGGAGACCTATACAAGCAATCCATCTATTTTACGCGGTTCAACTTTGGGTATTATTATTTTGCAACAAATGCTGGTGCAACTTGATCCACACAAGGTGGGACTGGGTATTTTCATTGCACAATGTATGCCACCCATCGCTGGCAAAGTGCGAAGTGTGCGTTCAGTAGTTGGTCGAGGGACGGGTGTATGGAGGAAGATTGAGGGAATAGTGGCATTCCACGGCATTGAATCGCAGGTAGGCCATGCCGTCCAGGAGCAACGCCAGATTCTTACTCAGAGCAGTGTAGAGAGGGAGAACTGGTATCCTTCTGGCATTCCTGATGTGCAAAGCGTGGCGGCATTTCCCATCCAGATGGCAAACAATGTTGCTGGTGGCATCAGTCTTCTCAGCGTCCAGGGTGCATATTTCTCAGCGGAAAGATTGAATTTGATTCGCGCATATACGGACATGCTAGCGCTTATCTTCGAGCACGATGAGTTTTATGTTTCCAGCCAGATAGAAATGGGAGTTCTGCCATCATTCCCTGATCAGCAGATGATAATCTCAGGTTTCCAACAACGGGTCAGGCAGCGCCTGGTCGAGGCAACGCGCAAAGGACAACTTCTCACTCGTCCAGAGGCCGAAATGGAAATCTGGCAAGAGATAGAACATACAATGCTATATCCGTAGGGGCCGCGTGTTACCCCCCACCTTGGGCCCGATTTATCGCGCCCCGTGCCACCCACCAGCTCTACCTGGGTAATTCCACAAAGAAGATGCTACCGTTACCTGGCTCGGACTCACACCAGATATGACCATCATGTCGCTCCACAATATTTTTCGAGATCGCCAGCCCTAATCCCAGCCCTCGTTTGGAAGATGTTTGTGCATCAGGTGTACGATAGAATGTCTCGAAGATGTGTTCCTGTTGATCTTTGGGTATTCCTTTGCCTGCATCTTTGATCTGTATTAATGCATTGGATGCACGCTTTTCTAACATAACCTCAATTGGACTGCCCTCAGGTGAATATTTGATCGCATTACTGATGAGGTTGAGGATGACCTGTGCCAATCGATCACGATCGACCGCCGCATTCACCGTGTGCTCAGGCATATGCAATGTGATTGGACGACCAGTCAATAGTTGCTGATCTTCAACAACCTCGCGACAGATGTCCCTGAGATCGCATTTTTGCTTCCTCAGTTCAAGCTTGCCTGCACGTATGCTGCTCACATCCATTAAATCGTCAATGAGGATGGTCAGGCGGCTGGTCTGATCGTTGATTTTCTTGAGGGTTTTGCCGATCTCTTCCATCTCTGGTGAGGAGTCTTTTTGCTTTTCCAGGCGGCGTATCGTCAATTGAGCGTGGCCGCGAATAGAGGTAACAGGCGTCTTCAACTCGTGCGATGCGATGGAAAGAAATTGGTCTTTCATTTGATCAGCCTCTTCGAGTTTTCGATTGGCCAGTTCCATTTCTTGAGCGTATGCCTGTAATTCCTGTTCAGCTCCAAGTGCTTGTAGTCGTGCGCGTTCACGCTGTACCGTAATCAGAGCAATAGTGCATCCGGCAATGATAAATGGAACCAGTTGTACTGTATTTTGCCAGCTACCAGAGAAAATTTGACCAACGGGTGGGATAAAATAATAGTCCAACAGCACTGTACCCAGGGCAACGGTAATTAATGCGGGGCCAACACCCCATAAAAGGGCAACAAGCAGGATGGCAAGAATAGGGAACGCGCTGGCAAAATGGGTTATATTTAATGCCTTTTGGAGGAAAAGTGTGCACATTATCGCAACTGCAATAATGAAAGGGCATAAAATATATCCTACCAGGGGATGCCGCCAATTGGGATTCTGCCGGATGTATGCCTTACGTAATGATGCTCTTTGTGAAAAGCTCATACGTTGCATATGACGACCACGACTATCATTATAGACGCTGGGATGTGTTGCTCTCATCGTAATCCTGTTTTTTGTATCCTCTTCTTTAGTGGTAGTGTAGCATATTTAGCGGCACTCAGACAATTTTTCTCTTCATTATGCTTTGATGAGGCGTTTGTCTTCCACCGTCATGAACGCTTTTTGCATAGATGCATCATGCATGCCAATCACTGGAATCTCAGGATGGCGATGGGAGAAGTGGTGTAGATCTATCAGTGTCTGGCGTGCGCTGGCATCATCGCTGGTGAATGCAGACCATAAGATAGGATGCATCGTTGCTGGGGACATGTAGTTCTCAGCGCTCCAGACAGCATCACCCACAAGGAAAAGGCGAGAACCATCTGCGCGGTTGATAAATAACCCGGTATTGCCTGGGGTATGTCCGGGTAGAGGGACCAGGACAAGCGAACCATCACCAAAAAGATCGTAGCTAGAGCGAAAGCCCATATAAGCGGGTCCCGTGCAATCAAATAATTCATGCGGATTATCGCCCATAAGTTGCCAGATAAGTGGAGTAATGCCCGTATTTGAAGTATGCACTTTTGCGGCGTCGTATTCAACCCGATTGATAAGTAGGGGCACACCTGGAAGATCGGGAATGCCGCTGACGTGATCCCAGTGCAGATGTGAGAGTAAGATAAAATCCAGGTCCTCTGGTTTTACCTCTAGTTGCTGAAGGTGGCTGCTTAAAGCCTGTTCAAAGACAAAGCTGCCTAACAGAGTGCGAAACAAGACCGACTGCTTGCGCAGAAATGAGTAAATATCACTGCAAAAACCGCTGTCATAGAGAAAAGTTCCTTTGGGATGGCAAATCAGCACTGCACTATATGCGTTTACATGTGGTGCCCATGAGAATGCACCACGCACTACCAGAAATTCTGGCAGTGTGACATGACCACAACGCAGAAACGTGACCTCAATGTCGGGCCACGTTGCGCTATCTGGAACTTCTTCTGGTATCGTATAGGCCTGATCGGTTGGAAAACGTTGTGGTAGCATACTTTTGAGAGCGAGACCGACTCCTGCCGCCCCTAAGGTTATTGCACCCATGCTCGCCCAGTTCCGTACTTTCATTATTCGTCTCCGCTGTCTTGTTGCACGATTGGTAAGGTAAACCAGAACGTTGAACCTTTACCTGGAAAGCTTTGTACTCCTACCCGCCCCGAATGACGTTCGATTATCGTCTGGCTGATATAAAGGCCCAATCCCAGACCGACTCCTGAGCCACTCACGACTTTGATATCAGGAGCCTGGTAAAAGCATTCCCATATGTACTTTTGCTCTTCGAGAGAGAGTCCCGGTCCTTCGTCTTGTACTGAGACACGAACGGACTGTTCCTCAACTGTCAGGTAAACTGTGACTGTGGCCTGCGAATATTTGCAAGCGTTGCCTATATAATTAGTGAGCACCTGTCCGATACGATCAGGATCAGCCATGACCGGAATTTCTTCCAACGCAGGTATCTCTAACAGTATACTACGTCCGGGTACAGCTTTGCGCTGCTCCTGCACAATTTCTTGCACAATTTTGCAGAGGTTACATGGCTCTGGTTGCAGATGCACCTGTAGTTTGCCGGACTGGATGCGTGAGATATCGATCATATCACCAACCAGGCGGTTCAAGACCCCTACCTGTCGTTCTGCACGTGTAAGCATATCCTGTGCGGCATAAACCTTGTCTTTCATCTCGGCAAGATCAAGGCTCGTCTTTTCGGAAAAGGATTTCAAGCGCCGCAACGCTAACTGAATATTGGCTTTAATAGTGGTAAGTGGCGTTCTTAATTCATGACTGGCTGCGCCTAGAAACTCTTCCATGCGTTGGTTCGTTTCATGTAAAGCTGCCCTTTGTACCTGCTCTTTTGCCTCTGCTTTTTTACGTTCGCTGATGTCTTCAATGATAAAGATAAAATAGTGCGGTGTAACCTCGCGTATCAGTGAAACCGTCAAATTGGTCCAGATGAACGTTCCATCTTTATGCAGAAAACGCATTTCCATTGTGCATATCTTTTGTTCGTTTTGGAGTAAGCGGTGCAAATATCCAAGCGTTGTTGCCAGGTCATCAGGGTAGATACTCTTTTGCAAGGGATACTCAGCTAATTTCTCTTGCGTGTAGCCAAGCATAATGTGAAGCTTCTGGTTCGCCTGTAGCCAGACTTCGTCGATACTGATAAATGCTATACCAACTCCAGCCTGTTCAAACATAAGACGATAGTGTGTCTCATCCTCCGTGAATTCTTTCTCTTGCTGTGCTGGTATGATGCGAGGGTTGGATCTATTCTCGTTGTCTGCCACCATAAAGCGTCTTCTTTCATTCTCGGTTTGAAGAGGTGAATAAGTCCGGGTGCCTGGCACAAAGCATACGCCCTTACAAGCGTGGAAACTCTAGTGTTATCACGATTGGGTTGAGATAAAAGATGCAATTTCATTTTTAATTTTCTGTATCCTCTGCTGGTTCTACAGCGTATTTATGTATAGTGGCATCATGTTGTAAAATTGTGTATGAGGAGAAACTACGTCCGCAATATTGCTTGCAAGCTACTTCTCAATTTGTAACGGTATGAAGGAGTTGAAATGACTACTAATCGGACAAACGAGAGCATTGTGATTGCTACATTCACTAGCGCCAGGAAAGCAGAGAACGCCATCGAGGAATTGCATGATGTCGGTTTTACCAGCGACCAGATTCGCTATTCGCGCCAGTTTAGCAGCGAAAATTTTCTGGAAGGCATTAAAGATATGTTGATCTTCCCAGATGAGCGTGGCGATGAAACAACGGCGGATATAGAGACGCTGCTACAGAATATGGGTATTGAACAAAAGGAAATTCAGTACTACGAGCAGACATTCCGCAACGGAAATTTTGTTGTTATCGTACGACCCGATGGAAAAGACCAGGAAGTCCGGACTATTTTGAAGAAACATGAGGGAGCCGGTTATACGAAATAACACGCCCATTCCCAATGTTTCCCACGCAAAGACGGAGGACATAAAAATAACTGCGCATCCCTCATACGAGAGATGCGCAGTTATTTTTATGTCAATCTATATTAAGCAACCCTGGACATTGCTTCCTGTGACGCGACGGTAATGTTACCGTCGTGTACAGTCAGAACGGCTGCCTGACCACTGGCAATTTCGCCTGCCAGCAAAGCATCGGCCAGCGCATCATCGACATAGGTCTGGATCGCCCGGCGGAGAGGTCGAGCACCATACTCTTCATCGAAACCTTCCTGCAACAGGAAGTCTCGCGCTTCGTCAGTAACCACCAGCTCGATTTTCTGCTCACTCAGGCGGACACGAACCTGGTTCAGCATCAATTCAACAATGCTGTTCAGCTCGCTCTTGCCCAGTGCATGGAAGACCACGACCTGGTCGATACGGTTGATGAACTCGGGGCGGAACATCCTCTTCAGACCTTCCATTGCCTTTGAGCGCATCGCTTCGTGCTGCTCGTCACGAACATCCTCGTCCTTTTTGGCTGCGAAACCAATGCGTGCAGCACGCTTGAGATCACTGCTACCTGCGTTACTGGTCATAATCACAACGGTGTTTTTGAAGTCTACCGTGCGACCCTGTCCATCCGTCAGGCGACCATCATCCATAATCTGCAACAGAGCGTTGAAGACTTCAGGATGTGCCTTCTCAACCTCGTCAAACAGGATGACGCTGTACGGACGGCGGCGTACCTGCTCTGTCAACTGACCACCTTCGTCGTAGCCCACATATCCTGGAGGGCTACCGAATAGACGCGCTACCGTATGCGGCTCCATATATTCAGACATATCGAAGCGGAGCATGTTCTCTTCGCCACCGAATAGTTCGGCAGCTAACGCCTTGGCAAGTTCGGTTTTACCGACACCCGTTGGTCCAAGGAACAGGAACGAACCAATTGGACGTTTGGGATCTTTCAAGCCTGCACGCGAACGACGAATAGCACGCGCTACGGCACTGATCGCTTCGTCCTGACCAATGACCCGCTTGTGCAGATCCTCTTCCAGGTTACGCAGGTTCTGACGCTCACCTTCCAGCATCTGACTGACGGGCACTCCCGTCCAGTTCTCAACAACGTGCGCGATATGTTCAGGCGTTACCATCAAAGAGACGGAACTGTTGGCCTGCCCACGTGCGTTATCCAGTTTGTTCAGCGTTACCAGTTCTTGCTGGCGCATCTTCGCGGCCTGCTCGTAATCCTCAGAAGTGGCGGCAGCTTCTTTCTGTGCCTGGATATCTGCCAGCTCTTTCTCAAGATCAGAAATGAGTGTTGGACTAACGATACCCTTCTCGCTGGCTTCCAGGCGTAGTGCGGAACCAGCCTCGTCCATTACATCGATAGCTTTATCAGGCAAGAAGCGATCATTGATATAGCGATCGGACAGTTTAACGGCTGCCTCGATGGCTTCGTCGGTAATGCTTACACCGTGGTGCGATTCGTAGCCTGCACGCACCATGCGCAGCATCTCGATGGCCTCTTCTTCGCTCGGCTCATTGACTACAACAGGCTGGAAGCGGCGCTCTAACGCGGCATCCTTTTCGATGTGTTTGCGATACTCATCAAGCGTAGTCGCACCAATACAACGCAGTTCGCCACGTGCCAGTGCTGGCTTGATCATATCACTTGCACCAACGGCACCTTCAGCGGCACCAGCGCCAACGACAGTATGCAGCTCGTCGATAAAGACGATGACCTCGGGAGACTGGCGCAGTTCCTCAAGAATAGACTTGATGCGCTGCTCAAACTGACCTCGGAACATCGCGCCGGCGACCATGCCACCGATATTCAACGAAACAATACGTTTGTTACGCAGGTTAGCGGGAACCGTTCCGTCATTGATGCGACGGGCAAGTCCCTCGACAATCGCTGTCTTACCAACGCCTGGTTCACCGATAAGGACCGGATTATTTTTCTGGCGACGGCCCAGAACGGTGATCATGCGGCGCAATTCGCGCTCACGACCGGCGGCTGGATCAAGTTTACCCTCAGCAGCTTCCACTGTAAGGTCACGTCCAAACTGATCAAGGGTTGGTGTTTTACTATTTTTAGCTTGCTGCTCAGCGGTTGCAGTGGCACCACGGCCATTGCCCTGGCCCGCAGCAGAAGCGGAATTATTATTTGCAGAGAAGCCGAAGGGAGCATCAGGTGTACCCTCAAGACTACCCGCCTGCCCCATCATGTTCATCAACTCATCAACGCACGACTGGCAGAGGTAATGCTGCTCTCGCCGTCCGTCAACGATCTGGTCAACACGCACACGAGCAGGATTCTTTTGACATCTTTCACATTTCATTTTTTTTATGCTCCTCGTCATATGCCAGATGTGAATGTATTCCCACATCTTGTTTAGCAGACTCGTCAGGCGACTGCTAGATTATAGCATAAGAAAGATCTTGTTGTCTAGCACTCATTGTCGGTGATTGCTAAGTTGCCTATTATAACATGGGGTCCGAGTCGGTTATTCCCAGATTACCCTGGATTTATTGGAATTGCTTTGATCTGTAGATTTGAAGAAAATCTCCATCATTTCGCTCACTATATAGAACATTCTATTAGAACGTTTTCATCCCAATCGGTTTACGTACATCAGCACGTCTCAAGGGAAGCAACGCGTTTTTCCGCTTTCTTTCGCCGTGTGGTATAGTTTTTCTATAGAAAATGGCTAGCAAAGGAGCGGCAACATATGGATTTCTCCTACCCAGAAAACGTACATGCGTTACGGCAGCAAGTGACCGCATTTATGGAGCGCTTTATTTATCCTGGCGAGCAAACATATACGCATCAGATTAAGGCATCCGGTGATCCTCATCATCATGCTGAGATTGTGGATGAGCTAAAGGCGAAGGCGAAGGCTGAAGGTCTCTGGAACCTTTTCCTTCCTGAAGCTGAGTATGGTGCAGGTCTGAGCAATCTAGAGTATGCGCCCCTCGCCGAGATTATGGGCCGGGTGTCATGGGCTTCTGAAGTTTTCAATTGTGCCGCGCCCGACACAGGCAACATGGAGATCCTGGCACAGTTCGGAACACCTGAGCAGAAGCAGCGCTGGTTACGTCCGTTGCTGGATGGCGAGATACGTTCGGCCTTCGCAATGACGGAGCCGGAGGTTGCCAGCTCGGATGCCACCAATATTCAGCTTACCATTCGCCGTGAAGGTGACGAGTACGTGTTGAATGGGCGCAAGTGGTGGATATCCGGGGCCGCACGTGAGCGTTGCCGCATCTTTATTGTGATGGGTAAGACCGATCCGCAAAACCCGGACCGTCACCGCCAGCAAAGCATGGTCCTCGTTCCTAAAGACACACCTGGTGTAACCATCGTGCGCAGCCTCCCCGTCATGGGTTACCTGGATAATGAAAGTCACTGTGAGGTGCTGTTTGAGGATGTGCATGTCCCTGTAAGCAATCTCCTTGGCGAAGAGGGCGGAGGCTTCGCACTCGCCCAGGCACGCCTCGGACCAGGACGCATCCATCATTGTATGCGCTCAATCGGTGCCGCTCAGCGTGCGCTGGAATTAATGTGCCAGCGTGCCGCCTCCCGCATCGCATTTGGTAAACCACTCTCCGAACAGGGCATGGTCCAGGACTGGATTGCCCTTTCCCAGATCGAGATTGAGCAAGCACGCCTGCTGACGCTCAAAGCCGCCTGGACGATTGATAATCTAGGCAAGAAGGCGGCACAGAACGAGATCGCCATGATCAAGATCGCTGTTCCCGAGATGCACACCACCGTTGTCAATCGAGCCATTCAGCTCTTTGGTGGCGCAGGTGTCAGCGATGATTTCCCGCTCGCCTCCATGTGGGCGCATGGCCGCACCATGCACATCGTTGACGGGCCGGACGAGGTTCATAAACGTTCCCTTGCGAAGTCGGTTGTGCGCCAGTTGAATGCATAGAGGGTGATCGGGCACACGGGTACATGGGCACACGGACACATGGGCATACGGGCTTATTGCGCTCCGCTCCATTGCGCCCCTACCATAATATGAGAACGTGCAAATACGTTAAAAGATGCTATTATCAAATGTAGGGGCGCAATGGAGCGGAGCGCAATAAGCCCGCCCCCACGAACCCGTCCCCCACGAACCCGTCCCCCACGAACCCGTCCCCCACGAACCCGTCCCCCACATAACCAATCCTGGTTAAGAACTCAACCCCTTCCCCCATTGAAAAGTACTACTCCATTCTCACTCTGAGCAAACGACCATATAAGGAGAGATATTCTTAAATTGCAATCAATAAATATCATTCGAGGTTGCGTACTATTTTTGGAGAAGGGAATCCTATGAAAATACGCGGACGCTTATCTGTACATGTTCTCTTACCAACCCTATTTTTTCTTTTGACGGCATGTTCTGCAACAACGAGTACCCAGCCAGTAGCTTCTGCCGTCGTCACACATAGACCTGCAACAACACAAAATGCTGAAATACCAACACCGGGTAGTGGGATGACGCTTCCTCCTCAGTCGTCAGCTACACAGCCAGCGTTAGCACCAACTCCCACACCCGATATGCAACCGACCGCACCGCCAGTTGCTACTTCCATTCCCACTTCAGGGAGCATCGGCTCCGGTGGAGGAAATGGTGGAACCTCCAATCCAATTTCTCAAGCTGCGCAATCTGTATTGACGCTTATCAATCAGGAGCGTGCTGGTGCGGGCTTGCCTGCTTTAATTATGAGTGATGCACTTATTCGGAGTGCGCACAAGCACAATCTTACGATGTTGGCAGCGGGCCAGCTCTCGCATCAGTTGCCGGGAGAGGCTGATTTGGGTACGCGTATCAGTGCGCAGGGAGTGAAATGGAACATAGTGGCTGAAAATATCGGCTATGGCTTCGGGGATGCAACGCAGACCGCTGTCAGCCTCAATCAGTCAATGTTTGCCGAAAAGCCCCCCAACGATGGACACCGTCAAAATATCCTATCAGGCAATACTCTTATAGGCATTGATGTCATTGTGAACACGCAAAATTCGCAGGTCTGGCTAACAGAGGATTTTGCACGTCTGATGTAGGGGCCCGATTTATCGCGCCCGTGTGACACGCCTGGATCTATATCGTACAATGGATTGACGGGTAGGGGCCCGATTTATCGCGCCCATATGACCAAATAACACGTAATCAGGATGATAAAGATACATGAACGAACTAAGCAACGATCCCTTTTTATTTTGGCGTCCAGGTACCGCCGAACTTATGCTTATCCGCCACGGAGATGCCATTCCAGGTCCGGAAGAGATCATTCCCAGTGGTATTTATGATGATCTTCCACTCAGTCAGAAGGGGCGCGAACAGGCCAGAGCCGTTGCCGAGCGCTTGAAAAATATGCGATTTGATGCGGCATATAGTAGTCCTCTCCTGCGTTGTCAGCAGACCGCCGCACCCTTGATCGAACAATTGAAGTTACCGCTGACAATCGTGGAAGGCATCAAAGAGGTCGCGCTGAGCGAGATTATTCCCATGCCCAGCGTTAAAGAGGGCGATGATCTGACGGTACTGACAAAAGCGCTAAATGCCCGGCAAACGGAAATTATCCGTGGTGCAGGCAGCACTGGGAGTTGGGATACGTTGCCAGGGAGCGAATCTTCCAAAGCGTTTCGTAAGCGTGTGGTCGACTCCATCGATGAAATTGCAAACAAGCATATCGGGCAGCGGGTAGCGCTCTTTACGCATGGTGGGGTGATTAACGCCTATGTTGCCGAAGTGCTTGGGATGGATAAAGAGTTTTTCTTTCCCTGCGCTAATACATCTCTTACGCTGATACACGTAACTGGCCCGAGGCGTGTGCTCTACTTTTTAAATGACGTGTCCCATCTACGTCTGGGTGAATAATACTTTGATCCCTATCCTGATTGCATCTTGCGGATGATTTTGCACGCTCATAGTGTTTCTATTAGTAGAATACGATCAGGATATGTGAAATCCCTCGTGCTGGTCTCTATACCAGTACGGTGAAACGTGCTATAATCAAAACGATGAGACAATTTTTGCTTTCTTCAAACGTAGACTCACTGAGTCAACCACATTGCGTGCTCCGCACAACCATCGAGCGTTACCTGCTAGCAGCCGGGTAGCGACGCTTCGTTCTGCCTCTAAAAAGCTTCATTGCTAGAAGCTCTATGTAATATACAACCACAAAAATCAACATACCATCTGCCTGGACGCGTTCAACCTTATCTAATTATGAAGCGCCCACGGATGAATCAGATAGCGGGAGGAAACCAACACTCATGGATCTCATGGATAAACTTGCCAGCCTGGCGCAACGTTATGAAGAATTGAATACACTGATGTCGCAGCCAGAGGTGCTTAACGATATTCCCCAACTGCAAAAATATGGTCGCGAACATGCAGAGCTCGAAGATGTCGTGCAAAAGTATCATGAGCTTGTAGAGACTGATAAACAGATCGCCGAAACCCAGGAAATGTACGAGATGGAAGAAGACGAGATGCGCGACATGGCGCACGATGAAAGCGAGCGTCTCAAAGCGCAGAAGGAGCGCCTGCTCGAAGAAGTAAAAGTTGCGTTACTGCCCAAAGATATTATGGACGATAAGAACGCAATTGTGACTATTCAGGGTGGCGCAGGTGGCGACGAAGCGGCGCTCTTCGCAGGTGAACTCTTCCGTATGTACACGCGTTATGCCGATATGCATCGTTGGAAGATCGAAGTGCTCGATGCGAACGATACCGAGCAGGGAGGAATTAAGGATGTCACCTTTGTCGTAAAGGGCCGGGGTGCTTATAGTCGTATGAAGTACGAGGGTGGTACACATCGCGTACAGCGTGTGCCAGTTACCGAGTCCAATGGGCGCATTCACACCTCCACCGCCAAAGTAATTGTCTTGCCAGAGGCCGACGATGATACCGCGATTGAGATCAAGGATACCGATATTCGCGTTGATGTCTATCGTTCAACCGGGCATGGCGGCCAGAGCGTCAATACGACCGATTCAGCGGTCCGTATCACCCATCTGGCGAGTGGCCTTGTCGTAACCTGCCAGGATGAAAAATCGCAGCTCAAGAATAAACTCAAGGCGCTCACCGTCCTAAAATCGCGCCTGTGGGATCTGCAGGAAGCCCAACGCCAGGAGGAACTGAGCAAGAACCGCCGTTCCCAGGTGCAGACGGGCGACCGTAGTGAGAAGATACGTACCTATAACTTCCCGCAGGATCGTGTAACTGATCATCGCATTGGCCTCACACGCCACAATCTGCCGGGTGTACTCAACGGCAACATTGACGAGTTTATCGACAACTTGATCACGGCGGACCAGGCGGATAAATTGCAGAATATGTTTCTCTAATCTATAAAGAACAGGTCTACACCATGCCACTAGAACAGCCACAAGCTATCCGTACCATCTTCTTCGATGCCGGTTTTACGCTCCTACGCCCCTATCCGTCGATTGCAGAGATCTGCCAGCAGGTCTGCCAGCAACTCGGCCTGCATATCAAGCGTAACGAGGTCGAGGCGCGTATGGACGAGGCCGAGGATTATTTTCTGCGTCAGTCGCGCAATAACAGACATACCTGGGCCAGTGAAGAGGCTATCAACGAATTCTGGACAGGCTATTACATGACGTTGTTGCGCACCCTGGTCGTGGAACATGACGAACCTCGCCTCTACCAGCTTGCAAGGGCTATTAACGAGGAGTTTGAGAAACACACTAGTTGGGAAATCTTTCCCGATGTGTTACCTGTTCTGCAGACGCTACACGCACGTAACTATACCCTGGGCGTCATCTCGGATTGGGGGATTGCCCTCGGTCCTATTCTACGTCAGCACGCCCTCAGTCGCTACTTCGATTGCCTGCTGGTTTCGGCAACCACGCGCTATGCCAAACCATCGCCCATGCTCTACCAGCAGGCCCTTGAGCGTGCCAATGCGGTACCCGATTATGCACTGCATATCGGCGATTCTTACATTCAAGATGTCCTGGGTGCTCGTTCTGTCGGAATGACGCCCGTGCTCCTCGATCGCGCTGAGAGGTTCAAACCGGAGAACGTCGATTGCTTGCTGGTGCACTCGCTTTATGAAATGCTTGATCTTTTGGAGATACCGCGTCCAGCAATGTAAGCATTATTACAGAGATCGTATCTCACGCACAATCTCGATGCCATTGAGACGCATATGATACAAGAACAGCAGATGCATCACATCTCCATCATGGGGGAGAGCACCGATCTCTTTAGCCGTCTCCAGAGATGTGTCATAGGTCTGTACCGCATTGGCGGGAACGATGATGCGCAATCTCTTGTTGGCCGCATTGGCCGAGAGCTTGAGATGCATCGCCAGTTGATAGACGCAGAGATCCGTACAATTTCCCACGATGATAGCTGTCTCCAGATCGTGGTGCTCGTCCAGCCACTTGCTCAGGTTTGTCCCAAGAAATGCGTTCAACGAATTTTTGGCGACGATTGTGTAGAGGTCGGCGAAGGGAAGTTCTGCCAGTTCGGGAATGGTATTGGCTTCGCTGGTACCAAGCTGACAATGTGCTGGAAAGTCGGCGAATTCAACGGAGGCTGGCGTATGACAATCCTGTGCCAGTACGAAGTTACGTATACCGATGGCATATGCGTCCTTAAAGGCTGTAACAACCTCTGGAATAATCCCTTTTATGCGTGGACTGGAAAGCAGTCCTTCGTGGCAGAAACCATTGATCATATCCACGCTGAACAACCCTACCCGCCCCAGTTGTGCATCAGCCATCAGGTCAGTCCAGCCTGTAACGGGCAGGTTGTGCTCCCATTCCACAAGTGCCTGCAAAAACTGTGTTGCCTGCCCTAAAAAGTTCTCAGGAATTGTTGAATTGGTCATATCTTTTCCCTCCTCGGTGCCACACGGGCGTCATAAACGGCAAAATCACATGGGCGTCATAAATGCGGCCCCTACAATTTTGCCTCGGCTGCAGGATTGAAGCGATACAGACGTGCCGGGCGATGGGTGCCCTCCATTTTTTTTGCGCCCGTATCTTCTAGAATGCCGGTTGCCAGGATTTTTTTGCGGAAGTTGCGTTTATCAAGCCTTTTGTGCTGAATAATTTCATAGACGCGCTGCAATTCGCGTAGCGTGAATTGTTCAGGTAGTAAACTAAAGGCAATTGTGGTATAGTCCAGTTTATTACGTAGACGGTTCAGCGTATAATCCAGAATTTTCTCATGATCGAAGGCCAGAGGCGGCAATTCATAGACAGAGAACCAGCCAACATCTACCGCATCAGTGGCTGCTTTGACCTGCAAACGTTCTGAGTCCAACAGGGCAAAGTACACGACGGTAATGACGCGTGTGCGTGGATCGCGTCCGGGATCGCCAAAGGTGTAAAGCTGTTCAAGGTAGACATCCTGTACGGCGGTCTCTTCCTGCAATTCGCGCTTGGCCGCTGCCTCCAGCGATTTGTCGATGTTCACGAAGCCGCCAGGGATGGCCCACATTCCCTCAAACGGCCATGAGCGGCGCTTGACCAGGAGAATCTGTAGATCTCGCTGGCGCAAACTCATCATGACCACATCTACAGTTACCGATGGACGTTCATATTTGCTTGCATCATAACGATTTGCCTGTGCTTCATCTGTTTGTTCTTCCTGGCGCTCCGCGTCCTGTTCGGTCACCTGAATGCCATTGCTCTGATCTTCCATCACTTAATACAACCCTTCCGCATCTAATATTTTAACTATAGACTCGACAAAACGCGTCCAATAGCCTATACTTTAGTTATAGAAAAATATATGGAAAGATACTTTTCCAAATTTCCTCGTCGCTACCCTGCTTAGTGTATCTTATACACTAATATACTTTACGCAGCCTGCCATGTCAAGTAATGTGCTGTTTAAAAGCAAAAATCTCCTTCAACGTGGGAACCGATTAAATGAGTAAAGGCATTTTATTGCCATTGCCACCTCCATGTGCTTTACTACCAATAGGCAAAATTTATGTAGATTTTCTGATATCACCCAGAATTATATAGATATTAAAGGTGATAGTCATGGATGTTGGTATGAAGAAGAGTGTGACGATTCGCGATGTGGCGCTGCGGGCAGGAGTATCGATTGCCGCAGTATCGCGAGCACTGAACCAGAGCGGTTATGTTAGTAGCGAGATTAAGCAGCGAGTGCACGAGGCTGTGCAGGAGTTGCACTATCGACCGCATGACTCAGCACGTGGGTTAAAGCTCCAGCGTACCAATACCATCGGGCTGGTGATTGCTGATATCACCAATCCGTTTTATGCAGAACTGGCGGCAGGCGTTTTGAGTAGCGCGAAAAAGTGGGGCTATCATGTTATTCTGGCGGCAATGGATGAGGAGCCGGCGCAGGAAGAGGAATATCTGAATGTGCTCATGGAGAAGCGTGTGGATGGTATTCTGGCGGTCGCAACGGGTCAGAATGCACGTTTGTGGCGCGAAGCTATTGAGCTAGGAATTAAGGTAGTGCTGGTTGATCGCAAGATTGCCTCTTTACCTGATGCGGATGTGGTGCTGCTGGATAACGTCAAAGGTGGCTATGATGCAACGGCTTATTTAACAGCTCTGGGCCATCGTCGCATCGGTATTATGAGTGGTCCGCTCTCGACAACGACGGGTCAGGGACGTTTGCAGGGCTACTACAACGCCCTTGAAGAGAAGGCGTTGCCGATCGATCCCGAGTTGGTGCAGATGGTGAGTTTTAAGCGCAAGAGCGGTATTCAGGCCATAGAACAATTGCTGGCGTTACGTAAGCCCCCAACCGCTATTTTTGCTACGAACAATTTAATCGGCGAGACCGCTATGTTTGCGCTTCGTGAGCGTGGGATACAGATTCCAAAAGAAATCTCGCTGGTCATGTTTGACGATGTGCCCTGGGCCTCCCTCACGATACCGGCGCTCACTGTTGTAGCACAACCTATCTCTTTGCTCGGTAAGTATGCTGTAGAGCAGTTGATGCAGCGTCTACAACATCCAGATGTGCCGATCTCCGAGGGTCGAACGATCGTGCTGGAGCCGGAACTAATTGTGCGCGAGAGCTGTGCGCCTCCGCTGAAGCTGCCCATTTCAGAGATTGATCGGTAATGCCCTTCTCTTTTTAGGAGACGCGTGGTGGGCCTGAACGAATACGAGTACGCATATCATAAGGACGCGGAACCGCGCTTTCCCACATGCTCTCCATCCACCAGGTCGCACCCGCCTCAGCATATGGCTGAACGAGCGCGGCAGACCGTCTAACATCGTCGTGAGGTGTTTCTCCCTCGATAATAATATCGAGCGCTCTAGAACTGGTGCGGAGCACCTGGATTGCTGCTATGCGCTCGCGAAGTTCGTCAGGCGTCCCATTTATCACCGCTCCATCCCAATGGGCCGCACGCTGCAACTGACTCTGTTTTGGGCCGCCAATTACCCAGATGGGGATGCGTGGCTTTTGTAAGGGAGTATGGGTCGGCCAGGATACATCAGCACTCATTGGCTGCAAGCGATAATGGTGTCCTTCATACAAAAAGGAGCGCATATCTTCACCACTCCACCATCGCTCGAGAATCTCTAATGCCTCGTCAAGCCGTTGTGCTCGCACTTTGTTCTCCTGCATCCCAAACTTATCCAACTCCAACACACCTAGACCAGCAGTGAGGATCACTCGACCCTGAGAAAGTTGATCCAGGATAGCAGTTTGCGCTGCGACATACCAGGGAAACTGCTCTGGCAAGGGTGTAAGCATTGTTCCAAGCAAAAGAGTATGTGTTCTCATCGCAATCGCCGTCAATTTGATCCAGGCGCTCATCCAATCATCCGGGAGAAAAACGCCATCCCAGCCAGCCGCCTCCGCCTCCTGAGCAAGCTCGACAAGATCATTGGGATTACCTGTAAGAATAAAACCGAATTTCATCTGCAGAAAACCCTCTTTTACTGCTAAGAAAATAACGTAACGATGCAAGTATAGCCTGAAAGGATGACATCTTCCGTCTCCTTTTCAGACTATACTCTCTGGGGTTCACCGTTCATCGTGGTAAACTACATATAAAACCTACACCGCCAGAAACGTCCATTGCTGATTTGTACCACCATTATCGGTCCATTGATCGATAATGGCCCCATCAGCCGTGGAGTTATTGGCTACATCGAGCACCTTGCCACTGTTACGGTTCACTAATTTATAATAGCCACCACCAACAGCTACAAGGCTCCATTCTTGATTGGTGCCACTATGCCATGTCCACTGAAGAATTGCTGCTCCATCAGTCGTTGAGTTACCTGACACATCAAGAACCTTGCCACTATTGCGGTTCACAATCTCATAATAGCCACCACTCACGGATACGAGGCTCCATTCTTGATTGGTGCCACTATGCCATGTCCATTGAAGAACCGCGGCCCCATCAGCCGTCGAGCTACCCGATACGTCGAGCACTTTGCTACTATTGTGGCTCACCACTTCATAATTGGTCGATCCAGCGTCTTGCCATAGTCCCGTAGAGGTATCAATGGACCAGTTATTGTGCCACATCATGGCGATGTTTGCGCCATTTACCTGCAACGGGAGCCATATATAAGGTGAAGTCCCTAAACTGGATGGCGTCCAGCGATCTCCCATGTACATAAATGTGGTGCCCTGGCTGCCGGAAATGGGAAGCACAAAGGTGGTCTGGGAGTTGTAGGTATTTGTGCCAGGCGCAGCAAAATCTGACCATGCAGCCCAGGGTCCGGCGAGCGATGTAGCGGTCGTGTACTGATTATCATTTGTATTCCAGCCAGTTAGATGAGAACCAAGCAGATAGTAACGCCCATTGAGCTTGAACATCGCAGGCGCTTCATAATCGGCAAGTACGGCAACGGCGCTGACTACGCTCAGATAATCTGAGGAGAGCTTATCGATACGCAAACCATTGACACGATCCTCGCTTAACAGGTATGCGGTCCCATCATCGTCCTTGAAGAGATTCATGTCGCGGCTCTGATAACCCAACGGTCGGAAGCTGCCGCGATAGCTGTAATTCCCACATACGGTCGAGCTGGTCGCAACCCCAACACGCGCATCGCTATAGCTTGGAGAATCGACATGCATGTACATGACATACTGCTTGGTTGTGCTATTATAGATCACTTTGGGACGCTCGATAATACGATTTGGCCCCAGGTCACCGCCTGGCTGCTTTGTCAAAACGTTGTTGACGAAGGTCCAATGCACCAGATCCGTCGAAGAGTAGCATGGGACGTTCAAGAAGAAGGCGCTCCCCGAAGCTTCACCTGTTTTATCTTCTCCAAACCAGTAATAGGTCGAGCCTACCTGAATCATCCCTCCACCGTGCGCTTGAATTAAAGTGCCGCGATTGTCATTCCAGGTGCCAGCGGGAACAATAGTCGCTGGGGCCGCCAACACCGGAGTGGACGCACTCCTGAACAAAAGCGCAATGCCAGCGAGGATAACGACCAATAGCCCAACCGCGCGAAATAAGCGACGCTGCCTATGATGCAAATTCATGAAATCCTTTTCCCTTCCTTGCGAAATCGGTTTCTCAACTTTCTGTAAAGCATACAATTAACAATGTAATTTGTCAAACGTCATTGCACATTGTTGTCGTCATAGGCATGCGCCCCGTTCATCCTGGCCGCATCATCACGCGTGGTATCTGTGGTAGCAGGTCGGAAGCGAGCAGACCGGCATGTCCAATCTCGGCACTAACATTATCGGCGGCGGCTGTGTGGAGGTATACTCCTGCACTGGCGGCTTCAAACGGTTTCAGACCTTGCGCCAGGAAACCTGAGATCATACCAGCCAGCACATCACCAGTGCCAGCAGTCGCTAATGCAGGATTAGCGTTCCAGTTGATGCGCATACGTCCATCCGGATGTGTAACAAGCGTGCAGGCACCTTTGAGTACTAGCGTGACTTGCCAGTCCCTGGCTTTCGTGCGTGCCAGTTCCAGACGATCGATATCGCCTCCCGAGACCTTCAAGCCACCACAGAGACGCCCCATCTCGCCGGGATGTGGTGTAATCACTGTACCGGAAGGTAAGAGCGTCCACCAGCGTTCGAGGGCTGAGAGGTTGTTTAATCCATCGGCATCGACGACAAGTTGTGGTCGTTGCTCCTCTGGCTGGTTGCGCAGGTATTCCAGTACCTGGAGTAGCACTTCGCGTGTGTTGGCCGATTGCCCCAGTCCTGGTCCAATGAGCAGCGAACGATAGCCTGAGAGGTGATCGGTAAGCGTTTTGGCACGCTCAAAGCTTTCGACATTTTCTTCGGGCAGGAGCACGAATGTTGACTCGTGAAAGGAACTGGCGTAGATGGGCAACATCCTTTCGGTCACTGCCAGCGTGATCAGGCCTGCTCCAACACGCGCAGAGGCTGTGCCTGCGAGATAGGCCGAACCTGGATAGGGGAGAGAGCCACAAAGGAGCATAACTTTGCCAAATGTACCCTTGTTACTGTTGAGTGAACGCTTTGGCAGGAATGTGCGCACCAGTTGCCCATCCAACATCTCCGTTTGTATGTTGCTACCCATTTCAGGTGGCAAACCGATATCACCGATGTAGAGATCGCCGATATAATCACGTCCGGGAAAGAAGAAAAAGCCCACTTTGGGGTAAGCAAGCGTGATGGTGATGTCGGCTGAGAGCGTGCCTGGATCAACTGCACCTGTATCGGGATTAAGCCCGGTGGGTAGATCCAGTGCAACAACATGCAGATCCTGGCGTTTGTCACGCTCCTGCTGCACTCTTGCGAGTAATGCCCGCATGTCGTCGGGTAGTGGACGCGAATGGCCCGTACCCAGCAATGCATCTATAACATAATCGGCGCTTTGCAGTAACGATTCCAGTTCGGTTTGTGTTTGTTCCTCACTTATATCTTCACCCCGCGAAGTCATATGGCGCTCTTTCCAATGATAGAGGCTGACCATGGCACCATTCTCTGCCAGGTGTTGCGCCATGATCTGACCATCTCCACCATTATTGCCTGGTCCAATGAGAAACAGTACTTCAAGGTCATTCATCGTGAAATGAGGTAACAGATGAGCCTCAAAGATATCTGCTGCACTTTTCCCCGCATTCTTCATTAATATTTGAGAGGAGAGACCATACTGACGATCAGCCAGCGTTTCCTGTTCTCTCATTTCTGAGACGGTAACTATATGCATGAAGAGAGCCCTCCTGGCGTATTCTTGAGTATTATTCGAATAGGTATTCGTTATTATTTTACATTCTGCATGAGAACTTAGGGAAGAGAGAAAGAAAGAATTTGCATATTCAAATAAATATTGCAGTTTTATTCATTGCTTGAGTCGTCCTGGAAAGGCAAAAAAAGGGTCATCCTTTCCAGAAAATCTGTTGGAAAGGATGATCCTCAATTGAAACGGCCATTATTATCAGTGTAAAAGATACTCGGTTTCGCTAAGTCTACGCACCGTTTGCTGGTATTCTAGAGGGAATGCTTGCTCGGTGAAGATATCCAGTGCTTTACAATAACATTTACGTGCTTGCTCAAGATTTTCGCGCCGATTGCCACTGGGCCGCCTGAGATGAACATTGCCCAGGCTTACCAGTGTGGCGGCACGTTCTACCGGGAAGGATTTGAGTGTGTACACTTCATCGAGAGCGCCTTCATAGCAGACAATGGCACAGCGCAGATTCATGTCTGTGCTCATTTCAATATCTTCTGCCCGAGCATGCTGGAAAATAAAGCCCAGTTTGGTATGGATCGCGGCCCATTCGCGCGGAAAATCTTTTTGTGTGAAGACGGATAGTGCCAGTCGATAACTAATCAGGGCACGTTTCAAGTTCTCTGGTCGGTCGCCTTTGATACGTTCGCGGTAAGCATCACCCAGGTGTGTTTGTGCCGTTGCCCAGATGGTTGAAAAGAGGGCACGGGGGACAACACGCAAGGCCATCTCGTGACAATAAATGGCGTATTCGATATTGTCACCTGTTTTGTCTTGCCCCCGGTACGCGTAGGCACATCCCATATACGTTTGCAACATCGTCCATTGTTCTGGAAATGTGTCGCGGTTATAGACCCAGAGCGCAGACTTGTAGCTGGAGATCGCACGCTCAATGAATTCTTGTTTCCCGCTTGCAACGCCGTAATGCTGGAAGATGATGCCCAGTTGACCATAGGTTTTGGCGTATTGGAATGGATACCGTTCGAAAGTGTAGACCTGTAAGGCTGCTTCATGATAGGCCATAGCCTGTTCAAGCATGTCGATATATTCTGTCTGTGAAGCTGGATGGGGGCCTTGTAGCAGCGTATAAGCAAGCTCATTTTGTAGTTCGGCGATGACTTCCGGTGCAACGCTTCGATCGTTTTTAGCGCGTGCGAGGGCTTCTCGTAGCAGGCGAACGTGATTTTTGGTTGTTCGGTCTGGGCGACGGAGGCGCACCAGTTGCATGCGCTGCTCTTCTAATTCTACCAACCAGGAAGGCAGGTCGAGGGCGAAACCACCGTAGGTGTTTACGTATGCTTCGCGAATATCCCTGGTCGTGTTGCCACGGCGGTGCACATCGTTCAATAATGCTTGCAGATGTTGCATCTGCTGTTTGATTTCTATTTTATCTTCAACTTGAGCAACGATGAGTCGCTCTAATTCTCTACTGGTTTCATGTTCCATAAGAAGCGCGTTTGTTTCTAAAAAGTGGCGTCCTTTGCGCTGGTCGCGCATGCTGATATTGAGCCACTCAACAAGCTGTTGAAACAGATCAAAACGCAGGAGGTTATCTGAGTAGATCATAATGGATACATCCTCTTCTCATTACTGTTGGCAACAACCGACCTCCGTGCCGCACCGCATGTTTTAGGGAGAGCTAAGAAAAAATAGTGTGCAGCAAGTAAAGATAAGACTTGCAAACTCCTACTTAAATAGTATGCTACATTGTATGACATTTGAATATCATTTAGTTAACATTTCCTTATCATTTATTTTTACTTATGCAAGATATCAACGTGGTTGCATACGTATTGCACCGTCCAGGCGAATCACCTCGCCATTTAACATCGGATTCTCAATGATGTGCTTCGCCAGAGCTGCATATTCTGCGGGACGCCCCAGGCGTGATGGGAAAGGCACCTGCTGCCCAAGCGAAATACGGGCCGGTTCTGGTAAACTTCCTAACAGAGGGGTATCGAAGAGGCCAGGGGCAATAGTCATGACACGAATGCCGATGCGTGCAAACTCGCGTGCGATAGGCAATGTCATACCGACGATGCCACCTTTAGATGCTGAATACGCCGCCTGCCCTATCTGACCATCAAAGGCAGCTACCGAGGCCGTATTAATGATTACCCCGCGCTCACCCTCCTGGTCTGGTCGATTCTCGCTCATCACGGCGGCGGCCAGGCGGATAACATTGAAGGTTCCAATTAAATTTATATTGATGACTTTGCTAAATGTTTCCAGGCTGCTCGGACCACTTTTCCCCAGCACACGTTCGGCAACACCAATCCCTGCACAGTTAATAACTACCTGCAGGCCTCCGAAGTGTTCAACTGCAACCTGAAGTGCTGCTTTGACGCTCGCCTCATCTGTAACATTTGTCTGTACAAATCTTGTCGCGGCTCCCAATTCATCGGCCAATGCTGTTCCTATTTCGTTATTGAGATCGGCGATGATTACATTCGCTCCACTTTGTATTAACAGGCGTACACATGCTGCACCCAGGCCTGAAGCGCCTCCGGTTACGAAAACAGTCTTCTTTGTGATCTCCATGGTGTCTACCTTTTGCTGATAGTGTGTCCGATAATGTTTTTTTAATGGATACTCTTTTATAATACCTTGTCGTACGTAGCTTTACCAGACCTCTGGTACTCTCTTGTCTTTGGTGTTAGACTCTTTCATGAGGGATCGATGTGTGGATGGGGCAATCGATAAATCACGGACGCGGTGAACCGGGTCCCTACAATAGGGATCGATGTGTGGATGGGGTAATCGATAAATCGTGGAGGTGGTGAACCGGGTTCCTACAAATATCTACAGAAGGATTGTTTCGGTGAATAGAAAACAGGAGCGCATCAGTCTGCTTGAACGACAGATTGAACGCTTGCAAAAACGTATTGCTCTTTTGGAGCTGCGCAGTAATAAGTATTCGTGGACGCGGGTGGCTATTTTTTTTGTCGGCCTTGGCCTCGCGATCCTTGTCTTTTTTCTGCTGAACCGTTGGTGGGGCGTTGGCCTCGCCGTGCTCACCTTTGTGCTTTTCGCAATTGCGGCACGCTTCCATGGCAGAGTTGAGCGGAGTCTGGCACGACATAAATTGCTGTCCCATATCAAAACAATACAACTTGCACGCATACATTTAAATTGGGATGTTATTCCGCCCGCTTATCCGCTTGATCCAACTGGAGAACATCCCTTTGAAATCGATCTCGATATTACTGGCTTTCGCTCTCTTCATCAATTGCTCAATACTGCCGTATCGCGCGAGGGAAGTCAGCGTCTGCATGAATGGCTGCTGACAACAACGCCCGATCTCCAGCGTATTCGGCAGCGGCAAACCCTGGTAGGTGAGCTTGCACCTCTAACGCTGTTTCGCGATAAACTGCTGATGAACTCTTTGCTGGCGGCAAGGCGCACCTCTCAGCAAGTAGAAGGTAAACGTTTATTAAACTGGTTGGGACAGCAATCGCTGTCTACTTCGTTGCTTCCATTGCTGCTGGGCGCATCTGCATTGTGCCTGTTGACGATTGCTCTGCTACTACTCAACGTCTTTGCAGGTTTTCCACCGCTCTGGACGTTCTCTGTTCTATGTACGCTTGCTTTGTTTTTTTCGACCGCGCACCTCCGAGGCGATCTTTTTGACGATTCGTTCTACTTGCGTGACGCCTTTGGTACGCTAAGTTCGGTCTTTGAGTATCTGGAACAATATCCATATGGACAACACCTGAACCTCAAGAAGCTGTGTCAACCATTTTTCGTTGATCGTGAGCATCGTCCCTCATTGTTATTGAAGCGTACCTCGCGTATCGCATCGGCGTCGACCCTGAAGAACAATGGGATTCTCTGGCTGGTGATCAATGCACTGGTGCCGTGGGATGCCTATTGTGCGTATCGTTTACAACAATGTAAAGTACAGATCGCAACATATCTTCCCGTATGGTTAGATGTCTGGTTTGAGCTTGAAGCGCTCTGTTCGCTGGCAACCTTCGCGTACCTCAATCCTGACTACACAATGCCTGCTGTTATGTCTCCTGATGAGCAAAATGGTCAGGCTGTTTTTAGTGGTCAGGGGCTGGGCCATCCTCTTATAACCATGGAGAAAAAGGTGACGAACGATTTCACTATGGCTAAGCTGGGCGAGGTTGTGATTGTTACCGGCTCGAACATGGCTGGCAAAAGTACCTTTTTGCGTACCCTGGGCGTGAATTTATGCCTGGCATATGCCGGTGGGCCGGTCGATGCTACAATGTTAAATACTTCGCTCTTCAGGCTTTTCACCTGTATTCGTGTCAGCGATTTGGTGGCTGATGGCTATTCCTATTTTTACGCGGAGGTGAGGCGTCTCAAAGCTCTGTTGGAAGAACTGGCAAAGCCTGGACAATTGCCGTTATTCTTCCTGGTTGATGAGATCTTCAAAGGGACGAATAATCGCGAACGCCTGATCGGTAGCCGCTCATATGTACGGGCGGTAGTTGGGCGCAATTGTGTTGGATTGATCTCCACACATGATCTGGAACTGGTGCGGTTGGCTGATATTCTGCCCGGCGTTTCCAATAAACACTTCCGCGAAGACGTGATCGATGGTGGCATGGTGTTTGATTATGTATTACGTTCCGGTCCCAGTCCCACAACCAATGCGCTCAAGATTATGCGCATGGAAGGCCTGCCGATTGAGGAGGGTTATGAATCATAGCAATATAGTTTTTTATCTTTTCAGCTCTCTTCATCTGAAAGTGAAATACTACTCTCACCGATTGTATTATCGGCTTCCTGCGCTGGCCCACACACGGCCTGTACCTCTTGCTCTAACGCACCCAGGCGATGCTGAAATACCCTGAGGTGTTGCAGTGTCTGCGTATACGTTGTGGTATCGGGTGTTTGTCCCTGCTCAGAATATTGCATGAGGATCGCCAGGTCACGCAGGACATCACCCATCGCGAATTGAAGTGCCGCTTCATAATTAATAAGTTGTTGTGTGTCCATGAGCTGCACCGCTTTCTGAACATTGTGAGAAAATAGACGGACTGCATCTATTATACTACACACGTTCAGTTCAGCATCGACATGATTTGACGAATTGAGGTGACCTGGTTCAGAATCTCGTAGCGGTCTTTTGCCTTTGGAGCGAGTTCGAGATAGGCCATCAGGTCGTGTAATGCACGTGCATAGTGTTTGAGTTGGAGGTGGATCAGACCACGGTCTTTCCGCTCAATGGCAACACGGGGCATAAGGATGACCATTAAATTGCTAATAGTGAGTCCGTGCGATATAGTCATCGTTGCGCAGATAGATCTGTTTCAAGTTATTGAGCATGCGGTAGAGGAATTGTCTGGAAGAGACGGGTGCAAACCAATGTGCGTGCAGTTTGCTTTTACCTTCTACGCTCCGCCCTGTCATAATCTGAATACGTTCGCGGCACTCCTGCTCACTGAGGAATATGCCCCCTTCAAAGGGATCGATGTAGATAAGGCGATCGGCTAAACTGCATCTGACCATAAAGTGATAGGGTAAGCCGATCCCTTCGATCTTCAATCCTACGCGGCGTGCTATCTCTATATAAAGCAGGGAGAGGGTGATTGGAATACCAGTGCGTTTCTCCAGCACACAATTAAAAAAGCTGTTTTCTGGATTCATATAATCGGCTTCGTTGCCATGAAACTGTTCTTCTGTGAAGAGCATTTGGTTAATAGCATTCAGTGTGGGTAAAGGATCGAGCGCTTCAGGTGTTTCGTCTTCTGGGAATGTGAGCAGCACACGGACTCGACGTGCAAGTGAGTCGAGTTGATTGATATAATGTGTCGTATCGAGGTCCGGGTACTCAATGCTTGCAATCAGGAGTGCTGCCTGGGCAAGATCAATAGAGGCATCGTTGCCAGCAGCGAGGGTTTCGAATGCTCGATAGATACGTTGTTGCGCTGTTTCATTCGGAAATCTCTCGGCCATACCAGGGCATTTAATCATAAAACTGGCCTTTGACGCAAGTTTTTTGCTATGAATGTGCCGATTGGCTTATAATTGGCTGGGCAAGCATACACCTGAATAAGAGCGATATACAATGCGTTTCTTGCTCCCCGTCCTGGTGAAGACGCGGGATGGCGATAGTAATATATAAACCATACAAAATTGTGAGGAGGCATAGTGAGCAGAAAAGCAATTAACATTCTTTTTATTGTTGGCTCATGTTTATATGTCCCAGAAATTGCGATGATTATCTGGGGGTATACAGTCTGGCCTCATAGTGTTGATGGCCCATCAAATGAAGCAATTATGTACTTTTTTGTGTGTGGCGTAATACTGATAAGCATCGGAAGCATCATGCTGCTGGTATCGCACATCGGTGCGTTGATCGAAATGAAAGAGGCTCAAGAATGGGACTGGTTCACCATGCTGATCATTTTGGGTTGGATTGTTTTGTTTTTGTACTTGATCGTTGGACCAAAGCCAAAAACAGTGCAGAAGTTCGGATGACATCCTTATGCACCTGGACAGTCGTGACCTGGATACTATCCACCGCAAACATTTGGTATGATGCTTCCTTCGCAACCATGGCCGATCTATCAATCACCCATAGAATAGCAAGCTGCACCTGAAAATAAATAAATGTATCAAATACCGTAGAAAACCGATTGTATCCCGTTCGTGATTGGTCCACCTTCCCGTAAATGGCAGATCCTGTAAAACGATCTTCTACGGTATTACGTATATTACGCTTCGCCGGACAAAATTGGCGCACCCTCCTCCAAAGCCTCGACCGACTCAGCCGATTCTACCGTCTCGCCATAAACAAAGCGCTTGCCACGGAAGAGTGACGCAATTGCGCTGATCAAGCAGAGGGCCGCTGCGAGATAGAATACGGCATGTAAACCAGTCATAAACGGACCCGAGATCAGGTTCGGGAAGAAGCTTTTGCCCAGGATATTCGCCTGACTTGCTTGCGGCAGGAGCTGTAGCGCAGCTTTTGGAACCAGTGTCGCCATCGGATTATAGCCAAGGAACGCTGCGAAGAGCGCCGCAATCGGTGGCAGGTGGGCGATCTGATTCGAGATTGTCGCTGGCAAACCTGCATGTATCAATCCAGCGGAGAGCGTAGCAGGCAACGATGCTGCCAGACCCAGGGTTACGATGCTGAAGAATACCGCCAGGCTCATTACCGACGCGGCATTTGTCGTCGTGGCATTCATACCAGATGCGGTCCCACGCTGATCCGCAGGTACACTATTCATTAAAGAGGTCGTATTTGGTACCTGGAAGAGTCCTTGTGCAAGGCCCATCAACGCCAACAACACTGCGAACCAGATGTAATCGAAATTCGCTGGCAGCAAGGTTAATAAGAGGAAACCAACCATCTGTAAAAACAGCCCGGCTGTTGCCAGCAATTTCGCGCCGATACGATCGGAAAGAACACCACTGATTGGTCCGAAGATGATTGAGCCAACGAGCATAGGCAAGATGTAGATGCCCGCCCAGAGTGGCGTGTCGGCATAACTATACCCGTGCAGCGGCAACCAGATGCCTTGCAGCCAGATGATCAACATAAACTGTAAACCAGCTCGCGCCAGGCCAGAAAGGAAGTTACAGAATGCTCCGATAGAGAATGCGCGAACTTTGAACAGATGTAATCGGAACATCGGATCAGGGACGCGCGTTTCAATGAAAACAAAGAGTGCCAGTAGCAAGACGCCTACGATAATACCTGCAATGACATAAGGACTACTCCAACCAACCGGGGCGCTCCCATATGGCTCAATACCATAGGTCAGGGCCAGGAGCAGGACGACTAATCCCACAAAGAATGTGATATTTCCTAACCAGTCGATCTTCTGGCCTTTATTAGGTTGCGATGTCTCGCGCAGTTTCAGGTAAGCCCAGACGGTGCCGAAGAGGCCAAAGGGAACGTTGACCAGGAAGACATAACGCCAGTTAATTGCAGCCAGTATGCCACCCAGAATGAGTCCCAGGACCGATCCGATGATACCTGCTACCAGATTAATTCCCATTGCCGTACCACGTTGTCGCACTGGAAAGGCATCGGTGAGAATGGCTGTGCTATTGGCCTGGAGGAAACTGCCACCGATCGCCTGGATCATACGGAAGATGATCAATTCAAGCGCGGCTGTGTTGCCCTTACCCGGTGTCAGAAACAATAGGATACTTGCAGCCGTGAAGATGGCAAAGCCCAGATTATATAAGCGTACACGACCGAACATGTCGGAGATACGCCCAAACGTTACCAATAGCGTTGCCGTCACAACCATATAACCCAACAACATCCAGAGGAGATAGTTGGTTTCACCAGGGGCGAGCGGATTAATGCCAATTCCATTAAAGATTGCGGGCAACGCGATGAGCACGATATTTGCGTTAATTGTCGCCATCAAAATACCAAGAGTCGTATTTGAGAGCGCGACCCATTTGTACCTCGGCCCTACTGTGACCGATCCACTTCCATTTACAGACATGCTGGTTACTCCATATTATTGCGCTGGACACAGAAAGTACAGGAAAGTCCACACGTTCCTGTAGTTGTTAAAGAAAGTCATTTCGTGGTAGTTGCCTGTGCGGCAATACCACTCATGTACACCTGGAGGAGCTCAGCGGGCGATCCATCTTCGTAATTGCCTGCTAACCGATCCTTCACACTTTGTGCGCGAACGATGCTGATGAACGCTTTGAGCATAGTAGAAGTCGCTATATCTTGCCGGAACTCACCACTTAATTTCCCTTGCTCGATGACTGCAGCCAGCGTCTCAGAAAAGATGCGTGCATTCTCCGATATAGTGCTCTGATGGTCGTTTAACGCTTTTTGAGCCTCAGGACTATTCCCTAAAGAGTAATAGAGCTGGGCACGGCGCAGAAAAAAATCATCGCTAATGAGAAACTGAAAGAGTTCCGTCAATTTCTCTACGGCATTTTGTTGTATTGCAGCAAGCTCCTGTATGTGCAGTGCCACTCTCTGAAGCGCTCGCTCAAAAATCGCAGCCACCATGAGGTCTTCTTTAGATGAGAAATGCGAGTAAATGGTGGCAGTGCCAATCCCTACCCGCCTGGCAATCTCATCCAGGGAGACATCGTAATAACCCTTTTCTGTGAAGACCTGTTCAGCGGCTTGCAGGATTAGTTCCTGCCGCTCCTGGCGCTGCTTTTCACGAAGAGAGCGGTGAACACTGTCCACGTGCATATGTTTTATACCTCCCTCCCCATCTCTACAGTTGTGAATAGCCATCGTTATGTAACGATGCTTCTATTTATGACTCAGTAGTCACAGTATAATCTAAGGTTTTGTATTTGTCAATCTGAACAGATTTTATAAAACTCATGTGCCGTTTTATGGGTTCAAATTATTGACAATTAGCGCTAATTTGTTTATAGTTGAATTGTACAATTCTTCACATAGAAAGGCCTGGAAGACGATGACCTGGACTTTAACTTGCTAACATTTTAGTCTGCAACTTATCCTTTTTAGACACAAGAATGCATAATTATGCGTGCAGTTCGTCATGCATACATTGCTTCTTGCTAACTTGAACGGAGAAGTCGCTGGCAAGGATGGTGAGCAAGTACGAGTATGCATCTTCCTGGTTTCTATCCCCATCTGAAATACCCGTCGCTGCATATTGCTGCTTCCTCGCATCCTGCTGGCTTGCTCCCATCTGAATTTCTTTGTTGTAAAAGCAATACCGCCATTTGATGCGCCCGGATTTCCGCGCATCTCTGTATATGCCAGAGGAGGTTTTATGTCTGATCTCAGACCTGTTGTTGAGCAAGAGCAGGTGCTTACTTTGTTGCAGCAACATTTTAGCGAACCCGTTAGCGATGTTGTGCCTGTAGAAGGTGGTCAGGTGGCACGTACTTTTGCTTTCCGCGTTGGTGAGCAGGAGTATATTCTGCGTTTCAATGATGCTGGCCGTATCCCCATCGGCTTTGCTAAGGAGGCCATGTTATCACCGAAAATGGCTTTGTTGCCAGTTCCATTCCCTTCCGTATTGTATGTCGGGAGCTGGCATGAATTGCATTTTGCCATCTCATACAGGCTACCGGGCCGCATGTTAATGGAGCTTCCACTACCGGAGGTTGAGCAGCTTTTACCAGAGCTGATCGCGCTTCTAGATACCATTTCCCATATCGATGTGAGCCAGACGAAGGGCTATGGTATCTTTGATGATCAGGGTGCGGGTCTCTTTCCTGACTGGCGAAGTTCGCTGCTACAAGTCAGAGAGGAGGAGGAAGATTGGAACTACTACGGCAAGTGGCATCATATGTTTGATGATACTTTCCTGGAACGGAAGCTCTTTGATGATCTCTTCCAACATATGCTGGACTTGCTCGACCGTTGTCCTTCTGAACGCTACTTTGTGCATGGAGGCTATAGTTTCCGTAACATTCTCGGCTACCAGGGGCGAATTAGTGGCGTGGTCGATTGGATAGGTGCCCAGTATGGTGATTTTGTCTACGATATCGCCGGGTTGGATTTCTGGGTGCCCAACTTCAATATGAGGGAACGTTGCCTGAATTATTACCAGGCACGCCATGTCAACATTCCATTTTACGAAGAGCGTGTCCTGTGCTATGAGTGCTATATCACCCTTGATGCTATGCGCTTTTTTGCGAAGAAAGGAGATTATCAGGCTTATCAGTGGACATGTCAACGTATGCAGCAATTGTTGCAACGTTCCGCCTAAAGATTGTTGAGCTTCTTTTTCTTTCCGCCCATGGAGGCCAAACTGGGTAGGGGCGCAATGAGCGGAGCGAATAAGCCCATGCTATACGGGGCACACGGTATGGTATGGTACCGTATCGTGCGCCCTGTAAAAATGTGCTGAAACATTGCGACAAAATTGCGACAGTTGTATGATTGGGCTGTGACACGTCAAGGGTATTCTAAAGGGGAGACGAAGTCGAAGAAATATATGTTATACGTTTTTTGCAAAAAGATGCCCATGATGGAGCTATAAATAATGATTATTTCACTACAAACATTACAAGATGTACTGAATACAATTGGTTACCCGGCGGTGGTGCTCTTCATCTTTATTGAAAGCACAGGTATCCCTTTTCCTGGCGAGACAATGTTGCTGCTGGCCTCGTTTTATGCTGCTACCACTGGTCACCTGTCGCTACCGGGTATTATTGCCTGTGCAGCGTTGGGGGCAATTCTGGGTGATAATCTTGGCTACTATATTGGATATACCGGTGGGAGAAAGTTTGTAGAGCGCTTTGGTCGTTACTTTTTTGTGAAGACTGAGCACCTTGATCAGGCCGAAAAGTTCTTCCGTAAACATGGTGCCAAAACAGTCTTTATTGCACGCTTCATCACGCTACTCCGTATCTGGGCTGCGTTTCTTGCTGGCGTGAACAAAATGCATTGGCGCACATTCCTGTTCTATAACGCCGCTGGTGGTATTGTCTGGGCATCGTTGGTAGGGACGCTTGGTTATCTCGGTGGTCGCTACTTCCATGATCACTTTGACCAGGTGTCGCATCTTGCACGTATGATTGGTTGGGTAGGCCTGGGTGTTGGATTGCTTACTATCCTTGCTACGATCCTTTTCTTCAAGTTTCACTCTCGTACGCATAAGCCAGTCGAGAGCGAAGAGAAGGAGCAAGAACCCGAATATGTTGAAGTGCCCTGACAAAGCCGATGCATTCCGAGCAATAGATGTGATATACTTCCCCAAGATACCATAGCTTCAGCAAATAAACCAGATAGCAAAGGCGAGGAGAAAACTCTGCCTGGATTCGAGAAAGGGAGCTCCCTGGTGAGGCCAACTCTACATATCCATCTGCTCGGCGATTTCCTACTCACATCGAATGATACCCCCATTACGACGGTGAGTATTTCCCGTTTACAATCTCTGCTTGCTTATCTGCTACTGCACCGGGATGCACCTCAGAATCGCTCTCACCTGGCTTTTCTCCTCTGGCCCGATTCAACGGAAGCACAGGCCCACACCAATCTACGCAAACTGCTTTATCAATTGCGCCAGGCACTGCCGAACATTGACCAATTTCTTTATACCGATAAGCAGACATTGCAGTGGCGACCAGCCGGGGACGATGCTCCCTGGACGCTTGATATTCAAGAATTAGAACAGGCGTTATCCCAGGCGAAACAGGCCGAGCAAGCTCAGGATATGGCTACGTTGCAGCAAGCGCTGGAGCAGGTGCTCCATTTGTATCGCGGAGATCTGTTGCCCGGCTGTTATGAGGAGTGGATCCTACCGGAGCGCGATCGCTGGCATCAGCAATTTCTGCTGGCCGCGGAACGCTTGATTGCGTTGCTGGAGCAGAAACGGGATTATGATGCTGCGATTATGGCTGGGCAACAACTTCTGCGGCAGGATCCTTTGCATGAGGCAACGTATCGTCAGCTTATGCGCCTGTATGCTTTGCGTGGTGATCGAGCGGCTGCTTTGCGTACGTATCATGCTTGCGTAACGGTCCTGGAACGCGAATTGGGCACCGAACCGGGCGCGATTACCCAGGGCGTCTATGAAGCGCTCATGCAATCAGATCTCCCTGCCAGAACCTTAACTGGTTCGCTCTCTCTTCGAGGAGCGGCCCCTCCTCTGCTTGGGCGCAAAGCCGAGTGGCGGCTGTTGTTGGAAGCATGGCGTAAGATGGCGAAGGGGCAGCAGCGTATTGTCATTCTTAGTGGGGAGGCGGGTATTGGTAAGACGCGCCTGGCGGAAGAGATGGAGGCCTGGGTCAGTCGACAGGGAATGGCGACCGCGAGCGCACATTGTTATGCCGCTCTCGGTCCACTGGCTTATGCTCCTGTCACGGGCTGGTTGCGTAGTGATGCATTACAAGCAGGTCTCTCCGCTCTTGATCCACCCTTGCTCACTGAGATTGCACGCCTGGTCCCGGAAGTGCTGACGACCCGACCGCATTTGTCACACCCGGCGGCTATGACGGAGGGATGGCAACGCCAAATCTTCTTTGAAGCGCTTGCACGTGCAGTGCTCTCAGCTCATCAACCGCTATTGTTATTCCTTGATGATATGCAATGGTGCGATCATGAGACGCTGGAATGGTTACATTACCTGTTGCGCTTCGATCCGCAGGCGCGTGTACTTCTTCTCGGGACGGTCCGTGCAGAGGAGATCCTTCCCGGACATCCTTTACAGGAGTTTCTGAGTGCGGTGCAGCGTGATGACCTGGTAACCGAGATCGCACCTGGTCCGCTTACTCTTGAGGAGACAACCTCCCTGGCCGAACATATCCTGGGCCAACCGCTTGCACCTGCAATGAGTATGGCCCTCCATTCTGAGACTGAAGGCAATCCATTATTTGTGGTTGAGATGGCTCGTGCAGGAACATTGGAACAACAGGGAGATCCACACTCTAGTGCAGGAAACACGCCTCCCCTGCTCACACAAAATGCCTCTACGCTTCCGCCATCTGTACAAACGGTGCTGGCGACACGACTTGCGCAGCTCTCACCTCTGGCTCATGAGGTCGCGAACGTAGCAGCCGTTATTGGACGGGCGTTTCCTTTCTCCATTCTTGCACGAGCCAGTGGGCGCAGCGAAGACGACGTAGTGCAAGGATTGGACGAACTGTGGCAACGCCGTCTGGTGAGAGAACAGGGCGCAGGAACCGCTGAGATGTACGATTTTAGCCATGACAAGTTGCGCGAGATTGCCTATGCTTCCCTCAGTCCTGTACGCCAACGTCTTCTCCATCGACGCGTTGCGGAGGCGTTTGAGGTGGTCTACATGGATAATCTGGATGCTGTGAGTGGACAGATAGCCGCTCATTATGAGCGTGCACGCCTGCCAGAGCAAGCCATCCCCTATTACCGTCGTGCTGGCGAACTTGCTCTACAAGTTTATGCAAGTACTGATGCTATGACAGCGTTTCAGCGAGCGGCCAATCTGCTTGAAGCTGGTGCACCGAGTTCCGCACGTTTATGGGAGGATGCAGCAGGCATCTATGCCGGGTTAGGGGATATCTTCTTGCAGAAGGGGCAATTGCAAGAAGCGCGGGAGGCTTATCAACAAGGTGCCGCTCTTGTTCCATCTGAAGAGTACATCTGGCGGGCACGTTTACTGCGTAAGATTGCTACGGCCTGGAATTATGCCTCCAATAATCCCCATGACACCTTGCAAATCAATGCACGTCAGGCTTTTCAGGAGGCTGAGTCCATCTTGATGGACGTGTCAGATCCCTCAAATCAGATGTGGCGAGACGAGTGGATAAATTTGCAAGCTGCCCACATCTGGCCGTTGCGGGGTTCTGTGGACGATATGACGGCGGCAATCGAAAAGGCCCGTCCTGTAATAGAGCAGTATGGTACGCAAGAGCAGCGCAAGTTACTCACGGAGGCGATAGGCATCCGGAATATGTTTCGGAGTCGCTTCGCGTCTACAGAACAGGCGGTCGCCTCGCGGCGTGATGCATTAGCCATGGCTGAACAGGCCAGAGACAAGAGCAAGATAGCGACGGGTCACCTCGCTCTGGGCATCACCCTTCTCTGGGCAGACCATCTGGATGAAGCGGAGGAGCATCTCTGGGCGGCACTCTCTATGGCTGAACAGGCAGATGTTGCCTGGCTAAAATTTCGTTGCCTGACGTTTTTACCGTTTATCTTCAGATGCCGTGGGCAGGTGGAAGCGGTACGCAATCTCCTCATCCGTGCCCAGGATGCAGGTGCGACACAGAACAATAGTATTCTCACGGGTCATCGTGCGTGGATCGCCTGGCGTGAGGGTAATCTAGCCGAGGTGGAGATCTTTGGTCGGCAATCGGTTGGGGAAGGGCAACAACAGCAAGCGGAGGTCAATCCGTTTCAATGGGTGGGGTTCTGGCCGCTTATGGGTGCAGCGATTGTCCAGGATAAGATCGCTGTTGCCATCGATAATGTGCGTATGTTGCTTGATCCGACGCAACAACCACCACCTGAACAGTTGAAGGGACTCCTTGAAGGTGCCGTGCAAGCATGGGATACTGGGAAACAAGACGAGGCGAGTGCTCTTCTCCTACAAGCGGTGCCCGTTGCGGAGACGATGGGTTATCTGTGAAAAATGGGTGGTGGTAAGGACTACCGTTATCGCCGAAAGGTGGACACGCCTATAAATTGTCCTGAAATTGCATCCTAATTTCATCGTCAGGGTGTTTCCCAGGAACATGGACTATTCTCCTGAAATTGTACCTGAATTTCATTGTTCCGGGTGCTCCATCAGGAGCATGGCTTATTTGAATGGTATTGGGAGTGGTCCCCAAAATAACGCGGCAGTGCCGCATTGTGCTATGGATCGGCCTGTAGAGCGGGTTGAGAGAATGCGGCACCCAATGTCGCGGTACCAGGGTGCCGCGTTGTGCTAGAGAGAGCCAACTACTCAGACCCTCATCTTAGCACTCTAACTACTCATGCATATTCATCGGGTAACGACGGCCAGCGCGAGGATGCCCAGGCAGACCAGGACGCATATCCATGAGGGGGATCAGGAAGCATTGTGCCCTGAAGCTCAGCTTCATCTGGCTCATCAAAGAGCGCACGCCATTTCGTCAGTTCCTCTTCGCTCATTTGCCATGTCTGGTCTGGCGTGTCCACAAAACGTGTTTGGACGCGCTTCCGTTGCGTTTCTCTGTCAATGGGCAAATATATTACCTGGCTTTTCGCGCCTATTTGCCTGGCGATCCATCTCAAAGACGACCGTTCATCTTTGCCCCAAAATCCGAAATCCAGGACAACATTGGTATGAAGCTGAAGAGCACGCAAAGCTATCCAGATCAGTTGACCTTCGAGGACATCTCTTGTCGCCGGATCGTTTCTTCCAAATAACGTCTTCATCCACTCATCAGGGGTAAACCGCAAGGCTGAGGCTTCAACTTCTAATTGCTTAGCTTTTGTGGTCTTGCCAGCCCCAGGAAGTCCTACCAGCAAATATAAGAATGTAGGGTCTTTCATACCTGCATTATGGCACTTTTTTGACAGGGTTTTTCCCCCATTCGTGTCCGGATTAAACCATATCTCGGTTCTTTCGGTTCATGTTCAGGCAAGCAAGGGTGAAGCCTGAGGTCGAAATGAACCATTAGGGGATACTATAAAATAGGGGAGAGAACATAGAATCTCCCCTTTTATAGTATGAATGATCCAATTGTGGAATGTCAAGCGGCAAGGATGATGAGACCCATCACCATGCGGGAAAGATGGTGTGGGGCGCAGTTGACAAGCCCGGTACCCATTCCCCCTGCCCAATAATGGTGTAGGGGCGCAATGAAATAAGCCCGGTCGCTCATCACTACGCATTCCCTCCCCTAGAACACAATTTCTGTCGGGGAGAGAGGCGTACATAATGTTTCCCTGTGTCAATGCGGCACCTTGTCACTGCGACATTGGGTGCCGCATTCTCTCAACCCGCTCTACAGGCCGATCCATAGCACAATGCGGCACTGCCGCGTTATTTTGGGGGGATCGGATTGGAGGAGCATTGGGCTTACCCTACTTGGGGTAAGCCCTTCAATAAATTGTGAGACGCTCTAAAGATGGTCCCTACGCTGGTGCAATGACGGTTGACAGAGTACTCCATTATTCGTAGCGTAACACTGCTAATGGGCGTACACGAACTGCACTCCAGGCGACCAGGATGGCTGTGAATATCGCGAGCAATGCTGGGACGATGATCATGCTGACGACGATGAGCGGCTCCATGTTAAGCGTCAGACTGTTCCCGAAGAATAATTTGCTGCCTAACGTCACTCCACCGGCTGCCAGCAAGGTTGCGACGAAGGCACCCACACCTCCGATGATACCATTCTCGATCAGCACCTGGCTCAAGACGGTCCGACTGGTGTAGCCAACCGACTTGAGAATGCCCAGTTCGCGTCTGCGCTCAAGCATCGCCAGGGCGACGGAATTGGCGATGATAACGATTGCCGCAATCATTGAGAGCGAGGCGATGGCAATGATAACATCCAGAAAGCTCGTTACCTGTTGTAGAAAAGATGTGCCCGCATCACTCAGGTTCTGTACTGAGGCATTGGGGACGATCTTATTTAAATCGCTCAATGCCTGATCGAACTGTGCAGGGGCGACTTTCATATAGAACACTGTCGTCTTTGCGCTGGTTGCTGAACTGAGCGTATTTACAAGTTCAGTTGGTGCCAGCACTTCTCCTAAGGTCTCAAAGCTGGTTGGGATCGAGATGATGCCGACAATCGTTGCGGTCTTCTGTGTTTTACCATCCAGGCTTGCCAGAGTGATGGTATCACCAACCTTCAGTGTCATCTGCGCCCAGCCCTTGCTTGTCATAACCTGACTGACAAGGACATTGTTAGTGCCCACATCGCTGGCATTCAGATTGCGTCCCTGTGTGATTGTCTGTGCCGGAAGCGTATGAGCCAGGTCGTATCCTTCGATACCACCGAGCAGGCTCAGATCTTGCTGGCGCGTGGCTCCCGTTGGCAATACCTGCTGAGAGGGACGACCATTGATCGCAACGGGTAAGGTCATGGCAAATGGATCTTCGCGTCGGTCACTCAGTCCAGCGATGCTATTCAGGTGCCCCTGGAGTATGTTTGCATCGTTTCCTGTCGTGGTGGCGACAATGTTGTACGGCGAGTTCTGGGTCAGCGCACTCGTGATCTGCGTTCCAAGATCCTGTCCTATACCAATATCTACTCCAATGCCATAGATGCCAATAAACAGCGCTAATAGCGTAGCCGTTGTGCGTACGCGCCTCTGGCCCAGATTCCGCAAGGCCATTTTTACGTTGACCTTCCAGCTCCGAGGCAGAAACACGATAACGATACCAATCAGGGAGATGATCATGAGGAAGATGGCAAACACGGGCAGCAAGCGGTACAGCAGCACCGAGATCACTATCCCCGGTAGTACCAGGAGCACCTGAGTGAAATGCATATGTTCGGGAACGGGCAATTTGCTGATCGCAAGCACAATCAGGCTAAAGAGGCCGCTCAGGAGCAAAAGGAAAGCGAATGTTCCATAAGTGACTTCAATGCCGAGCATCACATTATTGTTGAGGATCACAATTGCCAGTAGACAGAAGAGAACTGAAAACAGTGCGAGTAAAAGGATGGTCAACACGCGACCACTGACGCTTTTGTTCTCAAGTTGACGTAGCACGCTCAATGGGCGAATGTTTGCAGCCTGTACGATAGGAAGCAGGCCGAAGATCAGTGCGGTGACGAAGCCAATCAGCACCCCCCCAACGATCATACCAGGATTGAGCACAAAGGGTACGTTGGAGCCAAGGTTTTGTAGCAGCGTGCGGATGAGGTAACTCACCCCTGTTGCGCTTGCGGCTCCTATGATGCCGCCAATCAGCCCCAGCAGCCCCGCTTCCATCCCAAAGAGCAGGTAGAGATTTGCACGCCGATAGCCGACCGTTTTGAGTAGCGCGATCTCTGTTTTGCGACGTGAGAGTAATACCTGCATTGTATTGACGATGCCAACGCCGCTGATCAACAATGCAATCAGGCCGGCAATCTCTAGAAATTTAGTGATCAGATCGATAGAGGATTGCTGAGATTTAAGCACATCTGTAGCTGTTTGTAAGCTCACATATTGAAATTTAGCTGTGATTGCCTTGACGGCTTGATCGGTATGAGCCTGGTCTGCTGTTATGACATCCACGAGCGTATAGTTCGCGTGAATGGCAGGTGCAGCCGCCAGGTAGTCGTGCGCTGAAATGAGCAGGAGATTGCCAGCCTGAGCGAACGTTCCTGTATTGGCGATCACGCCAGCGATCTTGACCGTAAAGGTCTGACCCAGACCCATAGGCGTTTTGGCATAGACATTGAAGGTATCACCGAATTGCTTGTGATAGGTTGTGAGAAAACGTTGCGTCACAATTGCCTGATTGTTCGTCAAAGTTTGTACAACTGTCGCATTGCCAGGTTGAACAAATGACGGTTGTGAGCTTAACGGGAAGTTATTGGGATCGACCCCTTCAACGGGAAAAGAATGGACCGCCGAACTTGCATTATTGAGTGTTCCATTCACGCCGATAATGGGGCTGTAGCCGCTAATGGTGCCAGCGTTCTTGAGCGTGTCAAAGAAGGTCAGATCATTAGTTGTAAGGGGAGCGCCCTGTGCTGTAATTGCAATATCGCCCCCGTTGGCGGCACGTGCATTCGTAGAGAGCGAATTTTGGAGCATAAAGCCCACAAGTTGCAGGGCTACAACGGCCATGACGCCTACCGTGATGCAAAACACCGCCAGTATAGTTCGTTGTCCGCCACGGCGTAGCGAACGCGATGGATAGGTAAAGTACATTGCTGCTTTCATTGTGATGCCTCCTATACCAGTGCTATTGGGTGATAATGTTCTGGGTGTGATCGATCGCTGCAACTTTCCCATCGACGATACGGATGGCGCGATCCGCATGTGTGGCTACAACCGGATCATGAGTGGCGATAATAAAGGTTTTGCCCGTCTGTGCGCGTAAGTCGGTGATGAGTTTGAGCACGTTTTCGCCATTGCGGGCGTCGAGGTTGCCAGTTGGTTCATCCGCAATCACCAGCGCGGGATCGCAGGCTAACGCGCGTGCAATGGCTACACGTTGCTGCTCACCACCGGAAAGTTGGTTGGGGCGATGATCCAATCGATGTGTCAGGCCAACCAGCGTCAATAATTCGCGTGCGCGTGTGGAAGGGGAACCTTTATGTTTACCGACATAAAGCGGAATCTCTACATTTTCTTGTGCCGTCAGTGTTGGGATAAGATTGAATGCCTGGAAGACCATGCCAATCTTGCTATTGCGTACGGCGGCTAATCGGCTTTCTTTCATACGTGTGATATCGACGCCATCGATCAGCACCTGCCCGCCTGTAGGGTTATCCAGACCTGCGATAATGCCCAACAATGTACTTTTGCCTGAGCCGGAAGGCCCGACGATAGAGACAAACTCCGCGCTCATAATCTGGAAACTGACCCCCTTGAGGATCTCAATCTGCTCGCGACCAAGGGGAAGACTTTTCGTAATATTCTGTACATCCATCACAATTTTATGTTCAGAAGTGGATTGATTCTCGTCTTCGCGTTCAAAAACTGTATTCATAGGATTTTAGGCCTTTCTTTATGTGCTATTTATTTTTGCGTATCTCGTGCTCATTCTCCTCGGTGGGAGATCAGTTCTATGAGAACGTCGACGTTGTTGTTCGTCTTGAGGGAAGTGTAGAGTATGTGCCGTTGCTCAAACGTTGCCTGTGGCCGTTCCTTGATGAATATTTATGAGAGAGGAGCGTTCCTTGCCAATAGAGAGAGGGAACGTGTGTGGTCCTGTGGGGGAAACGTCAGGAAGAATTGGGGTAAGGTGTCACTGTGCACTAAAAATATTTAAATGCGCGTATAAAGGTAGGGACTCGATTGGATCGCGTCCGTGATTGATCACCCGTGGGCCACAATTCCATGAATGGCGGACGCGATCCAATCGAGTCCGCACTTGATCGGCCTGGGGCCATGAGTCCATGAATGGCGGACGCGATCCAATCGAGTCCGCACTTGATCGGCCTGGGGCCATGAGTCCATGAATGGCGGACGCGATCCAATCGAGTCCCTACCTATTCCATGTCACCGCATCAGTGTAGGTATTGCCGCCTTGCGTACTCTTTGCCTGTACAGTATTACTGCCAACGCGCAATGCAACATTTGACCATAAGAAGATATGGTTCGTACTGGTCTTTGTGCCCAACGAAACGCCATTGACCGTCAGAGTTACTGAACTCGTATTGGCGTATACCTTAATGTTGGTTGTCGCCGTTGTACGGGTCACGAAACGTCGATCAGTGATATAGACGAAAGGCGTGGTCGTCCAGTTCGCCTTGTACCAGTAATAGGCATCCTTGGGAGTTTTGCGGTCGTAGGTACACAATCCTTTATCGTTGCGACCTGGATGATCTCCCTCATTGCGTCCGGCAGAGGAAAAGTCAAACATGACCCAGACAAACTTTCCCCAGACATACGGCCTACTCGCCATAGCTTGCCAGGCGGCCTCGTGAACCAGCGCTTGCCACTCCTCAGGATGAAGGTTGCTTGCAGGAACCGGTTGGGTTGGATTTGCTTCATGCTGGAAGATGCTCGCCCCTGCACCATACTCACTTATGGCAAAACTCCTCGTCGGATAGCTCTGATGGATGTTGGTTAAGACGCTGCCCCAATCGTTGTAACTGCCAGTATACCAGCCATAGTAGCGATTATAGCCAACCGTATCAGTATGATTCGCAACGTTATCAAACGTCCCGGTATCGTCGGCAAGCGTCGTGATGCGATCAGGATCTTGAGCATGCGCGACGTTATTGAGTGTCTGCAGGAGTGCATTGGTTGTAGAATCATTTCCCACCTCATTGGCAATGCTCCAGAAAATGATCGAAGGATGATTATAATTCTGGCGAATCATCTCGGTCAATTGCTGCTGGGCACTCTGCGCGAATGCGGTAGTAGTGAGAATGCCATTGATGATCGGCTGCTCAGACCAGATAACAACGCCATGGGTATCGGCGTTGTCGTAGAAGTGAGGAGAATGCTGATAGTGCGAAGTACGAATCGCATTGACCCCCATTGCGATCATCAGGTTGAAATCCTGATCTACCTGCCCATCGGTGACGGCCCATCCCTCATCTATGTGATCCTGGTGGTAGTTGACGCCATGCAGATCAAGGTAATGTCCATTCAGGAAGAAGCCCTTGTTGGGATCAATGAAATATGAGCGGAACCCCAATGGAGCCGAAACGAGATCTTTGACGGCTGAGCCAACCTGTATTTGTGCATACACATGATATAGATAAGGATCGCGCTGACCATCCCAGAGGTGTGGTTGGGTAATCGTGGTGGTTTGCACAAAATGATAGCCACTATGAGCTGCGACCGTCTGCGTAGAAGAGAGCGTTTGCACGACTGTTTGTGTGGCATCCACGATGACTGTATTGAGCGTAACGTTTTGTGTGGTGGCACCATCATTCCACATCTCGGCAGTCACCTGTAGATTGGCCGTAGCCGAACTGACATGCGTCTGTCGTAGAAAGAGACCGGATGAGCCGTAATCCATCATCTGCATATGCACATTGTCGACGGCAACCAGGTGAACATCACGATAGAGTCCCCCAAAAACGGTGAAATCGCCATTAAGGGGTGGAATATCGGTTGTGTAGGCGTTATTGACTTTCACTGCGATGACGTTGTCGCTGCCAATCTTGAGCGCAGCGGTGGCATCGAAGCGGAAAGTGGCAAATCCTCCCTGATGTTCGCCCAGGTATATGCCATTGACATAGACATCAGTAACCAGGCTGGCTCCGTCGAACTGGAGATAGAAGCGCTGTCCAGTTAACGTTGTGGAAGGAGTATAGTGGAGACGATACCAGCTAATGCCACGATAATAGCTGCCTCCATTCTCACCATCGATGTTATTCCACGTGTGGGGCAACGTCACAGATGACCAGCTAGAATCGTTGAAGGTAACTACCTGTGCGCCACTAACATCTCCCTCGTGAAACTTCCATCCTTTATTGATAAGCGTATCAACACGATTAGAGGTCGGCGGAGTATATGTTGCAGGTTGAGCCAGCGCTTTCTGCGCATTAAGCAAATCATATTCTCCTAAAGCGCTACCAACTACTGCGGCTGTTGTAATGGTTGAGATAAATCGACGACGACCTATGCTTCTCTTCATATTCATGCCTTCCTTGCACTTTTCATGCGTCATTGATAGTAGAAGTACTTCCATGCTACTATCCTGTATTATAACAGAAAGAGACGCATTTTCACAAGAGCGAGAGAGAAGAGATCGCCGCGCATCAAGAAACTCAGTAATAGTAAAAAATGGTTACACATTTTATCGACATATCTATATGGCTTAGAATAAAGGGTTTTCAAAAAGAAGAGTTTGTTTGCTATTGCTGTGATTGGCAATCATCTTTTGCACTTGACATTATACTTAAAATGAAGGTATCCTGGAAAAGGCAAAGGAGGGTAGCGAGGAGGGTAGCATGCTCTATGCTTTTTCGCATTTAACTTCCCCCTTTCTTGTACTTCGGAGAAGCCTGAAGCGTCCGATGGATCTTTCATGCCTCCTTGAAGCATGCAATGTCTAAATCGTTGCTATGGCAGGGATGGTCCTGTCATATGTAGACATGCTGTCTGGCATCGTCGCCACATGGAAATGTATATTTTCCGGTCATTGAAAGAGAAGAGGATACTATGAGTAATAACTATCCACAGAACCCATCCCAAAGAGATCAATATGGGAACCAGGGGAACCAGCAAGACCAGTATGGGAACCAGGGGAATCAGGGGAATCAGCAAGACCAGTATGGGAACCAGGGAAACCAGGACCAATACGGTAACCAGCAGGACCAATATGGGAACCAGGGGAATCAGGGCCAGCAAGATCAGTATGGTAATCAAGGGAACCAGGGAAACCAGCAAGATCAATATGGTAATCAAGGGAACCAGGGACCAGCAAGACCAGTATGGGAACCAGGGAAACCAGGGGAACCAGCAAGATCAGTATGGCAACCAGGGAAACCAGGGTCAGCAAGACCAGTATGGGAACCAGGGAAACCAGGGAAACCAGCAAGATCAGTATGGTAATCAAGGGAAAACCAGGGAAACCAGCAAGATCAGTATGGTAATCAAGGGAACCAGGGGAATCAGGGGAACCAGCAAGATCAGTATGGCAACCAGGGAAACCAGGGTCAGCAAGGGATGATGGGTGGTGCGCGACAGATGGCCGAGAATCAGATTAACCAGGCCATTGATCAGTATGGCAACAAGATTCCTGGCGGTTCAAAATTTACTCAGCAGGCCAAAGATGCTGCTGATGGTGCATTAAACAATCTAGAGCAGGAAGCTGAAAAGCGTATGGGAAATCTAGGTGGTCTCTTCGGAGGAAACCAGAACAACCAGAATCAATAACAGGCTTGTTTTAAGTGTAAGAGACACAAAGGAGGTATACAATCCATGAGTGACCTTATAAGCAAGCTTAAAGGACTGGACGCTGGCCTGCAGGCAAAGCTAGAGGCCGAAGGTATTCGCACTACTGAACAACTGCTTGAACACACGCGAACGAGCAAACAGAGGACAGACCTTGCTCATACATTGGGTTCTACCCCAGTAGTTCTCAAAGAACTTGCCAATCGTGCTGACCTGATGCGTTTGAAAGGGGTTGGCGGAGACTTATCCAATTTGCTTGAGGAGGCCGGGGTCAATAGTTGTAAGGAACTGCAACATCGTACACCTGATCGCCTTCATCAGACATTGGTTGAGTTGCATACGAGCAAGCATATTGGGCATCATGCTCCTACTCTGGCTCAGGTGACGGAGTGGATCGGCGAAGCGAAGACTCTATCACATACCTCGGCTGAATAGCATTATTGCGCTCGTGCGGGTGGAACCATTCATCCGCACGGGCGCAATAAATTAGGCCCCTACCATTCGTCGCGATGATGGTGATGTTCACGTTCTTCGCGCCGCTCTTCACGACGTTCCTCCTGGCGCAGTTCGCGTCGTTCTTCCCGTATCTCTTGTTCCTCTTGATAGAGTTGCTGCTGAGCATATGGGTTTTGCTGATAACCACCCTGGTTATAACCATACTGCTGAGGAGGCTGCTGATAACCATATTGTGGTGGATAACCATATTGTTCCTGCTGGAAGTTTTGCTGATGGTGTGAGAGCGCATGTTTGGCAACCAGTCCCACCAGGCCAAGCGCAGCTCCTGTCAAGAGTGGATGGCTCATGACGCGCTGGATCATGTTTGGCTGTTCCTGCCCCAGTCGATGGAAGGATTGTGCCATTGACCATGTATCGTTCGGGTCCATAAAGTAACCCTGCGGCATCTGTTGTGCCAGCGCTACACGCTGTTCATAGGGCATCTGGTTAAAATGCTGCTGATAGATGCGTTGTTGCATATCCATGGGTGCACCCTGCATGAATTGTAACAGATGTCCCCATATCTGATTATTATCAAATCCATTGTAATTGCCATTATCGTATGCCTGAGCGTATTGCTGGTACATTTGCTGATTGTTCTGATCGAAAGGCCACATAATTTCCTGGCTCCTTTTCGCATTTTGTTTTTTCACGGGTGGAGGTAGATATCCCTATTCCCGATAATCATTCTATTCTTTCCGTACATGTTTTTCTATGCTTTGCACGGCACAAGGCACGGTAACATATTTCTTGTGTGTATGTCAATGCATGATTGCAAACGCCATACTTTTCCACAGGGAAAAGCTGTTTTTTCACTCTTCTTTGAGAAAGGGGAAGCCATTAGATGCCATTAATAGTACGTCCACGAGTACGTGCTGCTATCATACTGGATGCCGTTCTGCTGATAAGTGAACCAATAGGTAAGTGTTTCAGCGGAATGCAGACCGCTCAACGTGTATTGCCAACTGCCTGTACTATTGTTGTTGAACATCTGGATATTCTGCTGAGCCTGGCCCGTACCCGTATAATGCACAATCACATAGCTTGATGTCCAGCCGCAAGGAGCAAACCAGAACTGGCCCCGACCTGAGCCGAGATTATTGACGCCCTGGCTAAAGTTGCTTGCACAATTGCTCGTTGTAGGAGCAGGTGTCGGGATCGGTGTCGGAACTGGGGCACCAGATCCTCCCAGAGAGGCGATGTACGTGCCACTATCATACTGTGTGCCGTTCTGCTGATAGGTGAACCAGTAGGTAAGTGTTTCAGCGGTCTGGAAACCATTTGCCGTATATTGCCATAACCCGGTGCCATCGTAGGCCATCTGAAAATTTTGCTGAGGCTGCCCGTTGCCTGTGTAGTGGACAATCACGTAGGCTGCGGTCCAGCCATTGGGCGCGAACCAGAATTGAGCCTGACTCGAACTAAGGCTATTGGCACCCTGGCTGAAGCCAAGGACGCCGATCGGAGCCGTAGGCGGTGCCGTTGGATAAACGACAGGTCCCTGCCCTCCTGATGGGACTTGAGAAGGAAACGTTGTGCCTGCCGACGATGATGTATCGAGTTTGGTCGCTAACGGTGTTGGCACACCCGGTTGCGGCGAGATCTGTGCGACAACTGTTCTCCGAATTGTTGGAGACGTGCTCGCTCTTTTGGTAGGCTGCGAAACATGCATCGCAACTACCAGCGTCGCCAGGAAAAGAGCGATCGCAAGTAGACATATAACCAGGCCACGTTTGGATCTGGCTGTAAAGTTTTTCTTGACCCTCCTTAAAGAAGGGCTACTATTTATTTGCGATGTCTGCTGAAGCGGGAAGGGAAACAAAATGTCTTCCTGATCTTCGTCCGACTCATTTAGTAACCTGGCGTTTGGAAGCGTCACAGCCTCAGAAGGATCATCCGCAGCATTAAGATGTTCGCTTTTGTCAATAGGTTCTATCTCTTTACTCTCCTCAAGCCTATCAGGCTCTATGGGCAGCAAGACAGGAACTTCCCCTTGTGTGTTCTGCATCAGATGCGTTTCTGTTTTACGCAGATCTTTATTTCCAGCCATAGGAGATATGCGTAGTGCAGCAAGGAAAGCGGCGATATCGCGATAGCGTTGGTCAGGCTCTCTAGACATGGCTTTCAGGATTGCCTCTTCGACATAAGATGGCAAGGCCGCATTCAGTCGTCGTGGTGGAATAAGTGATCTCGTTTTATAGTACGTACCAGGCGTCTTCACTGAAGGAACCATAAAAGCCTGGGATCCTGTAAATAGAGCATAGGCAATGCATCCCAGCGCATATTGATCACTCTTCTCGCTTGTTTGACCTATTAGCTGCTCGGGTGCCTGATAGATCGAGAGGTCTAAGGATTGGGTATCGTCTGTCTCATCAGAAAGGAGGAGAGCATGTTGATAAAAGCCAGTGACCATTACATCATCTAATAAAGTAAAGAGTATGTTCTGTAGCTTTAAATAACCATGAATCACTTGCTGCTGATGGGCGTAATGGATTGCCTGTCCTACCTGTGCAAGTATGCGAATAGCATCTTCCATAGGTGTTGGTTGTCCAGGTGGCCGACGCTGGAAACGGGCGTAAAGCGATCCAGCAGGCAAATATTTCGTCATAATATAGGGAGCATCTTTATGAAAACCAACTCCGAGGATAGGTAAAATATAGGGGTGTTTTAACTGTTGAAGCGGAGCAAGCTTATCTAAGATGTCTTGTCGTTGCTGGGGAGTATGAGCACGTAACGTCGCAAGTAACTTGAAGATAACACGCTGGTAAGAAGCCGTAGGAGAAAGACTTTCCCCTAAGAACGTCGAGCTGAAAATAGGAGAGCCGGGTCTGGCAACAATGCGATACCCTTCAATAGTTTCATTGCGCAGATCATCATCTCTAATCATTAAAATATATACTCCGTCAATATATTGTGCATCTATTATAGATAAATAAAATAGTCGCTGTAAGCGCTTGCTTATTCATGTTGTCCATTTTACAGCGTAACAATTGAAGGGTGGTTATGTCAATAAAATAGGTCTATTGGGTGCAAGAAGGGTGTTGATGGTAGATAGCGTTTCTCAATCGCTCTACTTTTTATATCATTCGTGTTAGTGAAGAAGTAACGATTGCAAATGTAATACGCATTCTCTTATTATTTTGTGATGGAAAGAAGTTTTCTAGTCTGGTTGGATGAAGCGTGGTTTTCGCTTCTCAAGAAACGAGAGCATTCCTTCCTGAGCGTCGGGGAGCTGTGATGTCGAAGCCATGACTTCTATTGCATAGTTGTATGCTTGCTCCTGTGGCAGATCGATCTGTGCATAGTAGGACTGCTTGCCGATGCCTTTCGAGAGATAACTGCCTCTGGTGGCAGCCCCAAGCAGACGTTGTGCCTCTTCAATGAGCTGCTCAGGCGGTACAACACGATTCACCAATCCCCAATTTGCCGCTGTCTGTGCATCTATGGTGTCGCCAGTGAGCAACATTTCAAGTGCGCGTTTGCGTCCAATATTGCGACTAAGAGCGACCATAGGCGTTGTACAGAACCAGCCTCCTTTTCCGCCGGGGGTAGCAAAAGATGCTTCAGTGGAAGCTACAGCTAAATCGCAGGTAGCAACTAGCTGACATCCAGCTGCTGTAGCAATTGCATGCACACGTGCGAGTACCGGTTGTGGGATCTCCTGAAGCGTATCCATTAGCGTTGTGCAGACGCGCAAGAGCTTCCGCATAGCAACAAGATCCTGACCCACGGAGTCGGCGAAATCGTGTCCAGCACAAAAGGCTGCTCCGTTCGCCGCTAAAATAACCCCAAGAGCGCGGCTTTCGCCAATTCGGCGTAAGGCATCTGTGAGTTCACCCATGTGCTTGAGCGAGAGTGCGTTGCGTCGTTGTGGGTTGTTCATCACAATCGTAGCAAAATCGCCATCAATGTGCATTTTAATCAGTTCATATTCCATGGATATAGGCCACCTTTCTTTGCATAAATGGATTGGAAATATCTGGTTTTAGTGTACCATATAGGTGCCGTGAACGTGGCTTCTATCCCGGTACATCCCGTTGTAGGGGCCACGTTCATGGTGCCCAGGTGTGGATAGTACATCGGAATAAACAATCATCTACCAGATGTTAAAGAAAACGAAGGACATCAGCAACGGTGTCCTCATCTGCAATGGCGCAAAGACAGTTTGACTCAAAGATGCCCTCTTCATCGTCCTACATCATGTACGGTGGCTCTAAACGAATTCGTATTCATCTATTTCACAGGGGTAACAGGAATGACCAGACAAGCAAAAATAACCATCACGATAGCGCTCATGCTCGGTATGGCTTTGGCGGCACTCGACACCACAATTGTTGGCACCGCCATGCCTAGCATTGTGGGAAAACTAGGCGGCATTACACTCTATTCGTGGGTGTTCTCGATCTACCTGTTAACCTCTACCACAACAGTACCTATTTATGGCAAACTTGCGGATCTTTATGGACGCAAGCCACTTTTTCTTTTTGGGACCATACTCTTTCTTATCGGCTCGGCAGCATCTGGTGCGGCCCAATCGATGGAACAACTGATCGTCTTTCGTGCCATTCAAGGCCTGGGTGCGGGTGCTGTTTTGCCAATTGTGCTCACCATTATCGGCGATATTTTCTCATTGGAAGAGCGAGCCAGAGTGCAGGGCCTTTTTAGTGGTGTGTGGGGGCTGTCGAGTGTAGTTGGCCCATTCGTGGGTGGTTTGATCGTGGATCACTTCTCATGGCGCTGGGTCTTCTTCATCAATATTCCCTTCGGTCTCGTATCAATGTTGCTGCTTATTTTCACGCTTAAAGAAACGGTTGAACGCAAGAAGCACCACCTGGACTATCTCGGCACGCTGACCTTAACGGGTAGCATCGTCTCACTCCTTTTTGCGCTCTTGCAAGGTGGCACAACGTGGGCCTGGACCTCGTTCCAGAGCATTGGCCTTTTTGTTGCAGCGGTTGCCCTCTTCGTGCTTTTTGTACGCACCGAGCAGCGTGCAGCCGAGCCAATTCTTCCTCTGGTCCTTTTTGAGAATCGTATCATTACTATCTCCAGCATTGGTGGTATTGTGCTAGGCGTGCTTATGTTTGGCATTACCTCGTATGTGCCGCTTTTCGTGCAAGGTGTCAAAGGTGGGACCGCAACAAGTGCTGGCATCACCCTTGTTCCACTGTTGCTGGCATGGCCGATCGCAGCAACGATTAGCGGAAAGCTGGTCATTCGTTATGGATATCGTGTCACCGCTGTCATGGGTATGTTTTTTGCCGCACTCGGAGTAGGTTTAACGACCCTCTTCAACGCGCAAACAGGCCTTCCCTTTATTATTGTTGCAATGTTATGCATTGGAGCCGGCCTTGGTTTTGCCAGTTCCGTCTTCATCCTCTCGGTACAAAACGCCGTGCCATGGAATCTGCGTGGGGTCGCAACCGCAACCACGCAATTCTTCCGCACCATGGGTGGAACTGTGGGCGTCGCTATTATGGGAACAATTCTGAATGCACAAATGGCTGTCCGCTTTGCTCCCATCTATGCCCAATTTTCTGTGGCCGCCAGTCGCTTGCCCAAGAATATTGCACCCGCGAACGTACTGCTTACTCCAAATCTACGTGTCTCTTTAGCGCCTGCCTTCTTGACACAACTGCAAAATGCGCTCTCACAAAGCCTGTTCTGGGTCTATGGTTTGATGTTCGTCCTCGCCCTTATCGGACTCGGCACAATGTTCCTCTTACCAGGTGGACGAGCCGACAAGTATGCCTACAAGCCCACTGATGAGGACGCTGCACTATCCTCTGAGTCGGTTTCCGGAATCGCTTGCTAATATTGGGTAGTGCATCAAAAATGCTAAAAGTTCTTAATTTCGTAGGAGACCGATTTATCGCGCCCACACATGTAGGCACTGATTATGCTGCACGCATCAGTACGGGCGCGATTGATAAAACCGTCAGAGGCGAAAATTAAATAGCCCTGCCCACCATCAAAGAAACATTGACACCATCTCTCACGTATGGTATATAAAGAATAGAGGAGACAAGGAAGTTTTTGAACCATTGTAAGGTAAGAGTCGTATTTAATGCGCACCAGCGTGAGCTGCTTTGAGCTATTCACTCACGCCACTTTACATGCTTAAGTAATGTATCTATGTCAAGGAGGACGACACTCGTGGACGATTCTCATTCTCTGCTGCCGCGCAGTATTTCGCGCCGTAAGGCTCTCAAAGCGGGCGCTATCATTGTGGGTGGTGCTGCCACTTTACCCTCTTTTATCCAGGGAATGCAGGCGCTGGCTGCTGCGACTGGGCCGTTACCCTGGCCAGATGCAAATACCATCCTGGCGGCCACTTTATTGCCACGCTTTCCAAACACGAACTTTGTCGTCACTGATGCAGCCTACGGAGCTATCGGCAATGGTCGCACCGATAACACCACTGCTTTTCAGAAAGCTATTGCAGCCTGTAATGCGGCAGGGGGCGGTCATGTCGTGGTGCCTGCTGGAACGTATGTGACGGGTGCAATCTACCTCAAAAGCAATGTGGATCTGCATCTCAATACAGGTGCTACGCTCATGTTCAGCGGTGATGCTTCCAAATATCCTCTCGTTCTCACACGGTATGAAGGACTTGAATGCATGAACCATTCGCCAATGATCTACGCTTATGGCGAGAGCAACATCGCGCTCACTGGCAGTGGTATTCTGGATGCTTCTGGTACCGCGACCTGGAACAAGGGATCCAATCGAGCAGGCATTCTGGACCCATTGGTCGCCAGCGGTGTACCGCCTCAGCAGCGTAACGTTGCCGGCAAGCTACGCTCGACATTTGTCGAACCGTATAGCTGCACCAGAGTGCTCATCCATGGGGTGACGTTGCGCCATTCCCAGTTCTGGCAAATCCATCCAACCCTGTGCACACACGTCACAGTCGATGCTGTGACCACCAGCATCTCAATTGCAAATACCGATGGCTGCGATCCCGAGAGCTGTGATCATGTGGTGATCAAAAATAGTACGCTCAAAGCTGGTGACGATAATATTGCCATCAAGTCCGGGCGCGATGGCGATGGCCGCCGTATCAACGTGCCTACCCAGAACGTTGTGATCTGGAATAATACGTTTGAGGGCACCTGGGGCGCGATCACTCTGGGCAGTGAACTGACAGGTGGTATCCAGAATATCTACGCTTATTCCAATCGAGTAGTAGGAACTGGCACCAGCTACGCTCTTTTCGTCAAGTCGAACACGAAACGTGGTGGGTATGTCAGGAATATTAACGTTGATACATTTCATGGCGTCAACTTCCAGCGAGGTGTCTTTTTCTTCACCATGACGTACTTCAACCAGACGGGCAACTTCCCACCAGACTTCAGTGGTCCCTTCAACCTCAGCAACTATATCGCCGATACGGCTCCAATTGTGTTAGATGTGCATGGTCTGTCTAATGACAAAATTGGACCCTTTAATCTCTCCAACAGCACCTTCACGCATATCGCCAATCCGGTGAATAGCATCTCAGACGTGACGGCGGTAAATTTCACGAACGTCACCATCAATGGAAAGCCTGTGTGAATGTTAGTCCAGAGGCGGGTATCGAGCGAAGATGCCCGCCGATTTATTGCTCTTTACTCCTATTTTTATTAGGAGAGCCTACTTCTCACCAATGACCGCTACACTCGTATATTGCCGGGAGTTTGGACCTGGTTCCAGACGTACCTCCTTGAAGCCTTCCTGCTGCATGCCCGGCATCACCTGCTCCTCCACGATTGCTTGAAGTGGTGCCCACACTTCCACCTCTCCTTGTGCATTGATTCTGCCTGGAGAAAGTGTAATAACCATCTTTCCACCGGGTTTCAGGACGCGGTACAACTCACTTATTACAGGTGAAGGCTCCGCCCAGAAATACAATGTGTGGATGGTCATGAGCTTGTCGAAGTACTGTTCCTCAAAGGGCAGAGCCGTAATAGTTCCTTGCGATAATGCAACACGTCCAGCTTTTATTGCCCGTGCGTTGCGCCTTGTAGCAGCCCGCACCATCGCCTCCGAAAGGTCAATCCCTATGACGTGCCCCTCATAAGCTTTTTCAGCAGCCAGCTTGATCCCTCGGCCCGCACCGAAACCGATTTCCAGGACTGCATCCGCTGGTTGTATATCCAACAGGGTAACCGTCCAGCCAGTTTCAGGCCTATGCTGACGTACCATCTGCTCTCCAGCCAACAACCCAAGCACGCCCTTTGGACAACTATATTGCTGATTCAATATCCTTTCGAGGTGCTGCTTCATCTTCATACAAGTACTCCCTCTTTTGAATAGAAAATATGTTCTAGTTGAAGGATAACACATTATTGGTGAACAAGCCAGTTTATAGGACCCCTGATATGACGTGCAGATCACATGTCTTTTTATTGCTTCATCCATCTTTCGTTTATAGTATCAGTAGCTCTACGAAGTAGTTAGCAGAGAAGAGGATTCATAAGGTACGCCATGGAGAAAAATTCCTTGTCGCTGTTGTGCTTATGTGTTACAGTATTGCTATACCTTTTAAACACGATGAGAAGAAGCTTTCTTGATCCATTCACTTGCTAGCAGAACTTTTTGCTTCAACAGCACATTAGCTTATATAAAGCCTTATTCTAAAGGAGTACTATGTCCACGTCTACCTGTCCGGTTTGTCATGGTCCCGTCAGCCCGGCAGACGATATATGTGACAATTGTGGTGCCGTCCTTTCTACCGTCTCTTTGCCACCGGTGAGCACGACTTCCTCGGCTGCAACACGTGCTCCTGCTGGCAATCACACCGTATGTCCAAATTGCCAGTCACCAGTCGTTCCAGGTGAAGACATTTGCGATCACTGTGGGGCGGTCCTCAGCACTATCACCATACCCGCATTTCAGGTTGCACCTCCGCAGGCATCAATCACCCAACCAACGGTCTTCACACAACCCGCGCAGAATGAATGCCCCAATTGCCATGCCCATCGTATTCCAGGCAAATCCTTCTGCGGCAAGTGTGGCTTTCGGTTTCCTATTGAAGTCGTTGCTCCCAATCTGCAACCCGTGATCGCTGAAGTGCAGCCTATCCAGCTCTCCATGGGCAGTATCATTAACGATAAATATAAAGTCTTGAAGCCCATTGGCTCTGGAGGCATGGGCGCGGTCTATCTTGCGGAAGACCTGGTTTTGAAGCGCCAGGTGGTCGTCAAAACCTTGCTCACCGATGCTACATCTGATATGGTTGCCCAAAGTATCAAAGAACGCGAGTTCCTCGCTTCAATCAAACATGCCAATATCGTTTCAATCTACGACTTCATTACCATCGGCCAGCAAGGCTATATCGTGATGGAATATGTGCAGGGCAGAACGCTGGACCAGATTATGGAGGAACAGGGTAATCCCTTTGCCGTCGAACAGGCGATCCGCCATATCCTGGGTATTCTTCCCGCCTTCTCTTACCTGGCGAAGCTGGGACTGGTCTATTGCGATTTTAAGCCTCAGAATGTCATGCTGGAACAGCTTAAGGACGGCAGCGAGATTGTGAAACTCATCGATCTGGGCACGGTGATTAAATATACGCCCCGCCCCGATGATGTCTATGGCACCCATGGCTTCTATGCACCGGAGGCCGTGAAAACCCCTTCGCCCGAAACCGATCTCTATTCTATTTGTCGCACGCTGGCCTATATGGTCACGATGATGGATCTCGCCAATCCCATCTTCGGTATGCCTTCTTCTGAATACTACAAGGCGTTTCGGGATTACCCGGCACTCTATCGCCTGCTCTCCAAGGGCACCCATGCCAGACCCGCGCAGCGCTTCCATAGCGCCGAGGAACTGGCTGATCAACTGAATGGGGTCCTACGCCTTGTTACGGGTGGCTCTCTGGGGATGCCCGTCAATTCCCGCCTGTTTTTATCCAGCGTTATGACGACCACGGGCAAGCTCGGCTTGCGTGGCGAAACGGCGCTTGATGAGAAAGATAAAGCTATTAGTGTGCTACGTTATGGCGATCAGTCGTTACGTAGCGGCAATTTTGCTAATGCTTTAACATTTTATCGTCAAGCTCTCCACGTCAATCCTATGAGTGTTGATGCTCACCTGCGTATCACCGAAGTATTGATCGAGCAAGGCGAGTTCTCTCAGGCTCTTGCGGAGGTGACGAAGGTTCAACGTATGGCACCCGGTAACTGGAAGATTGCCTGGTATACAGGTCGCCTGTTGGAAGCAGAAGGAAAGCTCACCGCTGCCACGGATCAATACCGCGAATTAATGTCCGACCTGCCGGGTGAATTGCCTCCGCAACTTGCTCTTGCCCGTGTGAGCGCTCGGCAAGGGAACGATCCTGTTGCCGTGGATCTCTTCACCAGCGTCCTTAAAGCTGATCCCTGGCAATACCGATGCGATCTTAGGCGTCACAAACTCGTATCTCAACCTCAAACGTTGGGATGAGGCGGCTCAAGTTTTGAGTAGTGTCAGCGAGGCCGCTGCGAAATACGTTGATGCTCAGTTGCTCCTTTGCGACCTCTATATCAATCGCATGCAGCCGCTCTCACTCCAGAACGTGGAACGTGCCTCCCATGCGGTTGAGACGCTTTCAGGTCGTACAGAGGATGCTCGCTATTACCTGATCCGTGGCGATATCTATCGCGCCGCCTGGCAACTGGCCCGTCAGCAAAAAATACCAACCAAAACTGATATTGCTGGCGTCCCCGATGCTCGTCCACGCACATTAGGAGTTGCCGCAGAGGAAAGCTACAAACAGTATCTCCTGCGTGCCAGCCAGCCTGACAATCGCGAAATGATCGTCCGCCACAAACTTGAGGTCGCTCCCTGGCGTCTCTGGTAATGATGCTCGTATTGAATAATATGGATATAGATATAGAAAAGGAAACGCCCTGTGTTTACTCTTGCAGCCTATAACAACCCATACTTGCGCCTGAACCAGAATACAATGCAGGCTGTTCTTTCGCTTGCCCTTGATGCATCAGCGCAGGTAGCACCCGCTCCCCTGGCATTGGGTATCGCGCTCGATCGTTCCGGCTCTATGGAAGGTCCCAAGATGCGTGCGGCACGCGATGGTGCGATCAAGGTTGTGCAGTCACTTGATGCAACCATGACTTTTCTGGTTGTGACCTTCAATGAAAATGCACGTGTCGTCTTCGGACCAGCCCTTGCCACTCCTGATAACAAAGAGCGAGCGGTAAAAGCTTTGCAAACGGTCTATGCCAATGGTGGGACACGTATGAGCACGGCTCTTAATACCATTGTGCAGCAGTTTGGCAAGGATCAGGCGCGTGCCACCAAAATCCTCTTTCTGACGGATGGCAAAAACGAGGGTGAGCGACGCAATATGCTTGATCAGGCCGTGGATCTTTGCACTTCTGCCAATATCAACATCAATGCATGGGGTGTTGGCACCGATTGGGATGCCGCCGAACTACGCCACATGGCCGATGCTACCCACGGAACTGCCGATATCATTCCCACCCCTAAGCAGGTTGAAGCAGCCTTCACCGCCTCTTTTAGCGCGATGCGCAAGATTGCGATTACAAATGCTCGCCTGCAACTCTGGACACCCAACGGCGTCAAAATTACGCAGATTCAGCAGGTCTATCCCTCCCTTGCGCCACTTGGTATGGAACCTGATCCTATGAACCCTCATCAGCAGATTGTCGGTATCGGTTCATTCGCTCCTGGTGAACAGCATGAGTACCTGCTCAATATCGAGATGCCTGTCTACCCGCCCGGTCAGCAATTTATGATGGTTCGCCCATCCGTTCGCTACTTTGTGGGTGGCAAAGATGAGATAGAAGAGAAAAGTGCTCGTGAGGGCTGGATTTTTGTGCAATGGACCGAAGACGTAGCCCTCGCCAGCCAGATCGAAACGCACATCGCTCACTATACCAATCAGGAAGAACTGGCGCAGCATATCAAAGAAGGACAGGCTGCCCTCGCCGCTGGCGATAGCGAAAGAGCTACACGCTTGCTTGGTAAAGCTTTGGAGATCAGCCAGCGCACGGGCAACATCCAGATCACGAAATTACTTGATAACATTGTGCAACGCGATGCCAATGGCACCATTCGTCTTAACCAGCAAGCAGACGCCATTGCACGTAAAACCCTGGCGATTAACGCTGGCCGCACATCAAAATTAAATTAACGCACCATATTCTTGCTATGAGAGATTATCGCTGTGATTATGCAAAAACAACAACCACCTGCACCGACAGTAAATGCAACTATGAAAACTGCTCCTATTGTACAGAGACGCTCTGTTAGTGGGAAACTCTGGCAACAAGCCATAAGGACCCTCAAGGGCCGCTTCATACTGCTGGCGGTGTGTATCGTTATTCTGGTGCTGGCCCAGGCTCTTTTCTTTGCACATTCCTTCCAGCAGGCATCCAACGATCTTGCTACGATCAATAACGGGAGCATCCCCAGCGTCGATGCGGCCCAGACGATGGCACAATATATCGAAGACATCGATGCCAAATCAGCCGACTACCTGGCAACTGCCGCGCTTACCACAACCGTACCCTGCTCAATTGTGGGGACAACCTTCAATCCTGGTCCTTTAACCGTGCATGATTGTGACGACCGCAACATCAGTGCCGAGATTGTGCTGGCAAATCAACAGTTATATCTCGCCATTCATAACGTTACCTATCCCGGTGAGCGTACCGCGACCGAACGTATTACCGCTGGCTTCGAGGATTACATGGCCCAGATCGCCATTATGCGCCATGAATACGGTCTCGCAACAGTGAAATCTAATACGCATGACATGCATATGCAAAATGCGCACGCGGCCTATCTCGCTGCCAACGCCATTTTAACAACGGCGATTACCACAAAACCAACCGTAAACGCCGCGCAGAATTATGTCTATGACGAAACAAACGTGCCTACCTGTATTCTCAACTATCAGAAGATAGCTCCTACTATCTGGCCGCTTGGTAGTATCCGCGCCAATATTGACTGTCTCAGCGATATTAATTATGACCATCTTTATACTGCCTATAACGACACTACGAATTTCCTGGGCTATACCGTTGTACTGTCGATCATCTTGTGTGTCGTTCTCTGCCTGCTTGTCTCCGCTACAACGGGATACATGGCGCTTATGACTCATCGTATCGTTAATATTGGACTCACCCTGGCCGTGATCATTAGCATTATCTTTAGTATTGCAGCGGTTACACTATTAGCCCAGTCCTCTGGTCGTCACGGTGCTTTTGGGCAAATGGTGAAGGATGATTACGATAGTATCTATTATGCCGCTCAGCTTAAGAAGGATGGTACCAACGCTAACGCTGATGAGTCACGCTGGCTGATTGCCATGGAATTCGGTGACGCAACGGAGGCGGCTCATTGGCAACAGGACTGGCAAAATACTACTGCTCAGGTGACACAATTAATTGCACGTGCTGCCGCCAATCGTACCTGGCCGCAAGAGGATCAGCCCTTGACAGACATGCAAACGAAGCTGGAATAAATATTACCAGCTTGACAGCACTATCCGTTCTACCGCACGGAGTGGCAACATTCCTGGCGCGGAAAAGATAAGTACGGGTATATCCAATGCCACCTTCGGCAATTTCACTGATGCTGTGGATCATCTTAGCCAGGCCAACCGGGATCATTACAACATTACTTTGAATGCGACTCAAAGTGCCTTATTCCGCTACATTTTCCTGAGCCTTATCCTTTTTCCCTGTATTGGTTTGAGTGTTGCCTGGGGTACTTCGCGTCGGACCAGAGACTTTTAGTATAAAATGATGGTACAAAATATACAATAGCAGAACATCTCGCTAAAACGAATTGTTTAGCACGTATTTTATCAATATGTGCTTGACCAGATTATATCTGGAAACAAGGAGACTTCACAGTCGTTTCTATCGCAATTTAGCAGGAAGATTTGTATGCGAATTCCTCTCCTCATACGTGCAAAGGATAGGACACGTATGTCGTAGGAAACTATCATCTTATATTGAACAGGCATGATCGTAAAAACTCATGCATGAAGTTAAGGAGAAAATGATATGGCTAACGATAAAGAAAAACCACAAACGTATAAGCCGGAGCATCCTGCCGATGCAAAGACTATTAAGAAGGATCAGCAGGAGATTCGTGATGCTGCAAAGCACGCCGCGCAAGAGGCGGCTGCTGAAGAATTAGGTAACGAGGAACCCATCAGTCGTGAGCAGGCCGAAAAAGAATTGCACGAAGCGGTTCATAAAGTGCAACAAGAGCAGAAGAAAAAGTAGTTTCCTATAAGTGGCTCAGAGGTTACTCCCCTGAGCCACTTTTTTTCCTCTTTTTTCCATACTGCGAGTAGAATAACGCGAATGTGAACCTTTCATTCGTTCAATCTAACGCATAGAGGATATGTGGTTGAACTGGCCCAATAAGTACCTTCTTCCCTATTTTGCTGCATAAGATTGACTGAACTATGGCTGGCATGTATCCTTAAATGACAAAATATACATAAAAATAATTCGATAATGAGGAAGTGAGAGGTCCCGTATGCTCTCTTTTGATGATCGCTCGCATAATGCATCCAATCCTATTTCGTTACAGGAACCGGGTCAGGTAGCTCCTTTTACTGAGCCGTTAACTCAGAATGATGGCCTCACACCGCTTCCGCAAACATCCGCTTCGACCAATATTTTACCTGATCAGTCTTCATCGCTTTTGCCGATGGTAGCAGACCCGCAGACGCCATTGCCAGAATCCAACTTTACACACATGCTTAGTAGTGCGCTTGGTGGTTCTGGAAGTGCGCAGCGTCCTCCAGTGATAATTAGAGGCAATTTGAAGCGACCAGGGTTAGCAGCACAGCCTCATCCCCGCCGACGCAAGATTACCAGCCTGGTCGGAATATTTGTCCTCTTTGTGATTGTCTCAGTTTCTCTCTTGTTAACGACACCACTGGGCCAGACGGTTGGTCTGAATGTAAACCCCCCTTCATCGAATATGCAGGTTATTGGTAGCCGCAACAGTAATAACACACTTGGTTCCATCGTCGCACAGGCCACCGCCACGGCTGTCTATAATAATCAGCAGGCTGATGGATATGACCCGTATGCTAATAGTGGTGGTGGTGGCGGTGGTGTGAGCGTTGGGGCTGGCAATAGCCCACGCCCCTGGCCCTATGGACAATGTACCTATTGGGCCAATGCTTACTACCATCAACTAACCGGCTGGTGGATCAATTGGGCTGGTAATGCTGATCAATGGGTAGCGGGTGCGAGTGCCGCAGGCTGGAATGTTTCAACAACTCCGCATGTACCCTCAGTTATTGTCCTGATGCCGGGTGTGCAAGGGGCCAGTTATGCCTATGGGCATGTGGCTGTTGTCACATCGATCATTAATAGTTATACTGTAATGACTAGTAATATGAACTGGTGGGCCAATGGGGGAGGTTGGGGTATTGTCTCCAACGTCGAATTCAACTACGGTCCTGGTTATGGCGTCTATTTTGTGTGGCATTCCTGATTGGTCATAGCGGCGTTATAAAACAGGAAAAAAGGCTAGAGAAAATTAATGCATTCGAATGAAGAATTGCTTACGCGTTTTTATACCTGTTTTCAACAAAGAGACCCTGATGGTATGGCTGCATGTTACCATCCCGATGCCGTGTTTTCCGATCCTATCTTCCAGACGCTTAAAAGGGAGCGGGCCGTTGCCATGTGGAATATGCTTCTTGGACGCAGCAAAGATATAAAGATTATCTTCAGCAATATCCAGGGCGATGAACAACAAGGGACGGCCCGTTGGGATGCATACTACACCTATTCCGCCACTGGTCATAAGGTGCATAACATAGTGGATGCCCATTTTCGTTTGCAAGATGGCCTGGTCCTGATGCACCAGGATACGTTTGACCTGACAAAATGGGCTTCTCAATCCCTAGGAACCACCGGACGTTTGCTGGGCTGGACGCCTTTTATGCAGCAAGCGATCCGTCGCAATGCCGCAAAAGGACTTGATGCTTACATTGATAGTAAGAAGAACGCGTAGAAAAGGGCTAACGATAACCTGAGTTGGCGCATCAAAAATATCTCTTTGTACGTATCGTATCTCTGCCTAAATACTCTATCAAGGTAAGGAAGCCATTTATTATTCCGGGGCAACGGAATTATAACACCCCGGAATTATAAACAGCTTCCCTACCCTTGTCTCTTTTTCCACTACGTGAGCTTGTTATTCATCTCTTATTAATATTTCAACTTACCGCCTGCCCTAACACATTCTGCTTCTCAGCCTTCCTCTCACGTCGCTCCCTCAACTTCTTCGTAGTCCAGCTATAGAGGAAGATGAAGAGCAACATCCAGATTACGCCGTCCAGGTAGCCACCAGCCACGTCAGTGATCCAGTGTTCGCCTTCCCATATGCGTGCGAAGCCTACGATGAGGATTGTGATTATTGCATAGATTTGCAGTGGTAGCAATGCCCAATGATACTCTCCATTGACGAACCGGTTTTGTGAAACTGAGGAACAGCAAAAATCCATAAAACACCATCATATGACAACTATGACCTGAAGGGAAACTGTTGAACTTCAGAAGACTATCCACGTGGATCAGATGGGGGCTGGGACGAGGTCTTCCCACAAAGTCACCGATCACAGCATCAGCCGCATCGCCTATACCGGCTGATAGAGCCAGGAAGATCGCAGCCTTAAATTTACGGATCAAGGCCAGGATAACAACTGTGATAATAACCATGATAGTGTCTGGTATTGGATCGTTAATTGCCGTAAACCATCGCATGATTGCCTGCACTACTGGAGGAAAAGGTATTGCCTGCACATCTTTTGATGTCGTCAATTCAAACGGAACTGGTTGGAAGTGACTATGGGCAAATAGCGATAGCATGATCATAAGGACAATCGCAAGTATCCAGAGAACGCCACCAATAATGAGCCTCGCGTAATGAGATTTTTCGTGAGAATTGTCTTCAGGCGCATAATTTCCACCCTGACTTTTTTCGATATTTCCCGTTTGTTGCATACGTACCCCTCCCTGCTTAAAGGATGTGAGAATAATGTCTATTGTGGTACGTATCAATAAGCCTATCAGTATACAAAGAAAGGCCACATTTATGGCAATCAGGATTTTTCCTTAATTGCCATAAATGTGGCCTCTAGTTTTTTTATTATGTGTTTAGCGGTTTAGCCCACGCTGCCAGACATCTCCAACTGGATCAGGCGGTTCAGTTCGACTGCGTATTCCATTGGAAGCTCTTTGGTGATTGGCTCAATGAAGCCGTTCACGATCAGATGAGTACGCTTCCGACTCGTCCAGTCCACGACTCATCAGGTAGAAGAGCTGATCCTCGCCGACTTTGGAGACGGTTGCCTCGTGGCCGACCTCGGTCTGATTCTCTTCAACACGAATGGTTGGATAGGTGTCGGTGCGTGCGTTCTCGTCGAGCAGGAGCGCGTCACAACGAACGTTAGATTTCGTGTGGTGTGCGCCGGGATTGATGCGTATCAGTCCACGATAGGAGGCACGTCCAGTCCCTTTGGAAACCGACTTCGACAGAATCTGAGATGTCGTATGTGGTGCAAGGTGCGTGATTTTCGCGCCTGCGTCCTGGTGCATACCATCGTTTGCGAAGGCAACCGAGAGCACATCTCCACGTGCGCCTGGCTCCATCAGCATAACGGCGGGATACTTCATGGTTACTTTGGAGCCGAGGTTGCCATCGACCCATTCCATCGTTGCATCTCTATAGGCGGCGGCACGTTTGGTGACCAGATTGTACACGTTCTTCGACCAGTTCTGAATGGTGGTATAGCGAACGCGTGCACCCTCCATAACTTTGATCTCGACGACCGCGCTATGCAGGCTATCGCTGGCATAGGTTGGGGCTGTACAGCCTTCAACGTAGTGGACATAGGAGCCAGGAGCGGCAATAATCAATGTGCGCTCGAACTGACCCATATTCTGTGCATTGATGCGGAAGTATGCCTGCAGAGGAATCTCCACACGGACATTCTCTGGCACATACACAAAGCTGCCACCACTCCAGACGGCGCTGTTCAGTGAAGCAAATTTATTATCGGACGCTGGAATAACGGTTGCGAAATGCTCTTTGATGATATCGGGATACTCACGCAGCGCAGTATCCATATCGGTAAAGATAACGCCGATCTTCTCAAGGTCTTCGCGCACCTTATGATAAACAGCTTCGCTCTCGTACTGGGCCGTCACACCTGCCAGATATTTCTGTTCAGCCTGTGGAATACCCAGGCGATCAAAGGTATCTTTGATCTCGGAGGGGACATCGTTCCAGGTTTTGCCCTGTTCCGCAACGGGCTTAATATAATAGTAGATGTTGTCGAAATCAATGCCCGAAAGATCAGCACCCCATGTTGGCATTGGGCGCTTCTCGAAGAGTTTCAAACTCTTCAGACGGAAGTCCCGCATCCAACTGGGTTCGCCCTTCATCTCGGAGATCTGTGCGACAACCTTCTCGCTCAGTCCTTTTTGGGACTTGTATGCATAGTTTTCGGCCACGTGGAATCCGGGACTATACGTACCCTGTTCCAGTTCGAATGCCTGACTCATAGTTCACTCCAGTATGATAATTTCTACACCAAAAGCTATTCGCTTCTATTAATCCTTACTTATCAACTCGGATTTACATGTATTATATGGCTTAGAGGGGGTTTCTGTCAAGGTGGATTATGCGTTTGAGACTTCTGGCCTATGTCCTCAGTACTCATTTCCATACTTATTGTCAAGGTGGGCGGAATGCTGAAAGGATGGGTGCATGCGCCATCTAGAGGAAAAAATCTGGCCTCTATTTTCCTGTTAAAAATGCTTGACAGACTACAATGAGAGTTGCTATTATGGAGAACAGTTGTGGGGAGAGATTTCTTCCCATGATGAGTCGTTTAGCGCCCATAGCTCAGTGGATAGAGCAAAGGTTTTCTAAACCTTTGGCCGCAGGTTCGAGTCCTGCTGGGCGCGTTTCATGTTTTGCATCTAATAAAAATTAAATGAGTGTTTACGCATTTAAATCTTTTCTCTAATGTTACAATTGATAGTCTTGTGCCATGCGAATGCCATGCTGGTTGTTGTTTTTCGCAGGTACTAAACGTAAAGTTGCTTGGGTGGTAGCTACATGATCAACAGGGATAAGGTACACTTTGTCCAGGTCAGGACTATAAACCGCAAAATACTCTACCTCTCCTCGGTAATGCCTTCGCGTCATAGTATTTTTTTGCCATACGTAAGCGTAATGGTTGCTGCATGGACTGAACATAATAGTTTTTTGATCCTTTGATAGCCACGCTGTTTTGCCCTGAACGCGCCAGAATTGTCTATCAGCGTCCTCAATCACCAGATCGTAGCGTTGATTTTCGCCAAAGGGCTTAAGTATAGTATATCCTGAGTAAACCAATCTCCCATAATAATTGCTTCACTTCTCTCACCCATTTCTTTAGGTTAAGTCTTTTGGTATTAGATTTCTTCTACGAAACTTCTCTCTTCCCCAACACGTGCTATTAGAAGGATTCCCCATAAGGATCTTTATGTGAGAAATAGGGAGGCAGAACATCATGGCAGAACATCATGCCGCAGTACGCGTAAATGCTCCAGTGCATCAAGTCTATGCGCTGTTTACCCATTTTAATGACTTTCCCAAATTTATGAGCTTCGTCAAAGAGGTCACCTATTATGATGAACAGCGCAGCCATTGGGTATCAAATGTGCTTGGCAAGCATGAATGGGATGCGGTGAATGAGGACTGGATAGTGGATCAACAGATCGGCTGGCGCTCCACAAATGGGCTGGAGAACTCTGGTAAGGTAAAGTTTACACCTGTGGGATCAGATCAGACCATGGTTGACGTATTCATTTATTATACACCGCCCGCTGGTCCGGTAGGTAATGCGGTGGAGACGCTTGGCTTCAGTGGTCACTTTGACACAGTTTTGCAACGAGACCTGGACCACTTTTCGCATATGGTTGAGCAAGCCCCAGTAGGAGCGCTTGATCCCATGCAATCTCAGTATCTATTCCACGATAAGAGCGTCGCCGGACGGGGAAAGACAACAGATCGTCAGCAGGAATCCATGCAGCAAGATCCAATGATGACCACGGAGGCGCTACAAACGCGCAATGCGACTCTATCGCGTGAGACTTCAGAAGCTCAACAGGCGAGTCGTGAGCAAGAGGAACAACGAATACAGCAAAAGGAGCAAGAACAAACAATGGCTAATGATCAAGAGGAAACTCTACGCAAACAAGATGAGCAGAATCAGCGCGAACTGGCAGAGAAACAGGCCTCCGTTCAAGACCGCGCCCAACAGCGTGAAATTGATCCTGTCTATGATACTATTGGTGGTCGGAATGCTTCAATGGGGAATACTCCATTTGGTGACCAGGATGCGCGTAACGAACGTTTCCCCGATTACCATGCTGATCCTATGGTCTCACGTGCACCTCATAATGATGAGAATGCTCCAGCGACCGCCGCATCCGATACCAAAACTGAGTCGCCCTGGCGTAATACGATCCGTGGCGACTCACAGGAACACCGAAATCAGGAAAATTCCAATAAGACAGAAGAGAAGTCCACCCCCAACCAGGAGTAATGGTATGGGGCGTCAGATGACGCCCCTACGCCTTTCCTGTTGTTTTCCCAAAAACATGGGGATCTTTATTGAACGATACGTGGATAGAGTAATGCTCCAATAGTAATAAGCACGATGGTTATAGCCAGCAAAACGATAAAGTCCGTTCCAATACCAAAGGCGCTTGTGGCACCAACAACCATGAGCGCTCGTAATCCATCCACGATATAAGAGAGCGGATTGATGTGAGCGATGACTTTGAGCCAGCCGGGCATAATGGCGATGGGGTAGATGGCGTTGCTGGCGAAGAACAAGGGCATTGTCATAACCTGCCCGATCCCCATCACGCGATCCCGTGTTTTTAGCAGACAGGCAATGATAAGAGAAAAGGTTGAGAAGCAGGTTGCGCCGATCACGACCAGGAAAATGACACCTAGCAGGGCGAGAGGGTTCCAGTTAATGTGCACGCCCAGCAATAGTGACAGGATGTAGATAACGATGGCCTGTGGGAGAGCGCGTGCTCCTGCCGAAAAGGATTTGCCCAGCACTAGAGCGGCACGTGGGGTGGGACTGGCGAGAAACTTATGGATCACGCCTAGATCGCGTTCCCAGATAATCGTGATACCAAAGAAGATCGCGATGAACAGAACGCTCTGCGCTAGAATGCCAGGGGCCAGGTAGTCGATATAGGGAACTTTACCGGTGGGAATGGCGTGGACATTGGTGAAGACCTCGCCAAAGATCACCAGCCAGAGGGCGGGTTGTACGCTGCGTGTGATCATATCGGTCGGGTCATGGCGCAGCTTGCGTATTTCCCATTCCGTAATTGTCAATGTCTTGCGCACAAAGTTGAGAAGGGCGGCAAGAGGGGAGGTGGCTTCAGGGTGTGTGGTGTGCAGGGTATTATCCAAGTCGTTGTGCTGTACGGCGTGCTCGCGAAGTGTCACGGTAGCTTCCTCCAGATTCCAGGGCGTCGCCTGCATAATGAACAAATACATCGTTCAATGTAACGTTTGTGCCTTCAACGGTAGCTTTAAGGGCAGCGGGTGTATCCAGGGCGACGATATCACCCCGGTGCATGATGCCCACGCGGCTGCACAAACTATCGGCTTCTTCCATGGAATGAGTTGTTAAGAAGATGGTCATATTTGTTTCGCTGCGCAATTCCATGAGGTGGTCCCAGATGGCCTGGCGGGCGATGGGATCAAGTCCAACTGTTGGCTCATCGAGGAAGAGTACACGCGGCTGGTGCAGAAGCGATTGTGCGACCTCCAGGCGACGGATCATGCCGCCAGAATAATGCTGCACGAGCTGGTTGCTGGCCTCAGTTAAACCAACAAAAGATAACACTTCATGGATGCGCTCGGTGCGTGTGGAGCGGGGGAGATCATACAATTTTGCGAAGATCAACAGGTTCTCATAGCCGCTCAGTGCGGCATCGGCTGAGAGCGCCTGGGGAACATAGCCGATATTGCGTCGTACGTGAGCTGTCTGATGCACAATATCAAAGCCGGCTACCTGTGCGCTCCCTGTAGTTGGTGCCAGCAATGTGGTAAGCATCTTAATCGTTGTGCTTTTGCCTGCTCCATTAGGGCCAAGTAAGCCAAAGACCTCGCCTTCCTCCACATCAAAGCTCACACCATTGACGGCAGTATGCTCGCCAAAGCGTTTGACAAGCTGCTGTACTTGAATGATCGTTGCCATTATGCCTTTCCCTTAGATGCTCAAGTAGTTAGATGGTCTAAGTAAATTGTAGCAGATGGGTACATAGAATGCAAATATATCGAAGGGCATATTGAGGTAGGGAGCATCACCTTACGTCATTGCTTCCAACCGGGTCTCTATCGTATTTTGCGCATTTCAATCATTGCGATACATCATTTTTTGTGAAGGCACAATTTGTTGGTATCAATACACCTTGCGTGCGCCTGCTTCCCGATGAACATCGTTCCTGGGATGCGAACGCACGCATAATGTTTTTTAGAGGATCGTCCAATAATCGGCGGCGGCTTCTGCGTTATGTGCTACGTCGGGTGAAGTTGCGACTGGAGTTTCGCTTTCTATATAGCGAGATGCGACTTGATCTTCATTATAATCATTAAATGGGGTATTCATTATCTCATCCTCATCGAGGACGGGTGTATGAGCGATTGTTTGTGGTTCGCGTGTTACTCCATTGCTTATTGGTCGTGTAGTGGTCTGTACACCATTCGTTGGGGAGATCATGCCGTTGGCCTTGATCTCGTAGTATTCGGTTAAGCGCATAGCGATTAATTTGCCCGGTTGGTCGATCATATGATATTTTAAAGCGTCTTGCCAGAGAGCATCCAGTGCGTTAGAGTCTTTGAGCAAGGCGACAGTAAAGTACAGATATCTCTCTACATCTTGTGGCATACATTCCCCTTTCTAATAAAATGCGCGGTATATTCCCCATTTTGCGCTAGCGTATTTTATGATATTGCCTTGACACCATTAGCGCTGGTCGCCTGAATTTTGCGGATCAGCAGATTGCCAGCCAGGTTGCAGTAGCCGATGCCGTTTGCGTGAATGGGATCATCCGGGCGTGTCAGGTGAGGGATACGTTTCTTTAGAAAGTTATGGAAGTAGTATACGCCACCGCCGATGTTCAATACTGGTCTGAAGCTGGCCGCAACTGCATCACGGTCGCTCTGTCGCCATGCGGAAGCGACGAAGGAAACGATCTCGCTGGCAACCTGGTTAATGGCTTCTTTTGCGAGGCGTTCCAATTCATGGGCACCAATTGTTTTGCCGTAGACAGCGATCTCAGGATAGTTGAGGTCGCCATGGGAGGCGTGGGCGAACATGATTTCGCGAGCTTCAAGCAGTGAAAGGGAGCGGTCATATTTGCCTTCAAAGGCATCCATGAGCATCTGAGTGGCGGTCTCGACGCCCAGGGGTTTGCCTTTACAATATTCGCTCACAGGAACCTGTCCGCGTGCGACGTAGAGGTCAGTTGTGCGACCACCAATGTCGATGACAGCGCTCTCAGTTGTTTTGCTGGTCAGTTTCTCGCCATAAGCAATGAGGGCACCGGCACCTTCCATGACCACGGTAGCGACTTCGATGGTGACGCGTTTCAATGTTTTGCCGTTATCGACGGTGAAGACGTGTGTCCCATCCAGGGCTGCTTTGATGCCGTTGCGCAATGCCAGGTTTTTAATATAGGTTTCGGCAGGCAGACCAGTAACGACATAAAGACCAAATTCAGTATCGGGAATAAGGGAGGAAGCAATCGTCAGCAGGCCACGCAAGCTGTATTTGCTTGAGTAGCGCTGAATATCGCCACGTCCGTGGTAAACATCAACGGATTGTTGTAGCGCCAGTTCACCAACAGCATAAGCCATTGCTTCGCCGTAGAACTGGATAACATGTGAGTTTGATTGTTCAACATTCATACCAAGTACGCCGAGGTTGTGCATCGCGCTGGTGTCAGCCTTCGCAAAAGCTGTGGGTACACTCAGCGAATATGTTTTGCCATTAATTACTGTAACTCCACCCATTTCCGCATTGCCAAAATCATGTCCATATGGATACCATTTCATAAGATGATTTCCTTTCGGGGCTATCACAAAATAAAATATTGTAGACCTATTTCTTTAATAAACGAGCTAAGTCTGTACTTGTATCGTTTTCTTGAATATTGATAGCCCAAAGTCCTTATTTGATCTGGATTGCCGTTCTTTGAGGATGTGTGGGACATTATGTAATGGAAAACCGGGCTTATTCCACTTCGTTGCATCGCGCCCCTACTATTGCGCTTTTACAGCTATCTTTGAAGGATACGCATTTACTATGCGAAATTGTAGGGGCGCGATGCAACGAAGTGGAATAAGCCCGGAAGGCTTTGAGTGCGTAATTTTACATGGCTGCTTGCAATGTGTGCGTCACCTCTCTCGTGTCATGTTCTTCGGAGGAGCGATGGACGAGCGAGTAGCCAACCCCACGGACGGTTAAGAGGTACACAGGATTGTTCGGGTCCTTTTCTATTTTCTGGCGTAGATGCTGAATGTGTGCTTTGATCAACCGGGTATCTCCATAATTACTGAAACCCCAGATATGCGAGACGATCTGATTACCTGAACAGACGTTATTAGCATTAATTGCCAGGAAGCGCAATAACTTATTCTCAATGGGTGTCAAATATTCAGTTTTCCCGTTGATGCTGACCTTACTACTGACCGCATCAATACGAACCGGACCAACTGTGAGAATAGAAGGAGTGGGTGCAGTATGCGTGGTGCGTCCCCTGCGGCTAAGTGCATGGATATGTGCCAGCAACTGGCCGGGAAGAAATGGTTTACGCAGGTAGTCATCAACACCAGATTCCAGGCAACGAATTTCATTCTGCGTATCGGTTGCTTCGGTTAAGGCCAGGACTAATGTATCATAGGTTGTATGCATATCACGACAGAGCACGAGTCCTTCCTCATCTTCCATGGCTGGCTCTATAATGACGAGATCTGGTTCATGATCCTCCCACATCTGCTTTGCTCTTTCAAGAGAGTAGGCACGATGCACCTCATATCCTACGGTCTTTAACCAGCTTGAAAGCATCTCAATCAGATCGCGATCGGTGTCAACAAGTAAGAGTTTCATTGTTTCCCCCTGTAGATTTATGTACTCTCAAGAAGAGAGTTGATCACTCAACAAGTTTTTTCCTGCTCTCAATCAGGTGCCGCATGAGAGACCATGGTCTGGTATATTTCTGGTGTTTGTCGATGTAAACTTCCGTATACGGTACCCTTGCCATTGGTACTAAAAAGTTTCTTTAGGATCAAGTGAGCGGTACTTCTGTATCTATTTGTATCGGCATTATGAATGATACACTACAAAAGTATTGGAGATGTTATTAGAAACGTTGAGAAATGGGAGTGTTGGATAGGAAAAAAGTATGGATGAGTGTAGATATGTTAACCTTGTAACGGTACTAAATGGCTAAATTTTGTGGAACGTCACTCGCTTGATACCAAAAAGTGGAGAAAGCGTCATCTCGCACACCACTGTTTCCTCACATTTAAGGGAAAACAGTGTTCACGAGGTGACGCTGGGGATGGATCTGAGGTATAGAAATGGAGTTGGAAGGAGTGTCAGGCAGCGCCATGGCCCAGGAGCATAACGGGAACTGTCAGAGATGATGAGCTTAAGATCTTGCCATATGGATTGTTGGTGCAGGTAGTCAATATCCATCTGGACCATTTCCTGGAAGGTGACTTTGCTTCGTCCGTACACCTGCCATGGACCAGTTAAGCCGGGCTTTCCACTCAGGCGCAGGTGATCGTGGTTGCTATATAACTCGACCTCATATTTGAGCGCAGGGCGCGGACCAACCAGGGTCATATGACCGCGCAGAACATTGAAAAACTGGGGAAGTTCGTCGATGCTGGTTTTCCGAAGAAAACTCCCAACTCCTGGTAACGCGTGCGTCATTCGTCAGTTTATAGCGTTTGCTGCTATCTTCTTCGTGGCTCAATGTATCGCCATTCATGAATTGTTGGATTGCTTTACGATGTAGAGCGTCATCACTATTGTGATACATAGAACGGAACTTGAGCATCTCGAACTCGCTGCCGTTCTGCCCCACGCGTTTTTGGCGAAAGAAGATCGGACCTTTTGAATCAAGGCGGATCATGAGTGCAACGATAGCGGTGACGATACAGAGTGGAACCATAATAAGCAATGTGAATACAATATCGACGATACGTTTAACGCGTTGATAGTTGGTGTCAAGGTGGAGAACCCGAATTGGTGCGGCATGAACGCTCATACGTTTCATCACTCCTACTCATTAGATAGATCATTAATGTGTTATCAAGAGTAAGTGTATGTTTCGTACGTGCAAAAACCGTGTTATTTCGTATAGAAATATCGGAGGAAAGTAACGTAGAAGTGTAAAAACCGATGCGATGGCTGGTGGCTACGTCTATAATGAATAGACGTAGGGGGAAGATCCCTTCTGGGGGTTGTACCGAAACTGAGCGCTGGTTGCACCCCGTAAGCTCGCAAGCTCCCACAGGCCATCCTGATACCGTGGCTGAAATTGCATACGCTGTTGCCACCAACGTGCAACATCGCGTGGCAATGCATGCCAATAGCCTTCTCTCTGCCGCATATTTTTTAAGAGATCTTCATAAAGACTCCAGCATTGTGGTGAGCGCAGGTAATCGGGATGAACATTTACCAGGGCCATACCCTGCCATTGTGCAATAAAATCCACTTTGTTGGTCCATAGCTCTGGCGTTTGTGCACGCAGAATATTAGCAAGCGTATTATCCTGCGTGAGTGTATATGGCAACTCCATAAAATGTCCTAGTTGGAAAGGCCATATGCTCATGGTTCCCCCAGGAAGAGGCTCATGAGGGTCCGTATCGAAAAAGGAGAGATCGTATTCAACATCTAATGCCTGCATCCATTCAGGGTTGCGATGAGTATAAGGTGTACGAAAACCAACGGCACCCCATGCTTGCAGATACTGATTGATCTTTGCAGCCCTACGCTCAAAGACGGAACGCGAGGAGAAGAGCTTGCCATCATGCTTGAGACCATGCACCCCTATTTCAAATCCGCGTTGCCTGAGATCCTGTAACAGATTGGTATCGATCGGGTAGCGCTCTGGCACAAAATTGAAGACAGAGCGAAAGCCATAACGCTCCTCAAGATCTGCCACCTCCCTCACAAAGGTTGCTCCCCGCTCCTCCTCTACATCATGTGTAAGAACGAACGCGTAGCGATAGCCATCGGGCCAGAAGTTGATATAGGGAACTGAACTGAGTCCGCGTTGCTCTAATAGAGAGTTAAGACATTGAAATTGAAAATGGACGTAACGATCTTCAATAGGCCAATTCAGGACCGGTTGTGCTTCCTGGCTGTGTCGATAGTATTGTCTACCAAATGTGCGTAATGCTCGGGGAAGTAATGGCTTTACCTGATAATACAGTCGTTTGGCCCTGCTAAGTTGCCAACTTTTCGAGCCATAAGTTGCTTCTCCTAACACACGGGGAAGTATATCCTCAACGCGGACACCTTGCTCCATAGATAACACGGCCAGGGCCTTTTGTGCCGCCTCATCCCACTCTACCTGCGTAATGGGCTGCTCAACTAATACCTGCCAGAACGTACCAAATGTATTAGTACTATACAGATTGTTTCTATTTTTTATAGAAGTAGCTTGTGGCATATATTCCCTCGCTATGAAGGCGCTTATTTTTTACTCTTCAACATGATAATTTTTGGTCCTCTTTATTCAAGATACACCAACGAAGTAGAGAAGTGGTGTACAGAATAGTGGAGAGCCAGAACTATTCTGCCGATAAGATATGTGTAAACCGTTTCCTTGGAGAAGGAAGGAAGATCTGGTACCTCTGGTTCGCAAAGTTATGCAACGAAAATCGCTGTATAGTGAATGAGGGCATTCCACCTTTCTGAAAATAAGATCAGCTATTTGGTCTTGTTTTTACTATCTTTCTTCTGCAAAGAGACTACTTCTCAACCTCTTTCTTTGCTGTATCTATACTTGATCGTGTTAACCTTCATGGTAGTAGTTTAAATCGTAGAGTAGCAAAGTAAGACGTATGTGGGATGTTGCGTTTTCTCAAAAAGAGGAAGATTGGCTTGTATACCGTATGAATGCTATTGAAGGGGAGTAAATTTGTATGCAGGTGCCGTTGGTAGATTTATTGGCTCAATATCACACTATTAAAAATGACGTTATGGCTGCTTTTGAAGACGTGCTTGAACATATGCAGTTGTTTCTTGGTCCCCGTTGTCAGGAGTTTGAACGAGACTTCTCTGCATATTGTGGCAGTGCCTATGGCGTAGGCGTCTCATCTGGTACCGAAGCGCTTGAACTGGCATTACGTGCCTGTAATATAGGAACTGGCGATGAAGTAATCACTGTAGCGAATACCTTTATTGCAACGGTGGAAGCGATAGCCCTGGTGGGTGCTACCCCTGTCTTCGTTGACGTTGAACCGGATACCTATACGCTGGATTATCGCCAATTGGAACAGGCCTTAACCCCACGTACACGGGCAATTATACCTGTCCACCTGTATGGCCATTCCGCGGACATGCAACCAATTCTAGACTTTGCTCACAGTCACGGACTACGCGTCATCGAAGATGCTTCTCAGGCCCATGGCGCTAAATATGGAGAGAAGCGCGTAGGGAGCATGGGTGATATCGGGTGTTTTAGCCTTTATTATAGTAAAAACCTGGGCGCTTATGGCGAGGCTGGCATCTGTGTGACAGGTGATCAGGAACTTGCTGAACGCCTGCGCCTGTTCCGAGATCATGGCTCTCGTATACGCTACCAGCATGAGGTGATGGGAACAAATGGGCGTCTGGATGAGCTACAGGCCGCAGTGTTACAGGTGAAAATGCCTTACCTGGAGCAGTGGAACCAGGCCCGCCGTGCACTGGCTCATATGTATGATGAGCAATTGCGCGACGTGGTTGAGGCTATCCCAGTGGTTCGTCCCTGGGCTGAGCATGTGTATTACGCGTATGTCGTACAGGTTCCTGCCCGCGACCAGTTTCGTCAACTCTTGCAGGAGCAGGGAGTCAGTACTGGCGTGCATTATCCGGTACCTTTGCATCTACAGCCAGCCTGTGCACCCTATGGGTATAAACAGGGTATGTTTCCTGTGTCCGAGGCGGCGGCTGAGCGTATCGTCTCTCTACCCATCTATCCAGAAATGACGCAACAGCAGTATGAATATGTTGTGCAAGCAGTGAAAAGCTCTATGGCCTCTCATGCAGTACGTTAATGTGCCTTTGAAGGGGGAAACAAATGGATACAAAAGAACTTCGTTTTGCCGTTATTGGTTGGGGATATTGGGGGCCAAAGATTGCGCGTAATCTCGACTCACTGCCGCACGCGTCTGTAACTATGATTGCGGATCTTGATGGGCGTCGCCTCGCGGGCATCTCTTTGCAACAACCGTGGATTAAGACAACAACGCAGCTAGAGGATGTTTTTCACTCGGATGTGGATGCCGTCGTTATTGCAACGCCGGTGCGCACGCACTATCGCCTGGCGAAAGAAGCATTGTTACATGGCAAGCACGTGCTTGTGGAGAAGCCATTGACCGCCAGTGTCGTAGAAGCAGAAGAGTTGGTCGCACTTTCCCAGCAGTTGGGTCTTATTCTGATGGTGGGTCATACATTTGAATACAGCCCGGCAGTGCATGAGCTACGAAAATTGGTGCAGAGCGGTGAACTGGGCAAAATCTATTCTATCGAAGCGGAACGTGTGAATCTGGGCCTGTTTCGCAGTGACATTAATGTAATCTGGGACCTCGCCCCGCACGATGTATCCATTCTACTCTACCTCTTAGGGAAGCAACCTGAGCAGGTCCGGGTGCAGGCTCATGCGCATGTGCAACCCCTGATCCATGATGTTGCGCACCTGGACCTTGACTTTGCCGATGGTATAAATGCCCATATCCACGTGAGCTGGTTGCATCCTTGCAAAATTCGCCGTGTAACGATTATCGGTGATGCACGCATGGTCGTATATGATGATACGAATCCTTCCGAGATGCTCAAGATATACAACAAAGGCGCAGATGTGCACGCTGATCCCGGTGTTTCCTATCGCTTTGGAGAGATCACTATTCCGCATATCGATTGGATTGAGCCTTTGCGGCTGGAGTGTGAGGACTTCGCCAATTCTATTCGTACAGGATTATTGCCGCGTGCGCATGGTGGGGTCGGACTGAAGGTGGTGCAGGTTCTGGCGGCTGCCCAGGCGAAACTGGACATGCAGGAGAGGGACGAGCGAACTCTGGTAGCGTGAGAAAGGGGGCGCACGTACACGTGCACCCCTTGGGCTTTTTCACCACTATGGAGCCAATAAAAGGAGATATCAGCATGAAACATACCACAAATACGACTGTCGTGATTGGAGCGGGCCCTTATGGCCTCTCAATCGCGGCACACCTCAGGGCAAAAAATATACCGACACGTGTCTTTGGCAAAACGATGGATTTCTGGCAGAAGATGCCGGAAGATATGTACCTGAAGTCATTCTGGAGCGCCGCCAGCCTTTCAGATCCAGCAGGCAAATATACCCTTGATAAGTATGCAGCTTCCATTGGCTCGCACGAGCAACGGCCAATTCCGCTCCCCTTCTTTCTTGAGTATTGTCGCTGGTTTCAGGAGCACGCGGTTCCCGATATCGATCCGACATATGTGCAGTCGTTAACACACGATGGAGAGGAATTTCATCTTGAGCTGGTCGATGGGCGCAGCGTCGTTGCCAGCCACGTTGTGGTTGCCACCGGAATTGCTCCTTTCGCCAACATTCCCGAGTTCGCTCGCGATCTTCCTCCATCGTTGGCATCTCATACGCAAGAACACACGGATCTGACGCCGTTTAAAGGACGTAATGTTGCCGTTGTGGGCAGGGGTCAGAGCGCTCTAGAGTACGCTGCATTGCTTCACGAGGCAGGTGCACAGGTTGAAGTGATTGCACGTGGTCCAATCATCTGGATCAACCGCAAGTTATATGATCGTACTGGTCCGGCGCGACACATCTTCTATCCACCCAGTGACGTTGGCCCTCCGGGATTGAACTGGGTGATTGCCTATCCTCAAATCTTCAGTCGCCTTCCTGAAAAAATGCGTGACTCGATAGATAAGCGTGCCGTACGTCCAGCGGGTGCTCAATGGTTACGTCCACGCGTGGAGGGCAAGGTGCGCCTGACGCCAGAGACCAGCATCGTGAAGGCCACGCCCCAGGGAGAAGGCCTGCACTGTGAACTGAGCGATGGGACGACGCGCGACATCGATTACCTCTTCCTCGGTACCGGCTATCAAGCTGACATTGACACGCTAAAGTTTATTGACCCTGCATTGCGCCAAAAAGTATTGACGCAGGATGGCTCTCCTATACAGAGCTCCTCATTTGAGTCTTCCGTCCCGCATCTCTACTTTGTAGGTGCTCTATCCGGCTTTACCTTCGGCCCGATCTGCCGTTTTGTTGCTGGTTCTGGTGCCGCAGCTCATCAGATCGCTCAGCATGTTGCACACACATCCGATGCTGTGCTAACCGCTTAATGGCTTGTCAGGTTCCATGATGAGAAAATTATGTAATGAAATTCAAATAGGAAGAAAAGCGTAAACAGTAGGGGTAAGGGGTGGCGTGGACGGGTGGAGGGGGCCTTGCGCTTACCCTGTTCGGGGAGGGGCGTCCCTCCCCGAACAGGGTAAGCGCAAGGCCCCCTCCACCGTCACCCATCCACCCCTTACCCCTACTGGTGCTGCGTTCATTCTTTTTGTCTGAAATACATTAATATATTGCGTGCTTGTAATGTGTTCTTCATTAATATAGATAATAAATTCTTCAAACATTAAAAATAAACTGTGACCTATAGGCTGGTGTTTGAATAGCCAGTGAAGAAGGATAAGCATATGCGTCAACACGAGAAGCGTGGCGTTGTTCTGCTTGGAAGTGATTTTAAGGCGCTAGGGGTAGTGAGAAGCCTGGGGCAGCGGGGAATACCATGCATTGTCATTGATAACATACCCCGTGCCGCCTGGTTTTCGCGTTACGTTAAGAAGCGTTTTCAGTGGGATGGGCAGATGGATGATGAGCGTTTTGTGCCATTTTTGTTGAGTATATGCAAGCAATATCACCTGGAGCAGTGGGTACTCTTTCCTACTCAGGATGAAGTTGTGCAGCTTGTATCGTGCAACGCGCCTTTACTCGCACAGGTCTACCGCCTCGTGACGCAGGATTGGAACGTGATTCAATGGGCAAACGACAAACGTTGTACCTATCGTATGGCTCACGAGACGGGAGTGCCGTGCCCCGGAACGTATTATCCTGCCAACGAGGATGAACTGGCAGCACTGGATATTATGTTTCCGGTAATTATTAAACCCGCCATTTCAATAAAATTTCAATATGCCACCCATCTCAAAGCCTTGCCTGCTGCTTCGCGCGAGGAACTTCTCGTGCAGTATCGTTCGGTCATAAACACTATTCCCGCCGCTGAAGTCATGGTGCAGGAGGTTATTCCAGGCGATGGACGAACGCAATTTTCCGTTGCCACCTTTTGTAAGGAGGGACGTGTTCTAACTGGCATGACCGCACGGCGGACGCGTCAATATCCCATTGACTATGGGCTCGGCAGTAGTTTCGTTGAGGCTGTTCCTGTTCCTGGTCTGATGGAACTCGCTGAAAAACTGCTGCTCCACATGCGCGTTTCGGGCATGGTCGAAGTTGAATTCAAGTATGACCAGCGCGATCAGCAATATAAGCTGCTTGATATTAATGTGCGACCATGGGGATGGCATACGCTCTGTATTGCCTGTGGGCTGGATTTTCCCTATATGCAGTATTGTGCTGTGACGGGACAGGAAGCGGTGTCACCTCCTGCCAGCCCACGTTATGGGCGGCATTGGGTTCGCCTATTGACGGATCTTCCCGCTGGACTACAGGAGATACGCGCGGGAATTACGACTCCCTATGCATACTTGAGGTCTTTACGTGGCAAAACCGCATTTTCTGTCCTCGATTGGCGCGATCCGCTCCCGGCCCTGGGCGATTTCCTGCTTGCTAGCTCACGAATGATACGAGGCTCGACGAAGCGTATACAAAAGTAAGAAAGTAAAAGAACTATGCTCGATACATTTTCAGCTAACGCTTCCTGGAGTGAGCAACTTGAGGAACAGGTGAACAACCTGTTCTACTACGATGCGCGTTGGTTGAAGCTGCTCACGACGTTTTATGGCTACCAGGTTATTCCTCTTACAACTACTAACGCAGATAATCAGGTGACAGGATTTCTTCCACTCTGCTTTATCAAAAGTCCCTTGACCGGGCGACGGCTGGTCTCCCTCCCGTTCTCCGACTACTGTCCCCTACTTGCCACCGATGAGACAAGTGCTACACAGTTGATCGAACAGGCTCTTCATATAGCACAGGAAAAACACGTCAAGTACCTCGAACTGCGTGCAGGAGCCAATGCTGTATTGGCGAAACGCGTAGATTTTACCGCCAACAATTTATATGTAAATTGGGTATTGCCCCTTGCCACCACTGCAGAAGAGGCATGGTCAGCTTTGCGCAAGCCTGTCCAGCATCAGATCAAAAAATCCCAGAAAGCAGGCGTACAGGTGCGCGTGGCACACAGGCGTGAGGATATGGATATCTATTACAGGCTCCATGTAAACACACGTACGAAGAAACACGGCATGCCGGCCCAGGCACGTAACTACTTTATGGCATTATGGGATACTTTTGCATCCACTGGAACTATGCGTTTACTGTTAGCTGAACATGAAGGAACGCCTATTGCGGGCATTATTCTTTTTGCGGCAGGTTCCACCTTGCACTATGCCTATGGGGCGTCCGACGAAAACCATCTGAAACTGGCTCCCAACAATCTATTGTTCTGGGATGCGATCACCTGGGGATCTACCAGCGGCTACGCATCTCTCGATCTTGGACGTACAGCTTGCAATAATCCAGGCTTGATGGAGTTCAAACGTCGTTGGGGAGCCGTACAGGAGCCGATGCCTTACTATTATTATCCGCAGACCGCTGGTTTAGCATCCACATCGGAGAGTAGCTGGAAGTATCGTATGCTCACAAATAACTGGCGTAAATTGCCCATATCGGTCGCCGGACCATTGGGTGGGTATGTCTATAAACATCTAGGATAATCGTAGAGGCCAGATTGATCGCGCCCAAGGGTGTGCGTCATGACGAATCATTCCACACACCCTTGGGCGCGATCAATCTGGCCTCTACGATACAACTGCGTTAATACATAACGATCTGTGTATCATAGCTTGTGTTGTCATAGACCCATGCCGCCTGGTCCTCTGGCATATTGATGCAGCCATGCGAGCCATAATCGGCACTGACATTGCCGCTTGAGTCGACATGATAGAACTGCGTACCGGGGCCGTAATCATTGCGCCACCAGGAATCGTGCAGGAAGTAACCACCCTGATGATACATGATTGCATAATGAATTGGCGTATCAGGATACCAGTAGGGGGAACCCTTGGGAAACGACGACTTAAACGTTGTGTTTGTTAGACGCCATAATGGACTCCACAGACCTGGAACCGGTGGCAGCTCCGGACGGCCTGCCGTGATCAGGAAAGAGTGTATCAGCTTACCATTGTCGTACACCCGCAATGCTTCTTCAATGAAAGAGACGACGATCACCTGGGAAGACTTCAATTTGTAGTAGTCTAACAGCTTCTGGTCGGTTGCATGTACCTGATCGGCAGGAGTCTTGTCCTGGGCATCCTGCTCCATCATATGCAGGTGGAAGATAGCATTCTGCGTATCAGTCAAGGTCTGTTGATAATCAGTGGCTGTTAGCGCATTCGCCAGTTCGTTATCCAGGTCCTCACCAATACCATTGGTCATATAGGCAGTATCAAGCGGGTAGCTTATGCTGTTGTATTTATCAAAGTATTGATGGGCATTGCCCCAACTGGTGACCTCGGCGTGGAATTGCTTGATCAGACTGGCCGCCTGCCCCTTGAGGATATCACCTTGCATAGAGGCCAGATCGCTATCAATCAGTTTTGAAAAAGTCTGATAGTCTTGCATCGTCTTGACGTTTGCTACCTGTGTATTGGCCGCGTCAAGCTTCTTTTGATAGGCACTGGTATCAATGCCGTTCTGCTTGAGTTGCTGGATAGTTTTGCTTAACTCATCCACGCGGGCCTGAGTCAGTAGAGGGATTGCTTGCAGGAACATAGATGTGGCCTGCTGATTTTGTGTATCGATTGTTTGATTGACTATTTTGAGGTCCTGCGGCGTTATCGCCTTGCCTACCGCATTTTTATCATCATCATAATTCTTTTGCAGGACGGTAACATTCTGGTTTCCCTGCTTCATAAGTGTGATTACCTGGTTGAGGGTTTGTAACTTGTCCATGCTAGCAGGAAGTATCGTGATGGTCGAGATTGCATTGGTGACCGTAGTACTAATCGTCGTAAAATCTTTTGGGTATTGCGCCTTTTGCATGTCCGCCTGCTGCTGATTATAGAGCTGGGTGAACGCAGTCAATGGCAGATCAGAATGCTGTTTGGCGGCTAAAGTGTGTTGTAGATTCCCTAAATTGTCTTGTGCCTGCTGTCCCATTTGCTGGGTATCAACCTCAATGATACCTTGCGTCTGTATCATGAGCTGCTTATAACGAGTTGCAACATTCGTATAATAGTTGGTCGTAGCGGTACCATTAAAAAGTGCGAAAGGAGCACTTGTGTTTTTGATCGATAGCTCTTGCTCAAGAACAGGCTTCAAATCAGTACCAGGGGTGCCGATGGTTTGCGCATAGTGCAGGGTTTTATCGAGCGAAGCGCGATTTTGAGAGGCCTGTTGTTGTGCCTGCGGATCGCCACTATTGCATGCACTGAGCAGAGTCGCTATCGTACCCATCAAGAAAAGGACCAGCAATATACGCGTCGTATGGCGCAGGTGCTTTCGCTTACTCAGATGGAGAAAACTCTTATAAACGGACCTTGTTTGCATTTTTACATCCCTCATGTGTGCATAATTCATAGGCCAGGTAAGAAAAAATTTAGAGATATATAAATATATATGTATAAATCAATGTAGGATATTGTAGGGGATGTTGTCAAGGTGGGGGGACCAAAGTATAGGCGGTTGCAAAGTTAGTGCTTCCTTTTCGAGTGGAAGAGTCTTTTTTATCTTAGAGTGAGAAACAAAAACATAATGTTCTGTATAAGCATAGATAGCTGATAGCAGAAAATCGAACTAGAGGAATACGAGGAAGCAAGAATCCTTTCTATATGTTCAGGTTATGTTGAGTATATCATAGATATATTGGAAGATTCAATAAGCTCAACGTATCGTTTCCGTTCAGATTGGAGCCGTAGCATTTCAGAAAATATAGCTAACCAGAAGTGCAAGAAATTTACCTCATTCTCCATTATCAATGTTACCTTAACATCAATATGCCTATAATTGCATGGGAAATGTCCTATATTTTAATTAGTAAATGTTGAGCAATAGTGCTAGTTTCAGTACCTTAAGCGAGTTGTGAAGGGAGAAGCCAGGCCCTATTGCTGTTGAGGAAGGAAGTGTTGCTTGGAAGATCGCTATAAAGACGGAACCTATCTGGTGCAAAACCCCGGCTGGCACGTAGAGGAATCGGCCTGGAAGGCAAGGCAGATCAGTCGTATGCTGAGACGGCATAACCTTGTTCCCGAGACCGTTTGTGATGTTGGTTGTGGCGTTGGAGAGGTATTAAAGCAATTGCAGCCACGAATGAATGATCGTTGCACATTATGGGGCTACGACATCTCTCCCCAGGCAATTGCTATGAGTACATCAAGGGCGAATGAGCAACTTCACTTCAAACTGGCTGACATTCGGCAAGAGCAAGAGGTGGCTTTCGATCTCTTGTTGGTGATGGATGTTATTGAGCACCTGGAAGACTACTTTAGTTTTTTGCGGGCAATCCAACCAAGAGGTCACTATAAGATTGTGCATATTCCGCTAGATCTATCGGTGCAAACGCTTTTGCGTCCCGGCGGTTTATTGCGTGTGCATAATGCCTATGGGCATATCCACTTCTTCACCAAAGAGATCGCCATTAAATTGTTGCAGGATGCCGGGTATGAAGTGCTCGACAGCTTCTATACCCCTCGTGCTCTTGGGATCCCGACGAAGCTGTTGGGTAGAAGATTGTTACATTTCCCACGGAAATTATTGTTTGCTCTCAATCAGGATCTTGCCGCGCGACTGGTTGGTGGGTTTAGTTTGCTTGTGCTGGCGAGATAGGATTGTATAGACTTTTATGGTAAAATTAATGAAGTAAAGAAATAATGTTGCTGTCTTGTTACACCAGAGGGAACACGAATGGACTGTATAAAAATAGCCATAGAACAAGAGCATGCGCTCTCTGCAATCTGTGTTCGAATATCATCTGGATTGGCAGCAAGTTAAAGCTATTGCGCAAGAGATATTCTCCTATCTCCAGAAGATATACGAGCATAACTCTCAGGCATATGTTACGCTGGGTTATACAGGAGAAAATCTTCTGGATTGCCTCCCTGATTATCGCCGAAGTTCTTTGCTACAAGAATAAGGGTAGCGGGGCCACCGCATGTCAGGGAACGGCGTCCAGGATCAGCGGTACTCCACTACCCATTGGTTTTCTTACGAAACGTTAACCAACTCGGCCTGTCTATCCTCTTTCTGGGCGAGCGTGAGAAGTAACCGTTGATATCGTTCAGCCATCACCTCCCAGCGATAAGGCATGTAATCTTTAGCAGCTTCATGAACCATACGCTCACGTTTCTCGGGGTGCTGATAGAGATCAACAATGGCCTCTGCAAAACTATCTACATTGGCTGGTGTACAGAGTATCACTGATTCTGGTCTGAACATCGAGCGGATTGCAGGAGTATCAGATGCAATTATTGGACGATGCAGCCAGGCAAACTCATACGCTTTCGTCGGTAGGATCAGATCCATGAAGCCATCGGAGCAATAAGGAATAATCCCAATGTCCCCATGCAAAATAAAGTCAACCAGTTCCTCGGAGGGACATGGATCGGAGAAGACAACAGACTCGCTGACATCCAGTTCCCGTGCTAACGACTTCAGATAAGGCAGGTCCTCACCACGACCCTTAATATCCAGTCGTATATAGGGAGCGCTCTGCTGGGCCTTCGCGAGCGCCCTGATTGCCGCATCCATCCCGTTGCGTTTAGCCACGGTACCGTGATACATCAAAATCAATGGACGTTCCGCGCTGGGAGCCTTCGTTGAGATCGTCGAACGTCGTTCGGCAGGAAATAGCCGCGGATCGGCACTATTTAACACATTGGTAATCTTCGCGGCTGGAATACCACGCTTGAGCAATAAGCGCTCGAAGGGCCAGCCAACAGTGATGACGTGGTGTGCAAAGCGTGCCGAAATATGTTCTTGCCAGGTTGCTAATGCAACAACAAGCTTTTTAAAGCGTCCATGTGCCTTGGCCTGCATCAGTTCAGGTGAAACATCCTGTATCTCCAGAATAACTTTTGCTCCAAGCAATTTGGGAATGAAGGTCGCGAATACCAGGAAATCCGGCATATTATGGACGTGAATAACGTCGTATTTCTGCTTAAGATGTAGCTGTGTTACTTTGATCCCGGCATATACCATAAAGAGTACCCATTGAAAGATCGTAAATGGCAGAGCATGTCCATAACCACGCGTCATGGGAACACGGTAGACATGTACTCCATCGCATATCTCTTCTGCCTTCTGACCCGCCTGGCGTAGACAGATGACTTCCGAGGTATAGTCAGCACTTACAGCGGCCTCAGCCGTACGGCGTACGAGTATATCAAAAGGATACCAATCAAACGTAATTGCACAGACACGAAGCGAAGACATGTAAAACCTCTTTCAATTTTTTCCTGCATCCCGCCAGGAAAACCACATGCGTAGGGACGTGTCCTTGCGACCGCCCGCGTCCCGATGAACATCGTTCTCTGGCTAACGGGCGGTCGCAAAGGCATGCCCCTACACACATTTTGGAACTATTATGATGTGCGTACGGTACGTACCCACTCGCTTGTATGCTTGCGGCTCCTACTGAGCACAAAGTAGACCCAGAGCTTCCAGAGCACAAACCCCGGTGCATGCAGAAGTGCTTTATACACCGCCCTGGGAGCATGCAGCAGGTAGAGTGCTGTTGCAATGTATCCTATAAGGCCAACAAACAGAGCCACGCCGAAACCTATCTCAAGCGGTGAGCGTAGCAGTAACGAGGCGATGAAGACGAGCGTACAAGATGCAACCATGAAGGCGAGTGGTGGTGTAAGCAACTCCAATACTGCCTCTATCTGCACGAAATTTCTTGTACGCAGGCCAGATTTTAAAAGGTGGGCTGCTGTATGCCATGAAGATTGTTGAGGCACGGAAGCTTCCCAACGCACGTCCTGTGTGCGCATCTGGGCAAAGGTTACCGGCATTTGTGAACGCACGATGGCCTCTGGCACGTAGCGTACACGCTCACCTTTTTGGATGATTGTAAGGTAGTACTGATAATCTTCCGCGATGCCAAACGCTTGCCAGGGATAGCGTTCCAGGATCGTGCGGCTCAGACACATTCCGTTGCCCGTCAACGTTGAAGAGCCACCAATGCCATTGCGCCCCAGAGGGCGTACATGGTTCATCAGTGTAAGAGCGATCCAGCGCAATGCAGTACTGGGTGATTCGGTAACATTGAGGACTGTATTGCAGGCCTGCAATGCCAGCGCCCCTTGTGCCAACTCACGATCCATTGAGCGCAAGAACGTCGGGACCACAATCGAGTCGGCATCCAGTACAACATATGCATCGTGCGGCTGACCTTCTAGTTGTTGCCATATCCAATTCAGCGCATACCCCTTCCCACGTTCTTTCTTATTGGTGCGTTCGTAGACACGTACCCCATCGTACTCACGTGCCAGGCTGGCCGTGGTGTCCGTACAATTGTCGGCGATCACATACGTTGTGTATAGTTCGCGTGGATAGTCGAGTTGTGCAAGGCTTCCAAGCAACTTGCTCAGGATCATCTCTTCATTATGTGCCGGAATAAGAATCGCAAAATTGTTTTGTGCCACTTCTTGCTTCTGTATACGTTTTTTCCTCTTGTTGGTGGCGATAAGCGCCGAGATGGACAGAATGCAGAGGTATGCAATGGGCAAGGCGATGCATATCTCTATTACGAGAAGCGTCCAGGATAGAAAATGTAATATATTCATGCAATACTTCCCCAATCTTCTAATGCGTGTATAAAAGAGTTGCCGCATTGTTCCCAACTATATTCAGCTTCAATGAGTGCTCTGCCAGATTTCCCCAGCGAGATCCGCTTTGCCGGATCTTGCAGAAGGTCTATCACTTCCTGTGCGAATAGCTCAGGTTGATCCGCCACGCTCAAGTGTTTGCCCGTTTCTACTGTTAGCCCTTCACAACCTACGCTGGTTGAGACGACAGCTTTTTGCATTGCCAATGCTTCAAGGATTTTGAGACGTGTGCCACTTCCAATCAACAATGGCGCGATCGCTACTGCCGCCGTGGCAAGGTATGGTTTGACATCCGAGACGGCACCCGTTACGGTAACGCCAGGAAGTTCTGCCAGTTGTGTGACCTCAGGCGGCGGAGATTTCCCCACGATCTGCCATGTTGCTTCTGGTACCTGAGCTTGAATGCGCGGCCAGCATTCCCTGGCGAAAAACAGAACGGCCTGGATATTCGGGTAGTAGTTCATCGTACCCGTGAAGACGATCCGACCCGCTATCTCCGGTTGCTCATCCATTTTGTTAAAGATGTTCGTATCGACTCCGTTTGGCACGACAGCGGCCCGGCATTGTGGCACGAGCTGCTTCAACAAAAGGTATTCGCGCTCACTTGTGACCAGCACCCCTTGCGCATTGCGACAACGTGCAAGTTCGATTGGTTTAAGTTTGCGTGCCTCCCACCAGTTAAACCATTTACGCGACCAGGCCTGTTCTTGCTCATACGTGCGTTGCAGGAGTTCATGCTCAATATTATGCTGGTCAATAATGACCATCACCTCCTCGGGAACGTGATACCCTGCCATGAAGACGCTTTCAAAGATCACCGCATCATACACATCCTGTGCAAGGATATCATTGATCGCTTGCTGAACCTCCTTATGGTAATAAGTATCGGCAAGATATGAGCGATTGCGTATGATACCTGTCAATTGCTGCACGCGTTTCTGTTGTAGTGAGAGGGGCAATGGAAACTGGTGTATATGTTTTAGATTGATCTCTTGCCCAAGAGAAGCAGGCGTCCTCTCGCCTGTGAGCGAGAGGAGGGAGACGCTATATTTGTCAGCCAGAGCCTTCAAAAGGTAGTAGCTACGCGTTCCTGCTCCCCACGAGGGATTTGGCAGGTGTGGAGATACCATGAGCAGGTTCATCGGCATGTATTTCCTTTTGTTGTTGTCTGTCTTGTTGATCCAGTACAGGTAACTTCACTAACATTCCGCAGAGGAGTCCCAGGTAGATCACATTTCTATAAAAGAAGAGTTGATAATCGGCAAAGGCGACGACGACTTCCATCATGGCAATCGCCACAATGTAGATGGAGGCCACCTGCAGATAAGGATCGTGTAGTCGGCGCGTGATGATGCATCCCAGAATGACAATACTGCCAAATAAGAACCAGAGCGAGAAGTAGCCAAGTGGCCCCAGATCGGCCCAGATCCAATAAATCGTATTATGAGGGACATAATTGTAGTATGGGTCAACCGCGACGATGCCTGGAAAGATGCTCGTCAGCGGTTGGGGCTGCAAGAATGGTTTCCCAAAACCCAGACCAAATGGATATTGTTTGACGGTAAATTTTAAGTCATTATCTTCAAAAATGCGATATAAGTTGGAAGTAGCATCCCTCACATCAGTCTCAGAAGGTTTAAAGACCGAAATGATCGCGCGTGCGGGCGAGCCTAATCCTCCCTGCGTATTTTGAAAGGCCAGAACGTAGGCGGTACCGAGTCCTCCACATACAATCAGGAGTGCAAGTAATCTACCGCGTGCCTGGCGTTTGACCTGGAATACCAGCACCCAGGCAACACCGACCCCTACCAAAAGAGCAATATAATCGGTACGTCGTTGATTGGCAACCATTGCGATAATCACAGCAGGTGCTATACAAAGTGCCGCGATTAATTGTGGACGATAGCGGTAGTGCAGGCTGAAGATGATGATGAGTAAGAGCAGGGCGGCAAAGAAAAAAGATTCTTCATGCGACATAATGGTGTCATGCCCTACCATGCTACCTTGATTGACAATCAGGTAGACATAGAGACCTTGTAGCGATTTTATGCCTGCACAGATAATTGCCAGCCAGAAAAAAGCGCGAATGTGGCCTTTGCGCGTCACGAAGTTATATGCCAGCAGATAAGAGGTAAACATATACCAGAAAGGGCGTAACTCTACGACAATAATTTTCAAGTTGCCGCCCGTGGCTAATCCATAGAGTATGCCACCAGCGACACAGAGCATGTAGAGCGCAAAGGGTAACCAGAGGGCCCCTCTACGGAGTAAGCGTTCGCGTTTGAGTAAGCGGTGGAGCAGCCAGACACCGAATATGAAAAGGATCAGCACCCCGATGGGACGTTCAAAAAAGCCTTCAAATTGTGGAGGCCAGTAGAAGACGTACAGGTGGTCGGTAAAGATGGGTGTTGCAAGAGCTTCTTGCTCTATAAGGAATGCGCATGCGGCAACCACATAGAGGCCGACGATAGGCCAGCGCACGATCGCCAGTGTCAGTGCCAGTATGCCAACCAGGGCGAGTAACAAACTGAAGCCTATCTTCGTTCCAAGCATAAGGAAGAGTGGTGCGAAGCCGAGAAGCGTAATGAAAAGCACTACGAACAGCGATTTTTCATGCTGCTTGCGTGCTGCTAGTAGATCAGAAACGGTATGTTCTGCTTCGGTTAGAAACAGTGATGTCCTGCTCATATGTACCTCATGCGACATACAGGTAGAAAATGACGGCGAGAATGCCAGCGCTCAATACGACACGTGTCCAGCGATTATTCGAGCGAGCAAACACTCCCACCGCTAGAAAGAATATGAGAAGAACAAAGATCGTTTTCATTGTCTATTTGCTCTCCTCATAGAATCTGTCGCAACCAGCGTGGTACCTTGCTTACTACCGAGTTGAAAATGATCCCCTGCATGGGGAGATCTTCGAGCATAGAATTGGCCTCAGTAATATAACTTTCGGGTGTTACGCCCATACGTACTACGAGGATCAGCGAGTCAACCATGCTGGCAGCCAGTTGCCCATATGGTGTTGTTGTGACTGAGGGCAGGTCAACGATGACGACTTCGTTGGGTCGTGTCAGCACATCGAGCACTCCACGTTGATGGAATGCACGTAACAACCCGATGGCGTTGTTTTTGCTCTCACCCGCGGGAATGACGGTAAGATTATGCTGTGTCTCACGACGGATTGCATCAAGTCTGCACTCATTGCGCAACCATTCGGCCAGACCGGGACCCTGTGCGAGGTTAAAATCTGTGCTGAACGATGGATGTTCCCAATTGCACTCAAGCAATGTGACCGCTATGCTATCATCGTCAGCCATCGCTTCAGCAGCCACCCGCGCTAAAAAGGACTTGCCTTCACCGGGAATGGCGCTGGTGAAGCCTAAGCTACGGACGGGTGCGTGACTTTGAAAAAATGTAGAGACACAGAGCTGCTTACAACGTATACGCAACGTCTGTGCTTCTTCCAACACGTGTTTTGATGGTGCGGGAGAAGGCTTCTGGAGCGCCTTTTTTTCTTTCTTCGCTACCTTCTCCCCCTTTCCCTTTTCTGCTGGTAAGGCTACTTCTTGTGTTGTATTAGCAGTAATAGCGTTATTAAAAGATTTTTTGTGCGTTGAAAGCCTCTGTGTTTCAGATGGGTCTGTGAGCGTAGCAATCGGCAGGTCTTCGACAATGTCGCTCTGTTCTACATTTTTCATCGGCGCTTGCTCCATTTTTCTATGCTTCCTGTGGCCTATATTTCATTGCCTGGTATAACGACCTGTATAGTTGCTCGTGAGAGTTGTGGTAGTTGCATGAGTACGGGATGTCCGGTAAGCCTTTGCAGGTCGAGGGCCGTGTAGAGTGCACGATCGCGTCGAACGAGCATCAGGATATAGAGTACACAGGCAAGCAGCCCGATAGCTGCTCCAACGCCGCCAGCCACCTCCAAATTTTTGGAACGTGAGACGGCAACATTGGGTTGTAAAGGTTGATCGAGCGTCTGGAAGAACGTGCCTGTGCCCGTATTTTGTGTTGCGATTTCCTGACTGATCGTCGCGATAGTCGTTTGTAAGCTCTGTAGCGTTGCCTGCGATTGCAACCTCTTGGCGTCGAGCAGAGCGTATTGTGGATCGTTCAAGGGGTTCGCCCCAGATTTTGTAAGGTCTGGATGGTCGGACAGGTATTGAGACTCCGTTTTCGCATCGCTGTCAGCAGCACTCTTCGCCTGCGTCAATTGCGTCTGATATCCCTGTAAGAGATGTTGTCCTTCAACCACGCTGAAGCCTTCCCCTTGTAATTGAAATTCTTTGATGACAGACGCAACGACCTGGTAAGCAACATGGGGATTTGGATTTGTATAGGTGATTTCATAAAGGTTATTGCCACGCGATGTCACAATTACATGTTTGGTAATCTCCTGCGAGAGTGCATCATCAACAATCTGAGGATTTGTTGATGACAATTGAAGTGTCGACGCCAGATCCGTCGATTTTGCCACCGCCAGCGTAAAGTCGCGGCTCAACAAAAGCTCTGAAAGGGCGGCAACCTGGGTGGCTGATGGTGTGGATTGCAGATCCGACTCCGGTCCGGTTGCACCTATAATTTCATAACGATGCAATGCCCATAGGGATGCCGACGATTGGTAAGAACGTGGCAGAACATATGCTATCGCCAGACCCACCGCTACAGGGAAGATGAGCATTAAAAGGAGTTGCATTGGGTGGCGAAAAATCGCCTCAAGTACACGAGACACGCGTGGCCCCCTTCATGGATTTTATACTATGTTGCTTTACTGTATGTTTATCTCTATCGTCAATCAGGTGCGTAAAGAATAGTGTCAAAAAACGTATCATTTTTAGTATAGCGGGGTTGCGTCGAAAATCGGTATGATTGATGTTAAGGATAGATTGCAAAAGGTGTCTACAGGGTCGATATTAGGGTGTATTGTAAGAAATAGAAGAGAAGGCTGAGGGAGTATTATAGATACCAGTGATGTAGAGAAGAATGATCTGGACTTCAAAATGACGCCGAATGGGTGTTGCTTGATTATGCAGCCTATCAGGTACGTCGATGAGATGTATCTAGATAGGCCGTATTTGCGGATTAGACGAGAGAACTTATTAAGTTCCTTTCGGCAGACTACCTCGTAGGATTTGCATAACGCTCTGCGTAATTACCAATGATGGGAAGCTTGAAGTACTTGCCCTGGAAGGCGTTGATTAGCAAGAAAATCCAGGCGACAAACGCTCCGAGCGAAACTAAAAAGCCCGCAAGGGTGAACAACAACCCTATAAAGGGTACATTGGTAAAGGCCAGAGTGATATTAACGATGTTCAGCACAATGTAGAACACAGTCAGCGCTACCGAGAAGAGGATGGACTGCATGGCATGAAAGCGCACAAAGCGGTTCTGCTTCTCTGTGAAGAAGAAGATCAGTCCGGTGATCCATCCAACAATATAACTCAAGCCGGCAGCAACATTCGCATCCATTCCCATTGAGGTAGGACCGTGTGCATTAGGACGTGCGGCAGTTGCTGATGCCCCATATGATGGTTGATAACCAGGTTGCTGATAGCCATCTTGTTGAGGGGCGTAGGGATCAGTTAAAGGTGTTGGAGCTGCACCACTATACTGACCCGGTCTATTAAGATCTTGCTCCTGTTTCGGATTCCAACTCATGAGAATGTGCCTCTTTCTTCTATAACTGCGCTAAAAAACTTCTGACTATGGGTGAGTTATGCATCAGGTGAAGTCAGGCAGTTTTGAGTAGCAGTCAACTCATTTCGTGCTTCATCTTATCAACAAGCATACTCTCAAGGCAGCGTCCCTGAAAAGTCACAAGCATGTGGGTGCGCTATCTGCTATACTGTAAAGGCACACTTTGTGGTTGCTCGCCCTGTGCGCATCGTACAATGAGTCCAGGCAGGAGCGTGAAACGCATGGAACCCTTCAACTCTCCCAAGTATTTCCTTCCTGATGTGAGGTTGTATGGTGGGTTCGTGTCTCATCTGCCGCCTGCACTGGAAGAATCCAGACAGCGCCTGGTCGCGCTCCAGCGCAATGGTTCCCCCTATGAAACAGCCGTTGCGCGTAAAGAAATGTTGCTTCAGATACTTGCGCATGTGCAGGCTGATCCTGATAGTGCACCCCAGACATACGCAGCTCTGCAAGGTGCTTTAGCCGTTGCCTATCAGCAACACTCTGGTGGAGATCGTACCCAACAGATGGAAGCCGCTCTTGTCGCATGCGAGGAAGCCTTGCGGGTCTATACGGTGGCGCATTATCCCTCTCAATATGCCAATGTGCAGGTAACACTGGGCAATGTTTATCGAGAGCGTGTTGCGGGAGAACAACGCGACAATCTTGAGCGAGCCATTGCCTGTTATCGCGAGGCGTTGCGCCTCTCTCCGCTAACTGATTTCCCTTACGAGTACGCCCAGGCTCAGCATGGCCTTGGGCAAACATACCAGATACGCATCGCAGGTGAGCGGCAGGATAATCTAGAACAGGCTCTTACTTGCTGTCACGAAGCATTGGGTGTACGTACCGTCTCGGCTTTTCCCTTTGAGCATGCCTCAACGCTGCACGTGCTGGGAACAGCCTTTGTTCGACGTGTTGCGGGAGAACGGCGCGATAACCTGGAGCATGCCATTGATTGTTTTCGTCAGGCGGCAGCACTCTTCACATTGGAGACGTTTCCCAGAGAGTACGCTGAGGGTCAGCATGTGCTTGCTACAGCCTATGCACAACGCATTGCAGGAGAACAGCGTGACAACCTGGAGCAGGCCATCACCTATTATCAACAGGCCTTACATGTTTATACGCTGGACGCTTTGCCTCTTGAGTATGCACGGAGTCCAGAATAACCTGTGCCTGGCCTATTGGCAGCGTATTGCGGGCGAGCGGCGTGACAACCTGGAGCGAGCTATTGCCTGTGGCCGTGAGGGATTGCGCGTCTCTCGTCTGGATCACTTTCCTTTTCAATACGCGATGTTGCAGAACAACCTGGGCGCTGTATACCTGATACGTGTCGCGGGAGAGCGACGCGATAACCTGGAGCAAACCATTGACTGCTATCAAGAGGCGATGCGTGTCTGGACCCTGGAAGCCTTTCCCTATCAGTATGCAAAGGCGCAAAATAATCTGGGTGAGGCCTATCAACACCGCCTGGCAGGAGAGCGACGCGACAACCTGGAGCAGGCTATTCTCTGTTATCAAGAGGCGATGCGTGTCTGGACTCTGCGATGGACTACCCCAAGATTATGCGATGGCCCAGCGCAATCTCGGCGTGACATACCAGATCCGGCTGGAGGGGGAGCGCAAGCAGAACCTCAATCTCGCGCTGACGGCTCATCGCGAGTCTCTCCGTATCTACACGTTGGACGCTTTTCCCCGCGAACATCGTCAGGTACAGCTCGATTGCGCTGAAACGCTGGCATTATGCGATGATTGGGATGGGGCGCACAATGCCTATGTTGCGGCACGTAAGGCTGAGGCTCTGCTTGTCTCTCTCGGTGCTGGCGCAGTAGGACGCGATGCTATTCTGAGAGAGGGGCGCGAGGCCGCTATTCATGATGGTTTTGCGCTGGCTCGCCTGGACAAAATAGAAGAAGCCGCTGTCGCTATCGAGCGAGGACGCGCAAGTGGACTGGCCGAGGCTATCCAATTCACGACTGCCGATCCTCAGCGTATCAGTGACGCTGAACGCCGTGTGCGCTATACAACGACACATCTGGCTTTTATTGCAGCACAGGCGTTCTTGCAAGCACCGCTCCCTGCCGATCTAGATGAAGACGGCCAACGACACATTGTGTTGGAGCGTACTGCCGCTTATCGAGAAGCACGGGCTGCCTTTGATGCTGTAATCGAGGAGATTCTGCGTAGCACGGGACCCCGTCGATTTCTTTCATGACACCCTTGATGCCGCTATGCTTCTACAAGCAGCAGAACGTTGTGGACCCGGCCACGCTCTGGTCTATCTCGCCGCGACACCATGGGGTGGGGTCGCCATCGCGGCTTTGAGTGCGCAACCGGGTATGCCGTCTTCAGCGCGTTTTGCTTCTCTGGCTCTACCCGCTCTGACGGAACATGTTGTGAGAGCATTGATCGAAACGCATCTGGCTGACTCAGAATATGTCACAGGCGGCTTCGATTGTGCGCAACGAGGTAACGTTTTTGCCTTGTTGCAAGTCTGGCCTGGGAAGACGTTTCGCGAACGGGCCGCTGCCCTCCATGTGGCGTGTGCAATGCGTGCGCACAGAGGGAGCATTGATGCGGCAGCACAAGATGTGCTTGCTCTCCCCGAACTGGCCCCGTTTCTGGATCAAGCGTTCACAACTTTGAGCGAAGAGAGCAGTTCACTCCTGGCGAGTACCCTGAATCACAACGTACTGCAACGTGAGCTGCAACGTTGCCAGTTGACGCTAAGTGAGACCGTGCTGCAGCCACTGTATTCCTGGTTGCACGATGCGAGTGTTGGCAGCTTGACACTCATTCCCTGTGGACGACTCGCGGCCTTCCCACTCGAAGGGACATTCCTGAGCGATGGACGAACGTTGGGTGAGACGCTACCTACAAGCATCGCTCCAAGCGCCCTCTCTCTCCTGCATGATGAGCAACTCGTCGCGCCGCGCACTGGTATTTATACGCTGGGAAATCCCTATCCAACGCAACAGAACCTGCGCTGGGGTGAGGCCGAGGCCTTTACGTTGGCAGAACTGGGGAAGCGCCTGGAGCGCTCAGCGAATGTCAAAGTGCAGTGGCAGGCTTCCCGTGACTGGTTGATCAAAGCGTTACGCACCGGTCTGGTAGTGAATGCATCCTGTCATGGTATCTTCGATACACAGAACTTTTTGCGCTCGCGGCTCATCCTCGCTCACGAGGAAGAATTGACCCTGGCCGATATGTTGAGTGACCAGGTTGATCTGCGAGGACTCCGGCTGCTCATTCTGTCTGCGTGTCAGACCGCGATCCTCGACATGCAAGGTGCTCGTGACGAGGTGCGTAGCCTTGCAGCAGGTATGCTACAAGCGGGGGCTGCGGCCATTCTGGCTTCGTTGTGGTCTGTGGACGATCGCGCAACGTATCTCCTGATGGTGCGTTTCGCGCTTGAGTGGTTTCCTCAGATGTATACGGAACCTCCAGCCACAGCATTGGCTCGCGCTCAGCACTGGTTACGAACTGTCACCAACCAGGAATTGCAGCTCTGGCAGGTGACTATCTCGTCTCTCGCGGTAGAAGCGAACAATCCGGCAAAAAGGCCTGAAATGGTCGCCAGTGATCATGCGTCAACAAACATAGAGCATCTTGTCGCGGTACGTGGGCGAGCTAATCGCTTTGATGCTCTTCAGGCGCAGGAGATTGTTCAATCCTCCGCCGAAGAGCTCGTTCCTGGTGATTGCCCCTATGCTGATCCCTACTATTGGGCTGGCTTTCAAATCACGGGCTGGTAAGGTTCACTGTTTCCGCTCATCGTAACAGTGCGTGTGAAACCTGCTATGGGATCTGAAAAGGTATGCTCGCCTGACTTGTTGCACCGGGGGTGTGCCCTGGCAGCAATAGAAATGTTGCTGCTGTGGTATCTTGCGGCACCAGGAAGGAAATCAGCCCTGGGATATTGGTCGTGTTAGCATCGATGTTGCCAATCACCAACTGTTCGCATGTAATAGTCGTCCCACTATATTGCAAGCGAACGTAATCAGGACCATACCCGTTATTGCCATCAGTGCCTGGATTATCAATTGAGAAGGCGAGGACCAGGAAGCGCATGTTCTTATTGACCTGAGTACCGCTGTCACTGAGTTTGAATGTGACCTTTTTCAGCGTCCAAAACAGATTTCCAAACTGCACACGAAGATTGGGCGTACTCTGTTTCGGTTGATACTGGCTCAGGTCGGCATGGCCCGTTAATGGAACCTGTATTTGCTCTTCCGTATCTTTGCCGATTTGCAGGGTCATCTGGCTAACTTTCAGACTTGTGGGGGCCGGAAAATCAATCCAGGTTGTCTGAACCCCTTGCCGAGGCTGGTCCGCTGAGGTCTTTATAATTACCTGGGGTAACTTTGTTGCCTCCAGGTAACAGCAGGACAAACACTTCAGGATACGCAAAAGTAGGAGCACTCACAGAGTACACGTTATCCGCATCCACCTGGACGGCGTGCAAATTGAGGCGGACCACTCCCTGTGCTGGCGTCTGCGTATCATCTGCAAAGCTCGTCGCCTGTTGTGCACTGACAACTGTGACATCAACGCTTGCATAGTTGACCGTAGCATTAATTGGCGTTGTGGTCAGTGGGGCCTGGGTCGGTGTGCTTGCCTTGTTCGTGCCTGTTGTCACAATATTGCCAACACGACCACTAACATAGCGAAAGGCAAAGTACCCACCTGCGCCGAGAAGGACTAGCAGGAGCAGGAGAATCACTCCCACGCGCAGTATTCCTCCCCCTGCTTTTTTCTGTGGCTGCGCATACGCCGGTGCTGGCTGAGATTGCTGGAAGGGCGGTTGATATCCCTGCTGCCCTGGTGCCACCGGTTGGTAGACTGGCTGAGGTGCTTGCTGCTGTGGATACACAGCGTATGGTAGTGGTGGTGTCTTTTGTGTCGGAGCGTAGCCCTCAGAATTGTTGGCACCTGTACTCGCAGCTGTTCCGCAGTTTGGACAGAAACGCATCGTAGTAGGGACTGAGGTGCCGCAGTTTGTGCAAGCCTGGGTGGTAGATTGTGCCATCATATTTTTCCCTTTCATGCTGGCTACACTATGATTTGTTGGTTTAGGTGAACTGGAAGAACGATAACATTGCTTAAAAGTCTATATTTTCTACTGTAAAAGTGCATGTTATAATCAACCCTGGAACAGGATCTATACTCCGAGCGCAGCCAGGCGACTCTGTGCGGCAGCCAGTCCCTGTTGCGCTTCATTGTGCCAGACCTGCCACGGGTCCTGCATCTTGAGAGCGGGAGCCGCCTGGTCGAGTTCGGCGAGTGCTGAGAGAAAGCTATCGCGTGCCTGCTGTGCTCGCTCGACACGTTCGACCTGAGCATCGGCGTTGCGGCTCAGATGGAGTGCAAGCGTTGCATGATCGATGGCGGTGAGTGCGTTTCCCAGTTTGCGATCAATCTCACTCTCTTCAGACGTCATAGTACCTCCTCCCTTAATAGCGCCAATGCCTACCAGTTCATGTGCATGCTCCTGGAGGGCCTGTTCGATGATGCGAAAAATTTGTTCTGCGGCCTTGAGTGCGTCATCTGGATTGATGCGGTCCATGAGCGTTTCTTCAATTGAGGTAGCAAGGAGAGCAGCACGCAGGCGTGTCTTCTCGTTGCGGTTCAGTTGAAAGATCGTGATGACCCGCTCCATTTCATCGATATTGAGCACTGGAAAACTTTTCGGTATCTTGAGAGAGAGTTGCAGACGGCGTACCTTCTCACGATGAATCTGCGCCCGATCATCGAGATGGCCCAGTCCCAGCCCATGTGCGACAAGGATCTCCTGGAGGACACTGGCAAACAAATTCCAGCCTCTCTGGGGCAGTTCGTATATAGGCATATCGTTGTTTCTCCTTTCCTCTGCAAGCATACCCGCATTTCATTCTCCTGAACAGTCACAACGATGTGGGGGCGTTCTCTAGAGAGATGAGAACGCCCCCATGCTATTTTTAGAGCATTGCGCAGGCAAAATATGCCATTTCTGTACTTTCAAAACATTCCAATCCTACCTTCTGATGCTACGCTTCGAGCATGAATAGATTAAGAAAAGTAATAGGAAATACCGTTATTTCTTTGCTTGGGCAAGGAGTAACATGGGGCTCAACGCTGCTCTTGACCATCGCCTACGGACGTTTTCTGGGCGATGTCAAATTCGGCGAACTCTACTTTGCTATCACCTTTGTAGCGCTTATTGGTTTCCCTATAGAATTTGGTTTTAATCAACAATTGACACGCGACGTTGCCCAGGAGCCGTCCAGGGCGTTACGTTACCTCTCTAATATTCTCTGTATTAAATTTGTTTTATGGCTCGTCTTTTTTAGTGGTGCATTAGTTGCTTGCTGGCTCCTCAATTATCCTATGGAAGTACGTGCGCTGGTCGCAATCTGCGGTGTGACTCTCTTAAGTGGTTCGCTAGGAAATACTATTAGTTCTCTTCACTATGCCTTTAGTCGTGTAACTTTTCCCGTGATTGGCACAATTCTTGAAAAGGGATTGAGTGCGCTGATTGGAGTGATCGCCTTACGCTATGGCGCGGGAGTACAGGTTATGGCCTGGATTCTGTTGGGCGGTTCTCTTGCCAGTCTCCTCTGGCAGAGCGCATGGGCAGTGCGTCTGATTGGTATTCCTACCAGTCTCGATCTGACACTTATCCGTGAACTTGTGCGTAAGAGTATTCCGTTTCTTGTCTATGGCGTTCTTGGTGTCATCTATTATCGTATTGATACTGTTTTTCTTTCTCTGGTGGCAAGCGCGGCTGTTGTGGGGTGGTATGGTGCGGGATATCGCCTCTTTGATACGCTTGTCTTCCTACCAAGCCTGATTATAAGTGCGATTATGTATCCCATTTTTTCGCAGCTCTCTGCACATTCCGAGAAGGATTTGAAGATAGCAGTAGAGAAATCTATGAATTTCCTCCTCTTTTGTGGTATTCCCATTGCGGTGGCGCTCTGTGTGGCGGCCCCTAATATTATCGGTTTTCTCTATCACCGTGCCGAGTTTGCGCAGGCCGTTCCTGTCGTACAATTGCTGGCTCCTGGTCTGGTCTTCCTTTACATCAATAGTGTGCTCAGTTCTACCCTTATCAGTACCAAACGTGAGAAAAATATTACTATTATGGCTGGGATTGCGCTGGTGTTTAATGTGGGTTTGAACGTTATTCTGATCCCCAGGTATCTGCATATAGGTGCAGCAGCCGTGACTTCGCTGACAGAGTTCTTGCTCATGTGTCTCGCGCTGATGTTTGTACCGCGTGCTCTGCGGCCAATGGGTAGTGTGAAGGTAGGCGCAAAGGCACTTGCAGCAAGTGCAGTGATGGCAGGAGTGATCTGGGCAACGCGCCAGACAAATCTTGTTACAATTTTATCCCTTGCCGCGCTAACGTACTTTGTGGCATCGACACTGTTGGGCACCATCCCGCGTGAAGATATCAAAGCGCTCTACTCCTCGATCCGCAATAAAGCCGGCCAGAAGGGGGAGGCTATTCCTGCTGCTGAAAGTGTCGAAGAGTTATTAGAAGAGGCATCCGGGCTTGCCACTGAGGAGAAGCAACAGGAAATGGAGTCTGCCTTTGCCTTTCGCCTGGAACTGACCGATCCACTCGTTCCTGCTTATGGAAACGAGGTACACTTTTCTGATACAGACCAACTCGAGAAGAGCGATGAGGAAAAGACACAGCCATATAAAGCTATTCGTTTATTAAGTATAAAGGAGTAATTAAATGTTTAATGCTCTCATAAAATATATGACAAATCACCTTATTGCGCATATTCCCTCACATAGATTTCGCCTTACCTGGTATCGTCGTGTGTTGGGCTGGCAGATTGGCCCACATGCTACACTCCTTCTGGGGCAGCATGTACAATTGGGAGGCATACGTAGTACGAAGGTTTCTATCGGCAAAGGTACGGTAATCAACGAGGGATGTTTTCTGTATACAACAGGCGGCCTGATCATTGGGGAAAACGTCAGCATCTCCGCTGGTGCGTGGCTGGTGACTGGCACCCATGATATGAACGATCCCCTTTTCCCCGATGACTATCGGCCCATTGTCATCGGCAACCATGCCTGGATCGGTGTGCGGGCAACCATCCTGGCAGGCATCACTATTGGTGAAGGTGCCGTCGTTATGGCGGGTGCCGTAGTGACGCGGGATGTACCTCCATACGCCGTGGTTGGCGGTGTGCCAGCACATGTCGTAAGCCAGCGCAAGCTGCAAAACGCTTCCTATGAACTGGATTTTAGTCCACTTTTCGAATAATGATATGTATGAGCGAAATGGCCCTGATAGGCCAATTTCTTGCGAGAAAGCTTCGTGCATGGTAGGATAGATATATATGTTCTATCTAAAACCTATGGCAGAGGAGTGCTTTCTCAAATGAATTCTTTTCTAAAACGACTCTTCAAAATGCGTATTATTCGCTATGGATTAGTAGGCGGCATCGGTATTCCCGTCAATGATCTGGCCCTACTTCTCTTTATGTCCCTTATGCATGGCTTCTACCCTCTCGCTTCAGCCTGTGCATTTGAGGTCAGCACGACCATTAATTTTGTACTCAACCAGCTTTTTACTTATAGCGAACAGCATCTCTCTGGCTGGGGCTGGGTCAGACGAGCGGGCAAGGCTCAGTTAACCAGCCTCTCGGCCCTGCTTCTCTCCTATCTTGCTGCCCTGGCTCTCGTCAAATTCTTCCACGTCAACGTCTATATCGCCAATCCGGCTGGTATCGTTGTCGCCTTCGTCTACAATTTCTTTATCTCCAAGAAACTGGTCTTCCAGGCACCAACCCCAACCCCAACAACGATTGAGCCTCAGGAGGCAGCCGTCAGATAGGGCATGACCAATTTTCCGGGGTAGGGACCATCTTTAGAGCGTCTGGCAATTTATTGAGATCTTATGCTCGGGGTAAGCACATCAATAAATTGCCAGACGCTCTAAAGATGGTCCCTACGTTGGCGCGTTGGTGCGTTGGTGCGTTGGTACATCTGTTTACGCGAACAGATGATTGCCTGATGTCCTTATCCATTAATAGACCCTACTAATTTTTGCGCAACGTGAGTACTGCTGGCAGTTTATCGAACATTATGACGCCAACCGGTAAAAGAACGATCACCAGACAACACAGGTAGGCCAGATTTGCCCACAGGTAACCAAGCCAACAACCAATGTTTAATTATACAAAACGGGTCGCAATGCCTCGAACCATGCCTCATTCATCGCCCTGGCCCCGGCAGGTGTTGGATGTGTACCATCCTTGAGTAGATAATCGGCAGCATGCGCATGAATGAGCTGGTAGAGGTCTGGCCCCTTCGTAAGATTGTTCGTGGTTGTAATTTTGTCGATGGCGGCGTTCAGTGCCTGAACTTCTGCATCGAAGCCTGGACGCGCAAGGTAGGGGATGTGTGCGAATATTGGGACATGACCTGCCTGTTTGATTTTGTCCACAAGGATCTGTAGATTGGCCTGAAAATGAGCTGGTGCCACCTGATCGAATGCGTCATTTGTACCCCATCCCAGGAGCCAATAATGAATGTCAGGATTCAGGCTGAGCCAGAGATCTATATCCTGTACCGCTCCATCACTATTCCACCCCCCCAATCCTCCATTCAGCATTGCCGGGAAGCGTTGTGGATAGGCGGCATGTACCAATTCGGCGTAAGAGGGCTGGTTTTCATCGGCGCGATTGTACGCGATGCCAGTGATAGAGTCGCCCGAAAAGAAGAAAGTATCATTCAAGCTCTGCGAAACGTCGTAAAGATCGACCTGATCGATGAAGATATAAGGTTGACTGGCCTGTGCCTGCCCTTTGGTAATGGTCATCTTGACCCACGACTCACCCACGAACGGGAGGAGGTGCTCACGAATGCGCGTGTGATTTCCTGTCACTGTGACAAGAGTATTCCATGTTCCATCCTCGCCATTCGTGCTATTTCCTGAAACGGCGATTGTATAATCTTGCGGCGTAGTACCGGTGTTGCTGATATAGTCAAACACATAATCACTACTCCAGGTCATGAGGAGGCGCGTTGGCCCTGTACCCACCTTAATTGCACACCAACTGGGAAGCGCCGCAACGCTGGGTCGCCAGAACGACCAGTTGCCATAGTGTCCACTCACAATCGCATTATCGCCTCCCGCACCAGCATCATTATGTGCGCAATACACAGGCTTCCCACGTGAGACGAGTGGCCCCGTTTTGCTCAGTGCAGGACCAGTTGTAGGGACGCTCGCGGGTAAACTGGCTCTGGGGGCAGGATTATAGGCTTTAATGACGTTGGCGATCGCATAATATTGTGGTTTGGGTTGGTTGGTTGTGAGATCAAACATATCGAGGCGACCATAACCAGAATAGCTGGCCGCATCGAACTGACAGGCGAAAGCGACGCCACCTTGAATCATAGATTGGAGGGCTGCCGCCGAAAATTCGTTGATAAATTGCTGGTTATCCCCATACGCCGGTGGGGGATTGCCGGGATCATAGTTCCACTCAGAGATGCCGATGGGCAGATCCTTGCCCAATATAGAGTGTACTAATGAACGTACGCCTTGCGCAACCTGGCTGTAGGTGTTCGCCTTGCCCAGGCAAGATTCCATTGTATCCTGATAACAGGGATACCAGTGAAAGCTGACTGCATCGGGCAGTACCTTTGAGGTCGCAACACCTTCCAAAAAGCTCTTCATGTAGCCGTGATTACCCTGATCATTATAGGTAACCGGGCCAATAAATTTAGCGGTGGGATTCATCTGGCGCAGGCGTGGAATCTCTTTGTTCCATTGTTGTAAGTAGCTCTGGATGGAAACGTTATTGAGATCTGGCTCATTGCCAAACTCATAGAGCTGGCAGCGTGGACCCAGCATAGTGACAAGATGCTCATCGAACGTTGTATTGAAGATGTTCGTAATCACTCCCAGGCATTGAGCGCCGCTGTTCTCAATGGTCTGAACGCGTTTATTGATATCTGCATCTTTCGCTTTATCAGGGAAAAAAGTACGGATCAATGTAAAGCCCGCATCATGCAGCGCCTGCTGAATTTTTGGCTGCGTTTGAATATTATTGGGTAACCATTCATACGTATCGTTTGTGCCGAACAAGAAGGACGAGACGTTTTGTTTCCATATTTTTTGACCTGGCAAGACTGGTTTTGCCGTTGATGATGAGCCTCGCGATGCAGCCTGCTGAGTATTGGGTGTGCAGGCGACCGCCGCTAAAAGGCCGCAAATACATAACCCTCTCCATAGCCAGCGAAAATGGGCTGATCCCTGAAATCGGCTCATAAAATTCCCCTTTTATAGTCCTATTATAGTTCTATGGCAAAACATTCGATACTGGCAGGCGGTGAAAACATCATCTTTCTATACTATACATGATGCTCCACAACAGTTAGAAACCCCGCCGACCTTCTTGCATCATAGGCTTCCTGATGTGGAAACGTGAGAGAAGATAATAATTGGTGAAGTATCCAGATCGTAGCATATTGAGATCGTAGCATATTGAGAAATAAAGAAGGGATGTGCCGATGTGGAGATTCGGTTCATAAAAAAGTACTAAAGGTTAGGTAATTAGTCTCATCTGCAAAACATTGGTAAAAAGGGTTAAAGGTAAGCGTGTGATTGAATATACAGAGGAATATTGATGCTTACAGGATGAAGCATCATATAAAGTATCTAAACATAGAAAGAGTATAAACATCCTCATTGTAAAGAAAAGGAAGAGAAGAATGACTCCGTCGCGATCAACATCTGGCGCTCAGCCATCAGAGACTCCGGTGAGCCAGAAACGCTTTTTCTCACCGCGCCTCATAGCAGGTATTGGTATAATGCTTGCTGTGTTACTGGTGGCTGGAATAACCTTCGCCACCCAGAAGATTTCACTTTCTCAAGCCGCCTCATTGGGGAAGAAAGCCGATCATGATGCCATTACGACTATCAATGGTCTTAAGAAGATTACAATGGTTGGCAAAACTGATCAGATTATAAATGCGCATGGTAAAACAATAACGGTTGATCCTAATCCTTATGGTATTGCGATTAGTGATGGATCGAATGGCCTCAAAAAGGGAGACCTCCTGGTCACGAATATTGGAAATAACGATACTGGTAATACAATCGTCAAATTCGCGGACCAAAAAGGACCTGGTCATCTTTTCAACATCACGCCCAGTCACGCAACATCGGGGCCGGCTGATCTAGTATTCAATAACAAAAGTGGATCGCTCTGGGTATCGAATAAAACTGCTAATGATGTACAGATATTTCTTCCCAATGGCACTCTTCTCACGACAATCACCAATCCTCTCCTCAATCACCCCTGGGGAATGGCTACGAATGGTGGAAAGGTCTATAGAGACGGCGTGAGCATTTCCTTCTTTGTTGGCAATGTTATCGATGCTACCATTGATCGTATCGACGTAATCCCACAAAGCAAAGGCTTACCACACTTCAAAGTAGTCCAGATCGGTCAACTTGACAAAAATGGGGCCGCAACTAAGATTGGCCTTAAATGGTTACCTGAACTCAAGCTTGGTAATCGCACGCTGAAAGATGTCTTGCTGGCAATCGATCCTGCCAATAGCCGCATCGCCGCCTTCGCTCACAGTAGCACGCTCAATTCCAATGGGACAAAGGGAACAGGAAAAGGCGTTACCGTCTTCGCTGGCAAGCCCTTGTTTACCCCTGGCGGCTTCGCAATCAATCCGTTTAATGGAGACCTGCTGGTAGTGAATCTGGGCGACAATAATCTGGTGGAACTTAACATGACACGTGGAAAAGTGGTTGGGGTTAAAGCGATTGATCCCGTGGTGGTAGATGCTCAGGGTAATGGATCAGCACTCTTCGGTGTCGCCGCCATTAAAGATAAAAAGGGCAATCTCCGTGTCTTCTTCACTGATGATAACACCAACACCCTTAACGCATTGAGCGCTTCGTAATCAGGAGCAAGTGTGCTGACGATTATGCAAATGCAATAGAAAATAACACCTGCCATGAAAGTGGCAGGTTAACTATAGAAAGCACACGGGCGACCAGTTGCATGTTCAATTTTACTGTGCAATCGGTCGCCTGTTTGCTTTGTTGCTGGAACCAGATAGGGCGTAGCAAGTTATTCTAGTGGGTCTAAGCGTTTGGAAAGGAGAAAAGCGCTGAAATCTGCAACGCTCTCCACCGCGCCCTCGTCGAGCATATTGATGATATTTTTGATCACGATGCGTCGCGGTTGCCCTGGAGTGGCGGGCAAGGTAAAACCAATGGCCCTTGTCATCTGAGGATCTCGTTCGCGCCGAATCTCTTCCGCCATCAACTCCAGTAGTTCTGCCAGGTCAAGCTCCAGAGCGCGTGCAATACTCTCCTGTACCTTTGCCGAGGGATACTTCTGTCCACGCTCAATCTCGCCAACGTAGATCTCTGAAAGGCCAGCTTTATCGCCCAATTCTTTAATCGTGAGGCGACGATATTGCCGCTCTTGCCGAATCACCCTTCCCAGAATCTCCTGTAAATCTGCCATTTCTCTATCCTTATCTATGCTCACAGCATTGTTTTTCTTTCACCTATGCTTACAGCATATAACGACCCTATCAGTATAGTCTATCAGCATGCTATAGTCAACGTACGGACAACATTTACGATGTCCGGGTGGATACTATATCAACGTAAAAAGGAGAAGCACAACTATGTCAGTTACATCGCCACTTAAATATCACATACATGCCATTGAGCAGAATTCCATAGGCTTCACGCCCAAGATTATGATCTATGAGGATGCGCCCTTGGACCCCATTCGTTGGGAGTATCATGTCCTGACCATCGACATCAATAAAAATGCCTTGCCTGATGTCGAGCGTTTGAATGAGCTTGGGCGTGAAGGCTGGCTACTCAATGGAGTGCTCAACCAGGGACCAACGGGTGATGTCTCGCTGGTGTACTACTACTTCGTTCGTCAGATTGTAAAATAAAAGGAGCAAGATTATGTCTGCACATGCTGTTATCCCTACTGTGATCGAAACTACCGGGCGTGGTGAGCGTGCCTACGACATTTACTCACGCCTCTTGCGCGAACGTATTATCATGGTCAATGGTCCGATCGAAGATGGCATCGCTAATCTGGTCGTTGCGCAACTTTTGTTCCTGGCGTCAGAGAGTCCGGAGCGTGAAATCAATCTCTATATCACCTCACCAGGAGGTGTGGTAAGGGCTGGCCTGGCGATCTATGACACGATGCGTCAACTCCCATGCCCGGTTGCCACGACCTGCGTGGGATACGCGGCCAGTTTCGGTACTATTCTGTTGCTGGCGGGTGATCGTGGGCGGCGACGAGCCTTGCCCAATTCACGCATTCATCTGCATCAGCCTCTTATCCAGGGTGGTGGCATCGAGGGTCAGGCCACGGATATCGATATCCATGCCCGTGAAATACTCTATATGCGTGATACATTGAACGGTATTATTCAGAAACATACTGGACAAAGTATGGAACGTATCAAGAAGGATACCGAGCGCGACTTTTTCCTGAGCGCTCAGGAGGCTGTGGCCTATGGCATTATTGATGAGGTATTGCCGGAGGCTGAGAAAAAAGGTGAACGAGTAGAGGCATAAAACCGTCAGGAACCGCGTTTATTGTGTCCGCGATCTGTCAATTCCGGTGGCGATTTGATAAATCACGGACGCGATAAAGCGGTAGAAACCAGTAAAAGGTGGAGACTGCATCGCTAATCATCACATCTTGATAGCATCTAACAACTCAGCGAAGTAGAGCCCTTCATCTGCAAGTTTGCCTGTATCTTCGATGCCCCACAACATTGATAGTACAGCCTGGGAGAATCCCCAGGCATGAATGCGCACACGATCAAAGCCTGATGCGGCGGAAAGCTGGTCGATGCGTCGCGTCATAAGAGACTTCGGGTCGGGAATAGAGAGGATATCGGGCCAGAAATTACGTAGTAGCGCACCAGTCTCGTATGCAGGTTCACCAATCACGCCTTTGGGATCGACTGCCAGCCATGGTTCGCGTTCGGCGGAGAGAATATTGTCTTGATGGAGATCACCATGGAGCAAGACCGGTTCGTCCATAGATGCGCTAAGCTCGGAATAGAGTTGCTCTGCTTTGTCGAACATTGTGGATGGGACGGGACCTGTGCCTCCAGCGTACAGTTTGCGTAATCGCGCAAAACCTTTGCCCCAATCGTAGATAGTCGGAAAGGGATAGTGTTCTTGGGGCAGTGGATGCCATATCTTACGCATAACATTCGCTGCTATCGAGGTTGCGATTTCGTCATTTTTTACTGAACGCAGAGAAATTCCTGGCTGCAGGCGTTCTAAGAGCATTACTGAGTTGTGCTCATCATATGCCAACAGGCGCACCGTACCTTGTCCGTTAAAGTGCTGTAATGCCCGTGGTTGGGATGGGAACTCGTCGGTCAGCCCTGTTTTCACCATAACCTCAGTTCCATCAGCAAGAACCGCCGGGGCCACATAGTTAAATGATAGATTATCAACTGGGGCACCAATTGTCAGATTCCAGCGTTCCTCGCAAGTGCTAAGGATTGTTGGCAGATGGTCGAGCCAGGCGCGGCCTTCTTCTCCAGAAAGCTTTATCATGAAGCGTGCGAAATCTTCAGGGATGATAAACAAGAGATTTTATCCTTTATCTGGTATAGATTTTTCTGCTTCCTCGCCATTTCTAGTAGCTGTAGATCCTGACACTCAAGCGTGATTATTTTACAACAATTATAATGTCGTACCCGATCATCTACTCATTGATCTGTGACCGATGTATAGAACAATGCCCAATTTGTAAGGCGCGGTTCTACAAGCCCGTGGAGAGCCGAGCACTATAGAGCTTCAATGTTTACCGAATCGAGTTCAAACCATTCAGATCCGCTTGATACCGTGCCGGAGCGATAGATACCACGTGGTGTAACCACTGTGTATTGATTATCTAACCAGGCCACAAATCCCAGGCGTCCAGTGGGTGGTTGGAGCACGCGTAGAATTTCAACGCCATCTACCCAGAATTGTGCTTTATCCTTGCGCCATTCAAGTGTATAGGAGTGCCAGTCTGTCATGGGCACTGGAACCAGCGCCTCGCACGCACCACTTAAGCGTTGCAGCCAGCGTGCGGACCGCTCCGTTCGTCCAGTTATGCGTGCCCAACCGGTTGAAAGGGCTGTTGGAACGGTTGCCAGCAATGCGCCTGGACGCATACTATGAACAACCTGGGCTTTCCATCCCCAACCGGGTACGCCGGGTACGAGAGCCATATTCGACGGTGGGGACGCGTAGAAGAACCAGACAGCCTCTGGTAGCATCAAAGGATCTCCCCGCACGGAAAAGGGATAGTTCCAGAAACCAAATCCGGCTGTTCCTCGCAGGATCTCTCCGCTTTCACTATGAGAAGTGGGTCCAGCGGCTGGCAAAGATGAACGTGCGCGTACCTCCATGCGTAACGGTGGGGTCCAGGGAAATGCCGAACGTATCCGTCCCGCGTAGTCATCGATCTGCGCGTCTGCATATTCTCCCTGAAGTATAATTGGAATAGAAAAACGCAGTATCGAGTCGTTCACGGAAAGCGTTCCTGGCCCGATACAGGTTTGTGTCCAGTATTGATTGACACCTTGCAGAAAATCATCAAACATAGCACATCTTCAAATTCTAACTAGACTAACGTTAAAGCATTTTATTATCAATCGAGAGTTGAAGCAGTTTTTCTTCCAGGCTTTGCCATACAATCTGGTCAGCCTCAATGTTATTGACAGGTTGATTCTTACTGGCGGCAAGAATCATTGTATCGGCCATAAGGCGACGGAATCTTGTAAAATATTGTTTTTGTTCATTATGCGAAGGCATGACGCAAAGAGCGATGTCCTCTGGCGCATAGAAATCATTCTCCTCAAACGACAGTGCAATGAGATCGGCATAATTCTGAGCCAGTGCTGTGCGCGTCTGTAAAAGAAAATGATTATATTGGGTACTGGAAATTAACAGGACACCAGCGATACGTCCTTCATAAAGAATAGGATAAATCGCTGCACTTTTCTCAAAATCTACGCGTGCGGCTGGCATGAGATTGTGTTCTTCATCAAGGTTTTCAATAATGCCAGGTCGGCAGAGTGTGACGACATTACCTGCAAGCGACTCAGCTCCCAGGAACATTGCCTGCTGCTCAAGATTGCCTGACCAGGGATGTGTGCCTTGCCCTACGATTTCACGTAAACTACGTACTTTGTTATACGGGCCTGAAGGGAGCATACACTTGACGACCCAGATGGACATTCCTTGCCGATCAGGATCCAGTTGCCCGAGTGCCTGCTGTAAAATAAGATTGCATGTCGACCAGAAGCGTAAACTATCAGACATTGTTGCACGGGCTACAAAGACACGTGCGTAGAATTCAGAAGGGATCTCGCCAGATGTTGCTTCCTCTGTCACTGGATTAGCAAATTCATCAAGCCCACGCTCTTCCTTTAACAACTCAATGAAGTGGTCACGATGTTGTGGTAGAACGCTTAACAAATGACGTAAGTTCTGTGGTCGTGGATCTGACTCTCCACTTACCCAACGGGTTAATGTAATAGATGTCACATTTAGCGCATCGATGAGGCGTTGTCGCTCCTTCAAGTCGCTAATAATGATTCCCAGCAGCTCACGCCAGGTTTGTACTTCGTGTATATCCCTCACCAGACTACTCCTATGCCCCGGCGCTTACACACGGAGAAGAAAATATTCATCCTTATAAACATATTTTGTTGGGATGCTTCATACCCCCAAGGTTAAAATTATTATCAAGATCCCATATGATTTTATGATAGCAGTTCATATTGCTGCCGTCAATCTTTCCCCTAGAAAATTAATGTGCTCTTTATATCTACAACAAAAATACAAAGCTATACCAGTAGAATACATGTGTAGCTTTGTATTTTTAGTCTAGAGAAAAATGAGTAAATGGCGATCTATGATCTGAGAGTACATCTCCTCTCTACTTAAGGGCGCTCATTCTCAATCTCATTGTAGGTATGTGATGCCTTCTGACCGGCTGAAGTCAAGAATGACTTTGATACAGGGGTTTCACTTTCTTTCCCCTGGTAGCCTGTTTTTCCTGTACCTGCAGGCAAAAACCGATTGACGAGACTTAATATATCGGTCATGGTGCCTGGAAAAGCCCCATACAGACGTGTAAAAATCTGCGCCTGAATACTAATGACCAGTTCCGCCGTCCCACGCCGTGTCGCGTAAACAATCTGCCGCGCAGCTCTTTGCACACTGATTGAGGAGATGGGAAGCGTATCGAGCAAGGTAAAGAGCGTATATTCTGTCCGGTGCTCGCTCCCCTTCATCTTCGTATTAATCTGTGACCCTGTACGCATCAATCCTGGTGCAACGGTAGTCACTGTAATACCATCTTTTGCTAGTTCAGCACGTAGTCCTTCTGAGAAGCCAGTTGCTGCAAACTTTGCGCTGCAATAAGCGAGCAGATGTGGAACACTGACCTTTCCGCCAATCGAGGTGATATTGACGATACGTCCTTGCCTGCGCTCCTTCATCTGGGGCAGAACTGCCATAACCATATTGAAAACGCCCCAGAACATTGTGTCCATCGCTTCCTCAAAATCAGCCTGCGTCAATGTCTGTTGAGGGCCAGCACTGATGATACCGGCATTATTGACAAGTATATCAACATGTCCAAAATGCTCACTAACCTGTTCTATGGTGCTCTGTACATCTTCTGGCTTTGTGACATCGCAGACGACCGTGAATATATCGCTTGTAAACTCCAGCAATTTGAGACGTGCCTGCTCCAACTCATCCTTTTTACGAGCACAAAGGGCCAATTTTGCACCCTGCTGTGCGAACTCTTCCGCTATAGCCAGGCCTAATCCTCGTGAACCACCTGTTACGAGAACCACCTGCCCTTGCAAGTCAAGCATATGGTTCCGCGTCCATATCTCTCTTGCCATACCAATACCTGCTAGCGCAGCAAGTACCTTCCAATTTTTGGTTATTATACCCATAATATTTCTGTATCTCCGTTTTTCCTGTTAGAAACAGTCCGTTTTCCCTGCTTCTTACACGAATGTCGGAGGAATTTAGGTGAGGACGTTAACCTTAGAGGGATCGTTGCTGAAATGTACAAAGTCCAGATCTCCATTTGTCAGGAATACGCTTACAGGCCAGAGGACCTCTCAATGATATTGCTTGCGGCTGCTCACCTCTCATTTTGCAAAAGCACCACTTGACAAGTCTCTCAACATATGTTAACGTAATTAACGTCAATTGTATCGGATTAACATCCTATGAGTGTGGATAACAGGATATTACGAATATGGCTAAGCGTCACTATAGAGGTACTGTTCAAGCGCAGGTCAGTGAACTTACACGCCAGTGTTTGTGTGATGCGGCACTTGCTTTATATCAAGAAAAGCCACTTGATGCCATTACCCTGAAAGAGATTGCCGAACGTGCCGGAGTTACTGTGCAAACCATTTTGAGACACTTCCAGTCAAAGGAAGGGTTATTTGCTGTGGTGGCTACATCGCTTGAGGAGAAAGTCACACAACAGAGGGAGGTGGCTCCAGTAGGTGATATTACAGGGGCACTCAACAACCTGATTGACCACTATGAGAGTGTAGGTCTCATATCGCTTCGTAGTTTGACTCTGGAAGGGCGCTTCCTCCAAATAGATGAGACCCTCAAGATTGGACGAGAGTACCATCGTCGGTGGGTCGAGCGTGTGTTCGCACCTTTTATTGTACGGTCGGAAGAAAGTGAGCGAGGGCGGCTCATCGCTCAACTTGTCACCCTTTGCGACGTTTACACCTGGAAGTTGTTGCGATTTGATGCCGTCTTGACGCGAGAACAGACGGAATTGGCAATGTACGAGATGTTGAGCGCTCTGTTTGAGAAGAAGAACCTGCTTTCTGAAGGGGAATCATAATATGTCTACAGGATTACCCATGACCACGTACCGTTTCTTGTTTGTCATCTGGGAAGGCGGTGGCAATGTGCCCCCTATCCTCGGACTCGCTCGTCGTCTCGTGGAACGCGGACACAGCGTTCGCGTTATCAGCGATCCGTGCAACGAAGGGGAGATACGGACCGCAGGATGTGAATATACGGCCTATTCGCGGGCACCCCATCGTAGCGATAAGTCCGTTGGCTCTACACTTGCAAAGGACTACGAGGGGAGTCCAGTGGCCGGTCTGAGATCATTTGTAAGAACCTTCTGGAGTTCTGCATTTACACACGACGTTTTAGAAGAACTTCGTACCCACCCGGTGGATGTTTGCTGTGTCAACGATATCTTGATTAGTGCGCTTTTTGCGCCTGAAAAGGCTGGCATCTCCACGGTATTGCTGATACCAAATTGCAATTTTCTGCTACCTGGCCCAGGAGTTGGGTCAGGTGGTAAAGCAAAGGTTGCTTTCAAAGCTTTTTTGCTTCAACGCATTGTCCTTTCTCAGGGAATGGCCGATCTGCAAAAAACGCGTAAAGCACTTGGACTTCCACCTATGCGGGGTTTGTACGCCTATATTTATCAGCTTTCAAAAGTTCTTATTCTGACGAGTCGCGCTTTTGATTCCAAAGCTGAGGTAGCACCTAATTATCAGTATATCGGCCCAATTCTTGATGATCCTACCTGGGTCGATGTCTGGCAATCGCCCTGGCCCTCTGACCACCCTTATCCTCTAATCGTCGTCAGCCTCAGTACGACGTATCAGCAGCAAGAAGAAGTTTTGCAAAAGGTTCTCGATGCACTGGATGGACTGAAAGTGCGCGGTCTGGTGACCTTAGGTCCTACACTTGATCAGATGCAGTTTAGAATTCCTGCGAATGTTGTTGTATGCCGATCTGTACCACATGCACAGGTTTTCCCATTCGCCTCAGTAGTGGTGAGCCATGGAGGGCACGGGACGGTAACACGAGCATTAGCAAGCGGTGTACCACTCATCTGCATTCCCTTTGGGCGAGATCAGCCCACCAACGCAGCCTATGTTGTGGCAAAAGGCGCTGGATTGAAACTAGGCAAAAAGGCAAGTGTCGCTCACATCCGTGAGGCGATTCAACGGGTCATCAAAAAATCAGCCTTCCGAGAGAACGCCAGGCAGGTAGGGAAAACAGTCGCTGAGGATGTTCGCCGCTCAACCGGAGTTCAGGTGCTTGAGCAGGTTGCGATGACCACAAATCTGGTGCTACAAGAGCGTAACTAATCCTTTAGAATGTAGTAAGGCTCCAAAGTGGGCAATAGCCACATTTCATGCCATTTACTCCCAGATTGCTCGCGCCCGGCTATCACGAACGCATTATGGTGCAATAGCCGGGCGCGAGCAATCTTAATATCTTGCCGTCAGTCAGGCTTTTGTTGCCACAAGTTGCAGCCACATGCGCGGCACCTCAGTCATTCCCAGTTCTGGACCAACCTGGTAAACAGCAGTTTCTAGCGCCTCAGCCCCATAAGCGAGGGGCACGCCGGGGAGTGCTCCATCGATGAAGAGCCAGTACTGACCCAGGTCTCGCCAGGCATCCAGCGAGATGGTGACGGTTGTTTGGACTGTTTCGACGCTGCTGAAACCAGTTTCTTTGAAGAGGGTCACATACTCTTGAGGAGAGAGCCATTGCATTGCCATAGCTTTCGCTTCACGTGAGAGATGCACCTCGGGATGGTTATTCTTTAACCAACCGACCGCGCGGCGTGTCCAGAGGCGATAGAAGCGCTCTGTGCCGGGGACGTAAGTGCCTTCATAGAAGGCGCTGTTACAGGCAAAAACCCCACCGGGAGCAAGAATAGTGGACATTTGTTCAAATGCGATGCGTTTATTGGGGACGAGATGAATAGCATTGCAGAAGAAAGCTGCATCGGCGTTGGAGACAATTGTGGGAAGATCCTCGGCATCTCCCTGGATAAACTCGGCGTGGGTCTCCAGCCCCATTTGATCCATCCCGGTGCGTGCATGGCGCAACGCCTCCGCCGATGGGTCGACGCCGATTAAGTGTGCGTGATCCAGGCGTCCTTGCTTTGCCAGTTCCTCAGCGATCAGGCGTGTGACCGCACCTGTACCACATGCCATATCGACAATAGTCAACGTGCCCGCTCGTTCTGGTAGATGAGCAAGTGCCTGTTGGACGAGCGAGCGATTGATGTCAGTGTAAAAGGCGTGCGCCGCGAAGCGCTCATACGTAAAACGATTAGTTTCTTCAGTCTCAATAAGTGCCATGTGCAGCCTCCTTAGCCAGAAAATGTCTATTATCTGGTTAGAGAAGTGCGATTGGCAGGATGTTTCACCAGTTTTTAGATATGCATGCTCAGACCACCATCAACGGCCAGAATCTGGCCTGTAATATAGCTTGCTTCAGGAGAACAAAAGAAGTTGACCGCCGTAGCAACCTCATCAACAGTACCGAAACGATTAAGAGGAGTCGTGTCAAGCATGAATTTGCGTTGCTGCTCGGTAACAGTGGATGTGAGTTCGGTGGGCACAAATCCTGGGGCGATCGCGTTGGCAGTGATGTTACGGCTAGCCATTTCACGTGCGGTACTGAGCGTTAGAGCGAGGATTGCAGCTTTGGAGGAGCTGTAATTAGCCTGTCCCGCGTTTCCAAGTAATCCTGCAACTGAAGCCACATTGACAATACGTCCCCAACGGGCCTTCATCATACCGCGTAGAGCCGCTTTGGTGCAGAGAAATGCTGCTCGCAAGTTGATATCCATGACGTGCTCGAAGTCGTTGAGCGACATCTGCAGGATCAATTTGTCGCGCGTCGTGCCTGCATTATTCACGAGAATTGCAATGGGTCCCAGCGCATTTTGTGCTTCAGCAAAAAGATGTGCCACCTCTTCCTCATTGCTGACATCTGCCCGCACCATGATACAGCGTCTGCCCAATCCTTCTATGTACGCCTTGACTTCCTGAGCCGCTCCCGCATTGCTGCGGTAGTTGATAACGATATCTGCCCCTGATTGCCCCAGGCGTTGCGCTATTGCACGACCAATGCCTTGACTGCTTCCTGTAACTAGCGCAATTTTCCCTGTTAATGGTAGTTGTTGTTCATTTCCCATACGTTATACTACCTTCTAAATTAAAATAATTGGTCCGGCAAATGAGCCGATAATTTCCAACAAAGTGTACCACATTTCACCAATCGTGCAAGTGTTTTGTGTTGGTCAAGGTGTCTCTTGCGTTCCTTCAATCCCGTCTGGACCCTTGTTGCGGTTGCTTTTTCTCTACCATTCAGGCAACAACTTCATGAAACTGTTACCTGGGAATCTCTCGCGTTTAACCCGGCAGGAGTATAGTGCGCTATGTACTGTAAACATCCTTCTGGGAGCGTTTATATGTACTTGATACTGGTGTCATCTTGGGGATGGGGATGACACCGGTATCTTTTTATTCTCGCGCTGATGTGAGATGGAATGGAGCAAGTCGTTGCTGTGGATAAGGAGCTTGCGGTAGATGATTGGCAAAGGCATCATCAAAACGCGTCGTGTCGTCGTAGATGGCGTTCTGCACTTGTTCCAGGCTGAGGTTGCGGACTCCACGCAGATCAGCTCCTATTAAAACCGCATTATTGAGATCAGTAACTTGAAAATTTGCCCCACTGAGAATTGTGCCGCGCAGGTCGGCCTCGGTCAGGTTCGCCGCTGACAGATCAGCTCCGCTCAGATCAGCTCCAGCTAACCACGCTCGGAAGAGATCGGCCATGAAGAAATTCGCATTGCGGAGCTTACTATCGCGCAGGTCAGCATAGCCGAGATAGCGTGAAGAGAGGTTGCGCTGCGAGAGATCGGCACCCTGCAGGCGTGGTGGTTGCCAGTGCGTGGTAACAGGGTGTTGCTGCCCAATCGTGAGTGGCGTATCCTCGACGTGTGGCAAACGAGCTAACTCATAGTCGATATGTGCCTGCGTAGTAGCCAACTCATAGTGCCGCCTCAGATTTTCCACACGCTCCGCATCTCTGGCTTCGAAATCTTGCCACTGCATATTGAGCTGCTCTACACTGCCCAATACCTTGTTTTCAATGGTGAGGATATGCTGCTCCTGCCGCGTCTCCCATTGCTGGTAACGCGCTTCTTGTGCACGCTCCCACGCATGTTGCGCTTCCTGCGTTCTGTTTAATGCTCGTTTCTGTATAGATAAGGCCAGCAACGAGACAATGATAGCGGTCAGTATGCCCGCCATTCCCCCAATCAACAACGTTTCTATCATAGGTCAAGCTCCATTGTAGTATAAACATCTAATTCATAGAACGCAGAATAATGAGTACAGGTAACGATCTTCTCCATCTTTGCGATTTGCAAGACAGAAGTCCCCTTTCGTGACATCTCCCCATGCCTGAAAGGGCAGGGGTTTTACGAGGCGGCGAGATAAAAAAGCAAGGCTCATCTGTTTATCTTATAGACAGTCACATCCAAAAGAACTACAATAGAGGTGACCATTTGAGGATAACGCATGTGCTTTTATTGAAGATTTCACATCTGAACAGAAGGATAAATATATGAGTCAGTATGATCATCCAGCACCAACATCGTTTTTGCTGGACGAAGAGAACCGGAAGTTGATTCTTATGTGGAGCGATGAACATGAAAGTGTCCATGGCTGGGAACGTCTGCGTTGGGCTTGCCCCTGCGCCTGGTGCGCCGGCGAAGGTGGGCAGCCAGGCATGTTGCAGAGCAAGCAAAGTTTAAGCCTGGAAGAGACGACACTCGTCAATATTCAGCCCGTTGGTCGTTATGGATTGACGCCTGTATGGGAGGATGGGCATAAAACTGGCATCTATACATATGAGAAGCTGCGAGCCAGTTGTGAATGTGACGAATGCCAGAAAAAAGTACTTAAAGGGTAGCGTGTGTTAGTATTGATAAATTTATATCGTTGTAATCAGTGAATCGATCTGTAAGTGAAATACATCCTGGCAGGGGATTTGCCAGGATACTTTTAAACGACAGATAGAACGCTAGAATAGGAGGAAATTCTATAGCTTATGAGTCGCATGACTACTGTTGAATTCGACTACACATACTGTGACCCAGCGCCGTCACCCGGTCGTTTCCGGCCTCGCTGTGCGTGTTCTTATCGCGCTGGTTATTAGCTGGTTAATTGTGATGGCTTTCTTTGTTACCACTGTTGCATCACATTAGGATGATGGATGCAAATTATTTAGCATGTGGAAGGCGATAACCGTTGCTGGTTGAGAGTGTGCACTTCATGGATGTTGTGCCTACGCCATTCCCCCGGCAAGTTGTTGCAAACGTTGCTGCAATGCCTGCCCCGTTAATTTTTCGGCTTTATCTGGATTCTCCTGCATAATCTGTAGCAGTTTTTCAGTGTCTTCGTCCGGTGCCAGGGTAAGATCATGGCGTCCTTGAAGTACGGCTTGCAAGATTTCTTCGGCCACCTGTTCAGCCGTGAGTTTCGCTTCAATGTTCATCAACTCCATGCCCGGTTGCTGCGTCATAGGAGTATCTACCCACGAAGGATAAACGGTTGTGATATCAATGCCGCTTCCATAAAACTCAGCACGTAGAGCCGAAGAGAAGCCGCGTACAGCCCATTTGCTTGCACAGTAAGCTGAAAGCAATGGAACTCCCAATTTACCAGCGGCGGAACTGAGAAAAACAAAATGACCGCTCTGTTGTTGGCGCATTACTGGCAGTGCTGCTCTGACACAATGGTAGGTTCCCATGAAGTTGATATTCATCACGGCCTGCATTTCTTGTCCCGTGAAAGCGTCTATTGGTCCACCGCGTCCAACACCTGCACTGGTCATCACCAGATCGATGCGTCCATACGTGTCATGCGCAATCTGCATCAATTCCTGGACCTGTTCCTCGCTGGTGACATCGGTGCGCTTTGTGATCACCTGCACCGTTGGACCGCTCTTCTTCACTTGCTCAGCAGCCTGTTGTAGCCCTTGTTCATTGATATCTGCCAGGACCAGGTGTGCGCCTGCGGTGGCGAGTAGCCGGGCTGTTGCCAGTCCAATGCCGCTTGCCCCTCCTGTAATGACCACGACTGCATCTTTAAAGTCTTTCAATGTCATGAGAGAACTCCTTAGCTTTTCCGAAACGACAAGATCACGCATTTCGAGGATCACAATTCGTTCCTTGATCTTATCGTGTCAGAAGAGCAAGTGTCAAATGACCAGATTTACAGGGCGTAGATGACCATATCTTTGAATGAAACGGTTGTGCCCGCATTCGCAACCAGTGCCAGATTGCCACCTGTATACAGGCCACTTTCTATGTACCCCTGGTTTATCCCGTTAATGTAGAATGTATACCTGTTTCCCTGCACGGCAACATCAAGGGTAACTGTTGCCGTCATGGTTCCGTGAAACGCCGAATTGTAGAGTGGAGTCACCGCGCCTGTCCGATTATCATGGATATTTCCCGACCATGTACCAGCCGCGTTGATTAAGTACGAGCCTGCTCCCGTGGGAGTTGTTGACTGATTGCGGAAAAAGATCCCCGCCATTCCCTGCGTGGTGGCGGCGGCACTTAGATTGACCTGCACCTGTATTACATAATCATCAGGAATAGCCTTGCCACCTGCTAACTTATTGAGAAAGATGCCGCTTGTATTACTACCAGCATTGGTCAGTTGCGTCCATCCCCCTTTCGCATTGCAGGTAAGTGTGATCCCTGCCTGCTTGCTCCACTGACCACCTTGAGAATCGCATTGCGGACCGGGTGACGCAGTCCCATACACGACATTTCCAACTCCAGGTACCAATGACGCGGGTGGAGTGAAAGGTTGCGTTTTGGTAACTGTTGCTGTTGCCTGCTGTGCGCTCCCTGTCTGTGTAGAATGGGTCGCACCTTTAGGCATGAGATTGAGGTAGACAATAAACCCTCCCACTACCACTATGAGTGTTAAGAGACTGCCCAGCAGCATCATTGCCATCGATTGGCAGCCTCTACGTTGGGTGGGAGGATATGATCTGTCTGTCGTCTGCTGACCCGGAGCGGCTTGTTTATGCCTGGATGGAACCATAACAGGTGGTGGAGCAAGCGTTGGTGATGCCTGACGTACAGGCGGTGGAGCAACGACTGGCGATACTTGATGTACTGGAGGAGTCAATGCCTCAAATGCAATTGGCATAGGAGCCTCGACCGTTTCTGATGCATACAGGTCAGGACTTTCAGGATGCATATGTGCCTGAACCTGATAATCGGGCAACATCGGTTCTTGCGCCAAAATCACACTCGGTTGCTCCTCCGTTGGCAGTTTTGAGATGCTATTATCTGATCGCATCGTATGTTGATGCTCTTCCATCAGTTCTTGCTCGTGATCTGTGGAGTTTTCTTCTAAAGGGGATCGTTCTTTGCCAGGTTCGTTGATAGCATCTGCTTTTGCGTGCCTGCCCCTAGCAGGCTTATCTTGAATCGCACTGGTCGCTTTGTTGTCGGTATGGACAACGTGCATATGGCTGGAAGCTGTTGGAGTGCCAAGGGAAGCGGCATAAAGCGCCTGAGCAAACTCGCCGGCGCTCGTAAAGCGTTCTTCAGGCAGCTTGGCGATTGCCTTCATTACGACCGCCTCAACTTCTGGTGAAAGTGCAGGATTCAATGGTAAAAGTGGTGGTGGAGTCTCCATAGTATGTTTGAGCGCGATTGCGACTGGTGATGCGCCAGTAAAAGGTACGTGGCCGCTGAGCATTTGATACACCACGATGCCGAGTGCATAGATATCAGTGTAAGGCCCGATTGGCTGTCCAGTGCTCTGTTCTGGTGAGAGGTATTCGGGGGTGCCGATAATTGTCCCGGCGCTGGTGAGAGTTGCCAGGCTATCGCTACTGCTGGAGTCTTCGTTTCCACGCACGACCTTAGCCAGGCCAAAGTCGGCAAGCAGGATGCGTCCATCGGCGTGAAAGAGAATATTGGCGGGCTTCAGGTCGCGGTGCACGATGCCTTGCGCATGGGCGCAATCGAGGGCAGCGGCGGCCTGTTCCACGATCGGAATAACTTCTGGCAGGGGAAGGATCCCTTTTTTCCCCAGCAGAGTACGTAGCGTACCGCCTGTCACAAATGGCATGACCAGGTATGCCATTTCTTCCTGTTCACCATATTCATAGATAGGCATAATATTGATGTGATCAAGGGCGGCAATTGCATCGGCTTCGCGCCGAAAACGTACTAAGAATTCTGCACGTGCTCTGGGATCTGTGTGCATTCCTGGTACGAGAACCTTCACTGCTACTGTACGTCGAGGTCGTGATTGGCGTGCCAGATAGACGACCCCCATGCCACCCTGCCCAAGGAGATGTTGAAGGGTACATTTTCCCAGTACCTGACCTAATAACTCATTGCTGTCAATTGCCACGCTTGTGGATCCTCTCCAAATACCAAATAATCGCCAGGGAAGACGAAGCGAATCCTGACCTCTTGCTTCCTTCCTATTGTACTAGATGCAGCAACAATGTCAAATTTCCCGCACATTGATAGGAATGAGGAACATAGATCGCGGGCGTAGTAAATCTGACTCCTATAAACGATAAACTTCTCTATGCCGGTGCCGAGAGTGAGAAGTTGCTGGCATAAATCGTCCCTCCCTGATCGACTGCAATACCAGTTGTACCCTGTGTATACGTCGTATCGGTTGTCGTACCAACCTGAGTGCCATTGATGGAGAATGTGAATTGAGAACCCTTCACGACGATATCTATCATGGCAGCCGTATGAATATCGGTGACTGCATTATTTCCATTGGCAATCTGTTTTGGTGCACCCGTCGTATTGTCATAGACATAAGCACCCCAACTTCCGTCGGCATGAATAAGGAAAGAATAAGTCCCTTTCTGGGTGCCGGGCTGATTGCGGAAGTAGACGCCAAAATCGGTGGATGATGTCACCACTTGTTGCAGTTGTACCTTGATCTCGTAGTTAGTGGGATATGTGCTCTGATTAGGAATATTTGTTAAGAACATGCCCTCTAACGTTGCAGACGCAGCGGTATTGCTGATTCTCGTTCTTTGCTGTACTTTCTGGCAAGTAACTTGTGGGTTTCCGAAGAGTGTCCACGTGCCGCCTCCGTTGTCGCAATTTGGACCTGGTGTTGTTGCTGTATAGGGTTGGCCGATAGCAACTGCCGTGGGCGAAGGTTGCGCGGTCGCGGTTGGTGTCGGTGTTGGTTGTTGCGTGGCGGTCGGCGAAGGCGTTGGCTTTGGGGTAGGCGTCGGTTGTACCGTAGCCGTTACTCCAGGTGTGTTCGCATTTGCCACTGTTGTTGCAGGGGGTGTTGGTGAAGCACCTGTATTTCTCTGGTTGAACTGTACGGCTGCAAAAACGCCGGAAGTGATAAGAATGAGTGCAACCAGGACCGCTATAACCCACCATAACGCCTGCCGTTTCGGTTGTTGAGGAGCATAAGGCCCGGATGGGGTTGCATAGTTTCCATATCCGCCGACTTGCGGATTGTAGCCTGCATAACTTGGATACTGGTTTGCATTATTGTCCCAGCCACCGTTTGGAAGCATCGTATTGGGCTGCTGAAACCCGGTGGCGGCAGTATTGTACTGAGGAACGGGCGGTGGTAAAACAACGGATTGCCCACCTGCTCGCATGGTAGGAGCATTCTCGATATGATCATAATAAGTAGCGGAAGACGCGTTCCCTGAAATAGCATTGCGTAACGCCACGGCCATTGCTCTGGCACTATTATAGCGCCCATCAACGTATTTGGCGGTCGCCTTCTGAATCACCGCGTCAACGCCCGGCGGAATAGCTGCATTCTCGCGTTGTAGGAAGGGCATCTGCTCCTGAATATGTTTTGCTGCAACAGCAATTGGAGTGTTACCTGTAAAGGGAACGTGCCCACTGATCATCTGGAAGAGCACGATGCCGAGTTCGTAAATGTCGACGCGATAATCAACCGGTTCGCCACGTGCCATCTCAGGTGCCATATATTCTGGTGTGCCCAGGACGGTGCCAGTTCCGGTCAGGGCTGAACTGGATGCGCTCTCCTCCATAATACGCGCAATCCCAAAATCGGCCAGGACCAGCCTGCCATCGGAGGCCAGCAGGAAGTTAGCTGGTTTGAGATCACGGTAAATCACGCCTTGCGAGTGGGCATAATCGAGTGCAGCGGCTGCCTGTTCAATATAGGTTGTAGCTTCATCGAGGGGGAGTGCACCACGTTTATTGAGAACATCGCGCAGGCTGCCACCACCGAGATAAGGCATAACCAGGTAAGCAAGATTATCCTGTTCTCCGTATTCGTAGATAGGCATAATATTGACATGTTCTAGACGCGCGATGACGTCGGCCTCACGTCTGAACCGCACAAGGAACTCCTGATAGACCTCGCTATTCACGGAGAAATTGGGGTGTAAGACCTTCACGGCGACGCGACGTGATGGCCGCGTCTGTTGTGCGAGGTAGACGGAACCCATACCACCCTGTCCAACCATACGCTCAAGGATGCAGTTGCCCAGAGTGCGTCCTGTCATATTATCATAATTGCTTACCATTCTTTGTTTCCCTTTTTATGAATTACCCCTATCATACTCTATTTTTCCACTCTCGCCAACATATTACTGAATAGAACTGACTTTTTTACCTTGTTCTGTGTATTTTAAAAAATGAGATAGGTATCTTTACTATAGAAACGGATAGCACCATCGTTAAGATACGCATGGATATCGAAGTTGGATAAAAATAGACAACGTTTCTCACCTTAAAAAGTAGTCAATGATAAGCCAGGAGAAGATATATAGTTATTTTCTCCATAACATCCTGATTCTATTCCCCAAAATACTAATTGACATCCCTTGCAGATACTGTTATCCTAAATATAACAACTTATAGATAGTCTGACCCGCAATGATCGAACATAGTACGAGGGCAGTATCCAACAGCGATCCGGCACATGGTGAAAGGTCGGAATGGCCATACTTCCTCAGAACCCTTTCGTGAGCGGCTGACCGAAGAAAGCTCTGGTAGCTTATACATAATTCTATCTACCAGCAGCAAGTAGGACCAGGTGGGCGGCACCCATGCAGCACAATAGCCTGAAAGTGGTCTTTCCACCTTCGCTACGATGAGGTAGAGGAGTAGAATCTCTTCACAAGCTTTGAATGCCCTGAAGAGCCTGGAGGAAGGCAAGCCGGGTGGTACCACGGAAGCGCATGTTGAGCTTTCGTCCCTGTTGACAGAATAGAGGGATGAAGGCTTTTTTTGTTGCTTTTTGCAAAACTTCTAGAGGGTGTGAGATGATTACTGTTTCTATCGTGAATGTGACAAGTTATACTGGTCTGGAACTCCTGCGCGTCCTGTCGCAGCATCCCCAATTTGTGGTGACTTCAGTGACGGGTCGTAGCGCGGCGGGCGAACGGCTTGATAGTATTTTCCCACAGTTGAGTGCCACTACGCTCGCGACTGGTCAGTCAACGCCTGCTATCGATCCTTCACTCATCCTGACCGAAGAGCCTGCGCAGACCGATCTGGCTTTTGTCTGCCTGCCACATGCTGCTGCCGCAGAAATGGCCGCGCATCTGCTCGAACGAGGTACAAAAGTCATTGATCTATCCGCTGATTTCCGGTTACACGATGTTGCCACGTATGAACAATGGTATAAACATACACATCCTGTTCCTGCATTGCTGGAGACCGCCGTCTATGGGCTCTGCGAATTGCATCGGGAGCGTATTCGCACGGCATCGCTGATTGCCAATCCTGGTTGTCACGCGACGACTTCGATCCTGGCGCTGGCCCCCGCTCTGGCCGCAGGCATGATCACGCCGGATGTGATTGTTGATTCAAAGACAGGTATCAGTGGCGCTGGTCGCAGCCTCACCCTATCGAGCCATTATGCTGAAGCAAACGAAGATACCAGCGCTTACAGCGTATCGGGCCATCGCCACCTGCCAGAGATCACTCAGGAGCTTGAGGAAGCTGCTCTCACTGGTGGTCATCCCGTTGAAGGAGGATTGCGCCTGACATTTCTGCCGCATCTGCTGCCCATGACGCGTGGCATTCTGGCAACCTGCTATGCCAACTTGCAGCCAGGGCAGCGTATTCCTGACGCGGCTGATGTACGTAATATCTATAAAGAATATTATGCCGACGAGCCATTTGTGCATGTGGTAGACTCACCTCCACACACGAAATGGACTTATGGCAGCAATCATTGTTTTATTCATCCTTTTGTCGATACACGTACGCAACGTCTGGTGGTTCTTTCTTGTTTAGATAATCTTGTAAAAGGTGCCGCTGGTCAGGCGGTCCAGAATGCAAATCTGCTCTATGGATTTCCGGAAACGGCTGGATTATCCAGTATCGGCGTAAATCCATAGGTTTATAAACTCTTCAATTTTTGAGGAGCATAGAGGAGTAAGCAAAATCATGGCGATAGCTTTTTCACGTACCGCGGAGGGCGACATTATTAACGACCATCTTCTGATAGCCCAGGTGATGAGTGAGGCTCTGCCCTATATTGAGTATCTCAAGGGTAAGACGCTGGTGATCAAACTGGGTGGAAGTACCCTTGAGCATCAGCGTGGTGTGTTGCAGGATATCATCTGGCTGCACACGCTTGGTGCGCGTCCAGTGCTGGTTCACGGCGGCGGCCCTTATATTAATGAGTGGCTCACCCGCCTGCAACTTCCTACCCGCTTTGAAAACGGTCTGCGTGTCACCGATGCGCCAACGTTAGAAGTGGTGCGTATGGTTCTGCTGGGTCAGGTCAATCAGGGGCTGGTGTTAATGGCTTCGCAGATGGGTGGAAAAGCTGTCGGGTTGAGTGGCACTGATGGTGGCATGGTGCGTGCGCATATCGCCGACGAACGCCTTGGCTTCGTGGGCGAGATCGATACCGTCGATCCAACTCCGGTGCAAGCGCTGATCGAGCAGGGCTACATCCCCATTATTGCACCATTGGGTGAAGGTCCAGAGGGCACCTGCCTGAATATTAACGCCGACCTTGTCGCCTCCCATATCGCGGGTGCGCTCAACGCTGAGAAATTGATCTTCCTGAGCAATGTAAAAGGGATCTGCCGCGCCGATGGCACGCTCATTTCCGAGCTATGCGAGAAGGATGCAAGGCAATTGATTACCGAAGGCGTCATCAGCGGCGGTATGATTCCAAAAGTCGATGCCTGCCTGGAAGCCTTAGCAGATGTGCCACGCGTCCATATCGTCGATGGTCGCGACGAGCACGTATTGTTGCAGGAGCTGTTCACCGACCAGGGGGTCGGAACGATGATTATAAGATAATTTTTTGTGGGACACCCGGGCGGATCGGGCTTATTCCATTGCGCCCCTACGATTAGCATTTTCTTGTTTTGACGGATTTCCTTCGCGTGCACGCCATTGTAGGGGCGCAATGGAATAAGCCCGATCCGCCCGGGTGTCCCTTGAAAATGCATTCATGAAGAGGAAATTTCAGGTTTATGAAGAAGCGCATCGAACGATTGCGTGGCATGCACGATCTCTTACCGGAGACGCAATTGCACCAGCATTGGCTCATCGATCAGGTAAGCGCGTTCCTGGCTCAGGCGGGCTACGCACAGGTCGACACGCCCGTCCTGGAGCGAAGCGATCTTTTCCAGGCCAGCTTTGGACAGGATTTATGGCAAAATCTCTATGCGTTCCACCTGCATCATCGTGATCTCTGCCTGCGACCAGAGTACACAGCTTCTATCTGCCGACTCTATCTGGACCATTATCAGCACCAGCCGCTCCCCCAGCGCTTTCAATATGCAGGACCGATCTTCCGCTACGAGGCACCAGGACGCAGTCGTTATCGGCAGCATACCCAGGTTGGCATCGAATTATTCGGCGGTCATACCGTTGCAGCGGACGCTGAAATGATGCAACTGGCCTGTGATGTGTTGCACGAGTTCCACATCACGCAATATCGTCTGGAATTAGGTCACATCGGTGTCGCCAGTGGCTTTATCAATCGCTTGCATCTCGACGATCATGCCGCCCGTTTGCTTCTGAGTTTGATGGAGCAGATCAACCGTTCTGAAGATGGCGAACGCATTGCGCAAGAACGCCTCGAAGCACTCTATCCCACAAATGAGAAACTGGTGAGCGATAATCTCTCGGGCGCAATTGCTTCAGAAGTGGAGACGCGTTATATCACTTCTCTGCTCGGTGGTATCAGCATATCGTTTGGTGATGATGATGCACGCCGCGAAGTCGTCGAGCGCTTTCTATGGAAGATGGGCCGTGGCGAGCAGCGCCGCCAGATTTTATATGCGCTAGAATTTTTGCGTGCACTGCATGCCGTATCCGGGCCACCTCCTGAAGTCTTTGGCGCATTGCGTGATCTATTGGATCGCTACAATCTCTCTCCCGAGCCGCTTATAGAGTTGCAACAACTGGTTGCCATTATTGAGCAAACCGGCGTACCAGCCAATCAAATCGAGTTGAACCTGTCGCTTGGCCGAGGTGTCAGTTACTACACTGGACTTGTGTTCGAGATCCATACCCAGGATGATGATGGTTTCGATACGCAACTCTGCGGTGGTGGGCGCTATGATCGCTTGATGCGAGCTGTTGGAGGCCCGGTTGATATCAATGCATGTGGTTTTGCCTTTGGCGTTGAGCGCCTGCTCTCGTTGGTTCCACAAGGTGTCTTGCCCACAGTAGATCTAACGCAGGCGCTGGTAATTCCCGTTAGCGAGTTGGAGATCGCGTATGCTCTGCGTGTTGCCCGGCAGGCGCGTCTACAGGGTATGCGTACAGAGGTTGATGTCAGTGGGCATGGTGTTGGTGCGGGTCTGAAGACGGCCTCGAAAAGGCAGATTCGCCTGGCCTTAATTGTAGGGGAAGAGGAGCAGCATAAAGAGATGGTGACAGTACGTGATCTCAGCACTGGTGAAGAGCGTATCTCGCCCATTGATGCCCTGGAGCAGAAGGTACAGGGGGAAAAGCAATACTTATGAGCACTAAAAGTAAAGTTCGTCTTGCGCTCCCTAGTAAAGGAGTGTTAGAGACGGCCACGCTCAGTTTCCTGGCTGAATGTGGCATGAAAGTTCATCGTAGTAATCCACGTCAATACATTGCACAGATCAATGGTATGCCTGAGATTGAGGTTGTTTTTCAGCGCGTGGCCGATATTGCTCCACTTGTCCAGAGTGGAGATGCTACGCTTGGTATTACTGGCTACGATCTATTTGCCGAGCATCGGGGCTATGGAGATGAGAGAGAGGAAGGTAATGGACGCGCCGAAGATCTCATCATGTTGGAGCGCAATCTGGGCTATGCCGTCTGCCGCCTTGTGATTGAAGTGCCTGAAAGTTGGATTGATGTGAGCAATTGCGCGGACCTCTGGCATCTCTCCAGCTATTATCAGGAGCATAAAGGGCGAGGGCTGCGTATCGCCACCAAGTATCCAGTCTTGACGAGCCAATTCTTGCGTCGGCATAATATTACTCATTGCAAAATATTTTCGCCTCATGGCGCTCTAGAAGCCGCTCCACTGACGGACACCGCTGACCTGATAGTCGATCTGATCGAAACGGGGACGACGCTACGCGAAAATCATCTCAAGTTGCTTGATGATGGCACGGTCCTGCGTTCTCAATGCTGCTTGATTAGCAATGCAAATACGTTACTTCATAATGAGGTGGCGCTCAAAGTAGCGGAGACGATGCTCGAACTAATCGACGCACGCATGCAGGCACGCAATCGCTCGATCCTGACTGCTTACATGCACGGCGAGAACATTGAGGAGATGCAACACACCTGTGTCAGATTAAATCAGCGCTTGCAATCTATGGTTGCTGAGAACGAGTTTCGGGTCGCAACCTCTGACCTGGCAAACACAGCCGCCCCTGAGTGGTATACCATCTCTGGCGTCGTAAACGTGGGCGCACCAGAACTCTTAGAGATTGTTGGCGTGCTACGCAGTGCAGGTGCCGCTCATGTCAATGTGACCCCCCTGACCTACCGTTTCGCGGAGGAGTCAGCCAGCGTGCGAGTATTGCGTGAACGATTAAAGAGGTTGCGTTGAATAATATCGTCATATTTGATCTTGATGGCGTGATCACCAGTGAAGAGGCCTATTGGGATACTGCTGGTCTGGTATTACATGAATTACTTTACAGCTCCACGCTACTGGAACATCTCCGCTACCGTAGATGACTATCGACCCGTACAAACAGCCGAGGAGAGTCGCCAGCTCAGCCGCCAGATCCTTCCCATCAACGTAATTGCGGACTTTAAAGCGCGTTCCGTTAACTCCAACTGGGATACCTGTTACTGTGGCTTCTGCCTCTATCTCATCACTCTACTATCGCGCCTTCCCGATATCTCCTCTCTGCTTCCATTGCGACCAGAGCAAGGGGACTGGATCGCTGCCTTTCGTCGCCAGCTTGCAACTTTGCCACCAGAGCGCAAAGTCATCGATCCCGCCACATTTCACATCTTCTCCCAGGCTCCATTCCAGGGCGCAACGGGCCTGGAGTTGATCAATCGTTTCAATGACTATGCCAGTATGCTGCTTGGCCACCCGTTCAAAAATGCCTTTGCGCGTTATGGCCCTTCGTGGCTTTTCTGCCAGGATCTCTTTCAGGAATGGTACCTCGGCACCGAACTGTATGCACAAACCTATAACCATCCACCCGCCCAACCAGGAAAACCGGGCTGTATTCACTTTGAACAGCCACTCTTACCCCTGGAGAAGATGCGTCCCGCACTGGAGCAATTGCGTGAGCAGGGCTATCTTCTCGGCGTGGCAACCGGGCGTCCAGGCGTCGAAGGCATCGCACCCCTCAAGAATTATGGTCTGTACCACTATTTTGACGAAACGCGCATTGTAACGCATGCTCAGGCCGCACAAGCTGAGGCGGAACTGCGTGCCAGAGGCGACACCACATCGCTCGTGAAGCCGCACCCCTATCAATTTTTGCGTGCAGCCAATCCTGACTATCAGCCCGGACAACCAGCGCACCATCGCGGTAGTTTCGTCATTGTTGGCGATACGCCAAGTGATATAACAGGTGGGCGGGCTGCCGGCGCACTTACCATCGCAGTCCTGACCGGTTCACGTACACCAGAGGCGCGTGTAATGCTTGAGCAGAGCCAACCAGACTTTATCGTCGACGATATGACGCACGTGCCAGCATTACTTGCACACATTGACGATCTCATAACCATCCAGCGCCTGCAATTCTCCGATCTCGCAAAGGCCGAGTTGTTACTTCAACGCTGGTTCGCCCTACATATGCATCTACAGGTCGATAGTATTACCCTGACGCCGAAAGCGGTCTCGCTCAATTCGTTCAACGGCATCTATCGCTTAGATGGCGAAGAATATTTCTTCAAGACACATGTGGAGGAGCAGGGCGTTTTAGAAGAATATTATCACGCTGAAATGCTCTACAAGGCAGGTTATAACATTGTCAGGCCACTGCGTACCCTGCACGAGAAGGGGCAGCAGATGGTCATCTATCCCGTGGTGCATGATCCGGTGATGTTTGATCTGATGCGTGAGGTTGAGACGGACGCGGAAACGTTTGCCACGGTCGAGATGCTTGCGGCAGCCGAGCAACGCGAATGTGAACGCCTGCTGTCAATTTACCGCGAAAATCTGGCCGTCAGTAGCGCCGATGAGCATGCCTGTGCGCCAATCCACCAGTTGTTCTGGCATCGCCTGATGGGAGGACGCTTTGCACACTTCTATTTAGGAAAGCAAGTGCCTTTACCCACTACTCCTCAACAGTCCGCAAAGAGCATTCTCTTTGAGGAATTGCTGCACTATCGCTGGTCGCTCAACAGGAAATTTATCACAGGTGCACATGAGACGCTTGGTACATCAATCGAACGTGCCAGGATCGTGTTAAATCCCGAACGGGAAGCTATGACGGTGATTGGGCATGGAGATGCCCATTTCGGCAATGTATTTTTATTGCAGAAGCAGCATTATCGTTATTTCGATCCAGCCTTTGCAGGACGCCATAGTATCCTGCTTGATATTGTCAAACCATTCTTCCATAATGTATTTGCAACGTGGATGTATTTCCCCGATGAGGTGGCACGCGATCTGCAATTAATGGTCGAACTGCGCGATGGATGCGTATTCGTTGAACATAACTACGTATTAACTCCGGTGCGGCAGGCAATCCTTGAGACGAAGCTGGAGCACCTTCTGCACCCTCTCAAAGCCTGGTTGCGTTCGCAAAATGCTTTGCCAGACGACTGGCGTGAGATCATGCAGTTGGCGTTGTTCTGTTGTCCATTGTTGACCATAAATTTGTTGAATGAGCAACGTATTCCTCCTGCTGTGTGCTGGCTGGGATTATCGTTAGCAATGGAGATGAGCAACCTATCGATTCTGGGGGATTGACCTATGATAGCTATTATTGATTATGGTGCCGCCAACATTCATAGCATTGAGAAGGCGTTGGAACAGGTTGGGGCGCAGGTGCGTGTGACCGATGATCCACAGATCGTTGGCGAGGCGCGTGCGGTTGTGCTCCCAGGTGTTGGGGCTGGTGGTACCGCAATGGCACGTATGACTGAGCGCGGCCTGGATGATGCCATTCGTAATGCCACACAGCAGGGCAAACCATTTCTAGGCATCTGCCTTGGCATGCAACTGTTGGCGCAGCATCATGATGAAGGCGAAGTTGCCGGTCTTGGCCTCTTCTCCGGTGAGGTCAGGCGCATTCCTCACGGACCCAAAATTCCCCACATGGGCTGGAACCAGGTGCGACCACTGCAAGACAATCTGCCCATCTTTGCAGGCGTGCCATCTGATGCGTACTTCTATTTTGTGCACTCTTATTATGTCGAACCCTATGATCAGCACGGTGTAGCGGGTGTGACCGACTATGGCTCGCCCTTTTGCAGCGTCATCGCCACCGAGCAGGTATGGGGAACACAATTTCATCCTGAGAAGAGTGGTGCAGTTGGTCAACAGATGCTAAAAAACTTTGTGAAGTGGGTGAATCAATGATTATTTTGCCTGCCATCGATATTAAAGATGGCCATTGCGTGCGCCTCTATCAGGGCGATTATGCACAGGTAACGACGTATGACATCGACCCCGTCCAGGTGGCATTGCGCTGGCAGGAAGCTGGTGCAAGCTGGCTGCACATCGTCGATCTGGATGGCGCAAAGCAAGGGATGCCCGTCAACACTGATGTTATTGGACGCATACGAACAGCCACAAATCTGCACATTGAAGTTGGCGGCGGAATGCGTTCGTTAGCCCATATCGAACAGATCCTCGCACAAGGCGTCGAACGTGTCATCCTGGGCACTATTGCCCTCACCGACCGTGCTCTGTTGCAGGAGGCGTTAGAGCGTTGGAAAGAGCAGATTGTAGTGGGCATTGATGCGCGTGATGGGCGGGTGGCGATTGCTGGCTGGTATGAAACATCCGGCGTGGAGGCGACAACACTGGCCCGCACCCTTGAGGAACTGGGAGTGCAACGCTTCATATACACCGATATCGCGCGTGACGGCACGCTCAGCGGACCTAATCTAGATGCGCTGACAAACATGCAACATGCCACCTCGCGTGCCTTGATTGCCTCCGGTGGCGTGCATACGTTGTCCGACCTGCACGCTCTGGCAAAGTTGGGCGTTGAAGGGGTCATCGTCGGCAAAGCGCTCTATACAGGTGACATTGATCTTGCCACCGCCATTCGCGCAATAGAGGAGTAGCAACCATGTTGACCAAACGTATTATTCCTTGCCTGGATGTAGCCAATGGTCGTGTTGTCAAAGGGGTAAACTTTCTCAGTCTGCGCGATGCGGGCGATCCCGTTGAACTCGCAGCATTCTATAACGAAGAGGGCGCGGACGAAGTCGTATTTCTCGACATAACCGCATCACACGAGAGGCGAGCCACCATGCTTGATGTGGTGCAGCGTACAGCCGAGCGCGTCTTCATCCCGGTGACCGTTGGTGGTGGCATTCGCACCGTTGAGGATATTAAGGCCACCCTGCGAGCTGGTGCAGATAAGACATCGCTCAACACGGCAGCGATCCAGAATCCGGATGTTCTGCGTGCGGGTGCCGAACAATTTGGCTCCCAATGTATCGTGCTGGCAATCGATGCTCGCTCAAATCCAACCATGCCGCATGGCTACGAAGTCTTTATTCATGGCGGACGTACTCCCACAGGCATTGATGCAATCGAATGGGCGCAACGCGCAGTTGCACTGGGTGCAGGCGAAATTCTACTTACAAGCATGGACCGCGACGGCACAAAACTGGGCTACGATCTGGCGCTGACGGCGAAAATGTCCGCAGCAGTCACGGTTCCCGTTATCGCATCCGGTGGTGTCGGCACGTTAGAACACTTCTACGATGGATTTACCACTGGTGGCGCTGATGCGGCGTTGGCGGCCTCCATTTTCCACTTTGGTGAATATCGTGTACGCGACGTGAAGCAGTATTTGCAGGGCAGGGACGTGCTGGTGCGTCCCTGCTGATATTCCGTCATTGTATTAATCCAGCAGGGACTGTGCTCGCTTTATCGTATCCTCTGTTGCTTGAATGTGTGTTCCTTCATTGAGCCTGCGTAAAAGAAAGCGTGCCAGCAATTTTGCAGATCTGCCACCGAAGACGGTAATCTTTACATGTTCGGGTGGTAGAGAATCATGGAGTGATAGCAAGAGTGTTCCGTCAGGTTGCTTCTCTTCATATACAAACGTCGGCTGCTCTCCACGGATGACCGCCTTTGCCGTCTCTACGTCATTGGAGGAGACGATTGCCCCTCGGGCGAATTCATCCAGCAAATAGAGTGCTGCATCTGTTTCTGTATCGAAGGGAAAAGTCGTGCGATCATCTCTGAAAGGGGCGTAGCTGCTCAATGCTAATTCGTATTTTCCATCTGGCAGATCGTGCCTTACTACAAAATGAAAGTGGAGTTCGTCAATAAATGTGCTTTCCGTAGTATTCATGTTACTGCTCCTTGATGAAGTTACCTATTATACACTTTTCAATGAAAGTATACTGTAAAAAGCATGAGAATACATCGCCCAATTGGACGATGCGTTTTCCTGACAAGGTATGGTATGCTAAAAGAGTAAAGTCCACTATATACATCTTCTTTCCACCTGTGTTTGAGAATGCCCTCCTCTAAATATATACAAAAGATCTTCATTAGCTACTAGAATCTTTTGCTTTACCTGTGGCTTAAGCTACTCCATGGCTAATATGTAGTTACTATGTCCATATTTCAAATCGACATGTTTTTAAATTTAATACATTGCTTCTTGTATAGCAATATATTATAATGAAATTGCGCAGATTTAAGCGCTTTGTAGATATCGTCACTTTTGAAAATCTTTTTGTAGGTTTTGAAAGGGCTAAATATTGTTCATTCTCAATGGAGGGCAGATGCTCAAGGATGCTTCTGAAACGAGCTTTGATGTTGCCATTATTGGCAGTGGTATTGCTGGCTCATTGACTGGTTGTATTCTGGCACGGCAAGGATTAAGCGTCCTGCTCATTGATACTGGCGTCCATCCACGCTTCTCACTGGGTAAATCGACGATTGGTGAAACTTCTTACATGCTGAAAGTTCTGGCGGCCCGTTATGACGTTCCAGAAATTGGCTACTGTAGCACATTAGAGGGTTTACAACACCATGTCACCTCGTCCTGTGGCGTCAAGCGCAACTTTGGCTTCGTCTATCACCACGAGCACGAAGTGCAGAATCCGCACGAAGTGACGCAATGCAACGTCTCGGATTTCCCCTTCGGCCCCGAAATGCACCTCTATCGACAGGATATTGATGAATATCTATTTAACGTGGCTGTTAAGTATGGGGCTGTACCACGGCAAAGAACACGTATCAAACAGATCGAGATGACGGCGGAAAATGCGATCTTGCACACCGAGGCTGGCGAGACCTTGACCGCTCAGTATCTGGTCGATGCGAGTGGTGAGCGTTCACTCCTTGCCAATATGTTTCAGTTGCGTGAACATCCTCCCCGCTTTAAGACTCATTCCCGTACCCTTTTTACCCATATGGAAGGCGTAAAACCATTTGATACTTGTACCGAGTCGAGCGGTCAGCCAACCACGTGGGATAGCGGAACGCTTCATCATCTGTTCGATGGTGGCTGGCTGTGGGTGATCCCTTTTAATAATCATGCACACTCAACAAATCCTTTATGTAGCGTTGGCCTGAACCTGGATGAGCAACGTTTCCCTAAACCAACAGATAAAACGCCACAGCAAGAGTGGGACGAATTCCTCGCTCGCTTTCCCAGCATTGCCGATCAGTTCGCGCAGGCACACACCACGCGTCCCTGGATTTCAACCGAGCGCACCCAGTTTTCCAGTCGTCAGACGGTCGGGGATCGTTGGGCGCTCATGAGTCATGCCGCCGGTGCAATTGATGCCCTGTTCTCACGTGGCCTGGCGAATACAACCCAGGTTATCAACTCGTTCGTGGCGATTTTGCTGGAGGCGTTCCGTGATGGCGACTTCTCGGCCCAACGTTTCGCCTATATAGAGAAGATGAACCAGACTTCACTTGACTTTAATGATGGGCTTGTGCATGGTTCTTACATCGCTTTCCGCGATTTCGATCTCTGGCGAGCCTGGTCTAAAGTCTGGTTCCTGGCCTGGAATCTCGGTTCGGCTCGCATCTCTGGTACGTATTTCCGCTATCAGGAAACGCATAATCCAACCATCTTCAATCTTTTTGAAGAGGCGGCCTTTCCCGGTTCCTTCAGTCCGGACCTGCCACAATTTCAGAGTCTTTTTAAGGACCTGGTCACCCTCATAGAAGAGGTAGAGGCAGGAACGAGAACGCCGCAACAGGCGGTCACAGCAATTTCAGAAACCTTTCGCGAGGCATCTTTTGTGCCAACTCCGCTCAATCTCGCCGATGTGCTGCGTCAGTATCATGATGGCTCAACCGAGGCCATGAAGCGCATGTACGAGTGGGGCAAAAACGCATCGCCACAGGAGTTGAGGCGCTATTATGCGTATGACTTCGCTACATTGGAAACATTAGCTCGTCAGGCGATCCCCTCAACATAAACTAATCAGCATTTGATGCTACCCACTGGTATAGGGGCGCGATCGGTAAGCCCATCCGTGTCCCTACGCCCTGCCTGCTATAGGAGTCATCAATGCCTGTGATATGATATACTCGCATATCTGAGGATCTGAGCATCCACTTGTAGTAGGGGAGTTCTAAAACAGCCATGTTAAAATTTGATCGTCAGGGATTTGTGCCTGTCGTGATTTAGGATGCCACAAGCCATGAGGTGCTATTGGTCGCCTCTATGAATGAGGAAGCGTTCAGGCTCACGCGTGAGACGGGGCAGACACATTTCTTCAGTCGTTCGCGCAACAAGATCTGGCATAAGGGGGAGCAGTCGGGCAATGTGCAGGAAGTGCTTGATATTTTTATCAATTGCGAAGAGAACAGCCTCTTGATACAGGTGGTACAACATGGTGCAGCCGCTTGCCATGAAGGGTATGCCAGTTGTTACTATCGCCGTTTGCAGCCGGATGGTAGCTATGAAACGGTCGCCGAACGCCTTTTTGATCCCGCAGTGGTCTATGCAAATGTGAAGGAGCAACCCGTGAGTACAGAACAAGAAATTCCTCTAGCCGTAGCTTCTATTACACCGGAAATGGAAAAGAAGCTGGAAACAGAACTACGCCAACTCTATGGTGTGTATCTCTATCTGCGTGACCACGATCTGAGCGAAGAGTCCAACACATCGCGTCTCTTGCAAGAACATAGTCAGAGCTATCTCGTATCGCGCCTGGCCGACGAACTGCAAGAACTGGCCGACGTGCAAACGGGTGAGCATATGCATTCCGGACGCAAGTTGGATACCGTTTTAGAGGGAAGCCAGGTCGGTTACTGGCTCTTTCTGATTGCCGCCGGCTTAAATGTACCTTACAACGATTTTGCCCCTCACGACGCACTCTTAACCGCTTATCGAGGACCGTACAGCGATGCAAAGGCAATTGAGCAACGGCAGGAATGCTTAAGCCTGATCTCAAATGAACAATCTACAACGGCGGTCCACGGTTTGCGCCTTGGTTTTGCTCAGATCGGTTGGGCCTGTGCCTCTGCTGGTATTAATCCACTGGAACCACCCGAATATGACCTGGATCAGATGAGGCGTAAAGGTCTTGTAAAATGAAATACGATGCGGTCATCTTCGATTTGTTTGGAACCCTTATTGATAATTATGGCGAAGCAGCATTTAAGCAACGCCTGGCTGAAATGGCGGATGTGCTCAACGTGCCTCCGCAGGATTTCATACGTGAGTGGGGAAAAGCATGGAAGTTGCGTGCAACTGGCGAATTAGCGACGACAGAAGAAAGCATCAAATACGTGATCAATCTCCTCGGAGTACACGCGAGTGATGAGCAGATAGCGGAAGCAACCAGAATACGTTTTGCTTATACGCGTAGCATGCTTATTCCTCGCCCTGATACGCTTGAGACGCTGCAAGAATTGCGTTCGGCAGGTTATAAAATCGCTTTGATTAGCGATTGTACCGCTGAAGTGCCATTGCTCTGGCCAGAAACGCCTTTCGCGCAATTGATCGAAGCGCCAATATTTTCGTGTGCAGTCCATCTGAAGAAGCCCGATCCGCGGATCTACCAGCTTGCATGTGAGCGTTTAGGAGTGGTACCACAACGCTGCCTTTTCGTTGGAGATGGCGGCAGCCAGGAATTAAATGGAGCCAATGCTGTTGGGATGGATGCTATTATGATTCGCATGGAGCACGAGCAGACATATGATGTGCATCGGTTAGAGGAAGATGTATGGGAGGGTTCCAGAGTCATCACATTAAAGAATATATTGCCATTTGTCGATGATATATTTAAATAAAAAATTGGAATGATGAAGGGATTGAGACTTTATGACTACTCTCCACGCTATAATCTTTGATCTTGGTGGCACACTCATCGATTGGCCCGACTGGGACGAAAACGTCCATCTCCGTTGGGGATCATCTTATGACTACCTTACCTCTAAAGTAACTGCTAATGACTTGCCAGCAAAGGATGTTTATGTCAATTCGATGCTCGCCGCCGAAAAGAACCACTGGCAGCAGGTGGCGGAAAGGCAGGCGAGTAGCACTCCCACAGAGGTATTGCGCGATGGCTTTGCGCGTTTTGGACGTATAGCAAGCGATGAAGAACTGTTGGTTGCGCTGGATGGCTATGCCCAGGCTATAAATGGCTGGGCCACAATCTTCCCTGATACACTATCGACGCTTGTAGAACTGCGCCGACGTGGCTATCGTCTCGGCCTGCTCTCAAATACATGGTGGGCCGCTGCCTGGCATAACGCAGACCTCGCTTTGCATGGCCTGACGCCATTGCTGGATGAGATCGTTTATACCTCTGATCTACCCTATTCAAAACCTCATCCGTCTGTATTCCGGGAAGTCATGCGTCGCCTGGATGTAGAACCTGAACATTGTGTGATGGTTGGGGATCGCCTGGCTGATGATATCGGTGGTGCACTTAGCGTTGGCCTGCGTGCTGTCTGGAAAAAGACCACCTATCCATGGCCCGAACCGGAGCATATCACACCCACTGCCATTATCACGGATCTTGCCGAACTCTTGCCATTGCTGCAAGAGTGGCAACAATTGTAGGGCCCAATTTATTGCGCCCACGTGTTTGGGCTGATTTATCACGCCCATCCGCTTAACGCATATGCCCAACAGGCGCAAGCCGCTCAGTCTTGTTCGCCGTTTCAACGTGGCTGGTGATGGGCAGCTTAATATGGAACGTGGAGCCCTTCTCCAGTACACTCTCTACATAGACTTTTCCATGGTGCATCTCTACAATCTGACGCACGATCGGTAGTCCCAGACCTGTCCCTCCAATATAGCGGCTGGCATCCGATTTAACGCGGGCATAGCGTTCAAAGACCTGATCCAGCTTTCCTGCGGGGATTCCCATTCCGTGATCTTGCACAAAGAAATGAGCAATATTGCCTTCCTGCTTGCTACCTATCAGAATTGTACCGCCATCAGGAGAATATTTCACTGCATTGCTAAGCAGGTTTGTGATAACTTGTGTCAACTTATCCCGGTCACCTTGTATAGGGGAAACATCTGGATCCAGATTAAGCTGAATCTGCTCTGGCCGCGCCGTAGCATAGGTATGGCTGATAATTTCTTCTATAAGAGCGTTGATATCAACTTCTTCCAGGTTCATCTCGACGCGCCCAGACTTCATCCGTTCGAGGTCCAGCAGATCATTGATCAGCCTCGTAAGTCTTGTTGCATCGCTGTGGATATCGTCTGCATATTCCTGAATATCCTGGCTTTCCAGATCTTTCTCACGCATCATCTCGCTGAAACCAAGTATGCTGGTAAGCGCAGTTCTGAATTCGTGTCCCACGACTGAGAGGAAATCGCTTTGTATCCGATTCTGCCTTGCCAACTCCTCATTTTGTTGCACCAGTTTTGTATAGAGTTTGTTAACCTCATAGAGTAATGCACATAAGACAAGCGTTGCCGCCATCAATCCGTTAACGCGTGAGACGTACCAGCCAACCGTATAACGTCCATTCGCATAAAGCGTGAATGAGATATTGATGAGCGCCGCAAGCGTACTGACACGCAACCATAAGTGCAGAATACTGTGTCGATGCAGGAGCAGTAAGGCGCTGATACACATAAAAGCATGGAGTGCGAAGAAGAATATTCTGACAGGTGTGATAAGTAATGGTTGCTGGCCCCCAGTCGTAATAGAGGGTAATATATTATATGCGTCTATCGCAATAATGGACAGGATAATAATGATAGCAGGGATAATAACTATAAGGAAGATCAGCAGATTTTTTGTATGTTGGTGCGAGAGGTGTGTAGTACTATACCGCCTGTCAAGCAATATGTAGAGAAGTATCCCGAGTGGGTAGCCAATCTGCGCAAATATCCATAGCCAGATGCTGGCATACGCACTGGCGTTGAAGAATGCTTCCCCTCTGTGTAAGTCGGGGGAGACGAGTAGATAAGGGATGTTGATCAAGCCAATGAAGAGATAAGTGCTCCCAAGTATAGCCAACGATGGTCGATGTGTACCAAGAAATTGACCTAGCAGTAAGTATGCGGTCATCAGAGCCGCAAATGAAGCCAGTGAAGTAGCAATAAAAAAGAAGAGGAAGCCTCTCGGACCCTGATTTGTGGCGTAGGGATAAGCTACAACGCAAACAAGGACCAGGAGTATGCTAATCCCCATGGCAACACGGCTCTGTAAGAGTGTTGTGCCTGTGCTGGTGAGGCTCTGTATTTCATAGGGCCGTGCGTTTTTCTCTTTCATGTTTTCATTATAAGTGGACGATCCAAATAGTTACTGTGCCAGAGGAAGAGTAAACCAGAACGTCGAGCCTTCTCCGGGTGTGCTCTCGACACCAACCTGTCCTCCATGTTGTTCGACAAGCGAGCGGCTGATATACAGTCCAAGGCCCAGACCTGCACTGGTGGCATGAATTGGAAACTGATGATTATTGACCTGGTAGAAACGGTCCCAGATGTGGGCCTGCTCTTCTTGTGAAAGACCTGAACCCCTATCCTGTACGGAAACATGAGCCATATTTCCTTGCGTGTGCAGGCACAATGTGACGCTTTGATCAGGCGTCGAGTAGTTAAGGGCATTGGTGAGGTAATTGACGATAACCTGGGTGATGCGGTCTGGATCGGCCAGTGCGAATACAGAAAGAGGAGCAGCGTTTGGGAGAGAAGGTAACTTGAGTTCAATCGTACGGAATGGCGTTCTATGACGTTGGTTTGCAACGACATCTTGTAGAAGTGCAACAAGGTCACAGCGTTGTGGGCGTGTATGTAGTTCCAATTTATTGGTTTGAATGCGCGAAATATCGATTAAATCACTAACTAAGCGGTTGAGCACTTCCACCTGGCGTTCTGTACTATTGAGCATCTCTTGCAAGGGAGCGTACAATGAGGTTTCGTTGGGCTGTCCCTCTATAGGCTGCTGCTGCGCTTTGCGCAGAAGGCGATTAGCTACCTGCACATGCACGCTGATCGTGGTTAAGGGTGTGCGTAATTCATGGCTGGCTATGCTCAAAAATTCGTCCATGCGCCTGTTGGCTTCCCGTTGCGCCAGTTCTGCCGCCTGCGCCTCGGCTCTTTCGGTGAGCAACCGCTGCCGTTCTATGACAAGTGCCGACAGGTGCGCAATCGCCTTGACGAGAGAGATTTCATCATTCGTATATTCGTGTTCTTCAGCACCATAATCTAAGAAGAGTATGCCAATAAATTGATTGTATACCTGCATAGGAACAACCAGGGTAAAGCGGACTTGATTGGGATTGGGCAAGATAGGAAACTTTTCCCGATCGATTATAATAACTTCGTTCGCCTGCAATTGAGCCATGTGTTCAGCCGTGAGGTTTTTGATAAATTGCTGTTTGAGCATCTCTACGACAGCTTCTTTCTGTTCATAGCTCAATGTGAAACCCACCACCGCAATAGGCACAAACTCGCCCGTTTGAGGTTCGATTGCTACCAGTCCAACGTGTTGGCATCCAAGCACCCTGCATGTAAGTTCCGTGAGGTGTTGCGTTATTTCATGATCGGTAAAAATTGAGAAGGGAAGCTTTGTATCTGTTTCATCTGAAAGGACGACGAGTGCTTCAGCCATTGTCAGGAGCGCGTTGAGCGCATCATGTGTGCGTCGCTCTTCCCGCTTACGCTCAGTAATATCTTCTGTTGTTGCGAGAAAATATGCCGGTTTGCCCATCGCATCTCTGACGATTGAGAGCGTGAGATTAATCCATATTTGTGAGTCATCGTTACGCTTATAATTCATTTCCTGATGGTAAGTTTGTATCTCGCCCATAACGAGCTTTAATGCATTCTCGGCGATGATTTCGGGATTTTCGACCACTAGCAATTTGCTAGTGGTCGATGCCTGTAACTCTTCGTATGTGTAGCCCGAGATCTCACAGAATTTCTGATTGGCGAGCAGGAAATGTCCTTCTAAATCAATATGTGCGATGCCTATTGGTGCCTGTTCAAAGGTTGCACGGAAGCGTTTCTCACTTTCACGCAGCTCATCCTCGAGTAATTTTTTCTCTGTAATGTCGGTACTGGCCCCTACCCATTCACGAATTTTGCCATCCTGATCAAAAACTGGAATCCCATGCACAAGGAACGTACGGTAGACACCATCATAACGCAAAAGACGATACTCAAGTTCAAAAACATTTCCGTGGGCAAGAGCACGTTGCCATTCGGCAGTGATAAGTCTGATATCATCCGGGTGCACGGCTTTCACCCAGCCGCGTCCCTTGACCTCCTCCTGAGTCTGACCTGTATACGCCCTCCACATAGGGATATCTTCAACTGTTCCGTCTACTTTTGTCGTCCAGAAAATCTGTGCTGTGGTAGAAGTGAGCGAACGGTAATGTCGCTCACTTCCAGGTAGTGATATTAGCGGACTCTCTGTTTTTACATTTTTTGCTAATGATTGTATATCGGAAGGCGCGATCGTGGCCTGCCGACGAGGGGGTAACGGCGGTGTTATTGTTTCCCCGTTTTCTTGCTTTTGATCGCGCTCCATAGCGTGCTCCTCTATCCCTTAAATCTTGCCAAGTACCACCTCAATGGTGTAGTTTTCTAGCTTCTTCAGTGAAGCAGGCGAGATCGTCTCGCGGTATGTCTCCTCGAATGAGGGATAGTCCCGCTGGCTGATCGAGACAAGCAGGTTATCGGCAAGCGTCTCGGCACGAATCTCGTGCATATAGCCAGTGAGAATATTCGCCAACTCGACATCGGTGTACAACGCCAGCCCGATATGGTCTTCAATATTCAAACCGGCCTTCTTGCGCATATCCTGTACGAAGTGGGTCAGGTCGCGCACCATTCCCTCCTCACGCAGTTCAGGCGTGATGGTGGTCTCCAACGCGGCGATGTACCCATGCTCTTCGGCAGTAACGAAACCAGGACGTGCTGTGGCGCTCATCTCGACCTCTTCGCGTGCCAGGTCGACTTCCTGCTCCCCGATGAGGAATTTGAGCACACCGTTTTCGTTCAGTTGCCGTGCCGCGTTCTGTGCTCCATGGGCGTCCAATCCTTTGAAGAAGGCCACGATTTTTTGTACCAGGGGTCCATGTTTGGGACCAAGTACCTTGACCAGTGGCTTCAGGTGGTACGCCAGCATGTCGCTGTCTTCTTCAAGCAGTTCCAGATTTTTGATGTTCAATTCCTCTAACACCTGGTCTTTGAGGCGTAAAAGAGCCTCTCCTTCGGCTTCAGAAGGCACACGAACATAGAGCGAGTTCAGTGGCTGACGTACGCGGATCTGTGCTTTCTCGCGTGCCGAGCGACCCAGGCCAACGATGCGCATGACAAGGTGCGTTTCACGCGTCAATTGTTCATCCACCAGTTCTTCGTTTACCTGCGGCCAGTCGTTAAGGTGCACGCTGAGTGACGCCTGCGGGTTCACGCTGCGCACCAGGTTCTGATAGAGTTCCTCCGTCATAAAGGGCATGAACGGCGAGAGCAGGGTGAGCAACATCGTCAGGCACTCGTACAGCGTCAGGTACGCGCCGAGCTTGTCGTCGTCGAGCTGAGTTTTCCAGATGCGCTCTCGACTGCGCCGCAGGTACCAGTTGGACAGGTCATCCAGGAAATCCTGCATCGCCTGCGCTGGTTTGACGGTGTCATAGCGTTCCAGACCCTTTGTAACCTCACTGATCGTCTGCTGCAGCTCTGAGAGGATCCAGCGATCCAGTTCGTTGCGCTGCGCGACGGGCAGATGATGCTGCGTCGGATTGAACGCATCGATGTTGGCATACGTCACGAAGAACCAGTATACATTCCAGATCTTGTCCAGCGTTTTGCGCGTGAGCATCCACTTTTCGCTCAGGCGTACGGGCATGCCGGTCTCAGTAGACTTCTGCATATCCTCTTCAGAGGGGATACGTGGGAAGTTCAGGTTCTGTTCAGGGATATGATTCGCGTAGAGCCAGCGCATCGTGTCAGAGCCGACCCTTTCAGCCGCATCATCAAAGACAACCAGATTGCCCTTCGATTTATGCATCGGCGTGCCATCTTCACCAAAGAGCAATGCGTAGCCGAAGAGCGTTTTGAACGGCGGGCAATTCTCCAGCACGGTGCTCATGACCAGCATAGAATAGAACCAGTTTTTGAACTGGCCTGGGAACGACTCGGTTACGAAATCAGCCGGGAACCATTGCTGCCAGTAGTCATGATCGGTCTTATAGTGCAGGGTCGAGAAAGGCACGATGCCCGCGTCGAGCCAGGGATTGCCCACATCTTTGATGCGCGAGACTTCAGTGCCACATTTTTTACACTGGATCTTGACGGCATCGACGAAAGGACGATGTGGTGTGTGGCCTTCAAATTCTTCCCAGCCGGAGACGGCCCGCTCTTTCAGTTCCTCTTTGCCACTGATGACCTCGAAAGTGCCGCAAGCGGGACAATCGAAGATGGGCAGTGCGAGGCCCCAATAGCGCTTCTTGGAGATCATCCAATCGTCCATGTTGCGCAGCCAATCCAGTTCGCGCTCCAGGCCAAAGGCGGGGAACCAGGTGATCTGCTTCACGACATCCATGATCTCGTAGCGCAGTTTCTCCATCGAGATGAACCATTCATCCACCAGGCGGAAGATCAACTCGGTTTTACAGCGCCAGCAGGTAGGATAGCGGTGCTTGTAGTTTTGTGGTCGATAGAGAAAGCCCTTTTGGGTCAGATTCTCTGCGACTTGCTTCCCAACTTCAGCGGCATTTTGTCCTGTGAGCCAGTCATAGCCGGGCAGGTAGACGCCAAACTCATCGATTGGAGCTATGACATCCAGGCCGAACTCTTTTGAGAGGCCGAAGTCCTCGCGCCCACAACCAGGAGCTATATGCACGATGCCTGTGCCTTCGGTCTCCGTTACGTCTTTCCATGGCACAACGACATGCTTCACGCCCTGCGCGGCGGGAAGTTCATCGAAGGGGCCACGATAGTGCCAACCAACCATCTCGATCCCCTTGAGCGTCTCCGTCACACGGTAGTCGCCCTTGTCGCGCCCCTTGAGCTGCTTGAGGACGGGCAGCAGCGCTTCGGCAAGGTAATAGAATTCGCCATCTTGCTCAACTCTGACATAGGGCTTATCGGGATGCACGGCGGCGGCAACGTTCGCGGCCAGTGTCCAGGGTGTTGTTGTCCAGGCCAGCAGGTATTCATTGGGACGATCCACTAATGGGAAGCGTACATACAAGCTCAGGTGCGTGACTTCTTTGTAGCCTTCGGTTTCAATCTCCATATTCGAGATGCCGGTCGCGCAGCGTGGGCACCAGGTCATAACATCGTGCCCTTTATAGATCAGGTTGCGCTCCTGGCATTTTTTGAGGAAGGACCAGATCGTATAGTTGTTTTCGTCTGAGAGCGTATAGTAGTCGTTGCCCCAGTCCATCCAATAGCCCAGGCGGATCGACTGTTCCGTCTGGCGGCGAGCGAAGGTGTAGACACGCTCTTTGCAATCCTCCACGAACCTGGCGATGCCATATGCTTCGATATCGCGCTTGTTCTCAAAGCCTAGAGCCTGTTCAACGTTGACCTCAACCCAGAGACCCTGACAATCGAAGCCGTTTTGATAGCGTTGTTTGTAGCCCTGCATGGTTTTAAAGCGTTGATAGAGGTCCTTATAGGTGCGGCCCCACGCGTGGTGGACGCCCATCGGATTATTAGCCGTGATTGGTCCATCAAGGAACGCATACTGCTTATGGCTATGTTCGTTGCGTTTCAAGTAGCTCTGGCGAACATTATTGGCGTCCCACCATCGCTGGATGGTGCGTTCCAGCTCCGGGTAGTCGACACGGTCGGCGGCGACAACGGGCCGGAAAACGGTTGATTGTACTGACACTTCGATCTCTCCTCGTTATATTGGGGTGCGATTTATTCCATCGCACCAAGATATGCCCATATTGTACCTGGATCGCGTCCTGATCGATCGCGTTCTTTTATGGTCCCAATAAATGATTTATATAATTGCTATGTTCTGTTATCTCTCAACACAATATGTAAACGTTTGTTGATGCGCCCTTTATTTTCGGTACGGGCAATTTCGATGCTACCCACTTCCTTTGTGTGGTTGACGTGCGTGCCCCCATCGGCCTGGAGATCGAGACCAACGATCTCAACGATCCGTACTTCTTCAATATCCGGTGGCAGTAGATTAATTCTGGTGCGCACCAGGTCTGGAATGGCAAACGCTTTCTCGCGTGGCAACGTATATACACGGATCGGATAGTCGGCTTCAATGGCCTCATTCACCATCTGCTCAATGGCCGTGATACGTTCACGATTCAGGTTCTCCATTGAGAAGTCCATGCGGGCATGATCCGGATACATCTGCCCACCTGTGACCTGGACACCGAATTCCTTCCAGATAATGCCACACAGAATATGTAATGCGGTATGGGTGCGCATCATCTGATAGCGAAAATCCCAATCGATGGTGCCGACGACCTCAGTTCCAACGGGTGGAGGTAAGCAGTCAATGGTGTGCCAGACAATGTCGCCACGCTTATTCATCGCAATGATGGACCCTTGCTCCTCCTGATTATTCCAGGTAATGGTGCCACGATCGGCCATCTGACCGCCGCCGCCAGGATAGAAAACGGTCGCATCCAGTGCGATTTCGTCACCTTCTACGGCGACGACTTTAGCTGTGCATTCGTACGTAAAGCTGTTTATGTGGTAGAGCAGCTTCGTCTTCATTGTCTGGGTGCTCCTTTTCTGTGTTAAAAGACAATCAAAAAACCCCTCGTCCTGCTGAGGGACGAGAGGCGCTCCCGTGGTACCACCCTGATTAGCTGACGTCTCCGAAAAGAAGATATTCCAGCTCACTTTCACTACATAGTCTGTAACGCCCACTCAGCAGGAAATGTCTGACATGAATCTGCTACATTATATGAGCCTTCATGGTAACGGGAAGGGACCGGCCAGGCCTACTCGCGCAAGATTTCTATCTTCGGCTGGCGGCTCAGGAGTGATCTTCTGCTCGCTGACTGTGCCTGTGTTACACCATGTGCAGGCTCTCTGTAACAGTTGCAGGCGGCTTACTGGCTCCATCATTGCCATCTATATATGTATGAAACGTTTATTGTGCTTCTATGATACCAGAGAATATGCTTTCTGGCAAGACATCAACACTCCTTTTATTGTTTTTTCTTTTTTGCGCTTCGTACAACCAGCTCTTGCCAGAATTCCTGTAGTAGCGGACAGGAGGCGAGAGCCTGAGCTTTCTCTACATCCTTATTCCGCCCATGCCCGAAGTCATTGGTGAGCGCGATGGTCCATTCGGGATAGGGTCGTTCGACAAGTGACACGGGCATGCCAGGCTCGATCATTCCTTCGTGCAATACGCGGCAATACCAGCCGGTGCGCCCGGTCTCCGCTGCTCGGGCAGTTAATCCCGTACAACTCCAGCGCCGCTCGATCTTCCAGCAAGGATAGCGCGGCCCTGTGACCTGAATCCGGGCATCCCCTAGAGCATAGATGTCACCGATGCAGGCTGTTTCCTCGCTGAGACCATCCACGGTAAAGTTCTCGCCGAAGCCTCCTGGACCAATATCCTCGCGCCCAAGCTCGGATTGCCAGAGAGGATAATGTGAAGCGGCATATAAAAGCACTGCCTGCTCAGGACGACCGTGGTGCTTCAAATCCGCCTGTGCGTTGCCATCAAGGTGCGTAGTGTAGAGCCAGCGTGGTTGCGTACTGGGCGTGCGGAAGAACGATGTTTGCCAGCGTTGCTCCAGTGGATTAGTGGCTTTAGAGACACCATAGCGATGCGGGGTGCCAACCTGTACCGACTGAAGGACTCCAATTTGTGTTGTGATCATAGTATTCTTTCCTGTTAAAAAATCGGCATCGTCAAAATCGGTAAGGCAACTCTACGCTAAAGTGGTTCCCTTTGCCGTTTCGGCGACGATAAAATCAACAACATCGTGTAGATTGCCTGTACGTTGATAGATCACACGTTGCCGCATCGCACCTGTGCCCTCTTTTAGCATACGATCCACATGTGTCGAAACTTCTTCCCAATCATCATGCGCTTCCAGTGCCGGGCGCAAGAGAAGCAAAAACTGTTGCATCATCTCTTCTGCTGGTCGGGGACATTCATCCAATGGATCAATCAGTTGAGTACCGAGGCCATAACGAGCGGCACGCCAGTTCGCGGCACGCAATAGCTCGTGGCGTACATGAAGAGATGGCTTCCCCTGTAACACTTGCTCATAACACGTACGTACCAATGCACGAATCAGGCCCGCCGCCATCACCGCATCGTCAATTGTCATAAAGATATCCATGACGCGTACCTCGATTGTGCTGAAGCGTTCGGATAAGCGCATATCCCAATAGATCTTGGTCGCCTCCGCCACACTTCCACTGGCCACGAGAGACGTGACCAGGGATTGATAATCTGCTAGCGACGAAAAAAATGGCGGTGGGCCAGAGAAAGGCCAGCGTGCCCATACCTCAGTGCGAAAACTGGCATAGCCCGTATCAATGCCCCACCAGAAAGGCGAATTGCTGGAGAGCGCAAGCAAAAGCGAAAGCCATGGACGCATATGATTCATTACTTGAATGGCTAGCTCACGATCACCCAGGCCCACATGCACATGGCAACCAAAGATAGATTGCTCACGAGTCAGTTGTTGATACTCATCCTCAAGACTGGTATAGCGTTCATAAGGCGTAACATGTTGCCGCGACCAGTGCGAGAAGGGGTGAGAACCTGAAGCTCCTATCTGCTTATTCTGTGTGGCTGCCGCTGCAATAACTTCGCGGCGCAGGTGGGCGAGGCCATCCCTGACCTCTGCCAGCGTCTGGCAAACTGGAGTTGCAACCTCTATCTGTGAAAGATGGATTTCGAGTTGTACCTCTTCTCCCAGGGTTTTGCGTGCTTCATGTAGAACGGCTTCGGCATCTGAACTTAATTCGCGCGTCACTGGATCAATAATCTGATACTCTTCTTCAACACCTATAGTAAAAGTTTCTACGTGTGGGGACATGCTGCGCTCTGCCTCCTTAGGCTCTGGTTCTTCCTTTATTGATACAGCTTATAGTGTAGCATATTAAAGGCTTCTATTTATGTCCCTGATCTGGCACTTATATACATATTTTTGCGTATACAATACACACCTGCCAGATGGAACACCTTTATTTTTTAGCGTTTGTACCAGTTCACACGACCCATAGGCATTAAAAAGGCAAGGAACTCCATATGAATTGCTATTGTGCAACACTATACAGACTTATACCATTGACAATCAGCGTTCCACCCGCATCAACCGCGATACCCCCTGTACCCGTCCTATATGTCTTGTCATGCACCTGACCAACTTTCTGTCTGTTGATATACAACGTAAAATCTGGACCAATCGCTACAACTGTTAGATACAATTGCGCATGTGGATCAATGCTGGTCTTCCCCGCCTTGAGCAACGTCTGCGCTGCTGTTTTATTATCGTAGACATAGACTCCCCATGTTCCATCAGGATGCAGAGAAAACGTATAGATCCCTTGCTGATCCCCTGGCTGATTGCGAAAGTATAATCCGAAATCTGCCGCCGTCACTGGTTGTTGCACCAGCGCCTCTACTACATAATTATCTGGATAGGTAGCACCTGGTATGTTGGCTAAAATGGTCCCTCTTAAATCTGGCGCAGTCACAGACGGATTGCTTATAACAGCCATCGTAGCTAAACATTGAATATCAGGTTGATTGTAGTCTACCCATCGCCCACCCCCCAGATCGCACTTACTCCCTGGAGCCGCCGTTCGATACAGAAGCCTTCCATAAGGGATCGTGCTGATGACAGGCGTACGCGTTGGAACCGTACGCGCCAGGACGCTACTGATGGGAGCCGTGCTAATAGGAACTATACTCACTGGATTTTTTATATTTATAGCATGGAAAAGGAACACGTTGATACTTCCCAGAATAAGCATCAACAACAAGAATGACCCAATCAACATAGATGTGGGTACCATACGAAAACCTGGCACCCCCTGCCTTATTTCACTTCTTTTTTGTTGAAAAAGCTTCTCGTCTACATCTATTGGCATCTCCCACTGAGAGGATTCAAGCTCCGCCACTGAGATAATAGACCCTTGATCATTATTTGTATCTTTGCATTCTTCGCTATTTTGTTGAGATGGTTCTCGCACATCTTCTTGCTGCAGAGAAGTTGACTCCGGCATGTCCTCGCTAGAGACTTGCAAGAAGCCAAGCTCCTCCACATTCTGCTCAAAAATCTGGCAAAGCCTTTGTCGATAGTAAGCACTGGGAGAGACTACTCCCCTCTCCCACCGTCCCACACTACGAGCATCGCATCCCAGTTTTTCCGCAACATCTCCTTGCGACCACCCACGCAACTCACGCTCTCGCCTTATGTTATTCCTATGATTATGAGCATCCTGCATTTGAGATTCCCCTTCTATTGCAAATAATCAAAACATACCAATATTATTTATTTTCAAATCTATAGAGCCTCAACCTGAACACTCAAAGCAACCTGTATATCTTTATAAGCACTCATAAGAAAGATTTGTCCTCGAAATGGCTTCTTGATGGCTTCTTGATGGTCTATTTTTGCATTCAATTTCCTTCTACACTAAGCGAGGACAAAGTCATCAGGCAAAACAATCCTATCACTTTCTAAAGATCGCTCAACCATATAATGACCAACTTGATACTGCGTACATATTCACCGTTTTGTTCTGATGACCGAAATCCTTTCCTAATATTGAAAATATGATGAACACAAATGAGGGAAAAACATGTTCAAGACTCATCCTTTTCTACAACACATCCTGGGTAATGCGTTCATTTTTGTAACCCTCCTGGGCATACTCACTGGTGCATGCAATACACCAGTAGCCAACCACGCTACCTGGAAAATTATTCCAGGCAAAAATAGTCATCTAGCATTTAATGAACTCCATGGAGTTACTGCTATTACTAACAATAACGTCTGGGCAGTTGGAGAAAGTTTTGGCGGGAATTCTCATCAATCACTGATCGAACATTGGAATGGCACGATCTGGCAAATTGTCCCTACCCCAAATCACACCCTTTTCTCTACCCTGCAGGCAGTAGCAGCGATTCCAGGAACGGATCAGGCATGGGCCGTTGGTTCACAATACACCAAAGCTCAAGGCTACCAGCCATTGATTGAACGCTGGAATGGCAAAGTCTGGCAGCTCGTTCCACCCCTTTCATCAAGTACCAGGTTGGCTCAGGGACTAATATCCTCAATAGCGTTCTTGCCATCTCAAAAGACAATGCCTGGGCAACAGGCATATACTCTAACCCTCGATCGCAAACAGCACTGATTGAACATTGGAATGGCAAACAGTGGAGTATTGTGCCTGGTGCAAGTATTCCCGGCACTCCACAAAGTGCAAATTTGACGAGCATCACTGCCCTCTCGGCTAACAATATATGGGCTGTAGGCACATCCATATGGTCCAATGGTTATGATACCTTCAAGACTCTGACAGAGCATTGGGATGGGCACACGTGGCACTACGTTCCATCTCCAAATCCTGGTACAGGCTCCAACATTCTGCATAGTGTGACATCTCTTCCGGGCACAAATCAACTTCTCGCAGTAGGAGAAGCAAGTGATACCACCTATCAGAAATCTCAGATACTCACCGAACGCTGGAATGGCAAATCCTGGCAGGTCATCTCTAATACTAACGGTAAAACTCTCGGAACGGCTCTGGTCAGTGTTATCGCACGATCAACACACGACGCCTGGGCGGTTGGCGCAGGCACAGGGGGACTTATCGCACACTGGGATGGTACCAATTGGAATATCATTTCCCATCCAACTCCAACAAAATTAATGGTCTTCTCGGCCATCGCATTTGTCCAAAAGACCAACACCTTATGGACTGTAGGTTCCTACAACACTACACTTCTACTGTATCAACATTAATCGAACGTTATAGCTAAAAAACATATCTGCACCCTCAATTCGGAGGCTGGATAGGGCATTCCAGTCACGGCCGGCCACCGGATAGGTCCTGGATCCATTTTCTGACGCTATTTGGTCCATGATACTGATATGGTTACATCAATTTTGAAACCTCATAATCAGTTGCTTATCCCAATAGATCGTAAGGATTCTGCAGCAGGCGCTTCACCTCTTGTAGGAAGCGGGCAACGGCTGCACCATAGATGATACGATGGTCGGCTGAGACGGTCAGCGGCATGATGTCGCGTAAGACGGGCTGATCGTTGATGGGAACGAAGACCTTACGTGCTGAAGAAACGGCCAGGATGGCGGCTTCCGGTGGATTGATGATCGGCACAAAGTTGGTGACATCCATCATGCCAAGGTTCGAGATGGAGAAGGTGCCACCCGTGAAATCAGCGGGAGCCAGCTTGCCCGTACGAGCCTTCTCTACCAGCGCTTTTGCTTCACGTGCAATACTTCGCACGCCCTTAATATTTGCATCGCGGATCACCGGCACAACCAGGCCGTTGGGGATATCAACCGCAATACCGATATTGATGTGCTGATGATGCACAAACTGTCCGTCACCAAAAGAGCCGTTGACATCCGGAAACTTTTCCAGCGCCAGGGCACAGGCTTTGATCACAAGGTCATTGACACTGATCTTGACCCCATTCTCACCGGCACCAGCGTTCAGTTGTTTGCGTAAAGCGAGTGCATCGGTTACATCGATCTCATTGCTCACGTAGAAGTGCGGCACGGTCTGCTTCGACTCTGCCAGGCGACGTGCAACCGTCTTCTGCATGGAAGAGAGGGTTTTGACCTCGTCTCCCTCTTGTGGTGAGGCGAGCGTCGGAGCTGGTTGCGCGACGGGTTGGCCCTGGACCGGAGCTACCTGGGCAGGAGACGCTGGTTGAGTCCGCTGCTGTTCCAGGAAATCCAGAATATCGTCACGCACAATGCGACCGCCATGATCTGTACCCTTAACCTGGCGTAGATCGATGCCATGCTCTTCAGCCATACGTCGTGCAAGAGGCGAGACGCGCAAAAATCCACTCTCGGATGCATTTGTTGAGAACGAATTTGTGTTCGCCCCCGTTTGCAAGATGTTATTGTTTGCGCCGCTATGCTTCTCCTCAACGCGAGAGGTCGTAGCTGCTGGCACACTGGCCGGAACCTGACCATTGGTGCCCTCAGCTTTTACGCTGACACCCTTCTGTACATTCTGGCCGGAGCCGACGACGGCAATTGTTTGACCTATGGGAACTGTTTCGCCCTCTTTGACCAGAATCTGCTCAAGGATGCCAGCATCGAAGGACTCGACCTCCATATTCGCTTTATCGGTCTCAACCTCAGCGATAATGTCACCCTTTTTAACCTCATCGCCTGGCTGTTTCAGCCAGCGTGTGATCGTCCCTTCCTGCATCGTATCACTGAGGCGGGGCATACTGACTTCAGACATAAACTATCTCCTTCGACGACGTGGGGCAAGCTCGTTGATCGCTTCAATCAACTGTTTGGGTCCGGTAAGCGCAGCCAGTTCAAGTGGCTTTGCATACGGCAATGGCACTTCGAGAGCTGCAACACGCTTGATAGGAGCATCGAGGTAATCGAACGCCTCCTCTTGCAGCATTGCAGTGATCTCCGCACCAACACCATAGGAGCGCCAGTCACCTTCAAAAATGATGGCCCGGTTGGTCTTCTTCACCGAATTAATCAGAGTTTCTGTATCGAGGGGGCGCAATGAGCGGATATCCACAACCTCAATGTTCAGGCCATTTTCCTGCTGCATGTGCCGTGCAACGTCCAGGGCCACGGGAACCATATTCGAATAGCTAATGATCGTCAGATCCGTTCCTTCTTTCGCGACCTTTGCTTTCCCAATGGGCGTTGTATAGTAGCCCGAAGGCACCTCTCCTTTAAGGTTATAGAGGGCAAGGTTTTCCAGGAAGATGACGGGATTATTATCTAAAATAGCTGAGCGTAGTAGGCCTTTTGCGTCCTCAGGCGTTGCGGGGGCCACGACTTTGAGACCTGGCACATGAGCGAACCAGACTTCCAGGTTCTGTGAGTGGGTCGCGGAGAGCTGCTGCCCACCACCACCCGGCGTGCGGATGACCATGGGAATAGGGCATTGACCACCAAACATATAGTAGATTTTCGCCGCATGATTCACAATTTCGTCCATCGCCATGATGATGAAATTAATGGTCATAATTTCGACGACGGGACGTAGACCAAGCATAGCCGCGCCGGTCGCCATCCCCACAAAGCCATTTTCAGCAATGGGGGTATCCACCACGCGCCTGGGTCCAAATTCCTTCATAAGGCCAGCCGTAATCTTATAGGAACCCTCGAAGTTACCAATCTCTTCGCCCATCAAGAAAACGTTCTCATCACGCTGCAATTCCTCGCGCAACGTATCATTCAATGCCTGCCGAAATGTTATTTCAGCCATATGTTATTTACCTCCCACCTGTGCGTCGTCAGATGCGTAGATGAAATCGAAAAGGCTCTCCACTGCTGGGAAAGGACTCTCTTCCGCAAATTTCACTGCCGCATCCAGTTCTTGCAACGCCTGCTCTTCAATCTGAGCCAGGCCAGCGTCGTCGAGTAATCCTGCATCGAGCAGGCGCTTTGCAAAGGCGGGAATGGGGTCCTGCGCACGCCCACGCTCCACTTCTTCACGGTTACGATAGCGATCTGGATCAATCACTGAATGCCCACGGAAACGATAGCTGACAGCTTCAATTAAGCTTGGCTCGTGTTCCTCACGGGCAAGTTTGGCGGCAGCACGCATTGCATCACGGACAGCCAGTACGTCGTTGCCATCGACACGCACACTGTTCATATCATAGGCGCAGCCCTTACGATACAACTCCCCTACAGCCGAACCTTTATCGGCGGCCAGTCCCATCCCATATCCGTTATTGACAACAAAGAAAATAATGGGTAGATGGTAGATCTTCGCCATATTCAACGACTCGTGGAAAGGTCCACCATTCGTCGCACCATCGCCCATCTGGCACGCCACAACCTGCCGCTTATCGTGATACCTCAACGCAAAGGCCGCCCCTGTAGCCAGCGGCATTTGCCCACCCACGATACCATAACCACCCATAAAGTGACGCTCAGCATCAAACATATGCATGGAACCACCACGCCCATGAGCACAACCCGTTACCTTGCCAAATAGCTCGGCCATCACCGACTCCGCCGAAAGGCCACGACCGAGCGCATATCCATGCTCACGATAATTTGTATAGACATAATCTTCTGGCTCTAAACCTTCACAAAAACCGATGACGGTCGCTTCCTCGCCAAGATTGAGGTGGCAGTACCCGCCGATACGTGCCTTGTTATACATCTCCGCTGCTTTCTCCTCAAAATGACGAAGAAAGAGCATCTGGTGATAATAGCGCACCAGGGTATTACGATCCTCGTTCTCTAGCAAGGCAAGTGAGGAGTGTGCGCCCTGCCCATTCTGGTTTGCATCGCTTGCTTGCGATTGCTTCTTGTTCATTTTATCTCCTGGTCCTTGTAGGAAAATGTAACATTCTGCACCAGCGTCCCTCTCCAGACGGGTGAGACTGGAGAATAAACCCGGCCTTGTATTATACCTGTTTCACAGTAGTATCGGTTGCAAGAAAGCTACCAGCAGAATCAGAGAGGAACTGGTCTTCCTTCAACTGTATGCTAGCAGCAATATCTTACCGATTGTTTACCATTTAGTGACGATATTACACTAAGTCATTGGGCGATAACAAGAGGTAGAAATAGGCCGAGTGACTCTGCTTCGCCATTATTACTCTCTAATATCTGACGTACGATGGCATTGTAGCAGAAAATGCTGGGGTCTCGCAAATGAAAGAAAAAGACGAAATTTTTGGGTGACCTGAAGTTCTACAATAACGAAGATACACGGAAATAATGGTACGGGAGAAGAGAGGGTGCTTTTCTCCCTTATTTCGAGTATACCTGCAATGACATAGTTTTGCAAGGCGTAGGGGCCAGATTGATCGCGCCCGAGAGTGTGTCCGGCATGATGAATGCTTCCACACACTCTCGGGCGCGATCAATCTGGCCCCTACAAATCATTCCGTACGTAGTGCCACGATTGGATCGAGACGCGCCGCACGACGAGCAGGATAGAAGCCGAAGACGATCCCAACGACAGCCGAGAACAGGAACGCGATCAGCACCGCCAGCGGACTGAGCGCAAACGGACTGGAGTTCACAAACGAGACGACATAAGAACCTGCAATGCCGAGCGCAATGCCCACAATGCCACCCAGGGCGCTGAGCATAAACGCTTCGACCAGGAATTGCGTCATAACATCGCCAGGATGAGCACCAATGGCAATGCGAATACCTATTTCGCGTGTACGCTCGGTGACTGAGACGAGCATGATATTCATGATCCCAATACCACCAACGATAAGCGAGATCGCCGCGACGCTAATGAGCAATTCTGTTAACGTCTGAGACGTACTTTGTACCGTCTGCAAAATTTGTGATTGGTTCTGAATCGTGAAATCATCGAGGGTTGGATCCGTGATATGATGCTGCTGCTCCATTAATTGTTCGACGGCGTTTTGTGTTGCGGTCACGTTAGAACTATTATCGACGATTACATCGATGGAACTGGCATTGCGCCCACCCGTCAAGCGCCCTTGCGCCGTACTAAAGGGAACATAGACGACATCATCAGGATCATTAAAGCCCCCGTTGGAGCCTTTGGCCGTCAACACTCCCACGATGGTGAACTGGACGCTGCCGATACGCACCTGTTGCCCGATGGGATCAAGTCCCAGGGGAGTAAACAGATTATTGACGACCGTCTGCCCAACAACTGCGACCGTCGTGGCGCTCTGTTCGTCAGCAGTCGAGAAAAAGCTTCCCTCCTGCATTTTCCAGCTACCAACCTGCTGATAATCAGGATAGACACCCTGGATCGTGGTTGACCAGTTCTGGTTCTGGAAAACAACCTGCCCATTTGCGTTGACGACGGGGCTTACCGCTGATACGTGCTGTACCTGCGCTGAAATGGCATCCGCATCAGCCTGAGTCAACGTCGTTTTGGTGCCAGCTCCTCCCCTGACTCCTCCGCTATTTGTGCTCCCCGCCCGGATCACCAGTTCGTTCGGATTGAGGGCCGATGAGAGGCGCTGATTAATCACCGCTGTGTTGCTTTCGCTGACGCCGACGACCATAATCACTGCCGCGACACCGATAATGATGCCAAGGGCGGTGAGCAAAGAGCGTGTTTTATTGGACCGGATTGCTTCTAATGCACTGGAGCAACTCTGGAAGAGGGCGAGTAACCCTCTTCTTCGCCGATAAGACTTTTTCCGCACTGGAGGTCTGGGTGGTGCAGATGGCGCTTTTCCGTTAGAAGCTGCTACCTGACTTGCAGGTTTTGAAACACTCATTGCGCCACCTTCTTTTCCTCTGCTGCAGGACGAGCTGTTATTTGTGCCAGGGCCGAACGCTGATCGGTGTTGATCTCATCGTCGACCACGCGGCCATCTCGAAAGACAACTTTGCGCCGACAGTAATCAGCGATATCACTTTCATGCGTCACCAGAATAACAGTCATTCCCCGTGCATTGAGTTGCTGGAGAATTGCCATAATCTCAACGCTGGTATGGGTATCCAGGTTGCCCGTTGGTTCATCTGCCAGGATCATCGATGGATTGGTTACCAGCGCACGCGCAATCGCGACACGCTGTTGCTGACCACCTGAAAGCTCCATTGGTCGGTGGTTGGCACGGGTCTTGAGTCCGACCAGTGAGAGTGCTCGCATCGCACGTCGTTCGCGCTCGTGAGTTGGCAAGCCAGCATAGACCAGGGGCAACTGGACGTTTGCCTGGGCCGTCATCCAGGGCAACAAATTGAAGCTCTGGAAGACAAAACCAATCTTCTGATTCCGCACATCAGCGAGTTGTCCCGCGCTCATCTTGCTCACAGGCATCCCATCGATATGATAGCTGCCAATAGTGGGACGATCCAGGCATCCGATAATATTCATAAAGGTTGACTTGCCTGAACCGGATGGTCCCATGATTGCCACAATTTCGCCTGAGCGTACCTCTAGATTGACGCCACGTAGCGCCGGAACAACGGTACGGCCCATGATGTAGTTCTTGCCCAGCTTCTCGACGCGAATGATTGGTGGTATCCCTACACTTCGCTGTACCTTTGCGGGTGGCTCGGCCTGTTCAACGGGATCCTCTATCATTGCCTCATCATGTGCCTGTTTGTCAGCATGGGTATCGACTACTGTTTCGTCGTGTGCCTGTTCGTTATGAGACATCATGCTTAACCTCCCGCACCTGTACCTGTACCACGTCCGCCACCACCACCGCCACCGCCACCAAATCCACCGCCGCCAAATCCACCGCCGCCAAATCCGCCGCCACCCGTTCCAGTGCGTGTGGTCGTTGTCGTTGTTGTGTTGCCGCCCGTCTGGCTTACAACGACCTGAGATCCTTCTTGTAAACCTGAAAGCACCTCTACAAATTGTCCACTATTCAGCCCGGTCTTGATCAGAACAGGCGTCAAAACTCCATTATTGAGTGTCAATACTACTCTGCTGCTGCCGCTGGTAGAAGTGCTTGTACTGCCAGTGGCACTGGCTGCACCACCAGTAAGCGCGGTGATCGCGCTGCGACTCACTTCACCAGCTTGAAGCGCCGTACTGGTAAAGCTAATTGCGGATGCTGGCACAAGTAAAGCACCAATACGTTGGGCCGTCGTGATATTGACGGTTGCCGTCATCCCCGGATAAAGATTATTCCCATTAAGCGAGTTCTGGTCGACCGTCAGGTGCACCGGAAAGGTTACGACGCTTGAAGAGGTCTGCCCAATCAGGTCAATGCTCGAAACTGAGGCGCGAAACGTTGCGGAAGGATAGGATGCTATGGTAAATTGAGCGGCCTGCCCTACCTTAACATTAGCTATATCTGATTCGTTGACCTGGGCCGTGATGTTCAATGAACTGATGTCAATCAACGTCATAAAGGCTGAGGAAGAACTTCCAGAACTGGCACCGCCGCCGCCACTGGAGCCGCCGCTTTCACCCACGACTCCATTAATGGCTGCTACTGTAGCAGCTTCGGGGGCTGTGAGTTCTGCAACACGGCTGGTGTTGTTATTAATATAAAGCTTCGCAAGCACCTGGCCCTGAGTGACATGCTGTCCAACCTTGACATCAATCTCGCTGACCTGTCCCGCATTCGAGAAGTTGAGCGAGTAGACGGCATGTGCACTGATCGGACCAGTAGCGGAAATAGTTGTGCTGAGGTTGCCCACAGTGACGGCTGCCGTTGTGTAGGTGACGGGTACCTTCTTACTCTGTTGCCAATAATACAGGCCACCGCCAGCTAGAGCAAGTATGAGCACAATGATCAACACGATCAACCAGCCACGAGCGCCGCGTCTTCGTTCAGGCTGAAAACTATATGAGTCGGCGTCGTTCTCTTCGTCATCCAGCAAAGGCTGAAATTTGACATCAACGTCCTCTGCCATAAAATTTATATCCTTATCTTTTCTCTTCAACTATACACTTATGACATTCCAACAGAGTATTATGCCGCCGAACCCGCTGTACTGCTGGTAGGAAGCAAGACTGTAATATTTTGGGCTGTGATAACTCCCTTGCTGTCAGCCGAGCCTGTTAAGGTGATACTGGCACCGTTTTTCAGGGCACTGGCTGTAGCTGTCTGGAATTGAACGATCTGGGTTGCCGCATCCAGCGTGACGGTGTAGTTAGAACCCTGTAGATCGGTTATTGTAAGTGTACTACCATTCAATTGCCCTGTCGTTCCCGTAAGCGTATTTGCACTGGTCGTTCCACCAGCGCCAGCACCTCCACCAAATGCACCACCATTAGCCCCACCACCCTGCCGAAAACAGTTTGCATTTCTAGTTCGTCCCGTCCCACCATTAGCACCTGTTCCACCACCAAATCGACCTGTGCCATTTCCACCGCCAAATCCACCCGTCCCGCCCGTCCTATTGGCGACGAGAGTGATGCGTGTTGCTGTGTAGTTCCCGCTCGTATCTTGTTTCACGGCAACCGTAACAAATGTGCCCTCTTTTAATGCGGATGTTGCAACGGTCGCTTCACGTTGAATACGTGTCGTAGTTGCATAATTTGCCTGCACACTTCCCTGAGTGCTATGGACAAGCAAAGAAGTTCCGGTGACACTTTGCAGCGTCCCTGTAGCCGTCTTGAAACGATTGGGCGGACAGGTAGCAGTCGGAGTAACATTCGTTGTCCCACCACTGGCCGTGGTGGAACTTCCAATTGAACCACAGGCCGCGCTCACCATTGTGAGGAGAAATAGGAACGCAACCCCCATAAATAGGCTGCCTTTTGATTTATCTAAATGCATAATTGTATACCTCCTTCGGCATCTGCATATAAGATGTGCTTTCCATTGTGCTGCTGAGAGTGTATCAGAAGAGAGATAAAGTTCCTGTTAAGTCTGAGGCGAGACAGGTAAGCACATGGTGAAAATGCTTCCTTTGTCAGCAGTACTCTCTACCTGAACATTGCCGTTGTGTTGTTGTACGATGGCAGAAACAATTGAGAGTCCTAAGCCTGCGCCTCCTTTATGACGTGCACGCGAAGAATCTACCCGATAGAAACGGTCGAAAACATATGTTTGCTGTGCAGGATTAATGCCAATACCAGTATCGGCCACGCGTACGATAGCCCATGCGTCTTTCTGCTCGACTGAGACCACTACCTCGCCACCTGGGCGATTATAGTAAATAGCATTCGCTATGAGATTGCTCAATGCACGTGTCAATAGCGGCCCGTTTCCCTGCACGAGGATTTCGTTCTCACTTGCAGTATGTAATGCGATCTGGTTGCCCGCGGCTTCATGCTCCAGATCATAAAATATTTCCTCGATCAGGGGCGTGAGTGCAACTTCGCTACAGATAATGGGTTGCTCAGATTTCGCCAGGATGAGTAGATCGGATACCAGGCATTCCAGCCGTGTTAAAGCTCTTTCCTGAGCTGCAGACATAGCGCGATAATCAGCTATGGTCGCTTCCTCGTCCGTAGTCACGACCTCCATATTCGTACGTAGCGAGGCCAGAGGTGTACGCAGTTCATGCGCTACATCAGCGACGAAACGACTCTGGCAGGCAAAGTTATGTTCCAGGCGTCCAAGCATCTCATCAAAGGTATCCGCAAGTTCTTTGACTTCATCCTCTGGCCCTTCCAGTGCTAAACGTGTATGCAAGGTGCTCGCACTGACCTTCTGGGCAGCTTCCCGTACCTGACGTACCGGACGTAAGGCAACGCCAGCTAACCAGTAGGCGCTCACACCACTGAGCACCGCAACAAGCCCCAGACCAAGCAGTGAGGCACTCTGCAATTCTTGTAGAAGGGCACCTTCCAGCGGATTGAAACGTTGTCCAAAGGCACCGAAAAGAGTAAAGGTGCGGTGACGTGGACTATGCAGGACGCGATTATAAGCAACAGGATTGATGTCGCGTATAATGCGGGGAAAGGCGCTAAAGGCGGTGGCATTAATAAGGAACAGCAGGAAAAAGCTCAGGATAAGCGTTAATCCTCCCGACCAGAGTGCCAGTCTCAGTCGCAAGGGGAGACGACGCCTTTTGGGTTGAAATATACGCAAAGAATATTTCATAACATGCTCTCCTGAGGATCCGGTAGAGCGCCAATACGATATCCTTGACTTACAATGGTCTCGATGTAGCAATCCGTATCAGTCATATCCTCCAATTTGCGCCGTAACGAATTCATATGGACACGTACTGTATTTGTCAATGGATTGGCTTGCATATCCCAGACATGCTCTAATAGCTGTTCCTGGCTGACGACCTCGCCCTGGTGATGTAACAGATATTCCAGGATACCGAACTCTTTGCTTGTCAGCTCCAGGCGACGATTCCCGCGCCAGGCCACACGTGCTTTGGCATCTAACTTTAAGTCTTTATGCTGCAAAAGATGAGCACGAACGCGCATATCTCTCCGCAAAAGGGCGCGGATACGCGCCGCCAGTTCCGCGAAATGGAACGGCTTCACCATATAATCGTCGGCTCCCTGATCAAGGCCAACTACCCGTTCTTCGGCCTGGCTCCGCGCCGTAAGTACCAGAATGAGGAGTGCAGGTTGGCCGATCCTTACACGCTGGCAGACCTCCAGGCCATCCATTTCAGGCAGATTCAGGTCCAGAATCAAAAGATCATATTCATTGACGGAGGCCAGTTCCCAACCAGCCAATCCATCGTATGCAATATCGACTGCATAGCCCTGGTGCCGCAAGCCCTTCGCCAATGCCTGGGCAAGATCAGGTTCATCCTCAATCACCAGCAATCTCATTATTTCTCTCGTTCTTTATAGGTATGCGAGTCCGGACGGACGAGTGCCATCAATTTAGCCCCTCCCAGAAATGATTGCGATGTCTCCTATATGGCAAGGGCTAAAATTGCAAATGGGCATATGCTCCTATATACTACCTACTAACTCTAACAGTTAAATTTGAGGAAATCCGCAAGGAATTGTAAAATAATTTCGCGAATAAACTTCAAGACAAGAGTTGACAACAGAGACATATGCTGAGTAAGATAGGTATAATAACATATACATAAAAGTCGGTATGGCAAATCGTGCAGTAATTACATTTTTGCTTGTTTGATGGGAATGGAGATGATTGGCGCATGTATACACCGCCAGAAGATGACGAGACGATGGACCAGACGCCCAGGCAACGAACTGGACCCCGATATAGGCCAGCGCGTTCATATAATTCTTCACGTTCTTATTATTATAGCGACGAACATCCTGAAGTGCCGAAGGTGAAACGAGCGTCATTAGGTCTCGACGAAGTAGATGATAGAAGCGTGCGTGCTCCTAAGGATCCCGTTCGACAGACCTCTACTGAGAAAGTTGTCCGGGTCGAAAGAACGCGCCTTTCCTCTGTACGCAGTACACGGTCGGCTCCGTCATCACGAACCCGAACTAACCGCAGTGAGCGCCCATCTCCTCATCCTTCTTCTTATCATCATAAAGTATCACGCACAAGAATATATGACGAAGATTTACTAGATGATGTCCTTGAAGAACATACCGACCATACGGATGCAGTACCTCGTACCGCAACGAAGATTATGGTGGCACACCGTCGTCGCCCCTCCATCTCCACCGTTTATGAACCACCCTCGGGTCCATCAGCCTATCGCTCACAAGGGAAACGCACCAAAAAGCAACGCCATCCGTTTTGGACCTTCCTACAGCGGGCCAGCCATAATCGCAAACTTATGCTGGTTATATCGATAGGTGTCGTTCTTTTGCTTGTTTCGCCTATGGTCGTTAATGCTATCACAAATAATAATCATCCCATGACGCTCATTTTTGGAAGTGCTCCTGCTAATTCTGGTGGAGTACAGTCGGTTACGGGCGGCTCTACCTCAGATCCTCACACACTCGCAATCACGCCAGCCAATACTACTCATCCCGCACCGCCAGTTTTTGCGACTTCAGCTTATCTGCTGGATGCCGACACAGGTGCCACACTTTACGCTCATAATCCCTTTATGCACCTGCCCATGCTCAGCACAACCAAACTTATGACGGCGCTACTGGCCGCTGAGAAGGGAAATCCAGAGCAGAAAATTACCATTAATAATGTCATCAGTAACGACATTAATCAGTTAGCTGCTGATAGTTCTGTAATGGGCATTAAAAAGGGTGAGACATATACGTTGCGTGAGTTGCTCTATGGCATGTTTCTTATGTCCGGCAACGATGCTGCAACTGCGGTCGCCGACGCCATTGGTGGCAATTTACCAACGTTCGTGAACATGATAAATCAGCGTGCAGCGCAGTTGGGCTTGCACGATACGCATTACATGAATCCACATGGATTGCTAGAGGACGGCCATTACTCCAGTGCCCACGATCTCGCAGTGCTGGGCAAGGTGGTAATGAATATTCCTCTGCTGCATCAAATCAGTGGCACAAAGCAATATACGCTGGCGAAAACGGCGCAACATGCGGAGCACGTGATGTTTAATGGCAATCAGTTTCTCTGGTGGTATCCAGGCGTGGATGGTGGCAAGCCAGGTTGGGATGGCGCGAGCAATTTTATCCAGGTCGTCTCCGTCACACGCAACCATCATCACCTGATCGGGGTTACCATGCACACGAACGACTGGTGGACAGATATGCGCGACCTCATGAACTGGGGTTTTAACAGCTTCCAGTGGGTTTCTCCACATGATAGCGATCTCGTCAGCCCAATCCCCTATGATAGCGATTGGAACTACTTTGCCAGAGATACAAAAACAATTACCGTTCCAACCGCCGATGCTGGCCGCTATTATGTATATACGGGCTATAGTATTTCAGGCATCATGCTTAATTATTTTGATAAGAATGGTGGTCTACAAAAGTTCGGTTATCCTGAAAGTAGTCCTGCTGCATCCGAGACGACGCTGGTGAGTCAGCGCTTTGATCGGGGTATGCTACAATGTAATACATCTAGCAGGCAATGTAAGCTGGTATAGAGGAATGTGATGGGGTTGAGGTGTCACCTACTCCAATGCCTGTCATACACTTAAAACGGTAGGGACTCGATACAATCGAGTCCCTACCGTTTTACATGCGTTTCTCGATTTTTGACGCATCATTTTTTGTGCATCTCTCATTTGTTGGAATCAGTGCACCTTGCGTGCACCTCTACTCACATCTCCCTCATGGACGGAGAGTTACAGGTTGGCTCTGAGCCGCTAGAGCTGTACGTAATAATGGGCGTGCACGCTGAAAATAAGTTTTTGCTGTATTCTGTGGAATATTCAGCATCTCCCCGATTTCTACAAATGTAAGCCCCGATGTGTAACGTAAAAGAACGATACAACGAAATTTGGATGGTAGCGCCTCAATAGCCTGTTGCAGACTTCTTTGCATGTCTGATCGCTCCGCCAGCTCCTCTGGCAATGGGCGCGGATCGGGTATCATTTCCAGAAATGACCATTCTTCGTCCTCTTCGCCGAACTCCAGCTCTGAGAAGAGAAGCGGCCGTTTCTTACGCAGTTCATCCATACAACGGTTCCAGGCAACCTGGTATAGCCAGGATTTGACAGGTTCTCTGGTGCGGAGCGTGGAAAGATTAGCGCTCAGCTTGGGAACGTGCAGATAGAGTTGGAAGAAGACGTGTTGCAATATATCATGTGCCAGTTCGTAGTCTTTAATACAACGACGAATGAAGTGAAAAAGTGGCGTTTGATAGCGGGACACCAGAATTTCAAACGCTTCCTCGTTTCCATCTGCAATATGTTTCACCAGGATACTATCAGATGTATCGGGAGACAGTGTATCGATATATGTTTGTGTATGCATGAGCTTACCTTCTTATATATGGGTAGCTTTGGAGTTTTCTATGCCCTGCCACTCTGTCCCTATCAACCACAAACGACCTATGTTGCTACAACCATACAAATATCGTATCAGGAGAAAGTAAAGAATCCTTCAAGAAGTGGTAAGGAATGCTTAAGGTTTTGTTATCTCGCCCCTTATTACCCTTGTGCAAAGTATTGATCTGTTTGTTCATCTCGACTCAATGTAGTGAAGATTTTTCTCGAGAGGTAGAAGCGGGAACAATGTTCGCGTGTGTCTCTTGTACTTGTAGCACCTGTAAGAAGGCATCGACTACCTGCGGGTCAAACTGGGTGCCTGCACAGCGCTGGAGTTCTGTGCGTGCTATTTCATCCGAAAGCGCTTCCCGGTAAGGACGCGACGAGGTCATTGCATCATAAGCATCAATCACTGAGAGAATACGCGCTCCCAGTGGAATCTCCTGCTGAGCCAACCGATAGGGATAGCCCTGTCCATCCCAGCGTTCATGATGAGCTACTACAATATGCGAAACGAGTCCAAATTGTCCTTTTGCCTGGGTGAGGATCTGCTGACCTATCTGTGGATGGCTACGCATAATCTCCCATTCCTCTTCTGTAAGGGGGGCGGGCTTATGTAAGATGGCTTCTGGAATCCCGATTTTGCCAATATCATGCAATTGCGCTGCCAGGCGAACCAGCACGATCTCGTCTTCGGATCTGCCCAGTACGCGCATGGTGGCTTCGGCCAATCGCATCATGCGGTTCGCGTGTGCCTGTGTTTCCTGATCGTGGATACGTTGCCATCGTTGAAATCGTCTGAAGGATTTTCTGCTCGGTATACTGCGAAAGTTGTCGGCTCTTGCTCTCCTTAATCAACGCCACATCCACCTCATCTGGAAGGCAGACCCGATTGCGCCCGGTGTGTTTAGCCGTGTACATTGCAGCATCAGCCGTTTCAAGCAGTTCCCTGGCGATGAGTCCATCAAGGGGGTAGCATGCCAGACCAAAGCTGGCCGTAAGGGGGATGCGGACCACAGGTTGCCCCTCCTCGCGCTGCCATAAACAGGGTTCCTCAGCGATGGAGCAACGCAGACGTTCGGCCACATCGAACGCCTCTGATTGTTCGATATTCGAGAGCAGGATCGCGAACTCTTCGCCTCCATAGCGTCCAATACTGTCGTCCTTGCGAATGCCCTCGCGTAGCCGTTGTCCCACCGTATACAAGGCGATATCGCCCGCCGCATGACCCCAGGTATCATTGATGCTCTTAAAATGATCGATATCGACAAAGATGATTGCACAATCGCGTTGAGTCGTCTGGCAATGCAGGATTTCCGCCTCAATCTGCTTGATGATGGCACCGTGATTGGGCAGACCCGTCAATCCATCGGTCAAGGCTTGCATCTGGATCATCGTATGAGCTTCTTCCAGATGGGTATATGCTTCCGAAATGACCTGGTGCGCCTGCTCTAGTTCGACAGCCCGGTCAGCCTGGGTGACAGCTCTTTTTGTTGTTAATGCGTAAAAGATGCCCAGGAAGCTACTCGCATAAATCAACATACAGAGATAGATAAGTGCATGTTGAAGCTCTGAACCTGATAACAGTAGCGCGATTTGAGCATGATTGACGATGAGCAGAGACCAGAAAAGCAAGAGGTTTTCGATTATAGCACTCAGGAAGATCATCCATGCAGGGACAAAGAACCCCAGGCATACCAGGAAAATCGTTATTAAGAAACAGGTCCATAAGAGAAGAAGCGGATCTCTTAAAGAGGTCGCTTGTGCCCCCATGAGAGTGGTTAGTTCAGTTCCGAAATAAAAGACAGTGCAGGCGATTTTGAGGTATCCCTGGCGGTTGAGCCAGAAGGCAAATAGAATAAGGGCTGTTCCTAAACTACTAATAGGTATTTGATTCGTAAATGAAGTGACACCTGCGTATACTATATATCCCAGGCTTATTATCAGAGATATGAGCAGCATAAGGCTGAAAAGTCGCCGTTTGCGCATGACTTCCCGTTGCGCAAGCGTCGTCAAAGGAGTACAAACTGGTGTCATGGTGCTAAACCACCAGGATTGGAACGACCGGAAAAAAAGTTTCATCAGAGACCTCAAGAAGAATAAGAGCTATCATATCTATTTCCCCTCTTCTTCATCGGCCATTTTTGAGGATTCTTTAGTTACACCCACTGCCTGGGTTTTTGCAAAACTTCCAACATCCGTGCTTCCTCGCTCCAAGGTTCGGGATGGTAATCATATTCCCAACCAGCGACGAGAGGAAGAGACATAAGAATGCTTTCTATACGTCCACCCGTCTTGAGGCCAAAGGCGGTGCCACGATCATAGATCAGATTAAACTCGACGTAACGGCCACGACGTAGGCGTTGCCAGCGCAGATGTTGCTCTGTAAAGGGCAGATCCTTGCGCCGCTCTACAATTGGCAGATAGGCTGGCAAGAATGCTTCGGCGCAGCTTGTCGTCAGTGCGGAGAGCATCTCCCTATCGTATTCATTGAGATTGCCCAGGAAAATGCCGCCGATGCCACGATGCTCTTTGCGATGCGGCAGGTAGAAATACTTGTCGCACGCTTGCTTGAAGCGCGGATAGAAGGCTGAATCATAGCGGTCGCACGCTTCCTTATGGAGACGATGGAAGTGTATAGCATCCTCCTCAAAGAGATAGCACGGCGTCAGGTCGGCACTTCCGCTGAACGACCAGGAGCCAGGAGTTGTGCCATCGCCCTGCTCGGAATATCGATAGTGGGCATGGGTGGTTGGTACAAATGGATTACGGGGATGGATGATCAGGCTGATGCTGGTAATGAAGAAGGGTATTTTGTCTTCAACAAACTGCCCACCGCCAATTCTGGCTGTCTGAGCGGCCTCTCTGCTTAACATGCCGCTCACGGTAGACGTGCTGACGCCTGCTTTTTCAAAGACATTGCCGTTCTGGAGGACGCGGATGATGCCGCCGCCACCACCATCTCGCGTCCACGTTTCTTCGTGAAAGCTAGTTCCATCCAGTTGTGCGAGCGATTGGCAGATGATGTTTTGCGACCTTTGTAGCATTGTTTCCATGCGTGTACGCATCGTTTCGTTTATAAACGACATAATCTGATCTCTATCCTAGATTTTGGAGACGCTATAGGTATGCACGAAATCGATCAGGCGTCGTACATTATCGATGGGTGTACCTGGTAGGATGCCATGACCCAGATTGAAAATGTGGCCGGGCCGATTGGCCGCCTGATCGAGGATCAGTTGGGCACGCTTCTGTAATTCGGGCCAGGGTGCAAAGAGGGCGACGGGATCGAGATTGCCCTGGATTGCTACCGTATGACCAAGTTGTTGCCACGCCTTCGCCAGATCGATGTGCCAGTCGACGCCGATCACGTCGCCACCTGCTTCCTGTATCAGATCAAGCATGCTGCTGGTATTGGTGCTAAAGTGAATGATCGGCACGTTGCCCTGACGAGCAATCTCTATCGCGCGGCGACTATATGGCAGGACGTACTCTCGGTAATCGGCGGGACTGAGTGCACCAACCCAGCTATCGAAGAGTTGTAGTGCCTGTGCACCTGCTTGAGCCTGGGCCAGCAAGTATTGACCGACAACTTCACTTAGCTTCTCCATCAGTCGGTGCCAGGTTGTTGGCTCACTCATCATCAATCCTTTTGCATGGAGGTAGTTGCGACTGCCTCCACCTTCGATGGCATAAGAGGCGAGCGTAAAGGGTGCGCCACTGAAGCCGATGAGCGGCACATTACGACCGTCCAGTTCCTGGCGTGCCAGCTTGATTGCCTCCAATGTAAACCAGAGACTTTCTTGTGGAGGGAGGATGCGCAAAGCATCTACATCAGCACTGGTACGGATGGGATTATGGATGATGGGTCCCTCACCCTTGCCAAATGTCAGTTGCAATCCCATACCTTCGAGGGGAGGCAAGATGTCGGCGAAGATGATGGCAGCGTCAAGCTCAAACGCTTTGATGGGTTGCATAGTTACTTCGCAGGCCAATTCCGGAGCTTTGATGATCTCCAGAATGCCATATTTTTCCCGTAGAGCGCGGTATTCAGCCATATAGCGACCCGCCTGCCGCATTAACCAGATGGGTGTAGTATCAACCGCTTGCCCAGCACAAGCCCGTAAAAAACGTGCATTGGTATTGTATGGTCCTAATTTATTGCGCCCTTGCTCATTGGCTGGTTTGTCATCGGTTGGAGATGTATGTATTTGCATAATTTTATTATCCCTTATTCGGCACATTTTTTCTAAGTGTGCAGGTGACGAATTGATCATCTATAATGTCATGACTGAATCCTTCTATATAATAGCGTAGCAGTAGAGATGTGGCAAGGACTAAATCTACAGAAATTTCAGTGAAATTGCGTTCCAGGTGACGAATTTAGCAGGAAATTTGGATGGGTGAGTAGGGACGCGATGGAGTGCAACGCAATAAGCCCGGCTGCCTTGTAGCGCAAATGTGCCTTCAGTCCGAGAATTGGAATGTCCTGTTCTTAGTGTATTTTCCTTGACCTCTTCGGGTTTGAGAGGTATACTTTCCTCGTTGAAGGCGGCAGGAGCAATTGTTTCTTCTCGACCCGCTTGGGGGTACTGAAAATATGGTATTCGATGATCGAACGCTATGCCGCCTGCATATGGAAGCAGTATGGGATATCCAACTCCCACCCATTATACAAAATGATATCGAGATAGCCAGGAGCAGCAATCAACCTCCCTGGTTGCTCTACATTGCCCGGCTAGCCAACGAGCGCATCTCTATCTGGCACGCAGATGTGGATGCCTCGACACGTCAAATCCTCCTTAAGCAAGCAGAAGCAGCCCTGACACATTCCAGGCAAGCAGGTGAGATGGGAATAGAGCGCGAGGTTGCCCTTAAGTTCACAGGGCAATCCAGAATGACATTGACGCAGGCTCAACAGTTGGCCCAACCCATCACTGAACGAGACGTGGTTGAAGCGTTTCAACCAGGAGCAGCTCAATATTTTTTTGAACATGGTCGCGAACCCCTCTTTGGTACGGTTCGCAATGGTCGTTTGCTCTGCATAGCTCACAGTTCGCGTCGCACCCCTGAAGCGTGCGAATTGGGTATAGAAACGCTGCCGGAAGCTCGTCGTCAGGGTTATGCCCTTGCCGCAACTATCTTATGGACCCATGCAGTGCTAGGTGAAAACCTTATTCCAATCTACAGTGCCCTGGCGGAGAATGCAGCCTCCCTCGCGCTGGCCGCTGCCGCAGGCTACCGGATCTTTGCACATGGCATCAATATTACCAACCTGCCGTAAGAACAAGCGGGCATCTGCGAAAAATGGCCTCAGTTCTGCGTTTACTTTGACATAAGCAGAAAAAACTTCTTTAGTCGTAAAAAGTGCAGCATAGCAATAGTACGTAGAGCGTCCTTTTTCAGCCTCCTGGGAGGTCCCTTATGGCACAGAGTGAAGTCGCCCAACTCCGCCAGAGAATTACAGAAGAGTATGAAGCTATGAAACGTGGTCTGACTGGCTTTGCATGTGGCTCCACAAAACATGCATTTATCGATGCTCGTATGAAACGTGTGGATAGTTATTATGATCAACTTACCCAGTATATAGGCCCCAAAGAAGCTACCCAGGTGGTTTGTGAACTTTATATTGATGTTATAGGATAAATCGGGCCCCTACATCCCAATAAGATCGGCTTTCTGCAAAACGTTGCGCACGCTTCTCACGATAGCGACATCGACCATCTTGCCCTCGAAGGCGATGGCACCGATTCCCTGCTCCTGAGCTTCACGATAGGCGGCATCCAGGCGATGTGCATAATCCACCTCTGCGGGTGTTGGAGAGAACGCCTGGTTTGCAAGATCAATCTGATTGGGGTGAATGGCCCATTTGCCGTTAAAGCCCAGCACATGCGCGTATGTACACTCCCGGCGATAGCCCGCCGGATTTTTGAAGTCCGCATATGCTCCATCAATCGCATCAATGCGCGCAATGCGTGCGGCAATGGCGATTTTGTTGCGTACATAATGCCAGGGATCACCCGGATAATCATCGACATGACCTTCGATCACCCTGCTATCCATTCCTTGCGAGGCGCTATAGTCGCCTGGACCGAAGATCAATGCTTCCAGGCGCGGACTGGCCAGCGCGATCTCTTCTATGTTGACGATGGCTTCTACCTCTTCAATGAGCACCTCAAGGCCAATGCGATGCGGCAACTTCAAGCGTTTCTCGATCTGTGTCAGCAACACATCGACCCACCAGACATCCTTCGCCGACTTTACCTTGGGGACGATAATAACATCAATGTACGCACCCGCTTCCTCAACCACGGAGATGATATCCTGGTAAGCATACTCGGTCTCCAGGTCGTTGATGCGGTATGCACGCGTCTTTTTGCCCCAGTCCAGCGTCTTAAGCGCATTGATCACTTTCGCACGTGCTGCGACCTTTTCGTTGGGAGAGACAGAATCTTCAAGATCAAGAAATACCAGATCGGCATTGCTGGCAACAGCTTTAGCTATCATACGTTCATTGCTGGCGGGAGTCGAGAGTTCTGATCGTCTCAGGCGCATCCACATGTTCCCCCTTTCAATTGTACTATCTATACGCTCACTTTTGGAGATGTACAGAGCTGTCAGCATGCTGCAACATAAACGATTTGAAGGCACGCGCGGTCGCTGAGAGATTTTTATCCTTCAAATGCACAAGCCGCCACTGCTTCATAATCGGAAAGCCCTCGACATCAAGGATCACGAGCCGATGGGTCTCCAATTCCATATCAAGAGCGACGCGCGAGATCAATGCGATCCCCAGGCCAGCCGCAACGCTCTGCTTGATCGCACTATTGTTGCCGACCTGCATGCTCACATGTAATGGCAAGCCAGCCTCTTGAAAGGCACTCTCCAGGGCTGCACGCGTTCCCGAGCCAACTTCACGCAAAAGAAAATGTTCGCGTGCCAATTCGGCAAAAGGTGTATGTACACAACCAGCCAGGCGATGCTTCGGTGGGGCCACCAGTACCAGCTCGTTCGGTGCCACGGGCGCAACGAAGACGGGCACATCGGTAGGAATGTTACCCATAATCACCATGTCAACGTGATTATTAACCAGGGCATCCACCAGATACCCGCGATTAAAGACCTCCAGGGTGATCTCAACATCCGGGTACATTTGATGAAACTTGCCTAACAGGCCAGGGATAACATACGTTCCCACCGTTGTGTCGGCACCCACGCTGAGGCGGCCATAGTGCGGGCTGCGCAGTGATTCCATTGTCTCCAATGTCTCGTCGATCAAAGAGAAAATCTTCTGACTATAAAGATAAAGTTCTTCACCCGCCTGCGTCAGATGCGTCTTGCGCCCGATTTTGTCAAATAGTTTGATCCCCAACGCCTCTTCTAACAGATGAATCTGTGCAGAGACGGCAGGTTGACTGAAATGGAGCTCTTCAGCTGCGCGTACGTAACTACAGTGTTTTGCAACTACTTGAAAGGTTGCTAATTGATGCAAATTAATGTTGCGCATCGATCCTCTGAAACGAATTTCACATCACAAGCATGTCATAATATAGTACTATCCATAGAGGATATGTCAACTGTTTCCATATATTGTCTTCATTCATCAGGATGATGGGGTGAATACTTGCAAGTCTATTCCATTCCGTTGTAGGATGGAGGAAATATTCGTAGCAAACTCAATCATCTCAAAAAAAGGGACCGGGTCATGATTAGCCGATTCCGTGGCCGAGGTCAGCCACAGGATCATAAAGAACGGGTAGCAACGCAGTTACTACCAGAAACATCGTGGGCGGCCGACGATATAATGCCCTCAGGGACGCCCCCAGAAGATACTGTGGTTGTGACCATCTCGCGCCAATTTGGTAGTGGCGGAGGTGATGTTGCTCGCCTTCTCGCGCAGGAGAGTGATCTTCATTATGTTGATCGTCAGGTTATCGATGATGTTTCTCTGCAACTGAAAGCGGAGGCGCAACAACAGCCAGCCGAGCCAAATAAACAACCTTCTGATTTTGCCGCGCATATCCTTGAAGCTGTACAGATAAGTAATCCCTTTGTTGCAAACTATAGTTCACCACTTGGTCGAGCATCGGCACAAACTCAGTGGAAGGATCTGGCCTACTTCCAGCTTACCCAACGCGTTATCTTAGAACAGGCTACACAGGGGAATGCTGTCATTGTAGGTCGCGGCTCTCAGTTTCTGCTCCACAACGCACCGCGTACGCTGCATACCTACATTTTTGCTCCCTTACCCTACCGCATTGAAACTATTATGAAACGCTTCAAGCTGGATCACAACCGGGCGCGGCAGTTGATCGAACAGCGCGACTACGAGCACGACAGTTATTTACGTCGCTATTATGGGAGTGATGGACATCAGCCTGGACTCTATCACCTCCTTATTAACACGGGACTCTTTTCCCTGGACCTGGCGGCTGATCTTATCAAACAGGCACTTCCCGTAGTGAAAGCAATCCAATCTTAACCCTGTGGAGAATATCTGTATGAGCATCCAATCCATCAATCCCACGACCGAGGAAGTTCTCGAAACGTTCGAGCAATATAGTCACGCGCAGATCAACGATGCATTACAGCAGGCACGCGACGCATTTTTACAGTGGCGTGAAACATCCTTTGCCGAACGCAGCGTATATCTGCATCGCGTCGCCAGTCATTTACGTGAACATAAAACTGAACTGGCACGTACAGCAACGTTAGAGATGGGCAAACCAATCGTCGAGGCGGAGGCGGAGGTCGAGAAGTGCGCCTGGAACTGCGACTTTTACGCCGATCAGGCTGAGCACTTTCTTGCAGATGAGCATGCCACAAGTAATGCAACTGAGAGCTATGTCTCCTTTCAGCCACTGGGCGTTGTTTTAGCATTGATGCCCTGGAACTTTCCCTATTGGCAGGTCTTTCGCTTCGCAGCACCCGCGTTGATGGCGGGCAACACAGCCGTCCTTAAACACGCCTCTAACGTCTCACGTTGTGCGCTGGATATTGAGCATATCTTCCTGGAAAGCGGTTTGCCTGCTGGCGTATTCAAAACCGTTCTGGTTCCCGGCTCGGAAACAAGCGCATTGATTAAAGATCCCCGCATTGCGGCTGTGACGCTTACTGGTAGCGATGCCGCCGGTGTTGCGGTCGCCTCAACCAGTGGAAGCGTCCTCAAAAAGAATGTGCTGGAACTTGGTGGCTCGGATGCCTTTATTGTCCTGGCCGATGCCGATCTAGACGCTGCTGCTCAGATGGCGGCACGCGCACGTTTCCAGAATACTGGTCAGAGCTGTATCGCTGCCAAGCGCTTTATTGTGGTAGAGGATGTCGCTTACGCCTTTGAACAAAAATTTGTTGAGGCTACTGCAAAACTGCATGTGGGAGATCCCCTTGACCGCGCGACACAGGTCGGGCCAATGGCACGTGGAGACTTACGCGACGCCTTACACCAGCAGGTACGTGCTTCCATTGCTAAAGGTGCTCACGTCTTGCTCGGTGGCAAACCGCGCGATGGCAAGGGCTATTACTATGAACCAACCATTATTACTAATGTAACGCCGGATATGCCGATCTTCAATGAAGAAACCTTTGGCCCGGTTGCAGCAGTTATTCACGCTCGCGACACCGAACATGCTCTGGAACTGGCAAACAATTCGGATTTTGGTCTGGGTGGCAACCTGTGGACAACCAATATCGATCAAGCGCGTAAATTGGCCCGCCGCATCGAAAGTGGTGGTGTATTTATCAACGGCATGACCGCATCAGATCCACGCCTGCCCTTTGGTGGCATCAAACGCAGTGGCTATGGGCGCGAACTTTCTTCGTTCGGCATTCGCGAATTCGTCAATATCCAGACCGTCTGGATTGGCCCGATCGCAAATCCTGCACCAACACAGGCTGCAAGCGAATAATTGATTGGAGCGATAATGGGTTCACAAACCAATTGATACCAACGGAATAGTAGGGACCAGATTTATCGCGTCCGTCGCAATTTATCACCGAACAGGCATGAATTGCGACGGACGCGATAAATCTGGTCCCTACACCATTCTTTGCATTGTTGTTAAGCAACGCTAAAAGTAGGTGAATAGATAGGTGAGCCAGGCGTCCCTGATGTGGGAATACTCTCGACATCGGCATTGCCAAACGTAAAATTGAATACAATGCGGTAATTTCCCTTCGCCCATTCAGCTTTTTGGGCGAATGTGCCTGACGTTGGCTCAATCGTTTGCACCTGTGCAGAGTGGGGAGGAAGCATTACCATCTTCGTCATCATTCCCTGGCGGCAACGATTTAGATCTTGCCAGTTTCCCTGCGCATCTTGCCATTGTAGCGTAACTAATGTGCAACCCGATTGGTGATTAGCTGCGACAATACTTTTCGTCAGACCATTATCAATCGTTACTGTAATAGTTGCGTCAGGCGTGTATTGCGCCTTTCCTACGATTACAGCCACTTTGCCACTTGTTGTCACTGCGACCGTCGAAGTAGCTGTAGGGGTAAGAGAAGCGCTGCTATTTGAAGCATTGGCCTGATGAGCACCACAGGCGGCAAGCACTATTCCTCCAATGCACAGAAGGAAAAAGTAGAGCACTCTTTTTCGTTGCATAATGAAACCTCCCTTCAAGCAAACATGTTTTCTAGTGATCGGTGTGATATATAAAGATAAAGACGTTTTTTCTCTCTACAAAGTTCCCGAAATACAACGATGCCATCCTCGTAAGAGAATGGCATCGGCAGAAACGATAATGCAAGCGGCCACCTTTTTAACGACCTACATTAGTGATCTAATCAGGAATAATGTGACTGACGAATGTACCCCAGTTTGCAAGGAGTGTACGTGGACCGGCTGGAATATATTCACTGGCCGTCCAGATCGAGCCATCCTCAAGCGCAGTAGCCGCACTGTAGTCACCCCAACGGGCAACGCCGATCGAAGTAGGTGCGTAAGGCGCGTATCCCGAGAAACCATCCTCAGGCGCGGCACCAGCACCAGCGATATGGATACTACCAGCAACCCCTTCAGTCCCAATACGAATGTACGCCGAACTGGGGTAGTAGGTAGGTCCAACCAGGGTAAAGACCATCGCACCCTGTCCATGTGCATTTACGCTTATCGATGGGAAGATGACGCTTGCATTGTTGACGGCCACATAGCCCTGATTCTCCAGATCTGCACCGAAATTGCCTTTAGGACTCCATTCAGGGCGGATGCGGAAGTAAGCAATACCTGTACGTGAACCATCACCAATAATGGTATTGACCGCGCCCCACAGGCTATCTTTAGCAAAGACTACCTGGTTCATACGATCATCGTTTGTGTTCAACTTCTCCAGAGGATTAACAACTGGAGGCGTGCCGGCTGCCAGGGCATCACGCAGAGGAGTTGGTCCTGGTTTCTGCGCGGCTGGATTTGGCTGGCCGTATGTCTCCGTGCCAATCACCGTCACATGGAGCGCAATATCAGGGGTAAGCGAACTGGAATTGAGCGCCTCTGTATTGGTCAATGCCCATGTAGCAATACGGTTATCCAGCACCTGGTAGGGTGGTGCACCAAATTGCAATGCACTTAAGAAGTACTCGATACCATGGAAGCGGGGCTGATTACGCGTGTCTTCATCATTGCCTGCTCCAGGGGGAGTTGTAGCAGGCTGGACCGAATACGCGAGGCCACCATATGGTGCCAGGTAGTCAGCCGCATTGATGTGGGCAAATGTAACAGGCCCGCCCATCGTATGCGTCGCCGCTGCAATCAGCTTTTTCTTTGAAATTGCATACAATTGATCGCCATTAAATGCCGGGCCGCTGATCGCGAACTCGTTCGTGCTCACATAGAAACCGTTGCGATCAGCACCGATCAATGGCTGATCTCCAAAGCACGGACACCCTGTATGAGCAGGTGTACCGTTGGTACCATCATCGGTAGTGTTAAAGTTCATGACCGTCCAGCTCCCTGTAGGATTGCTGGTCTTTGAAACAGCAACATAGGTATAGCTCGGTGCAATATTTGCTCCGGTTGCCGGGTCGGTAGATATGTATAGTTCGGTCAAAAACCAGTGATGGGTGCTCGTGTCGTAAAGACACTTGGGATCACTCAGGAATGGCCCATATAGACCGCTGGAACGTACTATCTCAGGGGCAACGCCAAAAAACTGACTCAGTGGCTCAACGCCGGCCACTACCTTACCCCCGTTATTATATACTGCAACGGCATTATTTACGGCTTCAACCACGAAACCATTGCCAGCGCAAAGTCCCTGGTCCGGTGGCTCAAGGCTGAATTGTGTGTTGATATAAATGCCTGTACCAGCATTACGCTGGTCATAATGTGAAATACCATTGAACCCATAAAAGTCTTTGTTGGCACTGGTTACAGTGCGGCCAGCAGGGTTCGGATTCGTGGTTGGTGGAGGGGGCAAACCTGCTCCCGATCCACTACTCCCAGTAACCGCAACCTGAGGATTATGATCGATCTCTGGGCGTACCTGTGAACCAGGCGCATTTGTAGTACCGCCAGAGACAATAGTTGTATCTCCTACAACCTGTAAATTCCCAAAAGTGGTGTTCCCACTACCAGCCGCAGATGCAGCATGCACACTAGTACTCTGCGAAAATGATAATACTCCCACAACCGCTGCCACTAACGCAAGACTTGTTACCGCCATATAGAGAAAGCGGCGCAAATAAAGAGGTCTTTGCATATAAACTCCTTCAGACAATGTGGAACGACAATTTTCAGACGAGCAATGAAAAAAGGTGGCACTTTCCCTATTATAAAAGAAAACATAGATATATACAAATTGATGCAAGTTCTCTAAGCTACCTTCTCCTTCAACAAATGCTCAACTTCCCCAAACGGTGTCGACTCCTCATAAGTACGATCAGGATGCATCTTCTGTATATCCTCAGCCCTCTTCAGAGCAACTATCGTATCATGAGGATGGGTCACCTCCCATACCTTGTATACGGCATCATCTTCCTGATGCCGATAGACGAAACGGCACTCAACCTTTGCCTCCACCGCCTGGTGGTTTGCTCTTCCCAGGTCTAGCCTGGCACCCTCATCATTCAAATGCGGCTCGACCAACCTGAAAAGTTCCGGTTTGCGGCTGGAGTTTTGCTGCCCCAGGTAGAGGAATACAACCGGTTTCTTCCCCGTATTGTTAACTGCTGCATGGATCACTGCCCAATTCTGCTCACTATCAGGAGTCAATACTGCCAGCACGGCTGCCGGAAATTGCTGCTCAACTCCCGTCGTGATCACGGGAACACGCCCCTGCTTCTTATGGAACCTATAGCTACTGTAGGCAATAATCATACCTATCACAGTGACCGATCCCCCAAAAATGGTTGCAAGCGGTTTGGCTACCAGATTAGTTGACCAGGCAGTGACAACTAATAGTGTAGTAAGAATACCCAGACTAAAATTAAGTGTTGAACGCGTCCAGCGCCCTTCCGGTTCCGGCTTTTCATCTGACTGAGTGGCATTTTCTTTCTCCGCCTGCTGTTCCATCGCCTTCCCATCTATGTGCTTACGTGCTCCATCAGGCAGATTTTCTTCATCCCGCTCCATCGTCGATACGATCTGCTCACGTGCCCTTGCACTGGCTTCTGGCCTGATCTGCTTCGCTAATTTACGCTCTTTACGTTGACGATAACGTACTATATCCATGCCGAGACAGGTCAGTGTAAAAGCGCCGAGCAAGCCAAATGCATACATATCACCCAGTGTATTGATATCACCATGGACGGCGACGAGCACGAGGATTGGGATCAGCGTCGCGAGTGCAATGGAATAGTGGGGTGTCCCACGCAGCCGATTACGTTGCAGGATGATTCTGGGGAAGAATTCCATGCGTGAAAGCGCTAGAAATACGTGATACGAGCCGATAATGGCTGTGTTGCTGGCAAACACGAGTAATGCACTGGCGCTGATCGCGACCTCTGTCTGTAAAATTGGCCCACCCCAGTGTCCTGCCAATAGCGAGATGATCTGGGATGAGAGCACTGGATCGCCAGCCGCTTTTGGCAATAACATCGTAGAGAGCACCGTAAGCAACGGACTTGTCACTCCCACAGTGATGATAACCAGGAAAAGTGCGATCTTACCTACTGCCCGGCGTGGTAGCTTCATGACGGGTGAGAGCTGGGATATGCTTTCCAGACCGGAAAAGGCCAGAAACGAACCTGCAAATCCAACAAGTATAGTGACTGGAGTCAGTGTATGACCAGAAAACATCTTGGGGAACAGGGCAAAAAATTGTGCAAAAGAAAGATGCGTAAAAACGGTAATGAGGATCGCAATATCGCTCAAAAAGGCAATGATCGCTCCCACCAGGCTCACTTTGGCGCTTTCGCTGACACCCACCCAGTTCAAAATACCTAATAGAATCAACACCCCTAGCGTAATCCAGACAGTTATAGACAATCCAAACAATGCAGATTTAGGACCGAGAGCTGGTAGCACCAGACTCAGATAGAGGATGCCCGAGAGGGAACTGATCGCCGCCGTCAGGAAATAATCGACCAGAATAAACATGCCTCCCAATGCGCCAAACCACTTATTTATCGCTTTTGCAGCGACCGTAACCACACCACCACCCTGAGGGAAGCGATATGTAACCTCAACATACTTGAACGTCAAAAGAATAAAAACGATCATTGTCAATAAAACAAAGAAGCCCGCTAACTTTCCCACCGTTCCGTAAAGAATGCCCGGCACATAATAAATAGAGGTGCCAATATCGGCGAAAACGACGGCCCAGCAGAGAAGTGGGCCAAGACTTTGCTGCTCTTTCTCTTGCGCCTGCCCTTGTGCTTTTGTGGCTGTTTGTTGCATGTTCTGGGTCACACCTTTCTTTCCGTCAAAAGTTCTTTTTAGGGAATGGGAAAGAATGTTTTTTCTATTCGCATATAGCACGGATGAGACGGGGTAACGCTTCTCAGTAAAGTAATGCAACTAACCTCTGAGCTGATGAGTATTTAATGTAGTAATATTAATTCTATTGAAGCCATAAAACCAATTATTTTTAAACAACCGATAGAGGAGCATTCAAATGCAAAATCTTGCGGACTCAAAAAACTGGTGGGCCGAAGGCGATACGCCCGTACGCCATGACTCGCGCGTAACATACGTTACTGATGGTCGCGCTGCGATGCTGCTCATGTGCCATCATTTTATCAAGGCACAACGCTATATCTACCTTGCAAACTGGGGCATGACTGCGAAGATGGAGCTTGTGCGTGGCACAGATCATCGCGCCGGCCCCGATGGTAGCCCGGAGCAAAAGGCATTGCTGGCCCGACTACAAACACTTGGCTTACAAGCGCCGACATTGATTACTGGCAAGCGCATGATCTCTCGCTGCAGGCCGTACTCGGCTATGCAGTAAGCAAAGGTGTTGAGGTCAAGGTCTTGCTCTGGAAAAGCCTTCCTATGTTTGCGCACTATAACCAGCAAGAAACCTATGATGAATTAATAGCTGTGGGAGTGGACTGTATTCTTGACGATAGCGCCCAGGGTATTTTGCACCATCCAGTCGAGTCGCTACACCAAAAAATCTCGATTGTCGATGGTAACTTTGCTTTTGTCGGTGGCGTCGATCCATTGATTGAATCGCAAGGCGAGTTTGACCGTTGGGATACCCATAGCCATCCCTTCTCAACGCCTTTACGCACCACCTCCCAGGGAACTACACCTCATCCCTGGCATGACGCACATTCATTGATCGAGGGACCCGCCGCCAGCGACGTTGAGCTGAATTTCCGTGAGCGCTGGAATGATGTTGTGCATCGCCATCACTGGGACAAAAAGCGCCTCGTACCTGAACATCCCCTTCCAGCGCCTCTGGAAAGCCAGACGGTCGTGCAGATTGCGCGTACCATCCCCGAACATACCTACAGTTTTAAGCCGCTGATTATCCGTGGCATTGCTCAGTTTTACAAAAACGCACTAACCAATATGCAAGAATTTGCCTACCTGGAGAACCAATATTTCTGGCTACGTACGTTTATCGGCATTGATATTCCCTTCGTTGGGTCCGATAATGCTGAGATGGTGCAGAATATTAGCTTATTGGGAGCAGCTTTACAGCGGGGCGCAAGTATGGCAATCGTTCTACCAGATCATCCCAATGCTGGACGCGCCTTCAGTGATGCAGGGCTTGCGCGTTTGCGTAATGAGGCTCCCCAGGCGCTGGAGGAGGGACGTTTGCAGGCCTTTACCCTGGCAACATCGGCACGCAGCGATGGAACCGAGCACTACCGCCCTATCTATGTCCATGCCAAGGTTGCGATTGTCGATGATGTGTGGGCCACGGTCGGCTCGGGCAATCTGAATAATAGAGGTATGCGCGACGATACTGAAATGAATGTTGCGACGTTGGACCCCGAACTGGCCTATGGCCTGCGTCTGATGCTACAGGGCGAGCATCTGGGCCTGCTACACGATGATGATCTGCTGGCTTTGACACTCTTACGCAACAATCTGCATCTATCGAAACAAGAGCAGGAGCAGATCACACGTGTCCGCTCATATCTGGAAGCGACGATTGGTGATCCACTGGTCGCATTCCATATGATGCACGAGCAAGCGTGGGCCAATCTAAACCGCTACAAAGCGAAGCAGGCTCTGGTCGGTCACCTCCTGCCCGTACCTGACAGCAGATGAGGCGCTAGATCAAGGCCTAAATTTCCGCGAGGAACATGGGTGGGTGGAAGAACCCGTAAAACGGTAGGGACCCGATTGCATCGCGTCCGCCATTTATGGAATGGTGACCCAGGGTTGATAAATCACGGACGCGATGCAATCGCGTCCCTACCGTTTTACGGGTTTTCGGGAACCAAGGACGCGGTGCAATCGAATGCTAGCCTAAATGTTCTTTCAAGAAATTGACGGCCAGGGGCCACGCTTCTGCAGCCGCAGCTTCGTTGCCCATGCCGTGCATCGGATTAATAAAGGCGTGTCCGGCATCATAAACCTTAACGGTAATATCTTTGCCTGCATCTTTGTAAAGTTGCTCAATCTTCTGGATCTGTTCTGGTGAAACGCTGTTGTCCTGACTACCATAGAAGGCGAGGATGGGAGCATTCACTTTTGCCACTTCCTCTGAGGTAGGATCGTAGCCAGCGCCATAGAAAGGCACAGCAGCGGCGAGGTCAGAGTAGCGAGCTGCAACGGTGTAGGTCATGAAGCCTCCGATGCAGAAGCCGAGCAGGCCCAGTTTCTTTGGCTCAACATTTGGTAATTCCTGTACCGTCTTAAGTGTCCCGATAATCTCGTTGGCGGCTTTATCGACATTGCCACGGATCATCATCGCTGAGCGCATAGCATCATCGGGTTCAGTAGCAATTTTGCCATGATAGAGGTCAGGTACGGCAACCACGAAGCCTTCGGAAGCCAACTTTTGTGCCAGGTCTTGAATATGTGGTTCGATGCCCCACCATTCCTGGATCAGTACAACACCTGGATGCTTTGCGTCATCGTCGGGTTCGACCAGATAAGCATAAGCACCACTACCATTAATCTGTAAATCAATTTTGGATGTACGTAAGACAGCCATAATGAAAACTCCTTTGTAACGGGAACTATTAAGTCTGATTGACACATCCGCAAATAAAGGCTAGCGAAGCACGGGCATGTGTTCAATCAGACTTTGTATCGTCTGTGTTCAACACGCTCATTATATCTTATAGAGATACACTCAGAAATATGTACACATACGTGGAAGCGTAGGCATGGGGTACGCGGGTGCGATCAATTGTCCCTACAATCCATAGCGTTTGTTGATTTCAGTTGCGCGTTGTTGTGCTTCAGCCAACGAGGGCACGTTCCACGCAGCACGTTCCTCATCAGCTTGTAGCGGGATCAACCTCATAGAGAGTATACAATGAGGAGTCATTCTGTTTCGTATACTGGGTGCCATACTTCTGCGGTTTGCCTTGCCTCATCAGCCAGCGATCATAAGAGGCGGCAGCGAGCCAGCGCCCGCTCCCGTGTCCCAGTTCTGCTGCTTTGAGTGCGAGTTCGTGCGCTTTCCAATAATCATCTACCTGTTCGCCATGCTGAAATACCATTGCGGCATGAAAATAATCTTCTACCGTCTGAATTGAGCCAGCCGTGAGCAATTCCTCTACGCGCTGCCGACGTATACGATCGTGTTCCCGCATATCTACATTGATTTTACCGGTGCGGTCGGCCTGGTCCTGCGTATAGATGGCGTAGAGTTCTTCGTTCATTGCGAATCCTTTCGTTATCTAGTTCTAAAAGTGTAGAGATAAAAATGAAAATGACGAAAATGAGATTTTCATTCTATTCTTTTAAATAGAAAACTTCCCTCATTTTATCATCTTACGGGAGACTTGACAAAACGCAACAGCAATGACTACACTAGAGAAGAGATTTTTTCTCTACCCTATTAGATTGCAACAAGAAAGACAGCGATAACTATGCACTGTAAGCAAAACAATTTCATGATCATGTTTACCTTCCGTTGCTGGATGCCTGAAATGATGATGGCATCGAGTCCGATGTCGCTGTCCTGTGCAAACACACATATGCTGCATACCTGAACAGGGGAATGCACGATAAATGCAAGAGGGGCGCAAGGCGACAGACCTGCGCCCCTCTTTTTTTGTTCAGATTTGTCTCAAGAAGAAAGGCAGTGAAAGAAATATGGAAGCAGAGAGTGGGACTGGCGATGTAACTGATGCAGCCACGTTATTATGTCACTACGGCCATCGATTACCCGAATGCCGCGCCACACATCGGGCACGCATTGGAGAAGGTCGCCGCCGATGTTGTAGCGCGTTATCATCGTTTGCAGGGCCATGATACGTACTTCAGCATGGGCGTGGATGAGAATAGTCAACACGTTCTCAGAGCGGCTGAGGCGCATGGAGTTGATCCTCGTACATGGGTGGATAACATTAATGCTGCATTTCAGCTTGCATGGTCGAAGCTCGATATTAGTTACGACGACTGGATTCGTACTACGGAGGAGCGACATACGCTGGCTTCTGTAGAAATGTTTCGTCGTGCACAGGACAATGGCGATATCTACCTCTCAAAGTACGTGGGTTGGTATTGTCCAAACTGCAATACCTTCTATACAACTGAGGAACTGGTGGGAGGGCATTGTCCAATCCATTCCACCGTGTCGCCCGAGTGGCTTGAGGAGGAAAACTACTTCTTCACACTTTCAAAGTATAGTGAACGCTTGCTTGGAGCATATCGAGACGCACCCTGATTTTATTGTACCGTTTTCGCGTCGGGCAGAAGTAGTCGCATTGATCAAGCAAGGGCTACGTGATTTTTCTGTCTCACGCCTGGCACGTCCCGAAACGCCTGACTGGGGTATCGCGGTGCCAGAAGATCCTCAGCATGTGATCTATGTCTGGTTTGATGCTCTGACGAACTATCTGACGAGCGTCGGGTTTCCATCTGATACGGAAAAATTTGAGCGCTACTGGCCTGCGGATGCGCATGTGATTGGAAAAGACATTACGCGTTTCCATTGCTTATACTGGCCTGCAATGTTGCTATCGGCGCAATTGCCCTTACCGAAGCAGATCGCCGTCCATGGCTTTATTACTGCCGATGGGCAGCGTATCTCGAAGACGGTGGGCAACATCATTGATCCTGTGGAACTGGTCGATAAGATCGGAACCGATCCTGTCCGTTTTGGCCTCACGCGTGGCCTATCATTTGCCTCAGATGGCGATTTCTCTCGTGCCGCCCTGTTACGCCTTTACAATGATGAATTGGGCAACGATCTGGGTAATCTGCTCAATCGCATCGTCTCGATGATACAACGCTACCGTGGAGGTACCGTTCCGCAGCCCGGAGAGAGCGGCGAACGGGAAGTGGAACTACAACATGTTGCGCTTGAGACGCGAGAACGTGCAGGTGCCTTGCTGGACGTATGGGAGATCGGCAACGCGCTCAATGTCATCTGGAACCTGGTGCGCCATACCAATCAGTACCTTGAGCATAGTGAGCCGTGGAAACTGGCGCGACATCCTGAGCAGGCCGCACAACTCGATACCGTGCTCTATTCAGCGGCTGAGGCAACACGCTTGCTGGCAATCTTTCTCGCGCCTTATATACCTTCGACGAGTAACCGTATTCTAGCACAACTGGGCTTGCCCGTGCTCGCAGCGGGAGCCTGGGAGCACAAAGGAACATGGGGCAGCGATACACTACAGCGTGTGGTGCCTGGAGCATTATTGTTCCCCCGTATTGATGCGAGTGGTAGCGACTTATAAGGAGACAAGAAATGTCCATTACTGCTTTAGAGGCGAGATCCCCCAGGCACTGATAATATGGGCGATACAGGTAAAATCATCGCTATACGTTTCGAGAAGAGCTTGTTGTTGTAGGTTTTCAATCTCTTCAGCGTTGGCAAGGTGCAGGGCGATAAGGGCAGGCTTGAGATGTTGGTAGATAATTTCGTTATTGTGGAGGAAATCGTTCCAGCCCTCCGTATGAGCCGAGTAATCTACCGCAAACGGGATGATGTGAACGTCGAGATAGCCTGCCTGGCGCAAAAGCTGTACAATCGCGGCAGACATTCCCAGCGTGCGTCCATCAGGAGAAAATCCATACCCGAGACGCCAAGAAGCTTGAAGTGCAAGCGTGGAGAGGCGTTCTGTCGCCGGGCTGCTGCTAATGCCCAGATCATCTCCCTCGGTCAGGCGCAGAATGCCACCTGGACGCAGGATACGGGTGCACTCAGCAACAAGCAGATGCCAGGTGTCCTGCTTAAGAACTCCACTCAGAAAGCGAGCATTCACCAGATCGAATGATGCAGTGTCGAAATCAAGAGGTTTCGCTATGTCCATAATGCCAAAAGAGGCATTTAAGAGGCCTTGCGATTGTGCGCGGGCATTAGCATAATCGATCATACTACGACTGATGTCCACACCATGGACCTCAAAATCAGGATACTTGAAGGCGGTATCAAGTACCCAGCCACCGGGGCCGCAGCCCAGATCAAGCATAAGAGCTTTTTCTGGTAGAGGAGGAAGGCCATTCAATGGGCCACCCAGGTCAGCCGTAGCGAGACGACCCAGGTTAATCAGGCGTGTCATCTCGGTCGCACTTTCGGGATCGTATATGTAGCTATTGCCGTTTGTTGTCATTGATTTTCCCTGCTTCTGGTCATTTTCTTGCCGAAGGATGGAGAGCATTTTCTCTCCACCAGTATACAAAAACAATATGTAACTCTGCAAGCAAACAAACTTATTGGAGCACCTTTAGTGGAACGAAAACTGGCTCTTTTCACAAGTTCCCACTCCTGCTATACTCCTGAGAGAAAGAAAAATGGTATTGCTCGCTACGGAGGTAATCATGCGAAACATTGTTGTCTCAGAGTTTGTGTCGTTGGATAATGTCATACAAGCGCCTGGTGGTGTAGAAGAAGATACTGAAGGTGGCTTCACCCGTGGGGGATGGACATGGCCATTCTGGCACGATGATATTGGTGCGCACTTCTTTGAAGCAATGACCCAGAGTGATGCGCTGCTTCTGGGGCGCAAAACATGGCAGATCCACGGCGGGGCATTTGAACCTATGCCAGCCGGTGACCCCTTTGGCAATCTCATGAACACCATGCCGAAGTACGTTGTTTCCACAACTCTGACAACGAGCCTCAGCCTGGCGCAACTCAACCCTGATCAGCAGCAATGTTGTCGAGGAAATACGCTCCTTAAAAGCCCAGCCCGGCAAGAACATCGTCATGGATGGCAGCAGTGTGCTGGTTCATACCCTGGCAGAGCACGACCTGATAGACGAATATAGCCTTCATGTTTACCCTGTTGTCCTCGGTGGCGGCAAAAAGCTGTTTCCTGAGGGACTGCATGTTAGTCTGCATCTGGTCGAAGCCAAACCGCTCCCATCAGGTGTAGTGTTCATGCGCTACACGCGTGCGTGATGGGCTACAATCGAATACCCGCTTGAAACAATCTATGACCCGAAATTGTAGCGCTACAATTTCGGGTCATAGATTGTTTCAAGGACATACTATTTCGTTGTGATCGCGAAAACGTGAAGGCTACTACGCCCTCCTACGCTTGTTGGCAAGGTCACGCTCTGGACCGTTTTGCCTGGCTGTAAGGCAATACTGGTCACAAAAAGATGAACCGCCATCGATTGTCGCCCATAGCGTGCGTTACGATAGGGCATAGTAACAACAACTGTATTTCCGAAATGAGGCGCGGACCAGGCCCAGTCGGTAAAACTGAGGGTGAAGGTCTGTGTCGTGCCATCAGTATAAGTAATCGTTGCCGTTCCACTGGCGGCTCCATCTGTGGCAGATCCCAGCAACGCCAGGCTCTGAGCGTGGTTGACGGGCGTGACGGCGATTGCTCTGCCCTTTGGAACGATAGTTGTTCGCCAGGCCAGAGGTGATATCAGGCCAGGTGAACGCAAAGCCATTAGAGGTGATTGTGCTACCCGGCGTGATGCCAGCGGCCTGCAGAGCCTGCGCTGAATAGCTATAGTGCTGCCCATCATAATTGGCCGTATTTGTGGCTGTATTGTCACTAACACCAGTATTATTGTACCCATTCAATATTGGTGGTGTTGGCACAGGAGTAGGTAGCGGTGTCGACACAGGTGTCGGCGTCGGCGAGTGCGGACGTAGGTACAGGTGTTGGCAGAGATGTCGGTGAAGGTGTTGGCGTGGCTACAGGTGCAGGTGCGTAGCTATGGAGACGTTGATAGATATACTCTCCGGTAGCCGTAGTAGGCGTGCCCTGATAGTCATAGACAAGTTGGGGATAGCCACAGACGTTCGAGTGAGAACCAGACGGTTGTGCATACCATGACCACGCAACCCAACTGATCTGATGCGCATCCAGATAGTCATACAATTGACTGACATAGGTGGAGGCACAATCGTACTCACCATTTTCGGTTGAGATCATGGGATACGTTGCACTGAGATTACCAAAGGAAGCGTCCCAATTGGCAGCCATCTTCCCCGAATAGGGATAGGGGTGTGTGTCATAGACAATATTCGATCCACTGAGCGCATACGTATTCAACTGGCTCAGATCATAGCCCCAGTTCATACCTCCGACGAGGACCAGGTTGTTGGCTCCCGTTGCGCGAACGGCATTGACCAGTGTCTGCATGCCAACGGATTGATAGCTGACAGTTTTGGAGCAGTAACAATCGTTTGATGAACCATTCTCATTGACAATACTGCAACCGTTCAACCAGCATTTCCAGGAAGAGGGATGTGGTTCGTTGTAGAGGCCGAACAGGACATTGGAATAGCCTTGATAAATAGAGGCAACCTGGCTCCAAAAACTCACGCTATCAGCATCAGGAGAAGACCATGGACCGCCTCCCTGACCAGATTGAGCGCCAGCATCGACCCAATGCAGATCGAGAATAACATTCAAATTCATCGCCGTCAGGCTATCTACTGTTTGTTTGAGTAGCGCCTGATATTGGGTTGCGGTACAGGGATAGCCGGGTGCACCATGGAGCCAGAAGCCTTCCGAAAGCGACAGGCGTACAGTATTCGCTCCCCAATAAGTCGCTGTCGCCGTGTTTGTGCCTGAACCCATATAAGAAAGAGATTGCTTGTCAAGTGGACCCTCGCCGGAACAATTATATTCCATCCCATCGCGTCCAATTCCATGAAAGATATACTGTTTCCCATTGGCTCCAACTATAGTGTTGCCCTTCACTGTATAGGGACCATTCGCCGTCGCATTATAGGGCAAGACTGGCGTTGCGGCATGCACACCTTGATTCACATTTTTTAGTAAATTTACACCAATTGATGCCATTCCTGCTATAATCACCACGAGCGCTATCATGCCCGGTACTATAGCTTTCCGATACGATACCATTCAAAAATCCTTCCAGACGGTTGCGTTCTGGCTAAATCCCTGTCACACGAAGTAGGAAGATATGTGAGTATAGTATAGAGAATCGCTTGAAATACATTGAATAGAACGTGACCAGAAATGAGCCTGAACCCAATAGAATAATAAAAAACACTGCCAGAGATCACATGGTTATTTTATCTAAAGTCAGTCAAATATATATTAAAGGGAGATTAAAATTTAGTCAAGTTCTGTGCTATCAGACAGGAGTTTTTTACTATATTCATAAATTAACATAACTATTTAGGGGAGATAATCTGTTTGAGAGAGGTTGAGGAGTGAATATACGCTATTTATCCATAGCCTCTTTAGTAATACGTGTACAATTATCCTGAATACGCGTAAGGTACGTACGGAATTGCGTTTTCTCGTCTTCGGAAAAGCCTGAGAGAATAATGCTATAATTAAGTCATAAAAAACACAGCATTCAAATGTCAGGGATCGTAATATGAAATTTACAAAAATTCACCTTGAGAACTGGCGAAATTTTACATGGGTGGATGTGCCACTGCAACAACGCATGTTTCTTGTAGGACCCAACGCTTCTGGTAAATCCAATTTGTTGGACGCTTTTCGTTTCTTACGCGATCTTGTGCGAGTTGGGGGAGGCCTTGAAAAAGCGGTAGCTGATCGTGGAGGTGTATCACGTTTGCGTAGCTTGATGGCTCACCTTCATCCTGATGTAATCGTTGATGTTAATATTGAAGATGGAAGCGGTACGGGATGGCAGTATCGGGTTGGATTTGCGCAAGACAATAATGCGAGAGCATACTTGAAAGAAGAGAAAGTCTGGAGAGCGGGCCAGCTTATTCTTGACCGTCCTGACAAACGTGATTTTGAAGATAAAGAGCTTCTTCATCAGACTTATCTGGAACAAACGATTACAAATTATGATTTTCGACAAATTGCAGAATTTTTTAACACAATCCGTTATTATCATATTATACCGCAACTAATTCGTGAACCTGAGCGCTCTATAGGGCAAAAAAAAGATCCTTACGGTAATGATTTCCTTGAACAGATAATGTTTCTCCCGAAGAAAACTCAGGAAGCTCGTTTGCGTCTAATACAAAATGCACTGCGTGTTGCTATTCCTCAGCTTGAAGAGCTTACACAATTCAAAGATTTTATGGTGTCCCGCATCTTAGAGCAAGGTATAGCCATTGGCAAAGTAAAGGTGCATGGCAGACGGAAGCAGATTTTTCAGATGGAACTCTGCGCCTTATAGGCTTATTATGGGCGTTACTGGATGGTAATGGGCCTTTGCTCCTGGAGGAACCAGAACTTTCACTCCACGCTGAAGTTGCCAGACATATACCGGAAATGATGGCTTCTATTCAAAAAAGCCAGAGAAAACAGGCACGTCAAATTCTGGTAAGTACTCATAGTAGTGATCTTCTTAGTAGTCCGGGCATCGCTGCTGATGAAGTGCTACTTTTGCGCCCTACCAGTGATGGAACAAAAGTTGACGTTGGGAAAGATGTGGCAGAAGTTCAGCCTCTTTTAGATGCTGGACTTCCTATTGCAGAAGCAATTATGCCGCATACGCGACCACCTCAAGCTGAACAACTTTCTTTTTTTGGGGAATAATTAAAGGACGCAATGATGGCGGTGAATATTCTTGTGGAAGGGATAGCAGACGAGCCTGTAGCCAAAAAGTTGCTCAAGCATGTCGGTTTGGAAGTTGGTATAACTTATGGCCGGAAGGGAAAGTCATATGTATTGGAGCGTGCAACTGTTTATAATAAAGCTGCAAGTCGTGCACCCTGGTTTGTGCTAGTAGATTTAGATATGGATACTCGATGTGCTTCTGAAGCCTTAGCAACCTGGTTGCCTGAACCCACGAATGGAATGCGATTTCGTATAGCTGTGCGAGCTGTTGAAGCATGGTTAATAGCGGATAGAGAAAGTATGGCTAGTTTCTTGTCGGTGAGTCTCGCTAAAATACCTCATCAAGTGGATCGTGAAACTAACCCAAAGCTGGCATTGATTAGTATCGCTCGGACCAGCCGTAACAAAAGTGTTCGTGAAGATATTGTGCCTCGTGATGGAAGTGGAGCCAAAGTTGGACCGCTTTATGTTGCTCGTTTAACTGATTTTACTGAAAATCATTGGAGGCCTGATGAGGGTGCGAGGCACTCCGAGAGCCTGCGTCGCTGTATAAATGCTCTATCTACATTAAAATCTTTTACAACGTAGGTTCTGGAGTGCGTGCGTGTGTTTTCTACGCTGTCTGGCTTGAGCAACAATAGCATCGCCACCACCAACCCAAAAATTGCAATTGTCTCAGAGAAGACCAGCCCGATAATAAAGTTCATACGAATTGTCGCCGCAGCCTCCGGATTGCGCCCCATCGCCTCATAAGCACGTCCGTTTGCCGCACTCATCGCGATCCCAGCTCCAATACCCGCCAGCCCTATTGCCAGCGCTACCGCTAATGGTTGTAAGCTTCCCATTGTCAAATTCTCCTTTTTTGTGTCGCATCTCACGACTTTTTGCTCTTTTTTCTTTATGTCCTTATTGTACAGACTTTCCTTTGCAATACCTATCCTCTTATTGATGGATATAGCCTCATCCAGATGGATCTTTTGTAGGATCATCCCTTCTCATACTTTTGGTCATGGAAAGTTGTAGGTGCTAGATGGATAGATTTGCAGTGGTTTGTAGTTACCTTTTTTTGCTAGAATAGGAGTAGAAATAAAATAAAAGAGAAGAGATAATTTGAGGAGAACGAATGGGAACCGACGAACGGAGCATGATCCGTGTGCTCATCGCCAATGACCATCCAGTGATCTGTGAAGGGTTGCGCTTGATGCTTTCCGAGGCCAGCGAAATCGAGCTGCTCGGGTGCGCAACCAGTATGCCTGAAGCCATCCGCATGGTAGGAGATTGGCAGCCCGGTGTGCTGCTGGTTGATCCATATATGCAGGGCCAGGATGGCTTTAGAGCCATTGAAATGATTCGTGGGGAATGGCCCCATGTTGCCATTGTTGTTTTAACTTCCCACAAAAACGAAGAATTGATGCTCCATAGCTTACGCGTGGGTGCGTCCGCGTATCTAACACCACGTACCGATCGTGCAGGCCTTCTCCATGCCCTCCGCACGGCTGTCCGTGGCGAGACTCTTTTGCGCCTGGAGAATGTGGCATGGTTGCTAACATCCGTCACCTCTTCAGTTGCAAAGGACGCTCCTTCCCCTGCTACTGCGAAAAGGGACCAGAATTGACGAAACGTGAGCGTGAAATTCTACAAAGGGTTGCATCAGGTGAACGCAATAAAGAGATTGCCGCTCGTTTGTGCATCAGTGAGCCAACGGTAAAATCGCACCTGGTCGCCATCTACTTTAAGTTGGGCGTTGATTTACGTGCCTCTGCTGTGGCGGTTGCTATGGAGCGTGGGCTGCTATCGCGCCAATCAGCTAGAAACGTTGAATCAATGTAGTATGGTTTCAATATGGGAAATATACCAATATAGTAGGGGTCAGGTTCTACCTCGCCCGCAATTTATTGACCTGGGGCGACCAACCAATGAATTGCGAGTGTGGTGCAATTGGGCCCTTACAGTTTGAAACTCTTAATAACTGCTTTGATCTCATTCGTGACCTCTAAAAATGCCTCATCTTTATTGCTAAACTTATCGATTGGCTTGTTATATCTGGGGACCATCATGACACCTTCAAGAGGCGTCCCCTCTAGATTGGTTGAACGCAAGAGAACAGGAATGATGCGTGCTTTGCCTGCTTCCTGCAACTCGAATGCTCTTTTCAACTGTTTGTTATAGAGGTTATCAGTAGCCATAAAATCCGAACTGATGAGTAAAAGAATAATTTGCGCCTGCTCTAAAAGTGTGGCGGCATTATTTGATAGGCCTGCACCGATTTTGTTTGCATATAATTCCTGTAGGGGCCCATTGCGACTGACAGTTAACATCACAAGGTGCTTTCTCAGATCCTGGCTCATTTTCTCATCCTCTGGCGCATACGAGTAGAAGAGATTCAGCCCATTTTGTGGCTTCTGTACTGAGACCTGTTCTGGCGCTTGAACATCACTTATGGAAAGGGGTGTTTCCTGTCTTTTTCCTAGACCAGGAAATCTGCTCGATGTGACATATCCTCTGAGAAAAGCAAACATATAGAGTGCAGATATTCTACCCGCATAATCATGGTAAGAATCGTCCTTGTCTTTATCAGCGTAGTCACAGACACCTTTCACAAGTAAATATTGTGTGTCACCAAACTCTTTGAGTGTGCGATAGAAAGCCGCCCCTTCCATCTCAACAGCGCGTGTTCCACGTACAGGGATACGTATCTCTTTAAATGGATTGTCTGCGCGAACGGTACTGCCAGAAGCTAAAGGTGCAATATGAACGGCAGGTTGTGGAGCATCTCTGAACGGAAAAACCGTTTCAAAACGCAATTCACGCACTCTATCGGGATTATTTAATCTTCTATCGCTGGTGAGATAGGCATCGGTGCCACCTTTGCGTAGATCTTGTATGATCGTTACCAGATCGGGTACATACTTTTCTAGTTCTAATGGTGAAATATCATCTATCCTTAATGTATCTGGATTAAGCAGCTTATTAAGAAGCCAATCACGTTGTTGATGCTTTGAGGGTGGGCGTGTTTCCTCTTTGGTTGCTTGTTTCCAATCACTGAACCCTTGTACAAATTGAAGGATTTCTGTTGGTAGAGACCACATAGGAGTATCGCGTTGTAATTCTGGCCCATCTGTGCCTTCGGTCATCTTTCCTACATCATAGAGATAGGCTCGTTCGGCTACGATAATATCACCTAGCTTGACCTTCTCCCGGTCACCAGCACAGATACCTGTCATTGCCGCAAAATACGGCTTAAACTCTTCAATGAGGGGATGTAATTGAAGGCCTGTCTCTAACGGACCATTACCTGCTAGCCAGATTACAAGTACGGTTAGTGGCTCTCCAACGGCATTTGTAATAGTTGTATAGTCGTAGATACGTTTGAGATGAGAGTTACGAGACCGCTGGAAGATAACGGGAAACTGGTCGTGGAAGATTTTTTCTGATGCCTCTTCAAATGCCTCTTTGAGCCTTTCTGCCTCTTCTGGCAGAGCGCATAATATGCATATATCGAATTGTTGATGTGCACTTGTGCTCATAGAAAGTAACCTCTTTTTCCGGTTTTCAACGAATATGATTGAGGATCGACTCCACTGCCTGTATTATGCCACATGCCCGCTGCTTTCTAGAAAAAAAGGTTATTTGTATGACTTATGCGTGCCCAAAAATGAATGCCGCCGCAAACACCAGCGCCCCACTCCCCACAACCTGCACCGTCGAGAGCAGCCAGCTTGTGCCGAAGTAGCGGTGCCGAATAGCCGAGATCAGGACCAGCTCGAACGCGACTACGAGGTAGGCCGCAGTCAGTGCGACATTAATGTCTGCAATTAAGAAGGGCAATGTATGCAGCACACCCCCAAAGAACGTCATTGCTCCAGTAATCAAGCCACGTATCACTGGACTCCCACGCCCGGTCAACGCCCCATCATCGGAGAGCGCCTCTGAGAAGGCCATGCTGATGCCCGCGCCCGTTGCCGAGGCGATACCAACCAGAAAGGTGGTGAATGAAATGTGCGTCGCAAAGGCCGTCGCAAAGATTGGAGCCAGCGTCGATACGGAACCATCCATTAATCCCGCCAGCCCTGGCTGCACCACGCGTAAGAGAAATTGACGCGATTCATCATCATGATGCCTGATGGCAGTGAGAAGACCCGTCACCTGGTCTTTCGCCGACTGCGGTACTTTTCCCTCAACGGCTACCTGTTCAGCAGCCTGTTTCTGTACGTCGTTATCCTTTGCGCCATCTATGTTTTTACTGGATTCTAATGCCATTATGCAATCTCCTGTTTTACTTAAATCCTGTGGAAGAGGTCTCTAGTTGCTTATGTCGCATCTGACATGGCGTACATTTTCCATAAAGCCTCACTTCGTGCGACTCCAGTTCAATGCCCGTTGCCCGTGCCACAGTTTGTAGATGTTCTTTTGTTAACACGATATCGTTTGCCAGGTCGATGAGCGTACCACATTCTGTACAAACAGCATGGTCATGACGTGCCACCTGCCCATCATAACGGCTCTCCTCGTTGCGCCCGATCTCTCGGATTATCTCTTGCTCAGTCAATGCGTGGAGAATACGATACACACTTGCTAACCCGATGTTTGGGCGTGTATGCCTTACCTCATCGTAAATCTCTTGCGCCGTGGGATGATTTCCGAGCGTACGTACAACGTCCAGCACGGCCTGCGCATTGCCCGTCAATGTTTCTTTCATAATGTTAGGATGCCCTAATAATGATAATCATTCTCACTTTTCCAACATTTTTATTATAAAACAAGGAGCTTTTGGGCGTCAAGCTCTACTCTTTCTATAGGGGAGGATATGAGAAAGGCCCGGAGTGCATCCACACCCGGACCTTGTAAACGATAATTATTAGCGACGTATATCTTTCCTCTTCAGGAAGATGCCGATGAGAATGATCATCAGGACGGTTGTCGCGGCCATTGCGCCCCATGAGATCAGAATACGATTTGTCGCATCTGCCTTTGTAAAGATGGAGAACAATGTCCCATGATATGCCGTATCGTTGCCGAAAAGCGTATTTTGATCGATCTTATCACTGTGCAGGCCCAGCGAGGAACCCAGCGCGATCATGGCCCAGCGGATCGGAAAAACCGTTGAAGCGATCTGCGTGACCCAATCTTTGAGTGGAATGATCGATCCTGCGAAGATCGTCTGCGGAATGATAATGATTGGCAAGAGACTGTTCGCCGTATCTTCATTAGGTGCGATGGCCGAAACCAGCAATCCAAGCATCACACCACCCAGCGAGGCCAGCGCCAGCGTAATATACGCTTCGAGTAATATTGGCAAGAAGACTCCCTGGTGTAATGGTTCAAAGGCATTTGCAATCAGGAGAATGAAGGCGGCCTGGATCAATGCCTGCAGTCCCAATATGGCGATTTTCGAGAACATATAGGGGATAATGCCCAGGTTCACCGTCCGTTCACGCTCGTAAATCGCCCCCTCTTTGATGATCTCGCGCGTCCCATTGATACTGCCGAAGAGGATGGCGAAGAAGGCTACCAGGAAGATGACGCGTTGTCCATCACCGCTGTTTGCTGGCGTCACAAAGTTTTGCAGCGCCTTTTGCACCCCTCCATTCTGACTTGCGAATTGGATACCTCTCGGATCAATATTCAGAAAATTGATGACTTGCTGGCAATCCGTAAAGAGTGATTGTTTCGCAGCAGGTAAGGCGAGAGGGCCAGCGGGGGTGAGCACCTGTGTCGTGCATTGCACAATATTATTGGAGTCAAAGATGCCTGTGCGAATCTCCGCTCGTACCAGTACCATCAAGAGTAATGCGATCAATGGGGCCTGTAAAAGCAGGATTAACAGGTTGGGTACATTGTTCGTGAGCAATTCCAATTGCCGCTGACAGAGCAATATAAATTGGCGCAGTGGATTACTATGTTTTGTGCGTCGCAGTTCTTTAATGCTTGCTCCACCAGCCGAGCCATTCATCTTGCCCTGGCTCTCTCGGAGCGGCTTCCCAACGAATTCCGCATATTCAGACGAGGAGCGATATTGGACCTCGGCCTCTTCTGGTATGGCGGTGTTCTCTTCCGTTGGTTCCAGGCTTGTATAGATCTCGGCGAAGTCGAACTTATTGAAGTAGGTCTTGGCACCCTCCGGTGGTCCGAAATAGGCCAGCCGCCCACCAGCCGCCAGGAAGCAGACGTAGTCGCAGTTATTGATATTGTTGGTGGCATGTGTGACCAGGATGATGGTATGCCCCTTGTCCGCCAACTTGCGTAGCAGAAGCATCATCTTGCGGTCGAGGCCTGGATCCAGACCCGATGTTGGCTCATCCAGGAAGAAGAGGCTGGGGTTCGCAAGCAATTCCAGAGCTATTGAGACGCGTTTGCGCTGTCCTCCTGACAGGCTCTTAATCAGTAGCTTGCGTCTCGGGGTCATCTCTACATCATCGAGCACCTCGTCGATACGTTGCCGGATCTGCTCAGCAGTGAAGTCACTGGGCAGGCGCATTCGTGCTGCGTAATATAGCGCACGCTCAACAGTCAGATCGCGGTGTACGATATCATCCTGCGGCACATACCCGATCTGCGTGTTAAAGGCCGCCATATTGCGGTAATAGTCCTGCCCATTATAAAGAACCTGGCCTTCAGCCGCTGGTCGCAACCCATTCAGGGCCTTCATCAGCGTACTTTTGCCGGCACCGGAGCCGCCGACGACCGCGACAAACTTACGCGGCGGGATCGAGAGCGAGATATTATTCAGTAATGTTACATGGTTGGTGCCATATTGACGCAGATTCACGGCATCGATACGAATATAATTGCTCTCGTCGTATTGCGTCAGTTGGGTGCTTTCATAGGTAAACCGATATGGTCCGATGCGGATCTCATCGCCCAATTTTAGCACTGCATTTGAGACCAGTTGCGCATTGACGTAGACATGGTTCGTGCTATGCTGGTCCAGAATGCGATAGCTGCCACCTTCGCGCACCAGCTTGGCGTGATGCGCCGATACCTGGGGATGAGCGAGTACCACCGTATTGTCCGGCAAACGTCCAATCGTCAATTCATTGCCTTCCAGCTTGATTGGACGAACGGGTGGAATCTCATCTTCCTGTACACCGCTACCGTCGTTGAACGTCAGTGTCACAAAGCTGCCGTTCTCATTGACGATACGGAAGATATCTCCCTGGTTCAGAGGTTTGCGGAAAACCTCGTCGCCACGTATCTTGCGTCCTTGATAGAGCAGTCCGTTTGCAGTCTGGGGTCTGCCAGGATGGGGATGGACGAAGATCAGACGATTGCCTTCACGGACGATCTGTGCATGTTGCTTTGAGACACACATATCATTGATCACGATATCGTTGCCCGCATCTCGTCCAATATTGATGACCTGTTTGTCCAACGGATATGTTTGCTTGCCACCATAGGTATTGCTGGTCACTTCCAGAGCCGCAATGCCCATCTTCGAAAGTGGAGCAATTGCCGTCTGCTCAGGTCGTTGCACGAGGCCCGAGAAATCTCTTGCCGATCCAGGCCGCGAAGAGGCTTGATAGGGAGGAGGTGTCAGTGGATTGGAGTTTGGAGGAGGTGATGTTGGTTGTGCCTGCCTCGCCCACGGATCACCTACCTCGTCTTGTACACCAGTATTTCCCTGGGCAAGAAAGAGAAAGCCGGTTATGTCTCCCAGCTTTACCAATGTATTATTTGAAATAAGCGTCTGATCGGTCTTTTGCTGATCGACGAGCAAAGCATTCGCGAGCGGATGTTTTTCAATGCTCCACGAATTATTTTGCCAGATAATGCGTGCATGATGTGGTGCCACCTGTGGATCATTGGGGATGACTATTGTATTTGTTGCATCACGCCCAAGCGTCACCGTCGCCTGTTGTAGAGGAAAGATGCGTCCTGTCAGGGGTCCACTCACGAACCTGATAGTCGCCTGGCCCACTTGTTTATTCATCATTTACGTGTCCCACCCATCTCCAGAGACGTTGCATGGCAATCACGCCATAAATACATACCTGATTTTGAATTATAATTCAAGCTCAAGAATTTTACAATATGCTTAATAGATTGGGTCTACGCCTTCCTCCTCGTGACCCCTATAATCTAAAGATGTAGACGCTCGTAAAGTTACATTCTGGCGGATCAGCCCGTAGGAGATTTTCATTGGATGAGCCGGGTCAGGATCAGCGCTTTGGGAGTACAATGTTCTTACTAAGAAACGCATAGAAGGAGTTATTGCGATGATCGATATTGTTTGCCTGGGCGAGATGCTCATTGACATGTTTCCATCCGAGATCGGACGCCCATTAGCCGCCGTGTCTGCGTTTTATCCCGTTCCAGGGGGGGCGCCTGCCAATGTTGCCATTGCTGCCGCACGTCTTGGCGTGCAGAGCGCCTTTATTGGAAAGGTTGGCGACGATCCGTTTGGACGTTTTCTCGCTGAAACGCTGGTTCGCCAGGGTGTCCAGACGCAAGGCATGCGCTTTGATACCGAGGCTCGCACTGGCCTCAACTTTCATGCACAGGTCGATGGAGATACCGCCACGCACCTCTTCTATCGAGGGGCAGATCTGCGTCTGCGTCCTGATGAGCTGGATCACACATTATTGCAAGAGACGCGAGCCTTCAACTTTGGTACGCTCAGCCTTATGCAGCAGCCAGCTCGCAGTGCCACGCTCGAAGCCCTGAATATTGCGCGTGCCGCCGGAGCTTTGATCGCCTTCGATGTAAATTATCGCCCCAGCCTCTGGACGGATCCTGCGGCGGCACGCCAGTTGATCGATGCCACGCTGCCCTACGTCGATGTTTTGAAAATCAATGCCGATGAACTACTACTTATCACTGGGAGCACCGAACTGGCAGAAGGAACCGCTCGTTTACTGGCAACTGGTCTTCAGTTATGCGTCGTAACCCTCGGCCCCAGGGGAAGCTTCTATTGCTGTGCTGCTGGCAGCGGTCTTGTTCCAGGCTTTCCAATCAAGGCGATCGATGCAACAGGGAGCGGCGATGCCTTCACCGCTACACTGCTGGTCCAACTTGTTACTGGCCAGGAGTCATGGCGTGCTCAATTGGAGCCAACTCGCCTGCAAGCGGTTGTGCGCAGAGCCAATGCGGCAGGTGCGCTCACCGCGCTCCGACAGGGCGTTCTCTCGGCCTTGCCCGATACGCAAAGCCTGGATAACTTTCTGGCTAATTGAGATGCATTGACGCCTCTGCCTTATTTTCATCTAAAAGCCTGTGACGATAGCGTCTTTGTCGATGTACCCACCAATAAATCAGTGCGAGTGGTGCGACGGCGATAGTCCAGGCCAGCCAGGGGGGAATAGCACCGGGCGCTCCAACGGTAATGTCCAGGCTGGAACTGCCCGGTCCCTGCGCTCCACTAACGTTAATAACGAGCTGCCATGCTCCACGCACCGGGAGATGGAGAATACCACCTATTTTTCCCGGTGAGCCGACCAGCGGAAGGAGTTGTGCGTGCAGGGGTACTGCATCCGTACCCAGCCCCGGTTCAGCTACAACTTGTCCGCTGAACTGTTGCTTGCCACTATGTGCGCCAACGATCACCTCAAACGGCTGGTCAGTGAAAGGAGGGTTCCGCGTGAGGCTGACATCAATGGTGTATGGGCCAGCGATTAACGTTGCCGTGTAGGCTGGTGCCGCCGCCAGAGCCAGTCCTGTCTGCAGAAAGCAAAACAGAGCCGCAAAACAGATACTCAGGACGGGAACTTTGAATACAAAAATACTCTTCCTCATCTATACTCCACTAGCGACTATTCAAACGCCAGATGTCACCGAAGTCTGCACCCCAGATAGCGCCGAACACACCTATAACCAGCACCACAGGTACAGCTAGCAATGCCGCAAAAAGTTTCATATCAAGTGGAATAACGCCGCCCGGCCCCATCAGAAAAGACTGCGCGATATTCAGGTTCCAGTTGATAATGATAGGCGCAATCACTATTTCAGGTATCGCAACAAGCAAGCCGAGCAACCATGTGCCACGTATCTGCCCATTGAGAGCTTTCCCTTGTCGTTGCCGCATCCACGCGACACCATCGATGATAAGTGCGGAAAGAATAAATGCGAGTGGTAATAATGCATCACTCCACCTGAAAAAAGGAATTTTGCCGGGCACGCGATAGAGCAGGTTCTGCTGCACTACAGCGGTCCGAATTGCCCAGGGCACGAACACTTCTGTTGCTAATGTGTAAATAAAGAGCAAGGCGACGATAAGCAGAGCAGCACCAGGTTTTGCCGTCAAGCGCACCGCGCCAAAGAGACAGAGCGCTCCACAGGCCACCGCTGGTAGCAGATAGGTTGGAATACGCAAGACACCTACAGCAACCAGGGGAAACTGCAAAAAGCCGATCAACGTCAGGTTGAGGAGTCCAGCCAGCGACATCAGCGCACCCCATTCGAGCGCGGTAAGCCCCAGGAAGCGTCGACCAATTTTTTGTTGTCGACGCGCAATGACTGCTTCTGCGGAAAAGACATAGGTCATTCCCAATGTACCTATAAATGCGCCCGTGATGCCCATCATATGAAATGGTGCCCAGAGTGCAATGTCGATCCCATATAGCTGGTGCCAGTAGTTATCCAGCGGTGCTGCAACCAGCGATAGAAGAGCGCCAAAGCCAGTGACGATGAAGCCGAGTGGGCCATGGAAAAAATGAAAAGCAGAGATCGTTGATGTGTCATCAACGCCCGCACGACTACGCCAATAACGCACGGTGTCAGCCAGGACGACGCCCAGGGTGATCAATCCAGCACCGGTGACACAAGAATAAATAAGAATATGTGGTGGCGTCCAGAACCAGTCACGCCCAATATAGGCATGCCATTCGCGATCCCAGGTTGCCCCTAGCTGCCCTTGAAAAAGAAAGAAGAGCATGAACCAGGCGCTAATGCGTCGTAGTCGCCGCTCGGCCAGATCGTGACCCGAAGCTTGTTCCATGCTGCTCGGGATGCTTGCGCCCCGGTATACCTCTGATTGTGTCATTTCACACTACAGCTTTCTCAATGATGTTTGCTCTTCGCAACATGCTTATAGTATCTCATTGAGAGGAGCGATGGCAACGAAAATGAAGATCTTATATTATCTCAAGTATGGAAGAGAAGTTCTTTTTCAATCTGCCCCCACACGATCTGTTCCGCCTGCGCCAGATTCATAGGAACTTTATCCCTGAGTGATTGGGCTATGAGGGCCGCCACGCGCTTTCTAAATGTGGTAAGCTTTTTCCCCTGCTCGGTAGCATGAGGCATTGTGCGTAAGGTAATCTGCGTGATATCGTAAAATTCGTGTGGCTCTAAAACGAAGGCCAGCAATTCTGCATAAGCTTGAATAAGCTGTACACGTTGCGCTGGGAAATAGTCTGGTTGCGTGGAAGATACAAGCAGGCAACCGGCAATTTTGCTGGAGCGAAGGAGGGGATAGCCCGCAGCACTTTCTTCCCACTCGACCCAATGAGCTGGAATAATGCCCTGATAATCATTGCGGTTCTGGAGTGCTTTGGGACGACTGGTTGTGACGATATTGCCGGCCAGCGACTCCTCGCCGAGAAAAATGGCATGTTGTTCCAGATTCATGCTCCATGGCGGTGTGCCATGTCCTGCTCTTTCACGTAGACTATAAATATTTTGATTATCCCAGGGCGGCATACATTGTACAATAATAATCGCCATTCCCAATTGATGCGGATCAAGCTGCTCCAGGGCTTGTTGTAGGATTAAGTTAGAAATGGTCCAGAAGCGCTGCAAACCTGGTGTCGTTGTATAAGCATCGAATACCTGTGCATAGAATGTCGAAGGAATGAAGGCTTCGGCCTCTTCCTGGATGCCTTCAACATCTGTATTGGCAAGCTCAGGGAATTCAGCAAGGATCAGAGGCTGTAGCTGATGACGATATTGAGGCAAAATTTCAAGAAGGCGCTGCAAGCTTTGCATGCGTGGATTGTTTGTATTATGCACCCAACGGGAGAGGGTAATTGCACTTACTTCTAACGCATTCGCAATTTTTTGTCTCTCTTGTGTGTCTTGAATGATTCTTTCTAATAATTCTCGCCATGTAGATGCTGCTTCCACACCGATACCCCTCTTATTACAAATACTTTTTCCATAAACCCCCATAATATAATAGCAGTCGATGCCTCATAAGTCAACCACACTGTTTTATAAAGGAACATTCCAGATTTTTATTGTAATAAGAATTATTCATGTGATAAAAATATTAGTATAAAAATGTAATAAATATAAATAATATTGCTTTGATGAAAAAGGAGTAGGAGCATCACCTTTATGCGCCCAATACTGTTGAGATCAAAAGAGAGGACAGTATCTCCCCTGTCAATCAAAGCTTGACAGGGGAGCACCTGATCGCTACGTCGATGCAATGACGTTTGTTAATGTGAAAACCACGGAAAAAAAGCTGATACACGACGTTGATATTCAGCGTAGGTAGGATGTCCCGCCAGTAGATGACGCTCCATAAGAGGAATGCTGACTCCCAGGAAGAGCAGCAATATCGCAACCGGACCTATGATTGTCCACCAGAAGGCTGTATACCCCAGTGGCACAAAGAGGTACAGCCCCCACCAGAAGAGCACTTCACCGAAGTAATTTGGATGCCGCGAAGTTGACCATATGCCCGGCGGGACCACCTGTTCTGCAGACCCCACTTGACGACGGAAGCGCCGCATCTGAAAATCCGCAGTTCCTTCGATCAGTATTGCGCTTGCTACCACCAGCGCCGCTATAATGTCCAGCCACGTCAATTGAGTTGCGTGATCGCTCAGGGTGGGCCAGAGCGCCAGGCTTCCCAGGAAGACGAGGATGGTGGGTATCAGGTGAATGCCGAGAAAGCTCACAGGCCAATAAAAGAGACCTGCCTGCTTATGGATATCCTGATAGCGCCAATCTTCGTTGCTCAGCCCATGCCATTGAATGGCCCAGTTGGCCGTCAGGCGCATTGCCCATACACACAGGAGTAAGAAGATGAGGACGTGACGTGGGTTAGCGAAACCATCAGAACCGGGTTGTGCCAGCCAGAAGAGGGCTATGGGGACTGGTGCCACACTCCAATAGGGATCGTACATGCTTGAATTATTCGTGAGCATGCTAAAGATGAAGATCACAATTGTTGCCGCCAGATCGGCCAGCCCCACAATGACGATTGGTTGTTGTGTAGAAAACAGGATACCCGTGCCTATGGCAGCTATACCTGCTAACACATAGGCTACGATTACGATTGTGTAAGCTTTAACCATCTCATGCTCCTACACTGCTGGCTTCTGTGCTACTGAGTGTTCTCGTAAAGGGATGCTCAGTGCCTCCTAAGCGGAACAGGATAAGCAAGGGAAAGATAATCCAGGATAGGTTGGCACCCACAACCAGTGCCAGATGAGAGGTGTGATACTGTCCAAAGGCCTCTTCGCTCAAAATCATGATCACGCCCGACATCATTGAAACGGCATAGATGATGCTCGGCAGACGAATCCACTCTTTGCCTTTAATATAAGCATAGATTGCAACCGCATAAAACGGGCCATAGAGAAGATTATCGAGCCAGATCGTCACTTTGAAAAAGACCGGACGAGCGATAAGCAGCGGGTCAAAATTGTAGCCCCACCAGTGAACGGCATCAATAACTGGACGCGGCGGCCAGAACGGGTACGTAAAATGGGCCGGGTTTGCGATAACGAGCTGTTCGGTATCGATAAAATAAGACACGAACAACAGATTGAGAAGGAAAAATGCCACGATAACGATGTCAATGCGGCGTTGGGAGATAGGAATCGTCTCTGTCATGGGACACCGCTCCTTTGCTTTGTTGAAACGTTGGTGTCGAGATAAGAGAAGGCCGACGCCAACGCTTCAGGGCCATGATTTGCTCTGTCAGGCTTTCTATTATAGCAGAGTATGCTCCACGTAGGGAGATGTTTCCCGCTATTGAAGCCCTGGCCTTTACATATGTATCTGGGTATACTTTTTACCAGGAATAGCAGACGACTTCCACATTGTTTCCATAAATAGACTGATATTGAGCCGTGCCTCGTTTCGCGGGCACGGTCTCTTGCTAGCAGGCATCTAGCCAGACGTAATTACATCACAGGAAGATCAGGCGCACTCATGCAATCTCTACAAACAAGAAATCTAGATGCGGAAACTCACTCTGCCCCTCCCACTGTTGCTAAAAAAATGGTATGGTTACTCGCCATTGCGGGTGGAATGACCGTTGCTAACCTTTATTATATACAACCGTTGCTCGTCGATATCGCTCACAGTTTCTCTATTTCTGGAAGCGCCGTCGGTATTGCTGCCACCGTAGCTCAACTGGGGTACGCTCTGGGATTGCTCTTGCTTGTTCCACTTGGCGATGCACTTGAGCGCCGCCGCCTCATTGTCACCATGCTCATCCTGGTCACAATCGCGCTGATCGCAACAGCCCTCGCGCCATCGCTTCCCTGGCTTGTGCTCACCTGCTTTGTATTAGGAGTGACAACGATCATCCCGCAGATCATCATTCCCCTGGCCGCCAGCATCGCAACCCCTGGAACCCGTGGGCGCGTAGTTGGGACGGTCATGAGTGGTGTGCTCATCGGTATATTGCTGGCTCGCACCGTCAGTGGCCTCATCGGAGCACAGTTTGGTTGGCGTACAATGTACTGGATCGCCGCTGCCTTGATGCTCTGTCTGGCCTTACTTCTGCGTATCGCATTGCCTAAAAACCATCCTTCTACGCATTTACAGTATTTCCAGCTACTGCGCTCTCTGGGACAACTCATACGCCAGGAGCCAGTGATACGAGAGGTGAGCCTCTTCGGCGCAATGGCTTTTGGTGCATTCAGCGTTTTATGGTCTACCCTGGCATTTTTCCTCAGCACTCCACCCTACCATTATGGCAGCGAAGTAGTAGGACTCTTCGGCCTGGTTGGCGTCGCAGGCGCTCTATCAGCATCCTTCGTGGGTCGGCTCGCGGACCGTCTGAATATACGCGTCATCACCGGGATTGCTCTCGGTATCACCATCCTTGCCTTTGTTGTCTTCTGGCTATTCGGTCACTCGCTCTTTGGATTAATTATTGGCGTACTGCTACTGGATCTGGGTGTGCAAAGCACGCAGGTATCGAACCAGACGCGCATCTATAGCCTCAATTCAGAGGCATCTAACCGCTTGAATACAATCTACATGGTCTCTTACTTTATAGGTGGGTCAGTGGGAACTGCTCTTGCTACCTATGGATGGAGCGTGGCTCGCTGGAATGGCGTGTGTGTGGTGGGTCTATTGATGCTGGGTGTGGCTATTGCGTGGTTTCTTTTTAAAAGTTGGCACGGAATAGTACAGAAAACACAAGCAAAATTGTGAAGTTGCTACCTATTCCGTTCTCGTGATACCATGAAAACAATATCGTAATCCTTATCCTATAAGAGATGAATATACATATGAGTCTTGCATTCCTACGCGCCTATCCACCAGCTCAACCTCCACAAGGTTCCGCGTACTGGCTCCCTTTTCGTGGCGATAACGTGCTGGTCAAAACAACTGCCACTGGCTTCGAACTTATCCAGGGCATCGAAGATATACGCGCATTGTTAAACCTGCAAACGGTGCACTACCTTGGCACTTTGCAAGGGCACCCCTGTCTGACAGGTGAAGTGGAGCAGGATTTTGCCCTTCCAGCAGGTTGGAGCGAGCAGACGCAGCGTACACTCTTCGGGCGCATTGACGAACAGTCTCAGAGCCTGGTTGGATATGCAACACAGATCCTGCGCTGGCACCTTACCAGCCGTTACTGCCCGGTCTGCGCCCATGAAACTGAAAGTCTTGCCGGATCATGGGGCCGTATCTGTCCCAACTGTGGCCATACAATGTATCCACCCTCTACGCCAGCTATTCTTGTCCTGGTTCATGATGGCGAACGTATGTTGTTGACGCATAAACCCGGCTGGGGCAGCAAGCGCTATAGTTGTATCGCCGGCTTTGTTGAACCGGGCGAGTCGCTGGAAGAATGCGTACAACGTGAGGTCTATGAAGAGGTAGGATTACAAGTGACCGATATTGCTTATATCGGCAGCCAGCCCTGGCCGTTTCCCCACCAGTTGATGGTCGGCTACACTGCACGCTACCTGCAAGGTGACATTCATCTGGATGGGCTGGAACTGGACGACGCTCGCTGGTTTACGCCAGCAGCTTTACCAGAGCTACCCCCGCCACAAAGCCTTGCCCATCGTATCATCACCACATGGATCGAAGCTCAACACGCTTTGTTATAACATAGCCGCATTCCCTTTTATAGAACGAGTACTGGAAAATGTGTGCATAGGTTTTAGTATGCCATATAATGTGATACAATACGCTTGCAAGAAGACCCAGCAATTTCCTTGACGTAAGCAACACGACCTTGCCGGATTTACCCTGGCTGTCTACGTGCATCGGCGCAACGTAAACAATCCTGCAAACTATCTCATTCATCCAACGTTCTTCTTGTTTACGCTGAGAGATTCTCAAGCCAAAAGGAGACAGAAGACCGATGCAGAAATTAACGCTTTCTATTCTGCCCCATCAATATGCTGTATGCCGCCTTGACCCCAATGGACACATACCTTCCTGGGCATTAATAGGCGATGATTTTGTCTCTCTTACGAGAACATCAAGCGAACTTTCCGTCGTCTGTATGCAAGAAAATGTGCCACACGAAAATACCACAGTTGAGCGCGGCTGGTACTGCTTGAAGGTAAATGGCCCCTTCGATTTTTCTGTAGCAGGTATACACGCCTCTCTGGCCATCCCACTTTCTGAGGCCGATATCAGCGTTCTTTCTATTGCAACCTACGAGACCGATCACTTGCTCATTAAAGAAGAAGACCTGGAGCGTACCATCCAGACGCTCACTCAGGCAGGACACACCATACTACAGTAGGGGCCAGATTGATCAACCCCGCGTGTGTCATGTGTGGAATAATTCCACACATGACACACCTGAGCGCGATCAATCTGTTTCTACTAAATACTTTTCACAAACGAACCCAACACTTTACAAAAGGTTGTATGTTCTGCCAGATGGGCAAGAGCCGTGCGTACGGGAGGATCATCACGATGGCCTTCCAGGTCGAGATAAAAGACATATTCCCAGGGGCGCTGCCGTGATGGACGTGACTCCAGTTTGAGCAGATTGATATTGTTTGCTGCCAGGAAGCCAAGGCATTGATAGAGCGAGCCTGGCTGGTGCGCGGTCGCCATCACAAGCATTGTTTTGGCCGCTCCTTCGTGGCGTGGTACTGATGTGCGACTGAGCGCAATGAAACGTGTAAAGTTGCCTTTAATTGTCTGAATGCCCCGTGCGAGAATCTCCAATTGATACAGTTCAGCCGCGCCAACTGCCGCCACCGCTGCAACACCTTGCAAGTTCTCCTCACGAATCATCTTTGCACTACCAGCCGTATCATAGGTAGCTACAATTTCGACGTTGAGATCACGCAGATAGACATCGCTCTGTGCCAGTGCCTGCGGATGGGAAATAACACGCTTGATATCGCTCAGCTTCTGGCCGGGCAAGCATAACAGGCAATGGTTGACCGGGTGACCAATCTCACCAATGACAAATAGATCGTGCTGACTCAGTAAATCGTAGACATCATTGATGCTGCCCGCCTGTGAGTTTTCGACTGGCACAAGGCCATATTCGACCTCGCCACTCGCGACCGCACGAAAGACATCCGCAAATGTGCGATAAGGAACTGGCTCAGGGGAGAGTGCGGCATCTCTGCCAAAATAGCTCGTTACTGCCTCATCACCAAATGCCCCGCGCTCACCTTGAAAGGCAACGGTTACAGAAGAAGTAGCACTGGCGTTATGTTTCATAATTGTGTCATCTAATTCCTGGTTCGTGGTTTGTACCATGTTGTTTTAAGAACTCCTGCTTAAATACTGTGGCGATTGTGCCAGCTTGCAGGCAGATTGTCAAGAGCAGAAGGGCACAGATAAAGAAAAGAAGTGGGCCTCGTAATGATCCGAGGCCCACTTCTTTTCTTTATTGCGCAAGCTACATAAGCTTACTGAATATTGTAATGGCCTTTGTGGTAGTATCTCATACCAACGCCAACCACCTTCACAGGCTGCAATTCCTGAAGCATGATCGGCTCTCCACACTTTTCGCAGACGCGAGCAGTGATATGGTTGATGGCTTCGCGATTTGCAAGCGAGGCACGAGCCGTCTTTGAAAGTTCACCCTTCTTTGGCATTGATTGCTGTCCCCTTTCCCGAATATCTGGTCTCTTGAAGATCTCAAGTATGTAGTTTTTTATCTTTCTACATAGTGAAACACGGCTACCCCGTGTTTTATTTCCGCTAGTATACCACACACCTTCCCATTCGACAATCAGGGTCGGAAAATTAACCCTACCCCCATTTCAACCAATGTAAGGCATTGTACATCTGCAACTCCCACACGCGCCAGCGATGATAACCCTGCTCCAGATCAAAGCGATAGGGTACATGGAGACTTCTTAACATGCTCATAAAATTCTTCGTATCGTTATAGTAAGGCTGATCCTTCGTCGCAGCCCCCAGATACATATGCAGCTTCCAGGCCGCTTTGTTTTTGGGGAATGTGAGTAACGGGCTATTCGCTCGCATATATGCTGCATTTTTGCCCCATATACCACCTTCCGCTTTATAATAACCGCCCAGAGAGATCACCGTTCCAAAGACATTGGGATGCTGTTCGGCTATGTTCATCGCCCCAAATCCACCCATTGAGAGTCCTCCAATGGCACGGTGCGCGGGGTCCGGAACGGTACGATAGTGCTGATCAACATACTGCACGAGATCATTAACCACATACGTCTCTATTAACTGACGCTGATCAAAGCTATTGGCCCATTCGCTGGTCACCTTTGGCCGCCCATTGCCATCAGGGAAAACCATGATAAGTTCAGGGATCTCTTTTGTTGCAATCAGCGTGTCAGCAGATTCATTGGCTTTCCCACCAGTCGTCCAGTCGATGTCCGTACCAGGCGAGCCATGCAGGAGGTAAAGAACAGGATAGCGTTTCGTTCTTCCTTGCAGAGTATTATACGAAGGTGGCAGATACACCAGAAAATTTTTGTGCTGCCCACGCAACGCTGGACTCACTAACGTACTCTGTACGAGCGTTCCATGAATAGATACTGGGGAAATATGTATACCATTGTCAGGCGCGAAGATAAACAAATTACCCGCATTACTGGCCGCTACCAGTACTGTGATCACTGCTCCAACACCCAGCCACTGCCCGACAATTCCCCAAATCTTCTCCCCACGTGAAAGTTCAAGTGTACTCCCCCGCGCAATCGTCTGGGGTTGAGTCGCTTCCTGCCAGACAGGTCGACGCCGCGCAAAATAGCGCCAGATGGCACGCACTAGAGTATAACATGGATCAAGTACAACTTCAGCTAGAGCAATCCCAACCGACGCCCCAATAAATGCACAGAGCAGTGCCAGTCCCATCATCAGCAACGCTGTATTCACCAAAATATGGCTATCCAGTGGCTTCAAGTGTTTACCAGCATCATACACAGGCACCAGTTCAACCTGTATAAAGTTAGCAAGATAGCCGAACCAGAAAACAATACCAGCCCCAACCAGAGTGCCAGACTTACGCCGCCCCAACAATCCACCTAGCAAGGCAGCAGCAGCAGTCATGAGCAGTCCGACCACTAACTGCGTTCGTTGCGGATCCAGACCTATATTGATAATCACTGAAGAGATGCCAGTGACAATATCGTCGCGAAAGAAATAGACACCGCCTAATAAGGTAGCAAACAAGGAAACAAAGAATAAGAGAGCGAACCGCACTCGCCTGGACATATGGGAGCCAGGCGAAAGAAGCTTCAACATTTTCATCAAACCCACGGCATCAGATCCCGCCTGCGTTCACACAACGAGAGGAAATACCGCCTCCTTTAAGTTGGCAATGCCTGCTTGCCTATAGTAGTGTAAAAATTAGTCTATTGGATACTTATTCATCAGAGCTATTATAATATACGCCGCATCAAGGGAAAAGTTCCCGCTCATCTTACTGAAAGGCTATCGATGGGCTACAGAAAGCACAAAAAAAGGGGAAACCAGGAATCTGGCTCCCCCATATATGATCGTACTATAAACGTTGCACTACTCATCTCTACTTACGAAGAGCTTTACAAACAACGCACTACAGGACGCATATCCGATAGCATATACATAGTATTGTAATTGGGTGAACGTTGATGATCACCTATATTTAAAACGAAGCAGGGGTCGGGAATGTAACGCAGCAAGAGAAATACCTTGACAAAACCTGAACTTTTCAGAATACTTATACTATAAGCAACTTCCTGACAGTATTCGTATAGCTGCTCTCGCTCAGGAATAGCATCTAGATGTTTTGCATCCTCATACAAGCGAACAACGTAGTAAAAGTGAGCATAGTGAAAGGTGCTTAATGGACGAAGTAGTCTGCTTCATCATGAAACAGTTGGGCTTATTGCGGCATAAATCTTCTGTCCCTGGTGTTATAACTCTAGTAAACATATTGTAAGCCAATCCAGTGCTAGAAAGGTTGGCAAGTTGTATGTCCCACTTACCAAATGTGCACATCTCGCGACCTTCATTGAAAGCGATTCTGCTCGGTGGACTGGGCAGTGGCGTCGGAATCCTTGGTGTTTTGTTTGCAGTAGGACTCTATATCGTAGAGATATTGACGCGCCCTAATCGCTTTGCTGGCTTCGTGGACATCTACACCTTCAGTCCCTATGAACTCAATCTTCCCGCCGAGGAAATTACTTTCCCATCGCTCAAGGAAGATCACCAGGTCAGGGGTTGGTATGTCCCTCAACCGCAGGCGACCTCAACTATTATCATCTGCCCCGGCTACCGTGGCAAACGCTCAGACGTATTGGGTATGTGCTCTCATCTCTGGAAGGCCGGCCACAATGTGCTGGTCTTTGAATATTATGGACACGGAACAGCCGTGGGAACACCGGTGACGCTCGGATATCGTGAGATTAACGATTTCCTGGGGGCCGTCGAGTATGTCAAACAACGTGCACCGCAGACCCGCCTTGGCACAATGGGCTATTCTATGGGCGGTTCAGTGGCTATCATGGCTACAGCAAGAACGCAGGAAATAGAAGCACTTGTCGCCGATAGCGCCTTTGCTACCCACAAAAGTGCTGTTGAGTACGCCGTTCGTCGCACACTACACATGCCCTTCGCTCTGTTTGACTGGGTTACCGATCTCCTGCTCTGGCTACGAGCTGGCTATCACTTCAATCAAGTCGAACCCTTGCGCGACATTGGACGCATCGCTCCACGTCCCGTATTGCTTATTCATGGGCTGAAGGATACTATTGTAGATCCGCGTGATGCCCCGCTTCTCTATAATGCGGCCCGCGACCCTAAAGAACTCTGGCTGCTACCCGATGTTGATCACTGTGGAGCGTACTTTGCCGACCGCATCGCCTACACACGCAAAATTATTGATTTCTTTGATCTGTACCTGAAGCAATCTTATCCACCTACCCAACTGCAAAATCACATGCAGGATGATCAAGGTGGACCAAACACATCTCTAGCGAGTTGATCGTAGGGGCCAGATTTATCGCGCCCAGGTGTGGGGACCGCGTTTACGACGCCCGTACTGTGCGTTTACGAAGCTCGTGATTATGTTGTGTATTCCAATGTAATCACTGTGCCATCACGGGCGGCACGTGTATTAGGAAAGACGTGCCGCGCCATTTTCTCCGCTTGTGTAGTATCGTTGATCTTTGGGCTAAAATGGGTCAGAAGCAGTTGATGAGCACCTGCAGCCTTCGCTATACTCGCCGATTCTTGCGCAACCATATGGGCATTAACTTTTGCTAGCGGCAGATCTTCTAGCGTATCGTACATGCTTTCACAAATCAGGAGATCAACGTCATGAGCGAGAGCACTGAGGGCCGCAGTTGGTCGTGTATCGGTAATGAATGCCATAGAAATGCCACGCCTTGGTTCGCCCAGTACCTGCTCAGGCTGAATTGTTTGACCATTATATGTTACTTCTTCTCCATGTTGCAGATGAGACCAGAGCTGAATGGGCAACCCCAGCGCATTAGCTTTCTCCACTTGAAACGCTGGCCTCCTTGCCAGATCAACGCGATAGGCCAGACATGGGATACCATGAGCGGCGGATGTGCACGAAGCCTGTAGTTCGCCCGAGAGAGCAAATTGTTCGCCTCCCTTGAGTTCATGAATGCGTACTGGGAAGGGAAGATCAGGGGCAATACGTCGCAATCCTTCAACCACGTACGCCGTTCCCGCCGGGCCATAAATATCGAGAGGTTCCGTACGACCAGCATGGGCCACCATGAATAGTACTCCTGGCAAACCTGCAACATGATCTGCATGCATATGCGTCAAACAGATAGCCCCCAATTGGCGAAAGCCCCAGCCCAGCATCTTCCAGGGTATCTGCGTTCCCTCTCCACAATCAAAAAGGGTGAGCGTAGCACCACAACGCAATAAAGCACATGACAACCAGCGACCCGGCGCAGGCATCATCCCACAGGTCCCTAACATACAAATATCAAGCATACTTCCCCTCAGATGTTATCTTTTATCTGTATCGCTATCATAACATAACACACAAAAGAACGCATCTAAAAAATGTATGATCGATCCATTCTCCCTCTGGCAAGTAGGTACGGTAGCGATTGACATTAGTATCATTCTTTGTTATTATGATTGAGAACAAGAAGTAGGATATGCATCTTCCAGGAGCATAGATTGAGAGATAGTGGTAGCAGTGGACTGGCGCGAATTATTAGGCAACATCACCAATAATCCTGCTGAACGCGAACGTATCGCCAGCGAGATTGGCGTTCATTCAGTAACTCTAATACGTTGGGTCAACGGAGAGACATCACCCCGCACGCATAACTTGCGTCAATTAGTACGTGCTGTCCCAAAACAATACCGAACTCAACTGCGTGCACTACTCGATGCAAACATGAGTACCTCTTCCTCGGATTTTGAAACCGATTTCACCCTGACGGAGATTCCTTATAAACTTATCATGGAAGTATTGGAAACACGTGCCAACACTCCCGACCTGCTACGCTTCTGGTCAATCACACGCCTCATCCTCCCCGAGGCACTGAAACAACTTGATCCCGAGCGCCTGGGCATGATTATCACCGTTGTACGCTGCATGCCCCCTACTGGCGATGGCAAAATACGCAGCTTGCGCGAAACCATTGGTCAGGGCACAGGTCCCTGGAATGGTAACCTGGAAGAGAAAGCTCTCCTCCTCGGTGCCGAATTGCTCGCTGGCTACGTCACCGCTCTATGCCGTCTCGAACAGGTCGGCGACCTCCGCCTGAACAGAACATTTCTACCCACTTACCAGGCTGAACACGAAATTAGTGCCGTCGCCTGCCCCATCATGCGTGCTTGTCGCGTCGCCGGTTGCCTGCTCTTTTCCAGTACGCAGCCCGATTACTTTGCCTCCGAGGTCTACCTCGAACTGGTCAACGCCTACACACGTCTGATCTCCCTGGCCTTCGATGCATCTGATTTCTATAATCCAGATCTCATCGACCTCCACATCATGCCCCCCCCTGAGGTTCAACTGGTTCACATTTCTAGCTTCCGTCAGCGTGTTCTTAAACTGATGCAAGAATCATCAAATGGCACACAACGATTGGCAAGCGCTCAAGCAGAACAGATGGTCTGGCAGCAATTCGAGGAATTACTACTGAACCTGCCCCGCTCATCCTCTTAATTGACGCTACCATACACACAGCCTCTGCGCTCACTTGTCATTCTGATATGCCCATGCAAGCACTACAATAAGAAACGAGAGCGCCGCAATTGTTGTCAGGGCAATGCTGATCACAAAAAAGGGGATCGTGCTGAAGGCGAGAACAATGGCAAAACCAATCCAGAACAGCACAAACACAATAATGAGATATTGCCACGCCTGCCAATGCCGCATCACTGTTTGCCTTTCCCACTTGCATTCTCACCCATACATCTTGCATACTACTATCATCAACGTTTAGAGGATCATCCATGTCACTTATACTGATTGATCGCTTTCACCCGCGCCGCCGTCGCGAACTGCAGCAAGCCATCGATGCTGACCATTTGCACAAACGCGATGAGTTAGAACTGCTCACACCCGAAGCAATGCGCCCACTGGCTCGCCTTGGTCTACTTATGCTGGTAGGTGCCGGAATATTTTTCGCTGCACTCAATTTTGGTACCTATTCCTGGCAAATGCATACATTCCATCTTCACTTGACAATTGGCAGCGTCGTCCTCTGGCTCGTCATTAATATTATTGGCTCACTTGTGATCTTGCCCATACATGAACTCATTCACGGATTGGCCTTTCTCTTCTGGGGCGGCAAGCCGTTCTTTGGTGCAAAGTTGCCCTTCGCGCTCTACTGTGGTGCACGCCAACAGATCTTCCCACGCAATTACTACCTCGTTGTCGGACTGGCTCCCCTGGTGATCATTACCCTCGCCGCCCTCATTCTGACCCTCTTCTTCCCACTTCTCGCCTCCTATACCCTCTTCGCCAACCTGAGCAATTTTTCAGGTGCGGTCGGCGATGTCTGGGTCGCAACCAGGATCGCACAACAACCAGCTACTATTCTGGTTGAGGATACCGATGCAGGCTATCGCGCCTGGGAGGTTATATCCCAATAGCCTCATTAAGCAGCAACTATAGGTGGGGGAACTATCTCTCCAGCTTTCTGGGCATCCTCTATCCAAAGTTCAATTACTTCAAGAGCATTCTTCACGGCCTCTTCATACGTTTTCCTATGTGTCTTACACCCTTGAAGCTCAGGGACAGTAACAATATAGATATTATCCCTTGGATCCCATTGAATGACCATTGAGTAATGTTTAGGGTTCATAGGCTTGACCCATTTTTCTCAAAGCGTCTCGAACGTCGTTTATGCGGCAACTGTCTGTGGTTGTGGAATAGGCCACCCTAAATCTTTTGCCGTCTCCAGCCACAACTCAATTACCTCAAGACCATTTTTGATAGCTTCCTCTCGCGTTTTCCCATGTGTTCTGCACCCTGGAAGTTCTGGCACGCTGACGACATAAATCTTGTCACTCTCATCCCATTGTATGAGCATTGAATAATGTTCGGGGTTCATAATGTCTCTCCTACCTGCTTCAGTGCATTCTGAACATCCTTAATCTGATACTTCTGCGCATCATCCCCATCCTTACCGGAAATTGTGATACTAGAGTTGGGAAATGCAGGATGCACCCACATAGTATGACTTCCTTTAGCTGGCCGTTGTACAAATCCAGCACTCGTTAAAATGGCTTTGAGCTTTCTAATTTTAACTGGCATTCTCTCTAACCTCACCCTACCCAAGTTTTATTATACTCTATTTTCTTTGCCCCAACGCTATCCTGACCAACAAATACCACAATCACAAAGAAAAAGCATAACACATAATTCGACGAACAAAGATAATAAGAGTACCAATAAATGATTTTTCCTCTAGATTACACTGAAATTGGGAAGCAATAAAAAGACTTTCATCACCTTCTCTATCATTATCTTTATGCCTGACACTACACAAAGGTAGGATATTTTATGTCAATAGAAAATAAGCGTTCGCGCCCGGTACAGGATTGGAACACATATAGTCGGATGCTCTCTGCATCTTCTCAATCGCAGACTGCTAGAAAACACGTGCGCAGGAAGAGGAGATGGTATCGGGCAGCGAAGATCTTGCTCCTCTTGCTGGTCTTTGCCGTACTCTTTCTGGCTGTACGCGAAAATCTCTGGCAGTCGAAACAGATTGTACCCAAACTCAGAGTTCGGCACGTTGCGATATTTCAGCAACACGTGGGATCGTTCGTCGCCCCCTCACTCTCAAGCAGACAAGTTGCCACGCTCAGAGACCGGAGCCGCTTCTTTTCGTCTAAACGGCTGGCACAATTGTATGTCTCGCATATGACGCTCGATGAGAAATTAGGGCAACTTTTCATGGCCGAATATTATGATACTTCTTATTCTCCTGCACTGGATACGATGGTTAGTCGCCTGCACGCTGGTGGTGTGGTGATGTATGCGTTTCAGATGAAAACCTTTGCTCAGACGAAACATGATATCCGTGAAATGCAGAGCCATGCAAAGATTCCCCTGTTCATTTCAGCCGATGAAGAAGGAGGCTTTGTGGAACGTGTTCAGAACATTTATGGCCATCGGCCAGGAGCTTTGCAAACGTACCAGACGGGCAATCCAGCTAACGCTAGCCAACTGGGGCGTAGCATTGCGCACGATCTGTTGGCGCTTGGCATCAACGAAGATCTTGCCCCCGATGTCGATGTACAACTGGTGAATGGGCCAGATCAGTACCTGCGTACATGGGGCTATACACCACAATCGGTCATCACCTACGCGGGCGCTTACATACGTGCAGTACAACGCTCAGGCGTTATTGCCTGCATCAAGCATTTTCCAGGTCTGGGTGCAGCTCAAACAGACGCTCATTTCGATCTGCCCATCGTCAATCGCACTCGTCAGCAGATCTCTGCGGTCGAACTCGCACCTTTCAAAGCATTTATTCGTTCGCATAATCCACTAGAACAGCCAGGCATGGTTATGTCAACCGATGTGTCAATGCCAGCTATTGATCCAGTCTGGCCCGCCGAACTGTCGCATACGTTTATCACTACCATCTTACGTAAGCAACTGGGCTACAATGGCGTTGTCATCACGGATGCGCTTTATATGAAAGGTATCTCTAATCATTGGAGTCTACCCCAGGCGGCTGTACTGGCCCTTAATGCCGGTAATGATATGCTGCTGGGCGCGAATGGCCCTGCTCAAATGCAGGCTATGCTTAATGGATTAAAAGCGGCGCTACGAAGTGGCCAGCTTACGCAGGCACGTGTTGATGAGGCGGTTACACGTATCATCACATTAAAGCTAGAGCGAAAGCTGGTAACTTCCTCAGAGTTAGCCTGATCTGGCAGGTGACCTCAATGTCGTCGTTCATGCCAAATCCATGCCATCATATCCGTTTTTTACGCTTTATTGGGTGTTGTAACGCGTTGCCAGACTGCCTGAAATGCTGAACGATAGATGCGTGGATGTTTGCCGAGTAAGCCGCGTAACAGGCTAAAAAAGTTGCTATCCATGCCAATGATGGGGGTTTCCAGCAGAGCGCTTTGCAGGATTTTATGTCCTTCGGGCGAGGCAAAAAGTCCATACAGCATACTGACATCGGCGTCAGATTTCATGTTGTCGAGCGCCAGGCGCAGCCAATCTTCGATATGCAAGTAGTGACCGAGGCGTCCAGCATGTGCAATGTTGTGGAGGTATGCTTTGATTGCGCCATCTGTGCCGTTCAGCACCTGGCTTGCTACGGCATGAGCGGCCAGCCGTCCACTTATCAAGGCTGGGTAGATGCCTCCACCGGTTGCCGCTCCACAAAGGCCAGCGGCGTCCCCCAGCAGCAATGTATGACCATGTGCGTCATGCCGATAGACATGTTTCAGCCGTCCCCCGGTTGGAATAACGCCTGCTTTCCGTTCAACGACATGGGCCTGGCTCATATCAATGACATTTTGAAAGAGTTCCTGTGCTTTATGTAGTGATGTAGTTGGATTAAATGTGCGGGGATGGCCCGCGACGCCCATTGCAGTGATCTCCCCATGAGGTGCCAGCCAGAGGCAATACCCCGGTGCCAGTTCATGATTCATGATCAGGTAGAACGTCTCGCGATCCAGGGGTATGCCCTCCAGCAACCATTCAGCACCCGCCAGAAAACGTGTATTGAGGTCTAACCCCATCGCGCGAGCAACGCGCGAGCGTGTTCCGTCCGCGCCAATCAGGATGCTTGTAGAGAGCGTGCTCAGCTCTCCAGGCGCGGATAGTTTTCCTACTTCAACGCTCATCCGTCCATCTTGCTTTTGGGTTGCGTCAAGAAACATAGTATCGCACTGGATCGTTGCACCATGCTCTTGCGCCTGTTCCGCCAGCCAGCCGAGCATACCTGTAACATCGGCCATATAGAAGCGATAGGCTGCCGAACTGATCTCAAGGGGTGCCTGATTGGGTGGCTGGATCTGGACGCGCCTGATGGAGTTCATCAAATAGCGTGCAGGCACATCGAGGAAGTCGAGCACATCGCTAAAGAGGACGCCAGTGGTGCGCACGATACCGCCTACCTTGCTATCACGTTCCAGGACGAGCACGCGCATACCAAGTGTCGCGGCAATGCTGGCGAAGCTCAATCCTGCGAAACTGGCACCCACAACGATGGCATCATAGTGATCCTCTGGCTGACTGGATGAGAAGGGCATAATATATTTCCCTTGTTAATAAGTGTTGTAGAGACGCTTCAGGTTACAGTGCGAGTGTAGGCTCACGCTGGATTATAGTCAGTTTTTGGGGCGTATTGCAAATGCAGAAGGGTGCCGCTTGCCCTTTTTGATGGGGTTGTTTTTTACACTTCTATTCGTTAAACTGAGCATTGCAAAATCTGCCAGGAAGAGCCATGAGAGAAGTTATGTGTTGTGGTGGCTTGTGGCAAACAAGGAGAAAAGATGAACAACTCGTTATTACTACCCATTATTGTGGTGCTTGTGGTGCTTATTATAGGATACGTCCTTCTGGGACCGAGACGGCGTCGGCATCAAACGACGCACCACCATCATGCAAAGAGAAGAGCAATCAAAACCCTATTCAAGCGTGTGGATCATGGTGCACGTATCGCCTATGAACATGGCTGTCAGCGCAGTCCCCATTGGTCGCGTGTGGCGGATGAGCATCTGCTACGCGAGCCAGCATGTGTAGCGTGTGGCTATCGCGGCAGGCATGTGCAGGTGCATCATGTCAAACCGTTCCATCTGCATCCAGATTTAGAGTTAGACCCCAATAACCTGATCACGCTATGTGAAGCTCGTGGGAGGGAGCATCACCTGCTGCTCGGTCATTTAGACTCATGGCATTCCTACAATGAGCATATCCGTGCCGACGCCAAACATTTCTATCGCAAAACAGCCGCCCAGATCCGCGACGATCTGCACTGGAGGAAGATGATGGTGGGAAGGCCATAATGTATTATTAAACATGCTTATGCATGTAAACAAAAATATAATTCCCATAAAATGTCAATTTTAGACCTGTAACGCTGTAGTGCGAGGTTTAAAATTGACATGAATATATAGATTTGTTACCATAGCAGGCGAAGCGGCTGTATATAAAGTATGGTGAAGTTGAAGCAATTTTGTCGTTAATAAGCTGGCAATCGGTGTAAAGAAATATCTGAAGCGTATCCAGAAAAGCCTCCAGGTAACAAATGTTTTATTTGTATATTGCTTTTTGCCGCTAAACATGTCTTACTTATCTGGAAAGTTCTATACTTTTGGCTCTATACAGTTGTCTCTACTTTGTTATACTCGTCATAAGAGTATGCCTTACTTTATTTTATCGTTGAGAATGTGCCTCGCAAGTCTTTTTATAAGCAAGGTGTGTTTCCCGTCTTTAGATTATAAACGTTGGCAGAGAGGAAGACAAAAGAGAGTAGACGAAAGCCGGATGCGCATTTTCTTTTTAGAATGTAACTGCAATTCTCTAGGCCTACTGGCCCCTGGAGAAAAACGATTTCTAAATGTAAAAAGCAGCTATCCACGTCTTATTTTAACTATCATTCCCACTCGAAAGAGCTTACATGGTCAATTGCAAATGGCTCTATTTATAGTAACATAAAAAACGCATCTTGTGAAAAGAGAATAGCTGAAGGGAAAAGGGGAATGCAAAGAAGTTCTGTATATATTGTACTTTGGCAAGGACAGGCTGTACCGATAAAGATGCGTGCCTGGTTCCTACGGAAATAAGAAACGTAGGAGGAGTAGAAAGATGGCCACGAGGAATATACATTCAGTCAAGATATTTTGCAGCTATGCGCATAAAGATAAAGCATTGAGAGATGAACTGGCAAAACATTTTAAAAGGATGAATATTTTAGCATGGTATGATCGCGATATCGATTCGGGGACAAATTGGATCAAAGAAATCGATCAGAATTTAGAGACCGCTGATATTGTGCTTTTACTGATTAGCGTAGATTTCATGGCATCAAAGTATTGCTATGAGAAAGAAATGGCACGGGCATTAGAGAGACAAAAGAAAGATGGCATCTCTGTTATTCCTGTTCTCATGCGTCCCGTCTACTGGCAGGATGCGCCGTTTAGCTATCTCCAGGCATCGCCCGCTTCTCTTCTCCCAGTGACAAGGTGGCCTAATCAGGATGAGGCATTTGTAGAGATTGCTACAGATGTGCGTAAGGAAATTCATAAGGTACTCAAAACACAATATATTCGGGATGCAAAAGCGTATATTCAGGTTGCACGCAACGACGAGGCCTATCTCGCGTACGAACAGGCGCTTGGGTATGCTCCTAACGATGCAATCCTCCACGCCGAGGTTGGCGATCTCCTGGTCATACTTGGACGTTTTAAGGAAGCTCTACAGGAATACGAGAAGGCCGTCACATTACAGCCAGAAAATGAGCACTTTTATGCCAAAAAAGCGCAAACTCTTACCTTGTTGGAGCGTTATGATGAAGCCGCTCTTATGTATGAAAGGGCAATTGAATTAAAGAGAAATGATTTTACGCTTTATAAAGCGCTGGGCTATACGTTGTATATTCTTAGGCGTTCGCGTGAGGCGCTAAATGCATATGAGGAGGCGATACGTTTGCGACCTGATGAGTATCAATTGTATATTCAGCTAGGAAATATCCACTTTGAACTGACTAATTATCAAGAAGCCCTGGATGCATACGACGCAGCAGAGCAAATTACAAGAAAAGATCCTCAAATCTATAAAAATAAAGGAAAAACATTGCTTGCTCTGAAAAATTATCAAGGAGCCCTGGCAGCATATAACTACATGCTTACTTTGCAACCCGGAAATTCCGCTTCTTACGCCGATAAAGGCTCTGTGTTTGAAGCGCTTGGAGAGTATAAGCAAGCATTGGGGGCATACAAAGAAGCTATCCATCTGGATAGGAATAATGCATCTTATTGGAAAGGAAAGGGAAATGTTCTCGTGAAGTTGGGGCAACTCGAAGATGCCTATAACGTCTACATGGAGGCGATTAACCTTGCACCCGGCAATGCATCCCTTTATAAGGATTGTGCTGATACACTCTTGAAGCTTGAGCATTATGAAGAGGCAAGAGCAGCCTACGATGAAGCAATACTCCGTAATCCCAATATTGGAAGCTGGTATACGGCGAGAGCTGAGGCGAATAAGCTTATTGCTGAAAAGGCGCTCAAGAGATATCAAGAGTTGATGGATCGCGTAGAAAAAGACAAACTTTTGGCCGAAGAGAGAGAACCGTCTATAGAGTCAACGGATATAGGCGCTAGTTGAATTAGGGAAAGGCATTTTTGAAAAGGGCTATTCTTACGTCTATGAGGTAAGACAAGTAAAATGTCTTCTGTGATCCCTATGAATGGAGGTCATTTATGTCACATAATGATCCTGATCCGAATAGGCTTGTAAGAATATGCCCTGATTGCTCTCATAAAAATGAACTGTTTTATAGAGATTGTTCACAATGTGGTAAAAGTTTGGCTGGAATTAGAATTCAGCCAGAGTCGTTACTAATAGCTCCCTTGCAAGTGCCCTCCGCTGATGCGACCACCACAAATATACCTGGTGCAAAGGCATCAATTGACCAATCATTAGATAAGCAGCAAACGATCTCGTTGAGTCAACCAGACGGATCTGGACAGGATACGCATATTGCCCCTATATCTGCAAATCATCCTGACCAGCAACAGGTGCATGCTCCAACACCAGAACCCCCCTTGCATCAGGTTTCTTCTGGTGGGAGATGGATATTAAAACGCAGTCGGATTGTTAAAGCTATTATGGCTATTGTTGCTCTCCTCGCCATCGCAGCCCTCCTGTTTGCTCTGTTCCCACGCTTTTGGGATGGAAACAGTAGTATATCTACTGCTCTGTACAAGTTCAAGGCATCAAATGGTGAACTCCTCGGTATCAACGACGGTTCGCTTCCACCTTTTCTTATGGGAAAAGATAAGCAAGAAATTGCTTTCAAGCAGCAAGCAGTCGATCAAACAAAGCAAGGACATAGTAGTCAGGCCATCTCGCTCTGGGAAGATGCTCTGAAAAGAACAAACAATGATCCAGAAGCATGGATCTACCTTGAGAATCAGTTGGTGCTAGTAAGTGCGTCTCCTTACAGGACGCTGGTGGTCGGGACAAATACGTTTGAGGCTTCTGGTGCCGATCATAGCGATTTGCAGGGCGTCTATGTAGCACAACATGAATTTAATACTGCCAATCATGGCTTTCGTATACGCGTTCTCATTGCCAATTCTGGGACCAATATCAATAATGTGACTACGGTGGCTCAACAGATTGCACACCTGGCTCAGCAAGATAAAACCGTCGTAGGGGTGATCAGTTGGCTGACCTCAGCAGAAAGTTTCACTGCTTTGCAGACTCTTTCTGCTGCCCATATTCCGCTGATCGCACCCACAGCGTCAAGCGATACATTGTCAAACGTCTCCCCTTTCTTTTTTCGCATCGTTCCCCCTAATCGCTTTCAGGGGAAGGCAACTGCGCTGTTTGCAGAGCAGTCACTGCACGCACAGAAGATGGTCGTTTTTGTCGATAATCATGATCCCTACAGTCAGAATCTCACTCAGGACTTTGAAAAACAGTTCGGGCAAGATAAAGGCGTCGTTCTTAAAGAAGAGTCTTTTACGACCAATCAAACCAGTAAAATTGGAAGCCTCATTCAGGATGCCCTGGCTACTAATCCTGATGTACTCTACTTTACAGGTCGCGACACCAGTGACGTTACCAACTTCCAGGACGCGTTACCAACATCTGGCCCCTTTGCCCACACTCCCGCTCTGGTCGGCGATGCTGGCTATGTGATTCACAAAGCAGGCTATGGGCGCTGGTACTTTGCTTCATTCGCTTTCCCTAATGAACTGGAAATCTTACAGGCAATTCCTTGCCACCTTCTCCCTTCTATCAGGACTATAGCGACGACTTTAATCAGGGTGGCCTGAAACCCGCTGGTTACTATGGCTATACACGCCCCGATGACAACTCAATGCTTTCCTATGATGTGACTTCTGTCTTCTTGACTGCTATGCAGATGTCCATTAGAAGCGACAAAATTGCAGTAACTCCTGCTGGCCTTCAATCACTAACACCAGACATGTTAGCTCAGACATTGCCCCACGTCGTTTTACAAGGGGTGAGTGGATTGATCAAGTTTGATGCAGCGCATGATCCAATTAATAAAGCGTTTGTTTTCCTTGCCGCATCATCAGATGGGCACACATATATGAAAGACTGGCAAGGCTGTTTTACGAAAGCTCTTTGCCACAACGTGAGCTAATTTATTGCCCCTCCATTCTCGCATCCCTTGTTTCTCTAACCAACCTGGTTGTATGCTATAAATAGACACTCTGTGTTCGGCATATTCGACCAGGCAATAACGTGAACTCTGACAAATACGAGCGACCGGAGCAAGACGCAACGGAGACCGGCATCCTACCAGTCTCCCTCACATCTGACCCGATCGCTTCCCATGATCCGTATCGTGCCCTGCGCTATCGCAATTTTCAGCTCTTATTCCTTGGCACCTTTATTGCCGCCGTCGGTGAGCAGATGGTAAACGTCGCTATCGGCTGGGAACTCTATAACCGAACTGGCTCCTCATTGGCCCTGGGCTTCGTTGGATTGGTGCAAGTTATTCCCACATTGCTGCTCTCTCTGCCCGGCGGATACCTGGCTGACCGCTTCGATCGCAAACGCATCGTGCTCATTACTCTGCTGATCATTATGCTCTCGTCGCTCGGCCTGACCATCCTCTCGCTTTTACAGGGACCTGTCTTGTTTATTTATGCCTGCCTGCTCCTGTTTGGCATTGGCGTGGCCTTCAATAATCCAGCCGCTTCAGCCCTGTTGCCCCAGACGGTACCGGAAAGCGCATATAGTAGTGCGGCCACATGGAGTAGTAGTTCATGGCAACTGGCTTCTGTATTGGGACCCGCGCTTGGTGGCCTGGTGATTGCCTTCAGCGGGAGTGCAACACCTGTATACGCATGCAATGTTGGCGCTATCCTGACCTTTACGCTATTGATTGCATTCCTCCGCTTGTTGCCACGTGAAATTCCCACTGCTCCTCCCACCCAGGGACTCGCATCACTGCTGGAGGGTGTAAATTTTGTGCGTCGTACTCAGGTCATTCTAGCGGCTATCTCGCTCGATCTGTTCGCCGTCTTGCTTGGAGGTGCGACGACGCTTTTGCCCGTTTTCGCGAAAGATATCCTGCACGTCGGGCCTGCAGGCCTGGGCTGGTTGCGTGCCGCACCATCCATTGGCGCAATCACTATCGCGTTCTGCCTCGTATATCTTCCACCCATCAAGCACGCTGGTCGCACGCTTCTGCTGGCCGTAGCTGGCTTTGGCGTCGCTACGATCGTCTTTGGCCTTTCGCGTTCCTTCTGGCTCTCCTTATCGATGCTTTTTCTGCTGGGTGCCTTCGATAACGTCAGTGTGGTCATCCGCAGCACGTTGCTGTTGTTGCGTGCGCCCGACTTCATGCGCGGACGTATTTCAGCGGTTAATAACATCTTTGTTGGTGCATCCAACGAACTGGGAGGCTTTGAGTCTGGTCTCACCGCCCAACTGTTTGGCCCGACCCTCTCGGTCATCGGTGGTGGGGTGGGCACCATTCTGGTTGTTCTGCTGATTGCGTTGCTCAGCGCTGAGATGCGCCATCTGGGTGCATTGCAAGGGAAAGATTGATATGGATTTTTTGTGGAACATGGGGTATGTGCATGTGCATGTGCGGGTGCGAATCCGCATCCATACCCACACACGCACCCCTACAGAATATTATTCTCTTGGTCGCTCGGAAGCCTCTAAACGCTCCCTCATCTGGTCAAATGTCGCTGCGTCGATCTCACCACGAGCGAAACGCTGGCGCAAGATCTCCTGTGCAGACGCTTGCTGTACCGGTGGCTGGTACTGGAATGGCGGCTGACCTGGCCGTGGCGCGAATGGTGGACGTGGCGCGAAATCCCGCTCCACTGAAACGACGTACTAATAGCCCGATTAAGAGGGCGAAGAGTACCAACCAGAATAACATGCTTACTAACATAAGCGGCCCATGAAACATAAACATCGGTGGCGCATATCTCATATGCATAACCTGTACGATCCTCTCTAAAAAGAAACACTATTGTTTTATTGTATACTCTACTATTGACCTGCTATAGTGACAGACGATGTCACTGGTCGGGAAGCATATCTGTCAATCCTGCTTTCCAGGGAGAGCTACTATGCTCTAGCACCTGTATAGATGATATGCTTTGATTATCAGAAAATCATGATGGATCTGTAAAAGCTCTGTAAAAAAGAATGCAATTTCTTTGCCCGCTTCTGTGCTGTACCAATATGCCGCTTTTTGTCGTAATATGCTTGCAGAGAATTTCTCTGTTATTGTCGTGCAACGCGAAAGGCATAGGCGAATGAGTGAACAGATAGACACCCTCCTGGACCAGATGACGCTTCAGGAAAAAGTATCGATGTTGGCAGGTGCTTCGATGTGGTATACCGTCGCCATCGAACGACTGGGTATTCCAGCTCTCAAGGTGACGGATGGCCCCAATGGAGCACGTGGCGAAGGAAACTTTGCCGCTGGTGTGAAGTCAGCTTGCTTTCCAGCAGAGATCTCGCTTGCCTCCACCTGGAATACAGACCTGGTGGAGCGCGTCGGGCAGGCGCTGGGCCAGGAGACGAAGACGAAAGGTGCTCAGGTTCTGCTTGGTCCCACCGTCAATATCCATCGCTCACCACTCAATGGGCGCAACTTCGAGAGCTTCTCCGAAGATCCCTATCTCTCCTCTCGGCTGGCCGTAGCGTATATCATGGGCGTCCAGAGCCAGGGCGTCGGTACGGCGGTCAAACATTATGTCTGCAACGATTTTGAATTTCAGCGCAACAGTATCAGCTCCGAGGTGGGCGAACGCGCACTACGCGAAATCTATCTGCCCGCCTTCCATGCCGCTGTACAGGAGGCGCACGCCTGGTCGGTCATGGCCTCCTATAACAAGGTCAATGGCACCTTCGCCAGCGAAAATGTCTATACCCTGCACGATATCTTGCGCAAAGAATGGGGCTTTGATGGTGTTGTTATGTCCGATTGGTTCGGTACCCAGAGTACTGCCCCATCCGTTAACGCTGGCCTTGATCTGGAGATGCCCGGACCATCCGTCTGGCGCGGCGAGAAGGTGCTCAAAGCAATCGAGAATGGCGAGATACATGAAACAACCATCGACGAGAGCGTACGCCGTCTCCTCCACCTGATCACAAAGGCCGGCTTATTTTCACATCCAGAACCCGTTCCTGAGCAGGCCATCAATCGACCTGAACATCAACTCCTTGCACGTGAGGCTGCTGCTGAAGGCATCGTCCTGCTCAAAAACGAACGTAATATTCTCCCCCTGCAATCCGAGAAGCTCACCTCATTGGCAATTATTGGACCAAATGCAAAGACGGCGCGTATTATGGCGGGAGGCAGTGCCCAGGTCAACGCCTATTATGCCATCTCACCGTTTGATGGTATCGTGGCGCAGGCAGGCAATTCCGTCAAAATCGGCTATGAACTCGGCTGCACCAATCATAAAATGCTGCCCTTGCCCGCTATTGATCTTCTTCATACTCATAAAGGTCAAAGTGAGCAGGGACTGACAACGACATATTTCAATAGCAATGATTTTTCAGGTGCTCCCGCCTTGACCACGCTAACCGAAACAACCGATCTAAACTGGTTCAGTCAGCCGGCTGACTCTGTGGATGCACAACGTTTCTCCATGCGTTGCTCTGGCTTCTTTACACCACGCGACACGGGTTCTTATACCTTTGGCCTCTCCAGCGCTGGCTTGAGTCGCCTGTTTATCGATGGTCAAGAGATAATTGATAACTGGACGCAGCAAACGCCGGGTCAAACCTATTTCGGGCTGGGTTCAACCGAAGCTACAAGCGCTATCAACCTGGTTGCTGGACAGGATTATGCTCTTACACTTGAATATAGCAAGAGCGAGCATGTTCCACTCGCGGGAGTGCGCCTGGGATGTCTGCCTCCTATGCCTGCTGATGCCCTTGAGCGTGCTGTCGCGCTGGCTGCTGCCTCCGACGTTGCACTTGTATGCGTTGGCTTAAGTGGCGAATGGGAGAGTGAGAGTTTTGATCGTCCCGATATGGAACTGGTGGGCGAGCAGGTCGCGCTGATTGAGAAAGTCGCGGCTGTCAATAAGAATACCGTCGTTGTGCTGAATACAGGTTCTCCCATTACAATGAACTGGCTTGCGCAAGTTGGGGCCGTTGTCCAGGCATGGTATCCAGGTCAGGAGTGCGGCAACGCGTTGGCCGATGTGCTCTTTGGCGTCACAAATCCCTCCGGCAAACTGCCTCAGACCTTTCCCGTGCGCTTGGAAGATAATCCGGCCTACATCAATTATCCCGGTGAGAATGGCCGCGTCTATTATGGCGAGGGGCTGTTTGTCGGCTATCGTTACTACGAAAAGAAAAAGGTTGCACCGCTCTTCCCCTTTGGCTTTGGGCTTTCCTACACAACATTTGCGTACGATGCACTTCAATTGAGTGCCAAGGAGATCGGTCCGGATGATACGCTAGAGGTGCGTATTGACATTACAAATACGGGTCAGGTAGCAGGCAAAGAGATCGTACAACTTTACATTCGAGATCGTGCTTCAAGCCTGCATCGCCCGGAAAAAGAGCTGAAAGCCTTCACCAAAGTCCATCTAGAGCCAGGCGCACGTACGACGGCGACGCTCTCTATCCAGCGTGATGCACTTGCTTATTACGATGATCTGGCCCGTGAATGGGTTGCCGAAGCGGGCGAGTTCGAGGTTCAGGTCGGTGCATCGTCACAGGATATCCGGGCCACAGCTACATTCACTCTCACGGCATCGCGTCACTTCGGTGGCCATCCTGAGAAGGAACAGAAGCGTTTTGGCATGCAGAGTACAGTAGGCGACCTGCTTGCGAATGAAGCAACACGTGCACTCATGGATTCCTATATGCCAGGTGTAACCAACATGGAAGAGGTTGCGATGGTGAAGAACTGGACGCTGGAACAGATCGCTGGCATGGTTCCCGATATGTTGCCTGACGAACTATTGCAACGTATTCTTCGGGATCTGGAAAAATTGTAACCCGGCTATTAGCGAGTGACCCATGTGGAGTATCTATATGGGTCACTCATGTGGGGTATCCATGTTGATAAATAGCGTGAATGTTCGACGATTTTGAGGTGAAACGAAACAGTGGAACGCGTTTGCGCCCAGGCTTTCTCTCATCTTTTGCCCTGGTCGAGTCTTTCACAAGCTCTAGCCGGGGAAATCCGCCGAGAGTCCGTGTGTGCCGAGGGTGAGCGAGAGTTCACCGCCGTGGTGCAGGTCATGCTCCATTACATGCCAGACAACCCAGGCGCGAGACACGTCAACTTGTTTGCCGTCCCAGTCATCGGGAAAGGTTTGTCGCATCTCGTCGGGACTCCAGCGGCCCAGACAATCCGCCATGAATTGCCAGGTGTAGTCGAGGCCCTGCACCATCTCAGGAGTGGGTGGGATGGTCGCCCCCAGCGTCAGCGCAACCTTATTCCACCCCGCGTACACCTTCATCTCCTCGCCGCAGTCTTCGCCCAGGAAATCGGTGAACCAGTAGGCACGGCAGGCAATGACGTGCAGGACGTTCTCGCCAATAGAGCGCAGGTGAGGTGCGGCACGCAGTTGAAGCTGCTCGGCGGTGAGCGGCACGAGCGCTCCTTTGATATGATCCTGATACGCTTTCCACGAGGTGTAGAACGTCGTGAGCGTGAAGTTGTTTTCAGCCATCAGAGAATATGCTCCTTTCTGCTTCTTTTCTCATAGACTAGCACAAAATGCGGTAAGAAGCTGTCCTCATAGCGCCGATCGAGAAATGGGGAGACAAGTCGAAGATCACTTGAGGCCGTCCTTATTGTATTTCATCCATGGACTTGTGTAAATGCTACGCTATATGTTACATTCTTCATAACAAGTTGCTTACAGATGTTCACGTACCTTTCATTTTGTAAGCAAAGGGTAACAATAGTGGCAAGGTGAGCGTCGAGAGCAACTTCGGGCCAATGTGATTGCTAGCAACCTTTCCCTCTGACGAGCAGAAAAAGGGAAGGAAAAGGAGCGAACGTCATGCAAGAGGAGTTGTCGAATCTTCCTATTGTTGAAGGGAAAACGCCAGGACTGGCAAGAACGGATCGGCTGGAACGAGGTGTCTTGAAGTTAACAGATATCGCGGCAGCCACGATGGCGAATATCGGGCCTGCAATGAGCTTCTACTTTAGCTTCGCGCTCATTGCATCAGCCGCTGGTGTTGCTTCCCCCCTGACGATTATTATGGCAGGTATTGCGATAGCATTGCTTGGAAACACGCTTGCTGAGTTCTCACGTTCGATTCCCTCAACTGGTTCGTTTATCACCTTTATTGGCAAGACATTTGGCCCGGTGATGGCGATTGCTACGACGATCGTGATCTGCATTGGCTACATTATTGCGATGGCGTCGGTGATTACGATCTCCGGTGGCTGGACGCAGATTATCTTACAACACTTCCTGAACATTAACATTCCGTGGCAGCCCCTGACCCTGTTCTTTTCCGCAATCGTCTTTTTGCTGATGGTTCGTGGCGTCGGTCTTTCTACCAAATGGGCAGGCTACTTCTTCCTGCTCGAAATGGTGGTGTTGATCCTGGTTTCGGTCATCACCATGGTCACCAACGCGTCGCATCTGACTCTAGCTCCTTTTAATCCTGCAAATATATCCGGTGGCGTAACGGGCTTTGGACTTGGTTTCCCAGTCGCCGTTTATATGTTCGTGGGTTGGGAAAACTCTGCTGCCCTTGCTGAAGAGACGGATAATCCACGCAAGAATGTGCCCAAAGCTATCTTCATCAGTATCGTTTTGATGGCACTGAGCTACCTGCTCTTCTCATATGCAACGGTTGTCTCGTTTAACTATAACGTTACAACACTTGCGGCGGCGGAGGTGCCATTTATTACGGCTGCGCAGAAAGTGTCAGGTGTGCTGGCATTGCTTGCCTATATTGCTGGTTTCACTTCGACGATCGGCGTCTTGATTGCAGGCTCGAATTCTCAGGCACGTCTGATTTTCAATGCAGCTCGTGAAGGCTTGTTGCCAGCGGGATTAGCCCGCTTGCATTCAAAAAGGCGTACTCCGTGGGTAAGTTTTCTCGCCTTTTTCGTCATTGGGCTGGCTATCACCTACATTTTTGGCTGGAATGTGCCGCCCGTAACCTTCTTCGGCGAGATTGCCACGTTGGGCACAATTCTCATTGCGCTCACCTATCTCGTCTCAAATATCGCTCTTCCGGTCTATTATAGGAGATATCACCGGGAAAGTTTTTCGCTGCTCAAACACCTGATCTTGCCCATCCTTGGCGTGTTCGCAATCGGCTTTCCTCTCTGGGGACTGATCGCACCAGGCCAGACCGCGCCTTTTAACTACTTCCCCTGGATTTCTCTTGCGATCGTCGTTATTGCCTTCATCTATGCATTTATATTGAGCCGACGCGATCCGACTCTGGGGGATCGTGTTGGATCAATTGTCGCGGATCGGGAGTAGATCCTCCGCCACTCTATAGATGCCATCAATACTCATGCAAGAAGCATGTGGTCCGACCAGCGGACCACATGCTTGCTATTTACAATAGGAAATATGGGCTATTCTATCCTGTATTTTTTACTTTCTCACTGAATGAAATAAAATAAAGCGTCGAGCATTTTTGTGCCGTCTTTTGATCTATTTCTGGCGTATTTGTCACCAAATAAGATCACAAGAGCGGTTTAATTGATAGATAGCTATGAGTAATGGGAAATGATGCGGCAGGCCTCATGTTTGCATTGTCCAATTCCATTCGCTCTGTAAGAAAAACACGGTTGCAGGGCTTTAGAGAATAATGTATACTGTCCCAGAAACAGTAGCAGAATATACAGCTATCTGATAGTCTGGTGAGTGAAGGATGAGGCACTTAATGAGTGGGCAGGAGAGCATATGTCCCTGATCAATATGGCGAAACGAGAGATCAACTGCAAAATCGTCTATTATGGAATTGGCCTCTGTGGCAAAACAACCAATCTCCATTATATCCATCAAGCTGTGAATCCACAAGATGTCGGTGATATGGTCTCCATCGACACTGAAACCGAACGTACGTTGTACTTCGACCTGCTACCGCTTGAGCTTGGGAAGGTCCATGGCTTCCAGATCCGCTTCCAGCTCTATACTGTACCTGGGCAGATTCTCTATCAACAAACACGGATTTCAGTCCTTAAAGGCGCTGATTGCGTCATCTTTGTTGCCGATTTACAGGCGAGCAAGTTACAAGAAAACATTGAATGCTGGAACGAACTCCAGGAACAACTGCGCCGTATGAATAAGGACGTAGCAGATTTTCCCCTGGTTATGCAATGGAACAAGCGCGACCTACAGGATGTGCTCCCGGTCTCTGTACTCGAAAAATACCTCAACCCCTATCGCGTCCCAAGCTATGAAGGCGTGGCAGTAACTGGTCAGGGCGTCATTGAGTGTCTGCGCGTTGCCATTAACTCCACTCTACACAGATTGGAACGCATCTAACATACTCTCGTAGGTAGCTACCCTCATGTGAAGGTAGGGAACCTGCGAGTAGATTCAGGAGTTGTCGTGTTGTGCTCTACGTGGGAAGGTGATGGTCACTTGACTTCTTATGCGTCCCACCACCTCACAACGTATTCTACAGGCATGTTCTTGCTACTCCTTGTCCACAGAACACTTTCTGTGTATAATAGGGCAATTCTTACACTCTATACATCCCCCTATCACAGCAAGGGGTGATCACTTTCTAGATGTTTTGGAATAGACTGATCAAGAAGAGGGCTGACAGCGTCGCGGTGGAGCCTCTATGCTGTCCCCTCTCTATGAAGGGATTACATGGAAACGATACGTGTCATCATTATTGATGAACAACCCCTGTTTCGCGAGGGTATCCGTGCTACCCTGGAACGTATGGGCGACTGCGTAATTATTGGAGAGTCAACCGATGCAGCAGAAGTATTTGAAATTGCTCGCACCGGTAGCCCCGATGTGGCACTTATCGATGCAGGATTGACTTCCTCTGATCCGCTCGAAATCGCCCGCCAGACGCGCCATCTCGCGCCTCGTATGGCCATCATCATCCTCACACCTTCTGAAGATGAAGAACGCTTATTTCAATCCATCAAGGTCGGGGCCGCCGCCTACTATTCACGCAGCATTACTCCCGATGATCTGATTGACGCCGTGCGCAAAGTCAGCCATGGCGAATATCTTATCAACGATGACGTGCTCTCAAAACCCCAACTCGCCAGTCGCGTCCTCAAATCTTTCCGCGAATTGACCGTCGAAGATGAGGAAAATGGGCCCACCAAAGACCTCTACTCCCCCCTATCCAGCCGCGAAGTGGAAATTCTCGACTACATCGCACGCGGCAACAGCAATAAGGAAATTGCTAAGTCTCTCAAAATTAGCGATCAAACCGTGAAAAATCATATCACGTCTATCCTGAAAAAACTATCCGTTAATGATCGTACCGCTGCAGTCGTTCATGCATTACGACATGGATGGATAAAGATCAACGATAACTGATCAATTACTCCAGACATTTCCACTCACTTTTTTGAAGGCTCTCATTAACACATTGAGAGCCTTCTCACATTGACCTTGTTTTCTCAGTCGAGATATACTGATACTATTGATAGTACCGATTAAGAAATTCAAACGTCATTTTCGGATCTTCACCCATGAGAGAAAATATCGTGAACAGCTTCTCGCATAACCTCTGGATGAGAAGAAAGGAAGTCTAGCTCTGTGAAAGTTTATGGCCGCATCACGGTCTTTCCTATTATGCCAACACGCATTAACCGCCTGTATGAGCTTGCTTACAACCTCTGGTGGAGTTGGCATCCTGAAGCCCGTGCCCTCTATAGCACTCTTAACCCGGATCTCTGGGAGCAGGTTGGGCATAACCCTGTCCGTTTTCTCAGCGAGTTGCAGCCACACGTGCTTGAGAAAGCTGCCGCCAACACGGAATATCTCAATGTCTATGATAGCGTGATTCACGATTTCGACTATTACATGCACCCACGTCCTGATGACACCTGGTTTACCCACTCCTATCCGGAGTTGGCCGACAAAACTATCGCCTATTTCTCTGCAGAGTTTGGCATCAATGAAGCCCTTCCTATTTACTCGGGCGGCCTGGGCATCCTTTCCGGCGATCATTGCAAAGAAGCTAGCGATCTGGGTCTCCCTTTCGTCGGCGTCGGCTTCCTCTATCCTCAGGGCTATTTTCGTCAGTGCGTGACACGTGATGGCGTACAAGAAGCATTTTATGACAAACTCCATTTCTCGGAAGCCCCCGCCATCCCGGCCATTGGGCCCGATGGTAACGAGGTTGTCATCAGCGTCGACTTGCCTGGACGCCGCATTTATGCCAAGGTCTGGAAGGTGATGGTTGGTCGCATCCCTCTGTATCTGATGGATACGGATGTGGCTCCTAATGCTCCCAACGACCGCGAACTCTCGGCGCGTCTTTATGGTGGTGACCGTGAGATCCGTATCTGTCAGGAGATTGTGCTCGGCATTGGGGGTGTACGTGCCCTGCGTGCCCTGGGCATCTCTCCTGCGGCCTGGCACATCAATGAAGGACATGCCGCCTTTCTAAGCCTTGAGCGCTGCCGCGAACTGGTTGCCTCCGGTCTAAGCTTCAACGAAGCCAGGGAAGCTGTGGCTGCTAATTCGCTCTTTACAACCCATACGCCCGTGCCAGCAGGCAACGATACGTTCAATTATGACCTGATCGATAAATACTTTGGTTCATATTGGGGTGAGCTTGGCCTGACGCGCGATCAGTTCTTGAATGTCGCACGTGAGGATCATGGCTGGGGTTCTACCTATGGTATGACGGTACTGGCGCTACAGCTGACGGGCCATCACAATGGTGTCAGCAAACTCCATGGAGCTGTCTCGCGCAAAATGTGGCAATTCCTCTGGCCCGGCATCGAAGGCGATGAGGTGCCGATCAGCTACATTACTAATGGCGTGCACACGTTCTCCTGGATTGCTCAGGAGATGAACGAATTGTTCGGACGCTATCTCGATCCCGATTGGGGCCGCTATGTGGATGTACAAGATTTCTGGGATCGGCACATTGACTCAATCCCTGATGACGAGTTATGGAAAACACACGTCCTCCGTAAAGAGATGCTTATCGAGTACGCACGCCGTCGCCTGAAGAGCCAGCACCTGCGCCTGGGCGAAGGCATGGCACAGATCTCTGAGATTGAGCACATGATTAATCCCAATGCGCTCATCATTGGCTTCGCTCGTCGCTTTGCAACCTATAAACGCGCAGCTCTCATCTTCCGCGATATGGAACGCCTCAAACGCATTCTCAATAATCCGGAGCGTCCGGTCCAGATCATCTTTGCTGGCAAGGCTCACCCTGCCGACGAACCCGGCAAAGCGCTGATTCAGCAAATCTACCAGGCCTCGCGCACCGATGATTTCCGTGGCAAAATCATCTTTCTGGAAGATTATGATATCGACATGGCACGTTATCTCGTCTCCGGCACTGATCTCTGGCTGAATAACCCGATCCGCCCCTATGAGGCCAGTGGTACCAGTGGACAGAAAGCCGCTCTTAACGGCCAACCTAACTGTAGCATTCTCGATGGCTGGTGGGCTGAGGGCTACAATGGCAAAAATGGTTGGGCCATCGGCGAAGAACGCGAATACCATGATCAGGAAGTCCAGGCCGAGGCCGATAGCATCTCCCTGTACCACCTGTTTGAAGAGGAGATTATTCCTACATTCTTTGAGCGTGACCGCCAGGGCACTCCACATCGTTGGACCGCTTATATGAAAGAAGCTATTCGCACTTGTGTCCCGCAGTTCAGTATGCGCCGCATGATCAAAGAGTACACCACGCGCTTTTACGTGCCTGAAATTCAGCAGGGTGAGCAGGTCGAACAAAATCATTATGAACATGCGCGGACACTGGCGACCTGGAAGGAACATATCCGCCATGGCTGGGATAACCTGGAGTTATACGTCGATGGTAGACGCGAAGGCCAGCTTAGCCTGGGTGAAAGCATCGATATACGAGCCTGGATTCGCATGAGCGAACTGAAACCAGATGACCTTAGCGTCGAACTGGTCTACGGCACGGTCAAAGATGAACTTGCCGAGGCACAACACGCTCTTCCCATGTCCTACATCAGGCGCGAACTAGATGGTTCCTACCGCTACGAAATTCACTTACAGCCCCCAGAAAGCGGAAGCATCGCCTATAATGTACGCGTCGTTCCTTGCCATCCAGATCTGAGCGAAAAGTACGAACTGGGACTGATCCGCTGGGCTTGAGTGGGAAAAACCGGGTCAAAGATGTCACCTTGTGTGCACCCGAAAGCGTAAAATGTCCGTAATATGGTAGGGACCGGTTAACAGCGTCCGCAATTCATTGGATGTTGGCCCTGGATATCGGTCGCAGGTCAATCAATTGCGGACGCTGTGAACCAGATCCCTATGTTATAGGAATTTACGCATAAATTTAATCCACTACCACAGTTTTCACATGACGGTATGTAAACAGATGGTGGATTGTGAAATTGTAAAAAAGCACGATCAAGATTGCGATTGCCTGGGCCAGAACGGGATGAATATGCAATCCATAGTGCAACGCGAAGTTGATCAAAAGTGTCAATAAGATTGCACTGACCGATGTCATATGGAAACGCGCACAACGCGCCCTCCATGAACGTGCATGACCCGGTAAATGTCTGAATGTAAAGTAATCGTTCAACGAGAAATTAACAATAATAGAAATTTCAGAGGCCACCAGGAAAGCAAGAAACCAGCGTACATTATAGTTAGTAGGGACAGTACGAGAAAGCATAACAGAAAAGATACTCAGATTGACCAGGGACGCTATTCCACCAAGAAAGGCAAAGCTGACAAAGCGCTGGAGTTGACCAGCACGACCTTTGCTCACGGAATCGACAATATCAAGTGCATTATTAACAAAGGACCAGCGTGTAGGATGATATGTATGTACAATAGGGGCAGCCTGCGCATTGTTGATTTCTGGGTCAATCACTACTACAGGTTTGTATGAGTCCTCTGCTACAGAAATTTCTTCTAAATTAGTTTGTGTCATTCAACTCTCCAGACATTCTACATAGGTTTCAAAAAGGGACATTCTACTTCACTATTTAGAACGCTCTAGTGCTAATAAAGTCACTTTCCTACTATAAGTAGACAGCAGTACTATTGAACACACCAATTGTATCTATATTAGGACAGTTTATTTAAGTGTACAGTAGGCACATTACTTCTGACCCCAACCAAATGGGTAAGCTTAGAAATATGATCCATTCCTCCCGATAACCTTCCCGATCTTTGTGATCCTGCTCTAAATCTCTATATGAACTATGCGGTGTCCATCAACCGCGCCGCCATTGCCTCTACCGTACTCATCACATCCTTGAGCACAGGCTTCTGCTTGAAATATAATACCTCTCCAGGCACATCTTGCAAGGCATCGGCGGCAAGATTAACACCCTCATATACCAGCAACAGCAGATTATGGCACTGCGCCGCCCGCACCTTTTCGACCTTGCGCCGCAAATAGTCGGGATGCCAGAAGCCAACCAGCTCGATTAATATACGCTGCCCTGTCCGCTTATGCGTCAATGCAAAATCAGGAATCATAACTGTAGCACCTAAATTAAGAACCTCATCCTCGCGTGTCAGTACCCATTGCCCACGTTTAGAGCCGAATTTCTCTTCGAACTCGTGTGCAAAATCGGCTTCGAGACGACTATCAAAAAGACCGCTCTGCTTAAAATGCGATTGTAGTTCAGATGTTGCATCAAGCTTGTAGGTCGCCATTTTCCATGTGTGCGGCGAACGTACCGTGGCGATCATGCTCCAGCGTTCACAGAGCAATAACGCGGGCAGAAACGCCGCAAATTGGCGTCCATAACGCAGCGTGGCACTCACAAAAGGCGAGATTGGCCCATCCAGATCAACGATATAACCATCGTCCTCTGATTGAATCCAGAACATAAGCTTAAAAAACTTGATATACTTCCAGAGATCCTTGTACCCACCATGCACTTCGATACGCACATGACTGGCCCAATACAATACACCCCTGGCAAGTTCCAGGTTGTAACGTACAATTAATCCCTCCGGCGTCCAATCCGGTCCCACATCCGTGAGCAGCGCGGCAACAGACCGGTCGGCAAAGAGCGCAGTTTCCAACTGCTCACCAGGAATCGCCAACTCGTTCGCCAATGTTTGCATAACCTCGTCGCGTACCTGCTGTTGAAATAATTGGGTTGTGGAGAAGACGGGACCATAGGCAAACAGTCGTTCACGTAGCTGCATTGGCGCTAATGGCGTTGCAAGTGGTGTGAAAGTCGCCGCATCTGTCAGCACTTTTGCCATCCCGCGTACTACGATATAATCTATCCGCTCGCCTTCATACTTCTCCAATGCTCGTTCCCATGCCGCTAGCGATCGCCCCTGCTGCTCATGCAATAACGCAATCAGGTCCGCCGCTGTCTGCAACCAGACGGCATCCCCGATTTTGAGCATGTCAATAGATATCTGCGAACCAAGCATCCTTATACGTGGTTTGACCAGTTCGGCTGTGAGCATCAATCAACCTCCCGTTTGCGCCGCCGTCGCTGTGCCCGGCCTTCCTCAATCGTTTTGCGTGCGATCACTTCAAAAAGCACTGCCTCCCGATTCTCAACCTTGCGCAGTACGCGGCCCAGACGCTGAATATATTCGCGTGCCCCTGAAGTACCTCCCAGTACAATTGCTACCTTCGCCTCTGGTACATCGATGCCTTCGTTGAGCACTCTTGAGGTTACGATAGCCTGATAATGTCCACTTTGAAAATGCTCTAGAATATGCTTACGCTCAGCCGCTGCCGTTTCATGCGTGATGGCTGGAATAAGATAGCGTGCTGCGACCGCGTATGCCATTGTATTTTGTTCGGTGAAGATCAGAATGCGCTCGGTCACATACTCGCGCAATAACTCATCAAGGAGCGTAAATTTGCCTTCGCAAGTGCCAAGTAACCGCAATAGTCTCTGACGGGCAAGGAAGGCGCGACGGGCCTGTGGCTCAAACGTTGAGAGGCGCATTAATTCCATCAACCAGCCAGCACCATGACGCCGTGGGAGTTGCCTTTCGCGTACAAAGTTGATATAGATAGCATAATCGGCATCGTACCGAACTCGCTCATCGGGCGAGAGATTAACGCGCAGGCGCTGCGTACGGTAATTAGCAAGCTGCTGCCCGACGAGATCCTCCATGCGTTTCGTATAGACAATCGGCCCGATCAATTCGTCGACACGCCAGCGCCCATTATCTTGCTCACGTGCTTCAGGATAGGTGGCCGTCAGCCCCAGACGCAGTGGTGCCGGAGCCATCAAAGCCGCCTCACCCCAACTGGGAGCGGGCAGATGATGTACCTCATCAAAAATAATGAGTTTGAAGGCGTTACCCCATTCGGCCATCAGATCGCCAGCCGAGTGATAGGTCGTAATCGTGAGCGGCAGGATCTTCTTTTCGCCCCCATAATATACGCCCACTTCAATACCAAATGCGTTCACCAGTCGTGCATACCACTGATGCAGGAGGTCTATAGTGGGCGCAACCACCACGGTGGAACGTTTCACTCGCTGGATTGCCTGAATGGCGACAAAAGTTTTGCCCGCGCCAGTTGGCAAAACAATACTGCCGCAGCGTCCAGCCTCATCCCACGCGGCCAGAGCTTCTACCTGATAGTCATGTGGCTCGCGTGCCTCTTGCAATACCAGATTGAGCGGCTGCCAGCGCCGCACATTATCACGAATACCTTGCTCACGTAAAGCAGGCATGAGTTCTCTATAATGATAGCCCTCGCAACGCCAGCGCCCTTTTATAAATTGAAACGGTGCGGGTAGCGGTTCTTGTTCATTGTCGTGCTGTACAACCAACGTACCACCTTGAAAGAAGACTGATGTGCTCATTGACATATAATAGCAGGATTTGTGGGGTCTGGCTATACATATGTTCTAACGTTCTCTCAATGGATAAAAGGCAGCGCACTGATAATTGGCGGATCAGTCAAACAAGGCGCACGCAGCACAAGGTCAACCGGCGCATGGGTCGTACCATGTCTGACCACCAGGGGACCAGCAATACCAACCAGAATACCTTCCTGGGGCAAGAGATACGTGTGGAGGTTCTCCGATACAGGTAAAGCAGCCACCATCATGAAATAACGCCCATCCGGCACATCGCGTATAGTGTAAGGGCCAGGAGCAGTGAGAAGCGTGCAGCGTGTCGGCTTTCCCTGGGGAATAGCCTTAGGGAAAAGACCGACGAAGATCAAACCTTTGAAAGGGTCGAGAGTATGGATGTGACCGCGAACTCCTGCCTGCTGGAACAGTGGTGCGGATTCTCTACGCGCTTCACTACGCATCGCAAGGGAGGGGGCCGCAGTCTCGCGTGCTAGATGGCGCAACTGCCGTGGCGAGACGCCTACCAGTTGCGTAAAGCGCGTTGTAAATGAGCCGAGGCCAACATAACCAACCTCGAAACAGATATCGGTTATGCTCAGCGATGTTGTCAGCAGAAGTTGCTTTGCTCTATCCAGGCGCAATGTCGCCAGAAACTCGCCGGGTGGAATTCCGACGACCTGGTGAAACACGCGACTGAAATAATAAGGACTTAGACAGGCTATATCCGCCAGATCCTCTAGCACCAGGGGTTCGCATAAATGGGTGTGCATCTTTTGAATAACCCGTTCCACCGCTACCTGATGCACCTCTTGCGTGCTGAAATAACTGTTTTCAAGCACTGAACGCCTGTCTTCTGCCAGCATACTATTTGCCTTTCTGAATGTGGGACCACGTACGCCCACATTCTTCAAAAGGACGGATGCGCACTTTTTCTACGCAGCCGTACCCACCCGTCGATCTTTCAGTGAGGCCTCTAACAGCGAAAACGCGTTACCCGATGGGTCTTCAAAAATGGCTTCGATTCCATACAGCTCGCGCGTAGGCTCACGCACAAACCTGACGCCACGGGCAAGCAGCAACTCATACGTCTTACAACAATTATCTGTGACAAATATCCAGGGCCTGGACTGAACCGTCAACTCCATCAATTCCTGGACTCGTTCCTGACCGTGCAATGCTGCATCCGGCCTCGCCAGTGCTATCTCCGGCTTCTTCTGTCCATGCGCTGCAACCGTTACCAGCCGTAACCCTGGCCCAAATGTCACGTCCATACGCTTCTCAAGACCAAGCTTCTCAGTGTAAAAGTCGAGCGCCTCGTCTTGATCCTTCACCAGAATGGAGACAACCGCGAGCTGTGTTTTGAGCTTCATTATTCCCATTATGCTATCTATTTCTATGCTTATATCAATGACTTCAATCGCCGCCTACAAGGGAATTCTTTTTAGCACTCCTCCATTATATAAAACATTTGTTCTAATTGCAAGAGTTCGTGACCCGTTTGGGATCTTTTGTAATGCCTCCAATTTCTATTCTTTTTTCGTTCATATAAATGGCAGTCGTGTACTTTATTTTAGTTTTGTATGGAGGCTTTGTATGCATAAACCTGGACTCTTGCGTTCCCCTTTGCTACGTAACAGCTTCTTTGGTGTCATAAGCATCATATTTCTACCATTCTTTTCGGGCCATGGGGCTACCACAGCGACCACAACTCTTCCCAAACCAGATCATGTGGTTATCGTCATGGAAGAGAACCATGCGTACTCACAGATCATTGGCTCATCCAGTGCACCTTATATCAATGCATTGGCGCAACAAGGAGCTTTATTTACCAATTCTAGCGCGATCTCTCATCCCAGTCAGCCAAATTATGTCGCGCTCTTCTCCGGTTCAACTCAGGGGTTGACTGACGATTCTTGCCCCCAGACCTTTGCTGGCCCTGATCTGGGCGGTCAACTCCTGACGGCTGGCTTCAGCTTCACAGGCTACTCGGAGGATCTTCCCAGCGCTGGCTCGACCGTCTGCACGGCTGGGGGGAATATCTTCACTCCTTCTTATGCTCGCAAACATGCTCCCTGGACCGATTTTACGGATGTTCCGGCCAGTAGTAACCAGCCATTTACCAGTTTCCCCAGCGATTACACCACGCTCCCAACCGTCTCATTTGTCATCCCTAATCAGCAGAACGATATGCACTCTGGCTCAATCCAGCAAGCTGATAGCTGGTTGCAAAGCAATATTGACAGCTATGCGCAGTGGGCGCAGACGCATAATAGCCTGTTGATTGTTACCTGGGATGAGGATGATAATAGTTCTAATAACCAGATTGCCACGATCTTCTCCGGAGCCAACGTAAAGCCAGGCCAATATACTGAGGCGATCAATCATTATACAATCTTACGTACCCTGGAGGATATGTACGGACTTGCCCCCATCAATAATAGTGTGAACGAAAACCCTATTATGGATGTGTGGAGCTAAGAATATAGAAATATACGTAAGGTAGGACCGGTTCGACCGCGTCCGATTTGACCCGGTACCCATATATCTGGTGCCACCATTCAATCAATTGCGGACGCGGTCGAACCGGGTCCTACCCAATTACGGATATTGCGGGTATTATCGTTGTCCGCGGTGCCATTCCTCCCTTCCCAATCTTTCTCTCACAAAGATGGAACCTCAAATTTTTCTCGCATTTTGTCTTCCCCCCTTCATAAGCTATAATGGTAATTGAACTTTTGATCTTACTCACATTATTGGGTTCATAGCGTCATCTTATCAGGCAAAGTCGATATTTACCGCCCATTTTATAGGAAGACATAACGCCATGAAAATTTACAATACTCTCACAAAATACCATGAAGAGATTGTAGGTATAGAGAAAAACAAAATCAAAATGTACTCCTGTGGCCCTACTGTGTACCGCTATATACATATAGGTAACTTAAGAACATTTACTATGGCTGACTGGATAAGACGCGTTTTTGAATATCGTGGCCTGGAAGTGCTTCACGTCAAAAATATTACTGATGTTGGACATATGCGGCGTGAAGTTGTTGACCAGGGTGAAGATAAAGTTGAGGCCCAGGCGCGTAAAGAGGGCAAGACATCTCTCAGTATCGCGCAATTTTATATGGACGCCTTCCTCGCAGATGAGGCGAAACTGAACATTCTGCCCGCACATATCTTTCCTCGCGCCTCACAGCATGTCCCTGAAATGATCTCGATCATCCAGGGACTTGAGCAAAAAGGCGTTGCGTATGCTGTCAATGGCAATGTGTATTTTGACATTAAACGCTTCCCTGGTTACGGTAAGCTCTCAGGCAATCTGTTAGAGAATATGATGGCGGGCATCCATGAAGGTGTGGATACCGATAGGCATAATGGAGAGGATTTTCCGCTCTGGAAGGTCGCTGAACCCGGACGCGAGATGGCATGGGATAGTCCCTGGGGGCGTGGTTTTCCCGGCTGGCACATTGAGTGTAGCGCCATGGCAATGAAGTACCTCGGCGCGTACTTTGATATCCACACCGGGGGCGTCGATAATATCTTTCCGCATCATGAAGATGAAATTGCGCAAAGTGAAGCATTCTCAGATCATCAATATGTCAACTATTGGGTCCATGCGCAACACCTCCTCACTGATGGTCAAAAAATGGCAAAGGCGACTGGTAATGATTACACGCTTACAGAGATCGAGGCGCGTGGCTTTGAACCAATGGCCCTGCGCTACTTTTTTACGATGGCGCTTTATCGCAGCCGCCTCAACTTTACTTTTCGCGCCCTGCAAACGGCGCAAACCTCCCTGGAGCGCCTGCGCAACCTTGCCTATCAATGCCTGCTCCATGCAGATCAACAATATATCTTTTCTGATGGCCCCTTATCAGATCAGGCACATCAATGGGTAGAGGCATTTCTTGTAGCCGTTGAAAATGATCTGAATATGCCTCGTGCCATGTCTATAGTGTGGTCAATGATGCGCTCACAAGATCATCCAACCACGAAGCTACATGCCCTCTTCGCCATGGATCGCATTCTTGGTCTCGGCCTCAAAGAATATCTTCAGAGCGACTCTCCACAACGTTTGCATGATCCCGAGGCGTATCTGGCAATGGTCCCGGCATCCATCGCCGCTCAGGTTCGTGAGCGTGCTGAATTGCGACGCCAGCACAACTATCAACGGGCCGATCAGATACGTCAAGAACTCCACCAACTGGGCTATTTTATCCGTGATACCCCGCAAGGTCCTCTTATCTCACCCTATCGCTTAGATAAAGAGTTTCCCATTCTCACCCACTCCACCGACGCGCCCGAGCATACCGATGCGCCCGATCTCTACGATTTCTCCGTCAACCTGCTCACACATAATAGTAGAGATGATGTCGAGCGTTGTATAAAAAGTATCTGCCGCTATACAGGTAATTACAGTATAGAAATCGTTGTGATCGATAATGGCTCGACGGATGAGACGCTCCCTTATCTACGGCAGCTTGCACGCCAGGGCGAACTACACGGAAATGAGGGGCAGCGCATTGGCCTGCATGTCCTCTTCGCCGATCACAATATGGGCTTTGCTGCTGGCCGTAACGCGACGATGCGTACCAGCCAGGGCCATTTTATCGTCTTGATGGATACCTCAATTGAGATCACAGGCGATATCTGGCATCCATTAGCTATGACGCTGGCAAATCCTGAGATCGGCGTGGCCGGACCATATGGATTGGTCACCACAGACCTGCGCGAGTTTCATGAAGCCGTGGGACCACAGGTTGATGCAATTGAGGGCTACCTGTTTGCCTTCCGGCGTGAACTGTTGCCAGAAGTCGGTTGGATCGACGAAAAGTTGCGCTTCTACCGCTTGATGGACATCTTCTATAGCTTCTTCTTTAAGGCCGCCGGCTACGATGTCGTGACGATCCCTTCCATGACTGATCTTATCGCGAAACATCAGCATCGTGAGTGGTATAGCCTCAGCGAAGAGGAGAGGCGCACCAAGAGTAAAAAGAATTATGACATCTTTCGGGATCGTTGGCATCATGGCGAGAATCTTCTTGCCGCCAACTTCGATGCCCGAGCATCTCTGGCGCGGTCACGATCACATATATCATCTGGAAGGAACGCATACCCACACACCCGACGAGTTGCCACCAACCGGAATGATGCACAGCCACACACATCGGCATTGGCCCGATCACTCTCACGAACACCCTCATTATCATAACGCTAACCACAAGAAAGCAGAGACGCATGCTTAGCACAAATACCATAGACCTGTCCGACCAACTAGCAAATCAGCGCGTGATTATCCTTGATGGTAACATAGATCCTCTTACTTCCAGTCAGGAAGAGGCGTTATGCTCCTACATTGAGCAGGGCGGCGGCCTGATATGCCTCGGAAAAGCCCTGGAGATCTATCACGAATATGAGCTGCTCGGGAACATTCTAGGACATGTGCGTGGCATCTATACACCTCAAACCGAGATTATCGCTCACATCGCAAACCCCAACTCCTTTTTTACACGACGCGTCGATCCAACGTTTGCTGTATTTGAGTCAGCCTATCTATTGGAAAAGCTACCAGACGATGCTCAAATACAATGGCAGACCACCTGGCACTACGCACCATATACGTTGACCTACACGCGCACCTATGGACGAGGACGTATCTTTTGTACAACCCTCGGAAGCACTGCAGAAACAAGAGAGCATCCCACTTTTCAACAAATGCTCACACGTGCTCATCGCTATGTCGCAGGCGCTCCACTAGAAGAACAACCTGTACGCATCGCAATGATCGGGTATGGTTCGATTGGTTTTGAGCACGGAACTGCCATCCAGAATACCCCTGGCCTGGACTATGCCCTGGTCTGTGATCTCAATGAACCACGCCTCGCTCAGGCCCGTAAAGCCTTTCCAGGCATACGCACCTGCACAGATATTGCGGAAATAGAAGAGGACCCCACAATTGATCTCGTCATCGTCTCTACTCCTCCCAATACCCATGCCGCCATTACGATGCGCATGTTGCACGCAGGCAAACATGTCGTGAGTGAAAAACCTTTCTGCTTAACGACTGCTGAGGCTGATGCTATGATCGCGCTTGCCAACGCTCAGCAGCTTACCCTCACCGTCTACCAGTGTCGGCGCTGGGACCCCGACTACCTGGCAATTCAGCAGGTCGTGAAAAGTGGCGTGATCGGCCCTATTTTTTATATGGAAACATTTATCGGCGGCTATGGGCATCCGTGCCACTACTGGCATTCGCACGAACCGATCTCTGGCGGCATATTCTATGATTGGGGCTCGCATTATCTTGACTGGATCCTGAATCTCATCCCCGACAATGTGACAGATGTGCGTGGCCTTGAACACAAACGTGTCTGGCACGATGTCACCAATGCCGACCAGTCCAGCATCCACATGCGCTTTGCCAATGGGCAGGAAGCCACATTTATGCACTCAGACATCGCAGCCGTCATGAAGCCCAAATGGTATATCCTGGGTGAACAGGGCGCGATTATCGGCCAATGGCGACAGGAAACAGTCAAAACTCGCCGCTGGTCAGGTGATCTAATTGAAGAGAAACTTGCACCGTCTGAAGCCCTCCCAGAAGTTTTCGTGCACACGCGTGATCGCAGCGGCGCTATTCATGAGCAGCACCTCACGCTTCCACGGGCACCGCTCTATGCCTTCCATTGCAACCTCGCCAACCACCTGCTCTCCGGCGAAGCCCTGGCGATTTCTCCTCTGGAAGCTCGACGCAATATCGCTGTAATGGAAGCCGCTACCTATTCGGCTAAACATAATGGCGAGATCGTGACGCTGAAATAACGCAACATTGTGATATGATTACCCATGTGAGACCGCCATATCTCACTTATTTTTTATCCTCACAATACACCATTCATGGAGACATAATGCAAATCAAAGGCATCATCTTCGATCTCGACGGCACACTCGCTCACACCCTTCCCATCTGCATCAAAGCCTATCAACAGGCATTTGAACATTTCACTGGTCGCTCCTTCACTGAACAAGAAGTTACCTCTCACTTCGGCTTGACGGAGGCAGGCATCTTCCAGCGCGTCATCCCTGAGCATTGGGAGCAAGGACTCAAGCTGTATTACGAGATCTATGAAAAACTGCACGTAGAATGTCCTACCCCTTTCCCCGGCATCACACAAGCGCTGCAACTCCTTGCAGATCGTGGTATCTTGCTGGCCGTGGTGACTGGCAAAGGAGAGTACACCGCCGCTTATACCCTTAAATATCTTGGCATCGAACACTATTTTGAACATGTCGAGGTTGGCGATGCCAATGCAATCGTCAAAGCTATAGCGATACGTAGAATTCTAGCTGCCTGGCAGATGGAGCCGCACTTTGCAGCCTATATCGGTGATGCCTATACGGATACCGAACAGGCAACTACTGCTGGAGTGCTCCCTCTCGGTGCCGCCTGGTGCGTAACCGAAACGCTCACCTATCCCGGCTCTATCGCACCAACCGTCACTTTCTCAACCGTGGCTAGCTTCATCGATTGGCTACAGACGAATATTGAACCGTTGCCTGTATCTCAGAGCTAACGTGTATGACCTCGTTTTGCCACTTATGAAATAAAATAATTTGCTGCCTGATCAGGTCAATGCGGATCAATTCTTACCGCTTTCCCCACTAAACTACTATACAGATAGGCTATTCGCAGGCAAGAATACATGTCTGTAAGAGATGTTTCTTGAAGAAAGGCAACTGTTATCATGACCATACCACAATCAACTTTTCAGGTTTTCTATCAAGGATGGAAAGACTATCAGACCTTGCTGATCAAGGCCATTGCACCACTATCGGCGGATCAGCTCGCGCTCAAATCGGTTCCCCATCTGCGTTCGATCGGCGATAATGTCTTGCATATCATCAGTGCTCGCTCTGGCTGGTGTTCCGGGGATCTGCATGAAGGGGGCGAAGCGATGGCCTCATTGGTAGCCTGGAGCCGCCCAGGCACACCCACACGGAGCGCTGCCGAACTGGTCAACGCTCTGGAAACAACATGGCAATTGATGCAGGAAATGATTGCCCGCTGGACACCTGACGACTGGGAGCAGATTATGGGTGGCACACCGGAAGAGCCGGAGACATTCCCCCGCTCATGGGTTATCTGGCACCTCATCGAGCACGATCTACACCATGGTGGCGAGGTCTCCCTCACGCTCGGTATGCATGGACTAGAGGCACCCGCTCTTTAAACCATTAATGGCGAGGTCTCTTAAGGCGTATCCTCTTCAAATTCCTCGCCATCGTGCAGGAAGAGACGCAACCAATATGGCGTAGCATCACGGAACTCAGCTTTTGCATGTTCCTCTACATGAGTAGTGACATAATGCCAGGTCAGACAACGGCAAAGTATCGCCAATCGCTGTGTTACCTCAAATGCACGCTGCAAACGTTCCATTGGCTGATATGCTACCCATTGCGATAAATAGCTATCACGTATGCTCTTACGCTCGTCTTCGCTAAACTCAAAGATATATTTCGCGACACGCAGCAGAATAAATAGAGAGCAAAAAGGGTGCGTGATAGCGCTCTCGCCCCAATCGAAGAAGATATAGCCACGCTCGTTCATTGCAATATTGTTCGCCGTTAGATCGTCATGATGCAATGTTTCTGGAATAGTGTAGCTCGCCAGCTCATCACATAATGCGCTCAATTGGGGCTTGAATGCGTGTAGTTGTTCCATTTCGTCGCCTGGTACACCGTCCTTTTGATCCACCAGCAGCGCTGATGTGTCGCTAAGAAGGGCGTCAAAGAGTGCAGGTATCCTTGCCAGCGTTCTATCAGGGCAACCAGCCGCTTTAAGTTGTGCGCAATGAGGAACGCTTTCTTGCTGAAAATGTGCGAATAAAGATGCTGCATCTTGCCACCGCTTTAAATCTCGCCGTTCTAATGTTAGCTCGCGCAGGCTCACACCCGCATCTTCCATCAGCAGCCAGGAACGCTCATCATCCACATTCAACACATGCACACTATATGTTGGTAGAATCTGGCTGATCGTCTGTGTTAAGCGTGGCTCATACTGAAATAAAGGTGCACACGCTTTAAAGAAGATATCACCACGCGTTGTCGTCGCACTGAGGACACAGGAAGTCGGACTAATATAGACCTGCTTGATATCGTCAGTGATGCTGTAATGCAAATAACTCCATTGTTCTTGTATCCAGGTCGTTGCCTCCTCAAACCAACCCTGCTGAGACCAGGCTGGTGAGATAGTATCATCTGCCATAATTGTATCTCCCCCCACGCCAGACAACGGCCCACGGGCTTATTCGCTCCGCTCATCGCGCCCCTACAATGGATTATCCTCTTTTGCATCACGTATCCGTTCTGGTAGGGGCGCGATGAGCGGAGCGAATAAGCCCGTGCGCCACTCGCCCCTCAATAATGCCCTACTCGACTATGCGACGTTCGGAATAACAAACGTCGTGATAGACTGAGCTGGCAAAGTTGCGCTAAACTTTTTACCTGAAATGCCAATATTCGCCAGTTGTTTCAGATTCTCGCTTGCACTTGTCTGATGAGGAGTCGCCGCCGACCCTGCATTGCCGAAGTTTGCAAGATTGTAGCTGATCGTCTCACTACTGGTAGAGCTATTGGTGGTGACAATCGTCAACGTTTTTGTGCTTGCATTGTAAGTGGTAAAGCTGCTGGCATCGCTGTTGCTAATCATTTGCGCACCCTGGGTTACGTACTTGCTGTAGTTGCCCATTGCATAATAGCGGGCGGGATACGAGATGTTGTCATTTGCATCACGATAAGCCAGTCCCCACATACTATTGGGCGTATCGCCAGCTTCGTTGACCGCCTGCCACGCTACCCACGAGGCCGGGTGAAGATGCTGCTCGTCGTCAAGAATTTGACCGGAAAGCCTCAATGCCGCACCAATCGGCGAACCTTGCGACCCTGTTCCCCACTCAGACATCCAGAGCCGCTTGTGATCAGTCTGTCCGATATTTGTGTAAGCATAAGCACGGTCCGCATCGCTTCCACTGTACGTATGCGTGTTCCATTGTACCATGTCCGCTTTTGTACTGCTCGAATACGAATTGTAATCGGTGTTTGATCCGGCTACACCGTTGTCATCAGGCGCTGAAACTCCTGTATAGGCCGCAGCACCATTCTGCGACAGCGCACTGGCAACCAGGGGAATAATAGCATTCTGTGTGCTGCGAGCAACATACATCCCTTCCTGATTAGCCGACGAGTTCCACCAACTGGCACTCGGCTCGTTAAAAGCTTCAACCGTTTGCAGCGTAATACCAAAACTATCATGGAAATGCTTCGCGATAGTAGCGATATAACTGGCAAAGTCTCCATAATGGGCCGGACTGATGTTATCTTTATGTACAACTCCCCCGGCAGTACAACTGTTATTCAGCATCCATGCCGGCGGCGAATTGACGAATCCCTCGAAGACGTTGGCTCCCCTTGCCTTTGCAGCCTCCGCAAACCAGAGTTGATTTGCATCGTTCGTCCACACATAATTGCCCTTTGTGGGTTCAAATGTAGGCACGTTACGCCCCGCCTTCATCTGGTTATGACAGACATTGCCAGGGCCATCGGCACCAAAGTTATAACGCAACACGTTCAAACCAATCCCAGCTGTGGGGCTGTAGAGCGCATCGGCCAACGCTGTACGCTTACTATTGCTCCACCCTCCAATAATGTTTGCCCACCATGCCATGCTGGTTCCCCAGCCTTGAATGGTTTGATACTTTTGCGCAGGCGTTACCGTTACTGTATACCCCGCTGCATGAACGGCAGAAATATTTGCAACCTGCATAGCAACAAGCGTTGTGATTGTGAGGAACGCACTGAACGCACAGGCGATCCGCATCCTGCGATGACGAAACATTTTTTTTATCCTCCTTGAAATCAATCCACAATTTGTAATTGTAGGGGCCCGATTTATCGAGCCCACGTGTAGGGGCCGCGTTTACGACGCCCGTGTAAAACTATGGCACAACGGGAGACGCACACGAATTTCTTATAGCAAGACTTGTTGCGAGAATTGTACGGCTCTCATCAACCGGCCCACCAGCAATTAACGCCGTTAAATTCTGCATCGCCTGCACGCTTATCTCCTGAATAGGCTGATGAACGGTGGTGAGACCACCCGCGATCAGGTGTGCATTCGCGATATCATCAAAGCCCACCAACGAAACATCGGCAGGAATACGTAGATGCATCGATTGCAAGACCGTTGCAACTTCCCCGGCAGTGATATCATTAGGTGTGAAAATAGCTGTGATCGGCTCCGGCAAACGCAACAATGCTCTGATCTTTTCCCGCTCGATACCCACCACATGCCATTCAGGTCGTGGCTGAATACCCTCATCAAGCAGCGTCTGTTGGTACCCTCGATACCGTGCCATGAAATGTGGATGCTCAAACATTGGTGCCGGTTCCACGTAGGCAATCCGTCGGTGTCCGAGTTCGAGCAAATACTTAATCGCCTGGCTGGCTCCGGCAAAATGATCAACATCCACATAACCAACTGTAGCAGGAACATTCTGCGTCCAGATGGCAACCACTGGCAAAGGTGATATACCTAGCAAGCGCAGCAACTGCTCCTCCTGATGCGGCGTCGAGGAACGCACCAGCAACCCTTCAATACGCCCATCCAGATAGCGCGAGATATCCGCAATCACGCTGTTTTCTTCACGCGGATACACAACCACCCCCGGCAGATGACACACGGTTGCCGCATCAATCAGCCCGAGTAAAAAGGCTCCATCCAACGTAAGGGCCGCTGGCTCCGGATACGTCTCCATTCCTAACACAATCCCGATCTCTCGTGTACGTTGCGTACGCAAATTACGCGCAATGGCATTTGGAATATAGCCAAGTTGGGAGGCCGATAGCCGCACACGCTCAATAGTATGCACGGGAATCTGATTGGACGCCGCACTCCCACTCAGAATCTTTGAGACCGTTGAAACGCTGACTCCCGCATGAGCCGCGACATCACGCATCTTCACCACAGCCATTGCATTCTCCTTGATACCGTCGTTATAAGGAAGGAAATCGATTTCTTTACCCTTATTGCTAAGAATATCATCCGCAAGATGGGCCTGTCAATCATAATACACTATGGCACACCTTGCGCTCACATGGCGAGACGCATACAATAAAAGCAGCTTCCCATCTTCAAAGAGAACGATCGGGAGCCGGGTAGGGGCGTCACCTTGCGTCATTGACTCCAACTATTTCGGAAAAAAATGACGCAAGCACGGCACGAATGCTTGTAATGCGCGGAAAACGGTAGGGACCCGATTGCATCGCGTCCGCCATTCATTGAATCGTGGCCCAGGGTTGATCAATCACGGACGCGATGCAATCGGGTCCCTACCGTTTTCCGCGTTTTTGATGCATCATTTTTGGCGAAGCCCTCAATTTGTTGGAGTCAATGACGCCAGGTGACGCCCCTACCCGGCTCCTCTAAGGATGAAGAACCAATGGAAGGCGAAGAGATATGTCACAACGATTAACACCTTAGTAAGGAGATAGACACGAATGAAGGCTGTACAATTAGCTCAACCCGGCGGCCCCGAAGTACTACAGATACAGGAAGTACCCGATCCCACTCCTGGTCCCAAAGATGTCTTGATCGAGGTTAAAGCGACCACCGTCAATCGCCTCGACCTGTTCCAACGCGCCGGGACGCGGCCCGTCCCCCGTCTTCCCTTTACACCCGGTCTGGAAGCCGCTGGCATCGTTTTGCAGGACGCAAATGGCTTCCACAAAGGCGAACACGTACTCACCGACAATGCTCCGGGGGCGAAAGGCGGCGGTGGCTATGCTGGCACAATCGCAGCTCCCGCGTCCGACCTGGTACGCATTCCCACAGGCGTCTCGTTTGAGCAGGCCGTAGCTGCTGGTCTGGCCGCTTCAACCGCATGGGGTGGTTTATTTGATCTCGGACAACTCAAAGCCGACGAACGCGTCCTCATCTGGGCAGGCTCCAGTGGCGTCGGCACACTTGCCATTCAGCTTGCCAGACACGCCGGTGCCTACGTTGTTACCACTGCAAGTAGCAGCGAACGCGCCAATGCACTCTATAAACTCGGTGCCAATCGCGTTATCAACCATCGCGAGCAAGATCTGGCAAAAACGCTTCAGGATGAGGGTGGCGTGAACCTGGTTATCGAACTCGTCGGTTCGACGCTTCAGACCAGTATCAATGCTGCAAGTCAGGATGGTAGAATTATCTTAATCGGTAATCTGGGCGGTCAGGAGGCGACCGTCGATACTCAAACATGGCGACTCAAACGCGTTCATGTTATTGGCGGCGGATTGCTTCATACATCTACCCAAAATATGCAGCAGCTTTTGCAACTGATCGCGGAAAAAGCGATCACACCAGTAATCGCACGTACGTTACCCATTGAGCAGGCTGCGGAAGCTCATCGTTTATTGGCATCAGGTGAGCCACAGGGTAAAATAGTATTGACCCACTCTTGAGTCTTGATGGTCACGAAACACGAGAAAAAAGGAGATACACTTCAATGCAGGGACAGGTAGAAACTGAACAAATTCTCTTCACACGGGGCGTTCCAGCCATAGAGGCCTTGCCCACAAAGTTGATTAGCGAATGCTTGCAATCGGCCCTGGAAGGCCCTGATGGCAAAACAATTCTCCAATATGGCAACTATGGAGGCTACCTTCCCCTGCGCCGTATGTTGGCCGAACAATATAACGTAGCACCAGAGCAGATTATCGTCGGCAACGGCTCTCTCCATTTACAAGACCTGCTCTCAGCCCTGCTCGTCAAATCCGGCGACGTGGTCCTGGTTGAGCAACCAAGCTACGATAGAGCCATTCTGACGTTCCGCCGCCGTGGTGCAAAAGTTATTGGCATCCCTCTGGAAGCTGATGGCCTGAACCTTGCAGAGCTGGAAAAAGCAATTGCACAAAAGAAACCAGCTTTTCTCTACGTTATCCCCGATTTCCAGAATCCAGCCGGTGTGACGACCTCCGCTGCCAAAAGACAGGCCCTGGTCGATCTTGCCGAACGCTACGATTTCTGGCTGGTTGAAGATGTGCCTTACCGCACGTTACGCTACTCCGGCGAGTCCCTGCCTTTGTTACGTGACCTCAATCCAGCACGCACGCTCACCCTCAGCTCTTATAGCAAGCTCATTAGCCCGGCCTTGCGCGTAGGTTACCTGATTGGACCAGCCGATCTGGTGAAGCGCCTGACAAAGCTGATGGAAGAAACGATACTCGCACCCGTTCTACCCACCCAGGCCGCCGTTGTCGAATTCCATCAACGTGGCTATTTTGACAGCAACCTTGCGAGTCTGAAGCAACTCTACGCCCCGCGCCTGCAAGCCATCATCACCGCACTTAAAACCCACCTGCCCGGCGTACCATTCGCCGAACCCGAGGGCGGCTTCTTCGTCAGCATCACCCTCCCAGAAGAGGTCGATTGCAGCAACTTGCTGGCAAGAGCGCAGGCCATCGGCCTGACCTTGACGAATGGTAAAGACTTCTTCGCCGATCCACTCGCTGAGAACGCAGATAAAGCCCACCTGGGCGAACGCTTCGTACGTCTGCCCTTCTGCGCCCTCACGCCCGCCCAGATCGAGGAGGGGGTAAGACGCCTGGCTACATTGATACGCTGATATTATCTGATACATCTAAAGCAATGGAAAATGCTAGGGACACGATTTATCGGGTCCCTACAGTGTTTACGGCAATGTAATCTTATTGTTATAATGAGATATGATGTGATAGCTGTAATAATGAATGTTGATAGATCTTCTCTCATTTGGTTTCTGCTAAGGATGATGAGAGATAGAATGCCAGAAAGGGAATTTTTATGCAACAGGAAATAGGATCGTTACTGGATCAAGAATTAGGAGAGGGCGAAGAGATACAGTGGTCTAACCGCCCTGAACGCGGCAGCAGCGCAGGGCCAGCCAACGTTTTTATGATTCTTGTCCTCATATTCGGCTGCATAGGTTTTGCCATGCTCATTGTAGCAATCATCTTACTTACCGTTGTGCATACCAAAGGCAGCACAATTGCTTCCATTCCCTTGTTTATTATTAGTGGTACCTTTCTCTTTCTCACGCTACTATTCGGCATATTCTCACTTGTTTATCGGCAGGTTCCCAGAAATACTTTGTACGCGATCACAAATCAACGCATTATAATTCTGAGGACAGGACCTGTCCTGACCGTTGATTCCTATAGTAGGAACGATATAGGGTACCTCACACGTCGGGAAAGACCTGATGGTTCCGGCGATCTCTTCTTCACAAACTTACGTTCACCATATTCATATAACTATAATAATGGATATGGAAATAATGGATACTCTTATGGATATGGTAGCTATGGTATGTCCGGCACGGGGAGGTTTATTGGCATTTCCAATGTGCGCTCTGTAGAGCATATTCTCAGAACAACGTTTAAGGTAGACCGATGAGGGCTTGCTAACCCCCGAATATCTCCATGTTTGTACGTAGCGAAAAGAAGAAGCAAGCGAGACTTTTTCCCTTCTCATCACGTACTATATAAGTGCCTTTCTGATCATTGATATAATTGAGTTCTTACTACGTTGTCAAGACTCATTTGACGATTTTCAATGATGGTGTAGGGGCCAGATTGGACGCTGCAACAGTAGGGGTAAGGGGCGGAGTGGACGGGTGGCGGGCCTTGTGCTTACCCTGCTCGGGCGACGGACGCCCAGCGAACGCGGTTTGCATAGAACGTAACATATATCGTACAGTTACGTTAGTCAATCAACTATGTAACCAAAAGGAGGGCACCATACACATGGGCAAGATCGCATTTTCTGAAATCACCAAACGCTATCCCGGTACTGAACGCCCTGCCGTTGATTCTGTGACTTTCGATGTGCCGGAGGGCAGCACCTGTATGCTGGTGGGAACCTCTGGCTCCGGCAAAACAACGCTCTTACGCATGGTCAATCGTCTGATTGAGCCAACGTCGGGCGCGATCATTATCGATGGCAAGAATGTTCTGGAGGAAAATCCCATTACGCTCCGTCGCCGCATCGGCTATGTTATTCAGCAGGTTGGACTCTTCCCCCACATGAATATCGCCGAAAATGTGCGCGTGACGGCTGAGATCGCGGGCGGTTGGACGAAGCAACGTCTGGCTGAACGTGTCGACGAATTATTAGATCTGGTTGGCTTGCCACCATCTGAATATCGCAAACGTTTCCCCCGCCAGCTCTCCGGTGGTCAGCAGCAGCGTGTTGGTCTCGCTCGTGCCCTGGCAACCGATCCCACAATTTTACTGATGGATGAGCCATTTGGCGCTCTCGATGCCATTACACGCGCTCGTATGCAGGACGAATTGAAGCGTATTCAGCGCGATGTCCATAAAACGATCTTATTTGTTTCGCATGATATTGAGGAAGCATTCAAGCTGGGGATCAGATCGCAGTCCTCAACGAAGGCAAACTGGTGCAGCTCGGTTCGCCAGTTGATTTGCTGGCAAATCCTGCCAATGAATTTGTAAGCAAGCTGGTGGGCGCGGATAGTATTTTGCGCCAGCTCGAATACCTGCCCGTTACCGATGCGCTGGACAATGAGCCAGAGGCGGTCTCTTCCGCACACTGGGGAGATGTTCCCACATGTTCTTCTGATGCAACCCTGCTCACAGCCATGTTGAACCTCCTCGCCAGTAACGCCCCCGCCCTCTCCGTACAAGACAAAGACCAGCAACACCTCGGCTACATCACCCTTGCCAGCATTAACACCGCGATTACGCACGTGCGTAGTAACGAAACTACGCGTGCCGAAACAACTATTTAGGCAGATGGTTATTATGTTATCGTACAGCTTCACCGTGTTCTGTGAAGCAAGGGAGGATCATGCATTATCTGCTCAATCCACTTCACTATGATCTTGCCGATCAGGAAAGTGTTCCCAATCTGCTGTCACAACACCTGACGATCGTTGGCATCAGTATGCTGATCTCGCTGGTCATTGCTATTCCACTGGGACTGCTCGTGGCACGCTATCGTCGCCTCTACCTGCCCGTGATTACCGTGAGTGGCCTGTTATATACTATTCCCGGCCTCGCCCTGTTAGCTTTTCTGATCCCAATCACGCAATTATCCATCGCAACCATTGTTATTCCACTCGTTATCTATACCCAACTCGTTCTTATTCGTAATACTGTTGCTGGCGTGAATGGTATTGATCCCCTGCTTCTGGATGTCGGACATGCTATGGGTATGAACGGACCCCAGTTGTTGCGGCGCGTTACGCTCCCGTTGGCTCTCCCTGTTATTATTGCAGGTGTGCGTGTTGCCACTGTGACCACTATTGGCATTGCAACGCTGGCCTCCCTTGTGGGACAGGGGGGACTGGGCGATCTCATCTTCACTGGTATCCAGAATCAGAATTACGACGAGGTAGTTGCAGGTGCGATCACCATAGCGTTGCTTGCCATCATTTTTGATCTCGCTTTACTTGGCTTACAGATCGTGTTGAACCGGGGACGCAGTGCCGTGTCTGTCGCATAGGAGAGGACTCGTATGGATAAGTTGTATCAATTTATCGTCAATCCCAGTAACGATTATCTGGGACATAGCATTACTTATATTGAGCTGTGTCTTGCCTCCATTGTGCTAGCCATTGTGATTGGGGTCGTATTGGGAGCTGCGGTGTCGCGTAGCCCTTTGCTGGCCTTTATTGCGGTGAACGTCAGTGGCCTCATGCGTGCTATTCCGGTCATTGCTTTTCTCGTCGCTGTCCTTCCCTATCTAGGGCTGGGCTTTTTGCCTGCACTCATCGCGCTTACTGTGCTGGGTATTCCACCCATTTTGCTCAACACATATACGGGCATTCGCGGCATCAGTCCAGCGACCATTGATGCGGCCAGGGGTATGGGGATGACGACCGGGCAAATTATCACCAGAATTCAGGCTCCCCTGGTTCTGCCAATTATCGCAGCCGGTGCCCGTACCGCCGCTGTACAGGTTATCGCAACCGCTACCCTTGCAGCCATCATTGGCGCGGGTGGCTATGGAGAATATATCTTATCGGGACTCTACCAGCTTGACAATGTTCAGATTCTGGCAGGGGCTATTCCCGTTGCTATCCTGGCCCTCATTGCAGAGGTGCTACTCAGTCGATTACAGCGTGCGCTCACTCCCGAAGGTCTGCGCATGCGAGAAGTTTCGTAGTGTATCGTCGTAGTGCTAGCAGAGATGTTTGCATCGTAGGGGTGTCACCTTGGGTGCGCCCGTATCCCGACGAACGTCTTTTTTCTGTGACCGTCCGGGCTTCCAAACCGGGTATGGGCGTCACCTTGCGTGTGCCCGTGCCTCGATGAATGTTGTCCCCTGGCACACGGGCACACGCAAGGTGACGCTCATACCCGGTTCCGCTAGATGGAGCCCAATATCCTTCAAAAGGAGCATATATGTCTACAATTATAAGCACATTCAAGGCCAGATCAATGGGCCTTATCGTCCTTATTTCTCTTCTCGTCCTGGCCGGCTGTGGCAGTTCAAGCACCAGTACCAGCACAGGCTCATCCAGTAGCTCAACAAGCCCCTCAAGTATCCATCTCACCGTAGGTGGAAAACTCGACACCGAAGCGCAAATTCTTACCTCGCTCTATTCACAGGTATTAGAACATGCAGGCTTCAAAGTGACCGAGAAAGCCAAACTGGGTACGAACGATATTGTATTCAACGCCATCACATCCGGTAGCATTGACCTCTATCCCGAATTCACCGCGACAGGTCTGGCAAAACTTGGCGCTAAAACAGCCCATGATGTAAATACTGACTACCAGACGGTGAAAACAGGATACGAGCAAAAATACAAAATTACCTGGCTTGATCTGTCGCCACTCAACGATACATACGGCATCTGCACCACGAAAGCTAATGCCACAAAGTACAACGCGACGAAGGTCTCTGATCTGGCCTCTCAGGCTTCCAAACTCACGATCGCAACTCCCGCCTGATGGGCAAAGTGATCCAAACGTGCTTCCTGGCTTGAAACCGACCTATGGCTTCACCTTCGGCTCAACTAAAGTTCTTGATGCCGCTGTTACCTACCAGGCAGTGATGGGTGGGCAGGCACAGTTCAACATCTGCTACACAACAAGCGCCCTGATTGCTAAGGACAATTTTGTGCTCTTGCAGGATGACAAAAACCTGTTCCCCATCTATCAGGTCGCCCCGATCATTCGCCAGGATACGCTCAGCAAATCACCTTTGATTGCGTCGACCCTCAATAAACTGGCTCCATACCTGACTTCAACCGTGAGTAGCCAGCTTCAATTGCAGGTCGTCAATGGGGCAACACCCCATGATGTTGCCGCACAGTTCTTGCAAAGCAAAGGACTGATTTAGGCGTTTTTTCGCTATCGTTTCCGTGGAAACCCAATAAATGTCGTTTCCAAATGCATCCGGATATCAGTACAATGAACCGGCAGATGGATCAGCGTAGGGACCATCTTTAGAGCGTCTGACAATTTATTGAGGGGATAATCCCACGCGGGTGATTATCCCCTCAATAAATTGTCAGACGCTCTAAAGATGGTCCCTACGTCCAGCAATATTTGGCCCACGATTTAGGTATCCAGGCTCATTTGGAAACCGCATCGACCGCGTTATGCACCTTTTCTAATGGATCTCTCATTTATCAGAGCCAATAACGTAAGCTGATCCTCCATTTTCTCTCTCCGTTATACTGAACGAAAAAGGTTAATTAATTGCCATCCGCCCATTTTTCAGTCAGGAGGGAGAACATGCAACCATCATCAAAAAAATTAGCTCGCCCCCGACTCATACACACAATTAGAGTTCGCTTATTTATTATCACAGGTCTGCTATTCCTTTTAAATATTTGCGGTGGCCTGGCACACCTTATTTTGGAGCAGCAACAGAATAATGTAGAGATAACTACAAATATGATTGAAAAAAATAGTGATGCTCTTTTTTCCGCCATGGTTGATCAAGAAACTGGTCTGCGTGGCTATATTACCACCGCCGATCCCGTTTTTCTGCAACCATTTTATCAAGGGCACGAGATATATCTGCATATTCTTCCCCATTTGGTACAAAATTTACAGGATGAAGGATTTAAGAATAGTAGCACGATGCGCTTACGAAATATAATGTATTAGCCAGACAATGGTATACCTCCTTTGCTTTAGTTCAATTGCACCTCATCCAGGACAAAAATTATGCCGCCGTTCGTTCCATACATAATAGCCTGATGGGAAAAGCAATGTTTGATGCTTTTCGGGGAGCGGCAAAACAGCTCCAAAATGGAGTAAATGAAGATATGGGCGCTTTTTATTACAATGCAAATATAATAAAAAATGGAACTATTACTGCAATTATCGTGGCAACAATGTTACTCATCGCCTTTACCTGGTTTATCATACAACAGATTTTTCATGACATCGAGAAACAGCTCAAAGTGCTTATTGCTACTGTAGCTACTTATAATCAGGGTGATGAACATATACATATGCAGCCCATGCAATATGAAGAGTTCCATATATTTGAGAATGTATTTAATGATATGACGGACAGGATTGACCGCAAAAAGCAAGAGATTGAGCATCTTGAGTTAAATTTTCGCTTGCTCACAAATGCACTCCCACAGATTGTCTGGACGGCAAATTCTGATGGCTGGCTTGACTATTACAACCAGAAGTGGTTTGACTATACTGGCATGACACTAGAGCAAACACAAGGTTGGGCCTGGAAATCAGTTTTGCATCCTGATGATCTACAACATTGTGTGGATACATGGACGCATTCATTCACCCTGGGAGAGACTTATCAGATCGAGTGTCGCTTTAAACGTGCCTCGGATGACACGTATCGCTGGCACTTAGTGCGTGCGCTTCCACAACGCGATGCAGCGAACACCATTATTAAGTGGTTTGGTACTGCGACGGATATTGAAGTTTTAAAACATGCCGAACAAATGCTTATCCAGGCCATCCAGGATCAACATAACTTTGTTTCGACGGTCAGTCACGAATTCCGTACCGCTCTCACCAGCATCCAGGGCTTCAGCGAACTATTGGGTGTAGAGGATTTTGACAAAGAACAGGTAAAGGATTACGCAAAAGACATCCATACTGATGCCACCCGTCTCCACCGTATGATTAATGACTTGCTAGATCTGGAAAAGATGGAATTGGGCAGAACTATATTAGAATATGAAGAGATAGATTTCATAGAACTCACTTCTGAAATCGTAGAACGTACGAATGCTATTTCCAATGAACATCAGATTGACTTCCAATGCCATAAAAGCTTTCCCCATATTTATGGCGATAGGGATAAATTGACTCAGATAATGTATAATCTGTTATCAAACGCACTCAAGTATTCTCCGCACGGGGGCATTATCCTCGTCGAAATGGATGTTGAGGAAGCGCAGATACACGTCTGCGTGCATGATCAGGGCATTGGTATCCCCCAGGAAGCGTTGGAGGCGATCTTTCACCCCTATAACCGTGTGCATGCTCATGATACCCGTTATATCAAAGGCACAGGGCTAGGTTTGCCGATTGTACGTCATCTTGTTGAACTACATGGTGGGCGCATCTGGGCCGAAAGTATACCCGGCCAGGGATCAACATTCCATTTCACCTTGCCCTTAAAAAAGACTGCACTGTTAGCACATTAACGTTACCTGGTCATATACGACGACACCACTATGGCTATATTCATCTATTTCAAATCGTATTGTGGTAAGATGCAGAGGCAAATTATTTTTAGGAGCACTGAAAAACGCCACGCTCTCCATGTTTGCATATAATCTATGCTCAATTTTGCAAAAAAGTCCCGTTTCTTACGTGGTATAGAACATGGTGGCAACGCGATATTTATTGCAAGAAAGTACCCAATATAATGGCAGTTCTACAGACACCCCATGCCCGTGAGATGCAATCCGTACCGACTTCTAGCAGGCGTTCCCGCTGGCGGCTGGCTCTTCTTGGCGTGCTCCTCTCCCTCTCAATAGCCTTTAACATCTATTTCTTGTTTACCGCCCCCCCCATCGATACTCCAAACTGGTTATTTATTACACTCTGGCTCGTGAGCTTCCTTCCCTATCTTGCCGCTTGCATTCTTGTCCTGGTGACAAAGCCGCAAGTCGGACGCGCTAAATGGATCGAACTAGGCCTCATTCTGCTCGGTGCCCTTGCGCTGCGTGCCATCCTACTACCCATATTACCAGATCTCTCGCACGATTCCTGGCGCTATCTATGGGATGCACGGGTGACGTTACACGGTTACAGTCCCTATGTATATGGTCCAGGCAGTCCCCTGTATGCCTCCTTGCGCGATTTCGTCTATAATAATAGTCGCTTTCGCAACGTCCCCACCATCTATCCACCAGGCGCTCAGGCAATCTACCTCCTGAGCTATCTCATCGCACCAAGCAATCTCCTTGTACTGAAAGGTATCTTTGTTGGCTTCGATGTGATTACCTGCATCGTCCTGGCATTTCTGCTCCAGCGCAAAGGCCTGGATATGAGCCGCTGCATCATCTATGCATGGTGCCCACTCCCGATTATCGAATTTGCCATTCAGGGCCATCTCGATGCTCTGACCATTACGTTTTCGGTCCTCGCAATTCTATGCGCGGGTGCTTCCTGGCGCGGTAGTCGCATCCTGACAGGCTTCCTGATCGCAATGGCAACACTCACAAAAATCTATCCTATTCTCTTGCTGGTCGTGGTCGTACGCCGACGCGATTGGGCACTCCTTACAACCTGTTTCGTGACCATTATCATCGCCTATATTCCCTACTTGATCCTGGGACACGGACAGATCCTGGGCTTCTTTGGTATCTATGCCAGCGAGCAAACGCCCAACGCCGGTCTGACCCAGTTCGTCGTGGTCTGGATCGAAAACCAGTTTTTGCTGAACAAGGCCATAGGATCGATTATAATATACATTCTTGACGCGCTTCTAGTCGGCACGGTCTCTTTCATCGTCCTACGCTTGCGCTGGCTGCAACGGATAAGCATGGAGGCTGCAACCTTCCTGGTGATCGGCACTATTTTCGCTGCCTCCTCCCATATCTTTCCATGGTATAATGCCGCGTTTCTCCCATGGATCGCAACACAAATTGCTCCTCTGGGTGTACAATGGAAGCGCTTTAGCAAACCCCGTATCAACTGGCGCAGCCTTAAAAATCTACGTCCCCGTTGGAGCAGCTTGCGCCACCCTCACATCAATTGGGACGGTTTGAGCACCTTCAACCCTGGTGTTCTGGTAACGCTTTCTGTATGGTATTTTACCTGCAGCTCTATCACCGCATATTTCGCTAGCTGGAATACATACTATCAGCAGGTCTATGGCGTAACTTTGTTGGGCCTGGGCATCGCTATAGTCATAGGCATTATGAAGAATAAATATACTTTACGTAATGAGAGGCGAGCCCCGCGTAATGCGTTCCGTGTAAAGTGGGTTGTAGGTAAAATATTTAGTTTCGTACCTGGAAGACGCGGGAAAGAAAAATCTTAATTTATTCAAAGGAACAATCATGCAAGATACCGATAATAAAGTGGCTGTAGAACCTACGCCACCTGTCCCCTCATCGTCCTACAGCACGGCACGATCACTACTCACACTCATTTCGCTGGCACCCGGTGCTGGCCTGGTGGCAAGTCTGATGGCGGTTGTGGTTATGCTCCTGCTCAGGGTTGCAGCAGGGATACCAACGCCCGTTGAACTGTTTGGTGATTTCGTACTCAAACACATCAATACAGGCACATTTCTGCAACTCCTCCAAAAGTTTTCACCCTATCCCAAACTCTATCCGCTCGGTCTCGCTCTCCTGGGCATGATCGCGCTCGGCACCGCATTGGGTTTACTCTACGCTGCAATCGTGCATCTGAAGCTTCCTACACATGGCTATCGACCAGGAAGAACCGAATGGCTCACGGCCCTGGCCTTCAGTCTACTCATGACGCTGGCAGGAACAGTATTGTTCTGGGATGAACTGCGCCAGAACTTCTTTGGCTTGCCAACCAACTCCTCCAGGCTCGCTTCAATTGTCGGCCTCCTGGCCGAATTTATCGTGTATGGCGTTGTGCTCTGTCTTGCCTATCGCGCCATCTTGCCCAAAGTTATTATGCCTGGTAGTACAAATGAGGTTGTCTCGAAAAGACGCCTGTTGCTCTCCCGTGCGGGTGTGGCAGTGTTAAGCGTCGGCGGATTGGCGGGCACCGCCGGATTAGTCCGTACCTACCTCGATGGCTATAGCTCATATGACGGAACGGAGACCTATCCTCAGAACCAGATCACGCCCGCCATCACGACGAATGCTGATCATTATGTGGTAACGCAGAACCCTGTCGATCCAACAACGAATATTGATCTCTGGCGTCTGGAAGTGACCGGACTGGTAAAAAATTCCGGCACCTATACATTCTCAGAAGTGCAACAGCTGCCGTCCACTTCGCGACCGATTACCCTGCAATGTATCGCCAGTGGCATCGGTGGTCACCTGATCAGCACCGCTATCTGGCAAGGCGTAACATTGCGCACGCTGCTGGAGAAGCATGGTGGTGTAGTAGCGAATGCACGCTATGTGGCTTTTTCTAGCGTCGACGGCTATACCATGAGCCTTCCTCTCAATGATGTGTTGATGGCCGACGCTCTGCTCGCATGGCGCATGAACGGAGCTGACCTGCCCCAACGGCATGGATATCCCATGCGTGTGCTCATCCCTGGCCGCTATGGTGAAGAAAATCCTAAATGGCTCACCCGCGTAGAAGTGACCGATCACTTCGTCGGTGGCCTGTACTCAGATCAAGGCTGGTACAACGGACCACTGCATACGATGAGCCGCATCGATCATCCCGCTGATCCAACTCCCCTGGGACGCACAATACCAATCGGCGGCATCGCTTTCGCAGGCAATCGTGGCATTCAAAAAGTCGAAGTCAGCACCGATGACGGTCAAAGCTGGCATATCGCATCTCTGCAACCGCCCCTATCGGAAGATTCATGGGTCTTCTGGTCATGGCAATGGACACCCACTCAACGTGGCACCTATACCCTCGTATGTCGCGCAACCGACGGCACCGGCGCAGTGCAGACCAGCCACATCCAGGGCACCGTCCCCGGTGGCGGCACCGGCTATTATCACAAAGCCGTTCAGATCGTGTAATGGGGTAGGAATCCCATTTATGACTCTGTTGGGAAAAGCTGTCTGGACAAGAAAAGGCTGCCGCTCCAGGCTAATTTTCCGGCAAGATCTCAATAATTGTAGGGAAGATGGTCCTACGCTCGTTTATGGCCCCTTTGCCCAAACAGGAGGTGTCTGATGTCCGTATTCCTTTTCCCAACAGAGTCATTTATAATTCCGTGTCCACGGTTAAGCTCCACTTGTCTGGACAATTTTTCAGTGTGAGGATGATATAAGAAATTTGCTGCGGTCAGGCTTGTGAAACCGCGTCCATCTGTAACGCGCATTTTTATCTTTCTGCCTTTTTACCCAAAAAAGCTTGAAATTGTCAACAATGTTAGCATATAATAGTAAAAGCAAAAAAATGCTAGTGTAAAGAAAGAAAAAAGGAACTTGGAGAATGAAAGCATGGATGCAATGAGCATGAGCAGACAGGGACTACGGCGTCTCGTTCCGTTAGGTCTGGTCCTTGCCCTGGTGCTGGGCTACCTCGGAGTGCAGGCAGGAGTCGTCCAGCCCGCGCACGCCGCGACGAACCAGTTCCACGGAGTGAACTGGGCCGATCCAAACGACAACTTTGGCACCGGCAACCTGGTCCCGGTCGGTCTCTCGACATCAGACAGTTACTCGACTACCTACACGAAGGCAACCGCAATCCTCAAGGGCTTCCAGGCACTCGGTGCCAATACGGTCCGCATGCCCTTCAACGCGGCGACTACATCGGGATCGTGGTGGGGCAGCTACACCGCAGCCTGGGATGCAGCCTCGGCCCTGGGCATGAATGTGGTCGTGGCACCATGGCTCCAGAACGGCACGGTCAGCGACACCACATCCTTCTACAAGATGTGGGACACTGTCATCAACAAGTACAATGGAAATAGCCACTTCTACTTCGACATCATGAACGAACCCTGGGCGATGACTGCGACCCAGATAACCAACTTAGCAGCCACCTGGCTGGCACGCTACCCCAACGTGTCCCGGGGCCGGGTGATGGTTCCCGGACTGTATTCTGACATTGATCTATGTTCGATTGGCTCAGACACGCGGCTGAATGGCACGCTGCTGTCGATCCACATGTATACCCTCGGCGGGGAAACGCATCCTACCGAGGCCGATTGGATCACTAGCTTCAAAGGCCGACTCTGCGGCTACGCCAGCCGCGCAGTGCTCACCGAGTTCGGTGTGCCGATGAATACCGGCGTAAACTACGACGGTCCCAGGGACGGCACCAACAACGTCTCCTACTTCTACGCGCTCACCGATACTGTGCGCAGCCTCGGCATGGGTTCGATCCTGTGGACCGGCGTCAAGCAAGCCACCCAGACCCAGGGCCCCGGTCCATGCTTTAACGCATCCTGTGCGATCACATCGCTGAACGGCAGTGGAACCAACCTCTCGCTGAGCATCACCAACCAGTCTGGCCTCGACCGACTCCAGTACGGCTGGGGTGGCTACCGGCGGCGGTGGTGGTGGTGGTGGTGGTGGTACGGCTGGAGTCCTGCGTGGTGTAGGCTCGAACCGCTGCCTTGACGTGCCAGGGGCGGCCACGGCCAATGGGACGCTGCTGAGCATCTACGATTGCAACGGTGGCGCGAATCAGCAGTGGACCTCCCTCTCCAACGGCGAGTTGCAGGTCTATGGTAACAAGTGCCTGGACGTACCGGGTCATGCCACAACGGCGGGTACCAGGGTGGAGATCTGGGACTGCAACGGCGGCGCCAATCAGCAGTGGACCCTCAACTCCGACGGCACCGTCGTCGGTCGCGAGTCCGGCCTCTGCCTCGATGTGGTTGGCGCTGGCACCGCTAACGGCACCGCTGTGGACATCTGGACCTGTAGCGGCACCAGCAACCAGAAGTGGACCCGCCAATAACCCCATCATCCAACAACAGAAACCAGCCACGGACCGGGTACCGCAAACGCGGTACCCGGTCCGTCATATCCGCGGTCAAGCACAATACCCTTAAGATAAAAAGAATGGACGGTATTGTGCTCACGCTCCTACTACTTTGACAAAGCACTACGCCGAAGCATGATTTCTTGGGCCTACTTGCCAATTTTTATTATGTCCTATAAAATACGTGATTATATAATAGATAAATATTTATATACTGATTAGTGTAGCAGACGAATAAGTCGCAAAGACTTTGAAGGAGGAGACACAACGTGGGAAAGATGCGTTCATACACATACGATGAGCACGGTGGGTGGCCAATTGCATAAGCAGCCACCATCCTCATGAAAAACAATCCTTGTTGCTGTTTTATGAGGAGTCTGTGTTTATGGAAGTGTCATCCCTGCTCCCGCTTCCCGAAGGATTACATGTGGAGTGGATAGAGCCGCTAGGTGTAAATTTGTCGATTGGAGTCGTTTCGCTCCTCTACTCATCCTTTGCCCACTCTGCTCTCAAGCTTCATCGCAGGTCCACAGCCAGTATCAGCGGGCGCTACGAGATGTCTCTTGTGGAGGGCGCTCGGTCGTCCTTCATCTCTGTGTCCGCAAGTTCTTCTGTCGTAATCCTGACTGCTCTCGAAAAATCTTTACCGAGAGCCTTCCTACCTTTGTTCAGCCGCACGTGCAGGTGACTACCCGGCTCTTTGAAGCGGTGCAGGCAGGACTCACCTTGCCTCCGAAGATTAAATTGTCCCAGAGATCAGTGTTTGTGAATGCTCGGTGGTCGTGCGAGAGAGGGAAGCATAACGAAACTTGTTTCTTCTCTGTCTCTTCGCTTACAATTACAAGGGAGACATGCGCTTCGTAACGACCGGAAAACACCGTCAGGGTGCCAGTGAAAGGAAGATCATCCATGAAACGTAGCACCGCTACAAAACATATAGAGCCAACACCTATCCTCAACAGCCAACATCCACTACTGATGCGTTTCACCCAGGAATTGCTAGCAGAACATCCGACTGATGACAGAACCTTTTTGCAGATGACGCATCAGCGACTCTCGGAGTGCCTGTCTCCGATCTATACACTCAGGGAGCGTCAGCCAGCCTCTACCACATTTGCGCGGGGATGCGGCTCTTGCAGTCAACGGATGGCAGTGTTGGAAGCGATTGCACGTAGCGCCGGAATTGGCACACGCTCACGTGCACTTTGGATCGATGGACAGTTCTGGTCTCTACGCTTTCCGAGGCTGCATTGTGCCTTGCCACCACGCGTTCTGCTTGCCTGGCCGGAGTTCTTTCTCGATGGCCGTTGGGTTGACTTTGCGGAACTGTACGGTTCCCTGCCACAACTCGCTGAACGCGATCATCATGGCTTCACCAACGCCACCGATGAGACCCTTTTTGAGGCAGTGAGTCGTACTGCCGTCGATTGGCATGGTCACACAAACTGCTCTCCCACAAATGTTTCTTGCAACCTCTCCAGTTTCGTCGTCGCCGATGATGGGATCTTCCCCTCACGTGATGCCGTTTTTGATCAGTATGGCTTGTTTCTCTACCAACCAGGAGGCTGCCTTTTTGAGTTGATTTTTGGTGGACGCAAAGCTGCTTGATGAAAAAGAATTGGTAAGCTTTCGTTCTTGAGAGAAGCTATGGTACCCAAAGAAACGATCTCTAGGAGGTGGACAGATGGAATTGGTTGAGGAAGTCAAAGAGTTACTCATAGAAACGACGAATTCGTCTCTGTCCGCAGTAACATGGTGCTCCCTGATAGTTCTCTCAACGACACTTTTCGCGCGAGAAGAACGTGCAGAAAGTGTCAGTGAGAGAACTATCAGGGAGCGGTACCGGGAATTCCACTCTTGTCACTCCCGGTACGCGTATGTTACACTGACTGCGTCTCAAAGACTCCCGTAGATAACTACTACTACTGGACTCCTATACAGGTTCCGTCACGATGTACCTGCTGGTCAACGTTGATTGGGGATACATTAGCCTAAGGAGGGCGTTTCATATCGTGAATACCAATTATATTTTCGTTCCCATAATTGTGGGAATTCTCGCAATCGCCTTTGCCATTTCCCTTGCACTCTATGTTTTGAGGAAAGATACTGGCACTCCTGCCATGCAAAAGGTTGCTGATGATATCTTTAAAGGCGCTATGGCTTTTCTCAATCGCCAATATCGCACTATCGCACTTCTCTCTATTGTTGCGGCACTTGTTGTCGGCCTTGTCCTTTCCCTTCTCGGCCAGGGTGATAAATTCAGCCTGGGATGGCACACAGCCGTCGCATTCCTGATCGGTGCATTCTGTTCAGGCGTCTCTGGTTATATTGGCATGTATGTAGCGGTACGCTCCAATATCCGTACCGCGAGTGCCGCTACGCGCAGCCTGGGAGAAGCTCTGATCGTCGCTCTCCGTGGCGGGGCCGTCTCGGGCTTTACCGTCGTTGCGCTATCATTGCTGGGCACATCGATAGTCTTCTGGGCCTATGGTGGCCTGACCAATCCCAGCGTGGCACCCTCTTTGATCGTCGGCTTCGGCTTCGGTGCCAGTTTCGTCGCGCTCTTCGCACAACTGGGTGGTGGTATCTTCACCAAGGCCGCCGATGTAGGTGCCGACCTCGTTGGCAAAGTTGAAGCCAACATTCCTGAAGATGATCCTCGCAACCCTGCCGTTATCGCCGATATGGTGGGGGATAACGTCGGCGATTGCGCTGGCCGTGGGGCCGACCTTTTTGAGTCAACGGCGGCTGAAAGTATTGGCGCAATGATCCTCGGCGTCACGCTCTATAGCGCAACACATAACGTCGGGTGGATCCTTTTCCCGCTCGTCGTCGCATGCCTTCGGCCTCATCGCCTCTGCCATTGGCCTTCTCTTCGTGCGCCCCTCGGCTGTTATTGAGCCGGATCAGGCAAACGGGCGCGATCCCGGTGCTATCGCCATGACGCAACTCACGTATGGCTACTTGATCACCTGTGCCATCTCTGTCGTCGGCATCTTTCTCGCCAGCTACCTTCTTCTGAGCGGTGCCAGAAGCGCCAGCCTCGGCATACCAGCGTGGGTCTGGTTTGGATTGGCAGGCACGGTCGGCATTGTGCTGAGTATCGCGTTTGTATATATCACACAATACTACACGGCTGGTACCTGGCGTCCGGTACGTGAGATTGCAGCGTCTACTCTGACAGGCCCGGCGACGACGATCATCACTGGCATCGCGGTTGGCCTCGAATGCGTCGCCTTGCCCGTCCTGGCGATCTGTGGTGCATTAGGACTATCCTACTTCCTTGGCAGCCAGGTATCTTTCCCGACAGTCGCAGGTGCCGCGAATGTAATCAATTCTGGTGGCATCTTCGGCACAGCCGCTGCAACCATGGGTATGCTGATGAGCTGTGCTTATGTGCTCGCCATGGATACCTTTGGTCCGATTACCGATAACGCAGGCGGCATCACTGAAATGGGTGGTCAGGCTGAATCGGTACGTAATATTACAGATGCCCTTGATGGCGTTGGCAACACAACCAAGGCGCTTACAAAGGGCTATGGTATTGGCTCGGCAGCTCTGGCTGCGTTCCTGCTCTTCAGTGCCTACCTGAATGTGCTTTACAACTGCTGAACATAATCCGGCGGTCTACAACGTCAATCTTGCGGACATCCCCGTTTTCATCGCGGCCCTGATCGGCATCACCCTGATCTTCTTCTTCAGCTCCCTTGCTATTCGGGCAGTGGGTGCAGGCGGCGAAACGTATGATCGAAGAAGTCCGGCGTCAGTTCCGCGAGAATCCGAAGATCATGGCCGAGAACCCGGCTGATCGCGTCGATCCTGACTACGCTCGTTGCGTCGATATCAGCACCCGTGGTGCCCTACGCGCCATGATCCTGCCAGGTCTCGTCGCCGTGCTGACTCCCGTCGCGGTAGGCGTGATCCTGGGACCTCAGGCCGAAGCTGGCCTGCTGATGGTCGGAACGATGGGCGGTATCGTCATGGCACTCTTCCTCAACAATGGTGGTGGTGCATGGGATAACGCGAAAAAGTACATCGAAGCTGGCTACCTGCGTGTCAATGCACAGGGCGAGATGGTAAGTGGCCTCGATCCCAACGGCACCATTCTGGGCAAGAAAAGCGAGGCCCACAAAGCAAGCGTCGTGGGTGATACCGTCGGCGATCCCTTCAAAGACACCGCCGGACCTTCGCTGCACGTGCTTGATCAAGTTGCTGAGCACAATCACGCTGGTGCTGGCTCCGTTGTACGTGTTCTTGCACGTTGCACCGAAGTAACACGATACATGGGTAATGTTGCTCTCCATTCGAGGGGAACGACGTAGGAACCCGATTATGCCGTTTAAAAAATGAATCCGGATACCCAAATTGCGGACTAAACATCAATGACTGTAGGGAAGACCATTTATTATTCCGGGGCGATGGAACCGATGGAGCGACGTGACATGCCCCGGAATAATAAATGGTCTTCCCTACAGTCATCAGTCTCCGGTTCATTTGGGTCATGAGCAAAATCTTGTTTAGTTCTCCACTGTAGAAGCTTCTCTAGCAATCTCCAGGCTTATCGACGAACCAGCTCCACGACGGGAATGACACGTGTCGTCTGCTGTTGGTACTCCGCAAAGTTGGGCATGAGCCTGGCTTGCTTTGCGTAGATCTCGTCGCGCTCCTTCCCAGTTATCACGACGGCTTTCGCGTGAAATTCCTGATCGCCAACTTCGACCGTTACCTCTGGATGAGCAAGAATATTGTGATACCAATCGGGATTGGTGGGCATACCCCCATTGGATGCAGAAACGAACAGACGCTCACCATCTTGCACGTATACCACCGGGGTTACACGCTGCTTGACCACTCCTGGCACCTGTGGTTGTCAGTAGGGCCATCGGTAGAAATGTACCTTCAACCATCCCACGAACCTTGCCTCCGTTGGCACGAAAATCTTCGATCATCTTCTGATTCCACTCATTATTTGGACTTGTTGGCATTGTTTTTTCTCCTCTTGTTCAAACTACTTTTTCGACCGGAAACTGGATCTCGATGAGCGTGTCGTCGAGATTTTCTCCCCGGCGCAGGCAAATCTTGCGGCGTGGTCCAACGATGGTGTAGGCGTTATTCTCCATCCAGGTTCCCAGCGCTTGATAGGCTGGCATCACCAGCGAGGGAGGTCCCTGATGAAAGATACTCGCCATTTGGGGAAAAGCTGGCAACTCACACTGTGTCAGCCGTCCCTCACTCTGCGTTATCAGGGCACTGGCGTCTCTCCATTCAACAGGTGCGACAATCTCCACCGCATGTGGGATATGCTCGTCCTCACTCTCAGGATGAAGCACGAGCAGATGATCGATGGGTTTGACCCTGTAGCGCTTCAACATAGCGCCGATTGCGTCAATCCAGTGCGCATGATACGCCAGATCCGTCGTTGCCAGATGCAGAGAGACCCCTGTGATCGGCTTGACCGCTTTGAGCACGACTTCATAGACCGGTATAGAACTGCCTTGCTCAAGGGATCGTAAGCGTGCTTCGATGCGCACGAGTTGCTCCTGTTCAGCCTGGAGATGCTGTTGGAGTTGTGCCTGTCTGAGCCGCAGCATCCCTTGCAATGCCTCGGGAGAAATGCCTTCATCCAGAATCTCGATGATCTGTGTGAGTCCCAGTCCGAGCTCTTTAAACGCCAGAATGCGATGTAGGTGCGGCAACTGATCCATCGTGTAGAACCGATAGCCGGTCTCAGGATCAACATGAATCGGCTTGAGGAGCCCGATCTCGTCGTAGTAGCGCAAGGTGGTCATCGATACCTCGGCGAGCCTGGCAAAATCGCGAATCTTTAACATCTCATCCCATCTCATCTCTTCCTACCCATTTGCAGATAGGTGAACATCTCTTGTCATAAGCATACAACCTTCAGGTAGGGTGAAAGTCAAGAGGGGCACGCGAATGGTGCAAAACTTACATACAATCTTCCACACTGATACTCTAGATGGGGGAAAGCCTCTTAGAAGGATGAAGATTCCCAATTCTCCATCATCCCTACTATCAAACCCGTAACTTCCTTAACTATGGCATCATTGGGATGAGGAGCATTTAAGAACTCGCACAAACTCAATAGATCCAGTAGCTTGCTTGTGCGTTTCCACTCACGCGGAAGCTGTCCACCCTCATCCCGATATCCCCGTATAAACTCACTCTCAAACCTCTTTGGTAAAAGTCGCTCGTAGCGCAACATATTGGCAACATCGGTCAATGGCGAACCTGCAAAGGCAAACTCCCAATCCAGCACCGCAACAACGTGCCAGCGTTTCTGTTCCTGCCGAACAAGAATATTGACGCCTTTAAAATCAGAGTGCACCAGTGACGCATCATTCTTTACGCTATCCAGATAAGTAGGCATGAACCGTCACAAAACTCCATAATTGATCCCTCAACGCATCACCGAGGCGCTGTCCAGCATTCCCTTTGAACAGAAATTGCTCAATGATGTCGAGAAAAGCTGCATTGTCAGCATCAAAAGGCTGCGCGATACTCAGTCCTGTCCCAAAGAACCCGCCCTGTAGAAATTTGTATGCACCAATCTGTGCAAGCGTTGTACCAACTGCATATGCACACCCGATGCTGTCTGCCGTATTTCCGGTCGCAATAACATCACTTAAAAGCGTGCCATCGACCCATTTCATGACTGCATACGCCGTGTCATAACGCGAACCATCACGATCGACATAGAGCAGTTCAGGTACGGGAACACGCTTTCGCACCAGATTGAAGATGTCATAATCTTTCTGACAGGCGGCGCGATCCCGTATATAGAGGCGCAAGACAAAAGTATCTGCGAGATCTGACACCCTGATCTTGTAATTAGTATTGCATAGACCAGCCGTAAGGAGTTCCACCTCTACAACCCGTTTACCAGGAAATACCGGTTGTAGCATTGCATTGAGGGTTGCTTCATTCAGTAGAACGAAATCGTGCCGCCTGATTCCAATCCTTTTGCATCCAGAACTCCTACCAAATATGTCCACAACTTTATTGGCTCTGGTTATTGTAAAGAGAAAGAAGCGTATCACAGGTATCCTGCACACAGTCGATAATATAGCCGTCGAGGGGAGCCAGTAAAGGAATGATTTCTTCCGGTGGATGGCTGGCGAGGAGCTGTGCTTTGGTTTCCCAGAGGCTAATGATGATATGTTTGTCCGGATTAGTGTCGGGTCGCAACATAAATGCCCCTTTAAAACCCTGTTGGGTGCTTGCACTGGGGATCATGATATCGCGAATAATTCTGGTTGCTTCATCTGTAGTACCGGGCTGAAATTGCAGTTGGGTTGCTTTGGCATACATGGTGGTGTTTCCTTGTCATAAAATACGAAGCTGTTCACATCTGTCATAGATGCGAACGCATCGATGGGCGACGATAAATGATGTTTTGCCCACATCATCTGGCATCCCTGCAATTTTTCTTTTTTTATGTACCCGTATTAACTTGATTTGCTTTGAGCAGGTCGATCAGCCATTGCTCGTCATGGATGGGCACACCCGCTTTTTGAGCTTTATCGAGTTTCGAGCCTGCATCTTCTCCCACGATCAGATGACTTAGCTTTTTACTGACACCTGTCGCAATGGTACCGCCTGATTGTTTGATCGCCTCTTCCGCATCTGGACGTGTCATCGTCGTCAGGCGTCCGGTGAGTAAGAAGGTTTGTCCGACCAGGGGGCCGCTCACCGTTTTGGGTTCCTCGCGCATGTTAAGCCCAGCCTCTTTCAGGCGCTCGATCAATGCACAATTACCCTCTTCCTGGAACCAGTTGTAAACGCTGTGCCCGATCTTGGGACCAATACCCGGCACGTTCACAATCTCATCTTCGCTGGCAACCATCAAGTGCTCCATGTCATTGAAGGCCTCAGCCAGCAACTGCGCCGTTTTTTCGCCGACATAGCGGATATTAAGACCGAAGAGCAGACGATAAAACGCGCGTTTTTTGCTCGCTTCAATACCAGCGAGCATATTATCAGCGCTTTTCTCTTTAGTACCTTCCAGCAGGAGCAGTTGGTCGCGGGTCAGCGTATAGAAGTCTGCAACGCTCTGAACGAGCCCGGCATCCATCAGTTGTGCACATGTTTTTTCGCCGATACTGTCAATGTCCATTGCGCCTTTCGAGACGAAGTGACTGATCCCTTCGCCATTGCGTGCGGGACAAAGCGTATTCGGGCAGTACGCCATCGCCTGGTCAGGAAGATGCACAATTGTCGTGCCACAGCGTGGACATTTCTCTGGCAGATGATAGACCTCTTCTTTGCCTGTCCGCCGTTCAAGCACTGGTTTGACAACCTGGGGAATAACTTCGCCCGCTCGCTGGACCAGCACCCAGTCGCCGATGCGCAGGTCTTTGCGCTGAATATCTTCCTCGTTATGCAACGCCGCCCGCGAGACGGTGACGCCACGAATGTTAATAGGTTCAAGCATCGCCCACGGATTGACGGACCCTGTGCGCCCGATATTGACGCGGATATCGAGCAACTGTGTCGCAACCTGCGTAGGTGGATATTTGAACGCAATGGCCCAGCGCGGATCTCGTGCCACTGTGCCCAACTCCTGCTGTTGCGCCAGATCATTAATTTTGATTACCACGCCATCGATCTCATAAGGCAGATTAAAGCGTTCTTCCTCCCACTTTTTGCAAAAGGCCAGTACCTCATCCAGATCATCAGCCTGCTGAATGTTGGGATTGAGCGGAAATCCCCACTCTTTGATCAGTTGCAGCGCCTCCCAATGCGTATTAATATTCATCCCTTGCATATAGCCAATCTGATAGCCAAAGAAGTCAAGGTGACGATTTGAGGTGATCCGCGCATCTTTCTGTCGCAGTGAGCCAGCAGCAGCATTGCGTGGATTAGCAAACAGGCGCTCTTGTGCCAACTCTTCATTGAGCTTCTCAAAGTTTTTGATCGACATATAGATCTCGCCGCGCACCTCAACTTTGGTAGGGATGTTCTCGCCCCGCAATCGCTGCGGAATGGTGCGGACCGTGCGCACATTCGGCGTCCAATCTTCGCCCGTCAACCCATCGCCACGCGATGCACCGATAGAGAGGCGGCCCTGCTCATAGGTCAGGGCCATTGCCAGCCCATCGATCTTCAGTTCACATACATAGTTAAACTTCGCGTTCGGTAAAATATTTTGTGCCCGTTTATGCCAATCGCGCAACTCCTGCTCACTGCGTGCATTGGCAAGGCTCAGCATAGGATAGGGATGGTGATGTTGTGCTACGTCCTGAGTCGGTCCTGCTCCAACGCGTTGCGTTGGCGAATCAGGCGTCTGCAACTCCGGATGGTCGCGCTCAATCACCTGCAATTCGCGCAACAATGTATCATACTCGGCATCGGTGAGCGTTGGATTGTCCTGTACATAATACTGATAATTAGCTTCTTCGATCTGGTGGCGCACCTGTGCGACGTGGGTGGCAAGCACCTCTTCTACACTCTGCCCTGCGTCTGCTAAGCGTGTGTGCTCACCGTTAGCATGTTGCGTATCGAAGACGTTCTGCTCATCAGACATACCCTATTACTCCTACTACTGATTTATAGCTCTCCACCTGTGGGTAGGGGCCTCATCCCGTGCTTGTCCAATACCATTTCGATAAGAAGAATAGATGGTGCAACGTTCTTGTTCTTCAAACGTGCATACGCCCGCTTCCCCGAAGTCAGTGTGTACCTTCTCTTATTCTTTTTAGTACACCTGCAAATGGAAATGGCTTAATTCCAGAACAAGCCTTTTCCAAAGATTATGCTGCTATTTTTTTCTTCTCCTGCTCGCTGCCTTATGTTAATATAACATATTGGTTTGGGTATGAGAAACTTACCCTAATACACCTCATAATGGAAGACTTCTGGCGTCCCTTCGAAAAGCCCGTTGATGTGACTACGCCATTGTGGGAAAAGTGAGCCGCCACGAAAATCAACGGTATGTGCCTCCAACGAAGTCCACACATTGGTGAGCATATAGCGACCACGCTGTTCAACGCAACGCGTAGAATGTGATGAGATGCACTCCGGATGATTGCGAATAACCTCCAGGCCACGAATAATAGCTAACCCCAATTCATCCTCTTTCCCTGGAACGGCATTGAATACTGCGATTTCTGTAACCATCAAAAAATCTCCTTTATAACTGCATTCTATCCTACCATGTCACGCAAGGTAACGCCCAAAGACCTGCGCTGAACTGCTCCAATCTTGCTGAAAGGTTTGTTGTAACGTGCTTAACACATTCTGATCGGAGACAAGAATTCCCAATTCACGGTTCTGCTCCAGCGAGGCCGTAGAGATGTTCTCAGATCCTACAAATGCCTTTTGCCCATCGACGATGATGATTTTCGCGTGCATATACAGATGAGGATCTTCCTCAACCTGTATGCCAGCCTGCCGGATTGCTCTGATGCCACTACTGTTGCTATCCCCGCTCGCCGAACTACCAGGCGAGGGAAGAATAACCTGAACCTTGACGCCGCGCCGTTCTGCATTGACGATGGCCTGCTCAATACCGCTATCCTGCATCTCCTCGGCTTCGATGAGCAGAGTTTTGTGGGCACTATTCATGAGCAAGGTAAAGGCAGCCCGTGAATTAACTGGGCTAACAACAAGGTTGGGATCATGGATCTGTGGTGTACTGCGCTTCCAATCGGCGTTGAAGATGGTGGTCACAGCCTGTACATCCTGTGCATTCGTATCGATAATACCATATTCCCGGTTTTTTGTATAACTACTACCGCCCAGTGCTGATAAGGTAAAGTTCGCCGTCATGATGTAAGCTGTATTGCCATCAATGACCATCCCCTTCTCATGCGTCAATGCAAATGCCGGATTAGTCACCTGCGCCTTAACTCCTGCAGCTTTAAGACGATCAAGCGTCTGAGTAGGTGATGCACTACCACTGCCATAGGGGTGCTGTTCGAGCATTACCTGTACATTAACACCTCTCGTGGCCGCTTCTTCCAACGCATTGATTATCTTGCGTTCCGTCAAAAGATACATTTCTAATAAGATCGTCTTGTGAGCACCCGCGATAGCATCGGTAATCACCCTATCGCCAGCGTCTGGTTCAACAAAGACCTGTACCCCTTGCACTCCTGCAGCCTATACTATTGTTATTCGAAGTGAAAACGCTACTTCCTGACCCGTTCGCATTCGAGCTATCCGTCGCATTGCCAACCGCAATGTTAACACTATTGCACCCTACAAGCGCAAAGCAGAGTAGCAATGTAAACAAGCAAATGATGAGTGTTTCTGCCCTCCTGAATGCAGAGACGTGATACTGCATACAGCCTCCTTAACACATTTCCACTTACTCTCTCAGGCTTGAGAGGTATACTTTCTACCCTAAAAACAACTGGAATTCCCCTTCTCCCTCGATCCGTCTAAGGGCACTGAAATTAAATTGCCGGGTATAAACATGTAGATGGTAACTCCGTCTCTCTCTCTTAATACGGAAGAGATGGTAGTACGAGTATACAGAAGTTTGCGCGAAAACAAAATTCCTAATTATGCGTATAGTTGGGGATGCCGTTTCGCATACGCATTTGTAATAGCTCTGTCAAACGTCATTATCACGCCCACAGGTCCCTCAGCAAACAGTTGCATTTTACAGCGTCTAATGCTAGGATAGCAGAGAACTGGACTACAGATGGTTGCCAATTAATAGCGACTCAAAACAGCAAAACCATTGCACATAGACGCTGTAATTAACGATAGAGGTGAGGCTGAATCATGACTACTACGTACACACCTGCCGCTACAGAATTTGAAATTGTCATTGGTCTTGAGGTACATTCGCAACTACTCACAAAAAGTAAAATGTTCTGCGCGTGTAGTACAGGATACGCGAATGCAGCACCAAACACACACGTATGCCCTATCTGTATGGGTATGCCAGGCGTAATGCCGGTAATCAATGAGGAAGCCGTACGCTACACCATTATGACCGCGCTGGCCCTGAATTGTACCATCCCTGAATACTCAAAGTTTGATCGTAAAAATTACTCTTACCCCGATCTGATGAAGGGCTATCAAATCTCGCAGTATGATGTTCCCTTGAGTAAAGATGGCTATCTGACCCTGCATCTCCATGGACAGGAACGCCGCATCGGCATCACACGCGTCCATCTGGAAGAAGATACTGCACGTTTATTGCATCGCAGTGGCTACAGCCTGATTGATATCAATCGTTCGGGCACACCATTGATGGAGATCGTAAGCGAACCCGACATGCGCAGCCCCGAAGAAGCGCGGCTCTATATGCAAAAGTTGCGCGAGATCCTCGTCTATCTTGGCGTCTCTTCAGGTCGCATGGAAGAGGGCAGCCTGCGTTGTGATGCCAATATCTCCCTTCGCCCCTGGGGCCAAAAAGAACTGGGCGTCAAAACCGAAATTAAAAATATGAATAGCTTCCGCTCGGTCGAGCGTGCCCTCGAATATGAAGCACTACGCCAGGCCGCCATTCTTCGTGAAGGGGGCATCATTCATCAAGAGACGCGCGGTTGGGTTGAAACACGCGGCGTCACCGTTGGACAACGCAGTAAAGAAGAGGCTCACGACTATCGCTACTTCCCAGAGCCTGATCTTCCACCCCTACTTGATTAGCCGTGCCTTCGTCGAAGAGATCCGCAACAATCTGGTGGAGTTGCCCGATGCGCGTCGTGCTCGTTACAAAAATGATTTTGGACTCTCAGAGCAAGACGCAAATGTCATGACGGAAGATAAAGCGCTTGGCGACTACTTTGAACGTGTTATGGCAATTTCACAGGTTAGTGATCGCAATGCACGCGCAAAAGCAGCCAGCAACTGGCTGTTCAGCGAAGTCGTGCGCCTGCTCAAAGTGAACTCCATCGCCATTCAAGATAGCCCGATAACGCCTGAGATGCTGGTTAATCTCCTCGATCTCCTCGATAAAGAGCGCATCACTGGCAAGCAAGGCAAAGAAGTCCTGGAGGAAGCTTTTGCCACAGGCGAGATGCCGGAAGCCATTGTCACTCGCAAAGGCATCAAGCCCCCGATCAACGATCAAGGTGCTCTCGAAGTCATCATCGAGGAAGTGATCGCCGCCAACCCCAAACCTGCCAGCGACTATCGGGCCGGCAAGCTGAACGCCATCCAGTCCCTGGTCGGTCAGGTCATGAAACGTACACGCGGCCAGGCAAAGGCCGATCTCGTCCAAACATTGCTACGCAAGAAACTGGATGAGGCGTAATATCGTAGGAGCGCACGGGCTTATTCGCTCCGCTCATTGCGCCCCTACCAAAGAGGAGAAACCACTCTGGTAGGGGCGCAATGAGCGGAGCGAATAAGCCCGTGCGCCGAGGCTGGTAAACGCTAGTTAATAACCCCGTCGTGGCTCACGCCGTGGAGCCTTCTTAGGGGGAGCTTTTGGCCGCACAGGCTTATTGCGCTTGCGACCACGGTCCGCCCCAGCCAAGATCCTCTTCCTCCTCTTCCTCCGGAACCACCCCTTCGCCGTCTTCTGCCTCCTCTTCCTCTTCACTGTCTTCCACTTCACTTTCCTCCGCTTCGTCCTCCCCAGAACCCAGGTCCATATCCGGAATATCTATGTCGTCTACAACCTCTTCCTGGAAATCTGGCACCTCGCTATCGTCCGCTTCCAGGTCGCTATCGTCCGCCTCAGCATCACCGAACTCTTCAGGCGTAGCCAAAGGCTCCGCTACAGGATGCACAATTCTCTCGTCCTGATCGTCAAATTGGCCATCACTACTATCAGCATAAGATACACTTCGCACACTTTTACGTACTGGGACTGTGGGTTCAAGCACATCCGCTTCAGCCCCTTCGTCCTCCCTGGGGGCACCGATGATGCGACGCCCCGCAGCAACATCGAGCCAGAACTGGGAATAGTAATGGGTACGATCTGCGTCTTTCTCGCTCTCTTTTCTTGTCATTGTAAAGTGGCGTAGCAGACACCCTCCGTTTCGCAGATGGGCAGCCACGCCCTCCTTCCTGTTTTTTAGGCCCCTGCATAAAACAGAAGCATAACACTATATTCAAAGAACTCTACGTAAGTCCCCTCATACCTATGAGAAATTGTTGCTAGTTCATAATAAAAAGAAAGTATTCTGCTGTCAAGGGACAATATAAAGCTATCAACCCGCCTGTAGAGCCAGGCTAGACCCTGTCAATACCCTAAGTGCATGAATTTTTCGGGCGGGGTGTTTGTCGACTTGTCATAATGAACCTATAATAGAGGGAAGATGTTTCACATTAGACCCTTTCTTCTGCTGTTACGCATCTTTATTATCAGGAATGGAAGAAATTTTCTACTGGTATCTCCTGGTTGCCTGATGATGATGAACGAAAGGGGCCAGATGTAGTAATTGGAGGAAAGCTTTGACAAGGATTCTTGATAGTATCGATGGCCCAGAGCAACTGCGTGCCCTGACAACATCACAAATGGAAGAGCTAGCGCAAGAAATCAGGCGCGAGATCATTGAAAAAGTTTCAGTGAGGGGAGGACACCTGGCTCCTAACCTGGGTGTGGTCGAATTGACCATGGCTCTGCATTATGCTTTTCATACGCCTGAAGACCTGCTGGTTTGGGATATCGGTCATCAGGCATACGTCCATAAATTGCTAACAGGCCGTCGTGAGCGCTTTCATACGATCCGACAGTTTGGCGGCCTCTCAGGCTATCTAAGCCGTGCAGAAAGCCCCTATGATGCCTTCGGTGCCAGCCATGCCAGCACCTCCATTTCAGCCGCGCTCGGTTTTGCCGCCGCCCGCGATCTGCAAGGCAAAGATTTCAAGGTCGTTGCCATCATCGGCGACGGCGCACTCACTGGTGGCATGGCACTGGAAGCAATCAATAATGCCGGTAGCCTGAAGAAAAACCTCATCATCGTCCTGAATGATAATGATAAATCCATCTCCGACAATGTTGGTGCGCTTCATCATTACCTGGGCAAAGTGCGCCATATGGAAACAATACCCAGCTATCGTCGTCTGCGTGATATGGCAAAAGGCTCGATCGAACGTCTCCCCGTCCTTGGCGATAAAGCCCGTGAGGCCGCCGGACGTGCCGAAACCAGTTTCAAACACTTTGTTATGCACAGTAAGACGGGCGCGATCTTCGAGGAACTTGGCATCAAATTCTTTGGCCCCTTCGATGGACACGATATTCCAACTATGATCGATGTCTTCGAGAACGTCAAGAAGATCGAGGGACCCGTCATGGTCCAATTTGTCACGAAAAAGGGCAAAGGCTGGGACATTGCAGAGGACGACTCGACGAAGTGGCATGGTCCTGGCGCTTTTGATTATGTCACTGGAACCATCAAAAAAAATCCCGCTGACCCCCCCACCTACACCGAAGTCTTTGCCAACACCCTGGTCTCGCTTGCCGAAAAGGATGCGTCGGTTGTGGCTATCACCGCCGCCATGTCTGAGGGTACAGGTCTGAAGAAGATGCAGCAGCGCTTCCCCGAGCGCTACTTTGACGTGGGCATCGCCGAACAACATGCCGTAACCTTCGCTGGCGGCATCGCTGGTGGCGGTCTGGTGCCCGTCGTTGCCATCTATTCGACGTTTATGCAAAGAGCATTTGATCAGATCGTGCATGACATTTGTGTACAAAATCTGCACGTCGTCTTCGCCATGGACCGCGCCGGCATCGTCGGCGAGGATGGACCTACGCAACATGGTGTCTTTGATATCGCATTCCTGCGCCCCATTCCTGGCATGAAGCTGATGGCTCCGAAGGACGAAGAGGAACTGCGACACATGCTCTACACCGCCGTCTATATGGATGGTCCCGTCGGCTTACGCTACCCTCGTGGCAAAGGCGTTGGCGCGACATTGAGCAACGAACTGCATAAATTGGAGATCGGCAAGGCCGAACTCCTCAGTCCCGCAACCCTCGAAGAGGCCACACGCGCAGAGTGTGCCATCCTCGCCTATGGATCGACCGTCGCCCAGGCCGAGAGCGCAGCCCTGGAACTGGCTGAGGAAGGCATCACCGCCGCTGTAGTCAATGCCCGCTGGGCCAAACCGCTCGACGAAGATATGATTCTCACCCTGGCAAAGAGCACACGCCGCCTGGTCACAATTGAGGATCACGTCGTTGCAGGCGGTTTTGGCAGTGCCGTTCTCGAACTGTTGGAGAGCCATAACATCAAAGATGTCGACGTGCGTGTCATCGGCCTGCCCGATAAATTCGTCGAACATGGTGCACCCACAATCCTCAAAGAACTGCACGGACTATCCTCCGCCCACCTGAAAGAGATAATACGCGAACTCGTTACCACCCGAAACCACGTATACGACGCTCAGGTGTAACCTCGCCCGTATATCATAACGATAGGGATCATAGTGACGACGCCTGGGTGAATCAGTTAGGGATGGTGTTTCATCCAGGCGTCGTCACTGTGATCCCTATCATTGTAATTCATCTGCACGGTAGGGGCCCGATTTATCGCGCCCAGGTGTGTCCCCCAACCACCATCTTTTAATCATATTAGAACGAACATTCAATATAAATTGACATATGTCAATTAATGGAGGTATACTCATGAGCCATTGGACAACGGCAGACATGCCAGAATTGCAGGGCCATGTCGCCCTCGTTACAGGTGCAAATAGCGGATTAGGTCTCGAAACAACGCGTGCACTTAGCGACAAAAGGTGCTCACGTCATAATGGCGTGCCGTAATCAAGAAAAGGGCGCTCAAGCTCAGGATTCCCTGGAGAAGAGCATCCCAGCAGCATCATTAGAGTTAGCCGAACTTGATCTAGCATCCTTAGCATCAATACGCGCCTTTGCAGAACGTTTTCAAGCCAATCACACTCAACTAGATCTACTTTTCAATAATGCTGGCGTGATGGCTATTCCCTATCGGAAGACGCCAGATGGTTTTGAGTGGCAATTCGGCACAAACTACCTGGGTCACTTCGCCCTGACTGGCTTGCTCCTCCCGACATTGCTAACAACGCCCCAGAGCCGCGTGATTACGACTTCTAGCATGGCACATGCGATGGGAAAGATCGAATTTGACAATTTGAACGGCGAACGTTCATATTCACGCTGGTCGGCCTATGGTCGCAGCAAGTTAGCCGACCTCATGTTTGCCCTCGAACTACAGCGTCGCCTCAAGCGTGCAGGCGCTGATACCATCAGCATCGCCGCCCATCCAGGCTTTTCTCACACCAATTTACAATCGACCAGTGTCACCGAGGCGGGGGCAGCGATCGAACGCTTGCTGTACACTCTCTATAGAGGTCAGACAGCCGCAATGGGTGCCTTACCACAGTTGTATGCAGCCACTGCTCCATACATCTACGGAGGTGAATACATCGGACCCGATGGCATGTTCGGCATGGCCGGTTATCCAAAGAAAGTACGCGGCATCAAGCCCGCATACGATGAGCAGGTTGCGGCAAAGTTGTGGGATGTGTCGGTTGAGATGACGGGTGTGGATTATGGTGTGCTGCGCTCGAAGGTGCAGGAGAAGGCATAGTTATTCTTGCTCATCTTGTATTCTCCATCTCTTCGGATGACCGTGTGGGCGTCACCCAATTCCGTTCAATGAAGACGAATCATGGATGCTGACATAGGGGCGGAGGCCAGCTCCATCGACTCCAACTATTGCGGAAAAGATGATGCAAGCACGGCGCTCATGCCTGGAATACACATAAAGCGGTAGGGCCCGATTGCATCGCGTCCGCCATTTATGGAATCATCGCTCCGCATTGATCAATCACGGACGCGATGCAATCGGGCCCCTAACGTAATTTGTTGGAGTTGGTAAGGCCATCTCACGCTCCTACGTTATCCTTTTAAATCTCACTCACCCACAATCTGCCCATCCCTCATCTTAATAATCCGATCCGCCCTTTGCCCAACCTCCAACGCATGCGTCACCACCACAAACGTCTGCCCATTCTCCTTATTCAAACTTCCCAGCAGATCCATAATCTCCGCTGCCGTCTCGCTATCCAGGTTGCCCGTTGGCTCGTCGGCCCATACAATCGCTGGATCATTCGTCAGGGCGCGTGCAATGGTGACGCGTTGCCTCTGCCCCCCGGACAACTCGGCTGGTCGATGACGAGCACGATCGGAAAGACCCACCATGTCCAGCATCTCCAACGCCCGCTTCCTCGCCCTCTTGCTCGGAACTTTAGACACCAACATCGGCAGCTCTACATTCTCTACGGCGGTCAGCACCGGCAGTAGATTGAACTCTTGAAAGATAAAACCCATATGTCGCGCACGATACGCTGTACGCTCATTATCGCTGAGATCACGTAGATTAGCACCACGAATGAAGATATCTCCCTCATCAATAGTATCAAGCCCCGCGAGACAATTAAGCAGCGTCGTCTTACCAGAGCCGCTCTGCCCCATAATAGCGACCATTTCACCCTTCTCTACGGCGAGATCGATCCCTTTGAGAGCCTCAACGTTCAGGTCTCCACTGCGATACGTTTTTTTAACCTTTTGTGCCTGGATAATCATGTATGTGTTGTCCTATATCATGACAGATTTTTGTTTGGAAACGGACGCTCACAATGAGACATTCCTACACCTTTGATGTTAACATATATCTATTCTACAATGCGGCGATCTCTTTGAGTAGTGCTGGTTGGCTAATCGTAATGTGCTTGCGGCTGGATGTAATCGTGCCAGCGTCTTTGAGTTCCCGCAAGATTGCACTCACTGTTTCTCGGTAGACACCCAGGCGTTCAGCCAGCTCTTCATGGCTAAATCCCTCCACCACCAGGGCATCGTCCTGCCTATGCGCCAGTTGTAACAGGAGCGTGGCAAGCCTGGCAGAAGTGCTTCTAAAAGTTGTATCAATCAGTTGCTCTTCAAGTTGGGTAAAGCGTCGGGTCATGCTATGCAAGAAGCTTAAAGCGATCGTCGGCTTCTGAGAGGCCAGGTATTCTATATCTTGCCTGGTGAATGTATAAAGTTGCGCACCTGTAACTGTTTCAGCAAAGCTGGTATGCAGTGTTTGTCCAAAGAAAGACGACTCGCCGAAGCAGGCACCAGTTTCCAATGTTGCTGTAATCAGCTTTCGACCATCCTGCGATATGTAGTAGAGCTGGACACTTCCAGTATTGACCAGAAAAAGCGTCGTGCCCTTCTCGCCTGGACGATAAAAGATACGTCCAGGCGGGCAGGTGATAATGGTTGTAAGACGCTCCAACTCCCGCAGGTCTGTCGCTGAAAGGTGCCTGAAGATCTCACTGCTTCCCAGGAATGATGCCTTCTCGCTTCGTGCAAGGGATGACATTCGCTGGTCGGATGATTGTTTTTCTTGCACCAGGATATCCTATATGTACTGCTAGACGCTATTTAATAATAGCATCCATTGTACCACAAAGTTTTAAGCTCCTGAACTGGTGAGGTAGATAGCTTCAGTACGATTACGTGCATGTAACTTCTCAAAGATGTTCTGAACGTGCTTGTGAACCGTTGATTCAGCGATAGAGAGCGCACGCGCGATCTCACGGTTTTTTTGCCCGCGTCTCATCAGGTCAAGGATCTGCCGTTCACGATCCGTGAGTGGCCGTGGGGAACGCGCTGCTGCATCGCTGGCCTGAACCTGCACAACCGATTTACGTGCACGCCGTGTTCGTTTTGGCCCTTTATAGGTAAGGGCATCCATTGAAGCAATCATATCCGGCGTGGGCGACCAGCAAGAGGTGAGCGCCTTGGTAAAAGAAAGTCCTCTGCTCTCGTGATGACCGCTGGATGGATTCCATGGCGAGGTTTCCTGCGCTAACCACGGCGCACGCAGATGTGCGACGATGGATGAAGCAAGCACCCCCGGAATACAGAGATCGTTGCGGGCAGCACAGCGAATAGTATGAATCAACGCCTCTGGCTCAACATCCCTGGTGAGATACCCTATCGCACCATGTTGTAATGCCTGGAACATATGCTGCTCATGGTGGATTGCTACAAAGATGACGATCCGCGCAGCAGGTGAACAGGATTGCAAGTGCTCCATTGTTTCAAATCCCTCTCCCCCTGGGATGTCCGGGTCCATCAAAATCACATCCGGCAACGTCTCTAACGCCAACTCCCTGGCATCACGCGTATTGGATGCCTCCGCCACCACAAACAGATCCTGCTCCTGCTCAATAACCTCACGTACCGCACGCCTCATCAACGAGTGATGATCAACAATCATGATCTTAACCATGAATTCTTCCCTTTCTACTTCTACAGCCCCTTTAAATGACATAAACAGTTTGGTGAATAGATTAGCCATAAATGTGTACAGCTTCTATTATATACTATACTTTTCTCTCCAAGAAACAAGCAGTAATAGAGATGTTTGTGTTTTTACATGTACTAATAAGCCTTATATTGTAAATATATTTGCAAACATGCTATGCATTGGATACCTTCGGAATAATCGGAGCTTAAAAACTGTTGTCATAATCAGTGCGCCCTGGTTACTTCGTATGCCCTGGTATAATCATCAATACGAGTGCCCGGTTTTCGCGAAATGTTGTTCCCTGGTACATCGATGCTCACAAGGTAACGCTCCTATCCTGGCTTCGATTTTTTTCCTACCCCAGGATGAAAACACAAAAATCTTGCGTCTCAGGCATAACTATGTTATACTTCCAGAGTCAGCAGGGGGTGCCCCTTGCTGCCATGTAATTACAACAAAAATCCATTATTAAGTACACACGCTCTCTAGACCGCGCCGACCCTGGGGTCCATAGATTGTTCGTTCCTGGGGACCCTGACGCTAATAGAACAAGAGAGCGGAGGACAAAGGGAGGTCCGTTTTTTGGCTAATATCATTTCAATGAAACAGCTTTTAGAAGCCGGTGTTCACTTCGGCCATCAGACCCGCCGTTGGAACCCCAAAATGCAGCAATTCATCTTCATGGACCGCAATGGTATCCATATTATTGATTTGCAGCAAACAGTAACACGCCTCAATGATGCCTATAAGTTTGTTGAGCAGCTTGTTGCAGGCGGTGGCACTATTCTTTTCGTCGGCACTAAGAAACAGGCCCAGGAAGCAGTCGCCGAAGAAGCAAAGCGTTGTGGCATGTATTATGTGAATCAGCGCTGGTTGGGTGGTATGTTAACCAACTTCCAGACGATTCAGTTGCGTATTCGTTATCTTCGTGAACTGGAAGCACGCCGTGATCGCGGTGACTTTGAACGCCTGCCTAAAAAAGAAGTACAGCATCTACAAGATGACATGGATCGCCTCGAGCGTATCCTGGGCGGCATTAAAGACATGCGTCGCTTACCTAACGCCATCTTTATTATCGATACCCGTAAAGAACGTACCGCGATAACCGAGGCCCGCCGCCTGGAGATCCCGGTCATTGCCCTGGCCGACACCAACTGCGATCCCGATGAGATGGACTATCCCATTCCCGCCAATGATGACGCTATTCGCGCAGTTCGCCTGCTCTGCTCCAAGATTGCTGATGCTGCAGTTGAAGGAAGACGCGAGCTGGAGGCCATGCAGAAAGATGCTGAGCCTACGGCTGAGAGTGAAGAACCCACTTCAACTCCTGTTGAAATAACAACACCGGCAGTTCCCGCTGCGGAAGCTCCTGAAGCTCCTGCACCAACTCCTGAGATACCGGCTGCAGCGCCAGTCGAAGAGGCGGCACCCGTCGCGCAGGCCGAGCCGGAACCCGCACCTGTTGCGCAAGCCGAGCCGGAACCAGAACCAGTGAGCGCACCCGCCGAGCCAGAACTCGTCGCGAAAGAAGCTCTCTAAGTTTGAGTAGTATTCGTCGGGCGGGGGGTGAGGGGCGTTGCGCCTCCTGCCTCCCGCCTCTTCCTGTGCTTTTATAGAGATTGTTTTACGCCTGCTGGTTCAGCTTGCCAGCATTATACACATTTGTCAAGCACATGGATGCCAGAAAGATGGTCGTAAATCGTTGCACCATCATTGACATCTGAGTATCATACATAATGAATTGAGGAGAAATTCCGCTATGAACTACGCTGCCACCGACGTAAAAAAGTTGCGCGAGGAGACTGGGGCAACTTTTGCTGACTGTAAGAATGCTTTAAACGAGGCAAATAGCTGGGACGAAGCCGTGAAGCTCGTCGACGCCAGAAGTGGCCGCAAGGCTGAGAAAATGATCGCTTCTGGTCGCGAAACCAAAGAGGGTGGCGTTTTTGCCTATGTCCATCATAATCACAGCGTAGGCGTTTTGCTCGAACTCAATTGCAGCACCGACTTTGTGGCACGCAGCGAGAGCTTCCGTACCCTGGCAAGTGAGCTGGCTCTACAGATCGCTGGCCTTGCACCTAAATACGTCAGCTTTGAAGATGTGCCTGCTGAGGTCCTCGATGAGGCGCGTCGTCAGGCCGCTGAAGATCCTTCCATGGCGCGTGTCCCAGAGGGCAGACGTGAGGAAATCCTCAGCAATAAAGTCAAAAAAACCATTGGGGAGCAGGTTCTGCTATTGCAACCATGGGTCAAGGACGAATCTGTGACTATTGGTGATCTTGTACGCAAGGTTATCGCCGAAACTGGTGAGAATATCGTTGTGCGGCGCTTCAGCCGCTTCAAGTTGGGTGAATAAGTAGAGGGTCTGGTATGGCAGTCGAACTGAAGTATCGGCGTATCTTGCTCAAACTGAGTGGTGAGGCGTTGGGAGCACAAGGCACTGGCATTGATGCCGTAACCGTACACAACATTGCGGCTGAAGTCAGGCGTGTGCATACGTTAGGAATACAGATAGCGATGGTCATCGGTGGCGGGAATATGTGGCGCGGCGCTGATGCAGCCGCCACCGGCATAGACCGTGCCACCGCTGACTATGTAGGTATGCTGGCAACAGTAATGAACTCGCTCGTCATGCAAGATGCTATGGAAAAACTTGGCATGGAGACGCGAGTGCAGACTGCCATAGAAATGCCGCCTGTGGCTGAACCATTCATCCGCCGTCGTGCGGAACGCCACCTCGAAAAGGGTCGCGTGGTGATTCTTGCCGCAGGTAGCGGAAACCCGTTTTTCACAACCGATACAGCAGCGGCCTTACGGGCCGTTGAATTGAACACAGACGTGTTGCTCAAAGCAACGAAAGTAGATGGCATCTACGACGATGATCCTATGCGTAACCCCAAAGCTCGCAAATTTGAGGAGATTAGCTACATGCAGGCCCTCAATATGGGACTCAAGGTTATGGATAGTACCGCCCTTTCTCTCTGTAAAGATAACACCATGCCTATTATCGTCTTCAATCTACATCAGACCGCTGCCCTGGAGACGATAGTACGTGGCGGAAAGTGTGGTACACTCGTCACAGAGGATAAGTCAACTTCCTGAGGACGATCAGACTTGCTCTTGTATGTGCATCGCTGCGTTGTTAAAAGAAAACCCGTTGACGATAGAAAAAGGGGTAAGCTATGACAGCAGATTTACTTGCGGATGCGGAAAGACGAATGCTCAAAGCAATCGAAGCTCTCAAGCAGGATCTTGCCGCTATTCGTACCGGGCGTGCCAGCCTGGCTCTGATCGAACGGATCACCGTCGACTACTATGGTGCGCCAACACCAATTAATCAGGTCGCATCAGTCTCTGTTCCGGAAGCTCGCTTACTGGTGATACAGCCCTGGGACAAAAAGCTGTTGGTCGATATTGAAAAGGCGATTCAGAAGTCGGATCTGGGTATCAACCCAAATAACGACGGACAGGTTATTCGCTTGAATGTCCCGCCCATGAACGAAGAACGCCGCCGCGACCTTGTGAAATCACTCCACAAGAAACTGGATGAACATAAGGTGGCCGTACGTAACGTTCGACGCGATATTCAAGACAAGCTACGCGATCGTGAAAAAAAGAAGGAAGTTTCCGAGGACGAGCTGAAGCGAAGTACTGAAAAGTTGCAGAAGCTCACCGACCGCTACATCGATGAGATGGATAAAGTCGGCAAGACCAAGGAACAGGAGATTCTGGAGGTCTAACGTTGGCCAGGATACAAAGTCTCTTCTCTTCAACAAAGAAGAAAGAGGAAACACAGTCACAATCTATCGCATCTGAGCAACAAAAATGCCCCGTCCGCCACCTTGCCTTTATCATGGACGGCAATGGACGCTGGGCCACAAAACGTCATCTACCACGCCTCGCTGGTCATAAAGCTGGCGTCACTGCATTACGGCGCGTCGTCGAATGCGCGGCTGACGAAAATATCGAGATGCTCAGCGTGTACGCCTTTTCAACCGAGAACTGGGGGCGACCTCGTAGTGAAGTAGAGGGTTTGATGCGTCTCTTCTGGGAGACCATTCGCTCGGATCTGGAGAAGTTACACCGCGATGGAGTGCGGCTACGTCATCTTGGTCGCTTGCATGACCTCTCACCCGACATTCAACAGGCCGTTAAAGACTCTGTGGAGTTGACACGCAATAACACACGTATTGGCCTGAATGTATGCTTCAACTACGGTGGGCGCGCAGAACTGGTAGACGCCATTCAGCAAATTATTGCCGATGGCCGCTCTCCAGATACCATCACTGAAGAGCTGATTAGCTCTTACTTATACACGCGCGATCTCCCAGACCCGGACATGGTGATCCGTACCGCTGGCGAAATGCGCGTCAGTAACTTTCTATTATGGCAAAGTGCCTACAGTGAGTATTACGCGACACCAACACTCTGGCCTGATTTTGGGCGGGAAGATCTCCTTGCAGCACTGGACAGCTATCGCCAACGCCAGCGCCGCTTCGGACGCGTAGCCGTCTCTCCCACCCAATAACATAATGTATGGGCGCGATCCATCGCGCCCACCTTCGCCGTCGAAAGAGGATGGTAGTTATTTGCAAGGTGCCAGTGAACAGAAAAGAGATTCGGGGACGCCCGAACCTGAAAAAAACAACCCCCAACCCCAGGGCGTTGGGCAACGTTGGCTAACAGCCGGCATCGCCATACCTATTGTATTGGTGTTTGTCTGGTTTGGCGGCTGGTTTTCGTTCGTAGCTATTATGTTAGTCGTCGCGCTAGGAACATTTGAGCTTCGTAGCATGCTGCTTCATGCCGATTATCACCCCGTGCTCTGGGTTAGTCTGGCCCTGAGTACGCTTTTACTCGTATCAGCAATGATACCAACGTACAGACTTTTAATTATACAGATCAGCGTGGGAAGCGCGTTGCTAATCTCCTTTCTTTGTGTCCTGTCTCGTAAGCAACTTCATGGTGCCATGGTCGATTGGGCGCTTACACTGGCCATCGCCCTTTACCTTGGTTGGCCCATGAGTAACTTACTCGTTTTACGCGGATATGAACCAGGAATATTTCATCCCGGCACCGCCCTATGGCTGACATTACCCGCCGGAATATGGTGGCTATTAGTAATACTACTTGGCGTATGGAGTTTCGATGCCGCCGCCTTCTTTAGCGGACGCTATTTTGGCCGCCACAAACTCGCACCCATGATCAGCCCGGCCAAAACCTGGGAAGGCGTGGCCGGCGGCTTAGTTTTTTCTGTTATTGCCTGTCTTATCCTTACAATCGTACCTTTGCATGTACCGTGGTATCTGGCAATCCTGCTCGGCATCCTCATCGGCGGTGCCGCAACTCTGGGCGACCTCGCAGAATCACTCATCAAACGCCAGACCCACGTCAAAGATAGTGGGCAGATTATGCCCGGACATGGCGGCATGCTCGATCGCATCGACAGCCTCCTGTTCGCCGCCATCGTCGTCTACATCTTTGCCCAACTCATGCAAATATGGTAAAACTCTAAAATGCTACCGGAAATTGCGTTGGTGTAGGGGCCCGATTGATCGCGCCCGCAAGAAACATCCTGACCAATAGTGCTATAATCTAAATAGTGTAGTGTTGTGAAAGCGGATCAAAAAAAGAATTGTATGAATACATTTCCTAGACGTATTGCTTTACTTGGGAGTACAGGTTCCATCGGTCGCCAGACGCTCGACGTTGTGCGGCGCTTCCCCAACCACTTCCGCGTCGTTGCCCTTGCCGCCCGCAGTAATGTTGAATTATTGGCCCAACAGGTCCAGGAGTTCAAGCCCTCCCTCGTCACCTGTTTCGCAGATGTCCCCGGCGTGGAAGAGAAAGCACGTGAGCTTTTGCCGGATGTCGTGATTGGCGAACAGGGACTATTGGAGGTCGCAACCCATCCCGAAGCCGACGTTGTGGTCGCCGCCACCTCTGGCCTCAGAGGCCTCAAGCCAACATTGGCCGCCATCGGTGCTGGCAAAACAATTGCCCTGGCAAATAAAGAAACCCTTGTGATGGCCGGCCACCTGGTCATGCAGGTCGCTCAACGCGCTGGCGTACCCGTCCTACCCATCGATAGCGAGCATAGTGCGATCTGGCAATGTCTCCGTGGAGAAGACAACTCCGACATTCAGCGCCTGCTCCTGACCGCCTCAGGGGGACCATTTCGTCACACCCCCTTAGAAGCATTAAAAGAAGTCACCGTCGAACAGGCATTGGCGCATCCTACATGGCGTATGGGACCCAAGATCACCATAGACTCTGCAACCCTCATGAATAAAGGGCTGGAAGTGCTTGAAGCCCGCTGGCTCTTCAATGTGGATTACGAGCATATCGACGTTGTGGTGCATCCTGAAAGCATTATTCATTCGATGGTGGAGTTCGTTGATGGCTCGATCAAGATGCAGGCCAGCTTGCCAAGCATGCATCTCCCGATCATGAACGCGCTGGCATATCCGCAGCGTTTAAACAATACCGATAGTGCTTTTATACGCGAGTTGCGCTGGTCCGATGTGGGCCATCTCAACTTCGAAGATCTCGACCGCGAGCGCTTTCCTTGTTTTCGCCTCGCATTAGAGGCGGGAAAGAAAGGTGGAACTTATCCTTGTGCCCTGGTAGGCGCTGACGAAGAGGCTGTCGAACTGTTTTTGAACGGTGCACTCGACTTTCTTGGCATCTCACACCTCATAGAAGAGGTATTAGAGCGTCACCAATCAATAGAGCAACCCGATGTAACAATGATATTGGATGCATGTGCATGGGCGCGTAAAACAGCGCGGGAACTCAGCAAGAAACGTGCCGGGCATAGGGATAATGCTTATTCCCCGTTCTATTCGCGCGACGCATCTATGTAGGGGCCTGATTATGCAATTTAAAAAATTGATGTGGATATCGATAGAATGGACCGATCACTGTAGGGAAGCCATTTATTATTCCGTGGCAACTGAACCAATATTCGTATCAATTTTTGAAACAGCATTATCGCGCCCACGTGTGTCCAACATACGTCCACCAACAATAAAATAACCAACCCAAATAACTTTATTGACATAGCAAACCTGCTTTCTCAATAGATCATATCTATCCTCAAAAAATAGATATGCGCAGAAAGCGAAACGGAGTAGTTGTTAGATTATGCGCAAAAAAACTCGACAAATTCACGTTGGCAATGTAGCAATCGGTGGGGATGCGCCAATTGCGGTACAATCCATGACCACCACCTATACACGTGACGTAGAAAGCACGGTAGCTCAGATCCAGCGTCTTGAGGACGTTGGCTGTGAGATTGTCCGTGTCGCAGTACCTGAGATGGAAGATGCCGTCGTGCTTGCTGAGATCAAGCGCCGCATTCACATCCCGCTCGTTGCCGACGTTCACTATAATCCCGCTTTGGCATTAGAGGCAATCAAACAGGGCATTGATAAAGTGCGTATCAATCCCGGCAACCTGCTCAACGGGCGTAAGTCCCTGGAGCAGATTGTAAAAGCGGCGAAAGAGCGCAACATCGCCATGCGTATCGGCGTCAATTCCGGTTCCATCGATGCGCTTGACAAGCTCGCCCAGGTCCAGCGCATCCAGGTCCGCCTGCGCGACGATGGCACATTAGAACGTAGCGATCCCGCTGAAGCACGCCGCAAAGAGCGTGAGCACCTCGCCGGACGCATGGTTGCCAAAGCCTTAGAGTACGTAAGCTGGTGCGAAGAGCTCGATTATCATGAGATCATCGTCTCGCTCAAATCCTCCACGGTTCTTACCGCAGTTGAGGCATACCGTCTCTTCTCGCAGCGTTCCGATTACCCCCTCCACCTCGGTATCACCGAAGCTGGCACGCTGGTCGCTGGTTCCGTGAAATCCGCGCTAGGCATGGGGATGCTCCTTTCAGAGGGCATCGGTGATACGCTGCGTGTCAGCCTCAGCGCCGAGCCAGAGGAAGAGATCCCAGTTGCCTACGAGATTTTGCGCTCACTAGAACTACGCAATCGCGGCGTCACCTTCGTCTCGTGCCCATCCTGTGGCCGTGTCGAGATCGATGTCATCAGCGTTGCAAACGAAGTTGAGAAGCGCCTAGCCAAAGTCCAGACACCCATCCACGTAGCCGTCATGGGCTGTGTAGTGAACGGCCCTGGCGAGTCGCGTGATGCCGACGTCGGTCTCGCAGGTGGCAAAGGCAAGGGTGTCATCTTCCGCAAGGGTGAGGTCATCAAAACGGTACCCGAAGATCAATTCCTCGACGCCGTACTGAAGGAAGTCGCCAGCCTCCTACCCGAAGCCGAAGCCCGTGTTATCTATCCTGAAGGTGGCATTAAAGAAACCGCAGGTTTCCATCGCACCCGTGACGAAGGCATGAACTTACCAATGTTGCAACACTAGAAATGGGCTCTCCATCCATTAGGGGAATTGACGCCCCTACGCCAATTCCCCTAATGGATGGAGAGCCTGGAAATGATGCGAATATGGCGATAATGCAGGAAAAACGCGGAACACCGTAGGGGCCCTGGTGCTCCGTCAAACGGTATTCGATACGTTTGAGAAAGACGCGCACTTCCTGGGTTCTGTCTGGGAACACCGGGTCGTGATTTGGAGCATGAGCTTGTTCGCTTCGCTCACCGCACCCCTACTCTTGGTTTGCACCTGTTTTTTGATAAATTTGCCTCTCGTGCCCAACTTGGTAGGGCGCGATGGAGTGGAGCGCAATAAGCCCGTGTTGCGTATCCATACGCGTTCTGTTGGGGAGAAAGCCGCGTCCCCGGACTCCCTACCCCTCACAATTCCCCCTTGAACGCCCTATCCAATATCGACGGTATCATCGCATCCAACTCGGTTGCGGTCTCGCTTTGCAACTGCTTTAACGCGTCTCACCTCTAAAATAAAACGTGTAGAAAGGGTAGGGACCACATTTATGGCGTCTGGCAATTTATTGAAGTGCTTCTGCTGAACATATCTCTCAATAAATTGTGTGATTTGCCAAACGTTTTAGCCGCATCGAACACAATATGGGTCAATTTCATAACAAGGAAAAAGTGGAAGAGCGGAATTAGAAAATACGCAAGGATACTGGTATACTATGAAGTATAGGAGAAGATATAGGACAAGACAATAAACGCTTCCATTCGAAGTTGCCCATCACTTTTTGCAATCGTGCGTACAAAAGCCACAAAAAGGAAACTAACTATGACCAACACATCATCCCCAGACACCCTCCAACCAGAACACGCCACCCACCTGCTCCAACGTCAAAACACCCTCCAACACGAAGCGCAAACCGTGCTGGACGAACTCGAACTCATTCCACTATTGAGCAAGGTGGGCACGCTCCGCCAGGTTGGTAGCTCAACGCTCGGCTTAATGGTCTGGCGCGACATCGATCTCGCCGTTTCATCTCCTGCTTTGAGTCTGGAAGAAGCCTTTGAGGTTATGCGCCCCTTGTATCTCAACGCGCAAGTCAAGCAGGTACGTTATTTTAACCAGAGTGGCCCGTTCAACCTGACTGGCGCACAAATCTACGAACGGTACTATTTTGCCTGCCTGTATGATACAGATATGGGCAACGAATGGAAGCTCGACATCTCGTTCTGGCTCGGCTACGATCAGCATCCAGAGCCAGTGCAGGACGCCCTTGAGCAGCAGCTTACACCCGAGATGCGCCTGACTATCCTTTGGATTAAGGATCTCTGGTGTCAGCTTCCCACCTATCGAACGGAAGTCTATAGCACCGACATCTATGATGCTATACTGAACCATAACGTACGCACACCAGCCCAGTTTGATGCGTATCTTGCCCAACATGGCAAACCAACGCGCCCTCAAATATAGAGATCACGTCGAAGACAATTCTGTTTCCAAGGCCTTCCCATCCCCTTGCAATTCCGCTCACACCCATGTACACTGCTTTCTAGCAGAGGAAAAATAATGTCAGATCAACCAATCCCTGGCACCACACCCAAAAGACGTATTGCCGTCGTGATGCTCGTAGACGAGGCCGAACGTGTACTCTTACAACTCCGCGACGCCCAGGCACCCTCCGCCCCTGGCAAGTGGGGGCTACCCGGTGGTGGCATTGAACCCGGCGAAACCCCCGAAGAAGCTGCTCACCGTGAATTGCTAGAGGAAACAGGCTTACGCATAGAAGGCCCATTAACGTTACGCTGGCATGGCACACTCCAATCAGGCCCACGACCCAGAACTCTATAACGAATATTACGTATTTGTCGCCTCCACCACAGCCCATCAGGAAGATGTGATCCTGGGCGAAGGTGACGCCATGGTTTTCATCCCGCTTGATAAAGCAATGAAGCTCGATCTGTCCCCCAGCGCCCAATACATGCTTTCACTGGAAATGCTATAAATCTAACCCATTATTAATTATCGATAACCCTGTCTCCCACGCTATAGCGCTCCAACCCCCTTCGTTTAACCAATGTGTAGGGGCGCGGTGAACGGAGTGAACAAGCCCGTGGGCCCGAATGTGGCCCCACCCCCATTCGCAACGCTACCTATAAACCAAAATCGTGTATACCGTGTATCCCAAAAGATCCCGAATTCGCAAAAAAACACACACATTCACAGCCTCACCTTCGCACCAGTTATGTAAATTGCCATCTACGTACCCATTGACAAAAAGCAATTTCGCACTTATATTTATTAGTGTGCTAATATTTAGCATGCTAAGTTTATCTTTATTGTTATCTAACCTGTAGAAAGGAAAATGATGGAGCTACGACCAGAGAATACCATTGGCTACTGGCTGTTCTATTCGCAGCGTTGTGCAGAATATGCCTTCTTTGAAGTCTTAAAGCGCTGCTGCCTGGAACTGGGAAAATCGTATGTGGTGACACCACCCCAATGGGGAATACTCTCCGCTCTGTTCTTTGAGCAGCAAGGTCTTCCTATAGGCACGCTTAGTCAGAAGCGCGGCTTCGATGCACCCACCATCACCGGCATTGTCAAGCGGCTGGAGCAGAGCGGATTAGTCGAGCGGCGACATGATCGTGAGGATCGCCGGGTCGTAAAGGTCTATCTCACCGACGAAGGAAGAGAAATCATGCCCGCTCTCTTCGCAGCCGTTACACAGTTCAATGCAACCATGATGCAAAGCTTCTCTTCAGCCGAGCAGAAAGATTTCCTGGAAAAGATACAACAATTGATTGCGAACCTGGGCGCAGTCGCCCCAGGTACCGGCGACCGTTTCCACCTGTTGCCTGGTCATGTCTTTGAAAATGAAATGAAAGGACATTTTTATGAATAATACTCAAGATAGTCCCGCCATCGAAATGATCGATCTCTGCAAAAGCTTCGGCACATTCCAGGCGATCGATCACCTCTCCCTCACAGTACAGCGTGGAGAGATCTTTGGCTTGCTGGGACCAAATGGCTCCGGTAAAACGACAACTATCAATATGATTAGCGGCCTGAGCGTGCCCACCAGCGGCGAGGTGCGCGTATTAGGTCACGACGTTCGTCATGATGTGCGCAAAATCCATCAGTTATTGGGGGCTGTACCACAGGAGACGGCCCTTTATGAGGAACTAACTGCATGGACGAATATGGATTTTCACGCCGATATCTTTGGCATTCCGCGTAAAGAAAAGAAAGAGCGCATCACAAAAATGCTCAAGCTCGTGCAGCTAGATGATCGCAAAGATTTGCGCGTGGGAACCTTCTCCGGTGGCATGAAACGTCGTCTCGCGTTGGGCCGCGCACTTTTGCATGATCCACAATTGATCTATCTCGATGAACCAACGCTGGGCGTCGATGTACAGGCCCGGCGTGCCATCTGGGATTATATTCTCTTACAGCGCGAGCAGGGCAAGACGGTTCTGATTACCACCAACTACCTGGAGGAAGCACAGATACTCTGCGACCGCCTCGCCATCATCGATCATGGCAAATTGATAGCCGTCGATACGCCCACTCATCTCAAGCAGATCTACGGTGGTAGTGTCATCGAACTGGATACCATCGCTCATAGCACTGCCTCTGACCAGATACGAGCCATTGAGGGTGTGGAAGAAGTCAGGCAAGATGGGAATCACCTGACTATTACTACACTGGGTGTGAGTAATATTGTGCCGCAGGTGATTGCGATTATTGCCCAGAAAGATGAGTTGCGCGATATCAATGTGCGCGAGCCAAATCTGGATGAAATATTCCTACGTCTGACCGGAACTGCCTTGCGCGATTAAGAGGAGAGATACAAGAAATGCTTTATACATTGCGAGTTATCTGGGCTTGCGCAAAAAAGGATATCAAGAGCGCCCTTACTGAGCGTATCTTCACCATTATCTCGATATTCCTGCCCTTGAATTTTCTCATCCTGTTTAGCCTGATGGTGTCGGGAGGAGGTGCGGCTCCAACAGCAGTTGTGATGCAGGATACAGGTCCCTATGCGCAACAGTTTTATACTGCTATGTCACACGCACACTCGTTTCGCCTGCAACAAAACACGGCCAACGCCGCACACACGCTGATCGAGACCGGGCGTATTGTCGCCGTTGTCACCATCCCAGCCGATTTTGATGCACGTATTCAAAACAACCAGCCTGTTCAGGTTGGTGTGCAGGTGAATAATCTAAACACTGACTTTACGAACGACATTCGGCGTGCAGTACCACTTTCCATCACCACATTTTATGCAAAAGCGTTTCCCCATCTCGTGGATATTACGATGAGCGAACACGATTTTTATGCTCAGGATACCGATTATGTTCCGTACCTGACGGTCTCGATTCTCGTGATTGCCCTGGTCGTGGGAGGACTCATACAGTCTGGGACGGCTGCGGCGCGTGAGTGGGAGAATGCCACTATGAAAGAGTTGTTGCTCTCGCCAGCCAATCGGAGTGCAGTAGTAATGGGGAAAATGCTGGCGGCTTTTATCATGAGTCTGGCTGCAGTCATCGTTGTATTAGCTGTGCTAATCATCATCATCGGTGTTCATCCCGCTCATTGGGGAGAGGTGATAGGCTTCACCGCCTTGACGCTGGCGATCTTCATTGCCTTTGGTACACTGCTTGGCACACTTATCAAGCAGAGGCAGGCGTTTATTGCCATGGCATTTGGCATCTCTCTGCCGCTTTTTTTCTTGAGTGGAGCTTTCGGACCAATATCCTTTAACACGCCAGCGCTACAGGTCTTTGCTCAGCTCTTTCCCGTGTATTATGCCATCGTGTTACAGCAGCATGCTTTCCACAACTTTACGCTAAATACCCTTGGATTAGGCACCAATGTGTTGATCCTCTGTGGCTATGCGCTCGTTTTGATTGTTTTGGCGGCTATTGTATTGAGGCGCAGCACAGTTGCAAGTTAGCCAGATCCGGTTAGGGCGTCACCTTGCGTGCGCCCGTTCGCCGGGAATAATGTTCATCGGGAAACGAGCGCACGCAAGGTGACGCCCTACCCAGATGGAGATCTAAGTTTGTTTGTTTTTATAAAGGAGAAAAAGTGATGAACACCTCTTTTTTGCGCACGGTCGGAGCAATTTTCAGAAAAGATCTGGCTGTATGGTTGCGTAACGGACGCAACATCGCCACGACACTTCTGCCACCTCTAGTCTTCCTACTTGTGCAGGCACTGGGAGCGGCGGCGGTCGGGCGTAGTCCCGTCGCATTGGTAACGCTCGATACAGGCCCACAGGGACGCGAAATGCAGCAGATTTTCCATAATGCAGATGTATTTCGTATCACTGACGCTACGCCGGCTCAGGCCCAGCTATTGCTCAAGGATATTCAGGTGGCTGCGGTGATCACCATTCCTGCCAATTTTACGCAACGGGTCGCCGCGCACGCCAGTTCGCCCGTTGAGGTCACTCTCAATAATCTCAACCTGGACTTTACAAATGATATCCGTCGTTCCGTGCCAGATGCGATCACGCAGTTTTATCAAGCACAAGGGAGCGCAAGCCCAATCAAAGTCACGGTCCACGAGCAGGATTTACGTCGGCAGGATATACAAATATTTCAATATAGCGTTTTGCCTGACATCGTGCTTTTGCTAATGATCTCAGGCTTAATAACGAGTAGTGTTAGCGCCGCCCGTGAGTGGGAGACGCGTACTGTAAAGGAGCTATTGCTTTCACCCGCGACAAATTTCGCGATTATCACTGGGAAGGTCTTATCGGGTTTTATTACCACCTTCCTGTTAGGTTTCCTTGTGCTCTTGCTTGCTGATATATTGGGCTGGACGCAGCCGGAAGGGATCTACTGGCTCAGTACTCTGCTAATCATCGCTCTTATAGCCCTGATGAGTACAGGACTAGGTGTGGCGTTGGGAGCGGCATTGCAACGTGGGTTGCCTGTCATTGCCATTTCCGTCAACGTTGCCTTCTACCTGTTCTTCCTGTCAGGAGGGGTTGGCGTAATAGCGTTTGAGCCGCAAGTATTACAGAATATCTCAACCTATATTCCGCTTACTTATGGCGTGCATGCTTTACAACAGGCAATATTCTATAGTTCATCTGATCAATTAGGGCTGGATGTGCTTGTATTGGCTATATGTGCACTAATTGCCCTGGGCCTCGGTGTATTCTCAATGCGCCGGGGAATTGCCAGCTAATCGCTGTCCAGGGTAGGGGCGTCACCTTGCGTCATTGACTCCAACTCTTTCGGAAAAAAATGACGCAAGGTGACGCCCCTACCCTGGACGAAGATCGGAGGTTTTAGTTCATCGTCCCCCATGGTCTGGCCCTTCTCCGTGCTTTTTGAGCTTCCTGGGGATTGCCCAACGACTCGTATACCTCGGCCTTAAGCGTCCAGGCGCGGATGTAGCTTTTATCCATCTCGGTGGCCTCGTTCAAGGAATCGAGCGCGGCCCGGTTATGGCCGAGGCGCATCAGCGCTTCCGCCTTGTTACACCACGCGACGGCGCTACGCGAGTTCACCAGTAGAGCGTGTGTATAGGCTTCGACGGCTCCTGAATAGTCTCGCAAGCTGGAACGTGCATTGCCCAGCCCGTTCCATGCCTGGAAACTCCTGGGATCGTAGGTTAGCGCCTGCTCGTAAGAATTAAGAGCGTCATCCGGCAAATTCATGTCGAGTTGCGCATCTCCCTTGCCGTTCCATGCCGCGACATAGTTTGGATCGATTCTGAGGGCGCGTTCAAAATGCACCAGGGCCTGTTGATAGCGCTGCAACCGATTCAGGGCCAGGCCAGCGCTCACCCAGACTGTTGCGCTCTCCGGATCAATATCTGTGGCATGCTGATACGCCTCCAGCGCTTTACGGTAATTGCCTTGATTGTAGAGTGCCGTCCCCTTGCCATTCCAGGCATAGAAATTGCGCGGGTCGATGCGCAGAGCTTCTTCATACGCCTGTAAAGCCTGTGAATAGTGTTGCATCTTCAGATATTGATCGCCCTCACGGCATTTCTCACGTACCGTTCCCGTATTAACATGTGCACGCGAGACGTACTGCTGATTGACCGAACTGTTGCGACCTGTACCAGCCGATGCCACCGCTGGATTCGTCAAATTATTACGCCCTTGTGGTGAAGTATGCGCTTCTGGCGGAGTCGCGGGTGGAAGAGGTCGCATTTTCGTTGTAGGGCGACAGGCAACATCAAATGCCTGCATAAACTCCGTCATATTCGGGAAGCGCTCTTCTGGACGTGGTGCCAGGGCGCGTTGTATCACAAGATCCATCGCCGTAGGTAGCTCATTATTCAGGGAAGATACAGGCGGGATAACGCCCGCAAATGGATCAAGGGGATGGTAGCCAGTGAGCATCTCGTAGAGCACCACAGCGCAACCATACTGGTCGCTCCGTGGGTCCACAATGCCCGTTGTCTGTTCAGGAGCCATATAGCCCACCGTACCACGTACGGTGACCGTCTTGCCAAAAGTTGCACCCGGCTCAAGGGAACGTGCAATCCCAAAATCGGTAATCACCAGGCGCGAATCTTCCTGATGGATCAAAATATTCTCCGGCTTAATATCGCGATGGATGACCGGGCGTGGCCGTGTATGTGCATAATACAATGCATTGGCTAACTGGTGAAAATTATGTACCGTCTCCGATGCAGGCAAAGGACCGTCGGCCTGCGCAAGGCGTGTGCGTAAAGAACCAGATGTATAAAGAGGCATGACGAGAAAGACGCTAGGACCATCCTTGCCATAATCGAGAATTGGCGCGATATTCGGATGATCTAACGTAGCCGCGATACGTGCTTCACGCAAAAAATGCTCACGTTCGCCAGGAGTCGTTTTACTTGGCAACAGCACTTTGATAGCAATGTGGCGCGAGAGATTCTGGTCTACTCCCCGAAAAACCGCCGCGTAACCTCCCTTACTAAGTAACGCTTCAACCATATAACGTCCAGCCAAAGCAGTCTTTAGTAGCGGCAGTGCACATGCTCGACAAAATAGTTCGCTGTCCCGGTTGTCATATCCGCAATCAACCAGATCGGCGCAGCGTCGCATTCCCTCCTCCGAGTCATAAAGGGGTACCTCAGATAGGTCCCAGGTTCGTCAGGTTCCGCTAATGGCACCCAATAGTCCAATGCGCTTATTGACGCATTCTTTTTGTAGCTCTCCCTTTCCATCACACATGATCATTGAAAAAGTCAGGATAGAAAGTATGGCGTATTCATAATATGTGTATTACTATAGATATTGTTATGCCTGTCCCATTTTTCTCTGCTCTTCCAGCGAATGCGCCCACTGCTGACACGTCAGTGCTTCTGGTTTGCGCCCCACTTTTTCCAGTACGACGGCTTTATTGTACCAGGCGTCCGGTTCTTCAGGTGCAAAGGATGTTGCCTGATCAAGAGCGGCCAGTGCTTCATCCATACGCCCAAGCGCGAAGAGAGAGAGTCCTTTATTATTCCAGGCTGCAATATAGTGTGTGTCGACCGCCAGCGCCCGATCGAAGGCGTCAATGGCTTCTGCATGCCGTTTCAATTCATGCAAAAGGCTCCCTTTATTGTACCAGGCTGAGATGAGTCCATCATCATATTCGAGGGCGTGGTCATAAGATTCCAGCGCATCTTCAAACATCCTGAGGGTAGCTAAAACATTTCCTCGATTATACCACGCCCCTGCTAATGTTGGGTCAAGTGCAAGGGCATTATCATAATCTGACAACGCTTCGGCATAACGGCGCATATCGCGGAGATCGTTGCCTTTATCAAACCATAATGTTGCGTTTTGGGGGTCGATTTGCAGAGCACGCTCGTGCAGAGGAAGAGCCTCTTCTGGATTTTTCATCCGCCGCAGAATATTGCCCCGCGTATCCCAGAGTGCAGGCCGCTGGTTGTCAATCTCAAGGGCGCGATCGACGGTAATCAGCGCTTCATCGTAGCGTTGCAGGCTATAAAGGGTATCACCCATTGCTTGCCAGACGGTGCTCTGGCGCGGATCTAGCAGCAATGCACGGTCAAATGCCAGCAACGCCTCTTCAGGCTTATTCTGCTCTGCCAGCGCCATACCTTTTCCACTCCAGGCGTACACGTAGTTGGGATCATACGTTAGAGCCTGCTCGTAGCAATACATCTCTTCCTCGAAGCTGCGCAATTCGTGCAGGACGTTGGCACGTAATGTCCATAGCTCTGCATCGTTAGAGCGTAAGGAGAGAGCATGGTTATAGGCCTGCAACGCCTCCTCCGGTCGACCCAGGTGCAGAAGTGTCGCCCCTTTTCCGCTCCACGCATCGATAGAAGTACTATCCTGATTACACGCCGTCTCGTATGCCGCCAGCGCCTCCTCATAATTATTGAGCTCGTACGCGATATTGCCCCTGGCTAGCCAATCAGGTGACTGTTGCTGATATGCCTGTTCCGGCTTGCTGCTGGGTAGAGTAGGCACAGCAATGCGCAGTTGTGTCGCCATCTCTTCATCGTCATTTAGCAATGCCTGCGCCGGTTGAACTGCATTCCCTCCAACATAAGCAGAGGCATGCACAGTGGAAACGGGCTGTTTTGCTACCGGAACAGAGAGTTCGCTCTTTACGAGATAAGCCAGCGGCCCATCCTGTCCATAATCAATAACACGAATGCTGTTGGGATCAGTGATCCGCGCCGAGAGTGAACGAGCGAACTCAGCATCCTGCAAGAAACTCTCTCGTTCCTGTAGCGTCGTTCGCTGTGGAACGATTGCACGTACCGTCACAGACTGGTCGTTATTGTGATCATAGGCATCTAAGGTAATGATATTACGATCCTGATTAATAAGATTTTGAATTTCATAGCGTTCCTGTAGAAATGTTCCTTTTAGAGGAAAGCCACACCGTGCACAGAAGCGAGCATTTTCGCGATTTTCATATCCACAATGTTCAACATCTAAACACAACCCCATTGCCGTCGTCCTCCCTGTCCTACACATCAATACTATCAAAATTTGATCTATTGTTCCTTCTACTGTAGCGAAAGTATGAGTACTTTGTCAATAGAGGATTCAGCAGATGAGGCGCTCGTTAAGGTCAAATTTATACTCATCTCTTTTATAAACAGGTATCACGTGCTTTTCAATCTTCTCAGTTGAGCTTTGATTGGCAAGAGGGAACGAACAACGTGTATAATGGGGTCAAAAGAAAATGTTTTTACGGTAAGTAGGACCGACTTTTACATTCACTGGGAAGTCATTCATCCCCTACACCTGCTAACTCCAATTAAAAAGGATATGACTATGACTGCATACAAAGATGTATTTGGTGCTCGTGCCACGCTTAACGGGGCATTTGGTACCATTCATTATTATCGTCTGGAGGCTCTAGCGCAACGCGGTGTGCAAGGGCTGGATCGTTTGCCGTTTACGGTCAAGGTTATCTTAGAAAATATGTTGCGCCATGCCGGGGGAGAGCTTGTCACGGAAGATGATGTCCTCTCCCTCGCCCACTGGACCCCCGGTCACGCGAGTCAGAATGAGGCCGAGTACCCATTTTTGCCTGCTCGCGTCCTGTTACAGGATTTTACTGGGGTGCCTGCCGTTGCCGACCTCGCTGCCATGCGTTCTGCCGTTGCACGTATGCATGGAGATCCGCAAAAAATTAATCCTCTCGTGCCCGCTGATCTGGTTATTGATCATTCTGTACAGGTCGACTCTTTCGGATCAGTCCTGGCTTTCGCACGTAACGTTGAACGCGAGTACGAACGCAATAGTGAGCGCTATGCGTTATTGCGCTGGGGCCAGGAAGCGTTCCATAATTTCCGCGTTGTCCCTCCAGGTACAGGCATCGTGCACCAGGTCAACCTTGAATACCTCGCCTCCGTCGTGATGACGAAGGAAGAGGATGGTGCAAAAATTGCCTATCCCGATACGCTTGTCGGCACCGATTCACATACGACCATGATTAATGGACTCGGCGTCCTGGGCTGGGGTGTTGGTGGCATCGAAGCGGAGGCCGTATTGCTCGGTCAGCCAATCTACCTGCTCACACCGGAAGTGATCGGTGTCCGTCTTTCAGGTGCGCTACCAGAAGGCGCAACCGCAACTGATCTGGTCTTGACGGTAACGCAGATGTTGCGCAAACGTGGGGTCGTTGGCAAGTTCGTCGAGTTCACTGGCCCTGGCCTGAGTAACCTCCCCCTGGCCGATCGTGCCACAATTGCTAACATGTCGCCTGAATTCGGTGCCACTGCGACCCTCTTCCCCGTTGACGCCGAAACTCTGCGTTACATGCAGATGACCGGGCGCGATCCGCAAGTCATAGAACTGGTCGAGCAATACACAAAGGCGCAGGGATTGTTCCGTACAGACGAGCAGCCTGAGCCACAGTTCGACGATCTGCTGGAACTCGATCTGACAACGATTGAACCAAGCCTTGCAGGTCCACGTCGCCCTCAGGATCGTGTGCTCATGCAGAACATGGGACAGGTCTTCCGCGAGGCGTACGCAGACCGCTTTGAGGCCGCTGCCGACGTTGCATCGTCCGAGAATGCCACGATACGCTGGTCAAGTGAGGGTGGAAACCCTAACCCCGACCCCGTTGTACAGGCCGAAGACGCGACGAAGAGGAATGGACATCGTGGCCATAATGGGCACCTCAAAGATGTGACGGTCCAACTCGGCGATATGGAGACCCATATGACCGATGGTTCCGTTGCCATCGCGGCCATTACCAGTTGCACCAACACCTCGAATCCATCAGTGATGATCGCCGCTGGTTTGGTAGCGAAGCATGCAGTAGAGCGAGGTCTCTCCGTCAATCCATCGGTCAAGACGAGCCTGGCCCCCGGATCACGTGCCGTCGTGGACTATCTGGAGAACGCAAATCTCTTATCGTACCTGGAGGCTCTACGTTTCCACCTCGTTGGCTACGGTTGCACAACCTGCATTGGGAATAGCGGTCCGCTCTCCGATCCAGTTGCTGAGGCGGTACAAGACAACGACCTCATAGTTGCAGCCGTTCTCAGTGGCAATCGCAATTTTGAGGGGCGTATCCATCCACAGGTACGTGCCAGTTTCCTGGCCTCACCTCCATTGGTTGTCGCCTACGCCCTGGCTGGTACGGTCGATATTGACCTGACGAAAGAGGCAATCGGCACTGATATCAACGGCGACGATGTGTTCTTGCGCGATATCTGGCCTTCTCAACAAGAAGTACGCGACGTGGTTACCAGCGCAGTCACCCCGGACGTATTCTCGCGCAACTATGCCAGTGTCTTTGAAGGCGACGAGCACTGGCGCTCATTGACGAACTCGACGGGCGCACTTTTCGAGTGGGATGCCGACTCTACCTACATTCAGGAGCCGCCATTCTTTAAAGACATGTCAGCGGAGCCACAGCCCGTTAAGGACATCCATAACGCACGTGTACTGGCTATGCTGGACGATTCCATCACGACAGACCATATATCCCCTGCTGGCAGCTTCTCACCCACAAGTCCTGCCGGTCGCTACTTACAAGAGCATGGAGTGGAAAAGCGTGACTTCAACACCTATGGAGCGCGACGTGGCAATCACGAGGTCATGGTACGCGGTACCTTTGGCAACATTCGCCTGCGCAACCGCCTGACGCCGGGTAAAGAGGGTTACTATACCGTCCACCTCCCCGATGGCGAACAAACGACGCTCTATGAAGCGTCGATGCGTTACCAGCAGGAAGGCGTGCCGCTGATCATTCTGGCTGGAAAAGAGTATGGTTCCGGGAGCTCACGTGACTGGGCAGCCAAGGGTCCTTTACTCCTTGGAGTACGTGCCGCCATTGCCGAAAGCTTCGAGCGTATTCACCGCAGCAACCTGGTTGGCATGGGTATTCTACCCCTGCAATTTGTACCTGGAGAGAGCAAAGAATCGCTAGGTCTGACCGGACACGAAACCTATGATATTGAGGGTATCGAACAAGGATTGAAGCCCCGCCAGGAAGTGACGGTCAAGGTGACGCGTGAGGATGGTTCGACCTTCTCATTCCAGACCGTTGCTCGTCTGGATAGTGCCATTGATGTCGTTTACTACGAAAATGGTGGTATCCTACTGACGGTATTGCGCCGTTTGATGAAAGACTCGTAGGGGTTGCAGATGGGCGGATCAATCCGATCTCTACACCATTTGGATCATTCTATGATTTATAATCCTATTCATAATGATGTAGGGGTCAGATTGATCGCGCCCGCGTGTATGTGGTGTGTTACCCAACACGCCTGTTGAAACTATAGAATTGAAAGACATATTAAATATATGCAAGACGAAGATACAGAAGATATTTCATATATTGGCAAACAGGTCGGAAATTACCGTATCACTGAAGCGATTAATAGTGGGGCATTCGGGCGTGTTTACAAGGGAGTACATCTTTATCTTGCAAATCGTATTGTCGCGATCAAGGTGCTGCATCTCAATTACCTGGAATCGGATAAAGAACGAGCAAATTTCCTACGTGAGGCCCAGTTCCTTGAAATGCTCAAACACGAGCATATTCTACCAATCTATGATGTTGGCATCGATGATGAGGGCTTCCCCTACCTGGTAGCCGAGTTTGCACCAAATAGCTCCTTGCGGGATCGTATGGAGGAAAAAGAGACTCTACTTCCCTTAAATCAAGTCCTCACCGTACTGACTCAAGTAGGCCAGGGTTTGCAATATGTCCATGAGCAAAATATTGTTCATCGGGACTTGAAACCGGAAAATATCCTCTTCAATATAAAAAACGAAGCATTGATTGCCGATTTTGGCATTGCAGTGTTTTTAGAAACAACGAAAACAAAATATGTCAATGTCATCGGTTCACCGCTCTATATGGCCCCGGAGCAGTTTGAGGGGGCGGCGAGTCCGCGCAGCGATCAATATGCACTGGCCTGTATCGCCTATGAACTATTGACCGGGCAACCCCCATTTATGGCAAAGCATGCAGTCACGATTGGCAAGATGCACCAATCGAAAGCTCCCTTGCCACCTTCGGAGCTTAATCCCGCTATCCCACCGTATATGGAGCGGGCGATTTTACGTGCATTGGAGAAGCAACGCGAGAATCGTTATCCCGACATTATCTCCTTTGTTCACGCACTCCTTAATGCACCTTCAACGACCCGCAAGGAGACCGATGACCATCGATTGGATGAGGGGAATCGCCTATTCAATGCTGGACATTATAAAGAAGCCCTGGCTATCTTCGAACATGTGCTGCAACGTGACCCGGATCTGGTTGATGCCTATCAGGGCAAAGGAAATGCATTGTACTCATTAGGCCGTTATGGGGAGGCGATTGCAGCTCATGAAGAAGCGTTACAGCGTGATCCCTCCTGCCTGAGTGCTTATGATGGCATAGGCTGGGCATTGCGGCGGCTCGGACGTTATAAAGAAGCTTTAGATATCTATGACCGCCTTCTCCAGCAGGATGCCAGCTATGCCCCGGCATATTCGGGAAAGGGAAGAACTCTCTATCGACTGACATATTATAAAGAGGCTCTTGCCTGTTTCGAGCACGCTATACGCCTTGCCCCCGAGGTAGCACAGACCTATGAGTTTAAAGCCGATACGCTCTATCATCTGCAACGCTACGAAGAGGCATTGGAGGCATACGAACAGGCGCTGATCTTAAACCCAGAGAGCGCCGAGGTATTGGATGGGAGAGCCTGGGTATTGTGGAGCCTGCAGCGTCCCGAGGAGGCGCTGGCTTCGTTTGAGCAAGCGATCCATGTGCGTCCAGATGCCGCTTCACCCTATAATGGGAAAGGCAACCTGCTCTACGAATTGAAGCGTTACCGGGAGGCATTGGCTGCATTTGACCATGCCCTTCAACTCAATCCCCGCCTGGCTTCAGCCTACAACGGAAAAGGGAATGTCTATTTTGCAGTGCGACGTTATGAGCAGGCACTCGCAGCTTATGAACGTGCTGTGCAACTCCAGCCACATGTAGCAGCCTTCCATTACAACAAGGCTGATACCCTGAAACAATTGGGAAGAAGAGCCGAAGCACAGAAAGTGTATGAGCGCGTTCGCCAACAGGAATATGCCGATTAATTCCAGATGGTGTGCAAAGATTTTTTACTGGCTTGGCGCAACATTAATGCCTAACTGATGTAAGAGTCCATTGATGCCGCCGCCAGGAGTCTGCTGAACAATCATATGCACGATTCGCTCATCACGCAACACGAATTTCACATCTTCCGCTGGTAACGAAACGCTGTTTGCTGTTTGCGGAATTGGCGGCAATCCTAATGGTGGCAGGACAAATATGTCCGTCTGATAACCCGCTATTTGCATGGTTGCAGTGACCGCATCTTTCTGTTCATCAATGTTATGCAGATTAAAGATGAGACCTGGGATGCCGCTTTTAAGGCCCCCTATAACTGTGAGAAAGTCCTTTTTATTCAGCGGCAGTGGCGTCCAACCGCTAAAGGTGAAATCTTCGCTCAGATAGCTATCAGCCGTGTCTTGATCATTCGTCTCCAGTGCGGTCATAAATGCACGCACGATCTCTTCCTGGATGGCACTCATACGCTTGTGCTCCTTGACTTGTACTATGATAATCGTGTATCTTCTCTCTAAGGATACACGATTATCTGAACCCAATGGTTTTGGAGTTCCTCATACGAATGTTAACCGAACAGCGTAGAGGCCGCATTTATGACGCTCACTGCTTAACTGACCCCATATGTACTGTAAAGAAGGGGCCATATCCCGCTATTAACTCCCTGCACCGCAATCCCAAACGTCCCATTTTTATGTGGATAGAAGGCATCCGGTAAAAGAGGCCAGACGATGAGGCGATAGGTTTTGCCTTGCTCTTTTACAAATGCATAAGAACCATTATGTGTTCGTTGCAACAATACCAGACCACGTTGCCCAAAGACGGGTAGGACGCCAGCTTTATTCCTGCTATCAGAAGAGCAATTTATCGAGCCGGATGGAAGAAATGGACATTCTAGAACTGCAGTCCGTGCCAGAGAGATATCTTTATAGGGCCAGACGGGCACGTTAGTACTCGCCCCTTGTTGTGGAATAACCAATAACGCTACGCCAGATGGTGTGTATGGCCGTGTTCCTACAGGATGATAGTTGAGCAGAAAATCCCTGATGGCAAAGATATGCCGCGTCTGCTCGTCTACTATCGGATCTGGTTTACCATAAAGCGTGACCTGTTTGGATTGACCATTGCTATTAACACTCAAGAGAAGCGAACCTGCATCCGGGATGAGGCGTCCATAAGCATCTTTTGTACTGGCAAAAAAGGCGTTCTGGCGCACAATCACGTTGAGAATAGAGCGAACCTCATCTGGCGAAAGGTGTGCCTGAACCAGATCTAAACCGCTTTCAGGCTTAAAGATGAGCAATCCATCTTCGTAAAGCGTCCACTCTGGTACACCATTGATAGATGGATAGATAAAACCAGGCACCTGAAAAAGCTGTACAATGATGCGGTCCTGGTTGGATGATATATGTGTAGCCGCCGCTGACGTATTGCTGACTTTCTGCAAATAACACCCCATGAGTATAAGTGTTAATGCTACAATGATAATACTTAGCCACTGAGAACGTTTGTGAACGAAAAGTAAACGATAGAACATAAGTGATATACCTCTTTCTACTACATTGTGACTCCATCCCTTTTTTCATTATACTGAAAGCCTCAACAGAGGAGCTATGTTATTTCCATGTGATGTACTGAAATGTATTTGGAATAGAGAAAGAGAGCAAGATAGAAGAAGTTTTTTTCAAGAGAAGAGAGTATTCTCAAGTTGTCTTATCCAAAAAGAGCAAATCAAAGAAATTGCTCTCGTTATTTTCTACATTTTGTGTAAGTAGCTTACCTCATTAAGAAAGAGAGACATCAATATGTTTTGTGCAGTAGTGGCGTATCCAATTCAAAAAGATGGTACATTTGATTTCGACTACTTCGCTAAAAGACATGTTCCAATGTTTGCACACTTTTTAGGAGAGAATTGCGTGAGATTTGAAGTTCAAAAATGTCTGGCTTCACCTGGGGCTCCAGCCCCAAGTTTTATCTGTACGGCATATTTCTGGGTCAAGTCTGGAGAAGATTTTCGGGGCAGCGCTCGCACAACATGGTAATGAGATCTATTCAGATATCTCTACTTTTACCAATATTGAACCCGTTCGCCAATGGAACGAAGTCATAGAATAATTTGGCGAAGTGTTATGTAGTGATCGTTATCAAGGGAAAGTGCCAGATGATGTAAAATAGTGTTATGACAAACACAATGTATCTCTCAACGCGTACTATACAACGCTTAAAGGGTGTGCAGGCGCTCCTTGATCAATTGCAGCCGGAAACTGAGCCACGAGCTTTTATTGTTCCGGGTGGACCGCAGCCACATGGAAGCGTAATCGTTTTCCCCGGTTCGTTTAATCCACCCACGACGGCTCACATTGCCCTGTTGAAGCAGGCGCGAGAGTTTGCACGTGTCCATGAGTCGATGACCCTCTACGCCGCGTTTAGCAAGCGCACAGTGGATAAAGAGGCGGTAGAGCGACCCTTGCTGCTGGATCGTATCGTGCTACTGGATGACATTTTGCATAAACGTCTCCCTCACGCTGGCATTCTTTTGTTTAATCGAGGCTTATATGTTGAGCAGGCTGAGGCCATCCATCGTTCTTTCCCGCGTGTGAAGCGTATCCTTTTTCTGCTGGGGTTTGACAAGATCGTGCAAATTCTTGATCCACATTACTATCAGGATCGTGATGCATCGCTCTTTGAACTGTTCAAACGTGCGGAATTGCTGGTCGCGCCACGTGGCAATGCAGGGGAGAAAGAGTTAGCTGAACTATTAAATCAACCACAGAATCAGCGTTTTGCTCACTTTATTCACTCGCTTCCTTTTAATGCGCTGTATCGCAATGTTTCCTCCACCTCTGTCCGGCAAGGAGCAAGTGGAAGCGTTTCTGAAGTGCCGCAGGAAGTACGGCTATTTATGCGGAAGACACGTGCGTACGCGCCACCATTAGAGAAGCGCGATGGCGCGAAAATCGATTATTACGGATTGCGCATGCAATATCTTCAGCACCTGCCGCATCAGTAGTACCCTATCCATCTTCACTCGGCCTTTTGTTACTGGTGTAGGGGTGCCATGTATAAACCCGTGCCATGTATAAACCCTATGCATGCGAAATGCGAAATGTAAACGTTGTTCCGCCAATCTGAATCTGGTCACCTTCGTGAAGAAGCGTGCGCATGATGGCCTGTCCATTGACAAATGTCCCCGTTGCAGAACGATTGTCAATCAATTCGTATTCGCTGTTCGCGAGTTTGTGCAACGTGGCGTGATGGCGGCTCACAGCGAGGTCTTCCAGGAAAATGTTGCAATCGCGGCTGCGTCCAATCGTCATTTTAGATAAGAGTTCGACGCTCTGAACACCACTATGTGCATTTTTCAGGTCGAGGCGTGCAATTGCCTGGGCTTCAGGCGTTTTACCAATCAAAAGTTCGCGCCCACGTGATGACGGCAACTGGAATGGTCGTGTCCCTTCGTTGGCATAGAACGTGAGTTGCGTGTTGCCAAAGAGGAGTTGATCGCCGCTTTTGAGTGGCTGTTCTTTGACCGGGCTTCCGTTGACGAAACAATCTCCTTTGCCATGATCGTCACAGAGCACATATCCTGTCGCTACACGCAAAATACTCGCCTGCTTGCGGTGTACGGTAATATCTTCCAAAAATATATCGCAATCGCGGCTACGACCTATAGTCGTGCGTTCTTTCCATATTTCAACACGCTTGCCAAGCAGCGGTCCTTTCTGAATGACAAGATAAGCTGATGTATATTCCTGTACCATGATCTCCATTTAAAGCTCTTGTGTGACAAAGATAGAAATATGTCCCGTTCTCTGTGTGAGTATAGCGAATGAACGGGAAAGGTGTCAAGATATTTTTAGGTTTCTCCAGAATCTAATGGCGAATCCTAAATGATCAATGTCTGGTTGCGCTCGGGTCCAACTCCAACACTGTGGATGGGAACCTGTACTAATTCTACCAGGCGCTCAAGATAGGCACGCGCGTTACGTGGTAGATCCTGCAATGAGCGAGCTTCTCGTGTCGATTGTTGCCAGCCGGGTAGCGTCTCATAGATGGGTTCGCATTGGTCGTGGAGCAAGGGATCGGGCAGTTCTGTAATCACTTCACCTTGATAACGATATGCCGTGCAGACGGGGATCTCCGCCAGACTATCCAGTACGTCCAGTTTGGTGATGGCGATATCGGTACAGCCATTAATTTCGGCGACATAACGGGTAACGATAGTATCAAACCATCCAACGCGTCTGGGCCGACCTGTCGTGGCACCAAATTCGCCACCAAGCTGACGTAGATGATCTCCCATCGCATCTTGTAGTTCCGTAGGCATAGGTCCAGTGCCAACCTGTGTACTATATGCTTTGGCAACGCCGATGATACGATCAATGCTGCGTGGCGGGATGCCTGATCCAGCAGCGGCACCGGCAGCGGTGGGGGATGAGCTGGTGACAAAAGGATAAGATCCCCAATCGAGATCTTTCATAGCGCTGAGCTGACCTTCCAGAATAATATTCTTCCCCTCGTGAAGAGCCGAACGTACCAGAGGAACCGTGTCGACGATACGCGCTTTGAGCTGTTCTCCCCAGGACAGGCAATCCGTCAGTATTTGCTCCTCATCAAAAGGTGGTCGGTTATAAATATGAGTAAGTATTGCATTATGACGACGCAAGACGACGGCCAGTTTGTCGCGAAGGACGGATTCGTGCAGGAGATCGTGGAAACGGATGCCGATACGTGCAACTTTGTCCGTATAAGCTGGGCCAATGCCCCGGCCTGTGGTATCGACACGATAGGCTCCTCGCGCCTCATCTTCAACTTTATCAAGAAGCTTATGGTAAGGCATGACGACATGAGCACGATCGGATACAAACAGATTGTCAATTGCAACGGAATGCTGCTTAAGATTCGTTAGCTCAAAGAGCAGATCCTGTGGGTCTATGACGGTCCCTGTTCCCATAACACACATGCAGGAGGGATTGAAAATGCCACAAGGAACCAGGTGTAGTTTGAAGTCTCCATAGTTGTTGATGACGGTATGGCCCGCATTTCCACCTCCCTGGAAGCGCATGCAGAGGTCGGCGTCTGTACTGAGCAGATCTACAAGTTTGCCTTTCCCTTCATCGCCCCATTGTGTACCGACAACAACGGTTACTGATCTCGCCATGATGATATACTCCTTTTACTCAGGAAAAATGTGTGTTTATATGTTTAGTGTAGGTTCGACGGCAAATTGATGGGTTCAGAGCCTAACGTAGTGATTGCAACAAGACGTTCAGCATCGGTTGTAGGGAGAAGACGGCGGCGCAGGTCCACCAGGTGATGACCAAACGCTGCTTCTAGCTGAGGCGCGAACTGTTCATAGATTGCAGCAAGATAGGACTCATCGCGAATAAGCTTTTCCACGACGCGCACCAGTGTACGGTTTTGCGTGACGACGCCGGTTACTGGCGCGTCGAGAGATGCTACCAGAGCCTCTGCAAAATCAGTAGTCAATGCGATAAGATGTCCTCCGATAACTTTTTCTGGCCCCTCATGCTGGTAAACAGTTGCAAAATCAGCCTGGGCCTCGCCAAACAGATTAAGAATCACCGTACAACCACGCTCGCGTGCCGTGCGTAATGCGTCGGAAAATTGTTCCAGGTCCTGTGCCCATAAACTTGCTGCTATACGATGATGAGCAGTGTTAATAAGTTCAAGCATGCGTGTTTCGATGCGACTACGTTCTCCAAGTTCCCAGAAATGTCCTATGTTGTCAGGCTGCTTTAGGGTAGTGAGTTGTTGTTGCAGTTCCCGGCATCGCTGCTCGGTCTCTTGCTGTATACGTTGCAGCAATTGATTGGGCGGAACGGGCGCATAACGAAGAGGGTCAGGGCTAACAGCGGTGATGCGTTCTTTGGCCGCCAGAGTTTCTAGTGCCTGGTAGGTATTAGCACGTGCCAGGGCAGTGCCCTTGCTGATTTCATAGCCAGTTGAGAGTGGATGTTGTAGTAAAAAGACATAGACCTGAGCCTCAGCGCCAGTGAAGCCCAGATACTTCATCTCTTCAATGATCGCAGTAGTCATGCAAACATCCTTTTCCGTATAGTAGTAGTAGCTACTACTACTATACGGAAAAGGATGTCGATTGTCAAGGTTTTGTTGTAAAAAGGCCCGTTTTTCTAATAGTTTGGAAGAATGGTTTCGCTTTTGCCTTTCCTCGTCTTTAAGCAAAGAAAGCTTATTTTTAATGGTATTGTTTCATATTCATGAACTTTTAAAATCAGTAAATGTGTATTTCGTAGTTGATTGGTTGATTATATGAAGACTAAAAAAGCGGCTCTATATCTGTTAAAAATGCGAGTAGCCATTAAGTAATAGTAATTGAGATTGTCTACATAATCGTGTATAATTTTCATGATAAGGATTGTCCTCCCTGCGGAAGAACTCGCTCCAGCGACCTGACACGTATTGACTGCGATTCATACATAACCTTTTGTACCATTTATATTTCGCGTATAGCGATAAAATATATCCACTGGTGGGGAAGAAGAGTTTTATTGTTGAGATAACTTTCCCAAGAGATATATCAATGTCGATATACCAGGGTAAGAATAACTTCTGATGCGAAGCGCTCATGTCAGTGGAGACAGCTTATGTTGCGACAATATGTTATAGCAACGCGACTGGTTAGCATCATTCAAACCGTTCAATTGAGTCGTGAAACAGGGATATTGATAGCGAAACGTGGCGAAGGAACTTCTGTCGAGGAAGGAAGAATAGTCTTTAGCAGTGGACGCATTACTGAAGTAAAGACGAGCCGTTCCAATATTTCTGATGCTTTTAATCATCTAAGCACGTGGGAAAATTGTCTTGTTTCCTTTTTTCCGCAAGATGCTTCGAAAGACATTTCATATTTACTTGAAGGTCCTTCTACGGGTGCAAGCGTTCTACCTGATACACAAAAGTTCATTCCAACTACCCCTTTGCCTAAAGGAGCACGGCCCGTCCATGAACGTTTCCAGAATCAGTCACATAACACTCCTGTTTCAAATCCTCCTTTACCCGTAGTATTTACCGGGCAAGAGCTTGTGATACCCACTCCCTTTCTTATCCAACCGCTTCCAGTCGCTTTACAACGCATAGAGCAAATGGGACTATCGCGTGCCCATCGTCAACTAGTGTTATTGATCAATGGAAAGCGTTCCCTCGAAGAGTTGGCACACGGAATGGGAAGGACGATAAACAATGTTCAGGAACTAGTACGCGACCTTGCACATTTCGGATTAATATAAGTACTATAACATAAAATATTGCGTAAAATGTTATAGCGTAGATGCATGAATATGTAGCAAATATCTTTAAGGTAGGAAAAAGTATGGCGACGTATCTTCTGATGAAACAGGCGGCCCTGCAAGAAATTGTGAAGGCGATCGGTGATGAACGTGTACCTATCCTGGATTATGCCGATTTGCGCCAGACAGATCTGCGAGAAACCGATCTAAGTGGGGGGAGTATGCGAGCGGCAGACCTCTCAGATGCCGATTTGCGAGGAGCCTATATCTGTGGGGCTTTCTTGCATGGAGCGAATCTCAGTGGTGTCAATCTCAGTGGCGCAAACCTGAGCAAAGCTGTAATGATCGGCGTCAGCCTGATTGGCGCGAACCTTCTTGGCGCGAATTTACAAAATACTGATCTACGTGAGACTGATCTTTGTGGTGTCAAGCTGGATGGCGCGAATTTGAGGCGTGCCTATCTGATTGGGGCACGCCTGATTGGTGTAGACTTGCACCGTGCCAATCTGAGTGGTGCCGACTTGAGCAAAGCCAATCTGAGTGATGCCAATCTGAGTAGTGCTGACTTGAGCGGAGCTGATCTCAGTGGGGCAATTTTAAGTTCAGCTAATCTGAGCCATGCAAACTTAAGTGGAGCACGACTGTATGGTACAGTCGCGAAACAGGCCAATCTGGGCAAGGCGAACCTGACGCGAGCAAATCTGAGCATGGCGAACTTGAGTGGGGTGAATCTGGGGGAAGCGTATCTCTACGAGGCAAATCTACATGGAAGCAATCTGTTGGGGGCCAACCTCAGCTTAGCTAACTGTGGTAACGCTAATTTTCAGCAAGCACATATGACAGGCGCTTATCTTAAGGCCGCTGATTTTACGAAGGCTAATCTGAGCAATGTAAATCTAGTGCGTGCAGATTTGAGCAACACTGACCTGAGCCGGGCTAATTTCAGCGAGGCGAATTTAAATGCAGCTCAGCTTACCAATGCGTATCTACGGGCAACTAACCTGAGAGGAGCTTCGTTGCAGGGAGCAAGCTTGACAGGAGCCATACTGACGAATGCAAACTTTGTCAATGCCGATCTGCGTGGGGTACAGGCAACGGCCAGCGACTTTGCTGATATTGATCAAAGCTCATTTGCTACTCTGATTATTGATCAGGCTACAGCTCAACGACTGAATCTGTCAACCTTATTTTTGAACTTGAACATGGGTAGCTTGTAGCTGTTGCACTACATTTCGCTCTACGGGAGGTCACTTTTAAAATGGATATTATAGCCATCCTCGTCTTCACCCTCGTCTTTGCCCTTGTAGCTATCCTGGGGTTTGTTGCCGGTCGCTGGCGTTCAGGCGACTTGAACCGCTTGCAAGAATGGGGGCTGGCCGGGCGGCGCTTCGGAACCGTGATGTCCTGGTTTTTGCTAGGTGGCGATATGTATACCGCCTACTCGTTTATCGCGGTGCCCGGACTCATTTTCAGTTCGGGTGCGCTAGGCTTTTTCGCTGTTCCCTACCTGACGATCATCTATCCATTGCTCTTTCTTGTGCTTCCGAAGTTATGGGCCGTTTCCCGTCATCGTGGTTATATAACATCTGCAGATTTTGTACGTGAACGTTTTGATAGTCCAGCACTCGCACTCTTAATCGCCATCGTAGGGATCTGTGCAACTATGCCCTATATCGCCCTCCAGATCTACGGAATGGAGATCTTGTTGACCGTGATGGGAGTGCCAACGGAGATCTCGTTGTTTGTTGCCTTCGCAGTTCTGGCAATCTATACCTATGTAAGTGGCTTGCGTGCGCCCGCATTGATCGCTATTGTAAAGGATGTCTGTATCTGGACGGTAACAATTGTGGCAATGATCTCTATTACGTCGCGACTGGGTGGTTTTAGCGCCATTTTTGCAGCAGTTCATCACAAAGCACTGATCGATCCTGCGTTTCATGATGTCTTGCCAGCATCGAGTTATAGTTCCTACACGACCCTGGCCCTCGGTTCGGCCTTTGCACTCTTGCTTTATCCTCATAATCTAACTGGAATATTGAGCACGAATAGCGGAAAAGTCGTCAAGCGCAATGCTGCCTTACTTCCTATCTATACGCTCCTGCTCGTAGCAATTGGCCTGCTTGGCTACGAAGCTGTTGCAGCCAACGTGCATCCATCGGCTCTCTATGGTGCGAATGCAGCTCTCCCAGAACTATTTTTGAAGATGTTTCCCTCCTGGTTCGCGGGCTTCGCCTTTGCTACGATTAGCGTTGGTGCATTGGTTCCCGCCGCTATTATGTCTATTGCAGCGGCGAACCTCTTTACGCGTAACATCTATCGTGAATACTTACGCCCACATTGTAACGAGCGTGAAGAGGCGAGTGTTGCCAAAACGGCTTCGCTTATCGTCAAATTTGGTGCCCTTGCCGTCATTTTGTGGTTACCTACAAAGCTGGCAATCAATTTTCAGCTTTTCAGTAACTTCTTAATTATTCAGACTCTTCCCGCCGTTTTCATTGCGTTGTACACACGTTGGTTTCATAAGTATGCTCTGATGATTGGAATACTGGGTGGTTTAGCAGTTGGGGGTAGCATGGCTATTGCTGAAAATTTTGCTTCCATCTATCCACTCGTCATTGGAGGCGTCTCTATTCCTGTGTATATTGCCATTGCCGCTCTTGTGGTGAATCTGTTCTTGTGTGTAGTGTTTACATATGTATTTCGTATCCTGGCAATTGCGGATGGCGAGGACCTCACAACACCACTCGATTACGTACGTCATCCTGTTGGAACTGGTATCAAACACGTTGCGGCATCTCCTGAATATGTACATGTTCTCCCCCGTACACCGCTCCCAGAACAATCATTTACGAAGCAAGATGTTCCATTGACAAGTTTACGTGAGCGAAAAAGGTTGGAGCAGCAGTGATTCGGCAATGTAGGGGTCCGATTGATCGCATCCAGATGTGGCATCATTCATCAGGCACACTCCTGACATTGACCCTATGCTATTCACGTTTAATCGCGTTGATTACAAGGAAGTCCACCCCACCAGTTCTACGTTACTCGCACCGTGAGCAGTTGCCACCGTGATCGGCGCACCACCTCTGAACGAGCTGAGCAGGACAGATGTGCTGTTATGGGTGCCATCGGTCACCTGTAATGCGAAACGTTGACCATTGCGCGAGACATTTGACCAGGGAAACTGTGTGAAGGGAGAGAACGCTTGCAACATATTGGGATCACTGGTCAGACGTGTGAAGCCTGTTCCATTTGTATGCAGTTCCCACAATCCATTTTTACTTGTGTCAACATGTCTTGACTGAACTATAGTTCTCGACCATGACCAGCAACGTCGTCGGTTGATGGCACGAATGGCTGTGATTGCCAGTGTGCTGCTCGTGAAAATGTTGTGAGTTGTACCACCTGTTGCGGGATGTACTGCTATTATGCTGGGTCCATGGGCGCCTGTAATGCCTGGTCGCGAAGTGCTGAAGTCGCTTGTACAGCCAGTCGTAAACAGCGAACGAGCGTCGTAGCTGCTATCGGCATCCCAGCAGAAGATGTTGGAAGGACTAAACACATGATGCAGCATAGTTGCGTTCTGATTGGGGCCGAGCCGTGTATCAAGGATGAATAGATTGCTAGAAGGGGCATCGATCTCTGGATCAAGCACATACAGGCGCGTCGTATCCAGCCAGGTAAGTGGTCGATAAGGTGCGCCAGAACGCTGGTTGAAGAGATCCGTTTGCAAGCTGCCATTGCGCACATTCAGGAACATGATGCCACTTCCACCGCCCTGCTTGCTGAATGAGAATGCCACCAATCTCTGGTCAGTTGCCCACTGGATATTGCTGATGTTTGTGCCTGTTGGAACGCAATAAAGCGTTTGCAGATCTTGTCCATCGATACGGACCAGTTGTAGTAGGGAACTGTGATTGGGATCGCCGCGCGGATCGGGCGTCGTGAGGAAGAGTATCCACTGTCCATCAGCCGAAACCTGAGCACTTTGCAGCGAGAGACCACTATTAACGATCTTCGTACGATGCCCCGTTGTAACATCATAACGTATCAGGCGACCAAATGCTGTTGATGTATTGGGCGGCACATCATTAAAGATGTAGACAAGATTTGCATGTGATCCGAGCGTGGTCGCAGGCATAATAGCAGCGCGTGCTCTACCCGGCGCTGGACAACTGGTCTGCACTGTTGTGGCTGCTACTGTGTGGGCCGAAACATTGATGGTATAGAAGAAAGCAGTAGAAATGATAAACATAAGGCTGGAACTTAGCCAGAGTGCACACGCAACGCTGCGTGACATACTTCGCTTGTACATAAACCTTTTCTCCCGGTGCAATGGATATTTTCGCGAAACTACTTTTGAAGATCATAAGCAGATGAGTATAGTGTAACAGGCGTGATATTATATTCCAGTGCCTGAATCACAAAAAGCTTGTGATGTTTTTCACAATTCTTTCCCGTGGGAGCATGAAAGCAATCGGTGATATAATGAGCAACGTCAAAAAGTTTAGCATCCATTACCCCGTAAAATGTCAGTGTAGGTGCCGCATTTATGACGCCCAGGTGTAGGGGTCACATTTATGGCAACCAGCTTTCAAGAAAGGTGATTTTATATATGTCCATGCAAGCGAGGCAACAAGTCAGTGTAGATTTTGATGTTCCTGCGAAGATGAGGGATGGAGTCGTTCTGCGTGCTAATGTGTATCGACCGGTTGGTGATGGTCCGTGGCCTGTCCTTCTGACACGTTTGCCATATGGGAAGGATTTGCCCCTTGGCACCTCTCTTATGGACCCGACACAGGTTGCACGCAGGGGATACATTGTTGTGGTGCAGGATACGCGTGGGCGTTCAACCTCCGAGGGCGAATGGGAACCTATGCGCAATGAGATCCTTGATGGTGAAGATACGGTTGCATGGGCTGCGCAGTTGCCGTATAGCAACGGTGAAGTTGGCATGTATGGTATCTCTTATTTCGGTTTTACTCAATGGGCAGCAGCGATTCAGCGCCCACCGGCGCTAAAGGCAATGATTCCAGTGATGACCTGGAACGATCCATTGAATGGAGTACTTTTCCGAAGTGGCGCATTTGAATTAGGTACGTCGGCGAGCTGGCAATTGATGATGGGTCTTGACGTACTCCTGCGTCGTTATCACGGTGATCCCGATCCCCGCAAACTGGGGGGAGCACTTTATATGTTGACAAAAGAAATGGATGCGCTGGGAAAGCAGGGATACTGGTCATTGCCTTTAAAAGAATTTGGTCCACTGAAGCGCAACGACGTGGCTCCCGCCTTTTTCGAGACTGTTGGTGCACCAATGGGTCGTGAGCAGGCTGCTCCCTTAACCATTCTTGGACGACATGAGCAGGTAACGGTTCCTACCTTTAATATTGGTGGCTGGTATGACATTTTTCTGCAAGATACAATTGAAAACTTCAGAATTATGCGCGAGCAGGGTAGTACTCCTGAAGCGCGGCAGAGTAAGTTGCTGATAGGCCCTTGGGCGCACGGTGTTGTCACTAATCCGATCGGCGAGCTGGACTTTGGTTTCGCAGCAAGTGCAGCCTTGATTGACCTGCGCGTCGATTTCGTAAGTTTGCAGTTGCGCTGGTTTGATACCTTTTTGAAGGGTATTGATACAGGTATGTTGAACGAGGCTCCGATCAAACTGTTTGTGATGGGTGCGAACGTGTGGCGCGACGAACAAGAGTGGCCGCTTGCCCGTGCTGTAGAGACGCGCTATTACCTGCATAGTCAGGGGCATGCCAATACATTGCGTGGAGATGGTACATTGAGTATGGAAGCTCCAGAAGCAGAGTCAACAGACGCTTACGCCTACGATCCAAACAACCCCGTTATTGTACGTGGTGGAGCATTATTAATGACCCCAGAGTTTCGTCCAGGACCGTTTGATCAGAGTTCCGTTGAGAGCAGAGAAGATGTATTGGTCTATAGTACACCTGTTTTGGAGCAGGATGTAGAGGTGACTGGCCCTGTGAAGGTGCATCTGTGGGCCATTTCGAGTGCTCCCGATACTGACTTTGTGGCGCGGCTGGTCGATGTGCATCCTGATGGGTATGCGCAGAACTTGACGGATGGTATTATCCGGGCGCGGTATCGCAACTTCTCGCATGGTGGAGAAGAGGGATTGATCGAGCCAGGGAAAGCTTATGAATATGAGATAGATCTGTGGGCGACCAGCAACCTTTTCAAGCAGGGACATCGTATCCGTCTGGATGTGACGAGCAGCAATTTCCCACGCTGGGACCGCAATCCGAATACGGGTCATGCCTTCGGCGTGGATAGCGAAGTGGTTGTGGCTCAACAAACTATTCTACATGATGCTGAACATCCATCATATCTGTTGTTGCCGTTGGTGCCTGCTTCGGCTCGATAAGAAGAGGTGCTAGGCTCCATGGGCGATCAGGATTAAAATAATGCCTAGCACAATCATGAAAAGGAGCGTTGTCACTACGATCAAGATGCCCGGAACAGGTGAGAGCTGCGACGTGAACGTGATCGGAGGCTTAGGCTGAACGTTTGAGGCCAGCGAGAGAGATGAGAGAGCGTGAACCGTTCTCTCAATCTGAGGGCGCTCCTGAGGTTGCTCTTTGCGAGGCTGTTGAGTCTGTTTCAATGGAAAATCTTTCAAGGTAGTGACCCGTCCCCCGCCTGGATAACAGGTATCTGCTTGGGGAGCTGGTGCGGTACCACCATGGCGGGTTTGTGTGCGTGGTGAAAGACCTGGTGCCTCTACGGTTGGTTGGATATGCTGTTGTCGCATGCCGACTCTGGCTTCGCGGCCAGCATTGTGTATTGGTGTGTTCACCTCTATTTTCCCAGAAGTGCGCTGGATATGGCGTGAGCGCCGTATCTCCTGTAATGTTGTGTCGTATGCCTGAGCGAATGCCATAATGCTGGGGTAGCGTTGTTCCGGCTTTTTGGAAAGTGCTCGTAAGAAGACATCATCCAGTTCTGGTGGTAGCAGGGCATTGTAGATGCTTGGTGGCGTGGGTGAAGTATGATGGTGGTGGTGAAGAAGTTGCGCCGGGGTACCTTCAAAGACAGCTCGCCCGGTTGTCAATTGATAGATCATGACGGCCAATGCATATTGATCGGCTGATGGTCCTACATGGACAGAGGTTGCCAGAGCAGGATCATCGAATTGTTCCGGGGCCATGTAGAGTGGTGTACCGACTGAACGATGCAGGGAGCGTCCATGGCGATAGAATGCCGCTAACCCAAAATCGGCGAGCAGGAGATGTGGCCGACCATGGGGAAAAATATTGGCAAGATGCGAGTAAGGGTCCGCTTTTGAGGGTGCACATTCAAGGCGAATTAGAAAATTCGTGGGTTTAATATCGCGATGAATGATGCCATGATCATGCGCGTGTTGTAGCGCGGATGCGGCCTGCAAAAGATAATAGCCCGCCTCCTCTGCTAAGATGGGCCAGCCGAAGCCAAATTGTTGTGTGCGGCGTTGGAGCCAGTTCCAGAGCGACCCTTCTGCGAGATAAGGCATGATCAAATAGGTGACGGGCGTTCCATCGTCTTCAATCATTTCTTCGCCGAAATGGTACAGTGGTAGAATGGACTCATGTTCCAGTTCAGCGACGGCTCGTGCTTCACGTTCAAAGCGTAGTGCGGCCTGTTTTCCTTCTGGCGTATTAGGAACGGCACGCAGGTCACCACAAACGAGTTTAATTGCAACTTTCCGTCCGATGCGTGCATGTTGAGCCAGATAGATGTCACCCATGCCACCACTTTCGATCAGCCGTACGAGGCGATAGCCTCCGAGTATTTTCCCCACCAACATATTCATCCAAAATCCTTTATTAAGAAAAGGTGAGAGTGTGCTAATAAAGAGAGCTTCCCCCAACCTTACTCTAAATTGCTTCTATACACAGTATACAAGTTGCCGTATACGGGTTCTGCTTATCTTTGCTTTTTACTACTAAAACTCCCATAGCAACTTCTATTCAGCAGGAGTATTTTCCTATTTGATTTGTGCAAAGACGTGAGCGAAGCCAATAATTCTGTTTGCGCTTGCTGTTAGTGGAGTAATCAGCGGTCCTATTAATTTTCATGAGTGTTTGAAGAGCCTCCCTGCTTTTGTTATTGGAGCCAATAGATTTAAGGTATAGAGGCGCGATCCATCGCGCCCCGTATATATGTTCCCGGTAAAAAAAAGATATCTCTAATATGTTCCAAATGTCGGGCCAGAGACAATCTTACTGTCCCAATTGGCGTAATGTGTCGTATGCGATTGCCGCCAGTTCAGGGCGTGTCTCAATGATGCGGCGCAGGGCTGAATTAGCATCTGCGTCACGATATTGCAACACAAGCTGGCATGCCATGCGTACAATGGTATCGCGTGGATCGTCCAGGGATGCACGAACAGCCAGGCGACTACGTACATCTTCTCCATGAGCGTCGAGAGTTTTTAATGCATCGAGGCTCTGGATGCGTACATAAGGATCAAAGTCTCGGCTAGCATTTAAAACCATTTCGAGTGTAGTACGATCTCCCAGTGATCCGCATGCACGTACTGCTGATGCATAGATCACGCTACTGGGGATATCAGCGTCACCCAGAGGCAGGTTATCGCGACGTTTGGGATGGTTCATACGGCGTTCGACATCGATTACACGATTGACCAGTTGCGTGATTGGAAGAGTGGCTCGACGGTCGCCCAGGCGTCCTAGAGCCTCACAGGCTGCTGCCAGGGCGCGACTCTGCTCGCGGGAGGTCAATTCTTTCGTGTTCTCAATACGTGTGATCAGCAAAGAGGTAGCGCGAGGTTCGCGTAGCTCACCTAGAATTTTGACAACGGGAGTAAATGCCCGATCATCGCCGTTTGTAAGGGTTTCGAGCAGAACGTCGCGTCCAGGGCCGGCCATCCAACGTTCAATCTCAGGCATCATCGAAACGCATCCATAGACTGCATCAATGATACGTGTATCTTGAATAGTCTGGCGTGAAATATCGGCCCAGTAACGACCTAGCAGGGTGCCGAGGCGATGAATAGCCAGTACATTTTGCCATGAAGGCGTTTTGCGTGCATTTTCAAAGAGGGCATTTGCCAGAACGGCCAGGTCACGCTGGAAAGCAGCCGGGAGTGTTTTGCCATCAGTTGGCGGGATTGCACTATCTTGTAAGACCTGACTGAGAATAAGCGCAGCCTGTTGAGTAAGGCGAGGGTTTGTATCGTTTTGTAAGTAGGTTTCTAGAGGGATAGCCCGGTAGATGGGAATTGCGACGTAGCTTTCCAGGCCAGGGGCACGATCAAGTCCGCTGGCTACGAGCAGATCATAGAAACGTGGCTGGTTGAGTGCCAGGCAAGCCTCAATAATATCAACTTTAGCCCAACCTTCGGCTGTTCTAAGAGCGGTGACCAGAGCCTGGATAGCCTGGGTTGTCCCCAATTTTGCCAGCGAATGGGTTGCGTAGAGTGAACTGCTAGGATCGGTTGCCAGTGCTCCCAGGACGGGAAGGAAGGTAGCAGATTTCGCATTATCCTGGGTGGGCCAGTCGTTGAAAAGGGTCTTTGTTTTGTCCTGCTCCAGTAGCGTTCCTGAACGATAATTACCAAGCATCAATATCGAGAAGCGTCGTGCACGCCCTTCCATGGTTTCTGCTGGATTAGCATCGGGAGGAAGATCAGAAGGATCTCCCTTCTCAATAATGTGTAACCAGACAGGGATTAGATTGCCGGCACGATCGATCTCTAGTAGAAAAGGGATCAGGATTGGATGCCACTGTTGCACCATACCAACGTTAAGCAGAGGAATCATTTGTGTTGCGGCGGCCTCAACAGAGAGGCCCTCCCAGCGATAGCTCGTGACGAGTCGGGTAACTTCCATGCGTAGCGTAGTCAGGCGCTCTTTGATTTCTGGTGTGTCTGTATCTAGTGGAGGGAGAGGACGCCGTGAGGCAAGGTGCTCAACTGTCCCCGCCCGTTCCTGGGCCTGGGCTGAGAGTGGCGTTGCTGGTTTTACGTCAGGTTCTGGGCCTGATACGATTGGTTTTTGCGTTTGTTCGTCTTGCGCCTCTTCAAGGTGTAGAAACCCCTGTTCCGTTGCACCACTAGTGGGTTCGGTCTGCTCAGACATATTTTCTCTCCAATTTTTCCTTGCTATATTAAAGTATGTTACCAGTCCCAGCCGAGCGGTAAAAGAAAGTATATGTATGTACTGAGAATCATTGTATCGTCCTCAACCATTATGGTCAAGGGTAACCTGACATTCGGTAGGAATAAAAGATTTCTATTACACGTACGTTAATTATAAAAAAACTCTGCCTGCTTGTTGGGCAATTCTATATACTAGCATTGAACCTTATATGTACATGTGGGAAGGAAAACGATGTTAACGGAAACACGCTTGCAAAATCTTGCATTATCAACCCAACAGTTGCTAGAGTGTGAGCATGTGTGCCTGTGTCTACATTGTCCTGAGATGACATTGCGCCATCCGCTGCTTGCGCTCTTTTTCAAGATGTACCCCTCTCTTCCTCTATGCTATGGCTCGTTATCCGATCCAACTATTCTCTATAATGAGCGCTTGTGGTCGCTTTGTGATCGAGCTATGCTGACGGGTCAAAGCATTAGCAAAGATGTGTGGTTAGGGCAAGAAAACGAGGCCCACGAGACGCCTGGAAGCGTGATAATTGTACTTCTTGAGCGGCAAGCGGGAGTCGTGGGCTTTCTTTTCTGCACTTCTCGTCAGCCTTTTGAAGAGGGCGAACGGCGCTTGCTGGTACAGTATGGCCCGGAACTGGCCTGGCAAGTAGAGCAGATTGTGAGTGAGCACTGCTTGACTTCGCCACTGCTCACAGAGAGAGAAAATGACGCAACTGGAGCGCTAGAACAAAGTGCTTTTCTCTCACTCATCAGTCATGAATTACGAGCACCACTGACAGCGATTAAGGGTTATGCCGCAATATTGCAGGAATATGGGATATCTTCTGTAATGAGTGAAGCGCAGAAGAAGCGTTATCTTACTATCATTATGGAACAGGTAAGGCACCTGGAAGTACTGATTGGAGATGTACTGGATGTCTCGCATATTCAGGCTGGTCGCCTTGCGCTACGTTCCACGTCCGTTGATCTGGGTCAACTTTGTCGACACGTAGTGCAATTGATGCAATGGGGTATTGATCAACAAAAACCAGGGCAGTACTATATTCTTTGTACTGTAGACCCGGAACTTCCACTTGTCTGGGCGGATACTGATCGGGTGCAGCAGGTACTCACTAATCTGGTGGAAAATGCAATCAAATATTCTCCTGATGGTGGCTTGATAGAGATACAGGTTTGCCCGCCGTCAAACTGCTTGCGTAGTTGTACCTCGATATATCATAGAGGGCATCCTTCAGAAGAAGAGGTTATTTTCTTTTTCTGCTACATTCGCTTGTATTACGGTACGGGATCAAGGGATTGGGATTCCATATCAACAGCAAGCTTCACTCTTTAAACCATTCACACGCCTGGCTCATCCTGCGACACGACATGTAAGCGGTACAGGACTGGGGCTTTATATTGCGCGTAAGCTCGTTGAAGCGATGCATGGACAGGTATACTTGCGTAGTAGTGAAGGCAAAGGAACCGCAATCACATTCACCCTCCCATTTGTCTCAGTTGCAGAAAGCTTATCTGAGGATTTATCGACCTTCTCTCCTTACATCACAATCAGTGGCAACTGATTAATTCTTGAAACTCCAAGACAAAATTTCTATGAAATTCTCAAGAACTCTTGCGCAATAAAGAACAGTTTGCTATAGTGTGCGTATGTATTCAATGACACAAATCTTGATCAAGCAATAAGGAAAAATTATGCATGTTGGTCTGTTAGAAGATGATCTTTCCATCCAGGAAATGCTTCTTCTTGTGCTTCAAGATGAAGGCTACACCGTCACAAACTATCCTGATGCTGAGGGATGTATTGAGGCGTTGAAGAGAGCTGGAGAAGATGGGGTGCCCGTGCCGGTGGACCTGATGATTGTCGATTGGCGCTTAAATGGTTTTATGACTGGCACCGAGGTAATCCAACAGATCCGCAATAATCCTCATCTTACCACGCTCCCAATTATTTTGACGACTGCTGCAACGTTTAACGATACGACTGCTCTTGCAGAATTTGCAAGTCTCTTTATTGCAGAAACCATTTGCGGTAGACGATATGATTACCCTCATCAACAACTTGACGCAATCTCGCTCTCCAAATGCGTGATGCCGATCATGACTCTTTCCTTAAAAATTGCTGGGTTTACTAAATTATTCTAAGCTAAAATTGAGCTTCCATTCTTGTTTTAGCTCATCATTTCCTTAAAAATGGTTGAGTATACATTAGAGAACGCTGAAACATTTTATTGATGACTTGTCCTCTTGTAAACTACCTGTTATTCTGTAGTTAGTGATGATTGTTGGCGTCTCAAGTAAAATGAAGATGGAATGGTTCCAGGTGAACAGTTCCCTATCTCTTTTATGACGCGATATCTATTCCACATGTAATAACGTCGGATAGCTGCTGATTCCCTTGTTCGTTCTACTTATAGTAGTAAGACGAGAAAAATAGAGCTATTGGCTCTTATATGAAAAGGAAAAGAATCAGTTTGTTGAGTGTATCCAGATGATCTGATCAATCGTGTATATAAACAGATGCCTGACAATTTTGTTTGACCAGGTAGTGGATACATCAAACGATAGTGGTTAGAAGGATGTATCAGAGACGGTAAACCTGTTTCTGGTCACCTGTATTGTTTATTAAAAGCGAAGACAAAAGTTGCAATTAGCAGGAGGGAGAATATCCATGCAGACACAAAAAGGTCGGGGCCGAGGCTTTGCGTCAATGACTCCAGAGAAGAAGCGCGAGATTGCCAGCAAGGGCGGTAAAGCTGCTCATGCGCTGGGTACTGCGCACAAGTGGACAAGTGAAGAGGCGCAGGCAGCGGGACGCAAGGGCGGATCTATCAGCCGTCGCCGCTCAAAATATACGGTAAATGCATAGTGCCTTGGACAACGTGTATTAAGGTCTATTCTAGAGGGCTGGCAAAAGTGCCAGCCTTTTTTGTTGGTCTGTAACTAGATTTTCAGGACATTATGAACGTGGTTGAGACAAGGGACTTTCGGCATGGAAAAGAAAGGACAAATATCACTCATTCTTTTCACGGGTGATTGTTATACTTCGTTTAGGGGTGTGATGAAAGATGGTAGTGTTGGTAAAGTATGGTTGCCCCATATATTCTGTTTATCAGGTGTTTTTGCGCGATCAAAATGAATAGAGGTGTGGAAGAGAAAGGAGAGCGCAAGTATCCTCACTGCACATGGTTTGTTGAGAGGAAAATTGCCGTATATCACTTATGAAGGCACAAAAACTAAAACAAGAAGATAATAATTTGATCTTTCCACCAGAAAAGGTTGCTCACACGGGGAAAATGTCGGGTTCGTTGCAGCAAGAAAAGCTGAAAGAGCATAAGTCTGTTCTCAAAGAGCAACTGGCCCAAAGAGATATTGAGGTCATCCGGCGTGGCCTGGAACATCTCAAAACACGCAATGAACGTATAGAAGCGTTGAAGCTTCAGGTGAATGCCGGGACATATGAGCTTGATAGTGCGAACGTTGCGCAAAAAATGGTCGGATCATCTCTAGCACGTAAGATATTGCATCCGAGTAGTTATGCAATGGCAACATTCAAGGATGAATGATGTAGGAGCTCAATTGATCGCGCCCACGTGTGGGATATCCCGTGTGTAGACAGAATGAATGGTTCCACATACGTGGGCGCGATCAATCGGGTTCCTACGTTAATAGCTCCAGTTCAGTCCACATTGTGAGCAATGTTTGGCGGGCTGATGGCTCTCAAATGCCTGACGGAATGCTTGATAGCGTTCGCCTTGCCAGATGTCGGCAATTGACTCTTCGAAGATATTGCCAAGCACACGCTCTTCTTTATATTCGCGAGCGCTTTTATGTCCGAAGGGAGCGAAGCAGCAGGAGAGGATGTTGCCGCTGGATGTAATGTATGTCAACGTGTATGGGCGGCGACAACCTGACCATGGGCGCTCACCAAAATCGCGTGTCAGGCTATCAACAGGCGTTGCGGTACCAGCGGCGCTAAAGGTAATACCATATTCTTGACAGAGCTGTTCACTGGTACGTACAATATCTAACTCTTCCTGGGAGGCACGCCGGAATAGCGATTGCGTCGATGCGGCCAGTCCCTCCTCGAAGTAGACCAGACGCTGCATATGAACCTCTTTAATGCCTGCTTCGCTGGCCAGACTAATCAGTCCTGGTAGCTCATGCAGGTTTTCACGCATCGCTGTGAACCAGAGCGATACGGCTGGTTTGCTTACATCCAGTGCACGCTGCTTTGCTGTGAATGCGCGGATATTGCGCCAGATTTTATCAAAGGCATCAACACCGCGTACATGAGCGTAAGTTTCGCGCGACGAGCCATCCATCGACAAACGATATTCATCCAGTCCCGCATCAATAAGCGCCTGCCCACGCTTCTCCGTGAGCGCGATACCATTTGAGTTAAAAAGCACATATGTTCCACGCTCTTTGAGGTAACTGATCATACGTGGTAGTTCTTTGTTGAGCAGCGGCTCGCCCAATCCATGTAACACAACGCGCTCTAGCACCGGGAACTGATCGACGATGTAGCGAAAGTTATCGTAGCTTAGATCACGATCATCTTCACGCGAGAGCAGCGTCCTTGGGCATTGTTGACAAAATTCGTTACAGCGGCTGGTCGGTTCTATGTAGATCGAACGTGGCAGCGTCAAGATGGGTGTGGTAATCATAAAGGCTCCTCATGGTTGTCAGGTAAGCGGCGGTGGCTGGTGCTTGACTCTTATCAATGGCAAGCAGCTCGGCCAGGCGCAGTAAGTCGGGCAATTCATCGATGTCGTACAATTGATCGATCAGGTGCGTCGTAAGACCCTGTTGTTGGGCCAATGCGATCGTCATCTCTGTTACAACGTCGGTACTCATAGGAATACCACTAAAAACATCATACGGGTGACGCATAGCAATTAAATAATAGCCGCCGTCATCGGATGGGCCAAGGACCACATCGGCTTCGTCGAGTGCGACCCTTGCATGTTCAATGATGGCATGGCTGATGTGGGGCGAGTCAGATCCAATGAGGAGTGTACGCTGGAAGCCGTGCTCATATGCCCATTGGAATGCTGAAAATAGACGCGTGCCGAAATCTTGCCCCTGTTGTGGAAAGCAGCGCATCTGCTGACTGTATGCAGGGGCCAGTGTGTGTACAAATGCGGCGTAATCAATCTCGGATGGTGTGTAAGCCCAGAGCAAGGTATAGTCCTGCCCACCGAAGCGCTGTGCCAGGTCAGTCAGAAATGCCTGGTAGAGTTGAGCAACCTCAGCATCTCCAAGCGTGCGAGCCAGGCGTGTTTTGGTTTTGCCGGGTTCGGGATAACGAGCCATAATAATAAGGGCGGTATCAGACTCCGGCATGAACTTTTTTTGCTCCCGCATAGCGTAACGTTGTACTGACCATATAGTAAGCTGCTTTCACACTCCCCACCAGCGTTCCAGCCACCTTGGAACGACCGTGGCTCCGTCGTCGATAATGTATGGGCTGTTCAATTATACGATATTGGGCGCGTGCAGCCTTGACGAGCATCTCGACGGGCCAGCCAAAGGTCATCTCGTTCATCTGCAATGCTTCGAGAGCGGAAATGCGGATGACGCGAAAAGACCCGATATCGTGTAGACGCACGCCGTAAAATAGATTGATCATATGACTGACCAGCCAGTTCCCCAGCCGAGCCTGAGGTGGGATTGCTCCACGTTCAGAGCGCTTACTGACGCGCGAACCGATGGAAAAATCCGCCTGTCCATCAACGACAGGAGTAAGCATGGAAGAAAGATCAGCTGGATCATCACTGCCATCGCCATCCATGAAAATAACAAACTCGGCACCCAGGTCTTTCGCAGTCGTGAATCCTCTCAAGCATGCGCGTCCATAACCGCGCTCTGGTTCACTGACAACAACCGCATTCGCTGCTCGCGCGACAGCCGCAGTTCTATCAGTACTTCCGTTATCAACAACAACAATCCACTGTGCAAAGGCGGGTGGGATCTCCGTAAGCAGTTGCCGCAGTGCTGCCTCCTCGTTTAAGGCTGGAATGACAATAGCAATGTTTGCCATAAAGCTGGCTTCCTCCACAACATAAAATAACCAACGGGGTTGGTCTATACCTTGCCACGTTTTAAGTCCATATTATTTACCATACCACAAGGCAATAACTAATTGTGGTGAGAGGGTATGAATGGTCTATTTACAAGAGCGAAAAAAATTCATCACCATGGTAATATATTCATCTGCGCAACGCAGATGAAGCGCATGCCCGGCATCGAATAGATGGAGTTGTGCGCCAGGAATATACTGAGAAAGCATTGATGCATACTCAACTGCAACAACGCGATCACGAATACCATGCATTATTAATGTAGGGCAACGAATACCCGCCAACTCCTCGTGGGAGATCAGAACACCGCCTTCAGCGACCAGTTGCTCCTGCATATCGACATAAAGTGGTAGTAGTGAACGCCAGTATGGATCACCATGTAAGAGCGTCAGTTGCTCTTGCCAGGTGGGAGGGAGCGGCTTTTCGAGCAGCCAGGAACGGATCGCCGCTGTATCGCGTGTGGTAATCAATGGTTGCGCACCATGCAAGGCCATGCCTATAACTCGATCAGGATGCAGCGCGGCCAGCAGTAGTCCTACGATCGCGCCATCGCTAAAGCCCAGCACCAGCACGCGTTCGAGTTGAAGAGCATCCAGCAAGGCTACGATGTCGGCCACGTCTTCCCGATAGTAGGAAGTCGTATATGAGGTGCGATGGGAAGAATGTCCATGACCATGCAAATGTGGGGCAAGAATAGTATACTGCTGAAGCAGGTGAGGCATCTGGGCCGCAAAATCACTGGTAGGGGTGCCCAGGAAGCCGTGGAGTAGGAGTAATGACTGTTTGCTTGCTTCCTGTGTGATATTTGACGTAACGAAATCGTAGTATAAAGTGGTACGGGTTAATTCAAGAAATGGCATGTGACACCTACCATAGAATATATATTTTTAATAGCATGTAGGGGCCAGATTTATCGCGCCCGGGTGGGTGGAAATTTGTGTTCATCATGCCCACCCACCCGGCGCAATAAATCTGGCCCCTACATGCTATAATTCGAGATAATACCGTGCTTGCTTAGCTTCGTTATCCGGCAAGAAAAGGGGTGATATGGACAGAGATCCCAGTGTATCACAAAATACTTTTGCCAGCCCCTCTGGCGAACTGGCACAATCCCAGGCGATCAGTCCAATTGAAGATGAACTGATTCTGCAAACGGTGAAACTTAACAAATATTTTGGCGACAAACACGTGCTCAAGGATATCGATTTTGAGGTGCACCGTAGAGAAGTGGTGGCATTGATCGGGCCGAGCGGTTCGGGGAAGAGCACGCTTATTCGTTGCCTGAATGCATTAGAGAAAGCCACGAGCGGGGAAATCTATATTCATGGTCAGCGCCTCAATTCCAGCCTTTCGGTCAAGCAACTGAGTCCTATGCGGCGTGAATTGGGAATGGTGTTTCAGAATTTCAATCTTTTCCCTCATATGACCGTCCTTCAGAATGTTATTCAAGCTCCCCTGCTAGTCAGGAAAATGCCAAAGGACCAGGCGGTCACATTGGGAGAGCAATTACTGGCAAAAGTAGGGCTATCAGAGAAGCGTGATGTGTATCCGAGCCGTCTCTCCGGTGGGCAAAAGCAACGTGTTGCAATTGCTCGTGCCCTGGCAATGCAGCCTCGTGCTCTGCTCTTCGACGAGCCGACCTCCGCGCTTGATCCAGAATTGGTGGGCGAAGTGCTCAGAGTGATGAAAGACCTCGCGTACGAAGGCAGTACGATGGTCGTCGTTACCCATGAGATGCAATTTGCCCGCGATGTCTCTGATCGTGTTGTGTTTATGTCTGATGGCGTCATTGTGGAGCAGGGAGAGCCTGAGGCGTTGTTCAGGCAACCAAAAGAGAAGCGCACGCAGCTATTCCTGGAGCGCGTGTTGTCTGTCTTACCTTAAGCAAGGTAGCCGAATCAACCAGGAGGATCATCAGAAAGGCACTTATTTTATGACAAATGATGAATTGAGCAGGCGAACATTTTTGAAGCGTACGGGTCAGGCCGGTGGATTGGTGGCGAGTGGTGGAATGCTGAACTATATTTTAGCCGCCTGTGGTGGTAATGTCTCTACGACGACGGGTAGCAGCGCGACTCCTGGTGCGACGAAGATAGTTCCTGCTGGTTTAAAGAATCCATCCGTCTTGCAATGGGGTTCGGATTATGTCAGTGGTGCGCCCTATGTCTTCCAGGATCCGAAGAACCCTAATAAGCTGATTGGCTTTGAAGTTGAGATTGCGCAGGCAATTGCAGGCTTGATGGGTATCTTACAGACGCAGGTTGAGATAACGTATGGCAATCTTGAGCAGGCATTGGCTGCTAATCAGTTCGATATGGTGATGAATGGCTGGGAGAAGACGGCGGATCGTGAAAAAACTGAGCTGTTCTCCGACCCTTACTATCGCTATGGTCAGCAGATTATCGTGCGCAAAGATGATACGCGTTTTGCCAATGTCGTCAATCCTACCGATATCAAAGTTCTGGAAGGCTACACGGTTGGTACCGGTAGTGGCTATCTGGCGCAGACGATTATGCAGGGCGATTCTAAGATTAACATCAAAGCCTATGATGGCAACATTGCTTTTAGCGATCTCGTACAGAAAAAGGTTGATGCGTTCTTCCTGGATTCCCCGATTGCTGCATACTATATTCTTGGCTCTGGTCCTGGAGCCACCCCTATTCCTCAATTAACGTTGCTTGGAAAGCCAATTTATCCCGATAATTATTATTGTGGCTTTAAAAAAGGCAATGCGAATGCAACAGAACTTCTACCAAAGATCAACCAGGCTTTCGCTATTCTAAAGAAAAATGGCACCCTGAAGAAGATCTATCAGAAGTGGCAAATGTGGAATGATCAACAGGCCGAGATTGGCATCGCATAAATTTTATCACAGACGTGCGTAGGGACAGCACCTACGCACGCTCTCATGATTCGTCTGAATTGAACGATATTTGGTGACGCCCTATATAGGTTCCAATGTCGCTGTACTGGTAGACGAGAAAGGACACTTCATGCCCCAGTACTCAATAGTGTTGCTTGATTTCCTGGATGGCGCAAAAAATACGGTTATTTTTTGTATCACCTCCTTCCCACTTGCCCTTCTGCTAGGTCTATTGTTGGCATTGATGTCAAACTCGCGTATTACATGGCTAAAAGTGCCTGCACGCATTTATGTTGAGGTGATCCGTAGTACGCCGATGATCGCGCAGATATTTATTATTTACTTCGGGTTGAGTGGACTTCTACAGCCTTACGGTTTGTCAATCTATATTAATACCTGGACGGCGGGGATTGGCACACTTGCATTGAATTATGCTGCTTATGAAGCGGAGGTCTTTCGCGCTGGTTTCCTTTCGGTTGATCGCGGACAGACGGAGGCTGCAATCTCGCTCGGCTTAACACCAGCTCAGAATTTCGTACGCATTATCTTTCCACAAGCTATTCCATTGATGATTCCGCCTTTTGTCAATGATCTGATTTATATGCTTAAGGATTCCGCGATTATTAGCGTGATTGGTGGTGCAGAAATTACAACCCGACTCGATGTATGGCGTGATCGCTATGGAAGCAATCCTCTCCCTTTCTTTGTGATCGCGATTGTACTTTATCTGATACTGAGTTTGCCCACTTCATATGTAGCACGCTTTTATGAACGCCGCTTACGTTCCGTGCAATGAAGGTAGGAGAAAGAAATGCAACAGAGTATGACCGATAGCGGTCCTCAGAGTGAGACCGGACAGAAGCCACGCCTGTGGCTTGCGGTTCTGGATAAATCTTTTTACATTGTATTGATCATTGTCCTTGCAGCTTTTATTTATTATCTATCTACCTATAGCGACGCTATTATCCTCGACCTTCCAGTATTATTGCAGGCGGCTGGCGTAACGATCTTCCTCTCGATTGTCAGCATGATTCTGGCGACTATCTTTGGCCTTGTTGGTGCGTTGTGTCGCCTTTCGCGCTTTCGTCTTGTGCGCTGGGTGGCCTTCCTGTATGTTGAGTTAATACGTGGTACTCCTATTCTCGTGCAGTTGCTGTTGTGGGGTTTCGGCGTAAACATTGTGCTGGCGAGCATTGGTTTTGACCCCTATAATATTGCCTACCAATTTATGACCGTGTTGCAAAGCAATAGTCTTGTGCCGCAACCTACAGTTTTTGACGCGGCGTTTTATGGTATTCTCGGTCTTAGTTTTAACTATGGAGCTTATCTCACTGAAGTTTTTCGTACTGGTATAGAGTCGGTTAATAAAGGGCAGTCCGAAGCAGCGTTAAGCCTGGGCCTTACCTCGGGTCAGACGATGCGCAAGATCATTTTGCCGCAAGCCATACGTATCACTATTCCACCTTTCACCAACTATTTCATTACCCTGGTACAGGATACTGCTCTGCTCTCAACTCTTGGTGGTGTAATTGAATTGCAGTTGGAGACGACTTCTCTTGCCAGCCCTCTATCGTCGGACCCGCCGCGCCAGATGTTTATCTACGTCTTCGGTGCGCTGATCTTTTTGTGCATCTGTTATCCATTGGCGTTGTTGGCACGATATTTTGAGGGACGTATGGGAGTGGCGTATTAGGTGAAACTTTGCTTTCATCAGAAATATAGGTATAGAACAGTTCCTTTTTCAGGGATGAGGAAGAAGGGACTGTTCCACAGGCTTAATATTGCCAGTACAGATGCTACCTGAATAAATCTGACTGTTTTTCAAGGTTTCTAATAACTATTTTAGAATTTGGAAATTATTGGTATTGTTTTACGTCCCACCATCCTCAATTTTCAAAACATTCTCAATGGGTTGAACGTATAAACTGTGGTATTATTTTGATACTCTAACTATTTTGAGGAACATAAAAATCGTGCAAGCCAACATAAACAAAAAACAAAAACGCCTGGACGCGCTTGAGCGGCACATTGAACGCCTGGAAAGGCGCTCCGGACAGGTGAATGCTCGTTATCAACGTCTATTTATGCAACAACTCGTCGTATTTATCGGCGGGATTGTACTATCTGTGAGCTTTCTGGGCATCTTCGCTCCCCTGGGATTGGCCAGCTTTCTTGGCTGCATCATTCTTTTTAGCTATGGATGGCGCTCAGGGGGCGCGTTGAGACGCAGTAGCGAGAGATATGATAATCTGATACGCATCAAAAAAATGCATATTGCTCGCATAAACCTTGATTGGGAGAATATTCCTCCCGTCGAAGATGAGCGTGAAAAAGATCATCCGTTTGAAAATGATCTGCAGATCAGTGGACTCTATTCGTTGCACCAGCTTATCAATACCTGTTATTCGGATCAGGGACGTGCACGGTTACGTCAATGGTTGCTGAATCGTGTACCGGAGCCGGAGACTATTCGTGCCCGTCAGTCGGCTGTCCGCGAATTGACACCACTGGTAACTTTTCGTGATAAACTGCAAGTCTACTCACAGCGCACCATACTGGATGTCAACAAACAAAACGATCAGGAAGCCGTGCTGCTCTGGCTGGATCTGCCCCCTGGTCGCAAGCCACCTCTGTTCTTCCTGATAATCTCCAGCATCATTTCCGTCGTGGTGATCAGCCTGTTTGTGCTGCTGCTCTACAGCGTTGTACCCCTGAACGTTGTATTGATCGCTTTTGGCATCTCACTCCTCTGGACGGTTCCCATGCTGCGCTACCGCTCGCGTTTATTCCTGGACAGCTCCCTTATGGCAACAATCTTCAAACAACTGCACTCCGTTTTCTCATTTATTGAAAAATATCCCACGGCGAATAATCCACAGTTGCAAAAAGTATGTGAACCATTTCAGAGTGCAGATACTTCACCAGCGAAGCTGATGAAGCGCCTGTCGCAGATTGCACAGTACGCCAGGTTGACGCAAAGCCAGGTCATAACTCAATCGATGGCGGCCACAGGAGCAGGCACGAGCCAGGGTATCGCAACCGTCTTTAACCTGATTGTGCCCTGGGACCTCTATCTCTCTTATTTTCTTGCTCAATGCAAGGATGCTGCCCAAAAACACCTTCCAGCGTGGCTAAATTCATGGTATGAATTGGAAGCGTTGTCTTCCCTGGCAACCTTTGCCTATCTAAATCCTGATTATGTCTTACCTGGCCTTCCAACGGGGAAAGATCAGGGAAACACGCCAGCTCTACGAGCAACTGGTCTGGGCCATCCCCTGATCCCTGATGAGGATCGCATCGTCAATAACGTGACCATTGAGCAGCCAAACGATATTATGCTGATTACTGGCTCAAATATGGCGGGTAAGAGTACCTTTTTGCGCACGATGGGGATTAATCTCTGTCTGGCATATGCGGGCGGAGTTGTTTGTGCCACATCTTTGCAGACGGGATTCTACGAGATCGATTGTTGTATCAGCGTCTCGGATTCGCTTGCAGACGGCTATTCCTACTTTTATGCTGAAGTGAGGCGTCTCAGATTTATTCTCGACCGTGTGCGCAGGAAGACGGCCTATCCCGTTTTCGCGCTCATTGATGAGATCTTCAAAGGCACCAATAATCGTGAACGCCTGATTGGGAGCCGGGCCTATATCTATGCGCTGGCGGAAGCTGCCTGCCTGGGTGCGATCTCGACGCACGATCTGGAACTGGTGACATTGTCCACTGAACTGCCACAGATCAAGAACTATCATTTCCGTGATGATGTGGTCAAAGGTGCCATGGTCTTCGATTATACGCTGTATCATGGTCCATGTCCGACGACGAACGCATTGAAGATTATGCAGAAGGAAGGCTTGCCAATTACGTGGAAGCAGGCTAAACCTCTGGAAGTGATGCCAGCGAGTAAGATGGATAGTTGATGGTCGGAAAAAAATGACGCAAGCACGGCACGAATGCTTGTAATGCGCGGAAAACGGTAGGGACCCGATTGCATCGCGTCCGCCATTCATTGAATCGTGGCCCAGGGTTGATCAATCACGGACGCGATGCAATCGGGTCCCTACCGTTTTCCGCGTTTTTGATGCATCATTTTTGGCGAAGCCCTCAATTTGTTGGAGTCAATGCGTTGCATCGCGCCCCTACGTAGTATGTGTGAGACGCAAAGAAGCATAAAACGAGAATAACCAATGGTAGGGGCGCGATGCAACGAAGTGGAATAAGCCCGGACGCTCAACTTGCTTGCTTGCAGGGCTTGCTTTCTGTTCACTTTATAGTTTATACTAGGAGAAGAGAAATACTCTCAGTCCCATATGTCCTACGAAAACATGGTGTTCTTATGAAGGAAACAGACATTCCTGGCAAGCGAAGAGGCCGTTACATTCCGAAATTCTACGTATTTCGTGGCTTCCACCTGTCCACTTGCTATCCTTGAGTACACCCCCCACTTCCCATCGCCTTCACCTGTAGCCGCCGAGACGGTGTCTTTTGCATACGTACGCATATTCTCATTGCACGTGCTTTCCACCTTCTGGCGCAGTCTCTTCTATAGCAAGCATTCTTAGTTTTTATACATTCGCTTATCTATATGGATAGGTGACTATTCCCACAGGCATAGAATTGAGAAGCAAAGTTTATGGCTTCTCATGTGCTTCACCAGTTTATGCGGTCTGGTCGGGAACAGGTTGTTTCATTTCCGCAGTAGCAGAAAGGCTTTTTATGAGTACCGATGGATTACGCAAGGCTCTTGACGATTCTCGTCGTTACCTTGATGTTGTGCACAAACAACAACTGGGGAAGAGCGAGGCCGAATGGTTGATTGAGACCACTATCAGCAATTTTGCGCAGTATTATAATAGCGGCTTTATCGAATATCGTAAGTCGGTTGCAGAGGCTGGCGATTTTGCAGCAGTTGAATGGACGGGGCGCGGAGCCACCTTCAGAGATGTGCTTGGGCGCGAATATATTGACTGTCTAGGTGGATTTGGTATCTTCAATCTGGGCTGGGCGCACCCAAAAGTCGTCGGAGCCGTACAGGCACAGTTAGAGAAAAGTCCTTTGCCAACGCAAGAACTGCTTGACCCATTGCGTGGCATGCTTGCACACTTGATGGCAGAGATTACTCCTGGTGATATTCAGTATAGCTTCTTCGTGAATAGTGGTGCAGAGGCGGTTGAAGGGGCTATGAAGCTTGCCAAATTGTATACACGCAAGAGCGGATTTATAGCCTCAGTGCGCGGTTTTCATGGCAAGACTGCCGGCGCGTTATCTCTGACGGGTAAGGCGATGTTCCGGAAACCGGCGCTTCCATTGCACGATAACATTTTCCACGTGCCTTATGGAGATGCCGATGCCGTTGAGCAGCAGTTGAGTATCGCACGCGAAGTTGGCAACGATATTGCAGCCGTCATCATGGAACCAGTGCAGGGCGAGGCGGGTGCGATTGTCCCGCCAGATGATTTCTGGCCGCGCCTACGCCAGATCTGTGATGAATACGAAGTTTTATTGATTGCCGATGAAGTGCAAACGGGCATGGGGCGTACAGGCAAATGGTGGGGCGTCGAGCATTGGGACGTAACTCCCGACATTATAACATCCGCAAAAGCGCTTGGTGGTGGCGTGATGCCTATTGGTGCATTTATGTCCACGCCAAAGATCTGGAGCGTGATGAATAGCAACCCCTTTATTCACACCTCTACGACGGGTGGCAATCCCCTTGCCTGTGCCGCCGCTATTGCCGCCATTAATGTCACGTTGGAGGAAGGGATCGTCGAGCAGGCTGCTGAGAAGGGTGAGTACTTTATCAAGCAACTGAAGGATATTGCAGCACGTCATAGCGATGTGTATACTAATATTACTGGCAAGGGTTTATTAATCGGGCAACATTTTGTGAACGACGATATCGGCTATGCAGTGGCTTCTGGCCTCTTCAAGCGGGGAGTGCTTATCTCAGGCACATTAAATAACTCGCGCGTCATTCGTGTTGAGCCACCGCTCGTCATTACACGCGAAGAGATCGACACCATCCTGAACCGCCTGGAAGATACCTTGCAAGAATTGCATACGACGGTTTCAACTCCTACTGTGACGGATATTGTGGTTGCGTAGCGAACGCGACGTCCTGTGGGGAGGAATCATGCATATTATTGTTCTTGGTGGAGCTGGTGCGATGGGGCGTGTTACCGTACGTACGCTTATTGAGTATGAGGATGTCGATCAGGTGACTATCGCCGATTACAATGAGCAGCGTGCACAGGAAGTCGCCTCTTCATTTGCCAATCGCTAAGATCCAGGTCCGGCAGATTGATGTCACGAACCAGGAGTGCCTGGATCAATTGCTGCATGGGGCGGATGTGGTGTTGAACGCAGTCGATTATGCATTTAACCTGCTTGTGCTTAAAGCTTGCATTCGGGAACACGTACATTATGCAGACCTTGGTGGCCTCTTCCATATGACGCGGAAAATGTTGGAACTGCATGAAGAGGTTGCCGCTGCTGGTATCACTGCCATTGCAGGCATGGGCGGCACGCCTGGCATTACTAATATGCTTGCTCGCCTTGCTGTAGATCAGCTTGATAGTGTGGAGACGATTAGAGTGCAACTTGGTTGTGGTGATGCTACGCCATCAACGGCCCCGCTGGTCGCGCCCTATTCTATCCGTACCATTCTCGACGAGTTCACCAAGGAGCCACAGGTCTATCAAAACGGAGTGTGGTATTCGCAACAGCCACTATCGGGCCAGGAAGAGATTGTTTTCCCATCACCAGTCGGGCAGGCGAGTGCTATCTATTCGCTGCATTCTGAGTGTGCTCTGTTTCCACTTTCCTTCCATGATAAAGGAATTAAGTATGTTTCATTCAAGATAGCCTTCCCCGGCGATTTTATGGCAAAGCTCAAGTTCCTGGTCGATCTTGGTTTTGGGAGTGATGAACCGATCAACGTGCGTGGAGTCAGCGTTTCGCCCAGAGAAGTGCTTGCCAGGTTGCTAGAAACCTTCCCAGCAGAGAATGTCGAGCCACAGGACTGTGATGTCCTGCGTGTAGTTGTAACAGGCAAGGCTGGTCGAGAGTCGCTAGAGATCACCAACCAGATCGTTGTGTTGCCGTATCGGCCCTGGAATATAAGTGCGGGTGCGCTTGATACAGGCATGCCGCTAGCCGTAGTCGGACGTATGCTCGCCAGAGGTGAAATCACACGTCGTGGCGTATTAGGCCCAGAAATGTGCGTGCCCGTCGCTGCATTCTTCAATGAACTGACTCATTATAATATGCGCGTCGAGATCCAAACACGTGTGCTGTAGGGGTCCGAATTATCGCGCCCGCATGTGTCGTAGATATTGCTGTCTCAATGCATGTCATCAACGCCACCCATACGTGGTACAATGAAAACAAATGCAAGTGGCGTACCGATATTCGTAGATTATTGTAATAAAAACTACGAATGTCGACGCATAAAGCATATTCTGCTACGAGTAGAGATATTTTTTAGCTATCTGAAAGGGGCGATCAACGTGGCCGAATACAAATTGCTGATTGATGGCAAATTAGTTGGAAGTAGTACAGGCAAGACCATTGAGGATATCAGCCCGGCGACTGGCGAGACGGTTGCCCTGGTGCCCGAAAGTACGCTGGAAGATATGAATCACGCGGTTGCCGCCGCTCGTGCAGCGTTCAATGATGGCCGCTGGTCAGAACTGACGCATGGAGCACGTGCCGCTATTCTGGAAAAGCTGGCTGTCCTCATTGAAGAACATAACGAAGAATTGGCAACATTAGAGTCATTGGATACAGGCAAGCCAATCAAACTGGCACGCGATAGCGATATTCCCTTTTCAGCGGACAACTGGCACTTCTTTGCCGGAGCCGCTCGCCATCTGAGTGGGAGCGCATCGAGCGAGTACACGGGCGGCCATACCAGCATCATTCGTCGTGAGCCAATTGGCGTTGTGGCCTCGGTCGCGCCCTGGAATTATCCCTTTATGATGGCCGCCTGGAAGCTTGGTCCAGCGCTGGCCGCAGGCAATACCGTGATTTTCAAGCCCTCCCCGGAGACGCCCCTGACGGCGCTCAAACTGGGCGAACTGGCTCTGGAAGCAGGTATTCCAGCGGGCGTCCTCAATATTCTCGCCGATGGTCCAGAGGTTGCGCCCAGCCTCGTCAGCCACAAAGATGTCAACATGGTCTCGATTACTGGGAGCACGCGTAGCGGCAAATACGTCATGCGGGCCGCAGCCGATACCATCAAGCGTGTTCATCTTGAGTTGGGCGGCAAAGCCCCCTTCATCGTTTTTGCCGATGCCGACATTGAAGCTGCCGCTAATGGAGCTGTGGTGGGTGGATATGTGAATTGTGGGCAGGATTGCACCGCTGCAACGCGCATCTACGTGCAGGATAGCGTGTACGACGAATTTCTAGCTTCGTTTGTTGCCAAAGTCAAGCAGATTCGTGTTGGTGATCCATCCAATGAAAGCACCGACATGGGGCCATTGATATCGGCCAAACAGCGCGACAATGTTGAAGGTTATGTCGAGCGTGCATTGCGTGCGGGTGCCAATATTCTTGTAGGTGGCAAGCGTGCGAATATTCCAGGATTTGAGAAGGGCTTTTTCTTTGCGCCTACTGTCATCGCGGAAGACCGCAACGAATCTGAGATTATACAAAGTGAAGTTTTCGGGCCAGTTGTGGTAGTGAGCCGTTTCAAGACGGAAGAGGAAGTGTTGGCAAAAGCAAATGATGTCGTATATGGCCTGGCAGCATCAGTGTGGACGCGCGACATTTACAAGGCCATGCATGCCAGTAAAGTGTTACAGTTTGGAACCGTCTGGGTCAATGATCATCTCCCAATTGGCTCTGAAATGCCGCATGGTGGGTATAAAGAGAGCGGTATTGGAAAAGATATGTCTATGTATTCTTTTGAGGAATACACTCAGATCAAGCATGTGCTGATTGAGCTTGGCGGAGAAGCGCGTAAAGGTTGGCATTATACCATTTTTGGTGATCAAGCATAACACGTATAGGAGGCGTTGTATCGCCTGTCTTTATGACGCCTCTCTATGCTTATTGCATATCGACGATACTGGCAACCTTTGCTAACAATTCATCCATCTCAAAAGGTTTGGCTAAAAAGCCATTGATTGCAAAATCCTGAGATTCTTTCGCAGCTCTGGGGTGTGCGGAGAGCATAAGTATCGGGATGTGACGCGTACTTTCCTGACTTTTCAATTGCTTCGCGATCTCCCGTCCATCCTTGCCTGAAAGCAACATATCAAGAACAATCAGATGAGGATGTTCCAGGAGCGAGATTTCCACGACATCCTCACCTCTATCAGTCGTCACAACAATGTAACCTTCATCCTCTAGCATCGCCTGGATGGCCTCTAAGATATCAAGATCATCATCAACGAGGACAACCTTTCTGGCATTTTCTGGCATAAATCTCTCTTTCTATTTCCTGTCGCCAGGAAATGGTATTTCTCCCAATGTACTCAATGGCAATGTAAAGCTAAATGCTGATCCTTCTCCTTTTTGGCTCTCGACCCATATGTGACCATGATGACGATGAATAATTTCGCGTGAGATATAAAGGCCGATCCCTAAGCCAGGGAAGGTCTTTTCTATAGGATCAGGCACACGATAGAAGCGTTCGAAGATGCCCTGCTGGTGATCTCCCGCAATGCCAATGCCAAAATCCTGTATACACACGGTTGCCTCATCTTGATTGGCGGTCATACGAAGTGTGACTTTATCAGCATGGGGGGAATATTTGATAGCATTATTAAGCAGGTTGATCAGTACCTGCCCGATGCGATCTCTATCGGCATGCACAAAAATGTTGGGAGTGCTTTCAACGCTGATAGTGTGGGTCAAGGTTGTTGCTTGCAGGTTCTCGACGATTTCCTGAATGACACTATTAAGATCAAATTTTTCATAATGTAAGGGAAGGATCTCGCTCTGCATTTTTGAAATTTCCAGCAGATCATTGATAAGAATGCCAAGTTTACCCAGTTGTCTGTCCATGCGTGTAAGAAAATGCAATGCTTGTTCGTCTTCATGCTCTTTGAAGCGACGTTGGAGTATCTGCGTGAAGCCTTTGAGACTTGTAATAGGGGTTTTCAACTCATGACTCAGAAGAGCAACGAACTCATCCTTGCGCGTTTCAAATTCCTGCAATTGTTCTTGCACTAATTTACTTTGCGTAATATCTCTGGATACGCCTATAAAGCCAATAGCGCTCCCTCGTTCATCATATAATGGCGTCGTCTTTATATCAACCCATACGATATGACCGCTTTTGGTTCGTCCTCTCCAGATATCCACGAAATCATTCCCAGCCAGAATGTTTTGAAGGTCGGTCGCCATTTGCTGCTGATCTATATCCGGGTACAAAAGGGCCGGCGTTTTGCCAAGCATTTCTTCAGGCTGATAACCAAATATCTGGGTAGCTCCTGCATTCCAATAAGAAATGGTGCCTTGCAGGTCAGTTACAATGATCCCATCTCTTACGTTCTGCAAAATATTGGCTTGAAAGAGCAGTTGCTCATTGATATGCTGCTCTCGTGCTTGCATTTCCTTCTGAGTGGAAGCAGAGTGAGAACTTTGTGCGGACAGATCCTCCATCTCAGACATAGAAACGTCTTCTTCCTCTCTAGTAGCCAATGAACAAACCTTCTCTACTTCCCTGTATATGCCATGCCAGATGTGCAGAGAGAAGGGCGATGCTATTTTATCGCTTTTCCGTCAGGATAGGGTAACCTCTGTTTATAATACGGTTCATCCCTCCTTTTGTATACGGATTATACTATTATACTTCCAGGAATAAATCCCTGTCCTGCTGAACTCACCTTTTAGCGATGGCGTAATGTATGCACATTATTCGTTTGTGAGTGGTCTGGTTGGAACTGGCGTTAACCCTTGCTCATAACGCGTTTTATCATAGTGTGAACGTTCTTGTGCACGTGACGAGAGTGCATCATCGACCAGGCGTGCCACTAACGCACCGGTAAACGCGCCACCAGCCAGCGCAACGATTTTTAGCAATGCTGTGCCAAGGTTATTCATTGTCTTGCCCTCTCCATAATGGAAAACGTGTCTCTTACAAAGTATCTTACTATATTTAGTACACATTTGGGAGGGTTAGAGTTTCGCACATCCATCCTCACTGGACCTGGATAATGGAGAAGGCATTTCTTCAGTTCATGGAAAAATGGTTTAACAAGAGCCGTTCAGGCAATAAAAGCATCTTATCAATAAGCGCCAGAAGGATTTCTATATTGGGAACCGTTGGGGGCGTTTCACCTGGCGAAGATGTGTTCTGTTCCTGCGTAATCAATGTACAACGGGTATTAAACGTTATAGTTGGCACCTGTTCCATTCGTGGTTGTGCATGGAGAGAAGTAGCGAATTTATGACCGCTTTTCTTAGGAAGCCTCTCCTCAATAAGGAAACAGTCGGGTTTGAAGATCTGTACGATTTGAAGTGCCTGAGGAAAATCTCTGGCATGGATGAAGATGTAGCGCGTTTTATAAACAGCTACTTCGGAAAACATTAAGCTTTCGAGATCATTGTTTTGCACCACGAGAATAAAGATGATCATAGAAACACCGCCTTTGGAATAGATTTGCTATTCCCCACTTTCACACATGACGTAAAATGTTATTACAAAGAGATAATCCAGTGAATTATTCCTTTGTATAAGATAGCAGTATAGCATAGAATACAGAGAAATTCCACAGAATTTCTTATGGAATTTCCTATGTTGCGTTAGTAAAAGGAAAATAGCTTATTTATTATTAATATTTTACACAAAAATAGAAAAAATGGATCATTGTTATTGTAAAGTTAATGGAGTAATAGGTAACATCAATGCCGCCTTCGCCGCTTTTTAGAGGAGCCTGACCAAAGGTTCATCATCCGAAGACGTTTTTTGCGTATGATAGGTCTTACGTTCTAGTGAGACGAAGTATTCCAGCAAGAAACGATGAATAAACATAAAACCTCCTCCCACTTTATGAAGTAAGATACTACCTGTGGCGTCATCGAGAAAGCCTGTGAGTTTTAGGGGAAGGACTTTTGTTTTCCAGAGAATGATGCGCAGGATACCATGTTGGAGTGCGGCCAGACCTCCCAGGAGCAGACCACTAAGAAGCCCGGCTGCCACTGCAAGCAAGAGTACATTATAAGCATCTACATGCAAACCCTGTTGGAAGCCCACAATCATGTCTGTTAGCGGATTGCCTTTCTGTTTACCCGGCGCTAAAGAAGTGAGGATGCCGATGATAGCAGAAAAGAGTGCACTGCTAAAAATATAGCCAATGGCTCCAATAAATGCTCCAATCAAACTGCCGACGAGACCATGATAGAGTGAGCGGCGGATACCCTCATTTGGCTTATAGCGATTGTGGTTTGCAAGATTGTAACTTGAAATGCCCTGTAAAACGGCTAAGACGAAGGAATAGCCAAGCATAAGAAACACTGTGTCACTCAATCCATCGCTCAGGCCATTTGTCAAACTGCCACCAAAAGTTTCTTTCAGTCCATAGGTCAGTCCCACTATAAGACCAATGCCAATCCCAATCAACGTGTTCTTTGGAATGCGGAAGCTACGCCAGAAGCGTTTCCATGACCAGACAATAATTTCGGCACGGTGAATGGTACCATCATTCATATGGAGCAGGAGCAGGCTAATCAGCACGCCAATCAGAAAATTATGCATCGTTTCGCGTACTCCTAGCGTCAAATAGAAGGCCATGCTATAGTGGAAAAGACCCTGCCTGATAACATTCGTCAAAATATTGCTTATGCCACAGACAGGACCAATGATGAGACCATTGGTAAGGTGTTCAACGAGAGGATGCTGGGATAGGGAACGTTCAGGCGATCTATTACTGAGCGTCTGACCATTTTTTTCATTGACCTTCTTTTGAATCAAGATACTCATAGGAAGACACATAATGCCCAAAAAAGTACCATTTAGCAAGCCATCGGGCCAGCCTTTAGCCTGTCCAAGGAAAAGAATTGAGATCACGCCCAGAAAAATAGGTGTGAGTAATAGCTTCCCTGCCAGGTGAGCTTTTTGAGAAGTGTTTTGTATATCAGGTTGTCTTTTTAGCGTTTCGGGTCTTCTACCACTGAAGAGAAAACCCATCAGCAGGCCGTAGAGGCTATCTAAAAAGATAGCTTTGAAATCGCCGGCATGAAAGAGGATATCGTTGCTTAAAAGACCGACAAGAGCGCCAATTAGTGCACCCGGTAGAAGCACAGCAAGCCACATATAAACCTGTCGCCAGCGGAATTTGTCGATCCATTCAGGCTGTAACTGCTCAATATAGAAGACAACCTGACCGTGTAGCATCATTTTCCTTGCCAGAGAACTGAGCCAACTAATCAACTCTTGGGGTGTATGCGAAAGAGTGGAGGTTAGCGCAGGATGACGTTGCAGCATGTGCTCTACATAAGTCTGGAAGATTTGCTGATAGCGTTCTGTGGATGATTGTCTTTTTAAAAGTTCAGCGGGTGACTTATCCTTATACGCTACAGTGATGATATTGAGCATAAGGGGTGTTGTAATCAAGCGTTGCAATAGAGGATCAGCACGCAGAATTTGATAAAGGATCTGAAATTTTTCTCCTGCGTGCAGGAAATAATCTGTAATCTGTTCCATAGATAGTGATTGTACAACCACAGCTCGTTGCAAAAGCACACGTGGTGGGAAAAGGAGGTACTCAGTTAAACGACTGCATACGACCAGCGAACTGAGTCCGTGCTCCCGTTTATACGTATTGATAGCGATAATGCAGGCTGAACGGACGTTCTCTGTCACTTCATCGAGGCCATCGAGCAAAGGTAAAAGCATATCTGAGCGAAGCCATGTGTCTGCCAGCAAATGTGGCACCTGATATTTATCTTGTAACTCTTCAATGAGCCATTGCTCAATCGGGAGTTGTCGTTCCGACCAGGAAGATAATGGAAACATGACCGGGATGGGTGCTGACTCATCCTGTTCTGCACGATCAAGGAGCGTGCGAGCCAGTTGCAAAAGAAGGGTAGTTTTTCCAGAGCCTGCCTCCCCAAGAATTAGTAGTTCACCGCCGGATTGATCATAAATCTCTGCAATTGATGTGCCGGGAGAGAATACAGGTGAATGGTGCTTCTGCGCCTGCTGGTACGCTGAAGGCCATGGTGTGTTTACCGCATCTTGTCGTTCTCGTAACTCAGGGGTAATAAAGGGAGTTTCATAAAGAGATGGCTCTAATACTCCTGAGATCCAGAAGATGCGTACTTTCTGAAGCATACGTTGACGGTTTCTCTGTTTGGAGGGAGTCATGCTAACCGGGTATTGATTTTTCCTTCTCAAATCAGGTGGATCAACACTGGCCTGTTCACCTGTAGCGCCTCTATCCGGCACCCCTGGTTGTTGAGAGTAATAGTAAAAGAATGGAAAAACATTATCTGATGGGACGTGTGCCTCGTCCTGTTTTGTTGCCACAATTTGATATGTTTGTGGCATACGACTGGCTTGTAGCAATGCATATGCGAAATCCTGAATTGAGGTATAGCGTTGCTCTGGATCTTTTGCCAGCGCTTTTAAAACAACGCCTTCGACTGCTGGTGAGATGGAAGAAATTTTGTTTCGTAATGGCGGTGGTGGAGAAGAAATATGCTGCATAATAATTTCAGCTTCACCGCCACGAAAGGGAGGATAACCGCTCAGCCATTCGTAGGCAACGATGCCAAGCGAATATTGATCACTGGCAAAGCGAGGCTTGCCTCGGAGTTGCTCAGGAGCCGTGTAAGGAATGGTGCCAGCAGTATTTTGACCACTCAATAGTCGGGAAATGGGGGCAACGAGAGCCAGGCCAAAGTCGCTGAGCATTACCTCCTGTCGCTCATTCAACAAAAGGTTTTCGGGTTTAACGTCGCGATGAATAATGCGTTGATTATGGGCATACTGAAGCGCATCGGCTATTTGATAGATATAATTTACCACCGTATCAGGAAAAAGGCGTGTACCTATAGGGTAGGTGGTGCGTAAATTGCCACCTTGAACATGATCCATGACCAGGAAAGGCATATTTTCTATCACCACACTATTTTGTATATAGGTGCGTCTTGGGGCTACGGCAAACTCAAGAACACGTATAATCCGGGGATGGGAAAGGTTTGCAAGGAGCCTGGCTTCCGTCAGAAAATGGTTTTTTTCTTCCTCAGTCAAAATGGTATGAAGTATCTTAATGGCCGCCATCCGTTTGAGATATTGGTGTTCTCCCAGATAAACTGAGGCAAAGCCACCATGCCCAAGTAGGCGAATCAGGCGATAGTTGCCAAGATAATGACCAGAAAGATCGTTTCTAATATCATAGTCATTATGATTTATCAATGTTTATTTCTCCCGAAATATAACAGTAATGCCAGACTCTGCATGCCTGCTCGCCTTCTTTTATCCCAAAGTATTATTGCCTGTCTCTTTTAAGAATACTCTATCCTGGTTGAATACTCCATCTTTCCCCCCCAAATGTATAATACCTGATACAGTAGTGCTGCCCTGGTTTTTCAGATGGATATTACCCATAAGGGTTATGTCGCTACTAGAATTGTGGCAATCTTTCGCTCATGTGTTAAAATTTATAACCAGATTGTCTTGGAAAAAAATTATGCTTTGTGGGATGTGAGGATACTGATGGATGATTTGCGGCGTCATATCCAGATTGCACGTGGGGATCTCCCGGCTGATCTTGTTTTGCGCAATGCCAGGCTCGTAAATGTGTGTAGCGGTGAATGTTATCCCGCTGATGTCGCGCTTGCCGATGATCGTATTGTGGGAGTGAGCATACCCAATGGCGCATATCGGGGGCGGCAGGAACGAGATCTACAGGGTCGTTGGCTGGCTCCCGGTTTGATTGATGGACATATGCACATTGAAAGTACTATGCTGGTGCTTTCCGAATTCGCACGTCTTGTCGTGCCGCTAGGTGTGACCACAGTCATGCTTGATCCTCATGAATTTGCGAATGTTATGGGCATAGAAGGTATTCGCTATGTACTAGAGGCAAGTCGTGGACTCCCACTTTCAGCTTATGTTATGCTTTCATCCTGTGTTCCCGCTTCATCCTACGAGAGCCCTTATCGTGTATTGATGGCTGAAGATCTCCTTCCTCTCTTGCAGGATGAGCGTGTGTTGGGCCTGGCGGAAATGATGAATATGCCCGGCGTTGTGCAGGGCGATGAGCAGGTATTGGCGAAGATTATCGCTACGCGTAAACAAGGATTAGTCGTTGATGGACATGCCCCAGGTTTGCACGGCCAGAACCTTTCAGCTTACGCAATGGCTGGAGTTATGTCCGACCATGAGTGCACAACGCTACAGGAGGCCCGTGAGCGCATTCGACTGGGCATGTGGCTGATGATCCGCGAGGGATCAGCGGCTCGCAATCTGGACGCATTATTGCCGCTGGTGAAAGAGTTACATCCGCCACGTGTTTTCTTTGTCACTGACGATCGTGATCCACAGGATCTGACGACGCGGGGCCATATCAATTCGATGGTGCGTCGTGCTATCGCGTTGGGGCTTGATCCCGTCGAAGCCATACGGCTCGCTTCCTTGAATACCGCTCAATACTTTCGCCTGGATGATCGTGGCGCTCTTGTTCCAGGCTATAAAGCGGATATGGTGGTACTTGATGACCTGAATACGTTCCAGGTGGAGTCAGTTTATAGGGAGGGAGCACTGGTGGCACGCGCAGGAAAGCTTTTAGTCGAGACGCCACCAGAGATTTTTAGCGGCATGACTGATACAATACATATGGGTAACATATCGGAGGCCGACCTGCGTATTCCCGGCTACTCAGGATTGATTGAAGTCGTGGGCATTGAGCCTGGACAGATTACGACGCAACATCTGCGCGAAGAAGCTCTTTTACGCGATGGCGCAATTGTGCCCGATCCAGCACGCGATCTCCTCAAGCTTGTGGTGATTGAACGGCATCACGCCAGTGGAAAGATTGGACTGGGTTTCGTGAAAGGCTTTGGCATCAAAAAAGGTGCCATCGCTTCAAGCGTCGCACATGATGCACATAATATAGTTATCGCAGGTACGAATGATCACGATATTTTGTATGCAGCGCAGACGCTGAAGAAGATAGGTGGTGGTTTTGCCTGTGTTGTAGATGGAGTTGTTCAGGCAAGCGTACCTTTGCCGATAGGTGGCCTGGTCTCGCCTCTACCCGTTACTGAACTGGTACAGCAATTGCGTGCTCTCGATGCAGCAGCGGCTGAACTTGGTTGTACATTAGAGCATCCCTGTATGACACTCAGTTTCCTCTCGCTCTCCGTGATTCCAGCGCTCAAACTAACGGATCAGGGGCTGATCGATGTTGAAACGTTCTCTCTCTTACCACTACAGCCCTGAATATATTTTATGAAGGCTACAACATTTGAGGATACTGCACTATGCTACTGAAGCTTGTTGAATATCATTGGGCGGAGAGTATTGAAGATGCGCTTCTACTTCTGGCACGCCTTGATGTCAAAACGGTCCCTCTGGCGGGAGGAACCTATCTGCTTGGTTTACAAGATAATAGTATTCAGGCTGTAGTCGATCTTCGTGATCTTGAACTGGCATATTTTTCTGAAGACACGCGCTACCTGCATATTGGTGCAATGACAACCCTTCAGCATATGGCCGACGAGTCCTTGCTCAAAGAATTTGCGACCGGGCTACTTGCGCGTGCAGCGCTTGCCTCCTCTTCTTCACGTTTACTGCGCAATTGTGCGACGCTTGGAGGAACGGTTGCAGCAGGTGGTTCTGCACAGGCAGATCTCCTCACAGCCCTGGTCGCACTGGACGCTGAAGCTGTAGTGCGCTCTGGCTCAAAAACGCAGGTGAATTTGAGTGGTGGTACCATGGAACGTCCGGGCCTTTCGCTCTCAGGTGTTATTTATAAAGGAAAGCAGGAACGTCGTTTGCCCTGTGGAACCTGTTCTAGTGAGCGGCGTCCGAATGAATTGATCCTGGAAGTGGTGGTTCCGCGTCCGGCAGCGAGTTGTGGGACATCATTTACGCGTGTCGGGCGCACTCCTACTGATGCAGCTCTCTTGAATGCAGCAGCGGTGGTGGAAATTGAAGACGGCGTTTATCAACGTGTGCGTGTGGCAATGGGCGGCGTAAATATGGAACCGGTGCGTCTGCGCAGCCTGGAACGACAACTCGAAGGGCAACCGGTGGCACAGTTTCAGGATAGCGAACGCCTCCAGGCCACATTACGTACGGCAATGAATGATTTTCGTCCGCCAACGGATGCTCGTGTGAGTAGCGGTTATCGGCGTGTTAGCGGTCCCAGTCTGGCGTATCGTGTATTAGAAGAGGCAACAAACGTCTCTCTCTGGCGGGGAATGGTTTCCTCTGGAAAGAGTGTGTAGACAGGTATGGAACTTGAACTCAGTATTAATGGAGTGATTGAAAGCCTGGACATCGCTCCCAGCGAAACTTTGCTGACATTACTACGGCGCGAGGGATACAGTAGCGTCAAGCATGGTTGTGAGACAGGTGAATGTGGTGCCTGCACCGTGCTGGTTGATGGTGTACCACGTCCTAGTTGTGTGATGCTGGCCGCTCAAGCAGGTGGATGCACCCTTGCTACCGTAGAAAGCCTGGGAACAGCAAACAAGCTCCATCCGCTGCAACAGTCCTTTATCGATGTCGGTGCGGTGCAGTGTGGCTTCTGCACGCCGGGTATGCTCCTTTCAGCTTCTGTCCTGCTCAAAAGTAATTCAAGTCCTACTGAGAGCGAGGTTCGGGAAGCGATCTCTGGTAATCTCTGTCGCTGCACAGGATACGAGAAGCCTGTACAGGCCATCATGCGAGCGGCTGCGCTCCAGCGTGGTGAAACGGTTGAGCCAGCCGCAACGTCTGATCTTTCCAACGGGAGCGATAACGGCAAGCAGGCTACAATGCCCAATAATGAGGGTTCGGGGGCAACCCTGGTATTACCAATTGTCTCCACCTCAAATACTGCAACCCTGACGATTCCTGCTATTCATCTCGTCGAACCTAAATTGCAGGTGGTGGGCAAGTCCGTGCCAGCGCGTAATGCTGTCAAGCTGGTGAGTGGGAATGCCACTTTTGCCGCCGATAGCAGTATTCGTGGTATGCTCTATGGCCGTATTTTGACCAGCCCGCATGCACATGCAGTTATTCGTGAGATCGACATTGCATCCGCCAAAGCGTTACCAGGCGTGCATGCTGTATTGACCTACAAAGATGTGGAGCGTATCCCCTACTCTAGCGGCGAGCGTTCACCTTCCGCATCCGGCCCTCTTGATCGCTATCTGTTGGACCATACTGTGCGTTATGTAGGTGATCCCGTTATTGCAGTGGTCGCCGAAACGTTAGAGATAGCTGAGCAGGCGCTGGCATTAATTAACATCGATTATGACGTAAAGCCAGCCGTCCTTGATCCGCGCCAGGCGTTGGAAGCGAATGCACCTTGTCTGCATCCTGAACCAGAGTCACAGGGCATATATGAGGCAAAACGCAATATTGCGGCACGTATGCGCACCGAAGTGGGCGATGTTGAAGCAGCCTTCGCAGCCGCCGATAAAGTGATCGAAGGCGAATATTTTGTACCGCAACAGCAGGCAACTCCCCTGGAAAATCACAGCACCGTCACCTATTTTGACGAGGATGGCAACCTGATCGTGCGTACCAGCACGCAGGTGCCTCATTATATTCGCCGTACGTTGGCTACGCTATTAAAGATGCCAGCGCGTCGCATTCGCATCGTCAGGCCAGATATTGGTGGCGACTTTGGTGTGAAGCAGGAACTGGTATTGGAAGGTCTCTGTGCGCTTTTAACACTTGCCACCGGGCGTCCAGTTATGCTGGCCTCTGCGCGGTCAGAAGAAATGTCTCATGTTTCCCAGCAGCATCTTGTGCGTATGAAGACCGGGGTCAAGCATGATGGGACGATAGTTGCCAATCAGATGGTGCTCCTGACGAATACTGGCGCGTATGCAACCCATCCGCTTATCACACAAGGCCAGGGTTCCTTTGGTGCCCTGGCGCTCTATCCCTGTTCCAACATGCGTTTTGCCGCCGAAATATTGTACACAAACACGCCACCATCGGCGGCGCTACGGGGATATGGTGCGCCTGCCGAGTACTTTGCGCTTGAAAGTCACATAGATGAGATCGCTCGCCAGATTGGTATCGACGCATTGGAGCTACGGCGTAAGAACTGGATTCGTATCGGTGATGCCTATCCCCTGCAAAAGACGGCTCCGATAGGACGTGAAGCAGCCATCAATATTGATAGCTGTGCCTTGCCAGCCTGCTTGAAGAAAGTGGAAGAGAGGCTGCGCTGGCGTGAGATGCGTGGTAAGGTGAGCAATGGTCGCACGCGGCGCGGAGTGGGAGTAGGACTTTCTTTACACGGGAACCCTCTGGGCGAGAGTAACGGTGAAGTTGGTACTGGAGGAGCTATCATCAAGCTCAACGTCGATGGCTCATTCGATGTTTTTGCCGCTGCAAACGAGGCCAGTAACGTCTCCACGACCCTGCTCGCGCAGATAGCAGCCGAGGTGTTAGGTGTCTCGGTAGAAGATATCTTGATGCATACCTCTGATAGTGCCATGCTTCCTTTTGAGTCGGGTGCCAGTGGTTCCTCCACACTCTATATAGATGGAGGAGCGGTCCAGAAAGCCGCTGAGCAGGTGCGGCGTCAGATGCTTGTGGTAGCTGGTCGAATGTTGAGTACGTTGCCGGAGAACCTGAAAATGTCTGCAGGGACTATCACAGCTCCGAGTGGTCAGAAGATAACCATCGCCCAGCTTGCCGAGCACGCGCTCTATAACGAGAACCGCCAGATTATGACAACGGCATCCTGGAAGGGTCAGCGCTCACCACTCACGTTCGCGGCGCAAGGAGTCGAGGTTGAGGTGGATATGGAGACCGGGGAAGTGCGCGTCCTCAAAGCCGTCACTGCCGTTGATGCGGGCAGGATCATCAATCCCATGCTCATCGAGGGGCAGGTCGAGGGAAGTGCAACGCAAGCGCTGGGGGGCGCGGTAAGTGAGGAGTTGCTCTACGATCCGCAGGGCAAGCCACTGACGACCAACCTCAGTGAATACCGTATATACACGGCCAGTGATATGCCTGTCATGCAGACCTATCTAATAGAGACGGCTGCTTCCTTAAGTCCCTTTGGAATGAAGGCCGTGGCCGAAATTCCGTTGCAAGGGATGGGTGCAGCCCTGGCAAATGCTGTCGCGGACGCAATTGGTGTGCGTATCCGGCAGGTACCCCTGACGCCTGAGCGTGTGTTGCGAGCCATTCACGCGCAGGGGGCGAAGAAGTAACAGTCTTCCGGGGGAACTGTTGGGAAGAAGGGTAGGGGCGTCACCTGGCGCATTGACTCCAACAAATTGAAAGATGCGCCAAAAATGATGCGTCAAAAACACAGAAAAGCATGGAAAATGGTAGGGACCCTATTGTATCGCGTCCGTGATCGATCAACCCTGGACTACCATCCCATAAATGGCGGACGCGATACAATCGGGTCCCTACTGTTTTACGTGTATTCCAGGCATGAGCGTCGTGCTTCGTCATTTGTTCCGAAATGGTTGGAGTCAATGTACCTGGCGTGCGCAAGCGTGCCGATGAACCATCTCGCTGGGAAGCGGGCGCACGCCAGGTGACGCCCCTACCCTTCTTCCCTGTAATGGATGAGGATCCCTATGCCAGTTTAATGCTGTGAATAAGTCATATCTCGAATAATGTAACGAAGCTCCCGATCCGCATCTCCCCAGGCCTCACTTCGATTAGGCCACGATGCTACAGGTTGTGCGCCCCTCGGTAAACACTGCACTCTCTCAAAAGGGTATCCGGTCAAATTGACATAGTGCAAAATAATAGGAATGATGCATGCTTCCCTCTTTTCGCTTCTCTCGAATGCCTTGCGTACTTCAGCCCCAGAACAATAGCCAGAAGCAAGTAGACCAGGACTAATGAGCACCAGGATAAGATCAGCCGCCAGGAGATGTGGATCGATGACCTCTGACCAATCAGGTCCCCGTTGCACTGAGCGCTCTGCCCAACCTGAGATTAACCCGGTATCTTGCATAATTACAAGGTAATCCTCGAATTCTTGCTTGAGAGACTCATCCTTCTGAGCATAACTCAGGAAGATGCTAATAGGCCGTTTTGGTTCCGTCGTCATTCTTATTAATCCTTCTTTATGTTCATAATTGGTATATTGATGATTTTCTACGTTAGAAGTATACATCTGTTAAAAATGTGTTGTCCAGTGCCCACTTACAACGTTTTTTCCCATTCGCGTTCTCTATCATATTTATCAGAACCACCAGGAAGCGTTTCATACTATGCTAAAATGATCCTATCATTTCCATACTGATGGGATCATCCAACCCTGCTCTCGAAAGAGGAACAACTATGAAACACAAACGCGCCGACCACGCCGACTGGCCCCGTCTGCTCAAAAAACGCTTCGTTATGCACCACCTTACCACCTCAGCATTTACAGGCTATGCTTGCCTGCTATGCATCGACGAGGTGAATGCGCCACTCTGGCGAACATATCAAGGACACGAGATTTGCCTTGCCGATAAAGGGTATACATGGCTACAGCTATTTCCCAGAGATACACACTACGCCGTGACAACAATTTTCGATGCGCAAGGATTGTTGACACGCTTTTATATCGACGTATGTATGCGCCACGGTGTCGATGCGCAAGGAATCCTCTGGTACGATGACCTCTATCTTGACCTGGACATTTCTCCGGATGGCGAGATCACTCTACTGGATGTAGACGAACTCGATGCCGCCCTCTATGAAGGTGGCGTCTCTACCCTGGAGTATGAGCTGGCATGGCGTGAGGCGAACAGTTTGATGACCGCAATCGAAGAAGATCTGTTCCCGTTGCTCTGGACGAGCGAAACCTACAGGGATGATCTTTTAAAACTTCTCCACTGATGCGATAAGTCTTGACATTTACCGATAAATAAGCTACTCTTGGTTACAAGCCATTCACTTCTGAGGCAACAAAAGGTGTTGCGAGAACTCCTTTATTTTATGCCTGCTCTGGTGATTGCGCATGGATGCCGGGTCAATGACGATGCCAGCCACAGAGGTAAGGCGTCCGTTATTGCCTCCCTACAATGATGAATAGGGGAAATATACGATGGCAAAAAAAATATTCAGGTTATCTATCGCGTGCCTTCTGATGATTGTGGCCCTCGTGCTCGGCACACGATCTCTTGCTACTCCCACTCCTGCAAGTGCCGCCTCCCGCCTCACGATGCTTGGTGCCGATGTCTCTTCATTGCAACGTAGCGAAGATCTTGGAGCGAAGTATTATTATGCAAATGGCACACAGGGAGACCCGTTACAGATTCTCAAGGATAACGGCGTAAACTACATCCGCTTGCGCATCTGGGTCAATCCAAAAAGTGGCTATAACAATGAAACCAAAGTCTTGCAGTTTGCGAAGAGCGTCAAAGCTAAGGGTTTGAAGCTGTTGATTGATTTTCACTACTCGGATACCTGGGCCGATCCCGGTCATCAGAGCAAGCCCGCCGCCTGGGCGAACCACAACATTAGCCAGCTCCAGACCGATGTGTATAACTACACCTATGGAGTTTGTACGGCACTCAAGGCCCAGGGCACAACGCCTGATAGCGTCCAGATTGGCAATGAAATTAATACAGGTATGTTGTGGCCCACCGGAGAGGTTATCAATAACAACTTTACGAACCTCGGCCTGCTTCTGAAGTCCGGCTACAATGCTACGAAAGCCTGTAATAGTGGGACGCAGGTGATCATACATACTGCCGATGCCGATAGCGATGCACATGCACGCTGGTTTTACGATGGCATCAAAGCGCAGGGCGTGAAGTGGGATATCACTGGCCTCTCCTACTATTGCTATTATCATGGTCCAATGTCAGGGATGACGAACGTCGTTTCCGATATGACATCGCGTTACGGAAAACCCACCATCATCGCTGAAACCGCCTATCCGTTCACCACCGCAAACGCTGACAGTGAGCCAAACGTTGTGTCTTCATCGAGTCCTTGCTCTGGCTATCCCGCAACCTGGACCGGCCAATACAATAACTTCAGAGATGTTTTAGCGGCTGCTCGCGCAGGCGGGGCCGTTGGTGTATTCTACTGGGAGCCAACCTGGATCGCGACCACTGGCAATGGTTGGGATCCCACCAATCCTAATTCAGGCAACCAATGGGATAATCAAACGCTCTTCGGTTGGAAAGGCGGCGCTAATCCCGCCATTGCTCTATTCAAACCATAAGCTCCAACCATTTGGGGAGAATAACGCAACAAGACGATAATACATGTATTACGCGTAAAAAGGTAGGGACTCGATTGCATCGCGTCCGTGATTAATCAACCGAGGGCCACCATTCCATAAATGGCGGACGCGATGCAATCGAGTCCCTACCTTTTTTTATCCGTCTCGTATGCCCTACGCAATTTGGAGAATAGCCGCCTTCGTCCTTCTCTGGTATAATGTTTATTGGAAAAAGCTGATTTACAAGAGAGGAACCGATTGATGGCGCGACGCTTTCATCCAAGGAGCAGGCCCGCTGAGAACCTGCGGATTGTCTTAGCCGCTATTCCCTGGAAACTCCTCCTCCTGATACCGCTCCTTGTTGCCGTGGCTATTCCAACATATCTGTTTGGTTCGCGCCTCGGCACACAGATTTTCCCGGCTATTACGAAATTGTTTTATACAGCTTCGGCTCCAGTTCCCACCGTCATGCCAACGCCGTATCCTGCTTTTCCGGCGGTTTTGCCATTGGCGGGATCGCTGAGCTATACCACAACCACTGGCGATTTTTGTGATTCTGTTCTAACCTTTCAGATGAATATGAATGATTCTGGTCAGGTCTTTAGCGACGTGAAGCCAGAGACAGTGAAGGCGCTGGATAAAACGGTGGGCCTGGATTGTCATGCCTTACAACCTGGAATGACAATGACGTTGTCGCCACAATATCCCCTCGTTGCTTTTGGGGGCATTGTGCAAAAAATAGCATCAAATACTGCCGCACAGGTGATCCCAACTCCCTTGATTAATGTGCCGCAGCGACCATTAGCCCCTGATTGTTCTGGTGGCTGTAATCTTACCGTACTGCTGGCCCCACAGGTGCAGGTTCACTTATTGGTACAGACAACGTTAGCGCTGCACATTGGCTCCTGGGTCTGGGCGCAGGCTATGCTTGCTCGTAAGCATGTTGCTAGCTTTGACACGTATCCTTATGCAGATCCTGGCGCATCTCTGAATGGAATGTCGTTAAGTGCCTGCGATTTTCAGGCCGACAATATTCATGACGATAATTCGCTTTCTTGCGACCAGCTCACGCCAAATACGATTGACGACGATGGTGGTGCGTGGCTCTTTGGCGTGACTGGCCCGAGTGCGCTTGATCATTGGGGCTATCACTTAAAACTGCCGATTGGAACGCGTGTGTTGATCTGGCTCACCGCCCATAATGGTGCCCTGACGTTCCATGCAGGTAATCCCGTATACAAATTTGATAGTGGCATAAATAAATACGTCAAGATATAATGTAGAGTGAGCGTTTAAAATCACGCATGAAGCGTACCTGTAAAGGCGAATGGAGATTGTTTGTAATGAGAAAAAGATATGCATGCCACCAATCCTTCCAGAATTCTGAACAGCGTTTTATTCATCGTAAAGCGGATCATAAGCCCTTTGCGAGAACGCTCACCCGGCGTGAACTCCTTGCATGGCAACTCTTGCTCACCCTATGGAAATTGCAGTCGGGTAGTGATGATAAAGATTAAATGCCGTTGATTATCATTTGAATTGCAATACAGGTTTGTAAACAGTGACGTTTGCAAACCTATGTAGGATGCACAAACCCATGCAGTCATCAAGTCGGTCAGTGTAGGAGATGTATTATGGTAGACCTGGGGGGAAAAAACCTCGGTCGTTATAAATTGCAACAACTCATTGGTCGTGGTGGGATGGCCGATGTCTACCAGGGTTATGATCCACGCTTTGAGCGTGATGTTGCCATCAAGGTATTTAAGCGCCAGGATGAGGAAATGCTTCGGCGTTTTATTCGCGAGGCACGCACGATGGATGCCCTCCACAATTCCCATCTTATGCCTGTGTATGATATGGGTGAAGACAGAGTAGAAGGCTTTCCCCAGTACTACATTGTAATGCCATTGATGACCGGCGGCACTTTACGGGCACGCATTCGCCGCTCGCCACTCACATTAGCTGAGGTGTGTCAGGACTTAAATGACATTGCCGATGCCCTGGACTATATTCATAGCCGGGGCATTATTCATCGCGATATTAAAGCCTCCAATGTACTGCTTGATAATAATGGACGTTGCTACCTCTCAGATTTTGGTATTGCACGTACATCCACGGATGCCACTCAATTAACCAGCACAGGCAATGTGCTTGGTACGGTTGATTATGTCGCACCAGAACTTTTCGAGCCACATCACAAAGCTGATGTATTGAGCGACCTCTATTCTTTAGGTATCCTGCTCTTTGAAATGGTGACCGGGCAACTGCCTTTTCGTGGTGACACGCAGATTGTTGTGGTGGCGATGCATATGAGTAAACCACCCCCATTGCCGCGTACCTTTGTACCAGACATCCCACCTCAGGTCGAGCGGGTGATGTTGCGTGCCCTGGAAAAAAATCCTGGCCTGCGTTATCAAAGTGCAATTGAACTGGCCGATGCGTTCTGCCAGGCCGTGAATGGTCGACAAACGCAAGATCTCCATGATGCGGAGACCCCTGTCTGGGGAGAAAGTGCTGCCTCTGCTCGTACCGTGCGTGTAGAGCCACTGATCCTACCGTCCTCTCCCGCTCACCCACCTGTAGCACAACCATCTCCCGCCCCTCGATTTGCGGAGAACTATCCTTATGCACCTGGTATTCAGCAAGCGCAGGCATATCCCATGCAAGGCCAGCAGCAAGCGCCTCCTGAGCGTAAACGTGGTCGTATTGTAGCCGTACTGGCGTTGGTGACGCTTTTGATTGTGGCTATACCAATCATCTATATAGGTGTGGTGCGCACATCTGGCAATACTTCTATTCTACCTACCTCTACTATAGCATCGAATGCTGCGACGCCAACCGCCAATCTCACAGCCACCGCACAAGTCAATGGGGCCACAGCGACAGCGCAAGCAGTCACAAATGCAACGGCGACAGCGCAGGCTAGAGCAACAGCGACAGTGCAGGCGGTGAAAAACGCGACGGCCACGGCTATTGTTGCCCCCACAGCGACCGTACAGGCGCAGATCACGGCTACAGCGGGAGTTATTCAGACCGCGACATCAGGCACTCCCAGCTATGCGGATACACTGACCAACGCAAATAATCCTGTCACGCAGAACGCAAAATGGGATACGGATACAACGCATTGTGTTTTTAATGCCGATGGCTATCATGTGATGCAGAATGCCTCGGCCCTCAATAGCGCATTGAAAGGGTGTATCGAAACGGGCAATACCTATACGAATCTGGCGCTCGCTGTTGATGTAACTATTGCCAGTGGACATACGGGCGGAGTTTTCTTTCGCGCCAATAATCAACAACTGGGTGGTGCCTATGCTGGATATCTTTTTGAAGTTGATACGCAAGGCAACTACAAAATTTCGCATTCCGATAACTTCAGTCTGGGTGACACAGCTCTGCAGGACTGGACGGCTTCCCAGGCGATAAAGGGCGGCACCAATGTCAAGAACATACTGGCGATACGGGCCAATGGCAATACACTAGATTTCTATGCAAATAACATCTTTTTAAAAGAGTTGAATGATGCAACCTATGCAACCGGGAATATCGCGTTTCTAGCAACAACAACTGCTGGAGGAGCAAATGCTGACGTGATCTATACGAATCTGCACGTGTTTACGTAGGCCCGATTTATCGCGCCCACGAGAGGATTAATCCTGTTCCCCCGACTCCTCACGTTTCTGCGTGGATGTCAGCCTATGTTCAACGGCATAAGCAGCCGCCTCGCTACGTCTGGCTAATCCCAACTTATCTAAAATATGACTGACGTGGTTGCGAGCAGTTTTCTCTGTGACATAGAGCGCCTCTGCGATCTGTTTATTCGTATAGCCTTTTGCCACTAACGCCAGTACTTCACGTTCACGCTCGGTGAGTTCTTCGCCGGGAAGCTGTGATGTTCCGCTAGCCAGAGTTGCCATGCGTGTTTTTGCCTGTTGGGCAGCGTTGGGACTGAGCAACGACTCGCCTGCTGCAACTTTGCGAATGGCTTTGAGTAGCTCAGCACGGCTCACATTTTTTAAGAGGTAGCCGCTGGCACCAGCCATGATTGAGGCAAAAACGGCCTCATCATCGGTAAATGAGGTGATCATCAGAATAGAGACGGTCGGATGAGCGCTTTTGATCTCACGGCAAGCCTCGATACCATTCATCTTCGGCATACGTACATCCATGAGGATCACCTGCGGGTCCAGTACACTCATTTTTGCTAACGCCTCAGCACCATTGCTGGCTTCGCCAACCACGCTGATATCAGCTTCAAGTTCAAACGCAGCACGCATGCCCAGACGTACCACTTCATGGTCGTCAACGATCATCAGACGTATCTTTGCCATTCTGGCCTCCTTAGTGCATTTAGATTGGTATTCGCGCATGTACTTTGACGCCACCTTCAGGCACCTCGACCAGTTCAAGGGTTCCTCCCAGTTCTTCGGCCCGGTCATGCATGCCGCGCAGACCGTGGCCAGAGTAGATACGCTGGTGATCACCCTTCATTGAAAGATCATAGCTATAATATGCCGATTGCAGTCCGCAGCCATTATCAAGGATGGAGACCTCAATGTCATTGGGTGCATACGTAAGATTTACCCACAACTGAGTAGCGTTTGCGTGTTTGTATGCATTAGTGAGGGCTTCTTGTACGATACGAAAGATCGCGGCACCGACCTGGGCTTGCCTGTATGCAGCTTTTCTATCGTCAGCATTGCTTTTCTCTGTTCCCATGATCTCCAGGTGTACGGGCAGGTCGCTGATCGTTTCAAACTCGCGCAACTGATTGGTCAGCATCTGGGTAAGTGTTGTTGTGCCGCTCATGAGTGGTTTCAGAGAAAACATATAGTTGCGCGTCTCCCACAGAGCCTGCTTGGAAACTGTAACTAATTTATCGAGACGTTCTGCAAGTGGTGTGACCAGTTCTGCGTCCTCTTCCGATGCTTCAACGATGCGATGGGCCTGGGTCGCACATGTTTCCGCGTTGAGGCTGAGCATATAGACAATCTGTGCGATCCCATCATGGATTTCGCGTGCAATACGTACGCGTTCCGCCGTTGCAGCCAGTTGGACCGTTTGTTCAGTCAGACGAATATTGTCAAGGGCAACGAGCAACTGGTTGCCAGCGGTCGATAAAAACTCTTCTTGTTTGCTGTCAAAAGGTGCGCGGCAGAGGCTTTCGGCTCCCAGGACCATCTGCACCTGTCCATCCTTGAAAAAGGGCAGGTACAGGCGTGCATATTTTTCCTGTGGATCAATGATCCCCGCAAGTTGCTCAAAACTCGTTAATTTTTTACCAGTTGTCATAACCCACTGCAGATTTGTCTCATCCCTATCTGGCAGCTTTGGTTCGGGCACTGATATGTCTACATCAATGCACGTCTCGATCTCTAATGAAGGCGCTACATCGTGTTTTTCTATGGCAATAGTATCATTTTCACCTGCTGGAGGCGTAATAAGAGCTACGACCAGGCGTTGGAAGTGACCACCGATGCGGATGGCCTCGGCGCTTTTTGGAGCAGACGTTGTTTATCCCCAGATTGGCGCAGGATAATCTCTCCAATATTGCGAAGGGCTTTTTGCTGGCGTACATTTCCCTGCACCTGTTTTTTGCTACTGGTATACTGTGCAAGCAAGAATACGACGTATGCTGCGAGGATAGCGGCCAGGGGAGTATCAATAAGGGAGCCTGCAATATCGATGATGTTAGGATGGTAAGAAGGACCGGGAGCCGGAAGAAAAATGCCCAGGAGGATGAACAGATCGTAACCAACAGCGGCGGCTAATCCCCCTTTATAGCGATACGCCAGTGCAGCCGCGAATGCGGTTGACATCCCATAGCGATAAAATGGTGAACCCACACCAAAATTCGGCATCTTGCCAAAGGGGCCACTGTAATACACAACGAGGCCACAGATGATAACATCGAGGCCATAAATCGCGATATCCCAATAAATATTACGCGTACGTACCAGGGGAGGCGTGATCTCTGGCTCGGCATCCTCAGCGGGTGCGCGATGTAATCTTTGGCGCAGACTGCGTGCAGTTCGCTGACGACTCGCACGAGGTAGAAAGGCCTGAAACATTGGAGCATAGAGTGTCACAATCAGTGTCTGAAAGAGGGTAATAATGAGAAGATACAGACACGTATTATAGACGGGCGTGTTTTTATGTGCTGGATCAGATCCCACAATCACAATCAAGGCGTATAACCATGTGCCCCAACGCCAGATGAGGAAGAAATAGCTGGGAGTATTACGCATACGGCGCAAGGTTGTGTCTGGCAACGCCTTGAACATTTTTCTCGTCATGCTCATAAAATATTCTCCCGGAAGCGTGAAAGAGCGTGTGCTTTCTAATGATTATACGCTGTAATATGCTCTTTTTTGTGGATGCTGTCAAATAGCGGATGGAAGCGGTTTTTTTATACGTAACTGAGATAGTTGATATAATTTTTAACCTGTTGATCAGCCTCTGCTTGCTGTTCAGGAGTAAGATCAGGGCGTTGTCCGACTGCTTCCCACATATGCTTCTTAGCCTCCAATTGTTGTTTTAGTAACTTCTTATTGCTAGAGACACTTGCTCCTTGATTATTGAGAATTACGGCGTCTTCAAATGAAAGGCCAGGTCGTTGAGCCAGTTCTATCAATACCTGAATTGCTCGATTCCAATCCTTTGCCAGTGTCCCACGGCCTCTTATATAAGCAAGAGCCAGCGCGGCCTCTTGGGCTTGTGCGGCAGTAATATCCGTCCAGCGGGCCTGCGTTAGCAACATCTCGGCACCTAGCTCTCGTGCTCGTGAACCTCTAGGGCTGTTGACGTAAAGTGCATGTGCGGCTTCTACAGTGTCACCAAAGAGAATATCCCTGCGATTTGCCAATGTCAGTAGAATTCTAATGGCTTCCTGTTGTTCCTCTGAAGCTGGGAGATCTAACGCACAAATTGTGCAGGCGGCGGTGGTAGCATCATCTGGTGCAACATCTTCCTGTTTTGCCAGATCTAGCAACAAGTGTACGACCCATTGCCTTGTTTGCGAGGCTGAACGACTTCTTTGATAAATGATCCACAAAGCGTCAGTTATCTGATCAAATGTGATATCAGACTCACTTGCAGCGTTCAACAGCCATGTGATGGCTTCCTTTTGGTTTTTGGCTCGGTTATGTTGTTGTTTTTGCTTGAAGGTAGAGGACAACTAGAGTCCCGTGTATTCTCAGCATTGCTCGTTAGCTGATATGCTGTAGCGTTTTTGCGCAATACGGCAATGCAAGCCTGTGAGATCTTGTGTTGTACAGTCTCGTCCATGAAAAGTTCTCCTTCACTGAGATAGGGATTTGCAGAGCAAAAGGTAAATCTAACTGTCTATTATAGAAGCTGGATTTCGATAGCACAAGGGCAAAATTATGTGAGAAACTGTAAAGAATTGTCTATCAGTAAAATAAGATTCGCTTATACGTGTTAAAAGTATAAGATTTTGACGATAAATATGGATGATTTTACTGGCAGATGGATAAACTTTTGTGGTATCGTATGAATATACAACCGATTTCCGTCTGAGAGAAGCTAGCGAAGAAGGAGTACATGTATTTCTTGTTTCGCTGGTAAGAAGTCAGGTAGCGGGAAAGAAATGTGTAGTTGTGCCCGAGTAAAGAAGGGACGGTTATAGTCGTGAAAAAAGCTGAGGGTAAACCTGCATCGTTGTTGGCAAATCTGGGCGATCTCAACCGGCCTTTACGCGTACGACCTGTGCGCTATATGGGACGTGAGTGGTGGGCCGTGGATGCCGAAGATACATGGCCAGGCATGGTTATGGATCTGAGACGGCTGGGTTTCGAGTCGGTGGCTATGGGGGAAGAGGTGTTGGTACGTGAAGGTGCACCCAATTACGAGCTGCAAATGGAAGGTCCAAATGCACAGGGAGGATTGAAACCCTTCCCAACTGTTCATCCAACGATCCAGATTCGCAAAGAGTCATACTCACCTGACTATGCGGACCTGTCTTATTTGGATGAAGAGGACGAAGACGACGAGTTTGAGCCTGAGGATCTGGATAACGACGAAGAGTAAGTAGTCAATCCGGGTTTTCAAATACATAGAGAAAGCTTGATGCTGCATAGGGATCTTTTTGAGATAAAACTCAAAAAGGTTCTTGTGTTTTTGGGAGAATTGTGTGTCGATGGCAATATCTTAGCTACTTGCTAACATCTTCGGTATGCAAGTAGATGAATGTAATTTAGATGCCCTCATGTGATTCTTTAAGAATATAGCCAACGCCACGAATTGTGTGGATGATCCTCATTCCCCCATATATCTCCAATTTTTCACGAAGATTGCTGACCATGGCATCAATGACATTTGAGATTACTTCAGAATCATTTCCCCAGATGCGCTCCAATATCATTGCACGTTCTAGTACCTGCTGGGGATTTCTGAGAAAAAATTCAAGCAGTTTGTATTCTTTCGTGGTGAGAGCAAGAAGCTGGTTATTGCAATATGCTGAGTGAGTGCGTGCATCTAGTTTAACATAAGAAAACTGTACTACATCACTTTTTTGTGCCTTGAGTAAATCTTTCTTTGCACGCAGATCTGATAGTATCTGCTCCCCTTGCTCTATCTCTTCTTTAAGTTGTGATAATTCCATCTCTTCCTGTTTTATATTTTCTTTAATACGTGACAGATCCCGTAATTGGATCTCTTTTTCCTTGAGTTGCGATAGTTCCATTTCCTCCCGCTTTATATTTTCCCGCAGGCGCGTTAATTCTTGCTCCTCCTTTAATCTAGCTTCTATGCGAGCGAGCAATACACCTGACTCAATAGGAATAGTAAGATAATCATTGCTTCCTAGTTTGAGACATTTGATGTGGAGCGTATTAGAATTGTGAACGGTCATCAAAATAATAGGTATTTTGATGCCTTTAGCGCGTAAGCGTTGAATGACGTTCATGCCATCTAGCTTAGGCATTTCATAATCAAGAAGGATAAGATCTGGTGGCTGTTGCATGACGCGTTGGAGCGCTTCTATGCCGTCGTAAGCACAAGAAACTTCATATCCCGCATGCTCCAGCTCCTTCGTTAACTTATAAACCTTGCTTTTACTATCATCGACAATGAGAATACGTGTTCCCATCCTGTCACCTTCCAATCGGTAATTAATCTGAATGTTGTAACCAGACGACCCGCGCAATAGTAGCATCTTTAGCTTCCATATCATCATTACACTTTGTTCAGGTAATTCTCTCTAATATCTATATAGATATATGCGCAAATTCAAAGGCATTTGCCGTTTGCACTGATACAAAGCTTGCCGCAGGAATATCCTGTATAATACTGCATTAGCAGGTATACGAAAAAGCATTTAGGAGAAAAATAGTACAGATGTATCAGGCAACAAAGAGAAAAAATGAAAAATGTCAGGTTCTATCGAGTAGAACATGGTGATTTGCTTACAAAGGCATACAGGCAGTTGCATGTCTCTTCTCCATATAACTGCCTGCATAATAAAACTTTAAGGACGGCGCTTCCTCTTTAGCTTCTCCCATATTGTCATAGTATTGGCAACTAAGCCTGGCATACCGACAAGAAGCATTACACAGAGCTGTATTGTCATGTTTCCCCTTTCCTCTATACTGTTTGTTTGTGATGTCACTTATCATCAGGTTACTGACAAGAAAATTGGCTCAGGCTCTTCGATGACCATATTTTTACTAATTCCATCAGCTCTTTTGAATGAAAAGGTTTTGTAAGGAAGGCATTACTTCCATAATGAAGAGCCATGTGACGAACCGATGGGTTGGCTGTAATCATAATGATATGAGGTCGATTTCCCAACCTTCGTAGGTGTTTAATTACGTCGATACCGTTGAGGCCAGGAAGCGACCAGTCAATAAGTACAAGTTCAGGTTGTATTTTCTGGATGAGCGTCAACCCTTCTCTTCCGTCAGACGCGCTGGTGACCGTATACCCTTCTTGCGTTAATAGCTGCGATAGTATGTCAACTATAGATGGGTTGTCGTCTACTACCACAATGCGTGCATTTTCCATGTCTTTCTCCTGTTTATTTCCCGATCAGTAATTGTTTGCTGGTTGGTTTGATGAGGAGAGTATAGACAATAACTGTGATGGAACTGTGATGGAATAATGATGGATCTATGAAAATGCTCGTGTTTGAAAAAATCGGCGTGTGGAGGGGATTTATGACGAGAATATGAACAGAGTTGCCAAATCGTATCGATCTGCTATAATGAAATGTGTACTATCCTGAACACTAATATTTGTCAAGGAGAGATGTATGCAGAATGACCACCAGCCGGAGAAACAACCCGATCCGGTTATGACTGACGAGAGCACTGTCCTGCAGTCCAGTCTCTTTGGTGCTCCAACCGTGATCGCGGAACCTCCCGACCCTCTGGAGACACCTTTCCCTCCCATGATACGCACCAATCCGCTTACCGATCAGTCGAGCCTTGCTGCTTGCTCCCTTCCTTATCGGCAAGAATTGCTGTTACGAGGTAAGTCAAATTATACTGTGACCTGTTTCCTCTCGGATCTGAAGATGTTTGGTGACTATCATGGGCATAATACGCCAGTTGGTCGCCTTACAAAAGAGCATATTACCGATTGGTTAATGAAATTGAAGTTTGGTAACCAGGGGCAGATGCCAGCGCCGAAAACGATGGCCCGTCGTGTGACCTTTCTCAAGAATTTCTTTTCCTGGTTAGCGCGTGAGGGCGTCATCAAAGAAGATCCGGCGGCCAGCTTAACGTTGGAGCGTCCCTTGCCACCACTACCGGAACTCTTGTTTCCAGATGAAGTCCAGCGCTTACTTGATGCCGCTACCGAGGATCCACGTTGTCGTTGTCTCATTTACCTCACCCTCTATGGAGGTTTGAAAAAAGAAGAGGTTATGGGGCTGAAGGTGCAGCATATCGATCTCTCCGATCCACAGACACCTTTGATAACGGTACATTTTGCACCCGCCACTGGTAAGCAGCATCGTGAGCGACGGCTCGCATTACCCGCTGAATTTACGGATATCTTCCAGGCATATCGTACGCGTTACAACCTTGTCGATACCATTTTTGACTGCACTGACCGGAATCTAAACTATATTCTCGCTCGTGCAGTAAAGGCTGCTGGTATCAAGAAGCGCGTCACGTTACAGCTGTTGCGTGACACTTTTGCGGTTCAACAACTCCAGGCCGGTGTTTCATTCGATACGTTACGTGAGAAGCTCGGCCTCTCCGACGAAGCGTGGTTGGAGTCAAAGGAAAAGTATCGCCGCCTGGCTTTCCCTAAGTAAGTAGAATGTTGCTACTGACTTGCAATGCTGCTCCCACACTGTTTCCTACTTATCGTTGTGGGGGCATTTGCATTGGGGGTTGTTGGACAACTACAAATGGTGCTGCTTTGCGCTTTATAGCATTGTTCAAAAGTACTGCGTTAATAATAATGGCCGCAATCATCAGTGGCCCAAGGAAGATCAACCCTAAACCCAGGGTGAAAAGTGTGCCGAAAAACATAATAGGCCAGTAAAGAAAGATACTGCCGAGCAGTAAGATAATGCCTACCGTTGTCTCGCCAGCAAGCAACCAGCCAATGCCGAATATGCCCAGGAGGGAAAAAATAATTTCGGCAATGAGTGCAGCATCCTTTGATCCCCCAGAAGAATTGTTAATGACTGTCACGTTGATGTTAGATGCGTATCCGTGATTGCCAGGATAAGGGGATGTGTATCCATAGTTTTGTTGTGGTGGTGGTACATATCCTTGATACCCTTGCTGATTGAGGGGTTGTTGAGGAGGCGGCGCATAACCACCTTGATATCCTTCACGATTGTTTTGTGGGTAGTAGCCATAACCCTCGGATGGCTGCTGGAAATTCCCTTGAGGATACGCCTGATCTTTGCCGGGCTGTTGTGATATTGGAGAGTTGAGTGTACCACAAACAGGGCAAATAATTGCATTCTCAGCTATTTCATTTCTACATTGTTGACAAATCATATGACTGTAATCCTTTTTACAAAAACATCCAGATAGCTTCAATTTTGCGATTATACATTTCTTACTCTATACAAATTTATACCGTATTTACACTCCAGGTAATCTGGTTACTACTGATCTGAACAGTTCTGGCTTGCCCAGTAGAAAATGTTGGAATACTCTGCCATGCTCTTTTTTGTAGAAGTGACGCAGATAGTGTACCCGTCTGTTGCTTTTTACTACTGGCAGCAGGGGTCATCACGAGCCGGATAGGATTGGCTCTTTGTAGAACATTATCTAGTTCTTTAGGAAAAGGAGTACCGTTCTCCTCTATCATCTGTACAACCTCGGCTTGCAGATTGCTCGTATCCATGGTATTCAGTAAACCAGAAAGAGCGTATGTACTTTGTGCACCAGCCCCAAGCAGCAGGATGCGTAATCCTGGCGTCATGATACGCAGAATTAACCCGTTATCACGTGCTTCATTGCTCCCTTTGTGCAAAGGTGAGGCAGGCCACAAAACCTGTAGAGAGACGAATCTCCCTATGCTAATATTTGTGTTCTGGCTAACTTGCAGGTAATGGATGTTGTTGCGCTCACTAATTGTACGTCTCCAACGGGCATAAGTTGTAGTTGGATGGAGGACTCCCCCATCAATGACTTCTCCGATCGCGTAACGCTGTACAATATCCAGGAGACCAGTGATATGATCTTGCCTGGGTGTTGTAAGGACAACCACATCCAGTGAACGCTGCCATATTGGCAGGTGGCTATCCAGTTCCTGGTCCAGCGACGCAGCATCCATGCCTCCATCAACCAAGAGCGTTTTGCCATCTGGCGTGCGCAACAAAATTGCTTCTCCCGCTGATTGGCCTTTAGAAGTGACATGAAGGAACGTTACTGTTAAGTTAGGGTCCGCTGGTGAAAACTGTTTTATCAGACCAGTGGCAATGATTACAAGCAGCGCCAATCCCACTTGTATCAGTTTCCATCTGGACTGTGAGAGTCCCGGTATCTGTTTCTGTTTTGTGTCATGTTCTTCTGCAAGAGTCGCAATGGGCCATTTTCTTAGCGCAAAAATTAAGGGAATTATAATGAAAGGGTAATAGACGTAAAAGTACCATGGATCATCATTGATATTGATAAAAGCATATGGTAGGCTTGCAGTCTGATGCACAATCCAGGCAACATAATTGAGCAATAGCCATGCTACCCAACCAATGATATGGGCAAGGGGCATAAATAGCAGGCCAATGCCACTGATGAGAACTCCCAACAAAATTAGTATTCCTAGTAGTGGTACTGTAAGCACATTTGTTACAAGAGCAATACGCGAAAACACATGGAAATACAAGGCGAGTAAGGGCCAGGTCGCCATCTGTGCGGCCAATGTTACTGCGATGTTCTCGCTAATGATATGACCAACGGGGACATGTTCGATTGGACGTAACAGATGTTGGAAATATGGGGTAAACAGTACGATGCCCAACGTGCCCAGGAACGATAATTGAAAACTGGCGTCCCAGAAGATGAAAGAATTAATCAAGCTCATTAAGAATGCTGTAAATGCCAGTGCCGTATAGACATTATATCTGCGGCCAATGCGTGGTGCAATTACCAGGAGTTCACCCATGATGCCTGCTCGTATAGCCGCCGCTCCTGCTCCGTTCAGGATGGTATAGGCCGCAATACTCATCATGATGAGGGCTGTTGAGAGCCAACGCCGCCATCCACCACGTTTTTGCGCTGGCAGGAATTTCCCCTGTTCTAATTTGTCATTATAGAGCCATTTTGTGCTATTGGCGACGAGTCCAGCCAGCAACGTAACTTTAAACCCAGAGGAGACGATCAGGTGTGTGGTGTCAGTGTCGTTGAAATCTGCTACAAGTGGATGGAGGGCTGGCGTACGCAATCCCAGTACGATAGCGACCAGGAGTGCAGCCATTGGTTGGGGTAATACTTGCTCGATAATGGTGCTCAACGTGACGCGCCAGGAATAGAGCATTGCAAGTATAGGATTGCCTGCGGTAGCCGTCACGCGAATTTGTGGAAAGAACATGCTTACCAGAACATTGGGAGTACTATGAGGGAGTGGTGGCAGGAGTTTCCCTTGTAGTTCGACGACACTCCCATAGTTTGCTCCATAAGGATCCTCTATTTCCGTTCCTGGTGCCTGCACGGTTAATTGTCCATGCGCATCCTGCCACGTTGTGCCCTTGTCCCAGCTAATGCTACAATCACTTACAGAGAGCAGGTGATTTTTCCCATACAATTTTGGCTCCTCAGAGACGGTGCCACGTACCATGACGGAAACGCCCTTAGAAGGAGAGAGTGCCGATGGGTCATTTGCGAGCGAGGAAAGGCTATAGCGCCATGCACCAAGAAATAGACAAAGAAGCATACAGGCTATCAGACGACTCTGCCTATCATGCCAGAGTAAGAGGATAAGAACGAGTGTAATAGCTGCTCCAATCGGCAGCGCACGAGATGGTAGAGCCACTAAAGAATCAATAAAAATGCCAGTCGACCATGCAACGACACCTGCTACCAGAGCTAATCCATGCAGATCAACCCTTTTCTGTTCCTGTTGCATTTTCCATCCCCTCCCTTGCCACTATTTCACAACGCCAGCCCTTAAATTCCTCAATGAGGAAAAGACTGTGCGACAAATGTCGTTACGTATAACGCGCCGAAGACGCCCAGGCCAACGCCCAGGCCAACTCCAACGACTTTTCCTATCTGTTGCCCGATGCGTCCTCCGACAATCAGGCTTTCGTCCAGCGAATTTGCGATCATCCAGCCTAACAATAGCCCCAGGATGCGTCCACTAATAGAGCCAATCAGCATGCCCAGCACAATACACACGATCCAGATCGCTCCATCGATCAAGGTCGTGATGATGTTTGAGCTTATCATCCAATTTTTACCTCATCCTTTATTTTCTTGTATGTCGTCTGGCTCACAACCTGTAACAATTCTTCTACGCTAGTATATGCACCGTGTTGGACTCTATAGCTAATAATGGCTTGCGCATTAGTACTACTGATATGAAGTCCTTTACGCAAGTCGTCAGCACTCGCTGTATTGATGTTGATCTGATTAGTTGTTCCCCCAGTTGTACCAGTTGTCGTTGTGCTGGCCGAGCTACTCACAACAATGGGAGGCGTTTCTCCAAGCAAGGCAACATAGATTTCTTGTCCATCGCTAAGCCGTGCCGCGAGATTGAGTGCGACCAGATTGGCCTGTGGTAGTGGTCCACCTGCTGCCTGGAGCAGATCGTAAATGCGAGCACCTCCTGCCAGTGTATACACGCCGGGCTTTTTTACCGCTCCTACAATATACACCTGGATCGTGCCACTGACTGCTACTGGAGAAACAGTGCTTCCAGTTGTAAGTGAGGAGGCAGTTGCTGCTGGACCGCGAGATGATTGTGTGCTGCTTACGACTACAGGCGTTGGCGCTGGCGATCCGTTCCAGATAAAATACATCACGGCTGCAAGCATACATACAAGAAGAACGGCAATCACTCTCCGAATTTGTAGCTTTTTAGTGGGCTGTACGGCGGCCAGAGCCTGTTCTGATATGCCAGGTATGACCTGTGATTGATAGGTATCGGATATACCAGAGGGCTGTACCATGCTAACAGGCTCAGGTGGAACAGGTGTCATCGCCTGATAAGGTATTGTCTGCTGATGCGCAAAATATTGCTGGATGAGTCCACTATTGTTCTGCTGTGAAGTTTGTTTTTCCATCTTTCCTCCTGATACTACCTTGCCCCTCTTTTTCTTCATTGCAAGCATACATGGAAATATAATAGATGTCAATTCACAAAAATAAGTATTTTTAAAAAATAAAATGTAAAGAATGTTTTTGCAAGTTATGAAGAGTACAGAGGATTTGTGCTGAATGAGATGGCTAAAGATGGAAACTTTTGCCGCTGGCTAATCGTGATACAGGTAAAATAAGAGCAGAAAAGCTTTGCTAAAAGATAGGAGAATAGATGCGATGAAATATGAAGAGTTTATCGGGAAGGTGCGCAAACGTGCACGCCTTGAAACGAGCGACGAGGCTGTGAATGCAGCAAAGGCCATCCTCTCAACTCTTGCTGAACGGCTGGAGGGAAATGAGGCGCATGATCTTGCAGCCCAACTTCCAGCCGAACTGGCAGATTTTATGTATACCCCTATCACTCATGGAGAGAGTTATGGGCTGGATGAATTTTTTCTTCGTGTGAGTGATCGTGAAGGTGTTTCACTTGCGGATGCTGAGTTCCATGCTCGTATAGTAATTGGATTGCTGGCTGAAGTGGTTACAGTGGGTGAGATAGATGATGTGCGTGCTCAACTTCCCGCAAATTTTGCTCATCTGTTCGAAGTAGAAAACGAGGGAGAGATCCCTGAATTGGGGATGATTGCCGATGTAGAGGAAGAAAAATAATCCGTGTGAGCAGGGCTGTAATGACAGTGGCGGGGGTCGAACCCGCAACCTTGTGTTCCGGAGACACACACTCTATCCATTGAGCTACACTGTCGTCAGAGATAGTATAGCAGGTCAATCACTGCATGGCAAGAGGTTTTTGGAATGTAAATATGCTTCACGTTGCATTCTGAGGTCCGACTATGGCATACTATCTTTGATAACATGTTATAGTGAGGGACTTGTGAGTACACCACCATTTGATGCCACCTCAGGGCTTTCATCCCAGGGAGCGCTTCTATCGTCAGGCGTTCCTCAACTAGATAGGGTGTTAGGTGGCGGATTGCCCCAGGGCGCACTGGCAATTATCCTTGGCCCACCGGGTAGCGGCAAGACCACCCTGGCAAGTCAGATTGCTTTTGCTGCTGCACAACGTGGCCAACAAGCTCTGCTCTTGACTGCGCTTTCGGAGCCGACGACAAAACTGCTTGATCACCTGCGCTCCTATAGTTTTTTCGCGCCTGAACTGGTCGGGAGCGGGGTGCAGATCTTCAGCTTACAGCAGTTTCTGACACAAGGAAAACCTACAACGGCTCAGGAGATTGTCGCGGCTGTTCATCAGACGCGTGCAAATATAGTTGTTCTGGATGGTTTTCAAGGCATGCGGGGTATGGAAACTGATTTCATGGCAACACGTCAGCTTCTCTACGATCTGGGTACCCGTCTGAGCTTACGCGGAACGACCACTTTGATTACAACGGAGGCCGATCCTCGTGATCCTTCGCTTTTCCCAGAGATGACTACAGGGGACGCATTGATTGGCCTATATTTTTCTTTGCAGGGTGTGCGTGCATTGCGCAGTATGGAAGTGCTCAAAGTGCGTGGGCGTGCCCCATTACCAGGACGGCATAGCCTGATGCTGAGTGCGGAGGGCGTACATATTTTCCCTCGCCTGGAGAGTTGGAGCAAAAGTGCAACTTTTACAGGTTGGCATGATAACGCCGAAGACACAGCTATGCCAGAACGTGCAACCTTTGGGCTGCCAGAACTCGATACCCTTCTTGGTGGCGGCCTTACGCGCCATACCAGCACTTTACTCATTGGTAGTGTGGGAACGGGCAAAACTCTACTTGCCCTGCAATTTGCTCTCACTGGCGTGAGCCGTGGGGAAGCAGCAGTTTTTCTTGGCTTTCGTGAGACTGGCGAGCAGCTTGTGCATAAGGCTGATGCCTTTGATCTGGGTTCCCAATTGCGTAAAGCTCTCATGCCAGATGGTGGGCTTACTTTGCAGCGTTGGGAACCTGTTGAATTGGATCCGGACCAGGTCGCGGCTGAACTGCTTACAGCTGTAGAGCGTACCGGGGCACGTCGTATAGTCATTGATAGTATTGCAGAACTGGAACGCGCAGTGCTGGAGAATAATGGTGCGGAACGAACCTCGAATTTTCTGGCCGCACTCCTGGCTGCACTGCGGACTCGTGGTGTGACCCTATTGGTAATCAAAGAAGCCTCCAAGAGTATTGCTACTCAACTGGATTTTTCTGTAGATGCACTGGGAATTCTGGCAGAAAATGTGCTGCTATTGCAACAGCAGGCTTATCGGGGTAAGTTACATCGTATTCTCTCAATTCCTAAGATGCGTTTTTCTATCCATGATTACAGGCTACGCGAATTTGTGGTTACTGCTCCAGAAGGTATCCGTGTGCTCACGAGTGAAGAAAGTGGGGAAGAAGTTCTGGCTGGCCTGGCTGAAGAGCAAGCGGGACGCAAGACGGGAAATCTTTCTTCCTTATTGGGGGAAGGATAGTTATGAGGAAAGAGCCTGCACGTGGCACAAAGGAACCGCATATGATTCTCATTGTAGACGATGAGATCTCTATTGCGGAGACGCTTGCCGAGTTTGTCATGGAGTTGGGTTATACACCTCTGGTTGCTTACAACGGGCAGCAGGCGCTTGCAAAAGCTCTTGAGCATTGGCCAATCCTGGTGATGACCGATCTGATGATGCCACTTCTCAATGGAGCAGGCCTCGTTCAGGCATTGCATATTGAGGCAAAGAAACGCAAAAAGGCGCTCCCACCCATTATATTGCTGAGCGCCGTTCGTAGTCAGACACTTTCAGACCTCCATGTTGATGCCATTGTGCCCAAGCCCTTTGATCTAGATCATCTGGAGCAGGTGGTATACCGATTATTGGGAGAAGCAAGTTAAACGCGTTGCGTTCTCCCTAAGTACAATCAGGGATACTTTCTCCGTTGGAGGCGGTTGGAACTCCCAATCTTTCTCGACTCGCTTGAAGGTACTGAAACCAGGGTTAAGCGGGTGGGGTTTCTTCTTCATCCAGCCGCCCGCGTTTTTCGGCCTCGCGGCGTAGACGTTCCTGTTCGCGACGTTCCTGCTGCTGACGGCGTTTCTCTTCCGCTTTTTGTTGAGCTTCCGGGTCGGCGTTAATGAGATTCATGGTGGTCGCGATTCCCTGACGAATAATCAAGGGAATTGCCTCAATAGCCCTATCTTCACCGCCTGCTAGCATGATGCGCTCGTCCCCCTGGGAGCACCCAGTACATAATCAACGGTGTCCATGCGATTATTGGCAGGGCGTCCAATGCCCACCCGTAGACGAGGAAACTGGTTGGTGTGCAGGTGGTGAATAATACTATTCAGCCCATTATGTCCTCCTGCACTGCCATTACTGCGTAGCCGTACCTTGCCAAGGGGAAGATCAAGCTCGTCGTAGACAATAAGTACATCTTCTGGCTGTACTTTGTACCAGCGTACCAGTTCGCCTACGGCCTCTCCGCTATTGTTCATAAAGGTGAGAGGTTTGATAAGCACGACTTTTTCGGAACCGATAGTTTCCATTCGCAAGCATTGCCCTGCCTCGGCGTTCCCATGACCACTTTTGTTGCTCTGCGAGCCTGTCTACGACGCGAAAACCGACATTGTGGCGCGTTTGCTCGTATTGTGGGCCTGGATTGCCCAGGCCAATGATCAATTTCATATAACTATTTTGTTTCTCTGTTGGGTGATATCTTCCTTAGAGAGTGCTTCATGCGCATCCACGCCCCACTTCAGGCTTGAAATGAATTAACGACCATACGCGAGGCGTGTCGCCAGATAGCGTGGCAGACCAACCTTGATGATCTTCTGCTGAGTTTTCTCGAAGGGATACGGAGATGCGATAGAAGGTGATGCCTCGCTCAGTATCATAGATCATGAAGGATGCACGTGGATCGCCATCGCGTGGCTGCCCAACTCCACCCGGATTGACGATAGCGCGATAGTCATCCGGAGCCTGCCAGTCTCCCTCTGGAGGTATGACCATTTCGTTTGTGACATTGACCATACTCTGGCTCAATCCCAATAATGCCAGCAGCTCCTCAATCTCCTCGTTGAGACGGTCCTCAGCACTCTGAATGGTCTCTTCCGAAGTGATCTCTGTTTCCTGCACACTATCATCTTCATCCTCAGAAGAACTATCCTCGCTTGCTAATTCTGGATCAGACTCCTCGTCGTCCTTGTGCTGTTTCTTCTGAGTGGAGTCCTCATCGTCCTCTATCGCCCTTCCGTTCCTCTTCTTGCAACAGGGTGCCTGTCTCTTCTGGACTCAGCTAACACGTCAGGATCGTCGTCGGCCATCTGCTGATGCAGTTTTGCAACTTCTTCTGTCGCGTCGGCAATAGAGTTTTGCAGAGGATCAGTGGCGACCGAAGCGTTTTCTGCGTAGCTTTCGTCGTTTGTTGTTGAGGACGTACGGCGGCCAGTTCAGTTGTATCATCATCGTCGCTCTCGTTTGTCTTTCCTCAGTCGTGCTCATCCTCGTCACCAAAGCCAGGGAGTGACACGTTGTTCTGGTCATTTGCAAGTGGATGGGTTGCAGTTGTGGCAATGGTATCAGGTTGCTGAAAAATAATTGGAACATGGGTATGGCCGACAAAGCAGAAGCGCGTGGCAAAATATTGGAAAGCTACGTTCCGCCAGGACTTCTGAGGTGAGATATTCCCAGAGAGGCCCATAGGGGCTTCCATGGACCAGGGTGCAGTCGTCGATTTCAATGCGTTCTGGCAAATTGGTAAGAAACTCGCGATGTTCTTCAGTAAGTTGCTGCGCCGTCCATTCAGCAGAAATGCGGGCAGCTTCGCTGAAATCCTCCAGGTCAATCTTTCCAACCGCCGCCCAATCATGATTTCCTGCAATAATGACATTGGTACGTTCACGATAGTTTAACTATACATTCATTAGGATTTGGACCGTAGCCCACAAGATCTCCCAGGAACCAGATCTGGTCTATAGGTTCCTTTCTGGGCCAGCTCGTCAATTTTTGCAAGCACAGTTTCTAATGCTTCCAGATTTGCATGGATATCAGTAAAGATGGCGTAACGCATATTATTATACTCTATTCAAAATTATGGTACTAGTAAGTATGACTATTTTACCATGTTTGCCGTAACCTGACAACAGAAAAAGCGGCTCATCTTTATGGAGTTATAACCCTGATGGTGAAGGAGGTAACATTGGCAATGCAAACCCCCAGTTCAATAGGATCGTGGCATCTTTATCTCGTTGTGCCTCAGTTGGATCATTCAGCACAACGCCGAAGAGGTGATGACCATCTCGCGTTGCGGCGAATACCAGGCACCAACCAGCCGCATCCGTATGCCCGTCTTAACTGCCAATTGTCCCGCATAGGTGCCAAGCAATGTATCGGTATTGAGTCCATTTATGCGCCTGATGCCCGGCTGTTGCAGGCAAATATATGTCTGTGTCTGCACAATCTGGGCAAAAAGTGGAATATGCATAGCGTACTCTGCCAGTCGTGCAAGATCGGATGCACTCGTGTAATGCTTCTGGTCGCCTGCTCAGATTAAGGCCATGGGGATTGTCATAATGCGTTTGAAAGAGATGTAAACGTTCGAAAAAAGGTTCATGAGTGTCACAAATTGATCCGTGGAACCGCTTTCGCATAGCGATCACGAGCGCCGCATCATCGCCTGAAGGGAGCATCAGACCATAGAGCAGTTGCCTCAATGTTAACGTTTCTCCAGCTACCAGACCGCACTGCTGGCATCGGCTGGCACCTGGTCCAGTTCCGCCTGCGTGACTGTAACTGGCTGGTCAAGTTGCCAGACTCAATAGCAATCAATGCGGTCATGATCTTTGTTGTGCTTGCCATAGGGAGCGGTTTATAGCCATTAACGTTTTCTAAAATATTTCCTGTATCCATATCAATCAAGTAGGAAGCGGCAGCCTGAGCACAGGAGGTGTACCACGTACAGTTAGCACGGGTCTGGGTGTGGGAAATGGCGTCGGCGTAGGTGGAATGGGCGTAGGAGATGGTGTGGCCGTTGGTGGAGACAGCGTTGCAATAACGTGTGCGCCCACAGGCGTGAAGGCCATGACCGGTATGAGAAGGATGATAAGAAGTAGCAGTGCCAATAAGATGATAATAAAAGAACGACGTTTCATAGCGCATTCCTCTGTTTATTCGCATATTTTAAATTTATTGCTGTTATTGTTAATTTTATTGGTTGTCGACGCAGGATTATCGGGTCACGAACGCGGGATAATAAATGGCACCCGTACACCATTGATTGGTATGGAAAGGCAATCATCCATGCACCCCTCCAATGGTGTACGGGTGCCATTTATTATCCCGCGTCGCTTTACAATTTCGGCCATTTCCTGTGATAATCTGTGACGCGCTCAAAGGCGTCGGCCACGCGTAAGATGCTCTCTTCACCAAACGCTCTTCCCAGCAGTTGCAGGCCGACAGGCAGCCCTTCGCTGAAGCCGCCGGGAATAGAGACGCCACAGATGCCTGCCAGATTGGCGGGAATAGTGAATACATCTTGCAAGTACATCTGATAAGGATCGGAGATTTCGCCAATTTTGAATGCGACGGTTGGTGATGCGGGACTGACCAGAACATCAAAGCGCTCAAAGGCCTGCTCGAAATCGTGCGTAATCAATGTCCTGACCTTCTCCGCCTGTTTGTAGTAAGCGTCGTAGTAGCCTGCCGAGAGTGCGTATGTGCCGAGCATGATACGCCGCTTGACCTCCGCCCCAAAACCAAACTGGCGTGTCTTCTCCATCGCATCCCACATCTCTGAGGTATCGCGATACGAGTAGCCATACTTGACGCCATCGTAACGGGCCAGGTTTGCGCTCGCTTCGGCTGGTGCGATGATGTAGTAGGCGGCAACACCGTATTTTGTGTAGGGTAAGGAGACGGGGCTGACTTCCGCACCCATTTCACGCAAGTGTTCGATGTCTGCACGTACAGCACTAACAACGCCGGGCTGTGTTCCTTCCACCCAGTATTCTTCGGGTACGCCGATTTTTAATCCCTTGATGTCGCCATTCAGTGCTTTACTATAGTCTGGTACAGGGTTAGGCGAACTTGTGCCATCCAACGGATCATTGCCGGCAATGGCTTGCAGCAGAAGTGCGGCATCCTGTGCATTGCGTGCAAAGGGGCCAATCTGATCGAGGGATGAGCCAAAGGCGACCAGTCCAAAACGTGAGACGCGCCCATAGGTTGGCTTGAGCCCCACCAGTTGCACAGTGAAGCTGGTTGGCGGATAGATCCACCTGTATCGCTTCCATAGGAACCCATCGCCATACCTGCCGCCACCGCCGCCGCCGACCCACCACTGCTGCCACCTGGCGCACGTTCCAGATCCCAGGGATTGTGGGTGGGAAAGAACGCCGAATGCTCGGTGGAGGAACCCATGGCGAATTCGTCCATGTTGGTCTTGCCCACCATGACGATGCCGATCTCATTGAGGCGTTTCATAACCGTGGCATCATAGGGCGGCTTGAAGTGTTCCAGCATACGAGAGCCGCAGGTTGTAGTGATGTCTTTGGTGCAGATCACGTCTTTGATGGCGATAGGAATGCCGGTCAGTGGGAAGAGGTGCTCTCCACTGGCGAAACGGCGATCCGCTTCCTCCGCTTGTTGCAGGGCCAGTTCATCGGTCACGAGCGTAAATGCGCGTACCTCTGGCTCAACTGCACGGATACGTTCAAGATGCGCCTGCGTTAATTCGACCGCAGAGATTTTCTTTTGCCGCAGCAGGTCCGCCGCCTCTGAAATCGTTAATTCATAAAGTTCTGTCATAAGTGTATTACTCTCCCTCCAACACCGCGTTCACTTTCAGGCAGTTATCCTCCTGGTCGGGCGCATTAGCAAGTAAAATTTCTGGTGGATACGATGGTCGTGGAACATCCAGGCGCATAATATTGGTGAGGCGTGAGGCATGCGCCGTAGGTGAGACACCGCTGACATCGGCCTCTTGTAGAATATGAATGTTCTCCAGGATAACGGAGAGTTGGCTTCCAAAGGTTTCAATGTCCTCCTCGCTCAGGCCTAACCTGGCGAGTTTGGCTACATGTTGTACCATTTCGCGATCAATCATTTTAACGTACCCTCTTTATATATATCACCAGCGCACATGAAAGCCGCTCATATATTCGGTTGGCGTGCGCCAGTTCGTCTGTACCTCGTCTACCTCAGCAGATCCAGGTCCCTGACGCAGAAGAGTGAGAAGGCGTTCAAGGGCTGGTCGTGTTCCCTGAGCAAGGACTTCTACGTCGCCGTTGCTTTCGTTGCGTGCATAACCACGCAAGCCCAGGGCCAGTGCTTTCTGGACCACAAAATAGCGAAAGCCGACCCCTTGCACATAGCCGCGTACGATGGCATGCAGTTCCTCTATGTTGTTGTTTGCCTCATTCTGGCTCATAGTCCCACCGTAATAACAGATTAATGCGTGCCTATCATAGCATACTCTTGCTTTCAGGAATAGCCCCCAACACAGAAGCGGCGTTTGCTCCGTCCCCATATGAGTCGTAGTCACAGGTATCGGAATCTGTTTTAGCCCCGTTCAATGTGTGGGAAGTACTTTCAGAAAAAGTGTGCAACAAAAGGAGATCAAAGTGCGTACATACTAGAAGACGAATTGGTGCCTGGATCGTCTCTGTCGTACACATGTTCTTTCCTATCCCTTGTACCTTCGTATTGTTATGAGATACACTAGATTGTTATAGGTTTAAGAGCGGCAAGTCCATAAAGGTGGAAGCCTCGATTTGGAGCTGAGTAAATATGCAGTCTGTACAGGATTTAGCGACCGCCGTACAACGGGTCGTAGCGAATGTTGAGCGCGTTATTGTTGGCAAGGCTGAGCCAGTTGCCTTTAGCCTGATCGCGGTGATTTGTGATGGGCATGTGCTGATTGAAGATGTGCCCGGAGTTGGCAAAACCGTCCTTACCAAAGCAATTGCCCGTTCAATTGGGTGCACCTTTAAACGCATCCAATTTACCCCTGACCTGTTGCCTAGCGATGTAACAGGCGTTTCAATCTATAATCAGAAGACGAGCAATTTTGAGTTCCGGCCCGGCCCGATTATGGCGCAGATTGTGCTGGCCGATGAAATTAATCGCGCAACCCCTAAGACACAATCAGCTTTGCTGGAAGCGATGGAAGAGAGCCAGATCACCGTCGATGGCATATCCTATCGTCTTCCCGAACCTTTTATGGTCATGGCGACGCAGAACCCCATCGAATATGAAGGTACCTTTCCCTTGCCAGAAGCCCAGCTTGATCGCTTTATGATGAACATTAGCCTGGGCTATCCCAAAGCAGCGGATGAAATGAATATTCTGGATAGCCACCAGCATCACCATCCTCTTGAAGATCTGGCGCAGATTATGACGGCAGAAGAACTGGTCCTCATTCAACAGCAGGTGCGTTCAATTCATGTTGATCCATCGATACGTGAATATATTGTGGCGATAGCGAATGCGACGCGCATCACATGCAAATATCTATCTGGGGGCAAGTCCTCGTGGCTCACTTGCGCTGTTCCGAGCTTCGCAGGCGCTGGCAGCTATGCGTGGGCGTGGGTATGTCATCCCTGATGATGTCAAATTATTAGCGAAGCCAACGTTGGCGCACCGCATTATTGTGACTCCTGCTGCACGTGTCCGCTCGATTACTTCGACGGCGGTGCTTGATGAGATTTTGCAGACTGTTCCTGTGCCTAATGCGTGGGTTGGTGGCGGAAAGGGGCGCTAAGCTATGCGGCCCTGGCAAGCTATGCTCCTGATCATTATATTGGTTTTTTTCTCTATTAGTAGTGGCTGGAAGGTGCTCTACATCCTGACCTATGTATTGCTCACCTTGTTTGTACTCTCCTGGTTGTGGGCACGCTATAGCTTGCGTCAACTGGTCTTTCGGCGCACTTCAACAAGTGGGCGTGTGCAGGTTGGCGAGATTTTTGATGAGCGCCTGATGCTGGATAATCTAAGCATCATGCCGAAACTATGGGTGCAGATCGCCGATGGCTCTACATTGCCCGGTCATCGAGCTGGTTATGTTGCCAGTATAGGTGGACGTAAACGAGCCATATGGCGTGCACGCAGCGTCTGTAAGCAGCGTGGTCGCTTTCAACTGGGACCCGTCACGGCCACCAGTGGCGATCCCTTTGGCCTGTTTCGGCGGCGTATCTTTATGACTTCAGCCAGCGAACTTCTGGTTTTGCCGCGTGTGTTGCCGATTACGAATTTCGCGCTTTTCACTGGCGGCTTACCAGGTCGTGGGCGCAGTTCGCGTCGCGCTTTACAGGCCACTACAAATGCGACGACTATTCGTGATTATGTTGCTGGCGATGCACTTAGCCGTATTCACTGGCGTTCCAGTGCGCATTATAATAAGTTAATGGTCAAGGAATTTGACCTCGATCCGGCTGTGGACGCGTGGATTTTTCTTGATCTACATGAGGATGTGCAGGCCGGTGAAGGCGAAGCATTCGACGGATGAGTATGGCGTGACAATTGCCGCCACGGTTGCGACCTATTTGCTGCGTCAGGATCTCTCGGTTGGTATGATCGTCAATGGTGAACAGCGCGAATTCCTTTCGCTGGATCGCGGTGATCGCCAGGTTGAACGCGTATTGGAGTTGCTGGCTGTCGTGAATGCCGGTTCTGGGCGTGCCCTTGAAAGAAGCTCTGGCCCTGGATGCGTTCCATTTTGGACGCAATACCGTCGCTATTGTCATTACACCATCCAACTCGCGCGATTGGCATGATGGGCTGCGTCATCTTCAGCGTCGTGGCGTACAGGTTGCTGTGGTGGGATTGGATGCTGGCTCATTTGAAAATGAACCTCCTGACGAGGATACGTTGGCCTTGCTGGAGGGTGCAGGCATAGCTGTAATGCGTGTAAAATATAGAGAGCCTTTAACACAAATTCTGGAAAGTGGTTCCACAAATGGCCGTTATGCTCAACGGAGGTAATATCGATGCGCGATGCTGCGATTGAACGACTTTCAAAACTTGTCTCCGATGTTCCCACAAAAGAGGATGGTTCCGGCGACAGATCGCGCAAGCCTCTTATGGAAATGCACCTTGGTCTGGCTGAGGGCTGGTTCTCTCTGATCTTGCTCGCCATCGTTGTGTATAGCACAATCTGGTGCGTGCAGGCCGTCGGCTGGGTCGATCATCTGGGAGTGCTTACACCTACGACCTTTCTAGGCTTGATCGCAGGTGTTGTTGCCGCCAAACAGCGCCGCTTGCCGCGCTTTCTGGCTCATGGACTCGCTCTGCTTTTTGCACTCCTCTTCGCTTTCTGGCAATCAGTTGATAGTTTTTATCAGGGAAGCGTCTCCGCTTTTATCAATGGAGTACAACATTGGGTCGCGTCCATCACCGTGGGTGGCGTAGGCGATGTGGATGCAATCTTTTTCTTTTTTATCATTGCCCTTAGTTTTCTTCTTGCCTATACAAGTGCCTGGCTGGTCTATCGCACCCGCAGTCCCTGGTTGATGGTGGTTGCCAACGCCGTTGTACTGCTGATCAACCTGGATAATGCAAGCGATGGCTTCATCATCTTCCTGGTGATCTTTCTAATTGCTTCCTTGCTTTTACTTTTGCGCTTTAATTTATATGAGTCAATGCGCTATTGGCAAAAGCAGGGCCTCCGTTACGCCGAGGATCTGGGTTGGGATGTGATGCAGGCAGGGGCATTGATCTCGATCGGTATTCTGATCTTTTCCTGGTTGCTGCCCGGAAACTATATGGATCCGACCGTTTCGCAACTCTGGAATACGAATTCTAATCCCTGGACTCAATTGCAAAACACCTGGAACCGCGTTATTTCTGTAACGGGCGGTAGTAATCCAGCTAATCGAGGAAACTTCAGAGATAGCCTGGCATTGGGTGGAAATCCTAACCTCACGAACGAGGTCGTTATGACCGTGAAGGTAAGCGACACCAAAACTGGCAATCAGTACCTCGCATCATTGAGTTACGATAGCTATGACGGGCATACATGGACTGATTCACCAGTGGATACTGCAACTGTGAAAGCAAATGCGACGATTACCTATCCCTCTATCGCATCGCACCAGGTCACGCAAAAGATAACGATTGTCAATCCACCCGGAGAGCAATATCCCTATTTGCTTGGTGCATCTGAGATTGCTACAATCAATGTACCAGCAAAGGTGCAAGAGAACCACCAGAGTGGTATACCCATTGCCTGGTTGGGTCAGAATGGGTATCTTGTAGCCGGTGCGAACTATACAGTTTCGTCGTATGTCTCTTCTGCTGACGAACCATCGTTGCGCACCATCGAAATGCCTCAGAATGCTCCAAAAACTCTTCCTCCGGATGAGAATGTGCCAGTCCCGGTATCATACTACAGTCCGCAAATTCTGAGTACCTATACACAATTGCCGAAGCTTGATCCCCGTATTGCTGTGCTCGCTCAATCGATAACGCGTGGAAAAACGACGATGTATGACAAGGTGGTTGCCCTGGAGACTTACTTGCGCACCCACTACGCATATAATGTGAATATTCATCGTCCATCAAGTGAGGAAGGTGTTGCCTGGTTCCTGTTTGATAATCCAAACAAAGATGGCTTTTGTAACTACTTTTCTGCCTCTATGACCCTCATGGCTCGTTCTCTGGGCATCCCTGCTCGTGTCATGGTGGGCTACACAAGTGGCACGTATGATGCAGCTCACAAGCAAAGTGTTATTCGGGGAACCGATGCTCATAGCTGGACACAGGTCTACTTTGCTGGTTATGGATGGGTGAATTTTGAGCCATCGGCGAGCTTTGCACCGTTCGTACGCCCACTCCCGAATCAGTTCCCATCCGTGACCTCTAAGGGAAGCAGTAGTAGCATACCCAATCTGCCTATCCCTCCCAGCCTTAGAAATCGCTTGAATCGCAACGATAGTTCTGCTGGGAATAGTAGTAGCAACGTAGGAACCTCAACCGGGCCATCGGTAGGTATGTTCCTTGGTGGTTTTGTGTTGTTACTACTGTTTGCCTGTCTCTACTTCAGCCTGTGGTGGCGACGCCTGTTCCGCAACTACGCATTGCCCATCCAGCTCTATGGGCGTGTCTGTCTTCTTGCGAGCTGGGCAGGAATAGAATTGAAGCGCTCGCAAACTCCCTACGAGTACATGCAGGAATTAGCCCTCTCTTCTCCTGGGCGAGCAGAAACATTTGAAAAGTTGGGCGACATCTACGTGCGCGATCGGTGGGCCGATCCCGCCAGCGAAGACCATCCACGCCATAGTGGGGAGATTGAGCAACTGCCAGGTATCTGGAAGCGCCTGCAGCCCTATCTTTTCCTCTATGTCTTGCGCCATCCTCATTTCTTGCGCTGGCTACCGCAAACGGTATTGGGAACCCTGACCGCATACCGGAAGAGGCGACGCGCCAGGCATGTACCCGATGTGGAGGACTTGTAGCTGTTCTGCTTGACCAAATGGCTGACTTTTCGTACACTATAGCTTGCAATCCCTTGACCTGAGAGTGAGAGGATGCAAGCTTTCTGTTCGATAGTAGGAGGACTCTATGGCTAGGAATGATGCTGTGGATGATGATCAATCACTTGCCACAGCGCCAGTTGATGTTGCACGAGGCGTTGAGATTCTCAATGCTTCGCCTGTATGGTTGCAAACATTAGATCTGGCACGCAATGTTGCGATTGCTCCCAATGGTGATCGCTATGTGATCGCAACTTTTGATGACGGACGTATAAGCGGGAAGTTTATTACCGCAGTCTATCCACAGCAAAATGGGTATCTAACGCTTCTGCGCCTCATGGTAGGTGATCTGAAATCTGAGACACCCGTTCAGGCTATGCAGTATCATCAGGGTGTAATTCAGGCAATTCAACAAGGGAAATTGCAGGAGTTCATGAAATCACATCAGTCCTGAATGCAGGTGCCTGTCCTTTGTCTCTCATCACTGCACGGAACTGGTAGGCCATATCGTTAGCATCAGCGCAAATTCGGATGTGAACCATACGCGCCCATTACCATCTATGATCAGCCCATCATGTGGGTGTGCATTTGCATCAGGTAGGGTTCGTGTCACAATCTGACCCGTGGATGGAATAAGGTAGCCGATCCGGTGGCTAAGCGAATCGCTAAACCAGACATTACCAGTGGTGTTATCTATATATATGCCAGAGATATGGGTACCTGTGCTACAATTCCCAGGGGACGCGCAGGTACCACCATAAGCTGAAAAACTAACATCAACCCTTTTATTAGGATTGAACTCTCCAATATGGCCTGCGAAACCATCACTGAACCAGATGTTTCCTGCCCGATCCGTTGTAATCAGGTGTGGACGTAGTCCGTTGACCGCATATTCAGCTATTTTAATAATGCCAGATGTGGTAGGCTGAAAACTACCAACCTGATTTATCCCGCTGCCATTCTCGGCAAACCAGATCGTGCCGTGAAGGTCAAGCGTGATCCCGTAGGGGCTGCTATTTGCCGTGGGAATAGTATTTTCAACGATTTGATTGGTGTGCGTGTTCAAGAAACCAATCATATTCGCGTTGGCCTCAGTAAACCAGAGATTACCCGCAGTATCAATAATTAGATCATAGGGCGTGCTTCCCTTTTTTAAATGCCATATGCTCCACGTCTCGTTCTGGGGATTAAACTTACCAATGGCACTTGTAGTTGGTTGTGTAAACCAGACATTGCCAGCCACATCCACCGCTGCAAACAGTGGGCTTGAATATCCAATGGGTGCATTAAAGTCTGCGATGAAGGCTCCATCAGCTAAAGCATACTGACCAAGAGTCCCTTGCGTAGTCGCCGGGCATCCAGTGTCCGGGTCGCATCCTGGCTCGGCAACCCAGACAAACCCATGCAGTTTATCAAGCGCAATACCCCAGGGAATTAATGATGTTGGTTCTTGCGTTTCTGTCATCGCTTGCTCACGATGCGTAACAAAAGGAATTTCATCCGTACGGTTCACTACATAAGGAACTGAATGGCCTACCTTCGTTTGCTTCGCCGAGGTTAATGGAGATTTCAAAATCCATACAGCACCTGCACCCGCAATGATCACCAATGCCAGCACAATGCCGATTATAATTTTGCTTTTCATTAATCTCTCTCCTTCTAACACGCTAAGAGCATGCCATTCTCTCGCGTAAAAATGCGCTTCATGCCACCTCCGGATAGCCCGGCAGAGGGAAAAATCTCTCCCTACCAGAATTTATAACTTTCCTGATTGAAAAAAGTCGCATGATTAGCACATTTCTCCCCCTATATCTCTAACGATTAGCCATTTTCCTTCTTCTATTCTTATCGATTACAGGTTAAAAGAAGTTGGTAAAAGAAAAACATCCAAATATCCCATTGTTTTTACTTCTAGTGGACATTGTGATACTCTATACTATATTAAGAAACAGATCTTCTTATATAAAGATAGTCATTCTCATACCGTTGTTTGAGGATTCTCTCATGTCGCTTCCTGATCAGGGGCAAACTTCTCAAGTTTGTCCTCGTTGCAAAATAATACTTCCGATAAATCAGATCGCCTGTTACAACTGCGGTCTTCATTTTGCTGCAGTACAGCCGGGCAATGCAGCGAGAAATACATACATGTCTCCTTCTTCCAACGGGGGAGCACCTTCATCATTGGGAATCTCGAAGTTGAGAGGCGGCTCATCCTCATTACCTGGAACATCCCAATTTAAGGGAGGCCCGTCCTCGTTACCTGGGGTATCTTCATTTAAGGGGGCATCACCTTCGTCACTGGGCATCTCACAATCTAAAGGCACGCTACCAGCGTCACTGAGCATCTCACAGGTAACAGGAGGGGAGACGCCAGCACTGGGCGTGCCACGTACCCCAAATGGGCAGCCTGTATCATGGGAAGCACAGGTAACAGGAGGGGAGACGCCAGCATTGGGTGTACCGAGCACCTCGAACGGGCAGCCTGGAGTATGGGGAGAAGCACAGGTAACAAGAGGGGAGACGCCAGCACTGGGTGTGCCACGTACCCCAAATGGGCAGCCTGTATCATGGGGAGTACCGCTAGCTGGAGGGGCAATACCAACGCTGAGTATTCCTCAACCAGCGGGACAGATATCATCGCCCGAAAAGGCCCCTGTCCCTCCTGCGTCCAAACCAGCCCCTGCTAGAAAAGACAGAATAGAAACAGATCAATCGCCACTACGAAAGCGTGCGACGTTGATCTATTTTGCCACTGTTATAGTTGTAATTGTTGTGGTCGCTTTTGCCAGTCTGCACGCAGCTGGTATATCCCTGACTTCATTAACTCCGCAAAAGGGAACAACCTCTGCTGTAGCGTATCCGTTGCCAAAGGCTGTGCCCCTCTTTGCGGACTCTTTTCTTAATGACGCCTCTGGCTGGAACCTTCAGAACTCACCTGGCAATTATGCCGTGAATGTGAGCAATGGTACCCTCACTATGCAGGTAAACAAAAATAAGTTGCTCTGGGAACTGTTGCCGGGAACCATCTCCTATGGGGACTTTACCTTGACCGTCAATGCTGTCCTCGCTAAAGGCGACCAGAACAATGGCTATGGTCTTTATATCAGAGGGGCGGCAAATCCGGGCAGCGATCTCGCTACCTATTACCGCTTCGAACTGTACGGTGATGGCTCTTATGCAATATTTAAAGGTACCATCGATCAGAACGGCAATTCTACAGCTACGAAAATCGTTAATTATACATTAAACCCTGCTATCCAGAAGCAAGGAAAGATCAATCATATTATGATCCTTGCTAAAGGTGCTTCTCTATCGTTTATTGTAAACGACCAATTGTTGAAGTCTTTCACTGATACGAGTTATGCATCCGGTTCCATTGCTCTGTTTGCCTCGAATTTGCCTGAAGCAAAGCCTGGAATACAGGTTCGGTTCTCCCTATTGGCAATTTATCCATTACATGTATCAAGATCTTCGTGAATCTCTTTACCTGCAGTCTCTTAACAGAGGTAAGAAAAAAATCTTACCTCTGTTGCATCTGTTTCCATTGCACTTGAGCCTGCTCCAGTCCTAACAATTCTTGTTCCATACGCAAAATCTCTTGTTGTAACCCTTCTTTTTGCCGTTGCGGCGACCACAATTGAAAATCTTCCAGCATTTTATAGCCCCGCTTCAGTGCTCCACCTGGAACAAAGGCAGAGGTCTGGTTGTATTGTGAACGTCTGTTTGACATACTCATCTTAATTTGCTTAAGATCTAATTTCATCTGTTTTAGTTCGAGCCTTAATTGGGTGATTTGCTCTTTGTAAGGATCTTTGACTTCGCTATATGTGTGGGCCGATCTGGTGGGGCTACCAGATGTTACAGCCTCGGGTAATTCCAATGAGGCTCCACAGTGCTCACAGAAGTGCGCACCGTCGTGCAGTTGTTGACCACAGGTTGAACAGTACACAGAACGTATTCTCCTTTAATCACGCTTTGTAGGAGGCATCGTTTTTTCTTTGCCTCCCCTTCATAAGATATTACGTTCTAGCAGACCTGATCGATGCACCTGGCCCATACTCTATTCGCACGATCTTCTGCTTGAATAGAATACAGGCCAGATTTATTATGCTAGCGTGTCTGATTTGCTCTTTTCCCACGCTGCAAACGGTTGCAGATGCCGTAGAAAGTGTGCTTCCAGATCTGCTGCATAAGCTTCAGGATGGGTGCGCAAAACCTCCATAAAACGGTCATAAAAGAGCCAGCGCCCATCGGCAGTGCGCGTTGTCAGTACCGAGCCGAATGTCACGTGCAAAATCTCTCTGGCGTCAAATTGCTCTAGCAATGTTGGTAGTGCGGCATCAGCCAACGAGGAAGGCTCAGGTGCGCGACTCAGTTGAGCCGAAACATGATAGCTGGCTTTATCAACCTCATAGTGCTCACGTGAGAATACATAAATGGAGCGGAATAGTTCGGGATCAAGCGTCGCAATTGTGCGTAGTGCTTCCAGGTAGCTTGTGCCAGCCGTTTTAAGATGGACGACCCCCCGTGTCTGCCTGACAGCTGGTTCGTAGACGCTGAATTTATCGGAACCCGAGTGCAGGCTCAACTTATATGGGCCTAGCGTCCGTGCGATGGCCGCGTGAACCGCTATGTCTGCCTCGAATGCCTGTACATCGCCGATATAGTCAACGCCCTTTTCAAAGCTACCGATGTAACGTGGTGCCAGGCTCACCCAGCGCACGCCCAGTCGCCGCAACTCAGTTGCTATATACACGTGTTCAGCATGTGTTGTGGGCGTCTCAGTCTCATCAACCGAAACCTCCACTTCCCATTCTCGTCCAGCGCCTGCCTTTTCAAGATGCCTGTACATAAATGCGGCATGCGCAACAGCCCGTCCATATTTGACGGTGGCGCGTTGCAATGCAGTCTCATCGAACTTAATTGCATATTCTTCGCATTGAATAGGATGTGAGAGATAGCGTGCGCTAAGTGCAGCCGGACTATCTTCCAGGCGATCCCACGGCAATGCTTCCCAACGGGTACGCAATTCCTGGGGCGAGAGCTCATCAGCCGCGCTATCGACATGCTCACCGGGATCAAAGGTATAGAAGGTATAACCTACTGCCATACAACTATCGATATCAACGGGCGTTTTGAGGTGGTCAGCATCAGCACCAAAGCCTGAGCGCCATCCTTCGGCAAAGACTCCCCACATCGCATCATCCATAACCTGTTGAGGCGTGCGCCCGGTGCGCGTCATTTCGCGAATCGATTGCTGCGCTGGGATTGGTGCTAGATGATCTCCAGCCGCCCGTACTGCGCGTAAATGCCCTGGCGTCGCCAGTCCCAATCTATCTCCCAGACCAACGCTTGTACGTAAGCCGAAGACTATCGGGTTGAGCCATGCAAATTGCTGACGTAAGGCAGCCGCGTTTTCAGGACTCAGCGGACAAAGCAGCAAGCTCTGTCCAGCGATCTCTTGCACAGTTCCTTTGAAATTTGTAAGCGCTGTTGCTTCTGATGGTGCATACACGGCAAGTTGGCTTTGTTCGTCATCCGTTCTCGTCAGGAAATACGTGGTTTCCTCGTGATGTACGATTGAACGTTCTAGAATATGAAGGCCAGGTAGCTTCGTTACTATAGGGTCTACGGAATTACCATCCATGATTTTACTGCCTTTCAAAATGTGATGACTGCTTTGATAATACCACTGTTTCGATCAAACCAGCCAGGAAACGCCTCGACCACTGTATCAGGCGTTGCTCGATGAGTGATCCAGGGATCAAGATCAATCAGCCCACCTTCGAGGGCCGCGATAACCTGGTGAAAGTCTTTAGCGGTTGCATTGCGACTACTGAGCAGGCTCATTTCATGGCTATGAAAATCTGGATCGTGGAAGGTGATATCACCTGGAAACAAGCCTACATAGATCAGGCGTCCACCATAGGCAACAAAACGGAAGGCGGCCATCATCGATTTTGGATTGCCGGTCGCATCAAATACCGCTGTGGGTAGATCGTCGGATACAACTGCTTCCAGCCCTGCCAGGGCATCTCCGCTGCCATTGATGCAAACAACCTCCGGCCATTGACGTTTACAGAACTCCAGGCGTTGCCCACTAATATCTATAACCAGTACTCTGGCACCAGCGAGGAGCGCGAATTGTACCACTGACAGGCCGATAGGTCCAGCTCCCACGACCAGCACACATTCTCCTTGCGCGACCTTTCCTTGCCTGACGGCGTGTGCTCCTATAGAAAGCGGTTCGACCAATGCAAGTTGCTCGAAAGAAAGCGTAGATGATGGGTGTAATTGTAAGGCGGGAACGATTGCCATTTCGCGCATTCCCCCGTCGATATGAACACCAAATACCTTGATATTGACACAACAATTCGTCACACCACGCCGACAAGGTGGACAATGACCACAATAAAAATAAGGCTCCAAAGCACAACGCATCGTAGGGGCCAGATTTATCGCGCCCACCGTTCCCACGTCGCCCACCGTTCCCACGTCATCCATCGATCCCACACCATCAATTTGTGGCCCGAGTGCAACGATCTCGACGCTGAGTTCATGACCTAAAATGCGTGGATAAGTGAAGAAAGGCTGTTCGCCGCGAAAGGCATGCAGGTCAGTGCCACAGACACCGACGCTATGAATGCGAATGAGCGCCTCTCCCGGCCCTGGTGCTACCGGTTCCTCCATAATAACAGGTTGTAGTAAACCAGGTCTCTCCAGAACAATTGCCTTCATAATAAATTTTAGTCTCCTGTTTGAATGCCATCAGGTTCGCCACATAGTTCCTGATGGGAAGGTAAACTCAGAAAAGACTTCAGGTTTCAAGGTAATACTGAAACCTGGAGCCTGCGGCGGCATGTAGTGCCCATTCCGAATGACAACAGGATCAAGAAAGTACTCGTGCAGGTGGTCGACGTATTCCAGGACGCTCTTCTCATGTGATGCGCTAACACTAATGTAGTCGAAAATTGACAGGTGTTGCATATACTCACATAGTCCGACTCCACCCGCATGTGGACATATCGGAATGCCAAACTTCGCTGCCAGTAGGATAACCGCGAGCGCTTCGTTGACGCCGCCTAAGCGACAAGTATCAATCTGACAGAAAGAAATGGCACCGAGCTGCATCAATTGCTTGAAGATAATCCGATTCTGCACATGTTCTCCTGTTGCCACCTTAATAGGCGCGATCGCCTTTGCGATAGTCGCATGACCAAGTACATCATCAGGGCTGGTCGGTTCCTCGATCCACCAGGGATTGCACGCCGCAAGTACTTTCATATTCGCAATAGCTTCATTCACTTCCCACCGTTGATTAGCGTCTAACAGCACTTTACGTTCTGGACCAACTTCTTCGCGCATAATCAATGCACGGCGCAGATCATCGCCGATATCAGCCCCAACTTTGAGCTTGACATGGCTCCATCCCTGCAAGACTGCTTCACGGCAGAGGCGGCGCAATTTCTCATCATTATAGCCCAACCAACCAGCCGATGTGGTATAGGCGGGAAAACCGGTTTTTTGCATCTCAGCCTCGCGTTGGGCTTTTGTGGATGCCCGTTGCTGTAGAATTGCCAGTGCCTCCTCAGGCGTTAGAGCATCCTGGATATAGCGAAAGTCGATGCAGGAGACCAGTTGTTCCGGGGACATATCTGTGAGCAGTTTCCAGAGTGGCTTTTGCTCAACTTTTGCATAGAGATCCCACACTGCATTCACTATAGCGGCTGTAGCAAGATGGATGACGCCTTTTTCCGGTCCCAGCCAGCGCAACTGGTTGTCCTCCGTAAGCAAGCGCCAGAATTGTGCCATATGTGTTGTCAAAGATTCCAGTGTCTGCCCGATGATGAGAGGAGCAAGTGCGTTGATGGCCGCCACACAAATTTCATTGCCGCGCCCAATAGTGAAGGTAAGACCATGACCCTCAAGACCATACGGACTATCAGTATGAAGGATAATATAAGCTCCGGAATAATCAGGGTCGGGGTGTATCGCATCAGAACCAGCCAGCGTACGTGATGTGGGAAAGCGAATATCGTATGTCTGGAAGCTGGTAAGTGTGGTGGGCATTGGCTTTTCTCCTGTACTACGCTAACCTTGTGAGTCAAAACGGCTCATTGCTCTGTTTCTTTTCCCTCAAAGATATCGGCTAAGACATACTCCTTAGAACGCACAATGTGAGCGGCAAGCAGCTCCGCCGCATTCTCAATGTTTTTCTCAAGGAGGGCCAACAAAATCTGCTCATGATCATCAAGTGTAGGGCCCATGCGCATGGGATTTCGCGTATCTTTGACCTGGAACATGCTGAACTGACTGCGTAAGGTAGAAAGGTAATGGATCAGTCGGCTATTGCCGGATGCTCGGATGAAGAGCGTATGCAAGCGAAAATCACATTGCAGAAAAAGTGAGACGGGATACTGATCTAGCTGTGCACGCACCTGATACAAGAGCATGAGTTGCGACCTGAGATCGGCTGGATCAAGGTGGGGCGCTGCCAGGCGCAACGCCAATACTTCCAGCGCACTACGCAAATCATAAATTTCATGAATATCTTGAGCGGTAAATGTACGCACCCAGAAGCCTCGTCGGGGATCTGAGCGCACCAGACCATCCTGCACCAGTCGCTCTAATGCTTGCCTGACAGGAGTACGGCTCACTCCCAATTTTTCAGCAAGGACAACATCTGAGAGCCGTTGTTCCTTTTGCTCATGCACAAATACCAGTTGCTTCCAGATCTGCTCATAAGCATAATCCACAGCAGTAGGAAGAGCATTCCGATCATTCCCCCATAGTGTCGCAAATACTTCATCGCTCAAGCTATCGTTGATTTCTTGCATTTCTGAGCCTTCATTTGCCTTATCTGGCTCAATTGGTGTTTGTGCCATTACAAAGTCACTCCATCTATTGACTTTTGTCTATGCATAATGTATTCTGAATTCTGTATACAGTATATTATTTTTTATCCACGGCTGTCAAGAAGGAATGAAGAGTTCCATAGTTGGAACCATTCACCAAGGAGGAGAAATCATGAAATCCGGTTTTGCAAGTCGTCTCCATGTGCTGGGCTTGCTCGGCATTATCGCCGCACTGGTCCTTACTGCCTGTGGTAGCACCACAAGTGGTACCCCCGCTAGCACATCAGGTAGTACATCCAACTCAGGTGGGAAACTCGCCGCAGGTGCGAACTTCAAGCTCGGTGTTTCGCTGAGCTTCAACAACACTGATTTCTGGACCAACTATATCTCGTATGAGACAAAATTTGCGACCCAGTACAATGCCACTCTAGTTGGTCCTCTGGTCGCCGCTGGCGACCCTGCCAAGCAGATCACTGATATACACACACTGATCCAGGAAGGTGCCCAGGCACTCATCGTCAACCCTGTGGATAGTGCTGCGATCGCACCAGCACTCGATTATGCTGCTTCTAAGAACATTCCCGTAGTTAGTGTGGACGTTGCACCAAGCACTGGCAAGGTTTTCATGATTGTGCGTGCTGATAACGTATTGTATGGTCAAAACTCTTGTAAGTACATCGCCCAACATGCATCTAGCACCACTGGTCACGTCGCGATCATGGAAGGTGACCTTGCTTCCCTCAATGGTAAAGATCGTACGGACGGTTGTACCCAGTATCTCCAGGCAAATGATCCTAATCTTAAAGTTGTCGAGTACGCAACGAAATGGGATACCCCGACCGCTGTTAACGATGCCAAAACGGCAATAAGCACCTACTCGGATCTGAGAGGCATCTACACAGAGTGGGGTGCGCCAGAGGATGGCATTCTCGCGGCTGAGCAAGCTGCTGGCAAATTCACTTCGGTGGGTAGCGCATCGCATATCGTCCTGGTTGGTAACGACGGCGTACCTCATGAGCATGCACTGATCCGCGCCAAGAAACTCGATGGAACCATCTCACAGCCAGCCAACTCTTACGCTCAATATGCTGTATACTATGCACAACAGGCGCTCGAGGGCAAAACTTACACAGCAGGGCAGAGCACTGACCACAATAGCTCGATCGTCAGTCTGCAAGGTAACCTTGAGGACGCGTTGCAGGCACCTCTGGTTGACAAGACGAACGTAGACGATCCGAACCTTTGGGGGAATGCCAAGTCCAACGGCTAAGATCATCAGTGACACAACCTGTGAATGGAGGGTTGAAATCGTGTTAGACCCTATAAATGAAGGGTTGGCATCTACAAATGGAGAGTCGGACGCCGTCCGGCTCCCCATTGCCGTTGCGCAAGGCGTCTGGAAAGGATTTGGACAGACCCAGGCGCTACGCGATGTATCGCTCGATGTTAAGGCTGGTGAATGCCACGCGCTGGTTGGGCGCAACGGTGCCGGGAAATCCACTATGGTGGCCGCTCTCACTGGCCTGATTCGTCCAGATCGTGGTACCGTCAGCCTTGGCGGTGAGCCAGCTCCAAGCCTGGCAGATCGTGCCGCATGGCAACGTCTGGTTGCCTGCGTCTATCAGAGGTCGATGGTCGTACCTACTCTTACGGTCGCCGAGAATATCTTCCTCAATCGCGCAACAGGAGATAACCGCAATATCGTGAACTGGCGTGCCATGCGCTCTCGTGCACGTCAAGTCATGCTCGATTGGGGCTTTGATCTCGATGTTAACAGCCTCGCACAAAGCCTTACCGTTGAGCAGCGCCAGGTGGTCGAGATCGCCCGTGCCCTCTCTGTCGGCGCACGCTTCCTGATCCTCGACGAGCCTACAGCCTCGTTGGAAAAGGCTGCCATTGAACGCCTGTTTACAAGTATTCGTCGCCTCAAAGCGAACGGAATTGGTATCCTTTACATCTCCCATCATCTGGAGGAGATTTATGAGGTGTGTGAACGCGTTACCGTCCTGCGTGACGGTCGTCATGTATTGACGGCATCAGTAAGTGAGATCAAACAAGAACGTTTGATTGAGGCTATGGTTGGGACTGCGCCCCAACGAACAGCCGAGATTGTCACGCCAATCCATGTTAGCACATCTACTCAGCCACGACTCGAAATTTCACATCTGCAGGTTCAGGATAAATTAGGCCCCGTGTATGACGTGAGCTTTTCGCTGAAACCAGGCGAGTGTATCGGCCTGGTCGGGTTACAGGGTTCCGGTACTTCAACTCTTGCTGATACCGTAGTAGGCCTGGTGAAGCCAACATCGGGGGAGATCAAACTGGATGGCAAACCAATCCATACTGGCGGCGTCGGAGCAACCCTTCAACAAGGGATTGCCTATGTGCCTGAGGATCGTCATGCTCGTGGCTTCGTTCCTTACCTCGGAGTAGGTGAGAATTTGACTTTATGCGTTCTTGACCGCCTATCAAACTGGGGCGTCATTTCGTTCTCGCGTCGTAATACCCTGGCAACCAATCTGATGGAACAACTCAATGTTGTCACCAGCGGCCTCGACCAGCGGGTCGGACAACTGAGCGGAGGAAACCAGCAAAAGGTGGTTGTTGGGCGTGCACTGGCCTGCGATCCGACAGTACTGGTCGTAATTACACCAACCGTCGGCGTTGATGTGGCCTCCAAAGAGACGCTTCTCAATGTGATCGCTGCGGCACGCGATGGCGGCACTGCAGTACTGCTGGTCTCTGACGACCTGGATGATCTGCGTATCTGTACACGGCTATTAGTTATGGTCAAGGGTAGAGTGGTCAAAGAGTACCTTCAGCCGCCCTGGGACCGCCATGATCTGATCGCAGCGGTTGAGGGCCTTGAGCCAGCCTCCGCACGAGGGGAATCGCAATAAGTAAGAGGGAATCGCAATGAATAAGTCGACAGTAGAACGCCCAATCGATCATTCAGGGCAGACGAATGCCGGGACGCTCCGGCTCCGTGGCCGTCGTATTATGACCACCGGGATTCGCGAATTTGCCCTGGTTCCGGTAATTATTCTTCTTCTAATCGTCGGTGCTTTTATAAATCCGTCCTTCCTGACTGCGAATAATCTCATCAACGTCGCGCAACAATCCGCAGCTTTAGGGGCCGTGGTAGTGGCTGAAACCCTGATTTTGCTCACTGGTAAATTTGATCTGTCTCTTCAATCAACGTATGGCCTGGCTCCGATGGTGGGAGCATGGCTGATCGTCTCGAAGGATAGTCAGGGTCTGGGTACCATGTGGAATCCATTCGTCGGCATCCTGGTTGTTCTCCTGGTTGGGCTTGTCGTTGGCACCATTAACGGCTTCCTGGTGATCAAGTTAGGCTTCAATGCCTTCATTTTCACGCTAGCCATGTTGATCCTATTAGCTGGCCTTCAAATAGGGATCGTGAGTGGACGCACCGTCTATGGCTTGCCCCCCAAGTTCACCTATTTAGGTTCTCAGTACATCTTTGGCATACCCGTCTCAGTTCTGGTTACGGGTTTGATCTTTTTACTTTCGGCGCTCTTTCTGCGGTACCACCGCATTGGACGTGCCATCTACGCTATCGGTGGCAACACGGAAGCCGCACGCGCTGCAGGCATTCACGTGGATCGCATCCGCATCGGTGTTTTCATCGTTGCTAGCGTTCTGGCCGCCCTGGCTGGCCTGATGACAGCCGGACAAATAGTGGCTGTTACCTCCAACCAGGGTAATAACCTCATCTTTTCAGTCTATGCAGCAGCCGTCATTGGAGGCATCTCTCTCGACGGTGGACGTGGACGCATGATAGGTGCTCTCACAGGTGTCATCTTGCTAGCCCTGGTCACAAACATCCTGATCCTCTCACAGATTCAGACGTTCTGGATTGATGCCGCTAACGGACTCATTATCCTGATCGCTCTGGGACTGGCCCGCGTGCTTGGCAGCGAGAGCGCCTAGCACACAATATGCATCCCCCAGTGGAACAGCATTGCCGATGCCCGTGATATAATCGATTTATGTTTAGTCACGGGTATCGTCAACGCTTCTCTACCAGGAAACCATCAAGTGAACTGAGAAAAGGAGGGTTCTATCATGCGTCGTATTGGCAGAATCATTCAGGTGAAACCAGAAGCAATTGAGGAATACGAGCGCATCCACGCTGCTGTCTGGCCGGAAGTGCTGGCTACTATTTCTGCATGTAACATTCGCAACTATTCGATTTTTCGCCACGGGACGTTACTCTTCGCCTATTTTGAGTACGTGGGGGAAGATCTGGACGCCGATATGGCGAAAATGGCCGCAGACCCCAAAACGCAGGAGTGGTGGACTCATACCGATCCTATGCAAGAGCCGCTACCGGATCATGCTCCTGGTGAATGGTGGACGGACTTAAAAGAAGTATTTTATACCGCATAATTAGACTACATGCTAGAGGAGATTGCAATGTCGCATCATGTATCGCTCACACCACGTCCATTGGGAAATACAGGCTTAACAGTATCGCCACTCTGCATAGGCTGCGCTCCCCTTGGAAATATGCCCGATACGTTTGCCTATGAAGTAGGAGAGGAACGTGCTTTACAGACGGTGCGTGCAATCTTCTCCGGACCCATTAACTTTCTTGATACTGCAGCTTCCTATGGAGATGGTGAGAGTGAGCGGCGCGTTGGCCTGGTGCTACGTGAAATTGGTGGCCTACCAGCAGGGTTTGTACTTGCCAGTAAGGCAGATCGTGATCTGCATACGGGCGATTTTAGTGGAGAGCAGATGCGACGCAGCGTAGAACGAAGCTTGCGTTTATTAGGGCTGGACCAGATACAAATGCTCTACCTGCACGATCCCGAACATACAACCTTTGAAAAGGCGATGGCCCCTGGTGGTCCGGTCGAAGTCCTGCAACGTTGTAAACAGGAAGGACTGATCGCCCATCTTGGCGTAGCGGGTGGACCCATTGATCTCATGACCCGCTTCGTCGAGACCGATCTTTTTGAAGCAGCAATCTCACATAACCGTTACACACTTCTGAATACAGAGGCGGATGCATTCTGGGATGTCTGCCAGCGTCACAATGTTGCTGCCGTCAACGCAGCTCCTTACGGGAGCGGCATTCTTGCCAAAGGCCCGACAGCCTATCCACGCTATATGTATTCTGAAGCATCGGAGGATCTACTCGCACGCGCCCGACGGATCGAGGCCCTCTGTCAACAGTATAACGTACCCCTCGCAGCAGCCGCATTGCAGTTCTCATTGCGCGATCCACGTATCGTTTCAACCGTTGTGGGCATCACAAGACCCGAACGCCTGAACGAAACAGTCTCTCTAGCTCAATTCCCCATTCCCGATGAACTATGGGAAGCCATTGCAACGGCGTAGGGACCCGATTTATCGCGCTCAGGGGTGTACTATATACTGTACTATATACATCACATAAAATGTATATAGTACATCAGATTTACGATACCCATAAATTATCTCAATATTAGCAAGGAGAAGAGTATGGTTGCTTATCCCATTATTGACACACATATGCATCTGTGGAATCCTGAGCATTTTCGTATGTCGTGGACCGATGGTGATACAACACTCGATCGTCCCTATACCGTCGATGTATACGCAGAGCACACGGCGGGTTTGCCGATTGAGGCAATGGTGTTTGTGGAGTGTGCGGTTGAGCCACACTATGCATTTCTCGAAGCTCAGTGGGCAGTTGCATGCGCCCAGGCCGATCCTCGTATTCAAGGCATCGTGGCAGCCTGTCCCGTCGAGTTCGGATCGCATGCTCACACCTATATTGATGCTCTAGCCCATCTCGACTCCCGCATCAAGGGTGTCCGGCGCAATATCCAGGATGAGAAAGACCCTGACTTTTGCCTGCAACCAGCTTTTATTCGCGGCGTGCAACTTCTCTCCGACTATTCCCTTTCGTTTGATCTCTGCATCCGCCACCATCAATTGCCATCCGTAACCGCCCTCGTGCGCCACTGCCCGCATACGCAGTTTATCCTGGATCATTTAGGCAAGCCGAATGTGAAAGAACATGCGCTCGATCCATGGCGAGATCAGTTACAAGAACTGGCCGCATTACCCAATGTAGCCTGTAAGCTTAGTGGTCTGGTAACGGAAGCAGATCCCTCATCCTGGCATACAGACGATCTTGCTCCATATATAGCGCATGTACTGGCAACGTTTGGAGAAGAACGTGTCGTCTTTGGCGGCGATTGGCCCGTTGTTTTGCTTGCTTCATCCTATCCACGCTGGCTGGAGACACTACAAATGCTCACTACGACACTGACGGAGACCGCAAAACACAAACTCTGGCATGCCAATGCTCGTCGCCTGTATCGACTTCATGATAGTTGACGAAAGATGCGTAACGGGACTTTCTCAAAGCCATCTATAGCCATTAAAGATGGTGGAATAGACATTTTAAGATATAAATGTTATAGTTGCTACAGGGAAGCTAAGGAGTCGCCTACTTTCTTGTGAAAGCGGCTTTATATTTGTAAGGCTCTTCTTCGCCGTTGGAGAGCACGTTTTTTTGTATATAACAGGTTGTTACGTAGATGAGGGGGGCATAAAAATGGATAATTTTACTAAGGATGCATTCATGAATGGCGGTCCTATAGATGCTAGTGTGGGCCTGACATTTAGCCTGAGACTTTTTGCAACCTATCAGCAAAGCGGTCTACTGTGCGGGTTGGTGCGCAATATGCCAGGTATTCGTGGGCAATGTAAGGCATATATCGAACTGGATAAAGGCCAGGTGGTATCCTGTTATTTAGAGGATAGTAAGGGACACCGCTATTCATCGACAAAGGCTGATCTCTGTCACCTGGATGAAGAAAAAGGGCCATTTGAGTGGAGCCTACAACCACGAACCACAGCCTCATTAAATGCCACTTCCTCATTTTCCCAAACTCTACGCCCTGATCACAAGGTATCTGTGCCTCATAGACTCGTACAACAATTGGACACAAATCAGCTTCAAATGTACACACCCTGGCAGCGAACTTTACTCTTGACCGTCTTTTCCTTGATTGATGGAAAACATACCTTAGAAGAGATCGCAGTTCAAGCACAGGTTCCTCCTGCCAAGGTGGAAGAAGCACTACATGTTCTAGCTTTACTAAAATTAATCGGCGTATATTGATAAATCATACTTAAAAGGAGAAATTATACTTGCTATGAGCAACACATCATCATCCCCTGGTAAAACTATCCCCAACTGGTCGCCAGCAGAGATCATAGGGGAAGATCAGGATACCCAAAAACATGTTAGCGTTATGGGACATTGGTACCATTTGACAGCACTACCTGAACAGCCTTATCAAACAAGCTTTATTAAACGCGAAGCTGAACGAAAATCTCGCTTGTTGAGTACGGCTGTTTTTTACTTGATGCTCGTGATTGCCCTGATCATACCCGCGACCTTTTTTATTGCCAATCATGCAGTACTCTGGCTTTGTGTTGTTATGCTTGCCATCTGTATCCTATCTCTTGCCTTAAATCGTAGCGGCAAGACCATTCTTGCAGGCATGATTATCACAGTGATGTTTGAATTAGCTTTCTTTCTGACAATAGTGAGCACCAGGCCATTTGATGTCGCCAATTTGCCTCTCTACGACATGTTAGTGCTACCAGAATTACTTGTGGCCTCTCTCCTTCCCAGCAGCAGCATATTTTTTGCCGCCTTACTCAATAGCCTGTTTATCTGGGCCGACCTGCTATTTCAACCTCGCACACCTCTGCTGCATCAATATCTTTCTTCTCCTTTATTTTATGTCGCACTTGTGCGCCCCGTCGTCATCCAAATTCTTGTGGCCGTCGTCGTCTATATCTGGGTACGTAGCACACTACGCGCTATCGAACGCGCCGACAAGGCAGAAATGCTTGCCCATCTCGAACATGCTCTCGCCGAACAGAAAAAACAATTGGAGACGGGCATTCAAGATATTCTCCAAACGCATACCGCTATTTCTAATGGTAATCTTGACGCTCGTGCTCCTTTAACACAGGATCATGCTCTCTGGCCTCTTGCAAATGCCCTGAATACCCTGCTCACACGCTTCCAACGTTCAGTGAAAACTGAACAGCACATTCAGACGATTCAGGTTATTCTTCCTCCTATCGTGAATGCCCTTCAGGAAGCGGAAGTGCAACAACGTCCTATCCCTGTTTTTCAACATACTGGTACCCCTCTCGATCCCCTGCTTTCCTGGCTCAGTGGCAGAATTATCTCTCGTCACTCCAGTGCTACACGTTTACCAAGAATCGAGCAGAGACAGTCCCGTGATCAAACACTTCATGGGTTTCATGATCAGTAAGTAATTGAGATTTTTGCTTTGGAGTATAAAGTTATGTTAGTGTACCCCAAAGCAAAAATCTCAAAATAACCGCCCTCATAGAAAATTCTTTACAAACACTATTCCCACCAGGATTAGCCAGGAGGTTTTTTATACTTTTTTAATAGACGAAAGCTTGCTGTTAACTGATTCTTGTGCTACATTCTATAGAGAAAGTGGCGTTCATGAGAAATGTTGTGTCAAAGCTGGAAAATCCTGTTTTCAGCATGCTATTTCTACATATAATGCCGCTCTTTGTAGGGGTTTTGGATGAAGTATTTTTCTATAAATAAGTATTTGACAAAAATGCGCTGTGCGATTTTTAGAACTTCCATTTACACAAAAGGAGTATCATTTGGGCACTGTTCACCTTGTTACAGGTGGTACGGGTTTTGTTGGTTCGAGTATTATTTTAGAGCTGTTGCAGCAGACCGATGCTGAGATCATTGGCATTGTCAGACCTGGCACAGCTTCAGCCTCCGCCCGTTTCCAGCAAACCTTGCAAAATGCAGCTATAGCTTACGGATATGATGACATGATGCTACAAAGCATCAAAGAACGCTGCCGTGCTGTAGCGGGCGACGTATGCGATGCCTATTGCGGTGTTGATCCCCAATCTCTCTCATCCGCAACTCAATTCTGGCATTGCGCTGCCTCGCTTCGTTACGAAGATCGCTATGCAGAGGAAATCTCTCAGATCAATACCGAGGGAACACGCCATGCTCTCGCATTAGCGCAACGTATTGGCATTCATGATTATTTCAATTACGTGAGTACCGCTTACGTCGCCGGCAAACAGGGAGGGGTGATCGCTGAAGAATTGCATCCTACACTGGTAACCAACAACCACTATGAGGCAAGCAAGCAAAAATCTGAAGTCCTGGTTGCACAAACAAAAGATTTTGCCTGGCGCATCTTTCGCCCCAGTGTTGTGATTGGTCATAGTCAAAATTTTGCTGTTGCATCGGGCTTTTCGGGCCTGTATGGTTTTATGCGTAAGCTCCTACAATTCAGGGGCGCTATGTCGCGGGTACAGGAAGGATTGCTTGCCAAAGAAGCACTGCGCTTGCGCGTCGATGCTGAAGCTCTTCTTAATCTTATTCCCGTAGATATAGTCGCTCAGCAGGCGGTCAGAATAAGCAGATCTCCAAATCCTGCAACGATCTTTCATTTAACCAACGCAACTCCTCCTACCGTCTCTGAATTCCTGAAGTTGCTCTTTCACGAACTTGATCTTAAAGATCCTCTTTGTGTCGAGACAAAAGATCAATTTAGCTGGATTGATAAAAAGTTAGACCAGGGGATTACTTTCTACCAGTCATACCTTGTAGCTTCTAAGTATTTTGAGAGGAAGAATACCAACGCCGCGCTTGCTGATTCAGGTGCAGGTGATTATATTCTTGATGCACCCACATTGCTCTCGTTTTTTCGCTGGTACCTTGATCTCCTGGCTGTCCAACGTCCGCGTTTAATTGTCACCAGGTAGAGGAGCTAGAAAGAAGGCGTTATCTAGTTATCTGAAAGTAGGAAAGGATCATTGATGTACTCTCTCTCCGATTCGAGTACTCCTGTATTTATTGTTGGCACAGGACGTTGCGGTTCTACGATGCTTTCTACGATGCTAAGAGATCACCCGGCCATTCTGAGCTTATCAGAATTTTTCACCTTCGTTACCGATCTGGGAACTCGCATTCCCCAGGCATTCCCGGAGGGACTGGTTAATGGAGAACAGTTCTGGCATATTCTAAGTGCCTGTTATCCCAAACAGAATACCATGCTACAGCATGGGGTTGCGATGGATGAAGTGTTGTACCCTTATACTTCTTTGTCGGCACGCTATAATGCACAAACAGGTGTGCCTGCCCTTTTGCAAACCACCCTGCCACATCTTACACCTGATCATGATTGCCTGTTTGATGATGTGCAGGTATTTGTGTCGACCTTTCCTCCAGCCCCTGTTCAAGTACAGTATCAACGACTCTTTAGCTGGCTGCAGCAACGTTTCAATCGTCAATGCTGGGTGGAGCGTTCGGGGAGTTCCTTGCGCGTCGTTGCCCGCCTCCATCAACACTTTCCCAACGCCAGATTTGTGCACATTGTACGTAACGGCCAGGACTGTGCCCTTTCCATGAGCCGCCACTATGGTTTTCGTATGGTCCTGATCGCGTTTTACCTCCTTGAAGTACTGGACTGTGATCCTTTTGAGGATAATGATCGCACAGGCGTTGAGGATCTCCCTGATGACCTCTATTCTTTCCTCCCAGAGCATTTCGATGCGGAAGCTTTTCGCTCTTATGAAATTGCGCCCTCTCTCTACGGCCATTACTGGTCTGGAGAGTTGCAGCAAGGACTGGCTACTCTGGCACAGATTCCCGCTGAGTCCGTTCTCACGTTACACTTTGAAGATTTTTTTAACGATGCAGAGGGATCGTTGAGAGAACTTATCTCGTTTATTAATCCTGCTTATATCGATGAGTCCTGGCTCCAGCATGCGGCCTCCCTTGTGCGCCCTGTCCGCTCGGCGTGGCAAACATTGCCACCACTAGAGCAAAAGCAACTGGAACGTGCATGCCAAATAGGATTTGACGCGCTTGAAGCGTTCGAGCGCAGGACTATGTCAGCCGTTCGCTCGCCTGGCGCTTAACCAACTAAACGAAGTAGAGGCGTCACCTGGCATGCGCCCGTTCCCCAATGAATAATCCTTGGGGAGCGGGCGCACGCCAGGTGACGCCTCTACTTCGTTTTATATCTAATGCATCATTACGACTGTCGAGGTTCCCTCATCCTCACCTTCAGCAATCTTGCTACTCGCCTTGCTGCTCTTGCCTCCGCGCAATGGGATCTCCTTTAAAAAGAAGATGGCGACAAAACCAATACACATCAGGATCGTGCTCAATACATAGACGTTGTGTATTCCACTCGTCAGCCCAATCTTCACAGCTTCCAGCAGTTGATTATACAATGCCAGGCCTTGTGGTCCCAGATGTGCGAAGCTTGCAAGCAATTGTTTCTGGCTATCTGGCGAAAGCAGGATGTTCGGATTGTCAAAGGCGCTGAGACCCTTTGCCGGAATGACTGCTTTGAGTTGAGCCGAGAGGGCGTTGTGGAAACCTGGTACATACGCTGATGTTAAGATCGAACCCATCGCCGCAACCGCAATGGTGGCACCAATGGAGCGGAAGAAGGTCAGGCCAGAGGTTGCCTCGCCGATCTTGTCTGGTAATGCGTTTTGCACAATCACTGTGTAGATCGACATACTGAAACCAAGGCCCAGGCCCAGCACAATCATCGCGATAATTAGATCCGTGTTGGTTGAGTTCACACCCAGGCGTTGTAGTAGTAACGAGCCGCCAATGGTAATCGCCATACCAACGAATGCAACCCACTTGTATCTGCCAAAGCGCGATACTAACTGTCCAGAGATGACACTGCTGAAGACCAGGCCAAGCATCAATGGTGCGAGTAGCAGACCACTATTGGTAGCCGAAATGCCCAGTACTCCTTGTGCGTACAGTGGGAGGAACAAGATACTCCCGAACATGCCCATACTCGTGATCATCGTTATCAGTAGAGATACGGTAAAGATACGATTTTTAAACAGGCTTGGGGCGATAATTGGTTGCGCCTTCACGCGCTCCAGGCGTGCCTCATAGACGATAAACAGTGCTGTGAACACAATGGAGCCGGCAAAGATGCTAATAATCTGCCATGAAGACCAGGCATATTGAGAACCAGCCCAGGTGAAGCCTAGCAGAAGGGGTACCGTAGCAGCAATTAGCAACGTTGCACCGAGGTAATCAATCGAAATTTTCCTGGTATTCTGGCTATAAAGCTTTGGCATCAAGAAAACGAGGACCAGTAGCGCGATAATTCCAATTGGTAGGTTCACGTAGAAAACCCAGCGCCATGTCGAGTGATCGGTAATCCAGCCGCCGGCTGTCGGACCAAGAACGGAAGATATGCCGAAAACTCCACCAGTCAATCCCTGCCATTTGCCTCGTTCGCGTGGTGTGAACAGATCTCCAATAACAGCCAGAGCGATTGGCATCAATGCGGCAGCACCCAGACCCTGGAATGCACGGAAAGCAATCAACTGGTTCATCGTCTGAGCCGCTCCAGAGGCAGCTGATCCTATCAGGAAAAGCGTGACACCTATCAGGAAAATCGACTTGCGCCCGAAGAGATCGGAGAGCTTTCCATAAATAGGTACCATTACGGTAGATGTCAACAGGTATGCAGTTGTGACCCAGGTATAGCGATCAAAACCGTGCAAATCGGTAATGATACGTGGCATCGCCGTACCGACAATTGTCTGGTCAAGTGAAGCGAGCAACATAACGAGTAAAACTGCTGTCATGGTTGAAAGTATTTCACGGCGTGTGTATCGTGGCATATCTACGTTCTGGCTTGCACCTTCACTTGCTACGATTTCATCGCCCGTCACAGCTTTTTGCGATATTGTTTCCATTGGAAAAATCCTTCTTAACAATAAGTTCGAGAGAAGACTCGATAATTGAAAAACTACTTCTGCGCTTATCCCACCCTCCGATAAAGTTGTCACATCTTATCTATCGGCATAGAATGGATCATTCACTAACCCGATCTCTTTAAAATAGACACAAATCTATGTTAAGAGAAGAGACATGAATCTCTATGAAGAGCAGAATGTTTTATGATACGTTGGGATTGGCGATTCCATTGACATAGATCCGCCAGAGATAGTTGATGACCTCCTCACGAGAGATATCATCTCCCAATAACAGATGATCATATATCTTGGGCGAAAGCATGCCGAAAAATGAGAGCAGCATCACCTTTGTGGGAATGGAAGCATCAAACTCACCATTCGCTTTTCCCTCTTCCAGCAACAACTGTATGCGCGAAACCAGGTTTTGCCACAGATCGCTCATGCAGCTTCCCTTTTCGACAAGCAGCCTCTTCATATCGACGCCATTATACATGGTGGTGAATAGTCGCGCTTGCTTGCTAAAGAAACCCGCATACACGAACAGGAGGAGTGCCTTGAGCTTTGCACCCGGCGTCTGCTCTTTGCCGATAACTTCATCAATTCCCTGTAGAAGTGCCTGCATATCACGCTTGACGATGCCTAATACCAGGTCTTCCTTCCCAGGAAAGTGTTTATAAATCGTTCCCTTGGCAATCCCGACACGGGCAGCGATTTCATCCATTGATGTCTCGTAATATCCTTTTTCGAGCAGCACTTCTTCTGCCGCCTGGATAATAAGATCCTCACGCTCCTGCCGCTGCTTTTCCTTTAACGATTGTGTTGTGTATGAACTGTTTGCATTGAAAGCCTCTTTGCTAAGTGCACCATGGCCTGTTTGCCAATGTGTGAACCATCAATACTTTGTGACCTGGTGTAAATTGTGTGACTTGTATTTGATTGTGTGACTGTATAGTCATTATTTTAC
>CAVUVQ010000009.1:0-504526 GCA_963744875.1 uncultured Chloroflexia bacterium | reverse complement strand
TCAGGCAGCAACCAGGCGAAATAAAGTGTTCCTCTGGCTGGTTGATGATCCAAATGGACATGCAGTGTCATCTCATCGGCCATCCCTGCACTGGAGTTTTCCTGTCCTGCACCAGAATTTGAGAATGCAAAAAATCCGACCGAACGCGCTAGCAATGAGAGAGGAACATTGGTGCTGGCGCTCATGCCGAGGAAGAGCAGCAAAAGGAGTGTGAGAGGAATGGCGCGACGGTGTATCCATGAGCGTGATACGGCCATGATCAGAAGCGTCGATGGTTTTCTCACCAGTTCATTGCTGAGGAGATCGGTCTTCTGGGTGGAAACGGGATGTGGTTGCAGGTTCTTTTCCGATGGGGCTGTATCAGAAGGGAGGAATCCGAATTAGACGGCCAGTTTCCCAAACAGTTCACATAATTGGTGTTGATAATAGGGACTGGGTGAGACCTCGCCACGCTCCCAACGGCTCAGATAATACGATGGAACATCGATCTGTTGCGCGAGATGTGCCTGCGACCACCCGCGTAATTGGCGCTCACGTCTCAGATGAGTATTGGGTGACATGGGCAGCTTGCTCCTTCATTGCGCCAGAGACGATGTTCCAGGGAAACGTGAGAGAGATGATAAATCTTCAGGTGTTCACCATTTCTCCCTGGAGAGCATGCTGTATTGGTGGGAGAGCTGGAACTTTTTTCTTCGTCGTTGTCATGTGTTTTTCCTTTCATCCGATCAAGGGACCGTCACCAGGATTTTTTTGGATGTCTGATGGAGCGCCAGAGGAAGCAGTCCATCTTCAACCAGGTACTCCAATGCAATCGTTTGGGTGTCGATCTGCTGGGCAATCGCGGTCGTTGCTAGCATCTCTAAGGCGTGCGGCAGATCGACGGGACAGACGTGTCCAGTGGTGGTGACGAGCCGCTTCTGTTCAACAACCATCGTTCCCGGGGCAGGATCTTGGGCGTGCTGGGATGCCCACTTGTAACAGCATGCCCCCTTTGCGTAAACAGGCCACCGCTTGCACGATGGCCTGGGGACTGCCCCGAGGTTTCAATGGCCAGATCGATCCCCACACCATTGGTTACACGAAGCACTTCCGGAACCGGGTCGCAGAGCCAGGCATCCAGAAAGAGCGATGCCCCCAGCGCATTCGCCCGTTCGCGTTTGGTGGGATCAAGGTCAATGGCAAACAAATGAGTCGGGTGCCCTTGCAGCGCAGCAAGCAGCAGTATGCCTATCGCGCCCAGGCCGAAGAGCGCAATAGTGGTCGCCTTCTCAACTTCTCCCATGCGTAAGGCGTGCAGCGCGACGGCCAATGGTTGGGCCAATACGGCCACCTCATCAGGGTAGTCCTCAGCCACAGGAAAGCACATTTTGGCCGGAAAGGTGGCATACTGCGCCAATCCTCCATGCTCTTGGATACCGTAGAGGGTATACGCATCGCAGATGTTCGTTTGCCCCCTGAGACACGCCTGACACTGCCCACACCACATGCCTGCTCCTGGCACGACGCGTTGTCCGACCTGAAGACGGCGGACTCCTGATCCGATGGCGACGATCTGCCCCACGCTTTCGTCCCCTAAAATGATCGGTCCCTCACGCCTGGGAGAGCGCGTCGTGGGAGACAAATATTCATGGGTATCGGTGCCACACAAGCCAACCAGCGAAACCTTGAGTGTCACCTCTCCAGGACCGGGCGGATCAGGTTCCTTGATCTCTTCAATGCGGACATCATTGGGTCCATAGAAGAACGCTGCTTGCATGATGATATTGTTCCTTTTTCTCACTTTCTTGTTCCTGTGTAGCAATGAATAGGTTTTCCTTTTCCCTTTGCACAAAACAGGCCCTTTAGCTCACTTTCGCTGAGTTATCTCCGCACGCGATCGGATAAAGCCACTGGTTGTTTGCATTCCCGCAGTTGTGCCCGCTTCGTGGACGTTGATGTACCAATGGGCAGGCGGGAGGGTATGAACGGTGATCGTGGTGACGGTCATCGCACGGCCTTGCGCATCGGCTACAATTGGCTTTAGAGGAAAAAGGACAGGCCCCTGGGCCGCGCAACTTCCCGTGTGAATATGCGCCATATGGGTGGTATTGGGAGCCATGCCACTCAGTGAAAGGGTGACAATGATCGTCTGACCCATTACGCTCACCTGAGCCATGCCTTGCACATTTTCATCAGGGGAAATCGTCGTTGCGAGAGTTGCATGGGCTGATTGCACTCCACGCGCCACACTTCGCACGCTGGAGATGTTCCCACAGGCGATTGGTCTGGCATCGAGACTGGTCGCGAACGTTGGTCCATTATGAATGTTCACGGCCCATCCGCGTGCAGGAATTCCTGACATCACCCCTGCAATGGTGGTCGTGCTCAAACCAACACCATGTGCATCGGCAACCAGAGGGAGCAGCCCATGCACAATCTGCCCCATTGCGCTACAGGTTCCTGCATGAATATGCACGAGATGAGTGCTTCCTGGAGTCAGCCCACTCACAGCGATGGTCACCATCAGGGTGTGATACGTTGAACTCCACCCCAGATCTACCGTCCCTATTGGGCTATGGGTAAGGGATATGCGGATGCGTGCAGGCATCGAAAGACTCGTCGTTTCCGCTTGTGTCTGTGGCGGTAGGGCACAGCTCACAACAAGAAATGCGAAAAACAGAGAAAAAGGACGAGAACGCTTTGCGGTTTTTTGATATTCCTGATCATTCTAAGTATCTCCATCTCTCTTTTCGAGAGCAACTGGGATCGTTGGAATGACATCCCAGTTGCTCTTTCTACATCATCAGTCAGTTACCGCCACCGAAAATGAAATTTGGATCGCTTGCGTGCTGATCTGGTTGGAAAATGGCGATCTGCCCACCATCCAACGGCACATACACATGCCCATTGGCGGGATTGACCGTGACCGTATGCGAGGTCGCCGCAAGTGGGATGGTTTGCAGGAGGTGGCCTTGCAGGTCGGCAACCGGGAGTTGTGGTGCCTGGGTGGCACTTCCATAGGATGCGTAGTAGAGGAAATGTTTCGTCGCGGCAACGATATCGACAGCGGTCACAGGAATATGCGTAATGTGATGCGTTTGCACATTGAGGATGATCTGCTCACCACTGGCACATCCGACTGCAGCCAGATCTCGATTGGCAAAAGCCAGCCCTGCGTCGATACAGTTTGGGGTCGCGATGGGTATGATTGTCCAGGTTGTCGGATCGATCACGTCCACTTCGCCACCAGGATTCTGGTCAGACGATGGAACGGCGAGGTAGAGCTTTCCATCAAACGGGTTCCACATGGGCTGTTCGAGGCTATCAGCATGGGGGAGCAGCGTTTTCACAACGTGATTGTACGTTTTTCCTGGTTTCGTCGAGATAAAGGAAAGGAAAGGAGCATCCTTTTTTGAGAAATCTCGTTCAGATCCGTTAGCAACGACGACCATCTGATTATGAGCATCATATGTTATCTCATCCGCTCGCAGATGCCCTTTGGTCGCAATATTCGTGATGATTTTCCATTGGTAGAGTAGACGCGAAAGAGCCCGTGCGATCGCCAGCGAAGATTTGGTCGTGTGCGACGACCAGTCCTTCTGGTCCATTCGTGTCATAGTTGCCTGACTTGCACCCTCCGATGCCTGTAAACTTCCCTTCCCGATGATCCCTTCATAGGCGGGCTGCTGTCCGTCGCGGATACGATCAATACCCGCACGATCATTATCGGCGAGGTAGTAGGTTCCATCATCGACCACGGCTGTGTCATAGCACCAGTTCGATGCTGGTGTCCCAGGAATGGAAACAGTGGAGAGTTGTTGCAATGGGACACTTTCTGGTCGTGTTCCGCATCCAGGCTGGTGGTGTTCGACAAAAGAATTGATCCATGTGGCAGCATTAAGGTACCACTGTTGCGCATTCGGAGCCAGGTTGATATCATGTCCAGCGTTGGCGAGATCGTAAGCTTGTAAGCACGCATCGGGCGCGTAGAATGGGGCCTCAGCGCGTTTGATCGTTTGAGCCGTTGAACAATCCATCCCATCAGGAGCGCATGCGAAAAAGTCGTCCTGGCCCAGAATTGTTAGAACCGGGACATGGATCATGTTGGAGGTGTGAGTCGATGCGAGATCAATGCCAGCAATAAGCTCACCCTGAACCCTGGTCTGCTTGAGTTGTTCATCAAGAGCAGCGACATGAGGGTCGGTAGTGGGCACGTGATGATAATAGATCTCGGCGCGGGTGTTTGGTAGTGTTGTGTAATCGCCCTGATCGAGACCCGAATTTTTAAATTTTGGATTGTTCATCGCTGGATAAGAAAGTGGAATAGCGATGTTGTCACGCGTCGGCGAATTGTGATGAATGGCCCCCGTTTCGATAATGCCATCAAAATCTTGCGGATACATCGCGGCGGCATACCACGAGATATAGCCTCCCAGCGAGTGTGTTGCTAAAACAACCTTCGTAAAAGCACGATGATCAATATTCCCCTGGCGCAGATCCTGGACGATTTGATGCAAGGTATAGGAGTCCGATGGGACGGCAACGAGATCACTTGCAGGATGAGAGGATTGCCATCGCCAATCCGGTCGATGTTCAGCACAGCAAATCCTGCTTTTGTCATGGCATCAACGAACGAATAGGTGCCCGGCTTGTAGGGAAAATTCCAGTAGTACTGCCCATAGGTTGACCCATGATAGGTCACGATAATGGTCGTGGTTCGGGTGGGTGGCAAAGACAACGTCGATGCAATGACATATTTTTTAGGGCCACCAGGTGTCAATGCAACGTGAATCTCAGGATCGATTTGCCGTTGTTGTATATTTGAAGAGGCTGCTGTGGGAGCAGCAGCCTGCGTTTGTAGTGCTAATCCGAGAAAGAGCACTGCAACCGTCAACAAAATGCTACTCATTCGTATAAACTGATGTTGTGTCATAGGAGCCATCCTTTTGAATGAAGAGGTGCTATCGTGTGATGAGATTGGAGAGGAAACCGCCGATCAGTCGGTTGACAACCTCTGGCCGCTCCAACATGGCAGAGTGACCACAGCGATCAATTTCGATCAATTCCACAGAGGGAAGCAGGCGACTCATAGCATGGGAAAAGGAAAGCGGCACCAGAGCATCCTCCTTGCCATGCAGCAACAGCGTTGGCAGGGTGATCGTCTTAAGTGCCTCTAAAGAATCATCTGAAGAGGACAGGGCTTGCAGGAAGGCACCACCAAAAGAGCGGAAATTCCACCAGGCGCGTTCGTTGTAGCCGGTGATCGCATCACAAGTATCTTCATCCAGCCGCGAGGTGGTCAAGATCAAGCGTTCAAAGAAATGCGTCAGGAAACGCTGGTGAATAATCGTCTCACTCTCACCTTCTGCTTCCTCAAAGGCAGTCAAGACGGGCCGAAAAAAAGGATTGCGTTGCATATGGGAGAGATAGGGCGCGAAACCTCCAAACAGAGAGGCAAACTGAATGAGTCCGACGATGTGCATTCCTGCCCGAAACGATCGAGATAGGCACGGCAGACGAGTCCTCCGAAGGACCATCCAGGAGTACGATGGGCTTCTTTTCCAGGTGCAGTGCGGTGAGGACGGATTGGATGCAGTCGGCATACAGCCCCGAAGAAAGCATGGTGCCATCGGGCAGCGTTGATTTGCCATGGCCGGGTAGGTCGAGGCCAACGACAAAATGATCAAAGGCTAGCGTCGGGTATTGGTACTTGAAGCATCGTCGAGACTGGTAGCCGCCATGAAGCATGACGACTACCAGAGGAGCGGAAATATCCCCGTGCGTCTCGACAGAAACGACCCAGCGGGGCCAGAAATGACCTGGGTTTCTGGTGCTAGTTGGAATTGTAGTGGCATGGATTTGTTCTCCTTCACGAACGAAAAAGACGCTTCTTCTCTCTGTACAGCCAGAGTGAGGTATCGACGGTACAGAGGGAAGAGCACATTGTGATCGGTTAGATGGGATGGAAAAGCAGCAAATGCAAGATGGAGATGATGGCATCATAGTGCGACATGACTTAGCTTCTCCTCTCTAGAAAGAGCGCAAAAGGTGTGATGGAAACGAGCAAACAAGGATAAAGATTATTATGTGTCGACCTGTTATCTGGTCATCCTTATGGCAGAGCAAAGATCACTTACTCTTTGCTTTGTTCCTCTGATGAAAGTGTACCTGAAGTGAAGCCGTTCTGGCCCTCGTTTTTCCGTGAATTGGGTGCGGAGATGAGGGGGAATTTTTGCGGAAATCCTCCTGCCAGGGACCTGTTATGATTTTGGACAGAGACATTTTAGGATTGGTTTTGGTCGGAAAAATACGCCTGAATGCTTAGGGAGATTAGAAGCGTATGTCCAAAACGAACTGCCTGGCACCTGAAACCCAAAGGAGTTCTGGGTGGTGTATCATGTCGATGCATCGCCAACGTTTATTCCCCAATGAAGCCATCATTACCAGTGGTGAGTCAAATCACGCACCTCTTTGATCCGCTTATCTCCGGGCCAGAGCGCCTGCATGATATCATATGCCGTGAGCGCCTCACCAAAGCGCTGCTCACTTCGTAAACTCACGGCACCCTGTATCCCAGCTTTCCAGAGCCGCAGCGAGAGATCCATATCTTTTTTGGGACTTTTCAATGAAGCCAACGTCTCGTTGTTAATGATCTCGATGCGTACACGTACTGAGGAGGCGGGTACTTTGGACGTGAGTGTTGTGGGATCGACGGCACTGGCAAAGACCTCCAGAGCTTTTTCGTACTGCTCAAGATGGTAGTAGGTGAGTCCATCTTCTAACAGAAGTGTGGAATAATTAAAATCATCAACGGTACCAGCCACGTCATCCCCTGATGTTGATGTGAAGAAGGCCTGCTTCGCGTCATAAATAGCAATAAGAGCTTCCTCGTCTTGTCCATTTCGTGCTTGATATTTGCGACTCCTCCATAAATAGTACTCTGTATGAAAGCGTGAACGGGAATACCTTTTTTCTGCTGCTTAAGCATGAGGTTTTTTGCTTTTAATACTGTATCCAAAGCCTGCTTCTGTTGTTTGTCGCAAGCATATATCCATGCAAGGCGCTTCAGGATGACGAGTTGTAATGGGATACTTCCACTTTCTTTGCTATAGATTTCGGCTTGCTTCCCATAACTGATCGCTCGTTTTGGACCTTCGCGATGAAGGCTCAGCGTTGCTTTGATGAGTAATGCTTGTGCGACTTACCGGGATGCCTCTTGACGATGCTGAGACGACTGATCCACAATCTCCTTGAGTGGTGTCAGATAAGTGGTAAGCACTCCATAGGCAATGCTCATATCCTCGCCTTGCCCTTTCGAGAGGTGTTCACATGCGGTAATCCCGGCTGCACAATGGGGCAGAATATCCTCTGGTGCCCACTTCGGTGTGGTGCCTAAGGCATCCAGGCTAAGTGCTTGAATAGGCAGTAATGCGATGCGGCGTAACGCATCTCGCCGGGAGATATCCATGCCCTCATGATTCTGCTCGGATTGCTCGTTCATAGAAACGTCACCTTCTAGTTCTTGACTGAGCCGATACTGGAGCATCGCACAAGAAGAGCCTGAGAGCTTTTCACGATGCAGCCAGTCATAGATGATATGTTGAAGACGCAACTGAATGTCACGCTGGAAATACTTTGCAAAGACGTTTTCTTCTTTAGAACGAGCACCTGCAACGGGAAGAGGGGGGATTTCTTTCCCCTCAAAAGGTGCCAATCCCAATTCATAAGCTGGTTTTTCAAAGAGGGTGCACAGTTTTATAATGTGGCGAGGATAGGGCTGATGGGTGCCTTTCTCCCACCGACAAACCGTTGCAATGTCCACCTCTGCGTATTCAGCAACCTCTGCTTGCGTCAAATCTCGCTCTGTGCGTGCTCGGGCTAACTTTGATTGGGTTCCCATCGCACTCCTCACTTCCTCTTTGAAACACTTTTCTCGTTCTGAATAAAAGTATACCCGGTAACACCGTACCTGTCGAGTATGTCCCTCTTATCAAGATGTCAATAGATGCAAAGTTTTTGCCGAAGATGTCAATAGATCCAACACTTTCTTCAGAGATGCCAATACCTGCACTATTTACCTGGAGGAGTTTGCATCTTTTCCTCTACCAGATAGAAAATTTTTTATAAGATAACAAAAGATGCAATGGTATCACGGTTATCTTATTGGTATCCTCTAACTAGCATTCATGAGGAAATATTCCTTGCAAAACTGGATATACAATGTTTCTCCTTTCTCGCTGTCTTAATGAGATGAAACATGAGTTCAAGGGTCGTTTCATGAGCAGACTGTGAGGGGAGTACTTTGAGGATGATACTGCATGTGAGTGAAAAAATGACGCTGGAAAACCTGAGAAATCAGCACTATTTTGATATCTCAGCCCTTGCTCAGCAAGCTGGGGTAGATATCGCTATCATCCATCGAATGCTGAACTGCCAACCAGTGCAACGGTATCAGGCAGAGTTAGTTCTTGCAACTCTCACCGCTGAGTTCGGTGATGACTATGCCTTACATACTGTTGATATTGTGCTTTTCCCTGAAGAAGAGAAGGAAGAGCTATGATGAAAAAACAGATTAAAGCCAACAGAAGAGAGGAAAACGTACTTCACGTTTTTATAGAAGACCTGGAGGGGGAAAATGCATAGCGAAGTTGCTCAACTCTTGCGCCAAATTGAGCAGGAATATCAAGCCGCACAATCAGGACTCACAGGGCTTGCCAGCGGAACAGCCAGGCACGATTTCATCAGCGCCAAAACGGAAATGATTAGCAAACATCATGAAAAGTTGGTTGAACTTCTCGGACCGGAACAAGCCATTTCTATTATCGCTCGTACGATCTGGTCGCCAGCCGATCAAGGTGTCCTCTGATGACAAGGAGCAAGCCATGACAACATACATCAACGATATCAATTCCGCTGGCGAGTGGGCACGCCTGGATCATCAGGCGCGACTCGTCGACAAGGCAACTGGACTTCTTCCCGCTCTTTTCGATGAAGCCGAGTTCCCGACGATCCTCGATGTTGGATGTGGCCCTGGCCACTGGGTCCTTGAAATGGCCGCCGAAAGGCCAGAGGCAGCGGTCTATGGCATTGATGTCAGTCGCGATCTCATTGACTATGCCACCGCACGAGCACGCACACAACAATTGAATAATGCGTTCTTTCGTGTGCACGACTTTCTGGCGAACGAGCTTCCCTTTGCTGAAGGGTCATTTGATCTGATCCACGTGCGTTTTGCCGTGAGTTGGGTCAAAGAGACATGGTGGCTGCTTTTTCTTCAGCGCTGCCATACCTTGCTCCGACCACAAGGATACATTGTCCTTACTGAGGGAGAAGGCATCTATACGACCTCACTGGCCCTGGAACGTTTGCACGCCATCCTCTGTGAGGCTTTCTTCGCCTCTGGGTATGGCCTATCTCATTCACCGCATTTCATCGGCGTTGTTGCACGGCTTGGATCTCTGCTCACTCAGATTGGCTTTGAAGCAATTCAAATAGCAGCCAGTGTCCTTGATTTTTCTTTCTATAACCAGGAAGCGAACATGGCATGGCGCGAGAGTTTTCATGCGTTGATCAGCGAAGCAGCCAGCTTCTTGCTCCAATCGGGGATGACGACTGCCGAAGAACTTGCGCAAATAGATCAGCAGATGTTGATTGATCTGTTCCAAGACGAATTTGGTGGGATTGGGAATCTCTTTACGTTTTCGGCGCAGAAGCTGGAAAAACAGAGAATATATGAGTAATGAGATGGATATTGGGGGAACAGAAACGGTTCAAGCATTGCTCATCTTTCCTCTGGCTGAGACATGGAAACACCTGCTTCTCATCCATGGATGTACATTTGGAGTGCATGTGTATGGGGATCTGGTGATCTTTCCTGAAGGAACGACACGAACTCTTTTGTACGATCCAAATGGCCAGGCCACGAATCGCTATCGCATTGTGTTTCCTGATGGATTAGAACTGCGCGAAGTATTGGATGATGAAGGTGAGGGGAAAAGTTGGCTCGCCATCGTCATTACTGCTCCACTGGGGGGTACAAAATGCATCGCTGAGTGCCGTGGAATCTTTCCTTAATGTAGAGAAACAAGATAGAGGAAAACAAAGGAGGGAGAAATACGTCTTTGGAAGACTGATTTATAGAGAATAACAACATGACGACCATACGTCACGATGTAAATATACATAAGTATCTTTGTTGCGGAGAGATTACACCTTCTCTCGGCATGCATGGCTCTGAAAAACCATTCTAAGACGATATCTTCGTCGCATTCATCTTTGCGTGAAAAAAATGCTTGCGCTCTCTTTTAGAGAATAGAAGGAGGAACGATGTTTTCACGATTTTCCCTCACAAAGAGGACTGTTTTTGTTCTGGTGCTTCTTGCCTGTATTTTACCTGGACTAACCGGGTGTGGAAGCACGTCAACCACATCCCAACGTCATCCCATTGTAATTGGCATCTCCCTGTCAACGTCAGGCGATTTTTCCGATGATTCCCGCTTCTTTCAACAAGGATATGAGCTCTGGGCTGATACGATCAACCATCAAGGTGGCTTGCTTGGTCGCCCGGTGGTCTTGAAAATCCTCAATGATGCCAGTACACCGGAGCAAGTGACCACTAATTATCAAAAGTTGATCACCATCGATCATGTCGATTTGTTATTTGCCCCCTTTTCTTCGTTTCTGACCAAACCTGCCGCGAAAATCGCCAATCGCTATGGCTACGCCTTTCCCGAAGGGGCTGGAACGGCTCCCTCGGTCTTTGCGCTTGGCTTGAAAAATCTGTTCTGCGTCTCCCTGCCGGCGTCGCAGTATCTGACCACATTTGCCAACTATGTGCTGACGCTCCCACTGCAATTGCGTCCAAAGACGGCTGTGTATGCAGCCGCTGATGATCCCTTTGCACAACCTCCCGTTGTCCTGGCGCAACATATTTTAGAGCAAGGAGGCATTACGACAGTGGGAAGCAATCCAGGACAACAAATCATCTGGCCTACGGAGACGACCGATTATACCCCTATTGCTGAAAAAATCATCGCGACCCATGCGCAAGTGGTCATTCTGGGAACGACAGCCATCCAGGATAGTATTGCACTGACTTGGGTCTTCAAACAGCAGCACTACAATCCTCAGATGCTCATCGAAACTTCTGGCCCTGACCAGGTGGATCAGTTCCTTAGTGGCGTTGGGACACCCGATGGAATCTTTGTCCCCAATAGCTGGTGGCCAGATGCCAAGACGATTGGAAATACAGAACTGATCTCTTCCTATATGGCTCGCTATCACATTGCCAAAGCATCGATAAGTTCCGATGTGGCACAAGCCTACAGTGCGGCTCAGGTGATGCAGCAGGCCATCGAACATACCCACAGTCTGGACAATCGTCTTCTCATCAAGGATATGAGCACGGCCCAATTTAGCACGGTGCAGGGACCAATCCAGTTTGATGCGACCGGACAAAATCGTCTCGCCTTTCCCTCTCTGTTTCAGTGGCAAGGCAAGCAGTTACTTCCCGTCTATCCCACGTCGATTGCGCAGGCCACCCCGGAGTTTCCTAAGCATCGTTGGTAGCACGCGGTTCCTCACAAACAAACCGGTTATGAGGAACCCTCTTTGTCGCTGGAGAAAGGATCATCGTCGGTGTTTCCCCTTATGCATTCCATTGGTGTAGGAGTCCTGACAGGCCTCCTCACCAGTGCTATCTATGCTCTGATGGCTTCAGGGCTGACGTTAACGTATGGGCTGATGAATATTATTAATGTTGCGCAGGGCATCCTTGTGATTCTGGGAGCGTACCTGAGCTATGCATTGGAGCAATCATTGCATGTGGATCTCTTCCTGGGAGTGGTATTCACGACTCCCATCTTGTTTGTGCTGGGACTGCTGATCGAGCGCTTGTTCCTCCGTCGTCTCAAGAACAATCGCATGGCACTCTCCATCCTGGTGCTCTTTGCCATTGCCCAGGTGATTGAGGGAGGATTATCCCTCATCTTTACCACGGATTCGGTCTCCATGCATGCCTGGTATCTTGATGCAACAGTGCAGATTGGAGACTTCTATGTTCCAGTGATCTCGTTCTTCGTGTTCCTTCTGAGCATGGTTCTGTTGACCAGCATCTTTTTGCTGGTGTATCGAACCAGCTTTGGCGCGACGTTACGTGCCTCGATGCAGCATCGCGAGGCAGCGCTGCTCATCGGCATTGATGTGGAGCGCATACAGATGCTCACATTCGCATTGGGCGTAGCGCTGTGTGCAGTTGGGGGAATGGCCTATGGAGCAACCAATGCGTTCAATCCTGCCAGTTCCTACGATCTCATCTCACGATTGTTGACCATTATCGTGATGGGGGGCCGGGGCAGCCTCAAAGGAACCTTCATGGCATCGATCCTGATGCTTGTGATTGGAAATGTGACGGCCCTGGTCTGGTCGCCCGTCTGGTCATCGTCGGTTTTCTTCGCGCTGCTCGTCGTGCTCTTGCTGCTTCGTCCACAAGGACTCTTTGGACAACGGGAAGGAAGGATGCAATGAAGAACCGTCTGCTCATGTTTCTGGTGCTCCTTCTGGCCGTAGCTTTTCCCTGGCTGGTGCCAAACCCGACCATGACTTCCATTGCCATTTTTACGCTGCTCTATGCGGCTTCGGCGACGGGATGGAATCTGTTTTCTGGTGCAACAGGCTTCATCTCCCTGGGCCACGCCACCTTTTTCGGCATTGGAGCCTATACGCTGGCGTTGTTCTGTCAACACTGGACTATTCGGCAGATGTTGTTCCCTTGCTGCTGTTGCCTCTATCAGGAATCATAGCTGGTCTGGTTGCCCTCCCCGCCGGGTGGATCATTCTACGCGTACGAGGAAACACGTTTGTGATTGTGACCATTGCGCTCTTTTTCAGTTTTCAATTGTTGGCCTACAATCTGCCTGCAATCACCAATGGTTCCAGTGGAATGAATCTACCCACCCCTTCCTGGAATGGAGAGGTGTACAATACGCCATTCTATGAGGTGGCACTGGGTCTGGTTATCCTGGCACTGCTAGTAGTGTGGTGGATACGCCATTCCAGGTTTGGGCTACACCTGCGAGCAATTCGTGATGATGAGGAGCGAGCGCAGAGTCTGGGCGTGCGAACCTGGGCCGACAAATTGATTGCCTATATCCTCTCAGCCTGGTTCGTGGGGATTGCCGGGGGGATCTACGCCTATTTTGTCGGCTCGATCGACCCTCCCTTCGCTTTTGATCCAACGTTTGATGTTGCGATCGCCTTAATCTGCTATTTCGGTGGCCTGGGAACGTTGTGGGGGCCAATCGTCGGAGCGGTCATCGTGGTCCCGCTGCAACAATATCTGACGTTACAATTTGGGGAGCCGGGACTCTCGCAAATCCTGTATGGCCTCCTCTTCCTGGGAACACTCTTCGTGCTCCCTGAGGGCATTGTGCCGAGTATGCAGCGATGGTGGGACCCCTAAGAGAGTGTGCCAGAAACTGAGTGACGTTGAGGCGTCTCCTCTGGAGGCGGCCTCGGTGAAGAAAGAGTAATGATGGATAGGAACGCAAGGAGCAAAAGCATGCAATCAAGACAACAACAGGTTGACTATGGTCAGGATGCGCCCGGTCTGTTACGAGGCTATATCTGCACAGGTACAGGGCTTCTCATCGCTGGAATGCTCGTCGGATGGGTAGCCCAAAGGAGAAGGTGGAGTCTTCTCGTGTGGGCGGGGCGCTTCCTTCAGGCAACAGGATGGTTCTGGTTCTTGAGGGGGATCATCATGATCTGGAGTAGCCGCGTGGTCAAAATCTGGGCTGCCGATGATCTGCTAAATGCGTTGGATCTGCAAGGAAACGAAAACATTCTCGACGTAGGATGTGGGCGTGGATTGCTGCTCATCAAAGCAGCAAAACGCTTACCATATGGCCGTGTGGCAGGGATTGATCTGTGGTCACCAGTCGATCAAGGGAACAATACCAAAGAGGCAACGCTGATAAATGCTCAGATCGAGGGTGTTCTTGATCGGGTTGAGGTGCATGATGGGGATATGTGCGATCTCTCTTTTTTATCTGATGGCAGTGTTGATGTTGTGGTCGCGAGTAAAAGCATCCACAATATCCCCACGCGTGAGGGGAGACGCCAGGCAATCAACGAAATGGTACGTGTGCTCAAACCAGGAGGGAGGGTTGCATTGATGGATATCTTTTTGATTGAGGAGTTGGCGGAGCATCTGCGATTTTGTGGGATGCGAGCTGTTTGCATCTCGTCGCCGAATCGACTGGCCTACCCTCCTTTGCAAATTGTGATGGGGAGAAAAGAGAACACATAATTCTGCACTGAGGGTTGCGGTGAACTGCCATCACATCAACAAACGTATTAAGGAAAATAGATGACTGTACGTATCCCATTTGGAGCATTATTGTGGTTTCCCTATCGCTATGGACAGTTCAAAGGCCGTCTCTCGCCATCCTTTTCCAAAAATGCGATCTTACGTCTGGCTCAATACCGCGCACATCAGGATATGACACAGCGCTGCGAACTGGCACGGCGCTTTGTGATCGGCAAGCTCATGAATCAACGCACACTCTTACAACGCTACCAGCGCCGTCAATCCGATGCTCAGATGAAGCAGGCCATTGACCAGATCAGCACGCTCCTCTATCAATTGCCAGCGTTATCGTTGGAGCCGATGCCTGCTCTTCAACGGCTGGCAAGCGGAGATCATGGCATTGCAGGAACTCCTCTGGAAGCCATCCTGGGCATGGAAGGTGCCGGGAGTGCTGCCTATTTCAACTGTTTTGGCAAGCTCCTGGCTGATCAGCGACAATGGCCTTTTCCAGGTCGTGTGAAGCGGCCTCCAACGGATCCCGTGAATGCTCTCCTCAGCTTTGGCTACTCCTTGCTCACCAACAACGTTGCCAGCGCAGTTCAGTTCGTGGGATTTGATCACTTTGTGGGGTACTTGCACAGCTCCTTCTATGGGCGTCCGGCGCTGGGACTTGATCTGGTGGAAGAGTTTCGACCGGTGATCGTCGATTCGGTGGTTTTGAACCTGCTGAACAATCGCATGCTCACCTCACACGATTTTGTTGTCGAACTGGGAGCCTATCGTCTCAAACAGGAGAAACGCACCCTGTTCTTCACACGCTTTGAGGAGCGCCTCAACGAAGAGGTGCAACATCCCCTGTTCGGGTATAAAACGAGCTACCGACGCTGTATTGAACTGCAGGCCAGACTCTTAGCCAAGTACCTGATGGGTGAGATTGAGAGCTATCCGCCCTTGCGTATTCGATAGGAGGAGACGGTGAAGAACAAAAGAGGCAGTAGCGCCCAGACAACGATGTGTTACGTCATCGCCTACGACATTTCTGAAGATCGCCGCCGCACCAAGGTCCATCAAATCCTCTCAGGTTTTGGCAAATGGACACAATACTCGTTATTCGAGTGTTTTCTCACACGAAAGGATCTGATCCTCTTGCAATCCAAGTTGGATGAATATTTGATCAATAAGGATAGCGTACGCTTTTATCCCCTGTGCGCCAACTGTGTGGAGAAAGTCGAAACCATTGGTGACCCACCACCAAAAGAGGACATTCTCTTTGTCGTTTAAGCTCAGCCGCGATAGGCATACGTGATGGACTCGTTGAGCTGCGCCTCGCGCATGCCTTCTCAAGCCACCTCAAGGCGATTCGTACCCAAAAACGAGTGAATTCTGACACGAAATTTCCTCAAAAAAAGGAGCCTCTCGCAAACCATTGCGTCAACTGGCTTCTCATGCTATACTAAAAGTGCCAGAGGCTAAATAGCTGAGGCGACCCGTTTGGGATTGAAACCCCTTCCAACCCTGCTGGATAAGACCTCTCAGTTGGGACTAAATAGCTGAGGCGACCCGTTTGGGATTGAAACTTTACAGTCAGGTTAGGCACCTCTGGGATTATCTCAGGCTAAATAGCTGAGGCGACCCGTTTGGGATTGAAACGGTCATATTCAGACAGTGTAAGCTTAGGCAACTTTAGGCTAAATAGCTGAGGCGACCCGTTTGGGATTGAAACTACACCAACCGAGCCAGTAATGACTGGGCCGTCATATGGCTAAATAGCTGAGGCGACCCGTTTGGGATTGAAACAGAGGTATACAGGGATAAATAAGGTGATACTCACCAAAGGCTAAATAGCTGAGGCGACCCGTTTGGGATTGAAACCCAAAAACTGAAGGAAACTATCAATGAAGCGTATCGTAGGCTAAATAGCTGAGGCGACCCGTTTGGGATTGAAACAATTGTATTTTTCTCTGCAGCAGCCATAAGTGTACTGGCTAAATAGCTGAGGCGACCCGTTTGGGATTGAAACTTTTCTGTTCTGTGTGTTGCTGGGCAATCTGCTGAGGCTAAATAGCTGAGGCGACCCGTTTGGGATTGAAACCCGAAACTGTCTCCTTGCCCTCGGCGACCCATCAGAACGGCTAAATAGCTGAGGCGACCCGTTTGGGATTGAAACTTCATCAGTATGCGGTATTTCCATGGCTCTCGGGGGCTAAATAGCTGAGGCGACCCGTTTGGGATTGAAACCAGTTCTATTGCCTTTAGGTATCACGTGGGTTGCAGGGCTAAATAGCTGAGGCGACCCGTTTGGGATTGAAACTTTCATCAGCACAGTGTACTTTGAATACGATGAAGGCTAAATAGCTGAGGCGACCCGTTTGGGATTGAAACAACTGAGGCTGAAATTGTGGGCCATAAGAATTGCGTGGCTAAATAGCTGAGGCGACCCGTTTGGGATTGAAACTGGATTTGATTACATATAGTAATGGGTGGCATTGCCGCGGCTAAATAGCTGAGGCGACCCGTTTGGGATTGAAACAATAACGTTACATGTTAATAGGCATAACAGCATTTCGGCTAAATAGCTGAGGCGACCCGTTTGGGATTGAAACACCTATGTCTTGAATTACCTGGCGGGTAATTTTTTGAGGCTAACTGGCCGAGGTGACCCGTTTGAGGGGTGCAACTAATTCATTTGGAGAAGTCTTTTATTAATCGATTTTGATCGATCCAGAGCACGTACATTAATAATCAAATAGATCAACGTATTGAGATTGGCAACGGAGCGACGATTATGAACCTTTAGATTCTCAATTCCCAGGGCTTGAGCCTGACTGTTGATGCGTTCACAACTGGTACGTTGGGTATAAATGGCCTTGTAGAGGGGACTCTCACGATCCAGAGAGAGGCGCATTTGTCCTCCACGCTCAATATTGATCTCTTTCTGGCATCCTTTGCCTTTAGCGAACTGGGTGTGTGTGCAGGATTGGCTTGTTGGAGTGGGAAAGAGAAGCGGGCAGCGATAGCGTCGAGCACGATAGCCATTGGTATGAGCATAGTCGAAGGCCGGATTCATGCACAAACCAATCGGACACAAAGGAACCATGTCGAGATCAAAGATGGTTTTGGAGTGCTGATTGAGCGGGACGGCTCCAATGCCGCCATGACGGACCGCTGCTTCATAGACATACCAGGCATCGAAGGCGGCATCCCCGGTGACATGAGTCGGAAATTTGGTATTGGTTAAGTTGTAAGTGATAGATTCAAATTGTACTGAATAATGAACCATTTAGTGATCAGATAATGGATCTGCCCACGGGATGCGCAACGTGTATGACTTTCCGTCATCGTCACTTCAGGCTGAGTAGGCTCATCGAAACCGTTGAGGTTGAAGGGAAAGAGCAGGGCAATCAGGAATCAAAAGGACAGGCCTGAGGTACAATGGAGCAGAAAAGGAGGTTGTTTGCTTTTTTTGAGGAGGAAAACTCCATGGAAGAAGAATGGATGCGAGATCGAGCCCTGTTACGCGATCTGTTGCAGAAGACCCCTCAGGCTTCTCCACGGGAATTGGCCCAGGTCACAGGCCGCTCGGTGAGTTGGGTCAAAAAATGGCGCAAGCGGCTCACAGAAGGTGATTCCCATGATCCCCATCTGTTGTGCTCCCGATCGCGAGCCCATCATGCGCCCTACTTCCGCTGGGATGTGCGGTCGACCAAGCGATTGTGGAGATGCGCTTTGCTCCGCCAGAGAACTTGAAGCGGGTGCCTGGCCCTCGAGCCCTGCTCTACTACCTTCCTCGTGACCCAGAACTGCAAGCCGCACAGATTCCTCTGCCCCGCTCCAGTCGAACGATCTGGAAGATTCTGCATACCACAGGCTGTCTGGTGCCCCGTTCCAAAGAGCCGCCCCATCCCAACGAGCTTCGAGAGCCGTTGGAAGAGATCCAGATGGATTCGCAAGGATGTGGGCTCCGTCTCGCCTGAGCAGAGTCCGCAAGGCAAGCGCCAGCATGTGATCGAGGTCTGCAATTTTGTGGATGCTGGCACTTCGATTGCCCTGTTGGCCCAGGCCCGAGAAGATTTCCACGAACAAACGGCGATGGAAGCGGTGATCACCTTCTTGCGCCAGTATGGGTGTCCGCATCAGATGACCTTTGATCGCGATCCGCGCTGGGTGGGAAGTGTCTCAGGCCGGGATTTTCCCTCTCCGCTGCGGCGGCTCCTGTTGTGCCTGGGGATTACGCCCCACATCTGTCCGCCACATCGGCCCGACAAAAATGCCTATGTGGAACGGTATCACCGAACCTATGGGCAAGAGTGCTTACAGATCCATCAGCCCAGCACGCTGCAAGAGGTGCGTGAGGTGACCGAGGCGTTTCTCCAGCACTACAACAACGAACGTCCCCATCAGGGACGAGCCTGTGGCAATGTCCCTCCTCGTGTGGCCTTTCCGACCTTGCCCACCTTGCCAGCGCTTCCAGAACGGGTTGACCCGGATGCCTGGCTGGCGACAGCTGGATCAGAAGATGTATCTGCGCCATGTGGGTCGAGATGGCTGCGTTGATGTCGATCTGGCAACCTACTACATCGGCCCTCAGATGGCCAAGCGTACGGTCCTGTTGCAGGTGTCGCCCAGAGCCGCCAGTTTGCCGTTTGGCATGAGGATCAGATCGTCAAGCGGCTTCCCATCAAAGGTCTGGTCGGGCAGGAGATGGCTCTGGACGACTATCTGCAGTACATCCAGCAAGAGGCGTTGGCTGCCCCTCGACGTTCTTCTGCCCGTGGGTCCAGAAAAGTCCGACAGCCGTCTCTTGTGGAGCGAAGGAGCCTGATTCTCTGCTTCTTCATCCGCCTGCTTTCTCAGCTGCTTGCCTCGCACTCGGGCAAGTGCGGGAAAAATGTTGTCTCCAGACCTGGCAAAGACGCAGGGAGATCAGAAGAAATCTGCTGCATGAGCTGCCTTTGCGTCTGATGGCACGCTCATCCTCTTCACACGCTCCTTTTTTCTCTCCCAACCTCAGCTTTTCCCTGTCTAACCTCTGCTGTTTCGATGAGGCTACTCCGCCTGGAGTGACGATGACGGAAAGTCGTACACGTTGCGTATCCCGTGGGATCTGGCACACTTTAGGTGATGCGTACCTCCTGCTTGTCTTGAGAGATCGTTCTACAGAAGATAAGAAATAATTGTAGAAAGATCGCGTGAAAAAGATGAAAGTGCCTGTTGCGTTGGCTTTGCCGAATGGATTGGCGGTGACCGAGATCGAGATGATCGATGAGGTTCTCACTCTAACTGCGGTTTCCGTGCAGATGCGTGCCTGTTGTCCACTCTGTGGTGTCTGTGCCTCACATGTTCACAGCCGTTACATCCGAAGACTTACCGACTTACCCTGTGGAGGACAGCACGTGTGCCTGCTCGTCTGTGTGCGCAAGTTCTTTTGTCGGGTCTCAACCTGTGTTCGGAAAATCTTTGCGGAGCGCCTGACTCCTTTTGTTGAACCGTGGGCACGGGTGACACAGCGTCTGTATCAGATCGTCCAAGTCCTTGGTCTCGCCACTGGCGGCAGACTGGGCGTCCGTGTCACGGATCGATTGGGGATACAGACGTGCAGAACGACAATTCTCCGACGCATCATGGCACTTCCAACACTACCCGTAGAACACGTATCGGAGCTTGGAATAGACGATTTCTCCTTTCGTCGTGGAAGGAAATTTGGTACGATCCTGGTCGATATGCAAAGCCACCAGACCATTGACCTCTTGCCTGATCGCAAGAAAGAAACCGCCGCTGCTTGGATGAGTGCACATCCGGAAATTGATCTGGTGAGTCGTGATCGAGGAGGAGATTATGCAGCAGGAGCACGTGAAGGAGCCCCACAAGCGATCCAAGTTGCTGATCGATTCCATGTGCTCAAAAATCTCGGTGAGGCTCTGGAGGGAGTACTGGCACGCCATCTCGCCGCTCATCGGACTCATCTGACTGAGGAGTTAAGGGCCACACCATTAGAAACTGCGCAGCCCAGACAGCCTCCGAAAGGAAGTCCAAAGGCTGCCGCGCGGAGCCAAGCGAAGCGAGAGGAGCGTCTGGCTCAATACCAACAGGTCGTGACCTTACGCACGCTTGGCTTCTCGCAGACAGCCATCGCTAAGCAGGTTGGGATCGGCCATGCGACGGTCTCGCGCTGGTTGAGCAGTGATACATTCCCTGAACAACGACCACCCCAACACAGGATGAAACTTGACCCCCATCTGCCATTTCTCCGCGAACGGTGGGAAGCAGGCTGCCACAATATCGCCCAGTTGCACCGAGAGATGGTAGCTGCAGGCTACACACTCTCCTACCGGCTCATCCATAAGCAACTTGCTCGTTATCTGCCAGAAGGGCGAAAGAATCCGGCATCTCCCATTCAGCTTCCACGCCCTCCTGTACTTGCACGACACGCTGTTTTCCTGTTTCTTCGCCGTCCTACCGAAGAACTTTCCTCTGAAGACCAGGAAACGCTTGCTTTGCTTCGATCTCTGCACACTGAGGTGGATCAGGCATATACACTGGTTCAGCAGTTCGCAAACATGCTACGAACACGCACGGGAGAACAGCTCGACGATTGGCTTTCATCGGTCAGGGCCAGCCAGATCCGCGAGTTGCAGGGGTTTGTTCTGAGTGTCGTACGAGACAAAGCAGCGGTGGTCGCGGGACTGACTCTTCCGCAAAACAATGGATTGGTCGAGGGAAAAGTGAACAAGCTCAAACTTATCAAACGCATGATGTATGGCCGGGCTGAATTTCCCTTGTTGCGTCAACGTGTCCTACATGCTTTGTAGAATATCTGGAAGGATCTGTTCACATATGCTGCGCTCTCAATAAATTTACTGGTTGGCATCACCTAAAGTGTGCCAGATCCACTTTTCAGGTCATTTACCAACTACCGCCCTGGGTATCGTTTGCATACTTTCGTGACCCTGATGGCAATACAGGAAATCACCAACCGTTTTCAAAGAAGAGGAAATGCATGGTGAAGGAGAGCAGATAGACTAATATTAGACGAAGAGAAGGAAGCCTATCTATAGCCTTCGTCCATACTATACGCTCTTCTTCAGCCATCGTCAAGATGGAATCAATCCATGCAAATTGGACAGTGTGTAAGTGGTTGCGTGTTCCCTCTGAAGTTCATCGGGAGCTTGCAAGCCGATAAACGTCACGGGTACCGCGGGATCAGCCATTTCTGTTGACCAGGAAAACCGTGCCGCCTTTTCTCTCATGAGTCCAAGAAGATAGTCCAGGGTGAGATAGTGATGATCGAGAACAGAACGAGCCAATACCCCTGTCGTGAGTCGGTTGGTTTCGATCTGGTTGAATTTTGGATGCCCTTTGAGGTAGAGATGAAGCCACTTCGCCGACCATTGACCAAATTCAGCCCGTATGAAGACCAGCGGTAACGCCACACGCCCGGTTCCTCGCAGATCCGATTTCATGCGTACGGTTGCAGCCTCGAATGGTTTTCCGCGCTGCTCCCCGGTACGCAACATAAATCCGAAGAAACACGACTCAACCTCCGTAAATTTTTCACCGGCGTAGATATTCACCTGCGGAATGATATAGGCACCACGCACCTTATGCAGGTCGAGATCGATGAACTCGCTTGCACCATCTGGTGCCTCGGTCAAATCACCACTATGTATTCCCCCCATCGCTTGCAAGTTTGTCCAGGAAACCTGAGTCTCGAACTCGAAGCGATCGTTCAGAATGAGTGCGGAAAGGTCATAATCGGTTCGTCGGGAGGTTTGCTTCCAATACACGAAGAATCGCAGAAGACCATCACCGACGTGCATTGTCGATCCACGCGGCATGATCGCAAACCCGCTTCCCTTATTTTTCTCCGAGAGAGGGATCGCAATTCCCAGCACCTCGGGATCAATCACGAGCTGCTCACTGTGCGGCATTCTGCGGCGCAGTTCCTCGTCGAGCATTTCCATCAGTGACGTGATAGAAGCTTCGTTGAGAGGCTCACGCACATCTCCCGTTACCCATGCTCGGCCCCGACGATTAGTGAAAACGCGCATCTGCTCCTGCATGGTCCTGTTTTGTACATGTTCGCGGAAAGATAAAAGGACACGACCCGATACCTTCCCAATCACTGATTGCAGTACCTCCAGGAATGTCACACGATCCTGCTCCGATGCTTCACGCAGGAGGTAATCGATATTGCGTACCAGGAGTCCAGGCTTTGTGCGGAGGAGAGATAGCGCTGTCATGTGATCGCGGTCGCGTAGTGCCACTGCGACTTTGGCTTCAAATGAGAACACGTTTTTCTCGCCCCGAGCGACGGCAAAGACCTCCTGAGCAGCCGTTTCCTGTGGATACTCATGTGGGTGCAGCCGTTCGCCCAGGCGCTTCCAACGTTCCTGGTAGCGGTGAACGTCTGCCAATTGCATAGGTGAACGTGCAAGAAGATCGTCCAGGGCTTGTAGCAAGCGACGGCGGAGTGGCCGGCGAAAAGACCGAAACATTGTCACTTCTTGCAAAGTGACATCGCCATCAGATAATGCGCAGGCTAGCCGCAGAATATCCGTAATCGTATCCACTTGAAGCGGTTGATTATGGTTTATTCTCACACAATTGATAATAGCCTTCGTCTCTCGCATCGGGATGTTCTCTGGTTGCGGATCTGATAGACAGGCCGTCGCGACCTTTTCCAGGAGATGGAGATCGGTATCATTGAGCGGGATCGAGCTTTCTGCCAGCAAGAAATAAAGCTCTCGCACCTCTTCCGGCAAGGTTTTGCCCAGGTGGAGCAGTGTCACCTGATCTTTGAGAGCGGGGATGAACGTCTCATGAGCCTCTAACATCTCTTGATAGGAGTGTTGGTAGCGGCCATAGTGTGTTTGACCAGTCAGAAACAGGCGCAACAATTCCGTCCACCAAAAATCGATGGTATCCGGCACATGTGCAGGGAAATCAAGAAAGTAAACATTATGTTGGACGTGTTCACCGAGCAGTTCTTTGACCGCCACCAAAATCTCCTGCCCAAGGGGGATGACGACCGTAGAAGGTTGTTGTGATAAGGAAGCAAAGAGATCACGCGAGAGTTTAAAGCCAACATTCATCAATGCCACATCCAACTGTCTAGTGGCATGCGTTCCATCGCCCCGTGAATCGGAAGGGACGGGTACGCGCAACGTCCTTTTGATGATTTCGTGTAACATTGGTGCCTTGTTCACTCCTTCTCCTGATATCCAACTTCCGAGAAGGAAGATCATCACTTCCTTCCAGATGTGAGTCTTCTTCCATGCTGGCTGCGAGGCTGTATTATAGCATGAAAGACCAATAAATACGAGGAATTGTGTCATCTGGAACCAAATAAGAGGTGACAATAATGCCGGCACAACCCCTTTCCTTGTCGCGACCCGGCTTGTCAAAACAGTTTGTATTGGTCTCGTTAGCTACATAAGTACTAAAAATACGTATTTATATGGAAATCGTGTTAGTATCTATATTAGATGACAACATTGTTAAAAGGAGAATACGTATGTTTCTTGCTAAAAATAAAATGTTAGAAGTTCCCTGGCTCATCGGCTACATTCTCTTGTTATTCCTCGCCGCCATCGTGCGTGATTTTGTCATTAATCCTTACATCACTCATCACATCCATGGTATCGGCGCGATCCTGGTTGAACCGATCTGGAAACTGCTCTTGTGGATTGTCCCCACCTTCCTTTACATTCAGCGTATCGAAGGGCAAAATCCCCTCACCTATCTCAAACTGACGGCACATCCCCTCAAAGGATTGGCGTGGGGACTGTATGGATCCCTGTTCGTGGTCGCCCTGCAAGTAGGGAACCTTGTCCGTCTCCATTCCTTCCATCTGTCTCAGAGCGCCGACACCTGGGTCAACGCAATTCTGCTGGTGGGTCTGATGGAAGAGATCCCGTTTCGCGGCTTCCTCTTCCAAAAGCTGCAATCCCTCTTTGGCCCTTCATGGATCGGGTTGGCTGGCGCGATGCTCATCTCCTCTCTCTTGTTTGCGCTCATTCACATCCCGTTGTGGGTTAGTACAGGGCAATCCCTTCTTTCATCTTTTTTCGGTCTCCTGCTGGTCTTTTTTGTTGGCATCATTGCCTGTATCGCTTTAAAGCTCTCCAAATCTTTGTGGAGTAGTATCCTTATTCACACCGTTTATAATATCCTGACCTCTCTTCTTTGACACGTTTTGAGTGCGAAAAGATGACCGTTCAAACAAGCATTCTATGAGGATATGCCCCAGGTTCCCATCTGAAGCATATCCTCATAATGATCGATACGATGCAGATTGGGAAAATTGCTCAACCATTGTTCGACCTTCTTTGTACTCCCATGCTGGATTGCATTCAGAATATCCCTGCTCTCCTCGCCTAAGCGCCTGGCCTCTTGCAAATTGCCCTGTAACGCGGCAAGGCGTGCCATCCCGAAGATCCACAGACCCGATAAGCCCTGATCGCCCTCGGGAATGATTGCATGGATTTCTTTGAGCAGTGCCTCTGCTGTCCTTCTGTCTTTTTGTTCGAGGACAAGACACGCATATTCATATATGGCCATAAACGTTATATGTGGCCTTTCCTGCTGTTGCGCAAGCTGTATTGCTCGCACAAAGTGGGCCTGCGCTTTGGAAATATCCCCTTGTTCGCGAGCTACAATTCCCAGATTGACAAGATTACCGCACGTCCATTCGCGATTGCCGATCTGTTCAGCAAGCATCAATCCCTGGTGCGCATATTCCTGTGCCTCACGATACTGATGCATGACGAGCGACAAATCGGTCAGATTGAGATAGGCAAGGCTCATCCATTCACGATGACCGATCTGGCGTGCCAGCGCTAATCCCTCGCCTAAGAACTCTTCCGCCTGGGTGAAATCCAAGATCTCCTGAAAACTGATTCCCAGATCGATGAGTAAAACACAGATCTGCTCTCGGTTCCCGCTCTGACGTGCGATTGTTAATCCTTCGCGCAAGTATCTATGCCCCTCTGCATATCTGCCCAGAGAAGATAACACCGCTCCAAGGACGCGAAGAAACTTGCAGATGCGTTCCTCATTTTCGATCTGATAGGCAAGGCGCAATCCTTCACGCAAATATCTTTCCGCTTCTGAGTAATGGCCTTGCTTCCACGTGACCCAACTAAGGTCCGCGAGAAAGGCGCTTATCCATTCGGCGCTTTCTTGTTGTCGGGCCAGCATCAGTCCGTGCTGGAAACGTTCGACGGCCTGAAGATACTTCCCCTGTTTTTGTGCCATTTGACCCAGCAATAAAAGCAGAGGAATCTCTTTCCCGCCCATTCCTTTTGCCGCTTCATAGGCGTTCAGAAGATGGTATTCTGCCCCTCTCATAAAGACCTCTCAGGAGAAGAAATGGCCCAAATGCACAAATTCCTCGGATCAGGTCGTCCTGCTGGCCAAGTTGATGGGCCATATCAAGCATGGCAAGGATATTCTCGCTCTCATGTTCCAGGCTTTTATAATCAGTTGTATGTTTTTCGACAAAGCTGGCATAATAGGCAATGAAGCAATCATCGGCCTTTTCCCTGTTCAGATTTGTATGGGCATAATCTGCAATCACTTGATGGAGGCTGTAGCGATTGGTTTCTCTCCACTCCACAAGCCCCGTATCGACGAGCAGATCTAGTACCTCTGGGGAGGTAGCAGCCACGGAAAGCGCAGCCTCTTCAGAGAAGCTATTGGGTTTGGCAGGAAATGCGGAAAGTGAACCTAAAACATGTCGTGTATATTCACTCAGGGGCAAGATGCTGACCTCGATCGTTGCCTGTAATGAGATCAAGGGAGAAGATGCCAGGCTCGGCGAACGCTCAAGGGGTGAGCTGGGTTGAGACAGGCGCAGCCGTTCTTCCGCATTCTGCAATCGGTCTAAGGCAAGATGGATACGACGCATGTGGTGGCCCTGACTGTGGAGATACCTTCCGATAAGGGTGAGTGCGAGTGGAAGACCGTTGACGGATTGTACCAATAATCGGGCATCAGGGTCAGATCGTCTGAGATCAGGAGCCAGACTCATGAGCATATCTACGCTTTCTTGCTCTTGCAATTCGTGGATGGCAAAGGTTCTACCATCATTGGCAAATTGCAGTGCCAGGGTCGGAAAGCGGGTTGTGAGGACATGAACGCAACGGGATCCCCCTACTTTGAAGACAAGCGCATCCTCAATATCCCATGCATCATCAATAATCAGGAGCATTTTCCGTGTTCCGATGGCCATTCTAAGCGCTGTTGACCATTCTTCAAAACTGCGAGCGGTACGTGGATCGGACTCTGGCGCGTCCCAGGAGGGTTTCCCATCGTGCGAGATGGGGGCCATGTTTGGGATGGGGTCCCAGGCCCACCCAGAGTACTCCATCAAAAGAGTGCTGCTGCTGAACAAGGATGGAAGCCAACGCCGATGCAAGAGCCGTTTTCCCTATTCCTGGGAGTCCATAGAGAGCAATCGAAGGGTGAAGCTGATGAATGATGAGGTTCAATAGCTCATCACGCCCAATCAATGTTGGCGAAGATGGAATCATCGGATCGAGAATGAAATTATTCTCTTCAGCACCCTCGTGAGAAGAGACTTCGGTCAAAAAGCCGAGTGCTTGAGGGGAGAGATCAAAAAGCTGAGAAAGCTTCTTTTGATAATGGCGGGAGGGTAGCACATCGCCTCTCTCCCAGCGCCCAATCGAGATAGGCGAGACTCCCAATTTTGCCGCCAGGTCGGCTTGTTTCCATCGTTGTGCTTCACGTGCTTTTCTCAGAAGAATATTGGGTGGTCGTTTTTTCATACAATAAAGAACTCCTCTATTCAGGATAAGATCATTGATGATGCAAAGACGACAAGAAATAAAAAATCTGTTCTGTGCCGTGTATCGAAACCTGCTGAGAGTGCTCGTAAGTTTTTTTCAACGACGGACGTATATCTTGTATATCAGTATTATAAACGACAAATACCAATATGTGTACCGATATTCCTATGAAAAAGCAACCAACCACGCGTTATTTATAAAATTTTAATGTGCTTCTTTGCTTTTTATAGAGATATCTTTCTAATTGACCAGAGGAGAAAAACCATCTTGCCAACGAGAGCATCCCTCGTTACAATAGATGAGAGAGGAGATGCTGATTATGGAGCGTATTTTACCGGAAGCCCTATATGCCGAAGTGGCTCCCCTTCCTGTGCCGATGGCACAACATCTCTATAGCACATTTCTCAAATCTCTCGACCCTTCTCTTGATGATCCCTCGTTTTTTTTGGAAACGTTCCAGGAAAAACGGCGCTCCGTCTATGCATATATGGATAGCTTTGTACGCAATAGAGATGGCCAATTGCCGCATCATCTACGCTATACGACGCAATGGTTACGTGAAAATCTGGGACAGTATGCCCCAGATAAACAACCCATTCCTCCGAAAACGTTTAACCATTGGGTCAAAAATGGCTTCATCCGCAACACCAGAAAGGGACAACCAACCCCTGATAGTGGAGCTGCCGTCTACATTATGCGCATGATGATCAAAGGAACAAAATTGCTGTATGACTCTTTACCAGCAGATGTCGCACCCTGGGTCTGTTTTGCACAGGATGCCCCAGACAAGCAGCCCTATTGTGTTCCAATCACAGGGATTGAGCAGCTCTCCCGTGCCGCAACGTTGCTGTGGACATCCTGGGCAGGGGCTGCATGGGATCCTCATTGGATGCCGCTCTCCAATGTCCTGGAAGGAAAATATTTTGGCGCGATCCGCTTTGCCCATGCAGAGACGCTGCACGACGAGACCTATTACAGGGTGTCACAAGAGGAGATTCTTTCCTGGTTGCCGGGATATGCCAGCCAATTTGGTCCTGGCCCATTCACGGTCGATAAGCTGCAACGACTTGCACGTGTAGCGTTGACGGACCTGGCGGTAGGAAGAGTACCGTCCTATTAATATCGGTAGGAGGATAATACCGTGTCCCAGTATTATGTTGATCCAGAAGATGTCGAAGAGATGAATTGTCTCTTAGATCAGAGTTATTTTCTCATGCGACAATTTGGAGGAATTCTGCCCGAGCATCCCAATTTTCAGGGTATTCATCGCGTGCTCGATATTGCCTGTGGCCCTGGTCAATGGGCGACTCAAGTTGCAAGGAAACATCCACAGATCGCCATTCGCGGTCTTGATCTGAGCAAGCGTATGATCAATTTCGCCAGTGCCAAAGCCCACCTGGATACGCTTGAAAACGTCACCTTCGAGGTAGGAGACGCAACGCGTTTTCCTCTTCCCTATGCCGATCATTCCTTCGAGCTTGTCAATGCATCCCTGATCTATGCATTCATGACACGCGATCTCTGGCCTCAGTTAATCCAAGAATGTTGGCGTATCCTTGCTCCTGGTGGCTTTCTGCGTATTATCCAGGAAGACGCCAACATCATGACAAATAGCTCCGCCATGCATCAATACCACAACCTGGGTTCGCTTGCACTCCAACGTGCGGGAGCCAGCTTCTATAGCGATCAACTTGGCATCATTCCTCGACTGCCGGGGATGTTTGAGCGTGCCCATTTCCAAATTCAAGCACAAAATCATCATATTATCGATGTCTCTCATGGGACTGAGGGATATCGGCTGGCCTATGAAGATTATCGGATTCTCCTCGCGAACCTGCGCCCTTTTCTCGTGAAGTGGGGTGTGGCGACAGAACAAGAGGCGAACGAGTGCTATCAGCAATTCCTCAAGGAAATGCGTTACGGGATCGTAACGGATCAGGGCACGGAACCATATGTCGGCTTCTGGCACTTCTATAGCATTTTCGGACAGAAAAGTTAGGTGTGTTCGCCCCATCGCAGAAGATGAAGACAAAGCCAGCGTAGTCCTTGCTCTATGGTCTCATCATTGCGATGGCGCAAGGATCGAGAGAGTGTCTGGCCTTGTATGTTATGTGCATAGAAGAGTTCCTCAATCCCGTGATGCCACACTCCTACAATCCCCACTGCACACCCTTCTTCAGATATGGTAAAACGCTGGATGGTTGGCTGTATTCTCAGCGGATGCAATTCCACCGTCAGATTGACAATCCTGCCCTCGGCACTCCTTTTTTTGAGGTCACAGGAGGAAATCGCGTGGGGAAGCAGATACTGTACGATATATGTTCGCATCGCTTCTACACAAAAATAGTAATTACACACCTCTTCTTTATGTGAACTCATCTAGGCGAACTCCAAAATGTAACTTTTGTATGTTGAAATGTAACTTTTGTTGTTTACTTTTTCACGTGTCATCAGGCATACTCAAAGTAGGCAAAGAACGCAAAAAGAACGTTCAGACAATGCACTTTTTTGCCAGATGGTTCTCTCATTTTACCTTATTTTAAAGGATGATCATGAAGATGATACAGGATCAACATATCATTTTTTTCCCCCACCATGCCATCGTATCAGGAAACAAGACCGCTCAGCCTTTCTTGAAGGAGAACGAAAAGATTGCCCTCGACCTTCAGAGTCGGATACTTGTTTTCACAACGGGAGACCTTGCGACTGGGATTGTCCGGTTCAGCCCGATAGAAGCCCATCTTATGCTTGCTCTGCTCTCGTTCTATCCACATTATGTCTCTGATGCAACCTTGGCGATGGGCTATACCACCGATCTGGAGACCTATTACACGTATCTGGAGAGCCAGGCAGAAACCAGACCGCTGTATGCATCCTATCCGATCGCCGATGGAATTGATCGCCTGAAAAAGAAAGTGATCCCATTCGGCATCACGATAGTGCGGGTACGCAATACCGGATATCTCCTGGAACGATGTGCTGATCCCTCATCCTATCATGGGAGAAACGCACGTCCTACAATCCGGTTTAGCGAACGATAGAATCGAAGCAGAGGAACGCGGAGGAGCAATATGCAGACATCTGAGGTCTTCTTTTCATCTCAAAAGGCAGGCGATATCTCTTCATTGTCGGCTGTTCTCGATCCCACATGGGAGGCCGTCACGACGCTTTTCCCAGGGCAGACCGGGATGAAAATTCTGCTGGCCATCCTCGCCTCTGCCGAGATCATTCAACAAACTCTGCCAACATGGGGTCTTATTGATGTGGCGATCCTCAACTGCCGCAATCTCGCGACCTTTGCCCAACAGGTAGGATGTGGGAAAGATACGCTCTTGCGCTATGTCAAAATCTATCAGACACTTGGACTGTTAACGCATGCTCGTGCCGGAAGACAGCGCTCAACCACCGAACTGAAGCTTCCTTTAACACCCTATCGTCCATCTTCAGAGATTCTGGAGCGGCTCAACACGCTGGCCAGCTTGGGAAGACAAAAGCAACAAGAGTTGGCTCGTTTTGTTCGTGATCGGTATGTTCTGCTGTATCATCTCCCACTGTGTTCACCTCGGGAGACTCAGGTGACAGAGCATCCGATCTCAGGTCTCCTGACGCGTGTCGCTTATCTGTTACAGAAAAAGCGGGTTCGTCGCATTGAGCGTCAGATACTTCATGATGAGATTACCGAGGTTCTGACCCAGATGGAAGGGGCGCAACCGGGAGACCTGCTCTTCCTTCGGAATGAGCAGAAAGTACATCAGGAAGACCGCTCAGCAGGAGAAAACTGGAGTGAAGAAGACTTGCGACGTAAAAAGGGAGACCTCTTGGAGAGAGAGAGGCAACAAAGGGAAGATCTACGATACGAACAGGAAGACCCGATGGTCACAACGGGAGACTTCTCCTCTCTTGCGGTGACTCCATCGGGAGACCGGTTGCAGAAAATGGGAGACCTACAAAGAGGAACAGGAGACCGATTGCAGGATGTGGGAGACCTGGCACCCTCTTGTGGAGACTTGTTAATTCATCCCGACACAAAAATGGGTGATGTGGGAGACCGGTTGCAGGAAGCGGGAGACCTGACACTGCCCATGGGAGACTTGTCAGCTCACATCGACACAAAAACGGTTCCAATGGGAGACCTGAAGGACGTTGATACTGTGCCCTCGAGTATCGATTTTGTCTTTAGACAGAACGATTCATCCGAGAATGAATTTCGAACTCAAGTCTCTCGTTAATGAACCGTGGGTGGGTAGCGAAGAGGAACTCTCCCAGGAAGCCATAGGGTATCTCGCTCTGCTGGATGGGCCAGAATATGCGACTCCTGAGTATTTGAACACGCATGCAGGCAAAAAAGCGTTGGGAGGATATAAAAATAAAATACTACGCAGCCCCCGATTAGCGCGTCTTGCAGCCATCAATACCCTTCTCCAACGGACCTTTTATGATCTCACCAAACAGAAAAAGCCGCTCGAAAGCGCTGGGAGGTGGTTTCATAGTTCCTTCGATCGCTACGCGGACCCGGTGCGCCCGATGGAGATTATGAGGGAGATTCTCGATTGGGCCAAATCGCCCTATACCCTGGAAGAAATTGCTCTGGTTCTCCCCTTGGAGCGGCAACGGCAAGAGGCGCAGTGGTGGCCACCGGAATCGCTGCATTACCCGTTCGCTTCTTGTGTTGTCCAGTATTATCAGGTGTCTAACACCGTTTCAGACCCTCAGGGGAGTCGTCCTGAAGAAAACCGGGATAGATCTTCTCTTGTAGGAACACAGATGAAGATCGATGGACTCTTGAGGCTGTCTGCTCTCCAAGGAATGAGTGCCTTAGAAGCGGAGCAAGTCGCCACTGAGATCAGGCAGGAGGCTTCCTGGTACCTGTATGACATTCATGTTCGCTCGGAGTCTCATGAAGGCGAAAATGCCCCTGTGGTGGAAGCCTATCTAGTCGATTCGGTGTTTCTTGTCACCTATCGTACACGACAAGAATGGTGGCTCCATCATCAGGAGCAGTTGCAACATGAAGCGTGGCAACAGAAGCGGAAAGGAGGAAGCCGTCGGGCAGCACGTTCTCCAGCCCTCCAATAAGCATTGGCGAACAGCAGAATGCATACTTGTGATGATTGTCCATGCGTATTTTTTCAAGAAGAAAGGATTTCAAATGACCACGGAACAAACGCCCGTACAGCGAGCTTTACGCGAAAAGTTCCAACACGAGTTGCAGCAGGAGCAGTCGATCTGGTATACGTATCCAGACCCGACGAGAAGAGCGAAACAGACGCGCCTCCGTTCCTCCTTATGGCTCTCTGGGATGTCGTCTGCGCGAGAGGTTGCTGTCCTTTTGACAAGTATAAAGACGGAACAACGTTTTGTAATGTCGCAACAGCAATAATGCTTTTATCCTATAGCCTTAGAAGATATATCATTCAGGTTATCTAAAAGGGAGATATGATGATCAATTCCTAGATGAGTGTAGCGGAAGGCAAATGTACAAATTTTTTCCATTTGTTCGTAATCTTTTCTAACATGTTTAATGAGTAGGAATGGGGCATCGAAAAAAACTGCACAGGGTAAGATGCTCGGAGATCCTCCAAGAAGGAAAGAGGCAAACCATTCTGAAAGAGAAAGAGAAAATCAGAAAGAATTTGGCTTGAAAACCTCCTACAAGCTTGCGCGTATGTGGTACTATACGAAACCGATGTACAGGTACGTGGTGAGATCTGAAAGAATTTGTCGAGGATCATGAAGGAGGTATGAGATATGTACGACCATGACGATAGGAGTATGCGATGGATGAGCAAGGTCCGAAGCATCATTTTACGTCATGGCAGCGAAAGGGAAGCATTATGGAAGAGACACCACCAACTCACCCGATTTTGATCACCGTAGAAGAAGCGGCCAGGCTTCTCTCCCTGAGCAGGACAATGATGTATGAGTTGATCAATCGTGAGGGTCTGCCTGTACACCGATTTAATTCGGCAATTAGAGTCAATCCAACGGAGTTACAAAACTGGTTGAATGAAAGGAAAACAACATAAGATGACAAAACGTCGAGAAAAGGGCGATGGTTCGATCTACCAGCGTGCCAGCGATAAGAAATGGGTTGCGTATGCAAAGATAGAAGGGGGGAGGAAAAAGTATGTGTATGGCAATACGAAGTCTGAAGCAAACAAGAAACTCAAAGCGTTGCAACGATCTCTAGAGGATAAGACCTTTATCCTGGCAAAGGCTGAAACTGTAGAAGCATATCTGTGGTACTGGCTGAAAGTTCATAGTGCAAAGATCAAAGAGACAACCAGGATCGCCTACACGACACGCATCAAAGCCTGTATTCCACATATAGGCTATGTCAAATTACAACAATTAACAGGTGAACACCTGCAAAAGATGTATGCCATATTGCGAGAGAAACACAAGCAATCATCGTTGCACATGCTACATACCGTCTTGAAGTTGGCGTTCAAGGATGCTGTGCGCTGGAAACGGATTGTGCGGAACCCGTGCGACGATATAGACGGGCCTGCTGTGCAACACGAGGAACGACCATTCTTGAATGCAGATCAATGCAAACAGCTTCTCAAAGCCGCTCAGGGCACGGATATAGAATGTTTCCTTATTATGGCGCTTACAACTGGGATGCGTCGCGGTGAAATGTTAGGATTGCGCTGGTCGGATATCGACATGGGACAAAAGTTTTTAAGTGTCCAGCGTACTGCATCATTCTTGAATAGCTCAACAACGGGAGGCAAATACACGGTTGTCGAAACAACGACCAAAACGAAAGCAAGTAAGCGTTCAATTCGACTGACGGACTTTCTCATTATAGCGTTAAAGGCACACAAGAAAAAACAATTGGAGGCACGTTTACAGGCAGGGCAAGAATGGGCTAATAAAGATCTTGTATTTTGCAATCAGGTGGGAGAACATTTTTCTGTAAAGATAATAGCATTGCGTTATAAACAGCTGCTACAGGAATGTGCCCTTCCCCAATTACATATCCACGATCTGAGACACTCAGCTGCAACTCTCCTCGCAAGTATGGGCATCCCTGCAAAGGTGGTGCAAGAGATCCTGGGGCATTCGAGTGTGACTATTACACAGAACTTGTATGGGCATGTGATCGAAGGAATGCAAGAGGAAGCTATGCAGAGAATGGATGATTTATTCAAAAAAGATGGGACAAATTGAAGTGTAGCGTATTGGCTACACTTCTGGCTACATTTTAGTGAGAAAGTGAGGTTAGAAGCGGGTTGAGCAAGCTCTTTCGTGTAACGCATTATAACATGATGATCCAGTTTTGTTAAGGGGACAAAACTGGATATAACTGGCTGAATATACTCTGAACAGAAAAGAATGGAACAGTTTACCTGTTTTTGCTATTAAGAGCATTGAACCATTCTTCCCTGGTTGTATGGTGTTCTATGTTCTGATTTTCCAGGATCTCCATGCGCAGTTCACCTAACGTGCCCCAACCTTCTGCCTCCACATCGTATTTGTGAATGGTTTCCTCGTTGCGTTGATGAATCCACACAAACGTATTATCGGAGAAATCACGGTATTTTTCAACAATAGATGCCAGCACTTCGCGTACAACATCTTCGACAAAGCGTGGATTTGCATGTGCTTTATTGACGATATAAAGCTCATCTGGTCGTTTGAGCAATGAGTAATTTTCTGAACTCATGGCGCTTTCTACCAGTGCAATCAGATCACCTGCGGAGAGATTGCGGTCGGTGCCAATCATCAAGGTCGCGCGGCCACGCTGGTTATGTGTTGCAAGGGGCGTAACGCTCAACATTTTCTCAATTGCATCGTCCTCAAAGCCTTCTTCTTGCAGGCGTACGCGTGCAAACGAGTGAACCATATCCTGGGCACAGGGACAGGCAACCATGCCTTCCACTTCTACGCCGATCATGCGTCGGCTCCATGTCGTCGTTGCGACGGCCTGAGCGAGCAATCCGTAGATCTCCTGGGTACGGCGGCCAGACATTGGTGTCCACTTTTGGAGAGGATAGGCCGTGTGGATGTGTACTTCCGCACGCGCAACTTTTTGACGTTCGACGACAGCTTTTGCTAAAGCTTCGGCCAGTACCTCAACTCTAGGCCAGACGGTCGTAGCATTTTCTTCTAAAATCTCTTCCAGAACATCACTAAAACGTGACATATGGACGCCTGCCTGCTGTGTACCCAGGTCGGCATACAGGTCAAAAGTCGCGTCGAAGCGTTGCTGCTGGCCTGCTTCACCAATTAAAAGCGCTTTTCGTATACCAACTACGCCGGCACGGCCCAGTCGTACACGCACGTTGGGTGCGCCATTTTGGATATCGCGATCTAGTGTGATACGTAGATTAGGAGCCAGGCGCGTAACACCGTCCTGCGAAACCTGTTGCAGGAGTTCCTGCGCCGTCTGTCCGTTGACTGGATCGATAACGTTAGGCGAAATTTCAGCCAATGGGACCAGTACAAACGCACGTTCAGCCATCCGTGGATGTGGGATCGTCAGATTATCATCCTGTACATGTAAATCGTCATACAGAAGTATATCAATATCAATTGGTCTTGGACCGTTGCGGAAGGTACGCTGGCGTCCAATTGCAACTTCAATAGCTTGTGTATAATGCAATAAATCCTGTGCTGAGAGCCAGGTTTTTCCACAACAAGCAATATTTAAAAAACGCGGCTGATCCAGGTAGCCCACCGGCTCGGTTTCATAAACAGAGGAAACTGTTTCGATGGTAACAACTTCACGCAGTTGTTGCAAGGCGGCGGCAAAATTCCCTCGTCGGTCGCCCAGGTTGGAACCAAGAGCGAGGTAGACAATATGGGTCGCAGTTGAGGCTTTGGTATCAGGAAACAAGGGTGATATTGGAATATCAAGACTCATAAAAAACTAACCTTTCAAGAAAACGTTTCGGCTCCACCATACTATAGAAACAATAATAAAGGGAAATTTGTTTCCTTCTGGTCGGGCAATGCGTAGTTGGAGCGAACAAACCCGTGCCTTCCCTATAGCCTGATAACGCATCTAGCATAAAGATGCATACATTTCTGCTAATGGGTACACTCGCCAGGTTGCTTTCTCGTGACCATCTATTTTTGAAATACCCATACATTGTTAAAGACCGCTTCAGTGCCGCCATCACTGTCGCCGCCTGCCAGAAAGCCGAGGAGGCCACTATCATAGTTTGTATCGGAGAAGGATGGGACGATGAGCTGTTTGTTGATATAGAAGCGGAAATGCGTTCCTGTTGCCAGTACCAGGAACGTATTCGTATGGTTATAGCCACTACGAATAGCTGGCGAGCGTGTCCAGTCTATGAGGGTGAGCCAGTTGAGCGGGTTGCTTCCTTGAGCCATCACAAAGCGATATTCGCCCTTGCTATTTAGCTCCAAAGCATAAAACGACTTTGTGAAAGGGCTGAGACGGAATACCAGTCCATAGATATCGCCGCGTAGCAGGGTTGCCTGGGCTGTAATAATCACGTTAGAGAATGATTGTTGACCGGAATAACACCAGGCCATTGCATGGGCAAAGGCGCTATAGACGTGATAACCTTGATTGGAAAAATAGCATTGACTGCCATCATCGATCCAGCCTCCACCAGGACCTGTCATATCATTCTGGTAGAGGACGTTGCCAACGCCAATTGCTGTGGTTATGCCTGCTGTTGCTCGTACGCGTGATTGTGCAGCTAGCATGGCCTGCGCCTGAATTTGCGCAACAGTTGTTGCTGTTGCCTGATGTTGCTGCAATAGCGATAAGCCTATGTGTTGCCTGCTGTGGTTCTGAGCTATGCTATGAGAACGCCAGAACTGAGTCAACGGAATGGCCGATCCCAGAATAAGGCCCAGACAGAGTACGGAGAGAAGAAAAAAGAGAACAGGTTTTTTGTTGCTATGTACATGTATTGGTTGCTCATTTTGCAAAGGGAAACGGAGCGGCTTTGTGATGCGTGGGACAGGATGAGCATCACTCTCTAGAATGAGTGTGGCAGTGGATAATCGTTCCTGATGGAGCGTTTTATCAGCGTCTTGCGACTCTTTGTGAAGCGTCTTATCAGCATCTTGCGGTTCTTCACGATGTATTGTGTTCGTATTTTGTTGCTTTTGTACGTCAACTTCTGCGCTTGCTTCTTTGTCTTGTATACCATCAGGCTCTTGCTTGAGAGCATCCCAGTAAGCATCAGCCAATATTTTTGCCTGTTGATAACGCTCATTAGGGTCTTTTGCCAGAGCCTTGAAGATTACATCTTCAATCGCCTGAGGGATAGTACTATTGAGTTCGCTAGGAGGCATTGGATGGGCTTGTATATGTTTAAGTGAGATTGCGACAGGCGAGTCACCTGTAAATGGAACGCGTCCAGTAAGCATCTGGTAAAGAATGATGCCGAGAGAATAGATGTCGCTGCGATAGTCATGTATGCCATTGGATTGTTCGGGTGCCATGTACTCGGGCGTACCAACCATTGTGCCTGCGTGCGTGACTGCATCTGCACCCATTTTTGCTTTTGCCAGCCCAAAGTCGCCCAGATATGCATGACCATCGGGCCGCAACAAAATATTGGAAGGTTTGACATCACGATGTACAACACCATGATCATGTGCATATTGCAGAGCTTCGGCAATCTGCTCAAGAAAGCTCCCTGCTTCGTCTAACGTCAAAGAGGTGCGTTGAAGTAAATAATCACGTAGTGTTCCCCCTTCAACGTAGGGCATGACCAGATAGTACCAGGGGCGCTGTTCGCCAAAATCGTAGAGCGGCAAAATATGATCGTTGGAAAGTGTGCCCACTGCTTCGGCTTCGCGCTCAAAACGTCGCACAAAGGGTTCATCGCTGCCATAAAGAACTTTTACAGCCACACGCCGTCGTACGCGTCGATCGTATCCCAGGTAGACTTCGGCCATTCCTCCACGCGCAATACGACGGCGTAGCTCATACCGTCCTAGTGTTGAGCCTTCTATTCCCGTCTTCACGAATATTTGCCTCCTACATCATGATGAGCGTCCGAGAGGTTCTCACTGAAGTGCTATTTATTTCTATCCCCCTCCATCATAATACATGAAGGCAAGCCGAAACAAAGATGTTTCGCCAGCCTTCATGCACGTGTTAGTGTTCTTAGAGAGCAGCCGTCCAGTAGCGTTCGAGATGAACCGTCTCGACGGGGCGAATACCATGCGTATAGTTGGTCATTCCCTGCTCAACAGCCTCTTTGTCAGCAAAATTAGCCGTTATTTGCGAGGCATACATTTCAGCCGCAGTTATGCGTATGGGAAGCATCTCGGACATTTCGACAAGATTTGGCTCAAATGGCAGGCCGAGTTCCTGTTTACGTGCCTCGAGTGCGCCCCCTTGTAGAATATAAGGGAAGTCTTCATAGTAGTAGACTTTCGCTCCCCGTTGTGCAAGACGATCTGCAGCCGAGCAGACGATCTGGTGATCAACATGTCGACCAACTCCCAGTGGTGCATACCATGCGGCATCAGGCAAACGTTCTTGTAGGGCGAGGAGATCTGAAGCCAATTGCCGATCGATGGTAGCATCGGATGGATGGACATCGCCCCCAATCAATTGTTCGCGACTGGTGTAATAGGCAGGTGAACCGCGATAGAGAGCGTCCAGATAATCAAGCCAGAGGTAATCGACTTCCAGGTAGTCCAGGGCGGCAGCATCCTCTTGACGGCGCAATTCTATCGCATTGCCGGGACCCTTTGTGTTGTCTGCTCCCATCTCCTGATGCACCCGCATTGCGAATGGGCTGAGTGTGATATTGGCGGATGGAATACCACCAAAAACCGTGATGATCAGTGGGCGCAGGCCGCAACTGACCTGTACACCGAGCGTACCTCCACAAGAGTAGACTGCATCGTCGAAATGTGGAGAGAGAAATATATGGCGATGCTTTGTGGTAATATCATTAATGCTTGTGAGTCGCAATTGTTTGTTCCTCCATAAAGTAGCTCATAAATGAGTGCATAAAAATATCAAGTCTTATTATAGCACGACCTGTCCGGTGCTGGCCTTATTATGGGAGGCGAACACCATTATCCGCAGAATCAAGTAGCCCGTCGCGGACCAGGCCAGCGATGATTTGTTGCAGCCAGGGAAGATCATCAGGGCAAAAATCTGGTTTGATTTTGGGTCCCAGTAGAGCCAGTGGTATACGTTCGTTGGTTGGGAGTGAACGGAGGATTGCCACAATGCGCCCACGGAAATAGCGATTGCTGCTAGTAAATGGTTGGGTCTGGTAGGATGTTTTCTTCTCCGCCACCTTACGCAATTGACGTAATACGGTGCCCGATGGAAAAAGGCTGTACTGACGCATATCGGTGTATGCCTGGCAGGTTTCTTGTAAAGGGCAGCGTGTACACTGAGGATTATTACTGGTACAGATCGTCGCGCCCATATCCATCAATGCCTGATTCCAGTTGTAGGCTTCACCCTCCGGCAGAACCTGTTCGGCAAGGGTAAGCATTTGAGCGTCGTTCGCTTTGGGTTCGGGATGTTCCAGACCCAAAAAAATACGATGTAGCACGCGCCGAATATTGGTATCCACGGTCGCAACCTGCTTACGATACGCAAAGCACGCAATAGCTCCAGCCGTATAACGCCCAACACCCTTAAGTTTCAGCAATTCATCGATAGTATCAGGGATGCGCCCATTATATTCCTCAATTACCTGACGTGCGATGCCTTGCAAGCGTACGGCACGCGTATTATAGCCCAGAGGAACCCATGCGGATATGACATCAGCGGTGGGGGCTGCAGCCAGATCGGACAGGCTAGGAAATATTGTCAGAAATTGCTGGTATTTAGGCAATACACGGTCTACCTGCGTCTGCTGGAGCATAATCTCCGATACCAGAATAGCATAAGGATCGTTTGTAATACGCCAGGGAAGATCTCTTTGCTCGGTTGTATACCAACTGAGAAGTGAAGTCTGAACCTGAGCGATCTGGGCAGGCATAGGTGAAAAAGATGAGGATGCATTACTCATGCCTCCTCACATTGTCTTTGTTGCTGTTGCATCCTGTGTTGCCTGCTTATTATCTGCTTGTATGTTTGCTAATTCGCTTTGTTTGCGCTCGCGTAAGGAAAAGAGCGTCTCGCCACCTTCTATCCAGCACTTTGCGTCGGGCGCTGGTAGATTTTCGCACTTGATCCAGTCATCAGCATCTCTGAGTGCGTGTCCTTTGATGCACTTGGCATACATAATATGATCATTTAGATCGGGGTCTCCAGCTTTAATTGTCGACGAGGCAATTTTTGGGATAAAAAATCTACACCACGGCACGGTTATGTACCTTCCTTATTTTTAGTGATACGCTCTATGTATGAGCACCATTGTATGAGCACCATTGTCTTGTGAGTTAGCGCAATGGTTGACTGACGTTGGCGATCACATTATAACGTATTTTTGCTCTTCTGAGAAGACAGTGATTATTCTTAATATGTGAAGTGGTTTGTCAGGGGTCAGTGGATAGTTCTTGCTGCAAGGTGTTCAATGCGACCGCTTGCACTTTCTTCAAGACCTCAAGACTCATTGGTACATCGAGTCGCTTATGTTGCTCTACAATCTCGGCGATAGTAACAATTTGAATGTGTGGATAGTTACATCCTATGAGTGCGTGTTCGTAAATACCCACGCTGCTGCCCTCACTTTTCATACCCTGAGTGGGGGATTGGAGTGTCAAGAGGATGCCTAACTCCGCGCCCTCTCGTATGCGGTCATTGTTGAATTTTGACACATCGACGCGTCCGATCGTACCAGATTTGACCTGAAATACGATTTTAGCATTCTCATCTTTGCGTATGAGAAAGAACGCTGTACCGTCTATACCCTTGTCTCTGCCTTTCTTATCATTGATGATGGCGCGGTTGTTCGTGTAGGTCAGAATAGCCCATTTCTCAAACTCTTTGCGTACTCTGTCGTCGTCTTTCAACGCGAGAGTACGGGCTGCATCCATATCTTTGGGTATGCCTTTGAGCGTGATGTGGTCGAGAGCCTCTTTACCGAGTGCTCCTTCCAGACGGCGTAGGATCAGGGAAATGCTCTGGTAAGTGATGTCTATGCCTATCCATTGCCTTTTCAACCTTTCAGCTACAGCGATAGTGGTACCACATCCACAATAGGCATCCAAAATCAAGTCGCCTTCATTGCTACTTGTCTTGATAATTCGCTCTAAAAGCGCTTCGGGCTTTTGTGTAGGATAGCCAAGACGTTCTTTGTCTTCTCTATTCAATGTTTCTATATCTGTCCAATAATCTTCTGCAATTTTTCCTTCATCTAGATAGTAGCGATACGTTTTTCCTGTTTTTCGATCAGTTTTTTCTTGATAAGGTCTTCCTTCTGCATCATTTCCCATTTTCATATGGGTGTCAGGTTTGCGCCGAATAGAGGCCCCTTTTTCATTAAATGTGTGCTTGCCAGTACTTTTGGCATAAAATAAGATTACATCATGTTTTCTTCCGAATACGTTCTTGCCTTTTCCGCCGATAGAGTATCCCCATATTATTTCATTTAAGAAGTTGCCGCCATTTGGGACAAAAATGGCATCAACCACCAGCTTTAAATAATGGCTTGTGGTCGGATCGCAATGTAGATAAAAACTTCCTGTCGGCTTTAAGGCACGGTGAATTTCAGTAACGCGGAGCGAGATGCTTACAAGATATGCTAGCAGGCTGCCCTTTTTCAATACCAACTGCAATCCTTTCAGGAGGTCGACTGTCTGGATTGAAAAGCGTCCCTTGTCGTTAGCGAGAATTTCTGAAAATCCCATGTTAGCACGTTCGTCCCATATCCATGTATCGGTGAATGCCTGAGCCTGTGCTCGATCTTCGCTGCCAATATTGTTGTAAATTTGATGGTAGTTACGCTTGCTATTGAATGGTGGATCAATATAGCAGAGGTCAATTGTTTCATCCCTGATATACTTTCTCAATGCTACAAGATTGTCACCGTAAAAGAGTCCGTTTTGCATGGTTTTCATCCTGAACCACAGTTTTAATAGAGGTGTGCCGATTTTATTATAGCATGATCAGGTAGTTATGCCTTTGATGCTTGTCCATTTTTACTCCAATTTTTTCCCTACCACCACCATTCGGCTATCTACCGTTAAAGGTGCTCCATCCAGATCTCCATAGTATGCGTGTACCTCCAGACCAACCGACTTCAGCATGCGTCTCAGTTCGGTAAACGTATACACGCGAATTGATTGGGTATGTTTTGTACGCCGCCCATCAGGATAAATCATCGTGATGTTGATCTCGTTGCGGCTTTCGGGTAAATTTAAGCGTCGTTCTTCCAGTACCACCAACCCATCATCGTACCGAATAATCCCATGTGGTGAGAAGGTGCGCACGACCCGTACCTGATAAATCGTCTCCAGCAGAAAGAGTCCCCCCGGCTTGAGTGCCTGCTGAACCTGGCGCAGAACTTGCAGATCTTCCTCTTCATTTTCGAGATAGCCAAAGGAGGTGAAGATATTGATCACTGCGTCAAATTCGTTAGTGAAGGGGATATGGCGCATATCGCTCTGTACCCAGCGGACGCGGATGCTTTTTGCTTCGGCGTCGGCTTGAGCACGTTGCAGGAAAAATTGGCTCAGATCGAGTCCTGTCATGTGATAGCCTTGCTGGGCCAGTGGAATGGTATGTCGGCCATGGCCGCAGCAGAGATCGAGGATGGAACTGTTGGGGGCGAGTTGTAACAATTTGACGATACTGGCGACCTCGCGTGCGGATCGTTCGGGTGGCAGGAAGGGAGAGTAGATACGCAGATAGTCTGCATCGGCGAATTTTTGATACCATGGCATATCGCTCATACGCTTGCTCCTTGCTCAATGCCTTGTTTTGCTTGTCTGGCGTAACGCTGTTTTGCCTGAATAAACGTCCCTGCACAGCAATTTCTTGCATCACGCTTTTTAGCGGGAATATTGTAGGGGCCACGTTTACGGCACCCATTATAATCTATAAAACATAGTGTAATTGCTCAACTCGTCATGCCCTCTGACTGATAGCAATGCGTATCCACCATGTCCCGGTTTTGAGGGCAATAAGTAGATAAATAAGTGCCCATACCTCTTGAATAACCCCATAGCTTCCAGCCATAGCAAAGCAGAAAAAACTGGCAATAGCAGAGATCTGTTTGAAGCGTAGATTGCGCATGTGCCAGCGTAGACTTCCCATGCGGCAGCCCCAGTAGCGTTGTATGACGATTCCAGCCAGGATGAGCAATGTCAGCAGCCCTAGCGGGCCTACTATCCCCAGGCCAATGGAAAGTATATGTGTGTTCATCGCTTCTTCCTTCTGAAGCTCACCACATTTTATAAGGCGAAGGCATATCGACATTGCCTCCATTATATAACATGATCACGTTCCGTAATGTATACTTAAGTAAGTATGCCAAGGTGAGCGGTAAACGCCCCTTTTCAGGCAACTGTGAAAAGACGTTATCCACTCATTTTAATCTTTGCTGGAGAGTTTTTCGTGTTAGCAGAAGAATTATCGGTACTGGATGCCGACGCGCCTCTATGGAACGCGGCGCGGTCATTATTGGATATTGCCTTCCGTCTTGAGCAAAACGCTGAGACCTACTCGTGGCACGGCTGGAATAAACAGCAGATCGACCATTTCCTGCGAAGCTTGCCCACCCATTGTACGTTGCTGGTCGGGGTGTGGGAGCCGATTGTAGATGGAGAAGAAGCGTCTGAAGCTGTTACCCCGGATCGTGATGCGCTCGTGCTAGGTTTTGTGGGTGAGGTTGTCAGGGGTGAAGTGTGCTCGCTTCGTACCTTTGAGGCACTCAATGACGCAAGCTTACCGTCAGTACAGGCATTGGAGCCAGGTTTTGAACATGCGCGTGAATTGATGCGCAGTGTTAAAACACAGATCGCTTCTGTAGCCTGGGCGCTTTTTACAGATAAGGCGACCTGGGATGAGTGGCTATTTGCATCAGGAGATGATGGTGGCTTCATCGATAAAGGCGAACTGCTTGCAGAATTGGCTCGTCAGGGTCGTTGTGTGCTGATGGGTACACAAACGATACAACATCATCCATAGGTGGTATAATTATAATGGAACAACGCGCAACTCCCTTGATCTGGAACCCTATTTTACGGCAGTATCTGGTGAACGCACCGCATCGTATGAACAGGCGTGAGGGGACCAATGAATGCCCTTTTTGTGCTGATATTACCAGTGGTCGTGTGAGTCCAGATACCAAAGTGTGGCTACACCCAAATGATTTCCCGCCCTTGCAAGCGCCCGTTGGTGAAGCATATGTGGTTATTTATAGTCGCGAGCATCAGCGTACTTTTACGCAACTCTCGGTTGATGATGTGCATGCCGTTACGCGGTTGTGGCGTGATCTCTACCTCGATGTTGCCTCGCGCTATCCTACCGTCATGATTTTCGAGAATAGTGGCGAAGCAATAGGGCAGACCCAACACCACCCTCACGGTCAGGCATATGGGGTCTCAGTCATCCCTCCAACGCTAGAACGTGAGTTAGAAACCGTTGTCGAGGAAGACGAGGCCGGGCGCGGGTGTCCTTTCTGTCGTGTGCGCACAGAACTGAATGATGGCCCCCATCAGGTTACTGCCAATACAACCTGGCAGGCATTTCTCCCGCCCTATGTTCGTTATCCTTATGAGACGCATCTCTATCCGCGACGCCATGTGGCAAATCTTGCACTGATGCAGGATGACGAATTGCGCGATCTGGCAGCCATATTACTCCAGGTCATCAATGGCTTTAATGCTTTGTTCGATGGAGCGATGGCCCCTATGCCATATTTGATGGGATTGCATCAGTTGGCCGATGAACGCTTTCATTGCCATATCGAGATTCAGGCCATTGGACGTGCACCCGGCAAATTGAAGTTTGCGGCATCTTCAGAAGCTCTCTGGAGTCTGTGGACAAACGATTCTTCGCCAGTGCAGAAAGCAGAGGAGCTACGTACCGCAATTGCAAAGAAAGAGGCATGATCATTTATGGATACTAAGACGTTTCCAAAACCCGCATTGTCGGCATTAGAAAAATTCCCGGTCGCCTTTAACGATCAGGTACTATATGCCGGTCCATTGGGTGCGGCGTGGGCACCAGGGCGTGTCAACATCATTGGTGAGCACACAGATTATAACGAAGGTTTTGTTTTGCCAGCGGCGGTTGATCGCGTGGCCGCCTTTGCCGGTCGCATGCGTACTGATCAAACAATACGCCTCTGGTCACAACATTTTGAGCAGTCAGCCCAGTTTTCCCTCGTGGGATTGCCCGAGACGTTTGATGCACAGCGAACCGATCTGCCGGCCTGGGCACGCTACATCCTGGGAGTCGCGAGCGAATTAAGACGCGAGGGGATACCGTTGCACGGCTTTGATGCCGTTGTGGGTGGAGATGTTCCTCTGGGTAGTGGTATGAGTTCATCGGCCTCGCTGGAAGTTGCAACCGCCCAGGCTTGCTCCTTCTTCTCAGGGAATACGTTTACTATCGGCACAACTGATGCAACCCTTACCCCGATGCAGGTCGCAGCCGTATGCCAGCGGGCCGAGCATGCTGCTTCCGGTTTGCGCTCAGGTATCCTTGACCAGGCTGCGTCGTGTATCGGGCGACCAGGAAAAGCAGCGTTACTCGATTGTCGCTCCTATGAGTATCGTTATATTCCCTTCGATACTCCAGGCATCTCTCTGATGGTGATTGATACAAATGTGCGACGCGAACTGGCTTCCTCCGCCTACAATGAGCGGCGACAACAATGTGAAGAGGCCACAAAGCTTCTCCGCGATATGATCGTATCCGATGATCCAGACAGTGCGCAACAGATCAAGGCGTTAAGAGATATCACGCCCGCACAGTTTGCGCAGTATAAAGATCGCTTGCCTGAAATTTTACGTAAACGTGCAGGCTACATTATTGCCGAGGATGAGCGCGTTTTTCAGGTAGCCGCAGCCTTAGAGAAGGGTGATATTGAGGCTGTCGGACCTATTCTCTGGCTTGGTCATGCGGGTTTGCGTGATGAGTATCAGGTCAGTTGCCTTGAGCTGGACATTCTGGTCGATATTGCTCATTCCGTGGATGGTGTCCTGGGTGCGCGTATGCTCGGTGGAGGTTTTGGCGGGTGCACCATCAATCTGGTGCATAACGAGGCGATAGAGCCTTTGCGCCAGGCTGTTGAAAAATATTATCCAGAACGTGCTGGTCGGCAAGCAACGATTGATATTTGTCGGGCCGCAGGTGGACCGGGGCAAGCCATCTGCGCATTGAGCCTTCTACCATTTGAGGATGAGAAACATGGAACGACAGATCATGTGGTCTTCCCAGGAGGAACCAGGACTCGAGTACTTGCGCCTGCTTCAATTGCCAGATGGCATTGTCGCGGATAGCATAATTCTTGGCGTACAGGAGCAAAAGCCGTTTCGCATCCACTACGAAATTCGCTGCAATGCTCAATGGAGACTCCAATCTGTTCATGTCAATCTTCTGGATGGTTCATCTCAATCACTCTATCTCTTCATTGATGAAGAAGGGACATGGACAACTGAGGGGGGAGAGATAATCTCTTCCCTTCAAGGGTGCCTGGATGTCGATATTTCGGCCACTCCCTTCACTAATACTTTGCCTATCCGTCGTCTTGCACTTCAACAATATTCTATTGCAACCCTCAATATGGCCTATATTGCTATTCCGCAAATGCAGGTGGAGGTTACTGAACAACGCTACACCTGCTTAGACGTTACGCCTGCTGGAGGACGATACCTCTTTGAAAGCCTCAGGAATGGAACGAGCACGTTTAGCGCCGAACTTCCCGTCGATGAGGATGGACTTGTGTTGGATTATCCTGGACTCTTTCGCAGAGTAGGAATATAATATTATTAATTCTTTGTAAGTGTTATAGGCTATGTTGAGTGCGATTAACGTAAATATAATGGGAAAAAGTCGTCTAGAAACATTGAGACATCAGCTTGCTCATATTTATTGGTTAGGCGGTTCGCCCTGTGCAGGCAAAAGTTCGATTGCTGATCGTCTGGTGCAAACATATGGATTCCAGTTATATCGCTGCGATGATGCTTTTTTTCGTCATGAGAAGATCGTAACACTGGAGCAGCAACCAATCTTCCACAAATTAGTGCATCTGTCGTGCGAAGAATTGTGGATGTGGCGGCCTGTAGAGCAACAGATAGCAGAAGAGATAGCCCTCTACCGTGAGGAATTCCCTCTGTTTCTCGATGAACTACTTTGCCTGCCCGGATCAAAACCTATTCTCGTTGAGGGAGCTGCATTGCTTCCTGAATGTGTAAAGCCGCTTTTGCTCAACTCTCAGCATGCACTATGGGTTGTACCTACTAGAGAGTTTCAATTGGATCACTACTCTAATCGCATGTGGGCAAAGGATGTAGTAAAAGATTGTAGTGATCCAGAACAAGCCTTCAAGAACTGGATGGAGCGAGATATTGGTTTTGCCTCTTTTGTGATTCAGGAAACGGCAAAGTTAGCATTAGATATACTTGTGGTTGATGGGAAGCATACTCTTGCTGAAAATGTTGAGATAAGCAGGCAACATTTCTTGCTATAATAGTGAAGACAGGTGAATAAGATGTCGACAATCTGTTCAGTGTGTGGTGCTGTGCTTCCAGAAGGAAGCACTTGCCAGTCAATTTTTGATGAGGTTCTGAACCTTGAATTTACTGATCCTGCTTATGGCCAAGTTCATTATCTCACAGTTACTTGCTTTATGCTTCAGCATGAACGCTATAGCGATGAGGCGCTTATCTGGACGCAAGCAACTCTTAAGGCATATTTTGACGAAGAACTCACTGGGTCACAAATTCGCCAACGTGCTGCACGAACAGCGAACCGTCCTAATCGTACCTGGAAGGTTACAAGGCGAGCCGATGCGCCACCTTTGCCCAAAGTTGCCTGGTCCATGACGATTGCAGATGTTGTCCAAAGCACTCACGATCCTGAAAAGTATTGTGAGCAAATCAGGTGCTGGGCACGTGCAACCTTAACACAGATGGAAGCTCTGATCCTCCCAGTACGTTATTGAGAAGCAACCTGACGTGCAGCAGGAGTTATAGTATCGGAGGGTTGCCCTTCAATTGGAAAACGACCATTCTGCGCCTGCTCGATGCGTTCGACCATATCAACTATGGTTTTAAGGCGTTGTTCTAATCCCTGCGCCTGTCCATGAAGGCTACGTAGTTCGTTTTTCAATTCATAAAGTTGCCCATTTACCAACGGTTGCCACTCATCCACCGCATGGTTCCCTACAAGCGTTGTTTCCTCATCTGCTGTGCTCGGAACTTCTCCCGCAGGTGAGGGTTGATCTGCAATGGTATCTATTTCAGGCTCTTCCTGTTCGGTGGGCACTGGTGGAGGCATGTTGACGCTCTTTTGTGCGGCTGTTTCGCTCCTTATCACAAAAACGAGTGAGACGAGAGCAAGTATGCCGATGATGAATAATCCTCCAACAACTAACAGGTTCACGACAAGCTCCTTTCACGGAGAGGGAGAATAGTGCAAACGAGCTTCTCCCTCTCTGCGGGGTTCTAATGAATATGGATGACCGTAGTTGCACTCATATTGGGGGCGAGAGCTTTTCCACCATTGCCATCAAGTGTAATGATCACAGGGATGCGCTGTCCGACTTTAGTAAAGTTGCCGCTGGCGTTGTCCTGTGTGGGAAGTAACGAGAACGTACTGGCTGCCGCCTGCACGATCTGCTGCACTTTGCCAGTAAAATTCGTATCGCTATAGGCATCGATTTTGACATCGACATCCTGCCCAGGCTTAATATTATTGATTGAACCTTCGTTGATGTAGGCAGTGATCGTGAGCGAATTTGGATCAACCAGTTGAACGAGTGGAAGACCTACGCTGACAGTCTGCCCTGAGATGGCCGATGTCTGAATAACCTTGCCTGCAATTGGACTGGTGATGTCAATCGTTTGAACCTTTGTCGCTACACCAGTCGCACCAGTCGCTGCGATTGGTGTAATGGTTGCGATGGTCTGACCTGCGGTAACGCTATCTCCCAGCGCGACGTTCAAAGTAGTTAGCTCACCAGTGGCGAGAGCGTTAATGGAAACGACGTTGCCAGTGACCTGGGCATCATCGGTGCTATAGTACATGTAATTATTGTAAATTAAATATCCCACGCCACCTGCAATGGCGAAGAGTGCGAGTACGATTAGTACTGGAACGAGAATCATGCGACGCATCGGTAATCTCCTTGTTCTATTCACTGCTGTTTTTCAAACGGTATGGGCTACATGTATGTCGCCCGCTTTATGTAATTTTGTCTGGATTGTGTTATGTCACTCCACAACTATCATTGACCAGTCGGCTTCCTCTTCTTGAACCGCCTCTGGACGATTAGAATTTCCTGCAACGCGTGTTGGTTTACGTCTACCACGCACGAACAACACTGCAATAATTGCCAGGACGCATATGCCAACGGTGACGCTGAATGCATTTTGGATGGCAAGTACATAAGATTGTTGGAGTAGCAAGCCTGCAATAGTTTGCAGTGCGTCAGACTGTGCACTACTTAAAGAGGCTCCGTGTGCAACGAATAATGCCTGCAATTGTGGGTATAACAGGCCAAGGCGCGATGTTGCCGTGACGCGTTCAGCGAGATACGCGAAATGAACCCGATTCTGTGTCTGTACCAGCGTAGCCAGAATTGCGATTCCCAGTGAGCTGGCAACTGAACGTGTAACGGTATTCATAGAAGAAGCCTGTGCCAACAAGCGTGGACTGATCTCTGACAGGCTTGCAACGATGAGTGGCTGTACACACAGTCCAAGGGCCAGTCCGCGCAGCACCAGTATAATTTGCAGCCAGCTCAGTGGGGAATAGGCAGTAATAAATGTGAGTTGCCATGTCGCGACGGTCAGGATGAGCAATCCAGGCACAATAACTGCGCGTACCCCCACACGATCTACCAGCCGTCCACCAATGAGAACAGCGACCATGGAAGCAATAGCTTGTGGTAGCAGGGTCAAACCAGCCTGAAAGGCGCTCAGACTACGGATATTCTGCAAGTAGATTGGGAAGAGAAAGATGCCCCCGAACAGGCTGAACGTCACGAAGATATTCGCGATCGTACTGGCGCGAAATGGGCCGTTCGCAAAGACCCGTAGGTCGAGTAGTGGTTGGCCTTCGTGACGAATAATGTTCAGTTCAACGAATATAAAGATGGCGAGTGAGATAATCCCTACCGCCATACAGCCAAGCACAGTGGAGGATCCCCAGCCATCGGTGCTGGCGTCTGAGAGGGCATACAAGAATGTTCCCAGGCCGAGCGCTGCGAAGAAGAATCCCATAAAATCGAAGCGTGTGCGTGGTCCTGGTTGCGCGTCGTGCAGGTAAATTGTAGCCAGAATGATTGCGAAAATACCAATCGGCACATTGATAAAGAAGATGGATTGCCAGTCTGCGTAAGTTACCAGGTACCCACCGAGGGTAGGACCGAGCGCGGGGGCCAGCAGTGTTGGAATACCAAAGAAGCCCATTGCGGTGCCGCGTTCTTGAGGAGGAAACTCGCGAAAAAGTAACGTGAGAGAGAGCGGAAAGAGCGCTGCACCGCCAGCTCCCTGAAGAACACGGAAAAAGATCAGTACTGGAAGGCTCCACGATATTCCACACAATGCAGAGCCGAGTGTAAAGGCTGCGAGTGAGGCGATATAGTAGCGTTTGATACCGAATCTTTCAGAGAAATAAGCCGACGTTGGTGTGATGATACCCAGTGTGAGAATATAGCCCGTCAGGACCCACTGCACTAAATGTATATCCGCACCGAACGCGGTTTGAAGACGTGGGATAGCGATATTGACGATCGTTTGATCCAGGATACTCATAAAAACACCCAGGATCACAACCATTGCAACAACCCACTTGTAATCTAATCTTCCACTCTGTCTTAGAGCTTGTCCATTGACTTGCATGTGGAAAGACTCCTTTTTGATGGACGCTTGCGTAATGCTTTTTGATAGCTTTGTTTTGATACATTACTAATTGGCAGCGAACAGACGTTTATGTCGCCGCCGTTTCGTGCGCATCACTTTTTTTGATGCCATAAAGAAGTAAGGAAACGAGCTGATTAATGGTCTCTTCGCGTGAAAGATGGGCAAAAGGCAACAGATCATAGAGCCCTTCTCTTCCTATCGCTCGCATCACAAATGTCATCGCCAGTACCTGAATAAACAGGGCTGCATCAATGTCCCGGCGAAAGCATCCCTCTTCTTGTCTTTTTTTGATATAGTCATTGATACCTTTGCGCCCGCGCGTGATTTTCTCGGCAATGAGATGGGCCGTTTCAGGATGAGTATGAGCTAGTAGGACGCTCAAACGTGCAAGGTCACTTTGGATTGTGAAAAAATCGTAGAATGCCCCTGCAATCTGACGTAAAATTTCTTCGTCGTCGTGTAGCGTCCCGCTCTCTATTTCACGTGTGATCTGTTCAATTGCTTCACGTATTTGAGCATGAAAGTCCTTTTGCTCAGTGATAGCATGCAAGAGATCTCCCTTGCTATGAAAGTGCCAGCTTAGCGCACTCCGTGAAACCCCTGCTTCGGTTGCAATATCGTCAAGTGTTGCTGCGGTAATGCCTGCACGCGCGAAAACGCGTAATGCTGCATCCAGCACTGCCTGGCGCGTATCAGAAGAAGGGGTAGCGCTGATCGTGCCACTGCGTACTAATTCCTCGCGCAACTCTTCTTTTCCACCCACAAAATGGTAATAGAACGCAGGCCGTGAAAGTGCCGCCGCTTTGACGATCTCATCAATCGTAATCTCGTCAAAAGGACGTGCCTGTGCCAGCTTCTCTGCTGTCTTGATCAGGCGTTCTCTTCCCTTACATTTTCCTTTGTCGGGGAGGTCGGCCATACTATACTCATCCTCGCTTGTGTATCTATACTATACAAACTGCTTAGACTAAACTGTCTAGTGACTGTTTGTAGTGTAGTATCAAACATTGGAATTTGTCAATAGCACAGTGAAACAGGTACTGTCAGACTTTGACCTAATGAGTTCGATTGAGTAAAGAAGACCAAGCAACTAGATGTGGAACCCAGTGGCTGAGACCAAGTTGATCCTTCATATCTTGTCCACAGAGCCTTAAAATATCGTGGAGGGCATCAACCTCTTCTGGGCTCACCAGCTTGTAGGAAAGGTTCATGGCGTTTACTGATCCTTTGGTAGAAGTCGCAATACGATTGTGCGCGAAATATACAAGGTATCAGGCAGTGTGTAGCGTATCGTGAAGGACTTGCTCAGGAAGATTATTGTCAGCCTTGAGGCAAAATGTGAGTTCATATTCACCGATGTTGATATGGTCGCCATCATTGAGCACAAATCCTATTTCCGGGGGAATCTTGCGGCCATTGACAAGAATACCATTTGCGCTTCTGAGATCATGGATTTCGTAGTGCTCACCAATACGCTGCAACAGGGCATGATGACGCGAGGTGAGCGTATCCTGGTCGAGGAGAATGTCGCTTGAACCTGCTCGTCCAAGCGTCGTTTCGACCTTCTCCAGTATGACTTCTTGCGAAGTCTGATTGTATGGGGAAGTAATAAGCACGCTTGCTTGCAGGAGTAGCTCTTCATTTGGTGTATCAGAAGCATCCCTGTCGAGATGCATGGAGAATGCATCTTTTACAGGTTCAGCGGGTGGGATAGGTTTTGGCTCTGGAAGCGGTTGTGGAATATCGGGACCGGGTACAGGGAGCGGCACCACATCGGGATCTGGCTCTGGCTCTGGTCTGGGTTCAGGTGGTGTTTCTGGGAACGGTAAGGGAATGGGATCTGGAGATGGCTCATGCAACGGTTGTGGCACGTCTGGTACAACCTGTGGTAATGGTTCAGAAGGAGCGGGTGGAACAGGTTGAGTGGGTTGAGTGGGTTGTTCGGGTGCTGGCTGTTGCTGACCGGATGGTGCAATGAATTCTAATGTGGAGAGCGAACCTGACGAAGGAAGCTCATTCAGATCTAATGGCGTGAAAGTTGCCAGAGAAGTCTGAGACATACGAGCGATAGATGCTTGTATGGCGTCGGCGAATGCTTGTATGGATATGTAGCGATCCTCGGGATAAGCGCTTAATGCGCGGCGAATAACACCTTCCAATTCGAGAGGAACCTTGAGATTGACAGCAGTGAGTGTTGTAATCATTTCTGTGAGTTTGAGTTGCTTAATCTCGGCAGGGGTGCCTATGAAAGGTGGGCGTCCAGTGAGCCAGAAATAAAGGATGACGGCCAGCGCATACTGGTCGCTAGCTTCCGTTACACGTTGCTCAAATTGTTCAGGTGCGGCAGTCATGGGAAGAAATGCTGTTTGTGCTCGTCCGAAGCGGCGCACAAAGTTAGTGTTACCTGCATCTGAAAGTAGGAACGGCGCAAAATTGAGTCTTTCATCAAGGGTGGGTCCATCTGTTACGAGAACATTGGTAAAGGTTAAGGCACCATGTATATAACCGTTGCTGTGAAGAGCGTGAAGCGCTCCTGCGAGTTGACGTGCATAGGAAACGGCGTCAGTAACCTCTAGAGGGGGGTTAAATCTGTGCCTTCCTTCTTTACTGAGGAGTGAACCAGTAGTGATATAGCGGCGTGCAATATAGAGTTGTCCATCCACTTCTCCATAATCAAGGATAGCTGCAAGATATGGATGTGTAAGAGTGCTGATATCATGCAACTCGCGAAAGAACTGACGACGAGCTGCATCCGAGAGGGTACCCCAGGGATGAATGAGTTTGAGGGTAACTTTCCGTTGTAATAGTGGATCCTCGGCTTCGTAACTTAGGCCTGCCGCGCTGTTGCCTAAGAGATGCTGTATCTGGTAGCGTTTAAACCTCTGGCCTTCTTCCAATTTTTGCATAGGGATACCTCACATTCCTTACACCTGTTTGTGAGTTATTGTAGCATATTGTGAGCGTAGAGACCCAGAATTCCAGGACTTGTAGGCTGAATGGAGGGGTATTGTCTATCATGCCTGCTCCTTTGCTTTTTCAGAAGGTTTCTTGCTTCTCCTTGTGAAATAAACGAAGAGAATAACTGCGACCACAACCAGGATTATTCCTCCAATGATCCATGTTATTGTGCTTGCCAGGTGTTCTACTTGAGTGAAGTTGCCAAGCATGCGTCCAGCGAAATAGCCCAGGCAACCGAAAAGTGTAGCCCATATGATACCTCCAGCGGCATTATAGATGAAGAAGGTACGCCAGTGCATATGGTTGACTCCGGCAAGGAAGGCGGCCCATGCGCGAAGGACCGCAACGAAGCGTCCGAAGAATACCGTTTTATCTCCATGCCTGGTGAAGAACTTCTCTGCACGTTCAAGATGTTCTGGTTTAACAAAAACATAGTGACCATAACGTGTAATGAGCGCTTTGCCGCCGGTTTTCCCTGCATAATACCCAATATTATCACCGAGAATAGCACCCAGTGCCGCACAGGCAATTACAAGCGGGATTTGTAACGAGCCATTCACCGCCGCGTAAAAAGAGGCCAATAACAACATCGTCTCGCCAGGAAAAGGGATGCCTGAACTCTCGATCATTACAAATACTACAACAGCCGGGTAGCCAGCAATTTGGAGTGCATTTTGTAAGAGTTGTAGGATATTAAATCCTGTCAGCAAAAGAGCTAGTTTGATAGAATGTGCTGATATTAGTATGCGCATGACTTCTCCTTTTTAATGATGGCGGAAGACATAATGTTTTTTTCTAGTATAGATCTGTGTGCTCTCTTCAATTCGTTACGTCAGAGGATGTATGCTGGTTACATTCAAAGATAATCCGCGCTCTTTTTGCCAGTCACAATATATTCATGTGGATTTGTATACCTGAAAGTTTATGTTTTTCGGTAACTATTGACATGCTGCAAGATACATCTCTATACTATTCTTTGCGAATAGCTTTGTGTGTAATCTATTTTTCTATGAGAATGTAATTGATGAGTACAGATACTAAAATGCAAGGAAATACAAACAGAGGAGCATCTAGCGTGGCAAAGAGTGCAAAGCCTCTCTATCTACTGGATATAGTGATTATTGTCGCTATGGGTATTTTGATGTTCTGTGGGGCCTCCTGGCAGGTCTTCAAGTCCAATACTGATGTTGCCAAGTACCAGTGTTACGCCGCTGTATTCCTGCATGGTACACATGTGGCGAAGTCCTATTCTCAGCATCAATGTGATTTTATTTCTGAAAGTCAAACATATACGAATGCAAAGATTGCAGCCGACCTGCACAAATATGGAGCACCTACTTTCCTCGTGAATTTTGTGAAGCAACAAAACGTTTCCCTGCCCTTGCGAGCGCTTCCGCATGAATATCCACTGCTTACGTTGATTCCATTCTTGCTCGTCATGTTCTCACCACAATCCTGGTACCAAGTTGCTTTTGCCATCCTGATGGCACTCTTAGCCGGGGGAATGTATTTTCTATTGGCTCGCTTCAAATCGAGAACGGCTGCCATTATTGGGGCGACATTGCTGGTGATTGGCGGATGGTCAACGGCTGTGGGGCGTTTTGATCTCGTACCTTCTCTCCTGACGTTACTTGCTGTTATCCTCGCTGAACGCAAACGTTGGACATGGGCTTTTGTCCTGTTGGCACTGGCATTTCTCATGAAATTCTATCCTGTTATGTTACTGATTCCGTTTCTGATCGGGCAACAGATGGAGTCACACGAGAAATGGAATGTCTGGCGTCGGTGGCAACCCTTTGCCGCATTTATTGGCGTATGTGTGCTGGTGATGGGAGTCTCCTTACTCTTGAGCGTGGAGGGAACTATCTCTCCCCTCAGCTATTTCGAGACGCGTCCAATCCAGGCCGAGTCGTTAGGGTCGTCTTTGCTCTGGCTTTCAACCTTTGTCACACATCATGCCCTATCCTTCGATAATACCTATCACTCTCTAAACGTGCAACCCGTCCATATCCTGACCTCTCTCGTGACGTATGGGGAGCAATTGCTGGAACTGGTTGGTCTGGCTTTTGTGGCCTGGTTACAGTGGAGAGCGCAGAATTAATCTGGCAACGGCAACGCTTTTAACCCTGCTGGTAGTCATCGTTACTGGAAAAGTCTTCAGCCCGCAGTATCTCATCTGGGTTATTCCATTGGTTGCTTATGTTGTTGGTACAAACTGGCGCTGGATTACGTCCTGGATCGTAATATGCGCATTAACTACCTCGATTTATCCTTATACGTACTATGCGCCGGGCCATACGTCTATCATCAAAGTTCCTCTTGTGCCCTGGTTCTATCCAGCAGTGACCGTGCGTAATTTCATTTTGTTAGGTTTTGTACTGGCCCTGTTCATTTACTACTATCGTCGCCCAGTTTTGTTAGCAACAACAGATGATCAGCACACGAGTGGAGAAATAGCGGTAGTTTCTCCCAAGGAGCAAGTTATTCCTGTTTCAGGAGTAGAGGTACCTGTAGAAGATATGTCTATTTTACCAGTAAATATAGGTGAAGTCAATTCTTCAAATGTGGAGCAGAAGGAAAACCAGCTTCAGAAATAACTCTTTTTTCAGCAACCTATTGACACCACTGCAAGAAACTTTCTATACTATGTCTTGCAAATCTCTCTGTGTGTGAATTAATTAGTGGTTGGAAAATAGTGGCTGATGAATAAAAACACTGAAGTGCAAGTGAGTAGTCCTGTAACGTTATCCAGTACAAGCAAAAAAGGGAAGCCTCACTACCTGATTGATGTCTTGATTATTGTTGTTATGGGTATGCTTCTGTTTATGGGATCGTGGGCACAGATCTTTCGGGACCATTCAGATGCTGCCCGTTATCAATGTTATGCTATCGCTTTTCTGCATAATGTTCCGTTCGCGAAGTCTGCTCTTCCGTCTCAATGCGGTTTTATTTTTGGTTCTCCCCTGCAAACATATACGAATGCGCAGATTGTTACTCTGTTACGTGGGTATGGAGCACCGACATTTCTCGTGGACTTTGTCGCGTCGCAGGATCTTTCGCAGCCTTTCCATTCTTTGCCTCATGAATATCCTGCTTTGACACTTGTTCCATTTTTACTGGTTCTCTTTGCTCCGGGTCATTGGTATCAGGTTGCGTTTGCTATTCTGATGATTTCGCTCGCGGCTGGTATATATTTGCTGCTTGTACGCTTTAAATCGCGCCGGGCAGCCGTGTTTGGAGCGATTCTGCTGGTGGTAGGAGGCTGGGCAACGGTTGCCGGACGTTTCGACCTGATCCCTTCGTTTCTGACGCTGCTTGCAGTACTTCTGGCCGAACGAAAACGCTGGACATGGGCTTTTGTAGCTCTTGCTGTAGCGTTTTTGATGAAATTATATCCAGTTATCTTGCTTATCCCCTTTTTGTTAGCGCAGCAGATGGATATGCGTATAAGATGGTATGCGTGGCGACGGTGGCAACCGTTTGTGGTGTTTATCGGAATATGTGTGTTGGTAATGATGGCTTCTTTCCTCTTAAGTGTCGAGGATACCATTGCACCACTCAGTTACTTTCAAACGCGTCCAATCCAGGCCGAATCTTTTGGATCATCTCTCATCTGGCTCTCAACCTTTGTGCAGTACCATCCTATGACCTTTGAGTTTACCTATGGCTCTTTGAACGTGGTTCACCTGTATTCCTCTTTTATTGGGAGTGCCGAAACCGTTCTAGAGATCATTGGTCTATTCTATATTGTCTGGTTACAGTTGAGACGAAAAATCGATCTGGCGGCGGCAACCCTTTTAACCCTGCTTGTGGTGATGGTCACTGGAAAAGTTTTTAGTCCGCAATATCTCATCTGGATTGTTCCGTTGCTTGCTTATGTTGGTGGTGCAAGTCTAAGCTGGCTGCTGTCCTGGGCTATCATTGGTGGTTTAACTACCTTTATCTATCCTTACGTCTATGACATGGCTAGCATTACTCATGTGCCTCTCCTGCCCTGGTTCTATCCAGTTGTTACACTGCGTAATTTCATTGTATTTGGTTTCGTTCTGGCGATACTCATCTCTTATTCTAGAAACAGAACACATACAAGGTTTTCATACCATCCAGCGTCCCATGATGAAGAGCAAGCTTAATGTAGCGAGCAAGATGGGGAAGAGCAACAAGAGTGTCTGGTGCAAACGTGGTTTGTGCAGGCTGATCAGTGCGAGGGTGATAAATGCTGGAAACATCTCCAGGACGAAGCGCTGATTGGATATCAGCGGATCGCGTTGCCCTACGCTCGGTGTGAGAAGAATATAGAGTAAGAGAAGTGCCATCCAGATGCTATAACTTACGCGTATTTTGCGCCATCCCAGAATGATAAGGACGATAAAGCTCAGAGTTGCGCAGAGGTCGAGTAGGATATGAACCTCGTTAAATGAGCCAAAGGGTTGATTGAGGAAGAGCTCGAAGCAGGCATGCCATAATCCTACCCAGGGCCAGGAGAGTTCCCTTGCCCAGTGATACTGAACTGCGGCAAACTCCAGTGGGTTACCAGTCATCTTCCAGCAATAAAAGCTATAGATACATGTTCCCAATGGGATGAGTAGGATTGGTGCAAGAGCACGTCCGTATCTGAGGATGTTGTCGCGTCCTATTCCTGGGGTAGTGGCGTCACCTTGCGTGCGCCCGTTCTCCGATGAACCATCTCGCTGGGGAGCGGGCGCACGCAAGGTGACGCCCCTACCCCACTTCCCGCTTCCTCTGCCAGGATAGAGACCTTGCCATAGCTCATAAAGATAAGGCACAACCAGTAGCAGACCCGCCGAACGCGTCAGAGCCGCAAGGCATCCGAGTAGTCCTGCAAGCCACCAGCGTTGTCGGCGCATGGCTAGAAACGCACCTGCCACCAGGAGCAGGAATAGCGACTCGTTATAGGCTGCGAAAAAGAAAAAGGCAGTTGGAAATATACAGAGGTAGAGAAGCGTGCGGCGTGCCAGTTCTTCACCAGCTTGATCAACGGCGAGTTGGTAGAGCACAAATAGCGTTCCCAGCAGAGCGACATTACTGAGTAGCATAGCAATGAGAAGATAACTCCAATTGCCCAGAGGTGTGGCAAGTATACCAGTGAGCAGTGGAAAAAGAGGAAAGAAGGCAAAATCAAAGGGAGTCTTATAGCCGTACTGTGCAATGGAGACATACCGTGTTGCATCCCAGTGATTCCAGAAAGAGAGAAACGTTCCCGGTGTGATCAGTATGCTTGAATACTTGTCAGCCGTCAGCAAAATGTAGCCAAAATAGGTGACCAGTATCAGGAGCAGGCGTGTGATGAGAAAAAGCCAGAGGATAGCGCGAATGGGTGCACGTTTCATTATAAACCTTAAAAAATGATCTTTTGAATGCTTCTAAATTATTTTAAACGAGCCAATTATGGAAAGTCAATATATTCATAAAAACGCTCCTTTTTTCATACTACCCAGCGGTTCATCAAGAACGCAATGCTCAGTATTGCAAGCAACGTAGGAAAAAGCAGGACAAGTGCCCGATGCAGGTTCGGTTTCTCTATTCCTAATGCTGCCAATGTCATAAACGCGGGAAACAACTCCAGCACAAAACGCTGGTTGGAGAGTAGAATATCGGGTTTGTCCAGGGCTGGATAGAGAAGGATATAGACGATAGTGAAAACCATCCATAGATTGTAGCTCATGCGCAACTTACGCCAACCCAGAATAATGAGGAGTATAAAACCAAGCGTTGCACAAAGGTCCAGTAGCAAATGTGCTTCATTAGACGAGCCAAAGGGCTGGGGAATGACGAATAGGGCAATGAAAGCCTGGACTATGCCTTGCCAGGGCCATGCAAGATAGCGACCGGAGTGTTGTTGTACATGCAAGAAGGCGAGGAAATCGCCCACGGTAATCCAGCAATAGATACCGTAAAATACCATTCCCAATGGAATGAGGATAATTGGGAGTGTCGCAAAGAAGATATGACGCCACGAAGCCAGAATCTGTTCTCGTTCGGACCATAGTTCGTAGAGGTAGGGGATGACGAGCAGGATGCCTATTGAACGGGTTGCGGTTGCCAGTAGGCCAAGGACTCCGGCGAGCCACCAGCGCCTTCTCTGCAATGCCAGAAACGTACCCAGAGTAAACAGAAGATACAGCGACTCATTATAGGCCGCGAAAAAGAAGAATGCGGTTGGGAAAATACACAGGTACAAGAGTGTTCGCTGCCCTATCGTCTCATGAAATGCATCCGTTGCCAGTCGATAGAGCAAAAGCAACGCGCCTAGCAGAGCAGCATTGCTAATCAATGTACCGACGAGCAGATAGCTCCAACTTCCCAATACATGACTGATGGCAGAGACCAGCAGTGGGAAGAGCGGAAAAAAAGCCAGGTCAACCCGTTGCTCGTATCCATGCTGAGCAATCCTCAAATAATCCGCAGCATCCCAGTTATTCCAGGTAGTAAATAAAGCTATAATGTTAACCGGTGTACTTGAATCTTTCGGAGCAGTGAGCAGGATATAAGCGATATAGGTAATAATAATAAGGGCTATGCGTGTGACAAGAAAAAGCCAGATAATCTCTTTTGTGTGACTCTGTTTTGTGATTGCTAATCTCTGAGACAGGAGTATACCTCCACCATGGAAATTACCTCCACTATACCACAAAGGACACCTTTACGCAGGTGCCCTTTTCACGTTTGTGTGATGCTCAGACGCATTCGCGTAATGCCGAATGATTGCTAATACTACGTAGTTTCATAAGAGCGACCACTTCAAGTTGGCGAACGCGTTCGCGCGAGATGCCCAGTTCTTTGCCAACTTCGAGCAGGGTGCGGCTATGTCCATCTCCTATACCGTAGCGTAAGGTGATGACTCCACGTTCACGTGGGGTAAGCAGCGCCAGTGCGCGATGAAGTTCCTCACCGAGCAGGTGTTGTGATGCGGTTTCTGCTGGTGGAGGGGTCGTATTATCTTCAAGCGAATCTGACAGGGAATAACGCGCCTCTTCGTCGATGGGAGCATCAAGAGAGACAGGTTGTTCGATGACGCCGAGCAGATCGACGACCTCATTGACATCAAGATTACAGGCCTCAGCTATCTGTTCGGGCAAGGGATCGAGACCATTTTCCTGTGACAATTGTGCTGCTATACGACGCACTTTACGCAGGCGTGTAGCGACATGTTCGGGCAGGTGAATGAGGCGCGAGTGTTCGCCAGCCGCGCGGCTGACGGCCTGACGAATCCACCAGGTGGCGTATGTGCCGAAGTGGCAGCCACGTTGATAATCGAATTTCTCAGCGGCCCGCATTAAACCCAGGTTGCCTTCCTGGATCAGATCGATCAGGGGAACGCCTGTGCTGGTATAGCGGCGTGCAATTGCGATTACCAGGCGCAGGTTTGATTCAATAAGTTTGCGTCGGGCGAGATCATCGCCGGCGGCAGCGCGTTGTGCCAGGTCTATCTCTTCCGCATGGGTGAGCAGGCCCAGCCCACGAATGTCATGCAGGTAGCTTTGAAAAGCATCTTCAGCTCCTGTCGTCTGACGTATATTGGAAGAAGACACATGTTGGGAATGAATGTGTGTCTCGTCTAAGGCTTCAATCTCGTTACTATCTTCATCTTCATCCAGCAGAGAATCAGCCATCTCCTCCAGAGCGGTTGCAACACCGACGAGCGGCTCCGTGATACGCTCGGGGGCGATATTAGCCTGGGTGTCCAGCTCGATAGTAAGAGCAGATGTATTATTAGAGAAAAAAGTTTCTTTCTTCGTTGACCTTTTGACAGGTCTGGTCTTACGCTCATCAATGACAGCATTAACAATTGCCATGACTCCACGCTCCCTTCAGGAAACTTACCGACAAAATCAGCGTCGGACTCCATATGGCCTCGTGGTCAGCACTCACAGGCAGAAGAGCACGTTTATGCCGATAGGTACACGTCCGTTTTTTTTTACTTTCTTTATACATGAATTGTAGAAGAATCTGTCGCGTCATACTATCGGGTGATTACCTTAAATAAGATCAGGTTCTAACCGTATCTTCTGTGGGCTGGTTCTTGCCTTCTCTATCCTATACGCTGGACTCTATTTCGTAGGAAATTTTATCTCCTATGAACTATGCAATAGCAGGTTGCTTAAGTGCGATCTGGATTGGTTTCATCAAATGGATCGTGAACGCCATGTCCGCGGTCATAGAAGAGCTGAAGCGGATCGCCGGGATGGTTCTCGTAGTCAGGTCTCTTTCCCCATTCCGGGTTACCGTTTACATCTTCTTTGCTCATCAGCAATTGGACACGATCATTTTCGACCGAAGCAATCGCGCTATAGGGAATGTAGCGATCTTTATGAAAAATCAAGCCTTTTTCAAGTTGGAATGAGTCTTCGTAAATGTGTGCTACGTGTCCCAGATCCTGATTATCGGAAGAGTAAATATGCATGTGTGTATGAAGATTATGTTGATTCCATTCTGGCATGATGCTTCTCACTTTCTCTCCGGAGAGTATGCGTTTTTGGGAACTTACCGGAGAAATCCAACGGATTTCACCTCACTTTGAGGAATACCTTGCTTCGTTTTCCTGACTGAAGTGAGATGCCGGAAAGTAATAGTATCTAATTTCTATTCGCTTTCACGTCATGTTTAGTTGAAAAGTTTCAATTAGCCTCGATTTCCTATAGTAGTAAGAAAATTGACAGGGCAAATCAGATATGATAGGATTTTGCCGTTAGCGAGGAGTGTTACTTCTACATAGAAAAGATTACTGGGTACGGAACCCGCTTTTATTTCTCAATAGCACCTGCAAGTTTTTTCATTGGTCTGTAAAATAAAAACAGTCTTGCATTATAAAACGTTCTATATATTGAAGGGAAGTTTCTTTGCATGGATAGAAAAACTGCTATCGTGCCCGTGCTCTCACGTTCTGAAGAGGAAGAGAAAGAGATGCCAGTGCAAACGCACCCACGTCAACGTAAGTTTACATCTTTACTAGGATTATGGTTGGTTGTTGTAATCGTGATAGGCGCTGTTATTGTTATTGTTGTGAGTTCTGTTGTCGGTTACTGGTTACACGGCGTACAGATACCAACTTCAATTTCTATTAACAATCCAGTTGCTACACCTGCCCCTATAACGACCTTTAAGGTTGGGCGTTCGGCACCTTATGCGGGCCTGGATATGACTGTGGTAAATGCGCAATATGCTATGTCTTTTAACGACGATCTTATTCATTCCGGCGCGGCAATTGTACGCCTGAATATGCAAATTACCAACCACACACGGACGCAAATCAATGTTGTTTATTATACTATTGCACGCCTGTTATCCCCTAAAATGGCAGCGCTTGCTCCTACCAATGTCCACCTCTCAACCGGACCGAAAGCGGGTACGAGTGAAACAGGGTGGATTGATTTTTCCGTTCCGCAAAATCTGCAGTTGAATAGTCTGGTGCTCCAACTTGGTTCTGCTTCAGAAGGCGAGTCGCTGGTCAAAATTCCATTTTCAGGAGCATTTAACGCCAGTCAGTATGGGGATAGAGTTTTAAAGCCAGGAACTGAATTTGACTACACCTACAATGGCTACACCCTCAACTATCATCTAAGTAGTCTTGAAATACGGGAAGCATACCAGGGAACTCAGGGTAAAGGAGGGCAACGCTTCTACATATTCAATTTCAGTGTTGATAATCAAACTGGTGCGGATGTTTCTCCCGGTTTTGGTTTTGACTACATGCGTATGGTTGTGGGAAATTATGGCAATCCTCCTATTGCGAACACCTTACCATCAACCTTTAAAAATGGGAAGACGACTACTGGGAGTGTTGTGTTTACGGCTCCCGCTGGTCTGCACAATTTCTCAGTGCGATTTTTGTATCAGCTTGTAGCAGGTCAGCAAGACTATTCAATGAGCATTTAAGATTTTATCGCACCCGCGTGTGTATGGCATAATGATGGTTCCGATGCCATATACACGCGGGAGCGACAAATCAGGTCCTTACCCTCGTATAAAGGCTAACACTGCGTCCCTTTTCTCCTCCATCAATGCTTGTTCGTTTGCTTCAACGTTGAGTCTGAGCAAAGGCTCTGTGTTGGATGGACGTACATTGAACCACCAGTCACCATAATCAACTGTGAGGCCATCCAGGTGATCAATGGATTTCGCGCCCTGGCCGAAGTGCTCTTCCAATCCCTTGAGCTTGCTCTGGGTGTCGCTTACGGTGCTATTAATCTCACCACTGCGCACGCCCTTGTCGAGCGGTTTGATGATTGCGGAGAGCGGTTTGTTTTCGACCGAGACTAACTCCAATGTAATGAGTAGTGCGATCAGGCCTGAGTCGGCGAACCAGTTGTCGCGGAAGTAGAAGTGACCGGAGTGCTCACCGCCAAAGATAGCATTGAGCGAACGCATCTGCGCTTTAATGAAAGAATGTCCGACGCGCGTGCGTACAGCTTTGCCGCCCTCTTTCTCAATCAACTCAGGAACACTATGGGAAACAATCAAGTTGTAGAGGATCGTCGAGCCGGGGGATTTGCGTAGCAGGCTGTTAGAAACGACCTCGGTGACCTGTGAGCCATCGACGATATTGCCATGTTCGTCAACGGGGAACATACGATCAGCATCGCCATCGAAGGCGGCTCCTAGATCGGCACCAACCTCGCGTACTTTTTTTTGCAGGTCGGCCATGTTCTCTGGTTCGATGGGACTGGCGGGATGATGTGGGAAGTTGCCATCTAGTTCAAAGTACAATGGAACCAATTCACAGGGCAGGTGTTGAAAGACGCGTGGAACAATCATGCCTGCCATGCCGTTGCCAGCATCGACCACGACCTTGAGAGGCCTGATCTTACTGACATCAATGAATGAGAGCACGTGGTTAACGTAGTCCTCACTGATGTCGCGTTGTGTAATGGTACCCTTCTGTGTTGGTTGTGCAAAGTTGCCGCTGACCGCAATATCGCGGATGTCGCCCAGTCCTGTATCCACGCTGATAGGAGCGGCCTGGGCACGACAGAATTTGATACCGTTGTACTTGCCTGGATTATGTGAAGCCGTGACCATAGCACCTGCGGGGTAGTTGAATTTACCCACACCAAAGTACAGTTCATCGGTGGTGGTCAGGCCGAGGTCGACGGCATTGACGCCTTGATCGGTGATGCCACGAATTAAGCCCGCCGCGATCTGTGGTGAGGAGAGACGCATATCGCGTCCTACGGCAATCTCGGGCACGTTCAAATATTGGGCGGCGGCTCGTCCAATAGCGTAGGCTACATCTTCGGTCAGCGTGTCGCCGTAGATACCTCGTATATCGTATGCTGAGAAAATAGATGGTTTGATCGTTGTGTGTGATGTACTCATGCTTTTATTAGTCGTTTTCACTGAATGAAAACGAACTACTCCTTTCTTCAATCGCTAAGCTGTTTCGTGGGTGGTGAAGCGCAACGAAAAGCTCAGCGTTATTATCTCACAACTGTAAAGCGATAGGTCCATTCAGGGTGCAAACACAAATACTGTTCATGTGGAAATCTATAATGGGCAAGGACGTGATTGATCAATCCTGGGTTATTATCCAATGAATTGCGGACGCGATACAATCGGGTCCCTACCGTGTTACGGGCAATTTACGATTTTTGATGCACCAAATTTGGCGCATTGCTCAACCTTGGAGCTAATGGAGAAACCAAAAGCCCCCTCTTATCAGACCCAATACCTACTTACAATTCTAAGCATACAACGTTATACTACACTGGACTTCCATACTTCGAGCAGGACCCAGGGTTCGCCGGTGCTGCGTGGATCGTAAATCTGGCCCACCTCGGTAAAACTGGCTTTGGCGAAGGCGCGACGTGCGGGTTGATTAGCCATTGCAGTTTCGGCGTAGACGCGCATAATGCCAGGGAAGGTGAAGAGGTGTTGGACCAGTGTATGAATTGCCTCAGAGCCGTAGCCCTGGCCCCAGCGGGTCTTCTCGCCTAATCCCAGTCCGACTTCGACCTGGCCGAGGCGATAGTCGATGTTGAAATAGGTAATTGTACCGATGGGAACGTGTTGCTCGTCTTCGATGATGAACCAGAATTGGCGTCCATTGCCGCGTACATAACTACGCTCGAATGTGGGCATAAATTCCGCCATTGTGCGGGAGTATGGGCGATGAATATCATAGCGCCATACTTCATCGTCGCGCTCCCAGTAAAACACGCGTGTGGCATCGCTCATTGCTGGCCGACGCAGGTAGACGCGCTCTCCATGCAGAGGCAAGTCTTGTCCAGTTTTATGTTCATGTTGTGTTTCTGTCATTATAACCCCAACGAATTTGTAAAGCTCGTCCCGGTAGCCAGTGGTCCGACTTCAAAAGCCTGAGCCAGCGTTTGACCAAGATCGGCAAAGGTTCCACGTGTACCAAGATTGATTCCCGCTCGTATTGGTTGACCATATGCCAGCAAGGGAACACATTCACGCGTGTGATCGGTTCCACGATAGGTAGGATCAACTCCGTGATCGGCACTGAAAAAGATGGCGTCGTCTGGACGCATCAACTGTTGTACCTGTGGAAGCCAGGCGTCCACAGCACGTAATGCCTGCGCATAGCCCTGACTATCGCGCCTGTGTCCCCATAACATATCGAATTCTACTAGATTTACGAAGAGTAATCCTGTAAAGTCACGCTCAAGCCAGCGCAATGTTGCTGCCATACCTTCTTGATTTGTTTCGGTGTGCTCGCGTTGCGTCAGGCCACGACCAGCAAAGAGGTCTTCGATCTTTCCCAGTCCTATGACCTCTTTTCCTGCATCTTTCAACAGGTCAAGCAGCGTAGTCCCAGTTGGTGCCAGGGAGAAGTCACGCCGATGTTCTGTCCTTGTAAATGCGCCTTCTGTACCGATAAACGGACGTGCTATGACGCGTCCTACCGCATTATCTCCTGTAAGCATAGCACGCGCAATCTCGCACATATGATACAGATCTGGCAGTGGAATAATGTCCTGGTGAGCTGCCAGTTGGAAAACGCTGTCTGCTGATGTATAGAGGATGGGGAAGCCTGTGCGAGTATGTTCCGCGCCCAGTTCCTTGATAATCTCGGTGCCGGATGCGACTTTGTTCCCGATGACTTTACGTCCTATGGCATCCTCAAATGCTGCGACGACCTCTGCTGGAAAGCCATGTGGATAGGTTGGTAGCGGTTTGTTGAGTACGACTCCGGTCATCTCCCAATGGCCTGCTGTGCTGTCTTTGCCTGCGGCGAGCGATGCCATACGCCCATAGGCTCCCACAACATCCTGGCGTGCAGGGGTGCCCAGGATAGGCGTAATATTGCCCAGACCGAGGGCACCCAGGTGTGGAAGCTCAAGTCCTCCAAGCGCCTGTGCGCAGTGTTCAAGCGAGCTGGCTCCTTCATCTCCATAGGCCTGCGCATCGGGATTCTCGCCTGCACCCACTCCATCGAGCACAACGAGAATTGCGCGTCTCAGCGTTGTCATGGTTTTACCTTTGTCAGCTTCAGACGTGCAGGTTCCGGCAGGGGAGCGCCGATCAGCGGTAGTGCGTATGTATGAAATGCCGCTGTGACCATCGTTTTACTGGCATCCAGGTACTCAGCGGGCATCAGGCGTTGCTTATTGGCAACCTGCTCCAGTTCGGCCAATCCGGTTGTGCAGGCGTAGGTTGGCTGTTCAAGTCGTTGCAACGTGACCATCTTATCGCTCTCGCCGTTCAGGAGAGCGTGCACTCCCATTTTGCCTACTAAGTAGGCTTCGTCGTGATCGGTCGATGAGATGTTGTTGGAGGCCATGCGTTGTAAGTCGCCGGGCTTGTCGAAACGTGCACGCAATTGTAATTTCTGCTTTACTAATTCTACCAGATATTGTGCAGCACCGCTTAATAAAGGATGTTGAAAGGCATCGGTTCCGCTCTGCCCGCTTGAACCTAAGGGCTGTCCCTGCTGGTCGCGAATGGTCTCTGCCGCCACAATGATAACATAACCAATGCGCCGGTAGACTTCTTCAACCTGAGCCAGGAAGTGTTCCTCTACAAAGGTCTGTTCGGGTAGCAGGATGATATGTGGTGGATCGTGCTCATCACGTTTGCCCAGCGCCGATGCAGCCGTCAACCAGCCTGCATCGCGGCCCATCGTCTCGATCACTTTCACGGGATAGTGCGAGGGGATGGAGATGGTGTTCAGGGCTGAATCCTGTGTTGCGAGGGCGATGAAGCGGGCAGCACTGCCATAACCGGGACAATGGTCGGTGAAGGGTAGATCATTATCGATCGTTTTGGGTACGCTGATCGTTTGTAGATCGTAGTGAGCTTGCCGGGCTGCCTGAGCCAGGCGATGTGCGGTATCAGCCGAATTGTTGCCACCAATGTAGAGCATGGAGTGTACATTGTAGCGGCGCAGAATCTCTACAGCACGTTCAGGATCGTGTTGCTCCAGTTTATAGCGGCATGTGCCCAGGGCTGCGGAGGGTGTCTGCGCAATTTGGGGCCAGATGTGCGCGGGTTCGCGTCGCAGGTCCAATATATCTTCAGCCAGTAGTCCCTGAATGCCGTAGCGCATGCCGTAGATGCCATCAATGCGTTTATCAGCCAGCGCAGCATCAACGGCCCCAACGAGGCTGGCATTAATAACGGCGGTCGCTCCGCCGGATTGTCCAATGATCAGGTTGCCGTGTGTTGTTGCTTGCAACGGAATATTCTCCCCCAGATCAGTAGTAGATGATGGTTATGGATATCTAAGTCCATCTTACTTTATATAATAATGCTCTGTCCAGGGTTTTGTTTTGGGTCGCAATGTGTAGTCAGTGAAATTTGGTATGTATAGAAGCTGCTTTTGCCATTTTGTGGGATGGAGTGGATGTGTTGTTTTTGCGAATTTGGGATCTTTTAGTATACACGGTATACACGGGGTTGGTTTATCTAGAGAATGGATGATGTAGTATGGTCTGCATAATGTATGGACGTAGAGAAATGATGCTTCTTGAGAATGGAAACCTCCACTTAACAAAAAGCTCTGCTCACATATGTAAGCAGAGCACTCATTTGAAGATCGCTTAACGATCCATATATTGATCGTGCGGCTCATTACGTGCCGCCTCGAGAATCTTCTGGGCCACAGCTTCAGCACTATCGGGTTCTGGTCCACCTTGTGATGAGCGCGGACGCTGCTCATTTGTCTTTTGAGTGGCTAAGCTATTTTTGCCGAAATCCGTTGCCGTTTGACGAGGAAACATCGTTGTGATGCGAATATTATCTGAAGCTAACTCCTCTCGTGCAGTATCAGAGATCATATTGAGGGCAGCCTTTGTAGCGGCGTATGCACTAATGACGGGCAGGTGCATTTTTGTAACATTCGAACTTACGTTGATGATCAGACCTCCACCGTTTTGACGCATCTTTGGGATCAGAGTCTGCATCGCCTGTACGGGGCCAAGCACATTGAGCTCAAAAATCTGGCGAAACTGATCGATGTCTACATCAGCCACGTGGCCACGCACGGATTGTCCTGCATTATTGATGAGAATATCAATGCGTCCATACTGCTGAAAAACACTGTCCATCAGAGACTCGATCGCATCCTTGTTGCGCATATCGGTGGGAACCGCGATAGCCTCGCGATGTTGCTCATGAAGCTCATTGACAATGGTGTTAAGGGTATCGGCGGAGCGTGCCGCAAGTGCGACCTTTGCTCCTTCCTGAGCAAAGAGACGTGCGGTAGCCAGGCCGATGCCTTCGGATGCGCCTGTAATGATAACGACTTTATCCTGAATATCCATAAGAAGAAATCCTCTTTCTCTTGAGCAAGAAGCTTGTTCGGTAGTAGTAGGCTTCGTTGTGAGCCTTCCGGTGTCTTTTAGCGAAAAGATACGACGTGCCATCGAACTTCTGTTCTATCCTCTGTTGATACTTGTGGTTCGATGGCATCCTCCATCTCTTGTGGTGGATTGCTCTTTTCAATGGAAGTATACTCTCCACACGCTTGACAGGGAAGAAGAAAAAAGTTAGAGTGGTATAAACCTGGGGTTGACACAAAAGGGAGAACGTTTATGGTCAATGACGTATTACATACGTTCATAGAAGTCATCGATGCTGGGAGCTTTTCAAAGGCTGCCGAGAAATTATATCTCTCCTCAACAGCGCTCATGAAACAAATGAATGTCTTAGAAGCGCACGTTGGTGTGCAACTTCTGATACGCACAAATCATGGTATCAGAGCCACCGATGCTGGCATTTCTTTTTATCATGATGCAAAGTTTCTGATGCAATATTCAGAAAAAGCTATTACACGAGCGCAGCAAGCTGCCAATACCAATCCGTACATGATACGGATTGGAACGTCACTGCTGAACCCATGTAACGTCCTCTTAGAGGTCTGGAACGCTATCAGCGATACCTATCCCCAGTTCAAAATGAAGATGGTTCCCTTTGATGATGATGCTGAACCCTGGCCTACGGTCTATCGAACGCTTGGGAAGGATTTTGATGTCATGGTCGGGGCGTATGAGAGAGCGAATGGGTCTGACCCTTTTCAAGCTCTCAAGTTGGGGGAGTACCGCTTCTGTGTCGCCGTCTCAAGGAATCATCCATTCGCCAGGAAGGAAAGGCTTTCTGTTCCCGATTTCTATGGAGAGCGGTTGGTCATGATACAACCAGGCAGCAGCCCGCTCATTGATGGTATACGGGGATATTTAAGAACGGAACACCCGGCAATCCAGATCAAGGATGCACCCCATCAGTATACGATTGATATGTTCAACCGCTGTGAAAAAAGCGGTGCCGTTCTGCTGATGTTAGACGGATGGAAAGATGTCCACCCCTCTCTGGTCACTCTTCCTGTCGATTGGGAGTACACGATTCCCTATGGGGTGCTGTATCCGCGCAAGCCATCAAACAGTGTTCAGCTTTTTGTGAGAGCGCTCCAAGAAACAGTATGGTCACCCCATCTCACCAACCATAGATAATTGCAATTCTTTTCACATTCTCACCCTTGACTGAAAAAAACGTCAGCCCTTCAGTTAATTTACCAGAAAACTTTGCTCAAGACATAAAAAACTCTTGTAATGTTTCATGATATCGGCTAAACTGGAAACCCAGGATATATCCCAGATGTATGAGTGCCTGATTGGTTGTAGTGAAGAGTGAGAGCGGCAAAAATGACGGAAGTGCGTACAAAAGCAATTGAAATCTTCTATTCCTATGCCCACAAAGACGAGCGACTGCGCAATGAGCTTGATAAGCATCTGTTCAATATGAAGAAGCAAGGGTTAATAACTGCATGGTACGACCGTGACATCAGCGCTGGAACAGAATGGGAGCAGGAAATTGATACACGCTTGAATAGCGCACAAATCATTCTTCTGCTTATTAGCTCAGACTTTCTTGCTTCGGAGTACTGCTATAGTATTGAGATGAAGCGTGCTCTAGAGCGGCATGAGGCAGGAGAGGCGCGTGTCATCCCTGTACTCTTACAACCAGTTGATTGGCAAGGTGCTCCTTTCAAGAAACTGCAGGTGCTTCCCAAAAATGCTAAACCCGTTACGCGTTGGAAAAATCGTGCGGAGGCCTTTCTAGATATCACAAAAGGGATACGCGAGGCCGTTAAGGATTTAGCTAAACCACCAGCCATTTTTGCTGACTCTGCAATGCGCACGTTCTATCGTCTTCTCCAGTGATAGCGGACAATGCGAATGCCTGCCTCTGATACCTGTCTGGAATGTTCCTTTCCGACGCAACCCATTTTTTACTGGCCGTGATGAAATTATTGCACTTTTACGTACTAAACTGACCGCAAGTAAAACACCGTCTGCCCTTGATTATCAGAGGTCTGGGTGGTGTTGGTAAAACGCAAACTGCTACTGAATACGCTTATCGTTATCGCAATGATTACCAGCTATGTGTTATGGATACGAGCCGATACTGCTGATCTGGTGGTGGCTGATTTCGTGGATATCGCGACATCGTTAAACCTACCAATTAAGAATGAAAAAGATCAACGCCTTGTTGTAACAATCGTCAAACGTTGGTTCAAAAGCCATCATAATTGGTTACTCATCTTCGATAACGCTGATAATCTGGAAACAGTGCAAGGCTTTCTTCCGCATCGGGGAGCAAGGACATATTCTGCTCACGACTCGTACACCCGCTCCAGGAACGGAGGTGCAGGAAGTCGAGCTTGAAAGCATGGATCAAGAAGAAGCTGTCACTCTTTCTTCTGCGCCGCGCCAAATGTATCGAATTAGATACTCCATTGGATACCGTCTCTGAGTCTGATCAGGAACAAGGCTCAAGAAATCTCAGCTTTATTAGGTGGGCTTCCCCTTGCCCTTGCTCAGGCTGGTGCTTACATTGAGAGAACTCGATGTGGCCTATCCGGTTATTTAGAACGTTACTGAAAAGCGACGCAATGCCCTCTTGCAAGATCGTAATGGACTTTCTTTTGATTATGATAAATCTGTAGCTACTACCTGGTCCCTCTCCTTTGAGAAAATTGAGGAAACTTCTACCTGCTGCTGCTGATCTTCTACGTCTCTGTGCTTTCCTTCAGCCAGATGCCATTCCCGAAGAACTTATTATTGATGGAGCATCAGAACTTGGTCCGCTTTTTCAGTCTATTGCTGCTGATCTCCTGGAGTGGGATGAGACAATTGAGGAACTATTCAGATATTCTCTTGTGCGCCGCAATCCTGATGATATTACCCTGACCATTCATCGCCTGGTTCAAGCTGTGCTTAAGGATGGGATGGACCCTGATATACAGCGCCAATGGGCAGAGCGCACTAGTACGTCTTGTCAATCGGGCATTTCCCAGAGGTGAAATTTGAGACGTGGTCGCGTTGCCAGCGTTATCTTCCACATGCACAGGTTTGTATGACGCTTGTGGAGGAATAGAACCTGGAATTTGAGGAAGCAGCCCAATTGCTTGATCGAGCAGGTGATTTTTTACGTGAACGCGCACATTATACAGAGGCCGAACCACTTGCTGAAGAAGGCGCTTTCTATGCGTGAGAAACTTCTGGGAGCTGAAAATCTTGCTTACGCAGAAAGTTTTTATCACATGGCCCGATTGTATTACGATCAAGGTAAATATACAAAAGCAGAGTCGCTTTACCTAGCAAGCATTGAGTATCCAGGAGCAGTTACTTGGGCCAGATCCATCCTGATGTAGCAACTACTCTTAATTATCTTGGCTTGCTCTATAGTGATCAGAGAAGAGATAGCTGAAAGCTAAGTCTGTTACATCAACGCGCGTTGAATATTCGTGAGAAAGTACTTGGACTCAGATCATCCTGATGTAGCTTATAGTCTCTTTAATCTAGCAAGTATTTCTTTTGAGCCAAGAGATTATAAGCAAGCAGAAGCTCTTCAACAAAGAGAGGTAAGAAATCTTCGAGAAAAATTTGAGTCCACGAACATCCTGATATTCTTCATGGCATCTCTCTTTTAGCTAATGACTTACATTGCTCAGGATAAGTATGATCAGGCTTTGCCTCTTTTAGAACAAGCTATTTGCAAGTGGTGAGAAAGTTCTAGGGTATGAACATCCAAAAGTTTCAACTTTATTTCAGAAACTTTGGCTCTTTTTATCATCGAGCAAAATTTATACGATCAGGCTGAACCTTTCGAATTACGAGCGCTTGCTATCTGCGAGAAAGTTCTGGGACATGATCATCCTGATACAGGAAGCATAGTCTTCATAATTTAGCTATCACCTATATAGGACAAGGCAAGTATGAAACTGCAAAGCCTCTCCTTAGACGATCATTGGCAATCTATGAGAAGACATTTGGACACTGATAGCGTAAATGTAGCATTTAGCATTAGAATGGTATGCGAGTGCATTGACGAGCAACAAAGCAGAATAAAGAAGCAGCTACAGTTAGAAACCCGTGCAAAATTAATAAGGGACAAACATGCCCAAGAAAATGGAGTTGAGGATAATAATGAAAGAGGATGGCAACCCATATTTAATGAATAATGGTCGGGAACTGTTCTATCATAAATTTGAATTCTGATAGAGGATCTCCGTCTAATAGCGTTAAAAGCGTGCACAAGTTCTCAGGTGAGGTGGTTCATAGGGGAGCGTGCGCACGCAAGTGCATTGACTCCAACTATTTCGGAAAAAACGACGAGAACATGATGCTAATGCCTGTAATGTTCGTAAAACGGTAGGGACCCGATTGCATCGCGTCCGTGATTGATCAACCCTGGAACCCGTATTCCATAAATGGTGGACGCGATGCAATCGGGTCCCTACTGTTTTACGCGTGTTTCGCTATTTTTGATGCATCATTTATTGGCAAATTCCGCGATATGTTGGAGTCGATGACGCAAGGTGACGCCCCTACGCTTTTAACGAGCGTTTTCCCACCGTAAAGATGAATTTTCCTGAAAAATACGTTTAAACAGGAATTGCAGGAATACGGGAATGTGGGAAGCGAAAATCAAAAGCCATCGCTAGACCAACCCTCGCTTGAAATCTTCTTGCTCGTATGCTAGCATAAAATACTACAGCTTATTTATTGCGCTCTCTCGTGCAACGTTCTCATGATAGCTATGATGGTGGATGATCACCAGAGGCAAATTGCATGAAACACAAAATTATCCTCGACTGTGACCCCGGCCATGATGATGCGATCGCGTTATTGCTGGCAGCCCATCATCCTGCCATCGAATTGTTAGCCATAACTACTGTTGGTGGCAACCAATCAGCGGAGAAGACGGCGTATAATGCGCTCAAAATCTGTTCGCTGGCACGAATTTACAACGTTCCGGTTGCGATGGGGATGCAACGTCCCCTGTTGCGTTCTGCAGAGCATGCCGCCGATATTCATGGCGAGACGGGATTGGATGGACCAGAGCTTCCTGAACCGGATATTGAGCTTGCTCCGCAGCACAGTGTAGACTTACTCATCGAGTTGTTATTGAAATCGGAGGGAGATATCACCCTGGTGCACACGGGACCACTTACCAACCTTGCAGTTGCGATCCGTCGTGAGCCTGCCATTGTCCCAAAGATCAAAGCTATCTCGCTGATGGGGGGCGCAATTGGTGTGGGCAATACGACGCCGGCGGCAGAATTTAACATCTGGTTTGATCCGGAGGCGGCGGCGATTGTTTTTGGTTGTGGTCGTCCGATTACGATGGTTCCGCTAGAAGTGACGCATCAAGCACTGGTAACGCCAGACGTTTTGCAGCGTTTGCGTGTCTCCGAGCGTCGGGTGGCATGTTTTGCCGCTGACTTGCTGGTCTTTTTTGCTGAGACGTATTTACGTATTTTTGGTTTTGCATATCCGCCTCTGCACGACCCTTGTGCTGTGGTGGCGGTGATCGATCCGAACATATTGCAAGCTCAGAGGATGCACGTGGCGATTGAAACGAAGGGAGAGTGGACGACGGGGCGCACGGTCTGCGATATTTATGGAAAATATGGTAAAGAATCGTGCATATATGTTGCTTATGCGCTTGATGTGGCGTGGTTCTGGGAGATCGTGATAGCGACGCTGCTATCATACGATTAGCTGATGGATATGCTAGATCTGGTAATCGAGTTCCCACGGATCTTTGCCGTTCCAGCCCTGTGTTAATTCTAGATGTTTCTCCAATGGTTCGCCGCCTTTGACTAATAATTCGGCTGGTTTGGAGGCGACGACCGAATTGGGAGATACCGGTTCAAGGACCAGAGCCATGGCACCTATCCGGCTTCCTTTGCCGATAGTGATGGGGCCTAGAATAGCAGCGCCGACGCCGATGGTCACATCGTCTTCAATGGTTGGGTGGCGTTTTTGTTTACGACCGGGGCCTGGTCGCCACCAGCCGGTCGCGCCTAGAGTGACCTGGTGATAGAGCATGACATTATCGCCGATTACTGTTGTTTCGCCGATCATCACGCCTGCGCCATGGTCGATGAAGAAGCGTTTGCCGATCTGTGCGGCGGGGTGAATCTCGATGCCACCGGTCATGAAGCGTGCAAATTGCGAGATCAGGCGTGGCAGCAGTGGAATGTGTGCTTTGTAGAGTGCGTGCGCAAGGCGATGGTAGAGGATTGCCCACAGGCCAGGGTAGAGCAGAGCCTCAAGGATGTTGTTGCAGGCTGGATCTTTCTCAAAGATCACATCAATGGCGTCAGGCCAGGGTGTGCGGCAGCGCGGCGTTTTCCCTGGAGCAGGCAGAAAAATGCCAGGGGGAAGTTGAGGAAGTTGTGATAGATCCTGTTCTGGGTTTAAAAATTGCTCGTCCTCCTGCTCTGAAATCCCTTGAGATCCATGTGACATAGTTGGTCTTGTCCTTTTCTTGCATGCTTGTAACTGATCTGCCATTCTATAGTGCAGTGTAGGACAGAGATTTTCTCTTGTCAAGGGCAGAATTGCTTTGATAACTGTCCTGTAACTCTTGACAAGTCACAAGTGGTCCGCTATACTGGCGATGTGTTCAGAAAGCACATGGTGACCGTAGCTCAATAGGCAGAGCTCTGGATTGTGGCTCCAGCGGTTGTGGGTTCAAGCCCCATCGGTCACCCCACTCACATCAAGCTCTTCTTTTCACCTGTTACTTTCCTCATTGTTTGTTCACTGCGAACGGACTTCGCTTCCGATTTACCAGGAACTTCACAGCTTTGATGGACGTCTTCTTTAGAGAAGAGAGAATTTCAGGAGGAATATGGTTATGTTTAGAAGGACATCTCTATTGCGACGTTTCTCATCCCCCAACGTCTGGATACCATTTCTGATTGCTTTCGTACTTGTCGGTTTACTGACCACGTTCTTGCTTCCTCGGCTCATCGCCAGAATGAACATATCATGCACCGCCAACCACTTTAATTGAGAAGCATACCCATAACCTGACACCCGTGGGCGCGATAAATCGTTCTTTGCTCTTGGGACCGGGCGTTTTTTGCTGTTTTTCTCCTTTCCTGTTCTTCTTCCCCGCTTTTTTATGAGCATACCGAGGAAGGAGCCACAAACAGACATCCCCAGGAGGCCAGCAAATCTCCTCAAGGCACACGGTAGGAAGATCGAGCGGATGACGGCGAGAAGGGCGAATAATGCCCATGGCTCGTCCCTGACGCACGCAAGAGAACCTCAATGGGGTCGTGTCCTTGGGCGAGCAGACGGGGCACCCAACGTACCAATAAGGCAAGAGAGACCTCAAAGACCTCACAGCCAGCCTCAGCCGCCACCGCCACCTGCAAGGCATGATAAACTTGGGCCACAATCACGCTGGCCCACACCTGTAAGGCGAGCACTGGCCAGTCTTGGGACCAATGGGTGTGCAGATGCAGATGCTCTTGCAACACCCGGAATGCCAGTTCGATATCCCAGCGGCGTGCATACAAACGGATCACATCCGCCGCCGAAAGCTGGAGGGGATCAAGGACGTTGGTCAGGTAGCTATGCCACTGGCCATGGTGGCGAAAGCGCACCAACCGTACGGTGTAGCCAGCATGATCGGCGCGATAGCGCCCCACCCGCACCCGCCCATCGAAGAGATCATCACGCTGCACAAACGCATGCACAACAGGATAGCCGGTGGCCTTGCTGGCTCTGGTGATCCAACGCAAGCTTGCGGTCGTCAATTCGTCAAAGAACGAAAAACAGGTGTATCCACGATCAAAGAGCACCAGGGTGCCAGCAGGCAGGCCGCAGAGCAAGGCTCGGGCATGGACTTTGCAATTGGCCTGCCCATCGGGAAGCACATCGATGCGATGCCATTGTTGGGTTCGGATGTTGAAGAGGGCAGCGATCCTACCAGGGGGAAGCAGAGGGCGAGGAGCACGATGGCCCAGTTCTTCTTTGTAAGGGAAACGGCGAAGCATGGTGTCGAGAACACTTTCATCCATGGACAAGACCAGGGGAGCAAAAGGAGCCAGGCTGCGAGGCCCCTACATCGGTATCGTACTCTGCGGCGACTTTATCCCTTCGATATAAATACGTCGTACCCCTTGCAAAATCCGTTCCATCGAGAAGCCACGTTCCCGACGTTGAAAGTGGTAGATCATGGGATGGATGGTGGCGAGGATGGCATCGGTAGTGTAGGGAATATCGAGTGAGACCAGTTCTTCTCGCTGCACAGCTTCGGTGAGTAACTCCATAATCAAACTATAGAACCAGCGATGTAAAGACGTTTCCTGGAACGAAAAATGTTGGAACTTGTTTGCTTTTTCGCAGCGATGACCATGCATTTCAGGTGTTGGACCCAAGAAAGCACTTTGCTCTTCGATAAGTGCGATGATCTGTGTCAGAACACTATCCAATTTTTCAAGCACTGGTGAGTTTGCTTTCTGTGCCAACGAAGTTGCCAGATCCTGTACGAAACGCTCGTGGCGCTCGCCAAGCAGGTCCATACATAGTTCATTCTTATTTTTATAGCGACGGTAGAGCGTTCCTTGCCCAACGCCGGCTGTTCTGGCGATCTGATGCATGCTGACGACATCGACACCATGTTCGGCAAAGAGATGTTGTGCAACCTCTAGAATGTGTTGACGGTGTTCGCTAGCGTCCCGTCGTTCGGATCGTTCGTGGAGAAGAGGTGGCTCTGGCAACCCTGCCGGCCATAGATGCCCATGAATCTTTTCCATTCCTATCTCCCCCTCTTGACAAGTGGACAATTGTCCGCTAAACTATTGGAAGTGGACATGTGTCCATATAGAGGATAGCACAAGGAAACGCATGCGTCAAGAAGCCGCTTTTATGATGCTCAGGAGTTCAGGTCTTATAGTATGTGGCGACCGAGACCCCTGGTTTCCGTAAATACAACCTCTACCTGGAATACTTTAATAGGGCATCATTCAAATATAGGGATTAGCTGCTCTATCAAGCTTCGATCAATCTTCATCCGCCCCTACGTCAAAGGGGACGCAATGAATGATGAGCGTTTCATGCCGACCTTTTATTGGTTTCCGGTGTCGGCTCTATCATGATAAAAAGGAAAATAGTATGTCAAATAAACCGGCGATTATTGCCGAGGGGCTTCAGAAGCGTTATGGAAAAACGCTAGCGCTGGGTGGGCTTGACCTGGTTGCCGAAGAGGGGAAAGTGCTTGGTTTGCTGGGTCCGAATGGGGCTGGCAAGACCACCACGGTCCGTATCCTGACGACGTTGCTGCAACCGGATGCGGGACATGCTGAGGTGATGGGGCTTGATGTTGTGAAGCATGCCAATGAATTACGCTCACGTATTGGGCTTGCAGGGCAATACGCGGCTGTCGATGAAAACCTGACGGGTTACGAAAATCTCTATATGTTTGGGCAACTCTATCACTTACCCGGCTCTATTGCACGGCAGCGGGCTAACGAACTGCTTGCGCGTTTTGACTTAACCGATGCCGCTAAACGTGTCGTCAAAACCTATTCTGGTGGGATGCGTCGCCGCCTCGATCTGGCGGGAAGCCTGATTGTGTCGCCGCCAGTCCTTTTTCTCGATGAGCCAACGACCGGGCTTGATCCACGTGGTCGGCTTGCCATGTGGGATATTATCGGGGGTCTGGTTGCTGATGGCACAACTGTTTTGCTTACCACGCAATATCTGGAGGAGGCTGATCAGCTTGCAAACCAGATCGTCGTGGTGGATCAAGGGCATGTGATAGCAAGGGGCACTTCCGACGAACTGAAGACGCAGATCGGTGGTGAGCGTATCGAGGTCACCATTGCACCGGGAAGCGATTTAGATGTTGCTGTTACTACATTACGCTCATATAGTGCGGGAGAAATTCAGGTGAACGCCGAGCATCGTCGTCTTATTATGCCTGTGACGCAGGGAGCACAACTTATTGCAAGCGTTGTGCGTGATCTGGATACGGCTCACATAGCCCTTGATGATCTGGCATTACGGCGTCCAACACTGGATGATGTCTTTCTTACCTTGACCGGACGTGCTGCGACAGAGTCAGAGCAGCCTGAGCAAAAAACGGATGTTGAGCCTATGTTAAGGAGTGCACGATGAGTATCGCCACCACCACAAAAAAGTTGACGCCCTTGAATTGTCCAGCCATCTATTGGACAATCTCCGATGCGCTCGTGCTGGCAAAGAGGAACCTGGTCCAGATTCCACGTATACCCGAAGAGCTGATCTTTTCCACGATTCAGCCAATCATGTTTGTTTTGCTCTTCCGCTACGTTTTTGGCGGAGCCATCGTCGTCCAGGGTACAAGTTATGTCAATTACTTGATGGCAGGCATCTTTGCGCAGACGGTCATCTTTGGGTCGACATCTACTGGTATTGGGCTGGCTAATGATCTACAGCGTGGTCTGGTTGATCGTTTCCGTTCATTACCAATGGCAAAATCGGCGGTGTTAACGGGCCGTACGTTGTCTGACCTGGTGCGGAATACGTTTGTTATCATCGTGATGTGGACGGTTGGTTTGCTGGTTGGTTTTCGACCGCAAGGGAATGTGCTATCCTGGTTTGCGGCTGCTGGCCTGCTCTTGCTCACCAGTTTTGCCTTCTCCTGGATCTCGGCAACCATTGGCTTATTGGTGAGCACGGTGGAGGCGGCGCAATCGGCTGGTTTCATCTGGCTTTTCCCTTTGACTTTTGCCAGTAGTGCGTTTGTGCCGACGAAGAGTATGCCTGATTGGTTGCGTACCTTTGCGGAGCATCAGCCGGTCTCTTTGATCGTCAATGCTGTACGAGGACTGTTGCTCAATCAGGCTGATAGCTCGACCATCTTGCAGGCGCTTGCATGGTGTATAGGGATCCTTATCATCTTCTTTCCGCTGGCTGTGTGGGCTTATGGTCGACGAACGGCGCGGTAAAAATGTAGTGCTTTGTCAAACGTTATTGTGTACCCGTGCGGGTTTGCCTACCCACACGGGTTTATTCTTGCCTGCTGCGACAAGTTTGCGACACTTCTACGATTGCGTTGTGACATCGTCCTGTTACAGTTATATCTGAAACCACTCCTGAAATTCTTTTGTTGAAGAGGGTGAAGAAGTGTTCAGTTTCATCTGCAAATAGCGAAGGATACGAATTTATGCAAATGCACAACGATCGAGAAGCCACACACGGTGAAAGAACGGAATATATGGGATCTTCTCACTATTATAAACCATTTTCGCATCAGACGTTTCAGGAGCAGGATTACTATCCGCCACTCTCAAGCTATGGCCCAACCTTTTCTCAGCAGAAGCCTTTTACAGGAGTCCCACCACTTAGTGATACGCGCTTCGCCGCTCTCCTGAGCTATTCGGGCGGCTGGTTGACGGGTTTGCTCTTTATGCTTTTGGGGGGTCGAGATCGCTTTGTGCGCTTTCATGCTTTGCAATCGCTCGTTTTCTTTGGCATAATCAACCTGCTTGATTTCGGGTTATTTATAAGCATGGTAAGTTTCGCGCACCATATGCATATTATGTTTATTCCTTTCATCCTTGCGTTTTTGTTTTTGAACTTTATTGCTTTTGTGTGCTGGATTGTTGTGATGGTTCAGGCGGTTCGTGGTGTGTACTTCAGGTTGCCTTTTGTGGGGGAGTGGGTTGCACGACGTTTTGATTTGCACTCTCAGCCGCGTTGGTAAACATGTTAATGGATGACGTTTGATGGAGTGGTAACGAGTGCTGTTCTGTAAGAGTATGAAGTCGATATGTGGTTGCCAACTTTTTGAGAGGGAGGATGGTAAAAAGAGATATAATAATGTAGAGAGGTCTTACATGACAAAGATTTTGTTGGTTGAAGATACATATGATCTGGCTCAGGTGATTATACGTGAGCTGGAAGCAAATAATTATCAGGTAGTGCACGCAGGCGATGGCCTGACGGCGGTAAAATTGCATGCCAGAGAGCAGCCTGCACTGGTCATTCTAGATTGGATGTTGCCTCAGATGGATGGTCTGGAGGTATTGCGGCGTATACGCCAGAGTTTGTCGACGCCTGTGTTGATGCTTACCGCGCGTGGTGAGGAGACCGACCGCGTGATTGGCCTTGAACTGGGTGCTGACGATTATCTGACCAAGCCTTTTAGCATGCGCGAATTTATTGCGCGTGTCCGTGCGTTATTGCGGCGGGCTGATATTGTGCAGCAGATACTGACCTCTGATCAGGGTGAAGCCAGTGAGCCACTGAATTATAAATCATTGCATCTTGATCCTCAAGCGCACCTGGCAACGCTTGAGGATGAGGTGTTGGATTTGAGTCCGACCGAGTTTTCGTTGCTTGATCTGCTCCTACGGAGTCCGGGGCGTGCTTTTAGCCGTTCTTATCTGCTTGATACGCTGTGGGGTGAAAGCTATATCGGTGGTGATCGTTCGGTTGATAATACCGTTCTGCGGTTGCGTAAGAAGCTGGGTGTGTTGGGTGAGGATGTCGAGACTGTCTGGGGCATTGGGTATCGTCTACGACCGGAAAGGGGATGATGATGCCACGTTTCTTTCTGGGTGCGCGTCCCTTACGTGCTCTGTTAGAGGTACTGAGTATAGCTGTCGTTGCGTTTGTTATTCTGGGTATTCTGAGTGGGCAATCCCTCACTATTGGTGCGCGACCCTTTCCTTTCTCATTTTTGCAGGCTACTTTTACGTTTCTCGGTGTTCCATTCTGCATGCTCTGGCTGGCGGCACGTCTCAAGCGCTTCCCACTTTCGCGCTGGCAAAGGTATCCTCTTTTGCTCCTTCTGGCCGCTGCTTTGAGTTTGATTTTGAACTATCTGGGTCAGATAAGTAGCTTCGTTTTGTTTCAGAATGAAACGGCCTGGCAAACGAATTATGATGGAGTTCTATGGATCGTACCAGCCCTATTTTTTAATATCGCTGTCTTTGTTATTTGCCGTGTTGGTGTACGGATGTGGCTGTTCTGGGATCGTTTGCGGCGTACGCAGCTTGTCTGGTCGTTGGCGCACGCGATAGTTGTGTTGCTGGCGTTGGGTGCGGGCGTTCTGATTCTGCTTATTGATGGGTTAATTTTCTATCGCTCACCTGTTATTTATGTATTACCTGTGACGATGGTGCTTGTGGTTGTCAGTCTGGGTGTGCTGGTTGCGCTTATTCCTCCCTTTGCTCTATTCTCCTATCTGGCGATGCGTGGCACGGTGCAGCGTGTCAAGATGTTGGCGGCGGCAACGAGTGCTTTGCGAGCTGGTAATTATCATGTGCGTGTGCCCGTGATGGGTGAGGATGAGGTGGCGCAACTGCAATCGGACTTCAATGCGATGGCGACCGATCTGCAGCGTACAATGCACGAATTGCAAGAGCAGCGCGACAATGTAGCGAAATTGCTGAATGAGCGGCGTGAGCTGATTGCCAATGTGTCTCATGAATTGCGTACGCCTGTTGCGACCTTGCGTGGTTATCTTGAAACGATGCTGATCCATTGGGATGGAATTGCGCGACCGGACATTCACCGTGATCTGCGCGTGATGGAGGATGAGACGGTACGTTTGCATGGATTGGTCGAGGATCTCTTTACCCTTTCGCGAGCAGAGGTGGGTAAGCTTGAACTTGAGTGTGTGCCGACCGATGTTGGTGAGATTGTGCAGCGTCTCGTTTCTTCTTCTGCGCCGCTTGCGTGGCGTTCAAGCAAAATTGAGCTGGTCGCCGATATACCCGACTGTTTGCCATCTGTATTGGTGGATGCAAAACGATTGGAGCAGATACTCTATAACCTGTTGCATAATGGTGTGCGACATACCTCTCCCGGTGGTATTGTGGCGGTTATGGTGCTGGTCGAGGATAATAGTATTGCTTTGCAGGTGCGAGATACGGGTGAAGGTATTGCTGCGGAGGATCTCCCTTATATCTGGAAGCGTTTTTATCAGTCAAAGAGTTCGCATATGGGTGGAGGGACTGGCCTGGGGCTGGCGTTGGTAAAAGAGTGGACCGAGGCTATGGGTGGAACTGTCGCTGTCGAAAGCACTCCTGGTGAAGGAAGCTGTTTTACGGTGCGGCTTCCTGCTCTTCCACCGAAGCCGGAGCCGGGCTTATTGCACTTCGTTCCATTGCGCCCCTACGATGTCATATATGAGACACAAATAGATGTAAGAACGGAATGAAATAATAGTAGGGGCGCAATGGAACGAAGTGCAATAAGCCCATCGCTGCCCAACAAAAAAGTGCAATAAGCCCATGTGCTCGCTACGTGTCTACGTTGTGCTCACCGTCTATACAATCCCTCGCCATTTATATGACCATTTTCCAATCTATATTGTGAGGAAGATCACATTATTTTTGTGAAATCGTTGCTGGAACGTTACGAAAAGCCTGCTATACTATATTTGTATAGGTACGATGTCTAAAAATGGATCGATGGAGCGTCTAGTTATTAGCGGCGCTTGTCGAGATAGATATAACAAGGCTGAAGCAATACAACCCGGTGAGGGAAACGAGTATGCGTCACTGTGCATTTTGTGCCACCGAGCTGCCGGAACAGGCTCAATTTTGTGGATATTGTGGTCGCCTCTCTGCTGTATCAGGTGAGCAGTCCCACAATCGTTCTGCATCCTCTTCTATCTGGTCATCACAGAATGGCCCAACAATTATAAGTAATACGACGTTGCCAACGATGGTTAATGAGCAAACGGTATTTCATCCTCAACAAGAAGAGCGCACTGTTTTAACGCCATCTAATAATGCCGTCTGGACGCCACCTGTACCGCAACGTTCTAACAAGGAAGAGGAAGAGGATCGAATGCGTCGCGCTATGGTGTGGGGTGTTCCATTATCAGGAGCGAAAGTGCAGGGACCATCAGGCGCACCCGTTGTGCAGGGAACTCCGCAGGTGAATGGCGCACCTCTGGTATCCAGCATACCGCAGCTCCAAAGAGTCACTTATCAAAAAACGCGGCTAGCGCAGACGCATACGGTCTCTTCTGCTGGTATGAGGTCGGCGAAAGGTGCTGTAACGCAATGGGTGATTGTGGTTGTTACCGCTGTTATTGTATTGACGACTGCAGGGATTGGAGTGGCTCTTGCCGTATCGCCTGCACTGTCCTTGAGTGGCGGGCTGACTGGTAAGCATAGTGTTGTGCCGGGTGAGCATTTGAGCTTGCATGGGAGTGGTTTTTTGCCGGGGGGTCATGTAACATTAAAACGTGACAATAGTCAGTTGGTGCAGATTGTCGCACAAAATAAAGTGGGTAATAAGGGAGTTTCAGCGAGCATGACGGTATTTTCCGCGTTCTCCCCCGCTGATACTATTGTGAGTGCTGCTGGAACGTTTGATGCCTCGGTGGCGGTGGGAAATGATTGGGGGAGAGGCATGCATACTATTCATGCAACAGAAGATGTGTTCTCGCGTAGCGCGACAATGACGATAACAGTTGGTGATGCACCATCTGAGTTGTCAGTCTCGCCTACCACCCTCGATTTTGGTCTGGTGCAGAAGGGAACAAAGACAACACTCTCTCTCGCTATCGGGAATGTGGGTGGCAAACCACTGGGTTGGACTGCTGCGAGTGACGGGGCGAAATGGTTGAAATTACAGTCAAGCAGCGGAGAAGTATTGCCGGGTGGATCTCCACAATCTTTAGCGGTCTCCTGTGATACAACATCTCTAGCTCTGGGAACCTATTCCTCTATTCTGCATATACAGACGGATGGGGGCAATGCTGATGTCAACGTTTCGCTCCAGGTAGTTGCGCAGAAACAGGCGAAACTGGCCGTTTCAACCGCTACCCTTGATTTCCAGACGATGGATGTGGGTCAGCAGGCGATAAAGGTGGTCTCGATCAGGAACACGGGCACATTGAAACTGGATTGGCAGGTGACGAGCGGTGAAAGTTGGGTCTCACTCACACCTGCTTCTGGTTCTATTCAGGCTGGGGGTGTTGATCAGAACGTGAATGTTCAGATAGATACGACAGATCTGCAGCCAGGAAGTTACGCAGCGACAATGACGGTGGGTTCAAATGGTGGTGTGGCTCAGGTAACCATTTCTGTGGTTATACCTGCATCATTGCCACCCGCGCCAACGCTGACACCGATACAGGTGTTGCCAACGCCGACGCCAACGCTTATTCCGACAGCAACGCCGACGGTGACCCCGTTGGGGAGTATCTGCAAGTTGTCTTCGGCATTGAATTTTGGAACAGTTTCACAAGGGCAGGCTGCGACGCAACCTTTAACAGCGGGTAATTGCGGTGGCTCTGCGTTTACCTGGAGTGCACAGCCGGGCGCTAACTGGGTAAGCGTCGATAATCCGAAGGGTACGCTGGACCCCAATACGACGACGACTATCAAGGTTACAGTAGATACGACGCTTTTGAGTGCTCCAGGCACCTATCAAAGTACATTCGTCTTTGCTACCAGTGTAGGTAGTCAGATGGTGAATATAACTGTGACGGTATCTCAACCGCCCGCGACCCCAACGCCGACGCCTACACCACCTGTACTCTCGTGAAAGATCCTGTAAGGTGTTGGGTGCATGGGGTTATTCCACTTCATTGCATCCATTGACTCCAACTCTTTCGGAAAAAAATGACGCAAGCACGACACGAATGCCTGCAATGCGCGTAAAACGGTAGGGACCCGATTGTATCGCGTCCGTGATTGATCAACCGTAGCCACGATTTCATGAATGGCGGACGCGATGCAATCGGGTCCCTACCGTTTTACGCGTTTTTCTGTGTTCTTGATGCATTATTTTTTGCGAAGCCCTCAATTTGTTGGAGTTAATGCATTGTATCACGCCCCTACAAGGCATAATGGGCCTTGATTGCATTACACGAGGCGTCCAGAGAGCCAGAAGGTACCTTTGATGATGCCGCAGCGGATGACTCTGCCTTGCACGACCTGTGGGTCAGCTACAACATCTAGTTCCCCGCCTGGAGTTTCGTACGCGTGCCCAATAGAAGCGCTGATCTGTGACAGGATTGATAAGGATCTGTGTTACTAGAACGTGGCCGCTGAAAATAGCCTGTGCCAGGGGAGGTTCTCGCATACCACCTTGAGGTCCGGGTCTAAAAAGGCCGGAAGGAATAAAAGACTCCTCGGCGAATTGGATGCCTGTTTTTTGTGCTGCTGTGTATGCCTCTGTACTTTCAAATCCCTGTAGTTCGTGTGCGAAGGCGGCCAGTTGGACGGTCACCAGTTTGGGTAAGCGTAGATCGGTGTGCAGATCATAATCTGGTACGTCGAAAACGAGAGGATAGGTACCGGACTCGGGTTTATGGTTCTGGGGATTTGCCCATGCATAGAGTGCGCCATCCATGATGCTGTGTCCAGGTTTTGAAATACGGCGGGTAAGTTCCAGTTGCATACGAGAGTGACCGCTGAAATGAAGGTTCATGCCGATGATACGTTTATGAAGGTTTGTCTGTACCCATAATTCAATGCCGTTGCCAGGTTCCCACAACGTGTATGAGCCATTGGGAGATTTTATCTTGCGCCCAAATTCTGATGCTGCAAAAACGTAATGTCTGAAGTCTTGTTCGGTTGTTACGGGAAAACCAAGCGAAGTCATGTGGCTGGGCATAGATGTTTTCCTTGCTCATGATTGTTATAGTTGTGTGCTAAAACATAATAAAAAGCATAACGCACATCACTGTATATGTCAATAGCGAGACAGAATGTAGAGGTTCTTGTCGAGGACATCCGACTGTATCTGGAAAGGTAAATAGCTAAATGAGATGGAAATTGGGAACCAGATTGTTCTGAGAAACGTAGTTATTATAGAGGTGCTAAATAGGATAAAAGATTTCAGTGGTTGACGGAGCGTTTCGTTCCTTCTACAATAGAAGTATGGTGAGAGAAGATTTTGTTGATGCCTCTTTACTGAGAACGTATGCATGATGTGCTACCAGGGAGAAACAAATTATGGATGCAATTATCGGCAGATATCGGGTACGTATGGAAGAGAATGGAATGGTGCTTGGGCATGAATCGGGCATCAACTTCGATCTCACGGTAGATGAAGCCGTAGGGCTGATGGATTTTCTGAATGTCTATCGACAGACATTATCAGTCTTGCAGGAAGATCAGGAGCGGCACACCGATCCTTGTATGGAACGTGTTGTGGTGATTAAGAAAGACGAAAATTCCTGATTATTATGAGTGAGACGAGCGGATAGAGGATCGTTTATCTGTTTTAGCTGCTTTGAGATCAGGCGGGGGTATGTAACCATCCGCCGGGGAAAGTTTTGCTATTTATGGCTACCGTTGATTTTGGGCTCATGCTACGCCATAATGATCCTGGTCATTCTGTGCACGAACTCTTGAGCTACAACCAGGCCTGTATTGAAACGCTTTCGGCGGCCTTCACCACCCTCTGGTTAGAGGATCATATGCAGGCGGATGCAACCGATGCTCTGGAGTCGCTGACTACGCTGAGCTATCTTGCCGCGCTGTATCCTCAGTTTCATATAGGCGCACTCTGTGCTCTCTCAATCGTATCGTAACCCGGCGCTAGTGGGTAAGATGCTAGCTAATTTGCAGATACTCACTGGTGGGCGTGTGATTCTGGGCATTGGTGCGGGCTGGAAAGAGGATGAGTATCGGTCCTATGGCTATCCTTTTCCTCCAATCAAAACGCGCATGGAGCAGTTGGAGGAGGCTGTCCAGGTTATGCGTGCTCTGTGGGGGAGCCAGCCAGCGACTTTTGAGGGAAAGCATTATGTGCTCCGTGATGCGTATTGTGCACCACCGCCTGTGCCAGCCATCCCTATTCTCATTGGTGGTGGTGGTGAGCGGCGTACGCTTGCATTGGTGGCTCGTTACGCGGATTGGTGGAATTTTAACTCAGTGGCGGTCGAGGAATATGCACGCAAGGTGGAGATCCTCAAGCAGCATTGTGCACGTGTAGGACGTGCTTTCGCGGAGATCAAGTTGACGTATCTGGGAACGTTAAGCGTCTCAGAAGATCCGGCAAGGGTGCAGCGTAATCCTGGCAAGCACTATATTGCGGGGAATGCAGCCGAGGTTATCGATGAAATCGAACGTTTCCGTGCTGTAGGGGTCACACATTTTATGTTCCGTATTCCTGATCTGGAAACCTTGAAACATTTTGTAGCTCATGTTGCGCCGCACTTTATTTGATCGGCCACACGGCGTTGTAAATTCTTGAATGTAAATCATATGGCAAGACGAACCCCTGGTTTATGAATGACATAAAACCAGGGGTTCGTGTTCATCTATGAACTTATAGCGGGGCTATTGAATATACGACGCCAGTGGTTGGATATCCTGTGATTTGATGGCGCTGGCAACGAGATTGGCGACCTGGATTGCTCCATTGACCTGGAAGTGCGTGTTATCTGCAACGCCATTTGGGAAGTCAGGGGAGACGCCGGCATTCAGGAAGAAAAACAGAGCTTTCGTGCCTGTTGGTCCCAATTTCTGGAAGTAGGCCATGCTCAGAGCTGTCAGATCGATCAGTTCCACGTGGTCTGCGGCGGCCAATTGACGCATGGCTACGGGATAGTTGCCATGGGTATCGACGATATTGCCATTGCTGTCAAAGCTTCTCCTTGCGACGGGGGTTACCAGGACAGGTATGGCTTTATGGGCACGTGCTCCATCGATGTACTTTTGGAGTGCAGCTTTATAGGTGGTGAAGGGAGAACTGCCCGAACCAGTGTGTTCGTCATTATGACCAAACTGGATAAAGAGGTAGTCGTTCGGTTTGATCACTTTCAAGATATCATTCAGCTTGCCCTCGTTGATAAAGCTGATGGATGTGCGCCCGCCGGCGGCATAGTTAGCAACGGCTACGCCTGGTTTGAGATAGAGTGGAAGAGCCTGTCCCCAGCCGCTATAGCTGATATAAGGGTCGGACATGGGAGGTTGGTCGCAGACCGTCGAGTCGCCGGCCAGGAAGACGGTTACGGTATTTGCTTTAGCGATTTCAAGCCCATCGACTTTTGGATCGGTCCAGGTAAATTGCAGATTGAGCTGTCCATCGGCCACATTGACCGTGAATGTCTGTGTCACAAAATGCCCTGCTGTTGTGACAACTTTGTTCAGCATGAGGCGGCCAAACTCAGCTTTTACCGTTGCAGCAGATGAGGCATTATTATCGCCAAGAGAGACTTTTACATCATAGTTACCATTGGGGAGGTCCGTGTTAAAGGTAAAAGGTTTACTGCTGGTAATAAAATCGCCATGGAACGTATCAGGAGCGCCACGATTTACAGCGACGAGACCCGTGGTACTGGCAAAACCATAGCCACGTGCAGCACTATAAGCGGTGGTGGGCAATACTTTCGTGTAGCCAGATGCCGCCGGTCCGGAGCCAAAGTCAAATCTGTATGGTAGTGTTGGATTTGCGCCAGAGGATGCGGGGGTAATGCCTGGGCAGTTTGGTTGGTTGACGTTTGTGGCCGCGCGTGCCGCTGATGCATGTCTACCCTGTGAGGTAGCAACAGGGATGAGGGCAAGGAGTACGGCGAGTATGACCAAAAAAGGGATAGCAAAGTGCTTCCGTGCGTTCACTGTTAGAAATCCTTTCTGTTGATTGCCTGGTTTGTCTCGTCCATTAAGACGGCATTGTTGTTTTTGTTGCTTTGACCTTCTGTGATTCTCCATTTTCTATTTACAGAAGGGAAGGTTAAAAAAGCACATGAAATGGCATTGCCATTCTCTTTATATAGAGAATAACAATGTTTTCAGCTTATGTCAATAACAAGCTTTCTGCCTGTCTGGGGCAAATAGCTGGGGGCGTCGTTAGCCTGTCTTATGATATAATCTGAGGGAGGGCCAGATGTATTGCACACTCTGGTAGGGGAAAATTGTGCTTGCAGCTCTCCCGACGCGTAGTTTTCAGAGAAGTGGATTGTGCCTTGCCTGTGGGCGGGAAATTGTTTTGCATCTACGCATTTAAAGGAAATTCATCTTGCAATACATTCTAAGAATTTGTTACAGATAAGGACGCGATTGTTGCTTTATGTGAAGAATATGCTTTAGCGTGATATTCTTTATGGAGCATCACTTACATATAAAGGAATGTTATGGACATTTTGGAAACATTTTATGGACCCAATGCCGGCTACGTGTTGGATCTTTATGAACATTATAAGCAGGACCCTGCATCAGTTGATGCATCTACGCGAGCCATTTTTGCTACCTGGTCGCCAGATAGTCAAGTGTCGGAGCCAGTATCTTCTGAGCAAACTGGGAGTGGACCTGTTGCGAGAGAGGTGAGTAGCCAGAACGAATCTGCCTCTTTGGAGCAGGATGAGCGGGTGCAGGTTGCGCAGGTGATTGCTGCTTCCGCGCTGGCCCATTCGATCCGTGAACGTGGGCATCTTGGTGCTGATCTTGATCCATTGGGTAGTGAGCCGCCGGGTGATGCTGCGCTTTTGCCCGAGGCGCATGGTTTAACCGAAGCAGATCTGATGAAGTTGCCACCAGAGGTGGTAGGGGGCCATTCTGCGGAGGGAGCAAAGAACGCACTTGAGGCTATCGATGCTCTACGGAAGATGTATTCTGGCACTATTAGCTATGAGTTTGATCAAGTGAAGAGCGCTGATGAGCGGCAGTGGTTGCGCGATGCGGTAGGTTTGAATCTGTATCATACCGTTCCGACATCTAAGGAGGTGCGCACACTATTGAAGCGCCTGACGCAGGTTGAGGCCTTTGAAACGTATCTCCAACGGATCTTGCCTGGACAGAAACGCTTTTCGATTGAAGGACTTGATATCCTGGTACCGATGCTTGATGAGATTATTGACGGTGCATTTGAATCGGAGACGAGAGAGATTATCATTGGTATGGCGCATCGTGGTCGGCTAAATGTGCTGACGCATGTGTTAGGCAAGTCTTACGGAGCGATTCTGGCGGAGTTCGCCCATGCCAGGCATGAGGAGGGGGTACCGCTTACCGATACGTTTGGTTTTGGTTGGACGGGGGATGTCAAATATCATCTCGGTGCTGAAAATATTCTGCATGAGAATGAGGAGGGGATGAAGGTCATCCTTGCGCCAAATCCCAGCCATCTCGAGTTCGTCAACCCGATTATTGAAGGCATGGCACGGGCTTCACAGGAGATGCGTGCGGCAGGTGGGTCACCGGTGCAGGATGTAGATAATACGTTGCCAATTTTGATTCATGGAGATGCCGCATTTCCTGGTGAAGGTGTTGTAGCTGAGACGCTCAATTTATGGCATCTACGCGGCTACTGGGTTGGTGGAACTATCCATATTATCGCCAACAACCAGGTAGGTTTTACGACGTTGCCTGAAGATAGTCGTTCAACCCATTTCGCCAGTGACCTGGCGAAGGGTTTTGGTATTCCCATCATTCATGTGAACGCAGATGATCCACGTTCTTGTCTGACTGCTGTGCGTATTGCGCATGCCTATCGTGATCAGTTCCATAAAGATGTACTGATTGATCTTGTAGGTTATCGGCGTTGGGGACATAACGAAGGCGATGAACCGGCATTCACGCAGCCGCGTATGTACGAGATTATCCGTGCCCATCCTACCGTGCGTGAACTGTATGCACAACGTGCGGAGGCAGCGGGCAATGTTTCATCTGAAGAAGCCGATGCGATGTTGAAAGAAGCCTTTGCCACGTTGGAGAAAGCGAAACGCGAGGCTGACGAGGGTTTATACGATATAGATACGCAGGAGGACAATGAGGACGAGGGGGATAGCTTCTTAGTCGTAACCCCTGAGCCTATCACCGCCGAGCGGATGCAAGAATTTAACACGGAATTATTGAGTTGGCCGCAAGACTTTGCGCTTAATCCCAAGCTTGCGCGTATGTTGCAGCGGCGAGCGAGTACGTTGGGACCGGAGGGAGGAATTGACTGGGGGCAGGCTGAAGCGCTGGCCTTTGCAGCTATTCTGGCTGATGGCACGCCTATTCGCCTGACGGGCCAGGATACTGAACGCGGAACCTTCAGTCATCGGCATGCCGTACTGCATAGTCAGAATGATGGTGATACGTATATTCCACTGCAGCACCTACCACAGGCGCAAGCGTCATTCTCGATTTATAACAGTCCCCTCAGCGAGGTTGGTGCGCTCGGATTTGAATATGGATATAGCGTACATGCGCCAGAGGCGCTCGTGTTGTGGGAGGCGCAGTTCGGGGATTTCGCCAACGTGGCGCAGGTTATTATTGATCAATTTATCGCCTCGGGCCGTGCCAAATGGCGGCAGGATTTGTCTCTGGTGCTTTTGTTGCCTCATGGGTATGAAGGGCAAGGGCCAGAGCATTCGAGCGCCCGCCTGGAACGTTATCTCCAGCTAGCGGCTGAGGAGAACTGGCGTGTTGCCAACTGTTCTACCGCAGCACAGTACTTCCACCTGTTACGGCAACAGGCGGCGACGTTGAGTGATTGTCCACGTCCGCTGGTGGTGATGACGCCAAAGAGTTTGTTGCGTCATCCATTATCATCATCGCGGCTGCAAGATCTTACTGAGGGACATTTCCAGCCAGTGATTGATGATCTCAAGGCACGTGCTAATCCCGGACGTATCCGGCGTATTTTGCTGTGCACGGGCAAAATAGCTATTGATCTGCTCTCGCATGGAAGCCGTATGCAGAGCGAAGACACCGCAATTGTGCGCATCGAATTGCTGTATCCGTTTCCTTTTGAGCAATTGAAAAAGGTTCTTATGGGCTACCCTGATGCACGCGAGGTTGCATGGGTGCAGGAAGAGCCGCACAACATGGGTGCCTGGAAGTATGTCGTTGCGCGTCTGGCACCATTGGTGGAGAATAAGCTTAAACTCAAGCTCAATATCATCTCGCGTCCTGATCGTTCAAGTCCTGCTGCAGGCTTCTGGGATCTGTATACAGCCGAGCAGGAGTATATTATAGCGGAGGCGTCCGGCTTACCGCTGAAGCAACCCGGAGAAGAACATGTCCGCTGAAATTATTGTGCCAACCTTAGGGGAGTCGATTGTTGATGCAACGATTGCCTCGTGGCTGAAAAAAGAGGGTGATGCTGTACGGCGTGGTGACATCCTTTTGGAGCTTGAGACCGACAAGGTCAACGTCGAGGTTTCAGCCGAGCAGGACGGTGTGTTGCAGAAGGTCGTCAAGCAGGTTGGAGACACCGTTGCGGTTGGCGAGGTGCTTGGCGTAATAGGGGAGAGTATAGAGGCGGGCAATGTGAGTGATGGCGCAACGGCAAAAGGGACGACGAATAAGCCTACAGCTTCCAACGGTGCTGCTGCGACGAATAGAATATCGTCAGTGGAGTCCAGGTCGCAGCAAGCATCGCAGGTAGTGACGCATACGGGACCACTGCCGGCTGTACGATCGGGGTCCTCAGAGCCGCAGAGGCCGCCATCGCCTCTCGCGCGACGTGTAGCAGCGGAGAATAATGTGGACATTGCTCAGGTCAGAGGTACCAATCCGCATGGGCGTGTGACGCGAGAAGATGTATTGCAATATATGGAGCAGAATGTGCAAAAGACACCCACACAGGAGGGGCCGCGCGTAACCGAGACGACCCAACCCATGCAACCTGTCCAGGCGACGGCCACCCCGCCGATGGTATTGCCAGCATTGGTGCAGCCAGCGGCAGGGCGTGAGGAGCGGGTACGGATGTCGCGTCGTCGTCAGACCATAGCGCAACGGCTGGTAGAAGCGCAGCATACGGCGGCGATGCTCACAACATTCAACGAGATTGACATGAGCGTTGTGATGGAGGTGCGTGCGCGAAGAAAAGAGTCATTTAAAGAGCGCAATAACATCTCACTGGGCTTTATGTCTTTCTTTACCAAAGCAGTGGTGGGAGCGCTCAAAGCCTTTCCGCGCCTCAATGCGGAGATTCAGGGCAATGAGATGGTGCTCAAACATTATTATGATATAGGGATCGCTGTTGGGAGTGAAGAAGGGCTGGTCGTGCCAGTTCTGCGAGATGCTGATCGGAAAAGCTTTGCCGAGATTGAGCGTGAGATTGCGGACCTTGCGAAGCGAGCGCGAGAAAGTAAGTTGAGCCTGCCCGAATTGCAGGGAGGAACGTTTACGATTACCAATGGTGGAGTGTATGGGTCAATGCTCTCGACCCCCATTCTCAATGCGCCGCAGGTGGGTATCCTGGGTATGCACAAGATTGAGCAACGGCCTATTGCGCTCAATGGTCAGGTTGTGATACGCCCGATGATGTATGTTGCACTCTCCTATGATCATCGTATTGTGGATGGGAGCGAGGCGGTGCGTTTCCTGGTTAAGGTCAAAGAGTTGGTAGAAGATCCTGAGACGTTATTGTTGGAGGGGTAATGCATGGAATGAAATGTGGATGATGTTGCATCCACATTTCATAACTGCAATTTTTTTGCGTTTTACATAGTATGGAAAACAGCAATTTAGCATCTATTTTCAATGAGGTGCATACCAGTCGTCTTATCTTACGTCGCCTTCGGATAGAAGATGGCCCCGCGATGTTCATTGTGCATGGCGATCCAGCAACCAATCGATATAATCCATCTGGCCCCGACCCCGATGTAGCCACGAGTGAGAAAGTACTACAGGAGTGGTTGCAAGGTTGGGAAAGAGAAGGGTATGGATATTGGGCGATCACCCTCTCGCAGTCAGAGGATGTTGTAGGTTTCGGCGGAGTAAGACGTGTTATCTGGCGAGATCGAGATGTGTTAAACCTGTATTACAGGCTCATTCCTGCTATATGGGGTCGTGGATATGCCAGCGAAATGGCGCAGATGGCAGTAGTACTCGCGCGGAAGCATATGCCACTTTTGCCTGTGGTTGCTCGTACAAGAGAGAAGAACATTGCCTCTATGCGTGTTGCGGAACGAGCAGGATTGCGGCGTTCTCCTGATCTAGATACGGAGCATATAGTTTTTTCGATTGATTGGGTATCTCGAGACGGTGTGTAATGGGAGGAATGTATAGTATTCCTGGTCTCTAGCAAACGAGTGAGTGTGAAAGCGTGTTCAGATAGAGTGTTTGTGTGGGGAGAGGATAGAGGTAGAGTGTTTCTCTCGACAGGAGGGCTTTCTACCTGTATAATCTACAAGGGATTAAGGAACGACGACAATGTTTTTTCTAAAATGATCTGTTTTTGCCTGTAAAGTAGAGATACGAGGGAGTTTCTGAGGTTGAGGGAGCATTGCTAGTGCACTCTAAATGATTTTCGTGAAGAGGATGAATGGCAGGAACAGAACGGAGCCATCGGGTTTATGCAATCAGGAAACAATTATCCGCGCCAGGTGGGTAGCAGCGATGAGATGGAGAAGCTGGTAGGGAAAGAGCTGGGCCAGTTTCGCATCGTTGAGCGTATTGGTTCGGGGGGAATGGCGACCGTCTTCAAGGCGTATCAGCCGACGCTTGATCGTTATGTTGCGATCAAGGTGTTGCCATCATATCATGCCCAGGACCCTGTTTTTGTGAAGCGTTTTATTCAGGAAGCGCGTTCGGTTGCGAAGCTGGCCCATCCCAATATCGTGCAGATTCATGATTTTGGTGAGCATGAGAATATCACCTATATTGTGATGGAATACGTTGATGGGGGAACATTGAAGGATCGTTTGAAGAAAGCGTTGCCCCCGGCTGAGGCTGTTGATTTTGTTTTACAGGCGGCGGAGGGTCTGGATTGTGCTCATCGGAATGGGATTGTGCACCGGGATGTGAAGCCAGCCAATATGTTGGTGCGTAAAGACGGACATTTGCTGCTCTCAGATTTTGGAATTGCCAAGTTGCTGGAGGCGACGAGCAATCTGACGCGTGTGGGTACGGGGATTGGCACGCCACAATATATGTCACCTGAGCAGGGGACGGGTCAACCAGTGGATCGTCGTAGTGATATTTATTCATTAGGGATCGTTCTTTTCCACTGTTTGACGGGACATGTGCCGTATACGGCTGACAATCCTTTGACGATAACGGTGAAGCATCTCAACGAACCGTTCCCGGTCGAAAAGATGACGGTAGAGAATAATGTACCCGAACCACTTGTGCGGGTCGTATTAAAGATGACGGAGAAGCAGGCTCAGAATCGTTATCAGTCGGCGGATGTGCTGGTGGATGCGTTAACCAGTGCGTTAGTGGCCTCTAAGTTAGCGATGCCGCGCTGGCGGGGTGGTGTGCCTTCAATCGACTCATCCTCTGGTGCTCTTCCGAGCGTGCAGATAGGAGGGTCGGGGAGTTTGCCAGGGCGTGGTAGTAGTCCGCAACTGGGAGCGCCTTCTCCGCGTACGAGTGCGCCATCCATGATGCCGATAACCTGTTTTCGTTGTGGGGCGGCCAATCCGAGTTCGCGTCTGTATTGTACGAGTTGTGGTGATGATTTAGCGAATAAGCGGGCCAGCTATGATCGTTACCTGGGGCCTAATGGGCGTCCGCTACTCGCGCGTCTTTCGATACAGAATGGGGTAATGGCCGGGCGTTCATACCGTTTTCATCAGGATGTGACGACGATTGGGCGCATAAACGGGAACGATCTAGTGATTTCGGAGCGTACGGTCTCGCGTCGTCATGCGCGTCTCTGGTTCTCGGATGGTCGTTGGTACCTGGAAGATTTGCAGAGTGCCAATGGTACACTTGTGAACAATATAAGAATTTACCAGCCAGTTGTATTGAATGACAATGATGTCATCAATTTTGGCGATGAAGTCGTTGTTTTTACTATTGCCTATGGTCCGTAACCAATGAGGAAGGATAACAGTTATGAGTTTCTATAAATCCAGCAGTACAAGTTGCGCAGCAGTTTATGCTGGGTGGTGCAGTGAAGCAGAACCATGCGCTTGAGCATGCGACAATTGTCTTACTTTCTAAAAAATATCCTGATGTGCGTCTTTCTGGCATTTCATTTGCGTCCGGTTTTTTCGTGTTTGGTGAATTGCCAACCGAGGCAATTTTGCCCACGGCTCAGGAAGCGCTTACTCTTCTGCGTACGACGAGTCCGGAGCTGGCTGTGCATGAGCGTTGTGGTACCAATCTGGCGGTGTCGGCGATGCTGACAGGGCTTTCTGCGATGGCGGTTGCCAAAATGCGTAGTCCTTATGGCAATGCCAACAATGTCATTCTGGCTTCAACCGCTGCCCTGGTCCTTGCGCGACCGCTTGGTTTGCAGGTGCAACGTTATGTCACAACACAGACACCAAATTCGTCGATGCGTATTATCAAAGTTACGCCGCGCACCATTTTTGGGTCGCCGGCTCATTTTGTGAGCACTGACAATCCTGATGCGGCTGGTCTTTTCTCTTAACCAATCAATGAGAAAAAAAAGGACTCTTTGCCTGTGAAGGGGAGACAATGTTTCCCCTGATGTAGTCTAAAATTTGCATCCATGACATCTTGATAGATAAAGTCATGGATGCAAATTTTTGTAATTTGCTAGTAAAATTTCTTCTCGTGGTCGTAGCGATATTTTCGCATTAGTTGTTTATGAAGCCTTTTACTAAGACTATTTCCCTCATCATCGTTCAAAAGGCGGGGCTTTTCCTATATAATTTAATAAAGAAGGATGCGTCTGTCTTCTTGTCAATCAATAGCTGAAAATTGTGAAAGCGGGCTAATTATGGATTATATATTTCTGATATAAAATTAATGAAGCGAATATGTTTATAATGATATTAAATCGGTGAAAATAATCGTATTTTGTTGTATGTGATAAAGGAGATCTGGTATGGTGTACAGTGTCAGGCCTGGGCGTAAAAAGTTGATGAATCTGGGGGCAGGAGTTCTGTTGCTCTTTTTTTTGAGTAACTTCACCATCTCCGTGTCAGTTTTGGCGGCAAGTGTAGCGAAGCGAGCAAATGGGATAAAAAACTCTCATATCGTTACGCCAGTCGTCAGTAGTGCGCTGCTTATTAATCCGGGGCAGGGATGGGTATTATATGGAAGTCCAAAGAATCAGACGGCGAAGACGCTTGCCTATGCCAGTGTTGGTTATACGCGCTACAACTGGTCTGATATTGAGCCACAGGAAGGTGTATACAACTGGTCGCTTATTGATAACGAGCTTAAAGAGTGGACAGATGTTAATAAGAAGTTTGCTTTTGGGGTAATGAATGCGAATAGTTCTACCCCGACAAATCAATATGTGACGCCTAAGTGGGTGTTTAACGATGGTGCAGTTGCAATCAAATCCTGGACGTATGATAATATCCTTTTACGCAAGGGGATCCAATATATTCCTGTGTGGGACAACCCGATCTTTTTGCGCAAGGTGCAGGATTTCGTTACTGCTCTGGCGCAACGTTATGACGGGAATCCTGATATCGCCTTCATAGATATCCGATCCTATGGTAATTGGGGGGCACAGGGTGTCAATGGTTTGCCTCATTCAGTATTGTTAACCCCAGCAGGGGTGCAAGAGCACATTCAAATTTACAAAAATGCATTTAAGCATACCCAACTGATCTGCCCCTGGGGGTCACCGCTCTACAAAAGTATCTATGCCAGAGCGGCCAGTCAGCATATCGGTCTGAGGCGTGATGGGATTATGGTAGAGTCTAATGGTAGTGAGCTGACACTTGCCTATGGGAAAGCGCCTATTGTGTTTGAATTCTATAGTACGTATCAATGGCTGAAGCAAAAAAAGGATTGGACTGATGCAAAAATGCTCAGTGCTGTAGCGGCTGGCAAACCAAGCTATATTAATTTGGGGCAGTGGGGAAATGATGCTGAGGTTATGCTCACGCAGCAGGCGAAACTGATTCAGCAAATAACCGATGTTATGGGCTATCATTTTGTACTCAGTAGCGCGACAATTCCCAGCACCATCACTAATCGGCAAGCGAGTACAATCAGCTTTTCGTGGAAGAATGAGGGCGTTTCCTATCTGTATCAACATGTCAGTGTTGCGGTTGGATTGCTGGATAACGCGAATCATCTTGTACAGAAGCAGTGGCTGTTAAAGGTAAATCCTCAGACGTGGAGTCCAGGTAAAACGATCGTTACGAGTACATCTGTAACTTTTACAGGTGTCCATGCGGATGCTTACAAGCTTGCAGTGGGGTTATTTGCCCATCAGACGGATAGTACTCCTACTTATTTGATAGGCAATAAAGGACGAACAAGTGATAACTGGTATGTTATTAGCAGTAGTGTACCTGTAAAGTGAGAGGGGTTCTCATCGTCGTGGGCGCATTCTCAACATGTGGTGTATAATGGTGACAAAACTCCCCTATAAAGAGTGGGGATGATTGCATGGAAAATCTAGAGCGTGAGGTTTTGATATGAATGGAGAACGTCATAATTTTTTAGTAGAGAGCTCCTGGTTAGCCGAGCATCTGCATGATCCCCATTTGCGTATTGTTGATATGCGTGGGTATGTGCGCATGGAGGAGCGGAATGGTGTCCAGTATGCGGAATATGTTGGGGCACGCGAGGATTACGAACGGGGACATATTCCAGGGGCTGCCTATATTGACTGGAGCAGTGACATTGTTGATCCTGACAATGAGGTCGAGGCGCAGATTGCATCTCCGGAGCGTTTTGCGGAAGAGTTGGGACGACGTGGCATTGGAGATCAACATCTCGTTGTGGCATATGATGCTCATCCCTCTTCACAGTTTGCTACGCGTCTGTGGTGGGCGCTGAATTATTATGGGCATAATCAGGTTGTGGTTTTGAATGGTGGATTTCCCAAATGGCAACGTGAGCAACGTCCGGTAGAAACAACTATTTCTTCCTATCCAGCGGCCACATTTACGCCTCGCGTACAGCCACAATTGCGTGCAACGGCTGAAGAGGTCTTAACTTCTCTCAATCAGCAAGGAGTCAAATTAATTGATGCACGCGATATTGGTCAATATACGGGCAAGGTTGTGCGTGGAGAGGGTCGTCCGGGTCATATTCCAGGGGCGCTTAACGTTCCACGCGAAGAATTGATGGATCCAGCAACCGGGACATTTCGCAGCAATGAGGAATTGGCGCAGGTGTTCTCGACTGCAGGTGTTGTACCGGATGAGCATATTGTAGCGTACTGTAATGGTGGGGTAGCGGCGACCTCGGTGCTTTTTAGCCTGGCTATGCTGGGATATCCCAGGTTGACCAACTATGATGGATCGTGGAACGAGTGGGGGACGCGCCAGGATTTGCCAACGGAAGTCTAACATTATCTTTCCCCCGGCGTAGGGGCGGTGTTCATCAGGACGAGTGGGAAATTAGAATATGCACGAATTTTTCAATGAAGAGGCCGCAGAAGAGCAGGATGATTTGCTTGATCTTAACGAGGTCATGCGAGCCTTTGGTATTGATGAGTGGACGAATCTTGGAGCGGTAGAGTCTTCTCATGCAGAGAGTTTAAGCTTGCTCGTCGAGACGCAGGGGCAACGGTATGTGTTGCGTGAGCGGTCAGAAGGTCTAATGGGTGAAGATCCACAACATCGCTATGCGTTCCAGCATTACCTGCGGGAAGCAGGGATTCCAGTGCCTGCTCTGCGCCCAAATCCCCAGGGTGAGTCGGTAGTCACGCTTGGGGAAGATTCTTTTGAATTGCAAGAATGGGTCGTGGGAGAGCATTTCAGCACAACAGACAGGCGCAGTCTCAAGTGGGTTGAGTCTGCGGGTACGATGCTTGGTCGCATTCATCAGGCTTCACGACACTATAAGGGACATCAACATGCGTGGCCGGTAGAAGCGCAGATAGGGGCTGTTGTGCAGAGCTATCTCAATCTAGCTCGTAGCAAGGTCGATGAGATGAGCGTTCTGGCGGTTGCTTCTGCCCTGGCAAATTGGGCTGATCAATGGGAAGCGGTTTTGCCTGCTGCAATGATGTCGATTGGCTCTAACAAAAATGTATTACCTGAATTTCATATTCATGGCGACTATCATGCCCTTAATTTGCGCTTCGATGATGCGGGCATAACAGCAGTGATGGGCATGGAAGCGACGCGTTGGGAGAAGCGTATTTTTGAGGTTGCCTATGGCCTGTTTTACTTTAGTGCGCTGCAGTGGAATCCTGGTGAAAGTCTCACGCGACCTCTGGTGAAGAGAGGATTTGAGCCTGAACGTGGCCGCCATTTCTTGCATGCGTATGCTGAAATCTATCCGCCGGTGCGTGGAGAGGCCGCGTTACTAGGCGACGCTCTGAGCATTATTGCACCGATTGCCACCATTAATGGTCCGCTCGAAGACCTGTTTTATGCTCAACAAGAGCTTGATGAAGCGCTGATCGAAGATGTTATGGAACGTCTCTCCTGGGCTACCTCTTTACCTGCGTGGTTGGCGCGGGTGCGGCGTTCGCTCTCTGAGATGTGGGGTTGAGCGCATCTATCACTCATTTTAAGATGCGCTTTACCCGTGATGTGTGAGTATGAGCACAAGTGCAATTACTAGTGCAAGAACGACAAGCGAGAGAATGATCACGCGTGGAGGAAGAGTGAAGCCTGCCGGAGAGGGAGGAGCGCTGTTTCCGTTTGTGCTCATGCCTTGTTGTACCTGCCCGTTGGACGTATAATTCTGTCCGGGATAGGCCATAGCCACTGGCTGTGCCGCCGAGGATGCTACTTGCTTGACCTGTACGCCGCCCACTTGTGCAGAAGGATACCCTGGATTGGAAGGGGTATTAGCATTCATAGGTTTCTGTGATGGTTTAATCAGCATCGTTTGATCGTCCGAGACGATACTTGCATTATTGGTAGACGTGGAGCTTCCTAAAGCTGTGCCACAACGTGGGCAGAAAGAGCTTTTTTGCAGAACAGAGGTACCGCACACTGGACAGATATTCATAGATGCTGGCTGAGGTGTGTTTGGCACAGGTGGAGAGGATATTTGTGCACCCTGACCGCCTTGATTTTTTTGCTCTTTCGCAGCCTGGAGAGCATCATAGAGCATGGGAAGATCCGGTTGGGTACTATTTGGATCGAGAGGACGTGATGTGCCTGGGGGGGGCGTTGGTTGTGGCAGCGCCTTCATGATTTGCTTAAGATCATTGGCGAAGTCCGCGACGTGCTGATAGCGATCTTTTGGCTTAAGTGCCATGGAGCGTTGGATGACACGATTCAACTGATCAAGGAGAGTGGGTGATAACGTGCCCAGTTGTGCAAGGTGTTTTGAATGACGTGGGGCGGGTTTGGTTGGTTTGGTCACGCCCAATCTGAATTGGCGTAGTTCGTTGGCCTCCGGGTTATTCTCAGGAGGATTGCTCGCGAGTTGTTCCTGTAAAGAAGGTAAGTCTGGTTTATTCTGTTGTGCGGCCTGGTTACGGGTAGAGACGCTGGGAGGCTCATGAGCGGTTAAGGCGAAATAGAGAGTGCCCCCCAGTGCGTATACGTCGGAGCGGGTGTCGGTACCAGAGCCGCCGGGATATTGTTCTGGTGGGGCATAGCCAGGTGTGCCTTGATGGCGAATAAAGAAGAGAGTGCGAGCGCCATCGGCGGATGCTTTTGCGTTGCCCAGATCGACCAGAATGGCGGTTCCATTGGAGGTGATGCGGATATTATCTGGTTTAATATCACGATGGATGACGGGTGGATGTTGCACGTGCAGAAACATCACGGCATCGCAGATAGAGAGTACCCAGCCCATAATCTGACTGATCGGCACGGTATCATTGCGTTGGCGAGCGATGCGAATAATGTCAGTCAGATCGTTGCCTTCAATATAATTCAGAACGACATAATAACGTCCACGTTCAATAAAGGCGTCCTGGAATGCAGGCAGGTTGGGGTGATGGAGTTGACTGAGTACAGTTGCTTCATGTTTGAGTTGTTCCTGGGCATTAGCGCCAGAGACCAAATATTCTTTCAGGGCGTATTGTTGATTTGTTGCCAGGTCCATACCGAGGTAGACGTGTCCAAAGCCCCCGCTGCCCAGGACGTGTTCGATTCGATAGTGTCCGTGGAGTATGGTACCTGACGGAACTGTTTCTATCATCAGACATCGCAGCGTAAATAGCCCAGTGTATCAAGGCTGGGTAAGGAACGCCGCCTCTCCTTTCTTGCTCCCTGGCAACAAACCCCGCTGAAGGGGAGAAGCACTGAGATAAACCTGCGCTCCTTGATGCTGCACTCCATAAAAAATAAAGAAATAGTTGTAAGTAATGGTTTGTATCACTAATTTTGTCTAGCTTTACATGCTTACAAACGCATTATACAGTATCAGAAAATGATGTCAAATAGTGATGGAAAATGGTGCCGCCGGGGCGGTTTATTTTCCGCTTTGCATGCCGTGGCCCATAGCGTTTCACATTAAAGGAAGTATCGCATATTTGCTTGCAATTAGCAACGTTTGCTCCCTCTCTCTGGTAAACGTTTTCGCATCCTGTTTGTGGGACACGTATAGTGAAAAAGAGTCGGTGCCGAATGGTGTCAAGGTAAAAAGGTTGGGGAAGTTAATTATTCCTATCCCTGGTGTGGAGGAGGTGAGGGGGAGAGGCGTGCCTGGGAGAGAAAAGCCCAATCATTTTGTTTGCACACACGCAAATAAGTGTATGTTTCGGCGAGTTGGACACCGGGTACTTTATAGAGTTTTTCCGTCAGGAATTGTAAGAAGTGGTCATTATCGCGGCATACCACCTCGGCCAGGAGATCGAAGCGACCGGTACAGAGGATGAGATAGATTACCTCGTCGAACTCGGCGATTTCCTGAGCTGCTTCCAGCAGGCGTTCGCCGGCGACGCGAATGCCAATCATGCTAGCCATAGAGAAGCCAAGCTTGACTGGATTGGTCACAGCTACGATCTGTATTACATGTGTATTGATCAGGTGAGAGACGCGTTGGCGGACGCTGGCCTCAGAAATACCGAGATCGGCGGCAATTTTCGTAAATGGCCGCCGCCCATCTTGTTGGAGCGCTTCAATGATACGCTGATCGATCTCGTCTATTGTGTTTTTTGTTGTTTGTAAATCCATGTGTGCACAATATTACCACGTTGAAGAGGATTGTGCAATAAATGGGATACTTATCGTCAATTTTTCATTAGCTTCCGGCAAGTGGGGCTGAGCTGCCTTTTCTGTTCGAGCCGGGTGTTCCGCTTGTTTGAGTTAGAAAGTCGTGGGTCGGTCCCCAAGAGTTTCTCCATGTCGTTGAGTGCATCCTGTTTTGTAGCATCTTTGATGGACTACGAGATAGCATTAAGTGTTATATTTGAACTTGTTCTATTCGCTATGATTTGCTTCTATGTATAGCAAACGTAAGTAATGAGAAAAGCACAAAAAAGGCTAGCGCCAGACCATATGATACCTTATCAATATGGGTCATACTACTACTCTCTTTTTGCTTCTCTGTGGAAGACTCTGGTGCCTGTACAAGCGCTAAAACGAGTAGAGGGAATGCCAGCAGAAAGATGATGACGAGGCCGTAGAGAATCCAGATGGACATGGCATATATTCTCCTCTCTATTAGTGTGTGGTCTCTAAAAAATATCTTCGTTAGAAGAAGACGTTTCTGAGTTGCAGAAAGGATACAATGCACAGCGTATCACAATTGTGCGCGTGCTGAAAAGGTGATACAATCAGCAAAACTATTTTCCCCGATGAAGGAGAAGTTATGGAGGCAATGCAGTCCTCAGATCATCCCCTCGTAATCCTCAATCCCTTTGCCAATCGTGGCAATATGCGTGCCTATCGTGCCCTTTTACGCCCGTATATAGAGCAAGAGCATGCGGACTATGTGGAGACTAGCGGCTGTGGAGATGCGCGGGATCGTGCAGCCAGTGCAGCGAAGCAAGGACAGGCTGTAATTATTGTGGGAGGCGATGGCTCGGTACATGAGGTAGCGAACGGCATTCTATCCACGGGCAAGCGTGTTCCATTGAGCATTATTCCGGCTGGTTCCGGCAACGATTATGCGTGGCACGCGCTGAAGTTGCCACGTGATCCAGCAACTGCACTGGAACGAGCGTTTCATGGCAGACTGATCGAAGCGGATGCAGGGCGCGTCAATGAGCGTTTTTTTGTCAATGCTTTTGGTGTTGGGCTGGATGCGAATATTGCTGTTGCTGCTAACCGATTGAAAAAGGTGCCGTTTCTGAGTGGGTCGCGGTTGTACTATACCGCTACGTTGCAGCAATTGTTATTTGGCTATAGGCGTTGTCCCTGGCTAACGTTTCACCTGGATGGTGGAGCCTATGAGCAGGCAATAGAGAAGCATTATGTTTTGTTGGCCGTAAGTAATGGGCCTACGTATGGAGCCGGGTTTCGCATCAATCCATGGGCCGATGTTAGCGATGGCCTTTTCGACATCTGTGCAATTGCGTACACGCCTTTATTGAGAGCGTTAAAATTGTTGCCTGTGGCGGAACGAGGGGAGCATCAAGGCCTTCCCGAGGTGACATTCTATCGTGCGAAAACGGTGCGTATCGAGAGTCAGCAAGTGGTCAATATGTTGATGGATGGCGAGACCACGAGCGGTCGTTCTTTCACTGTGCAGATGATGCCGGGGGCGTTGTGGATACGGGTGTAATGACTTCTTTAGAGAAATGCTGAGGGGCAGAGGTGGACCAGGGAGCATTTCGCGCAGGCGGGCTTGCGTGCGTAGCAGATCGCACGGCCATGAAAGATCAGCAGGTGCGAGAGGTCGAGCCAGTCTTTATGGGGAGTGATGCGCATCAGGTCCTGTTCAACTTTGACGGGATCATCATTTTTTGTCCAGCCGAGGCGGCGAGAGAGGCGACCAACATGGGTGTCGACGACGAAGCCTTCCACGATGTCGAAGCCGTTGCCCAGTACGACGTTGGCGGTTTTGCGGGCAACGCCGGGTAAGGTGAGGAGATCCTGCATGGTGTGTGGGACCGTGCCGCCGTAGACAGTTAGCAGGCGCTGGCAGGTTGCGCGGATGTTTTTTGCCTTATTATGGTAAAAGCCAGTTGAGCGGATAGTCTGTTCCAGTTCCTCAAGGTTTGCGGAGGCAAAATCTTCGACGCTGCGGTATTTCTGGAAGAGGGTCTTTGTCACGATGTTGACGCGCTCATCAGTGCATTGCGCGGAGAGCTGGGTTGCGATGAGAAGCTCTAAGGGATTGGAGTAATTGAGCGTGCAGGCAGCTTGTGGATAGAGGCGGCGTAGTTCGGTAATGACGGCGTCGACCTGTTCAGCCGAACCGGGTTGAGGTTTAGTGGAAGCCGGGGGCACAGATGTTTCCATGGGTGACTTTGTTTAGCTATCCTTCCTGGAATGTGATTTTTGTTCGCGTAAGAGTTTGCGTAAGGCATCGGCCTGACCACAATTCCAGGCGGCGGAGTGGACTTCTGATCCCACGATGGGGAGAGAACTCTGTGCGCGGATATGGGCGGCTCGTTCGCGTTGGATGATTTCATGAACTAATTGGCGGTCGGTGAGGTGCCAGCCGCGTAGCCTTGCGTGGTCTGCGAAGCGCATTACCAGCGCAAAGCCCGCACGATAATCGCGCTCATCGGTAGTGTTTTGTATAGGCGTATCTTGCATGCCGCAGCCTTTCGTTGTCGGTCGGGAGATGAGATTATAATCTCGAAACGTCTTCTTTTAGTATGTCAGAAAAAGCGTTCTACGTCAAGCGGGTAGGCAAGAATACTCATAGTTTACTTGTTGCGGCGTAGTACTTCAAAGATGGCGCGAGTGCCTGATTCCATAGCTTTTAGAGGGACACGTTCATCGGCGGCGTGCACCGTTTCTAAAAAGTTAAAGTTGGCGGGCAGGTCGAGGGGAATGAAGCCATAGGTTTGAATGCCGAGTTGTGCGAAGAAGCGTCCGTCGGTCACGACGGGCATAAGAAAAGGAATAGGGACGCAGTCTGGATCCGCTTCTTGCAGGATTGTGCGTAAGGTATCGAACAGGCCCATATTTGCTTCAGCGTAGCCGGGGCTATAGCGTGCGACTTCAATTTCGGCCTCGTCTCCGATGAGTTGATGGAGTTCTGTCAGCATATCGTCGGGTGTGAAGCCTGGCAAGAGGCGACCATCCATTTCCACGATAATTTCACTAGGGATGACATTGATTTTATGACCGCCGCGTATGATCGTCGGGTTAACGATGTTGCGTAGAACAGGCTCAAAAAGGCGTTGCTGCACACCCAGTGTATCCAGGGCACTATCAGTCTGAGTGGGATCGAGCATGCGTTTAAACTGCATACCAGCCTCGCCGGGAAGGGTTGTCGAGAGTGTTTCCAGCATCTGACGTGGGATGTCAGTAATATGTACTGGCAGGCGTTTCTGGTCCAGTGTTTGTAGGAGGCGGCCCAGTTTTGCGCTGGCACCTCCGCGCATTGGTAGTGAGGCATGACCGCCGGGGCCACGCAGGGTTGCCTTCATCCAGCAGACCTGTTTTTCGAGTACCTGAATGATATAAATTTTTTTCCCCCCGATATGCACACTGAAGCCGCCAAACTCGCCGAGGGCATAACGTATATTCTGAAAGAGTTCGGCATGGTGTTCGACCAGGTATTGAGCGCCTTCGATGCCGCCAGCTTCTTCATCGCTAAGGAGTGCCAGTACAACATCGCCAGGGAATTCGATCCCTTCAGCTTTTGCCTGGAGGAGTGAGCAGAGCATCATAGCGACGCCGCCCTTCATGTCCAGTGTGCCCCGGCCCCAGAGGTAGCCATCAGCGATCGTGGCAGCAAATGGAGGATGTTGCCATGTCTGGCCTACTGTGGTGACAACGTCGATATGTCCTTGTAGCAAGAGAGGTCTGGCATCGCCGCGTCCCTTGAGGCGTGTAACAAGGTTGGGGCGTGTGGGATTTGGCCCCAGGAGCAGCGTTTCAAACCCCGCTTCTGTGAGCAACGTATTAATATAGTGAATGCATTCAACTTCGTTGCCAGGTGGATTGGTGGTATCGAATTGAATAAGGCGCTGTAGTAATTCAACAGGGCGCTGGTAGATGGTTGCATCAGATATGGACATAAAATTTCTCCAGTGCTAGAAATGATCGGTTTGTGACATTGTAGCACTTGAGAAAGAAGTTGACGATGTGGCGTTTATGAGTCGCGCCATGGTGGGTGTGCGTGGTAATACTGTGTAATGTTTGCTCTTAAGCAGAAACATGTCTATAATCAAAGGAATAAGGTTCTGGTTTCAACGATACAGCTCTGGCTGATTGGAAGCAGGAAGGGAATAATCCGTGGCGAACAAAAAGAATACGTATGTACCTGTCAATGACGAGCAAGAGAAGTTAAAGAAAAAAGCAATCGATAGCGCATTGCGCAAGACTGATCGGAAGCGTGGTTTGCGTGATTTTGGTGTTGGAGCGCTAAAGAACTTGCCCGGTAGTATTGCGGTCGTGCAAGCTTTTATGAAGGCGGTAAACTGGAAGCAGGCGCAGGGAGAAGTCCTTGAGGGGTTGAATAACACAGTCGTGATTGTGGGGCAACCCAATGCAGGAAAGAGCACGCTCTTCAATAAGCTGAAAGGTCAGAATCTGTCTCCGGTTTCTCCGCAGGCTGGCACAACGAAGACGCTAGTGCGCACAGATTTTGGTCCATTTACTCTGGTGGATACCCCTGGACATTTGCCAGGTGTGATGGAGAGTGGGATGGATCAGGCCAGCGTCATCGTGTTTTTGATTGATGCATCAAGTGGTTTGCAGGCGGATGATCGTGAACTTTACGAGGTGATTAAGAAGCTGAAGAAGCCAACGATTGTTGCAGTAAACAAGATAGATAGTTTGAAGGGTGGAGAGACGGGTGATCAGTTTGCGACCGAGGTAGCAGTTTTACTCAGTACACCCGGTGTGATTCCCATTTCGGGTAAAACGGGAACAAACGTGGTTGAAGAGTTGATACCGGCTATTATCGAAGCGAGTCCGGAGGCGGCGCTGGCGATTGGACGTGAACTACCAGCATTCCGGCGTCAGGCGGCCCAGAAGATCATCCGTAATGCGACGTTGCTCACGTTGACGGCGGGCCTGGAGCCGATCCCGTTTATTGATATTCCCATTATTCTAGGGGTGCAGGCGCGTCTGGTTTTGCGTATGGCTGCGCTCTATGGTGAGTCAATGGACGATAGTGATGCAAGAAAACATGCTCGTGAGTTGATTGCAGCGATGGTCGGAGGGTTGGGTATGCGCTATGTAGCAGAGCAGGCGGCCAAGCTGGTACCCTTTGGAGGCGATTTTGTGGCAGGAGCCATTGCGGCAGCTTCTACGTGGTCGATGGGTGAGGCTGCATTGGAGTATTACGAGGGTGGCAAGCAGATTAAACCTGCGCGTTTGCGTCAAATTTACATGGATTTTTACCATCGTTTCCGCCGTGAAAATAAGGTAGAGGAATTGCGGCGCGAGATTGCTACGGATAGCAAAGCGCCGATTGTGCTACCAGAGCCACGAGAGAAAGTGTTGGAGGAAGGAACGGCTTAAAAGCATCTATGCAGTTTCCTTATAAGAGTTACGAAACGTTACCTGAGGAGCTTAAAATCTATTATCCAGCGGGCGAAGAGGTCCAGGCCCGCTGGATATTTCAAACCATTGTGCATGCAGGTGAACTGCTGAGCACCTTGTTGAAGCAGCCTATGCCTGCGATGGAGGTGCTCCTCGTTGCTACAGACGATTGGTCGCTTGCTCCGCGTGATGATGCGGAGGAGAATGGCGATCTGTTGCCTTATTGGACGAGTACACGTGCACCTGGAGCTGTAGTTATTCCGGTTGAGGTTGCCCCTGTTTTTGGGGAGCCGACGCAAGAGAAGTTGGCGTTCATGCTTTATCAGGCTTTGACGCTGGCATTTTTGGAAAATGACGAACGCCCCTGGCCTGAGGACTATCCTTTGTGGGCGGACGAGTGGCAGCTTAAGTTAGCATCGCTCTGGCTTGCGCAACGTCTTGATGGTGTAGAGGGGATAGTCAATAAAGATCTGCGCGAGGAATATGCGGATATCTTTGAACCTGAAGCTGATGGGAAAACGCCGGTTACGGTGCGAGGTTTTGACTGGTTTGAGGATACCGCTGTGGAAGATTACCTGACCTACGAGTTGCTGTTGGAGCAATTTGCTGCTGACCTGCTTGCAAAATATGAGCCGGATGTGCTGCCACGTTTCCTGGATGTGTATCGTCAGGAGCGTGCGGTGCTTCTCAGTGATGATGCTACTATTATGCTTGCCTCTTTGCTTGGAGCAGGGGGCGAGGAGTGGTTGGAAAGCCTCGTTTATTTCTAAAGGTAGGGACCAGATTGATCGCGTCTGACAATTTATTGAATAGCAACATTACGTCAATAAATTGTCAGACGCGATCAATCGGGTCCCTACGTTGTTGCGTGCGTTGTTTTTATTGTATTGCTGATGTATAATCCACAGAAGCAGTTGAAAGCTGCATTTTGAGTACGTATTCAATTTTCAGGATGCGGAAGATGAGTTGTTGAACTGGCAAGAACTGTGTGATGACAGAGGAAGCCGCGACGATTTCGGGATCAACGAGGTTGTAGGTTGTGCCATGCCATTGCAGGGTGCAGTTCCCAGAAGCAAGAATGTTGCGACACCAATCAGTGCTTGGGCCATAGGGAAGTGGAATGGCAAAGCCATGCTCGATAGGTGCAACCGCGACAGGGGTGACACGGCTTTGCCCAGATTTGCGTCCCACATGATGGATGATGGCTTGTGGAACGGCGCGACGACCTGCCATCTTTAACATCAAGGGGTTGAGGTAGCGTTTATAGATAGAACGCGTGTCAAGAGGTTGTTCTCGTAAGCGTTGTACAATGGAGAACACGAGCTGAGCTATAAAAATGTTCAGCAAGATGATCCCAAGCCAGTTGATTTGTCGTTTGCTCTGTTGTGTGGTGGAGGATTGCATATTCTTTGCCTGCCTTCTCTTTTCTGTGTTTTCTTTTTATTATAATACATCAATGTAGGGGCCACGTTTACGACGCACGGGTGTGTCATCATGAACACACCCGTGCGTCGTAAACGTGGCCCCTACGTTGATTGTGGAGATTAAATGCCTGTATCCTCGGGACCAGAAGTCCGTGTTGTTTTGGGCATTTGCCGTGGGCGATTGCGTACGCGCCATACAAACCAGATGATAAGCGCCATTGGGATAAGGTAGAAGCTAAAGGCAAAGAGCCAGATCAGGAAATTAGCCAGACCCTGTGCGAATGCCAGCGAAGCTGAAAATGCGTCATGGAAGACCTGTCCAGCGCTCCAACCTGTTGATGGTGGAGGAGGTGTTGGCGCGGTTGCCGTTGGTTGCAATATAAGCGAGATTGTATAAAAAGTTACCTGGTTGGTAAGTTGGCTAAGATGCTCTTCGATGCTCTCGATCTGCCCCTCAACATCGGTCAACTTCTGCTCGATAGTTAGCGTATCGTTCAGATTTTGTGTCTGACTGAGCAACGTTTGAACCCGCTGCTGCTCAATGCGCAAATTCTTGAGGCGCGACTGTGTATCAACGTAATCGTTGGTGGCATCCTGTACTGTTTCGGTGAAGGATTGGAGTTGTCCACCTTGCTTCGGGACATAATCACGTAAATAGTTATAGATTTGTGGATAGAGTGCAGCCTGGACAGAGAAGGTCAGAGAAACATTATAGAGGTTATCGCCAGTTGCTTCGTAGTCGCTACCAGCCGTAGACGAGCGTGGGTCGGTTGCGCTGATCCATGCCTGGATCGCGCTGGCGACGCTACGTGTATCTTTGACGATCATGCTCACTTTAAGTGTTTTGATCAAGTATTGGGGACCGCTGGCGGCTGGAAGCTGTGCCTGTTTGCTGTTGCTTGTGGTAGCTACGCCTGCGCTGGTGTTCGCAGAACCTGTGTTTAAGGCATGCTGTTGACTGCTTGTCGAAAACGCTGATTGCTGTGATGAAGGGGCCATTACCGCGCTGGAGCCAGATGTACCTGCCCCACAGCCAGCAAGCAAGAGGAGAAGCAGGAAGAAACTACCCGACCAGAGCCAGCGCCCTGGGAGTTGTGTTGGGAAAGAGTGTGTAGGTTTCACAATCGAACTCCTTAAAAGTAGAAATGAGGGGCAAGAGATGTGCCCTGGATGGTATAGAAAGCGATATAACAGTGAATTGCTAACGTGACATGAGAAAGAAGAAAGATGTCTTACCATCAATGAGCATCCGTTGTGTGCTCACTTCTTAATGAGAAGACGTTTTGTACTGATCAATAGTTCCCATCAGTATTACGCGTTTCTGAGAGAAATATTCACGAATTCAAAAATGTTCTATCGTGTGTTTGATGTACCTTATGAGTTTGGGTTGTCAATGGTTACACGAGAGATACTGACGTGGGTGTGGTTCATGATAAGTGTATAATCAGAGGTGTTAGTATCTCAGGGTAGCACTTATGGTTCAAAAGGACGGCAAGCTATATACCGATGGATGCTAGATTTGACCATATAAGCCTCCTCATGTATACTTTTTTCTGTGTGCAATAGGTAATACTGTGTTACTATATCCGATATCCCGTCGTCAAAATATGAGATAATACATCTTTTCTAATCTGTCGCTATCTCATTTGCTAGTATTGGAGCGCTTTTTTTTATGCAGATGCTATCGCTTATACAGAGACGCAGGTATATAGCTTATGATCGTAGAATGCTCATTCTTTGCTGTTTCTTCCTGTTTCTCTCAGGGTGTGCCAGTTTGCCCGCGTCGGCTAATATTGTAGCTGCTCCGACGCGTACAGAACCTCGGGTGAGCCACGGAATTCTACCTCTCAGCCCTGCTGAAATAGTGTTGCAGCAGCAACAACGTAAAGCACAAAAGATACTACAGGGGATGTCATTGCAGCAGAAATTGGGGCAGCTTATTGTTGTAGAGTATATCGGAACGGACTATGCGGCGACCGGTTTGCAGCAAATGGTTGCGCAGCAGTTCGTCGGTGGCTTTATGTATCAAGAGAGCAACCATAATTTTGATGCGCCCTATAATGTTGCCGCAAATGTTGATGGGTTGTCACAGCAAGCGCAAAAAGATGCTCATATTCCTCTTTTGATAGCGACGGATCAAGAGGGAGGATTGGTCAATCGCCTCTATCAGTTTCATGGTTATCTCCCTTCGGCTCAGGATATAGCAGCCACTGGCAAGCCAGCAACAGCCCTGGCACAGGGGACACAAGCGGCACAATGGATGCTACAACTGGGTATCAATGCAGATCTCGCGCCTGTTGTCGATGTGCATACCGTGGACCCACCAGTGCTGGAGACGCGCATGTTTGGGTCTGACCCGAAAACCGTCTCGACCTATGCGGGAGCATTTCTGGATGGCCTGCAAAAAAATGGTGTTGCTGGTACGCTCAAACATTTTCCCGGTCTAGGTGCGATCACCTCCGATCCTCATGCGGGTTTACCCACTGTAACGAGGAGTATGGCTGATCTGGAAGCGATTGATCTTGCACCGTATAAGACGCTGATCCAACATAATCAACCAGCTATGATTATGTCTACTGATGTATTAACCACCGCAATTGATCCGACGCTGCCGGCTGAGTTATCGCCGAAGGTGATTAATGGAGTATTGCGTAAAGAGCTGGGATACAATGGAGTCGTGATCACCGATGGGTTGTATATGGGTGGTATCAGTGAGCGCTGGTCTCTCAGCCAGGCGGCGGTGCTCTCAATTATTGCGGGTAACGATCTGGTAGAGGGTCCGTATACACCTGCGCAAGTGGCTGATGTGGTGACGGCACTGGAGCAAGCAATGAATCAGGGTTTGATCAGTGTGGATCGTATCAATCAGTCGGTGCAGCGTATTTTGTTAATGAAGATGCATTATGGCATTATCAAATAAGCTTTTTAGAGGGAGGGAGGTGGTTTATGCGTGATACTTCATCTGCATTGCCTTCTGTGGGGGCGGTTCGTCAGGAGCCATTCGGGCGTGTTGCGCCATTATTGAAGGCGTCTTTGCTGCTGGGAGTGGGCGCTAGTTTTCTATTTGTGCTGATTTTGCTGGTGACACATCTGTTGTCATTTCCTGATAATGCATGGTGGATTGCTTTAAATCAGGCGTATGATCATGTGCAACTCTATGGTTGGGGTGGTTTGTTTGTGATCGGCATTGTGCTGTATTTTCTGCCGCGCCTGCGCAATGTGCCCCTGGTCGCCCCCTGGTTGCTACCCTGGATTGCAGGTAGCCTGATTGTGGCCTTATTGTTGCGATTAGTAAGCCAGCCTCTTCTCGTGCTCACCGGAAAATCATTGTGGCATACACTACTCGTGTTGAGTAGTGTATTTGAATGTATTACATTTGGAACTGTTGCGCTGCTATTTGCATTAATTATCTGGCGAGGTACAAGGCAGGCTGTGAGAGTGCAGTATTACCAGGGAGTTCAGAGGAGTAATGCCCAGCCAGTTGATGCATTGCGAGCATTACTTTATGCGGGCAGGCCAAAAAGATCAATAGAGTTAGGCTTGGGGGGAGCATTTGTTTCTATGTTTCTGGCATCCCTGGTGAATATGGGTAATGTGGTGCAGGCGGCAGGTGGTACAGGACTGGTGTTGGGGCAAGGGGATAGCCTGAATGTTGTGCTTGGGGTGTTTGGCTTTCTTGTGCCAGTAGCGTTAATGCTGTCTGCTTATTCGCTCCCGGCTTATGTGGAGAGAAAGGGCTTTCCGCAGCAGGTTTTCTGGCCTTTATCTGCTGTTTATTTTGTCGGGCTGGCATTAACCTTTATTGGTATGAGTTGGACTCCATCTTTCCCCTGGTTACGTGTAATGAGTGGTTTTGGTATGATCTTGCTGGCAATTGTATTGCTCATTTTTATTGCTGTTTTCCTGTCTGCGATGCGTTTACGAGAGCGACTACAGCGATATACACCTCAGGATATGACAAGACCTGGTGTCGCAACTACCTACGGCCCATTTGTGTGGCTGATTGCCAGTTCGTATCTCTGGGCAGCGCTGGGTGCTCTGCTGCTTGGGGTCAATGGAGTTGCATCGGTGTTGGGCATGCCGCCATTTTTATCGCCGGATGCCATGAATTATAGCTTTGCATCTGGCTTTATTGCGCTGTTGTTGGCCGGGGTTTCTGTGCGCATGTTCCCAGATTTTTCTGGCCTTCAGATTGCAGGCTCTATATGGGTTACTGCGCTGTTCTGGATTGGGAATGGGGTGGCTTTGTTGTATGTGGGACCTTTGCTTTGCCTTCCTCTTCTGGTTGCATGGGGAAATACAGGCCTTACTGTTTATGCTTTATTATTCGACCTGGCGGGCCTTTTGGGATTAGCTTTTGCGATTTGCCTGGCGATAGGGCTGTGGCCAGCTTTGCGGACTTCCAGACTGGTCCCTGGCACAACGGGGATTTAGTCGGCCTGGCGTAAGGTTTGAATGCTGATGTCAGGTGGGTGTGGCTTCAGATTTCGTCATAGTAGATTGCTAAATGAGTCCCAGAAGCTCTCAAGAGAACTGTGTTTGTCATATACTGTCTTTAGCAATAGGAGGAGTTTCCATGCCAGAGGCAAGTATACAGGTACGTGTACCATTTTATGATGTGGATAGTTCAGAACGCATCCACTATACTGCGATGCTACGTTATATGGAGATTGCTGAGCACGAGCTTATGCGCTCCATTGGTTTCCCCTATGCCACTGCATTGCTCTCATTACGCTTCCCACGCGTCCATGTTTCTTGCGATTACCGTGGTGCGATACGTTATGATGATGTGGTTATTGTTGAAGCTCATGTGGATCATGTTGGTCGTAGCTCATGGACAGTTGTTTTCACAGCGCGTTTAAAGCCGGAAGGGAACGTAGTGGCAGAGGGAAAAATGACGATTGTGGCACTGGATCCGGAGACGGAGCGAGCGTGTCCATTACCAGATGAATTACGCTCTGCTTTGTCTGAATAGTGTCAGCCTATGATTAGGGCCATGCAGTTTTCATATTTTTAAAGAAGGGTTCGGATAATGTCGTTTACGCAGGATGAGCTTCAAGCCTTTCATAGTATCTTGGAGCAGAAGCTCGCACTTCATCGGCGCGAGCTAGAGCTTTCTCTGGATCAACGTATGGGTATGCTCAGACAAGAGTTTAAGCAGTATCTTACTGCCGTGGAGCAGGATCTGTTATACAATCTCCCTTTAAGGTTTGTAGAGCAACAGAATGAGCTAAAAGATGCTATAATCCAGCGGATGGGGAGCTATCCATCTCGTGTGGTAGAGGAAGAGGTGCAGCCTGCTGAGGCAGACGTAGTGGAGATGCAAGCCGATATTGCCTGGGAAGACTTGATGGGTGTAATCGATAGGGTGGTTGGTGAGCGCCTCTCCTCGCTTGAAGAGACTATTCAACTGATGGTCAGGAATACTGAGCATTCGCTATTGACAGAACTACGCAATTTACAGGGTGATCTGGCACAGACAAAGCGTACCACTACAATGAGCACAGACATTAGCGATCTGGATGCTGTATTTACGAGTATTGAGCAACTGGAACATGTCATGGAAGCGTTGCAGGTAACGATGACGGCTAACCACACGCTGCTCTCCAATCGGTTATCTCATCATCAACATCTGCCTCTTGAACGTGCTCACTCGCCCGAGGAAAAAAATGAGGATGTTACAGGCGACTCTCGCAGAACGTGAATTGAGATGAAGAGAAAAGGATCAGAACACGAAGCAAGATCCGACCAATATTAAATCAATTGTCGTTCCTCGAAGATGAGAAAAGGATGAATTACTATGCGTGCTGTAATCATCGATGCTCCTACCAACGTTCAAGTAGGCAATGTACCGGAGCCCACTCCACGTTCGGATGAGTTACTCATTCGCGTAGAAGCATGTGGTATCTGTGGTACTGATCTGCATATTATTGATGGCGAGTCACCGTTAGCCAGGTACCCGATTGTCCCAGGGCACGAGTTTGCGGGTGAGGTTGTAGGATTGGGAGGCGACATTCTGCAAAAAAGCGGAAATGGAGGGACAAACATAACGGTTGGGAGCCGGGTAGCAATTGATCCAAACCTCTACTGTGGATATTGCGATTTTTGTCGTACAGGTCATGAAAATCTGTGCGTGCACTACTCTGCATTAGGGGTTACAATCAATGGAGCTATTGCGCAATATGTGTCAGTCCCTTTTACGGCGGCCTATACGTTGCCCGACACTATTTCGTGGCGTGAAGCTGCGTTGATTGAGCCAATCTCCTGTGCAGTACATGGCATGCATAGTCTTCAGCCCCGTTCGGGTGATACCTTTCTTATTGTGGGTGCGGGAACGATGGGTTTGCTGCTCTTGCAACTCGCTCGTTCGGGTGGTGCATCACGTGTAGTGATGGTTGATGTGAACACACAACGCCTGGCGCTTGCGGAGCGGCTTGGAACCAGTCGCACGTATAAGACTATTCAGCAAGCATTAGCCGACGAGCCATCTGGTTTTAATTGTGTCATTGACGCCACAGGAGTGCCAAAAGTCATTGAGGATGCGTTTATGGCGGTCAAACGCGGTGGAAAGTTTATGGTTTTTGGGGTTGCATCCCACGAAGCTCGCATCTCACTTTCGCCATTTCGCATTTATAATGATGAGATTACTATTATTGGCTCGATGGCGGTTCTCTTCTCGTTTCAAGCAGCCCTCGACCTTATCAGTGGGGGGGTAATTAATACACAGGAGATGCTGACAGCAGCCCTTCCTTTGCAAGATTTCTCGAGCGCACTCGATATGGTACGTCGGGGTCAGGGTGTCAAAACCCAGATATTGCCAAATGTGTAGAGGAGAGATGGGCAAGTATCTGAGGGAGAGAAAGAAGAAAGACTGTCCTGGTAGGGGTGAGAACGCCAATTTCACCTCTCCATGATGCGAGAGAACGAGGACAACTTACAAATGCCGCTTGCTTACGCGAGGTTCTTGAGTACGTCATCAGTTACTACGATAGTTGCAAACATATGGAAAAATGTCAGCATGACGGCACGTCCAAAGAGAACAAGCTTACAAAAGATTACTACACTTCTCAAGAAAGAGGAGCTGCCGTATTGGGGGTCAAAGATGCCAACTCGCACGGAGATTATAGAGACATTGAACGTCTCACAAGAACACCTTTTTGCGCTCGTTCGAGCATGGACGCCCGAAGAACTGGAATGTCCCTGCACCGCCAGTGAAGTCCCTGGTGGCCCACCCTGGCGGCCAAAGGATCACGTCATGCATCTCGCGTTGATTGAGCGAACGTTCCAGGGGATGGTTCGTCGGACGATTGCGGGAGAACTGGACCCCGTTGGCTTCAGTAGGACGGGCGCAACGAGTCGGGAAGAAGTGCTTGCCTGGATTCATCGGCGTAACCAGGCGTACATCGAAGAACATCAGAACGACAGTCGGGAGCAGATCCTTACTGATCTGGCCGCCACGCGTCAACAAAGTCTGGATTTGCTTGCACAACTCACTGATGAACAGCTTGCCTTGCCTATACCAGGAGCACCCTGGGCAGATGGAACCGTCGGTGGCATACTCATGACTAATGCCCAGCATGCGACACAGCATCTCTCCTGGATCACAGAGGGTAAGTTGCCTGGGGGGGGATCAGAGTACAACCCGAAAGACTGGACGCTTGCCTACGACTCCTTTGATGCCGAGCAGGAGAGGCTACGAGAAGTGCTGACCTCGACTGGCAACGGGTATTTCTGCACGCGTGGAAGCCTGGAGTGGGCCGACGTGGACGACACCCACTATCCAGGCACCTACGCGCATGGCTGCTACAACCGGGAGACGACCATTATGGGTGGTCGCCCGGTCCTCAATGAGGATCTGGTCAATCTTCCCAACTGGCTCGTACTCAAGCTGCGTATTGGCGGTGACGAACCGATCACCTTGAAGAACATCGAACTTTTGAGCTACCGACACGAGGTAGACTTCCGCAACGCAACGGTGATACGCCGGCTTCGTTTCCGCGACCGCCGGGGGCGCGAGACGACCCTTTCCAGCAAACGCTTCGTCAGTATGGCCGATATGCACCAGGCAGCCTTGAAGTGGACCATCACCGCTGAGAATTGGTCTGGCCCGGTAGAGGTCATCACGCGCACTTGACGCACGCGTTATCAACCAGGGCGTCGCACGCTATCGGGAACTCGAGGGTCGCCACCTGCATCCAGTGGAGAGCCGGACTCCGTGTCCGGACACCATCTCTCTGATAGCGCAGACCCGTCAGTCCCGCATCTATGTGGCCGAGGCAGTAAGGACGCGCGTGTATGGTGACACAGGCGAGTTGGATGTCAGGCGAGGGCTGTATCGGATGGAAGACTACGCCCATCAGACGTTAGGCTTCGACCTTCAGCAAGGACAACCGATCCGTATCGAGAAGCTGGTCTCGTTCTACACCTCTCACGATCAGGCGATTAACGAACCTCTGGCCAATGCCGAGAAGGCTGTCGGGCGTTTCGGCACCTTCGATGAGGCCTTCGATCGTCATCAGCGCGCATGGGATGAGTTATGGGATGACTGCGATATCCTGGTGCCCAACGACGATCGGGTTCAGTTCCTGCTGCGCTTCCATGCCTCGCACGTTCTGCAGACCTGCTCCCCCCACACAGTCGACCTGGATGTTGGCGTACCTGCACGCGGCCTCAATGGGGAAGCCTATCGCGGCCACATCTTCTGGGATGAGCTCTATGTCTATCCCTTTCTGAACTTCCGGCTCCCGAAGATCACGCGAGGCCTGCTGATGTACCGCTATCGCAGGCTCGACGAGGCTCGCGCGCTGGCTCGTGACGCGGGCTATCGAGGTGCGATGTACCCCTGGCAGAGTGGCAGCGACGGCAAGGAAGAGACTCAGGTCGTCCATCTCAACCCGCGCTCCGGGCTATGGGAGCCAGATCTGAGCCAGAACCAGAGGCATGTGAGCGCAGCCATTTTCTATAACATCTGGCACTACATTCAGGCCACAGGAGATACTGACTTTCTGCTCGGACAAGGTGCTGAGATGATGATGGAGATCGCCCGTTTCTGGTCCAGCCTTGCTCACTTTAACCCGCAACGTGATCGCTACGAGATCCACGGCGTCATGGGTCCGGACGAGTTCCACGAGAAATACCCAGACTCCGATGAGCCCGGTCTGCGCAACAATGCGTATACCAACGTGATGGTGGCATGGATCTCGGATGTTGCGGGCACATTGCTCGATATACTCCCAGAACGGCGGCGACGTTCGCTCTGTGAGCGGATTGACCTCAGCGACCAGGAGATCGAGACCTGGAAGCTGATGGGCCGCAAGATGTACGTTCCCTTCCATGTGGATGGCGTCATCAGCCAGTTCGAGGGCTGGGAGAACCTGGAGGAACTGGACTGGGATGCCTATCGCCAGGAGTACGGCAACATCCAGAGGCTCGATCGCATCCTGCGGGCGGAGGGCAAAGAGCCCGACCGCTACAAGGTGTCGAAGCAGGCAGACACCGTGCTTTTGTTCTACCTGTTCCGGCAAGATGAGCTGAAGCAGATTTTCGAGCGCCTCGGCTACTCGTATACACCTGAGACGCTACGCAAAACCGTTGCCTACTACGATGCCCGAACCTCGCACGGATCCACTCTGAGCTTCGTTACCTATGCCGGCATATTCTCAGAGACCGATCTTGCGACCTCCTGGGAGCGATACATGGTAGCATTAGAGAGCGACGTTGGCGACGTGCAAGGTGGCACGACCGCTGAGGGCATCCATATGGGTGTGATGTCGGGAACGCTGGATCTGGTGCAGCGCAGCTATGTGGGAGAGGTGATTCGCGATGGTGTCCTCTCCTTCAACCCCAAGCCCATGGACCATCTGCGGGGTCTGACCTTTCCTATGCGCTTCAGAGGACTACTGATCAAGGTTACTTTCGAGGACAGCCGTGTGCGGGTCAGCGCTGAGGTTGATAGCCTGAACCGGTCGGTGAAAGTGGGGGTCGGAGACCAGATCAGAGAGATCAGGTCCGGGGAGAGCTACGCCTTCGATCTCTGATTGCCAATGAAAAGGTCAAGCTTTCTCATTATTGTAACATTCTATACCAGGTCTAAACACAAATTGCAACTCTTGATTGTGTCAGAACTGAGAACGCGGAAACTTCATGGGACGGTGATTGAAAACTGTTCTGTTGTTCATACAGCAATTGACACTGGTATGTTGAAATGGTATTCTATCTAGACCTTTGCAATACGAGTAGTAACTTTGTGTTATAAAGTCGACACGGGGTAGACAACGTCTACCCTGCATAATTGCACGTGTCCGAAAGTACAATAGAGAAGTGCACCAGTAGTCCCTTTGTGGAGACTACTGGTATTTGTGCTGGACAGATACAGGAGAAAGGACATGCTACGTTTCTATATTGAGGTGGCACGTACAGCATTTCGTCGTCAGCTTATCTATCGTTGGGCAAATCTGGCGGGTCTACTTACGAATGCCTTCTTCGGCTCTGTGTTTAGCTATGTAATTATTGCGCTCTACCACGCGCGTCCAGTCGTTGCAGGCTATAACGTTAATGATACGCTGCGTTATACCTGGTTGGTGCAGGCTATGATCATGGTGGTGTTGCCGTTTGGTTGGTGGGAACTTATGCAAACAATTCGTTCGGGTGAAGTTGTCGCGGATATGAGCAAGCCCTGCGATTTCTACTGGTACTGGTTTAGCCGCGAGGTGGGACGTGACTTTTACTATTTGCTCTTTCGTGGCATCCCGACATATGTGATTGGAATGCTCCTCTTTCGTATTGGCCTGACGACGGAATGGCGTTTCTGGGTGGCCTATTGTGTGGCCTTCGCGCTTGGTGCAATGATCGGGATCGCTTATCGCTTTCTCTATAATGTAATTGCTTTCTGGATCATTGAGGCGCGGGCGGTGGCGACGTTGGCGGCGGTAATTGCCCTCTTCTTCACGGGTTCCTACGTTCCGCTCCCGTTCTTTCCGGCGGAACTGCGTGCCGTTGCGAACTGGCTTCCATTCAATGGGTTGATGAATTTACCAGCCGAACTGCTTGGAGGCAAACTAACTGGGGCGAGTGTTGTGTTTGAGATTGGACGCCAGTTACTCTGGCTAATTGTGTTGACGTTGCTTGTACGTAGTATTGCAGCCCGTGCCGGACGCCGTATCATCTCTCAGGGTGGTTAACGAGGAAAGGATGGCCCAACATATGCATAGTTTATTCCTGCGCAGTTCTCTTTTCCTGCGTGATGTTCGTCTCTACCTGCGCCTCATTCGTATGCAGATTTAAGCTCAGGCCCAGTACAAAGTCAATCTCGTGCTGGATATTGTGACCTATCTTTTGACTACCGTCCTCGAATTTACTGCTGTGCTCCTGTTCTTTGGCCCGTTTCCAACCCTGCTCGGCTGGCATGTTGGCGAAGTTGTGCTCTTAACGGCGATTATGTCGATCAGTTTTGGATTTGCGGAGATGATTGGCGCGGGCATCGATAACTTTGCGGAGACGATTCGGCGTGGTGATTTTGATCGTGTGTTGTTGCGTCCTGTTGGTGTTTTTACGCAGGTGATTGGGAGCGATTTTCGTCTGCGCCGCCTGGGCCGTTTGACGCAGGGTGCCCTGGCTTTCATCCTGGCATTGCATCTTTTGCCGCATCTGCACTGGACGATGGTGAAGGTGCTGGTACTGGTGCTTGGCGTTGTGAGTGGCGCGATAATTTTCATTACTATCTTGCTGCTTGGTGCTACCGTTTGCTTCTGGACCATTGAGACCACAGAGCTAACCAACATTTTGACCTATGGTGGACGTGAGATGCTCAGTTATCCCTTGACCATTTATCATCAGATTCTGCAACGTTTTTTCTTATTCGTCGTCCCTGTCGCTTTTGGTTCGTATGTGCCGACCTGCTACATTCTTGAGCGTCCACTGCCTTTTGGTCTATCCAATGGATTGGCTTTCACAGGTCCTCTGGCTGCTGCTCTCTTCGCGTGTATTGCTGCTTTTGTATGGCGCTTTGGAGTGCATCGCTATCAGAGTACGGGTAGTTAAAAATGGAATACGCTTCTGCGAAGTTGTATACAGGATAAGAAGGAGTTTTTGCATGACTATAATGATCGAAGCCAGAGAACTGAATAAAACATTTCGTATCGTGCAGAAGAGGAGCTGGTCTGTCAGGTGGATTACGTAGCATCGTCAATCCCAATGTGCGTGTGGTCAATGCTGTTCACAATCTTTCTCTACAGGTGGAGCGTGGCGAGATGATCGGGCTGATTGGACCGAATGGCGCGGGCAAAAGCACGACGATCAAGATGCTGACCGGTATTCTTATGCCAACCAGTGGACTTGTGCGTGTAGCTGGACTGATCCCTGTACAACAACGTAGACAACTGGCGGCACGTATCGGCGTGGTCTTTGGGCAACGGACGCAACTCTGGTGGGATCTCCCGTTGCTTGATTCGCTACGCCTGTTGCGCCATCTTTATCGTGTGCCAGAGTCGCGCTACAAGGCCAATTTTGAGCGTTTATGTGACATGCTTGATCTGAATGAGTTTCTGGATACGCCTGTCCGCCAACTTTCTCTAGGGCAGCGGATGCGCGGTGATCTGGCGGCGGCTCTTTTGCATGATCCTGAGCTTCTCTATCTGGATGAACCAACCATTGGACTGGATGTGGTTGCTAAGGCGCGTATTCGTGCATTTCTGCTCTCACTCAATGCTGAGCATCGTACGACGATTTTGTTGACGACCCATGATATGGATGATGTCGAGATGCTTTGTCCACGTATGCTTATCGTCGATCATGGACGTAAGCTCTATGACGGTACGGTTGCTGATATTCGTGAGCGGTTTGGTGGTGAGCGAACACTTGTTGCTGTTCTGGATGCCTCGGAACTGGTTGGCATCTCTTATGATGGGGGAATGCCGGTTCTCCAAAGGCTGCCTGAGGGTGTACAACTGGTGCGTGCGGAGGGGCCGCGCCTCTGGCTTAGTTTTAGTCGTGAGGCACTCCCTGCTCACGAACTGGTATCATGGTTAGGTGCTCGCTATCGCTTACGCGATGTGACCTTTCAGGAACCGGAGATTGAGGATGTGATCCGGCGCATCTATGAGGAAGGGTTGTTGTTGAGAGATAACGTAGATGGAGAAGTCATATTTTAGCGCTCATGTATCATAAATGAATGTTGGTGCTAAATTTGGAATTGGTGAGTCCTATGATAAAAGTTTGTTTTCTTGACAGAAGCAATCGTTTTCTTTTATCTTTTAAATACAACTATGATGGTTGTATTTTAGTAGAATGATCGCAAGGAAGTAATCGATGAAAAAAAGTATAAGTCGTCGTGCGTTATTGCAAGCGGCTGCAGTTGGTGCAGGGGCTATAGGGACCGCAGAGTGGGTATGGCTCGCCAACGGATCTCCTTTGCAAGTCCGTGCATCTAACGTACAGGCCTCTGCAGGCCTGCTCGACACAATTGTGTTTGGTAATGTGACATCGGAGAGTGCTCATAGCCTCTCCTCCACCTTATCATCTATTGTCACTGGTGGCTTGAGCCAGACAGCAAGGGTCTTCAATCCATCTTTACCTGTGAGTTTGTGGGGCGGTACTGCAAGCTTTGCCATAACGTGTGATCCCAGTTTGCCGACCTACATTTCGATCAAATTGTGGGGTTCAGATGCGGGATCAGCACTTGGGCGACTGATGTTGTTCTGTGAAGGCAAGCAGGTTGGCTATTATCACCTGGGTGATGTGGACCCGTTGGATATCGCCTCGGATGAGCCGAGAACGGTAGGTCGATTCTTTTACCATACCTTACCATTGCCCCTATCCATGACGCAGGGTAAGACGACCGTCAACGTCGAAATACAATCGATGGGCCGCATCTGGGGATATGGGACGACTGCTGCAGAGTATTACAAGCCTTTTGCTCAGTCCAGCCGTGGTGTCTATCGTGTTTATTCACACACTACACCATTCTTTACACCTGCCTCCGATGATGTGCAAGGGACCGTCCCCAATCCATCGGTTCGTACTTCTCCTGGTGCAGAGGTTATGGCTGCGGTCTCTGCCCGCATAACGAGCATTGTCAACTCGCTGCTTGCTGCCACCCCATCCTCGCTGGACCTCTGGAACATGGTAACGTTGGCCAAAGCGTATTTCATGCCTTCTACTCCTGCTTACAATAACAATAAGGCTTTAAGCCAGGTGCTAGGCGCTCTAGATGCGCTCTACATATCCTACCTCGCTAATTCTATAGTAATGACCAGTTCGGCGCAACAGTGGGAAGGGTTTGGTCGTGTTGGTCAGCTCATGGTGCTTTTGGGCAGCCAACTGGGTAGCCAACTTTTTCTGGATGTCACTGGCATGGCTGGTACGACACGACTGAGCGCCTATACAAAGATGCTTGTGGATAGTCGTGACCACTGGCGTCAGAAATTACCCCAGTACAGCAACCAGATGATGATCTGCTCTCTCGGCATTTACTATGCTAACCGGGGGTTATCCGTGATTGCGCCCGATAAGGCTCTACCGGAGCCTGAGGTGCGTGCATATATTTACCAGGCTGTCGGCCTTTTACCATGGCTTGGTCCCGAAGACGCCAGTGGCACACCAACGAAACCGCTTGGCAGCACGTACTATCAGGTTACTCAGAAGGGCCTCACGCGAGAGCTTGGGTATGTCGGCGACTATGGCGAGGTTATTGACTGGCTGTGTTTTTTGTGGGAGGCTGTCACTGAAGCAGGTGGAGTCAAGGATCAGACCTTACTGAAACAGATTCTCAAGATCGTCAAAGCGAGAGCGGTTTTCCGCTATCCGGAAGTTGACGCTAACGGTAATCGGGCGATGCGTATGGAGGTGGTCATTGGATGGCGTGATGTTATCTATCCTGGTGAAGTTGTCTATGTACAGCGATCATCGGTGGATGGAGATGCGTTGCGTATAACAGCTATGCTCCAGGACCCGGCCCTTATTGGCTACTTGCAACAGATGATGGCTGATAATCAATACTATGCGCTGGTTCAGGGGCAGATCAGCAACTCTAGTTCTCGAAATAACCTGAATGTCCTGAGTATACCGGGCGAATACAGTACATTCCAGGCACTCCCTACAAGCAGCACGCGACTCCCTATGACTGATGGGCAGCCAGACTTTGTCTTCACAGACGAGGAGAATGGAGTTGTTGCGCTAAAAAATGGGCAGGAGCGTCTCTATGCCTCGTTATACTGGCGTGCTAGATGGGGGATCAACAATCTGGCACGCATTCACCACATTACTCCTACTATCGACCGCTCGGCCACGGTCTGGGAGCAAACAGCCTTCACCTCAACCGGAAATGCCTACATTCAGCCCGACTGGATCAACGAAGATTTTGGCAATGGCGGCATCACCCCTCCGGGACCAACTCAGCATCAGGCTTTCGCTGGTACTTCCTATCCGGTCGCGGCGTCGCCTTCGGATGTGGTTCCAGCTCCGGTTGGCGTGGAAACCCCGTTTGCCGGACGCGCTTCCTTCTACCAATGTGCTTATGGGCGCTATGTCATTGCTATGAATGCATCAGTGAGCCAGGCTTATACCATCACAGTCCCACAAGGAGCGGGGGGGCCAGTACGCTAGATCTGGTAAGCCAGAAAGCTTATACATCGGGTAGTACGCTGACACTAGCGCCATTTACCACGGTTGTGTGGGATCTCGAAGTAGCCCCCAAATTAACCTACTCCAAGATTGTCAACCGTCATAGTGGGTTGGTGCTTGGTGTGGCGAATGCCTCCACTGGTGAGGGAGTGGCTGTGTTGCAGCAGTCTGACAGTGGAAGCACGAGCCAGCAATGGAGCGTTGTTGCTGTTAGCAATGGCTACTTCAAGATGATCAATCGCAATAGTGGCTAAGGTGCTTGGTATCGCCAACAATTCTACACGTGCCGGGGGAGTCGCCCAACAGCAGTCTGACAGTGGGAGCACAAGCCAGCAATGGATTGTTGTTGCTGTAAGTGGTGGCTACTCCAGGCTTGTGAACCGCAATAGTGGTCTGGTGCTTGATGTAGCGAACAAATCTACCAGTACAGGGGCGGTCGTGCAACAGTGGTCCGACAATGGCGGCACGAATCAGCAGTGGAGTCAGATAGCTATCTCATAAGAGGAGAAATGAAAATAGCTTTGCGAAGATTCTATGTTCGGAGAAGAGATGGAGAGCTAAGAGTATGTACCGCTTGCACAGCTTCAACTTATTTGGTATGCTACTAGTGGGACGATTTTGGAACAACGCGTCCCCGTAGAACGTACTCTATCTCAAGGAAAGCGAGAGCTCTATGGATAGTTCTCTTAAAAGTACTAATCTCACAGTGGACGATTTCACCTCGTCCCCTAATGAGCATGCCGATGCGGTGGAGGGTGCTGAGGAGGAACATCATATTCATCTGCCTAATCCGAGTTTATGGCCATTTATCTTAAGCATTGCTATTCTGGTCACAGTAAGCGGCTTTTTGTTCTTTCCGACTAATCCCTGGCTAACCATCGTGGCTGCTCCTTTCGTGCTGGTGGGTATTCTGGGCTGGGCGTTGCAGGATCCAATGGCTACGCCAAAGGCGGACTACATTATTGTTCCACCTGCTCCCAGCGCTGCCGCTGCCCGTTTTTTAATTGGTCAGGATGTGTTGGACAAGAATGGTGAACCGTTGGGAACGGTAAAGGCACGCTTCGAGCGTTATATCCTCGCTGAGCGTGGTGGCTTGTTCACGAAACCTTTTTATATTCCCATTGCAGCCACCGAAGATGAGATCAAGAATAATGTTGTGCGCCTGACGATGAGTGAGCAGGATCTTCTTGATAGTGGTCTGGATGTGGTTCCGCAAGATCTTTATGAAGAGGCACCTGATCCTGGTCGGCCTGTGCTCAATGGTGTGCCACTTTTTGCCAGTGGACAATTGTCTCCAGCCGAAACCGGTCACTATAACTACGGCCCGAACTCGCCTGGTATCAATACTGATGCCAGTGGGTCATATCATCGTGAAGAGGTTGCACCCAGTCCACAGCGTTACGTGGGTGAGCGGCGCAAAACTTATGCGGCACGCAAGACCGCTCCCGCTGCAACATCTAAATAAGATTTTCGGCTTTGTCACCAAAGAGGCCGAAGCGTGTAAAACGGTAGAGGCCCGATTGCATCGCGTCTGTGATTGATCAACCTGGATCATCATTCCATAAATGGCGGACGCGATGCAATCGGGCCTCTACCGTTTTACATATATTACAGGCATTTGTCGAAGGTTTCATCTGCAATAATGGAGAACCGTTATTGCTCTTTTGTGTAGTCGTAGAAACCCTTGCCACTTTTCTTGCCCATCATTCCAGAGATTACCATGCGACGCAACAATGGAGGAGGCGCATAGAGAGGATCCTTATACTCTTCATAGATCGCTTCAGCCGCCCATAGTGTGGTATCTAATCCTACATAGTCAAGCAAGGTAAATGGACCCATAGGATAGCCGCAGCCAAGTTTCATCGCGGTATCGATATCATCGCGTGAAGCCATGCCATTTTCTAGCATGCGGATCGCTGCAATCAAGTAAGGAATGAGCAGGAAATTAACGATGAAGCCTGCGGTATCTTTTGCTAAGACGGGCGTTTTGCCCAGCGAAAGAGCAAATTGTCTTACCTCTTCGACCGTCTGGGGCGAGGTGGAAATAGTTTGCACGATCTCGACTAGCTTCATGACGGGAGCGGGATTAAAGAAGTGCAGCCCACAGATCTTATCCGCCCGTTTCGTCACTGCGCCCATTTGCGTTACATTGAGGGATGAAGTGTTGCTCAAAATGAAGGCTTCTGGTTTGAGCACGTGATCGAGAGCTGGGAAGAGGCGCAGTTTCTCCTCCATATTTTCAATGACGGCCTCGATCACCAGATCGCAATCTGCAAAATCTTCCATATTGAGCGTGCCGCGTAGACGGTCACGATTCTCGGCTACCTGTTGTTGGGTTAACTTACCCTTATTTGCCATCGTATTCCAGGCATCATGAATACGTGTGAGGCCTTTATCGAGCAGAGGCTGGTTGATTTCGCGCACAATTGTTTGATAGCCAGATTGGGCGCATGTTTGAGCGATGCCGCTTCCCATGAGGCCCGCACCAACTACGCCTACTTTACGAATTGTCATTGAATCTTACTTCCTTTCAGAAATGATTGTTGCTGATGGTTGTAAGGGTAGCTTACGCTATGCGGGGAAGCTATGCAAGTAGTGGGCCAGTCTGTGGGGAGTCGTCACGCGCTGATGAATATGACGGTATGTCCTTGACAATCTTTCCTTGCGAAAGGAAATAGGACACTGGGATGCTAAATTGTTGCCCACTGACACGACCTGTAAATGTGAGTAGGAGCATGTTATTACTCAGTAGCCAGTGAAGAGGTGAATGCAGTAAGAAAACTAGCAGTTTGTTGATAACTGCCGGGGCGCGGTGTGGTAGCCATTTGAATGGGAGTTGTTCTGCCATGATTAATCCTCTTTTGTTTTTTTGCTTCAACTGTATCAGAGTAGCTTGCTTCTTGCAACAGAGTTTCTCCAGTTTTTGGTCAGTCACTAAATTTTGTTGACGCCAGGAAACAAGATATGGTAAAAACAGCAAGCAGTACTCTACCATTTATAGCACGTCGTCACTGCTTCCTGGAATGTAAGAGAAATATAGGGGGATTTAATGCAATAACGTCATTGTATTAACAACATGTAGTTACTAGTTGCAGTAACGAGGAGGTTCTGCATGCTGAAATGGGCAAGAAGCGTTCCACTTTTTATACGGCTGTTCTTTATTTTTGCCTGGGCCACGGTTATTCCCATTATTGTGATTGGAGTGTTAAGCATTTCATATTTTGGGACTCTACAAGCCAGTGGCCGAGCGGTGCAAATGAGTAATCAGGCGCTTAAAATTACCACGGATGAGCTGGCAAATCTGCAAAGTATGCATGCGCTGCTGGTGGCTTTGCTGCCAGGTATTACCAGTCATGTAACGCACTCATTTCAAGCTGAACAGCAAGTAATTTTTCAGGTGTTGAATATTGAAGGAAACTTTGATGTCGATGGGGTGCAATATCAACAGAAATATCAGCTTGCCACATCTGACAGTGCGGTAGACATTCGCGCTATATTGTTAAATAACGATCCTCACACCCCCCTTATCGCTCAGCAACGGCAGCTTCTTGATACTATGCTGTTGCATCAGTGGCCCCAATACAAGGTTGCGCAAGATAGCTTGCTGATTGGTCTGGACACGCAACTCCCGTTGACACAGGCGGCCAGGCTCTTGCAAAAAGCCGATGCGCTCTATACTCCTGTGTTGCAGAACTGGCAACAAATAGTTGCTATTACTGAGCAGGTGAATACCGAGGTGGTTAAAGTTGGGCCTTCGCAGATTAATCCGATCATTATAGGAACTATTCTTGCGGTAGCCATTTCAATGCTAATTGTGTTCACCATAGGTTTTCTCGTCAACCAGACGATAACACGCCCATTGTATCAACTGGTAGTTTTAACCAGGCGCATTATTGGTGGTGAGACGGGGGCACGCTCGGATCTGCAAGGGAATGATGAAATCGCACATGTTGCCGCTTCTATGAATGCGATGCTTGATCATATTGTGCAGCTTATGCAAGAATTGCGTGACAGGCGTGACTATCTCAGTCAACGTGTGGAAAAGCTGATAGATGAGGTGAAAGGGATTGGTGGAGGCGATCTGCGTGTGCATGCGGAAGTCACGGGGGATACGCCAGGAACCCTTGCCAGTTCTTTTAATCGCATCATTAATGAATTGGGAGGGTTGGTAGTACGCGTTAAAAAAGACGCACTTGATGTCGAGCGCTCAACGGGTGCCATGCTTGAGCAAAACTCCTATTTAGTGAAGGTTGGCGATACGCAGTTACGAGAGATCGTCCTACTCAACGCTGACGTTGAGCATATGGCTGGGGCCAGTCATGAGGTCGCTCATCATGCACAAACTTTGTATAGTATTGCGCAAGATGCTTATCAGAGCGCGTCGGGTGGTCGTCATGAAATATTACGAGCCTTTGATGAAATTAATAGCGTCAATCAGAATATACAGGCGGCGAGCAGGAAAGTGCAGGTGCTTGGTGAGGTTTCCCAGGAGATCAATAATATTGTAGAGGTTATTTCTGGTATCGCTTATCAGACGAATCGTCTAGCGCTAGATTCCGCTATCCAGTCTGCTACCTCTGGTAACTATGGAAGAGGCTTTGGCGTCCTTGCTTCTAGTATTCGCAAGTTGGCTGAGGAAACAAAAAATCAAACGACGGTGATCACGCGAATTGTGCGCAGTGTGCGTGAAGACATTGCTGCGGTGGCAGCCTCAATGCAGAATGCTGAGCGCGAAGCGGTTGCAGGAACGGGTGCGATCAAAGATGTGGAGGGGGCGTTGACGGTTATCTTTGCTGTGGTTGAGCGTCAGGCAAAGGAGGCTGTCAATATTAATGAATTAGCTGGTAAGCAGCTATACTCTGCGAACATGGTTGTACGTAGTATGCATTCGACCGCTGATACCACGCGGGCCAATAATGCACAGATGAATGATGCTGCATCTCATTTGCAACAGCTGATGTGGCTGGTTGAACAGTTACGCCTTTCAGTGGTGGTTTTTAAGTTGCGTGACGATTTCTATGACCCTGGAGTTCCTGTTACTCCACGCGAAAATCTGTCTCCTATACGAAAGGAGCGGCGTGGTGAGCGGTATATGTCGTCCCCTGGACATATATTGCCGGCTCGTACACCTTTCCCTTCTAAAGGAGAAACAAAGCCAGATCTGGATCTACATCATTAGGAGGCGACACCATGCTTGCACAGAGATACATAATGTTTGCACATCCTTGGCACTTAAAAATCGTTATTTTCTGTCTGGCTTTCTGGCTCGTTCTGCTTCCTGCTTGTACGACGACGACTGTGTCAGGAGATGGTACACCGGTCAATGGCATTAAATATGGTGGTTCGGTTTCGGTTATGCCTGGTCCTTTCGGGCTGTTTGAGCGCAACTACAATCCGTTGCAGCCAATTAATGCTCGTAGTGGAACGCTGGGTATGATCTATGAGACGTTGCTGGTCTTCAATCAGTTAAAGAAAACAACGACCCCGTGGCTTGCCACGAACTATAGCTGGTCATCTGATCTTACACGTTTGACCTTCACGCTGCGGACAGGGGTTACCTGGTCAGATGGGCAGCCTTTTACGAGTGATGATGTTGTCTACACGTTGAATTTGCTACAGAGAGATCGTCAGTTGGATACGGCTGGTGTAGCAAACTTTATCAAAAATGTGACGAATCCGGATGCACAGACGGTGGTTATCCAATTCTACCATCCCTCTGTGCCTGAGCTATGGTATATTGCTGGTCAGACCTATATCGTCCCGCGTCACATCTGGCAATATATCAAAGACCCGGTCAAGGACCCGATCCTTAATCCTATAGGTACAGGACCATTCACGTTGAAGTCGTTTGATCCAGCTCTCTATGTGCTTGCTCGTAATCCTCATTACTGGCAAGCGGGCAAACCTTATATTGACGAATTACGTTATCCTGCCTACGAATTGAATGCCAGTGCCGACTTAATTCTGGCGCAGGGATCGATTGATTGGAATGGGATCTATAGCGCAAAGCTGCAAACGAACTTCGTCAATCGCGACCCTGTACATGATCATTACTGGTTTCCCCCGGTCAAGGACGTGATGCTCTATATGAATCTCACGCGTTACCCTTTCAACGTTCTGGCAGTACGGAAAGCTATGAGCCTGGCAATTGACCGGCAGCGCCTCTTTTTAGAGGGAGAAACGGGTTTTGAACCACCAGCGAGTCCAACCGGGCTGGTCCTTCCATCGGATCAAGCATATCTCAATCCGCAATATGCAAATCTCTCTACAAGTATGGCTACCAATAGAGCGATGGCTCTTTTAGCTGCTGCTGGTTTTACGCGCGGTAGTGATGGTATCTATGTTGATGGGGAAGGGCAGCCTCTGGCCTTTACTCTGAACGTTGTCTCCGGCTGGACTGATTGGGAGAATGATTGCCGTTATATTGTGGAGGATCTCAAAAATATTGGCATTGCAGTGACGATTAACCATGCGTCGTACGATGACTATCTGACCACGTTGGAAAATGGAGCGTATAGTGCCGCTATTTCGTGGACGATCAATGGACCGTCGCCTTACTATCTGTATAACAATTTGCTTGCCAGCGCAAACTCAGCCCCAGTTGGGAAAGTGGCGGCGTCGAACTGGGAGCGTTGGAACGATACGGCTACAGATCAATTGCTGGCGCAATTTGCGCAATCCGATAGTGCTACTGTGCAACAACAGGCGTTAAATGGTTTGCAAAGGGTCATGGTGGAGCAGGTACCAACCATCCCGCTTATCTACAATGTTCAATGGTATGAATATACAACGACACGTTTTGTAGGTTGGCCGACGCAGCAGGATCCCTATGCGGTCCCATCACCTTATACCTATCCTGATAGCGAGGTTGTAGCCCTTCATCTGCATCAGATCTAGATGATAGAAGGAGCGTAAGCATAATGAACATAACGAAGTGGACAGGCAGTACCTCTATCTTCTATCGACTTTTTCTAGCGTCCGTCTGTGTCGCGATTCTGCCTGGGATCGTGATTGCATTACTGGGTGCGAACTATATTCGGGAGTTCAGTGCACGGAGTCGGGCGGTTCAGATAAGTACCGATGCGGTCAAGCTTGCGACAACCCAACTGGCGGATCTTCAGCATTTGAATGCGGATCTTATCTCGTTACATGCTGAACGATTTGTGATCAGGAATGGTCTTGACAAACAGAATACGAACATCAGCAGCCTGGAGCAAAATCTGAATAATGAGATTAGCTTGTTACAGTCCAGCTTTGATCGGCAGCTTGACACGTACCAGCAAAACTATCTTATTGCCAGATCCGCTACAATGGGGAGTGTGCGTAGCCTGCTTGCAGGTACGAACGGCTTCGTGTCTATCGCGACGACTCAACAGCAGGTGTTTGAGCGGGTAATGACGCAGGAGTGGCAGGATTATGTGCAGGCATTGAAGCAAGATCTGCAGGCTCTACAATCGTCAGCACCAGCAGTGGATCAGGGACCACTTCCATCCGTCAATACCCAATACACTACATTGGAGCGCGACTGGAAGCAGATTGTTACCGTAACGGAAGCGTTGGGAGACGATGTTGCCAGAGTGAGTCCTGGGCAGGTGAATGGTCTGCTCATCTCTACTATCATCGCTATTATCTGTATAGTGCTTGTCGTGGGGGCAATTGGTTATGGTGCCAACTTTACTATTGCGCGTCCATTGCGACAACTGGCCTTGTTGACCAGGCGTATCAGCCAGGGGGATACAAGTGCGCGTGTACAGGTCACGGGCAGTGACGAAATTGCGCTCGTTGCCAGTTCAATCAATACGATGGTAGATAGTATTGTGCAGCTTATTCAGGAGACGCAAGGTCAACGTGAAGCTTTACAGGGTTGGATCGATCAACTCGTCAATGAAGTGAGTAGTATCGGAGCAGGAAATCTGCGTGTCCAGGCACAGGTCACAACGACCCCATTAGGTATATTGGCGCGATCCTTCAACTATATGGTAAAGGAACTCAGTGGTCTGGTGGAGCGTATCCAGGTATCGGCCCATGCAGTCCATTATTCGACAGAGTTTATCTTTCATAATATGGCGCAAATTGTGAAAACGAGCGATGTACAGTTGAAGCATATTAACGAGGCGAAAATAGAACTACTGACAATGGCAAAGTCCAGTCGCCAGGTAGCCAATCGAGCTACCATGCTTGCCAATGCATCGGAAGAGGAGCAACTAACCATTCGTCGGGGCCGCATTGCAGTAAAAAAGGCGACTGAGGCGATGCAGCACATGCATAAAAATATGCAGGAAACGGCTCAAAAGGTCAAAACGCTTGACGAGCATTCGCGTGAGATTAACAAAATTTTGAGTGTGCTTTCACATATCGCGCAACAAACAAATTCCTTTGCTTATGATGCGGCAGCGCAGGCGGCTATAGTGGGTGAAAATGGGAAGGGTTTTAGTGCGGTCGCGGCAGATATTCAGCGGCTGGCAGAACGGGTCAAGAGCCAGGTCAGTTCAATTATGGAGATTGTGCTTACTGTGCGTGAGGATATTCTCGAAACGTCGGTGGCGTTGCTCGAAACGGAGCAAAAGTGTTCTGTGGGTACATTGCTCATTCTCAATGCGGGTGGTTCGCTTGAAACGATATTCTCTTCTATTGAGCGGCAGGCTGAAGAGATCGCGAGCATTAATCAGATGACGGCGCAACAATTGCAGGCATTCAGTAATGTTGAGCATATGGTACAGAACATCTCTGACTCGGCCCAGCAAGTAAATGGGCAGGCGCGTGAGGCGACGTGGAATGTGGAGTCGCTGGCTCGCCTGGTTGAAGCGTTACGCAACTCTGTCGAAGTGTTCGAGTTGCGTGAAGCGAATAGCAAAGACTACCTGTGAGAAACTTTTCCCCGGTCAAGTTCTTCCATTTGTGAGACGGACTATAGTAAATGAAGAGTGCTTAAAAAGTTTTTACAACGTTTGGCTCCATCCTTCTTTCTCTCAGTAGGGATATTCCAATAGCTATATCGATTACCCGCAAGAATTGAGTGTTAGATATATATGCAACTTTACACATAAAATTTTAACGGGAGTACAAAATATGTTTTGAAAAGCGTAAGAAGAAAAATTACATTTGCGCATTTAAGTGCATTTGATTAAAAGAGAGATATGAAAGGATGTAAAATTATGCAAAATCAAAGTGCAGAACACCTGAGCCAGGAGTCTGCTTTGAAAGGGAGGGCACTTGCAGTTGCCCTCCAAGCATTGGTTGATCCTGCGCTTACTCGTCTCAAGGCAGATGATCTCTCTCGTACCGTTTTACAATGTCTTCGTGAGATGATGGCAGCAGATAATCTTGCCATTTTACTCCTGACGGAGGATCATACTGCTTTACATATTCATACGGTGCTTGGATTAGAAGAGACGGTAGCATGTGATGTTCATATTCCTCTTGGGTATGGCTTTGCCGGACAAATCGCCACGCAAGGGTTACCTCTTATTGTGCATAATACTTCTACGCTTGAAATTATAACCCCTGCGCTTCGTGAACAACTCCACTCACTTCTGGGTGTGCCATTGATTGTGCACAAGCAGATGATCGGAGTTATTCATGTTGGCATGAAGCGCGAGTATCTTTTTACCGATGCTGATGTTGCCTTAATGCAGCATGTTGCTGATTACCTTGCGCAGGCTTTTGAGCGTACACTTCTGATAGAAGCTGAACAACATGAGTTTGAAGAACTGATTGAGGCTCAACTCTGTGCTGTGGTCGAATTGGTGGAGGCCCAACAACGAATAGAGCTAGAAATAGTGGAGGCCCAACAGTATGCAGCAGAAGGGCTGGTAGAGGCGCAACAACGTGTGGCGATAGAATTAGTGGGAGCACAACTACGTACAGCTGTTGAATTAGTGGGAACACAATTACACACGGCTGTTGAATTGGTGGAGACACAACTTCCTACAGCAGAAGGATTGGTAGAGGCCCAACAGCATATTGCAGAAGGGCTGGTGGAGGCGCAACAACGTGTGGCGATAGAATTGATGGGAGCGCAACAGCATACTGCAGAGGGATTGGTGGAGGCTCAACAGCACACAGCCGTTGATCTGGTAGAAGCGCAACATCCTACGGCGGAAGAACTGGTAGAGGCGCAACAGCGTGTGGCGGCAGAATTGGTAGAAGAACAGCAGTTTACAGCTGGAGAATTGATGGGAGCGCAACAGCACACAGCCGTCGAGCTGGTAGAAGCGCAACTTCCTACAGCAGGAGAACTGGTTGAGGAACAACAGCGTGTGGCGGGAGAACTGGTGGGAGCCCAATTGCATACATCTGTCGAGCTGGCGGGAGCCCAATTGCATACGGCAGCTGAGCTGGTGGAGGCCCAACAACGTGTGGCAATAGAACTGGTGGAGATACAACAACGTGTGGCAATAGAACTGGTGGAGGAACAACAACATATACGCATAAAGGCACTTGAGCGAATGAATGAGCTTGAGACGATTTTCAATGCTATCATAGATGGAGTTATTGTGTATAATGATCAAGAATATGTCATGCATTCTAATAAAGCAGCAAATCACTTCTTAGGTATAGAAACGCAAACTGCTGAGCTGAATAACCCTTCACATCCCTCGTGGAGAACAACATATCAGTTGAAGGATACACATGGGTACCCATTTTCACACGAACATCTTCCGCTGAAGCGTTTATTGAGTGGAGAAAGGCTGGTCGCCAAGCAAGCGGTTATGGTGCATCTTCATACCCTCGATGACCGTGATGTCCAGCTCAGTGTTACGGGATCTCCTTTATATGATCAGCGTGGACATCTCTATGGAGCAGTCTGTGTGCTGCGTGATGTGACCACACGAAAATATATGGAGCGACGCGTCGAGATTCTTGAAGTGCTCCTTCAGATGGTGCAGCTCCTCGTCAAGTCTTCCGCACAGAAAGATCAGATGGATACACAGGATGACCCCACCCTGGCCATACAACAGATAGAGAGTAACATCCTGGCATTAGCCCAGCGCCTTCTCAACTGCTCTCATGCGGCTATCATTAGCATTCAGCAGAGCACTCACGTTTTGTTTCCTCTGGCACTGGCAGGCTACTCCAGTGAACAAGAGCAACGCTTGAGAAGCGATCTTACAGGTGCTCAGTTGAGTTTCCTTATCAATGATCCTGATAAGGTAGCTCTTCTAGAGAAGCAAGAGAGTTTGCCTTTTCTCATTACCCGGTCACCACTTTTACCATCTCTCTCTCCGATGAATTCTTCCCCAAATTGTTACCTGGTGCCAATCCATGTCACCCATCATATCATCGGTTTGCTCAGTATCGCATTTCCTGAGAGTGCGTCTATGCCGGATTCGAGTAGTATTGCATTAATCACCGCTATCAGCAAACTGTGTGCATTAGCGCTTCAATATGAGCAGCAAACCACCGAACGTGATCTGCTTATGACAGCCAAAATCTTTCTCAATGAGCAACTGGAGCAGGTGAATAAAATGCAAAGTGACTTTATCTCGGTGGTCAGTCATGAATTTCGCACCTCCCTTACCACCATTGAGGGATTTAGTGATCTTTTGCGCAGTGAGGATCATCCCAGTGAAGACGTGAAAGAGTATGCCAAAGATATTTACACCGATGCTATTCGTCTGCACCGCATGGTCACGGACTTATTGGACGTGGAACAGATGAAAAAGGGGAAAATGCAGTTGCGCGTCGTATGGGTTGATATGAATAGTCTGTTGACCACGACCGTAAAGCATATGGAACTGGTCTCGACGCGTCATACCTTGTACCTTGCTCTGGATGAGAATCTCCCCCAGTTTGAAGGAGATCCTGATAGGTTCATACAGGTCATCACGAACCTGCTCTCCAATGCCATCAAATATTCTCCCAATGGAGGGGATATTCTCATCAAGAGCAGTAGAGAGGGAGAAGCTGTTCATGTGAGCATCCAGGACCATGGCATCGGTATCGCACCTGAGTTTATCGAAGATATTTTTACGCCCTATCATCGTGTGAATTCCTCCACTACGCGTTATATCCAGGGTACCGGCTTAGGTTTATCATTGGTGCGAGAAATCGTCCTCCTGCATGAAGGCAAGGTGTGGGTAGAAAGCACTCTGGGACATGGTTCGACCTTCCACCTTTCCATCCCATTGTCCGGAGGGACCTTTAATGCCTCAAATGAGGAAACGCATCTCGAAGTATGAGCTGACAAAAAGAAATCCTTGCTGGCTCGTACATTTGTTCTCAAGTCATGGTATAATGAGTTCTGGCGAGATACGTTGATCAATATCTCATGTGTTATTCCAGCAACAATATCGCTTATTTTATCGGTTATGAGCAGGTGACTGGCCGCCTGGGTGATCGTTCAGGTAGCTTCATTCTCCAACATGGTGGCACATTCGAGGCGGGAGCAGTCAAAGATACCTTGACCATCGTGTCTGGTTCCGCAACGGGCGATTTGAGCGGATTGCTTGGTTCCGGTTTCTGTGGTGGCGATGGGGAAGCCGTTATTACGCTCGATTATGCTATTGCAGGGTGATGCACGGGTTTGTTCGCTCCGCTCACTGCACCCCTACATTGGCATGGTAGATTGCATGAGCAAAGGAAGCGACGACCAATGTAGGGGTGCAGTGAGCGGAGCGAACAAACCCGTGCTCCAATCCAACAAACCCGTGCTCCAATCCAACAAACCCGTGCTCCAATCCAACATGCCCGTGCTCCAACAAAAAAGTGCCCAATGACGTTTGACAAAATCACCATTATTCACATCTGGACGACCTCACCTTTTCATGCTACACTTTCCTTATAATGAAACATTGTTTCCACGAGGAACGCTCCTACCCGATATACCCCTGCAGAATAAAGATCCAGAATTGAGCTAAGAAATAAGAGATCGGAGATTTCTATTTGTATGACGGATGAAGCTTCTACCCTACATTCGGTACAGCGTATTGCCGATGCCATTCGTGCCAATGTTGCACGGGTCATGGTGGGCAAAAGCGAGGTGATTGATCTGCTCCTGGTGGCTTTATTGAGCGATGGGCATGTACTGATTGAGGATGTGCCGGGGATGGGGAAGACGGTATTGGCGAAGGCGCTGGCACGTTCGCTCGGTGCCACCTTTCAACGCGTCCAGGGTACACCCGATCTGCTCCCGACTGATATTATTGGTGTGAGCTATTTCGATCAAAAACGCAATGAATTTGTATTTCGCCATGGTCCTGTCTTTGCACAGATCCTGCTGGTCGATGAAGTGAATCGTACGACCCCACGGACGCAAGCTGCGCTATTGGAGGCGATGGCTGAGCGGCAGGTGACCGTTGAGCGCGATACGATGCCTTTACCACGTCCTTTCCTGGTGCTGGCGACACAAAATCCCGTTGAGTTGGAGGGAACATTTCCGCTACCCGAAGCTCAGTTAGATCGTTTTCTGTTGCGCGTCCAGGTTGGATATCCTTCTTTAGATGAAGAGGAAACTATTTTGCATCGCTTTAAGCAGGAGGAACCGCTTGAGTCTTTGCCGACTGTAGCAAGCGCCGAGCAGCTTCTGGCATTGCAGCATGGGATACGCGAGGTGCGCTGGCAGGCTGAGGTTGAACGGTATCTGCTGGCAATTGTGCGTGCTACACGTGAACATGATGGCGTACAACTCGGTGTCAGTCCGCGTGGAACGCTGGCGCTTTATCGTGCGTGTGAAGCGTATGCAGCTATTCAGGGGCGCGATTTCGTGCTGCCGGATGATGTGAAATATCTTGCCCCTGCAGTCCTGGCCCATCGCCTGTTGACGACGACGCGTACGCGTATGCGCGGCAAACGAACATTAGAGATTATCGACGAGATTTTACGCTCCATTGCAGTCCCTGTTGAAACAATTGTGCTCCCACCGACGAGAGAGTGAGCATTGCCATGAAAACGGATATTTTGCCTCTTGATCTGGATATGGAGATGCTCAGGAAGCGCCGCATCTGGTATATCGTAGCCCTGGTGCTTTTTGTATTGAGTCCACTCCTGCGGCAGCCACTGTTGTTCCTGGCATCCCTCTTCATCTTGCTGATTGGACTGGTGCCTGATCTGTGGTATCGGCAAGGATTACGTCACTTGCTTGTGCGCCAGCAGGTGAGTCAGCGCCATCTCTTCTTTGGTGAAGAGGTCGTTTTATCCGTAGTCATCGAGAATCAGAAATTGTTGCCGTTGCCCTGGTTGGATGTCGAGAATAAGATTACACCTCCGCTGGCGATCCTCTCAAAGCGGGTCCGCCACTTGCAAAAAATTGAACAAGATGTTCTTATGAGTACGTGGTTGTTATGGTCGTTTCAACGGGTGATTTGTCGTTATCACATGCGGTGTGATACGCGCGGGCTGCATATCTTTGGGCCTATCGGATTGCGTTGTAGCGATCCATTCGGTTGGTTGGAGACTGACATAACTTTACCAGTCGGTGAGGTATTGTTGGTATATCCATTGGTTGCACCGCTCGAAACGTTGGGCCTATCATCGATCCATCCCTTTGGGGAGTATGCATCACGGCAGCGTCTATTTGAAGATCCCTTGCGGGTGGCGTGCGTGCGTGACTATCTGCCGGGCGATGATCCACGTCGCATTCACTGGAAGGCAACCGCCCATTCAGGTATTTTGCGTAGTAAAGTTTATGAGCCGAGCAGTATGCGCCGTTTGTTGCTGTTGCTGGATGCCTGGAACTATTCTGATGAAGCAAAGGGAATCGATAGCGAATTGCAGGAATTGACGATTACAACGGCGGCATCGCTTGCGGTCTGGGCGCTTGAAGAAAGCTATCAGGTGGGATTGCTGGTAAATTGCTCTGTTGCGCTCTCGCCATTTGAGGATGTCGCGCCGGATAGTGTGCTTCAGGAAGTACAAAGGGCTGAGAAACTGATGACTACTGAGATCTCAGCACCTGTGACGCGCGTCCCTTTCTCGTTAGATGCAGCGCAACAGGAGCGCCTGCTCTCTACGCTGGCTCGTCTGGTTCCGAGCTATAATACCACGATTGAGCGTGTTATTGATACGGAAGAACGCATGTTTCCGTTGAACACGACTATTGTATTGATCAGTTCCGTAAGTTCGCTTAACGACGCGACAGTAGAACGGTTGCTAGATCTGCGTGTTGGTGGTGCAGCTATTCACCTGGTATTGACGGGTAACGAGAATGAACTGAAAACCGATCTCTATGATCTGCCCGTGCATTATCCAGGAGGAAAGGAGAAATGGCGTGAACTCATCGCAACCGTCGGCAAGCGAGCCCTTGTTGGCACCAGTGCGACCAGCCTTCGATTGGATTGAAGTCTTCGCGATTCCGGTTGCAGCCAATATCATGGAGACGCAACCCATCGTAATCTTGCTATTGTTTGCTACTGTTATCTTTGCCGGCTCTGACGCTCCTGCCCCGCCGGGTGAGGCTACAATCACGCTGCTCCTGTTGGGATTGCAGTGGTGGGCGATGTTTATCAATTACCGCTCGCGTAAGGGGAGCAGCCAGAGAATAGTTACTATTCTGCATGTAGCAGGCGTTGTGGTGGCGTTTGGGTTAGCGCTATTGATGAATTTGAATACATTCGACTTGCCTATGATTGTTGTGATGGCAGGGCTAGTTATTTTTTGCTGGAAGCGTGGTATAGATAAAGCAAGGCATGAATTAAACGACGAACAACTGATTTTTGTTTTTAAGGTGGGGGTGGGAATACTGCTGGTGCTTCTGGTGCCTGGTGTCCTCTTCGCGAATGGACAGTTGCAGGATCTTGCAGCGGTATTAAGTTATGCGCTCCCTCTTTTCTTCTTAAGTGGACTGATCGCGCTGTCGTTTACACGGGTGTGTATGATTAGACGTGAGCATGCCCGGCAAGGAATTCCGCAGGCTCATTCGACACGTGGCTGGCTCGTTGCTTTGACTTTTCTCTGGGGTGTACTGATTGTTGGAGCCGTCGCACTTGAAACGTTCTCTTTTCGCGTGCTTCAGGTACTGCTACTTCCGCTCTGGTATATCCTGGCCTTCATCGTTGCCTGGATTATTTATGCGATTTTGTGGGTGTTTTTCTCGCTTTATCAGTTGCTCAATGGACTCTTCCGTTTCAAACCTGTTCCGGTGAAGCCACCAGTCACATCGACACACAAGCCGCCGCCTGTTTCCCATCCTCCTGCTCTGATAGAGCAGTTTCCGGCATGGGTGTTGCTTGTCGGACGCTTCCTGTTAGTTGCTATCGTGCTGCTGGTACTCTTCCTGATTTTCCGGGCCGTGCTAAGTCATATACGTCCGCGTTTAGAGCAGGATAGCGAAGAGGAGATACGTGAAGCATTATCGATGCGCGGTATTCTCAGAGAGCGTCGTCAGGAGCATAAAATGCAGGAGCAATTGAAGGACGGTGCGTTGTTAGAGGCGCTCACTCCTGGTTCTGCCCGTGCTCGTTATCGTGAACTATTGCAACAGATGGCGGACCACGATGAACGTCTGAGTAGACAAGTTGAGGAGACTCCTATAGAGTATCAGAAGCGGCTGTTTGCTCTGATGGAGAGAGCATCTGACGATGAGGTGTCAGATCGGAAGTTGTTGACCGATCTGACAGGTGCCTATCTATATGAGCGTTATGGGGAAACGTCGGCTGAATTGCAAGAGTCTCCTGAAAGCCCTACCTGGATCTCACGTATGGCTGAACGTCTGGGTAAACATGGGATATAGCAAGACTTACTCTGCATCGACAAACGTGCGGATAGCCTGTCCTGGTTCCGGTTCAGTGCCGAAGATGATCGTGTAGTGATTGAGGTTTGGGAAATTGACGTACTGGCAATTTTGGATGTTTTGCTGAATGCGCTGTGCATCGTTTTCGCTCAAGAGTTGGTCGTTGTCGGAGAGTAGTTTTTGACCGGCGCGTAGTAAAAGTGTTGGAGCTGTTACACGTGCCCATTGCTCGTCTGGTCGTGCCTCGTTCATATGTTCGGCCTCTTCGGTCAAGGCCGCGCGGTATATTTTGCTGACGACCGAGCCATCATTTTCGAAGATGACATCGTGTTTGAAGTAAAGATCAAAGTAATCATTCCAGTATGGCCCCAAAAATGGAACAGCTTTCAAACGACTGATATATTCTTTAAAAGAAGGAACGGGTATGCCAAGTCGGCTGAGGGAAGTTTTTAACCAGACAGGTTGTGCGTCGGGTGTTTCCCAGGCAAAGGGAGCGCCGGCATCGATGAGCACTAATTTGCTGAGCTTTGTGGGATAGTGGGCGGCAAAATAGAGAGAGACCAGGGCACCAAGTGAATGTCCGAGCACGATGGGGCGTTCAAGTTCCAACTCGTCGATCAAGGCAGCCAGGTCGGCGGCATAAATGGGGATGCTATAGTCGCTTTCAAGTTTGTCGCTATCGCCACGTCCGCGCATGTCATAAGCGATGATGCGGTGATCGGGAGCCAGTTCGTCGGCGAGAGCCTGGAAGCACATGGCGTTGGCGGTCATCCCATGGGTACAGATAATAGGCGTTCCCTGGGTGCCCCATTGTACATAATGTAGCGTGATATCATCGGCGATAACGAATTCATCATTTATTGGTTGAATCGACATAATTTTTCTCCTCTTCTTGAAACAACTGCCACTTTGTCTGTACGTCCTGGATAAATGGTTCACTGAGTTGTTGGCGCTGCTGTGATGGAAGCCAGGCAGTTTGTTTGTTACGTGCTATTGCGGCTTGCCAGAGCACATTCCGTGCAATATATTGGTAAGTATCCCGTTGTGGTGCAAAGAGAAACGCGTTATGGATATCCTCCAGGTAGAAGTACTGGCCGTGTGTACTATACCATGTGCGGATCTCTTCCTGTGCAGAGATGGTCAGTGTATGCAGGTTTTTGGAGGGGTCATAGTGTGTTTCTCCGAATGGGAAGGCGTGCAAGTGGGCATGAAAGACGGTCTGGTGGAAGACGCCGTGTTCCCAGAAGATGGTCTGTTCGTAGTAGCGCGACAAGAAACGCTGCACTTCCCGTTTGAGGGCGAACAGTTCATCATCCAGGGCGGCGGGAACATCACCGTAGCAAGTGTAGTGATTGCGCGGGACGATCAGCACATGGCCCGGCACCAGGGGAGCATGGTCGGCGATGACGCGAAAGGCAGATGTTTCTTTAAGAATTTGCTCGGCAATAGAGCTGCGCTGGCAAAATGCGCAGTTGGAATTGAGAGTTTCGACCTCCGGAGAGATGCTGCTCTCGTTGTGCATGCAGTTGACTCCTTGCTCAGGTAAAGGTTGCGTCGCTTTTTGCGTATAGCGTAGAGGTGTTTATTGTGCAAGGAAGAAATCGCTAGCGATTTTCGGTGCGGTGAAACTCCTCTGCATAGTCCGAGCCAATCTTCTTACCCATTGTTTTATGGTAAGCATCGATCCATGGACGTATCTCGTCAAAGTGTGCGCCGAGCTGGCTGTCATGGGCGCGGAGAGCGTCCCATTTGAGTTCTATGGTGCTGGATATGTCGCTTATATAATTATTGGCAGGTGAGCCCATGATAAAGATCTCTTTTATCTTATGTGGCTGTAAGCCCTCTTTCTCGAAGAGGTCAGGGAAATCCCATGGGTTCTGGGAAGCGGGATAGGCGGCGGAGAGGGCGGCCTCGCCAGCGGCCCGATGATCGGGATGTGCCCCTCCCATACTTAGAATCGGTTCCCATACTCGTACTGGTGACTGGCAGATGATGCGGGTTGGCTTATAGGTGCGGTACAGGCGTACCAGTTCTTTGCGCAGCTCGATCGTGGGTTGCAACTCGCCGTCATGGTGCCCCAGGAAAAACACATCTTTGACGCCCAGGACGGCACAGGCATTGCGCTGCTCCTGCATACGTGTCTCAACGACGCGCCTGCGTGCTTCTTCACTCACATCGGTTGCTTCATCGGGACCGCCACTACTATTATCGGTACAAAGGACATAATAGACCTCCCAACCCTCTTTAACCCAGCGGGCTACGGTCCCCGCGCATCCAAATTCGGCGTCGTCGGCATGGGCCATAACTATCATTGCAACTTTTTGCTGTTCTTGTTCGCTCACTGAAGCATCTCCTTAAGGGAAGACAAATGACGGTATTGTCGGGTAAATACATGTTAGTTTGCAAATATCTGTTCGTCGATCTCTGACAACCAATCGTTCATGGAATAACCCTCTCATTGTAGCATATTGTTTTATGGAGAGAGGGCATGTGGGCAATTGTAGTAAATAGCGTGAATGTTCGACGATTTTTAGGGTGAAACATAGTGGCACGCTCACCTGCTCAGAAACACCACTCATCCGGGACCTAGGACGACTTGTTGATGAACTCGTTGGTGACCCATCGTGCGACGTTTTCGGGATATGGGGCGTCCAATCCGAGGATGATGTGCTGGAAGCCAGCGTCGATGGCTTCAGCGATCAAGTCCTGGGTAGTGCTGGGGTGGTCGTAAGAGACCGGCAGGTAGATGGATCGGGTGATCGAGGCGGGATCGCGACCAATCTCGGCGCAGAGGCGGTCCAGGAGAGCGCTTCGACTGATGGCGTCATCGATGTCGCCGCCGGGAATGTTCCACAGATTGGCATGCTCGGCGACCACGCGTAGCGTCGCGGTCGAGCGTCCACCGATCAGTATTGGCGGATGAGGTTGTTGGACAGGTTTGGGGTTGCAGATTGCCCCAGTGAGGTGGAGGTAGGTGCCATCGAAGTCGAACGGTTCAGCCTCGGTCCACAACCGCCGGATGACTGTGCATGCTTCGGCGAGATCTCCGACCGAATGGGTGAAGTCGTGGTAGGGCAGGCCATTTGCTTCGTACTCACGCCGTGCTAGAGGGAGGTTTGGTCGTGAGCCTGCGCCGATGCCAAAGTCGAGCCGCCCGTCGGAGACGACGTCAACAGTTGCAGCGATCTTCGCCAGCATCGCGGGCGGTCGGAAGCGGTTGCTGGTCACGAGCAGCCCGAGGCGCAGTCGTTCGGTTTGTGCGGCGAGGGCTGAGAGCAGTGTCCAGCCTTCGAAGATTGGTCCGTTCCTGTCACCTCTGATCGGCATGAGGTGATCGAATAACCACGCATGCTCAATCTCCGGGATCGTGTCTGCCTCGCGCCAGACCCGCAGAACGTCGCGATAGCTGACCTGCTGTGGAGACGTTATGATCCCGAAACGCGGTCCGGTCGTGTGCGCACTCATAGCCACGTCCGTCATCGCTCTGTCTGATGTGTTCATAGATGGTATTCCTTCATGTGATATACTCGTAGCGAAGTAGTGTTCTGATACCAGTATACGGAACAGCATTCCACTTGTCAAGCTCTTGTGTGAGGGAGGAAATGAAGCGATGACCACCATCGACGAGGGAGCGGGGCACCCAGCCCGAAAGATTCGGGCCGACTCGCAGCGTAACGAGCAGGCGTTGCTCGCCGCCGCCGCCGCCGTGTTCGTCACTTCAGGTGTTGATGCGCCGGTACGTGACATCGCAGCGGCGGCTGGGGTCGGGATGGGGACGATATACCGCCACTTCCCGACGCGAGCCGATCTCATTGTTGCTGTGTACCGCCATCAGGTCGAGGCGTGCGCCGAGGCTGGTCCGGTTCTGCTGGCCAATAGTAGTTCGCCGTACGTTGCACTTGGTCGATGGGTTAACCTCTTCGTTGATTTTCTGGTCACCAAGCATGGACTCGCCACGGTCATGCAACCCGGCACCGTCGGCTTCGACGCGTTGCATGCCTACTTCATTGACCGCCTTCGACCCGTTTGCGCTCAGTTGCTCGCCGCCGCCGCTGAAGCTGGCGAGATTAGCGCCGATATTGATGCCTTCCAACTGATGCGTGGCATCGGCAACCTCTGCATCGGCGCTGACAAGGACCCTCGTTACGATGCTCGGCGCATGGTCAAGCTGCTTATCGCGGGACTCCTCCAATCGCGCTCGACCTGATCCTGCTGATCCAGAGAAGAAGCATCTGCAGTATCTCGATAAGATGAGTCAACTTCGTGTACATTTGGGAATTCCCAAGCGTACATGTAGCCCCAATTTACAAAATGGCGATGGAAGAACCCAGATGGGAAGTGGCTTTTCTGGCGTCTTCCTGGCTGATTCCCAGGTTTCACGCCGATTTCCCAGGTTTCACCTCAAAAATCGTCGAACATTCACGCTATTTACTAAATTGATGGCAAGACTGGATGCTGTTGCCGCCAGGCAGAGGGTTTCATCTTCTCAACTGTACGCTATTGAGCTAGATGCTTTCAATCACATTATGAGCTATGCCAATTCCATGGGAAGTATGTATTTACCCGCCTTATGCTACTTCTATGCAAGATCAATTCAAGAACGATAATGCGTTACGCGAGAAGCTCGTGTTGAAGTTGTTGAGTATAACGGCAAACTCTAAATCGACGACGCAGCCTGGCTAGGAAAGGTTTCGTAGAAAGAAAGAGCAAGTATCGGGAAGAAATATGTGGTATAGTGAATAGATCATAGGTAGTTATAGTATTCGCTCAATGGAGACCAAACATATGCAACCACTCGTAGATAGCTATGGACGCCGCATCAAAAGTATGCGTATCTCGATTACGGACAAGTGCAACTTCCGCTGTACCTATTGTATGCCTGCGGAGGGGCTGCCCTGGCTCAAGAAGTCTGAGATTCTTTCCTACGAGGAGATAGAACGGGTTGCGCGTGTTGCGGTCGGCATCGGTATCGAACAGATTCGCCTTACTGGTGGTGAACCCCTGGTCAGACGAGACGTAGCGGACCTTGTGCGTATGCTTTCGGGCATCGAGGGTCTGCATAGCTTAAGTATGACGACGAATGGCGTACTCCTTAAACAGCAAGCCGGTAAGCTTGCAGAGGCTGGGCTGACACGGATTAACGTAAGTCTCGACTTGTTGCTACGCGAAAAGTTTGCCCAACTGACGAGGCGTGACCAGTTGAATAGCGTTCTCGAAGGGCTGGCAGAACTGGAAAAGTATCCCGCAATCCATCCCATCAAAATCAATGCGGTTGCTATGCGTGGCTTTAGCGAAGAGGAAGTGTTGGATTTTGCAAATCTGGCACGTCGTAAAGCCTATTCTGTGCGTTGGATAGAGTTTATGCCCCTCGACGCCGATCAGATCTGGCGCAAAGAGGATATTTTGAGCGGTGCTGAGATACAGGCCATCATCGAAGCTGAATATGGTCCTCTTGTACGTATTACGGGAGGCGATGCTGCTGAAACGGCGCGTCGTTACACCTTTAGCGATGGTGTGGGGGAAGTTGGCTTTATCAATCCGGTCAGTGAACCCTTCTGTGCATCCTGTGACCGTATCCGTATGACCTCCGATGGTCAACTCCGTACCTGCCTCTTCGCGACCGAAGAAACCGATCTGCGTGCCGTTATTCGCTCAACCACAGATGATGAAGTCCTGGCCGAGACGCTGCGCCGCGCCGTGTGGCGTAAAGAATTGAAGCACTACATTGGTGACAAGCAATTTAAACGCGCCAGTCGCAGCATGTCCATGATTGGCGGCTAGTTTGTACCCTCCGATTAAAAAATAGGTTCATTCTCTGCAATTTATATTTGCAGAGAGTGAACTTTCTATGTGTGTCACAGCGATCTTCCCGTTGTTGATAGAAACACGTATTCGCTCGATCAGTAGAGCAGCCATCCAGGCAGATGCCACCCATACTCACAGTGAAAATATACTTCCAGAAAAGTTACCGGGAAACCTGGTAGTCGTTGTATAGTTAAATAGATAATTTATGTGTAGTCCGAGCAATGATCGTATGATCATAAAGGAAGGACTGCTATATTATCTAGTGTTACCATATAGAAAACCAGAAAGAGGAAACCTGTGGTAAAAGAAGATGCGGAACTGCTCACTGTCCGCGAAGTAGCGAAACGCTTGCGTGTGGATGACACTACTGTGAGGCGTTGGATTAAGAATGGCGTCCTGGAGGCAATTACCTTACCTCATCGCGGAAAGCGTCAGGCTTACCGGGTGCGGCGTGAGACGTTAGATGCCTTGCTTGCGTCGCCGCCACAAGAATCGCTCCAGCAGTAGAGGTGTCGTTTCCATGGTTGTGTTGGGTGTAGCCAGATCGCCTTCAGTCTGCTAGACTAGAGTGCAAGATTGTCTCACTAGTCGTCAAGGAGGCTATTTTGTCTACCATTGATCCTCAGGCACTCTTTCAGAATCTCAATGGAAGAGAGGATGCTGGATTCGCTACTATTCATACCCCGGTATACGCTACTCCTGGAGGTGTACCTTACTTGCAAGCTCCAGGGGTGGTTGTGCTTGCCCGTCCTCATACTAATATAGCGGGAGTAGCAGGCTTTCTAGCTGGCTTTGATCCTGCGCTGAATTTCCCGGCGTATCTTGATGATCCCACTTCTTTGCCTGATGGTGCGCAACTTGCGAAGATTGCGGGCCAGTTGTGTTATATGAGTTTTGGCCCGAAGCGGTCAATGAATGTGCAAGCGAAGCGTTATTTTGACAACCTCAAGTCGTCCGGCCATGGCTCTGTGTTTGAGCATGCGACATTTAGTTTGCTTCTGTATGGAATATCGCGCAGTGTGACGCATGAGTTGATACGCCATAGGGCAGGATTTGGTTATTGTCTTACTGGTGATACTTTGATTTATAGCAATAAGACACAGGGTAAAAAGCTTAACGGAGCGAAAAAACGCCGCTTAGATGACTTATATGCTATGACACAGACACCACATGGGCGATCTCGATTAACGTTGCTCCAGCTTCGCTGTCTTGATGAGCAAACAGGTACGTTTACTACCGGTAAGGTAAAGTCTGTAGTGCGTTCCGGAGTAAAACCTGTCTTTACTGTGACTCTGGCAGATGGAAAGACGATTACAGCGACAAAAGAGCACCGTTTTCTAACTAGAGATGGATGGAAGGCACTTGAGGAAATTGTAGGGGGGTTGTCTGTCTCTGCCTCTGGCATGGCTAACTATACAAAGTTAGATGCAGAGATTATGGTAAATGGGCAACCCATATATCGAAATGCCGATGGAAGAAGGGCTGAAGAGCTAAATAATGCAGTACGGCCAGTGGAGAAAAATGCTCTGTTAATTCCCAAATCGGTAAAGATTGTGTCAGTCACCTATACAGGCGAACAGATGACCTACGATATTGAAATGAAAGGACCAAACCACAATTTCGTAGCCAACGGCATTATTACACACAACTCTCAACTGAGTCAGCGCTATGTTTCGGGGCGTATGTTGCGCTTCGTTGAGCGGCCAGAGTATCACACGGATGAGCAGCTACATGAACAATTTTTGCGGCGCATAGAGCGCTCTGCCGACGAATATGCGTTTCTCACCAATCGTTTATTGGAGATGCAGCAGGCGGGTGTGAGTATTCTCAGCGCGGAAGTACGTACCGATCTGCGCAAAAAGGTCCAGCAAGCGGCCCGCTCTGTTCTGCCCAATGAGACTGAGGCTCCAATCGTTGTTACGGGCAATGGTCGTTCGTGGCGGCATGTGATTGAAGAACGTGCAAGTGCGCACGCCGAAGTCGAGATTCGTGAACTAGCCGTGCGCATCTTTCTCTGCCTGCGCCAGGTTGATCCCGTCCTTTTTGATGATTATACGTTGGAGCCTCTGGCCGGATGGAACGTATATCGTGAAAACAGAATTTGAGAAGGTATGAGATCACTTAGAGTTGTTTAACCAGTCGGACGCTTTCTTCTTGAAAACCAAGATGCTGGTAGAAGCGACGGGCATGTTCATTTGCTGTTCCTGTATCAAGTACAAGGATAGGATAACCCTGGTTGCGGGACCATTCCTCGCAAGCTTTTATCAGCGTATTCCCAATGCCGTGCCCTTCAGCATCTTCTCTAATAGCCAGTTCGCCGAGATAAGCCTGAGGCTCACCAGTAAAGTTTTTGGCATGTGAGATGCTTGCAAAACCGAGTTGCAATCTCTGTTGGTTCATGGCAATAAAGATAGTAGTTTGTGTCAGGTGTTGCTCAATGCTATCGATAATGAACTGCCGCATGGCTGTTTCCATCGCCTCGCGATTGCGCCAGGGAGCGATTCCTATCGTCAAACGTGGCGCAAGACTCAGTAAAAACTCACGATCTGCAGGTGTGTAGAGACGAACCTGAATTAGTGCGCCTTCAGGGTCGATGAGAGAAGAGTCGCTGGTCATGTATCCTCCTTCAGTAGTAACTATCGCTGTTAAAGATCGGGGGTTCCAGGCTATAAAGTGTGGCACCTGGACAAAGGTTTAGTGTCTTATCAAAGGTTCATTAGGCCATTTATTGTGACGCGTTACAAACCAGCAAACTCTGTCCTTTTAGAGAGTAATTGATGTCGGGAGAAGGTGCAGGCACGTAGGTTGCAGCCTCCTCCGTCGTTGGGTTTTTATTGGTACACATGACATAGATCTCTTTGTTGAGAGGGTCGCTGATACCCACATTTGAATTGTTCGTCTGGTTGCCATTAAATTGTGCCAGCCCGGTTAATCCATAGAAGTCAATGTTGAGTAGAATCTGATCGAAGGCATCCTGGCTCTGTAGGCTCTTTCGGGTCCTGGAAGGCTGTCGTGAATGCATTAGCCGCGTCATACATCTCTAATGCGTGGGGAGGAAATACGCTGCCCGAGTTGATGGCAGTGATATCTGCATCGCCAAATTCTTGTCGATAATGGGTGACAAAGTATTTTTCCACATTGGAACTACTGGCACTATTAGCAAGAGGTGGCGTATAGATAGTTGTGTAGGTTGTGTTGTAGACATTATCTGTACCAGTAGTCTCGTAGAGCCCATCGCCACCGATGATAAAAATCTGTTTTGGATAATGGAGCACGCTTTGTTCCTGGTTGAGAACTGTTTCAAAGTTCCTTAAGTCATAGGAATAGCCAGAAAAGAAGATGATATCCATATGCTGATGAATTGCATCATCAATTACAGATTGAAAATCTTGTTGTGGTTGACCGATGGTATAAGGTTCAGGAAATGTATGAATATTACTTGTATTGAGGTGATTGCTATAACTACTACACGTAATATTTCCCGTCGAAACTGCATTCAAATCATTTGCCAGATCGCTACTATAGGAGTCTTTGAGATCTCTGAAGATTGCTATTTTAAAGGTATAGTTGGATGGGTATTTTAGAGCAGGCGTCAAATGATTTACGATAAAATCAAGCGCAACACAACTTTGCGTTCTATCAGATGAAACTATGCGATAAAAGTTGCTTACATTTGCAAGTGTATCGCTAGATGCAGATGGGGCTATGATGGGGATCTGGCTGATCCCAAGATCATTGCGACTGGTGAGGGCGGACTTTGTTGACCCACTAAAAGGAAGTCCCAGAATACCACGAAACGTTGCATCCTGTTTGCTGAGGAGAGCAATGTGTCCCATGATGATTGGGACGGTATTGCTAGCTGTGAGGCGTGTCCCGATATTGCCGATGATCAGACGTAGCTTTACCTTATTTGCAGGTTGGCTATTATAGTACTCTTGAAACAGGTACGCACCTTTAAGATCAGCCAGGCCGACATTGGCGGAAAGAGAAGGATCGTCACTTGTGCGGCTTAACTCCGTAATGACGGCCAGTGTCAGGTAGGGAGCGTGACCGATGAGCTGGTTTTCATCAAAGATCTTCTGATCGATGTTCATTTCATTGCTTTGTTGATCACTTGTATCGAAGGGGCCATCGGCCATGGTGTCGATCAGGCCAATCTTCACCTGTGGTAAGCCCCCTAAAGCGTCGGGAACATTTTTGGTAATCGTGCCAAAGGCATTTCCGCAGATAAGATCCCAGGAGAGAAATGTTTTCTGGCAGGTCGTGTCCTTAATGGACGGAATGTATAATACAAGACGCAAAATGATGACCGATAGGAGCATGATAGCCAGGACGCGCCACAGATATTTTCCGAGTTGTGAGGAGCGCTCCGACCGATTGCGCTTTGTCTGGCGGTTGCCCATAAATTCGTCGAAGCTGTTGGCAAAGCCTGTGTGTTGAAATGCTGCGAAGAGCAGAGTAATAGTTCCGAGAATGCCCAGAAATAATCCGAGTATCAGAAATGGAGTGCTCAGGATGGCGATGCCAAAAGAACAGAATGTTCCTAATATCAGAAGTATCCATATTGTCCGTACACTATGGTTTGGTTTATTTGGAGGCGTGCTAAGCGGCTGTGTGGGTGAATTCATAAATGAGCTGTCTCCTGATAATTAAGGATAAAAATGCCGGACAATAAATTGTTAGTAACATGATTGTACCTATTAATGCTGACGTATGGAAAAGGAAAAGCATAAAATTATCTGCACTGATTGCTGCTAAATGTACTAGAGAAGCGAGCAGCGATTCATAATTCACTACGATATAAACGCATTTCATCGGAAGTGACTGTATGTGTCGGGATCAATTCGCATTTTGCCGCCAGGCGTGGAGATGCTGGATCGTGTATGGGTAACAACGCCTCGAAATAGACGGGAATGCCGGCTTGCTCGGCCTCAAAATCGAACTCTTCGGCCAGGATGCGGGCGCGATTGAGGGCACAGATGAGCAATGCACGCCCTGCATGACGATGCCGATGTGCCGGGTGGACGGTTCCCTGGCAGAGCAGGTGGTAGCCTTCATCATCATGCTGCGCCTGTACGAGTGTATATCCCACGATCTCGCCTTCGATTCCTTCCAATGTACCAGCCTGCCCCCAGGTGTTAAGTTCATCATCGTCGTCGGTAATCACAAAGACATTTGCAGGAGCGTCATGTTCAGGAGCAGTCAACCAGGCTGCAAAATCAGGGCGTGTATTTCTTTTATCAGCCAGTGCGGCTTGTTGCTCGATCTCTATGAGTGTTGGCATATCTTCATAATGAAAAGTACGTATACGCATGTTGAAAACCTCTCAAGTGCAGGGATCTCTGGCAGGGCAGTCATGACCTTGCCAGCAAAGATGCATATATCATACGATATAACTATCGTCAAATTGCTTATTAATCATTTCTAATGAGCAATTGAGACGCGGCGACCCGACCTGTTTATGCAACAAAGGAGCTCCATCTTGTCTGATCTCACCCATCTTGAACGTATTCGTCAGGAATTGCCTGCCACGCGTGCGCGTATTTATCTGAATGCCGGTACCTTTGGCCCTCTACCTGATTGTGTTCCGCAGGCCATGCAGGAACGTACTCAGGCGGAGTGGCAGACTGGTCGTCTGGGCACCGAAGCATTTGAACGTATGGCGGCTATCTATACTGATGCCCGTGAACGGGTAGCTCGCTTGCTCAATGCGAGTACGGATGAGATTGCCCTCACCGATAGTACCGGTAGTGGAATGAATATTATCAGCTACGGGTTTAACTGGCAAGAGGGTGACGAGGTGATTACCACAAATCATGAGCATCTCAGTGCGCTTGCACCTTTGTACCAGAGCCGTGATCGTTATGGCATCATTGTACGCAAAGCTGATCTTGGCCCGCGTGCCGAGCGTTCGGTGCTTGAGGCGGTCAGTGAGTTGGTAACGGAGCGTACGCGGCTGATCTCGATCTCACATGTGACCTGGACGACGGGGGCACGTCTCGACATAAAGGCGGTCGCCCGCTTTGGACGTGAGCGAGGTATTCCCGTTTTGATTGATGGAGCGCAATCGGCGGGCGCGATCCCTCTGGATGTCAAAGAGTTGGAGGTCGATTTCTATGCGATCCCGATGCAAAAATGGTTGTGTGGACCTGATGGGACGGGAGCACTTTATGTGAGGCGCGAGTCGATGCATTATGTTGCTCCAACCTATGTTGGCTACTGGTCCATCAAGCATGAAGAGGGCATCGAGTGGGAGCTGAAAGAGAATGCGCAACGCTTTGAACTGGGGGGACGACATACAGCATCGCTGGCTGGTCAAAGTGCTGTGCTCGATTGGTTGGAACAATTCGTCGGTTATCCCTGGATGTTTGAGCGTATCTCAACCCTGCATGCGTATGCCTATACAGCGCTTCAGAAAGTGCCGGGGCTGACGATGCTAACTCCTGAACCGGGAGTGAGTGGGTTGCTGGCGTTTACATTAGAGGGACGTGATGATGCAGCATTGGTGAAGGAACTCGCTGATAAATACACGATCGCCGTTCGCAACATTCCCAGCACCCATGCGTTGCGTGTATCGACGGGCTTCTATAATACAGAGGAGGAGATAGACACGCTGGTCAGGGCGTTGAGTGAGCATTAGGAGATAAAAGAGTAGAGAAGTATGAGAGAGTATCAGACGACGCAGTCGTTGTATGAATGGGAAGATGTGTAGAGGGGCGCGTGTGCTTGCTACCGACCATGTCCCGATGAACGCTGTAGCAAGCACACGCCCTGTTCTTCCTGAAGCCACTCCAGATTAATTTGCCACTGGATCGAAGCCAACCTCACCATTTGCAATGACGTGGCGGCGTTTGAAGCCAAACCAGTAAATGGCACCAATCACGAAAAGAACGATGAGCGAGAACTCGAAGATGGGATAGTGCCGATCACATTCGGAACAGGGTTGCTGCCCAGGAAGTAAAGACCGAATTGAGCGCCGGATTGGTGTAGATGTTACGCAGGCCGCCAAACCACAGGAAGTTGATAATCATCAATCCACCATAAATCAGTGCCACTATGTTGATCAGAATACCCCAACGTCCCAGGCTGAAGGGAGCTCTTCTCGTGCGGCCAGCCTTTGAAGCGCGCATTCAACGAGGCAACGTTGTTCATGAAGTACGACAGGTAGATCATGCCCGTTGCACCGGTAACGATAACGCCGATGGCAGTGCTGATCAAGAACGGAAGCGCCGAAAGTACAGCGACGGCAATGCCAGCCCACATAGGTGTGTGGAAAGTGCTGGTTAACCGTACCCCAGATACTCTGCCAAAGGGCAACCGGCCATCGCGTCCCATCGAAAACATCAGGCGAATGGTTGCTGATTGGATAGCCAGCGTGCAGACACAGATGGCTATGAGCACGACAAAGAGATACACATTGCCCCAGAATGGTGCCAAGCGCATCTTGAATGATGGTCGGCAGTGCCTGCAGTGAAGTTCGTCACCTTGCGCAATACCCTCGATCTTGGGATAATTCTTGATAGAGAGCAGCGTGCCACCCAGGAAGAGCAGACCAGCAATGAACGAGAGGCCGATAGACCACAGCACGCCTCGTGGAGCATTGCGCTGCGGATCTCTCGTCTCCTCACCAAGCGTGCCAGCGGTATCGAAGCCGTAGATGACGAAGAGGGACATGAACAGGGCGGCCAGGAAAGCGCCCGGAATAGCCGACAGCCAAAACCTGGCGTCCAGGCGTCACTACGCTGCGTGACTCTGTAGCAGAGGTATGGCGGGCCTGTGAAGAGGAAGCTGATAGGCTGGTGATTGTTGAACATCAGCAGGATGAGCGCGAAGCCAAACATACCAATAATCTCAGCCACAACACCAATATTGTTGATGATGGATACCAGTCGCACCCCAGCGATGTTGATGAGTGTGCCGATGATAATCGCGACCAGGGCAATGAAGACGCCATTAGGCATGCCAAGAATCGTTGCCGGTATGCTGGGGAAGATGGAAAGTAAGGGGACTTGAATGGTAAATGCTACCGCTGTCACGGTGAGAACCCCAGCGAAGAAATAAATCCAGCCTGTAAACCAGCCGAGCGTATAGCCGGACAGACGTTTGCTCCACTGGTAAATGGAACCCGCGATCGGGAAAATGTGAGGCGAGTTCGGCAAAGTTCAATGCGACCATGAATTGTCCAATGGCGACGATAGGCCATGTCCAGAAAAATGCCGGACCGCCTGCCGCCAGGCCAAGATAAAAGAGGGAAAAAGTGCCGGTTGAGACGGAGATGTAGGAGAAAGCCACTGCAAAATTGGAGAGGAAGCCCAGCGTTCGCTGCAATTCCTGTCTGTAGCCAAACTTTTGCAGTAATGCCTGTCTTTCTCCTCCTGGGATAAATTGGATTGTGCCATAAAGTGACACCTCCTATGAGGAACTATGTGTTACCAACAGTCAGGAACGGAGAGAACGGTTTCACGCATCTCATAGGATAGGATGCTATGAAGCACGTGAAGGGGTGGAAGGACTGTGTAAATTGAACAGGTGTGGATTTACGATATTCGCGCATAAAACTATGTGTTTTACTGATATCGTGCCGATGAAGCCACGATAGTGCGAAATTCGTACCTAAATCTTAACCTCATGTTAAAAAGTTTACCATAGGATGGGTCGATGTGCAATGTTACTGCACTCCATCTGCAAAGTGGATAGCTTGACATCTCACGGAGACGAACGTATTCTCTCATAGAGCCGATGGAAGCAGGCTATTGGCACGCTCCCTGTATGTATTGTGAAAGGAGCAAGAGCATGGAACAAGCAAAGGAGTATCAAACACCAACCCAGGATCCCCTCGATTCTTAATATTATCGGAGACAAAGTAGCCCTTGGCCCTATTCGTCGTGATCTGGTGCCGCTCTATCATCGTTGGGTCAATGATTTTGCCGTTCTGCGTACCCTTCATATTCCACGACCCTCAACACTTGAAGAGATCCAGGCCGCTTATGAGGCGGAGGTAGCGCGAGAACGCCTGCGCACCGTCGTCTACTTCACCATCTACGACCGTGCAACGCTACAACCCATTGGGAGAACCGATCTAGGAGATATTAGCTATCGAGATCGTAGTGCCGGCTTCGGTATTGAAATTGGCGAGGCTGACTATCGTGGGCGCGGGTATGGAACAGAGGCAACGCGTTTAACACTTGATTACGCGTTCACCGCACTTGGCTTGCACAGCGTCTGGCTTGAAACATGGGAATACAATCTTGCGGCGCAACATGCTTATGCAAAGGCAGGCTTTCGCGAAACCGGACGGCGACGACAGGCAAAGTTTATGGGTGGCAAGCTTTGGGATATCGTCTGTATGGATTGTCTTTCCACAGAGTTCGTCAGTCCAGTTCTCAGTCAGATACTCGTGCCTGATGAACGACGTGGACATTCTGAGAAAGAATAAGCAATGTAAGATTTGGGCAGTGAGTAGTAATCGACCAGTTACTATTCATGCCTTTATCTTCTCATTCTTAGGATCGTACAATGGCTCCTTCATCACTGTTGCCAGATAGCGTATGCCGAACAGTTGCACCTCGACGCTCGTGCCTGGCATAGCATAATCTAAGCAGGCAGATAGCCATATACGATGCTTCGCCTGCACCGTGTAGCCATACCCACCACTGGTCACACGACCCTAGCACCTGCTCGCCATCCAGCAATGGTTCACCACCCAGGGCTACGGCGCTCGTATCATCCAGAGTGAGACAGCACAGTTTGCGCTTAATCGCCTTCGTGCTTTGACGCGTTCCAATGCCTCGCGCCCGATGAAATCGCCTTTTTTGAGCTTGACCGCGAAGCCCAGACCCGCCTCGTAAGGCTTGTATTCCGAGTGAATATCGCTGCTCCAATAGCGGTAGCCCTTTTCCAGGCGCAGCGATTCGATGGCGCGATAGCCTGCCGCGACAACCCCAAGCGGTCTGCCCAGCTTCCCAGAGCGTATCCCACAACTTGAGACCATACTCCAGTCGGTGCGTAGATTTCCCAGCCCAGTTCGCCTACGTAGGTCACGCGCAAGGCCAGAGCTGGAATATCGCCGATGGTGACCTGTTGCGCCGTCAGATAGGGGAAGGCCTCGTTGGAGAAATCGTTTTCGCTCACTTGCTGCATCAGGGCGCGTGCGTGCGGCCCCCAGACGCCGATGCAACAGCGACTGGAAGTGATATCGTTGATATAAACCGAGCCGTCTGCGGGCAATGGTGGCTGCGCATCCAGGCCAGATCATGGATGCCAAAAGCGGTGCCCGTGACGATCTGGAAACGGTCGCTAGCCAGGCGCGTCACCGTCAGATCGCACTCGATGCCGCCGTGCACATTGAGCATCTGCGTGTAGGTGACCGTCCCAGGTGGCTGATCCATCTGGTTATCGGTGATGCGCTTGCAGGAAGGCCACCGCGCCCGGACCGAGCACTTCTATTTTGCTGAACGAGGTTTCGTCGAACAGCGCGACGCGTTCACGCGTAGCCTGGTGTTCGGCACCGATGGCTGGCGACCAGTAGCGACTGGCCCATCCCTAGTGGGTCGGGACCATTCCTGGCCATCTGCCAGATGCTCGTTGGAGGCGAACCAGTTGGGACGTTCCCAACCAGCCTTCTCGCCAAAGACTGCCCCCAGTTCCTGCCAGACGGTTGATAGACGTGGACTGAGGCGCAGTTTACGCGCACTGCTACGTTCCTGATGCCGGATAGCTGATGTCGTAGTAGGTGCTATATACCTCGTGGACGCGCGTCGAGATGTAGCGACGGCTGGCAGTATACGCGCCGAAGCGGCGTATATCCATGTGCCACAGATCAAGGCTCTGGTTCGCCCTCGACAATCCACTCCGCGATCATTTTGCCAACGCCGCCGGAACCGGAGACGCCATGCGCACAGAAGCCACACGCCACCCAGAAGCCACGCACATCCAGGAGCCTCGCCCAGGATAAACTCGCCATCGGGTGTAAACGACTCCAAGCCGTTGACGCGCTTTACCAATGCGACATTATGTAGAGGTGGGAACGCGCTCTCTGCTCGCTTCCATCAAGCTCCGCAAAACGCGGCATCGTCGAAAGCGCGGCACTGTGGGATTTGTCGTTATCGGGAATGGCATCCACGTCGAATGCAACGGGGTTGCGCTCGTAGCCACCGATCACCAGGCCTTGTCCATCCTGGCGAAAATAGACCAGCTTATCGGGATCGCGTAGATTGGGACACTGACGTTCGCCTGCCAGTTCGGATAATGGTGCCGTCATGGCCCACTGATGTTGCATCGGTATCAGCGGAATGGAGATGCCGACCATGTGCCCGATGCGCGGCGACCAGATACCCGTTGCGACCACGACGATTTCGGTGCGGATACGTCCCTGCGTCGTATCCACCCTCTGCACGTGTCCGTTTACGACCTCGATGCTCTGTTACACGCGTGTATGGGTAGGAGGTTGCGCCACGCTCGACTGGCCGCGTTCGCCATAGCGCTCGCGCCAGGATTGTAGCGCGTGCGGAGCCATCTGTGGGCAAGTATAATGCCCCTTCAACACCTTTCAAGCTCATCAGAGGAAACATATCGCTGTGCTTCGCTGGCGATCTAAGAAGCGCCGCACCCAGGCCAACGCCACGTAGCGAAACCTGCCTGTCGCTTCAATTCCTGCCATGCGCTCTTTCGAAGAGGCCAGGCGCAAACTTCCCACCTCATCGATAGCCCGGCTTACCATCAACCTGCAATTGTCGATAGAGTGCGACGCTATACATCAGCATCTTTGTCAGGCTCACCGATGAGCGCAGTTGCCCCACCAGACCAGGGGCGTGCGATGTCGTGCCGCTAGATGAGAGGCCCTTGTTCCAGCACAACGATATCGCGCCATCCCAACTTCGGTCAGATGATAGGCGATGCTGGAACCAGCGATGCCGCTACCAATGATAACAACTCTGGCCTGATCCTGCATAAAGTGGGTCTCCTTTATTGTGTCTGTCTTACATCTTGTAACCATTGCTCGAATGGGGATGTTGCAACGTTTTGCAAAAAGCGCTCGAGATGCTGCTGGGCGTATTCGCGGTAGTCGAAGTCAAGGTCTGATATCCCCAGTTGCAGAAAGCCCCAGAACGACTCGCGCAGATCTGAACCGAGCCGCATCAGGTGCAGATGCGCAAGGTCATTGAGGCGTGCTTCGCCAAAATAGAAGGTTAAGAGGAGCTTGCATTGCTCAGCGCTAAGTTCCTGATTCACGGCGAAGTTGCCCAGATCGAAGAAGAGATCGCCCATGCCCGCATACTCCCAATCAATAATGCGGATGGCGCTCCCATCGTCAATAAAATTGCTTGCCAGTAGATCATTGTGGCAAGGTCTGATCTGCTGTACATCCTTTAGCGCTTCCTCAATTCCTTTCATCAACGCGAAAACCTGGGGAAGCGTCTCGGGAAAGGTCACGCCATGCTCAAGCGCCAGCTTATGGTAGGTACGCACCGTCTCGAAGGGCGAGAATGTGCCGGGGAAGGATGGTGCGGCATGGTAGCGATGCATGGCAGTGACGATCCGCTTGAGCATCGCAGGTTGTACAGCCATTTCCGGCGAGATGGTTGTACCTGTGATAAAGCGTGTCACAAGAGCATCTTCTGAGGGGAAAAAGCGTACAACCTCTGCACCAACGCCAACGTGCGCGGCCAGGGTGGTACAGGCACACTCTCGCTCACGGTCGATGCCCAGCAGATGCGTGCCTTTGCCGCCGATGCGCAATACGAGCGCTTCCGTCCCAATATCCACGCGATAGTTCTGGTTGGTGATGCCACCGATGAGTGGTGTGACCACGATCTCAACACCGTTCCAGCCCTGTGCGAGAATCTCTGTGATGCGTTGATCCATCGTTTTCCCTCCACAAAGGAATACGCCGCATTACTCCTGGGAGAAAAACACGCTCTTCACCTCGGTATAGAGTTGTGCTGCATACATGCCCATCTCACGTCCAAATCCGCTTTGCTTATAACCGCCAAAGGGAGCCTCAGTATGCACGCTATGGCTGGAATTAACCGAGAGGACGCCTGCGCGTATGCCTTTAGCTACACGGATGGCGCGACCCAGATTTTGTGTCCATAGGGAACCCGCCAGACCATAGGGTGTATCATTCGCCAATCGCACTGCATCCTCCTCGCTCTCAAAGGGAATGATGCAGACCACTGGCCCAAAAATCTCCTCGCGTGCCACGCGCATCTGATTATTGGCGTCCATCAGCACGGCTGGCTGCATAAAATAGCCATCTTCAGCATCAACGCTCTCTCCGCCAAATATTTTCGCGCCCTCTGTACGACCCAATGCTACATAGTCGAGCGAACGTTGACGCTGTGCAGAAGAGATGAGTGGACCAATCTCGCTGGCCTCATCCAGTGGTTGTCCTACCACCAGAGCCTCTGTACGACGCTTGAAACGTGCGCTGAAACTCCTCATAAATCGAGCGTTGTACCAGGATGCGTGAGCGTGCGCAACAGTCCTGTCCAGTGTTACCGAAGACGGAGAAGACGGAAGACTCGATACAGCGATCCAGATCTGCATCGGCGAAGACCACATTGGCCGCTTTGCCGCCGAGTTCAAGCGAAACGCGTGTGATGTTATTGGCGCATAGACGCATGATCTGTGATCCCACCTCGGTTGAGCCGGTAAATGAAACCTTCGAGACCAGGGGATGCGTCGCCAGTGCGTTGCCAACCGTCGCGCCTGGTCCTGGCAAGACGGAGATGACATCAGGTGGCAAGCCAGCTTCCAGCAAGATATCGGCAAGTGCCAGCACGGAGAGTGGCGTGAGTTGTGCTGGTTTGACGACGATAGTGTTGCCGCAGGCCAGTGCAGGAGCAATCTTCCAGGAGGCGATCACGAGTGGAAAGTTCCAGGGTGTGATCAGGGCGCACACGCCTAGCGGCTCACGCAGCGTCACTTCCAGTCCGGCATCCTGTACAGGGATAGTTTCGCCGAAGATCTTGTTCGCGGCACCACCCCAGTATTCAAATACGTTGGCAACCAGGCCGATCTCGCCGCGTGCATCGCGAATGGGCTTGCCAGCATTGCGAGCTTCGATAACGGCCAATGTTTCCAGGCGCTCCCGAACCAATGTAGCGGTACGTAGCAACACGCGTCCACGCTCGGTGGCACTGAGTCGTGGCCAGCGTCCCTCCTCAAATGCCCGATGCGCTAATTGAACCGCTCGTTCGGCGTCCTCTGCCCCGGCCTGAGCCACCTCGCTGAACGGTTTGCCCGTTGCAGGCTCGATCACCGCAAATGTTGCCCCATCTGTGGCAGGTGTACGCACGCCTCCCAGCACTAATTGTTCGCTCGCCATGGCTTGCTCCCTTCTAGTTGAATGATTGTTTGTTCTCATCTTAAACTATGGGAGTGAGGGGCGCAACGTCAACGTACCTGGAATTTAGAAAGGGTGATGTCTCGAACAACCATGATAATCTTGCATTGGTGTGGACCATTCTGCGGAAATCGGCGATTGCTACCGCATTGAGCACTGCAAGCCCATTATGGGAAGGCTGGCGGGCGACTCCATTGCCCTCACTCAGCTCCACTAGAAGGCTTCTCACTTTTCTTGCGCAAACTCCAGGGCTCGCGAGCAAAGCGATCGGAGGGAGGAAGCAAATGGCTATTATGGCTATCTTTTGCCAGACGCGCTTTTAGAACTTGCACCTCCTGGTTCAACTCTGCAATGGTCGTGAGCGCTTCTTGCAATGCTGCCTTCAGTTCTGCAATTTCTTGATCTTTGTCCATCTACTCTTGCTATACTTGAGATCGAGGGCCAATACAAGATTTTAGCCCTTCTGAGTAGTTACATCCAGCCTTTGATATCATGAATGCGCGGTTCCGCTTTTCTAGTTATTAGTGAGAATAGAGCTATAAGAACTGGACTCATCCCATTCTTCTATGTTGGTAGAAAAATGGGAGAGTTTTTTACTCTCAATCTGTTGGCAAGGAGATAAAAAATAGTGATGAGAAAAATAATTGTATTTGATAACGTCACGCTTGATGGTTTCATAGCTGGACCAAATGGAGAATTAGATTGGGCAATACGGAATGATGAAGTAACCCAATATAGCAAAGAAGGACACGCATCGATAGATATGTTTTTGTTCGGACGGGTGACGTATGAAATGATGGCAAGTTTCTGGCCGACTCCTGCTGGCAAGTCCGCAAACCCCGTATTTGCAGAATCTCTAAACAATACTCCCAAAATTGTTTTTTCAACGACACTCCAAACAGCCGATTGGCAGAATACAGAAATAAGGAACGAACTGAATAAAGACGAAATCCTGAAACTGAAACAGCAACCTGGCAAAAACATGATGATATTCGGCAGCGGTACTTTTGTAGAACATCTCACAAATCTGGGATTGATAGATGAATATCAACTCATGGTCAATCCTGTTCTTTTAGGAAAAGGCAAACCTTTATTCAAAGGCATCAAGGACAGGATTACCATGAAGTTAATAAAAACCAGAACGTTTAGCAATGGGATTGTTCTACTCCACTATCAGATGCCATAGCATACAGTCCAACATCCTGCATTTGCTCAACCGGATATGCTACAAATTTGAGAGAAGCGAGATGACCAGGCCAACCGTAACTAGCAAGTTTGACTCGCAAAGGCACCTACGATGGCGACCACGGCTCCGGCAGCTTACTCGTTCCAAGCAGGCGAAAGGCTGCTTTGACCGAACCGAAGCTGACCACATCACCACTGTGAAGCATTTCTAACTTGTGTGGGGTTAATGGCATCTCACCCACGCGAGTCTTGTTGCGACTTGTGAGATCTTCAATAAAGAAGTCATCTTTCTCGATGTGGATGCGTGCATGCTGGCGCGAAACGGTGTTGGCGGTGTCGAATGGCGTGAGGTCGATTGCGGGTGTGATCCCGCGCCTGGGGTCGGTCCGTCCAACAATCTGGGCATTCTCCGTAATTGCGATACGTTGCACCACCTGATCGTTCTGCTGAACATCCAGAAATGCATAGATTTTTGCGCTCTCTGATACCACCGATCCCATATGAAGTTTGGGCCTGATGATGGTCACCTCGCCTATTGCTGGTTCCTGATCCTTGTTACGCCTGGGCCTGACGATGGTGATCTGACTTGGATCCAGTTCTGGATCTACGGAAGGCTCTGGTTTCACCTGGCTGGCGATGGTTGGGAAGGATTTCATCACCGCCAGCAGGCTTTCCTCACGCTCAGGACGTTGCAGTGGATGATCGGTATCAAGTTCTGGTAGCGATGAGAGCACTCTGCCATTGCGCACAAATAATCTTCTCCAACTGGATGGATCAAGGGGAAGGAGTGCATGACGCTGTCGTCGCGCGGCATCAATCGCATTGGCACGCTTGCTTGTGTCGATCCCACTCGCCTTACTGATCTGTTCGATGCGCTCGGCACCGAAGTTGATGGGGGCGGCCTGACTATATTCCTTCGCGCTTACCTCAAGCCACGCATGGGTGTCTTCGCGGATGCTATCGGCGAGCTTGCGTATGGCATCGGTTGGTGCGATGTTCTTATCTCGTGCTTGCCAGTACTCGAGGACGCGAGCGCTGTGCCCGATCATTCCCGCCATTGCTCCACCACTGGTCAGAAAGTGACCATTGCCGAATGAATCGCCGCCAACCACACCGTTGGGTGCAACCTGTGGATCATCCCCAACGCGTTCCACGAGACTGAATAACGTTGGCCCATAGATCATCTGAACCTTTATGAGCTCTTGCCTGGGAATATCAAGGATCTCTGCCGCCTGTTTGATATAGTAGTCGTAAATCAATTGTTGATAGGAGGCGAAGAACTCGGGTGAATTGGAGTCGGTGCCGACTGGCAAGAGTCCTGCCTCGATGGGATCGAAGGATTTGAAGTCTGGTACCTGCACCAGAACCCATCCCACCTCTGGATCATTCTCATGGCCCACCGCGATCTGCCGGACCCAGTATTCTCTCCCATCCTGATCGAATTCCGAGGAGATGCGCCGTCGCAGGCGTCCACCGACGAGTACTTCGACCAGGCCAGCCAGGAAGTCTGCCTGCGCTACCACTGGCCCATATCCATCATTATGATCGACTTTGACATCCTGTTGCTCGAAGCCCAGCCGTCTCGCATCACTACTGCTGAATCCCTGAGCGATCATGAACAACTCGGGTACACCCAGGTCGATTATCTTACTGTTTGGTTCTCGCACGCGCACGAATTGCCCTTTGAAGTCAAATTCTTTGAGGGCCTCAATGCGAATGCGCTTGCGACCATCGGGATCATCAATGAAGCCGTCGCCTTCGGTCGGGACAACGCGATGCTGTGTGAAGAGCTGGACACGAGGCTTGCTATGCGTCTCAATATCCAACTGCTCGATCAGCTCCAGGTAGCGGCGCAGCAATTTCTGGATCGAGGCGGCCTCAGCCTGGAATGTGGATGGGCCATCCAGCACTTCCACCATAGAGGTACGAATCTTGCGCGGGTCAGGCTGTTCTGGTGGCGTGGGCGGCTCTAACAGGGTAATGACGCGGTTGGGCAGACCGTCGCGCCATCGATCGTCGATGAATTCGACGTTATGGATGGTTCCCACAATATGTTGGTCTGCGTCGAAGCTGTCAATAATTTCATCGGCGACGATATCACCAGCAGTAGTGTGTGGGCTATAGAAGCATTCCGCAAGACGAAATATGCGTCCGTCTCCCCGTCGAGGTAGCCTTGCTTCACCGTAGCGTTCGAGCATCATCTGATCGATCAGGCCGAGTTGGTGATAGAAGTCTTCGCGGATATTCCAATGTACGCCGAGAAAGGGATCGCCGCGCATCTCAACACCCACTGCCTGGCGGCCCATGGCTATCGTCCACAACATGGACATCATATTCGTCCCACCCAGGCCCAATGCCAGAAAATCTGGAGCGATCGGCACTTCATTCTGTTCATTCATAGCTAGTATTGTTCTCCTCTTGAGTATTCGTTGTGCGTGTGTCGATAATCTCCTGGAAATTCTTCGAGTCCACTGAAAGGCGTCTGGGCCTTGAATTGACGAATGTACCAGGTGATAGTGCGTTCTAAAATGAGAATAACACAAAACCTCTGCAATGGCTATGAACTGCATCTCTTTTGTGTAGCGACCCGCTTCACAATGGGTCTGGGGGTTAGCTAACAGCGTTATTCCCTGATGGCTCTAAAGTTTCTTGTTCACGTTTATTCTCCTGTCGGTATCCCAGGAAGAATAACAGCGGTGGAGCCATCATAGTTGTTACCACAGCCATAATCACCAGCATCGCGAAGAGCGTGGGTGAAATAATATTTAGATCCAGCGCAATGTTGAGCAGGATCAACTCAACCAGCCCCCGTGTATTCATCAGCGTACCAAGCGTGAGGGACTCTTTCCAGGACTCTCCGAATATCTTGAGGGAAAGCGTCCCGCCTAGAATCTTGCTCAGGCAAGCTATGAGCAGTAGCAGTGCGCAGAGAAACCATAGAACAGGCGAGTTGATCAGCCCGATGTGCGTTCTCAGGCCGTTATAGACAAAGTAGAGGGGCAAGAAGAGTAGATTATTTAACGTATCGATGCTTTGTATCTGCTCGAAGAAAGCGGTTCTGCGAGGAAGGATGATGCCCATTATAAATGCGCCAAATACCGGATGGATCCCTATCGCGCTGGTTGTATAAGCAGACAACAAGAGTAGGACCACGATGAGTGCCAGCAGTGTCGGTTTCGATTTGAGGTGCCGATCAGCAAGAAGCAGTAGAGGGCGTACAAGGCCGAACATGGCTGCGACGAAGAGCACGAGAAGCACGAGCATGCGTACCATAGAAGCCGCACCTGTAGCTTGAATGATGGCAATGACGAATGCCAACAGGCACCAGCCTATGACATCATCGATTGCGGCACAAAGCAGTGCCAGTGCGCCAATTTTACTTGTCAGCATATGCCTTTCTTCAAGGAGGCGTGCAAGCACTGGAAATGCTGTAATCGCCATCGCTGTTCCGACCAGGAGCGTGAAAGATACCAGCGTGGCCTTTGATCCGCCGAACTCTGGATACAGGAAAAATGCAATGGCACCTCCCAATATGAGTGGGATGAGAACGCCACCCAGTGAGACGACGACAGCTTTACGGCTCTGTTTTAGCATTGCGTGGGTATCGATATGCGTGCCGAGCGAGAACATGTAGAGTACCAGGCCGATATCACCCAGGGTCTGCAAGGTTGGCAATGTGTTGCTGGGAAATAATGCTGTATCGACGTGAGGTAGGATCGCTCCTAACAGTGTTGGACCCAGTGCGAGGCCACCCAGAATTTCCCCAATCACCCTTGGTTGACCAATAAATTTACATAGGTAGCCGAACACCTGCACCACAAGTAAAATAACGATCAGTTGTATGAAGATTTGACTGGTGAGCATGCTGCATTCCTTCCAGAGTATGGGCTATTTCAGTATCTTGAGTAGAGGTCAGCTTCTCTGAAGTGACAGTTCCAATAGGTCTGTCTGCTCTATCTGGAGATTACCGTAAAATGATCTGGAAAGATAGGGCAGACTCCTCTTTCATGATGTGAAGTTGGTAACTTTTGAGGGATAATTAAGCGGGGAATCCTCATGCTTCTCCAGACGCTGTTACGCCTGATCGATGCGGCGCAGGATCAATGCACGGTACGGCTTGCCCGGCATATGCACTACCGAACCATGTTTGATGGGTTCTTCTAACGGTGTGATCGTCATTTCCCAGATATCAATGACCTCGCCCTGGTACAGTTCGTCTTCCGGCAGGTTGATGATAAGTTCCGCTGGCTGATGCTGTCCAAAGTAAGCCAGATAGTAGCCCTGTGCGTGAACAATTCCTGCATGCCCAAATTGCTTGAAGGAATGCATCGGATCAAGGGGATCAAGCCCGTTAGCAGGACCTTCTTCGAGAATACGCCGGAGAAATATCAGGCGCGGCAAACTCTCACCGTGAAGGACGCCACCTTTCGACCACCAGAGGATATCCTGGGGATGCAGAAAGGTCTCGCCATGACCGACGTATCCGCCAGAACAGGTTCCCGCCCAGAAGCGATGGACCAGTTCCAACGCTGAGATGTCGCCCCACATCAAAGGGATATTGCCCTCATAGCAGCATTCATCGACAATGACAGGCTTCTTAGCTTGTTCGCGCCATGTGCTCGCCTGCTCTGGATTCGAGCGCTGGATGCTCTGATGCGTCACCCATGGCTTCGTATGATCGTAAAATTCGAAGCAATTGTGGATCGAGCGCAGATGGTGATACGGATCACGCTCCTGTACGATCTGGAAGAAGCGATCCCAGTCAGCCAGCGTTTTATGCTTCAAGAGATCGTACTCATTAGCCATCGACCACCAGATATTGCGATAAGACGCGAATTGCGCTACGATATAGCGCAGATAGCGATCGTCGGTTTCTGCATCCATTCTGGCAAATCCCCAGCGATCGTACGGATGGAACAGGATGAGATCAGCCTGGATCCCCAACGTCTGGAGATTCTCAATTCGACGCTCAAAGTGTTGAAAGAATACCGGGTCAAAATGGTGGAAGTCAAACGACCAGCCAGAAGGAATAGTATCCCTCCACATTTCCTCGAATTCCCAGGCGCTGGAGCCACGAGACAGGCACGGGAATGGATAGAACTCTGGCTCATTCTCGTTATACTGATAATGCTTGGGAAAGACACACATGCGTATTTTATTGAATGGTCCATCGCGTAACGTTGCCAGCGTCTGTTCCTCAAGCACGTCTCCTTGATGCACCCAGGCGTAGCAGGTAGTACCAATCTGTTTGTAAGGCGTCCCATCAGCATAGGCGAAGTGATAGGTATTGGCCACACGTACTGGCCCATGATTGCCTGGTCCCGGAGCTACGCAGGAAAACGTTCCCTCGACACCGTTGAGCGTAGCTTGATTGCTTCGTGTGCGGTACTGCCAGGCACCTTGCGCGTCCGGCATAAAACGAATGCGGTAGATTCCATTGCCATCATAGAAACCGTCCACCTCAATCACCCGTTCCTGATTGGTGAATTGGGCCGTCAGTTCTACCTCCAGGAATGGATTGCCCGCGGTGCTTCCATGCAGGAGTAACTCGAAGATGTCCCACTGTTCGATTGCTGTTGTATTGGTCATACCGTTATGCTCTTTCGTCTAATGCCCCCACCGCTGTAAATATTGTAGAAATAAAGCGAATACTTGAGAACCCTTGTTTAAAATGTTTGTGGATCTGGCTTATTGTTTCCTATCAAGCCGATTTCTCCACAACCACCGGGATACCGTTGAGTACCGCATTCCCTGAGAGAGGATCAATGGCGTTCTCATCCGTCAGGATATTGGTATTCACGCCAGCATGCTCCCTGGCGGTATCCATTTTTGTGCCTGCCTGGTTATGTCCCCACCCATGCGGAATACTGACAACTCCAGGCATAATGGCATCGGTAACCTCGATTGCTATTTCTACACTGCCCACATGCGAAGAGATGCGTGCAATTTCATGTGAAGCAATGGTCAGGCGTTGAGCATCATCGGGATGGATATGCAATGTACAACGGTCAGGACCTTTCGCAAGGACGTGTAAATTGTGCATCCACGAATTGTTGGAGCGCAGGTCGCGCCGCCCGATCAGCACCATCTGGCCCGGTGCTTGCTCTAAAGAAGCGCGTAGGCGCTCTACATCTTCCACAATCTTTTGGGGAGCCAATTCTATCTTGCCTGATGGGGTGCGCAGAACCTCTGGAATACGTGGCTGCAGCGGTCCAAGATCTACACCGTGCGGATGAGCTTCTAGCATGGCGAGACTGAGGCCGGAGCGTTGAGGATCGAAGCCATCTCCATAAGGGCCGCTGCGCAGGAGAAAATCTAGAATACGCGTCGGTCCACGTCCGGGCAACATAGCGAACACGTTGGCTGGATCACGCCCCTCGATTGTTGAGCCGGGCAGCGCTATTTCACGCTTGATGAGTGCCTTGATCGTCATATCATCGAGCGGTTGCAGATGGGGAACGCTTCCCCTTCCTCCTAGAATGCCAGCCAGTTGCAGATAGATTTCCCACTCGTCTCTGCTTCCGGGTTCGCTCTCAAAGAGCGGTGGCGAGTAGTTTGCAACATTGTGGACGGAGAGCTGATAGAACGCTGCATCATAATGGGCGCGAGCAAGCGGTGAAGGTGGCGGTAGAATCACATTTGCATGGCGCGTCGTCTCGTTCAGATACATATCAACACTGACCATGTATGCAAGTTGCTCAAAGGCTTGCTGTAGACGCTGACCATTTGGTGTGCTGAGAGCCGGGTTCCCGGCCAACGTAATCAAGGCTTTCACCTGGCCTGTGCCTGGCGTCTCGATCTCTTCGGCCAGGCAGACGACAGGTAGCTCGCCAAAGGTTTCCGGCAAGCCACGCACGCGACTCTTCCAGCGTCCCAGCCGTATCCCCGATCCTTTGCCACCATGACCGCTGGCATTGCGTGCTCCTACGGCTGCTTTAGGAAACAAGACGCCCCCCTCGCGATCAAGATTGCCTGTCAGCACATTCACAACATCAACCAGCCAGCTTGTAAGTGTTCCAAATGTTTGTGCGCAGGTGCCGATACGTCCATATGCAGCCGCCTTTGGTGCTGCGGCAAAGTCGCGTGCCAGGTGCTTGATCGTCTCGGATTTAATGCCGCAGATAGCGGCGACGTGTTCGGGTGCAAAGTCGCGTGCCAGTGTCTGCACCTGCTCAAGACCGGCAATATGTTCACTGAGCTTTCCCAGATTGACAAGGTTCTCAGCAAACAAGGTGTGGACGATTGCAAATAAGAAGTGGGCATCGGTGCCGGGACGAATAAAATAATGTTCGTCAGCCTCTTGCGCTGTACGCGTACGGTAGGGATCAATTACCACAAGGCGTCCACCACGTTGTCTCAGGCGGCGCAGACGATCACGCATATTTGGAGCGGTCATCAGGCTCCCGTTAGAGACGAGTGGATTGGCACCAAGCAATAGAAGATATTCGGTATGTTCCAGGTCGGGAATAGGGATCGAGAGGCCAGCACCGAACATCAGGCCCGCAGAAACTTGCTTGGGCATCTGATCTACTGTGGACGCACTGAAAAAGTTGTGGGTACGTAATGTCTGGAGCAAAACGGGCAGATAAAACTGGCCTGCCAGTGTATGGACGTTTGGATTGCCTGCGTAAACAGCAATCGCATTGTTTCCATATTGTTGTAAGATGGGAGGCAGGTGTTGTGCAACCTCTGCAAAAGCATCATCCCAGCTTACGGGCAACCACCGATCTCCTTTGCGCACCATTGGTTCACGCAGGCGATCCTTGTCCGCATCCAGTTCCTTCAGGCTATATGCCTTGGGGCAGATATAGCCGGAGCTAAAAACATCCTGGGTATCGCCTTTGATAGAGAGAACCTCGCGTCCATGCGTTCCTATTTCCAGCCCACAGGTAGCTTCACAGAGTGGGCATGTTGTATAGCTGATCTTTGTCGCGTCCATCGCCTTCTCCTTCGAATACGCTTTTCGACAATCTGCCTGTTGCATTTTACAACATGTCGTTCATAGACGTGCGAAGGGAGATGTACCGTTTCCTCGCAACCTAAAGATGTGACACAAACACCTGTAAGATAAGCAAGCACGCCATACCGCTTAAAATTGTCAGCAGGACGTTTTTTGTCCGCCACGCTACGAGTATCGCGAGAAGTCCCGCGATGAGGCGAAAATTGCTCAATGATACGTTCAGTGAAGCGCCAGAGAAGAAGAGCGCCGGCGCGATGATTGCCGATAATACTGCGATTGGTACAAAGCGGAGAGCCTGTTGTATTGTGGGTGAAACTTGCATCTTGCCCATGAACACAATAAAGGACAGGCGAATACCCAGGGTTAGTAGTCCAATAGTGATGATCGTAACCCAAAGCCATCCCTGTAACATATCCGACTCCTTACTCTATTGATGTTGTTTTCTTTAACTCCAGGGTGAGACCGACAGCCATGCCAACCAACGCGGCAAGAGCTATCCCCAGTTTCAGTGGTAATGCGATGACGAGCAGTGCGGTCAACGCAGAGGCCAGAGCGGCAGTTGTGCTGATGCGATCCTTGAGCATAGGTACGACGATAGCGATAAATGTGAGCGTCGATGTGAAGTCCAGCCCCCATGAAGCAGGTATATGCCCACCCAGGAAAATACCAGCCGCTGTGCTCAATTGCCAGGTGGTCCACAACGCCAGTCCGGCTCCCAGAAAATACCAGTGCTTTTGCTTATCATCCCCAGGCTTCTGATAATGCAAGATAGTCACTGCATAGGCCTCATCGGTCAACAGGTATGCCAGCAGCCACTTCCAAAGCGGATGGAGCTTGCGTGTATAGGGAGCCACTGACGCACTATAGAGTATGTGCCGAATATTCACAATAAATGCAGTCAGGATGACGACAAGCAAAGGCGTGCCTGCCGCGATGAGTTGGGCAATCACGAATTGTGCCGCACCCGCAAAGACGATGCATGACATGGCCTGCGCGATAGTCGCTGGGATACCCGCACTGATCGCTGACACTCCATAGATCATACCAAAGGGGAGCACACCGAGCAGAATTGGGAGTTCGTCCCTGACCCCGTAGAAGAACTCAGAACGTGATGTTGTCATAATGCTATTATAGAAGGAGCGAAAGGGGTTGTCTTGTCTGATATTGCTATATTTTACGAACTGCGCCGTATCGGCCGGGTGATACGCCGACAATGCGCTTAAAATGTTTTGTGAAGTGGCTCTGGTCCGCAAAACCCACGGCTATTGCCGTGTCTACGCATGGCAAGCCCATACGTAACATGTGTTTCGCGTGCATGATGCGTGTTTGTATCTGATAAGCATGGGGAGGCAAGCCCACCTGATCTCTAAACGAGCGGAGCAGGTGAAACGGGCTGAGATGAGCAAGTGCGGCCAACTGTTCGAGAGAGATGTTCTCGGCATAGTTTTCTTCGAGATGAGAGCGGACGCGCTGGATGCCCATGTGCTCTTTGGCAAACGGACGCGGACGTGGATGATCGTCGGCATAGCGCAAAATTAAGCGCGAGAGGGTCCATAAGAGCCGCGATTCTCGTTCGAGGGCCGATGTATGTTCTTCCAGCGCACGATGTGTGAGGGAGATTTCCAGCAGCATTTCAGGATCGTGAACCACCGCTTCAGCAAAGAAGGGGATATCGCGACTCTTCCCGGTGAGATCAGAGACCGCACGCTGTAACAACTCAGTCGATGGGTAGAGCGTTCTATAGGTCCACCCATGTTCGGTTGCCGACGACCCGGTATGCATTTCGCCTGGATTGATGAACACGATGCTGTCGGCAGGTGCTACATGGTGTCTTCTGCGATAGGCAAACTGCTCTGCGCCCTGTTCAATAACTCCTATGACATATCCTTCATGTGTATGGGGAGCAAAGGTGTGTGTGACATAGGTCGCATGGAGCAGCTCAAGATTACTCAATGTAGCATCATGCCAGAATTTGATATGCTCATGGGCGCTCATGGCTCACACGTTTCTCCTTTAGATACCTGGAAATGGATTGATAATACTCAATCATAGCATATGAATGCACCTGGCAGATTGTGGATAAGGCCTCACCTTTAATGCTTCAATTTTTAGTAATTCGTCCATTTAGATCCAGGATTTACTGTGCGACAAGTGTTGCGTGAACTGATAAAATAAAGAACATCAATTTAAAAAAAAGGGATATGAAATGACTATTGTTGAGACTTTATTCATTGACATGAGTACCGGCAAGGCTATCGGACAGGCGAAGATGCCGCTAGAAAAACTCCCACAAAGTTTTGCTCATGAAACAACGATGCATATCGGAGATGAGGATTGGAAGGTTATTAACGCTGAACCGGTGACGGCTGAGGAATTCATCCAGACAGGCAAATTAGTTCTAACGCTCCAGAAAGTTGTTGAGGTACCAGTAAAAAATATCTTATTTACCCTTCCTACTCTCTGTAATGAGATCCCACAGATTCTCTCAGGCTCGACGAAGAAAGGGAAGAATGTCTTCGAACTTCATGAAGATGACTGGCGGCAAATTGAGTTCATCTCCCTCTCCTATCGCAGTGTCATTTACAGTGAGTTGGCGGAAATCAGGAGCATTTATCGGGAAGCCAGTGTCAACAATGGACAATTTCTTGCATTTAAAAATATTCACATGCGCCAACAAATAAATACTCCACTCCTTGAAAAGATCACAGTGGACCAATTTGCTCGTTTCTTCACTCCAGATTTGTATAGCTATGAAGGTGTTTCTTATCAAGGAGTTGATGGCCTTGTAGATGGAGGCTTCGCATTCAGAACATCAGCGGCCCTTTTCTATGGTCAGCAAGTCGAAGGCATTGTAAAGTTCCTGGGTATAAAAGTGGTAGAGAGAGCATCAGCGGAGAACAAAGATATCGCTTACTCCTTTCAAAATTTTATGGAGACCTATCATCTCTATCTGATAGATTGGTGCAAGGCTCAGCTAATAATTGCAAATGGTGAGGTGATAGGCAAATTCCTGGTTCACACACAGGAGGAAGCATGACACGTAAAGGCTGGTTGCTGTTCATGTCGATGTCAGTGATCTGGGGCATTCCCTATCTCTTCATCAAACTTGCAGTACGGGAACTTGATCCGAGCATTGTGGTTTTCGCCCGCGTCGGGATTGCGGCTGTTATTCTGCTGCCTATAGCGGCCAGGCGCGGGATATTGCGACAGATGCGCGAGCGTTGGCTGACAGTTGCCGCACTTGCTTGCGTACAGATCGTTGGACCATTTCTGCTGATCAGTTATGGCGAACAGCATATCTCCTCGTCGCTCACTAGTTTGCTAATTGCCGCCGATCCACTCCTCGTTGTCCTTTTTGCTCTGCGCTTCGATCCGAGCGAGCGTGTGAGAGGTCTACGGCTGCTTGGGCTACTGATCGGTATGGGAGGAGTGGTTGTCCTCCTGGGCCTGGACGTTGGTGGTGATGAGCAAAGATTGCTTGGCGCAGTTCTGGTTCTGCTTGCTACAGCAGGATATGCAGCCAGTGCCTTGCTCATCAAGCGACCGACCATTGCGGCCTTGCCCAGCCTGGGTGTGGTGACCATCATGTGTGTTACCTCAACCATCATACTGTTGCCACTGGCATTGACGCGGCTTCCCAGTAAGATGCCTGATCTGGAGGTCATAGTGAGCCTGTTCGTGCTCGGCTCTATCTGTACGGCCCTGGCCTATCTGCTCTTTTTCGCGCTTGTGGGTGAGGTTGGAGCTGGCCGTGGCACTGTCATCACCTATGTCAATCCAGCCATTGCAGTCTTCCTCGGTGTCACTTTGCTTGGCGAGCCACTCAGTGCAGCTATCATTGTCGGCTTCCTGCTCATCATTGCCGGGTCCTGGCTATCAACGGGTGGTTCTCTGCCGCCACCCCTCAGTCACCTTCTTCGGACACGCTCAGGGCAACAGACTAAGCGTGACACGAGAGTTAGCCGCCAGGACCCTTCTCATCAACAACTGTAGTTAAGAAGCCTCTACTAGCGGGTCATCTTTCCCTTATCGGCTGCCGCCGCATTTGCGCGTGCCTCTTCGCGGTCCTGAGCCAGTTCTTCGACTGAACGAGTCTTGAGACGCGCTGCACCTTGCGTTGTACGTAATTTCACACGCGTGCCATTCTGTTCCGCTTCTTGCAAGCGTTGCTGTGCGGCTGGAATGGCCTCTTGATATTCTGGCAGCCACTTCGCCTGGGCAACCAGCATTTCATCGGTCATCTGCCACACTTCTTCGGGATTGCACACCGCTCCCACCAGTGGATCATGCAGCATTGCCTGCTTGAGCAACGTCACATCACCATGGACTGCCGCTTCCATTCCCATCTCTTGTACACGCACACTGGCGGCACAGGTTGCGGCACATGCCAGTGGTAGATCGCCGATAACTGGCATATTGATGCCGTTTTTATCCACGTAACCAGGAATCTCAATCGTGCATCCATTGGGCAGGTTGGTGATATGATTCTGATTCACGATATTAAAATGGCCCCGGTAGATGCGCCCGGTCTCCAGTGCTTCAATAATGTACGAGCCGTGCTCCTCGCTACGCTTCTCAGGTGTAAACTGGGCAGGAGCATTCTGCAGCCAATGCGGAAAATCGGTTTCAAACCAGTTGCGCCCCTCAGTGCACACACGTAGATAGCCACCTGTCTCGCCGTTGATCCAACTGGATAGGTCGATCCACTGCTCTATTTCATCTGTCCGTTTGCGATACCACGGCAGATACTCGCTCAAGTGACCATTCGATTCCGTGCTGTAGTAGCCGAAACGACGCAACACATCAATACGTACTTTCTCGGTGCTGGAATAATTTGGATGGTCCTCAAACAACTCCAGCAAATGGGGCAGCATATCTCTTCCGCGCCACTGGACTTTAATAAACCATGTCTGATGGTTGATCCCTGCCGCAACCACATCGACATCTCGACGATGCAGTTTTTCTTCGGGGGCGAGTAGACCTTCGCGTTTAGCCCAGCGTTCAATCACATTGGTGATCTGCCAGTGTGCTCCCTGCACACCATGACAGAGGCCAACTGTGGGAACACCGCCGTACTTGTTGCAGGCCCATACATTCATCGCCATCGGGTTTGCATAATTGAGCAGGAGTGCCCCTGGTTTCGCCACCTCGCGGATATCTTTGCAAAAGTCGAGTAATGCTGGAATCGTGCGTTGTGCATACATAATGCCACCAGCACAGATCGTATCACCGACGCATTGATCGACACCATACTTGAGCGGAATATCGATGTCGGTCTGAAATGCCGCCAGGCCGCCTTGCCGAATCGTGCATAGGACGTAATCGGCATCGGCCAGTGCACGGCGACGATCTACCGTTGACTCAAGAGTAGCGGGCACTCCATTACTCTCGATATCACGCTGACAAAGTTGTGTGACCATGTCGAGATTTTGTTGTGAGATATCGGTGAATGCGAATTTGGTGTCCGCCAGTTCCGGCACCGTTAGGATATCACTCATCAATTTACGCGTAAATCCAATTGAGCCAGCCCCAATAGCGGCGATTTTGATAGACATGAATTTCTCCTCTCCTGCAGATCGAACGTGTTTTTACAACAAAATCCTGAATACAGAGAGACGGTTACCCGTTGCATGCAAGGGAAAGCGAAACTAGAGAGCCGGTCGAGAAATCACGCAGCCTCCTGAAGCTCAGGAGAGAGTTGCACTCACGTGAGCGGGAAAGCAGGCAGTGCCTGGGCTAAGCCACTCATCAGTACCCGTGTCACCTGGTTCGCCAACTCTTCTGGGAGCAAAACCCCCGTCTGCTCGTCCCATTGGTGGAAACATTGGAAGCCGGCCCCAAAAATGGCCCAGCTCGTGACCATGGCAACGGTTTCCAGGTTGATTTGCTGGCCCACTCCAGAACTGGCAACTGATTTGAATCCTTGCCAGAGCAGTTCAAAGAGAGCTTCTTGCAGGGTGGTCACTACCAGGGGGATCAGTGACCGCTCAGCTGATCTGGTCGACTGGTGTAACTGCGTGAACCATTCAACGACGCGCTGAATGAGCAAGCGGAAGGTGCTCAGGCTCCAGGGACCTGAGCTGAGCACGGGACTCGCGACGCACTGCTGAAATTGCTCACGCAGCCAGCCTTCCAGGATGGCAGACTTATCCTCAAAATGGCTATAAAAGGTGCCTCGATTGACCCGCGCCCGGTCGGTAATATCCTGCACTGTCATCGCGTGAAAGCCTTTTTCTGAGTAGAGGTCAGAAAAGGCTTGCAGCAAGAGGTGCCGCGTGCGTAGCACGCGCGGGTCTTCTCTCTCGTTGATCTTCCTCTGCTCCATATGCCCCCTTCATAGTTCAGTCTCTTTTCAACAATCTGCTCGATGTGTGGTCTAACCAACGGAAACCCCTTTTTGTCCAATATTTGGATGGGATCATCTAGTAGTATTGTATCCAACAGGGAGCTATTCAACAACCATTCTCGGCTTCCTGTGCCAGTGGACCGGAAACGAAGTGCTCTTTTTTGTCGGAGAGAGGCGACTGAAAGAGGGGTTTCGAGGCGCGATGGAGACCGATAAGGGTGCTTTCGTCGAAATTTCGGAGTGTTTTACACCCATAGTTACGATTGGAGGAGAAGTGATGACTCAATATACGAACCGTCCCCCCGTAGTTCAAGCAGAATTGGCCCGGGAAATTGCTCCAGGGGTCATGGTGATTCCTGACCAGTACATTAACTTGGTGCCTAATGTTGGGATCGTGATTGGTACAGAGGCCGTGCTCGTTGTTGAGAGCGGCATGGGGATAGAAAATGGCCAACGGGTGCTCCACAAAGCGATGGAGGTAGCAGGATCGAAGCCACTCTTGTTTACCACGACCCACTTTCATCCCGAACATGCCTTCGGTGCTCAAGTCTTCAAGGGTCACGCCACCATCCTGACCAATACCACTCAGGCAGACGAATTGCGGGAAAAAGGAGTCACCTACCTGAATATGTTTCGTGGTCTGGGTCCCGATGCCTACAAGGCACTCGAAGGGGTGGAATTGGCGATGCCAGATGAAACGTATCAGGGAGAAAAAACTCTTGACCTGGGTGGCAAGCAGGTGGTGCTACACGAACTGACTGGTGGTCATACTCGTGGTGACCAGATCATTTTTCTCCCACACGAGCAGGTGCTTTTCACAGGCGACCTCGTGGAGAACCACTCATTCCCAATTTTCTCTGATCAGGATGCGAGTACCAATCGCTGGATTGAGGAACTTACGTCTCTGATGCATCTTTCTCCGGCAATAGTGGTTCCAGGGCATGGAGAGCCAGGAAAAGTCGAACTGGTGCAGGAGGTTCAAGACCTTCTGATCTTTGTTCGCGAGGAAGTGAACCGACGTATCAAAGATGGGCAGACGCTTGATCTGATTGATCAGGAAGCTGCTCGGATCATCAAAGAGCGTTACCAGGATTGGGGGAACGACCTGTGGATTCCCTTTGAAATCCGAAACGTCTACGCTGAACTGACAGGAACACTACTGAAATTGCCAGCGTTCTAAAGGAATGAGAGGAAAAGGGATCGTCGTAATGCTGGTATTCGCACGAGGGCAAGGAAGCCCTGGTGTTGCTGGTAGACTGCGCAAGCATGTTCCTGCGCCGCCAGCGCGTACCTTGTCAGCGCGATCCAGAGATCTCTCTCCTCTTCGGTTTGTTTAGTGTCATTATTCCCAGGGTCTTGCAGATTGCTAATACCATAGTTTTGCAGGGAATTGTAACTAACTGAGCTTAAGGAAAAAGATGGCACACTGCGATTTTTGACTTTTATATAATTAGCCCTTTTGGTAGGGACGCATAGTTTTGCAGAAAAACTTCACGAATAGTATGGGTTGAAGTTCTTTGTGATTTCACCGCAAGTATCAAGTAGAGGTTGCCTGGGTCGCCTTCGGATGTGCTATATTCCAATGCTAGAGTAGACAGCCACTCGCGTATTATCTGAAATCCTTCACCGCCATGCTCCTGTATGAGAATTCCGACCAACAAGCGTAGTATTTCATTCCAGTGGCTAAATCTCCGTTTACGCCAGAGCAGATCCCAGGTGTTTTGCAGCCGTGTTTTATCTACGCAATGACGAGCCAGAGCAACGGCAGCCAGATATTCCTGTGATCCAGCGCAAGCACTTATAGCTGAAACTTCGGTTCTATCTCGTGTCTTTATATGCCTATCAGTCAAAGTGGATTGCGTTGGTAGGGCTTCAATTGCGTAGCAAGACAGGCAGCACTTCTGTCGATAGTGCCGCCTGTTGAAGATAATACTATAGTGAAGCCGTGTTACGCAACGCTACAAGTGCTCCCATTGAGCGTGAAGCCTGTCGGGTTTGGATTGCTACCGCTCCAACTTCCATTGAAGCCAGGATTGACGGAAGTTCCTGGTGCAAGGGTGTTATTGTAGCTGGCGTTGGTTACGGTGACGTTCGCTCCCGATTGAGTAAAGACGCCATTCCATCCCTGTGTGATCTGTTGACTGCCGGGGAAGGTGAATTTTAGTGTCCAACCATTCAAGGTACTGGTGCCAGTGTTAGTAATGGTAAGGTTCGCTGTAAAGCCGCCTGACCACTGATTCACCGAATAGCCCACTTTACAGGTGCTGTTGCCGCCTCCAGGAGTCGGCGTTGGCGTCGGTGTAGATCCGGGCGTTGGTGTGATTCCAGGAGTCGGTGTCTTGCCAGGAGTTGGCGTCGGCGTGCTACCACCGGAGTTGCCCCAGCCGTATTGGAGCCGGTCGAGGCCGGACTGGTTGGTAACGCTCAGCGAAAGGTTCCCGTTCAGCGATGTGATCGCACAGGAGGCGTTCTCGCAGGGGCCAGGGCCTTGCGTCTGGTTGGCTTGCTTGACGCCGGTCCACAGGATCGAGCCCATGCCGAGGCTGCGCACGGTATCGGTGAGCGCGTACAGGTAGGAGACGTCGTTGGTGCCATCCCGGGGCCCGTCGTAGTTCACGCCGGTATTCATTGGCACGCCGAACTCGGTTAGCACAGCCCGATCAGCGTACCCACACAGACGGCCCTTGAAGCTGGTGATCCAATCGGCCTCGGTGGGATGGGTTTCCCCACCCAGAGTATACATATGGATCGAGAGCAGCGTCCCGGAGAGCCGCGAGTCCCCACCTACCGAACACAGATCGATGTCCGACCACAATCCGGGAACCATCACCCGGTTGCGAGCCACGTTGGGGTAGTGCGCCAACCAGCCAGCGGCGAAGTTGGTTAGCTGGGTCGCGCTCATCGCCCAGGGCTCATTCATGATGTCAAAGTAGAAGTGGCTGTTCCCGTTGTACTTGTTGATGACGGTGTCCCACATATTGTAGAACGATGTGGTGTCGCTGACCGTCCCGTTCTGCAGCCAGGGGGCCACAACCACGTTCATGCCCAGGGCCGAAGCTGCATCCCAGGCAGCCGTGTAGCTACCCCACCAGGACCCCGAGACGGTTGCGGCGTTGAATGGCATCCGCACCGTGTTGGCACCGAGCGCCTGGAAGCCCTTGAGGATCGTGGTTGCCTTCGTATAGGTGGTCGCATAACTATCCGATGTTGACAAACCAACCGGGACCAGGTTGCCGGTGCCGAAGTTGTCGTTGGGATCTGCCCAGTTCACCCCATGGAACTGGTTGGTTGCTGCATGGGTCGTTGAGGGGGTTACCATCTGGGTAATGGCAAGCGCTATGACTGTCAGTAGCGCACTGAGCACACAGAAGAGGTGCATTCTGCGATGCTGAAATGTCATGTTCATTCTCCTTGTAGTATGAGACACGGTCATTGTGTCTCCGTGACTTGAAGATAGATCTTAACTTCTTCTTGCGTTTTGCTTTTGCTTGCTCTCGGAAGATCTTACCCACATCACCATCAATAAGATCGAGAGAGGTACCTGGTGCGAGTTGACGAAAATGCAGAGCTATCCTTGCTTCCTTTTTATTGACGATAAGCATCCATTACTCATCAGATAAAAAAGAGGAGTGTGATGATAGGGATGAATGTTGTACGAGAAGAACCGTCAGCGACGGTATCCCTCCTCCGTCGTATTCATGCCACTGCTTCTCCTTTGCGAGGAAAATAAATAGAAACTGAGAAAAACTCGTATTGAAAGGTTCATTATCATGTACCATTTTGGAGAGAAGACTGTCAATATTAATGACAAAAAAGAAGAAAAGTGATCATATCTCGCAGTTTGCTAGAAGTGCTTCTCTGAATAGTAACCATGAGAAGAAGGAAAAGGAGGCAGTTTTATGCATGAGCTAAAAGCGCTCTGCCTCCTCTCCTTCCTTACACGATTTATACGGCGACTACCTGCCACTGCTGATTGGTCCCACCGGTAGAGGACCATTGGATCACGGATGCGCCATTGGCCTTTGAAGCTCCACTGACATCGGCGTAAAGACCACTATACTGGTTGACCAGGTAGTAGTAGCCGTTGCCCGCTGAGACCAGGTTCCACGCCTGATTGGCTCCCTGACCATTGGCCCATTGATCCAGTTGAACGCCAGTGGATTTGGACCATCCAGGATCTTCAAGCGCCAGATTACTGTTGCGGTTGATGAACTGGTAGCCTCCATTGTAGCTCACTTCCTGCCACTGCTGGTTGGCTCCTCCTGAATAGGCCCATTGGATTGCTAGCCCGCCGTTAGCCGTGGAACCTCCGCTGATGTCTAAGGTCAGACCACTATTGCGATTGATGATCTTATAATAGGTTCCACCTCCACTGCCACCACCACTATTGGACGTCAGGCCATAGCCATACTTGAGACGGTCTACTCCTGTAGAATTATTGTTAGTGAGATAGAGGTTGGTACCACTCCCGTTGAGTGTCTCCATGCTGAACCAGTCCCCGGCTCTCAGGCCCGGCCAGTAGACAAGACCCATTCCCAGGTTACGTGCCGTATCGGTCATTGCGTAGAGATAGGAGGTATTGTTATCGCCGTCACGAGGACCATTGTAGTTGACTCCTGTTGTCATAGGCACCCCGAATTCGGTGATGACTGTTCGTGAGGCGTAGCTACCAATATGGCTCATTATCTCATTCACCCATGCCTGCTCCGTCGTATGGACGATACCAAAGACGCTATAGAGATGGAAGGACAGAAGCGTCCCGTTGAGGCGAGAGTCCGCACCAACGACTGCAACATTAAGGTCATTGCCTGTGCCAGCCACTACAATGCGACCACGGGGTATATTTGGGAAGTGCGCCAGGAAGCCTGCGGCAAAGTTGATCCAATCGGCATCGCTGTATCCAGAGGGCTCGTTCATAATCTCGAAATAGAAATTACTGTTGGAACCGTATTTGTTAATGACGGTCGTCCACATATTATAGAATGCCGTGACATCAGTCACATAAGATGGCCCGCCAGGTGGTGCCCATGGCGCAATCATCACGTTCATTCCCAGAGTAGAGGCGGCATCGAATACCGCCGTATAGCTATTCCACCAGGATGATGAGACGGTCTGTACATTGATGCCGAAACGTACTGTGTTGGCACCAAGGTTGCTCTGGAAGCCCTTCAGAATTGGGATTGCCTTGGCATAGGTGGTGGAGTAGCTGTCCGATTGTGTGAGCCCCGAGGGGATGATGGGTCCATTGACGAAGTTATCTCGTATATCTGCCCAGTTCACACCTCTGAACTGGTTAGTTGCTGCATACGTCCTGGGAGTATGTACCGCCTGTACCGCTATTAGCGCTATCAGCATGAGAAGCATACTGAGAGCACAGACGAGGTGTATCCTGTGATGACGAAACATGATATATCCTCCTTGTCCATAAGACACAGCCAACGTGTCTGTGAGCTGAAGATAGAAATCCTATCTTACTTCCCTGAAATCAGTCCACTTATTGCTCGTCACAGAGCAAATTGAAGAAAGGGGCTAGGCCGTTGTACTGAGCCTTGCAAGAAGGCATATATGGCAACATGGCACCACTCCTTTCTGATGTAAATCTTCTCCTTTCAAGCAAATGTTCTACAGAAACAGCTTTACATGGGCTGCCGGTGAGCAAATGATGAAAATGCTAGAGAATAGGAACGAGGTTGCTCTTGAAAAGAGTACCATTGCGTAACTTAAGTGTCAAGGTAATTACCGATAATTTTCTGAAAGTTTTCTCTAATTTTTTATTTTGATGAATAGAGAAAGCGTTGGGTACCCAAAAACAGATGGATACCTTCTCTACATATGAATATGCTACACTAAGGGAAGATGAGCATGCACATTTGATCAAGTAAGCAAGAAAAGCTCTTGACAGAAGGACTCATGGATGACATACTTTCGATTGTTCCGGAAATATAGTGATAATGGATCAAGAAATGAAAGAGCGCCTTCAATCGCATAAGCGAAATACTATTGCTGAGATTGCGGCAAAAGCCGGTGTATCTGTTCCTACCGTTTCCCGTGTCTTGAATAATCGGCCTGATGTAGCTGCTGACACACGAGAACTCGTGGAACGGGTCCTGAAGGAAACGGGTTTCACGCGTAGGCGAGCTACTCAATCCCTTAGCCGAGGCGCTAGCAATGTCATTGATCTGGTTACTCCCAACCTGGAGAATCCGTATACCATTGAGATCGTACGTAGCGTAAATGAAGCGCTCACGCGTACAGCATTTCGGCTGGCACTTTCTACCACGCATCAGGCAGATCAGCTTGAACAGAAGTGGTTGACTAACGCCATTGACGGAGCAACGAATGGCGTTATCCTCGTGTTAGAGAGGGGGCAATCGATGTCCCTGGATGAACTGCGCCGACACCAGATTCCTTTTGTGGTCATTGATCATCGCGGCGAATTAGGAGCAGATGTTCCTTCAGTCGGGGCGACAAATTGGCGCGGTGGAAGAACCGCAACTACCTATTTACTCTCCTTGAACCATCAACGTATCGGTGTACTTAGTGGTCCAGCAACGATACAGTGTAGTGTCGAGAGAAATGCCGGGTACCGGGCAGCTCTAGAGGCGGCCAATGTCCCTTTTGATCCAGCACTGGTTCGCCCCGGTGACTATACTCTCTCAATGGGATATGAGCAGACCTGCGCCCTTCTGGACCTGCCAGATCCTCCGACGGCTATTTTTGCCGGCTGTGATTTACAGGCCATGGGGGTCTATAGTGCGCTACGTACGCGCGGTATTAGCATTCCTCACGAAATGAGCGTTATTGGATTTGATGATGTTCAATTGGCTTCACTTGTCACCCCTACACTTACGACAGTGCGTCAACCCCTTGTGGAAATGGGTCAGGTAGCAACTACTATGCTTCTACGCCAGATTGCTGGAGAACCTTTGGATACGATGCGTGCTGAACTGACGACTTCGTTGATTATCCGTGAATCCTGTGCCCCACGTGCAATGGGCTGAAAAGCTGTTTGAAGATATGGCACAAAGTGTTGCTTCTTATTTTAAAGGCAGAGGCGTATGGGAGTCGAACCCACCAGGGAATGCACTAACACCCCCTCAACCGTTTTGAAGACGGCAAGATCCACCGGAATCTTTACACCTCCTCGTCTAACGTGGCTGTATTTTGCCATTCACATCTCAAGTTGTCAAGCCATTGCCTGAATCCTTGCTAAATTCACCTCGGTCAAACTTTTCACCATCAACTCAGCCGCTCGCAAACCCGCCAGATCACGCTCACCCGCCACTGCGATACAACGCATACCAGCCGCATGAGCCGCTTGTACACCCGCCACTGCATCCTCAATAACCAGGCTGACTGCAGGCGCTACGCCCAGGGTCGCCGCAGCTTTCAGAAAAACATCGGGCGCGGGTTTGCCGTGCGGAACATTGTCGCCAGAGACCAGGGCATCCAGATAACGATTTAAACCAAGCACTTCGCTAACCATTCTATATTCGCTACAGGGGCGGAAGAGGCCAACGCCTGTGGATACCCTGCGGTATGAAGTTCGCTCAGCAATTCTATCGCCCCAGGTAAAGCAGTGGCAGTGGTACGCGCGGCATCCCGGTAATAGCGCTCTTTCCGGTCAGACATCTCCTGCCATACTGCCTGGGGGAATGAACCCCAGATGGTGCGAATGATCTCATCATTCCGTTGCCCGAAGGTTGCCCAGAACTGCTCATCGGTCAGGGCCAGTCCATCATCCTGCGCCATTCGGTGCCACGCCAGCCGATGTGCCTCCCCACTATCGATAATAACACCATCCATATCCCAGATCACAGCCTGTATATTGTTTGACATAAGAGTAATGTACTCCTGGAAGTTTTATCTCATCATACCACCAATCAAGAATATCCAATCGATGGACGGACCTGGACCCTCATGATAGAATAGTCCCGAACCATCGCTCTAGGGGCCCGATTATGCTGTTTCAAGAAATAATCCGGATACGATTCCGGTAGGGACCCGGTTCGACCGCGTCCGCGATTCATCGACTTGACCCGGTTGTTTCGATGAATCGCGGACGCGGTCGAACCGGGTCCCTACCAGGGTTATACCGATACTAATTTTTTAAGCAGCATGATCGCGCCCACGTGTGTCTTATTCTATTGGATCTCGGAGGATATTTTTTGGAATGAATGATCGCACATTTTTTAATGAAGAGATAGAGACGCTTTCAAAAGAGAAATTGCAGGCACTACAATTGCAACGGTTGCAGGCAATTGTTGAGCGAGCGTATACCCAGAATGAATTTTATCGCCATCTCTACGATGAAGCAGGCGTCAAGCCAGCGGATATTAGAGCATTAGAAGATATTCGCAAGCTCCCGTTTTTAGAGAAGAAGACCGTACGCGCGGCGTATCCTTATGGTATGGCGCTGGCGAGACCGGGCAGAGAGGGGGGAGCCGTACAGATCCATGCAACTAGCGGCACAACGGGCAAAAGCGTACCCGTATTTGCCACGAAGAAAGATATTGGTTATTGGTCAGATCTCAACGCACGTGAGTTGTGGATGACTGGTATGCGTCCCGGCGATGTGCTTTTGAACTGTTATGGCTATGGTATGGCGACGGGCGGCTTTGGCTTCCATTATGGGGCGATGGCGATGGATGTGATGGCGATTCCCATGGGATCGGATGCTCGCCAGTATGATCGTATGCTCGACTTCATCATTGATTTCGGTGTGACCGCTATGTGTATGACGCCCTCGGTCGGCCTGTATGTTGGAAATAAAGCACGTGAGCGTGGCGTTGATTTTAAAGAAACAAAGCTCAAAATCGGTTTATTTGGTGCCGAACCCTGGCCCTGGGAGACGCGCCTGAAGTTAGAGGAATTGTTCAATATTACTGCTTATGATGAGTTTGGCATGACCGAATTTTTGGGACCGGGCATGACCTGCGAATGTGATGTACGTGATGGTATGCACGCCTGGGCCGATGCCTTTCTCGTTGAGTGTATCGATCCCGAAACGGGCGAACCTTTGCCAGAGGGTAGCGATGGTGAACTGGTCTGGACATGGCTTTCGGCAGATGGGACCGCAATGATCCGTTACCGGAGCCGTGATCTTTCGCGTGTGTGGTGGGATGAGCGTTGTGCATGTGGTCGCACACATCCCAAGATTGCAGCCATCAAAGGCAGAAGCGATGATGCTGTCTCCATTCGCGGCCTGATCGTTTTTCCCAGCCAGGTAGAAGCTGCCCTCGTCAAATTTCCCGAAACTGGCGCTAACTTTCGTATAGTCGTAGATAAAAAGAACGGATTGGATACCTTTGAATTAAAGGTTGAGGTCAAGGATTCAGCCTTATTGTTTGATCCTGAGCGTGTGCGCGTCGTGAGTCGTGAGATGGCCGAATTGGTCAAGACGGTGACGGGCAATTCGCCGAAAGTCGAACTGGTTGCGGCTGACAGCTTGCCAAGAGCGAGTGGAGGAGAATCGAAGACGGCGAGTGCGCGTGTAGAGGACCGGCGTAAAACACATAAAAGCACGTAAAACGGTAGGGACCCGATTGCATCGCGTCCGTGATTGATCAATCCTGGGCCACTATTCCATCAATGGCGGACGCGATGCAATCGGGTCCCTACCGTTTTATGTGTATTCCAGGCATGAGCGCCGTGCTTGCGTCATTTTTTCCGCAATAGTTGGAGTCAATGACGCAAGGTGACGCCCCTACCCCGTTGCCACTTCATGTTAAGATTGATTGCGCCTCGTCGTCACAATATGCTGGTGACCTGTCACCTGGGGTGCAAAAACGACTTTACCAAGCGAAACTATACCCCAGGCGATCAATGCATATACGAGCATGGCAATAATGGTTGATACTTCAAAGACACTTCTGCCAAGTGCCTGATCGTTGAAGATCCCATTGAATGGTCCCACAAAGATGTGACTCAGACTATACAGGAACGTGATAAAACCATTGTCTGTATTCGCACCGAGCAGACGGAAGAGCAGGCGTAAGAACAGAATGACTTCCAGTACGCCAAGGATAAAGTAGGTGACGGTAGTAATCCAATAACGCGTATTGGCGCGACTCTGATTTTTGTCCTCAAAAACTTCTTCTCGGCTCTCAATACGATTGCCAGCAGGGTCAACATAGCTTGCGTGCCGACTCTGAGCATAGGCACCACCCAGGTCTGCATCTCTCACTGTATTGGCGTCTGGTGTTGCCTGTCCCTCATAAGGCGGTTGGGCTGGCTGGTAGTTCTGCCTTTGAGGATCGTATGGGTAAGGCTGGTTACTCATTGTATATCTTCTCCTTAAATGTATCCCTTGTTCGCATCCTCTAGCTTATAGCCTCAGATGAAAGTAGTGAATTCTACAAACATACAACCAGCTTATTCTGGCGCATAAAAAGTATCTTATCTGTATCACGTAAGACTCAACCAAATAGATGTACACAGGTGAGCGAGGAACGCATTCTCAGAAATCTTTTTTTGCATAGTACCAATGGAAGGGCTGTATAAGCTGGGGAAGAGTGCACGTGTAGACTAGTAAATATCACAATTTCGCTTCCTGGTGAAGTAGTGGAAGTGTAATTAGTACACGAAAAATTCTATGTAATTGGAGATGCGGCATGCTTGACGATAGGAATGTATTCAGATCATGAATGTGTATTTCAGCGAAGAACCAACGCGGCAGCTCCCATCTTCTGAGCGCGAACCGCTGTTGCTGGTTATCGACACACAGATAGATCGACGTTTATGGATAAGTAATCTTCTTGCATATGCAAACTATCATGCCTATGCCACATCAACTCCTCGTGAAAGCTTCATCTGGTATGTACAACACCAGATGACCATTCAAGCATTGTTGCTAGGTGATGTTCCACAGCAGGAGCAATTTATTGTTCAGCGACTGCTTCAGCGCATGATAAGCTATCAGAGAATTGATATTCCTACTATTTCTCTGGCGGCGTATCTTCCTGCCGAGACGCGCATTGGTAGTATTCCATTTACGCCGAGGGCGCAAGGTGGCATCGCATTGCTTGAAGCGTTATGGCTACAGGTTGCACGGCAAGGAAAATAGTCAGGGATATTCTACAACTCAACATCGGCGATAGAATCACGTACCCAGGTAGGGCGAAAGGGAAAGCGTTCGATCTGTTCACGCTTTGTGACCCCTGTCAGGACGAGAATGGTGCTTAATCCGCTCTCCGTTCCGGCGACGATATCGGTTTCCATCGTGTCACCGATTATTGCGGAGTTCTCGGAATGAGCGTTGAGTGTACGCAAGGCCATACGCATCATAAGCGGGTTGGGTTTACCAACGAAATAGGGCTTGACCCCAGTCGCTGCACTGATTAATGCCGCGACCGCACCCGTTGCAGGTACAATCCCTCCCTCGCCGGGTCCCGCCATATCCGGGTTTGTTGCGATCAAGCGTGCACCTGCATTCACAAAGCGAATGGCACGCGTGATCCGTTCAAAGCTATAGGTATTTGTCTCGCCCAACACAACGTATTGAGGGTCCTGGTCGGTCAGGAAGTAGCCGATATCGTGGAGCGCGGTTGTTAAGCCTGACTCGCCAATGGCATACGCTCGTCCTTCTGGTCGTTGAGAGTGCAGAAACTGTGCCGTTGCTAACGCGGACGTAAAAATAATATCTGGCGGCAGGTCTAATCCCAGGAAAGATAGGCGTACCTGCAGATCGCGCGGCGTGTACTGCGAGTTGTTGGTGAAAATCAAGAAGGGAATCTCTTGCGTGCGCAGGCGTTGGATAAAATCTGCCGCCCCTGGAATGAGGACCGATCCACGCACGATGACGCCATCCATATCAATGAGATAATTTTTGATGCCTTCCATATAATCGTTGCGCGACGCCCCATCCAGCCTGAAGGCAAACAGAACGTCGCACCCTCCTTATCAAAACCCTGAATGCGGTTTCAACGCTAGCGAGAAGAAAACGCCTGTACTCCCGTAATATCACGTCCGACGATCAGTGATTGAATCGCATCCGTCCCTTCATAGGTAAACACGGCCTCAATGTCGGCATGATGACGCGCAATATGATATTCAAGCAGAATACCATTGCCGCCCAGCATCTCACGTGCATCGGCAACGACCTCACGTGCCAGGCGAGCATTGTTCATTTTGGCGAGTGAGGCCATTGCGTCGGTCATTTTTCCTTGTGCCTGGAGCTGGCTGAGCCGCAGACATAACAACTGCATACTGGTGACATTCGCCAGCATCGTGGACAGCTTATTCTGGATGAGTTGGAAGTTGATTAACGCCTTGCCAAACTGTTTGCGCTCTCTAGCATAGGCCAGGGCAATCTCATAGGCGGCGACGGCATGGCCGATGGCCTCCCAGGCAACTCCGGAGCGTGTTGCCGTAAGCACGCTGGCCGTATTTTTAAAGTTGTGGGAGCCTGCCAGTCGATTGGCTGCTGGTACACGTGCACCTGACAGGGTGATGTCTGCCTGCCAGACGGCACGCTTGGCGACTTTCCCAGTCATTACTTTCGCCTCGAAGCCCGGCGTTCCCTTTTCAACCAGGAAGCCGCCGACGTTCCCATCGTCGTCTCGTGCCCAGATGATCGTGACATCGGCAAAGGATGCGTTGCCAATCCAGCGTTTGGCCCCGTCGAGAATGTACTCATCTCCCTCACGATGTGCCCGCGTCTCCAGGGCAACGGCGTCTGAACCATGTTGCGGCTCGGTCAGGCCAAATGCGCCAATCTTTTCCATACGCGCCATGGCTGGTAGCCAGCGCTGCTTCTGCTCCTCGGAACCCAACATCGAGATTGAACTCATTGCGAGGCCGGAATGCACGCCAAAGAACGTACAGACGCTAGCATCGCCACGTGCCAGTTCCAGTGCAACCAGGCCAGCCGCTGTGGTGCTCATGGCAGGCGAGCCATATCCCTGGATGCTGCCGCCCGCAATCCCCAGGGCTGCAAGCTTTGGAATAAGTTCAAATGGAAACTCAGCTCGCTCCCAATAATCATTAATGACCGGAATAACCTCACGATCACAGAATACTCGTACTTTGTCGCGAATGCTGCGCTCTTCTTCGCTTAACAACTCGTCCATCAAATAAAAGTCAGTTCCACGCGCAGATTGTAGCTCCGTTGCCATATGATGTTCCTTTCCGAATAGCTTTTAGCGGGCATATCACTCTCTATTATAGCAGTGAGGAGCTATTCTCTGCTCGCTCTCTGAGGCCTCCATCACTGTGGGGAATATTGGAAAGAGGTATAGGTGCGTCAAAAGCAAGAAAAACGAACGTTACAGGGATATCGTTGTGCCATCATATCGTTTTTTCGAAAAAGTTGGAGCCGATACACCTTGCGTGCGCCTATGTCCCGCACGCCTCATTGACCCAGTACAGGCGAGGAAGCGGGGACCTGTAGCCTTGCCCAACCACCAATCTGGAGGGAGGAAACGAGCTGAGTATCAATCATGGTAGAAATGGCAGTCTGTTTCTGGTGTACCAGGTCATCGTACCATAGTTTGCCAGTCCCATTGGCATAATGTGCCAGAGCCAGGAGTGAAAATCCATAAGGAGCCACAGCAATGCTGTCCGCGTCGAGGTCAGATGCGCCAGGAGCCACATCTGCAACAACTGTCTGATCTTGCTGCACATAGGTGCCAAGCTTGATTACCTGAAATGCTGTATTTACCTTCAGCAGCGTCAATGGTTCACCTTCAGCAGCATATCCAATCATGCGTCCAGTATCAGTACGCAATATACTGGATTTTACGCCGCCACTGTCCACTCCATAGAGCGCAGCCGGGTTCGTCTTACAGCGATAATAAATGATCGTTCCGCTGGTGCTGAGCCAGAAATCATAACTGAACTGGCAATATTGGGCCGTGATCGGCGTTACCTCTCCGGTGGTCAGGTCTATGCGATTGAGTACCGTCGATGCATTGGCACTGACAACGAAGTAGGGGTATCCATCCCGATAAAAGCGCAGATCTGGAGATTTGAAAGTGGCTAAGATGAGCTTGTTCGTGTGAGTATTCACATCAACTTTTTCGATCCCTTCAGGGGTACTGATAAAGACAGCGGAATCATCTATGCTCCAGAGTGCAGGGCCACCCTTGCCAGTCACGGTATAGAGGATTGTGTTTTGTGTAGAGGGCTGAAGGTAATAGTGGGTCATCTGTCCATCAAAGACGTGATAGAGCACCTCATAGCCATCGTGCGAAACACCATCAATACTTGTGGCGTCTACATAGCGTGATGAGGCCAGTACAGCGCTTTTGCCGGTCATGGAATCGGTAGCGGTAATAATTTTTTGTCCGTCTCGTGTCAGCGCAATGATCACAGAGGACCAGGCAGCAGAATGGGTCACAGGAAGACCAGTACGTCTTATTGCAGATGCATTGCTCATTGCACTACCGGCTGAGTGGCCCGAAAGCACCATATGGCTAAATAAATTGAAGGATACTAGAATAACTACCAGGACTGCGACAAAAGCTAACAGATTTTGCACGATTTTCTGAGATTTACGTGTCGGCTGCTTATGCACATTGTTTACAAGCAATAGTGGAGGGTAGAGTGGCATTTCGTTGTGACCATTTTGCCCATTATGACCATTGCTGGCAGCAACTTTTTCAGGCACCTCTCTTGGCTCACGGGCAATAGCTTGCATAATATGTGCAGCGCTTGAGGGGACTATTTGTTCGCCCTTTAGTAGAAAACGGCGGATGTGTTGTCGTTGCTGGAAACGCCTTATCCTTGCCTGGGACAGCGCAGACTTACAGGTTGGGCAGGTGGGGATATGAGCTTCTAGTTGGAGTAGCAGTTGCCTGTCCAGATCATTATCTATAGCCCAAAACACATCATCTTGCAAAGGTGAACTATTTTTATCCAGGTCGTCTAGCAGGCGCTCACAGTGACTACTGAACGTGCAGGGAGGAAATGTATTATCAGGCGTTTCTGGGTTGCCATCCTTCATTATTTTCCCTCTTGGTCGAGATTTCGATAGAGTCGTTGAAATGCCTGGCGTGCACGTGACAGGCGACTACGCACCGCAGAGAGGGATTCCTGCAATGTGTCTGCAATCTCTTTATAGGTAAAGCCTTCTGCATCTAACAACAGGCACATCGCTGATGCAGATGGAAGTTGGGCCAGTACCCGTTGTACCATATCAGATTCCACGACACGTTCCTCAAATCTCTCTTCACTCACCAGATATTCCTCGTTTGGTTCATCAAATACTTCGTCGCCCCCCATTGGTTGTGAAAAGGGGAGAATCATTACATGTTTACGTCTGCGCCACTCGCTCCGCACCTGGTTAAGTGCAATGCGATACAGCCAGGGGGCAAAGTGTAGCTCTTCCCCTTTCATGCGTGGCAAGGCACGATAGGCCGCTAGAAACGTTTCCTGACAGAGGTCTTGCGTCAGATGTACATCATGCGTCATGGCATATATGATGCGGCGAATGCGTGGCTCGTAGTATGTCACCAGAACTTCAAACGCATCCATTGATCCCTGACAGGCTTCGAGAGTCAGACGGGACTCGTCTTCTACAGCGTTCATGTAACTCCATCATTGGTAGAGTTGCCAAATCCAGCACCCTCTACACATATCAATGTATACAACAGTGATTTTGTCTCGATTAGCGGAAATGAATATATATATTTATTTAGAAAATCAGGTCGCTGTTATTAGTATGCAACAAGGATCATAGTATTACAGTGAAGTAGGTCACAATTTACTACTTAATGATACGCAATCTGGAGGGTAATGTCTCACTTCCTGATTGTTGCTCCGGTTCTATTTAGCAACAGTTGACTCTGGGAAAATTTTCATATATTGCCAGAAAGGCCATTCCGCATCACATGCGCCTGGTTGTTTTTGACGCATCTTCCGCAACCGCATCATACGCCTTCCCTAACACCGTCGTGAGATTTTCTCCCCCGATAGCAAAGGGCGCGGCCCCCAACCTTTTTAGAATTGCCTTATCGACCGCTGGATTATGAGGATTGATCGCGAAATTATCCAGTTCTTCCCCAGCCAGCCAGAAGCCTTCAAGTGTCTCTTCTAGCCGTTGCGGCTCTACGCTTGTATGCGCACTGGCACCTGTCGATGCTTCTCCCAGCGACTCGACACGCTTCTCTCTGAGTGCCTGGATGATCTCTTCTTTGGTGCGACCGCGTAGCTTGAAAAGTAGGAAGGGGTCTTCGTCAAAACGTTCGGCCAGAATATAGTAAACGGCGGCGATATGTTTGCAGGGATTAGCCCAGTCGGGACAGGTGCAACTGGTCTGCAAATCTTCTTGCGCTGTGGGGAATAGAGAGAGGTGTGCAGCCTCAAACGCTTCCTCGATGTTTGACGGCATCTCACCGGCCAGGAGTTTGGCGGCAAAGATTGCCTGGGAAGCCATCGCATCGGTTACCTGTTCCCAATCCTGATTGGTGAGTGGATGCAGGCGAATCTTGATCGCGTAAGGCTTTTCCATCGATCCCTGCACCTTTGCTTTGACGAGACCCGTCTCAATATCTATCGAGAGCACCTGGCCCTGACGCGCATAAGAACGCCCACGTGTGAGGCGCGTGCCCATGCCAAGCGATTCCAGCACTTTGACCCAGCGGCGCGACCACCATGTTTCACCAATGGCCCCGCGATCGCTGCGCGTCTTGATACCACCTGCGACTTTGCGTGGTCGGTTCTCGGAATAGTAGTTCCATTCGTAATCATATCTGCCGCCCATATGCTACTCTCCTACCGCTTCGCGACTCAACTGGAATAACGACTTGAGCTGCTCCGTCGACATCTCGGTTAACCATGTTTCACCACTGCCCACAATACTTTCGGCCAATACTTTTTTCTGCTCAATCATTTGATCAATACGCTCCTCCAGCGTCCCCACACACACAAACTTATGGACCTGCACGTTCTTTGTTTGCCCGATACGAAATGCTCTATCGGTCGCCTGATTTTCAACAGCCGGATTCCACCAGCGATCAAAATGGAAGACGTGATTGGCCGCCGTCAGGTTTAGACCAACACCGCCAGCTTTGAGCGAAAGAATGAAGATCGGCGCACCTCGGCGTTCTTCCTGGAAGCGTTGTACCATGATATCACGTTGTCGTTTGGGTGTACTTCCATGTAAGAATAGAATCTCACATCCGAAGCGCTCCTGCAAGTGCTGCTGTAGAAGCTGTCCCATCTCGGCATATTGTGTAAAGATCAACGCCTTCTCGCCACCCTCCAATACCTCTTCCACCATCTCCTCCAGGCGAGCCAGCTTGCCAGAACGGCGTGGCAGACTACTCTTGTCACTCAAGAAATGGGCGGGATGGTTGCAGACCTGCTTCAGTTTTGTCAATGCCGCCAGAATTAAGCCTTTACGTTCCAGGCCGTCGGCAACCTCGATCTTCTCCATCATCTCCTTCACCACTGCCTCATAGAGCGATGCCTGCTCCCGCGTTAGATTGCAGAACACATTCATCTCCATCTTGTCTGGCAGATCCTGGATAATGGTTTTATCGGTCTTCAAGCGTCGCAGCACGAATGGCTGGATCAAGCGCTTGAGCGTCTCCGACTTTTCCGGATTATGATAGCGCTCTATCGGGATCGCGAAGTTGGTGTGAAAATCTTTGCCCGAACCAAGATAGCCAGGATTGAGGAACTCCATGATTGACCAGAGCTCGGAAAGGCGATTTTCGACCGGCGTGCCCGTCATGGCAATCTTATGTCTCCCCTGTAAGCGCTTAATTGCCATTGTCTGCTTGGCCGTCTCATTTTTGATATTCTGCGCTTCGTCAATCACAATATTTTCCCATTCAACGGCCATCAGATGTTCTTTATCGCGTAGAGACAGTGCATAGGTTGTAATCACAATGTCATGTTTCAACGCCTCTTCCGCAAACGTCTCGTTGGAGAGCCGCTCCGGTCCATAGTGGATCATGACGTTGAGCGATGGTCCAAAGCGTTGCAGCTCTTTTTGCCAGTTGCCAACAATGGACATGGGACAGATAAGCAGCGTCGGGCCTGGGAAGGTTTCATTGTCTTTTAGCTTGTCTCTCTCATGCAGTAATAGGGTGATAAGCTGTATCGTTTTTCCCAATCCCATACTATCTGCTAAACACGCTCCAAACCCGAATTGCTTCAAAAATGCCAGCCATGAGACGCCCTTCAATTGATAAGGACGTAGCTTCCCCTGGAATGTAGCTGGTACCTCGATATCGGTGAGTGGGACATTTTGTGCAAGTCGCCCCAATACGTCGTTGATCCAATCTTCGGCCTCGATATCCACGACAGGGAGTCCCATCTCGGCGGTACCTGCGCCCAGGCCAACGCGCAGGGCATCACCCAACGACATATCTTTTTTCGTCTGTTTCTTTTTGAAGAAGGCGATGGCGGCTTCAATCTGCTCTGGCCGTAGTTCAACCCATTGACCACGTATTTTGATCAATGGCTGCTTCAGGTTCACCAGTTTCTCGAATTCCCTGGCCGAAAGTGTTGCATCGCCAATCGCGATCTGCCATTGATAGTCCACGAGGCTGTCCAGGCCCATTAAGCTGTTTGCGGAGACTGTGCCGACCCTTGGTTTGACGCGTAGTTTGACGCCAACGCGTGCATTCGGCTTCTGCCACCATGGCGGAACGAGTACGCCAAATCCGCTCTGTTCCAGCAGTGGGGCCGACTCGCGCAGAAATGCATAGGCCTGCTCCGTATTCATTATCAGTTGTTGTGGGTGTGCAGTTTTGAGACTCTCTTCAATGGCCGGGAAGAGGCGCGATGCCTTGCCCAGATCGGCCAGCAGGCGCTCTTGAGGGTTCTCAAATGTGCGCTTGAGAAAGGTGAGCGTGCTGGAACGTTCCGTCCAGACGTTCTCGGCGGGCACGAGCAGGCTGCGATCGTCGTTGGCTTGCAGATGAAAGCTCACGTGCCAGTCTGTGCCCTGCTCGTCTTCTTCTCCCGGTGGATCAAGGCGGAAACAGGTGCGAAAGGCTGCTCCTGCATCGACTATCTCAAGATGATTGAGCCAGCTATGGAGGTCATTAAAGAATTGCTTGCCTGCTGTGGCTGGTGCTGTAAAAGTGGCATCAGGACTGGCGAGCGCCTTCACCCACTGTTCTTGCAGAGATTGTTTACCGTTCCGCTTCCCTGGTAGCAACGTTGTCGCCGTGAGGTTTTCGCGTACAAAGGCATCCACGTTTTGATTGAGAAAGTGCAACACGATATTTGGTAAAAGCTCGACGTTTCTCTCTTCAGGAGGCACAAATGACCAGCAGATTGGTGGCATCTGCCGTGCCAATTTATGCATACGTTCGCCATCCTCTGGCGACAGGAATGCTTCCCAGCTTGCACGGCAGGTTATGGTACGTCCTGGCGCAACTTCATGTAGTGTGGGTACAAAACTTTGATGGGTTAGCAATTCCAGACAGAAGCGTGCGGCCTCAATCCAGAAGCGGAGATCACTGCCGAATGCTATGCCAGCAGGTGGACGATCTGGCAGTGTGAGCAAAAAGTCCAGAGCGTTTCCCGCATGGAGTGCCGCTGTTACCATATACCACCATCTGAACTCGGCCTGGGTTGTGTCGCCTGGTTGAGAGAGTATGAGTTCAGGCGAAGGCAATGGCTCTTTTGTCGTTGAAGGGAGGCGGACCGTCAATGTATCCGTCTCTACATTTTGAATATGGAGATCGTCCGGCATCTCGCCAGCCACTTCCACCAGATCGTCTCGTGTCAGCGCAAATGGATGGAGGCGGGGCCGTTGTGTGTCCGTTTGTTTTGTCGTGCGTCCGGCGTTAGTTTTTGCCATCTTTGACGTTTCCGCCCAGAGATGGAGTTTGCCGGATTCGTGCGTATGCCATAGAGCATGTAGTACTATCAAAAATCACATTCCTCGTCGATTAGTGTATGAAATTGAGCTGATCTATCCTCAGTCGGGGAGTTGTGCCAGGGATGACTTGACCTCTAGAAAGCGTGCAAGGATGAAGATAAGGTCGGAGAGGCGATTGAGATAGCGCACCACTTCGTTATTATGAATAATGCCCTCGTGCAGTAGCTTCACGGCCATCCGTTCCGCCCGGCGTATCATCGTACGTGCCAGGTCGAGGGCCGCCCCATCCAGCGTATCACCGGGAATAATAAACTTATTGGGGATCTCCACCTCACGCTTGAGGTCTTCTTCCAGCACCTCCAGACGTTTTACGTGCTCGCTGGTGATAGCAAGTCCCATTTTATCATAATTTTCCTCGGGCGTTGCTAGCTCACCCATCAAGAGGTATAGTTCCTGTTGGATCTGGTAGATAAGCGTTTTGACGTGCTGATCCTGAGCCATCGCTCGTGCCAGACCGAGTGCCGATGTTGCCTCATCCACCGTCCCAAATGTATCGGGGCGCGGGTCGTATTTGGGAACGCGTTGTTCACCAAGCAATCCAGTATAGCCTGTATCACCAGTACCTGTTGTAACTTTCGCCATAAATCGCCTCTTCACTAGAACAGGAACAGGAAAGCGTGCCCGTTCTCTTCCTCATAATAGTATACATGTCTGTACTGAGAAAACAGAAATGCTAACCAATGTATCTATACGCACGGCTGACACGTCGCCAGTCCAGTTCGCGTCCACGCACGGGCCGTTCTTCATCCATCTGCACCAATTTGTTGGTTGCCAGGAAGCGACGCCGTAAGTTTGACAGATCAATCTGCTCATCAAGTGGGAAAAATGCCCGATAAAGCAAGACCGCCTCGGCAAGCGTGAGCATCTGGTCCCCAATTGGTGGCTCTTTAATCACGCTCAATGGAAGAGTCTGTTTGCTTTCTTCTGGAGAGGACATCCCTTTCTGCCACCATGTCGTCTCGGCAGCCGCAATCGGCATCGTACTCATATCTGCCAGGTAACGGAGTATAATTTCTGGATTGCGTTGTACCTGGGAGCGTAGTGTGTTGAGCGCTGTTAGCAAGCCCGGTTGTACATTGGCGTCGAGAGGATAGTGGCCTGACTCAATATCGACCACGGGTACCCATTTTACATGTAAGCTTGGTACTGGCTGCGTCTGCAAATTAGGACGTAACTCATCACGATTGGCACGCAATAAGATACTATGAATCAGCGAGACGGCTGCCCCCTGCTCGGTACTACCCCATACATAGACCTGCTGTTCTTGCCAACCCGCCTTTAATTGGATGAGTGATGCCGCATCAGGCCACATCAAAAGGGCATCTACAATGCGTTCTACGGCGTCGGTCACTGATTCTGTTCCCAGTACCAGGCGCATTGGAGGCCCCCATGGCCCATCGCGTAAGAGAATCCATAAAGACCAGTCTCGTATTGCGAATGTTGCAATGCTCGTGGTCACAATCAAGCGGCGTGGCACCGTATCACGAGCCGGTTGCGCAGAAATTGGCGTATTTGGTCTGGATAGAATACTCATAAATAGCACCGCTTCCATATAACAATGTAAGGATATTGACTCCCATAATTTATGAGAAATGCGTAACACCCATGGCGTAAGGAAAAAACAAAAAGGCGCTCAATTTGAGCGCCTTGCTATATTATATACCGCTTTTTGCATTAGCGCCCAAAGATAACATGGAGTCCAAGAGCAAAAGCAGCAGAGAATATCGCGGCAATCAGCAACTGAAGTCTGAGTAGACGATAGCGAGCAGTGATTTTGTGGTGATCGACTGCTATAGCTTTTGCACCACTTGACCGTCGCATCTGAGTTTGTTTTTCCATTTTGTCTAAATCCCCTTGCTGAAAAGAGTAGGTAGGGTAAGCCTACATTTAACTACTATAACTTATACGCTCCAGACTGGCATTTAGTTGTAGTTACACTAACTATACCTGATAGGAGGCATAAAAGCAATGAGAAACGCAACAAAATCTGTGAAAAGAAAGCCTGAACACAGATATTCGGGTAGTATATTTGAGAGTTTCATACTAATGGCCTATTAAAGTCGTTTCTGTTTGCTTTCATATCTAGGTATCGGTATAATTAATTCTATTAATAGGTTAGTAGACTTTCCCCCCAGACTATTGCCTATGACTTACGAAAAGGAGGTGTTCTTTCCAGCTTCCTTGATCAGGTTGCATGCCTCTTATGTACCTGAGATTAGGTGTGTGTTGGAATGGACTCCAAATATCTATGAAGATGAAGAAGTTACGAGTCGCTGGGTTTTTTATTGTACTTGCTTTCTCAATCGTATTTCCGTTGCTATTTTCCGACCCTGTTATCACTACTGTTGCTATTTTTACTTTAATTATCATGGCGGCGGCAACGGGTTGGAATCTTTTTTCCGGGTACACACGTTATCTTTCTCTTGGTCACGCCACTTTCTATGGGCTGGGAGCGTATGTGTTGGCAATCATATGTCAGAAATGGAATGTTCAGGGAGGGTTTATCCCTTTGCTGCTACTTCCACTCATCGGTCTGATAACCGGGGTATGTGCCATTCCTCTTGGTTTGATTGCACTGCAAACAAGACACTATACATTTATGGTGATTACTATTGCTATTTTCTCCCTCATATCTCTGTTTCCCAGCCTCTTGACGGGTATCATCCCCCAGCTAAAAACAGTTTATTTTCCTCAGCCCCCATGGGACATTAGCGTATTCAATTTGCCTTTTTATTATACGGCTCTCCTGTTGCTCTTCTGTGCTCTCCTTGTTTCCTGGGCAATACGCTCCTCAAAATTTGGCCTCAGCCTGCTCGCCATCGGTGATGATGAGGATCGTGCATTGGGACTTGGCAATAAAACACGCCAGAATAAACTGTTGGCCTGGACGATCTCTGCTGTTTTTGTTGGTATGGCGGGAGCGCTCAATGCCTACTATCTTGGTTTACTCGATCCCGCATCCGCTTTCAGCCGCAGCTTTAATGTTGCTCTTCCCGTTACAGCTTTTGTGGGCGGATTAGGAACGCTGACAGGTCCACTGTTAGGTGCGATCATCACGGTGCCGATCCAACAATATTTAACGTTGCAATATGGCAATACCCCTGGACTGGATCTCGTCATTTATGGAGCGTTGATGCTTGGAGTGATCCTTTTCTTGCCACAAGGATTAGCACCCGCCCTGCGGACGCGTTTTCTGATGGGGATACCTCTTTTGAAGATAAGCATCCCTACACCTGCATTAGAGCTTAATACCTTTCCCGAAACGCCTCCTGCATTTGCTGCTCCTTCGGGCATATCTCATGATATGATGAGAGAGGACACAGGGCATTTTCGGTCTGGTGAATTATCTGGCTTTCCGCGGAGCAATTCTGTCCCTCTTTCCATGCGCAGGGGATATAGTGCTATGAAGGCACCTCGCCTCGTACCATTATCGCACGAAACAATTACTGAGAATGCCGCTAATCCTTCAAGTGGGAATGGAGTTTAAGCTGTTCTGTATTATCCATCGGGCGAGCCATCTATATTAATATCTTTCGATGGCTCGCCCTGCTACTCTGAGAAAACCTCTTGCACTCATTTTACAGCTTTGTTATACTCATTAGCAGAACATTTTTCACAAAGCGTTTTTTCTATTTCTCCTCATTATTAAACGGTAGCTTCCGATAATAGTATATGAGAATGGAGTTAGAGTTCATTGTCGCGTATTGCTGCTGACAGGGTACAGGTGTTTTTGAGGGAAGTGAGTTGTTAGATGGATGCAATCGATGTGCAGGATACAAATAGTCAGATACGTTCCAAGCTTATTCAAGTTTTTCGTTATGTTCAGGCATTTGATCATCTACAAAATAAGTCTCAACAAGAAATTGAAACCCAACCCTGGGTGCTCTGGTTCCACGATCTACCCCAACATCCTTGTATTCGTTTGAATTGGGCGCAAAGTAATACACTCCCAGATGCTTTCCCAGAAAGCGGGCAAAACGCTGATGAGGTAGACCAGGATTTTATCCTTAAAGTACGCCGCCCGCAACTCACTGAACCGCCCCCGCCTCCGCAAGAACTTGCTCCATGGCTACAAAATGGCTGGCAGGATGTCGATGGTCTGATTGCTCTTGATCCTAAAAGAATTGCCCAATTCAATGCTGATCCTGACCTCCAACGTCGTTTTTCTGAATGGAGAGTGCGTCGTGAGCACTGGGTACAACAAGAACGCCCACAGCGTAGAGTTATGGACATTTTTGAGAACTTTGCTGCTCTACGCAGCCAGTTGGAACGCGAGTCCGAACGCCTGGAACTTATGGTGGGAGATGGCTTGCTTAGCTGGTATCCTGCAAATAGCAGCATCGGAGTACATCATCCTCTGGTATTGCTCCGTTTACAACTTCAATTTGATGCACGTATCCCTGAGTTCACGTTAGTTGAGACAGAAATTCCATCAGAACTTTACACCGCTCCCCTATTGGCGTTACCTGGAGTTAATGCTACGGATATAGGTCGCAGTCGGCAAGATTTTGAACAGAACCATTGGCATCCGCTTGAAGGCCATGAAACCTCTCAATTTTTGCAACAATTCGTGCATCAGCTTTCGTCCAGAGGAGAGTTTATAGCGCAAGCCAGTGTTCGCGACAAACATACTACACCTCTTATAACACGTGATCCAGTTTTTTTCTTGCGCAGTCGAGCACTAGGTTTCAGCACTGCAATTGAGTCTATTCTAACGAGTCTACCTACAACTACTCACCTGCCACATTCGCTTACAAGATTGATTGGAATTGACACTCAATTTCAAACTGGGAAAACGAACTCCTCCGCTTTTCCTGATTCTGTTGCATCGAATAGTGAAGATGAACAAATTCTCTTCAGCAAAGCTGCAAACGCTGAACAGATAGATATTGCCCATCATCTGGCAAGGCATGGCGCAGTTCTGGTACAGGGTCCTCCTGGTACCGGTAAAACGCATACTATTGCTAATCTGATTGGGCATTTGTTAGCGCAAGGTAAAAGCATTCTCGTCACCAGCCATACGCCGAAAGCGCTCAAAGTATTACGGGAAAAAGTTGTTCCTCCACTACAGCCTCTCTGTGTTAGTGTTATGGAAGATGGTAGTCGCAAACAGATGGAAAGCGCTATTGATGCTATTACTGAGCGCTTAGCTACCTTGCATATAGATACTCTGGATCGCGATATAAAACAGTTAACTCAGCAGCGTCTCAATCTGCTTGCTCAACTAAAAAAGACGAACGAAGAACTCAAAGAGGCCCGTGGCAGTGAATATCGGGCAATAGTTGTCGCTGGACAACACTATAGCCCGACGGAAGCTGCACGCTATATCGCTCGTCATCAGACAGATGCTGCATGGTTGCCTGGACCGGTCCAACCGGATATAGCGCTACCTCTCTCATTAGAAGATCTGGTATGCCTCTATCAAACCAATGTAACTGTAACCTCACAAGACGAACAGGAATTGATTGTCGGTTTGCCAGACATGAATAGTCTATTGGCTCCTGCTGAGTTTGCACGCCTTGTAAGCGATCAGGAACAATTGCGCAAAGAGGATCTTCAATATAAGCTCGACCTCTGGCGACCCATAGCCGTTTCAGAAAAATCAGAAGCCTTTCAGGCTGTATCAAAGCAACTCACCCAGGCAATTAATCTTCTACAAACCAATACACGCTGGCAACGTACACTCATCTTAGCAGGATGTGAAGGCGGGCCACGTCGTCAGATCTGGGAGGATCTTATTGCAAAGATTGAGGGCGTTGATGCTTTAGCCGCAAATACCCAGGGATTGCTCTTAGAGTTTCATCCAACGATAACAAAGGATTGCCCTATTGATGCAGAAAAGATCCTGAATGAAATACTGACGTATCTGGAAAAACACGAGAAGCTTGGTAGTCTTACTTTGCTCAGTCACAAAAAATGGAAAGTTCTGCTTGAAAAGGTACAGGTACAGGGACGGACACCCGAGCGTAAAGAACATTTTCAGGCTCTGCAAGCTCTCTTCCAATTGCAATCAGCACGAGCAGACCTCTCTGGCCGCTGGCAACGGCAGATGGGCGTTCTTGATGCCCCCGATACGAATGTGTCTGGCAACACACCAGAGCAATTCTACAAACGCTATCTTTATCAAATGCGTCAAGCCCTCCATTGGTATCCTGAGATAGTGCAACCGCTGGAGAACGCACTCAGGCAGCAGGGTTTCCTCTGGGAAGGATTACTGGCAGAGATTCCAATTTCTATGGATGAGCATGGTGATCTACTTCGTCTACGTGAGGCTGTACAGGGACGCTTGCCAGCAATCCTTAGTACTGAAAGCAATCGTCGCCTCTATGCCAAAAATGAGGCTGCGTTACAAAAACTGCAACACTATATCCAACAGGTGTATAGCACAAACGGACAAAGCGAGATGGTGCAGATGCTTCGCGTGGCTATCAATAAATGTTCCGTACAGCAATATGAAGTTGCATGGAAGCGATTGGCCCAATTATATAACCATCAGAGTACATTACGCCTTCGTCACGAATTATTAATGAAGTTAGAAAAAGGCGCTCCCGGTTGGGCGGCGGCCATTCGCCGCCGTGATGGTATCCATGGTCATTATGAGATTCCCTCGTATGTAGAAGAGGCATGGCTCCGACAACAACTTTCGGCGGAACTGGATCGTCGTTCGCAAATTTCGTTGGAGACATTGCAGGAACGGATCGTTCTCCTCAATGAGAACTTGCAAAAGACGACGGTAGCTTTAGTGGAGAAAAAAGCGTGGGCGGCACAGGTACAACGTACAACATTAGAGCAACGCCAGGCTCTACATGGGTGGAAGGAAACGATGCGGAAAGTAGGCAAAGGGACAGGCAAAAGAGCACCGCGTCTGCAAGCTGAAGCACGCAAGCTCATTAGCATCTGTCAGACGGCGGTCCCGGTATGGATTATGCCCCTTAGCCATGTTGTGCAAAACTTTGATCCACAGCGCAATCGTTTCGATGTGGTTATTATCGATGAAGCAAGCCAATCGGATATCAAAGCACTGGCGGCCATCTATATGGGGCATCAGATCATTGTCGTTGGTGATGATGAGCAGGTCACCCCTCTAGACATTGGAAAGGATACCCAGGATACCGAGCGACTCATAGATGAGCACCTACAAGGCATCCCGAATGCGCATCTTTATGATGGAAAGCTCTCTATCTATGCGCTGGCTAAAACCTCCGGCTTCGAGATTATTTGTCTGCGCGAACATTTCCGTTGCGTCACCCCGATTATTCAGTTCAGTAATGGATTATCCTACAATGGAAAAATTAAACCATTGCGTGACGACAGCAATGTTACACGACGACCTCCACTTATCTCTTATCGCGTCAAAAGTTCCGGGACAACGGGTGATGTCAACGAAGAGGAAGCTCAAACAGTGGCCTCTCTTTTAATCGCTGCCGCCGAGCAACCTGAATATAAGGATGCAAGCTTTGGTGTAATTTCTATGGTAAAAGAGGCGCAGGCATTGCGTATCGATACGTTGTTACGCAAGCACCTTTCTCTCAATGCCTACGACCAAAAAAGATCTTATGTGGTACTGCGGCCCAGTTTCAAGGCGATGAACGCGATGTCATCTTTCTCTCAATGGTCGATACGCCTGACGAGGGTCCCCTGACGCTGCGTACTGAAGATGGGCATGATTATATGTACAAAAAACGCTATAATGTGGCCGCCAGTCGTGCTCGTGACCAGCTCTGGGTTGTGCATTCTCTTGACCCCGATATCGATTTAAAAACGGGCGATATTCGTAAACGTCTCATTCAGTATGCTATGCATCCACAGATGAGTATACAAAATACTGAGGCAGAGCAAAAAACCGATTCGGAGTTTGAAGAACGTGTCATGAAACGCTTGTTGCAAGCAGGCTACCACGTTATTCCCCAATGGCCCGTTGGCTCCTACCGTATAGATCTGGTCGTTGAAGGAGCTGGCAAACGATTGGCGATTGAGTGCGATGGTGATCGCTGGCACACGCTTGAAAATTTGGATGATGATATGGCAAGGCAAGCAATTCTGGAACGTCTGGGCTGGCGCTTTGTGCGTATTCGTGGTAGCCAGTTCTTTCGTGACCCTGATAAAGCAATGGTGCCAGTGTTCGCCCGACTGCGTGAGTTAGAAATTCCAGCGGAAGGGGGACAAGACTCTATGCCACCTAATCCTACCGGGCAAGTTTTGAAAGAAACCATTGTACGCCGTGCGACAGAATTGCGCCGTGAATGGGGACAGCCGCTTTCGCAAGCTAGCAATGGTGTAGCTTCTCCTGCTGTGACTCTTCGTCGTCCCTCACCGGAAAACAGCAATAAGCCATTCAGCTTGCTTCAATTCCTTGCAGAAAAACGCCTCCAAATTATTGATAAGCGTAGTTCAGGAGGCTGCCTCTGGGTCATGGGAGGTCATGAACTTACACCAATTATGGAAGAACTAAAAGCAAAAGGCGTTAAATTTACTTTTGTGGCAAAAGGCTTTGGCTCTGGACAGAATCAACGACAGGGACACAGCAATGGAGCCTGGTATACGAAATAATTAGACGGCCTGTTATTAATGAAGACTTGTAGCTAGACTGGCATCGATGATATTGCAATCTAGTGGTCGGGTTACAAGTCATTCAGCCTCATCATCTGACCCGCTCTGCTCTTCCACTACCCCAGACGAAACATCTCTGTCTATAACATCACAATACAAATCACTATGCAGCTCCAACAAACGCCGTGCCTTCGCGTAATCTCTATCTACCAGAACGCGAAAAACCTGCTCACAGATCGCCAAAGCTTCCGCTGCAAAAGCTCGTCTGGCCGCCGTTAATGTTCCTAAGAGATCATGACGTTTGGCGCTGCGAAATAGCACATGCACCTTCTCTAGCACTTCAGCAAACTCGCTCTGGACCTGTTCGCTCCAACTCGGCCCCTCGCTTAGATGAGCGGCACGGGCCAGAAAACGCGCACATAAAGAGGAAACATTGTTATACTCATTATTACGCGCACCTAGCAGCACCTGGAGAATACGCTGCTCATCACGTTCATCAAGTGCCGTAACAGAGAAAATGCTGGCATCACCACCCATACCACGAATATCATCCGCCAGTTGCCGAAACTGCTTCTCAACCTCTTCTGAAAATGGCAGCAGATAGACGGAGTTCTGAAGGGCATAGGCACCAACGTTCTGTAAACGTCGCCAGACCCAGACGCGTTTTTGAGAAGGTTCACTGGGGACTTTGTAGGCTAACTGTAACCACCGCACGGCCTCATGCTCAGGCATGACCACCAACTCCCTCATCTCTGATTGACGCCCGCTTGACAGAGACAATAATTGTCGGTAACTTTAGTTACCTCCACCTCTAGAAATCGTACTCTACACACGACGCAAAGTCAAGCGTATGTATGTCCACCTTGCACCCACGGTAAGGACCCGGTTCCATCTCCGCAAAAATGTGATGGACATCCACGCTGAGGCAACGCATTGACATGCGTAATTATCAAATGGTACACTTGCAACACTTGACGAAATCGATTTCATTGGGCGTTTTCGCTTGCGTTAGTGCACAATGATGCGCTTCATACGAAGCTAACTCTTCCATCGCTTGGGGATAAGCACTAAACAACGCCACTGGACACAACGAACGTGTCCTACTCACAAGGAGGCTTTGTCACATGGTTCGCAGGAAGCATCTTCTTTCAGGGTTGACCGCATTGTTATTGCTCACTACCTTTACTGGTTTTCTACAAAGCAGCGTGAGTGTTGCTTATGCTGCCTCTACTGTCACTGTTGAGCCTTCGCTTCAATATCAAACCTTGCAGGGTTGGGGCACCAGCCTGGCGTGGTGGGCTAATATCATTGGAGGTTGGAGCAATAGCCAGCGTACATCATTGGCGAATGCACTCTACGATACAACGGATGGGATTGGCCTGAATGCGGCCCGTTATAACTTTGGGGCCGATGGTCCCGGCAATGTCTGTCATAACCAGATGCGGGAAGGGGGCAATGTTCCTTCTTTTGAGCCAACCCAGGGCAATTATGTCTGGACAAATGATGCCAATCAGCTCTGGTTCGCTCAGGCCGCCAAAGCGCGGGGAGCCAATATTTTTGAAGGCTTTGTCAATTCAGCGCCCGCCTGGATGCTAGACAACAGTTGTACGGCGGGTGGCCCTGGTGGCGCTGAAAATCTCAATTCGGCCCACTATAACGACTTCGCTACCTATATGGCGACGATTGCCAAACATTTCCACGATAGCTTCGGGATTACGCTCCAGACCATTGCACCCTTCAATGAGCCATCCGGAACATGGTGGACCTCCGGTGGCACGCAGGAAGGCATGGCAGTTTCGCATAGCACACAAAATACTATTATCCCCCTGGTTGCTTCTGCCCTGACGCAGAATGGTGCTTCGGCCTACACGGCGGTCAGTTCCCCAGATGATAATACGGTGACTGAGTCCGTGAACGATTACAATTCCTATGCCAGCAGCACGAAAGCGGCGATGGTGCAGTGGAATACGCATTCTTATGGTGGTAGTGATGCTGATCGTAATAATGCGTACGCCAATATTGGGCAAGGTGATGGTAAACGTCTATGGATGTCCGAATGGGGTATAGGGTCACAGGGTTCTCAGATCAATGCGGCACTCGCGCTTTCCCGTCAAGTTCTCGATGATGAGCAGCATCTTCATCCCGTGACCTGGGTGGGCTGGCAGGCCGTCAACGAAGCTGGGGATACGCCTGACGATGTGTGGGGACTGGCCTACCGCGATAGCAATAACAATATCTCTTATCCTTCGCGCTACTATGCTATGGGCAACTATAGCAAGTTCTTGCGCCCAGGCTACACCATGATTGGCAATACTGACGCCAATACGTTCACTGCTTACAATGCCAGTTCACATTCCCTCGTTATTGTCGCCACGAATAGCTCTACCAGTAGTAGCAGCGTCACGTATAATCTCGCAAATTTCAGTAGCGTGGGAAGTATCGCGACACCTTACCAGACTTCGGCCAGCGAGAACCTGGCGCAACTTGCCAATGCCAGTATCGCGAATAAGACGTTGAGTAGCACCCTCCCGGCTCAGTCCATCACGACGTTCGTTATCCCCAATGTTACGTATACCAACGCCAATTCGGGGTATTACGAGATCGTGAACAGCAACAGTGGTCAGGTGCTGGATGTATCGGGCGGCTCTACGACGGCAGGCGCGAACGTGATCCAATGGACGAACAATGGTGGTACCAATCAGCAATGGAGCCTTGCCCCTGTCAATGGCTACGAGCAGATCGTCAATCGCAACAGTGGTCTATTGCTAGATGTGTCAAACGCTTCTACGACGGCGGGTGCCAGCGTGATCCAATGGACGAGTACTGGTGGTGCCAATCAGCAATGGAGTCTTGTTGCAGTTGGTGGTGCCTACGAAATTGTGAACCACCATAGTGGAATGCTGCTCGATGTATCAGGCGCTTCTAAAACGGCAGGTGCCAGTGTGATCCAATGGACGAACAACGGTGGTTCCAACCAGCAATGGAGCCTTGTCCCTGCGTGATCCGGATCTATGTGTAAAAAAACGTAAAATCATGTGCTCTGGTAGGGACCCGGTTGCACCGCGTCCGCGATTTATCGAATGGTGACCCATTTATCGATGTCCGTCTATCAAACGACATAATTATTCATTGGGATGCACAGGTCGATAAATCGCGGACGCGGTGCAACCGGGTCCCTACCATGTGATGGATGCAATATAGGTATTGGACACCTTTTTCTAACCATTCCCTTTGCGTGGAACATGATGATATACTTTTAACCAGGCACTTTTTACGTACGTGCAAATCAATCTCTGGAGGATATCATCATGTTCCAGCTTTTTGCAGGCAATGGCGGCAGCAAAACGCTTTCTCGCGCCCGGCAGCAATTCACAGCCTTTCCAGATGCGCCATCTCAAGACGATACCCCCACGCGTCACGTCCACATAGCCATCCTGGGGACGGGCTTCTCAGGCCTGGGTATGGCAATTCGGCTCAAGCAAAGTGGGCGGGAAGACTTTGTGGTGCTTGAGAAAGCGTCCGAGATTGGCGGCACGTGGCGTGATAATACCTATCCAGGGTGTGCCTGTGATATCCCTTCACACCTGTATTCTTTCTCGTTTGCGCTCAATCCGCGTTGGAGCCGTGCGTATTCTCCCCAGAGCGAGATCCGCAGCTACCTGCGCCGTTGCGCACGCCGTTTTGGTATCATTCCTCACATTCAATGGAATTGCGAACTGTTGGACGCCGCATGGGATGATCACGAGCAACTCTGGCATATCACAACATCACAGGGCCAGTTGAATGCAGATATCCTCATTCTGGGCAATGGCCCACTCAGCGAACCATCATTACCAGCTATTCCAGGCATCGAGCGCTTTGAGGGGACGCTGTTCCATTCGGCCCGCTGGAACCACGACTATGATCTCACTGGTAAACGGGTCGCGGTGATCGGAACGGGTGCATCGGCAATCCAGTTTATCCCCAAAATTCAACCCCTGGTCGGACACCTTGCCCTTTTTCAGCGTACGCCGCCCTGGGTTCTCCCACGCATGGATCACCCTATTCCATCCTGGCAGCAGAAAATGTTCTCCATTCTACCCATCACACAACGTTTTGTGCGCAGCAGGATCTACTGGCGCAACGAGTTAACTGCCCTTGGCTTCATCTACCGACCTGCTCTTGTAGAAAGTGCGATGAAACTTGCACGTGAGCATCAGCAGCGCCAGGTAGCCGATCCTGTCTTGCAGGCAAAGCTCACACCCAACTACACCATGGGCTGCAAGCGTGTTCTCCTGTCCGATGACTTCTATCCAGCGCTCACTCAACCCAATGCTGAGGTCATCACGGAACATATTCGTGAGGTACGCGCCCACAGTATCATCACCGAAGATGGCATCGAGCACGAAGTTGACGCCATTATTTGTGCCACGGGCTTTCACGTGACCGACACCCGTCTCCCTCACTATATCCATGGACGCGTCACCCCTTCGCTCGCCGATGACTGGCAACCAGACCCCTGTGCCTATCTCGGAACGACCGTCTCAGGCTTCCCGAACCTGTTTTTACTCATCGGTCCCAATACGGGATTGGGTCATAACTCTATGATCGTTATGATCGAGGCGCAATTAGCGTATATCCTGGATTGCCTGCATACGATGGAGCGCCGCAACCTGCAAGCCATTGAAGTGCTGCCTGAAACTCAAGAAGCGTTCAATGAAGAGCTACAGGAGCGCATGGAGGGTACGGTCTGGACTTCGGGTTGTGCCAGTTGGTACCTTGATGCCACTGGCCGTAACACGACGATCTGGCCCGGTTTCACCTTTGAATTTCGCTATCGAACACGGCGCTTTGATGCGCGAAATTATGATGTAATGCAGCAGCGTGTGCCTGCTTCCCGATCGCCGCGAATGAGGTGAGACCAATACTGTAACGACAGTTTACAACTTCCCTTGACAGGAAGGGGTGCTGGCAGCTATAGTTGCTAGGAATACTCCCATCTTTCCATGCGAAGAATGCAGAAACGGAAAGAGAAGTTTTCATCGTAGTAATTCTGAACCTAAGGAAGGAAAAGGAAACGATGATGTCCCAAAAACTATCACATAGAGTAGGACGGTTGCTTGTTGCGCTGGTTGTCCTGCTTGCCGTTGGCTGGAGTGTATTTATTTCCCACCAGGACACTCATGAAGCGCTGGCAGCCGGGTCGCTGCCTTGCGATATTTATGCTGCCGCTGGCACCCCATGTGTTGCCGCACATAGCACCGTGCGAGCGCTTTTCTCCGCGTATAACGGGAGGCTTTACCAGGTCAAGCGTGCGTCGGATTCCGCGACCACCAATATTGGAACTCTGACCGCAGGAGGCTACGCCAACGCCGCCGCGCAAGATACGTTCTGTGCAGGCACGTCATGTACGATCACGGAGATCTATGATCAGTCTAGCCGGGGTAATAACCTCACCATCGAGGGACCGGGTGGGCAAGGCGGACAGGATCACGGTGCGAACGCCGCCGCACTACCGCTCACGGTTGGTGGGCATAAGGTCTACGGGCTCTATGTGACCGCCGGCGTCGGATACCGGGACGACTCCACATCAGGCGTCGCAAAGAATGGTGCACCTGAGGGCATGTACATGGTGACAAGTGGTACCCATTACAACAATAAGTGCTGCTTCGACTATGGCAACGCCGAGACGAATAACAAAGACACCGGCAACGGCCACATGGACGCGGTCAACTTCGGCACCTGGTGCCAGTTCCCTCCCTGTTCAGGAAGTGGTCCCTGGGTTCTGGCAGATATGGAAAACGGACTCTTTGCCGGAGCAAATGGGGTTGACCTGAATAATAAGGGCAACAACAGCACATTTGTTACGGGCCTGGTCAAGAACAATGGACAGAATACCTATTCCATCAAGGGGGGCAACGCGCAAGCGGGTGGTCTGACCACCTGGTACAGCGGAGCGGAACCCAACCGGGGCGGCTATGCGCCTATGCATCAGGAAGGGGCTATCGTTCTGGGAACCGGGGGCGACAACAGCAATGGATCCATCGGATCCTTCTTCGAAGGAGTCATGACGGCTGGCTACCCGACGGATGCAGCGGATAATGCTGTCCAGGCCAACATCGTCTCCGTCGGATATAGCACCAGCGTCGTCGGCGGTGGCAGCTTTACTCCTGTTCCTGGTGCCCATTACGAGATTGTAAATCGTAACAGCGGTCAATTGCTCGATATCGCCGGAGGTTCAACCGCTAATGGCGGCCTTGCCGATCAATGGACGAATAATAATGGAGCCAACCAGCAATGGAGTTTTGTCGCGGTTAATGGCGGCTATAAGCTCATCAACGTCCATAGTAGCCTGCTGCTTGATGATCCAGGCGGCTCGAAGACCACTGGCACCCGGTTAGATCAATGGAGCGACGCCAATGGATCAAATCAGTGGTGGAACATCGTCTCGGCTGGCAGTGGCTACTACTCTCTAGTCAACCAGGGTGATGGACTCTATGCAGATGTCACTGGTGCCTCAACCGCTGCTGGCGCGGCGGTCATTCAGTGGTCCGGCAACGGTGGTAATAACCAGCAATGGAGCTTCGTTCAAGTTTAAGTAGGGACCCGGTTCACCGCGTCCGCGATTCATCGAAAAAACCGTGGAGGATCGATGAAATCGCGGACGCGGTGAACCGGGTGCCGTACCCTATTCATCATTGGGCACGGGATCGATGAAATCGCGGACGCGGTGCCGTACCCTATTCATCATTGGGCACGGGATCGATGAAATCGCGGACGCGGTGCCGTACCCTATTCATCATTGGGCGCGGGATCGATGAAATCGCGGACGCAATGGAATTGGGTCCCTACCCTATTCATCATTGGGCGCGGGATCGATGAAATCGCGGACGCAATGGAATTGGGTCCCTACGCGATCCTGGAACGCACATTCCCGATTGCGTTCTCTATTGCCTCGCTCAATTCTTGCACCTTCTCAGGTCCATAACGGGCCTCGCCTTTTATGCGGAATTTTATTTTCTTTAAATATTCCATTGTTTCATATGTGCCGATGGACCCTATCACCTGGATAATCTGTACCGCAACCTCCGTGTACCTGTCCAGCATAACCTCTAACACGGCTTGTAGATGGGGCACACTACTTATGTTTCCTATCTGTTCCACCGCCTGCACCACACACAGTAGCGTCTTTTCGTCGTAGTCCTCCCAACGCCAGCGCAAAATTGTGATTAAGGCTGACAGGACACGCTCATCATGGATGCTTTTAAAGGCAAGGATCGTCTCTCGCTGCACAATAACATCTTCATCATCCATCGATTGCAGCAGCACTGGTACAGATTTTTTACTCGCCAGCACACCCAATACCCAGATAATTCTTCGCCGCACACGCGCATCCTTCTCCCGATCCGCTCCCATCACTTGCACGGATACGTGTGCTTGATAGGCTTCCCCCAGCCCTAAAACTAGCTTATCTAGTGGACACGAAGCGATCTCACGAACCAGGCTCTCACAACGATTCTTACCCATTACACAGAGTGCCTCAACCAGTACATTCACCGCCTCGTCAGATCCCACACACAGTAACGCCCTGGCCGCACTTCTCCCTATCATCTGTTCTGCATCTTGTAATGCTTCCCCCAAAAGAGGTAAGGATGCTTCGCTATCTAAACGACTCAATGTACCAATGATTATTTCTTGTAATGCAGTATTTGCCTGCTTATAAAGTGTCAGCAATGATGGCACGACCGTTGCATCCCCAAAACTGCCCAGCGCTTTGACAATACAGATCTTTTCGTCCGAACTCGCTCCTGGCAACGCTTCGAGTAGCATGGGTAGCGCCTTTGCATCGTTCAATATCTCTAATGTGTCGATGGCTGCTATACGTACAGCAAGCACCGTTTCGCGTTGGAGCAATGCGCTAAGCCTGGGAACTGCCGCTCGATAGTGCATCGTTCCTAAGGCTACCGCCGTGTGCTGGCGTACATCGGCAAGGGGATGCGTCAATGCCTCCACCAGCATCTCCTGCGCCTCCGTCGTGTTTGCCTGCGCAAGGGTCGCGATGGCCTCTTTCCGTACCTTTGCATCAGTACCATTCAGGCCCGCTCTGGCTTGCTGGATAAAAGATAAAACGCCTGCTACAGGAGCTAATAGGGCAACTTTCGCCGCCTCTTCGATCTCGGTTACTAATCTTTTCCAGGGTCGGTGATCATTGCTGTTACTGGTGAAGTCTAGATATTGGAAGACTTCGAGCCGTGGATGCAGCCTGGTTGCTTTATACTTAAGGGGAATGATCCTGATGCCCATACCCACCGCAAAGGACCACTCATAGGTGACGTACTCTGATGCCTTCGCGTCGGGCGTCATAATCACGACGATGGCAAATGCGTTTTTAATAGCCAGGTCTATCTGATTGCGCCATTCTTCGCCCGCGTGGATATGGTCGTCCTTCCATGTCTTGAAGTTCGCCTCTTCCAGGCAACGCCTGACATTTTCGGCAAAATCAAAATCATCGTGCTTATATGAGATGAAGACATGCTTCATGCAACAGCTCCCAACGTTCTTATCGATAGGGCAATACCCTACAACCTTCTCTCTTAACTACTATACGTTATTTCTGCGCAGAACCGGAAAATCTCTCTTCCTATAGGACCTCTTCCCGCTGGACAAACCACAAACATTCTAGTATCATCGCCCTATCACATCATATGGACCCTGGGTGTCGTGAACACATTCGTTGGAAATCACGGTGGGGACCCGGTTCTACCGCGTCCGCGATTGATCGACCCGTGCCCACACCATCGGTAGGGACCCGGTTGTACCGCGTCCGCGATTTATCGACCCGTGCCCAATGACGGATAGGGTAGGGACCCGGTTGCACCGCGTCCGCGATTGATCGACCCGTGCCCAATGACCGATCGGGTAGGGACCCGGTTGTACCGCGTCCCCGATTGATCGACCCGTGCCCCTGGACAAACTATAAACATTCTAGTATCATCGCCCTATCACATCATATGGATCATGGATGCATGGATCATGGGTGCCGTGAACCTATTCGTTGGTACGAAATCGATGAATTGCGGACGCGGTGAACCGGGTGCCCTACCATCATCGATAGGATTGGGACGACGGGTCGATGAATTGCGGACGCGGTGAACCGGGTGCCCTACCATCATCGATAGGATTGGGACGACGGGTCGATGAATCGCGGACGCGGTGAACCGGGTGCCCTACCATCATCGATAGGATTGGGACGACGGGTGATAATGCGGACGCTGAACCGGGTCCCTCCATCTCGATGAGATGGACGACGGGTGATAACGCGGACGCGGTGAACCGGGTGCCCTACCATCTATAACGTAGATCTGGAGCACGCATAAAAAAAATGGTACAACGTAAAAAAATAGAGAAAAACGGCAATGGCGCTAACCTCGGCTTCGAGGAAAAACTCTGGCTCGCCGCCGATAAGATGCGCAGCCACATGGACGCCGCCGAATATAAACATGTCGTCCTCGGCCTCATCTTCCTCAAATATATTTCGGATGCCTACCTCGAAAGACGCGCAGAACTGATCCTGCAAGAACCCACGACCGGGGCCGATCCCAACGATCCCGATGAATATCTCGCCGATAATATCTTCATCGTGCCCAAAGCGGCATGGTGGTCTGAACTGAAGAATAAGGCGAAAACACCGCAGATCGGTATCCTCATTGATGATGCGATGACCGCCATTGAGAATGAGAATGTCTCCCTCAAGGGCGTGTTACCCAAAGATTATGGTCGCGCATCCCTCGACAAACAACGCCTGGGCGAACTGGTGGATCTCATTAGTGGCATTGGCCTGGGCGACCGCGCCAGCCGCTCCACGTGATATCCTGGGCCGCGTCTACGAATATTTCCTGAGCAAGTTCGCCAGCGCGGAAGGCAAGAACGGCGGCGAATTCTATACGCCCCAATCCGTTGTGCGCCTGCTGGTGAGATGATCGAGCCGTACAAAGGCCGCATCTATGATCCCTGCTGCGGGTCCGGTGGCATGTTTGTGCAATCCGAGAAGTTCGTGGAGGCCCACGGCGGTAGAACAACCGACCTCTCTATCTATGGGCAGGAGTCGAACCCGACCACGTGGCGATTGGCGAAAATGAACCTTGCCATTCGCGGCGTCGAGGCCAACCTGGGCCAGCAAAACGGCGATACGCTTGCATAATGATTTTCATAAAGACTTGCGGGCCGATTATATCCTCGCCAATCCACCCTTCAATATCAGCGATTGGCGCGGTGAGCTCCTGCGCGATGATGTACGCTGGCGCTATGGCACCCCGCCCGCCGGGAACGCGAACTTCGCCTGGGTCGAGCATATCATCCACCACCTCGCACCTACGGGCGTGGCTGGCTTTGTGCTTGCTAATGGCTCCATGTCCTCAAACTCCGGTGGCGAAGGTGAGATCCGTCAGCGCATCCTTGAGGCCGATCTTGTTGATTGCATGATTGCTTTGCCCGGTCAGTTTTTTTACTCTACGCAGATTCCCGCCTGTCTCTGGTTCCTTGCCCGCAACCGCCAGAATGGCAAGTTCCGTGATCGGCGCTGCCAGGTGCTCTTTATTGATATGCGCAAACTGGGCCATCTGGTTGATCGCATGCACCGCGAACTTTCGGACGATGAGATCGAGAATGTCACGCGTACTTATCACGCGTGGCGCGGTGAGCAAGATGCAGGCGAGTATGAGGATATCCCCGGTTTTTGTAAAAGTGCCACCCTGGCTGAGATCAGGTCGCATGATTATGTATTGACGCCTGGACGCTACGTGGGCGCGGAGGATGTGGTGGATGATGGGGAAGTGTTTGAGGAGAAGATGGAGAAGCTAATTGCAACGCTAAAAGAGCAATTTGAAGAGTCAGCGAGATTAGCTGCTGCTTATCAAGAGAATATGGGGAGGTTGCGGTATGAATAATCAGTGGCAGGTGGCAACTAATCGATGAAATAAAAGATACTATTCCTCGTTCTATTTGCAATGGGAACCTTATGGCTCAGATATTAAGACGCATAGATTTTGTACCATCAGGTGTTCCAATAATACGTGGAGTTAATTTAAATAAGGGACAATTCACATGATGACGATTTTGTTATTTCTTATTGAGGATGAAGTAGCTAATAAGCTATTGCAAGCGCAAATCGCCAGTTTTCTGACAGATATATGTTTAATTCATAGAGGCACGCTTGGTCAAGTCGGTATCATCCCTAAATCTTATCGGTATCGCACGTTATATTGTGTCACAATAGCCAGATAATTAGTTAACGTGCGTAATCAATAAATGATTGTTTGACACCTTTCTTCATTTTTTACTATTTCAAGTCACCGATAGTGCAATGCGCTCTTGGCGAATACATCTACTACTGGTGTACCAGCTATAAGTCGCTCTCTAACATCATTAAAATCTATCATGCTTTCAATTCCTCCTCTTCCCGAACAACAAGCTATCGCCCACATCCTCGGTTCCCTCGACGACAAAATCGAACTCAATCGCCAGATGAACGAGACGCTCGAAGGCATCACACGTGCCCTGTTCAAATCCTGGTTTGTGGACTTCGATCCCGTACGAGCGAAGATGGAGGGTCGCGTGCCATATGGGATGGATGCGGAGACGGCGGCACTGTTCCCTGATGGGTTTGAGGATTCGGCGTTGGGGGCGATACCGAGGGGATGGAAAGTTACTACACTTGCGTCTGAAATTGAAATACTCAGTGGTGGAACTCCCAAAACAAGTGTTGACGAGTATTGGGGAGGATCTATTCCTTGGGTGTCGGTTGCTGATACTGTCCCTGGCCCATATATTATTAATACTGATAAAACAATAACAGAAGCAGCTATTAAGAACAGTGCAACAAAAATACTTCCAAAGGAAACCATTATTATTACGGCTCGTGGTACTGTGGGAAATTGTGCTTTGTTATCTGTGCCAATGGCTATAAATCAGTCATGCTATGGTTTACGAGGAAAAGCGCCCATTGGACAACTCTTTTTGTTTCATCAAGTTCTTAACCAAATAAACAACCTCAAAACTAGTGCTCATGGCTCAGTGTTTGATACGATAACACGCAGCACCTTCGACAATATTCTGGTAGTTTGTCCTGAAATAGGAGTGCTAGAAAGATTTGAACTTATGGCAAGGTCACTATTCGACCACATTTAAATAATCAGCAACAATCAACAACGCTTTCCACCATCCGAGACACCCTGCTCCCCAAACTGCTCTCCGGTGAAATTCGTGTGAGGGATGCCGAGAAAGAGGTGGGGGTAATCCTATGAATGTCGCATGTTATGGAAATTTGTAGTGGGTAAGGGAGATTGAATTTGCGGGTAGTGCGGGTAGTGCGGGTAGTGTTTCCCGCCGCTGCTCCGGCTAAAATTTTTTTCCTCTCTCCAAAAGTACTCAGGAGTACTAGAGAGAAAAATTTTATCCGGGCAGAGGACGGGAAACACTCCCGCACTCCCGCACTACCCGCAAAGGGTTCTGATCGATGGGTGTATAAAGGAGGAGCCGGACCCCTCCTACGGGTTAGTATGCGTTTAGCGAAACCAGGCGTGACCTTGCGCCATCGTCTCGATTTTAACGTCTGACCCATCCATATAAAAGCATGTCAATTGACAATTGGATCGCTTTATCATAATCGATTGGCATTTTAACTGCCCAGGGGCTGTCGTTTATCCTCTCCACCAGTATCACAAAGGTGGTAGCCGCTAGAGTGAGATCTGGCACTACCACTAGCCCTACCTCCTGAGGCTTTTTAAGAACATTCACGATAGGATCTAGAAGCGAATCAAAGATCAGTTTCTGCAATTTCCGCACATTTGCCGGGTGTAGCGCACGATACTCAACCTCTATACGTGCCAGGTTTAGCGGTTCTTGTGTCCATAGCCAGTAGGCAATATTATGCATCTGAGCGTACAGACTATAATTAGTCCTCTGAGCAATAGCAGTACTTATTCCTATATAATGACGGTTCAAAAGACGTTCCATGACCTGCATATACAATTGTTCTTTTCCCCCAGGTGCATAATAATAGAGGGTGGAATGCTTCTTTCCGAGCGCATTAGTGATATCACGTAGCCGTACCCCTGTATACCCATAAGCCAGAAAATGCTCCTCTGCAACATTTAATACATGCTGATGTGCCAATGAATAGGATGACTTTTTAGTATCTGTATCATCTGTATCGTCTGTGTCATCCATATAGTCCGTATGGTCTGTGTCGTCCGTGTCGTCCACGTCATCCATACTACCCATATTTTTCGTTCTCCTTTCTACCGATACGTTGGTAAAATCCGCTCGAAACCCCTTATTTTCTACCGATACGTTGGTAAAATCCGCTCGAAATTCCCTATTTTTTACCGATACGTTGGTAGAATTTATCCACTTTTTCCTCCTTTCTACTGACATATCGGTAAGTTGAAATATTTCAATAGATAGGATATCGTGTGGTTTCCAGGCTGGATTTAGCGCCATTTCTTGTCCTATTTATGGGATCAATTAAGATCTCGTGCACAAAAATACGTTTCTATTAGGGGATGGATGGTCGTATATACGAGAGTCGATCAATCGCGGACGCAATACAATTGGGTCCCTACCATGATGCGTGATGGGCCAGGGGGGTCGATGGATTGTGGATATACGCACCATTTGCCCGATACGCATTAAAAATGGTAGGGACCCAATTGCATTGCGTCCGTGATTGATCGACCCGGCATCCAATGACGGACAAGGTAGGGACCCAATTGCATTGCGTCCGCGATTGATCGACCCGGCATCCAATGACGGACAAGGTAGGGACCCAATTGCATTGCGTCCGCGATTGATCGACCTGGCATCCAATGACGGACAAGGTAGGGACCCAATTGTATTGCGTCCGTGATTGATCGACCCCGTGCCCTACGGTGCATGGATGATAGGATTGGGGCGGGTCGATCAATCGCGGACGTGGTCAACTACATATCATCGATATCATCATATCCGCAACAAATCCTTCAACCACGTCACCGGATTATTCACAATATAATTACGAGCATAATCAAGAGCCTTTTCATTGCGCAACACGCTTTCATGATATCCCCCTGCCACGCAAAATCGGGCCGATCTGCCCTGCGTATCTCGTAGGTTGCCGCCCCCTTAAAGGTACGAACAATCTGCCCCAGGGAAGGGTTTGCCTTTTTGATTGCCTCATCGCGCATGTGTGCCTGGAAGCGTGCAGGTGTATGAGAAATGGAGCGTGCCACATCGGGCGATATTTCAATTGCAACAAGCTCAATAATCCCATGCATATGGTTGGGCATGATCACAAACGTGTCTAGACGTACGGTAGAAAAGCGGTGTGGTAAGCTTTCCCATATGGATTGTGCGATTCTGGCCCGCCCCATTTCTATGCATAGCGTCGTCGCGAATATCTCCAAAGATGCATCGATGTTTTTCAACGCAAATGGTAACAAGGTAAAAGCCTGATTGGCTATAATCGTAGTGTTTTAGACGTACGGATCTGCGGTCGGGTCGTGTTTTGCTATTGGACATGGTACTCCTCCCCCTCATCTACGTTTTATGTCATATAACATGTATTTCACCTATTGCTATTTTAGAACATTTTGTTTATTGTGTCAAATTTGGTTCGTCGATGTGATGGGGGACGGTGTCGATAAATCGCGGACGCAATAGAATTGGGTCCCTACCATCGTGCGGGGTAGGCACAGGTCAATGAATTGCGGACGCAATAGGATCGCGGTGCCTACCATCGTGCGGGGTAGGCACGGGTCAATGAATTGCGGACGCAATAGAATTCGGTCCCTACCATCGTGGATGTGATGGAGGACCGGATTAATGGATCACGGTCATGCACACCATTGACCCGTGTCCCCCCGCACGATGGTAGGGACCCGGTTGTACCGCGTCCGCAATTCATTGACCCGTGTCCCCCCGCACGATGGTAGGGACCCGATTGGATCGCGTCCGCAATTCATTGACCCGTGTCCCCCGCACGATGGTAGGGACCCGGTTGTACCGCGTCCGCAATTCATTGACCCGTGTCCCCCCGCATGATGGTAGGGACCCGATTGGATCGCGTCCGCAATTCATTGACCCGTGTCCCCCCGCACGATGGTAGGGACCCGGTTGTATCGCGTCCGCAATTCATTGACCCGTGTCCCCCCGCACGATGGTAGGGACCCAATTCTATTGCGTCCGCAATTCATTGACCCGTGTCCCCCGCACGATGGTAGGAACCCAGTTCTACTGCGTCCGCAATTTATGGGTTGGTGCCCCCGCGAGACCACCATGGTGTATAGCGTGTATACTAAAAGATCCCGAATTCGCAATATCACCTTCCCACATTTTCTCTCTTCTGGATGGACACGCTCACCCACCTTGCAATTCCCAATTCGATCAGGTATTCTTTCCCTGGAAAGATCTTCTCTAGCATCATCCTCCCCCACCACGAACAGGAAAACATTCATGACACATACCATCCACCCTCACCTACGATGATGCAATGACGTTTGACAGACCACTACGTTTTGTTATCTAAGACTTTTTTCGTCTTTTATGGTAGAATAACATTCACAGATAAGAATGTAAGTGAAAAGGCGGGGCAAGGCACATGAGTATGGTAGAGTCGGATGTAGAACAGGTGGCGCTCGATTGGTTTGAGCAGATCGGGTATACACCTCTACGGGGACCAGATGTATCGCCAGGGGGCATCTACGCGGGCAGGGACACCTATAGCGAGGTTGTGCTGAGCGATCGTCTCTACACTGCCATTCAATATCTCAATCCGCAGCTCTCACCTGAGGCCGTGGAAGAGGTCTATCGGCGCGTGACCCGTATTGATCATCCAGCCTTGATCGAGCGTAATCACGCATTTCATATCCTTCTCACGCAAGGCGTCCCAGTGGAGAATTGGCGCAGCGATGGCTCAATCCGCAATGAGCTTGCCCGCATTATCGATTTTAAGCATTTTGATAAAAACGAATGGCTGATCGTCAATCAGTTCACTGTAATTGATCAGGCGGAGCGTCGCCCGGACCTGATTGTGTTCGTGAATGGTTTGCCCCTGGTCGTCATCGAACTCAAAAGCCCTGCCGATGAAAAAGCCACACTCAACGGCGCGTTCCAGCAATTACAGACCTATAAGGCCGAGATCTCCTCGCTACTCACCTATAACGAAGTTCTGGTCGTCTCCGATGGCATCGAGGCACGCGCCGGGACCTTGACCTCAAACTGGGAGCGCTTTCAACCCTGGCGCACCGTCGACGGCGAAACGATCGCGCCAAAGGGCGTCTCTGAACTTGAAACGCTGTTGCGCGGTATCTTCGCACCGAAGCGCTTTCTGGACCTCCTGTACTCCTTTATCGTCTTCGAGAGCGACGGGGTAAATATCGATAAAAAGATGGCCGCCTATCACCAGTACCATGCCGTCAATAAAGCCATCACCACGACTATCACCGCATCCTCGCTCGATGGTGATCAGCGAGCAGGCGTCATCTGGCACACACAGGGCAGCGGCAAGAGCCTCACCATGCTCTTCTACGCAGGAAAGATTGTCCAGAACGCGCACATGGAGAATCCCACCCTTATTATTCTCACCGACCGCAACGATCTGGATGATCAGCTCTTTGGCACCTTCTCACGCTGCCAGGAGATCCTGCGCCAGAAGCCGTTGCAGGCGGAAGAGCGTGCGGATATTCGAAATCCTGCTGAAGAATAGAGCATCCGGCGGCGTCATTTTTACCACCATTCAAAAGTTTCTGCCGCCCGAAGGTGCCGCCGAACATCAGGTGTTGTCGGAGCGTCACAACATCATCTTCATTGCCGATGAAGCGCACCGCAGCCAGTATGGCTTTAGCATGCATACTGTGAAGGGGAAAGAGCCAGGCGATGAGGAGCGCATAGCCTATGGGTTCGCCAAATATCTGCGTGATGCCTTGCCCAATGCCTCCTACATCGGCTTTACGGGCACACCCATTGCGCAGGACGATCGAAATACCCGTGCCATCTTTGGTGAGTACATCGATGTCTATGACATTCATCGCTCGGTAGAAGATGGTGCGACTGTACGTATCTATTATGAGGCACGCACGATCCCCCTCAAGCTGAACGAAGGGGAGCGGCCACAGATCAATCTCAAATTCGACGAGGTTACCGAGGGGAAAGAGCCAGATGAGAAAGAGAAGCTCAAGACTAAATGGGGCCGTATGGAAGCCTTGATCGGAGCTGATGAGCGGATTGAGAAGGTTGCCGCAGACATCGTCAAGCATTTCGAGCAGCGCCAGGAAGCCCTCGAAGGCAAAGCCATGATCGTCTGTATGAGTCGTCGCATCTGTGTTGCGTTGTATCAAGAGATCGTCAAACTACGTCCTGAGTGGCAGCATGCAGACGATGACAAGGGTGCAATTAAAGTCGTCATGACAGGTTCTGCGCAAGATGGTGCAAGCTGGCAGCAACATATACGCACGAAAAAGGGGAACGAGGCCATAGCGAACCGCATCAAGGACGCCAGCGATCCCCTCAAAATGGTGCTTGTCTGTGATATGTGGTTGACCGGATTTGACGTTCCCTGCCTGCACACGATGTATCTGGACAAATCGATGCAGGGGCACGGACTGATGCAGGCCATTGCGCGTGTCAATCGTGTCTTCAAAGACAAAGAGGGTGGCCTGATAGTCGATTATCTCGGCCTCGCCGATGATCTGAAAAAGGCCTTGCACGACTACTCACGCACTGATCAGTCTGAAGCTGGTATTAACCAGGAGAAGGCCGTTGAAAAGATGCAGGAGAAATACGAAATCGTGCGTGCCCTCTTCTACGGTTTCGATTACAGCCAATTCTTCTCCGACCGTGCCACGGTACGACTCAGCGTTATCCCCTCCGCGATGGAGCACATTCTCAAGCAGCAAGATGGCAAAAAGCGCTATATCCAGGCCGTTACCGCACTCTCAAAAGCCTATGCTCTAGCTGTACCGCACGCAGAGGCGCTCAAGTTGCGCGAAGAGATTGCCTTCTTCCAGGTCGTGCGCACAAGCTTTATCAAAACTACCCGCACCGGTGGTAGAGCGCAGGTGGATATCGACACCGCTATTCGCCAGATCGTCTCTCAGGCTGTAACGGCCAACGGAGCCATTGATCTCTATGCAACGTTAGGCGTCAAGAACCCCTATATTGACCTCTTCTCCGACGATTTCTTCGATAAGATGCGCAACTTGCCCCAGCAGCATCTCGCCTTTGAAGTATTAAACAAGCTCATCGACGACCAGATTAAAACGCGCTTCAGCAAAAACATCGTCAAAGCGCAAACCTTCGAGGCCAAACTGGAGAAGGCCGTCAAACTCTACCAGGAAAGAGCCATCGAAGCCGCCTTAACCATGTTACGCGCTAACGCCGAAGAGATCCGTAACACCCTTATAGAAGATGAGCGCCTGGGCCTAAATGAGGATGCGCTGGCCTTCTACGATGCTCTCAAAGCAGGTAATAGCAACATAGAGGAGATGGAAGACATAAAATTGCGCCAGATCGCGGAGCAATTGGTTACCGTTGTCAAGAATAACGTCTCGCCTGACTGGACCATTCGTCAGAGCACGCGTTCCAATATCAGTCGTACCATTCGCCGCTTCCTGCGCCAGAGTGGCTATCCATTAGAGCCGCCACACAACGATGTCGTAGAGTTAATCGTGAAACAGGCCGAAGCCTTGAGCCAGGATTGGAACATCGCGTAGGGACCCGATTGTATCGCGTCCGCGATTGATCGACCCCTATCCACAATCAATACAATGGTAGGGACCCGATTGTATCGCGTCCGCGATTGATCGACCCCGTATCCACAATCAATACAATGGTAGGGACCCGATTGTATCGCCGTCCGCCATTCATAGAAATCGGGTCCCACGGTTGATCAATCACGAACTTAATTCTGTTGGCCGCACCACCAACACAGGTAAACGCGTCGTATTCAGGACACGTCCAGTCACACTTCCCGTCGCCCAGCGCTGCAACCCCCCCTGGCCGTGCGTGCTGAGAGCGATAACATCAAAATGCGTCTCCTCATCTGAAAAACCTTCTTCGGCTGCATGCACGATCGCATGGGCGACATCTTTATTCGTAACCGTAGATGTCATAAGCTTAAGGTTCGCATCCTGTGGAATCGCTTCCCCATCCTGAATGATGGTATTGAGATACCTGCTCGCCATACTATCCCTGGTGTTGGCATCATCGGTGAGCACATGCATTAAATGCAGAGACGCTTTTCCAGAGCCAGAGAGGGCCATAGCCAGGGAAGCTGCTGGTTGGAGCGCCGCTTCTGCATTCTGGGAGCCATCCAACGGAACAAGAATGTGCGGTCCCTCATCGTGAGACTCGCTACTGGGAATAGATTCGCGCAGAATCAGGACAGGGATATCAGCATAGCGAGCGACCTTCTCGGCGACCGATCCCATCATCCAATGGGTGACGCCTGTAAAACCATGACTGCACATCACAATGATGTCGGAATGCGAGGATGCCCCAAGAGAAAGGATAAGTGGAGCGATTAAGCCAACCGCTACTTCGCTTTTGACGTGAATACCTTTGAGTACGTCCATCGCCTGCACACCTTCTAGATAGCTACTCGCCAGGAGTTGATCCGATGCATTGACCGTTTGGACAAGATTTGGCCTGGCTGGTGCAGAAGGCATCGAGGCAGGGGCCGTATTGATGACACGTACAAGGGTAATGAAACCTCCAGAGGCACGGGCCAGGCGCGCGGCGACTGGAAGCGCTCGCTCAGCCAGCCCAGAACCATCTAAAGGAACAAGAATGCGCTTAAACATGATAATGCTCCTTTTAATACGTGTAAAACGATAGGGACCCGATTATATCGCGTCCACCATTGATGGGTTGGTGGCCGGGGTTGATCAATCACGGACGCGATATAATCGGGTCCCTACCGTTTTACACGCGTTTGCGTATTTTTAACGCATCATTTCGATGAATTCCTCATGCGTTGAAGGAGGGATGCAAGGTAACGCCCCTCCCCCGGTTCCCAATATTATGAAGCTGCCGAACGTGAATTTGCCTGATTAGCAGCTCCCTCCTCTTCATCTTCGTTCTCCACGAACGAAAGGGGCCGCGCAATGTTCTCCAGCGATTGTCGTTCTGCATTGACGCCAAAGAATATAGCAACAACGCCAGCCGCAGCCATCAGCGCAGCACCGAACAGGTCACCATAGAAGACGTTAAGTGGTTTGCCAGTCGCAATGAGCGCACTGAAGATGGTTGGAGCCAATGCTCCACCAACCCCTGTCCCTACTGCAAAAAAGAGCGCAATTGCCAGCGCACGAACCTCTAGTGGGAAGACTTCACTCACCGTCAGGTAGGCTGAACTTGCACCAGCGGAAGCAAAGAAGAAGATGATTGACCAGCAGATCGTCTGCGTCACCGCGTTAAGGGAACCTTGCAGGAACAACCACCCGGTGATAGCGAGCAGAACCCCTGAGATGATGTAGGTAAACGCGATCATCTTACGGCGACCAATCGTATCAAACAGGCGTCCGATGGTCATTGGCCCTACGACGTTGCCAACGGCAAACGGGATCAGGTAGAGACCCACGCTGGAGGCAGGCAGATGATAGAAGGTCGTCAGTACCAGGCCATAGGTAAAGAAGATCGCATTATAGAGAAAGGCTTGCCCGATCATCAGAGAAAGACCAAGCAATGAGCGCGTAGGATAATCCTTCAACATAGATTGAGCAATGCGCAAAAAGCTTACCGTACCTACCGGGCGAATCAGGATAGAACCTTCTGGTTCAGGCAAAGAATCAATATGGTCTTCGCGCTCAATCTCGCGTTCAATCGAACCCACGACTTCATTAGCTTCATCGAAGCGCCCATGCATCATAAGCCAGCGCGGACTTTCTGGAACGAAGCGACGAACAAGCAATACGGCAGCACCCAGGACTGCTCCCAGACCAAAACAGAGCCGCCAGCCAAGGTTGATTGCGATAAGATGTGGGTTGAGCAGTACAACCGTCAACGCCGAACCAATGGCTGTTCCGACCCACCAGGTGCTATTGATCGCCAGATCAGTCCAACCACGAGCACGTGCCGGGATCAGTTCATCGATAGCAGAGTTGATTGCTGAATATTCGCCACCGATACCTGTACCTGTTAAGAAGCGGCAGGCGGCGAACCAGATGAAGTTAAAGGAAAATGCCGTTGCCACAGTTGCGATGAGGTAGACCACCAGAGTAATCATAAAGAGTTTTTTGCGTCCGAGCTTATCTGTCAGACGCCCAAAGAACAGCGCACCCACAACTTCACCAATGAGATAAGCAGTGGCTGCATATCCTATGTCTAAGTCGGTGAGGTGCAGTGTAAGTGGGTCTTTGAGTTGGCTGCCAATCGCACCAATAATGGTGACTTCCAGACCATCAGAGAATCCAGGTAATGCCGAGCGAAACGATCACGAGCCAGTGCCAGCGACTCCAAGGAAGACGATCCATACGAGCAGGGACATTAGTCCGAACCGCCTTTTTCTGCGAAAGCGTCGTATCCATACATCTGTTCTCCTTGCAACTCATACATCTTCGTAGCCAGTTACAATGCCTCTCCACAGGTGACATTCCATGCAATGATTTCATGTATGTATAAAATCACTTCTCTCTTGTACGTATATACGTTTGAGAATTTGAGCACATGAAAGCACAAGAAGAGACAGTAGCGCTAAAGAAACGCTTGTATACTCTCTTCTTTCAAAAGTCATTGTGGAGTTGTTTCATTAGTTATAGGATAAACACGATATGTGCTTTAGAGGAGTTTCACATTCACTGTTTTTTCTGGCCTTTGCCCGGTAAAGTGGCAGCGTATCAGTTACCCTTTTTCTGGATGACGACCGTTATTTCCGGTGATTGCGCCTGGTTTCCCGCTGCATCGGTTGCCGTAGCGGTAAGGAACATACGGTTGCCGGAAGGAACCTTAAACCTGAACGAGGCAACACCCTGACTATCTGCGATATGTTGTCCGAAAGCGCGTACTCTCCCATTGAGCGCAATTGTTACCCCACCTTCGTTGGCTTGAACCACTATTGTGATTATAGAGCCAGCCACTACTTTAGAGGGTGGATTAACATAATCAACTGTTAACGGGATTGTGGTTGGCGTTGGCGTTATAGCAGGACTGGAGACTGGGGATGGTTGCGTGCCAGGAGATGGTTGTATTCCAGGTGTAGGCTGTGTCCCCAGAGTAGGATTGGGTGTAGGATGGGTGCCGGGTATTGGTGTAACACCAGGTAAGGTACCCGGTTGTGAGGCTGTTGAAATGTTCCCATTAGAGGGATGGGTAGTGGGAGAACCGGGCTGTTGGAGCGTTGTTGTACCACCTGCTGTGGGTGTACGGGCTGTGCCAGGAACTACAGAGAGGTTTGTCAAAGAGGCTTTCGATTTGTTGGGGAGAAACTGTGTCCATAGGGCCATACTCGCCAGGATGATGAAGCCAATAATTGCGGTACCTATCAATGCAGTGAGCATTGTATTTCGCTTATTGTGTTGTTTTCTTGTTGTTGCAGGCTGTACCAGTGGTAGCACCAGGAGAGGTGCTGTTTTTTCCCCAGTGCTAGATGTTGTATGGAGGAAAGCAGGTGTAGCGAGATCCGGAAAGCGTTGTGATGTTGGGGTAGGCGGAGGTAACGTTGCTGCGGTGTGAGAAGTTTCGTCCTCTGAAGGGGAGGTAATGGCTAGCGATGGTCCTTCCAATGAATAGGTTGAAGATCCCAGAGATGGTTGCAAGATGCGCCCGTCATTAGGAAGGGTGGCCTCATAAGCTAACAATGGGAGTTGTGCCGAGAAATTGGCGGATACATTGATTGTTTTTTGTGGCAAGTCGTGTATTGGTTCTTGTGAGGGAAGAGTTACGACCCGGTCGTATGACGAAGAGCCAGGTATTCTTTCTTTTCCGGTGTCAGGCAAACTGTCAGCAGGAGCAGCCTGTTCCAGGGCCAGCGCGAATTCCTGAACAGTAGCAAAGCGAGCCTGTGGATCTTTCGCCAGTGCCTTCATGATGACCTGTTCAATGGCAGGAGTTATATTTAGTACCTTACTGTGTAGAGAGGGAGGTGGACTATATAAATGTTGGATGGTTACTTCGCGCTCGGAGCCGCTAAAGGGTACAGAGCCACACAGCCATTCATAGACGACGATTGCTAAAGCATACTGGTCGCTTGCACGGCATGGTTGACCCTGAAGCTGTTCGGGAGCCATGTAGGCGGTGGTACCAGCACTGCTACGGGGAGCTACATGTATATTCTGGGCGATAACGGCCAGGCCAAAATCACTAAGTTGGATCTGTCGATTCTTGTCCAGTAGCATATTCTCTGGTTTAATATCGCGATGAATGACGCCGTGATCATGTGCATATTGGAGAGCATCGGCGACCTGTTTTGTATAAGAAATAATGTTCGTCCAGGGGACGGTGCTCTTTTTGGGATAGCGCTGGCGCAACGTGCCATTTTTTGCATAATTCATAACCAGGAAAGGGGTGATACCTTCTACCCCAAATTCAAGGACTCGTACAATGTGAGGGTGTTCCAGGAGGGCAATAATACGCGCTTCATGTAAGAATTTCTCAAGGACATCATTCATCAAATGCATATTCAGAACTTTGATAGCTGCTGGTGTTTTAAGATAAATATGTTCCCCCTGATAGACATGGGCAAAGCCTCCCCGACCTATCAGGCGTACGATATGATAATTTCCTAGTTTCAGACCTATATAGTCAGACATACTACAGGCTCCTGCTCATCATAGGGACGACAAACACGCTCCAGCGTGTTCTAGAATAAAAAATCCTGGTCGAAAAAATATTTATAAAATAGTATTGTTATCCTTGAGACGTTTAACGGCCACAGGGATAACGTTTTACATTCAAAAAAGGACTCTTCTCTGACTTCACCCACGGCGTTATCTGGCGTAACGCCTCCACGCACATTTCCATCAAACACCCAGCATGTCAATAGTGTTAGTATTGTCATCAGTGAAGTAAACGACCAGGTTTCCACCATTATCCTTGCAGGCGGTAACGCCGAAAAGTGCCGAGCCATTCCCACTTTGCAGATCGACGGGGACATTATCAAGCAAACGACTGCCAACAACACTTCCAGAGTTTGCATTCAGTTCCACCAGATTATTATCATTCAAATTAACGATGAGCAGATCATTATTCAAGGGATTGAGTGCGATACCACCGGGATTATTGAGAGGGTTGCCCTGGAAGGCTGTAATACCCTGATCCGTAAACTTCGTCGTTGTAGTACTATTAACAAAGGCGGCGACGCGGTTTTTGGTTGGATCAAGGGCCAGCAGGACATCTGTATAGTGTTTTTTATTGATCATCAATGTTGGTACCCATGCCAGCGCAATCTTTGTCTCGTTGCCATTTTTTCCGAGTTGGGCAATGCGAGTCACCTTGAAGGTGGCATTTCCATTGATCGGTATAATGTCAACACGATCAATGGTCGCATCGGCTGCATTCGCCACAAAGAAGGAACCAGTCGATTTTACTACTGGATTGGCACGTCCACCATTAAAGGCGATGCCCCAGGGTTTTTGAAAAAGCGTGTTGTTGACCGTAGTGAGAAACGTTCCGGTGGGATTGAAGATTTCCACATTGTTTTTGCTAAAGTTGGTGACCCAATCGGTTCCTGTTTGAGTATTAAAAGCCTCTTTCGCCAGTCCGCTGAAAGAAGCATGAGCGGTATTGAATTGGTGCCCAGGGCCAACACGCGCTGGAAATAGGACCAGGACATTGCCTTTATCTTCGTTGCCGATGTTCGTTGCAACCAGGTCACCCGTATGGACCGTCCCGTAAGGAGCATTGGGGAGCATATTTGTGATTGGAGGAACAATCTGTATGTCATAGGGATTAGGATCGACGGCGACAGTATGTCCTCCCTTATCAAGAATGAATTGTGTACTTCCGACGACATTCATATGTGTCAATCTATTAATGGTAGTAACAGGACTCTGACCCGGATTTTGGGGAGGGATACTGGGTGGGGTAACACTCACAGTATTGGTATGTGTGGCACCCAGGGTGTTAGCATGAGTGGCCCCTGGTAAAATAAAGAGGGGAATTGCTGCTACTGCAAGCACTACCGAAAGTATGCTCGCAGTGATAATAAATGGTCTTGCATAATGTTTTGCCATGAAATCAACACTCCTGGTTCTAATCCCTTAGTTCATCGATACACAAATACCTCTATGCTTCTATACACGGAGTAGTATGCCAAAACTTACAGGCTACGAAAAAAGTAGGGGCACCCGATTATATGGTCGCCATTAGTACCCCAGTTATGATGGTGGCCCCAGGTTGATGAATGGTGCCCAGGTTGATGAATGGTAGCCCCAGGTTGATGAATGCCCAGTAAAGGCCCCGGTTGATGGGTAGCCCCAGGTTGATCGGTAGCCCCAGGTTGATGAATGGTGGCCCCAGGTTGATCAATCACGGACGCGATGCAATCGGGTCCCTACCATATACGTGCGTCTGATTGTTTTTGACGCGTCGTCGTGAGGAGTGGGCAAAGGATCTAGCCGCAAGCTAATGGATATTTTGTTTGGTTGCATAGATCGTTGTGCGCATCAGGCGTACAAATTCGATGAGGGAGAGTGGTGTGCGTTGAGGTTGCATGGCTTTATAGGGTGGTAATGCGCCATTCGTCGTGCGCCATATGAAGTTGACCAGAAAATACGCTTCTATAGAACGTACCAGGGCACCTTCCTGGTTCTGCTCACGTTTTCCTTGCACGGGATAGTACTCGATATAGCGAACAATATCGGGATTGAGCTGAAACATATTGATGATCTGCGTCGCCAGTGTTTCGGGTGAGCGAGCAATCGACCAGTCAAGGTTATCTTGCACTTCGGTGACGATTACCAGAACCCGGCTGTTGGCGGTAAGTATCTTCAAGTGGCAAGCAGCTTTAGTGTGAGTCTGCGGCGAGTAGTAGAATCTGTCATCGAAGATAACGCGCATGCACCTTTCTCCTTTTAAGAGGCATCAGCCTGCTTGGGCATATTGACCTGGCCCATAAAAGGCAAGGGGGACATAAACTGACGCCTGATGGGGAGTTTTAAGGCAATTTCAGAGAGCGCTGGTGCCTGATAGGACTGTTCCAGAGCTTGCAAGAAATCATTGGCATTGGAAAAACGTTGCTCAGGCTCTTTAGCCAGCGCCCGGTGTATAACCTGCTCAAAAGCGGGCGAAACCTCTCTATTTTTCGCGCTAAAAAAGGGAGGAGGAGTATAGAGATGTTGGTGTACGATCTCTTCATACGTGCCAGTGAAAGGCCAATCGCCGCATACCCATTCATAGATGATAATGCCTAATGCATAGAGATCGCTGTTTTTGTGTGGTCGGCCCTGTAATTGTTCGGGTGCTGCATAGGGAACGGTGCCCTCAAAGTCGCGGAAAGCTGGCGAGTCGGCATCGAAATGTTGCGCGACTACCGCAATGCCGAAATCTGTAAGCATTATCTCGTCATTTGTCCCCAGCAGCATATTCTGGGGTTTGAGATCGCGGTGGATGAGATTATGGAGATGAATATAATCGAGCGCACTGGCGATCTGTCTGGTATAACGAAGTATAGTAGCAAGAGGCAAGCATGTGCCCTTTGGATAGCGCTGGCGCAGGGTTCCATTGGGCGCATAGTCCATAATCATGAAGGCGCTCTCTTCCACCATTCCAAAATCAAAGACTTCTATAATATGAGGATGTTGCAATTGAGTAAGGAGCGATGCTTGCGCAAGGAATTTTTCAATATCTTCATTGGGTCCAGCCAGAATCTTGATGACTGCTTCAGTATGAAAGAGGATATGTTCGGCAAGATAAACTTCTACGGTGTTGCTGCGACTAAGCAGACATTGCAAGCGGTAACCGCCTATGCATTGATCCAGGCGCTGGTTCTCACTCATCAGACTCCCTTTGCGTTTACGTGGAGGGGAAAAGACCCGTCTCTACCCTGGTTATTACTCACCCCGGTGCCGATTATATTGTATAGTATGATTGTAGTGGTGAGAAATGGTTGTGTCAACTTGTTCGGTACTAGTTTACCACTCGATGGCGTGTTCACCGGGTAGGCCCATTCTCTTTTGAGATTGCCGTGCAGGATACGTCTGTCTATACTAAGATACAAAAAACGAAAGTGAGCGAGCTGAGTATGTTGGAATGGTTAAGTGCTCTGGGGGGAATTATTCTCGTAGACCTGGTTTTAAGTGGTGATAATGCGCTTGTCATTGGCACCGTAGCTGCCGGGCTTCCGCGCAAACAACGTTGGATGGCAATTGTGGCGGGTGGAACTGGTGCTATTATTTTGCGGATCGGGTTTACACTTCTGGCAACTCTCCTCCTCCAGGTCCCTTTCGTACAGGCTATCGGTGGAGCAATCCTCCTCTACATTGCTATACGCTTGCTGATGAGCCGTAACGAAAAACCATCCTCCTCTGCCCATGACAAAAAAGCCAGACAGGCGAAAAAAGGCCTTTTGACAGCCCTCGTCACGATTCTGATTGCGGACGCGACTATGAGCCTGGATAATGTGTTGGCGGTAGGTGCGCTGGCGCATGGAAACATCCCTGTTATGGTTGTTGGCCTCTTGCTGAGTGTGACGCTGCTGTTGATTGGCAGCGCAGTGGTCTCGGAACTGATCAATCGTCTCCCCTGGTTGCTCAATGTTGCCAGCCTGGTACTGGCGTGGACGGCGGCGAGTATGCTTTTGAGCGACATGCGCCTCGGACCTCTGTTGGATCATTTGCCCTGGTCAGATTTTGTTGTTCCAGCCATTACCATCACAATTGTTGTTGGGGCTGCGGTACTCTTCTATCTGCAAGAGCGAGGGATTGCCCTCATGAAGAAATAAGCAGGGAGTATAGAGGATGAGTTTGAATGTTTGCCCGGCTGCTATTGTTGCTGCACCTGTCGAAGTCGTCTGGGATCTCCTCCGGCCAGCGCGTCTTGCTGAGTGGGCTGATGGGCAGGTTGATGCGCCAGTGCCAGAAGGACCAGCCGTTGTTGGACAAACGTTTCACGTCACCTCAAAAGCATTGGGGCGCAATTGGCACGCGCACTTTAGCATTGAGAAGGTAAATCCAGAGAGACATCAGCTTGCTATGCATGTAGATTTCCCCTTTGGCATGCAGTTGCAGGAGCATCTTTCCTGTACACGTATTGATGCAACCTCGTGTCGTGTACAGTATGGCTGAGACTTTATTTTCCCGCCAGGTTGGCGTGGTTGGTTCCTTGAGACATTTGGCGCAAGATTCTTCGCCGCCAGCATCGAAGATTCGTTGCAAAGATTGAAACGAGCGGCGGAAGAGGATTATACGCGCGTTCGGGCGCGATAAATCAGGCCCCTACCATTCCCACGGTGGAAGCGGCACCTCAATAACGGTGGGACCTCTATGGTGTATTGCCGTGCTTATTGCTGCACGTAATGCTTCAGGATTTTCCGCGCGTATGCCCTCCGCATGAAATGCACGCGCTAATGCGACATAATCAGGTGGTCGCACATCAGTAGAGAAGTAGCGACCGGAGAAGCGTCGCTGCTGTTCAGTTTTCACAGCCGTCAGTGTTGCATCATTGAAGATCACAACCACCACCGGAATCTGTTCCTGGACCGCCGTCGCCAGTTCGCTACTATTAAGTAGAAATCCATCGTCACCACATAATGCAACGACGGGCCGTTCAGGGGCTGCAACCTTTGCGCCCAACGCTAGAGGTAGGCCGCAACCAATAGTGCACAATTCGGATGGATGAATAAATGTGCGCGGCTCATAAACAGGAAAATACTGGGCGCTGGCGTATCCAAGCATAGTCATATCTGCTACCACAATTCCATCATGCGGTAAGCTCACACGTATACTATCGAGCAACGCAACTCGCTCGCCATACTGCTTGCGTATGTTCCTGTACGTCGCTTCACGCGCTTTGCTAATCTCGTTGGTGCGAGCATATCTAGGAGGAAGATCATGCAGCGTTTCCAACAAAGCTGCCAGTGCCGGATATGCATGACCTACTACTTCAACCGTTACCGGGTAGTTACGCCCAATCTCAGCAGGATCAATGTCGATCTGGATCACCTTCGCAGGTAGAGGAAGATGCTCATCACCTGTACGTTCTGCCCCCAATTTACTACCGATCACCAGAGCCACATCGGATGCATTGATTAATGCGCGTAGATCAGCAGAGAGAGGACCAGCGGCAGGAAGTGCCAGAGGATGGTCACTAGCCAACACGTCGTGACTTTTACTACCGAGCAAGACGGGTGCCTGAAGGCGTTCGGCAAGGTGACGTAACAGGTTGTTTGCTCCGGCAGCGGTAACACCCGTTCCAGCTAGAATGAGAGGATGGTGTGCTGTGCGTAACAGGTGTGCGGCGGCTGTGATCGTGGCTGCGGAAGGACGTGCAGGCTTCCCGACGAAGGCGTCTGGCAGGTCAACTTCAGCGCTTGCTTCGAGAAGATCGGCGGGCACTTGCAGGTATGCACCACGTGGGCGTCCCAGTTGCATCGCGCGGAAGGCATCATACAATGCTGAGGGAATCTCCTCGACGTGCTCAATCGCGCGTGTCCAGCCCGCCAACGCCTGCATGATGCCAAGTTGATCTTTGACTTCATGTAACTCGCCGCGTGCACGTCCTCTGGAAGTAGTTGGAGCACTACTGCTGATCACAAGCAGGGGGATCGAGTCGGCATACGCGCTAGCAAGCGGAGTCGCAACGTTCGTCGCGCCGGGACCAGTGATCGTGAAAACGACGCCGGGCGAGCCAGTGATGCGAGCATAGCCCTCCGCCATAAAGCCAGCTCCCTGCTCATGACGAGCGAGAATATGGCGCAATCCTGTTTCGTCACGCATCGCATCATAGAGTGGTAATGTATGTACGCCGGGAATACCAAAGATGGTGTCAATATGAAATGTACGCAAGGTTTTAATAATTGCCTGAGCGCCAGTAAGATACAACCTGTCCTGCACGGAGAAAATTCCTTCCTGATTTAAAGAGCCTATCATCGGTCAATGGCGTATTTCTTATATTCATAATATTATAGAGATACTTTTATTTAACCACATTAGCACAAATTCTTCTGTTGATTCCCCCAAATGGACGGATATTTTGCATACTATTAACATCTTTCTTTTTGTGTTCCCTTTTGGTAGAATACAACGGGAGTTGGTGGGGAGACTAATAACGCTATTTCCTCCGAAATTTCACAAAAAACGCTTCATCAGAAGAAGATAAACATAGAGAAAGGAACCACAATGCCAGAACATGTCTCAAGCCCAATCCGTTCATTAGGCGTATTGACGGGTGGTGGTGATGTCCCTGGCTTGAATGCAGCCATCAAGGCGCTTGCTTATCGGGCCGAACCGATGGGTATCCGCGTGATTGGTCTGCGTGCGGGCTGGGAAGGAATCACCTTTCTTGATCGTTCACGTAAATACGAAGATCTTATTTTCAACGAGTCCGATGAGAAGACCTGGAAGGGTGGGTATGTATTGCCCCTGAACCGCTTAAACACACGTAATGTTGAGCGTGAAGGTGGTACATTCCTGCAATCGTCGCGTACGAATCCCGCCAACACGAAGGTAAGCGAGCTGCCTCCGCACATGGTACACCTTGCCGCTGGTCGCAAACCAGAAGAGCGCATCGATCTCACGAACGAAGTAATTGCTAACATGGAGTATCTCAAACTTGATGGCCTCGTCGCCATTGGGGGCGACGATACGCTCAGTTATGGCGCTCATCTGGTCGAAAAAGGTATCCCTGTCTGGGCCATTCCAAAGACAATGGATAACGACGTGCCCGGTACCGATTACTGCATTGGCTTCCAGACTGCAATCAGCCGTGCGGCAGAGTTTATCAACCGTATTCGTTCCACAGCAGCTTCGCATCGTTCTACCTTCCTGTTCCGTATGTTTGGGCGCGATGCAGGATTTACGGCGCTAGAAACGGCCATCGTCACCTGGTCTGATCGCCTGCTGATCCCAGAGGTGCCCGCCTCTATTGATCGTCTGGCTGAACTGATCGAGTCGGATCGGCGCAATCCCCAGAGCTATTCAACGGTGGTGCTCTCCGAGGGCGCAAACCTGGGCGTTGTTCTGCCTGAGATTGGTCCCGCAGATGCCTATGGACATCGCAAGAAGACGAACGTCGCCGAGTTTCTGGCGGATCAGCTCTCCTCGCGTCTGCCAGGTGTGCGCGTGGTCCCTGTGGATCTGACCTACTTCCTGCGTAGTGGTGAGCCAGAGGTCTACGATAAGCACATGGCTATCTTCTACATCAACTTAATCATGAGTATGGTGGAGAAAGGCACACACGGAGTGATGGCGGCCTATCGTGATGGCATCTATATCAGCACAGACATTCCCAGTAAGAAGTGGTCTGCCCGTCGCGTTGATCCAGAGGACTATCATCACACCCGCTATCGGCCACGTTTCGAGCATATCACTGGCCCTTATCTGCCACAACCCGAATAATAACTTTTTTTGTGAAATAGGCATAACACGGTAGGGACTCGATTATATCGCGTCCGCGATTGATCGACCTGGGCCACCATCCCATGAATGGCGGACGCGATATAATCGAGTCCCTACCGTGTTACTCCTGCACTCTCACGTAGCGCATGAATAGCTTCCCGAATGCCATAGTACACAATGACCAGGGAGGCCAGCGGGTCGGCCCACCACCAGCCAAAGAGCGCGTTGAGGATGAGTCCTACCAGAACAGCTCCTGCCAGATAGGCATCGACCAACGTCACGCGCCCCTCGGTGAGCAATACCTCATTCTGTAGTTGCTGGCCCGTGACGCGTTTTCCAAAGGCGAGCAGGAGCATCACAATAAACGTCGCTGCAATCCAGACGATGCCACCAATTGATGGTGTAGCGTGTGTTCCCGTGAGCAATGTGTAGAGCAATTGCGCGATGATGTAGATCACCAGAGCAATGAAGGCAATCCCGATGAGGCGCAGTGCCAGCCGCTCACGATGCATGTTTGCCCCAGTCAATTGCCATACCACTACAATGGAGGCAAAGATTTCGATGAGGGAATCAAGTCCAAAACCCGCTAAGGCAACAGAATGCGCGAGATAGGCCGCGATCACAACAATAACAACGCCAACCACATTCCAGCCGAGCGTGATATATTCAAGTATGAGTCCGCGCCGTAGTAAAGGAGTATGTGCGGCGGGGATCTCCAACGGTGCTTTTTGCATTGAAAAAATCTTCTAATCGTCCTCACAATAATCGTCGGAGCCACAACTGCATGTTTCTCCGGTACGTGCTTCGTGTAGAGCTTCGCGTCCCTCTTGCACCAGGAAGTACACGAGGAGAAGCGCGGCAATGGGATCGGCCCACCACCAGCCAAAGAAGCGATTGAGTAGAAGACCAGCAAGTAAGGTGAGCGACATATAGGCACAGGTCACACTACACGCGGCATCGGCTTTCAACGCAGCACTGCCAATTCTCCTGGCAATACGCAGTTTGCCTTGCCACAGCAGAGGCATGATAATAGCCGCAGCTACCGCCAGACCAAAACCCCACCAGGATGCTTCCGGCTTTGTACGTGTGAGTAAGGTCAACGCACTATCGCCAACGATGTAGACGGCCAGGACAAAGAGGCTAATGGCGGTGACCCAGGCTGCGCGACGTTCGGCCTGTTCCACCCGTTCTACGGAACCACCCCGTTGCTCAACCAGCAGTCGCCAGAGTAGGATACCACCAGCAATCAGTTCGACGATGCTATCCATGCCAAAGCCTTGCAGTGAGACGCTACGGGTCGCAAAGCCAACGGTGAGCGCGACGCTGGCCTCGACGATCATCCACAGGATTGTCGCCATCTCGATCCAGACGCCCAGGCGAATATCGCTCTTGCGTGTGGGCGCTGGTTGTGCCACGGATGCAGAGTTGAATAGTGGAAGTTGTCGTGCCATGAGCAACACCATTTCTTTCAGTTCGTGGCAATGACGGGCGTCAATAAGCCATGCATCATATCAAGTTGTTGCTGATATGATAGTGATAGGGGAAGAGAAAAGTCAAGCAGGCCACCCCTTGTCTTTCCACCTTCCATCTGCTATATTTATATCAAATGAGATTGATATAAATATAGCAGATGGAAGAAAAATTATGAAGGATACCCTGGTTCAACCGCCAGGTGTGCTCAAACTGGTTGCCCATGAGGTGCGCTGGAATCTGTTGCACCATCTCTCGCTAAGCGATTATCGGGTGAATGATCTGGTCGAGCGGCTACGTCTCCCACAAAATCTCATCTCGTATCATTTGAAGCAACTTCGTCAAGGTCACCTCGTCACTGAACGGCGCAGTAGTGCCGATGAGCGAGCGGTTTTCTATAGCCTGGACCTCAAGCAGTTGCAGGATCTTTATTTTGCAGCAGGTGAAATGCTTCATCCAGGTGTGACCGCCGATGTTTTGGCATTGCCGTTTCATACGAATGGCAGCCATGCACCATTGCGCGTCCTTTTTCTCTGTACGGAGAACAGTGCCCGTTCACAGATGGCCGAAGCATTGCTACGTCATCTCAGTCATGGAACCGTTGAAGTGTTCAGTGCGGGTAACATTCCGGCAGAGCAGATCCATCCTCTGGCACGTCGCTGTATGCAGGAATGTGGGATTGATATAAGCCTGCAATATCCGAAGCACTTTGCAATGTTCCGGGGACAGCACTTTGATGCAATTGTCACGGTCTGTGATCGCGTGCTTGAGTCTTGCCCAACTTTTCCAGATGATCCTGAACGCATTCACTGGAGCTTTCTTGATCCTGCGACAGTGCAAGGGACAGATGAAGTGCAGCTTCACGCGTTTGAACAGACTTCGCTACAATTGAGTATGCGCATTCGCTTTTTATTGACCCTCTTAGAACGAAAGAGAAGAAATCGTGAGTTCTGAAGCCATTACGACCCAGCCTGTGTCGCAGAGTCAGTCATTGTCCAGAGTACGAGACGCAAGACGAGAGATATGGGCGGCCTATATCGCGGAAGGGCTGGGCACCTTCGGGCTGGTCTTTGCGGGTTGTGGAGCGATCATGATCGATACTATTTCGCATGGGCAGATCACGCATGTCGGTGTTGGCCTCGTCTTTGGCCTTGATCATCACTGTAATGATCTATACCTTCGGACATATCAGCGGAGCACACTTCAATCCAGCGGTCACACTCGCTTTTGTGCTGGCACGTCACTTCCCGGTAAAGCGGCTCTTTGGGTACTGGACCGCTCAATTCGTGGGATCTCTGCTTGCGGCTGGCATGCTTACGGCTCCTATTGGGAAATGCGGCGCATCTCGGCGCGACGTTACCCGCCGGGAGTGGTGGAGCATGGCAATCCTTCGCTTTAGAAACGCTACTCACCTTCTTTCTGATGATTGTTATTATGGCAATGGCAACCGATACGCGTGCCGTAGGACAGGCCGCTGCACTTGCCATTGGTGCAACGGTGGGGTTAGAAGCTCTTTTCGCCGGGCCTATCAGTGGGGCCTCAATGAATCCTGCCCGTTCGCTGGGTCCTGCACTCATGAGTTGGACATGGAGCGCCCAATGGGTCTATATCCTGGGACCAATGCTTGGAGCAGCGGCGGGTGCATATGTCTATCGATGGCTGCGCGAGGCAAGCCATCAAAAAGCTGTGACGGGAAGCCTTGAAGTAGCTGTTTTGCAAGATCATACAGAGGAGACCGAACATGTCTGAAACAGAGAAGCAGCCCATACGCGTACTCTTTCTTTGTACGCATAATTCCTCACGTTCCCAGATGGCGGAGGGACTGCTCCGTGCTCGTGGTGGTCCAGCCTTTGCAGTTTTTAGTGCTGGTACTGAGCCACGTACGGTCCATCCACTGGCGATCAAAGCGATGCAAGAATTAGGGATCGACATCAGTGGACATACTGCCAAAGGTATTGATGCGTTTGCGGCGCAACCTGCGATGGATCTGGTGATTACCGTGTGCGATGAGGCGCAGGAAGCCTGCCCATTTTTTCCTAATGCACGCAAGCAAGTCCATTGGGGCTTCCCTGATCCTAGCCGTGTAACAGGGACCGAGGAAGAACGCCTTGCCGCCTTTCGCCATATCCGTGATCTCATCGCGGCGAAGATCAGCCACTTTTTGGGACACAGCGCCTCGTTCTCTCTTGAGCAGTTGTATGAATCTGCTAAGGCTGAGGAACAGCAAGTATGAAGCGCGTCCTTTTGGATACATTCTCGTCTCTCTTGAAAAGGAAACAAAAATAATGAGAGAGGTAGGTATATGTCTCTGAATACAGAGTATATCTGGGAAGCTTTCCACACTCCACTGCATGGATTTATCCGCAAGCGTGTGCCTGATGAGATGGTTGCAGAGGATCTCCTTCAGGAGGTCTTTCTCAAGATCCATCAGCATGGAGACACGCTGCAAGATGTGAAGAAATTGGAAAGCTGGATCTATCAAATTACGCGCAACGCCATTATTGATTTTTATCGCACGGCCAGGCCCACGAGTTCCCTGGATACGCCCGAGGCGTTGGACCTGCCAGAAGAGCTACCCGATGATGACATCGTGAGTGAGCTATTGCCTTGCGTACAAGCGATGGTGAACAACCTTCCAGAACAGGATCGCCAGGCCCTGGTGCTCACGGAATATCAGGGCCTGACGCAGAAAGAGTTCGGTGAGCGCACTGGCCTCTCCTTCTCAGGTGCTAAATCACGCGTACAACGTGCCCGTGAGAAGCTCAAGCAACAATTGCTCGCCTGCTGCCACTTTGAATTGGATCGCAGAGGCCACGTGATGAATTATCAAGCACGTTGCCAATGTTGTTCTTCAAGCACATGTATGAAACCAACCCCTGCAACGATCCAAATACCGTAGGGACCCGATTTATCGCGTCCGCCATTTATGGGATGGTGGCCCAGGCTCGATGTATGGCGGTTCCAGGCCAATGGATCGCGGACGCGGTAGAACCCTGTACCCTACATTCTCACCTCAGCCAGCAGGCGTTCAATACTTTGCTGCAAGCGACCAGGGTGAGGTCCAACCATGCGCTCGACCAACTTTCCGTTCACGAATAGGATGAGTGTTGGAACACCCTGAATCCCAAAACGAGCTGGCACGAGCGTGTTTTCGTCGGTATCCATCTTCGCAAACCTCAACCTGCCCTGATAGGCATTACTTAACTGCGTAAAGAGCGGAGCAAGCACCCGGCAAGGTGGGCACCATTCTGCCGTGAAATCGACGATCACTGGCAGAGTGGAGTTAAGCACATGTTGTTCAAAGTCCTGGTCACTCACCTGGAACAGGTTGGAATGATTTTCTATCATAGTTTTCCTTCTATTCTTCTCGACAATCCTTTTCAAGAAACTGGCCGACGACGTTTTCTATCGGCTACAATGGGAGTGTACTGGTTAAAGTTAACTTGAAGTCAAGAGGGAAAAGGCCGCATATCATGACGGAACTTACCATCAGCGAAGTGGCAAAGCGAGCAGGCATTCGCACTTCGGCAATTCGTTATTATGAGAGTGTGGGACTCCTGCCATTGCCCCGGCGTGTGAGTGGACAACGACGCTATCATACAGATATTCTACGTAGATTGGCATTTATTCAAGCCGCCCAGGCGGTAGGCTTTAGCGTGGCTGAGATGCGAACATTGCTCCATGAGTTGGACGAGGACACACCGGTCTCTGCACGCTGGCAAGTCCTGGCGAAGCAAAAACTGGCTGAAGTAGATGTATTGATTCAGCGAGCGCAGAGCATGAGACGTATGTTGGAGCAAGGCCTGGATTGTAGCTGCTCTGATCTTGAACAATGTATTGACTGCGTGCTCGAAATTCACTGCAAAGGCCGACAACCCACTACATGAGAATTACCTCACTCAGGCACCGGGAGCACATGATGCCATATGCCGAACTCTTCAATTAGTATATGTGGGGAGATAGCTTTTATATTTGCGTTGCGTCCTTTTTTGTTCTGCATAGTCTATGAGGATGAAAGCGAGAAGGAATCCACAAAGTGCATTGTGATAGTAATGTTCTGACCCGCTTCATTTGATAGTTCCCGATGGTGTAGGGGCGCGATTGATAAGCCCGCTTCTCGCCAGGGATAAGATACAGAAAGGGTAATAAATAATGACAACAAATGATGAGCAATTGCGTACAATGGTACAGGAGCGCTACACACAGAGTATTGCCGTAGTGAATGGACAGCCAGCGCAAGAACGCAGTTGTTGTGATAGTGGCTGTTGCGCGACGACAAACACGACAGGAGATCCAATAACGAGCAATCTCTATAGCGAGACGGAACTCAATGGGTTACCCATTGCCGCAGCCCTTGCCTCACGAGGGTGTGGCAATCCGACGGCACTGGCGGAATTGCATGCGGGCGAGAAGGTGCTGGACCTGGGAAGTGGTGGAGGCATCGATGTGTTGCTTTCCGCACAACGCGTCGGGCCAACCGGCTTTGCTTATGGCCTCGATATGACTGATGCTATGCTAGCGGTAGCGGAGCGCAATCGTGTGGAGTCGGGCGTGGAGAACGTGAAATTCCTCAAAGGAATTATCGAAGCGATCCCCTTGCCTGAGCGGAGCGTTGATGTGGTCATCTCTAATTGCGTGATTAACCTTTCAGCCGATAAGGGCCAGGTCTTGCGCGAGGCCTATCGTGTGCTCAACGCAGGAGGACGTTTCGCCGTCTCGGATATTGTCATCCAGGGTCATCTGCCAGAAGTGATTCAGCAAGATATGGAGGCATGGGCTGGCTGTATCGCAGGCGCTTTAGAGGAAGAGACCTACCGACGTTTGTTGGCGGAAGCAGGTTTCACGGCAATAGAGGTTGAGGTTACACGCCACTATAGTGTGCAGGAGGTGGCCGAGAGCGGTGCGAGCGCCTCGATTGCAGCTCTTTCGCAACGTGAGCGTGACGAGTTAGATGGCAAGTTTGTCAGTGCGTTCATTCGTGCTCGTAAACCTGCGTAGAGGTGTCACCTGGCGTCATTGACTCCAACTCATAAAGGGTACACCAAAAATGATGCATCAAAAACACTGAAACGCGCGAAATACGGTAGAGGGTCCGGTTCGATCAATGGCGGACGCGGTCGAACCGGACCCTCTACCGTATTTCGCTTGTAAAATAACAAAAAAGCGAGAAACACCATAATGCTTCGTAACATCCATACCCTGCTCACCCGCATCCTCTCCATTCACGCCGCGATTCGTGATGGTGTCGTCCTCTCCTGTGAGCAAGCCACAACCGAACAGCTTTCTACAATAGTCGCAGAGCAGGCCGGAGATACCATCTTCGCCATCGATCGCATCTCTGAAGAGATCCTACTCCAGCATTTTGAAACTCTGGGGGAAGAATGGTCGTTTGTGCTGATTGCAGAAGGATTGGGCGCAGACGGCAAAAGAGTCTTTCCCGCCGGAACCGACCCTGAACAAGCAGAATTGCGCATCATCATTGATCCCATTGACGGCACACGCGGCCTGATGTACCAGAAACGATCCGCGTGGATCTTGACGGGCGTGGCCCCCAATCGTGGCGAAGCGACCAATCTCTCAGATATCGAACTGGCGGTACAAACTGAAATTCCCCTTGTCAAGCAACACCTTAGCGATACGCTATGGGCGATTGCAGGTCAGGGCATCCAGGCCGAACGCTATAATCGTCTGACCCACGAACATCCCTCCCCTTGCATCCCCATCCTTCACAGGCAACAACCATCGCTCAAGGATATGGCGCAATCACACGTTTTTTCCCCGGCAAACGTGCCCTTTTAGCGGCCATCGATGACGCCATAGTTGAACAGGCGCTCGGCCCCATTCAGCAAGGAAAAGTGCAATCCTTTGAGGATCAGTATATCGCGACCGGCGGGCAACTCTATGAACTGATTATGGGCCATGATCGTTGGGTTGCTGACCTGCGCCCTCTGGTCTTCACGCATCCCGGCCTCTGCTGCCATCCCTATGATCTATGTACCGAGTTGATTGCACGCGAAGCAGGCGTCCTCGTCACGAATGAGCGTGGGCAGTTACTCTCATCCCCTCTAGATGTAACGACAGGGACAGCATGGATCGGGTACGCAAACACCCACATTTACCAACAGCTTGCTCCAGCATTGCAAGAAGCTATGACACAAAATAAGCTCATAGAAGACCCTTCCTGATGTAGAGGCCGCGTTAACGATGCCCGGTTGCTCACTATCTCTGGAAAATAACGAAAGAGGTCACGTAAGGCTTGCTTTTTTTCTCCAGCTTATATATTATTATATGTGGATATATTATGGATGATGAAGAGTTATGACTCTGTTAGAGAGTCGCATTGGTGGAAGCCTACTTGAAGTCTTTAACGAAAAGCTACATAGCAAATTCGTTTTCTATCGGGTGCCATCTCTAAGACAAAGACGGACAAGAGGCTTTTTTCTCTATTCTGCGCGTTTCACCTCTTTTGAAGTAAGAGAAATCCATCAATAATAACTTCATTCAGTGGATATTGCAGAGTAATCCATAATCTTTCTATAAAGAAAGGAGTCTTTCTTCTGCTGACCCATTGTGGTTAGATCCCCTCTAATATATTGTGCAGGTATAAAAGTGTTGCTCTATTTTTTACCTGGGAGCATCACTATGCCTTATTTCAGTTTCCATAAAGAATGGGGGCTCATGAAGAGTATATCGCGTTCAAAAATCAAATACACAATTCCTGTTGTCGTTGTATTAGCGGCAGGGCTGGTCATTAGTTCTTTATTTCATACGTCAGTTTTTGCGTCACCAGTACAACCTCATTTTAATCATTTCCTGAGTACCCATGCGGGCCAGGATGATTCGTATAGTGATAGTGATCCAGGTAATCCAGCCAATGGTATAGCTGGTGCCGCTGGTGCAAGTCAGGAAGCCTACGATAATACAGCTTATCCAGCAACCTCTGTAGGCTATAATCAGACGATCAATGCTGCAAATTCTTATCAGGCTGTGCTCAACCACCAGTCTGCCATCAATACTCACGCAATGACGGCATCACAGTCCTGGCAACAGCTTGGACCTTTTCAGGGGACCGTTCCAGCACCGGTGACCTATACCGGTCGTGCGACGACGAACTCTGGTCGTGTAACGGCTATTGTCGTTGCGAATGATTGTACCGTTGCGTTCTGCCGCATCTGGGTTGGTGCCGCTGGTGGTGGAATCTGGGCGACGACAAATGGTCTGGCGACGACACCAACCTGGCATGCTTCGTCCAATGGCCTTGCCTCGAATGCGATTGGCTCGATCACAATTGATCCAACCGATCCTTCCGGCAAAACACTCTATGTTGGCACGGGTGAGCCTAATGGATCAGGCGATTCTGAAGCTGGTGTTGGCTTGTACAAATCAACCGACTATGGTGCATCATGGTCGCTTGTGGCTGGCAGCGTTTCTGCCGCAAAAGATCGCTCGATTGCATCGGTCGCCATTGATCCTAAAAATGCGAAACATATCTACATCGGTACAGCGGTAGCACGTCACGGCTCCTCCTCTGTGAATGGCGGTCGTTTCACCCCTCCTGGCGCTCCGGTGGTTGGACTCTATGAGTCACTTGACGGTGGTGCGACCTTCAAACTGGTCTTCAGCAAAGAGTCGGACGTGGTCAATCCTCCTACACCTACTGGCGGAGATTTCTTCCGTGGTGGTGTCTCGAAGATCCTGTTTGATCGTACTGGTGTTGCTGCAAGTCAGCCATCCGTTGTGTACTTCTCTGTCTTCGATTATGGTCTGTATCGTAGTCACGGCGGCGCATTTGAGCTAGTCTTTGCCTCTCCTGGTGGTGGGACTGTTGCCAATAGCTCGACTGCACGCACCGAGTTTGCGCTTGCCCCACACAATGGGCAGTTGCGCATCTATCTTGGTGATTCTGGCAATGCTGGAACCGCCGATTTTTATCGCGTCGATAATGCGCTCGTACCTGCTGCTACATTGACCAATGGAACGAGCCAATCCTGGTTGGACGCAACTTTCGAATGCTACACCGGGCACGCCTGGCTTCTCATCGTACAATTTCTGTGAGACGCAGTGTACCTATGATATGGTTGTCGCATCGCCTGCTGGACATCCTGATACCGTCTGGCTTGGTGGCTCGATGGCCTATAATGAAATTTTCACCGTAACTCCTCCATCTAATGGACGAGCAGTGCAGCGTTCAGTCAATGATGGTGCCAGTTTCACCGACATGACCAACGATACGCAAAGTCCTCCTCTGGGCTTGCATCCTGACCAGCATGCAATTGCATTTGTGCCCAGTAGCCCGGATATCGCAATTACGGGTTCTGATGGTGGCCTGGTTCGCACCAGCGGCACTGTTGCCAATACCTCAAGCGATTGCGCCAATCGTGGCCTGACCAGTGCGGCAGATCTTGCTGATTGTCAACTCTGGCTCTCGGCCATTCCAACGAGACTGTATAGCATGAATGATGGTCTGGCAACGATCCAGTTCCAGAGCCTGACGGTTAACCCTAAAGATCCCAATAACGATATCATTGGTGGCACGCAGGACAATGGTACCTGGGCTTACAAAAACACATCCGCTAGCTGGTTCGAGTCGGTTGGTGGTGATGGTGGTCAATCGGTCATTGATGCCGGTAACACCAATATCCGCATGCATACCTATTACGGTCCCAGCATTGATGTGAACTTTAATGGTACAGATCCCACAGCCTGGAACTACATCTCTGATCCGCTCACAGCAAGCAACGAGTCGGCATCGTTCTATGTGCCACTGATCGGTGATCCCAAAGTCAGTCAGACGATGTTTGTCGGTCTGCAACATGTCTGGCGGACACAGGATAGCGGTGGTCAGGCCGCTTACCTTCAGCAGCATTGTAATGAACTCACCGGTGATTTTGCTGCTCCCTGTGGCGACTGGGTCTCCATCGGTCAGGATCTCAGCGGAGCTACCTACGGCACTGATAAGGGTGGCGATGCCCCTGCTACGAATTATGTTGTTGCACTGAGTCGTGCGCAAGAAAGTGCGAACGTTCTCTGGAGCGCCACGCGCCGTGGTCGTGTCTTTATATCGACGAATGCGAATGCTACTCCTGCAAGTGTCTCATTCTCGCGTATCGATACAGCCGCGCAACCTACTCGTTTCGTCAGTGGGATTGCCGTGGATCCGGAGAATCCGTATCATGCGTACATCTCGTACTCAGGCTACAATGCCTACACGCCAACCACACCTGGGCACGTCTTTGATGTCACCTACAATCCCACCACGGGTAAGGCGGCATGGAAAGATATCAGCCACAATCTAGGAGATCAGCCCATCACTGGTGTCGCATACGATAACCAGAAAGGCTATGTCTATGTTTCGACTGACTTCGGTGTACTGATGTTGCAAGGAACAAGCACCTGGTGGGTTCCTGCGGCACCGGGCCTGCCACGTGTCGCTGTTTATGGATTGACTCTCTCCGTTTCCGGTCGTGTTCTCTATGCCGCAACGCATGGAAGAGGTGCCTGGAAATTGAAGTTAAGTGTGTAGGTTGAAATAACCTGCTGAAAACGGGTGTAGGAATGTCAATCCTACACCCGTTTTTTGATGCATGATTGTTAAATGGATATCCCAAATATCAAGAAATACGTGAAATTTGGTAGGACCCGATTGCATCGCGTCCGCGATTTATCGACCCTGGCTCATTATCCATAAATGGCGGACGCGATGCAATCGGGTCCCTACCGGTTATAGCAATATTAAGGGGGTTAGCGGTTTATTTGCTTAAAGCCATTTCAGTTTTTTAAACAGGAAAGCCAGGAAGATTGACAGTATAGCCATCAAGACCAGTGCTCCAAAGTACCCATAATAGAGATGTAGCTCGGGAATATTCACAAAATTCATGCCATAGATGCTGGCAATCAGCGCATCAACCATCAGGATGATCGAGGCAACGGTAAGTGTACGCATCACTTTATTCAGGTCATTGGAAACGATCGACAGATTGGCGTCCATTGTACTGCTCAATTGATCGCGGTACAGGTCAATCGTGTCGGCCAGGCGTGTGATGTGGTCATAGATGTCGCGGAAATAGATCGTTGCATGTTCATCGAAGATGGGAGTATCGCGGTTGGTTAACACATTGAGCACATCGCGTTCTGGTGTTGCAATGCGCCTCATGGTCAGAAATTGTTTTCTCAATTCGAGTAATTGTTGGGTGAAGCGTGTATCGCGTGTTGCACCTGTGAACAGGCGATCTTCGAGATCCTCAGCCAGATCGACGAGTGCATCAACGATGGGAAAGTAGTGGTCGACAATCGTATCCAGCAACGAGTAGAGCAACACGCCGATCCCCCATTCCAGTTGTTTAGAGTTGCGCGTCCAGCGTTGTTCTGCCTCCTCCAATTCATGGATAGGATGTTCATGAACCGTAATAAGATAGTTTTTACCCAGAAACATATCTATCTCGCAGATGTTGAGTTCTTGACTTTTCTCTTGCGTGTCAGCCGTGTAAAACACGACGAAGTAGAAATTCTCGTACTCTTCAACCTTTGGGCGTTGATGTTCACGTGTTGCATCTTCGATAGCGAGAGGATGCAGGGAAAACTTTTCCGCAACCTTTGCCAGATCCTCTTCAGTCGGATTGAGCATATCGAGCCAGATAATCGAGTCGGGATTATCGTGCTCATCCTTGAGTTTTTCCAGGTCAGTGATATGCTGAAAGGAGTGTTCGTGTGGGTTGCAGCTAATCGCTTTGAGCATGTTTGCGTCCTTTGAGTCTACATTCTAAATACGCCAAATGGATTATCAGGCAGCGGCGCGTTAAGCGAGGCCGCAATCCCTAGCGCCAGCACAGTGCGTGTATCGCGTGGATCGATAATACCATCATCCCACAGACGCGCCGTACTGTAATATGGGTTGCCCTCTTCCTCATATTTGTCCAGAATCGGTTGCATAAAGGCCGCCTCTTCCTCTGGCGTCATGCTGCGCCCACGCGCTGCCATACTCTCTTTGCGTACCGTTGCCAGCACCATCGCCGCCTGTTGCCCGCCCATGACCGAGATGCGTGCGTTGGGCCACATCCATAACTGCCTGGGCGAATAGGCGCGTCCACTCATGCCATAATTGCCAGCACCGAACGATCCCCCGATTATGACCGTAAAGCGTGGCACGGGCACGTTCGCAACCGCCATAACCATCTTGGCACCATCTTTGGCAATGCCACCGTTCTCGTACTGTCTGCCAACCATAAAGCCTGTAATATTTTGCAAGAAGATCAGCGGCGTCTGCCGTTGTCCGCACAATTCAATAAAGTGCGTCACTTTCAACGCGCTCTCAGAAAAAAGTATGCCGTTGTTGGCAATAATTCCGACTGGATAGCCCATCAAGCGTGCAAAGCCACACACGACGGTTGTACCATACAGTTCTTTGAACTCATGAAAATCGCTTCTATCGACTAAACGCGCAATCACCTCGCGCACGTCATAGCTCTTGCGATTATCTTTAGGAACAATGCCCAGTAGCTCGTTTGCATCATAGCGTGGTGGTTCAGGAGGATGGATATCCCAGGGGACATGCGTGCGGCGATTAAGATGTGAGACGATGCTGCGGCAGATTGCCAGCGCATGTTCGTCGTTGAGCGCATAGTGATCGGTAACGCCTGAGATACGGCTATGCACATCTGCGCCTCCCAGGTCTTCGGCGCTAACCTCTTCGCCCGTTGCCGCTTTGACCAGGGGTGGTCCTCCCAGGAAGATTGTGCCATTGCCGCGCACAATCACCGTCTCATCGCTCATCGCTGGCACATATGCTCCCCCGGCAGTACAGGAGCCCATAACGGCGGCGATCTGTGGAATGCGCTGACTCGACATACGTGCCTGGTTATAGAAGATGCGTCCGAAGTGATCGCGGTCGGGAAAGACCTCGGCCTGTAGTGGCAGAAATGCGCCTCCAGAGTCGACCAGATAGATGCAGGGCAGGTGATTTTGTTCCGCGATCTCCTGCGCCCGCAGGTGTTTTTTAACCGTCAGCGGATAGTATGTGCCTCCCTTGACGGTGGCATCGTTCGCCACAATCATGCATTCCTGCCCCTCGACCAATCCGATGCCTGTGACAATACCAGCGGAGGGAGCTTCATTATCGTACATATCCCAGGCCGCCAACGGACTCAATTCGAGGAATGGCGTATCAGGATCACATAGCAGTTGAATGCGTTCGCGTGCCAGTAGTTTATTGCGTTTACGATGTTTAGCGATGGCATCCTCGCCCCCACCTTGCTGTACCTGTTGGATGCGTTGTGTGAGCTGGTCAAGAAGTTGCTGGTGGTACAGGGTGTTTGCCTGAAAATCTGCGCTGGTGCGATCTATGTGTGTTTGTAGTGTTGCCATAATTGTTCCTTCTGTCAAAAAATGCACGAAATATGGTAGGGACCCGATTGTATCGCGTCCGCGATTTCATCGACCTGGGACTACACAATCCATCAATGGCGGACGCGATACAATCGGGTCCCTACCATATTTACGACATTACAGGTATTTGGCATGACCCTAGCCAGCGAGTGGATATGTTTCCCTCTATGTTTGCAATGCAGCATAGCACTCGCTATAGAGAGCGTCAAGCTGTTGGACACCGGAAGACGCAGGACAATATTGATGCTGCCTTTCTAAAAGTCTCGCTTTTTTTATATTGACAATTCGCATCACATCGTGTATATTAGTGGCGTTGTTAGCATGCAACTACAACATGTGTAAGGCTTTTATTCGGGTGTGGCCAAGCGGTAAGGCGACGGTCTTTGGATCCGTTATTCCCAGGTTCGAATCCTGGCACCCGAGCCATTCTCCTGTATATGGAACTCTCGGAGAAGCAATTCTTTGTTTGTATTCTGTATCCCCTGATAGAGAGAAACAAAAAAAGGTTTTAATATTCTATTATGAATACATACGCCACCGTCGTCCTTGCCGCAGGCAAAGGCACACGGATGCGCTCAAAATTGCCAAAGGTTCTTCACCCGCTGGCGGGCATGCCCCTTCTAGGACATGTCCTTAAAGCAGTCGAAGGCATTTGCTTAGATTCTTCCCTTGCATCCTTTGCTACTCCCATCTCGACTCATCGTCCCATTGTTGTCCTTGGTCACGAAGCCGCGCAGATCGAAGCAACCTTTGGCGAGCGTTGTCTGTATGCCCTTCAACAAGAACAATTAGGCACCGGTCATGCTGTGCTCGCAGCACAAACTGCTATTGATGCACTCACACCCTTGCCCCAGACCGTCCTGGTCTGTTATGGCGATACACCCTTGATCCGTAGTGAGATCCTGGCGCAGGTTCTGCATGAGCATCTGACAAAGCGTGCCACACTGACATTTTTAACTGCACATACAGAACCGCCTTCTGATTATGGGCGCGTGGTGCGCGATAGTCGTGGTCGTGTGCGCGAGATCGTTGAAGTGAAGCGTGCCAGTGCAGAACAATTGCGTATCAAGGAAGTCAATTCTGGCGTCTATTGCTTTGATCGTGCCTGGTTATGGCCGATTTTACAGAACCTGCCACGCAATGCCTCCGGCGAATACTACCTGACCGATCTGGTGGCAATTGCCGCAACTCAGGAGCGCATCGTTGCAACCGTCAGCGGAACACTTGATGAGACGATTGGCGTCAACAATCGTGTCCAACTGGCTGAAGCCGAACAACTCTTGCGTCATCGTACTCTAGAGCGTCATATGTACGCTGGCGTCACCATCATTGATCCCGCAACAACGTATATCGATGACGAGGTGCAGATCGGGGCTGATACCATTATTCTTCCAGGGACGATGCTTACCGGAAAAACGACGATTGGCGCTGAATGCCGCCTTGGCCCTGCAACTACGATCTATCAATCTGTGCTGGCTGATCGTTGTGTTGTACGCAATTCAGTCTTAGAAGAGAGCATTCTTGAAGAAGACGTAAGCATAGGACCCTTTAGCCACTGTCGCACTGGTGCTCACCTGGCACGGGGTGTGCGTATGGGCAATTTTGGCGAGGTCAAAAACTCGTATATTGGTGCGGAAACGGATATGCACCATTTTAGTTACCTGGGCGATGCTACCGTTGGCGAACATGTCAACGTCGGTGCGGGTACTGTTACTGCAAACTTTGATGGCAAACACAAACATCGTACAACGATTGGTGCTGGAGCCTCTCTTGGTGTCGATACTGTTCTCATCGCACCCGTCACGATTGGTGCACATGCCTATACTGGCTCTGGTGCCGTCGTCAATAGAGACGTTCCTCCCGACGCACTGGTCGTTGGGGTTCCCGCTCGCCTGTTACGTATGCTGAATACGCAGGATGAGCAGGATAAAGATGAAAAGGAGCAAATGGAGTAAATGGACGGCCCTGGCTTAGCAAGTATAGCCGTCGGTGTTGACGTACACCTTGCGCAGTTTGATGCAGTTGCATGGCTACAACTAGCCATTCTGATCGGAACTTTAATTCTTTGTGGCGTTGCTTCGGCGGCTGAAACAGCGCTTACTTCCGTGAGTCGCATCAAGCTCAAGAATCTGGTGGAGGAGGGCGATCCACTGGCGCTTCAGATTGAACAATTGCTCTCAGAACCGAATACGTTTCTCTCGACTATTCTCGTCGTGAACAGTGTCGCTGTTATTGTTGCCTCTAGCATGGCGACCGTTCTTGCCATACGCTTCTCCGAAACATGGGGTGAATTGCTGGCAACTATCCTTATCTCCTTTGTGGTCTTGATCTTTTGTGAGATTACTCCTAAAACTGCGGCTGTGCAGAGTCCTTTACGTTGGGCACGCGCCCTGGTCGGACCGGTTCGTGTTGCCGCCTGGGTGCTGCATCCTTTGGTTCGTTCTCTCAGCGTCATAACATCTCTGTTTGTACGCATGCTGGGTGGGCAGATTAAGCACAAAGGTCCGTTTGTGACTGAGGAGGAATTGCGTCTCCTGGTGACGGTCGGCGAAGAGGAAGGGGTGCTCGAAGAGGAAGAGACGGAGATGATTCATAGCATCTTCGAGTTTGCCGATACAACCGCACGCGAGGTGATGGTTCCACGTATTGATATGATCACCCTGGCAAGTGATATGAAAGTGACGGAAGCTGTTGATCTGGCCCTGCAAGGTGGTTTCTCACGTATTCCGGTCTACGAAGTGGATACTGGTGCCGATGAGATTATTGGCGTGCTCTATACCAAAGACTTGCTGAAACAGTTGCGTGAGGATCATGATAGCGTGCAGATTCGTGATCTCGTCCGTCCGGCGTACTTTGTGCCTGAAACGAAAAAGCTGGACGATCTCTTACGCGAGATTCGTCATAACCGTGTACATATGGTCATCGTTGTCGACGAATATGGCTCCGTCGCTGGTCTGGTCACCATTGAAGATCTGGTTGAGGAGATCATTGGCGATATCAAGGACGAGTACGACCGCGAAGAGAATCTGTATGAGAAGGTCAACGACGATGAGTATATCTTTGATGCAAAAATCAGTATCTACGAGTTTAACGACATGATAGGCAAACACCTGGAGGATTCGGATTATGAGACGCTAGGTGGTTTTGTCTATGCCCAACTCGATAAAATTCCTGTGGCTGATGACAAGGTGACGTTTGAAGATCTCGTCTTTACCGTACTGGCAACGCGTGGACGGCGTATTACGAAGATCCGTGTGCAACGCAAACATGAGGAAGTAACGCCCTTGCTAGCAAGTGGGAAAGCTGATCTCCTGCTGTTGCCTTCACCTATAGAACGTGCCAGTGCTGAACAGCCTCATGACGATCCTGAGCAGGTCCAATCCAGAGGAGCTTGATATGTCGGTTGTCCTACCTATCCTTCCTGCATCGGTCCGTGTTGTTGAGGTTGGACCACGTGATGGCTTACAGAACGAACATGTTCAGGTGCCCACACAACAGAAAATTCAGTTTATTCAGATGTTGGCTGAAGCTGGCCTGCCTGTTGTTGAAGCAACATCGTTTGTAAGCCCGCGTGCTATCCCACAATTGAGCGATGCCAGTGACGTGATGACAGACCTTTTGCGCCTGCCCACAACGAGTTATCCCGTATTGGTCCCAAATCTCAAAGGTATGGAGCGTGCCATGGCCTCTGGCGTACGTGCCATCTCCGTCTTTACCGCCGCCAGTGAAAGTTTTACACGGCATAATATCAACGCTACAATTGCCGAAAGCCTGGCGAACTTTCGCCCTGTCGTAGAACTGGCGCAGCGCGAAAATATCCCGGTGCGCGGCTATATCTCGACCGTTTTTGGGTGCCCTTATGAGGGGTTCGTTGCGCCACAGCAGGTGCTTGTCGGTCGCTCAAGCATTGTTAGAAATGGGTATTGAAGAGCTATCGCTCGGTGATACCATTGGTGTTGCAACTCCCAACCAGGTGGTTGATGTGCTAGGGTTGCTTATCGCCAATGGCATTGCTGTCGAGCGTCTCGCAGTACATTTTCACGACACGCGTGGTACTGCTCTCGCCAATGTTTTGATGGCTTTGCAAATGGGAGTTACCATTGTCGATGCAGCGGCAGGAGGATTGGGTGGGTGCCCATATGCTCCTGGTGCGGCTGGCAATCTCGCGACCGAAGACCTGCTCTACATGCTGCACGGTATGGGCATCTCCACTGGTGTAGACCTGGCTAAGGTTGTGGAGGCAACACGTTTTATTGCGCCTCTACTGGGACATCTACCGACCAGCAAATATTATCAGGCTGCACTCGCCTGATGTATGGTGGGGTCTTGATTGATCGCACCCGCGTATGTGTTCATGATAATCGTTGCATACATGCGCACACACGCAGACGGCGTAAACGCGGCCCCTACCGTCCGTTTTCGAGGTATTGGATAGCCCTCACAAGTTGCGTATCTCCACTATTCTGGATCTGTTGCGGCGTCATGTTTTGCACATTCTCGTCGTTTGGCGTCAGAACGCTGGCATTCGCGGGCATCTTCACCGTAATGTCAGGCGTGATACCCTGATTACGAATAAATTTGCCTTTTGGTGTGAGCCATTCGTCTACGCCCACCCATAAAACAGAGCCATCGGACAGATCGAAACGGTTCATTACGGTACCAGTGCCAAAGGTTTGTGTGCCGATCAGCGTGGCACGCCCATCATCTTTCAGCGCACCTGGCACGATCTCTGCTGCACTGGCAGAGTTTTCGTTGACTAACACTACCAGCGGAATTTTAGTATCGAGGGTATTCCCTGTGACGCTTTGAGGTGTTATATGTCCACTGCTATCCTTTTGCAGATACACGTTGCCGTTTTTGACAAAATCACTGACGGTGTTAATCGCTTCTTGCACCGAACCGCCACCATTATTGCGTAGATCAAGAATGATCTTTGTTGCGCCCATGCTCTTGGCCTGGTTGATTGAAGTTTTTAGCTGGTCAGACACTCCATCGGCGAATTGTACAATTTGAATGTGCGCAATACGATCCTGGGCAATGTAATGCATAATAACATTTTGCTCTGTGATTTCGGCTCGCACAATATGGAATGTTTGTGGTTGTGATGCACCCTGATGTTGGATAATCATGGTAACTGCGGTGCCAGCATTACCGGAGATCAATTTACTCACCTCGTCCAGGGTTTTTCCCTGTGTGGCTGTTCCATTGATTGAGAGAATGATATCGTTGCGCCTCAAACCAGCTTTTGCTGCTGGCAAGTTTACCATAGTCGAGTTAATGATAAAATTTTTGCTGGTGGGATCCTGGCTTAACGTAATACCGATGCCAACAAATTTCCCGCTCTCTTGTTGATCAAATGCCTTTGATTGGTCAGGGGTCAGAAAGTAGGTATGCCCTTTGTCATGTAGAGACGAAACCATGGCGTTGATGGCTGTATAGGACATGTTTTGATAGTTAACCGCTTTACGGTCAACATAGTTCTGATCAATCACGTTCCAGGCTTGTTCGAACAATTGTGAATATTTTTGCGACTGACTATTTTGAGTCAATGTGTCTCCGAAGTACTGATGGCTAAACCAGCCACCCAGGAATGCAATAATCACAAGGGTACTTCCAACCAGAATCTGCCTTACAATCTGACGTGAGCGGGGTTCTTCCTGTACTGTATAGGTCTGCCTTGAGCCGTCTGACCACTGAAAAGTGTTGTTATTTGTGTGATGGTCCGGGTTAAGGTCATCATACGCAGGCTTTTGGGGAACAGGCTGGTTAAAATGTTGCTCGTCATACCAGCGTGGATCATCGTATCTACTCACCAGTGGCCTCCATTTACATCGTTGCGGATGTTAAACTTTCTTTATAAGGATTGTTATAATCTTAGTAGTCTTATTCATAAAAGTCAATTGCATCGTAGAAATACAAGGTGTTCGTCTTATTTTCGGACTGTGCATCCAATAAAATGAGAGTGTAGTCAGGAAGAACTACACTCTCTTGTCTTGTCATGCATAGAAAAGCCTGCCGTCCTGTTTACCGAGAATATGTACTTATCGTCTACTACACGGCGGGTGAAGATAACGCACTATGGGGCTGGCGTCTCTATCGTTTCTGTGACTGGTGTCTCTACTACCGTCTCGCTAACCTCTGTTGTCTCGCTAGCCTCTACTGTTTCGCTGGCCTCTGTTGTCTCGTTAGCGACAGCAGGAGCCGTACCCCGTTTCGTTGGAGGAGCCTGTTTTTTGGGTGGTTCCCAACCAGGAGCACGCGAGACGATCATCGACATCATCCGACCTTCCATCATAGGAGATCGTTCGATGGTAGCTGTACCCTTGAGCACTTCTGCAATTTCGTCCAACAACTTACGACCAATGTCGGGGTGGCGCATCTCAGCTCCACGGAACTGCACGCTGACCCTCACCTTATCGCCTTCAGCCAGAAACTCTTGAATCTTGCGGGTCTTCACTTCTACATCATGATCATCTGTACGTGGGCGCATGCGGATCTCTTTAAGGGTAATGGTCCTTTGATTTTTGCGTGCTTCGTTTTCTTTCTTGGCCTGTTCGTACTTGAAGCGACCGTAGTCCATCAATTTACACACGGGAGGTATCGCATTGGGGGATACCTCAACCAGGTCAAGGTTTCTGTCACGCGCGAGATCAAGAGCACGCATTGGGGGCATGATGCCAAGCATCTCACCGTTTTCATCGATCACAGCGTATCTCGCGTGCACGAATACGCTCGTTGACACGCGTCTCACGCGGACGTTCATTTCCCCGAAAATCCCTGTTAATAGGCCAAACCTCTTCTTTCGTAACTAATACTGTCCAATTTTCTTCTTTAAAGACTTTTTCCATCGCTCGTCTTCGTCATGCCATCTCTAGCATTTCCGAAGCTCTACATTTCTACGGTGGATGACATATCGCTCTAACAGGATAGCATAAACCATAAGAAAAATCTATAGTTTCCTTCATTACTTAAAAGGTATTACAACATTGCAAGAATTCATCCCTCTATTTTCCTCTAGTCCTTTCAAGTACCCTCTCCTGCTTTTCTCGTGATTTTGAGATACATCCCGAAAGTGTGTATTTTCTATCCATATTCCGTTCATTTTTATGGTATACTTACGGAAAAGACACATTTTAGCTGTGAGAGATCTCGTAACGTAAAGGAGGGTCCAGCATGAGTGGCAAGGTGGTCCCCAATGATTCGTGGTCTTCGGCTCCTCTACCCGAACTCTTCCGTTTTTCACCACGCCCCAATCAAGCTGCTAAAATTCATTGGCAACCGTGGGGAAATGCTGCATTTGAAGAAGCTATCCGTTTAGATAAGCCCATTTTTCTCGTGATCTCTTCACTCTGGTGCCAGTGGTGTCATATTATGGATGAAACAACTCTTTCTGAACCAAGTATTATAACAATTGTCAATAATGATTATATTCCGATACGCGTAGACAGCGACCTGCGACCCGATGTGAATCAACGCTATAATCAAAATGGCTGGCCCAGTATTGTCCTCCTCTCTTCTGAAGGCGAGATCCTCTGGGGAGGTGTATACGTTCCTCCTAAACAAATGCTGTACTATTTAGGACACATCCGTCGCTATTATAGTGAACATCGCTCAGAAATTGCACAACAGGTGCGTGAGTTACAGGATCAGCGTTTCACCCGCAAGTTGACGCAGACCCTCTTCGGTGCCCACCTGCGTCCATTATTGCAGGAGGAACGCTCTGCATTGGAAGATCTCCCCGCTCAAGCTGGTCTGGTGCTCAGAGATCTCTACGATGCCGACTACGGCGGTTTCACAATTCATCCTCACCTGAAATTTCCTCATCCGGAGGCATTTGAGCTACTCTTAATGCTTGCCCGTCAAGGTGAGTCGGATGCACTTGCGATGGTATCTTACTCTCTGGAACAGATGCGCGATGGTGGTCTGTGGGATAAAGAGGCTGGCGGCTTTTTCCGCTATTCGGCGGCAAGCGATTGGAGTGCGCCCCACACGGAGAAGATGCTTGAAGAGAATGCCGCCCTGCTGCGCCTTCTCACGCTGACATGCCAGCAGACGCAGGATCAGCAATGGCGTGATCTCGCGAAACGCTTGATCCTTTATATCAATGCGACGCTCTGGCAGCAAGATGTGGGCATTTTTAGTGGCAGTCAAAGCGCGGATGAAGAATATTATGAACCCGGTCCCTACTCGCGTGCTTCGCGTGAAGCGCCTCATGTTGATAAAACGATCTACACCGCCTGGAATGCTCGTATGATCTCTTCCTATTTGTTGGCCGCACGTTTACTCAACTATCCTTCGCTTGAAACGATGGCGTTGCGTGCCCTGGACTACTTGCGTGAACATATGATGCATCGTACTGGTAGCGTATATCACTTTGCCGTTGATGGACAGCCAGCCTTACCAGGACAACTGGCTGATCAGGTCTGGTTGACGCGTGCCTTGCTTGATGCTTACGAACTCCACGGGCGCAAGTCCTACCTGGAGATGGCTATTGCTTTAATGCATTACGCGTGTCAGGAGCTGCTCGATAAACAGACAGGTCTCTTCTATGACTATCCGGCAGATGCTGACGCCCCTGGTCGCTTATCTCTGCGCGAACAACCGCTTACCGAGAACGCCATCGCAGCAGAATGTCTACTCCGCATGTCTGTTCACAGCAAACGCCAGAATTTGCGCGACACGGCATTGCTCGTTCTCTCCGGTTGTCGCGAGAAGTATCGTCGCACTGGCATCCAGGGTGCCATCTACGCCTGTGTGGTCGCTCAGACTATTGAGGATAAATGGTTGGAACGTATCTAGGTTTTATATTGAGTTTAAAAGATATTCGCCACCCGACTAATAAGAATCGCCACAATCAACAACGAGATAATCCCCTCAATCATCATCAATGTTTTTGCTAATCGTGTAAGTGGGAGGGTATCCGTTGGACTGAACGCCGTTGCCGTCGTGAAGGCTACAAAGAGGTAATCAAAGAAATCAGGTGCCCAACTTGCACCATTCGCCTGCTGAGGAAACATCAAGTCCCTGGCCTTATGATTCGCTTCATGCCGCCTACGTGGCCCTCCGCCATCAGTATCCCAATACCAGAGCGCAAATACCAGCACATTAAACAGCCAGAGCAATGCCGCTGTACGGAATAGTTTGATCCCACTGGTGAAGGTCGATAGATGAGTGATGAGGAAAAAAACGCCACTGGCCAATGCCAGCGTCACTACGCTAAGCAGAAGGAAGCTTATGCTGCGAGTAGTTTTGTAGGAAAGGGTATGACCTGTCACCCAGAATGCCCACAACGGCAAGAGTAAGACAATCTCGATGACGAGCAGTAGCCAGGGAGGTCCAAAGGTCAATTCGCCAGGAAGAAAGAAGTAGATGATACCAATGAGCAAGATGCCAAGGGAGATCGACCATTTAGGCACCTGTCCAGTTAGATGGGGATCATGCTTGAATGGTTTGTTTTCACCCATTCGTGCCTGCTCTTGCTCCGTCTCATTCATAATTCTTGTAGCCTTTGCTCCATTCACTGCTAGCTTTGCGTAGCATCTATACTATTATAGTTCTATTAGCAGCGGAAAAACAAACTGGTTAGGAAACTTTCGCTATCTGGAATATCTTTTCTCCATTCTTCGCTGTCTCATCCGTTTACACATTGTGGATGATCCAGTACAATCTCGCTGTCACACGCTTTTTACGGATGAAGAGAACAAATAACTTATGCATGAAAAGAGAATAGATTATGAAAATAGTACGTCGGGAACGGCCTTCAGGCATCACAACTTTAGCTTGCTTCGAGTTTTTGGGAGCCATCAGTTGTTTTGGCCTGCTTTTCTTAACTCCCATCGGCTCCCGTGACTTTATTGCTCTATTAATTGGAGGACTGCTCGGCCTGGTCGTTGTCTATAGTCTGTGGACCGTCCAATTCTGGGCCTTCTGGTTCACTGCCTGCTATGAGTCTATGGAGATTGCATACGAACTCTACTTAATAACGCAACCAGAATATAGAAATTTACACCTTGCCGGTCCCATTTTTGGCATTCTTATGAGCGCTATCACCATTGGCTACATTTTTCTTGATCGCTCGGTCAAACCCGTTTTTCGACGCACACTTGCATAAATAAAGGAATGTATAAAAAAAGTACCGGGTTATCCCAGTTTGGGATAACCCGGCCAATGTTGACGAGGAGGAGAAAGAAACATCTAGTGTGCGTTCACCTTTACTGTGCGAGCCTTTGCATGCTCAGCTTTTGGTAAGATAGGGTAAGAATACCTTCGCTATAATGAGCCTCAACACCTTCAGCATTAATTGGAGCGGGTAAGGTAAATGCCTGCTGATATTGGCCGCTCTGGAACCCATTCCAGTGTACAGTTGCACCCTCGGGAGCCTGGAACTTCGTCTGCCACTTCAGGCTCAATGTGTCTTGCTGGACGGTGATCTCAACATCATCTGCATTCACCCCAGGCATCGGTATCTGCAACGTAAAACCCTCAGAAGTTTCATACAGATTTGCGCCAATGCCACGGCCTCCAAGGCTTGCACGAGGGGAAATGACGCTATCCTCAAAGAGACGATCCATGGCCTCACGCAGAGAAACAACATCGTTAAACGGATTGTAACGTGTAAGGTTTGCCATTGTAAAATCTCCTTTTTTCTTTTTTTGAAGGACCGAACGGGCCTTTTTAGATCTCGCTCGTTTGTTCGTATCAGTGATTTCTTTTTCTGTAGATACTATACCTCTTACTATGTTAGAAGAACATATGCGAAGTATAAGAGGAATTGTTAGAAAGTTTGATCGCGCACCTATCATGCATTAATAGCTATGCATATAATATTATCCTATCGTATGTAGGCCGCATTTCGATGCCTTTCTGGATGCGGGAACGTATTGATATGTTGAAATATATAGTATACTAAGATGGTTCTCTATACTAGTAGGAGAAACTTTCGTCGCTGACTTGAACTAGATAGAAGCGAGCCATCTTTTTGAGAGCACCTACTGTCGAAGGTATCAATAAAGGAGAGAAATAACTCTATGTCGGTTATTCCAGAAAAGTACACTGATCTACTTAAATCAAATGCGTTAGCTCATGTCGCCACTATTGGACCTAAAGGGTGAGCCGCAAAATAATCCCTGTGTGGTTCGGTTGGGATGGGACCCATATCCTCTTTAGCCAGACCAAAGATCGCCAGAAGTATCGTAATCTGCAACGTGAACCTCGTGTTGCCCTTTCGATTGTTGATCCCACAAATCCCTTTCGTTATCTTGAGATTCGTGGCAAAGTGGCGCGTATCGATGAAGATGCTGATAACAAATTTATCAATTCGATGGCGAAGAAATATATTAATCAGGATGTCTATCCCAATCATCAGCCTGGTGACGAACGTGTCGTGGTTGTCATCGTAGAGCCAGAGCATACTACAGTACGATGGGTGGTTAATCCTCGTAAAGCCCGTTTGATCCTTGAATGCTGTAAGGACCATCGAGATGTCTCGCTCCAGGTGGGAGTTGCGTTCACGATGTCCATATAATATTCGGGTATCGTGAACGCACCCTCCTCTCGACGACAATCTTATATTCTGCTACAATGCCTCTCAACAATCTCGAAATTCTAAACTATTGGGAGAAGATGAGCGGTGATCGCAAAACCACAACCAACCTCTAAAGATATCGACTACCTTTTGACACGCGGTGTTGCACAGGTGGAAAAAGAGGCCGACCTGCGCCGTTTGCTGGTTGAGGGCAATAAAGGTGAGCCATTACGCGTAAAGCTGGGTGTTGATCCAACGCATTATGATCTGACGATTGGTCACGCCGTCGTGTTCCGTAAACTGCGCCAGTTTCAGCGTATGGGACATAAAGTTATCGTTTTGATCGGTGATTGGACGGCTCGCCTGGGCGATCCCAGTGGTCGTGTTGAAGCTCGCATACCCTTGACCCCTGAGCAGGTGAATGCTAATGCCCACTCCTATCTGGATCAGTTCTTCAGAATAGTAGATAAAGAGCAGACCGAGGTGCGCAGACAGAGTGAGTGGTTCGATACGTTTACGCTGGCCGACGCTATCAAGCTGCAAGGCTATAAAACGGTAGCGCAGATGCTTGAGCGCGACGATTTCTCAAAGCGTTACAAGGGTGGCACTGAGATCTACCTGTCCGAGTTTATGTATCCTCTATTGCAAGGCTACGACTCGGTCGCCCTGCACGCTGATGTCGAGATCGGTGGCACGGACCAGACCTTCAATCTGCTGGTCGGGCGCGAACTTCAGCCCATTTTTGGTCAGACACCGCAGCAAATTCTAACGGTCAATCTCATCGTAGGCCTGGATGGCGTCAAGAAGATGGGCAAGTCGCTTGATAACTACATTGCAATCACGGCTCCCGCAAACGATATGTATGGGAAGCTGATGTCGCTGCCAGACCAAACGATGCGCACCTACTTTGAGGCGCTGACCGATATCGATGATGCAGAACTGGACGAGTTTGAGCGTAAAATGGCTGAGGGAACGCTCAATCCGCGCGATGTCAAACGACGTATGGCGCGTGAGATCGTCGCCGAGTTTCATGATGCTACAGCCGCCCAGGAAGCTGAGGAAGCCTTTATTCGCCAGTTTTCCCAGCGCCAACTCCCAACCGATATTCCCGATTATCCTATGAGTGAACCGAAGAATATCGTGGAAGTCCTGGTGGATGCGAAACTGGAATCGAGTAATAACCGCGCCCGTACGCTTATCAAAGAGGGCGGCGTAACCTGGTTCCCGAAAGGCGAAGCAGGCGAACCGGAGCGCATCACCGATTTCAATTTTCTCTTGCCAGCAGTAGACGGAGCAGTATTGAAGGTAGGCAAGCGGCGTTATATCAAAATTAAAGCCCAATAAACGCGCGTATTCCCATTCCGCAATGTAGGGGTGCCATTTATAAACCCGCGTGCCCAATAAATAACGCGTGTGCCCGATGAACCATACGCCTAATAACGCGTGCGCTCGATACGTTCACAAGGAGTCTTTACACATGCCACAGGCAACCATAGGAGTAATCGGCGGTAGTGGCCTCTACCGTATGGAGCAGATGACTGAGGTCGAAGAGGTGCATGTCTCCACGCCATTTGGAGATCCGAGCGATGTAATTACCATCGGCAAAGTCTCCGACGTGTCGATGGCCTTTCTGCCTCGTCATGGACGTGGTCATCGTATCAGCCCGACCGATATTCCTGTCCGTGCCAATATCTGGGCCTTGAAAAGCCTTGGCGTGCAATGGATCATCTCCGTCAGCGCCGTGGGGAGCCTGCGCGAAGACATCGCACCCCGTGACCTGATTATTCCTGATCAGCTCTTTGACCGCACCAAAAGCCGCATCAATAGCTTCTTTGAGCAAGGCATTGTTGTACACTGCACCTTTGCAGATCCCTTTTGTCCCACGCTCAGCAAACTTCTACTCGACACCGCTCAGCAACTTCCAGGCGTGAAAGTCCACGAGGGTGGTATCTATGTGTGTATGGAAGGACCTCTCTTCTCCACCAAAGCCGAGTCCAGCGTCTATCGCAAACTAGGCATGGATATCATCGGGATGACGGCCTTGCCAGAAGCGAAACTGGCCCGTGAGGCCGAGATCTGTTATGCAACTATCGCTTGCGCCACGGATTATGATAGCTGGCACGAGAGCGAGGAACCCGTCACCGTCGAGATGGTTATTGGGAACCTCAGCGCCAATGTTGCCAATGCCCAGCGCATCCTGCAAGAGGTCGCCAGCAAGATTCCCGCCGATCGCTCGCATATAGATTGTGATTGTGCTAACTCTCTGGCAACCTCTATTATTACTGATCGCGAGCGTATTTCTACCGAGACGAAAGCGAAATATAATCTCTTAATTGGCAAGTATCTGGCTTGACAGAGGGAGGCAAGAGGAGTATAATAAATTTGTTCCGTGAAGGAATAAATGTTCTAATCTAAAGAGCCGGTTTTCTTCCGGCCCTGTCGGTCGGCGTAATTGGGTCTTGCGCGGCAGATGTCTGTGAACCCCGCCAGATCTTTGCGGAAGCAACGGTAAACGGACCGCTCTGGGTGTCGCAGGGTCGCCTGATTACGCTGACCGGCAGGGCCGGGCGAAAATCGGTTTTTTGTTGTCTTTTTACATCATCCAGGGGTCGGTTAGTACCCCGTCTTGAAGATACTATAGGCGGGAGTTGTTGCATATGGCCTCACAATCGCTCTATCGCAAATGGCGCTCTCAAACGTTCTCTGATCTGGTTGGTCAGGAACCTATCATCCAGACACTCAAAAATGCGTTGCATGAAGGCACATTGGCTCATGCATACCTCTTTACAGGTCCACGTGGTACCGGCAAAACCAGTACTGCACGTCTCCTTGCCAAAACTATCAATTGCCCAAATACTAAAAATGGCGAGCCATGCAATACCTGCGAACAATGTCGCCAGATCACAATTGGAAATTCATTTAATGTGATCGAGATCGACGCCGCCTCCAATCGCGGTATCGATAGCATCCGTGATCTACGTGAAAAGGTGATGATGCCTCCCACAACGGGCAAGTACAAGGTCTATATTCTCGATGAAGCGCATATGCTCACAACCGAAGCATTTAATGCTTTGCTTAAGACCCTGGAAGAACCACCGCCACACGCTATTTTTGTAATGGCAACCACCGATGTTCATAAGATGCTTCCTACTGTTCTCTCGCGTTGCCAGCGCTTTGACTTTAAACGCATCACGACCCAGCAGATCGTCAAGCACCTGGACTTTATTGCGAAGCAGGAGCAGGTCGAGCTTGAGGCGAGTGCTGCAGCTTTGATTGCGCGGGCTGCCGCTGGTGGAATGCGTGATGCATTAAGCCTGCTTGACCAGGCAATTGCATACGCCGGACAGCATGTCACCCTCCCACAGGTTCAGGCGATGCTCGGCGTTGCAGACCCACGAGCCATTCAAAAATTTATTTTTCATATAGCACAACTGGATAGTGCAGGTGGCCTGCACTTGATCAATGAACTTGTCGAAGCTGGTGCTGATCTACGCCAGGTCAATAATCAGGTGGCCGAATTCTGGCGTGCGATGATGCTCACCAAAGCGGGTGCCGATATTGCCGCGATCATCGATGGAACTGTAGAGGAAGTGAAGGAAATTAAGCAGGCCGCCGATCTGTTTGCTCTGGAGGAACTGACTGAGTGCGCACGCATCTTCGCGCAAAATGAGCTGGTCCAGAAAAATCAAGGAACTCCTCAGCTTGGCCTGGAACTGGCACTGTTGAACTCCATTGCCCTGCATCGTCGCACTCAGAATGGTCAATCTGCTACAACATCGCACGAAATCGCTGGCGGGGCCAGGACGACAATGCCACAAACATCTTTGCCCGCTGCCCACCCTCCGACACCTTTTGCAGCACAATCTCCTGTACCCATTACTCCGCAATCACCAATACATACGACACCGCCCATTTCGCCTGCCCCTCCCGTCGTTGCAAAACCAGCTTCAGAGGCACAAAAAGAAATGGTTGAAAAGGATACGGAAGAGTTGCCCGATTGGGAAAATTTATCTTACATGGATGAAGAAGAGGAGGCGGCTCCAGTCCTACAGGCTGAGACGAAGCCTCCTGTTGAACGTCTCGTCATACCCGATGTTGTCGCTCCAGCACCTGATGAAGAGATACGGCCAACCTTAACACTGGAAATGGTAAAAGAGCATTGGGAATATGTGAAGCGACGTGTAAAAACCAGAAAAGGCGGGGCAAAGGTAGCAGCTTTCTTGAACTCAAATGGATATAGTGTTGTACGTGTAGAGGGAACCGATGAGTTGCCTGTGGTGGTCATTATGGCGAGTTCGGCATTTCATTATTCAGGGTTGCAAAAGAAGGAGGACCAGGAATTGGTTGAGTGGGCGCTCAAGATCGAACTGGGACGGGAATGTAGCTTGCGTCTACTACCACCGGGAAGTGCAGGCGGCACCATTTTGCCTCCCGTAATTCCTCCTCCAGCGCCACCTTCGATAAGTAATCGTGCGGCAAGCTCGGCACCCCCCGCATCTACATCACGTTCAGCACATTTAGAACGTCCCGCTACACAAAATGGGATGCCAGAAAATCGTAGAACAGAACTTCCGCAAAAGCATGAGAATCTGTCAGCGAGCAACCCTTCTGGGCCAATACCTATACATAGCCAGGCATCGGCACTTGCCAGAAATGCTCTTGTGAGAGAGAATAGTATCAGTACAGGGACAGAGGATAGCCCGTCCCTGGAAAAGAAAGAGAACGTCACAACGCGCCTGGAATTCGTTGCCAAAAAGGCAAAGCATGATCCGGTTGTCCAGGAGGTTGTGCGCATGTTTAAAGCAGATATCAAAGATGTTCATTTGAAGTAAGGAGAGGAGATCAACCATGGGTTTTAACATGAAAGAAATGCAGAAAATGCAACAAAAATTGGTGAAGATGCAGGAAGAGTTGGAAGCTACTGATTTTACCGGGACCGCTGGTGGTGGTGCGGTAACCATCACGATGAGCGGAAAGTTTGAGATCACCAGCGTCAAGATTGATCCTGAAGCGTTTAGTGCGGATGATATTATCGATCTGGAGGTCATGGTGAAAGCCGCTGCCAAAGATGCCTTTGATAAGGCAACTGACGCGCAGCAGAAGCTTGTCAACAGTGCCACCGGCGGTATGAGGATACCTGGACTGTTCTAAAAAAATGAGTGATATTGCACCACCAGTGGCGGCTTTGATTGAAGAGTTCTCGAAGCTGCCAGGTGTCGGCGTCAAAACGGCACAACGGCTGGCCTTTTTTGTGTTACGTAGCCCCAGCGACCAGGCACACCGCCTGGCCGATGCTATCGTGCGCGTCAAAGAGAGCATCATCTTTTGTTCGCGCTGTTTCAATATTACAGAGACCGATCCGTGCCCGATCTGCAGTAATCCCACACGCGATCAGGAAGCTATCTGTGTCGTGGAGGAGCCGCTCGATGTGCTGGCACTGGAGAAGACAGGAGTGTATAAAGGACTCTATCATGTGCTCCACGGCGCACTCTCCCCTATGAATGGGATCGGCCATAAAGATATACGTATCGACGAACTCCTGCGCCGCCTGGAGACGGGCAAGATCCGTGAGGTCATTCTGGCAACGAATCCAGGTTTCGAGGGCGATTATACGGCTGATTCTATTAAGAAGGACATCAAGGGAAAGCTCTCGCTACCCAATCTTCGCTTGACGAGTCTAGCACGCGGCCTACCGATTGGCGGTGATCTGGAATACGCCGATGAAGGAACGCTCAGTCGTGCCATTGAGGGACGCCGCGATCTGTAACATGATGCTTTTTTTGCTTGACATGTAGAGTTAATTATGGTACTCTTGTTCTACTTTGAGAAATAGCCGGGGAGGGCATTTCAGCGCAGGACTTTCCTGATTGATTTCCGTTTTTTAGTCCCTGCCACAGAATAGGTGCGTAGATAAGAAAATGTGTGGCAAGCGATGTCATCTGGCATCGTATTCCTGTTGCCATGTGTAAGATAAGAATTGATTGACAATTGCAAACCTTTTAGACGTATCATAACAAGGAGGAATGCGGGGTAGACGGGATGGTTGCAACACAATCTCACCTTACGCCCTGTTGAACAATGCGAATGAGTAGTAAAAAAGAGAAAGCCGCTTCAGTAGAGCGCAATGGCACTGCCAATGTAGCCATGACCGAGCGTGAGAAGGCTATAGACCTGGCGCTCGCCCAGATCGAACGGCGTTTTGGCAAAGGCGCAATCATGAAGTTGGGAGAATCTGCGAAAGTGCAGGTTGAAGCGATCCCAACTGGCTCAATTGCTCTAGATCTGGCATTGGGCGTCGGCGGTATTCCGCGCGGACGTATTACAGAGATCTATGGTCCTGAGTCCTCCGGTAAAACGACGCTTTGCCAACATATCATCGCCAATGTACAACGTGCGGGCGGTTATGCAGCTTTTGTTGATGCAGAGCATGCCCTTGACCCCGTCTATGCAGCTCGTTGTGGCGTTGATACCAATAACCTCCTGATCTCTCAGCCTGATACCGGCGAGCAGGCACTGGAGATCGTCGATTCCCTGGTCCGCAGTAACGCACTCGATGTCATCGTCATTGACTCGGTCGCTGCCCTCGTGCCGCGTGCTGAAATCGAAGGCGAGATGGGCGACTCCCATGTTGGCTTGCAGGCCCGTCTGATGAGCCAGGCCATGCGTAAGTTGACGGGTGCGATCAGCACTTCCAATACTTCTGTCATCTTTACCAACCAGTTGCGTGAGAAGGTCGGCGTTATGTTCGGCAATCCGGAAGTGACTGCCGGTGGTAAAGCCCTCAAATTCTATGCATCTGTGCGCCTCGACATTCGTCGTACCGATTCAATCAAACAAGGCCAGGATGTGATGGGCAACCGCACACGTGTGCGTGTGGTAAAAAACAAGGTTGCGCCTCCCTTCAAAACGGCTGAGTTTGATATCATGTACAGCGAGGGTATTTCGCGCGAGGGTGGTCTGATCGACCTTGGTCTGGAGATGGGGCTGGTCAAAAAGAGTGGCGCCTGGTTCACTGTCGGTGATATCCGCCTTGGTCAGGGCCGTGAGAACGCTAAAGAGTTCCTGCGTCAGAACAGTGATGTCGCCACAGCAATTGAGGATCAGATTCGTAGCAATATCATCACCTTCAAAGCTGGTGAAGTTGAAGGCGTCGAAGATGACGATGATGATGCCGGTGACGAGTTGGTTACCACCGAAGAGTAATACTCTGTTTAGTCTCATTCGATCCCAACGTGGGTAGAGGCGTCACCTTGCGTCATTGACTCCAACAATTTCGGAAAAAATGACGCAAGGTGACGCCCCTACCCACGTTTTCAATAGCCAAATTGGTGTCAAGTGACTTAAAGAAAGGTTTGCCGCAATATGTTAAAAAACTACGACAACATTTTCTTACCAGCCAATGACCTCGAAAAAGGCCGTGAGTTTCTATCAAAATGTCCTGGGCCTGCCCGTAAAGTTCGACTTCTCCTCCTATGGCTTGCTCGCCTTTCGTGTCGGAAAAGAAGAAGCCGCTATCATCCTCAGAAATCATCCCAATACCAGACCTTCGATCCTGTTTGAAGTGGACGATGTAAAAGCAACTTATGTCATGCTAAAAGAGAAAGGTGTCGTTTTCCTCTCTGAACCCTATGAGATCAATACAGGGCTGGCCGCAGAATTCGAGGATCCCTTTGGCAACAGGTTGGGGATTACCGACTATTCGAAAAGACCTGACCTGGCTAAGAAGGTTGAGTAAAGACTATTCATCTCCCTGCTGGCTTTTTCCCAAAATATCAGGTAGTTTCTGTTCCAACTCCGGCTGATTCAAACGTACAAGTGGCCTTTCATTGGTCGACAAGAGAGGTTCCAGATCCTCAGCCGGAAGCATCTCAGGTTCCAGAACGCCAGCAACCGATTCCCGGTCACGCCACCACGTAGCAACAGCAGCGGGATCGACTGCACCCAATTTTCCCGTGTCAGCCTGTTGCATCGACCAGTCGAGAATCGCATCTTCCAATGGAACTTCATAGCCGGCTTTTTTGCTCATATCCCACTTATGCTGCATCACCGCAAAATATTCCTGCATCGGATCCTGCTCACTGGTCAGGTGGCGGCGCAGCAGTAGAATGGCTGGCAAATGGTAGTGGGTATACCAATCATTGGCCGCCTCTTCCAGAGTGATATCGCGTTGCTCGTGCTCACTCATGATTGCCTGATGACCCAGGATTAAGTTGTAAAAGCGGCGTGCGTAGATGCGTGGCACGTGAATATGCAGTAGTTCGTAAATTTGTTTCTGATACCAGCCAGGCAAAACGGTGGTGACATTTTGTAGCGTATGTCCACTCATCGTGAGCAGCGAGAAACCCAGTCGATTAAGTCCTTGCAGGAACTGCTCGGCCTGGTAGAGTGTCGTGAAATGTGGCGTGGCGGCTACACGTGTATGCTCTCTTCTAAGCGCACGGTAGCGACGTTCAAAATAGTGGAAATCGTTATCGTCCAGCACCTGTACATCTTCCGGCAATCCACGTGCCTGACGCAGATCTTCAGCTTGCCATGCCAGCGACTCGCTAAAGAGCATGAGATCCTGCTCGCGTAAACCATCACTGATTGGACCAGGAAACAGCTCCGATGTTTCCGCATCGGCCATAATTGCCAGAATGCGTCGCCCATCAATGCGGATCAATGCATTGGCAAGTGAAGGATCTCCCCAGTAAACACCATGTTCATGAAGTTCAATCATGAGTACCGCAACCGCTGAAAGCAGACGTTGCTTGGTACGTTTATTCAGAGGCAAGCGATAAAGTAGCACGTGTGGGATGACGCGAGGCGCGAGGCGCGTAATGGTATATCCACGGTCACCGCTAATGTATTGCTTAACGCCTCCAATTTTGGGAACATCAAGCGCGATTGGTGGTTCGGGTACAATAACACTGCCACTGGGACTGAGAGCAGGTATTCCGCGATGCTCAACTTCATATAAGATGCGTATCTCGCGTTCGGCCATGCGCGGCGTCGTCTCCTTGATCGCATAGCGGACGCCACCACACTCAACAAAGACGACTGGATGGCGCGATTCACCCCGGCGTACAATTAATAATTCTACACCAGCCTCCAGCCATTCTTCCAATGGCTTATGCCAGGGAAGGTGCTCCACCCGCCTCCTGTCATCGTTACTCATATTAAATTGTATGGCTGTGTTTCTCGCGACCATCTGAAAACCTCGTTTTTGTGATCATAGCATGCAGAAATAACTGGATGCAAGCTGAAGAAATTTTTGGGTGGTAATATAAGACTGTGTACATATATATAACAAACGTTAAGAGGTGCTGATGAGTACTGTAACCTTCAATTTTGCGAACGAAGTAGTTCTCGTGACGGGTGGATCACGCGGTCTCGGCTTCGAGATTGCCGAGGCATTTGGTCGGGCAGGCGCGACCGTCGTCATTACGGCTCGCCGCGAACAATGGCTGGCGGAAGCTGCACGTACGCTAAAAGAGCAGGGCATGACTGTGCATACATTTGTCTGTGATGTCGCTGATGCCACCTCCGTTGAACAGACTGTCCAGCAATGCCTTGCGCAAACGGCCAAAATCGATGTGCTGGTGAACAATGCAGGCTTAACCTGGGGGGCACCTGCTGAAAGTATGCCTCTGGAGCGCTGGCATCAAGTGTTAGAGGCAAATATTACCGGGACGTTTTTAATGTCACAGATCGTGGGGCGTCATATGCTTGAACGGCAGAGTGGAACGATTGTCAACGTTGCATCTATTGCTGGCATGAGCGGTGGTCAATTAAACACTATTGGGTACAACGCCAGTAAAGCAGCCGTTGTGAATCTTACGCGTGCGCTGGCTATAGAGTGGGCGACGCGCGGCATTCGTGTAAATTGTATTGCCCCTGGTATGTTCAGAACACGTATGACCGAGGCTATTTTAGATCGCGCAGAAGCCCAGATTGTCGCTACTATGCCTATGAAACGCATCGGCCAGCCCGGCGAACTGGCACCCGCTGTCCTCTTTTTAGCCTCAGCGGCTGCCAGCTATATTACGGGGCAGGTTCTTGCTATTGATGGTGGAAAAACAGCTCAGTAGTAGCATGTTTTTCTTAATCAAGGAACAGTGCTGGCTTTATGCCTCTTTACTAAGAATGCGGCTGATCACAAAAAAGATGCCCACAGCAGCAGCCAGCACGACTGGAACAAGTAGCCAGATATTTAAGCCCTTGCCATCAATTGTTTCTTCCGGCTGATCAACGATCTCAATGGGTTCTTTTATAGTATCCTGTATTGTCTTTACCATAATGGTGATCCTTTCAAAAATGGGATTGCGTGCTATAGTCTTTTGTAAGACGTGGTGCAATCTTTTTCAGTATACAGCAAATCAAAGCTGAGCGGAAGCTTTCAGCCTTTCTGGCTGTTGATTGTATCTTTTCTTCTATTTTATAGGCATACTCATCACAGAACCAGCGGTGATAATCTTGCAGTTAATTTTGACGGTAGGACACGCCGTCCCATATAATTGGTAGATGAAAAGGGGATACATTACCAGGGGAAGACCTTCTTAAGAGAATTGTGTGGTGACTCTTTTAAAAAATAGGAGTAAATTTCCATGCGTCAACCAATTGCTTCCATCACGAAGTCAGCCACCCCTGGACAGGAGATTACGGGATCTGTTCAGAGACGCCCTTGCCCGAAGGGCTTCAATCTCGGTCGCCTGGGAGCGATGACGTTCCTCATTGTGTGCACGCTTTACTTTATCATGCCCTTTTTCTGGTTGATTGTATCTGCCAGCAAGACCGGGCAGGAGCTGGCAACTACATTCGGTTTCTGGTTTGCCCCGCACTTCCATTTATTTACGAACGTACGATTTCTCTTCACCTACAATAATTCGATCTTTGCACGCTGGCTGCTCAATACATTTATCTATGCAGGTATTGGAGCAGGCGTTGGCACCGTGCTGGCGAGTATGGCCGGCTATGCTCTGGCTAAATATATCTTTCCGGGTCGCAACTTCATCTTCACCATCATCTTAGGTTCCGTCCTTGTACCGAGCATGACCCTGGCGCTCCCATTGTTCCTGCTGATGAGTAGCTTGAACCTTACTAATACGTACTGGTCTGTGCTCTTGCCTGGTATCGTTAGCCCCTTTGGTGTCTACTTCTCGCGTATCTATGCTGCGGCAGCGGTGCCCGATGAACTGCGTGAGGCAGCTCGCATGGATGGCGCAGGAGAGTTCCACATCTTCTTCAGCATCATTATGCGTTTGATGATGCCTGCGCTGGTGACGATTTTCCTCTTCCAGTTCGTAGCCATCTGGAACAACTACTTTTTGCCGTTGATCATGCTTAACAATGAGCAGTTGTTCCCGATCACGGTGGGCTTAACGAACGCCCGCTTCCTGGCGATACCTGGGGCGTTGGTCTCGACAATCCCCCTCCTGCTTGGGTGCGTATTCCTGCAACACTATTGGCGTAGCGGTTGGGGAACGGGCAGCGTCAAGGGATGATGTCGCATCAGGTGCTTAAGGAAACTGTGCAACATTCTACTCTTGTGTTTTGAGGGTTCGTCTAAATTGAACAATGAAAGCTACCGTATGCTCATCTTATCTCTTTATACTTCCTGCATCACAACCTCTAAATGCATCTTTACTGAGGAGCTTTTTGATGAGAATGCCTTAATTGTATGTGTGAACATAAAATAATTATATATTATGTCTATAGCTATATAGTGCTAATAATAGAAAAGATATATACATTGTCTTAATCATATGCTATAATTCCTCTAGAAGAGAAAACATAAATTATTGTAAATACAGTAAAGATTTGTGCATCAGAAAAATTGAAGGAGGGATGCACTCATTCGTAAAAAGGAGCTCATCTATGCCTCGCCTATGTCTACCAGACTGCTAGCATATGTCTGAAGCATGGCAAGTACATTTATTAGTATACACTGCCTATTTATCAAATGGGTAGTTCTATTTATCGCATCACTCATCAGGCTTCAGGTCTCTTGGGAAGCTTCGCTATAAGCTACTGATGACTAGACATATTGTAGTAAGGGTGAGCTAAAAAAACAGCTATTCAACGTCATTTAATCACATGCTAAAAAGGGATGGAAGGGAATGAGGGCGCAAGCCCCAGGATTTCTTTCTCCTGGCTAAGGAGGTCTTTCAATCAATGGCAAATACTACCATACCTGATGATCGTCAGTTGTTCAAAGATCAGCGATCTCTTCCCACGATACTGGGATCTAGATCGAACAAGAGAAATCGTCTGATCCACTTCTGGAATGCACTCACTGCTATTCCAGAGGCTCCCGCGAGTGCTGACTTTGCACACCGCGAAGCGGTGCGTCAATCTCAATTGAGCAGTAACGTTTTGTTTTTCTTTACCGTCACGGTCATTTTGCTGCTTCCAGCCTGCTTCCTGGCCCCCGGTCACGCATACTTCTTGCTAGATCTGGGACTGGCTGTTACGTCTATCTTCGCGCTGGTGCTCAATCGGTCAGGATATACCTTTGCGGCAGGAATTCTGGTCAGCCTGGGGGGTTTTCTGATCTTGACTATTGCACTTTTCACGACCGTCCCGTTCGATGAAACAACCCTGCAAGGATATGATATGTACGTCATTGTAGAACTCCTGGCTGTTTCATTGTTACCTCTGCGTAGTATCTTCCTTGTCGCTGCCATGAGTGCTATGTCTATCCTTGGCACGCTCATCTACATGCCTCATACAGCGACCCTTAACGAAGATCTGCACAATCGTCTCCTGATTATCATTGCGCGACCTATTGGTACGCTGTTCCTTGTCGCCGGTGTTGCTTACATCCTGGCTTCCATCATGCGTAAGGCTATCAGGCGTGCGGATCGTGCGGAGTTCGTTGCCCAACTGCAACATGAGATTGCCGAACAGAAGCAAGAGCTTGATGAAGGTATACAGCAAATCCTGCAAACTCATGTGGCTGTGGCGAACGGCTATTTGCGAACTCGTGCGCCACTGGCACGTGATAATATGCTCTGGCAGATCGCAAGTGCATTGAATAATCTGCTTGTTCGTTACCAGCGAGCCGCCCTGGCAGAAGAAAACCTGCGCCGCGTTGATCAGGCAGTGTTCAAGTACGTCGTCTCTATCCAGCAAGCTGAGCGGAATCGGCAGATTCCCGTTTTGCCTCTTGAGCATACTCATCTTGACCCTCTGATCGCTGCTCTTCAAGGCAAAACATTCGGCAAAACCCAAATTTCTCAGCACACTCCTAACGAACAGGCCATTGCTAAAGTGCCTGTGATCTCCTCTCAGGAATAGTCTGTACAAAGAACCTGTCAGGCTCGACTCAATAGTAGGAGTTTTCCAGGGGCAGATGCCATACTGGATAACCATGCAGGATAGCAATGCATCTTTATAAAATATGTAATAGCTTATAGAATTCATAGATCCATTGTAATACACAAAAAGTACCTTGAAGGTGGGGATCTATGGATAAATAACAACAGGTGGAGGAATTATGGAATCAATTGCTATTGTTGGCATGGGCTGCCGTTTTCCCGGTGCTCCAAACCCCCATGCATTCTGGCAACTTATGTGCAACGGCATGGATGCAATCAGGGAGGTTCCTGCCGACCGATACGATATCGATGCTGTATATGACCCGAGGCCAGCCACCCCTGGCAAGGTTATGAGTCGCATGGGGGGCTTCCTGGATCAGGTCGATCGGTTTGATGCTGCCTTCTTTGGCCTTTCCCCGCGCGAAGCTTCACGCATGGATCCACAGCACCGATTGCTACTTGAGGTAGCCTGGGAGGCGATGGAAGATGGTGGCCTCGTCCCTGAGAAATTGGCTGATGAAATCGCTGGCGTCTTCATTGGTATCATTACAGGTGATTATTGGGATCGACAATTTGGTGATCCCACGCATCTTGACGTATATGGTACGGCAGGAAGTGCACGCAGTGGTGCCGCTGGCCGCATTTCTTATGCTTTAGGACTCCAGGGGGTGAGTGTGGCATTGGATGCTGCCTGTTCCTCTTCGCTGGTCGCTGTACATCTTGCCTGTCAGAGCTTACGGACTGGCTCATGCACGATGGCGCTGGCTGGTGGTGTGAATATCATCCTTAATCCTGATCATACTATTGGATTTTCGCAGGGAAGAATGATGGCACCAGACGGCCATTGTAAGGCATTTGATGCGCAGGCGGACGGCTATGTGCGTAGTGAAGGTGCGGGCGTGGTCGTGTTGAAATTGCTTTCACGTGCTCTGGCCGATGGTGACCAGATTCATGCAGTTATTCGTGGCAGTGCCTCCAACAATGATGGGCACTGTGAGTTATTCATGGCTCCCAGCACAGCAGGGCAGCAAGCTGGACTGCATATGGCCTATCGTGATGCTGGCGTCGATCCATTGGATGTGAAGTACGTCGAAGCTCATGGCACTGGCACGAGCGCAGGCGACCCGGTTGAAATCAATGCATTGGGGGGCGTGCTTTGTGCTGGACGCTCTATTGATAATCCTTTGCTCGTTGGTTCAGTCAAGACGAACATTGGTCATACGGAGGGGGCAGCCGGACTTGCGGGATTGATCAAAGTTGTGCTCTGTCTCAAGCATAAGATGATTCCGCCGAATTTACATTTCCATCAGCCGAATCCAGCGATTCCCTGGCAGGATTATCCATTGATGATTCCTACACAGTTGACTCCCTGGCCCCACAGTGATGCCCCACGGCTGGCCGGCGTCAGTAGTTTTGGCATTGCTGGCACTAATGCCCATGTTGTGTTAGAGGAGGCTCCAGAAATAGCACCAACCAGGACACTCCAGGGCAGCATACAACCTGCGCTGCATCTCCTCCCTCTATCGGCGCAGACGCCCGAGGCATTACAAGATCTGGCACGCAGCTATCTGAAACATTTGGAGGAGAAAGAGTACGCAGATCAGGCATTCCCTGATATCTGCTATACCGCCAGTACGCGCCGCACCCATCACGATTATCGGCTGGCAGTCGTCAGTCAATCACGGCAAGATGCTCATGATAAACTGGCGGCCTTTATACATAATGAGGCAGGCCCAGAACTGATTAGCGGACACAAAACTGCCAGGCGGCAGAAAATCGTCTGGGTTTTCCCTGGTCAGGGTTCACAGTGGTACGGAATGGGACGTGATTTGCTGGATCAGGAACCAGTTTTTCACGCTGCCATCAAGGAGTGCGACCGTGTGATGCGCAAGTATGTTGACTGGTCGCTGCTTGAGCAATTGCGGGCGAACGAAGAGCATGCAATAAAGAGGATTGACGTGATCCAGCCAGTGCTCTTCGCAATCGAGGTGGCTCTGGCTACGCTCTGGCGCTCCTGGGGGATTAAGCCGGACGCCGTTGTGGGTCACTCAATGGGTGAGGCCGCAGCAGCCTATGTGGCCGGAGCGCTCAGTCTGGATGATGCAGCATGGATTATCTGCTCCCGCAGCAGACTCCTCCTCCGTATGAGTGGCAAAGGTGCGATGGCCGCCGTAGAACTTCCACTTGATCAGGCGCAGGTAATTGTCAGGGACTATGTGGGGCGAGTTTCTGTAGCTGTGAACAACAGCCCACATTCGACAGTCCTGTCAGGCGATCCCGAGGCGCTCACCGAAATTCTGGAGCTGCTTGCTCGCAATGGTATATTCGGTCGTCTCGTCAACGTAGATGTTGCCTCGCATAGCCCACAGATGGATCAGTTACATGACGACTTGCTCAATCTTATGCGGCACGTGCACCCGCACAGTACCACAATTCCAATGTATTCGACCGTACGTGGAGACATTATCGACGGGAGCGAACTTACGTCCAGTTACTGGGTTGACAATTTGCGTGAGCCGGTGCTCTTTCTCACGGCCATCCAGGGATTGCTGGAAGAGGATTTTGACGTTTTTATGGAGATGAGTCCTCATCCAATCCTGGTTGGTGCAATCAGACAAACGATAGAGCAGAGCGAGAAGTCTGGTCTGGCACTTGCATCGATGCGACGCGATGAGGAAGGGCGAGCTGCGTTGCTGGCCGCCCTGGGCACTATCTATGCATATGGAGGCGAACCGAACTGGTCTCAGTTGTATATCACTGGTGGACAGCAAGTTTCTCTGCCGACCTATCCCTGGCAACGCCAACGCCACTGGAACTCGGCTCTTGAGCATCCTCAAGCGAAGTCAATGCTGTGGCATAGCAATAGTGCAGGGCATCCCATTCTGGGTACGAGCACACCGTCAGCTTTGCATCCCACGACGTACTTCTGGACCGCCGATATAAGTGTCGAACTCTTTCCGTACCTGAGTGAGCATTGTGTGCATGGTATGCCGGTGCTCCCCTGCGCAGCATATATCGAGCTATCCCTGGCCGCAGCAACCGAGGTTTTAGGGCCACAGCGCTTTAGCATAGAGGATATTGATCTCAAAAAGGTGCTTTTCTTTCCCAAGGGCATAACACAGACTCTGCAAGTAATCCTGACGCAGGAAGTGGACGCACGCAAGATGACTCTGCATTTCTTCAGTACTCAGGCCGGGCAGGATAAGCAAGCACCGGTATGGACCCTTCACGCCAGCGCAACCGTGCTACGTGAGGAGGAAGCCCTTAACAAGGAAGAGATTACCCATCCAACCCCTGACGAAGTTCAACACGAGTGGACGTTAGGAATGGAGGCCGATCGCTATTACCAGGGCTTGCGGACTCGTGGCATCCAGCATGGTCCCCTTTTTCAGGGTGTAACACATGTCTGGCGGCATCCAGGCGAAGTGATGGCACATCTCACGATTCCAACTGACGTGGCAAATACCTCACATGGCTACCAGATCCATCCAGCCCTGCTAGACTCCTTTTTACAAGGCATCACCCCGTTTCTACCAGAGGAACATGAGGGGGAAGCATATGTGCCTGTGGCGGTAAAACGGGTCAAGTTTCACCAGCGACCAGAACCTGATGGCACCCTGTGGACACACGCAATTATGCGAACGGCGACCAACGATACCCTTGAAGGAGACATAACTCTGCTCGACGAGCAAGGGCAGGTGCTGTTGGAGGTACTTGGTTGCCGTCTGCAATCGTTGGAGAGCGAGACGCCTGATTTCATGCGCCAGCGTCTGAACCAGCTCCTGTACACCATCAAGTGGGAGCTGCAAGCCCGTAATGAGCGCAGTGAGAAGATGGCATCGCGTAAAAACTGGCTGGTCTTCAGTGAGGGAGATAGAATTGGACGGCGTCTGGCAGAACATCTGTGGGCTAATGGTGCCAGGTGCACGCTAGTGATGCCCGGCCAGGTTTACAAACGGGTTGGAGAGTACCATTATGAGCTGTCTCCAGATGCCCCTGAAGAGTTCGATCGATTGCTCAGGGAACTCCAATATCGGAGCGATGGGCAGGCTATCGGCATTGTATATCTATGGGGTCTGCTGGCACCATCAGTAAATGAGACGATGCGACAGCCAGTGTATACGAACCAGGCTCTAGCCAGCGTTGGTGCTCTGCATCTGGTTCAGGCGCTAGCAGCAGCAAAACAAGAGAGATCTCTTCGTCTCTGGCTGGTCACGAATGGAGTTCATGCCATCAACGAACAAGATCAGACAATAGGCTTGTTACAGTCACCCCTGTGGGGATTGGGACGTGTGATCGTTTATGAACATCAGAACCTGAACTGCACCTTAATCGATCTCGATGCGACCCTTGAAAAGAGATCCTCTGACACACTCTTCAAGGAAATCTGGTCTGACGAGGAAGCGGACGAGGTCGCATTGCGTGGCGATCGGCGCTATGTCGCCCGGCTTGCTCGCTATTCTTTATCAGCTGGACATGAGCAGGGGCGACCACTCTTCCGCCTGGATGGTACCTATATGATTACCGGAGGTCTGGGTGGCGTAGGGCTACGAACGGCTCAGTGGATGATCGAGCAAGGCGCACGACATCTTGTACTTGTAGGACGCCGGGAAGCTTCCGAGGAGACAGAAGCCATACTGCAAGCCATGCGTGAGACCGGGGCTATGATCTGTGTAATGAAAGGTGATGTTGCCAACGAAGAGCAGCTAGAGGGCATACTGGCCCAGATACGACGCGAGATGCCCCCATTGCGTGGCATCTTCCACAGCGCTGTCGTGCTGGATGACAGTATCTTGCTTCAGCAGACCCACGAACGTTTTTTAAGCGTCATGCCTCCCAAGATAGATGGAGCCTGGAATCTCCACCGCTTGACACTGCATGAGCCGTTGGACTACTTTGTGCTTTTCTCGTCGGCGGCATCACTGATCGGTTCGCCCGGTCAGGGGAACTATGCGGCGGCCAATGCATTTATGGACATGCTTGCCCACTATCGCAGACAGCAAGGGTATCCAGCGCTCTGCATCAACTGGGGTCGCTGGGGTGAGGTCGGGCAGGCCATGAAGGAGAACCGTGGTGAGCGCCTGGATGCACGCGGCTTCGCGAGCATGAAGCCCAAAGAAGGGCTGGCAATCCTGGAGAACTTGCTGCATCAGAGTCCGCCCCAGATTGGTGTGATGTCGTTTAACCTTACCATGTGGAGCCAATTCTATCCGAATTTGACCCGCTCTTCGCTCTTTGCTCACTTGATCGAGGAGTCGGCAGGGGAGCAAAAGAATGGAGCAAGATCACAACTTACGAGCGAAATACTGACCAATCTTAACAATGGACAGCGCCAGCAGAAGCTCACGCAATATCTCAGTGAGCAGATTGCTCGCGTACTCGGTCACACCTCGCTTAAGCTTGATCCACAGCAGCGGCTCAATCGGCTGGGCATCGACTCGCTGATGGCTGTCGAGTTGAAGAATCGCATTGGATCTGATCTGAACGTGCCCATCACTGGTCACAAATTTCCTCCAGGGTATCACTTTTGAGCAGCTCAGCACGCAGATCTTAGAACAGATCTAGAGGTTGCTGCCCAAACGTTAGAGCAGGTGCAATAGCGAGTTTGCCTATGTAGAGAATTGGAGACCCGCGCCATTATCTCTGTATCGAGAGAACAGATGATACAGGGTGCGGATCTCCAATTCACTATGAATAAGTTATTGTATTGAATAGGAGTTTATCGTCAATGTGACGAAGATCGCCTGGGGTCTCTCTGCAAATATGGTATAATTATGTATATATCCTCTCATTTTCTGTAGAAAATAATTCAAGTGTAAAGAGAGGAGCCAGGAGAAAAATACTGGTCAGGCGTTAACGGATTTTAGCCTCAAAGAATAGTAACAACAAGGATGTTTCGACATTTAGAAAGTGGAAAGGACTCTACTTCATGAAACGTTTCATTATCGTAGCCATGCTGCTCGTTGCCTTTGTTTGTATAGGTATATCTATACCACATCAGGCTGTACAGGCCGCCACAACCCTCGACACAACCCATAATTATAAGATCGTGAACCAGAACAGCGGGTTGGTTCTGGACATCACTGGAGCCTCCAAAACGGCTGGTACTACTGCCATTCAATGGGCCGACAATGGAGGCACCAATCAACTCTGGCACTTCATACCCGATGGTGGTGGTAACTACAAAATCGAGAACATAAATAGCCGGGAGCCACTGGGCATTAGTGGAGGTTCTACTGCTGCCGGTGCCGCCGCTTTGCAATGGGCCGACAATGGCACCCGCGACCATCTCTGGCAGTTTGTCAGCGCTGGAAATGGCTACTACAAGATCGTCAATCAGAACAGTGGCTTAGTGCTTGGTATCTCTGGTGCCTCTAAAACAGACGGGGCAGGCGCTCTGCAATGGACTGATAATGGCACCAGCGATCATCTCTGGAGACTGGTAGCAGCAGGAGCAACCTATCCTGATCCCAACACCGTCTCCGGCGATACTACTGTTCATGATCCAGCTATGATCAAGACCGCGAACGGAACCTATTATGCGTTCAGCACCACCACCTCTGGTTCGGGAATTGAAATGCGTTCCTCCACCGATCGCATTCATTTTAGCAACGCAGGTGCAGCATTCAAGACGATTCCTGCATGGACCAGCACCTATAACAAAGGTAATGGTGTTCTCTGGGCACCCGACGTTTCCTACCATAATGGGAAGTATTGGCTCTACTTTGCCGCCTCGTCCTTTGGTTCAGAAACATCAGCCATCGGCCTCGCCACCAGTACAACGGCGGCCCCTGGAAGCTGGGTTGATCAGGGAATCGTCTACACTTCGCATCCCGGCTCTGGCTATAATGCTATCGATCCTGCTCTAAGTATCTGATGCTTCTGGCAACTACTGGCTCAACTTAGGCTCCTATTGGAATGGCATCTATCTCATCCAGATCAACCCTTCAACTGGCAAACAACTGGCCTCCAATCAGACGCTCTACCATCTCGCGGTGCGCCTGGATACAAGCAAAGGCATTGAAGGTGCTTACATCTACCCTCATGGCGGCTATTACTACCTGTTTGCCTCGTTCGATGTGTGCTGTAGTGGCGTCAATAGTACCTACCACATCGTCGTCGGACGTGCGAGCACCATCACTGGTCCCTATACTGATGAAGGCGGTGTTAGTATGCTTCAGGGTGGTGGAACGATTCTTCTCAGTAGCCACGGCTCTATTGTTGGACCCGGCGGCAATACCGTTATGCATGATAGCGATGGTGACCTGCTCGTCTACCATTATTACAATGGAAACAATAACGGCTCACCCACTCTCGGCTTGAACTTGCTTGGTTGGGACGCTCAAGGTTGGCCCTACGTGCGCTAACATACGTAGCGATGTGTGAGACACGGTGTGATAAAGCCTGGATAATTCATCTGAGCTTCATCACACCGTTTATCCTATCAGACACACCTTCATTTTGATCTCTACCCTTGCTCTACGTTCTTCTATTGAGACGCCCAAATCTCACAACGCTACCTGATACCTTGCACAAATATTATCCGTCAGGCGATCAGGCAAAGTATTTCTTGAAGAACGGGAGATTCAATTGCAAGTATTTTCTATCATGCAAGCAGAAAAAGAATTGTTTATATGGAAGATAATACTATGACACAAACACCATTCCCATCCGCAGAAGCCCAGCACGCCTATACGCCTTTATTCTAAAAGTGCGCCCCATCCAGAAGGGTACCCTCATGCCCTTCTCCGGCGAACTTGTGCATGGAGCCTTTCTCAAATGGCTCAACGCCGCCGCACCCGATGTCGCGACATGGCTGCATGAGGGCCAGAAACGTCGCCTGTTCACCTGCTCAAGCCTGCACTTTCCCCGTACCACCCAACGCTTTATACATGCCGAACAAGAGAATATCCACCTGCCGCTCGATCCAGGGAAGACCTATACCCTGCGTATCACGTTACTGCTCGGCGACCTGTTTCCCCTCTTCTATAACGCGTTGATGAACGTGAACGCCTCCCAGACAGGCTCAACCATTCCCCCATTTCTGCGCCTGGGTAAACAACTCTTCCTGCTCGAAGAGGTTATTCTCACCAACGACGACACTTCAGGCTGGACTGGCTTTACCTCACTGACAACCATTGTGGAGCAAGCAAAGACAATGCGCTTTAGCTCCACGTCATCATTCACGCTCGAATTTGGCACACTCACCACATTCAGTCGTGGCAATAGCAAAAGCCTGTATGGAACTCATGCCGCTATGTTCCCACAACCCCAATTTATCTTCACCAATCTGTTGCGGCGTTGGGAAGATATCGCGCCTCCCGACCTGGCTTCACTTGTGCAGAAAGAACGGCTCGAACGCTATCTTGAGGAAGATGGCATCATTGTGATCGATTATGACCTTAAAGCCCATCATGTCCACTTCACAACGCACCTGCAACGCGGCTTCCTCGGTTCATGCACCTATCAGTTGCGCGGACCCGATGAGAAGAGCGAGACGGCCCTGACCCTGCGTCAGCAGATCTATCTCCTGACACAATTGGCGTTCTATAGCGGCATCGGATACAAAACGGCGATGGGATTGGGGCAGGTTCGCCTGAAAGTGTGACGGTCACAAAAAAGTATGGAAGATTCACATTTACCTTATATCGTTTGAAAGTACTCTTACCTTTCTTCCACTTCATGAGACTATTTACCATTGGTGTAGGGGCGCGATTTATAAGCCCGTTTTCCCCCTTAACAGGTGTAGCCTATCACATGCGTGGTGGGCCTTGTCGGATACGTGCACGTACAATTTCCAGTTCGTGGGCATCGCTATCATTAAATGCTTCCTGCCACCACGTAGCCCCGGCCTCGATATAAGGCATGACGGTATCAAGATCCTTCTGACGCTCTTTGCCGCTCGTAAGGCCTGATGCCAACACATCAAATGGCTCATCGTTGCTACGAAACTGTTGCATGTAGCTTACTATCTCGCGAATATCGTCTGGTTGCATCACTTGATAGGAACCTTTGAGTGGACAGATGCCATCCCAACGCGCTGCTCGCTGAAACGGTTTTTTAAAAGGCCATACTCCAGCAACCCAGATCGGAATACGTGGCTGCTGAAACGGTTTTGGCAGAAACAACGCATCATGGATCTGGTAATGCTGTCCAGCATAGCTCACCTGTTCACCCGACCAGAGCAATTTTACCACATCGAGTCCCTCGTCCAGCATTGCACCATGCAACTTATCGTCCACTGCTTGCCCATAGCTGCTGTACTCTTTGAAGAACAGGTCGCTACCGATTCCTACCCCCAGAATGAGGCGGCCTTGCGAGAGATGATCCAGAGTCACACACTCGCGTGCCAGTTTCCAGGGATGTCGTCGTGGCAAGGGCGTAACGATAGGTGCAAGCTTGATGCGACTGGTGACCATTGCCATCGCCGCCAGTTCTACCCACGGATCAGCCATTGGAAAAGGTTTTGCAGGGTCGCCACCGATGTGATCCCAGAGAAAGAAGCCATCCCACCCTGCATCTTCGGCCTCATGGGCCAGTTCTGCCATGAGACGTGCATCGCTAAAACTCCCAAAGTTCGGCACGTTGATCGCAAATTGCATGTATCACCTCGTCGTAAAATTAGCGCGTCACTCTTTGAGAGTATAGCATTTTTTGCGCCCGTTACGTATTAATGCTGAAACCTTTTTCATCGCTGCATCCCTCTCAAGATATTTGGAATATTTGCCAGGCACAATGCTGTTTTTCTAAAAGAGACCATTAGAGACCATTATGGAGTGTCTCCACTTTTCTCAGTTTTTAAAATGCTGAAAGGTAGCTTTGATTTATGACAACATGGAATGAACGTAACAAAGCAGTGATTGAGGAGTTTCGTGCTCACGAAGGCCAGGTGCAGGGTTGGGGATCATTAATTCTACTGACCACCACTGGAGCTAAAACAGGTCAGGAGCGCATCATTCCCTTGATGCGTGTCGATGAGGGTGATCGCTTGATTGCCGTCGCATCCAAAGGTGGCTATCCCAAACATCCCGAGTGGTACCTCAATGTGCTTGCACACCCTGAAGTGACGGTTGAGGTTGGCAGTGAGAAATTTGCAACTACCGCCCGCATCCTCACAGGTCAGGAGCGCGAAAAGGCATTAGCGCGTGCAGTAGAAGTATTTCCGCCCTATGCCGAATATCAAAAGAAGACGGATCGTGAAATTCCTGTCATCGCCCTCGAACGACCCGCGAAGTAAAGCAGAGACAAAATTTTCCCCCTGATGTCACTTTCTTATGACACCGGAGGGAAAATTACTCATCCCTATTGACGAGTACCATTACTATTTCACGTACTACATTAAAACTCAAATCTCTTTATGTAGGCCATCAGGGACCAACAAGAATGGCTATTTGTAATGTTGGCACGACTGCCTGTGATACAGAGAGCGTCGCAGTCTGGGCACTCAAGCTGCTGGCAGTCTGGGAAGTAAGATTCGCTCCTACTGCCACAAAACTATAGGTATCATTGGCCGTTGCTTGCAAGGTGTAACTGGCTGGCCATGTCACCGTCGCATTAGCAGGCTGCCAACTCATGAGCAGTACGCTCACGACGTTTGCTGACGGGCTCCATGCTACCCTGTTGAATGGCACCGAAGTCACATTCCCATTCCCATTATTGTCGTTGCTTGCAAGTCCACTCACTGCCTGAATAGGGGTTGCGGACGTGCCACGATAGACCAGAATGACCCCTCCCCCATCCGCATAGGAGGAGGATTTCAGGGTGACCGTGGTGCCTGACTCGCTGCCACTGGCGCTTTTCCACCACCAGTTGAGGCCCTGGTTATCAGGATTCCCGGCACCTGCACCTGCACCCGCGTTCCAGCCCGTCGGAGTGGTCCAACTTGACGGAGAACCATTCGTCCCCGCTACGACGATCAGCAAATCGCCTGCTTGCACGGAGGGGATCTTTAGGCCAACACCAGCACCAAAGTTGCCATTGGCCGTTGTACTTCCGATCAGGCTGACCCCTGGCGTATGCGTTACACCTGTGCCGCTTAGTGGGACGTTCTGTGGGCTGTCAGGAGCGTTGTCGCTGATGTTCACGTTCGCACTGCGTGATCCTGTCGTGCCCGGTGTGAAGGTTATGCTGACTTTGCATGCTGTATTGGCAGCCAGCGTATTCGGACTCAGCGGGCAAGTACTGGTTTCGCCAAAATCACTCGCGTTTGTGCCCGTCAGGGCAATGCTATTGATCGTCAGAGCCAACGTGCCAGTATTCGTCAGAGTGACGCTTTGAGCTGTGCTGGTCGTCGTTACGTTCTGATTGCCAAAGTTTACACTCGCAGGATTCAATGTGACTGCCGGAGCCGGTGTCACACCTATACCGGCGAGTGGAACCGTCTGCGGACTGCCAGCCGCGTTATCGTTGATGCTTACGCTCGCGTTGCGTGCCCCATTGGTCGCAGGCGTGAACGTTACATTGAATGTACAGCTTCCATTCACCGCGAGCGTAGCAGGACTGATCGGGCAGGTGTTGCTTTGAGCAAAGTCACTGGCGTTTGTGCCGCTCAAGGCAATACTGTTGATCGTCAGAGGGATAGTACCAGTGTTGGTCAATGTAATAGCCTGTGTAGAACTGGATGTACCTATGTTTTGGTTGCCAAAGGTCACACTCTGTAGGATTCAACGTGGCGACCGGAGCAGCCGTGACACCTGTGCCCAGGAGTGAAATCGCCTGAGGACTGCCAGCCGCGTTGTCGCTGATGCTCACGCCTGCACTTTTTGCCCCATTGGTTGAAGGCGTAAAGGTCACGTTCAGCGTACAACTGGTACTGGCTGCAAGTGTGGCAGGGCTGATTGGGCAGGTATTGCTTTGAGCAAAGTCACTGGTGTTTGCGCCAGTCAAGGCGATGCTGTTGATCGTCAGAGGCAACGTGCCGGTATTCGTCAGGGTAACCGTCTGTACAGCACTGGTCACGCCCACGTTTTGATTGCCAAAGCTTAACGCAGTTGGACTCAAACTGATGGCTGGGGCAGGACTGCCGACCAACCTGTTCAAAATATTCGCGGTGATGATCTGGCTATCGGTGTTGGCAAAACCCTGGTTGCAATCACAAAAGCCATCATTAAACCCGTTATCCACTCCCCAGGACCACTCAATTGTGCCTGCCGAGAAGACTGTGCCACCGCCTGATGAGGTATACAACGTCGTATCGGCCCAGGAATTGACCCCATTGTCTGACGCTGGTACGAACGAATGACCAACCTGCTGTAAGCCTGGTGGCTCATACGATATATACGCAGAGAGGCTGGGGTCATTGACGGCACGCGTGCTAAATTCATAGCCAATCAGGCCCTGAATAGCATTCTGCCCAGGTCCGCTCGTAATAACTTTTCCATTGTATTTGACGAGGCCCGTTCCTGCGAAAATCCAGCTTGTTGGATCATAAACCAGGAATGGACGTGCAGCAGCGGCACCATTGGACAACGAACCTGTGATCTGATTTTCAGGTCGTGGTGGTGTCTGCGCTCGCCAATCAACGGTGGTAGAGTTGGGTAGTCCTCCCTTGTCGCAGTGCTCGCGTCGGTCGGGCTGACCGGAGATCGAATTACTCCAGATCATGCGACGATTGATATCATCAGCACTGAAAAAAGCAGCATTCCCACCAGCGGTGATGAAATTCTGGACATTCGCACGCATATTGTCTGCATAGTATTCGTCGTGGCCTGTGTTCACGAATACTTTATGTCCCTTGAACACGCTCGGATTGTTTTCTAGATCAACGTCAGTAACATAGGTGATGTTATACCCCTGCGCTTCCATCCAGTGAATCATGGGGTAGTCCCAGACCATAAAATTGCCAGCTCCATCCTCCGACCCTTGATCCATATAGGGGCGATCAAACGAGACCGTGTAAGCGCGTGTATTTCCAACGAACGCTTGCGTGGCATCATTGAATTCTCCATACAGATTGTAGCCAATATTCTTATTTCCTGCTCCACCCCAGTAGCTATAGGCCTGCCAGGTGGTGACATCCATTGAGTAGACAATATCAGCGGTGCTACTATCATCGCGCACGACGAACGTCAGGTAATTTTCAAGCTGATTATCAAGGCGCTTGAGCTTCACGATGTAGTTGCCAGTTGTCCAACTCGTGGGAATGGTGAGGGTATAACTGGGCGTCCACTGGCATTCGATCATGCCAAAATCTGCACCGGAGGTGGTGGTAGGACAGGCAGCTTGTGTTGTACCATTGAGCGGCCCAACGCTCTGCATCAACCGCCCGCCACATCCGCTACAGGCTGAACCATCGGGATTAGTCCCATGGGCATAATACCCCATGCGGTAGATATTCATCGTGTACTGGGCGTTCGTGGAGAGCGAGACCATGAAACTGATCTGACTCCCTTTGTTCACACTGGTCAGTGAGGCATAGCCCTCGATCTCATGTCGTGATTCCTTGTTGAAATTGTCGAATTGCCAGCTCGTTGTCCCCGCCTGCTGATTCTCTACGACGATAGGATTTGAGCTAGCTGCGTGAACAACATTCTGCTGAGTTGCAGGACCAAGAAATCTTATGCCAAATAGAAGGAAAAGAGCAATGAGCAGAGACACCAGGAACCTCCATTGATTGAGGTGTCTCCCAGGAGAGGAACTTCGCGAGTGTCGCAGACGACACTTATACATGTCCATATGATGAAATACCCTCATTAGAACGAAACTGAGCAGCCAGACCCGCTCATACCGTAAGCGTGGCCGCACGATTGCTGAGATTGTCTCTCATTCTATACGCGGACGATAGGAAACCAGGGATCATAATGGGGATCGTCAGAACAAGAGTATCCAGCATGAAGTCGGACCCTTTCCAGCAGCGATTGACTCCATTTTTTGATCGTCTTGCTCTCTTCTTCGGTTGATGCTCGCGCATACAGTGTTGCAATGTACCCCACCTTTGCTCGTTCGTTGCACCTCCTTTATTCTATCACCAACTTAGCGAATGCATCTGTTTCTCTCGATGATACGTGAGCAAATGTCAACAATTGCGTTCCTGGATACAGGAAGCAGACAAGAGTGGAATCTCTGAACTCAAAAGTTTCGTTTTTCATAAAATTGTATCGTAAGAGGAAAATACTCATCCCTATTGACGAGTACCACTAACATTCCACATAATTAACATATGGAATTTCACTCCATGCAGAAATGCCATCTCCTCTTTTAGCAGGCATCCAGAAAGGAGGTTCAGAAACAACGTACGGAGCGCCCTGTACACCGTTGTTCACCGCTGACCTTTCTCTCGCACTGAACCGTACAGATTCGCATTACCGTGCTTGATTAATCACCTCTACAACTTGTCGTATTTCGTCACCCCCGGACAGGAGGTACACCTTGTCATCAAATTCGCGTTCAACTAAAGATGAACTTATCGCGCAAGACATCAAACGTCTCCACGGCATGGGCTATGCGCAAGAGCTTTTTCGCACCATGGGCGGTTTTTCCAACTTCGCCATCTCATTCACCATCATCTCCGTCCTCAGTGGTTGTCTTACTCTTTTCTACACCGGCATCACGACTTCCGGCTTTGCAGCAGGCGCGATTGGCTGGCCTCTGGTCACCATTTTCGTCGTCATCGTTGCTCTAGGCATGGCCGAGCTAGCCTCCGCCTATCCAACCGCTGGCGGTCTCTACTACTGGGCCTCGCAACTGGGCGGACCCGCCTGGGGCTGGTTCACTGGCTGGTTCAATCTGATTGGGCAGGTCGCTGTGACCGCTGGCATCGATTACGGTCTCGCCGTCTCCATCGATGTCTTGCTCAATGCCTGGTTTCCCAGCTTCCCGGCTAAGCTGGGTAGCATCCTCGCCATTGATCCCGCGACACAATGGGCCACCCTGGCAATCTATGCCGTTGTCCTTATCCTGCATGCTGGCCTGAATATCTTCGGCGTGCGTATCGTCGCTCTTCTCAATGATATTAGTGTCTGGTGGCACATTGTTGGTGTGATCCTGATTGGTGTAGGGGTCGTTATTGCCGCACTCATTGGAAATCAATTTGGCGGCGCAACTTTTGCGACACATGTAACTGCTGCTCCACTTAATTCTGCTGGCACCCTTTTCAACGTCGATCCCAAATATAATGCGACCGGCTTTCCAACCTGGTACGCCTTCTTGCTGGGTTTGCTCCTGGCTCAGTATACCTATACGGGCTATGATGCCTCGGCACACATGACGGAGGAGACCGTCGGTGCCGCAACCAGAGCGCCCTGGGGCATCGTCATGTCCGTTGTCGTCTCAGCCTTTGCTGGCTATGTTGTGCTGATGGGACTGCTCTCTGCAGCTCCCGATCTGGTCAAAGCGGCTGGCTTCATTAATCCCGTTCTCTATATCCTGGAGAGTCGTCTCGGCTTCCTCCTGGGAACCCTGTTTTTCGCTGTTGCCGTAGGTGCACAGTTTTTCTGTGGCATGTCTTCGATTACCACCAATTCGCGCATGATCTACGCCTTCTCGCGCGATGGTGCTGTGCCTTTCTCCAACCTGTGGCATAGTCTTGATCGGGGCCGTACCCCGCGCAACGCGATCATCCTGGCGGCTGTTGCAGCTTTCATTCTGGCTATTCCCACCGTCTTTAATTTCGCGGCTTACGTTGCTATCACATCGATTGCGGTCATCGGCCTCTACATCTCTTACGTCTTGCCCATCTTACTACGCCTGTTCGCACGAGATTTTCAGCGCGGACCCTGGCACCTGGGCAGTTGGAGCAGGCCTATCGGCGTTATCGCAGTCCTGTGGGTTCTTTTCATCTCAGTGCTGTTCATGCTGCCTACCGCCAATCCCATTTCGGCAGTTACGTTCAACTACACTCCCGTTGTGGTACTGGGCACCCTCGTCATCCTGGTCATCTGGTGGCTGGTAAGCGTTCGACACTGGTTTAAAGGCCCACATGTCCAGGGTTCAGCAGCCGAACTCTCTGAAATAGAAAAAAGCGTAGGCGAAACTGTCCTCATTGATGCGGAGGGCGTTCCAGGCATCGAGTAATACCTGTATACCATGTTCCATATCTTTATGACCCAGTTTGTAAATAGGCGGAACATGGTAGGGACTCGATTGTATCGCGTCCGCAATTTATCGATCTGGTGGTCAATGCATTGATCTGGGATCAACGGTCAATGAATTGCGGACGCGATACAATCGAGTCCCTACGGTTTATTTACGTAACACGAAAGAGACAACCTCTTATGAGATTAGCCAACAAAGTCGCCATCATCACTGGTTCTGCCAGTGGAATGGGTCAGGCTGCCGCCGAACTCTTCGCCAGCGAAGGTGCCAGCGTCGTCGTCACCGATATCAATGAAAAAGCTGGTGCAGAAACCGCACAGACCATTCGCGATGCTGGCGGAAGTGCCATCTTCGTCAAAACCGATGTCACCAACGAAGACGAGGTCAAAGCATTAGTCAATACAACGCTCGAAACCTTTGGACACGTCGATGTTCTTTATAATAATGCCGGTGTTATGCTCCCAGAAGATCAGAGCGTCGTTACCAATACCGGCGCATTATGGGATAGAGTGCTCGACATCAACCTCAAAAGCGTCTTTTTGTGCTCCAAATACACTATTCCTCATATGATCAAACAGGGGAAAGGCTCAATTATTAATATCGCCTCGTTCGTTGCCTTGCTGGGTTGTACTGTGCCGCAGGATGCCTACACCGCCTCCAAAGGTGCCCTGCTATCGCTCACGAAGTCTCTTGCGGTACAATATGGGCGGGACGGTATTCGTTGCAACGCCATCTGCCCCGGCCCGATTGAAACACCTCTGCTGCGCTATCTATGGACCAGCGAGGAGGAACGTAACAAACGCCTGAACCGCATCCCCCTCGCTAGATTTGGCGAGGCACGCGATATTGTGTACATGGCGCTGTATCTGGCATCCGACGAATCAGCCTGGACAACTGGCTCCTGGCTCGTCGTCGATGGAGGCATATCGTCAAACTATTTTTAATTTTTTCAGTACCCTGAACCAAAATAGACACAACCTGGTAGGGCACCCGATTTATCGCCCTGAACCAAAATAGACGCAACCTGGTAGGGCACCCGATTTATCGCCCTGAACCAAAATAGACGCAACCTGGTAGGGCACCCGATTTATCGCGTCCGTGATTTATCAATTGGTGGCCCGGAGTTTAAAGAAAGGTTAAAGAATCATGGATATTTCAACTATCAAACAACTCATTGATGAAGGGAAGATCGAGTACATCAAAGTCGGTGCACCCGATATAGAGGGCGTCTATCGTGGCAAACGTGTGGCGTCACGCTTCTTTCTTGAATCCCTGGACAGCGGCTTTGCACAATGCGATGTGCTTTTTGGCTGGGATATCGCCGAAAATGTGCTCCCCAATCTGGCCTTCAGCAACTGGGCACGCGGCTTCGCCGACATCGTGATGAAGCCCGACCTGACCACGTTTGCCCTTGTACCCTGGGAAGAAAACGTCGCATCCTGCATCTGTGATCTGTGGACCGAACACGGCGAAGAGGTGACAATCTCGCCCCGCTACATCCTCCAGACCCTTGTCGAGCGTGCACGTTCGCTCGGCTACGAACCAATGGCCGCCTCCGAATTAGAGTTCCGCTTCTTCCGCGAGAACCAGGTCTCTCTGCGCGACAAAGATTTTGGACCCAACCTGACACCTCTTAATCCTGGCATGAATTGTTATGTCATCAGCCAGTCGAGTGCGGATGATCAGCTCCTGGGCCGTATCGCGCGTATGATGCGCGACCACGGCGTCGAGATCGAGGGCTACAATCGCGAACATGGCCCTGGTATGTACGAAATGAATATTCACTATTCTAACGCGCTGGCCGCCGCCGACCGTACAATGCTCTTTAAAACCGGCGTTAAAGAGATCTGTCATCAAATGGGCCTGAGTGCTACATTCATGGCGAAATGGAACGACCAGGAAGACGGCAGTAGCGGCCATTCGCACTTGAGCCTCTGGGATCGCAATCTTGAGCGCAACATCTTCTGGGACGATAACGCCGAGGGCCACATGTCCACAACCATGCGCCATTTCCTGGCCGGTGTTCTGAGCAAGATGCCTGAGTTCATGGTGCTCTACGCGCCCTTCATCAATTCCTATAAACGCTATATTGAGGGCACATGGGCACCGCTCAACACCACCTGGGGCATGGATAATCGCACATGCGCCGCACGCATCATCAACAACGGCCAGAAGTCCATTCGCGTCGAAAATCGTGTTCCGGGTGCGGACGCCAACTTCTATATGGTCTTTCTCGGCGATGCTGGCAAGCGGCCTCTACGGTATTGAGCGCAAACTAGAGCTGCCCGAGCGACTTTCAGGCAACGCCTATGATCCCGCAGTGGTCACAAAAGCTCTCGCGGAGGGCAAAATCCTACCTCTGGCACGCAATCTGGTCGATGCAACCCGTATGTTTGAGCAGAGCGAAGTCGCCAAAGAATTTCTCGGCAAAGATTTCGTTGAACACTTCTCCACCACGCGCAAATGGGAAGTGCAGGAATATGAGAAGGCTGTGACGAATTGGGATCGTCGCCGCTATTTCGAACTGGTATAAGTCGGGTGGTGGGCAGCGGGATAATGAATGGCACCCCTACACCATTGGGATCGAGGGATGAATGTGGGCAAGATCGTATGTTTCATCCCAATGGTGTAGGGGTGCCATTCATTATCCTGTGTAGTCCTCAATCCCTCTAACCTCAGCATGCTATAATCTTAATAGACATATAACAGTATATAATCAGATTGGCAGGTAACACGCAGAACCTGCCCTTCACTATGCAAAAGGAAGCATGCAGCATGGCGACGCAAGTAAAAAAAGATCCCTCGACTCAGAAAACCATACGCTATATACGCGGCACTCCCATCCTCGGTAACCTGCCAGAATATAGCAGGGATCGTCTCACCCTTCTTAAACGTATAGCCGCAGCAGGCGATGTCTATGGCATGCATTTCGGGCCATTTCCGGCTATTATGTTCAACAAACCAGAACATATTCATAGTATCCTGGTCGAACACGCCTACGATTTTGACAAAGGTGACGCTATCCATAACGTCTTTCGCCCCGTTGTTGGTGACGGTATTTTCACGAGCGAAGGCGATTTCCACCGCCGTCAGCGTAAGCTTATGGCACCCTCCTTCCAGCCACGTCATATCGCCAGTTATGCCACAATCATGGGCGACTATGCAGAGCAAATTCAGCAAACATGGCAAGATGGTGCCATCATCGACATTGATCAGCAGATGACAAACCTTACGATGAGTATTATTGGGAAGGCGCTCTTTGATGCCGATGTTTTCGCTGAAACAGACGAACTTGGCAAGGCAATGTCCGTTCTTTTCGCTCATGTTGCACAGAGGCTTTCAACACTCTTCCCACCACCTTATAGCTGGCCTTTGCCCGGTAACAGGCGCACACGCAAATCCATGCAGGTATTGCGCAATGCTATAGACCGTTTCATCGCTGAGCGCCGCAACAGTGCAACCGAGCGCAATGATTTCCTCTCCATCCTGCTTCAGGCCAGAGATGAAGATGGCAATCCCATGAGCGATGATCAATTAATGGCTGAGTGCCTGACCCTCTTCGGTGCCGGTCATGAAACAACTGCAACCGCTCTCACCTGGACCTGGTATCTCCTTTGCCAGCACCCGGAAATCTATCAAAAGGTTCTGCAAGAGGTCGATACCGTCCTGCAAGGTCGCACACCAACCTACGAAGATCTGGCCCGTCTACCATATTGCTTGCAAGTCTTTAAAGAAACACTACGCCTCTACCCGCCCGCTTACGCAATGTCCCGGCGTGCGTTGCGCGATGTAGAGATCGACGGCTATCATATCTCAAAAGAGCAGATTGCCCTGATCGCTCCCTATACATTGCATCGTCGCCCCGAATACTTTCCTGATCCGGAGAAATTTGATCCCGAGCGCTTCACACCCGAACGGGAAAAACAACTCCCTCGTTATGCATTTGTACCGTTCGGTGCAGGCCCGCGCATCTGTATCGGCATGTACTTCTCTATGATGGAAGGACACCTGCTCCTGGCAACGCTGGCCCAACGCGTGAAATTTTCCCTGGTGCCGGGTCAAGATATAACACCAGACCCTCTACATCATCTGACCTTGCGTCCTGCTCGTGGGATACATGTGATTGTGGCAAGAAGATAGCATAATATGTTCGTAAACCGGGTAGAGGCCAGATTGTATCGCACCCTTGGACGAAGGCACGTATTTGATGTGAAGCAGAGGAGTGTTTTATGGAAAAATATATGCAACATATACCCTGGCCTACCCCTGATTGGGAGGAAGCTTCTCCAGAAGCACGGGGAATGGATTCTAATCGGCTTATGCAGCTTCATACCTTCATTCAAGATCAATCACTTCCCATCTATGCAATGCTCATTGTTCGGCATGGAGCGTTGGTGTTTGAACACTACTATCAAGGATACACGACTCATAGTTCTTTCCCCATTGCATCCTGTACAAAAAGTATTCTCTCATCTCTCATTGGTATTGCCTTTTGCAAGGACTCTCTGCATGCCTTCGATCAGACCTTACCTGACTTTCTTGCAGATGAACATCTCTTCAAACTCGATGAGCAGAAGCGAGTAATCACCCTACGCCATCTCCTGACAATGGTTAGTGGGATGGACAATCTGTCGAGCGGTCGCTATCACTTTGAAGGGTATAAGAGCTACATGGAGGCCGTCTTTGCGACGCCCCTGCTGAACCCGCCTGGGCAGGCTTTTTGCTATGGAGATCCCCCTGTGCAGGTACTTGCTTATCTTCTGGAGAGCGTAATGCAGACCGACCTGCTCACCTTTGCAACTGAGCAACTGTTTCGCCCCTTGAAAATAGCAACGGATGTACAGCATGGATTTCGCTGGGAAAAGACGCCGGAAGGACGATATCGTGGTGCTTCGGGACTCCATCTCAGGCCACGTGATATGGCGAAATTTGGCTATCTCTATCTGCATAGAGGATACTGGGAGGATCAGCCCCTTATTCCCAGTTCGTATGCGCAGGCCTCGATCCAGGCACATAATACAGGAGGTTGGCCTGAAGATGATGCCTATGGACTGCTCTGGTGGATTACCACGTTGGGGGAGCACGCCGCCTTTTTTGCCGCAGGACTCGGGGGACAATTCATTTTTGTCGTTCCAGCCGTTGACCTTGTTGTGGTCATCTCCTCTGAATATGAGAGACGATCTTCATCTCCTCAAAAAGAGTTGTTTACCCGCTTTGTTCTACCAGCCATCATTTCATAACCGATGATTTCAATGAATTGAGTACGCGATAAATCAGGTTGCCACGCCGATGAAATATGGACTAGCTTACCTGAAGCATTCGTCCAGGTTCGCTTTCTTATTGACTCTTGCAACCCTTATAGTATAGAATTACCCCACTGCTATAGAAAGGCTGTTATGCATCTCTGTGGATACCACGTGCACTCGCTTATCGTCGCCATCACGGATTCTCAGATGAAGCCGTCGCTTGTGCCATAGTAATCTGCACTATGGTAACAGGACCCATGCAAGCGCCGCCCATCGCTCCCGGTGTGGCCTTTTCTTGCGAGCCAGCGCCATTGTGATGGAAACTGGCGACTACCTCTCCCATGGAGCAATCGTGGCCCGCGAACTTGGCATCCCTGCCGTGATCAATATTTCTGGCCTGCTGCAGACTATACAGGATGGTCAACGTTTGACCGTGGATGGCGATAAGGGCCACATCATCCTGGGAGAAATGTGCGACCTATAACAGTCTTTCCAGCAGATTTTGCCCTAATGGTCCGCTATGTGGTGCAATCGCACTACGGGCCAGGACAAAGTATTCGTACCCAAAGACCTGTTCACGCGCTTCTTCTGGTATGGTGAAGACAAAACTATCAGGCGCAATCTGTGTTTTATGTGCAGCAAACGCCTTCAATTTGTCCTCGATATAGTTGCGCACATCAACGCGCGTCGTCATAATTTCGTCCGGCGTACCCATAATAGCTGTATTCATCGCTGGATTATCCCATGGACCCGACTCGCCCGCCTGCTTCGCCTGCTCCATCATCTTGACCATAAAAGAGCGTGGCATCGCCGTATAATAGAGCCTTGCAGGTTGCCATGCTTCCATATTCAACTCAGGAAAACAGCGCGGTTCCCCAGCCGCCTCGAATGCGGCGTTTGTCACGCGCTGAGCCTGAATATGATCGGGATGTCCATAGGTGCCAAAGGCGTCATAGGTCACAATAACCTGTGGCTTCAACTCACGAATGAGCACGACTAAGCGCTTCACCGCCTCATCGAACGTCGCTTGGTAAAACGCGTCAGGATGATTATTCGACGGAGTACCCGCCATCCCCGAATCGCGGAAACCAAGTAGGCGCGACTCTTGAATATGCAGCGCCTCAACTGAAGCCCGCAGCTCTTTACGCCGCTCGTCTGCCAGGTGTGGAAAGAGCTCCTTTTTTGCCTGTTCGCTCAAGTTTGGGTCAACGATCTCGCCCTCTTCCCCCATCGTTGCAGTAACCAGAACGGTGCGCACGCCCTGATCAGCCAGCTTTGCAAACGTCCCACCCGTGCCAAAGACTTCATCGTCAGGGTGGGCGTGGACGGCCATAAATGTTAGTGGAGTGTTCTGTTCAGACATATGTTTTTCCTCTCGTTGCATGCTATCTAATAGCAATATATCACTTTTGCAAACATGTTCTATTAAGTGCCTCGCCAGTCTGTTCCCCTCTTGACAACGCCCTTCTTTTTCATTAAAATAAGAGTGTGATATGCAACCAAAGGTTGCACGTATGAACTCTACTATGGAATAGTTAATTGTGTTACAGAACGTCAGGAGTTTTTCTATGACCGATAAGATTGAGCGAGAAATCAGCATTCAGGCACCGATAGCGACCGTATGGGACGTCATCACAAAGCCTGAATACATCAGCCAGTGGTTTGGGAGTCGGGCAGAAATAGACTTGCGACGAGGAGGAAAAGGCAAACTAACCTGGGGCGAGGACTTTGAAGCCCCCCTGGAAATTGTAGAGGTAGAGAAGCCTCATCTTTTCTCATTTCTGTGGGTCGCACCCGATGAGGAAACCAAAGCGACCCATCAGCAAACCCTGGTTGAGTTCAGGCTGACGGAGGACGGTGCAGAGACAAAGATATGCTTAACCGAAAGCGGTTTCGAGAAACTTGAGATTACTGCAGAACAGAAAGCCACTCTGATTGCTAAGCATACCCCTGGCTGGGGTGACTTTCTGTCTAATTTGCAGCGTTGTGCCCAGAACATCCCAACAAAGGCATAGGTATGTCATCAACTGCACCTTTTAATGAAAAGCTCTGGTTTGCTATTGCTGAACCGAGCCGACGGAAGCTCATCGAGGTTTTGCTTCTCAAAGGTGAAGCAACTGCAAGCAGGCTGGCAGATGAAGTGCCGTTTAGCCGTCAGGCGGTGAGTAAACACATAGCTGTTCTGAAAAGGGCGGGTCTCGTCAAAGAGCGCAAAACGGGCAAAGAGGTTCGTTTTAGCCTTGAGCCAGAAGGACTCAGTGTTGCAGCCCAGGAACTGTCACAGGCTGCAACGCTCTGGGATGAACGGCTACAAAAGATAAAACAAATTGCTGAAACACTTCATCAAGAAGGCAGCGTTTAAATGCCATGCAATATATGCTTCTTGAAGCATATATTGCTCTAATAAGGAGAAGAAGAGTATGACACGCATTACCACTGACAAAAACATCGTCACCCACATCAACGTTTTCACCGTTTCCCCAGAGAACCAGCAACAGCTCGTCGATCTGCTCGTTGGAGCGGCCCAAAGTACAATAAGGAAGCTTCCTGGTTACATCTCAAATAATTATCACAAAAGTCTGGATGGAACGAAAGTAACCACCTATGCCCAGTGGCGTAGTCAAGCAGATTTCGAGGCCATGTTGCAGAACCCTGAAATTGCTCCCCAGTTCCAGGCCCTCTCACAGCTTGCCACGAGTTTCGAACCCCATCTCTATGAGGTCGTCTTTGTTGATGAGGCCGGGACTGACTAAAGAGTTAATTTGGAGGAAAAAACGATGAAAACGCAAGATTCGACAGCCGTTACAATAGCACGCGCCCATATAAACGCCTGGAGTCATCATGATTGGGATAAGACAAGAGAGCTACTCGCACCAGATGTGCATGCTGTGGTAACTACTACTCATCCCATGAAGGCTACCGCAGAATTGACAGGCATCGACGCTTACATGGGACCCAAGATAAAAGCCGCGCAGCTTATCGAACCCGGAAGTGTTCATGAGATCTCGGCAATTGGCGATGAAAGTAACGCACTCATTCTGGTAACTATGAGGATTGGTCTAGGTCCAGGTGGGACAATGGTGACCTTAGCGAGAGCAATTCTCTACTTGCTAGATGAGAACAAGAAAATCAAAGAAGAACGGGATGGATATCTCGTTCTTTCATAGCAAGCATATCAGGCAACCGCCTCATCCCTATTCTGTCGCTCAAATGCCTGCTGGACAAGATACAGTACATCCTCCAACTGCTGCATCCCTGTTAACCGCACTCGTATATGTCCATTCGCATGATGCCCGATACGCGTTACATCCTCACACATCTTTTGCGGATCATCGATCTCCTCAAAAGGCATGTTCAAATAGAGATGCAGTCCGTTCTTCTGTGGCTCCACATCCACGAAATTAGTTGTGAGCTTATAGGCAATATAAAGCTTTTTGATCTCCTCCCGTACCCCAACGCTCAAGTTGAGCACACGTTTACGCAGTTCATTGTAGAGATTGAGCATGTTACCCTGCAACATAGGATAATCAGCAAGCGTGTATGAGCTTTTTGCTGCATCCTCTAACACAAAATAATCGGTCAGAATCTCACCATCATTTTTGTGCGGAGTCACTGTCGCCAGGATTTTCTCGCCACCCACACCCAGCGGCATCTCATTTTTCCGAAAGATATCCCGTACCCATTCTCTGGCATAATCCCACGAGATAGCAAACCAGGGGTTTTTTCCGTTTCCGTACTGTACCCATTCATTCTCAACGTTGCGGAAAAGATAGAAGCGCTTCTCAGTGGTCTGGACCAATTTAAACCCGGCGGGCACAAAACCTGCCTGTGGATGCTCAATTGGCCCAATAATCTCAGTCAATGTTGCCTTTTTACTCGCTTTATTGCCACTATACTTGTTGACCTGCTCGATAGAGAGGTCGGGAAAAACCCATACATTCATTGCCAGATCAGCTATAAGGATTGCTCGCTTTTCGATTGCCTGCTGATCCCAACGCTCAACATAGGCGACGCTTTCATTGAGCTGCAACGGACTGTGATCAAAGCCACCCTTCATCGTGCGCTTCTCCTGAAATGGACGATCACTGAGCGCTGAGTTATAACCCGTGAGTGTCAGGTTGCCAATGGTGTGCAGGTATTTCTCATGAACCATCTTCCAATCTGACCCCAGTTCTTGCTTCCAGGCATCCGATAAGCGTGCATTCTGTGGCATAATATGCTCAATAGTGCAATTCTCGATCGCGACCAACTCTTTGCGTTGATAATTTTCCAACTTCCGCAGCAGGTAATTGCGCCTTGGGTAGTTGTATACATCCTTCGTGATCAAAGCTCCACGGAACTCATCGCTATGTGGGAAACGACTATTTCCACCTTTTGCAAGTAGTGCTGCCTGAAAACTTTCCAGGTAGTGCGCCTTGTCAATCTCTTTCGCCAATGTAACAAAGACCTTATTTAAGGCATTGGTTGGAATACCACAAATGGCTCGTCGAAAAACGTAGCTTTCGACCAGACGAATGATCGCCAGAAAGTCAGACTTTGAGAGCAACTTCTGTCGATAGTCATCATAAAGTTCAAGAAAAAACGGGTAGGCGACATCAACTTTCAGCACATTAATATCACGCATAGCCTGTTTGAGAGCTGGATCTTCCTCGTGAAGAAACGCTATATTGGCGAAATAGTCGGCGTAGCGAGCAATATCCTCAATGATCTCACGAATTGGCACTTTGTATCTACTGCGATGGTATTGCTTGAAGGTAGTATAAACTTTATCGATATTAGGAATGATCCCTTGCTTTAACGTGAGATAATCACGCATGAAGCGATCAAAGGCATCCCCTGTCCCTTCATAGCGAAATTTTTGCTCGATAGGGTACCAGTACTCCTTGTAGAGCCTCGATTGCTCATCATTATCCATCCCCATCAATACATAATTGCGGATAAGATCGGCCTGGGAAAGATCCATTCCGGTCGAAGTTTAGACTTTCAAAGATCAGTTGTGGATTATCGTACTCTTTGTTAAGTGAGATTTCTACGATGAAGAGCTTATTGATGCCTTGCAAGACAGTATTTAGCTCTACATCATGTTGTTTTAACTGATCACAAAAAAAGTTGTAATTGTCGACAAGGTAGCTGAATGTCTTGCTGGTGGAGATCTTTTGAGGATGATCAATAATTTGCTTCAAAACCTCGCGATCACTTTGCGTCAGCAAAAGCTTATAGCGTTGCTCATCCTTGCCAAAAGTATTCACCAGATAGGAATCATAGATCTCTTTGCGAAATTCTGGATCAACGCCATCCTGAGCAGCCTCAGCCAGTGCTGCAAGCAAGAGGATTAACGTGGTGAGGCGCTGCTGACCGTCGATCAACAAAAATTGCGGAACATTACCAAAAAGAATGACCCCTTGCTGGATAAATACAATGGAACCCAGAAAATGCCCCGGCATACTTTGATCTGTACCCACCCGCACGATATCCTGCCACAATTGAGCACATTGCTCACGCCGCCAACTATAGGTGCGCTGATAAATAGGAATGATAAATTGCTTTTTGCCATTGAGAAAGGGTAAAAACTGATGCTCTTGCGCCTTCATATAGTCTCCTCACTACATTTCTACCTGGCTTTCTGCTGCACATTTCTTTTCATGTATTCTGGCTTCTGCTACATATTTCTTTGCGTGTATAATCATATTGATAGATCTGGAATAGTTCCACCAAATGTAAACCCTACTTTTATAACGCATGGTAATATTGAATCTATTCAATTAAAAATAAGATATTTTTCCTATATAATATTAGTGTATAGGTATCCCATTCTCTGGGTTAACTCATACAATAGATTTCTCGTCCGTTCTCAACGTTCCACCAGCAAATCGTTGGTTTCCGATCGCCAATGGAGACAAGAACTTGTCCACTTGGGCTAAAAACAAGACGAGAGAGACGCCCCTGGTGTGCTGGAATAAAGCGTATACCTTTCCTTGTCGCAACATCCCAGATGCCAATCAAATGCAGATTCTGATAAAAGTTTTCCATCCGACTAAACGCCGGGCACCAATCGCCCCTTGCAAAGCTCTGTACAGCGTGTTTTGTTTGCATATCCCATACACGCATTTCTATGTCCTTTATATCACCACCACCCTCACCGCAAACCAGGAGTTGGCCGTCAGGACTGAAAGCAAGTCCCTCAACTCTTCCTGCAGGCGGTTCCATTTGCTGTACAAGCTGGCCACCTGGAATCTGCCATAGCCAGACCTCTCCCGCTTCAAAATTTCCGGTCGCAAGGAATTGGCCATCGGGACTGAAGGCAAGGCTTTTATAGGCACTATACTCTTCAGGTGACAGCGTACATACAAGTTGACCATCTTTTAGTCGCCAGAGTTGGATAGTATCATAATAGAGAGCAACAGCAAGAAACAAACTATGGGGATGGAAAGCAAGAGATGTTACTACATCATCGTCATCTCCAAGGGGAAATGTTTGTAAGAGCGAGCCAGTGTGGAGGTCCCAGAGATAGACCCATCCTTTTGCTCCTAATGCAAGTATATTCCGTTCCACATCAAGGGGCAGCATTCAACGCCGGACAGGCAATGGTCCAGCGAACCTCCCCGCTTGGAAGGTCAATGAGAGAAGTGTTTTGGAACCTGACAAGGATGGCTTGCTCATCTGTAATAGGAAAGACCTCCATTGGATAATCAGGAGGCCATGTTGGATCATGAGAGAGTCCTGGCTCCAGGTGAAATTGACCTCGTAAGTCCAGTAAAGCAGGATGAGGCTTTGCACTCGTATATTCTTTCATTTCTTTTATCTTCTTACCACATCTCAGTGGTTTCCCCTCGCTTTCTTTCAGATGGTTTTAGCGTACCACCTTTTCCTTTGAGTTCGCTGTTTATCAATCCAACGCTCCAATATTATCAAGCTGTACCACCAGATCGATACCATTGCGCACTGGCAGGCTGGCTGTCTCAGGCAATGATTGCAGTTCTTTTGCAATCGCATCCACATCAGTCAAATGGTGCTGACCATCGAAGAGCGCAAGCAAAATCTCTTCCGCTGGATGCAGATCGAGATAAGTGTTGTTCTGTTTATTGACGACACGCCGCGTATTACGCACTGCTCCCTGGTAAAAATACATTCCATCCATTAATTGCACATTGTCGTTCAAGCATAAGGGACGTTGCGCATATTTCGCTTCTATACCTGCCCTATCATAGGGAACGCCAAAGAGACCGTCGACCAGTTGCTGTGCTTCATCCAGAGGATAACTCCCAAATAAGCTCAATGACTCAGCTCGTGTTGCGTACCCTGATGCAATACGGTTGAACGCTTCCCGGTCGCTCAGGTTGATCTCGCTGTCGTTCTGAGCCAATGTGCGTCGTGCTTGCCAGAACCAGCTCTCCATCGAGAAATTGTTGCTGTACCAGAAGGAGGCCATATCACGATAGGCTTTCAGGTAAGTACGATACGTCTCTTCATAAAATTGCCAGTAGGAGCGCACCTCTTCATCACTGTTTGCCCGAAAGGCTGAATTGAGCGTATAGGCCGCCTTTTGTCCCAACTCGTGAGCCAGCATGACGCCCGATGAAAGGACGGGATCAACAAAACCAGCCGCATCGCCAGCTATCGCCCAACCGGGACCACTCATCTGTCGACAGGTATAGGACCAGTCCTGAATGGCGCAGACATCCCGCTTCTGATCCCTCGCAATATGGACGAGATGCGCTCTGGCAAGCAATCCCTGTACCTCAGGGCAAGCGGCCAGTTCTTCTCGATAGAGCTGTTCTGGATTATTGGGCATGCGCTTGAGCGTCTGGCGATGCGTGACAAAGCCAACCCCGACGATATCGCGACTCATCGGAATGTACCAGATCCAGCCACGAGGCGTTGTGATGATGCAGATGCGCGTCAGGTCCGGATGGCCCACATACTCATAAATCCACTTTGCTCCTTTCCAATACCCGAACAGAGCATAGTTATTCATTTGCGTATCGTACTCGCGCAACCCCAATTCCGTGCCAATCACGGCACTCTGTCCACTACAGTCCATCACCCATGCACATTCAACTTTGTGTATACCCTGCTCATCGCGGTACTCGACGCCAGTCACGCGTCCACCGTTTCTCTCATGCAGCACACGCAGGACACGTGCTCCCTGTTTCACCTCAACTCCCATGGAGGACGTATGTTTTAGCAACAGGTGGTCGTACTCAGCTCGCTTCACCTGCCATGCTTTGGTAAACAGCTCTGGCAATGTTTTACCTTGCGCCACGAGACGTGAGATCACATTATCAAATTCAAAGCCCCACGGGTTGCGGTTCTGGCCCCAGATATAAGTCGCACCAAGCTTTTCGACAAATCCTGCGTTATTTACCTTGTCGTATGCTTCCATCTCCTGCAAGACCGGGGATGCACCCGCTAACAATGACTCGCCTACGTGATGGCGTGGAAAGTGTGCTTTCTCCAATAGCAAGATGCGCAGATGAGGTGCATAGCGCTTTGTTAATGTTGCCGTTGTGCTGCCCGCTGGCCCTCCACCAATAATGATAATGTCATAATACATGAGCGTTGTTCCTTTTCATCTTTCTCTTCCCCAACTTGCTAATGGCGGTCTGCAAGAGATTGCCCTTGCTTTTCCGTTTGTCCTGTGTATAATAAAGAGAGAAGAGATCATACGTTACATGCATCACTCCTCTCGATTATCGTTTATCGCGCTTTTCCTCTGAAATAGAGCATGAAAAATCTATAACATGCCACTCCTTGTATAATCGTATCGTACGCAACTTTCCCTGCTCTCGTATCAGTGTATACCGTGTAGGCCAAAAGATCCCATTTTTAGCAATTCTCAGCAATCGTGTCCTGGTGTATACCGTGTAGGCCAAAAGATCCCGTTTTTAAGAATTCGGGTTGCATCAGTACTACACAGCCCGTTTCCATACCTCGCCGCCAGCTAGTAGGACATAGAGATGTGTGGTGCTGGCGGCAATATCGATGATCATTTCTACGGGAAGCTCTTCATGATCCTGTTGCCAGCTTGCTCCCCAATCATCCGAACGGTGTAGACCCATCGTGGTAAGTGCAATCAGTATTGGAGTGTTGAGATCAAATGCATCGTGTTCGTTTCTCTGAATGCTTACTACACGCCGTATCATCCCGCTATCACTACTCACGGTTACCTTGTTCCATTGACCAGCCGCATCTTGTAGTAACAGGATATTGTTTATAGATATGAGAGGAGGATCAGCGCAAGTTGCGACAAGGGGCCATTGTGTATCAGCCTCTATGCTGCGTTCCCATGTTTTCCCATCATCGAGTGAGGACCAGATACAGACATGGTACTGGCGGGGATCATACGTCGCAATCACAAGCCTTTGCGAGAGTGCCTGTAAAGCCACTAGAGGTAAGATGCCAGTTGGAGATTGTAATGATTGCCATGTTGCTCCTTCATCATTACTATGCAGCAACCGCGTTCCATCTTCACTGACAGCCCACGCTTGCCACGAAGAACCATTACACTGGAACGTCATAAAATTTACCTGTCCATCCAGACCCTCCAATAGCACCTGTCGCTCGTGTGGAAAAGATGTATCGTGTCCCTTTTGCTTCTCTTTTCCCTCCATTTCCTCAACCGCTAAGCGCATAAGTCCATCTATGCTGGATAAAAATAACGTATCATCAGGACCAATTGCTAGCATGGTGAGCACCTGTGGAAGGTTTGGAAGTGTATCCCAGCTAGAACCTGTGTAATGTATAATCCCGCTGTAGGCACCAGCAAGCAATGGCCGTTCTTTGTAGATGTACAGGTGTCGCAAATCATGAATGGGCGGGCAAGGAAGATCGCGCCAGGTCTGCCCCTGATCATCGCTCATACTGATCCCACTGTCGGTTCCAGCATAGAGCAACGTATCCCTGGTTGCAAGCGAGAGCACAACCCCATCATGAACCGTTTCCCAGTTTTCCCCTCCATCATTTGAGCGCAAAAGCCCTCGCTCAAACGTGCCAACAAATAACATTTCTGCCGCTCTTTCATTCTCGGCAATATCCTGCATTGGTTGAAACAACAATGAGAGAATATGGATATCTTGCAACCCACTGTCATCAATAAACCAGTGAGTCCCACCATCAGGAGAGCGCAATAAACTCCCATTTTCCATGGTTGCCAGCAGTGTCTTTGCCGAGAGATGGACAATTGTGTCTATGCCCAGTTCCTCACCTGTATAGACGCGACGCCATGACCGTCCTGCATTGGTCGAGCGATAGATACCATCGGAAGTTGCGGCCAATAGTGTTGAGCCAAAAGACCAGACCAGGGCGGTCACTTCAAAGTTCTCAAGGCCAAAGGATGCGTTTGTCCAACTAGATTCCCCCGTCGTCAGTACGTAGAATACCATTCTCCATCGTCGCTGCAACTGCCGTCTGGTCTTCGCTAAAATGTGGTGAAAGAGCAAAGGCTGTGATTGAGGCAATACCATCCTCTAGAGCCGCCTGTTGCCAGTGCCTGCCCTCATCGCGCGAGTAAGCAATCCCTTCTATACCGCCTGCCAGGAGCAATCCTTCTTTGTATGTTAATGCAGTCACTAATGAAATTTGCAGCGTTGAAGTTCTCGTTTGCCACGTCGAAGCCTCTCCTTGTATCGAGCCTGGATACCAGGCGATCCCGCCAGTGCCACCAGCCCATATTCCATCTTGTCCGGCAGCCAGGGTAAAGACAGGAGATGGCAACACCATTTGTGGAAGGGGATGCCACGTATTCTTCGTCATTGTCTCCAAAAAACACCTCCTTGTGATGTGCACTTCTTGTCAGAAATATGCTTCTTTGTGACATTACTACTTCGTGAATACAAGCGTATTCGTGGTCATAAGCATAGCAGCAAGGCTACTTGCCGCCCTTAATGCACCTAGCGTTACGCTCAGACTATCGAGGATTCTTCGATCACTCATACATGCACAGTCGCCTTGCAATGCATCAAAGCCATAGCCTGACCCCAGGCGCTGAACCATATCCAGTGCTAGTGGTGGATGAAGCCTGCCATGGTTGCGCACGATCTGTAGAAAGGGTGCTTTGAGTGCAGCTTCCACGGCAGCAATTCCATACATTTCATCTTCGCGCTTGCATGTCATACGGGCTTCATTGAGCGCGGGAAGACAGGCAAGATAAGCCGCCCCACCACCAGGAACCAGCCCTCCATCGTATGCAGCTTCTAGTGCTCGCAAGGCTTTCTTGACGTGTTCCTTTTTGATCTCCCGCTCCTGCTCCGTATATGCTCCCAGCTTGAGTACGCCGATACCCCCTGCAAGACGCGCAAGTCGTACACGCAGAGCATCCCAACTGCTATCATCCGCACGGAGCACCTGTTTCAATTCGGCCCGTACCTCGGCAATGCGTTGTCTTATAGTCAATGGCTCTCCTGCACCATCAGCAATGATCACGCCATTGGCGCTTACCACCACACGCCTGGCTCTTCCGAAGGACTCCGGCTGTATGTTTTGTGAAGAGCGCCCCGTCACCACGGAGAGTACCTGACCGCCTGTGAGTGCAGCAATATCCGTCAGGTCATCGTGGATAGATACCGCTGCCGATGAGAGCACCAGCATCCCCACAGTCAATACACCGCGTGTATGGTTGGTGATAAGGGTTGCCAGGGCGATATCGCTGATGGTGCGTGCCAGTATCAGCAAGGGCGGTTTTGCTGCATCTGCCAGAGCCAGTTCGAGCATGGGTCGCACCTGATCGATTGTTTTGAGCTCTTCATCGGCAAGCACTATCAATGGATTATGCAAGACAAGTCCGGTGTTTCCTGCTGGAACGAGCAGATGTGAAGGAATATAGCCATCCCACTTCCCTCCTCGGATATACTCATGATCAAGATGTGCTATCGGAGTATCTTCTGTGAGAATCGCCGCATGTTCGCCCAGCGTATCAAACATCTGGCCTAGTAGTTCGCCCAGTTCTGTATCACCCACAATAGCAGTCGCCAGGGCGGTCAATTCGTTCAGGTCTGTCACAGGATGAGCCTGTGAAGCAAGTTCACTTTCGGTAATCCTGATGGCCTGCTCAATGCCGCGCATCATCAAGACAGGATTTGCACCTGCCGCAACCATTTTGACCCCTTCGCGTAGCATTGCTCTTGCCATAACTGCCGCCGTTGCAGCACCATCCCCATAGCGATCATGCATTTCCAGCACCATCTGACGCAACATCATCGCTCCCATATTGTTCCCTTTGCCGGGCAGTTGGAGCACGCGCCGGGCGATGGTGCCGGAGTCGGTAAGGATCTCCGCCTCGCCTCGGGAGCGCTCATGCACAATCACGCCCTGAGTTGGCCCCAGCGTGAGCGCAAGTGGTGCGGCAAGCATTGCCACACCTTTATAGAGGGTAGCGAGCGCGTGCGCTGAAGAGATCAATGCTTGCTCTGCTATTGTCATGATATCCCTCTTTTTTGTTGGCTGAGGCGCACCAGCAATTCCTGGCAGCGACGTGTCTGTAATAATGCAATCACAACTGGTACGATCAGAAAAAGACCACCAATCGAAACTGTTCCTACTATCATCACCAGCAGGACAATAATGCCTGTTTGCAGTGTTGCAACGGGATAGCGCCACGCAAGTAGGGCCGATTGATGCAGTAGAAAGAGCGCGGAACGTCCCGGATATTCCGCAAATAATGGTCCCCAGTAGAGAGCGCAAACCAGGAGCAGCAACAATATGAAACGTATGAGCACATCAAGCAAAAGGATGTGCAAGAATGAAGAGAAAATTGCCAGCCAGAAAAATAGTGCGAGCATACCAAGAAGAGGTGAGAGGCTGATAAAACTCGGTCGCACCATCTCGCGCAAATCCTCTTTGATCATATCTAGCAACAGCGTTTCATACTGGCAGACACGCGCGATAAGTCTGAAAAGCATGGCAGTTGCAGGTACAAGCGCTACGATGCTATAGAGCACGAACACGACACGCACCACGAGTGGCAACGTTATCAGAACATAGGCGAGGATCGCTGGTAGTAATTGCAACGACCAGCCAATATTCGCAACGATCAGGCGTTCCAGATTGTCCTTCACCAGAGCGAAGGCACCCCAGATGGGACGATGGAGAACCTCGTCGTCGGCTCCAATATCTTCAAAGAATGGCATAGCGTTTTCCCGTTTCTTGATAGAGCATACGAACTCTATAAACGCGGTTCTGAAGGGGTTGTAGTTTATTTCAGACCGCGAATGCGAATGCCTCGTAAGAGATATTCACGACAGATAATAAACATAAGAAATGTGGGGATGGTTTGCAAGAGGCCAAGAACCATCAAGCCATTCCAGGTCAGGCCAGCTTCCAGCGCCTGCCTCATTGCCGGCGATTGCGTTGCTCCACTCGCATTAATGACATTGGCGCTCGTAAAATTGGTGATGATCGTGTAAATAGCGACAGACGTTGGCTCGTTCGCCGTAGTGCGGAAGGCCAGCGAAGGCCAGAGCAGATTATCCCACGTACTCGAAAACTGTAACCATGCTGCAACAGCAAAAACAGGAATACTCATCGGTAAAACAATACGCCGAAAGATATTAAACTCTGACCCTCCGTCAACACGAGCTGCCTGAATGACCGAATTAGGGATCGTATCAAAAAAACCCTTGAACACCAGGAAATTAAACGCATTAAAACCTGCTGGAATAATAATCGCCCAGGCTGTATCCCAGATGCTAATCGTTGGGAAGGGCTGATCAGTACCAGGCAGATTAGGAATCGACCCTGATGGAAGAGCAAATGGGAAATTTAACGAAAGCAGTAAGGTAGCTAGCAGAGTAATAGAGACAGGCACCATTAAGGTTCCAATAAAAAATAGGAATGACCAGCGTGCCATGGGTCCGCGTTGCAACTTACTATTGGCATAGGCAGCAAAAGCAGTGATCGGAAGCGAAAGCAGAAGCACTCCACCTACCTGAATAAGAGAATTGAGAAAGTACACATACAAAGGATCGCTCATCAAGGGGAGGTTATTCGATGTGATATTCACAGAAGCTATCTGCCAGATCAGCTTCCACGCCGACAGCGTCGGATGTTGAGGCCAGAGCGTCGGAGGATAGAAAAAGACCTCCTGACCACTTTTGAGTGACGTTGCTATCATAAAATAGAATGGCAACAGATGCAAGAAGACACCCAGGCAAAGTACTGCAACCACCGCCCACCAGACAACACGTACATTTGCTTGTTTACGTCCTACTTTGGGGAAGAGTGACATAGCACTACAACCTTTCTAACCAGATATATAAAATCTGTTCTTGAACTCGCGTTTACTACACGATCCTCTAAGCATCCGGATCTTCCTTAAAAACGATACGGAAGATGATAATGACCACCATAATGGCTGCAAACAGATAGATCGACAACGCCGTCGCATCAGAATAACGCAGGTTCTGGATGTAACTGTACAGGTACAATACCACCGTACGACTGGCTCCCTCCGGTCCACCCTGCGTCAAGATATACGGCTGATTGAACTCCTGCAAGGAATTGATGATAGCGTACATCAACAGCACGGAGATCACCGGGCGCAAACGAGGCAAAGAAATCGTCCAGATCTTGCGCCAGAAGCCTGCTCCCTCCACCTCCGCGGCCTCATAATAAGAACTAGGCACACTTTGCAGACTCGCCATATAGAACAGGCCTGGCCCAAACAAGAGGATACCGGGGAAAATGAGCCAGAACAATACCTGAGTAGGGTTGTCAAGAAAGGCCTGGTAAGGCAGATGCAAGACATTAGTTGCTATATACTCAAATATACCAATCTGATTATCGTAGATGTAGCGCCAGAGCAAAGTGCTGGCAATTGTGCTGAGAGGCAAAAACCAGAGCAGCATCATCCAACGCATCACACGCGGGGGCATCTCCATCAACAGAATCGCAACAATAATCGGGATGATAAAGGTAAGGGCAATGGTCAATGCAGCATACGTGAAGGTTACACGAAATGCCTGCCCTACCAGTGGATCTTGCCAGACACGCATATAACTCGTCAGGCCGGTGAACTTGCTGGGAAGCAGAGGTTGAGCGTCAGTAAAGCTGATTCCAAATGCTACTGCAAGGGGATACCAGCCCCAGGTCAACTGAAAAAGAATGGCGGGAATAATAAATAGCCAGGTTTCAATACGGCTACGACGCCGAAGCCCTGAACCCGGTACCACCTGATTCTCCGTAACTACCGGGTTTGTTGTTGTGCCTGTGACTTGACTTGACATGTCAGTTTCCTTTTCTACGTCCCGTGAGAGTAGGGGCATCCTCTTATAGGATGTCCCTACGCTCACGAGGCTATCCTCCTATAGCGGGCAGAACGGTCTGCTCGTACCAGGGGTGGAAATCCTGCGCGTAGAAATCGGGAGCATTTTTCTGCCAGAAGGCATCAAGCGTAGTATAGAACGTTTTCGCGCCCTTCAGGAAATCGGCTTTCGAGATGCTGGTATTCAGAGAGCCATATTGCTGATTTTGCGACGTCTGCAGCTTTGAGAGGATGGCACTGGCAGGGCTCTGTGTATGAATAAAGCCATTCAGTGCATCATTAAATACGTCCTCCGTTGGAAGCGTATTCTGCTCTGGCGGGAAGTATTGTGTATAAGTGGGGATAAGAGGAATGCTTGCTACTACTTGCAATTCCTGGATCGTCTTTTTGCCCCATGCATCTTCGGCAGTACCTGGAATATTAGAAAACGATGCCATGTTCTTTGACATGGGAGATGCACTGTTATAGACCAGCTTCAGATCCTTCGTCGCCTGATATTGTTCATAGATCTGATCAACCGCTCCCTGTCCGATGAGCATGTAGACGGCAAAATCATACGCTTTGGCAAGGACAGGTTGATTGCGCTGAAGGTGAGGATCAATTGAAGCGAACGCGCCTCCAGGCTGGGTGCCTCCAAAAGACCCGTGCGGACCCACAGGATCGGGGACGAAACCAATCACCTCGTCAATCGACTTGTTCAAACGATTGGTCAACGTCTGCGCGACATTTGGATTTGCAGCCGATGGTGCGGAAATCAAAAACTCGACATCGCTGGTTGCCAGTCCAATATCACCGCGTACAAATGCTGCTGTAATGTCAAAATCACCATAGTTTTTATTGACCAGAGCACTTTTATCTTCATACACCATCCCACGCCAGACATCGACGACCGATTGATAGCGATTTGCGATGGAATTGACATCAAGATGCCAGGGATAGCTCGATGACGGTGACGGGTTGATCCCTAATCCCCCCATAGATACCGCACTGGAAGCCAGCTGGTTTGCAGTGAGGGCCTCTCCGAATTTGTAGTCTTGCATCTGCACTCCGTGCATCTTTCCCCTGGTCATCTGTTTTGCAAGAGTACGGAAATCCTCCCACGACCAACCAGCCGTTGGCTCCTGCAGACCATATTGTTGAAGCAGATCGCGACGATAGAAGATACCATGACCAATACCATAACCTCCTGGTGTCCCATAGTAACGACCATTGACTTTCCAGCTACGGAAAATGGGCAGGAAATTCGTCGTAAGCTGCGCTTCGAGGTTATTTTTTGCAATGAGGTCAGTGAGATCAGCCGCCAGTCCCCGTGTTAAAGCAGCTCTCACAGCAGGATCAAGGAACGAACCCAGGACATTGCCCATAAACCACGTTGGAATCGTTCCGGCACTGATCGCTGGTATAATAACCTTGGTATCCCAGATATTTGTAGCGCTGTGCTTAACAGTTACACCAGGATTTTGCTTCAGCCATTTGGTGAGTGAATTGGCGTATGCCTTGGTGACTGGTGATGACTTGATCTGGGCTGTCGTCGGCATTGCATCACCAGGCCACCCATTTGTATAAAATGTGACATTTGTAGCTGAGGTACTCGAACCACCACAAGCTGCCAGAGCTGCACCCCCAACCAGCGCGACACTACCAGCAGCCATCGTACGTAAGAGTTGCCGTCGTGTTACCGGCAAAGTACAAGCTTCCTCCAGGATAGAACCTTCTTCCAAAATAGGGGCAGATGTCTTTAACATGATGTATCCTCCTTTCGACAACGGGTCAAGCTTACTAACTTCATCAGTGAAGTACAACGTTCAGGATTACCAATCAATTAGACAAAAAGAACAAAAGGGGATTAGGGTGAGTAAAGCGAACACTAATGCACATCGCAATGATGTAGATTCCTGGATGAGTATTTAGTAGAAAAGCCATATCATAGGGGGTACCATGGCCACTTCTATTTTCGATCGTCAATTGCGACATCCTTGTCCCTTTGCTCGTATCAATTGCTCAAACGGTTCCTCTATCGCCTGATCTGTACGGTTATGAGATTTGGGATCGCTCTCATAAACCTTTTCAGAAGTGTACCTTATGTAACTCACCTTGTCAAGTGAAACAATTGGCTCATTACAAACCATTCAGGCTTTTATTGCTTGCTCCGTTGTTGGATCAAATAAACAAAACGTTTCTGCATTCAGGCCCACTTGCATTCTCTCGCCGCGCGTTGGCAGCGTTTCATCGGACCAGACGGCTATGGCTTCTATATCATTGCTCAGTTTGAGTGTCACATTGGCCTCGCCGATCAGGGCTTCCACATCCGCAACCTCGGCATCTAGCACCTGGGGTTTGTAATCAAGTCCGACAAATTGCCATGGTGGAACGATGGTTTGCGGTCGGATACCCAGAATGATCGCTGTATCTCTAGAGTGTTCCAGAACACGCGTCCATTTTCTCGCCAATAGAAGCTCGTTCCCATCAATTTTTACTGCATAGCCTGCATCTTTACGTGTTAAATTGCCTGTGAGCAGGTTCATTGGAGGAGACCCTACAAAACGAGACATAAATATGTTTGCGGGAGTTTCTATTAGCTCATCGGAGGTGCCTACTTGCTGGAGATGTCCCTGCGCAATCACGGCGATACGATCGGCGATCGCAAATGCCTCGGTCTGGTCATGAGTGACATAAACACTTGGCTTTTGTTTGGTACGGTGCACTGACACGATATCACGCCGTGCCTGATAGCGTAGTTTGGGATCGAGGTTTGAAAGTGGTTCGTCATAGAGGAACGCGTCTGCATCCTTGACCAGGATACGTGCCAGCGCAACGCGTTGCTGTTCGCCGCCTGACAAATCGTTAATGCTGCGGCGTAGATGTGGTGTCAGTCCCAATTTTGCCGCAGCCTGTGGCACCAGCTTCTGGATCTCCCCTTTGGGCACACGGCGAGCCTCCAGTCCATAGGCAATATTCCCATAGACATCCATTGATGGATAGAGACCATAGTCCTGAAAAACCATGCCAAGGTTGCGCTGGCGGGGATTGAGTTTCGTCACATCCTGACCATTGAGCACAATACGCCCATCATCGGGCATCTCTAAGCCACAGATCATGCGCAGGATAGTTGTTTTTCCGCCACCTGATGGACCTAACAAGACAAAGAACTCACCATCATTGACGTGGAAACTCACCCTATTCACCACAAGATTGTTGCCGAAGCGTTTTACCAGTCCCTGTACTTCTAAATCACTCATCGTTTGAAGCCTCCTTGCAGCATGTTTAGCTGTATAATAGTGCTCGTCCTGTTTCTTGATCAAAGAGGTGCATCTTACGCCTGTTCACTGCGAGCGGCACCTCGCGTCCGATATAGCTGGCGGGTAAGCGTGCTTTGAAGGTGGCAACAAAGTCTTTTGGTTCATCCTCCAGGGTACTCAGGTAGACAGTACACCCGGCTGATGTTGGTTCAATTACGTTCACAATGCCGTGGATGGTGTTTTCTTCGCTGACCTCAAACTGAGCGCTTTTCGGCGATTGCAGATCTTCCGGTCGAATACCCAGATTGACCCTCTTACCAATAGCGTCCTGTACCTTCGCCTGCATTTCTGGAGGGAGACGTAGTGTGAACGATGATGTCACGAGATCGATGGCACCCTCTTGAGGTTTGAGTTCTGCATCAAACAAATTAATGCTGGGAGTACCAATGAAGAAGGCGACGAACTGGCTCAATGGTCTATCATAGAGTTCAGTACCAGTCCCGATCTGCTGAATCTGACCATCGCGCATAACGGCGATGCGATCTCCTAATGCCATGGCCTCCGATTGATCATGCGTAACATAGACGCTGGGTTTTTCCTTCTCGCGATGCAAAAGCAATATATCCTCGCGTGCCTGGTGACGCAGTTGTGCGTCGAGGTTGGCGAGCGGCTCATCATACAGGTATAGGTCAGCATCGCGTACCAGAGCGCGTGCAAGTGCGACACGTTGTCGTTCACCCCCGCTCAACTGGCGCGGTTTGCGCTTGAGCAGGTGATCGATACGAAACATCTTTGCAGCATTCGGCACGCGCTCTTTAATGATACTTCCGGCGGTATGGCGCGAACGGAGTCCATAGGCGATGTTTTCAAAGACAGTCATGTGGGGGAAAATAGCATAGTCTTGAAATACCATCGCTATATTACGATCTTTAGGCCGAATCTCGTTCACCATGCGGTCGCCAAACTGAATCTTGCCGCTCGTGACTGGTTCCAGGCCTGCTAACAGGCGTAGCGTCGTTGTCTTCCCACAACCAGATGGACCGACCAGCACCAGAAGTTCTTTCTGGCCGATATGCAAGGAGACATCATTGACCGCTACTTTTTCCTGAAATTGTTTTACCAGATGGTCCGCTACAATTATGTTTGAGTCACTCATCCGTGTGTTCCTCGATTTCTTGTAGAAAGTGCGAAAAAGAACAAATATCAAAAGAATTCAGGCACGCCGGGCGTGTGTATTACTCCCTCGCCCTCATTCTCAAAGAAGTAGACGCGCTCCCAATCAGGGGTTATCGCTATGCGGCTGATTTCTTGCTGTTCCAGAGATGTAATGGCGATCACGTGGGTATCCAGCAGCGATCCATGAATGAAAGCTGCCTGTTCCGTTGGAATACGTTCGATATGGCTTACTGGCAAGAGTACACCATCAGGCGTGTTCAGATGCCAGCCTTCTGGACGCACCCCCAGGCGCATCTTACCTGGTTGGATAATAGTAGTAAGGGATGAGGGCAATGTCCAGCGTCCACCTTGCATGATGACCTGCCCATCGGTAATCTCGACAGGAAAGACATTTAATGGTGGTGTTCCAATAAAGGTGGCAACAAACAGATTTGTTGGAGAGTAATAGAGGTCGTCAAATGTTCCGACTTGCTCAATCTTGCCGTTGCGCATAACGGTGATACGATCGCCCATAAAAACCGCTTCTTGTTGATCGTGGGTAACGTAAATTGTCGTAATTGTGAACTTACGCAGGAGTTTTTTGATCTCGATGCGCGTTTGTTCGCGTCTCTTGGCATCCAGATTGACGATTGGCTCGTCCATCAGAAAAACCATCGGGTCACGCACGATACAGCGGGCAATGGCGACACGCTGTTTCTCTCCCCCCGAAAGCGTATCGGGCAGGCGACCAAGTAAAAGTTCAAAATCGACGCCCATCAGTTGAGCTGTCTGTTTCACGCGGGCATCCATTTCTTCTTTGCTCTGCTCATGCATCTCGAAATAATACGCCAGGTTCCCTTTGCCCTTCATGGTGGGGTAGAGGGCATAATCCTGAAAAACCATGCCGACGCCGCGATCCTGGGGTTTGATCTGGGTGATATCGAAATCGTTATAGAAAACGTGGCCCTTTTGTGGGAATTCCAGGCCTGCTACGACCTTTAACATGGTGCTTTTGCCGCAACCTGATGGCCCAACGATGCTCATCGTCTCGCCGTCTTTGATCTCCAGGCTCACATCATTCAAAGCAGGGGGATTTTTATACCCGGTCAGTGTTACCTGATCTACGGTGTCGTATTCCTTTACGATCTTTTCAAGACGAACACGCGTCATGCATTCTCTCTCTTTTCTGTTAATTAGCGATGGTTAATATTGTGCAATGGGAATGGTATGTTCACCATCTCTGCGTATCGCTCCACAAGATTGGCGTACTACCAATGTCGTTGGGAAAATGACCTGTTTGCGTTGTTCATCCTTGCCTTCAAGCTGATCGATCAACATTTCCGTTGCTTTACTTCCCATCTCTTCGTTCGGTTGGCGGATCGTGGTAAGGGCAGGAATGATAACCTTTGTCTGAGGCACGTCGTCAAAACCCACGATGGCTATGTCTTCTGGCACATGTAACCCTTGTTCATAGATTGCATGTAAGGCACCTGCTGCCATCATGTCGTTACAAGAAAAGATAGCGGTGGGTGGATTATCCAGTTGCAGAAAACGCTCCATTGCCTCCTTGCCGCTGGTATGGAGCCAGTCTCCCTCCCCTACTAACAAAGGATCGACAGCCAATCCAGCTTCTTGCAACGCTTTTTCATACCCATTGTACCGTCGATGTACGCATCCATCTGCATCTGGACCTTTGATGATCGCGACGCGTTGATGTCCCAGTGTGGTAAGATGCTTCACCGCCTTGTATGCGGCCTCGACATCATCGACATCAACAAATGCCTCATCGTCGCCCTCAGGATCGTGTCCGATGCGCGTATAGGGAATACGAGCTTCTTTGAGAAAAAAGGGAAGTGGATCATGATTCTCACTGCTGATAAGTACGACGCCATCAAAATGACGGCTACGCAACATATCGAAGAGCATTCTTTCCTCCATATCGCGCAGACCGAGCGAGAGCATCGCAAGATATCCCCTCTGAGCACACATTTGACCAATACCCTGACCAAAGGACGCAAAAATAGGATTTGCCAGTAAATATTCAGTGCTGCGTGGAAAGAGCACCCCAATGAGTCTCGTGCGTTGTGTGACCAAGTGTCGTGCCGCCGCCTGTGGAGCATAGCCATGCTCTTTAATGACGCTCAAAACACGATCTCGTACCGTAGGCCGCACGCTCGGATGGTCATTGAGCACACGCGAAACTGTTGAGCGGGAGACACTTGCTAGTCGGGCGATATCTTCGATCGTAAACTGCGACATTCCAGTCCCTTTATCCTCACCATTTATTGAAACGTTTACTTTTTTACCTGCTATCAGGTACAATACATTTGGGATCGCTCTCAAGAGAGTACCTGATACAAATGATGTTGTCAAGAGTGGAGAAGGAGCTTTTCTCATGGTTCATCGCGTCCCCTTATTGCCGTACAATTTCTACTACACCGAACCACCTGCACTTCCTGTCCGTCAATCCGATGATGCAGAAGGGCCTGATTTCGTCATACGAGCAGAAATAAAAGAGGAACATGACCGTGGTATCGTACTGAGTGGTACGACACGCAGCGGACAGACCACCTCTATCTCCATACAGATTGTTGCGGAAGGCATCGTACGTATCTTGCTGGAAGGTGAAGATAGTGATCCGAAGCGCACAAGGTTAGCACGCGATCCTCATGCACAAAAGTTAGCAGTAGAGCGAACAGAAGCTAATGGAAGCGTCACTCTTATGACCTCTGCTATCCAGGTGCGCCTCAAACTTGATCCTTTCCATATCGCCTTTTATGGCGCTGATGGGCGTTCTCTTCTGTCACAAAATTATACTGAAGTCACCAATGTGGGAATGAAGCTGACGGTATTGCCATTTGGGTTTAGCAGGGTAGCCGGGAAACGCGTGGCGTTCCATGATACTTTTACAGCTGAACCCGATGAACACTTTTATGGCTTTGGCGAGAAGTTCACCGATTTTGATAAGCGGGGACAACGCATCGAGACGTGGAATTATGACTGCGGTGGCGTCTTTAGCGAACGCTCTTACAAAAATGTGCCCTTCTTTGTCAGTACGCGCAACTATGGTATTTTTGTCGATAGCACGAAGGCGACAACCTTTGACATGGTTGCCAGCAATACAGCGTCTTTCAGCCTGATCAGCCCCGATAGTGCCCTTGACTACTATGTTATAGCGGGTCCGGATCTGAAAACCGTGATTACACGTTATGCAGAGCTGGTAAGTTTTCCCATCTTGCCTCCAAAGTGGTCGCTGGGTTTATGGATGTCGTCAGGCTTTCAACGCGATAATGCTGAGGCAGTGTTGCAGCGGGCCAGGCAGATCCGGGAAAATGACATTCCCTGTGACATATTACATCTGGATTGTTACTGGCAACGTTTTGGCCGCTGGTCAGAACTTTTATGGGACGAGGAGATGTTTCCTGATCCAGCCGGAATGATTGCCCAGATCAAAGCCATGGGTTTTAAGGTCTGCCTGTGGATTAATTCGTACATAGGGATCGAGAGTGAACGCTTTACAGAAGCGAAGGAAAAGGGCTATTTCCTCAAAAACGCTGAGGGAGAAGCCTACGTGGTCAATATCTGGGGCGGCTTTCATCCTCCCGTGGGTATTCTCGATGTGACTCATCCTGAAGCGGTCGGCTGGTTTCAAAATCTGTTGCGTGAGCATCTGCGCATAGGCATTGACATTTTTAAGACCGATTTTGGGGAAGGGATACCAATTGATGCTGTTGCACACAATGGTATGAGTGGAGAAGAGCTGCACAACCTGTATGCTTTGCTCTACAATGATCTTGTTGCCGAGGTAACGGCAGAAGAGACGGGTCACACGGGGCTGGTGTGGGCGCGTGCAACCTATGCTGGTGGGCAACGCCACGCCGCTCAATGGGGCGGTGATGCCAACTGCACCTTTCCCGCAATGGCTTCGACGTTGCGTGGCGGATTGAGCATGGCAATGTGCGGACATGCCTTCTGGAGCCATGATATTGGTGGCTTTACCATCCAGCCCACTTCCGAATTATATATCCGCTGGGCACAATTTGGCCTGCTCTCACCACTCTCACGGGCACACGGCAATACCACGAGGCTTCCCTGGGATTATGGTGAAGATGCGCTGCGTATTTTCCGCACCTATACACGCCTGCGCTATCGTCTGCTTCCTTACATGTATACCTATGCGTGTATCGCGGCGGAGACGAGTCTCCCTCTCTTACAGCCGATGGTGCTCGAATTTCAAGATGATCCGAGCACCTACACATTGGATCTGCAGTATATGTTTGGCAAAGAGTTACTGGTGGCACCCATTTACAATAGTAGTGGAGAGCGCACCATCTACCTTCCTGCCGGACGTTGGATCGATTTCTGGACGCATGAAATTCTTGAGGGATCGCGCACCATCAAAGTTCAGGTTCCATTGGATATCATGCCACTGTATGTACGTGCCAATGCGCTCATTCCAACAATTGAGCCGCCGCAGTTCACGACCGAAGCGCCTTTCGAGGAGATCACCTTTGATGCATATCTACTCGACCAGGGAGCGTTTGAGTTGCGCGACACTGATGGCATTACACGTATCTCCGCAACACTGGCAAAGGGCCAGTTACACATTGAGTCAGAAGGTCCCAAGCAATCTTTAGCGTTACGACTGCTTCCTCTGGCTGGTGGATTGGCCGAGGCGGTTTATGTGAATGGTCATGAGGTAGAGAAAAAGACGCAAGATGGAACGATTCTGGTAAAATGGTAGGTGTCCGATTGATCGTGCCCGCGTGTGTAGCTCGATGAATTGTTCCACACGTGGGCGCAATCAATCGCAATACTGTTCAATGAAAGAGAAAAACGGTATTGCGATTTATCGTGCCCTTGTTATTTACTGTGCTAATGTCGCTTTAAGATTAATGGGGGTTGCTGCCAGTGCTTTAGAGACAGGACAATTCGCTTTTGCGTCCGAGGCAATACGCTGGAAGGTTGTCTCATCGATACCGGGGATGACCGCTTCCGTTTCGAGGTCGATGGGACCAATTGCAAAACCACCCTCAACGGGATTGAAATGAACGCGGGCCGTTGTATGCACTCGTGTGGGGGTAAAACCTGCGCCTGCAAGTGCTGCAGACAGAGCCATAGAGTAACAGCCAGCATGAGCGGCTCCGATCAGCTCTTCAGGATTTGTGCCTGTTGCTCCATCGCCCATACGTGAACGAAACGAATAGTTGCCCTCAAATGCTCCGCTGCCGAGGCGCATCTGCCCTTGACCATCGCGAAGATTACCCTGCCATTCAGCATCAGCTGTACGAACTGCCATATTGTTTCCTCCTTAAAAATATGTGTGCCACGTTAACATTAACGTAGCACAATTCTTTGTTACTTTCACCTGGAACATGATTGTGACCATCCCCATTATACACATCTAACAAAGAATTTGTCAGGGCACCAGGCCAGTTGCCAGGGTAAAGACTCCCCATAGCGGAAAGTGTGCCTCCTGGGGAGGTTACCAGGCGGGAGCCCAGATACCAAATTCGTTGCCATCAGGATCAGTGAACTGTGCCCATTTGCCCCAGGGTTCTGTGCCCGGCTCTTTGGAAATAGTGACGCCGCGTTCTTTGAGCGTTGCACAGGTTTCTTCTATATTGCCAGTATTCAGCACAAAGCCAGTGAAACCAGATTTGTCGCCGCCGCTCTGGTTACGCAGGCCGAGCATGATATGGGTCTCTGCGCCCGCAGGCGCGACTTCGAGCCAGCGCTCCGTTTCGCTCATGGGCTGATCGCTGATCTTTTCAAAACCTAGCTTGTTGACATAGAAATCAAGAGCTTTATCCTGGTCGCTGACGCCAACAGTAATGGTACCTATTTTTGTAAACATGTGTATTCTCCTTTTAAAATGTATTGCAACAAAGTAGCTTTAGTATACCTGATCAGGTTGCGAAAAACTTCTCAATTCTTGCGCTTTCACTCCCTGTAGCAAATCTCCGTATGAAAATTGTATCAAGAAAAGATCTTTCTATTTGAAGTTACATCACCATATGTTAATATATCTGCACTAATTCGTTTCATAGACAAAGGGGAACGCGTCTTTCTATTATGATAAGAGATACAAAAAATGGCACAAATAGTAACTATTTTGAATTTTAAAGGTGGTGTTGGTAAGACCACTGTTTCGGTCGAACTTTCAACCGCATTGGCAAGATTCTACGATAAAAAAGTCTTGCTTGTCGACCTTGATCCACAGGCAAGTGCAACGTTTTATGTTATGGAGCAGGAGCAGTGGGCGCAATGGAAGAGCACGAATGGCTCAACCAGCGATCTATTCGAGCAGCGTCTGCATTTCTCGCTCAGCAAAGCCATCGTACATGATGTTGTGAAAGGGAATGCACCTGTCTTCGGTTTTGACCTGCTTCCTTCAAACCCGGATCTTGTCGATGTTGACTTACGCCTGGCCGATTTTGTTGGCTATACCGTACTGCAACGCTATTTTGAGCAGATCAGTACTGAGTATGACTATATTATCTGTGATTGCCCGCCGAATTTTAATCCAGTCACCAAAAATGCGCTCTGGACCAGCTATGCGTATGTGATACCGACGATACCGGACTTTCTTTCAACCTATGGGATTGGCTTGCTCCAGCGCTCCGTGCAAAAATTATTTGCACCTATCAGCCACAGCAAACTTTTTACGGGACCATTGTTGGGAGGGATTCTTTTGACGCGTGTTAAGGCAACTAATTTGCATAAGCATTACTGCAATCAGGTGCGTCAGGATTATCCAGGCGAAGTTTTCAAGCAGATGATTAGCGATAGTATTACGGTTTCCGCTGCGATCGAAGATCGTACTCCGATCAGTGCGTTGAATCCTGCAAAAGGGCATGCACAGGATCTACAGTACCAGTTTCAGATTATGGCAGGAGAATTTATCAGTCGTATTCAGCAACTCCAGGCGCAAAAAATGGAAGAATTACATCAGTCATAGATAGAGGAGAGGGAGTATGGGAACGAGAATGTCGATAGACCAGCTCAAAAAAATGAAAACATATGAATTAGCAGACATGCTGACCAATGTTGTTTTGTTGCTAAAAAGTATGCCCAATGTCGAGTGTGGACAATTGATAGAGAATGTGTCCGATAATAGGCAGGCAGAACCGATTGAGACAGGACAGAAGTTGATTGCGGCACAATTTACACGCGAAGAGCTAATGAAAAAGACGGTTGCTGAATTAAAAACGTTAGCAAAAAGTTTGAACGTTTTTTTTGCTAGCTCTATAAGAAAAGATGAGTTAGTTCATAAAATACTGGTGCGTCCACCTGATGGTAAAAGTGAACAACGAGCTATACGAGATCTCTAGTTTAATTATTTACAATATGTGCTGGAGGAGTGCCAGGAGGAATTGTAGATTCAGGTGTTTGCGGATATTCCGGCCCTTTCTGCCTGTTGATACCTATGGTGGGACGAATGATCAACTCTTGATAAATCTCACCCATACGCTCAGTACTATATGGCATATCATGTTCTAGCCACCACTGTACCAGTGTGATAGAAGATGTAATCAGATGATAGGCGGCAATCTCCGTAGGGACAATGCCGCCTTCTACCAACGCCTGGCGTGTTAAGACATCCTGTGTGACCGCTTCGATAATACGTTGAATCAGGGATGATGAACCACGACTGCTTAAGAGCACGCGGATGACTTCGCTATGTTGTTGTACATAGCTAAAAAGGAGCAGGCCATCAACGGCTGGATCTCCCTGATAAGATGATGCAAAAAAGACGTGCATCAGCTCATCGAGGACGACTTCCAGCACATCTTGCAATAATTCATCTTTGTCATGATAGTGGCGGAAGAACGTCGCATAACCTACATCGGCGAACTGGGTAATGTCCCGAATAGTGATAGCATCGTAGCCTTTTTCCAGCGTAAGAGCAATCAGAGCTTTTGCGAGCAAATTCTGTGTGCGTTTCACGCGCCGATCTTGCTTGTCCATATCTTCCTCCGTGTGATCATTCCCTACTTTCCATCCATTGCTCCTTTTATTATCTCACACATCGGCTGATTTGTCTCTTATTGTTGAGGCCAGTTATGACTTCTGATCTGTTAGTGAACTAATTCTGATCTGAGAAGGATCGCCACCCAGTTCATCAAAGAGAACGAACTCATTCTCTTCCAGCAGCCATTCAGCAGGCAGATGATAGAACTGCTGGGTGGGAGAGCCGATACGTTCCAACAGAACGGGCGGAGTTTGCCAGGACTGAAGTTCTTCCCTTGTGCCTGCAACAAGCCAGTAGCGCCCGATGCATCTCCCATTGAGCCAGGCCAATCCTTTGCTCATCCCTGTGAGGTCTACGGCCAGAGCACCATCTGTCTGAGGACGTGTAAAGGAGAAGCGCCACCAGCTTAATGGACGGCTAACAGCTTCTTGCCAGTGTTCATGCCAGGAAACCATTGCTCCACCAGCGGCAAAGAGGGCAGCCCGTTCACCCAGCAGTCCTGGCTGCATTGTCCAGGGTCCTGAGAGGTTCTCGTTATTCCAGCGTGCCTGTCCCCACAGCCCCTTACGCTCCTCAACCATGTTTTGACCACCAAGCATCCAATCGCCTTTGATCAGCCCCACTGCGCACGTGAGAAGAGAGAGAGTATGGCTTCCTTCCGTGAGTGTGAGTGGGAATGATTGGGTAAATGCTGGTCCAGTAAGGAGGCCGCGATCTTCAAGCAGGGGAACCTGTGATGTGGCTTGCAACTGCCCATCTACAAAAATATGCACGATGTCAGCAACGCCTACCAGTGTCAATGTTCCTGCGCCACTTTCAGGCGTAATCATCAGGTTGGTTGTATACCAGCAGTAATCAGTCCTATCGTGGGTGAGAAGCAGTTGCTCGATGGGTGCATCAGCGACCTTCAAGCCTTTTTGCAGTGCGGATGGCCATTGAGTAGGGAGTGGTTCGGCGTACCAGTTTATGTGAAAGATCAGATCAGGATAGTTATGTCTCCGCCTTTGGATGATATGCTCGGGTTTTATGTTGGCTGTATTCAATAATACTTGTCCATGACTGATCAGCGACACAGAACATGCAGGTAGGAGGAAGTGTTGTTTAGCGAATGATACCATTGTGTCCGTCGTCGCATCATTGCACAGGAAAAGCAATTCTTTATCATGGTGGGTATAGCTATAAGCACATTGTTGTGGGCCCAGCATGTGTGCCATCGCACGTTCTTGCGTTACCAGCACATCAGCGTATTCGTGCAGAATAGTATGCAGGTGAGCGAGATGCAGCGCCTTAGTGGTGGGCAATCCATACTCATTGAGTGGCGCATTAAAATCATAACTTGTTGTTTGTAGATACATTGCCGAGCGCTCGAAATTCGTGCCGCCATGCCACATATAATAGTTGACGCCCGTTCCTCCGGCAGCAATGAAACGTGCAACCGCGTAGGCGCAATCTTCCGGTGAGCGGGTGCGATGAGCATAGCCAAAGGTATCGTACCAGCCGGGCCAATCTTCGGTCCAAAGCGCAGGTTGATCGGGATGGCGCGATCTATGCTCATCAATCTGTACATGACCATAGAAGCTATTGATGGTTTCCAGGCTTCCCGGTGCCGCACCCAGACACATAATCGAAGGGATGCCCAGATCGAGTTTGTTTGCCAGATCCGAAACCCACTGTAAATAACGCTGGCCCTCTACCCCATAGTGTTCAGCAATATTGTTATATTCGTTCTCCAATTGCAGGAGAATAATTGGACCACCATTGGACACAAACATGGAGTGCAAATACTCAATCACCAGATGGACCCAACGTTCCATTTCGTGCATAAAGGGTTGGTTGAAGGTGCGCATCTGCATACCAGGAACGTCTCGTAACCATGCTGGGAGGCCCCCATAGTTTGTTTCGGCGCAGATGTACGGTCCCACACGGAGAATTACATAGAGTCCATACTCCTGAGCGACCTTGCAAAAGTGGAGTAGATCTAACCGTTCAGAGAAGTCAAACACTCCCCGTTGGGCTTCGTGCAAATTCCAGAAAACGTAAGTTTCAATCGTATTTAAACCCGCATTCCGACTACGTTGCATCAGTTCCGGCCACATAGCTGGCGTACTGCGAGGATAATGGATTGCTCCGCTAAGTAACAGTGTTCGCTTCCCGTCGATGGTCACTGCACGTGAGTCATAACTCACCAGGGTCTTTGTCATAATTTGCACGTTTCCTTTGTTGAACCAATTAACAACGTTGGTAGAAAGCACGGGGTTGTGCTATTAAATATTGCCCAAATCTCAAGAGAAGTTCACCGAATACTCACCGAATACTCACCGAATGTATCCAGCGAAAATAATGAGTATTATGAGTTAAGCGGTAAAGCCTTTATAATAATAAGCAGCAAGGCGCATCATGCGTGTTGGAAAGGCCACGTATGTACTTTTGTAAGGTAACTATACCATTGAACCGAGCTGTTTACAAGGATGGGCATAGTACTTTGCAAAATTTGATGAGTATACCCTTGACAGATGGGATGTTTTCGCTTAAACTTACCATTAAGTTCATTGTATGTATATCAATGGGTAAGGAAAAGCATGAGTGTTAATTCTTCAAATGTCACCAGTTATGATGTTGCCCGCGTGGCCCAGGTGTCAGTAGGCACTGTTATTCGCGTATTGAATAATAAACCCAATGTAGATGAAGAGATCCGCACACGCGTTTTGCAGGCAATTGATGATCTTGGTTATATTTATGTACCAAAGAAGCGACAAGGTGTTGCGAGTGTGGGGAAAGCAGATGCAACGCTAAAAAGTGTTATGTTGTGTATTCCTCCTATGCGTGATACGCAGGCATTGCAAGAAATTTATTACTATACTGTGCTGCGTGGTGCTCAAAAAGTTTGTGCCGAGAATGATCTTCACCTGATGTACAACGTGGTAGATGATAGCGTTGATGGGTTAGAGCAAGTGAAGTCTTCCATTGAGCGTGGCTTTGTCGATGGACTGATCCTGATCAATTATGGATCGCATGAACTCATTGAGGGTATTCATCAACTCAACATTCCATTGGTGTTGGTCGAGCCTCGCAACCCTTCTATTTTTCCTATAGATAGCGTTGTATCCGATGATTTCTATGGGGGAAAGCTCGCTGTGAAGCATCTACTTGCGCTGGGGCATCGCTCTATTGCCTGTATCGGTACTTCTGAGGCGTATGTGACCCAACTCCGCTTCGATGGCTATCGCATCGCCCTTAATGATGCTGAGATCGCGTATCGACCAGAGTTGTTTGTGCAAGTCCGCAGTGACCTGACCGTTGATGAAGGCCGTTGGGCGATGCAGCAATTATTGGAGCGAGCAGTAAAGTTCTCAGCAATATTTTGTATGAATGATAACGTGGCTCTGGGAGCTATGCGTGTGCTCAATGCGGCAGGTTTGCGGGTTCCTGAAGATATCAGTGTCGTTGGCTTTGATAATCATGAAGGCGCAGCTTTATCCCATCCACCCTTAACGACCATTGAGGGCACACCAGAACGAAAAGGCATGGTTGCAATGCAGCGCCTGATAGATTGTGCCACGCGTCCAAATGTAATCGTGATGCAGTCTGTGTTACCTGTTCACCTTGTCACACGCGCATCAACAGCGGCGGTTCGCTAAGACCTATTTTTTGCAGGGCTTCGACCCTCGATGTGAGACGCAATGCGGCGTTATTTCTAAATTTTAGACAAAACGAGGATGTGTATGATTACTAAATCACAAAAGCACCTCTCTAGTGGAGCGGGTTTACAGCAAGGTTTCAAAACCATCTCCTCAAGAACACGTCAACGGAGCTTCTCTGCGAACACGAAAATGGGTTCCAAAAAACGCTCAAATATGCGCAGTACGCTCTCTTTATTATTAATGATGTTGCCGGGCCTCCTTTTACTACTCGTCTTCAATTATATTCCTTTAATTGGTCTGGTGATCGCTTTTGAGGATTTCCATCCCTATGAGGGCATCTTTGGCAGTGCCTGGGTGGGATTACAGAATTTTGCCTATCTCTTCCAGACTTCGATTGCTCTCAATGCTACCCGCAATACCGTCATGTTAAACGCTGTATTTATTGTGACAATCCTTATCGTTTCTCTTGCCATCGCCGTGTCGCTCAACGAAATTCGTGATAGCGTTCCCTGGCTCAGCAAGTTCTATCAATCAGTGCTCTTTTTCCCTTATTTCATCTCATACGTGCTGGTTGGCTATTTTATCTTCGCTTTACTCAATGCAGATAACGGTATGGTCAATCACGTTGCCTCCTCACTGCATGCACCGCAAGTGAACTGGTATTCTTCACCGCAATACTGGCCAGTGATCTTGACTATCGTGAATCTCTGGAAAAATGTGGGCTTCTGGAGTATCGTCTACTTCGCCGGTATCCTGGGCATCAATCCCGAATACTACGAAGCAGCCCGCATGGATGGTGCTAATCGCTGGCAGCAATTTTGCTCGATTACCTTGCCCTTACTTTCTCCATTGATAATTATCAATGTGCTGCTTTCTATCGGGCGTATTTTCTATGCAGACTTTGGACTCTTCTATCAGGCGACCTTGAATAATCCATTGTTGTACTCGACAACTGATGTTATCGATACCTTTGTGTTTCGCTCTCTCACCAATCTGGGTGATGTTGGAATGGCTGCTGCGGCCAGTTTCTACCAGGCTATCATCGGATTTCTGCTCGTCCTGTTCTCGAACTGGATTGTGCGCCGCATCGATCCTGAGAAAGCCATTTTCTAACGTCATATCAAATGAACTATTCAGAAACCTAAGGAGAGTTGTTTTATGTCTACTTTTCCTGCTTTGTCGGTGAAAAAAGCGCCCGTGAAAGCGCCTGTGCAGGTAAAAAAACGTTCGGCGCGGGTGGATATGACCCGTTTGCTGATTCACTTTGCCTTTGTGCTCTTGAGCGCTGCATTCGTCTCGCCGCTTGTGCTGGTGCTGTCTGCTTCGTTTACCGACCAGAACGCACTTATTACGCATGGGTATAGTCTCATCCCGTCCAAATTCAGCGCTTTTGCGTATCAATATATTTTGCAAGATCCGGCTCAGCTTGCCCAGTCCTATGGGATCTCAATTTTGGTTACTGTGGTTGGTAGCCTGGTCAGCGTCTTCGTGATGGCGCTCCTGGCTTATCCTATCTCACGCCCAGATTTTCGCTTGCGCAAATCGCTCTCATTTTATGTCTTCTTTACGATGCTGTTTAATGCTGGAGTGGTGCCACTCTACATCTTTGTTACCGACTATCTGCACTTGCAGGATACCCTGATCATCCTGATCCTGCCGTACCTGGTTGTGCCCTGGTTCGTGTTGCTCTTGCGCACCTTCTTTTCACGTCTTCCACAGGAATTGCTGGAAGCTGCCAGGATCGATGGAGCGGGTGAATGGCGCACCTTTTTCCAGATCGTTCTACCACTTTCAACCCCTTCGCTGGCAACCGTCGGGCTTTTCAGTATGTTGTTGTACTGGAATGACTGGTGGCTGTCATTGCTCTTTATCGATAATGCCAAACTTTTTCCGCTACAGTATCTACTTTATCGCTTGATCACCAATATCGATGCTATTGCGGCCAGTTCACAGATGGGAGGTGTCCAACTCCCCACTGACAGCGTCCGCATGGCGATGGCGATCCTGGCGATTGGTCCGATAATATTTGCCTTTGCATTCATCCAACGCTATTTTATCAGTGGCATCACACTTGGCGGTGTGAAAGGAGATTAAGCGCCTAAAAAAAGGAGGTGAGATTGCATCACCGTGACAGTCGAGCACCGACGTGCGGGAAAAACCATTTCCCTGGGATCGTGCCCAGAAAGCCTTTCATCAATCCAATCTCTCAAGGAGGAATTGTCCATGCAAGATTTATCCAATGATACTAAACAAAACAACTCGCGCGGTATCAATCGCCGTACCTTTGTCAAAACAGCAGCCACCTTAGCCGCTGCAACCACTTTGCCGACAGGCTTCCTTGCAGCCTGTGGCTCGGCAGCGCAAACCGCCACCACTGCGAGCGGACCCACAACCGTCACATTCTCTTTTATGACCTATGCTGATATTTCCCAGGGAGTGCAGGCGGTCCAGGGTGCCCTGAATGCTACAGCAGCGTTGAAAGCAAAGAATCTGTCTATCAAGCTCGATAATATCGACTCCGCATCGTACACTCAGAAGATGACGTTGCGTTTTTCTTCCGGCCAACCAATGGATGCGCTTTTCACTGCATCATGGATCAACGATTTCTATAATAACGTTGCGCAAGGAAATCTGCTCGCACTGGATGACCTGTTAACCCAATATGCGCCTAAGTTGAAGGCTAGCATGTCTTCGGCAATATTTGATGCGGCACGGGTAAATGGAAAACTCTATGGCATTCCCAATCAGCAGTTGTTTCCCAAAATGTGGGGGGCGCTTTTACGCAAAGACCTTGCTACCAAACATAATATCGATCTCACAAAGGTGAAAACCTACGCTGACCTGACGCCAATCCTGGCTCTACTGAAGCAAAAAGAACCCACGATTATCCCGATTCTTTCGGATAATCAACCCACTGGTACCGGCGGCATCTATAATCCGGAGACGCATGGCGTGGATGAAGTCGCTGGCGGCCTGGGTGTAGGGGTCAAATATACGGACACCAGCTTGACCGCATATAATCACTATGATACCCCAGAGTTCCTTGCCGATGCGAAGCAGGTACATGAGTGGTTTAACGCAGGATACTATCTCAAGAATCCGCCTTCCGTGAGTGATTTACAGTCTTCTTACAAGGCTGGCAAGTATGCCTTTGTTTTTGATCAGGCACGCCCAGAAGAATATGGCAAGTTCAAAACCATTTATGGCTATGACGAAGTGCAGGCATTGCTGATGACGCCCTTCCTGGATACATCAGCTGTGGTATCTGGTCTGGTTGGTATCGCTCGTAGCAGTCAGCATCCGCAACAGGCTATGGAGTTGTTGGAGATCATCAATAGCGATCCAACCGTCTACAATCTTATCTGTCATGGTATTGCGGGTAAGGATTATGTCCTGGCTGATCCACAGCTCGGCTACATTACGGTTCCGTCAAATAGCCAGTACGATCCTAGCACCGACTGGGAATTTGGCAATCAGTTCAACGGCTATTACACCGATAAGACGGTGGCGCAGGCCAATGTCTGGCAAACTTCAAAAGTATTGAACCAGCAAGCACCTGTATCGGTTGCTATGGGTTTTGCGTTTGATCCGACCAACGTAAAAACGCAGGTGGCGCAGGTTGGTGCTGCAATCACCCAGTATGCTGCACCAGTTTCTAAAGGTCTCATTGATCCTACCGCAGGTGTTTCACAATTCCTTTCGGCCCTCAAGCAGGCAGGGATTGATGACATCGTAAAAGAGACACAGAAGCAATTGGATAGCTGGAAAAAGTCGAAATAGTAGTGGCCTCTAAGGGACATGGGCATTTTGTTCTGGTTCGCCCGTGTCCTGTGCTCAGGCCTCAAAGGAGATGGCCTTTTCAATCACTGTTGTTGAAAACCCTGACTGCTCAGGAACCATGAACGTACACCTACATGGGTATGAAACACTCTTTCAGTAGAGCGTTGACAGCCCATTCGTTTGTGACTATACTTTGCATGCCAGGAAGTGACGACAAATTTCTTTGCTGAAAAGATACCCAGAACTTATTGTCGGGTCTTTTATCTGGATCAATCTGCTCAGCAAACTTTCTTACTGTAAGAGCTTCTTGATAGGAGGATTCTATGCAAATGTTCGCAAGGGTGCGATATGTAAACTTTATAGCACTTATGACCCTGTCTCTGGTCATAGTGGCTACCGCTAGCACTTTCGTTATTCGCTCTGCTCACGCGGCAGGGATAACCTACTACGTTGCTACCAATGGTAATGACGCGAATGCAGGGACATCAGCATCAGCACCATTCGGGACGATCCAGAAGTGTGCATCCGTTGTAACTGCAGGTGGCACTTGCCAGATAGCAACAGGTGCCTACCATGAGACCGTCACACCTGCACACACGGGTACTGCTGGTGCGCCCATCACCTTTACCGCAGCACCGGGTGCACGCGTAACCATCGATGGTACCAATAGTGTCAACGGCTGGACGCTTGACAGTGGTCACATCTACAAAGCTGCTGTCACGCTCGCTGGCACCGCAGCACAGCCTTATAGTGCAACAGAATATCCGTCCGATACAGACTTGTGGGCCAACCAGATCTTCATAAATGGCGCAATGGCTCCCGAGGCGGCCTACCCTGCACCTGGTACTGATCCCTGGAACCAGGCCTTCATTACCAGCGGTTGGGGTTCGACGCGTAGTTCAGGTGCCACTTGTGCGCAAGCTCCGTGTACAACAACTGTAACTGGTACGCTAACCTATGGAAGCTTCCCAGCTTTTGGTAACATGACTGGTGCTGTCGCCTACTTCGCAGGTGGCTGGGTTGCCCTCTCCGCAAAAGTCACCGGAGGCACTCTCAGTAGCAGCAACCACACACTAAATATCAGTTTCCCTGAAAGTGATGCCAAGGTTGAGCCAGGCGGTGGTAACGATCACAAATTCCGCCTGGTTGGTAAGAAGGCCTTCCTCACCGCCCAGAACGAGTGGTTCTATGATGCGGGTGCACGTGAACTTTATGTCTGGGCACCTGGCGGCGGTGTGCCAACAGGTGTGACCGCAAAGGCACGTAATTATGGCTTTGACCTGAACAATCGTAGCTACATTAACGTCACCAAAATCAATCTCTGGGCTACAACCATAACCACTAATGATAGTAGCCAGAACATCGTACTCAACGAAGTTAACGGGCAGTACCTGTCACATTGGCAAACCGCCCAGTACGATGCGAACCTGCCCTTTCGCAGGCATCTATGATGCAAATCATCGTTTTGACAGCGGTGTCCTGCTGCATGGCACGAATAACACCCTTGAGAATAGTACCCTACAACAGTCGGCTGGCAATGGAGTGAACATTAGAGGGTCGGGTGATACCGTCACCAATGATCTGATTCATGACGTGAGCTATGGGGGCACCTACACTGCGGCGATAACCATTGAGGTAGGTAGTAGTGGCCATAACATCACGAACAATACCCTGTACAATACCGGGCGTGATGCAATTAACATGGATACGAATGCTTATCCCAATGCTGGATACAAGAACATACGTATCGCTTACAATAACATCTATGGGTACGCGAAGATAGCCTTCGATCTCGGTGGCATCTACGTCTGCTGTGATACCTCGCTGGCTGGTACGCGTATCGACCATAACCGGATTCATGATCCTGCGAACACTGGCAACGGCATTCACTTCGATAATGGCACCTATGATGTGAGCGTTGACCACAATGTGATATGGGGCCTGAAAGGTAACGGCGACATTAATCATGGTGGTAATGGGATCAACTTTGGAGGTCATACCAATGGTCGACCTGCCGGTTCCAATTTACCTTACCTGACAGGAACCTTTGAGAATAACACCATCATCGCTGGCAAGAACGACACGATCTTCAACTACTTTGCCACGTCTGGCTACGTTGCGAACACTGTTGTCAAGAATAATATCCTTGACGGCTACCATCCTAGTGGGCAAGACTACGGGTACATCTCTGGCGGCAAACCCGTTGAGCAGACGAACCTCGTCACTACTCTCAGCGATACAGGAACTGGTACCAATCCCAGGTATGTCAATCCTGCGGGTGGCGACTACTCGTTGCAGAGCGGCTCACCAGCCATCAACGCTGGTACCGTCATTCCGGGCATTACCGATGGCTACGTTGGCAGTGCACCCGATATTGGTGCGTACGAGTCTGGTGCCACGCGCTGGTTATCTGGATGCTTATTCACCGGGTGCGCACGAGCTTAATAGCATTGTCTCCCATCCAGTTAGTAATACTGAGAGCACTTTTTCATCGAAAAAGTGCTCTCATCTGCAATATGGATCAAGTAACCAGCACAGAGTTTATGCGTTTGCAGCCAGATTGCTCACCTGTTGCAAGAGGGCATTGCCCTGATCGATCAACTGTTGCACCTGCATTGCATCGATGGGCTGATTATTGAACTGGGCACCTTCCAACAAGGTGATCATCTAGTTTGTCAACACATCGCGTTGATCTGAAAGAACGAGATGTAGTCCTTTTTTAGAAGAAATGAAAATTAAATTATCATTAAGCCGTCCTTGCTCCATATACTATATCGCAATCCGATTCTCTACTATCTCCCAAATCTGATGGGACGTCCTGTCCTCTAGTTGGGATCTAGATGGGACTGCAATGAGGTGATATTTGGGAAGGTTTCTATGTACACTTATTACATGTTTGGTAACGTTGAAAGGTAACATCCTTCAATTTCTACTTATGGAGTTTCTTCAGCGTACCTGGCAGAGTGAAATAGTGTATTGTTTGTGAGCATTGGTTACAAAGGAGACAAGGATGAAATCAAATCCCTTGTATCATGCTGGAAGGCATGTGCTTTCCATAGTGCTGCTAAGCCTGATCATTATCGTAGGTGCGCTGGCGAATATATCAGTAGCGAAGGCGGCTACCAAAACAGCGACGGCTCCTTATTATCTGGAAACCTACACTGAGTATCAAGGGAATAACACGATCCAGTATAAGGTTCATCAGTATCCGACGTTGACGCAGACTGATAGTACCTCCCAGGGCTATAACTACCCAAGCCAGAGTGTCAACATGGGCTGGGTCGATGTCTATGTCAATGGGACATTTAAAACCAATCTGGCAGGAACAGTTGATCAATGGGATAAGGATCAGGGATCAACATACCTTACGCGCAATTCGGATGTTAATCTTACAGATGCGGGTAGCTATTTCCAGCCCAACTCACTCGTCGCATCTTTTGATGGTTGGTGGCCCAATGATGGAGGTGCGTGGGATTATGTGAATTCTGGAATTCGCGGATGTAATCTTACTACCCCTGCTACAGAATCGCCCTGGGGTGATTTAGAGTCCACCGAACAGTGTGTGAACTCTGGCCCACCGGGTGGCTCGACATACTACTTAAATGGATATGACCGCCATACAGGACAATATATATTCCTCCCGTGGAGTTCCCCTGACGCGCAGGCTTTTGGTCATGCTATCTGGCAGGAAGATACTGGTATCACGAGTATGTACCAGAATTTACATACATCAGATCAGGCGGTAGCGATTCCTGCTATGCCAGTTCATTTTGGCCCTTCCACTTTCAGCAATCCCGCCTTTCTAACTTCCTATAATGCAACCCGAAAAGCAATTACCAGTGCCTTGAGTCCGTCGGTCTCCAGGACGAGTGTCAGGCCATCTTTTGCCGTTAGCCTTGCAATCGCCGTGGGGCTGATAGCTATCGGATTTGTCTTTACTGCTGTAGGAGGGTACCTTGCTACCGCATGTTTGGGACAAACAGATACTGGATGTTTAGGGAAACATACCGCTGTATGGAATCGTGTTGGTGCCGTGATGGCAGTTATAGGGGGAGGGATGATGTTTGTAGGATCTTTACATCCAGCTCTTGGCCCTACAATCTGGGGAGCGCGTGGCGCTCTTGCAGGGGGAGCGGTAGCGGCAGAAGGCGTTGAATTGGCTGCTGCTGTTGGGTCTACGACTCTTGCAGCCAATACTACTACAGCAGTAGTTGCAGAAGAAGCTTTAATTGTAGAAACTTTTCTGGCTTCTCTCGCGTAACCAACAATAATTTTCTCGAACAGTGCAATGTCAGGAAAAGCCAGGCGTTGCACTGTCCTGGCAGAACTAGCTGGTCTATAATATATTCCTTCTGGGCGTCTCAACCTGTATCCTGACGGTTTTCTGCAAATTGGCAAAGAAGGGATGAAGATCGCTTTGACGATGCGTGTAATCTGGATAATATTTTCCCTAGAGACAGGTATGCAGAAGATTGGGCGTCATCGTGGCGTAGCTGAGCGAAGGTGGCTAGCTCATCCAAAATCTTCTGGCACAAAGACTGATCTTGCAGGAAGATAGCTGAATGTAACGCTTTGCGAAGAGACTGGTCGGCCTCGGTATAGAATCCGCGCAATCGCATAAGAGGAATCAGCGTAAGTACTCCCCGAATCAGTTCGTTGTGCATCTCTAATGTTGCAGCAGCATCGATTCCAGCCAGTAATGTCGCGTATTCCCGTTCCAGCAAGGTCATATTAGTTCCATGGTCAACGCAGATGTTCTTCATGTACTCCACTAACCGGATCTGCGGAGCCCTCTCTTCTCGATGATAGCAGGCATAATCTCTTATCGCCGGGTGAATCCGATAGGAATGCTTTTCAGCAGGTTCAAGAAGTCCTGCATCGACAAGCAGGTCCAGCACCTCCAGGCCAGTAGCAGTTATGGCAAGAGCAGCGTCCTCAGAAAAAGAAAAGGGACCTCGTGGCAAGACAGAAAGTGCGCGGAGTGCTGTTTGTGCAAGGGGTGGCAGGTGGTGATCACTGAGCGCAATCGTGGTATCAAGGGAGCATACAATATCATTGTCTTGAGCACGTGAAAAGTTGGCAGAGGGCAGAGGAATGCTCAAATGCAACCGATATGCAAGATCCATAATCTGGTTTAATGCCATCTCTAACCTGCGCAATTGTCCTCCGTACGAATGGGAAGCCAGATATTTGCCGATGAGTGTGATCGCTAACGGCAAACCACCAGTCAGCGCTGTTATTTGCTCCAGGAGCCTCTCATCAATGGATTTCAAGTAAGGAGCAAGCGTTGTCAAGAAGCGTTGGCTTGTTTCTAAGGAAAGAGGTGGGACAACAAATAGTTCTCGTGTTGCCAGGGCAATGGCGACTTTGGGGAGACGTGTGCTGAAAACATAGGCGACAGAAGGACTTCGGATTAGAAAAGGAAATGTGGCTTCCATCGCCCAGACATCATCGAGCACTAAGAGGAGATGCTGTGTGAAGATTGCTTCACGCAGGAAAAGCAACCAATGCTCTTCAGCGTACTCTTGCCCCAGGCGAACGTGGATGAACCTAGCAGACGTGCTAACCAGATGATACGATGAGGGAGATCGGGAGTCGGCCCAAGTCCTATCCAGATAATGCCATCAGGGAAACGTTCCTGGATTTGAGGATGTTGAACGAGCATTTGCAGCAACGCTGTTTTGCCACTACCTGGCAATCCCGTAAGAGCGACCACGCTCCCGGGCAGCACCTGTTCCAACAGGCTGTGTAGAAGTGCTTCGTGCCCAACAAACTGTTGTGTAGTGTTGAAACAAGGAGGAGATACAGGGCTGCTATGTGGTTTTAGCTTCTCAGCGCTGGTCGCTGTTGACGTGTTACCTGTTGAGGATGGGAATAAACCCAGGGCTTCAGCGTCAAGATCAAAGAGTTGACACAGACGCTCACGATAGTAAGGGGAAGGGAATGTCTCGCCCCGTTCCCAACGACCAACATTTTTCGCACTTGTCTCAAGCTTGTTTGCCAATATTGCCTGTGACCACCCACGCCGCATTCTTGCAGCATACAATGCTCGGTTAGCCACCATATCATTTCCTTCTGATCGTAGACATTTGACTCGCTGGCTGAGGCAGTGTAGCATCCCTCTCAAGGAGTGTCAAGGAAATTGCTAACAAGAAATACTCAGTCACAAAACCATTCATCAGAACGTGTTTCCTGGTGAAGAGCATCACGATGTTCTTGATAATATAACGTGATATTCTGTTAAGGACTATGCTCATGAACACACCATCTCAGCAGTACGACAGTAATGAGAACGACCTCCCTCAAGCCTTTAGAGAAGGCAAAGGCGCGACTGATCCTGGCCCACACAATAGTGCGTTAGATCGCCAAAATCCCGATATACTCACACCGCCATCAACCGATTCTGGTACAATTCCTAATCTCAAATTCTCTTTCTCGCAAGCCCATAATCGCCTTGAAGAGGGTGGATGGGCGCGTGAGGTAACGGTACGTGAACTGCCCATTGCAACCACATTGGCTGGCGTGAACATGCGCTTGACTCCTGGCGGTGTGCGTGAAATGCATTGGCACAAGCAGGCCGAGTGGTCCTATATGCTCAATGGACGCGCCCGCATCACCGCCGTTGACCAGGATGGGCATAATTTTGCTGATGACGTTGGCGAGGGCGATCTGTGGTATTTTCCACCGGGCATTCCACACTCCATTCAAGGCTTAGCGGAGGGATGCGAATTTTTGCTGGTGTTCGACGATGGCAATTTCTCCGAGAACTCAACGTTTCTCCTGAGCGACTGGTTCGCGCATATACCGAAAGAGGTGCTGGCAAAGAACTTTGGCGTCTCCCCGGAGCACTTTGCCAGTATTCCAGCGCATGAACGTTACATCTTTCAAAGTAGCATCCCAGGCTCTTTAACGAGCGATATGGTAAGCAATCCTGCTGGCCTCGTGCCACAACGTTTCAGTTATCGTTTGTTGGCTCAGGAGGCACTGCGCACCCCAGGAGGCAGGGTCCGGGTGGCCGACTCAAGCAATTTTACAGTGGCGAGTTCGATTGCTGCTGTTCTGGTTGAGGTTGAGCCAGGGGCGATGCGCGAATTGCACTGGCATCCCAACAACGACGAATGGCAATACTACATAGAAGGACATGCTCGTATGAGCGTTTTTGCCGCTGACGGGAAGGCACGTACCTTTGATTATCAGGCAGGCGATGTTGGATATGTGCCCTTCGCAATGGGTCACTATGTTGAGAATACCGGTGATACGCCAATGCGCTATCTGGAACTGTTCAAGAGTAGCCGCTATGCTGATGTCTCACTCAATCAATGGATGGCACTGACACCACAGGAGTTGGTGCAGGCGCATCTGAATCTAGATCAAACAGTGATGGGAGTACTGTGTAAAGAGAAACGATCTATCGTGTAACTCTACAGTGAAATAGCTTTACATACCCTCTCACTTATAAGACAGAAGGCGCTTCATCGTATCAATGCAGTCAACAATCGTATCGGCTTCAGAGTACACAAATTGCATTTCAACTCGTGTCTCACCCTGTACAGTTCTTTTCAAATGTTTGAGCCTATGCAGCGTTTTATGGATGTCTGGTAGGCTCATCATTTCCTCATTGCGTATAGTCATAGCGAGTGCATCCAGTGACCTGCCAGCATCCCTGGCGAAGTTTTCCAGTTCAGGAAGGGAATGGTGGACCGAATTGTTCTGAAAATATGCCTCAAAGGCAAGCAGGCTTTTCGCGAGGGTATCGGTACTTGCAAGAATACCTCGTGCCGAATTGGGGGCGAAGTAGTCGTGCATTGGCTCATTTTGTAGCCGTTCAACGGATGCTTCAGCATTCGAGCGTGCCAACCGGGCTTCCTTACGCACCTGCTGAAGAAGAGAAGGGTCATTATAAGTAGGATCAATGTATGCTTGTATAGTTGCTGTTAAGTAGTGACGCAACGCCTCAATGTACAATGCGACCGTGTTGCGAGCCTGTCGATGTTCCCAGGTTGGCCAGAGTACATATGCGAGCAGGGCCAGAGTTCCCCCAATAATGGTATCAAGGAAACGACCAGTTATATTCGTAAGTGTCTGGGTATCCACAAAGGCAAGCAGAAAGATAACTTCAGCGGTAATAAAAGAAGAAAAAAGTGCATAATTGACATTGAGGAGCGCAAAACTGATAAATGCTGCCGCAGTGTCTAATATAATAAGCATGCCTGGTGTTGGGGTCAGTTTTGCTACTATTAATGTGGTAAGGAGAGCACCGAACAATGTGCCTATAGAGCGAGCGAAGCCACGCGAAAATGTGGTGGCGAAATCAGGCTTCAGTACCAGGAGCGCTGTTAAAGGTATCCAGTAGCCCCGCTCAAGCGGAAAGATATGGTAGATGGCTGTAGCGATAGCAAGTGTTATGCCTAGACGAATAGCATGGCGGCAGGCTGTTGAACGAAGTGTCAGATTAGCTCGCAACGTTACCAGTGGGTCTCGAAGTCGCAGTTCGGGACTGTGAGGAATAGAAAATTTTTTATTGCTTCGCTTATTTTGCCAGGATTTTGCAGTTTCTTCTACATCGTACAATTGTTGGCGCAGTATTTCACTATGGACGAGCGCCTGTTGTATCATCTCTTGCTTCTCTCCTGTTTTTGCTTGTTGCCGTAGCAAAGCGATTGCCTGTTCAAGCTGTTGCCGTGGCTCTGTAAGCGATGTTGTGAGACGGGATGTATGAAGGGAGTCAGCAATAGCCTGGAGGATAGTGGCTACAGCCTGAAATACTTGCTGTAATGGTTCCAGGGAAGTCGCGAACTCATCTTTATGTGATATATGATAATGAAGAATTTGAGAGAGAAGGATTAGATCTAGACGTATATGTTCAGCCCGGTTAAATAGATTTGCAAGGGCTTTACCTCTGGGTGTATCAAGATTACTATCGGCCAGAGTCGCTTCGGCTTTAGCAAGCGCTTCGTTGATTTGTCGCCCGGTAAGAGGATGTGAAGGGTCTTCAGCTCTGTCAGCGAGTATCTGGTAGACAGTAGAAAGGGCTGCTCGTTCGGGACCGAAGGTATATCCAGGCAGAGGTATGAAGCCCAATGCTGTTTGTAATAAGGCACCGCTAAACATCAGCATCGCCTGGAGAATTGCTTGAGATGGACTCAATGAGAAATGGGAGAGAACGATGAGCGCAACTGTGGACTGGAGACCAATGATCATTGACGCCTGGCTGATCGAAACAAGCATTCCCGCGCCAAAGCCCCAGATGCCGATGATCAGGATCGCCAGCCAATCAATTTTTCCGGTCAAGCTCCCGATAAGAGCTGATATTGCTATACCAAAACTGGCAAGGAGCATTAAACGTGTTCGCGCACGGTAGGTAAATGTAAGACCTACTCCCCCAAGGCTGGCAGCACCGCCAGCTATAGAGACACCCTCAATTACATGGCCTGTCAGAATGCCAATTGTAAGTGGAAGTGCAAGGCCAAATGCACTCCGTAGCGCTGTTGCTACCACGAGTTGCGAGCGATCAATCTTGACCGCCGAACGCCATGCGTGTTGTAGCGCTGTCGCCCATGCCTTTAATCTGCCTTTTATTGGTACATAGAGTGATTTTACGTCACTATCTGGAGTTTTTATCTGAGATATTTTTGCCATGTCTATCTAATCAGACCTGGTAAAAGTCCGGCAAGGAATAAACGCTCCGTAAAGGTCTCGATTGCCGGAATATAGTATGTGTTGCTCTCTTCTGAGTATTGCATCGTGGAAGAACCTTTCTGCTCTCAATCATTCACGTCGGCTGGATTGCTGCTGTTTAGCAGGTTTTTCAGCATAATCAGGGACGCAAAGATAAAACGCATGTTCCTTCTCATTCTCCTCCTGACAAGAGACACGATACCGGGCCGAAAATGTAACACCAGGACCCTTACTCTCCTGTTCCAGAGAACCACTCCCATGCATCCTGTACAATCTCTATGGGGATAGTGTGCGGACCATCGAACTCACGATAGTGTACATTGTAGTGCTCGCGTTCCAGTTGCGGTACGATGCGTCGACTACAACGAGCAATGGGTAACACAGTATCCCGTGTCCCATGTGAGATGTAGATACGAGGTGTGCCGTGCCTGGATGCCGGGACCATAAATCCTGGTGAGAACGCGATCACATGCGTAAAGAGGTCACCATTTGTCAGTCCGAGCGACAGAGCATATGAGGCTCCATCGGAAAATCCCCCAATAGCCAGATGGGAGGTATCCAATGGGTAACTTTTGAAGACATGGGTCAGAGCCCGGTCAATAGAGCGCACATCCTCAGCATAATTGTGCATGATCACATCCCAGGTCTGCTCGTGGGAGGAGGGTGCCAGTAATAGGAGGCCCGCCAGATCTGCAGCTGGAAGAAATGGTGCCAGTCCACCCTGGGCATTGCCGCCTGCTCCATGTAACATCAGCACAAGTGGGAGAGGAGTATCAACCTGATAATTGGAAGGAATATACAGGAGTGTTTCGCGTGAATCCTCTAGATGAAGTGTAAGGAGTCCATGAGAAGTTTCCTTCTGTTCAACGGATAGAGCGGGCCGCGCAGATAATCTCCCGCGCCCTGCTGCTGAGTTCGTATTATGTGTCGATGCCATATATCTTTACCTTTTCACTCTTTGATAATTTTCCGCTTCTCATCTTTTCTCTTCAATTTACCAACCTCGCAGGAAGGCAAGCAGTTCTCTATTTATCTCATCTGGTCGCTCTTCTGGTGGCAGATGCCCACATTGTGGACTTGTCCCGCCTCAACGTAATGGAGTTTGATCGAATTGACCTGTGCGGTATGATGTTCGACGCCTGGAATTTGCATGCGGCCTCTTCTCCGCTGATACAGATCATTCTTTTCCCAAGCAGGCGCGTCTGAAAGATATCTGATCCGTACTTCCTGCATCTCTTTCCAATAAACTCATACCCATCCGACAACAAAGAAAGTGTCGCATCTAGCGTTCTATCACGTGGTATCTTCTTTGTCTGAGCCATGCTTGCCTCCAGTTTCTCTCGTACCCGCTATCTCGAACCTATTCTGAGATATGCTCAGTTGTCATTAAATTGTGCAAACAACACTAGCTTCTAAGGAATACGCAAGGGAATGAGAGAAGGTAACTGGACCATAAGGGTGCTTTGTGATTATCCTTGCCAAAAAGGAGGGAGAAATGCTATGGCAACAACCAGGCTAAACAGGTAATTGCGAAGCCAATCACAAACAGCGAAATTATCGCGATGATCCCTGGGAGCCAGGCAAGATCTGAAGGCCATGAGCCAAAACGCCGATACCGACTATATCGTTTTCCTAAAACACGAAGTTCAATAAAAAAGACAGCCACAGTCATTCCCTCTTTTCTCCTCCTTAGAAGGTGATAATAGGCAGTACAGTGGCTCTCGAATGTTCATTCATGTCTGATTATCCCCTCGTTTTTCCTTGCAATTGTTTGCCGACGATCCGATGAAAGCAGATACACCACAATGCCGAGATTACCAGAACTACATTAGGGTCCGCTGAGGCTGAAGAACGATATGCTACGATGGAAGCAGCATTTGCCTCCATCGTATCTTCTCCGCAGACTTATACCTGGACGATGCTCCATTGCTGGTTGGCGGTCCCGCTATCAGGCCATTGATCGACGAGTGCTCCATTAGCGGTGGACTGGCCCGGCAACATCAAGAGCCTGCCCACTATTGCGATTGAGCAGCTTGTAGTAGCCGCTGCCAACCGAGACGATACTCCACTGCTGGTTGGCCTGCCCGTTATCTGGCCATTGATTGACGCGTGCCCCATTGGCAGTGGACTGGCCCGCAACGTCAAGAGCCTGCCCACTGTTGCGATTGAGCAACTTGTAGTAGCCGCTGCCAACCGAGACGATGTTCCACTGTTGGTTGGCGGTTCCGCTATAGGGCCATTGATCGACGCCTGCCCCATTAGCGGTGGACTGGCCAATCACATCAAGAGCCTGCCCACTGTTGCGATTGAGCAACTTATAGTTGCCACTAAAACTGCCACCAGGGGCGGGTGTCGGAGTTGGCGTTGGTCCACCTCCAGGGGTGGGGGTCGGAGTGGAGCTAGAAGGCGCATTCAGCCCCATGAACTGGATCGCATAGGCTGCCATCCCGCTCAATGGGAGGACATGTCCGGCCTGAACGCTAATGCCCTCGACAGGCGCACTAATCCCGGTGCCACCATAGCGAGTGCGGGTCCAACCTGCTTGCGGATAATCAGTGAAGGATGGAGTCTGGCTGAGACCCAGAACATTGGTCCACTGCTTGATTTCTTCCCCAAAATTTGGATAGTAAAGAATGTTGTCGGTGGTGCCGTGCCAGAGCTGCACGCGCGGTCGCGGACCATTGTAACCGGGGTCGGCAGCTCGCACGAAGTTCCCCCACTGTTGCGGGGTCATGGTTATTTTGCCCGTGGCACAGTCAGTGTTCCATGCTGACCCGCTGGTAGCGGAGGCTGCGCCGGTAGCCATGCAATGATACGGGACGCCCATGAAGGCTGACCCGGCCTTGAATATATCGGGGTATTCGGCCAGCATGACATCGGTCATCATGCCACCGGAAGAGGCCCCGGTGACATAAACATTGCTCGCGTCACCATTGTTATGCTGCTCGACATAGGTGATCATCGAGATGAGACCCGTATTGTCGCTGCCCCCGTTACGGGCCAGCCCGGGGTTCGAGGACACATCCCAACAGTCATAGCTACGTGTCACCGATGGATAGATGACAAGAAAGCCGTATTGGTCTGCCAGGTTGGCAAATTCACTCCCCGAGAAGAAGTTTGGCCCGGAACTCGTACACTGATGCAGTGCTAATAGGACCGACGGGTGTGGCTTGACACTGTGGGGAACATACAGATACATCTTCAAGTTGGTGGGGTTTGTGCCAAAATTTGTCACCTGGACCAGCGAAGCTGAAGCCGCATGAGCCGTTGATGGACGCTGTTGCGTTGTCCAGATACCGACAACAACAAGCCCTATCATCAAGAGACTTGCGACAAGGGAACGAACGTATCTGGGAGAACCGTGCAAAGACATTATAAACTCCTTTTTTGTCTTTAAACATGCTTCCTCTCACCAAAGAACAATCTGCGCGTGCTTCTTTTCCCTGCAGCACACGATGATCATCCATGAAGATTAGATCAAACTAAGCGTATGAATTGAAAGCAATTCAGATGAACCTCCTCACAAGGGAAGACATCCCTCTAACGATACTCCACAAACTTCTGCAGATAAGATGATGCTTATCACCAATAAATATATCTGCAAGTGAGAATACATTATAGCATTAAATAGTTCAAAAACATATACGACTTTAATAATCCCAGAAAATCCGGCACGATCTGATTGAACTCGGCTGCCTTCTCCATAAAGGGATGATGCGCAGTGTTCAGGAATTTCATCAATTCATACAGATCTTCACGCGTGGAATAGGGCTTCCCTTTGGTAATCAGCCCTGAATCGCCAAAGCCTCGCTGATCGTAGCGAATGACCCGCTATTGTTGGGCAAACCCTAAAAACTGATCATCCCACCACCTCTGGTAGGGAGCATATATTCTACCCATCGTTACCTTTTTCTCTCCTCGTCGTGTTCTCTATACGATGAAATTCCACGGAATGACATCACATCAATCGCTCAATAGAGCATCTGTCCCGTGGTAGCGTCAGGCATAGCAAATGGATCGCTATAGAATTCTAAATAATAAAGGGATTTTTTATGGATACATAATTGTCGGCATACTGCATTTTTCCTGGAAAGGTTGAAGGATGAGAACGTTTCATGTATGGAGAGAGATCATTATGCAAGATGTCGCTGAGATGAGGGGAAGAGAAAAGAACGGATCTTACCCGAAGCGGCTCTCTGCGAATAAGCGGATGAGGGAAGTAAGTCTGCATTGTTATCAAGCGGAAGAGGAATTGACGACACTGGAACTGTTGACGCTGAAAAATGAACTGGAAGTTACCGAACCACGATGGCGTGGCTATAAAACAGCATTGTCAGGTCTCCTTTAAGCAACATTTTTTTATACAAAAAAAGCACCCCATTCAATAAAGTCAGATCGGGTTCTGCTTCACAAAGCAGAACCCGATAGAGACTAGCGCTCAACAAGCTCATCTGGAGAGACGGTAATCTCTCTCACATTCCCCTCCACACGAGCACGAATAATCACATCATGCTCCTCCTGGCGTACAACGACGCCGGGAATGGGAAGAGAGCGTCTCTCTTCGTGAGCATGCCACAACACTAGATCCTGGCTGTGAAACACTTTTTCTGATTGATCTTGTATCTGATTCATCACCATCGTATCTTCCTAAGAATATTTTATATAATGTAGGGCAATAGCAACGTCTTTGCTACTTCTCTTTCACCAGGGCTAGAAACCCTGCGCTTAGCAAACGGGTCAGGCGCTATTATAGACTTCATTGTCCAAATTGCACACTATCCCATACTAATTACCCATCTAATCATTGTCAGGTCCTATCCACTTTTTAGAAAGCCTCAACGCTCACAGCAAATCTCCTGGCAGCAGGAGGGAGTATTCTCATGAGCAGGGGACGTGTTTTCTGTAGAGTTAGCAGGATTATTGAATAGGAGTTGTATAGAAGAAAACAGGCTGCATTGCCCAATTATTCCACTCTTTGCATCTCTCTAACCCTATGTTTCGTGTTTATAAAATATGAGACAGATCAAAAAAACAATGGAAAGCAAGTGGGTACAGGTGAATGGTTGTTCTCTGCATTATCGGGTTCCACACCAACGACCTGCACCAGATCACCTGACTATCGTCATGGTACATGGACTGGTTGTGTCGAGTCGGTACATGCTTCCAACCGCAGCGCAACTAGCTCCCCATTATCATGTGTACTTACCCGAACTTCCAGGTTTTGGTAAAAGTGAGAAGCCTGATCATTATCAGGATCTGGATGAGATGGCTGATACCCTGGCCGCATGGATGAGTACGATCGGATTACCACAGGCGGTTCTGCTTGGGAACTCGCTCGGTTGTCAAATTATTGCACGCTTTGCCGTTCGCCATCCAGAACGTATCCAGAGCGCCATTTTTGTTGGTCCCACGATGGATGCACGTGCGCGGACAGCCCATCAAGAGATTGGTCGCTGGCTGCTGAATGCTCTCTTTGAACCATTCTCCCTCTATCCTATAGTCATGCGCGATTATCTGGATATTGGCTTTCGTCGCTTTGTTGCAACCTTTCGCTATGGACTCCAGGATCAAATAGAAGCTTGTCTGCCACAGATGAATATTCCTACACTCGTCGTACGTGGTTCACGCGACACCGTTGTACCTCAATACTGGGCTGAGCGCGTCACTGATCTACTGCCGCAGGGAAAACTGGTGGTGCTTGAGAAGGCTGCACATGACGTGAATTACAATACGCCCGTCGAACTCGCTAGAACTATTCGGATGTTCCTGCTGTGACAGAGGATGCAACCTTCCGTTGCTAAAAGATCTTAACGATCAACGCAACCAAGAACCAGATCGAAACTACCAATGACGGCCACTGCATCGCTCATTTTGTGACCTCGTAACAGTTCAGGCATCAACTCTAGATTGCACAATGATGGAGAGCGCATTTTTGCTCGCCAGGGAAATTCACTGCCATCACTAATCATGTAGAAGCCATACTCGCCACGACTGTTTTCAATGGCGAAGTAGGTTTCACCACGTGGTGGACGTAGCGCAATAGGAACACGCGCTGAAATCGCGCCAGGAGGCATTTTATCAATGGCAACGCGACAAAGACGAATGCTCTCCATGATCTCTTGCATACGTACCGCATTGCGTGCAAAACAGTCGCCCTCCTGCCGTATCTGTATATTAACGGGTACTTCTCGATAAGCCATATAGGGACGATGGACACGTAGATCCCAGTTTACGCCGCTGGCCCGAGCCATTGGCCCTGTGAGGCCATAGGCAATCGCCTGGTGGGTATCAATATAGCCAATGCCTTGAGTTCGCGCAAGAAAAATTTCGTTCCCACTAATGAGGCCATCTAATTCTCCCATATTATGTTCCAGCAGGTCCAGGTATGCCTCACACTCACTGAGCCATCCCTTGGGAAAATCATGCAGGACACCTCCAACACGGTTGTAGTTCACTGTAAAACGACTCCCAGAAAGTGCCTCGAAGAGCGCTAAGATTCCCTCACGATCTCGAAAGGTCCATAGAATTGGCGTCACGGCCCCTAGATCCATCAAATAGGTTCCAACTGCGACCAGATGGCTGGAAATACGTTGTAACTCTCCCACCAATAAACGAATGTATTGAGCCCTACGCGGAATTTCCAGCCCCATCAGTTGTTCGGCGGTTCCAACATAGGCGATTTCACAGAGCATCATGGAAAGATAATCCGAGTTATCGGTATAGCGAATTCCTTGCATCAACGTTCGATTTTCGAAAATTTTCTCCATCCCTCGATGCAAATAGCCAATAACCGGAGTACAATTTACAATAGTTTCTCCATTAAGCGTTATTACCAGACGCAAAACGCCATGCGTGCTGGGATGCTGCGGACCCATATTGAGAAGCATCTCCTGGCTTTTGATGCCTTCAGGCTCACTTGCGGTCTCGCTATGGATTGTAGCGTCAGGATCAATCGTCATTTGTTTCCTCTTGCATTCTTTTTAGCTTCGCGTTTAGCCAGTTGTCAGAGTGAGATTTTCCATGGATCGCCGTCTCCTGGCTACCATACTATCTCCTTGTATTGCTTGTTATAACCTACTCAAAGCACGAAGAAGAAATGAGAAAGGTAACTAGTTGGAGAGAGAAAAAGTGTTACTTTTTTTTTCTCTCGGCGTGTTTTCTATACGATGGAATTTCCATATCAGGGCAGGATATTGATTGGGTAAGTATATTACTCATTCTATTGTAATAGCAGACATACCTTACAAGGTTCAGATAAGAAAGGCTTTTTTATGGACACAAATCCGACCTCTCCTCAGCAACGGGGGGCTGATGAAGCGAATACCCTCCGTCAGAGAGCACTTCAGGATGAACTGCGATCTCTGCAAGAGGGCACTCCAAATACCAATAAAGCCGTCCGTGATGGTATGTCTCCTCGATATCCTAACTGGCCCACTTCGCGCCCAGGGCCATTAGCAAGTCAGCCGGGAGTTGGACAACGACCCGTCAATGCGCTGCGACGAGAACAGATGATGGAGACAGGCTATAATCAGGAAACTGGAACACCTCGTGAACAAAATCCGGAACGCTACTGGCCTGATGAGGATTTGAAGGGACGTACAGGCTTCGATCAGCTCGGCACAGCTCAAGAACAGAAGCAGCGAGGCGATGATCCAACTCGTCCCTGGTCGCGTCACTCATAAGACTCTTTCTTAACAATTTCTCCTGAACGAATGAGAAGGAATAAACACAATGCAAACCATCCAGAGCGTCCTGGTGGCACATACCTGGCCCAGAGCTTTTAATACTCTCCATAGTGCGATTAAGGCCGTGGGACTGGAGTATGTCCTTGAGGGATACAAACCAGTTACCCTCTTTGCTCCCAGTGACGAGGCATTTAACCAGTTGCATCAAGGGGCAATATATGATCTGCTCAAAGATGTCAACCTGCTAAAAACACTGCTCGAGTATCACATCGTCCCGCTCAAACTCACACGAACTGCCCTGATGCAGGTTGCCTCCTCTCCTGTGTCAACAGGAGGAAGCACGTCCCAGCATTCTCGTCAGGAGCAGGAACAAACGATCGAGCTTCCAACCCTTTCAGGGCATACCCTCCTGCTCGCCAGTTTTTCCAACGACCTTCGTGTGCAGAGGGCCAGGATACTGGAGCCGGAATTGGAGACCGATAACGGAGTTGTTCATCCTGTGGAACGTGTTCTCTGGCCACCTGATATAAATGAAGCTTCCTTTGGCGAACGCAGCCCACTCAGTTTTCGTCGTTGAGATGAGCAATCAATGATTTACTGTCTTCTTAAAGAGCCGGACTACCTATTTGCTTCCTAAGGAGTGGCTGTTACTTTCTCAGTTTTTCTAGCGTGCTGCTAACGAAAACAGGAACATTCATAGATTTTTCCTCTACTCTTTGGAGTAGATCATGATAAGGAGGTAGATATGGCAAGCGATGATCAGTCGAGAAAGAGCACCAATTCTGTTACAGGCGATGGACTTCATCGCAAGACGCTTCCCATCATACAGGCCAGCGGCCCGTCTGAATATGTGCCCGGAAATCAAGAGGGGCCAGTTCAATTGACGAGCCTGGCAGATATGCTGCAATGGGCACAGAATTGGGCACGTTCGCATTCAGTATGGCCGCTCGGTTATGGTCTTGCTTGCTGCGCCATTGAAATGATGGCGGCGGCACAGGCTCACTATGATCTTTCGCGCTTTGGTTCTGAGGTGTTCCGCTCGAGTCCTCGTCAGGCAGATCTGATGATTGTTGCCGGAACGGTTTCGGTGAAAATGGGACCACGTTTACGTTTGTTGTGGGAGCAGATGCCCGAGCCGAAGTGGGTGCTTAGTATGGGACAGTGTGCTAACTCGGCGGGCGAGTTTTACGACAGTTATTATACAGTGCAGGGTGTTGATACTATTGTTCCCGTTGATGTCTATGTGCCTGGTTGTCCGCCACGCCCAGAACAACTCATCGAAGGGTTGCTCAAACTGCGGGAGAAAATTCTGAAGCAAGGACTGAAGATTTGTGGGATGGAAGATCTTGATGAATAAGATTCCTGGGAGATTAATGGTTGTCTTATGGGATAAGGACGACGAGATTATTGATTGTTTTCCTGGCCCACTCTCACATAGAAGATTGGAGGCACTCACTATTGCCTATTCGTTGCTTAATACGGGTAGGCCGCGTTTGGAGCGCGTTGAGATCCATCCTTATGAACATGCGGCCTCTAACTATGTAAAGAAACCGCTTGCCGTTGTCACGCGAGATGACCTGACAGCAGAGATGTGATCAGCTTTCTCCTGCTAGAGGGAGGAAGATCAAAAATCTGAACTTCTTATAGCTTAAAAGTATAGGTAGGAGAACAGTAGCATAAGCATACAGCAGAATAAAAAACAACCTGCGCTGCGTGTTGTGCAGGTAGGGAATTACCGTGTAAATTATGAGGTACTTGGTGAAGGAGACCCGGTAATTCTGGTTCATGGCCTTTCTGGTTCATTGCGCTGGTGGAGTCGTAACGTGCAGGCACTCGCGCAGAATCATCGTGTCTATCTGGTCGATCTTCCAGGCTTCGGTACAATGAGTCGGGTGCGTACGCGCTTTGCTCTCGTGAGTGTGGCTCGTTGGTTACTTGCATGGATGGAGGCTGTTGACATACGGCAGGCGCATCTTGTAGGACATTCAATGGGAGGCTATATTTGTATCTGGATCGCAGCCCACCGCCCGGAGGTTGTCTCGCGGCTGGTTCTGATTTCACCTGCGGTCCTCTCAAAAATCCATACCATCTGGGGCTATGCGTTTCCGCTTCTGACGGCCATTCGCTATGTAAAAAGGGGATTTTTCTTTATTCTGGCGTACGACGCTCTGCGTGCGGGCCCTTTTACCTTGCTTCGTGCAGCACATGATCTTCTATCAATTGACGCAGAAGAAGATATTACAAAGATTAAGGCACCAACGCTTCTCATCTGGGGAGATCATGATACGCTGGTGCCTCCCTCTGTGGGGCAGATTTTGCGCACAAAAATTGCCAGTTCCCATCTGGTGATCTTGAAAAATGCCAGCCATGTGAGTATGTATGATCAATACCAGCAATTTAATCGATTGGTGGAGGTGTTCCTTGAGGGAGGGAATGTGGGAGAATGATCTGCATATCTCTATCAAACGCTTAGTCTTTGAGGAAGGAAGAATGCAAAAGTATGAAAGCTGTTGTTTATCATGGGCCTGGTGATATCCGGCTCGATACAGTGAGTGATCCCAAATTAAAGGATCCCCAGGATGCCATAGTTCGGCTCACCGCCAGCGCCATCTGCGGGACTGATTTGCATATGGTACGTGGCACGTTCCCAGGGATGAAATCTGGAACCATTCTTGGTCATGAAGGAGTTGGGATCGTAGAAGAGATTGGCAAAGATGTACGCAATCTCAATGTTGGAGATCGTGTGATTATCCCTTCAACGATAGCCTGCGGTTATTGTGCCTATTGCCGACAAGGCTATTATGCTCAATGCGATGTTGCTAATCCTCATGGTCCTTCCGCTGGTACTGCCTTCTTTGGTGGTCCAGTGCTCACAGGACCTTTCGATGGTCTCCAGGCTGAATATGCCCGCGTACCCTTTGCTAGCGCTGGATTGGTCAAAGCGCCAGATACGATGACCGATGATCAGGCTATCATGCTATCAGACATTTTTACAACTGCCTACTTCGGTGCTAAATTAGCTGAGGTGGTGCCAGGAGATACCGTTGCAGTTTTTGGGAGTGGTCCCGTAGGACAATTTGCGCTTGCCAGTGCACTGCTTCTAGGGGCAGAACGCGTGATTGCTATTGATACCATCCCTTCACGCTTGGATATGGCACGTACCCAGGGAGCTGAAACTATCGACTATAATGCGACTGATCCTATCGAGGCCATTAATGAATTGACTCATGGCAGGGGTCCCAGTCGTGTTATTGATGCCGTAGGTGTTGACGCAAATCGCCCTCATTCTGGCCCTGCTTCTCAACAAGCCGATCAAAAAGACCAGCAGTTTGCTACACAGAGAAAGCAGGTTGCACCCCAGAATAAAGAGAAGGGTGATAACTGGCATCAGGGTGATGCACCTTCTCAATCTGTCCAATGGGCAGTTGAGTCTATTGCGAAAGGTGGCACCCTTGCTGTTATTGGTGTCTATCCTCAAACGGCCCTGTTTTTCCCCGTGGGAGCTGCCCAGGAAAAACAATTGAAGGTTAATATGGGCAATTGTAACCACCGCAAGTATATTCCTGAATTGGTCCGCCTTGTCACGAGTGGCCGCGTTGATCCAGCCCAGGTGTTGACTGAACGCGAACCCATTACATCAGCTATTGAAGCATACAAAGTCTTTGACGAGCGACAACCTGGTTGGATAAAAGTAAAACTTGAGCCGATGACAAGTGAAGCGTCAGTATAAGGATAAGGAGAGTCTCTCTTATGAAAGCAGTTGTCTTTCACGGCGTTGGCGACATTCGTCTCGATGATGTGCCAGAACCAACGCTACAGGAACCAACCGATGCTATTATTCGCCTGACTGCTAACGCCATCTGTGGCAGCGATCTTCACGCCATACGCGGAACACAGCCGAAAATGAAGCAGGGAAATATCCTTGGACACGAAGGAGTTGGCATCGTTGAACAGATTGGTTCCAATGTTAAAGAGATAAAGATTGGCGACCGCGTCGTCGTATCTTCTGGTATTAGCTGTGGCCAGTGTGAAAATTGTCGTCGAGAGCGCTATGATCTGTGCTTGAAGGCCAATCCAAACGGTCCTAAAGCCGTATCTGCTATCTTTGGTGGAACAGAACCAACGGGATCCTATCCAGGTCTCCAGGCAGAGAAAGCACGTATTCCGTTTGCTGATAATATGCTGGTAAAATTGCCTCCTTCAGTCAGCGACGATCAGGCTATTCTGCTATCGGATATGTTTCCAACTGGTTATTACGCCGCTGAAATTGCCCAGGTACAGCCGGGTAATACTGTCGCCGTTTTTGGTTGTGGCCCTGTAGGGCTTTTCTGCATCTTAAGCGCTCAATTGCTAGGCGCTGGTCGCATCTTTGCTGTCGATACCCTTCCCGATCGTCTGGCAATGGCCCGCAATCTGGGTGCTGAAGTCATTGACTATAATGCGAATGATCCAGTAAAGACAATCAAGCAACTAACAGGTAACATTGGGGTTGATCGTGCTATTGATGCTGTAGGTGTTGAAGCAAATCGTCCTCATCATGGTTTTCAACAGGTGAAAGCTGTAGTAGCGAATGCCTTTGCGAAATCTGACAATCAGCCACAATCTCCTTCTGCTCAGGCCAATCCACAGGGTGACAACTGGCATCCAGGGGAGGCACCCGTTCAGGCTTTAACGTGGTGTGTCAATGCTCTTGCCAAAGCTGGCACCATGGCGGTTATCGGCGTTTACCCTCAGACAATGGAGGATTTCCCTCTCGGACTGGCGATGAACAAGAATATCACCATTACGGGTGGTCACTGTCCGCAACGCAAGTACATCCCCCACCTGATTGAATTAGTGAGTAGCGGTGCTGTTGATCCTTTGCAAATTCTCACTCAAAAAGTCCCCCTGACATCAGCTATTGATGCGTATAAATCATTTGATGAGAGAGATGCGGGGTGGGTTAAAGTGAAGCTAGAACCTGTAGGGAGTGTGTGATACTGAAGCTTTTCTTGTTAGATGAAGTGTCCTATGTCGAAAACGTTGAAGACAAGGCAGAGGAACACTAAATTTTACATGATGCACCCGAAATTCTTTAAAGAATTTCGGGTGCATCATGTAATTGGCGGTCCTGGCCGCAATGCTGCCATTGTCCTTCTCAAGGATCTGGGGCGCAATTTTCATGAGGTGATCCACTCCTGACAATTCTGCCAGAAGTGAAATCAATCGCCGTGTTCTTTTTTCTCGTGATGTTCTTTCACCATCTCAATAACCACTGCCAGTGCGATAATAAATGGAGCATCAACTCCGGGTGCCACATCGACGGCGTAGCTATCGCGGAAGATGGAGAATTGGCGTCCGATCCTGGCTAACTGATTGCCGTTATCGTCGCTCACGGTAAACTGCCAGCGCCAGATGTTACCGTCTACATGGAAAACCATGCCGTTATCGCCCTGGACCTTGAAGCGTTCGCCGAAGAGACGCCACTGCTCATGCACGCTTGCCCAAAGTGCACCATTGCGATAGATGTTGTAGTGTGGCAACAGCGAGATGACGCGTTGCTTGATCTGCACCAGTTCCTGCCCACTATAGAGATCGTAGAGAATCAGATTATCGCCGATATGAAAGAACTTACCCCGTATCTCAAACACGGCATTGCCAGCGTCGTCACGGACGGTGAAAGACTCGGTCAGGCTCCACGCTCGTTCCCTGAGATGATAACGCATAGAAAAAACTCCTTGCCGTTTCGTTATTACTTCTCTTGCTGGAGAAATTGCTCCGCTGTATAATCGCGCAGGTCTCCAAAGTGTAATACGGTAAGATCAGGGGCAAAGTTGTCAGGTTTTATACCAGCCGCATATTTCCCTTGCTCCACAAAAACTGTCGTGATACGCTCACCCAGCAACCGTTTTGTATCATCAAGAATGTCCGGCTTATCGTCGATGAGCACATAATGGTCGCCGGGATAGGCCTTCATGGTCTCATCCAGGTGTTCCTGTTTGTGTATGTAGAGCAAGACGCGCCCCTCGACCGCTTCTGCCAGGTTGCTATTGATGATTTTTTCGGCCTGGAAGAACATATCTCCATCGGATACGATCACCGTTAAGCCAAGTGTACGCAAATAACCCAACGTCTCTAACACATGGGGGTAGAGCGTTTTGAAGAAAGGGTAATTATTGAAAATGGACCCGACGTGTCGGTAGACCTCTTCGTCCATTTCCGTGAGCGATGTTTGTTCGCGCAAGCGTTCAAGCGCGAGGGGAATATCGACGACGCTTCTCTCCTGGCGTGCCTGTTCGTAAAGATCCCAGAAACGTGCAGCCAATTTTGGGCCTAACTCAACCTGAATATGCTGATCCAGATCGGACTTCACATAATCATTGTCGAGTAGTGTGTTGTCGACATCAATCCAAAAGATAAGTGTTGGCATGTATGTTTTCTCTCTTCACTTCACATAAATAGCATACTCTCTTCTTTGTATTATATGCTTTTTTGCGACAATGGGTGTCAGGGCATTCTGGCGCTCACTCATGTTGAGCTATGGATAGGCGTCTACAATGAGCAATCCTGGTACCCACCGTCTAAAAACGTGCTTTGTGTTGCCATATGTACTACAATGGGATCAAGCGCTTGAGACTATGTGAGGCAAGGGAATGAAAGTAATTTTTCGTAGCAAAGATTTTGCGAGTGTAAATGGTTCCGGACTCGGTTTTACCAATCGGCGACCTATGGGGGCATCCTGGCACTATCAGGGACGGGTGCAGCATCCAAACTGGCAAGGAGAGTACGAATGCTTCTGGGAAGGTATGGATAGCGCAGTGCAACGCACTCCTGCAGAACTGGTCTGGATTGTGCGCGGCGATGCCCGTTTATTCGGATTAGCAGCAGCTCTCAAGGCGCGTAACTTTGTTGTCGATGTTGAGCAGGATAGCATATAGACCTGTTTTTGAGTCCACATAAAAAAATATAGATCGAGCAATCATATGTCTGACAAACGTGTTTTACTTCTGATGTCGCCCGCTACATACCGGGCAGGTGCTTTTTTACAGGCGGCACAGCGACTCAACCTGGAGGTCGTTGTTGGCATTGATCTGCCGGAGACGCTGGCTGATTATTGGCATGTTCCCCTGGGAGTTGACTTTACTGATATCGCAACTTCTGTGCGTACCATCGTTGAGTTTGCTCGCGAACACCCTCTTACAGCTATTCTTTCCGTCGATGATTCAGCAAGCGAGCTGGCAGCTCATGCCTGTGCCGCTCTGGGCCTTGCAGCCAATTCTCCACAGGCCGCCGAGGCTGCACGCGATAAATTACTCATGCGGAACTTGATGTCTGCGGGTGGTGCACCATGCCCTGTCTTTCGACGCTTCTTGCTCAGCTTTGACCCTTCCTGGATTGCCGAACAGGTCTCCTATCCATGTGTCCTGAAGCCTCTGCGCTTCTCTGGCAGCCGGGGGGTCATCCGTGCGAATGATGAGAAAGAGTTTGTGCAGGCATTCACGCGCTTAAAACGTTTGCTGTTGAGTGAAGGCTATGGAGAATATGAGACTGAATTTCTCGTCGAAGACTTTATTCCCGGCTTTGAAGTTGCCGTAGAGGGACTTCTTACCCATGGGGAGCTAAAGGTACTGACATTGTTTGATAAACCCGATCCGCTGGATGGTCCATTCTTTGAGGAAACTATCTATCTGGCCCCTTCACGTTTGTCTGCTGCGACACAGCAAGATATCGCTCGTTGTGTTTCGCTTGCCGCTGCATCTCTTGGTTTGCGCGAGGGACCTGTACATGCTGAATTGCGGGTGAATGAGCAGGGTCCCTGGATGTTGGAGATTGCGGGCCGCTCCATTGGCGGCTTATGCTCGACTATCCTGGAGTTTGGGGCTGGCATCTGCCTGGAGGAGTTGATTCTGCGTCACGCGCTTGGCGAAGAAGTTACCACACTTGAGCGTGACACTCACGCTGTGGGCGTGATGATGATCCCGATACCCGCCGCTGGTATGCTCAAGGCTGTTTCTGGCGTCGAAGAGGCAATGGCTGTGCCGCTGATTACTGGCGTCGAGATCACCGCGAAACTTCATCACCTATTAGTACCATTACCCGAAGGCACAAGCTATCTGGGCTTTATCTTTGCTCGTGGAGAGACGCCTGCTGAAGTCGAGGCGGCCATTCGTCAGGCACATACACTGCTACACTTTGATATCAGACGCGAAATACCTGTCCTGAGCCTTCACTGACCTTCGCCTTTGCTTCAAAGTGGAACTATATTCGTTCCACTTTCCCTATAGGATAGGATATTCCTCTTAAAATATGTTAAAACATGAGCTTTCTTCGTTGTAGATGGTAGAGGCACTCGAAAAAGATTTTTGAGGATGCCTTGCTCGTGTATAGCAAAGTGGCAGGCATCTTAACCAGTTCGGGTTTTTGTACAGCAAGGAACGCTGCACATGCACGAGATTGAGATATTTAAAATTTATGCTATAAGATACTCGTTTATTGAGAGATCTTCGATTACGTACCTGGAGGTTATTTTATGTCCTCAGTATATCCACCTTATGGAGGTATGCAAAGCTTGCCCTGCCAGCGTTGTCATGCACCCCTGCTCCCTAATGAGGCAACTTGTAGAAACTGTGGTTATTATAATGCACCTGCTCAGGGAAATAATCCAGCGGGTCAAGCACCATCTTTTGCAAATGGTGCATGGAAGGGTGCCGCACCACAACCCTCTGCTGGACAGGGTCAGAACCAGTATGGAAATTCATCGTGGGGCCAATTTTCTGTTCCTTCTAACTCAGCACCTGCAGATCCATCCCTACAGACGCCGAATGCCTTCAATAATCCACCTTCGATGGCTCCATTGCAGCCAGGGGGCAGAAATTTTTTCGGTGCACCTGTAACCTCAGCCTCTCCAATGGAGGGCAATGGGTATGCCGCCAATCAATCTGCTTCACCTTTTGCGCCTCAGCGACCCTCCGGCGCACTCTCTGCGGGACCTGCCGCACCCCAGCCATTTGTTCAGCCTGCAATGGGTCCTGTCTCGCAAGCTTCCTATGGAGCACCTTCCACAGACCCTATCTCGCAGGCGCCTTACGGTGCACCTACGATGGGCCCCGTCTCGCAAGCGCCCTATGGGATGCCTCCATCTGGTTTCCAACAATATGGAGCGCCAAACGTATCAGGGCAATCGTACCCAGGAGTGGGACCTGGGCCGCAAACCGCTGGCCCTCAGTCATCACCTGAGTTGCCGGGCTTTGCACCGCCAGCTATAAAAGAAACACCGCCAGCTCGCCGATCAAAGTCGTGGATGATTGCTTTGATTGTTCTGCTCGTGCTCGTTCTAGTAGGAGGCGGTGGGTTCTTTGGTTATACGTTGCTTAATAAGCCGAAGACTGCCGCTGTGACTCAGACAGTTGTTACCACCGGAGCTGCGAAGGGTACTCCATTATTTGCCGATACCTTCAAAAACAATGCCAGTGGCTGGAGCTTGCCAGCCGATCCCGGTAAATTTTCGATCTCTCTTGCCAATGGTTCTCTGGTGATAGAGGATGATAGCAATGAATTGCTGTGGGAGCCATTACCGGGTAATAAGACCTATGGTGATTTCACGCTATCGGTTGATGCAATGCTTGCGCAGGGTGATCAGACCAATGGATATGGCTTCTATATTCGCGGGGCCTCAGTGCAGAATTCCGAAATGGCAACGTATTACCGCTTTGAACTCTATGGCGATGGCTCGTATGCTATTTTTAAGGGTACAGTGGATGCAAATGGCAATCCAACATATGCGAAACTGGTAAATTATACGCTCAGTTCGGCCATTCAAAAGCAAGGCATCATGAATTATATCTCCATTACCGCAAAAGGATCGTCCCTATCACTAACAGTCAATGGGCAGGTGGTGAAGACGCTTACAGATGCTGGTTATACAAATGGTTCTATTGCTCCGTTTGTCTCCAATATGCAGAATGCTAAGCCTGGGGCACAGGCCAAATTCTCCAATCTAACGATTTATGCCGCGTAAGGTAAAAGTTCATACAAAGGACCAGGTAGAATCGGGTTGCTTCCAACTGTAATCCAATCCCACCTGGTCCTTTGTATAGATGTTACGGCCCCATAGTCAGGATTTGTGCGTAGACAGCAGGATCGACATTGCCACCGCTAACAATACAGCAGACGCGTTTGTCAGAGAAGCGTTCAGGGTTCTTAAAGAGTGCACCAATGGTCAGTGCGCCCGTTGGTTCCACTTTCAAGTTAAGATAACGAAAACAATGCCGTAATGCCTTGCCGGTGAGTTCATCGGGCACCTCAATAATATCTGTTAGCCCATGTTGGAGTATCTCCCAGTTGAGTTTGCCGAGGCTAACGGTGCGTGCCCCATCGGCGATCGTGTCGGGTTCTTGTTCATTGCGGATGAGTTGTCCACTACGCAGCGAACGAGCAGCGTCATTGCCTGACAAGGGTTCAGCGCCAATGATCTCCGTTTTGGCCTGTAGAAAGTCACGGGCAAGAACGATACCTGAACTTAATCCTCCGCCACCGACTGGTACCACGATAACATCGAAGGACGCAGCATTGAAAATCTCTTGTCCGAGCGTCGAATTTCCGGTAACGACCCGGTAGTCATCGTACGCTTGGGCCTGAAATGCATCACTGTGTTCGGCCATCAGTTGTGCAACCCGTTCGGCGCGACTGACCTGGCGTACATTTACCAGATCAACATTGCCTCCATAAGCTTTGACCGCAGCGACCTTTACTCGTGCAGAGGTATCAGGCATGACGATCGTACAGGTTTTTCCTAGAAGTTTACTTGCATAGGCTATCGCCTGCCCAAAATTGCCTGAAGAGGCGGCGATAACGTGAGGGTGAGGGATGCTGGAGAGGAGATTATAGGCAGCACGAAACTTGAAGCTACCCGTGTACTGAAAGGTCTCACTTGCAATTGTCACTTCACAATTGAGTTCCGGACATGTTGCAGGCAATAATAATGTTGGGCGTATATGGTGGGGGAGCGTCTGCCATACTGTCTGGATATATTCGGTCGTAAGTTCTGGAGCGGTTTTGTAATGTGACATTGTGTGACTCCATCTAGCTTTTTTGTGGTCTAGCAGGCGGTTAATTGTATTGTATCACGTTCAGGATATGCTAGTTCTATTGCATGGACTTGTAACCCTCCCTTGCTTTTGCCACTATTTTCATGCATAATAGATGCAACCCATACAACATTTTGCTTCGATTATTGTGACCCTTAGCCTAACAAATGTTTGTTAGGCTGGGAGCGAAAAAAGAAGATTGCTGTTCACTGAGATACACATGTCGCCCACGATCTCGCGGGATAGCAGCGTGAAGAAGGATAAAAAAGATGAGTAATACAGCAGGGAAAACGGAGTATATTTCAACGTTACGTGTGCGTTTAGGTGCTCATGATGCGCATTATGGGGGACAACTGGTCAATGGTGCTCATCTGCTCTCACTATTTGGAGACATAGCTACGGAACTGGCTATTCTTTGTGATGGTGATGAGGGGCTGCTCGCGGGTTATGAGCGGGTTGAGTTGCTGGCCCCTATTTTTGCAGGTGATTTTGTCGAGGTGACAGGCCGTATCACGAATGTTGGGCGTACCTCGCGCCGTATAGAGTTTGAGGCTTACAAAGTGATCACGCCGCGCCTGGATATTGGCCCATCGGCGGCAGATGTGCTGGATACGCCGATCCTTGTTGGGCGTGCGATTGGTACTACCGTGGTGAAGGCCGACATGCAACGCAAGACGCGGACTGCGACGAACGTGTGATGTGAGGGCCGTGCTTACGCCGCCCACGTGTGTAAGATGCGATAAATGTTCCATACACATGGGCGGCGTAAACGTGGCTCCTACGTTACATGTCCACCCATACAGCACCCTTTTGCGAACTTTCCACCGTTTTCGTAATGAATTGCATGCCACGCAAGCCATCATACACGGTGGGGTAGCCTCCTTGCGGCTTCTCACCTGACTCGACGCGGCGAATGTCGTTAATCGCCATCTTATAAATATTGGCGAATGCTTCTAGATAGCCTTCTGGATGACCGGAAGGTAGCCGCGAAGCCGCTTTCGATTCGTCGCTCATATAAGGTTGATTAGTTCGTAGAAGCTGACGCGGCTTGCCAGGTTGCTTGAAGATGAGCGTGTTTGGCTCCATCTGATGCCATTCCAATCCCGCTTTACTGCCATAGATGCGGATGCTTAGCGCGTTTTCTTCTCCTGCCGCAATCTGGGAGCAGGTAAGAATGCCTTTGCCACCGTTCTCCAGGCGTAGCAGAATATTGGCATCGTCGTCAAGCGCCCGTCCTTCAACAAAGGTGCTGAGGTCAGCGCTGAGAGAGGCAATCTTCAAGCCTGTGATGAATTCCAGCAGATTTTCGGCATGCGTACCAATATCGCCTACGCAGCCTGCGATGCCTGATTTTGTAGGATCAGTACGCCACGCAGCCTGTTTATTTCCGCTGCGCTCCTCGGGCTGCATCAGCCAATCCTGCACATACTCGACCAGTACCTTGCGTATATCGCCGATCTCGCCCTGCTGAACCATGTAGCGAGCCTGGCGTACGGTAGGATAGCCTGTATAGTTATGGGTAAGTGCGAAGATAAGTTTGCCGCTCTCGACCGTCTTCACGAGATCCTGAGCCTGTTCAAGGTCGAAGGTCATAGGTTTGTCGCATACAACATGGATGCCATGTTCCAGGAAAGTTTTCGCTACGCTGTAATGGACGTGGTTGGGTGTGGTGACCATGACGAAGTCGATGCCATCTTCGCGCTGTGCTTCAGTGGCGGCCATCTCGGCGAAGCTATCATAGGAGCGTTGCAGATACCACGCCGCCGCCAATTCGCGGGCGCGTTGTGGATCGGTCGCCATTGCGCCTGCGATAAGCTCGGCCTGATCGTCCAGCTCGGCTGCAATCCGGTGCACAGCACCAATAAAAGAACCCTTGCCTCCGCCGACAATGCCAGCGCGTAGTTTCCTCTTTGATACGTCTCGGCTCATGGTTTTTCTATTGCCTTTCTCTTCTGTTCAAGCTCTAACAGTTTAATCGATACCAAGAATACGCCGATTAGTTGCTTCATCCGCCTGACCACCTGCGAAATCGTCGAATGCGTGTGTGGGGGTATCAATGAGCATATTTTTGATCAAGGCTGCCCCCTCTCGTGCGCCCTGGACTGAGTCTTTGAGAGGATCCTCCCATTCGAGCACGGCCCAACTGGCATAGCCGTTCTGCGTAAGTTTGGCAAAGACTTTTTTAAAGTCAACCTGCCCATCACCCGTGCTACGGAAGCGTCCAGGGCGCTCTACCCAATCCTGGTAGCCGCCGTAGACGCCTGAGCGTGCGGAGATATTGTATTCGGCATCTTTGACGTGAAAGGCTTTGATATGGTCTTTGTAGTAGTCCAGGTAGCCGATATAGTCGAGGTGTTGCAAGATGAAATGCGAGGGATCGTAGAGGATGTGTACTCTGGGATGGTTTCCCGTGGCGGCCAGGAAGCGCTCGAAGGTAATGCCATCGTGCAGGTCTTCACCTGGATGAATCTCGTAGGCGAGGTCAACGCCATGTTCTTCCGCTGCATTCAAGATGGGTTGCCAGCGTTTTGCCAGTTCCTTGAAGCCCAGTTCGACCAGTCCCTGGGGACGCTGCGGCCAGGGATATACTGTTTGCCAGAGCAAAGCACCTGAAAATGTAGGAACCACATTCAGACCCAGGTTGCGCGATGCTTTGATGGCATTGATCATCTGCCCCTCGGCCCATTCAGCCCTTGCTTTAGGATTGTTATGGTATGCAGTGGGCGCAAATCCATCAAATAAGATATCGAACGCGGGATGGACAGCGATCAGTTGACCAATCAGGTGCGTGGCGATCTCGGTAATCTCCAGACCGTGTGTTTGCCCCTTTAAGTCGTCGCAGTACTGCTTCGACTCCGCTGCCCTGTCGAGGTCAATAAAGCGACTATCCCATGCAGGTATCTGGACGCCAATAAAGCCAATCTCCTTGCTCCATTGCGAAATATTGGCAAGCGTGTTGTAAGGAGCTTCATCCTGGGCAAATTGTGCGAGAAAGAGCGCCGGTCCTTTGATCTGTGACATGTTTTCCTCCTTTGGAAGACGCCTACATATGACACGATTTTTAACGCTACTTGCTTTAGTAATTCTCAGCCAATGTATGCATTCCTGCCAGCAGTGGAGCTGGACGAGAGCAGGTGCTGCTCAATTCAATATGGCGACCCTCAGCGGAGGCTTCGTGGATTGATTGCATGATATCAAGGACGTGGTACGCCATTTCACCACTCGCTCGTTGGGGCGTATTCGCGCGTATAGCATAGGCCATATCCGCAAGTCCGATGCCTCTGGAATTTTTCGTGTAGCCGTGGGTGAGTGGAACGCCGCGCCACTCTTTTTCATTGGCTCGTCTGATCGAGACGGGGCCAGAGAAGGTATTGGGATCTGGCACGCTCAAAGAACCTTCGGTGCCATAGATCTCGATGCGAGGTAACTGGTGCGACCAGACATCGAAGCTGGTAATGATATTGCCAACCGCGCCATTTGCGAAGTCCAACACGCCAACGATGTGGGTGGGTGTCTCGACCTTGATCTTTCTCCCATATTCAAGCGAGTTCGTGATGGTGCGTTCGGGAAAAGAGGTCTGTGCCGAACCGGTGACGCGTCGCACAGGGCCGAGCATAGCGATCAGTGCGGCGAAATAGTATGGACCCATATCAAACATTGGACCTCCACCCTGGTGATAGTAGAAATCGGGAGCAAGGTGCCAGCTTTCGGGACCATGGTTAAGCATAAATGCGGTCGCCGCAACAGGTTGTCCGATCTCTCCATCATTGATCAGCTTGATACAGGTCTGCAAACCCCCACCGAGAAAGGTATCGGGGGCACAACCGGCACGCAATCCTTTTGTCAGCGCAGTATCTAAAACAGCTTTGCCCTGATCACGGGTAACCCCCAACGGTTTCTCGCTATAGGTCGACTTGCCCGCTGCCAGAGCAGCCAGAGCGATCTCGCTATGTACTCTGGGAATAGTCAGGTTGAGAACGATCTCGACCTCTGGATCGGCCAGGAGTTCCTCGACGGTACAGACCCTGGGAATAGAAAAGCGCTTTGCTTGCGCGTATGCTTTCTCCATGTCAATATCCGCGCACGCGACAATGTTGAGGATGTCGAAGGTCGCTGGTGCTTCCATATAGATAGAGCTAATCTGGCCGCATCCTATCACGCCGATGTTAGTTTTCTTGCTGGTCTCCAAAACTATGATCCTCTTTCTTTGAATGCTCCGGGACTGTGACGAATGAGCATGAAGATAGCTACGTATGAGCGCTTCATTGAGAGAATCATATCACGCCTGGGACTTTTCTTGCTAGTGGGACCCGATAATTTTTGGTTTGCCTCTCTCTAATAGAGCAGGATATTCCGAATTTCGGAAACGTTTTAGTGAGAGAATACCGTGACTCCTCCCACCTCTATCCGTATACTCATGATACCTGTCCAGGCGAGCATTTTGAAGGTGAAAAGACAATCTACACCTTCGATTTGAAATTTGTGCTGTTTTAGGATTGTTTTTGTGGGTGCCAGCTCAGGGACTTCTTCGTTCAACAGATCTTGTTTATTATAGGTGAGGCGGATGGTTTGATTTTTGAGCCTCCCGAAGTTTCTCTGATCTAGAAATTTTCTGATACTATCGATACGTGTATAGTGCAGAACATGTTCTTGCCCATTTAACAGGAAAGCCGCGACTCCTCGATTTCCCACCGGTGAGGGTATATACATGGAGGCCAGTGGTATGGGTCTGGTTGATGAATTATGAGGAGGTGTAGAAATATCGATATCGCGCAGAAACTTTTCTCTGGCAACCTTCGCGATGCTCATCACAATCTCTAACATGGCCTGATCCTGGTCCGGGTATGCTGTCACGGGATGTGCATCTCTGGGTAGCATAAGAAGGTGATCGATAGGCGTGCCTTGCCAATAGACTGGACGAAGTATGATAGGAATGACGCACGCATCCTGGCGATTATGCCGCTTTAGCGCCTGTTGCATTTCGACACTGTAACAGTAATCCGATGCGAGAAAATCTGCACTGATAAGGAGTAAAATAATCTGTGCCGTGTTAAGATGCGTGTCAATCTCAGCTTGCTTCTGAAAACCCAGTGCAATTTTCTGATCATGCCAGACATTAGCCAGCCCTTGTCTGTTAAGTGAGGACAGATGAGTTACCAGCTTTTTGCGCAGGTCCTCATCTTCAGGCGCGTATGATATGAATATTTCTACCCTTTTCAAATCTAACCCCTTCAATGCAATATCATGCGGCTAGTATATCACATGAGGTAAATATTTAGAAACATGCTTTTTCACCTGGAAGCAAGTCCGGACGAAAGATGATATCCTGTAGACAGAGTGATTTTACCTGATTGTTTTTGCAGAGCAATATTTAGAAAGAAGGGATATCCCCATGGCCCCGGCAGAAATACGCGTCACCGTCTGGAATGAATATCGTCATGAGCGCAATGACCAGCATGTTGCGTCGATCTACCCTGAAGGCATTCATACAACAATTGCCGCAGCTCTCGAAAAGAGTGGGCTGAAAGTGCGTACGGCAACGCTGGATGAGCCTGAACATGGTCTCCCGGAAGAGGTGCTTGCTGCGACAGATGTGTTGATCTGGTGGGGACACCAGGCGCATGGGGAGGTAAGCGATGAGATCGTGACGCGTGTGCAGCAGCGTGTTCTGGATGGCATGGGGCTGATTGTGTTGCATTCAGGCCATTTCTCGAAAATCTTCAGACGCCTGATGGGGACGAGTTGTGACCTCAAGTGGCGTGAGAGCGGTGATCGTGAGCGTCTCTGGGTGGTGGCTCCTGGTCACCCGATTGTGGAGGGACTTGGCGAGTATATCGAGATTGATGAAGAAGAAATGTATGGCGAGCACTTTGATATTCCCGCCCCTGACACGTTGGTATTTATTAGCTGGTTTACCGGAGGTGAGGTGTTCAGAAGCGGTTGCTGTTATACGCGAGGTGCGGGCAAAATCTTCTATTTCCGTCCCGGCCATGAAACGTTGCCGACATATCACCATCCAGAGGTGCAGCACGTGATTGCCAACGCCGTCCGTTGGGCCGCGCCAACTTCCACAGCGCAACGGATCTTCGGCAATACGCCCGCGTTGGAACCAAAAAAGGGTTAAGCAGAGGTATTTGAAACTAAATGGTAGTGTTGTCCCGTACTAAGGGTAGAAGGTTACTTATGCAAAACAGTTGGATGCTGTTTAGAGCATAAAAAAGGAGGACAATACTCTCATGGCAATAATAGCAGATGGTATTACGATTGCAATCGGGCAAAATCACTGGTCTTTTGGACTGAATTTTCTTCTTTTCTTGCTTATCTCAGCTATCGTTGGTGTAATAGCTGAATATATTGTAGGTTGGAAACTTCCTCTAGGTATTATTGGGGCGATCATCTTAGGCATCGTTGGAGCCTGGCTCATGACGGACGTGATCCAGATTGGTGGAATTGGCGACATCTACCTGTGGGGTGTTCCTCTTATTCGAGCAACTATAGGCGCGATTATTCTGATCGCCATCTGGCACCTTATCACAGGTGGGTTTCGCAGACGTCGTTATCGGACAGCGTAAAGACATCAAAAATACCGAAATGCGTGTAATATGGTAGGGATCCGATTGTATTGCGCCCGTGATTTATCAACCCTGGGCAACCATCCGATAAATAATGGGCGCAATACAATCGGGTCCCTACCTCTATGTTCAGGGGGAGAGGTTGCGGAAGCGTAATGGAAATATGAGATGAAAAAGAGAGCCTTGCCCAAGAATACTTTCCACCCATATACGCCCTTGATGCATCTCAACGATTTCCTTGACGATAGGTAAGCCCAGACCGGTGCCTTGAATATGCCGTGTTAATTTTGTATCGATGTGATGGTAGGGTATAAAAACGTCTTTAACGACAGTATCGGCGATACCGATGCCATAATCCTGTATACTTAAATGGACGGATGCGTTTTCTAAGAGAGTTGCGATAATGATTTCTCCCCCATTCGGCGAATATTTGACCGCATTTGAGAGCAAATTTGTGATCACCTGGATCAACTTATCCATATCAGCTTCAAGATGAGGGTTTCTCTGATCAAGATGAAGATGGAATGTATGGGATGTTGTTGTTCCATCCATACGTCCGGTTATCTGACTTACGAGAGCGTTGATGTCAATCCATTTCGGTTGGATTTGGATCTTGCCCTGTTTCATCTGTTCCAGATCTAGCAAATTCGTGATCATACTATGCAGACGTAAGGCATCTGTGTAAATATCATTGGCATAGTCCTTAACATCCTCGTTGTCATAGATCTCATCGCGCAGAAGACTGCTAAATCCTTCAATACTCGTGAGGGCGGTGCGAAACTCATGATCGATTACCGAGATGAAGTTACTTTGCATCGTATTCAGGCGCTCAAGTTCCTTATTGAGATGTTGACGCGCTTCCATGAATTTGAGACGCTCCATAGCTTGTTGTCCATATTCCAATGCCAGCGCACAAAGTTTACTCATCGCATTAATCAGGAGACTGTCTTCCGCATCCAGTGCATAGGTTTGCCCTGGAAATACAATGCTAAGCAAACCGATAAGGCGATGAGCAATGTGAATCGGGATCAGCAGACAATACGGCGAAGGACTTCCGGGAAAGAGATGCTGCATGAGTGGGGATTGTGCAAGATCAAGAGGCACGCTCCCCAGTTTTTCAAGTAGTGTTAGTTGATGGGGATCATCAATGAGGGCACTCAAGTGAACATCGGTAAATAGGGATCTGAAGTGTTGTTCCTGCTCAGGGGAGAAGCCTGTGATTGCCAGGGGAGATAAGATATGCGCATGTGGTTCTATACTTATGATCATCGTATGCGAGCACCCAAGCAGGCGTCGTATCAATTCTATCACTTTGAGTCCTATCAGGAGAGTGATCTGCTCTGGTTTTTCGGATGTGGGCGATGGCTCATCCAATGCAGAAGAGTGGACCAGTGTTTCTACTATTTCAATGAGGGCATCCAGAATCTCAAGGCGGCGTTCCATATGTTTTCGTTCTGTTAGATCGTGAAGTACACAGACGGCACCGCTCACCTCTCCTTGTTGATTGTATAGGGGTGCGCCACTCACACTTATCTGTATTTCCTGCTCGTGTGCTGTCAGTAGATTCACTTCTACGACGTGCCTGTTTGCCAGTGTCTCTCCATTTAAGAGGCGGTGTACTGGTAGGCACTCAGGGATAAATGGTTGCCCCTGCTTATCTCGGGGTCGAAACATTGTGGCTCGGAATGCAGATGAACTATTGTAAAACGACGGGAGATACGTTTCTATCTTGAGTATCTGACGCGCAGCCTTGTTAGAGTGAATGATATGTTCTTGTTGATTGTAAACCAGGAGTCCATCCGTGATCGTGTTGAAGATTGTTTCAAGCTGGTTGGCTCTCTCTATCGCCTCGGTACGTGCCAGTTTTTCAGCTTCTACGAGCGCTGCATACTGTGTGATGTCATACACAGTACTGATGGTATGAAGTGTATCATCAACGAGTAGAGGTTTCAGGCTAACATCTACAGGAAATTCCGTACCATCCTTGCGTTGTCCAAAGAGTTGGAGGCCAATGCCCATGAAACGTGTGAGTGGGACAGAAAAGAAGAGTTCTCTATGGGTCATATGCGCCATACGAAAACGTTCGGGCAAGAGCATATCGATGGACAACCCTAAAAGTTCTTCGTGTGTGTATCTAAAGAGGGCGTGTGTATGTTTGTTTGCTCTCACGATCGTTCCAGCTTGATTGATCACAATTATGGCATCTGGCGATATGTCCAGAAATTGGAGTAAAGCAGGAACGGTAATCTGTATAGGTGCAGATGAAGATGATAATGTATTTGATGATTTATTAATCACATCCCCTCCTTGTAGCTAGCTATTCCACAAATTTCTATCTCTTTCCATTGCATAAATGAGAAGAGGAGTTGTCACATCTTCTAGTATAGTAGTGCAGAAAAGACGTATCGCTTTGTAGGTATTTCACAAATTTCTACCTCTTTCCATCTCATCAGTAAGAAGAGAAGTCATTATTTCTTCTAGTATAGTAGTTACAGAAAAGACGTATCAACTTGACCTTGTTATGAACAGGAAACTGGTGAGCGCATTATTGCGCTTTTGCGTTAGTATAAAAGGGATACTTCCATCGCTGGAAAGAAATATTTTTGAGAATAAAGGATAAGTATAATGGAGCATTCTTTCAATGGTCTTGGCATGCATCTGGGCACTCTTTCGCGTCTCTCCAATGCTCGTACACGTTCGATCAGCGCCGAGAATCCTAATGGCGCAAAGGGCCGGGGAGGCATGGCAACCGAGGGCACAGGTGCGTATGTTGCACGAGAACTTGGGCAGGGATGGAAAGTCTCGCCTTCTATCGTTATCGCACCGGGAACTACTATTATGCTGGCCGATATTCAAGAAGCGGGGGCTATTCAGCATATCTGGATGACGACGTACCCGACCCACTGGCGGCGTCTTATTCTACGTGCATATTGGGATGGAGAGGAGCAGCCATCGATAGAGTGTCCCTTTGGCGATTTTTTTGCGAATGGCTGGTGTGAGCGCAGCAACGTGAATTCGCTGCCCGTAGTAGTGAATCCGGCGGGTGGAATGAACTCTTACTGGGAGATGCCATTTCGCCAACGCGCCCGTTTAACTATTGAGAATCTTGGGCATGAAGATGTTGTACTTTACTACCAGATTGATTATACGCTAACCGAAATTCCTGCTGATGTAGCATATTTTCATGCGCAGTGGCGGCGCAGTAATCCGTTGGGATACAAGCAGGTTCATACCCTGTTGGATGGCGTGCAAGGGAAAGGTCAATATGTTGGAACCTATCTTGCCTGGCAGGCGAATACAACGGGCTGGTGGGGTGAGGGTGAGATCAAATTTTATATGGATGGGGATCAGGATTTCCCAACAATTTGCGGCACCGGTACAGAAGATTATTTTGGTGGTGCCTGGAACTTTGAGCATCCCACAGGCGAGTATGGCGTGTATTCTACCCCTTTTTTGGGATTGCATCAGGTGATCAAGCCAGATGGACTCTATCGCAGTCAGCAACGTTTCGGCATGTATCGCTGGCATATCATGGACCCTATTCGTTTTGAGCAGGATCTCCGTGTAACCATTCAAGCGTCTGGGTTGGCGCAGTGGTGGGCGCTATCTACCCTTGCAGGATGATATCGCCTCGGTTGCTTTCTGGTATCAACGTGAGCCACATACGCCATACCCACCTTTGCCAGATAGAGATGGATTGGAGGTTATCTGAAAAATAGGTCAGAACCCGCCTCGTGAGCGAATGATCTGGCCTGTAACCCAACCAGCATCTTCGCTCGCCAGGAAGGCGATGAGACGAGCAGCATCTTCGGGTTGCCCGATCCGTCCCATGGGGAAGCGCGGTAACAGTTCGCGCTGTATTTCTTCAGTCATCCAACCCGTATCAGTGGGACCGGGATCTACAGCATTGACTGTGATCCCGCGTGGAGCGACCTCTACAGAAAGGGTAGTGGTGAAAGCGTCAATTGCTCCTTTTGTCGCTATATAAGCTAATTTTCCGGGCATCGGCCCATATCCTTGCCCGGAAGTGAGATTGATAATGCGTCCACCTGCTCGGCAATGCGAAACGGCGTGCAAATTCGATACTCAATAGGATAGTTCCACGTATGTTTACGGCGTAATAGGCATCCAATGTGGGAGCATCAAGCTGATCAAAAGGAGCGTTGGTATCATCGTGGGTAGCATTGTTGATCAGAATAGAGGCTGGTCCTAATTGTTCTTCAGCCATTTGTATAATACGTTGCGGTGCATCAGGAATGCCCAGATCGATCATGAGGTGTTCGCAACGAACGCCCATTGCTCGCACCTGCTTTTGTAGTTGGATTGGTTCGTTCTCTTCCGCTCCCCAGGGCATCTGCTGGTCATACGGACTCCAATGGGTGAAGAAAATATCAATGCCTGTCTGGGCTAATGCCAGGCATGTAGCTGCACCAATGCCTCGACGACGGCTTGCGCCTGTTACAATTGCGAGTCGTCGCGGGGAATTATGAGATGTCATATGTTTCTCCTCCTCAACCCATTTTAACATAAAAGCCATTGTCGTAATGCTAAAGTGTAATTAACCCATGCCGTAATCCTCTCCTTACAGCATCGGTGCGGCTGGACGCACCAAGCTTATTAGAAATAGACGAGACATGAAATTTCACGGTATGCTCGCTGATCTGGAGTTGGCGTGCAATAAGCTTGTTGGAAAGTCCTTGCCCAACAAGATCCAATACCTCGTGTTCGCGTGCGGTCAATGTTTCGTCTAATTGCTCGTTATTGCGTACTTCCGTGAGCACACGATTGTCGTAGAGGCGTTGCATGTGCACTTTAGGAAGAATGACGAGTTCCTGCGCCACCGCCTGGGCGGCAGCCTGGAGTTGCAAGGCTGAAGCATCCAGCGGCACCACACCCCAGCCTCGCACATTTAATGCACGCAAACGCGGCAGGATGCGTTCTTCATTATTTGTTAATAGGACAAGCGCAACTGTATGTATGTTTGCTAAAATAGGAGCAACCTCCTCTAGCAGCAATTCATCCGCTACTACAACCACATCAATGTCTGTGGCAATCTCGCTCAGTGCACCCGGCTGTGCTGATGTTCCAATGATCTGTATCTCATTGGACGTGAGCAAACTATGCAATCCCGCCTGCATCATGGGTGTAGGTGCGAGTATGAAAATACGCATGATGGCTGCCTGTCCTTTTTCCTGGCTCTTACTACTATGTCCAGGGTGCTTGTGCCCTTGTACGCATGGTTGGTAAACCTGCACAAAGGCACAATTCCCCTGAATAACGTATTATTGAGGTTCGACGCTGGTTGTTTGTGTCGCGATAGAAAGCGAAATGACCACCCCACCACGCAGGATTTTCATGCTGACAGGTGCGCCCTCTTCGCCCTGGGCCAGAATATTACGGAGCGTTGGCACATTGCTAACTGGTTTGTCCGCTACATCAAGCAGCGTATCGCCGAGCAGAAGATCTTTGAACTGCTCCTGTCGTGCGCTCAGGCCAACGATGAGCAAGCCCTTCTCACGTGCAGGCGTGAGCGTCTCGCGTACGTTTGTCGGGAGATCGACCGTCTGGATTTCAACTCCAAGCGAGATGTGATTTTGTATCTTGCCCTGTGAAAGACCGGCCAGCCACTTATTCACAACCTCGCTGGGAATAGAGACGGAAAGGTCGCCACCAAAGATCATTGCGTTAATGCCGATGAAGTTGCCATCCGCATCCAGCAATGGTCCACCTGAGTTGCCTGGTGCCAATCCTACATCTGATTTGATGTAACGGGCGGTCAGGCTATCAGCGAGCTTGATTGTGCTCACTGTGCTCACAATTCCTGCCGTCAAGACCCAGCGTTGTCCCCAGGGATGACCAAGGGCGAAGACCCATTCTCCAACGCGCAACTGTGTAGAGTCGCCCGCCTTGATTGGCTTGAGATCGGTTGCATCAACTTTGAGCAGAGCCAGATCAAGCTGAGGATTGCGCTGAAGGACTCTGGCTGTCAATGTACGTCCATCTGAGAAGTGGACCTGCACCTTCGCATTATCTCTGGCGACGACGTGATTATTGGTGAGAATACGTCCATCTGCATTCCAGATGATCCCCGTTCCACCGCCGCGTCCATCCGTCTGTATCTGCACCACACCCGGCTTGACGCGCTCAAAGATGTTTGTGAGCGCCGCCGAGAACGCGTCTGGAAGCGGAAAAGGTATTGTGGGAGTATATTCTGTCGTCTGTGTCATCTTATGCATACCTGTCCTTTACTTGCGCTGCCCAATGGTTACTTGAAGCGTCTGCAAAGCATTGCCGCGCATAACTTCTACCGGAATCTCTTTGCCCACACGATCACCGACCAGTAGCAATTGTAGTTCCTCGGCGTCATTGATCTGGTGACCATCAAGTGCTACCAGGATGTCGCCAACGAGAATGCCCCCTTGCTGCGCAGGACTGGTATCATCGACTTTTACGATAAGCAGGCCATGTTCCTGGTCGCGTCCGGCACGCTGCGATGTTGGAAGCTCTACGAACTGGCTACTGATACCCAGGTAGCCACGCTTGATATAGCCCTGTTTCGCCAGAATGTCCGCAATACTCGTTGCGATATCCATCGGAATTGCCAGTGCAACGCCATTGACCAGGCCGGTTGTCAGGATACCCGCAACCTTGCCCTGCGTATCGACGAGTGGGCCACCGGAGAACCCTGGATAGGGAGTGGCATCAGTGCGAATATAGCGTTCGAGAATTGCGCCGCGTCCCGTGCGCAGTGGGCCGCCAACGGTGCTCACGACGCCCGGAGCTTGCCATTGGACCATCTTCAGGTGTACGTCCAACTGCCAGAACCAGCTGTCCCACGCGCACAGTTTCTGTAACGGCTTCAGCGGCAGCGAGTCCGAGATTAGCAACGCGCAATAGTGCGAGGTCAGTACCCAGATCGCGGCCTACAAATTGCGCGGGTAGGGTACGTTTGTCATCTGTCTGAATTGTTATGTCCTCTTCACGCTCAAGAGTATGGTCTGCCGCCAGGACCAGATCGGGTCCATAGACCAGACCGCTTGCGGGTTGGCGTTGCCGACCATTGACGAGGACCAATGCAGGTTTTATGCGCTCAACGGCGTCTGCCATCTGATTGGATAATGCGCGAAGCAAGGAGGAAGTATCTGCTGTTTGTGTCATAGCGTTCAATGCATCCTTTGTGTACTGAAAGGGTAACTACTTTATGCATACTATAAGCTATGACGGGAAAGAGCACATCAGTAATTTGGCTAGTTCCTCACCTGGATAAATGTCCAGGGTGAGGAACTGGTAATTGTGGGAGGGGATTTTTAATAGGTCCAATTCATATCGTGTAGCAGTTTTTGTAGCGCCTGTGAAGCTTTACGAAACAGGTCTGGTCCGCTAAAGCCCTGGAATTGTCCAGCCGCCTGGAGATGTGGTTCCAGTGCCAGGAAGCCATCATAGCCATCAGAACGTAAGCGTTGTAAGAGTTCCGGCCAGCGAGATTCGCCTTCGCCAGCGGGCACCAGTGTGCCGTCGGCTTTAACATCCTTCACATGCACATATTGTGTCCAGGGATGCAAGGCATTATATGCATCGGGATAAGGAATCTGAGCGCATTGCAGGAAATTTGCAGGATCAAGAACGTTGCGCAGGTGAGGATCATTGATGGTCTGGCACAGATCCACGCAACGCGTGATGATATCACCATAAATATCCTTTTCATTCTCGTGCAGTAGAATAACATTCGCCGCACGTGCCCGCGCCGTAAATTCCTGCAAGCGCCTGATAACCTCATCTCTCCATTCAGAAGGATCGGTTGCATGCTGTGGAGGATAAAACGAAAAGAGGCGAATATAGGGCGTGCCGAACGCCTGGGCTAACGTAATTGCTCGTTCAAAGCGTTGTAAATGTTCATCGAAGGAGCTATCGATCGGTACTTTGCCGATAGGAGAGCCGATGGCGGCCACGCCAATGCCCTGTTCTTGTAGCTTTTGTTTGATCGCGCTGACCTGCTGATCTGAGAAGTCGAGCACATTGATGTTCCAGACGGAGCGTAGATCGATGAAATGAATGTTTTCGCTCTGGAGTACGGCGATCTGCTCATCCAGGTCGGGAGAAATTTCGTCGGCGAATGCAGAGAGTTGAATCATAGAACCTCTTCAATTTTCAAAATAGCAAGCGTTTGTTTAAAAGAAGGAGCTTTCTGGCATATCCTACAATATTTTCCTTTGTGAGAGACAAGAAGAGGTTATGTTGGAGAATGAGTCAAAAAAACGTGCAAATGACTTTATTTTTGCAGAGATTATACGTCTATCTCAATAGAAAGTAAAAAATTACTTGAATAAGGTAGGAGCTTGCGAAGGGAGAACGAAAATGTTGGTTACCTATGTCATTGCAACATTAATGGTATGTACATTGATCGTTTTAAGTTGTTTGATGAGCATGACGTTAAACACGAAGCGTACGTTCAAAAAATATCAGCGCATTGTAAAACGTTCACGTGGTGCCGTGATCAGTTCGCCCTTCCTGCAAGATGCTCTTTTTGAGACTAATGAAAAGTATAGAGCCTTCTGGGCGGCAGAGGTAGAACCAGATCCGCATGGGGGAGTTTAAAAAGGTTCTCGGTTTTCCGTCTTCATAGGGAACTGGGCACCCGGGCTTATTGCGCTCCGCTCCATCGCGCCCCTACATGTGTTTTTATCGTTTTTGCTGGAACTATTCATTCTCTCGTGTAGGGGCGCGATGGAGCGGAGCGCAATAAGCCCGGGTGCTCCTCGGGTGCTATCGGGTGCTACCGGGTGCTCCTCGGGTGCTCCTCACGTGCCCAGGCGTGGTCGGTACTGAATCGCCTCCGCCACATGATTAGAGGCAATCGTTTCGCTTTCAGCAAGGTCGGCGATGGTGCGTGATAGTTTCAGAATGCGATGATACGCACGTGCCGAGAGGTGGAGTTGTTGCATCGCCGCCTTGAGAAGTTTCTGCCCAGCGGCATCCACTTCACAAAAGGTATGCACCTCGGCAGGTCCCATTTCAGTATTACAGGTCAATTTTGTGTCGCTGAAGCGTTGCAATTGACGATTGCGTGCCGCCTGCACACGTGTGCGGATGGTCGCCGATCCTCTACCTGGCGCTTGTCAGCCAGTTTTTCGTAATCGATGCGCGGTACTTCAACATGGATGTCGATGCGATCCAGCAGAGGACCACTGATGCGTTTCTGATAGCGTGCGATAGCTGTAGCAGAACACGTACACTCGCGTACAGGATCGTTGAAGAAGCCACATGGACAAGGATTCATTGCCGCGACCAGCATAAAGTTAGCGGGATACGTAATCGTTCCGTGAGCGCGTGAGATAGTCACGACCTTGTCTTCCAACGGTTGGCGCAGCACTTCGAGGACGCTCAATCCAAATTCAGGCAATTCGTCGAGAAAGAGCACGCCACGATGTGACAGGCTAATCTCGCCTGGACGCGGAATGCGTCCACCACCGACTAATCCAGCGTGGCTTGTCGTGTGGTGTGGTGAACGGAATGGACGTTGGATAATTAATGGCACTCCCGTTGGTAACATGCCGCTGACACTATAGATCTTTGTAACATCAAGCGCCTCATTGATAGACATTCTGGGCAAAATCGATGGCGTCGCACGCGCAAGCAATGTTTTGCCAGATCCCGGCGGTCCACTCATTAAAATATTATGTCCACCACTTGCCGCAACTTCTAATGCACGCTTGACGTGTTCTTGCCCCCGTACGGCAGCCATGTCCTGACCATAGAAGACTTCTTGTGCATTATCGAGAAGATTGGGATCGCGTTGATAGGGTTCGATCAAGCGCTCATTACTGAGGTGTGCAATGAGTTGTGCCAGCGTCTCCACGGGATAGACAGTTATGCCTTCAACCAGTGTGGCTTCCGCAGCATCGATTGCCGGTACGAAGACCTCTTTGACCTGTTTCTCACGTGCCAGCGCGACCATAGGAAGAACGCCATTTGTGTGGCGTATGCTACCATCGAGTGAAAGTTCACCTATGAAGAGGCATTGATCGATCTTTTCATCATGTGGAATCTGGTCGAACGCCAGTAAGATGCCGATGGCAATTGGCAGATCATAGGCCGGTCCTTCTTTGCGCAGATCGGCGGGGGCAAGGTTGACGGTAATACGTTTAAAAGGGAAAAGGCAACCGCTGTTCTTGATTGCCGCCTTGACGCGTTCTTTTGCCTCATTAACCGCCGTGTCGGGCAGTCCAACGATCATAAACGACATCAGGCCGCCCGCTATATCCACTTCCACTTTTACCAATGCACCTTCTAAGCCGATGACAGCGCAACTTTGTACTGTTGCTAACATAACTCCCCCCTATCCTCTAAGCTATTGCTTTGAGCATTATGCACCTGAAAAGCGAAAAATGCAAGATACTGGGAGTTTTGGCGTATAATTCACGGGAGGGCCGCCGTGTGCATATGAAACTATTTCGTATGCACACGGCGGCCCTCCCGTGAATCATTAATTCGAGTGTGGTTGGTCGGAACTGTATGGGTTCCATTCTGTTGGAGAGGGTGTAGCTGATTGAGCGGAAGGGTTCGTTTGTGGTCCTGGATGGGGTTGCGTGTAAGGATAGGGTTGCCCAGGATAAGACTGCCCTTGAGATGGTTGATTAGGATAGGGTTGCCCAGGATAAGACTGCCCTTGAGATGGTTGATTAGGATAGGGCTGTGGTGGGTAAGGCTGGCCTGGATAGGGCTGAGCGGGATAGGGCTGTGGTGGGTAAGGTTGTCCTGGATAGGGCTGAGCAGGATAGGGTTGTGGTGGAGCATTCTTCCTGGCTTGAGAGCGACCGAGCAGGCCTCCTAATGCACCGATACCAGCGCCTACGCCGATAGCAAAAATGAAGCCAAGAATGTAAATTCCGACGCCTCCAGCGATGGCTCCAACTTGGAATGCACTTTGAGAGACATTGGACGGGTAACCCACTTTGTTATAATGATCGATGAGGGTAGGATAGGTTATACTCAAGAAGAGTACTATGTTGACAATACACCCAAGAATACCAGAGAAGACGCCGGTCCAGAGGCCACTAATTGTACCTGTACTTACCTTTCCGGTCTGTCTTGATGCTAGCATACCTGCAATGAAGTAGGCCGCTAAACCTGTTAGAAAGACGATTACATTTAATACGAGCATCGCCCCTGTATTTGATGAAAGTACAAATTTGCTTAAAAGTGATACCACTATAGCAATAGCTGCCTGAATAAGGCCGAAGATAAGACCATAGCGAAAAGCAACTTTCCTGGAGCTTACGACAGGAGGAGGATTTTGTTGTTGCATAATAACTCCCTTTGATTGTCATGTGTGCCAATGATAGAAGAATAATTTTTGTTCGCTTTTAACTAAATGTTTATGAAAACATTTATAAAAGTCTTGGATAATTCTATCAGGGAATAGGAAGAATAGCAATATTATTTCAGCTTTCGCGGAGAATCCCATGATTATAAAGGTCCTATTGCGTCAAAAAAGCTCTTAAAGTATAATATTTTGCATATTGAGCATGAAAAATATATACACAGCGGTGGCAGGATGCTCCTATTTTCCGCATAGCGAGGAGAGAAGGTGGATATTGAATTTTATTGAGCAGGCACTAAAACAGTATTTTGGACACGATACCTTTTTGTCAGGCCAGCAGGAAGTGATATCGATGGCGCTTGATCGTCGCGATGCGCTGGTGTTGATGCCAACGGGCGGTGGAAAATCGCTGACATATCAATTACCAGCTCTTTTGCTTCCAGGTCTGACGGTGGTTATTTCGCCCTTGATTGCGTTAATGCAGGATCAGGTTGATCGCTTACGTGCGAATGGGATTTCAGCCACATTTGTCAACAGCTCTCTTTCACCCGATGAGCGTATGCAGCGCGAATCCGCTGCTTTACGTGGAGAGATCAAACTGCTTTATGTCGCGCCAGAGCGTATTCTGACGCTGAGTTTTATGACGATGCTCGATGAAGTGCAGCAACGTTGGGGTCTATCATTGTTGGCGGTTGATGAAGCTCACTGCGTAAGCGAATGGGGCCACGACTTCCGTCCCGAATATCGGCAGTTGGGGATGTTGCGCGACCGCTATCCATCAACCCCCATGCTGGCTCTTACAGCGACCGCAACCGAACGTGTACGGCAGGATATTTTGCGTCAATTGAAGTTGAGCGATCCGCATATCTATATTGGCAGCTTTAATCGACCAAATCTCTCGTATGAGGTACGGCAGAAGAATAAAGAGTCGTATCGGGAACTGGTGCGCCTTCTCCGCAGCTTGCAGGATAGCCCTGTCATTATCTATTGCCTGGCGCGGAAGACTGTGGACGAGCTGACTGCATTGCTCACACGAGATGGCGTGCGCGTGTTGCCTTATCATGCAGGCTTGAGCAATGAGCAGCGTCGTGAGAACCAGGAACGTTTTATTCGTGATGATGTCCCTGTTCTCGTGGCGACGATTGCCTTTGGCATGGGTATCGCGAAGCCGGATGTTCGTGCCGTTATTCACTATGATCTTCCCAAAAGCCTGGAAGGATATTATCAGGAGTCGGGACGAGCTGGACGCGATGGCTTACCTGCGCAATGTGTGCTTTTTATGAGCTATGGAGATCGTCACAAAATTGAGTTTATTATCTCGGAGAAAGCTGACGAGCAAGAGCAGCGTATCGCGCGTCAACAACTAAATCAGATGCTTGCTTATGCTGATAGTACTGTCTGTCGCCGTCGTATCCTGCTTGGCTACTTTGGCGAGACATTGCCGGGTAAGAACTGTGGCAACTGTGACAATTGCCTGAATACTTATACCGTAAAAGATTGCACCATCGAAGCGCAAAAATTTCTGTCTTGCGTTGCGCGTACGGGTGAGCGCTTTGGCATGCGTTACGTTATTGATGTCTTGCGGGGAGCGAATTACAAAAAATTCGTGACGCCGGACATGACCAGCTCTCAACGTATGGCATTGGGCGTGCTTATAGTGTGGACGAATGGCTCTATCTCGGACGCTCATTTCTTCAGCAAGGGCTGATGAGTGAGACGACCGATGGATATCCGATAATCAGACTCAATGCACTTTCACGTGAGGTTCTACGTCGGCAGCGAACCGTTGAGGTTGCTATGCGCGATGCCCCTGTGCAGGAGGAAAAAGTCCGCACAAGCCCTGAAGTAGTTGTGCAGGAAAAGATTGAACTGAAGCCCGACGAAGCCCGCCTGCTGCAACATCTGCGCAATCTGCGCAAATATATTGCCGACGAGATGGGTGTGCCGCCCTATGCGATCTTTTCCGATACAAGCTTGCGGGCGATGGCGCAAGAACGACCGCAAACGCAAGAGCAGTTCGCGCACATTCCCGGCGTCGGGAGCGGCAAATTGGAGGCCTATTTTACTCCCTTTACCGACGAAATTCGTAGTTATTGTTCATTGCATAACATGCCTGTGGGGCTATTTGTACCTGACAAGGCAAAGAAGACCGACGAGAGAACTACAGAGAAACAACCTTCTCTCCTGACAGCAGAGCAGCAGCAAGAGTTGTTTCATACCCTGCGTACTCTACGCCGGAGTATCGCTGAGGAGCAGGGACAACCACCTTTTGTAGTTTTTCCAGACGCTACGTTACGTGCGTTGGTGGAGGCGCTTCCACAGAGTCAATCCGAATTTTTGCAGGTCCCAGGGGTTGGAACGCGCAAATTGGAGCAGTATTATACCCCCTTCGCCGATGCAATATATACATATTGTGAGGGGCACAATATTGATCTGACCCAGAGAGCGCCATACGTGCCACCCCTAAAAGGGAAGCGTTCATCAGGTGAGCCTTCACTCTCCGCACGCAACCAGATCCTGGAATTGTATCGCCAGGGTCGGAACATCGAAGAGATTGCCCAGACAAGACTGTGTAGCCCTTCAACTGTCATCGGACACCTCTGTCAATGGATCGAAGTGGGAGAGGATATCGATATCAGTGAGTTAATAGATGCGCAAAGGCAATTAATAATATTCAATGCAATCCAGGAGGTGGGTGATGGTATGCTGAGGCCTATAAAGGATTTTCTGGGTGATGAATACTCATATGATGAGATTCGTCTTGTACGAGCCGCGATGCGTCGTGCACCTGCTGAATAATAACTCATTGGTGTGGGAGAGGATAAAAACAATGGATCAGACAGGTTTTGTTTTCGATGAACGCTATCTTGCGCACGATACAGGCACAGAATCACGTGTGGAGATGAGAGATGGCGCGTTTGAACTATCGCCGGAGCCCCATCCATCATCTGTTGTGATTACCAGCCGCACGAAAGAATTTCTGGATGGTTCAGGCCTGACCGCTCGTATGACACCTATTGCGGCAAGGGCTGCATCCGAAGACGAGATCGCCATGTATCATACCCTGCCTATATTACAGGTATTCGCACCCTTTCTGAACGTGGTCCTGTACGAGGGCCATTGCTTATGCCCTGGGGCGAGGTAGATGAAGACACCGTGCTCAGTCCAGGTTCCTTTGAAGCCGCGTTGTATGCTGCTGGTGGCGCTATGAATGCGGTCAGTGCGGTCATGGAAGGCCGCGTGCGCAATGCCTATGCGTTGTTGCGTCCACCATGCCATCATGCCACCAGCAATCAGGCGCTCGGCTTTTGTATCTTCAACAACACGGTGCTGGCGGCCCAACATGCTCGCAAAGTGTACGGACTTGAGCGCATCATGATCGTTGATTGGGACGTGCACCATGGTAATGGAACGCAGGATGCTTTCTACGCAGATGCAGGCGTGCTCTTTGTCTCATTGCATCAGCAGAACTGGTATCCGAAACTGTCCGGTGAGTTGGAGCAAGTTGGCAGCGGAACTGGTGCAGGTTACACCGTCAATATTCCTTTGCCTGCTGGAACGGGAGATCGCGGCTATCGTGCGGCATTTGAGCAACTGGTTGTGCCTGTTGGGCAACAATTTCGCCCACAACTTATTCTCGTTACGGCTGGTCAAGATGCGAGTTGGCTCGATCCCATGGCACATATGATGATGACGATGCAGGGGTATCGTCAGATCTCGCAACTGATGGTTGACCTGGCTGAAGAGGTTTGTGATGGGCGATTAGTGGTGTTGCAGGCTGGTGGGTATAGTGCCGCGTACGTCCCTTATTGTACGGCGACTGTGGTTGAGTCGTTATTGAGGATCGATTTAGGGATTGTTGATCTGTATGCCACGTCCTCTGAATTGGAGCGGTGTCAGACGGTATTAGGAGAGGAGACGTTACATGCTATTAGGAGAGCGAGAGAATGGCATCGGCAGTGGTGGAAGGTTTGATAATTATGCAAAATACAAGACCTTTTTAGAATACTTTTCGCCATTCTTAGAAAAAATTTCTCTTCTTTTTTGATACCTTGAAAGGAGTGCAGCCGTGATCCTTCCGAAAGACCGCGACCCTCGCTTCATCACCATCCGCCGCGGGGGGACGCTCACAGACTCCGACCATCAGTTGCTCGCTCTGTGGGCCGCAACGTGTGCGGAACACGTCCTGCACCTGTTTGAGTCGGCGCAACCAGAAGACCGGCGGCCTCGCCAGGCGATCGAAGCAGCTCGCGCGTGGACACGTGGGGAACTCAAAATGATGGAAACACGCGCATTAGGCGGTCATGCAATGGGTGCAGCGAGGGATTTACATGGATCGGCGCGTTTTGCTGCATATGCTGCCGGTCAAGCTGCGGTGGTGGCGCATGTCGCTGCACACGAACTGGGCGCTGCGGCCTACGCGATCAAGGCAGCGCGTGCTGCTGTTCCTGAAGGCCAGGGGGAGAACTCCGGGCGGATCGAGTGCCGATGGCAGCGTGAACAGCTCCCTGACGCGATCCGCGAACTGGTCCTGGATGATCAGCGGTTGCGAAACGACATCTGCTGGTCGGTGTTCGACTGCTGATTCTACGACTTTGTTTTTTGTTCTAACGCGCCTCCCGTACATCCTTATTCATCGTCACCAACACTGCAAGCACCAACTGTGGTACAAACAGCACAAGGATCGTTGCCAGTGGCCCAATGCTCTGAAGCAGTAGACCCGTCAAAGCCAGCCCAATAGGTTGACCACCAAAAGCGATCAGGCGAAAGACGCTATTGACGCGCCCCTGTAACGCATCTGGTATAAGCGCCAGACGATAACTGAACTGCGAGACCAGGAAGAGGGTCACGATTATATAGTTCAAACCATTGGCGATACCCAGCAGCAACGGATTAAAGGCAAATGCGAAGAGTAACCAGGATAGCGCCCAGATCCAGATTGAAGCGATCATCACGCGTCCAAAGTCAAAACGTTTTTGCAGCGGAGCAATCAGTAATGCGCCAACTATACTGCCAGCACCACCACTGGCGAAGAAGAGTCCGATAATGAATGAACTGGCATGCATGCTCTGAGCAATCACAATCACGATCAGGGTATAGCCGATGCTAGAGATGATCATGCCTCCGGTCACAATTGCTGTGAAGCGAATGAGGTGCTGATGCCAGAGCCAGCTCAATCCTTCTTTGACCTCGATCCATAAATTCTGCTGCTTGTTGACGCGCTCTTTTTGAAAAGGAACGCGAATGAAAAGCAGTGAGACAATCGAAAAGGTATAAGAGATTGCATCAGCTAGAAAAGGCAAGAGATTGGAAAAAGTATAGAGGATTCCTCCAATGGATGGACCAATCAGGATGGAACTGGAGTTTAAGACTTCATTCTGTCCCGCCGCTGCTGGCAGTTGTTCTGGTGCTACGACATGCGGTAACGTTGTCGATTTAGCCATGTGAAAGAAGACAAAGAGCGTGCCCTCAATCAGCGAGACGAGGTAAAGTTGTACCATATTCACAATGCCGAATGCAAAGGCGATAGGAATGCTTGCCAGAGCGATTGCGCGTCCGGTATCACAAAGGATCATGACCAGTTTGCGGTTCCAGCGATCGACCAGTGCTCCAGCGGGAAGGCTGAAGAGGGTATAAGGTAGTCCGCGCAGAGCGGTGATTAAGCCTGTTTGTGCAGGTGAATGTGTGAGTGCGAGGATCAGCAAAGGGAAGGCGAACTGCGAGACCTGGGTGCCAATGGCTGAAACACCCTGACCGCTTATCAGAAGCAGAAAGTTCCGATTGCGCCAGAGTGGAAGCGGACATACAGGTTGTAGCGTTGTTTCCAGATTATCGTTTTGTAGGGTTGACATGACTAAATGCTCCATGTTGTGCCTTCTGGTCCATGACTCGCTGAAAAAGGGAGCACCGGCCCGAACGGCAACTGCAACAATGGAGGAAGGCGTGAAGGGGAGATTGCTGCGAGACGAGCGGTGCCCAGCGACACCGCCGAGGTGGAAACGAGAGTAAGAGAATAGGCTATAGCGCTATTGAGACCATTCCATATTTGAAACAAGAGTGGTAGCAGTGGCGTTGCCTGTCTTACCGCATAAGCCCGGCGTGGTCGCTTATGCGGTAACTTCAATCATTTGAATGTATGCTCCAATGAGCGAGATAAGCGTTCTCATGACAACAATGCTACCATTTTTTGATATGTTGGTCAAGAGCATTTTGTAGGGGCCTAGATTTATCGCCCCCAGGGGTGGTGTCTGGAACCTTGATCGTGTCAGACACCCCTGGGGGTGATAAATCTGGGTCCCTACAAAGCGTTAGCTGTGTGAGACGCTAAAGCTGTTAGAGGTGAAGTTCAGGCCACCGCTTGATGATGTGATCTCAAAGCCGAACTGGACCTGGTTGAGGGAGACGTTTCCATACCAGCCTTTATTCTCAATCCATTTGAGGATAGCGAGAATGTTTACCGTCCCAGCTTTTGTAGAGCCAGTGTAAAGGAACGAGAAAACAGGATTGGAGCCGTTGGAACCTTTGTAAACATTCCAGCTATAGTTCCCGGTTGATACACGTGTCTGGTATGATCCAATTGGTCCAACCGGACCCGTTTTGTTCATCCAGAGCATGATTTCATAGGAGTAGCCATTCGCCCAGATATCATACGCCGTTTCATACGCACCCTTGGCAGGAACAGTGACGTTAAAGCTGCTTGAAACGCTTTTGAGCGAATTAATTTTTTTCCCTATAGTAATGCCAGAATGAGGGTAAGATTTCACCCCACCAGTATTGGGATGATTTGCCCATACGCCCCAGTTGCTGCCTGATTTGGCCCAGATCGTCTGCGAGCCAGCACCACGGCCCCATACGTCGTTAGAGACTGTGTAACCATGACTGGTGTAGGTCCCCCATTTGTTCGACGAAGTCCAGAGCGCTGCATGTGCAGCAAGCGGACTTAGTACAATAGTCCCCACCACAAGCAGTAGTAGGGCCAGCATCACTGAACGAAGAAGGAACGAGAAGCGTGACGTAGAACGAGAGAACCAATAGTTGATTGTTTGCAACGTTGTAGCCTCCATGCTCAAACTGTTACTTAAAGACATTATTAAAGTGGATTAGGAAGCGTGAGATCCATTCTCGACTTCCCTATTGTGAATTTAGCAAAGATAACGTAGATTGTCAAGAGGGCCTGAAAGCATAAGAACTTATTTCCTGTTTCGCACAACATTGACACTTTCGTGAGAACGTGCTATTCTAGTCTCGCCGTAATTCAGGGGCGCTGGAGTCGTGTAGCGAGCGCCACTGTAGAAAATACAGATCCCCGTTATGGGGAAGAGGTGAGAAGAAACAAAACATGGCTGTCAGAATTTGTTTAAAACGTACAGGTAAAAAGAAAGCCCCGAGCTATCGCGTTGTTATTGCTGAATCAAGCTCCCCACGCGACGGGCGCATTATTGAGAATATTGGTTGGTACAATCCACGCGTAGAACCCTCTGCAATTAACATTGATGAGGAAAAGGCGTTGGGTTGGTTAAAGAATGGTGCCCGACCAACCGAGTCGGTGGAAAGCCTGCTCAAACGCGTTGGTATTATGCAACGTTTCGAACTGTCCCGTGCCCCTGAGGCACCAGTTTCTACAGAGGCATAGTTGTATCTGAGGGGTAAGATATGCGTAAACTTATTGAGTACGTGGCCCAGTCGCTGGTAGATGATCCTTCGGCAGTAGAAGTACGTGAAATTCGCAATGATCGCAATGCGTTGGTCCTGGAATTGCATGTAGCGTCGGATGATTTTGGGAAAGTGATTGGCCGTCAGGGGCGCGTAGCCAAGGCAATGCGCACACTTTTGCGTGCAGGCGGTACTCGTGAAGGACGCCATACCTCGCTAGAGATTCTCTAAGCAGAGCAGAGAGAAGCATTATGCCAACACAGAAGATTACAGAATGGGCTACTATCGGCAAAATAGTGGCCCCTTTTGGTCTACGCGGTCAGATGAAGGTGAATTCACTGACAGATATTCCCGACCGTTTTGCCCAGTTGGAAGAAGTGTACCTCAGCCCTGACTATATACCTTACGCCATCAAAGAGGTTCGTCCATATAAGGGTGATATGGTGCTACTCAAAGTTGCTGGGATCACCAATGCCACCGCAGCCGAAGCGTTGCGTGACCATGATCTCTGTATACCAGCCGACCAATTGGCGAAACTCCCTCCGGATTTTTATTACCAGCACGATATTCTTGGCCTCGCAGTAGAGAAACTCAATGGACAGGTTGTCGGCACAATAGTTGATATTATGCCAACTGGTGGCAATGATGTGTATGTGATTAATGCGCCTGATGGGAAGCAATTTCTTATACCAGCCGTCAAAGCTATCATCAAACAGGTTGACCTTATCCGGCGAGTGATGTATATTGAGCCTATCAGAGGATTGTTGGATGACGATGCGCTGGTTGACGAACAGGAAAGTCCAGACGAAGAAGGGGAAGAATAAAAATTTTCGCAAGCTATTGTAGGAATAAACACGACGTTTTGTGTGTTTGAACTGGTAGGGCTACCTGAAACTGATGTCCGTTGAGGGACGTGTACCCCGTAGAGACTAAAAAGCTTTTAGTTGCAACGAGACGATCAAAACGTCACAGTATTCTGGAGGGAGATGTCTTATGTCCGACCGTATCCCGACTCTTGCTGATGTATGTAGTGCTATCGCCGAAGGGCATATTCCAGTTGCTCTCGACGGCGCGATGTACCAGGTGAATGCGTTAGAATTACGACGCTATTTCGCCAAACTTCATGCTCTTCCCACTATTTCAACTCCTCCTGATCCTGCGTCCCACTCCGACTCTCCTGCATGGTCCACATCCACCACAAGTTCAGTTGCATAGGCCCTTTTGGGGCCGTTTTTTTTATGTCTAACCATGTGGTAAGGGCGGAAAAGGCGGTGTGGGAGAGTTGCGCAGGTTGAATGGAAAGACTATAATATGACCTGAGCCGGATAGGCCACCGGGCAGGTGGTGCTCTCTTTTTGCTTGCTGGACGTATCTCTGTAGCTACAGCGTATATGTTCCCAATGCTTTACTCTGTGCAATGCACATCTTGCACTATGTGAAATTTTTGAGGAAGGTTTATTTTATGGAGCCAATCGATACAGATTTTGATTATGTCGCGCAACAGTCGCGTAAAACCGATCTTCGCGCTCGCTTTAACTGGTTGTATATCCTCCCCATCCTGGGAGTGCTCTGGGTGGTGTATCTTATCTTCGCTGTGATCTTCGAGTGGCCCCTGGCTGGTCAGGTCGATGCGATCATGGTGCTTATCGTCCTACTTTTTCTCGTAATCGTTGGATTGCTCTTCTGGGCAATGGCACCAAAATCCAACCGGGAATAATCGCTGATTTGTGGGTAGGGGGCCAGATTGATGACCAGATCGGCGCAAACGGGCGCGATCAATCTGGCCCCTACAGTATTGACTGCCAGCTTTCTTCAGGAATAGCAACACCCATTTCCATTCCCCATATGACCCTTGCTACCACTTCGGCTGATTCAACCAGGCGTGGCCCTGAACGATTGATATAACTATTGCCATCGATAGCATAGACATGCCCTTGCTGAACAGCTCGCAATGATCTCCATCCAGGATGTTGCTTCAATACGTGTATCTCCTGCATTGTACGTTCAAGCGTAAAACCACAGGGAGCGAGTATCAGGATATCGGGATCGGCAGCCTGCAACTCTTCCCATGTTATCCATGGCGCATGTTGTCCAATCTCACCGAAGATGTTCTCTCCACCCGCATATCTGATCAACTCCGGAGTCCAGTTTCCTGTAGCCATTAATGGATCAAGCCACTCTAATAAAGCGATACGTGGCCCTGGTCTTCCTTTGCGGAGATTGATCGTGATATCTTGCAAGTGTTCAACCGCTGCTTGATAGCTTCGTACCAGTTCCTGGGCCTGTTCGAGACGATCCAGTGCTTTTCCCACACGGAGTACATCTTCCCATACATCGCTCAATTGATAAGGGGTGAGCGAGACAACGCATGGTTGCAATCCTGTCAGGTACTGGACGGCTTGCATGACATCGCGTTCACTCACTGCACAGACTTCACATTGTGTCTGAGTGAAGATAATATCTGGTTGCAGTTGCTGCAAAAGATCCACATTGAGCGAGTAGATGCTTAAAGCTTTGAACGCATCTTCCTGAACCGCCTCTTTCTGTTGAACTAATTGTTTGATCTGAGCATCGATCTGTTCGCTACTTGTGTTTATGTTGATCTGAGTTGTGCTGACGACAGGTAAGTGCAGTATTTCAGGAGGATAGTCACACTCATGAGAGCGTCCAACCATCTGTTCAAGGCAGCCAAGTTCGGCAATGATCTCGGTAGCGCTGGCGAGGAGGGAGATGATGCGCATGACAGAGCCTTTCTAACGATCTTATCTCGACTGTATTGAATTGATCTCTGTTTTCAAGCAATCATTTCCATCTGAAATGTTGCCCTATGCGGTTAAACGCTCATACTTGTTTGCATAGACACGCTCACTACAGAACACATTCCGCTTCTTGAATGGTTCGGGTGCTTCCTGTTCTAATCGTTCACGCACGCGTTGCTTATAGGCCAGGGGTGAGGTATAAAATGCCTCTTCTTTTGAGAGAGTATAGAGAGGATTCTGCACCCATAAGGGGGGAGTGAGAGCTGCTTCCTGACATAAATATTCTACTGAAGCAGCACAAAAAGCGGCCCATTGCCGTAGCTCTAGCGGCGCGGTTTCACCTGGAACCTCTAACGGTTCCGCTACAAGGGCCATACGTTGAGCGGCTTCGGGATAATTGCCATACCAGTCATGGGAGAAATCACCGAGAGCTACCCATGGGTCGCTCCCTTCTCTGATCTCTTGATAGGCTTTTTTTATCGTTTGTTGGATATCAATGGCAAACATATATTTCTCTCCTACCCATAGTATAACAGAAATAGAACAAAAAAGAGAGGGGAAATAATTGCCCTTCTCTGGTTGCCTTCTTACTATGATTATTCTTCAAACAAGTCATCAAGGGTGATATATGTTCTATATTCTTTTTGTGCGTCTCTCTGTATATAGATGTCTACAATCTTTTGTACCTGCTCTCTCGTTTGCACATGAAGCCGTTTGATCAAAGATGCTACGTCGTTATAATCGCGGTCCCTATACCCGAAAATTTTCACCGCGAGTATGAACTCAGCCGGAGGCATATAGATTTCAAGTGCTCCGTAAGTTTTCCAATGTGTGAGTTGCTGTTCTGGAGGTTGTAATTCTCCAATGATACCAAAGGCAGCATCGTTAAACCAATCGCGTTTTAAGCTGTTTCGCTTTGCCACTGCATTGATTGCTTGTAAAATAGATAACGTTTTTTTATCGGGATTGGCTGTAGATGTAAAATTAAGGGGAAAAACGTCGATATCCTGAGTAGAGGCGCGATTACCAACATTCAAGAGCATATATGCGCCCCCAACAATCATGACACGGATAGAAGTGAAGCCTCGTCTGGCTAACTCTTCCCCTAAATCTTGTAGTAAACGATCAATTTCTCCTGATTGTAAATCTTTGCCTTTTGCCATTAGGTGATATCCCCTTCACTTACCAAATGTCCACTCCTCTTCCTTCTCGTAGTTTTTTTCAGTGTATCACCATTATTTTATTGGTCAAGAGGCGAAGTACATCCTTTTAAGCTAGATCAAGCAATGGCGCAATCTCTTCCCACTCGACGCTGGTCTGACGCCCATTCTCAAATTCATGCAGGAGCCACGCATACGCCCTTTGCACACGTACATCGTCTTTGGGCAGATTACGGCCTGTATGCTGATGCACCAGGAAAATCAGACCTGCAAGCCCGCTCTCTTTAGTAAGCGAGACCTCAAGTGGCCTATCGAGCAGTGCTGGCACATTGAAAGGAGCGTACATCCACCAGAACTTGTTCAGGCCGTCGGCGTGGACTCCGGCTCGGGTGCGATGTGCATCGCGACCATAGAGCGGATACTTGGGTGGGACTGGCTCATTCATTTCAGCATAGAGATCGACCAGTTCGTTCAGGGCCGGGAATTGTGGCTGCTCTTGTACTGTAATAGCCCATGCCAATCAGGTGCAACAAGACAGCTTCGAGCGGCGCGTTGCCAGTTCTCTCACCTTTGCCAAGTGATGTACCATTGATGACGCTGCAACCAGAACGAACAGCAGCCAGGCAATTCGCGACGACAAGCCATGTATCGTTATGTGGGTGAAATTCCAGGTCGCCAGATTGCAGGCCGAGCTTGCGCATTTCCTGGAAGATACGCGGAATGCTGCGTGGCAATGCGACCTCTTCAAATGGCAGACCAAGCCCCATAGTATCGCAGATGCGAAATTTCGGGCGTAGCTCAGGTCCATAGGATGCACTGATCTCCTGCACATTCTGGATAAATGGGCGTAGAAATTCCATCGGAGCACGCGTGGCATCCTCAAGATGGAGTCGGGGTCGAATGCCTGCATCTAACGTCATCTTCACGGCATCCAGGTATGTCTGTGCCGCCTGGTTTCTGCCTCCCGGCTTGAACTTATGAAATGTGTGGTAATCCGAAGCTGAGGCCAGCATTCCTGTCTCACGCATGCCCAGGCTTTGAATGAGCACGACATCTTTGGCCGTTGCTCGTATCCAGGTTGTTGGCTCGATAGAAGCACCACCTTGATAACGCTCCAAGTGCGCCCTCCAGGGCAGCCCGATCCGAAGCACGATAGACGAAAAACTCTGCTTGTCGGATTGCTCCAGATGCAGCGGTGAAGCGGCAGAGAATATCATAAATCTTCAAGCTCCGTTCAGTTGAAAGCGGTAGCCCACCCTGCTGACCATCACGATGGGTTGTCTCTGTAGTCCAGGCCTCAGTGGGTAATGTCGCAGGCCGCTCTGTCCATTCATATACGGGAAAAGCATCGCGTGGGAAACTTGTAAGAAAATATTCGGGTTCGGTTGGTTCGGGAATTGTGTACATCATCTTTTTCCTTTGTATATGTCGTTGCACAATAAACCATGTTCTTTCTCTATCCTCTCTCAGTTGTACGCGATAGCTCGACAAAAGTCAACTCTTCACGATACCTCTTGATATCACTCGATTTATGTCGATTAAGACGATGATCTGGTTGAGATAATTTACAGGATGAGTCACCAGATTGTAGTGATCAATCGTGTTCTTAGCAGAGAAAACAAATGGCTTCTTCGTATGTGTCGCTGCATCTATGCAGATAGGTATTGATAGATGGGTGGACATGCCTTGAGCAACGAGGAGAGGCCTATGATAAGGATAGGAGTTAAATTATGCTACAACTTGGATGGAAGGCTGGACCAGAGCAATATCCACCAGTAGAATTAATGAACTATGCAATCAGTGCTGACAAGGCTGGCTTTGATCTGATTGATGTCAGCGATCACTTTAATCCCTGGAGTCCTGAGGGACAGGCTCCGTTTACCTGGACGTGGCTGGGGGCAGTGGCTACCCAGACACAACGTAGCATTCTCAGTCCAGGCGTGACATGCCCGATTCTGCGCTATCATCCGGCGATTATCGCCCAGGCGTCTGCAACGGTCTCGCATTTTGCTCCAAATCGTACCTGGCTTGGACTTGGCACGGGTGAAGCTCTCAACGAGTTTGCCGCAACCGGACAATGGCCGACCTATGCCGAGCGCCGTGAGCGTCTGGCCGAAGCAATCGACCTGATCCGCGCACTCTGGAGCGGTGAAGAGGTAACCTTCGAGGGAAAATATTATCAGACGCAAAAGGCAAAGCTCTATACGCCGCCCGCTTCCCCAATTCCTATTATCATCTCTGCCACCGTTCCTCACAGTGCAGAATTTGCTGGCAAGTACGGTGACGGTCTGTGGAGCGTAGGTGGTAAGAAGCCTGACATGTATAAGGGCATCATCAAGAATTTTGAGGACAGTGCTCGCAAGGCCGGAAAAGATCCCTCGCGTATGCCACGCCTGATCGAATTGAATGTAGCTTATACTGAGAACATCGATGCAGCCATTCAGGAGCAGATCAAGTATTGGGCTTCAACCTATATTCCAGCACTTTATGAGCAGAACATTTACACACCTGCAATGGCAGCGGAGAATGGTGAAGTCGTTGGTCCTGATACTGTCAAGAAGATGGGTTGCTTCTCATCAAGTATTGATGATCATGTCAAGTATGTGCAGCAACACCTTGAACTGGGCTTCACCAGCCCCATCTTCCACACAGCCGGACCCGATCAGAAAGGTTTCCTTGAAGATTTCTCCCGTGACGTTTTTCCACGTTTGAGGGCGTTGGATAGGCATTAATTGATACCTATCCACATGAATGTCGCATAACGTAGGGGCCATTTATAGCGCCCGACAATTTATTGAAAGGTTGTCGGGCGCTATAAATGGCCCCTACACCTGTCCCCTAAAAGGATAAGCGGCCCAGGAACTTTGGTAATCCTCACATGATGTTGTAAACTCATTTCATGAGAAATACTGTCCACGGTTAACCCCACGCTTTTTTAGGGAATGACAATAGTCCCGTCATATAAAAAAGTGAGAATGCAAGGAAAGCAAGAAAGATGAATAAAAATATCAGCCGTCGTCGCTTTTTAGGTTTTTTGGCAACCCCTGATGCCATTATTGGGAATAGGGGAGATGAACCCGCCCCACTCCCAACCCCTGATGTTGAGGCAATAATGTACAATGCTCCCACTTCCCACCGCGTCGATACCCTTATCAATACCGGATGGAAATTCATCCAGGGCGATATCAGTGACGCTCAAGTAGCGACCTTCGATGACTCCGATTGGTCCTCAGTAATATTACCTCATACCTGGAATAATATCGATGGCGAGCATGACGAGACGTACTATCGCGGCGTGAGCTGGTATCGTCTCCACTACACCGTTCCGACTACGTATGAAGGGCAGCGGCTCTATCTGCAATTCGATGGAGCCAGCCTCGTTGCTGATGTTTATGTCAATGGCATCTATCTGGGAGGGCATCAGGGAGGGTACAGCACTTTTCGTTTCGATGCCACCTCCGCGCTTGTCGTGGGACACAATAACGTCATCGCGGTGAAAGTGAACAATGCTTATACGACAGATATTGCACCTCTCAATGGCGATTTCACCGTCTTTGGAGGTCTCTACCGCTCCGTTCACCTGCTTGCCGTCGATGAAGTCCATATAGATTTGCTGGACTCTGGCTCCTCTGGCCTCTTCTTACGGCAGGCGCAGGTCAGCACGACCTCTGCCGATCTGCATATAAGCGTTGAGGCACGGAATGAGAGCGACAGTTCACAGAGTGTGATGCTCAATACTATTGTTGTCGATGCTAGAAATGTAATCGTGCAGACCCTCTCCTCTACAGAGATCGTTGCCGCCCATGCCGGGCATACATTTGTACAGACCATGATTATTGGGCAGCCGCATCTCTGGGATGGTCAGCGCGACCCCTATCTCTACCATGTCTATGCGCAGGTACAGGTTGATTTATCCTTTAAAGATGTCGTTTCTGCGCCGCTGGGCTTCCGCTCGTATTTTATCGATCCCAACAATGGCTTCTTCCTCAATGGCCGCTACCTCGATCTGCATGGCGTTAATGTACACCAGGATCGTCTGGATCAGGGGTGGGCCGTTAGCGATGCAGAACTGGATCAGGATTTCAATCTCATCACCGCAATGGGGGCCAATGCGATCCGCACATCTCATTACCAGCATGCTCAGCGACTGTATGATAATGCTGATGCGCAAGGTATTATTATCTGGTCCGAGCAGCCTATCCTCAATGGAATTCTTACGACGAGCGCGTTTGCACAGAATGCTGAGCAGCAGTTAATCGAGATGATTCGGCAAAACTATAATCATCCCTCGATCATTTTCTGGGGAATTGCGAACGAAGTGGGTAATGATGATGCCACCAATACACTCCTTCAAACGCTCAATGATGCTGTTCACACGCAAGATCCTGATCGCATCACTGTGCTAGCCAGTGATCATGACCCGGCGGAGGCGATATCAACACATACTGATGCCGTTGGCTATAACCGTTATTATGGCTGGTATAGGGGCAACTTTGCAGATCTGGATACGTTCTTGACCACCACGCATGAGCGTTTCCCAACAAAGGGTTTTGCGCTCAGCGAGTATGGTGCTGGCGCAAGCATTCTTCACCACGAGGAAAATCCAACCCGGCCTGTACCTGCAAGCAAATCTCATCCTGAGGAATGGCAGGCACTCCTGCATGAAGCATACTGGCAGGCGTTGCAACAAAGACCCTATGTCTGGGGTAAATTTGTCTGGTGCATGTTTGATTTTGCCTCCGCTGGTCGCGATGAAGGAGATGAGAAGGGGCGCAATGATAAGGGATTATGTACTTATGATCGGAAAACGTGCAAAGATGCCTACTATTGGTATAAGGCCAATTGGACGACCGCGCCTTTTGTCTATATCACCAATCGGCGTTTTGTAATCCGCACGGCGGCCACTATAGATATCAAGGTGTATGCCAATACGCGTACGGTGACCTTGCGCATCAATGGCGTTACATTGGGAACCCGGACCAGCACAAACCACATCTTCGTATGGCCTGGCGTGGAATTGCAGGTGGGCGATACTATCGTGGAGGTGCTGAGTACGCAAGGCAACGAGACGTATGCTGATACTGTGACGTGGAAAAAGTCGTGAAATTGGTATATGCCAGGGGTCGCATTGATAAACATGCATGGGATAATTTGTGTGTATTGGCTGTTGTCTTCTCCTTTATATTCTTTCTATACTTTCTCTATAACGAAGACACACTCTTCCATAAGAGACAAGCAACAAGGACTATCTTTCATGCAACTGACCATGCCTCGTACTTCTCGTCCCTGGCTCATTGTTGGCCGTTTACTGATCGTCGTTTTAGGGCTATTTATTTTTGCTGTGGGCGATGTCTTTACCTATCGCGCCAACGTGGGTCTCGGCCCATGGGATGTCCTGCATCAAGGCATCAGCTTTCATACGCCGCTTTCCTTTGGCACCGCAAGCATCGCCGTTGGTGCCATCCTGATACTATTGAGTCTGCTCCTGAAGGTCTATCCAGGTGTCGCTACCCTGCTCAATATGTCGCTCATTGGCCTATTTATTAATTTACAGCTACAAATGAATTGGTTGCCCAATCTTTCAACACTACCGTTGCTTCTGCGCCTGTTGGTCGATGTCGTGGGCATTTTTCTAGTTGGGCTTGGCTGCGCGATCTACATCGCGCCTCATCTGGGCGCGGGCCCGCGTGATGGCCTGATGCTGCGCTTGAATGTACTCACGAAAGTGCGGATTGCGATCGTGCGTATCGCGCTTGAATGTTCTGTTTTGCTGCTTGGCTTTTTACTCGGTGGCAGCGTTGGCATTGGCACGCTCCTCTTTGCCTTTGGGATTGGACCATGTATTGAGATCGGTTTCTGGTTGCTGAACTGGCTATTGGCTACTCTGGGACTACCACCCGTAACCGCTCAGAAGCCATCCGCACAGAAATCGGTGTCTGACCCCGTATCTCTCCATCAAGAGTGACATCCTGGGGATCAATGCTGGTGGCGATGGTGACGCCCTGGGCCTGGATGTGATGGATGCCGGGAATGCCTGTAAGTTCCGCTGGATGCAGGCCTGGATAACGTTCATGCCAGGCCTGCGGAGCGCCGGGATGTTGTTCTGAACGGCTAAAGAAGTGGGAGAGTGACGTGTTGAGGCCGTTTAGATCAATATCCTCCATGACGATAATATCCAGCAAGCCATCATAGAGCGTCGCCTGCGGTACAGAGAAATTCCATGCACCACCAAAGATCGGGGCATTGATGATCGTTGCCTGGAGCGCCTGGCAATGCAACGTCGCGGCTTGTTCGCTCAGAACTGGTGGTTGTGTGGGGTCTGTTGTGGAAGGGATAGCCAGGCCCGTAAATTGAATATCCATTTCTAAAGCTGTATGATTGCGTAAAACTTCGATTGCTGCGAATGGATAGGTCATGCGTCCATAGCGTTTGCGGGTGGCGACGTTGGTTGCTACACGTGCGAACTGCACATTGATGCCAGTCGTCAAGGCGTGCGCAAAGAAGCTATGGTGCTTCTTACTTGCTATCGGGTGGGAAGAAGCTGCATGTGGTGCCTGCTCAGCGGGTTGTGCTATCCCAACATCGACCTCAACGATCTTTCCATTGGTGAGCAATTCTACGGCTGCTGATACATCCTGGGGAATATTGAGTGAACGGGCGATGTCATTAGAGGTACCGAGCGGCAGGATCGCCAGCGGCAAGCCAGATGCAGCGACGTGGGTAATGACGCCACCTACCAGTCCATCTCCACCAGCCGCCACAACTATATCGATGCCACGCTCTTTCCACTGTGGTCCTTGATCGGGTAAGCCATCCAGTTCCGCAATAGAGAGTATTTCGACCAACTCTAGTGAGTGTGTTCGTATAGAGGCAATGGCCGCAGCGAGTTGGGATGAGCGACCAGAATGTGGACTATGGACAAGTAGTATCTTGTGTGCATTCAACAAAGCGCTAACTCAATCCTTATTTATTTTTTGATGATAGTGTCAGTATAACGCAAAGTGGGAACATGACACAATGCTCTATTTCATCCAGGGTTTTGTCTCTTATTTTGTCTGGTGGAATGCCGTCTCTGATAACGCGGACTGTGAGAGTCGCGCGGATCTTCAACTGCAACATTGGTACGTATGCCTCTATACTCGTTGTAGGTGAGAGCACCATCGCGGCGGCGTGGCCCCAATGGGCCAATGATCTGTCCGGGGAATGTGCCCGTACGCTTAATGATAAATATAATCCACAAGATGGGTACTGCAACGGCCAGCAGTAGAACAAGAATAACCAGGATGATTTCCATCATTGTTACGCGCCTTTCGTGCTTGTTTTCTTGAGTAGGGATACATATATTGTACTACTTACTTATAAGCAACGTAATGGTGATGCGGTTATAAAAAATGACGGTATCCATATTCCCTCCAAAGACATGCTTCAATTTATTAAATTTCTGCCTTCCTTTGCGTCTCTATTAAAAGATATGAACAGCAGCAAGGGAGGCATGTATGGTTTATTCAGCAGAGGGCACTTCTCCACCTCTAGAAAGGCAACGGCTACTCAATGATCAGGAGCTTATTTCGCAGGCTCAGGAAGGAGATGAGTCTGCGTTTCAAGTGATCTATGAACGCTATTTTAGCAAAATTGCCCTCTATCTTGCACGCATGGTCGGCAAAAATGAGATTGGGAGTGAACTTGCTCAGGAAACGTTTTTGAAGGTCTGGCGAGCTTTGCCAACGCTGCGGCAGACGGAAACCTTTGTAGCCTGGCTCTATCGTATTGCCACCCGTGTTGCGTATGATTATCAGCGTCACGAAAAGTACAGCCATGCAGCTTCTTATGATGAGCAACCCACCCTGCTCAACCTGTCTTTTATTGAAGGACCGGAAGAGCAGGTAGTTGCTGAGGAATTATTACAACTAGCGCTTGCCCGTGTCACTTTGAAGTATCGTGCATGTATTGTGCTTTATCATATTGAAGGATGTTCAAAATCAAAGATTGCAGAGTTGTTGGGTATTCGGGAAAGCAGCGTAAATACTTACATTAGCTTCGGGATGGAAGAGTTTCGGCAAATACGCCGCAGTTTAGAAGTCGAATCTGCGACTCAACCTGAGAGGAGGAAAGGGACATGATGAAGCAAGTACCGTGTCAAGAGTGGGCGATGAAACTGGCTTTGAGGCAAGAAGACTTTTCACCGTCAGAATGGCTCATGTTTGAAACACACCTGAGAAAGTGTTCCGCGTGTGCCGCAATACGAGCAGAATATGGAGTAATGATCACTGAACTGCAAATGTTACCACCACCCCTGAAAGTCCCCACTTTTTGCAGGGGCAGATGGGAAGTGGAAGAAGCTGTAAGAGTAGATATTGATGATCTAATGCTTGACTCCACAATCGATATTATACAGGCAAGGAGGCTTTTCGATTCAGAAAGATATGAAGATGCGTTAGAAGCGGTAGAGCACCTTTTTAAACTCCATTTTAATCATACCGAAGCCTGGGAAATAAAAGCCCAGGCACTTTATAAGTTAGGACGCTATCAGGATGTTGTTAATGTATGTACCCACGCTTTAGAATTTGGCTTAAATACAATAGCGATATGGAAAATGAAGGCACGTTCTCTTCTTACATTGGGAAGGTATCGAGAGGCTCTAAGAACCTGTGATCATGCGGCGGAAGCCGATGGTGGTGATGCTGAACTCTGGCAAATAAAGGCCGGTGTGCTCTTTTTTCTTGATAGAGAGAAAGAGGAGTGCGGTGGAGACGAAGGTCTTCTTCAACTAGACGCTAACTATGTTGTCAATTCTAGCTCCATTGATATGTGGATTGATAACGTAAATATGTTATGTCTTGAAGAACGCTGGCGCTATGAGAAGGCATTGGAAGCCTGTAATACCGCATTGCAACTTGACCCAAAGAGAAAAGCCGCCTGGGAGATCAAAGGTAGAACGTTGATTGCTCTGGGCATGTTTGAGAAAGCATTGGAGGCATTCCTGTATTCCCTTTCACTTGATCCTCATGATGCTGAGGAGTGGCGTTTTCTGGGATGGGTATTCAATCGCCTGGGTCAATATGAAAGTGCTCGGAGGGCATATAAGCGGGCGGAAGAGATCGATCCTAATCGCGAAGACGTGTGGGGCATACGCACAGCTTCCTTAGTCTGTTAATGCTATGTTAGTAGACACATACTAAAAATATAACGGGCTATTTGAGCATGAAGCAGGAAGAAGTAGGGGCGTCACCTTGCGTGCGCCCATGTCCCGATGAACCATCTTGCCGAGACATGGGCGCACGCAAGGTGACGCCCCTACTTCTTTCTCATCTATTATATTTAATCCGTCCAGACCCAATCACGCACTTCAGGCATATCCTGGAAGTTGCTGCGGACATAGGCGTGGTGCTTAGTCAGCATATCGTCGCACTCGGCAATCAAGGGTGCGGTGAGCTGACTTACACGGTGAACACGACGCATCGCCTCGATGCAGAGATGATAACGACTCATCCCGTTGAGCACGACCATATCGAAAGGTGTCGTGGTGGTGCCTTGCTCATTGAAACCACGTACGTGGAAGCGCGGGACATTGGGGCGTCCATGTACGACTTCATGAATAGCACGTGGATAACCATGGAACGCGAACACTACAGGTTTGTCTTCAGTGAAATGCTCGACGAAGGTTGCATTGTCCATACCATGTGGATGCAGATATGCTGGATAAAGCGTCATCAGATCGACAACGTTCACGACGCGCACCTTGAGTTCAGGGATGTGATGACGCAACCACCAGGCCGCAGCCACTGTTTCCAGCGTCGGGATATCACCAGCACACGCCATCACCACATCAGGCTCGATCTGCTCATCATTGCTGGCCCAATGCCAGGTCGATAGTCCACGCGTACAATGCGCGATGGCATCCTCCATATTGAGCCATTGCAGTTGAGGTTGCTTATCAATGACGATCAAGTTCACATAATTGCGACTACGGAAGCAGTGATCGGCGACCGAGAGCAGACAATTCGCATCAGGTGGCAGATAGATGCGTGCGACCGAACCCTTCTTCGAGAGCACAGTATCAATCAAGCCAGGTCCCTGGTGACTGAAGCCATTGTGGTCGTTGCGCCAGCAGGTCGAGGTCAGCAGAATGTTAAGGGAGGGGATTGCTTCACGCCAGGGCAATTTGATGCCTTCCTCAAGCCACTTGGTATGCTGGACCGTCATCGAAGCAGAAATCAGCGCGAAGGCTTCGTAGGTGGCGAAGAGGCCATGGCGACCAGTGAGCAAGTAGCCTTCAAGCCAGCCGTGGCAGAGATGTTCGCTGAGTACCTCTAATACCCGTCCATCGGGTGAGATGTGATCGTCGATAGAGATAATTGGTTCCATTGAACAACGATTTTCGACGGTAAAGACATCTCCCAGACGATTCGAGTTTGTCTCGTCAGGGCAGAAGAGGCGGAAATTGTGTTGCTCAGCATTGCGCGTGAAGATATCGCGCATCATTCTGCCAAGCTGGCGTGTCGACTCAGCATGTTCGGTGGCGGGCTTTTTCACCTCAATGGCATAGTCCGTGAAAGGCGGGATATCCAGGTCAACTATCAATTTACCACCATTGGCGTGCGGATTGGCTCCCATACGCAGATCCCCTTCAGGTGCCAGGGCGGCAAGCTCGGGGATCAGGCGTCCATCTTTATCAAACAAATCCTCTGGTTTATAGCTGCGCATCCACTCTTCGAGTATCCGCAAATGATCAGGATTTGCCTTAACATCGGAGACCGGAACCTGGTGAGCACGGAATGTCCCCTCGACAGGGAGGCCATCCACCTCTTTGGGTCCGGTCCAGCCTTTCGGAGTGCGCAAGACAATAACGGGCCAATTAGGGCGTTTCGTAACTCCATGCTGGCGTGCATCTTCCTGAATGGCGCGAATTTTTCCGTAGCAAGTATCCAGCAGGTCAGCAAAAGCGCGATGCATCTCTATGGGATCATGACCTTCCAGAAAATGGACATCGTAGCCGTGCCCTGTGAGGAGTTGTTGCACCCGGTTGTCATTGTCACGTCCTAGCACAGTTGGACCGGAAATCTTATAGCCGTTTAAATGTAAGATGGGAAGGACCGCACCATCACGAGCTGGATTGAGGAAGCTGATCGATTTCCAGGAGCCTTCAAGTGGCCCGGTCTCCGCTTCACCATCACCGACGACGGCAGCCACGATCAAGTTGGGATTGTCGAATGCCGCGCCGAATGCATGTGTGAGCACATAGCCCAGTTCGCCACCTTCATGGATAGAGCCTGGGGTAGGCACGCTGACATGGCTGGGAACGCCGCCAGGTGTCGAGAACTGGCGAAAAAGGTGTCGTATGCCCTGGGTATTCTGGGGGATTTCGGGATAGATCTCCGAATAAGTTCCTTCGAGATACACGTTGGCTAATGATCGCCGGTCCGCCATGTCCAGGGCCAGCCATGTAAATCATGTCCAGGTGGTGATCTTGAATTAAGCGATTGAGATGAACATAAATGAAGCTCAGGCCAGGAGATGTGCCCCAGTGTCCGAGCAGGCGAGGTTTGATGTGTTCGGGAAGAAGTGGCTCTTGTAGCAATGGATTCTCTTTGAGATAAATCTGACCAATCGTCAGATAGTTGGCCGCGTTCCAATACTTGTTCATCAAGTCGAGGCGGGTCTGGTCAACTGTTGCCATAATATTCCTCCGTCATAAACTTGTTTGTAAGCGAAAAAAGGTCGAAAGTCAGGTAATGGTTTTTAGAGCCTCTCTTCTTAAATGTAGCAAACTCATGCTATAATCCTTGTCTTCATGAGCAAGAGAGGGAGCGTCCGTCATTGGAGCGTCTGTTATGTTACACTTGTATGTCCAATGTGATTGTACATTACAGCGTGCTGTTTGTGTGTCTGTTGCATCACAAAGGTGTCACGATCGGCGCTTTTAAAATAATGAGAACGTTCTCATTTTTCTCCAATAATGTTCTCATCTTTTTGTCTTATCATAACTTTGTGCAAGGAACAATGCCTTGGACATCAAAGAAAAACAAAACACGGATGCAACTCTTGATCATCATGTTGCATCTGAATAAAGGAGAAATATTATGCATCACCATCCAATGGGCGGTTTTGGAGGATTCGGTGGCCCTATGTTTGGAGGTCCCATGTTCGGTGGGTTTGGTATGGGTATAGGCGGCGGATTAATGGGGGACTTGCTTGCAGGTGGACTGGGCTACTACTTAGGGAGACGTAGCTCGCAAGGCTATCAGGTCGCCTCCCAGCAGTATGCCCAGCCCTCAGCAACGAACCAGGTGAACAATACATTGACTCAACTCAAAGTGCTGGGACAACTCCGCGAGTCGGGCATCTTGACTGAGGAGGAATTCCAGGCGCAAAAGCAGCGCCTCCTCAACGGAGTCTAGCGTTATCCGCCACTGACCAGCCATATGTCTTGTGGTTGGTTAGTGGCTGGATGATAGTTTAGCCGCGATGCAGGGCTTTCCAATTCTAGAATTGGAAAGCCCTGCATCGCGATGGCTTAGCTTGCTCTTAGAGAGTGTAACGGTTTACAATAGAGGAGGACCTTAAGAGGAACACATATAACTCTCTATTTTATGAGGAGTAGAATTACAATGACAACAACAGAAACCACATCACAGGTACAACAGTGGACAAATCTCGCTCAGCAGTTGCGTGTAGATAGTATTCGCTGTACGACTGCTGCTAACTCGGGGCATCCGACCTCTTCCATGTCGGCTGCGGACTTAATGGCTGTGTTAGCAATCAGCTATCTCCATTACGATTTTGACGATCCTCAGAATCCGAATAATGATCACCTGATCTTTTCGAAGGGACATGCCGCGCCTTTGCTCTATTCGTTCTACAAGGCGGCAGGCGCGATCAGCGATGAGGAATTGCTGACGCTGCGAAAATTTGGCAGTCGTATCGAAGGACATCCAACACCCGCCCTTCCCTGGGTCGATGTTGCGACGGGTTCGCTGGGCCAGGGCTTGCCAATTGGTGTCGGTATTGGGCTGGCAGGAAAATATCTCGACAAGCTGCCATACAAAATCTGGGCTATCCTGGGTGATAGTGAGATGGCCGAGGGGTCGATCTGGGAAGCCTTTGATCATGCCTCGCACTACAGCCTGAACAACCTGGTCGGTATTCTCGATTGTAACCGCCTGGGCCAGCGTGGTGAGACGGATCTTGGCTGGAATACTGAAGCATACGCTGCCCGTGCCAGAGCCTTCGGTTGGAACGCCATCATTATCGACGGTCATAACTATGAGGAGATCAACAATGCATTCTCCCAGGCATCACAGGCCACCAATGCACCAACGCTAATTGTCGCGAAGACCATGAAGGGCAAGGGTGTCTCTTTCCTTGAGAACAAAGAAGGCTGGCACGGAAAACCCTTGAACAAAGATCAGGAAGCCCAGGCGTTGCAAGAGTTGAATGCACCTGCACGTAGTCAGACCTTCCCGGTGCAGAAGCCAGCCCCAGGTCAACTTGCACCAGAGGCCGCAGAGAAGCCGATCGAATTGCCAACCTATGAGTTAGGTGCCACCACCGCTGCCACACGTAAAGCCTACGGCGACGCCTTGAAGGCGCTAGGAGCTGCTAATCCCAATGTCGTCGCTCTAGACGGAGAAGTGAGCAACTCGACCTATGCCGATGAGTTCGGTAAAGCATTTCCAGAGCGCTTTTTCGAGCAGTACATTGCTGAGCAGCAGTTGGTTGCTTCGGCGGTGGGCATGAGTGTGCGCCATAAGATCCCGTTTGCGTCCACATTTGCTGCATTCTTCTCGCGTGCGTATGATTTCATTCGTATGGCGGCGATCTCGCGTGCCAATATTCGCCTTTGTGGCTCCCATGCAGGTGTCTCCATTGGTGAGGATGGACCTTCGCAGATGGCTCTGGAAGATCTGGCGATGATGCGTGCGGTCTTCGGTAGTACCGTCCTTTATCCAAGTGATCCCAACCAGACGGCACAACTGGTCGCCGAAATGGCGAAGCATGATGGCGTTGTCTACATGCGTACAACACGTGAAAAAACACCAACCATCTATAGTCCTGATGAGACGTTCTCCGTTGGTGGCAGTAAAGTCTTACGTCAATCGGATAATGACAAAGCAACGGTTGTTGCAGCAGGCATTACCGTCCATGAGAGCGTTGCAAGCCTATGAGCAGTTGAAGGGCGAGGGCATCGCTATTCGTGTGATCGACGCCTACTCGGTGAAGCCAATTGATGAAGAGACGTTGCTTGCCGCCGCACAGGAAGCTGGCAATAAGATTATCACAGTTGAAGATCATTGGCCCGAAGGTGGTCTGGGCGATGCAGTTCTAGAGGCTTTTTCTGAGCGCGATGGTAGCCTTCCTGAGGTCGTGAAGCTGGCCGTACAGTCGATGCCTGGCTCCGGAACAGCCGCTCAATTGCTGGAAGAAGCTGGCATCAGTGCTCACCATATCGTGCAAGCTGTCAAAGCATTGATCTAGCAGGTCACGGGGATTAAACATGGTAGGACCCGATTGATGCACCCGCAATTCATTGGAGCGTGGCCATATCGATAAATAGTGGACCACGGTCGATAAATCGCGGGCGCGATACAATCGGGCCCCTACCATTTACGCGCATTTCCGGAATTTCAAGAAATTGTGACCTCTTTGCCTGTACGTGCAGACTCGTAGATGCCCAGAATGATCTCGACTGGATGACGCCCCCCATTGCCATCGACGAGTGGCGTGCCGTTCTCGCGGATTGCACGTATCATATCCTCAATCTGCAAAGCGTGCGTATCGGCCCCAATTGCGCCTGGATCTGATGCACCTGTCTTCCCAGCATCAGTAGTGGCTTGTGCCGACTTGACGCCCCCATAAAATCCGATTTCTTCGCCTTGATCACGTGCGAGATAGAGATCCTTCAGCTTGTCGCTCTCTATGACTGCAGTGCCTTTATCACCATAAATCGCGATACGAGTACCTGTGCCTGGATAGCCACTGGTGGTAGCGGCAATCGTACCCATCGCACCATTGGCGAAGCGTAGCACCGCTACACCCACATCTTCCGTCTCCATCCGATGGGCCAGTGTATCAGTATAGGCGTAAATACTCTTCACCTGTCCCATCAGCCATTGCAGCAGATCGATGGAATGGATCGACTGATTCATCAATACACCACCACCATCGAGTTCCCACGTCCCGCGCCATGCACCACTATCGTAATATCCTTGTGAGCGCCACCAGGGAATGAGCGCATTGCCCAGTACCAGCTTGCCGAATGCCTGCTCTTCTACCAGCTTGTGAACCTGTTGTGTTGCGCTATCGAAGCGATGCTGACTGATGACGGCCATTTTTCGTCCAGTCTCCTGTTGCACTTGCAGCATCTTCTCGATATTGACGAGCGTGATCTCCATCGGCTTTTCTACAATTACATGACAACCAGCTCGCATAGCCTCGATAGCATGTGCACCATGCATGCCACTGGGTGTGCAGATAGTAACCACATCGAGATGCTCCTTTGTGTACATCTCCTGAGTATCTATATAGGAAGCGACTGAGTATTCTTGTGCTAGCTTGTGTGCTCGTTCAGGTATTATATCTACCATCGAGACGAACTGTGCATCAGGTAGGCTACTGATTGCTTTGGCGTGAAGCTCCCCAATAACACCACAGCCTACAATCCCAAAACGGAGTTTTTCAGTCATATCTGGTCTCATTTCCTCTCTCTTGTCCGCTTTTCTCCTATGCGCTTTCTTCCCATTGCTCTCTCAACACCCTCAGAGCCAGGTCAACTTCATCGGGAAGGTCATGCCAGTTGCATTCTATAGAGATGCGTTGATCATAGCCGCCCCGCTTGAGTGCCGAGAAGTAGGGACGAAAATCTTCGCCATGGCGACCGGGAGCGGTCCGTCCTTCCTGCTCCGCTACGTGTACATGGGAAAGTAATGATGTCCATGGGAGGAGCGTCTCAGGAGCTTCAGCATTACAGAGCATATGGTACACATCGGCCAGCAAGCGAGCACCGGAAGCGATATGCTGAGAGACAAGTGCTCCACCTTCCGCGACAGTATTGATGGTGTTCGTCTCTTCATAGCGCAAAGGCTCAAGCACAATCTCTACACCATAATCGCGTGCCCATGTGCTCCACGTAGCGAGGTGGTCACCGATCTGCTGTACTGCGGCGGCAACCTCATAGTCAGGAGGACAGACGCGTGCCCCACCACTTCCAAAGACGAGGATACGTATGCCAGCTTGCTCTGCGCGTTGTAAGGCCGTTTTGATGTAACGCTCCAGGCGTTCTGTGTCGACCTGGCGCGTAGGAGTAGCAACCAGGAAGAGATCAGATGGGAGCAGGGAGTTGGCGGCCTCAATCTGGACAGGTAACGTACGTGCAGCTTTTAACAATTCTTCAAAATGCTCCTGCGGCTTTTCAGGAGCCAGGAAACGCTGAACATTCTCTTCAAGATAGTCGAAAGGAAATGTCGAAAGGGCAGCGATTTCCTGAAACGGGGCACAGATACCAAACCGCATTGTTGTTTCCTCTTTCTAACAATTAGTTTGTAGACATGCATATGCAAGGCTATTCGTGGTGCATAGTGATACGCATCCTTGCAAGTTAACTATAGCATATGCATGAATACTGTGACCAGCAGAGGCAGGTTATCGACAAAATAACGTCACGCGGTGAATGAAGCGATGCAAGATGAGTATTATGGTGAAGGATGGGCTTATAAATCGCGCCCCTACACCAGCAATGAGAATTTGTGTACACGAGTAACTACAATCCCACTGGTGTAGGGGCGCGATTTATAAGCCTGCTAATACCATCCCCAGGGACTACTCCGATTAACCGCCGAACTCCCGGTCCAGGTGAATTGACTATCGTAGAGATGCCCATTGTTCAGGTACCAGCCAGCAATCGCGCCAATTTCATCGGAATATTGTTGCAGCCAGCTCTGATTCGCATTCGTCACCCAACCAGTATTATAGCCAATGAGCGCGTGGCGGAGAAGTTCGGTCCCTGAATAGCCAGCAGCCCTTGCCTGATTGGCGAAATGAAGCAGGTGGCGGATGCCCATATGAATGGCAATGCCAGGATCATAGAAGTTCTGCGGTGTGAAATCGTACTGCGTCATTTCGGGCACATCGTTTTCAGGTGAGTAGCCCGCATTTGTGTTGGCATAGGCCGTCTCCGCCGCCTGGATTGCGCCGTAAGAGTGAGCAGCACCACTGCCCGTCTCCAGAGCAGCATTCAGAGTTGATTCGCGTGTAGCAAGGCCGAGGAAGAATGCATAGGCCTGGGCTTCCGTGCTAAAGCCTAGTTTACTTTGAATGACTCCCCAGTTTTTATTCACCTGGCTTTCAACCATAGTTTTTACTTGTTGTTTCGTCAGGTTCGCAGCATCAGCTTGCATGGTTGCAACAGAAGTCCCAAGGGGATAGTAGCGATCCGAACCAGAACTGGCTGGAGCAGGGGCAGGTTGTCCAACTGGTCCAACTGTAGGCCTGGAGACAGCGTGGGCGACAGCCGCAGTTGGTTTCGGTACTGGTACTCCTGTGGTTGGTTGTGGGGCTACAACGAGTGTCATGCTCACTTTTTGCTTCGTTGTTTTTGCATCTATCTGCTTTGCATGAGGCTGGAGCACATTTTTCGTTGGAGATGGATTGCTCTTCGCGATGGATGTATCGGGTGCCGTCGTATTGGAAGCATGAACTATGATCATGCCAAAGAGTAAAGTTCCTGCGAATAATGACAGAACACTCACTGTCAAGATGATGACTTTCGGTTTTCTCATCCGTGAATTCCTTTTCAAAATAATTTAATTGATTTATTCTACTTATTCGTAGGAGAATAGGATGGATCATCTGCATTGATGTGTTTTGATATTTATGAGCTTCGATCTTATAACGTTGTAAAACAAGATGCGCCTGAAGTCAAGCGAGGGCTGATACTGAATTACTAACGGGCGCATGGTATAGGAAAAAAGTACGATTTTCAGCGCTTTTCATAGCAGCGCTCTTTTGCGCAGAATCTCTTCGGTTGAACCAAAGAACTTTGTCGGCTGTACGCGTATTGCCGCTCCAGTAGGGCAAGCCTGCACACATGCCTGGTCGCTATATTCTGCACAAAGATCGCACTTAATAGCGACCTTTTTGCGCATCTCATCATAGGCATTCGCAGCCGACTTGTACGGGCTGCAAGGGACCCGAGGAGACACGTCTCTCTATCCCCGCCATGGGTAAAGACTTACGTGATCGTTCCTTGCCTGAACCTTTTGTAAAGAAACTGCTGAAACGCTTGCTAGATGGTGTGGAAACAGTTTCTTCATCAAGGTCTACGATCGAGATGGCTCCGTACGGGCAACGTTCAGCGCAGATTCCACAGCCAATACAGCTCTCAGTAATATAGACTTCCCCGTTAGGCCGTCGTGCTATGCCGGCTCTACTGCATAACATGCACACGGGATCCTGGCACTGGCGGCACGCAGTAGCAATGCTAATATTGCCAACAACCATTCCTTTGCGATTCATCCGCGAGTGCCCATGTCGGCGGGCGCATGCCTCTTCGCACTCGTTACAATGAATGCATTTGTCCAGGTCGATCACCAGCACTTCCGTTCCCTCAACTACACCATCGCTAATGAGCGCATGCAGTCCTGCACGTACAGCCGGAGGCGCAGGGGGCTTTTGTGGGGCATACGGATTGAGAAATCCTTCTTCAAAGATACGGCTTTGTGCATTGCTGGTACTCTCAATATATTGATGCAGACGGACGGTGAAGCGTTGCCCGATCTCAGGATAGCGCTTAAAAAGAGCCAGGAGAACGGGTCGTGGGACTTCTGCAACGCGTGTGCGTGTGATAGCTGTCACGGTCACGGCCCGGCCATCGCCCAGGAGATCCAGTCCACCCGCGAAATAGTCACCGCCCTGGCGATAGGCAATGATCCGCTCGCCGATTTTATTTTGTTCCGTTTTCTCGCTTGTCTGACGGGCAACTTTGACGAAACCTTCCAGCAAGATATGCAGAGTTTCTCGTGCTGGACGCCCTTTTTTTGCCTCGTCTGAATTTTTGCGCTGACCATTGTGATCATCCTCGGTAAAGAGGCATTCGGCACGATCATAATGCTGAATGCAAGTTTGCTCAACAAGAGCATGGATGTCAGCATCAGAAATTCCTTGAAAGAGGGCCATACGTTTCAAAATGCCTTCAATAGAGCGTACATTGTTTAATTGCTCAAAGAAGTGGCGTGTTTTGGGAACCAGTTCCATAAAGTGTTGTATAACCTGTTCTGGTACTTGCAATATCAGCGCAGGCGTCAATGTACTGACGGTTGTATCATAGGGCTGTCCGGTGAGCATACCATGCTCGCCTGTATACTCGCCCCGGTTGATGATGGCGACTTGCAGCTCTTGCCCTTTTGCCTCAGTTGTGGAGACCGAGAGGCGACCTTCAAGGAGAATATACAGATCACGTCCATATTCGCCTTCGCGTAACAATGTTTCCCCCGCCGGGAACGTCACGAGCTGTGAATGCGCAAAAAGGTGCAACAGGTAGTTCTCTGGCACCAGTTGTACATTTCCTAAAATGGGTTGCTCACGTAGACGATTAATCAGGCGGGGGACCGACCAGCCGGGTGGAAGCGCGTCAAGGATATAGCTTACATCAATATCACTATCCCAGGGTGAGCCGAGCCGCTGCTTCAATGAAAGCATCAAAAGATCGCGGTGGTTATCAACCGGGCAGACGGGAACACAGGAGCCACACATGATACATTCATCTGTAAAACGTGCCACATGAGGGGCGATCTCATCAAAAATATTTGCGTGGTTCAGATCAGCAATATGTACCTTTGTCGATAGGGGGAGCGGGCAGGCGTTCATACAGCGATTGCAGCCAATGCACATATCAATCTCAAATTGTACGCGCTTCTCGTTCAATGGTTCTATATTACTACGATGGCCTATCGTGACGGCCTCTGGCTTCTTTTCGTTCTCTTGCGCCAGGGTTGTAAATGGAACGCCTTCATTGTTATAGGGATCGGGTTGATTGTACTCACGAACTGCTTGCTTTTGAGGAAGCGAGCAGTAGATCAATGTATTGCCGATAACAATACGATCCCCGTGTGAAAGATGATAGGGATTGTTGATTCTAACCTTATTCACAAACACGCCGTTGCTACTGTTGAAATCATGGATATAGAGACCATCCGGAGCCGTAAATAGCTCTGCATGCTTGCGTGACGCGGCAGTATCGTGCAATACGATTGCACAGTCCTGGTCGCGACCTATGCTGAGACGTTTACTTACCAGTTGCTCAGGAGTGAGTGGGAGAATGCGTGGTTCAGCATTCTTCATAAGCAGTATAAGCGAAGGTGTTTCTCTCACGGTGGCAAGAAGGGCTTCTGGAATGGAACGGCCTGTGTTACGCTCAAGGGATGACCCGAGAATATGTTGGAAAGGATTCGCGGCTGTCTCGTCAGCGTTCTGGGTTGTGATAAGTTGGGGTGCTGCAATGCCGATCGGTTGCTGACGCAATTGAAAACGAAACTGCACATCTCCAAAGCGGATTATATCATCGGGATGCACAACATATGCTTTGTCAGGGGAAAGTGGTTGCGTATTGACAAAGGTTCCATTCGAGCTACCAAGATCACGCAGAATATATTGCCCATCGCTAAAACTAACGGCGGCGTGTTTGCGCGATACCGAGCCGTGCTCAATGGTAAGCGCTATCCCAGCCTGGCGTCCAATAAGGTTGCCTTGAGATCGAGGGTCAAGGAATGTCTCTCTGGTCGTTACGTTAACCTTTGGATGGGGGAGTGGGATCAGGTAAGCATACGCGACGCTCTCTTTGTCAGCATTTCTCGCGATATCGAAAATAGCTTCTGGTGCATGTTGTTTGTCCAACCACTCTTCAAGGCGAAAATCTTCTGCAAACAGGCTGCTAAGAATTGGGGTCATATTCACACGGGCATCAATGGCACGTTTAAAAGCCAATGCCTGTTTTCGCTCACCAAGAAAAAGTGCTCCAATAGGCATGCCATCTTTCAGCAACACTTTACGATAACTGCGTGGTGCGGGCGCGGCAATAATCTCTTGATACGAATGAGCGTGATCGAAAGCGGCTGTCCTTTGAGCTGTGAGGCCGAGCGAGACGAAATCTAATCCGTAGAGAAACGTCGCATTGTAGAAGGTGCCTGCCCTGGTGCCATCGTATTGATCAAGCATACTATATGCTGCGGTACGGGCCTGGTAAATTGCTGGGAACCATTGGCCCAGGATGCGCGTGTGTCCTGTTGTGGTATCAGTTGTTTCAGTGACATCGCCGACTGCATAAATATCAGGAGCATTGGTACGCATGGCACCATCCACTTTAACGCCTTGCCCACATACGATACCACTTGCTCGAATAAAGTCGATATTTGGCGCAATGCCAATCGCAACCAGCAGCAAATCGCAAGCAATGCGCGTATCTTTGGTCGTGATAACATGCGTGACCTGTCCGCGTTTGCCCACAATCTCGGCGACCGTTTCTTCTGTACGCACATCGATCCCGGCCCGACGTTCTTCCTGCATGATCATATCCGACGCGGTGTTATCCAGGATTTCTGACCAGAGCGTCTGTTTACGTACCAGGTGGGTAACCTGGTGGCCGAGAGCATGCAGCATTTCAGCGCTCTCCAATGCCAGCGTTCCACTTCCACAGATGACGATGCGTGCTCTATCTGGAAGACGACGTAGAATTTCCTGGTAATCTGCAATTGTGCGCAGCGTGCTGACGCCTGCTAAATTGGTTCCTGGACAATTGAGATGACGAGGCCGAGCACCATTGGCAAGCAACAACTTATCATAGCGCAGTTGTTCTCCGTTTTGTAAGCGTATAAGATGTTGAGATGGAGATATTGCAGTCACGCGTCCAGTGCTGAAATTGATGTGGAGGCTCTGATAAAAAGTATTTGGTCGTGCCCACAACTTTTTATCTGGGATGTGCCCGCCCAGGAAGTCCTTCAGTGCGGGACGATAGTAGACGGGTGAGGGATCATCAGCGACGATCGTGATCACACTATTTTTATCTGCTGAACGCAAAACTTCAGCCGCCGTTATTCCTGCAATACCATTCCCGATGATAAGATAAGATGCCTGTTGGCCCACTCTACACACCTCCGAGTACGATTGTTTATGCCTTGATGGACAGTGCTACCGTCGATCTCTAATGATCTTCTCTATCAGGACACGGTAGAAGCAACTCCCATTTTCTAAAATGGGAAAGAAGTACTGTTTTCTTCTGTTAACCTTATGAAGGAGAAAGAAACATGTTGATAGATCTTGATATTAGGGAGCATATCCCCCACAAGTCCTAAGCGTGAGCGTCTCTTCTTGACGCATGTTTTTTTGCTAGATACACTAGAAGCCATGGAGATGATTGGGTCGGGACAAGTGAGACGGGTTATTCCTACCCATCAGGATCGGATTATCCGATTTGTAAAAGAAGTCGCTGTTTAACGTGATTCTTTCTGTTACAACTTTGCTTCTTTATTCCTGTGAGATTCCTGTCAGCAAAACCTATCAGCGTGTCTCGGAAAGGCAGAATATATGCAGACACTACCACCACCTGTAGACCAGCTTGCAGGGAGGGTACTGGGCCACTATGATGTGAAACAGTTGCTTGGTTATGGAAATGTAAATGCGATCTACGCAGCGCAAGAGCAGTCGCAGAACCGGACCGTCATGCTGACTGCATTTGCTATGCCTGAGACATTTTCTCCACAGGCACGTGAGCGCTTTGTCACGCGCTTTGCCCAGGTTGCCTCAACCCTTGTGCGCCTGGACCACCCATATATTCTTCCCACCTACGATTTTGGCACACAATTTGGCTATCCTTATCTGATTACCCCTTTTGTGATGGGAGGATCTCTTGCAAAAGTAGTACGGCAAGAGACGCGTTGCACACCGGAGCGTGTGTTGAAGATCGTAAAACAGGTCGCAGAAGGCCTCGATTATGCTCACCAAAATGGGGTCATGCATGGTACCCTGAAACCCGCCACGATCTTGCTGGATGATGAACAGAATGTACGGATTACTGGCTTTGGCCTCGCCAATATTTTAAAGATGCGTGGTATAGAAACGCTTGATTCACCGCATGCACATATAACGAGTATTGCAGGCACGTTTCTTGGGGCAGCCGAGTATGTGGCTCCTGAGGTTGTACAGGGAGCACCCGCCGATGCACGTTCAGATGTCTATTCGCTGGGTATTATCCTCTTTGAACTCCTGACGGGAAAGCTCCCCTTTAAAGGTGAAGATCCCTTTGCCGTCGCCATGCAGCATGTGCAGCAACGCGTTCCATCATTGCAGGCTTTCTCTTCTGATGTGTTGCCGGGCCTGGATCTGGTGGTACAGCGGGCGGTCGAACCTGATCCCTCTCAACGCTTTCAATCTGTCACAAAGCTAGCTAACGCATTTGCACGTGTATTAGAAGTGATTCATGGAGCCACATCTCCTGCTAAAGTGACAAAAGAAGCCCCTTCACCACTTGCTGACATGACGATGCCCCCCACTGTGAATTGGGATGAAGAAAATTTTGTCGATGAACATCTGCCAGCAAAAAAACCTGTAACTGGTCATATGCCTTCTACCAGTCCACGCCTTGAAGCCGGCAATTGGCAACTACGTCCTCCGGTTGTCACAAATCAACTGGCTGCAATAAAAGCAACGCAAGGATATAATCGGGTCACACCCACACGCGATAAATCTGGCCGTGATCGAGTGACGCCTGAGCGTGAGAATGTGGGAGCGTATCAGATGGCGGAAGTAAAAAGGACCGTCGATCCTTTTGCCTTGTGGACGAACGACTCAGCTCCCATGAGAAGTATGCCGGGACCTGACGCATTCGAACCCGAAACACCACAACGCACCGAGATCGCAGCAGGCAAACCACGACGGAAAGGCCGCCGGCGCGTCGTCGCCATGCTTGCTACTGGCGTCGTAGCTGCGGGTATTGTTGGCGTCGGAGGGCTAGAAATTACGCGCTTCTTACAGTTAAACCATGCTGGCGGCAATCAGCCTGCAACACCTGCACAATCATCCACGCAAGTGAATAATGCAGTTGCAAAGCCCCAGGGTGGCAAAACACAAAAAACAATGGCTCAGGCAAAGCAGAAAACACAAAATCCTCCACAACCTGCCAAAAAGGCCCCACAACCAGCTCACGCAGGAACAGTAATCGGTATGACAAATCAGGCAGCAAATACCGCAAAAGATTTTAAGAATCCTGCTGATAATAATGCCAGCTTGCTCGTGCGCCTTTCTGATGGCACATTTGTTGCCTACGAAAGTGCATGTACCCATCAGCAAGTCGCCGTTAACTATGATCCAGCTACGAAAAAATTTGTGTGTCCCCTGCACGGATCTATTTTTGATCCTGCTCAAAATGGGAAAGTGCTCCAGGGTCCTGCTATGGCACCACTTACAGCGGTAAAGGTCAGTGTAAACGGAGATGGCACTGTGACAGTTGCCTGATTGCGTGATATAGTACTCTTAGAAAACCAGTCATGGTTTTCGCTTGCATCTCTATTTAGTGAATAAGTAAAAGCAAGGAAAAAAGAGTATGGCAACACAATGTACACATCTCGATCAGATCAAGGATGTCACGCCGAGCGCTAATGGGTGTGAAGATTGTTTGAAAATCGGAGATTCGTGGGTGCACCTGCGTCTCTGTCTTTCGTGCGGGCATGTTGGTTGTTGTGATTCTTCAAAAAATAAACACGCGACTAAACATTTCCATGCGACCAAACATCCAATCATTGCATCATTTCAACCTGGTGAAGATTGGGGCTGGTGCTATGTCGACGAAGTAGAGATCGAATTCGCGGACGACTAACAACGTTTTGCTGAGACTGTTGGCTTAAATATGACACAATTTGAGCAGGATATGGTCCACCATCGCTATCGAGATCGCATCAAGCGAGATGTGGAGGGTGGCGAGGAGAGCGGTGTCCAGGGAACGCCAACATTTTATATCAACAATGAGCGCTACGAGGCTTCGTGGCAGCAAGAAGTTCTTCGCTTGTCGATGCTACTCTTATCAGAGATACGAAACTGTTTTCAGGATCTTTGTCCCTTCAGAAAAAGATCGCATAAAGTTTTTTCGCAACACCATTAGACTGGTAAAGACAGAAAACCAGGGAAAATATTACTTCGTCATTTTACCTATTTACTAGAGCAAGATGCTACGACGAAGGTTCCCCATATCAAGGAGGATTATGAGTTATGTCTATCCGTTTACGCTGGCTGATCAGCGCGAGTATTCTCGTATTGATCGCCGCCTTTTTTGTTCCTCGTTCCTCAATCCCCACGGCACATGCAGCGGCCCCTTCGCTCTACACCATGACCTCATTTAGTAACAGTAGTGAGGCGAACATGTACGTGTATCTGTCTAACGATGGATTGAACTTCACAAGGGTCGGTACTGCTCCTGCTTACACGCCACCTTCCGGCATAATACGTGATCCCAGCGTTACAGTCGCCGGTGGTCGTTACTATGTGGCCTATACGAATGCATGGTCGGGCAATAGTATTGGACTTGCCTCCAGCCTTGATCGTATTCATTGGACCTTTGTCGAAAATATTACCTTCGCTTCAACGGTGAATATTGCCTGGGCACCTGAATGGTTTAAGGATACCGATGGCAGCGTTAACATTATCGTTCATCTGCGTTACAAAGGTGCTGTCAGCCCCACTCCTTATCTGATCACGGCGCTCAACAGTTCGTTGACCTCGTGGAGCACTCCAGTAGCTCTGGCCGGCTTGACTCCTGACTACATCGATAGCTTTATAGTCAAACTGGGCAATGTCTATCACATCTTCGCCAAAAATGATCAGACTACCTCCAAATATATCGAGACCGCTACCTCAACAAAGCTGACCGGTCCCTATACCTTTATTGGAACTGGCGACTGGGCTGGCTGGGGACCTCAGTTGGAGGGTCCATGCATCTACCAACTCGATAATGGCACCTGGCGTATCCTGCTTGATGGGTACAAATCCGGGCAGTATTATTACAGCGATAGCACCGACAACTTGAAAACCTGGACCCCCAAGAAACCTCTTCCTGATGGCCTCTCAGGCTTTGTGCGCCATTTAACGGTCATGAAGGAAGCGGGCCAGGGCGTGAGTTTTAGCGCAGCTTCTCACTACACATTGGTGAACCGCAACAGTGGCAGAATTCTCGATATCAGTGGTGGTTCAACGGCCAACGGTGCCACTGCGATCCAATACTCTAACCATCATGGTACAAATCAGCAGTGGAGTATAGCTGCTGATGCTGCCGGGTATTACAAATTAGTCAACGTCAATAGTGGCAAAGACCTTGAAGTGTCCAATAGCTCCACAGCTAATGGTGGGACTGTTGATCAATGGGCCTCTACTGGTGCTGCTAATCAGGAGTGGAACGTTGTTCCGATTGGTGGTGGCTATTATGAACTGGTAAATCGCAATAGTGGAGACCTGCTCTCTGTTAATGGTGGTTCAACCGCTAATGGTGCCAGTGTAGTTCAGGAAATAGATCAGTATGGCACGAGTCAGCAATGGAGCATTGTTCTGGCTTAAAGAAAGCGGAGGAAGGATTTATGAAACGTTTCATCACCATCACTGCATTGATGGCGATTCTCATTGGTTTAAGTGTAGTTGCCTGGCCTCACCAGAACGCATTAGCTGCTTCAACACTTGATCCCAGCCATAATTACAAAATCGTCAACAAGAATAGTGGCCTGGTTTTAGGTATCTCCACTGCTACAGCAGCGATTGCAGACCAGGAGGCAGATAATGGGGCCACAAATCACCTGTGGCATTTCATCTCTAATCGTGGCACCAGTTATAAGATAGAGAATATCAGTAGTGAAGCGATCCTGGCGATCAAGGGCGCATCCACAACCGCTGGAGCGCTAGCGACGCAGGGTGGTGATACTGGAACTAATGATCGTATCTGGCAATTTATTGATGCTGGTGGTGGATACTACAAAATCATTAATCAGAACAGCGGGTTGCTACTGGGAGTCTCAGGAGCCTCGAAAGCAACTGGCATTTCTGTACTCCAATGGACGGATAACGGCACTGCCGATCATCTATGGAAACTTGTACAGGCTGGCATCACCTACCCCAATCCTATAGCCATCTCCGGTGATATTATGTTGCGCGATCCATCCATGATCAAGATTGCTAATGGAACGTACTACGCGTTCAGTACCAGCCTCAATCCTCCCTACAAGGGTCTTGAAATGCGCTCCTCTCCGGATCGCGTTCACTTCAGCGATGCCGGGTTCGTATTCAAAACCCTTCCTGCATGGACCAATACCTATGATGGAGGAACTGGCAATCTCTGGGCACCCGACATCTCCTATCATAATGGGAAATACTGGCTTTACTATGCAGTTTCAACCTTTGGTTCAGAAGTCTCAGCAATTGGCCTCGCTACCAGTACGACTGCTGCAGCAGGAAGTTGGGTTGATGATGGAATTGTCTATACCTCCGCCAAAGGCACGGGCTATAACGCTATCGATCCCTGCCTGGTAATCGATGCATCCGGCAAATATTGGCTGTCTTTTGGCTCTGGCTGGCAAGGCCTCAACGTCATCCAGATTGATCCAACGACTGGAAAGCAATTAGCTTCTAACAAGACTCGCTATCACGTCGCGAGCCGTACAACCTCTAAGGTAATTGAGGCTTCCTACATCTATCGGCATGGCAATTACTACTACCTGTTTGCCTCGATTGACGCATGTTGTGATGCAGGCAGCATCTATCATATCATCGTAGGACGTTCAACCAGCGTTACCGGACCCTATACGGATAAAAGTGGTCTTGCCATGCTACAAGGCGGCGGCTCGATCATACTCAGCACACATAGCAATGTGATTGGACCCGGTGGCGAATCAGTTATGCACGATACGGATGGTGATCTGATCGACTATCAGTATCATGACGCAAACAATGGTGGCCTGGCTACTCTTGGCATCAGCTTGCTCGGTTGGGATGCCCAGGGCTGGCCGTACGTGCACTAGCACCCATTTGTTGATACAATGCATCGTGAATGCGACCTCTCTATGTAGGAGAGGACAAAAGAACTGGAAGGGGCTAAATAGTGTCCCTTCCAGTTCTTTAATAATATGGAAATTCGCCAAATGTTTTACTTCTTATGATCAACGCTGAGCATCGTCGGCCTGTTCTGCTAGCTTGTTGAGGACAGCGAAGAACTCCTTCGATTGCCCTCTGAAAAGCCCATCTGAGATCAAAGATTGGAGTGCACCCATTGCGGCTCCCTTTGTTTCGGTCGGACGAATGATCGAAACGGGTGGGAACTTGCGGCTGAGGAATGCCGTTGGTTCAGGCATGATCAGATTGGTCTGGGTATCCTCGCTGCCAGAGGCATTGAGATCTGGAAACACCAGTCCATTCGTCGGATCGGTTAGAGCGGGCGCATTACCAGCCTTGTCATGCCACGTCTGGAAGTGTGCCATCTCAGTTGGTCCAATGCTGAGAAGTATACGTAGCACCTCCGGATTCGTGACGCGCTGAGCCAGGGATGGGTAAAGGCTGGTGCCACCTTGCTCGATGAATGCGAAGTGGAAGCCCGCTGTGTTTGCAATCGCCTGAACGTGGGTAGGTGAATTGAGATCACTATTATTGCGCGGAATCGCTGGGAATTGCCCTGCAGCAAGGCCCGGTACTGCTTGAGCAAATGTATCACCTAAATCAGGGTTCTTCGTGCGGCTGCGATATTTGATCCACCAACTGGTATCCACCGTGAGCTGCATGAGGTTGGTGAGCCGTCCAATCTGTTGAGCGCCTTTTACCTTACTGCTCGGCAATGTGCGAAAGTGATCCAGGTTGACAGGATCTGCGCCTTTTGAGATCAGGTACGCATTGATGAACTTGAAGTGACTGATCTCATCCTCAGTATTGTCATGGATATACTGTGGCATGTCTCCATCAAGTACTTCCAGGGCTGTGATGTAGGGTGCGCAACCATGGCCTCCTGGGACTTCGCTGTCGACAATACCACCGAGTTCGTTGTACTGTTGCCACAGATCGGTTTCGATGATTTCGGCGGCAGCCAGGAACCGGAGGATTGCAATGTCTCCTTGTGTGAGATATGCAGCTTTTTCTGCTGCAAATGCCGGTAATCCGTTCGCCAAGAGTCCCGCGCCGATGGTTCCTGCACCTCCAACCGCGAGTCCCTTACGTAAAAAGGAACGACGACTGGTAGCATTTTCTCTCTGTTTTGTTGCCATTTCTATGGTAATCTCCTTTTGAGAGCGTTTCACATGCAATAATATTTTTTGTGGGAATTCCTGTAAGAACTTCGACGCGTCAGTAGTAGATACGTGATGAGGTTACAATCATGGTAGCGCTTGATCAAGTTCTTGTTGCCATGTCGCTGTGTTTGCTACAATAGCAATACACGTACTACAAGCAGAGAAAAATAGCATTATGGAGCATTCGTCGCCTATGCTTGATCCAATTCCACAGAGTCAGATGTATCGTCCGCCCGGCCTGCCTGCGCAAATGACCTCTTTGATTGGACGGGAAGAGGAAATAACAGTCGCATCTACGCTCTGTCAACACGCCGATATCCGTCTGTTAACGCTCACAGGCCCTGGCGGAAGTGGCAAGACGCGCCTGGCACTTGCGGTCGCGACAAAACTACTGCCAGAATTTAGCGATGGCGTCTTTTTTGTCTCGCTGGCACCCTTGCGTGAAGCCAATCTTGTTCTCTCAAATATTGCTCAGGCACTTTCCATCGAAGAGGGAACAGGACAACCCCTGGCCCAACAATTGCAGGCAGCTTTACAGAAGCGACATCTACTCCTTGTCCTCGATAATTTCGAACAGGTACTTTCCGCTGGTCCGCTGGTCGCCGATCTTCTTGCCGCAGCTCCCTATATCAAAGTTATTGCCACCAGCCGTGAGATATTACATCTTTATGGAGAGTACGAGTTCATTGTGAAGCCTCTGGAATTGCCGGATCGCTCTTGCCCGCCAATGTTAGAAACAGTCGCACAATCTGCATCGGTAGCGCTTTTCATTGAACGGGCACGGGCTGTCAAAACTACTTTTGCCTTGACATATGAAAACATGCCTGCAATCGTAGAGATCTGTGTGCGTCTGGATGGACTTCCGCTGGCAATCGAGCTTGCCGCTGCACGTGTGAAATTGCTAACACCACAAGAGATCCTCTCGCGCCTGACAAACAGTTTAAAGTTGCTCACAGGAGGCGCTCAGAATCTGCCTGCACGGCAGCGAACACTGCGTAACACACTTGATTGGAGCTATGATCTCCTCAACGAAACTGAAAAGCACTTCTTTCGTCATCTCAGTGCATTTGTCGGAACATGGACGTTGGCTGCAGCTCAGGCGGTAGCAACATGCGAAGGTGAAGAAGAGGACGCGCTTGATCTACTAACTTCTCTTGTGGATAAGAGCCTGCTCCAGGTGGTAGAAGATGCATCAGGGGAAACACGTTTTACGCTCCTGGAGACTATCCGCGAGTATGCCCATGATTGTTTGAGGAAACATGATGAGGTTGCAGATGTGCAACGGCGGCATGCACTATTCTATTTACGCATTGCCGAGGATGAAGAACCACATTTACAGGAGCGAGAGCAGAAGAGAGCGTTGCAGAGACTTGATAGGGAAGCCAGTCAACTCTGGACTGCTTTGCGCTGGACTATAGAATGCAACGAAGCCGCCATTGGCTTACGCCTGGCAAGTGCATTGAGTGGATATTTGCAGATACGTAGCTCTTTAAGTGAAGGACGTAACTGGCTCGAAGAAATATTGGCCTTGCACGAAGTTGAAGGATCTATAGTCCTTCGAGCAAAGGTTCTCTACGGTGCTGGCGTTGTTGCTTTCAGACGCAACGATCTTGCTCAAACGCACAAACGCTTACAGGAGAGTAAAGAACTGGCTGCATTAGCAGCAGATCATCGTACCCAGGCTCTTGCAGCGGCAATGCTAGCAGAATTGGAATTGCATCAGGGCCACAGTGAAGTAGCTCTTACCTATGCAGAAGAAGGTATGCGGGCAAGTGAAGGGATGGATGATCGTTGGTGTAAAGGCATCATTCATAGTATTTTTGGAAAAATTGAGAGCAAGCAAAGCAACTTAGAACGTGCGTGCATGCGCTACCATATAAGCATTGTGCTATTACGCGAGGCTGGTGATGTGCGTAATCAGGCCGATGTAATGGCCGACCTGGCACATACGATGCTTCTGCAAGGCAGATTGAAAACGGCTCTTTTCTTATATACAAGAAGTCTGGTACTCTTTGAAGAAATTGAGGATCGCTGGAATCAGAGCATATGCTTGAACGGGATCGCTAATATACAGCGTTTGCAGGGGAGTTTTCGCGAGGCCCAGAAACGTTTTGAAGCGGGACTCGCTCTGGCAACATCTCTGGGGAACAGGCAAGAAAGAGCAGTTGCGCTCACTGGATTGGGGCAACTCGCGCTTGGGCAAGGCAATATGCAGCAGGGGGCACGTTTCCTGAAAGAGAGTTTGCGCCTGACGAGAGAGATAGAGCACACACCAGGAATTGCGCTTTTATTAGCAGGTCTGGGTGAACTGGAACGCATCAGCGGAAATCTGGTGGATGCTCTTGCTTACTATGAACAATGTCTGGAACTGACCCGTAAGCTTGGTGATAAAGTAACGATGGTGAGCGCCCTATATGGCCTGGGCGATATCGCACGCATGCAACAGAAATCTGCCCAGGCATGTACATTGCTCAAGCAGGGTCTGCATCTTGCCTGGGAGATTGGCGATCGACCAGGATTGGCGGCGACCCTCGAAGTCTTTGCCTGGTGCTGTCGGCAGATCGGCCTACCAGAGCGTGCTATACTCTTTCTCGGCACTGCGGAGTCGTTGCGGGATGGCTTGCAGATGCCGCTCACTCCTGCCTGGAGTATCAGCCATGAACAAGAATTGATAGCGTTGCATGAAGCACTAAGTGAAGCAGTTTTTAATGAAGCATGGATCTACGGAAAAACAATATCGCTTAAACTGGCTCTGAGTCTGGTTGCGCTTATTGCGGTTCCGGAACAAACTGAGAAGAAGTCAGTGCATGCAATTCTCCCTTACCCCGCCAATTTGACCGCTCGTGAAGTCGATGTGCTCCGTTTGCTTGCTACCGGGATGACCGATTCTCGCATTGCGGAGACACTTGTGATCAGCCCACGTACGGTCAATACCCATTTACGCTCAATTTATGCCAAAATTGGCGTGTCTTCGCGCAGTGCTGCTACGCGTTTTGCTCTTGAACATAAAATTTTGTAGAGCCGTGGTTGGGATTTGCCTATAGCTATGTACAATGAATGGTCCTGGTTTTTCCTCGTGTTACCGGAACGAGCTTGTGGAGATGGAATAATTCCTCAGATAAAGCACAATCTTGCCTGTTCTGCCCATATCCAGATGAACAAAACAGACGTTTACATCATTGAAAGGTACTGTTATGAATAACGATCTCTGCCAGTTTCTTGGTATTTTCTCCATTGGAGATTCTGACCCTCTTCATCTACCAGTGCAAGATCTGGAACACTCCATTACCTTCTATGAACAGTCTTTGGGTTTTACCATTCTTTCTCGTCAGGATACTCCTCATAAGGAAGTACTCTTGCAACGTGATCAAATCACAATGGGATTGGCCGAAAATGGGAAAAACCCTGAGGAGCACAGTTGCTACCTTTCTGTCAGCACAGTTGATGTACTCTTCCAGGAACTGCAAAACAAGCAACTTCATGTTTCTCCTTTACGATTAGATGATCATGGAGATCAAATCTATCGTGTATTTTTCCTACGTGCTCCTGATGGACTCTGCTTTTGCTTTGGTCAGAAGCAAGAAACGCCTGGAGATGCCTGAGTGTCAGAGGCTCAATCTGGAATGAATAGTCAAGAAATATAGTAACCTTTGCTTTGCCTCTTGACATGTTCTATTAGGCGATGCTAATATCCTAGTTATAAGGTATGATATTAGCATCGCCTAATATATTGAATGGGCATATTTATTGGCGCTACAGAGATAAGTAAATGTAGCTCTTTATGGTGAGGAAGATTTAACATGACAAGTGAGACTCCATTGTCTGATAGAAAGAAACCAGGGCAACAAGTGTTGCGTATTTCGCTGCTGGTTGGTGCCCTGATCGTTGCAGGCGTATTGACGTGGCAAGGCATCACCGCAGCAGGCAATCCAGACCCGACGGTTCCGCATACGAGTGCGGGTGTTGCAATTCTTGATATCGGTGTGCTTGTCTTTAGGGAAGGGTTGGAATGTATTCTGGTCTTATCCGCCATTACAGCCAGTATGCTAGGTTCTAATCAATCTCAGCGGCGTCCAATAGCGGCGGGAGCAGGGATAGGCTTTATAGCAACGGTGATTACCTGGTTTATTGCGGTCGGCATTATCAATGATCTGACGCAGAGTGTCCCCGCCCTTGATGTACAGGCCGCCACGGGGCTGCTCGCGATCGTCGTATTACTCGTTGTTATGAACTGGTTTTTCCATAAGGTTTATTGGACCGGGTGGATCTCGCTACACAATAAGAAGAAGCGCAGTTTGTTAAAGAGCGCTAATGGTGCAGAAGTATCCAGAGCCCGTTTGTTGTGGGGATTAGGGCTGCTGGGCTTCTCCTCGTTCTATCGTGAAGGTTTTGAAGTAGTGCTTTTCTTGCAGAGTTACAGGTTGCGCATGGGGGGAAGCATTGTGCTGGAAGGGGTCGTATTGGGGCTGTTCTTCACTGCGATAGTTGCTGTATTAACTTTTGTAGCTCATCATCATCTCCCTTATAAAAAGATGTTAGTGTTAACTGGTGTGCTATTGGGTGCCGTATTGCTCGTCATGGTTGGCGAATCGGCGTTTGAGATGCAACAGGCGCTCTGGATACCAACCACAACAGTAAGTTGGCTGGCGAACATCATACCTGCATGGATGGGGATGTGGTTTGCCGTTTTCCCAACAGTAGAGACGATGGCCGCTCAGGTGCTTGCAGCTATCCTGGTGATTGGTTCTTACTTCCTGGCGAGGTATCAGACGGTGCGTTCGTCACGACCGCGCAATGGTATTTCTGCTCAACATTCTACATCAGTCCCACAGGAGGAGCCGGTAGTAGTATCTGTGGGGTCTACGGAAATAAAGAGGAATTGAAGGTTGATCTGGGGAATGCTCGCCCGGGTTTCCAGAAATCAACATGGAAACCCGGCGCGACATCTGCCCCTACGTTAATTTGCCTATATAGGATAGCCTGCTCTTCCCTTTCCCTATCTGACGCATTACGTAATTTAAGTCATGTGTATCCTCATTCTTCGCTGTAAAATTTTTTGTAGAAAACAATTGAACAAGACGAAGGAGAACATACTACATGACCGTAGCAGTTGAGAAAAAAGGCAGAGTCGTCCAGGTGCAGGGAGCCGTTGTCGATGTTGAATTCCCACCCGAGCATCTGCCAGCGATTTACAATGAATTACGTATGCATATTCCAGGCAGAGAGCAGGATCTTTCCTTTGAAGTTGAGCAACACCTCGGCAATAATTGGGCGCGTTGTATTGCCATGGGAGCTACCGATGGGTTACAGCGTGGCGTCGAAGTTATTGATCTTGGCCGCCCGATCTCCGTCCCGGTTGGCGAGAAGACGCTTGGACGCATCTTTAATGTGTTGGGGCAGGTGATCGATAACAAAGATGAGATAACCGACGCCCTGTTATGGCCGATCCACCGACCTGCGCCATCGCTTGATGACCAGAGTATCCCGATCGAAATTCTGGAGACCGGTATTAAGATAATTGATCTTGTCTGCCCCTTTATGAAGGGAGGGAAGATAGGAGCTTTTGGAGGCGCGGGTGTGGGGAAGACCATTATTATCCAGGAATTGATCAACAATATCGCACGCAATCATGGAGGCTATAGCGTGTTTGCTGGCGTTGGTGAGCGCACACGTGAGGGCAACGATCTCTATATGGAGATGATCGAGCGCGGCGTCATTGATCGCGTTGCTATGGTCTTTGGACAGATGAACGAACCGCCTGGAGCACGCCTGCGCGTGGCGTTAACGGGCCTGACGATGGCTGAGTACTTTCGAGATGTAGAGGGCAAAGATGTGTTGCTGTTCATCGACAATATTTTTCGCTTTACGCAGGCCGGAGCTGAGGTATCCGCACTATTGGGGCGCATGCCTTCTGCTGTGGGATATCAGCCGAACCTCGCTGAAGAGATGGGCGATTTGCAAGAGCGCATTACCTCTACCAGCAAAGGCTCGATTACCTCGCTGCAAGCTGTTTTTGTGCCAGCAGATGATTATACTGATCCTGCACCCGCAACGACCTTTGCGCATCTCGATACATCGGTGGTGCTGGAGCGTGCAATTTTTGAGCAAGCATTGTATCCAGCCGTCGATCCGCTAGCCTCAACCAGCCGTATTCTTGATCCAAAGATCGTTGGTGAAGAGCATTATACAATTGCCCGTGGCTTGCAACGTACTCTGCAGCGTTACAAAGAATTGCAGGACATCATTACAATTCTGGGAGTAGATGAGCTTTCAGATGAAGATAAATTGGTTGTGACACGTGCACGTAAGGTGCAGCGTTTTTTGTCGCAACCTATGACGGTTGCAGAAGTTTTTACAGGTCTTGAGGGACGCTATGTTCCTTTGAAAGAGACCTTGCGTGGCGTGCGGGAAATCCTGGAAGGCAAACACGATAAGATACGCGAGGATCTGTTCTACATGGTCGGTGATATTGATGAGGTGTTACAGGCACATGAAAATTTAAAAAACTCACACCTGGCCTAGGGGCGGTGCTTGCTACCGCCCGTGTGTTCATCAGCAATGCGGGCGGTAGCAAGCACATGCCTCTACGCTTAAGGTGCCAACGAGATATTTTGAGCCAGAGCGCGTTCCCATCCATGGGAGAAGCTCTGGTTTTCCACCGTCTCACCGCTAAGAATTGTGTCGGAAGGGAAATCTTCTGGGCGCAGATCGGTCCCGATTTTGCAGTTGCGGCCAACCTTTACATTATCCGGCAGATGTGCCCGTTTGCCAACCAACGTAATCCCTGTATCCAGGCGGGTGGGTTCCAGCTTGTTCGGCGTCATATCGTCGCCGTAGCCAATCTGACAGTTTTTGCCCACAACGACCTCTTTATCCAGAATTGCACGGTCGATGACGCTTCCAGCACCAATGATGCTATCAAAGAGCACAATAAAATCGCGCACGATGGCCCCTTCCTCGACAACAACGCCCGGTGAGAGAACGCTGCGCTCAACGACGCCCTTGATGATGCAGCCATGTGAGATCAGGCTACTGGTGATCCTGGCCGCGCTGCGCACATGAGCTGGGGGGCGTTCCTCACTACGTGTGTGGATAACCCAGGATGGATCGTAGAGATCAAAGGCTGGCTGATCGCTGAGCAGTTCCATATGTGCTTCCCAGTAGGATTGTATCGTGCCTACGTCCTGCCAGTAGCCGCTAAAGGGGTAGGCATAGACGCCCTCGCCACGAGCAACCATGCTTGGGATAATGTCACGTCCAAAATCGTGTTGCGTTGGGATGCCATTTTCAGCGGCATGTGCATTTTCCATGAGCACGCGAATAAGGGTCTCACGGCTGAAAACGTAGATGCCCATCGAACCCAGGGTGCCACGCGGCGATTTTGGTTTCTCCTCAAATGAAGCGACGCGTCCTCGTACATCGGTTTCTAGAATCCCGAAGCGGTGCCCCTCCTCAAGAGGAATGACCGCCGCGCCAAGCGTAGCAGTCGGCAGCATTTTGCAAGTGAAAGTCGATCATCGGCTCATAATTCATGCGATAGATGTGGTCGCCAGCAAGGATGAGGACATAATCACAGCGCGATTCCATAATAATGCCAATGTTTTGGTAGACTGCGTCGGCGGTACCCTGGTACCAATCTGCTTCCTGCCGTCCGATATATGGCTGGAGGAGGTGGATGCCACCCTTCTGACGATCCAGATCCCAGGGTTTACCAATGCCAATATGATCGTTCAATGAGTGGGGACGATACTGTGTCAATACTGCAACATCAGAGATGCCAGAGTTTACACAATTGCTCAGAGCAAAATCAATAATGCGATACTTACCTGCAAATGGCACTGCGGGCTTTGCACGTTTTTCTGAGAGGAGGCTCAGGCGTTCTCCTTGCCCCCCGGCTAGAATGATAGCCAGTACTTTACTCATCGCGCCGCTGATCCTTTCTGGTTGAAGCCTTCTATGCTTTGAAACGATGAAGCATATATTCATTATATCTTATGTAATCAGTGAAACCCTAATAAAATCCAGACCCACAGGCACTACGCCGATGGAAGCCGGAGCACGCGTGCGTAAAGCTTGCTATATGCCTGAGCACTGGCCGACCAGCGCGAATCGTATTCCATAGCGCGATCGATAAGGGAAGACCAATCATCCTGCATATTATAGTGGTGGAGAGCACGCTTAAGCGCATCAAGGAGAAGATCAGGTGCGTACTCATTGAAACTAAACCCATTGCCCAGGTCAGGATCGGCGTCCCTATCAATTACCGTATCGGCCAGCCCACCTGTTGCATGGACAATTGGTATCGTACCATAGCGCAGTGCAATTAACTGTCCCAGGCCACCCGGCTCAAAAGCACTTGGCATCAAAAAGAGGTCTGCACCTGCATAGATACGGTGCGAGAGCGTGACATCGAAGCCGATATGGACACGAACATTATTTGTGCTTGCCGCTAACTCACGAAATAACTGCTCATAATGCGCATGACCAGTACCCAGCACCACGAGTTGTAGCGGCATTGCACCTAATTGGGGAGCAAGGGCAGCGATGAGATCGAAGCCTTTCTGATCGACGAGCCGGCTCACGATACCAATCAAAGGTACATCAGGATCATCAGGTAGTCCAAATTCCTGACGTAGTGCGCTACGATTGAGCTTTTTCGCTTCTTTTACATTCTCTTGCGTATAGCGAGCAACAATGTTAGTATCGGTCGCTGGGTTCCATTCGTTCCAGTCAAGTCCGTTGGGTATGCCGAAGATGCGCGTGTGGCGTTGAAAGAGCGTCTCATCGAGGCCCCAGCCGTAGTCAAGCGTCTGAATTTCCTCGGCATAACGGCGCGAGACGGTCGTTATTGCGTCAGAGTAGACGATACCGGCTTTCATCCAGTTGACATCGCCCCAGAACTCCAGGCCGATGGGGATAAAGACGCTGGCACGATCCAGGCCAGCTTCATCCAGAATAGACGGATCCCAGCGTCCCTGATATTGCAGATTATGGATGGTATAGATGATGCGGGTTGCACCGTGGCGTAAGAGGTGGCGATGCGTTGTGCGCAGGTAGGCGGCGCAAGGTGCAGTTTGCCAGTCATTGAGGTGGATGATGTCAGGTGTAAAGCCGAGTTGGGGAAGTAGAATCAAGGAGGCCGCGACAGAACAGGAGGAAGCGTCGTTGTTCGTCGCGCTGATCCAGACCGAGATAGAGTTGCTGATAGCGCCCGAAGAGTCCATCATGTGCAAGGAAGTAGACGGTGACAGATGAGTCGGGAAGCGTGGCCTGTGAAATAATGATGGTCTGATTGTAGCCAGACATAAAAAATGTGCGAATGACGCCTGTAGATTGCAGTCCCCAGCGTGCGGAATCGATGCTGCCATAGTGGGGAAGAAAGATGCGTACGTCATGGCCCAACGCAGCCAATTCTTTAGGAAGACTTCCAATGACATCGGCCACGCCGCCCTCTTTAGCGAAAGGAACTGCTTCTGTGGCGACGAGCAAAATCTTGAAGCGTGTGTCGTTTGGCATGCTCACCTCTTGTTAGCAAAATTTATGTTCTGTGTACAACGCTAACATAAAAAAGAGCAAATGTGCAAGGAATTGAGCCATTGCATATGATTTCAAAAAGTTAGAGATGTTACGTCTGTATAGAGAAAGGAGTATTTTCTCACGGATAGAATGGGAAGGAGTCGATGAGGACTATGGCGAACCTTGAGCACCTCGGTATTCTCAGACAAGGAGTCTCAGTGTGGAACCTGTGGCGAAATGAGCACCGGGAAACACGGCCAGATTTTGTGCGTGCCCCCCTCAATAAAGCTAATCTCGCCGAGGCAGATTTATCCGGAGCAGATTTCTCTGGTGCCGCCCTCAACAATGCCAATTTCAAAAACGCCAACCTTAGCGAGATCAATCTGCGTGGAGCTGATCTACGTGGTGCCTGGCTTCATCAAGCTAACTGCTATAGGGCCGATCTGCGTGAAGCTGACCTGAGCCGCGCCTATCTCATTCGGACCAATCTCATCGGAGCCCAACTCACGCACGCTCGTCTGAATGGAGCGACGGTCGGACTGACACAATTTTCCGATGTCGATTTGAGCCAGATGCAGGGATTGGAAACCGTCGATCATTACTTCCCATCCAGCGTTGACATTGATACTCTTTATCGCTCCAAGGGCCAGATCCCTGAGATCTTCTTACGCAAAGTCGGCGTGCCAGAAGATTTTATCACCTATATGCATTCGCTGGTCAGCCGCCCTATCGACTACTACACGTGCTTCATCTCGTACTCAAGCAAGGATCAAGACTTTGTGAAGCGGTTGTATGCTCATTTATTGAATGAAAATGTACGTTGCTGGTACGCTCCCGAAAAGCTTGAAATCGGCGACGAAATCCGCCCACGTATCGATGAGACGATACGTCTCTATGATAAACTTCTGCTGGTACTCTCCGAACATTCTGTTGCCAGTAATTGGGTTGCCTATGAGGTCAAAAAAGCCCTCGACAAGGAACCGCTGGGCCTTCAAAATGTGCTCTATCCCATTCGTATTGATGATGCCGTCATGCACAGCAAACAATCCTGGGTCCGAGATATCCTTGGCACGCTTACAATTGGCGATTTCACCAGGTGGAAAGAGCACGATGCTTACCAGCATGCTTTTCGGCAACTCTTACGCTCCCTGAAGCTAAAAAGGTAATGCAAAGGATATCCTATCTACGCACCGTCTGAGGTAACTTCAATGCTTGCTGTCGTGTCGTAATGTTCCCTTGTAAGGCGGGAAGCTTGCCTCGGCAATGAATGTGTAGCACAGGAGTTTGTGTGGTGTAGGTGTGCAGATAGACCGCGCTCTCCTGAGTATTAATAATCAGATCCGCCTCTATATCAAGTACCTCCGGGTGTATAAGGCGTAAGAGTTCAATCATATCGCGTGCAGTCCATCCTTTGGCACCAAGAGATTGTGGGCCAAGCACATCTTCATTTATGTCTACAACATGATCGGGGTATCTATTGGCAAGGGCCAGTAGACAGATCTCAAGACGTTCGTTTAACTGCATGATTGTTTCTCCTTTCTCGTTGAAAAATGCGTTCTCTTGCTGACAAAAAAGGTGGCAAGCCAGGAGGGTTTTCTTCACCTGTACAGAGCAAATAGAGAGTATTTTAGGTGGCGATGAAATACTATCTATTTGAATTAATGTTTCCTTTCCTTCTATTGTACAGCACCCCCCATGCATTATCAGTATTGTCGTGTTTTTATCACTATAATTCTTGCGGGGCGCGTCATTAGTTCGTCCATTCTCCGCGTAGTTTGATCTCAACCTCCAGGTCGATGTCCGATTGTGCAAGGACTCTATAATATATTTCCTTGATGATGGCTATAACATTGGTTGCTCGTGCATCGCCCAGGTTCATGATGAAAGTGGGGTCAATGGATGAAGGTTCTTATAATGTCTTATACAAAGCCAACGTCTGAAAAAATGGAACCTTTTCTCACGCCGGATTTTCTTATACAACGACAATCTCTCCAGCCTGTTGTAGACCCATAATTTTTTCGTCGGCCCAGATCTTCCTCTGTTGGATGACGCAATCTATTGGAAGGTGGCTGGGAGATAGCGGCAAGCCCCGACGCGTACACTTACTCTCACAGACACCCACGATACACTCCTATTTGAAGGAAGTCCAGATGAAAGAGGGCAGCCGTGATACAGACAACTGAAAACACAATACGCATCAAAGCAAATCCTGAAGCAATGAATATCGATGACTCGACTCGCTTCTATCGTTATGAAATCGGCCAGGTTGATCTTCTCTCAACCGAAGAGGTCACGCGCCTCGCACAGCGTATAGAGCGCGGGAAAGCGGGCAAGCGGCAGCGTAGTAATGCGCTGCAGCGCCCACTAAGAGAGGTTGAAGATGCCGCAGAGGCCAAACGTCAATTGATTGAGGCGAATCTGCGCCTGGTACTGCATGTTGCGCGGAAATACAAAGGTTTCGGCGTAGACCTGATGGACCTCGTCCAGGAGGGAAATCTGGGTCTCATGCATGCCGTCGAGAAGTTCGATTATCGCAAAGGCTATAAATTTAGTACCTATGCTACCTGGTGGATTCGCCAGTATATCACACGTGCATTGGCAGAGCAGGCGAGCATGATACGTGTTCCTTTGTATAAAGTGGAGGAAATGAAGCGCCTGGGTCGTGCTCGTCGGCACTTGCAGCAAGAGGGAATTGTCGTAGGGGAGCCAACGCTAGAGGATCTTGCCACTCAGATGGATGTCAGCGTGCAGCAAGTCATCTCTTTGCTCTCAACAAATCAGGAGACGGTCAGTCTGGATATGCCCCGCAAGGGCGGTGACGATGAAGTCGCCCTCAGCGATATTCTAGAGGATGATCCCTGCTACTCGCCAGAGCGCGTGGTCATCAGCCAGACATTACATGATCAGATTCACGACCTGCTCGATGATTTGACGATCAGAGAGAGGAGGGTTCTACAACTTAGATATGGGTTGAACGGTGGAAGTGAACATAGTTTGACGGAGACCGGGAAAAAGTTGGGATTAAGCCATGAAGCAGTGCGCCAGGTAGAATTCCGAGCATTGCGGAAGTTGGATCATCCATGTCGCACCAGGATGCTCCAGGATTTTTTGGGGTGAATTCGATTGAGTCATTACGATGATGGGGATCAGGAGAACGCGTAACGGACTCCTGAATCATATGGTTCTCTTACGGGCGACCACTCCTATGCCAGGGTGATCGCCCCTTTTGTGGCCTCCAACGCGGGCTTATAAATGGCACCTGTACACCATTGGGATCGTTGAGCAAGATCTTCTGACCATCCTACTGATGTACGGGTGCCATTTATAAGCCCGCGTTGGAGGCCACAACATAACACCCGGAACATAGAACACGTTCCGGGTGTGGTGTGGTGCCAGATGCAGGAGAGAAACCAGATTATGGCATGCGGGCCACGATCACGCTTACATTATCGCGCCCACCACCCTGTAGGGCCGCGTTCACCAGGACATCACTTACGCGTAAAGGATCGCGCATGGTCCAGATGATGCGCTCAATCTCTGGATCGCGTACCATCTCCCAGAGTCCATCTGAGCAGAGGAGCAGACTATCGTTCTCATAGAGGTCGACCACGAACCAATCGACCTCAACATCTTCCTGATTGCCCAGGCTGCGGTAGACCTTGTTGCGTTCCGGATGTGTATAGACCTCATCAGGTGAGATCTCGCCCGAGGCGACCAGCGAGGCGACGAGTGAATGGTCGTTTGTGATCTGTGTCAAACCACTATCTGGTCGATAGAGGTACGTACGGCTATCACCAACGTTCACCAGGTATGCCTTTGAGCCAACCACGAGCGTAGCGGTCAGCGTCGTGCCCATCTCCTGTCCCCATTCTGTGCCTCGTTGAAAGATAGCCTGGTTGGCCCACTCAACGCCTCCCACCAGCATATCAATGAGATACTCATCGTTCAACTCATTGCTGGTCACAATATTTTGTAGTACCATTTGCATCATGCTCTGGATGGCGATGCGGCTTGCTTCCTGACCGTATGCATGTCCTCCCATACCATCGGCGACGACGAAAAGGCCAAAGGGGACCAGGCGACCATGATAGGTGCAGGTTCCTTGCAAGCACGACCAGGCTATCCTCATTAGGATTGCGCTGCCGTGTGATGCCTGTATTCCAGCCCACGCCGACTTCCATTGGCTGTATCAAGCGAGGTCTGTTCATTGTTGCCACGGGCGTATCGGGTCCGATATTTTTGCTAACAGCCGGGCGCGTAGGAATATCAGAGATCGCCTTCGCTCCAGCCGGTACAATAGATGGCCGAGTGAAGGGTTTCATCAGTGGGCCTGATGGCTGTCTTTGTGGCAAATGAAGTCTTGGCATGGAACTTGTAAGAGCCTCCTGTATCATAGTAATATCTCCCCTGTTATGGCATCCAAATACGATCGTACACGTCACACTATGGCATCTTGTTCCATTGCCTGCATATACGCCACGCAAACAATCTGGGTGGCTGCCTGCTCACCGATAGAGGTAGCAAGCGTATCCTGGCACACTCCAACGCGTTCCATACGAGCATGGATAAAGGCATGGCGAGCACTTCCTGTCGAAATACCAAGTAGACCACGGCGCATCGCATCCAGCTCTAACGCAATTTGCTGACGTAGTTGGGCAACTTCACTTTTATTACTCATTATGGAAGCTTCCTTCCCGCTCCTCAGAACACTTCTACCGTCCTACAAAAGCGCACACTCCTGGTAGCTTAAGAGTACTATGCTTTTCAATATACTTTCTGGATAAAGTATAGGAAAATATTCTTGCTGTTATCTCCTAGCCTCCTTCTCGCTGAATATGAAGGGAGTTTTGCTCCATTTTCTGCTAGTTGCGCTATTTTCCCTCATGTTTACAGGATTCCTTTCCTGGCTTTTCACGTTATTGGCTGACCTGTAGGGATGCGAATAAGAAAAAGAAGATGTCTTCTACGTCTTATACCAGTGTCTTCTAATTTGGCTTCGCTGCCACAAGGCTTTTGTGCTCCCGTTTGCCGTATGGGAACGGTTAAAGGTGCGCTGAAGGGTGTTCTTATACGTGTATTTTCGCCGTTGTGGCTGTAAATTTGGCTGTATACAATGGCTGCAACGGCTGAAATTGTAGGGCGCAAAGACAAGTAGTATGCTTTGTTTTTGCGCCCCCAAAAGAAAAAGAGAAATGATCGCCTTTGCTTTACTTTGGTACTTTCGTCCAGAGAGATACAACGTATTTTCTTGTATGAGATACTATGTGAATACGTTTCTTCTAACAAAAGCTGGAAAAAAGATGATACGTCGAATGGCAGGACTGATAGCTAAACGTATTGCACCATGGAAAAAAGTTCCGATCCTTCAAGAGATCTTTCAAAGCGAAGATCCTGAGACGGTCGCACGCTCTGTCTACGACTTCTGTGAGGTCGAACTCGGCCAGCAGCCTGCAGAGGCTCTCTTCTTTTTTTCCAGCGTCGGTGTTGTCTTTGGGTTGCGGATGCCTGATGGTCGGCGTCTGGTGATCAAAGTTCATCGCCCTGAACGCTCTCACTCCTTTTTGACACAGATGGGCAAGGTGCAGCAGTATCTCGCCGCTCAAGGATATCCCTGTCCCCGACCGGTTGCTGCTCCCCGATCTCTGGCTTCTGGCATCGCAACCATTGATGAACTGATCGATGAGGGGATTCCCAGAGATGCTCATGAGCCAGTTATTCGTAGTGCTCTTGCCGTGGCCCTCTTCCAGCACATACACCTTCTCCATATGGTAGAGCAAATAGGCATCGACCTGACTCCCTTTGACCTCCGTTTACCATTAAATGTCCTCTGGCCCAAACCGCATAATGCTCTCTTCGACTTTGAAGCCACTCAGGAGGGAGCTGAGTGGATCGATGCATGCGCCTGGAGGGTCAAACACGTTCTTGAGCAAGACGATCAACCGTCTGTGTTGGCACATGGTGACTTCTCTGCGAATCAGATGCGCTTTGCTGGCGACCAGTTACTGATTGTCTATGATTGGGATAGTCTCGTGCTACGGTCAGAATTGGTGAGTGTCGGGAAAACAGCCGCCTCTTTTACCTATACCGAGCAGCCAGGTATCCCAAACAGTGGAACGACGAAAGAGGATACGCAGGCATTTCTTGCAGAATATGAAGCTGCACGCCAACAACCATTTAGCGCTTCTGAACGAAAGATCCTGGACGCAAGTATGCTCAGTGCCCAATTGTACGGGGCGAGATGCTGGCATGCTCTGCATCCTCACGAGAATCATTTCACTCGTCAATGGTATGAGACGTTGTTGGCTGACTATAAAGCGATTTTGTAAATGAAGACAATCAGAGATGATAAGGAGATTGTACACACACCGGGGGAGTGGCGAGAGGTTCCTCTCTGGTGATATGAACTGCATCCCTATAATTTCGACCATTGCCAATGGTAGCCCTTGGGAGAGACGAAAGAAGCTAAAAGCACTCCTTTGCTTCAAGATGAATTTGACAGAACAATGTTGAAGGTATATACTCCACAAAAGACAAGTTACTATGAACCCAGGAGTAAACCCTTGAAAATCACAACATACAGGCAATAACAGCATCATCACTTTGTCCTCATTGCATGGGGATACAAAGAAAAAATCATTGATGAAGCTACGTCCCACTTTTGTATTGCTTGTCTGTTTGTGCTCGTGAGAGAGGAGCATCCTACTCACCATAATCTTGTCTGTTTGCACCTCTTCGAGAACGTTTCTGAACGATTCTCCACGTACGCACAGCATCAACAAACACTCACTTGGGCCAGTGCAATGCTTCAAGGCGACACGAGCATTCTGCTCTTTCACGATGCTGTATGCCCCCTCATTCTTCCCTACACCTCTCATTGTATCCCGTTCTCTTTGCATGAACCTTGAGGTATCGTATTCAATGATATTAACAGGAAGAAATCTCACAAAATCATATGGAGCTATCCGCGTGCTGAGCGATATTTCCTTTGTGATCAATGCTCATGATCGCATTGGTCTCGTCGGCCCCAATGGGGTGGGAAAATCCACGTTGCTGCGACTGCTCACCGGACAGGAGGAGGCCGATAGTGGCAAATTCTCCTATGCTCCCTCTGTAGAATATGGGTATCTGCCACAGATCACACCAGACTTCGCTGGAAGCACGGTTGACGATCTTATTCAGGAATTGGTTGGCAATCTGCGCCACTTGGAACAACGTATACGTCAGCTTGAACGTTTCATGAGCAACTCATCAGAGGAGCACCTCCCTGTACTGCTAGAAGAGTACAGCATGGTGTCCACACAGTTCCAGGTGCGTGGCGGCTACGAACTCGATTCTCAGATTGAACGTGTCCTAGTCGGTCTGCATCTTGATTCCCTCTCACGTACACGTATCGTCCAGACACTTTCAGGTGGCGAGAAAGCACGCGTCGGTCTGGCAACACTTCTTTTGCATTCCCCTGATGTGCTGCTGCTAGACGAGCCAACCAATCACCTGGATTTTGCCAGCATGGAATGGCTGGAACGCTATCTTTCCACGTATCCTGGTGCCGTTCTCGTGGTATCGCACGACCGCCAGTTTCTCAATCGCGTTATCAACCAGATTTTTGAAATCGATGAGCATACACACCAACTTTGTAGTTATTCTGGCAACTATAATGCCTATGTGCAGATCAAAGCGGCTGAACGCTTAACGTGGGAAGAGGGGTATGAGCAGCAGCAGAAGGAACTGCAAGATTTGCGGAAGCGTGCGCGTGAACTTCGCCTGCAAGCGAGCAGAACGAGTTTTGGGCCACCACGCGACAATGACAAAATGGCCCGCTTTGGACATGCGCAGAAGGCGCAAAACGCTTCCTCCAGCAAACTGCATGCTGTCGAAATGCGACTTGAACACGTCGAGACCGATCCAATTCCCAAACCTCCTGAACGATTGCATGTCAATTCACATTTCAACGGAGAGGGCATTGCCTCGCAGGTCGTCATCAGCCTTTCGCAAGTGAACAAGGGCTTTGGCCCACGCATCCTGTTTCAGGATGTAAACCTGATGATTGGTGCAAGAACACACCTGCTGCTCATGGGTCCTAATGGGGCAGGGAAAACAACATTGTTCAACTTGATGCAGGGCTTCACCATGCCGGACAAGGGCGAGATTCGTGTCGCGCCAAGTGCACGTATTGGCTACCTGCCCCAGCACCCTGCACTTGATCCAGAGAAGACTGTGATCGAGACCTACCGCTACGATCAAGTGGGCTACGAGGGCGATTTCATCGGACGCTTGATTGGTTATGGTCTGTTCAAGTTGGCGGATATGGACAAGAAGGTTGGTCAGCTCAGTCTCGGTCAGCGGCGCAAGTTGGAGATTGTCCGCCTGATGGCGTGGGATCCTAACGTTTTGTTGCTGGACGAGCCAACCAATTATATCAGCCTGGATGTGCTGGAAGCGTTCGAGGCATCCATTGTGGCATTTCCTGGCCCTGTCATCGTCATCTCACACGATCGCTGGTTTATTCAGCGTTTTTCTGGCGAGATTTGGGAACTGCGCAATGGACAACTAAGGCAACATGAACGGGATCGTGATGTGTTTCAATTAGAGTGCTGAACTGACGTGATAGATTTCTCGTCCATTCTCGACGTTCCACCAGCGAACCGTTGGTTTCCGATCGCCAATAGAGACAAGAACGTGGAATTGACCCGCTTTTGGGGTTCTCCCGCACTTTGATACTGTTGGCGAACCCTACCGAAACAAGAGAGCTAGAAAGAATACTTCTCTCAGAAAACGATGAGAATGTCCATCGATAAAGAAGAGAGGGAAGATATGTCACTCAAATCGGAATGCATTGGTCCAATTCCCGAAGAAACGGTACGTATCGCAAAAGCTGCCTTTCCCAAAGGCACCCGCTTTATGAAGATGAGAGATGAGCTGGGAACACTCTATCACGACGAGATGTTTGCAGATTTGTTCTCAGCAACTGGTCAACCAGCACTAGCTCGCTTTCCGATTGGCTCTGGTGACCATTATGCAATTTGCAGAAGAATTACCCTGATCGTCAGGCGGCTGATGCGGTACGCAGCCGAATTGATTGGAAGTATGCCTTAGGTTTAGAACTCTCCGATAGCGGCTTTGATTTTTCGGTTCTCTCCGAGTTTCGCTCGCGTCTCATCGAAGGGGATGCAGAATCCCTTTTGTTTGAGACGCTGCTTCTCTCTCTCAGACAACGAGGACGCGCTTTATGCGGGAGGACAACAGCGAACAGATGCAACCCATGTCCTGGCGGCAGTCCGGGTAATCAACCGTACCGTCTGTGTCGGTGAGACGCTACGAGCTGCGCTCAATAGCTTGGCAGAAGTAGTCCCAGAATGGTTGAGCTCCTTTGCCCCTGAGGAATGGAATCAACGCTATGGGCATCGTATCGAGGAGTATCGGCTCCCGAAGGGGAAAGAGAAGCGAGCTGCAGCTGTAGAAACCATAGGGGCAGATGGATATGCTTTGCTGGACGCAATTTTCACCACATCGGAGTTGAACTGGTTAGGCCATCTCCGGGCGGTAGAAACGCTCCGACGTGTCTGGGTGCAACAGTTTGAACAAAGCGATAGACAAGTGCGCTTCCGTTCTGATGAGAATATCCCTCCACCAGCGACTATGATCTGCTCTCCATACGATGTCGAAACGACGTATGGACGTAAGATTTCCATGTGGTGGGCTGGATACAAAGTGCACCTGACCGAGAGTTGTGATCAAGATGCACCTCGATTGATTACCCATGTTGCGCACGAGTCGAGCTGGCAATGGAGATGTCGATGTGACACCGGTGATTTATCACGCGTTAAAAAAGAAGGATTTATTGCCCAGAGAGCATTTAACCGATACCAACTATGCAGAAGCAAAGCAATTTGTGCAAAGCCGCCGTGATTACGGGATCGATTTAATCGCGCCAACTCGTGCTGACCATAAGTGGCAGGCGCAAGAACAACGCGGCTTTGATGCGGCCAGCTTTCAGATTGACTGGGAAGCACAAAAAATGATCTGTCCGGCTGGACAACAGAGTTCGAGTTGGACTCCAGCGGTGGATCGACGCGATAATCAGGTAATCAAAATCAAGTTTTCGGTGACGGATTGCAGATGCTGCTCGATGAAGACGCAGTGTACCACGGCTCCACGACGGGCTATTTCCATTCGTACCAAAGAGCATCATCAGGCATTGCAAGCTGTTAGAGCACGGCAAAAGGATGCCTCATTTTGGGAGAAATATCGTGCTAGATCGGGGATTGAGGGCACAATTTCTCAAGGAGTGCGAGCATTTGGCTTGCGTCGGACTCGTTATCGAGGGATGGAGAAAACCCATCTTCAGCACTCAATGATTGCAACAGCGATGAACGTGACACGAACCTTAGCTTGGTTGGAAGGAGAGCCAATTGCTAAAACGCGCACCTCAAAATTTGCGGCTTTATTCGCCGCTTAAGGCCGGGTTCGCCAACAGTATCAAAGTGCGGGAGAACCCCAAAATCGGGGGAATTCCAACCTCTGGCAGTTGTGCAGCAGGCCGGGGAAGTTGACACAAGCCATGCATATTACTCCACAGTTAAACGGCTCGTCTTTGTTGGCAGGACCGCTCAAAATCGCTTCCGCTGATCACTTTGGCGTTAGCCTTTCTAGTGAGGAGATCATCGCCGTTCCTCGTGTAGGAATTACCAGAGGAAAAGATGCTCCTTTGCGTTTTTATCTGCAAGGCAATCAGTTTATCTCCAGAAAGTAAGCAGCCACTGTCCCCACGCAATGCACAAGGAGAGAACTCGGGTTGTGTTGCAAAAAATCGAGGGAGAAGCGTGGGCATCAAGTTTCCTTCTTTGTTCAGCTTAGGCTGCCACTCCAAACAGTTCAGCGATGAACGCTACCTGACTGGTGATCTCTCCTTTCTTCGCTTTTTGCATCTGGCCCTTTTTGATTATATTTGAATCCTGTTTTGATACGATCAGCGTAGCAGAAGTATGGCTGACTTGCCAGAATGTTGTTTGAGTTCTGACAGAAGACTTCCTCTGCAAGTCTGATGGCTTCCAGAGGAAGTACGGGTGCATCTCACTTGAGATCGGACGGCACATTACAGGTCAAGCGTGACCTCATCACGAGGTTTGGAACAGCAAATTAACAGCAATGCCGTTGGCAGGTCGTTCGAGTGGTTCTGGTTGGTAGCTTATGAGGCCCGCAATCAGCCCACTCTCGCAACTATGACAGACTCCTGTCCGGCACGACCACCTCACCGGAATGTCGCAAGCCTCGGCAAATTCGAGCAGGCTCTGGAATTTTGTATCCCAGGGAACAGAGAGGCCGCTGCGAGCAAAGGAGACCAGCGGACCCACCGTACCAGGAGATCCGGCTGGTGGGTGTGGTGGCTGCCGGATGCGCCAATCAGGCCGGGTGTGCTGGCGGCGGCAGGTCCGAACAGTTCGGTGTGCATCTGCTCCCTACTGACACCCCAGTCCGTGAGTTCACGCGTGAGATCTTGCGCGAACGCGGCTGGGCCGCACAGATAGAAGTCCGCGTCACGGGGCATGCCAATCCCCTTGAGTGCAGTTATATTGAGATGACCGATCGCGTCAAAGTCCAGCCCTGGCCTATCTTCCTGGGTAGGTCTGCTATAGAGAATATAGCTATGACTGTGAGGCAGGAGTTGCAGGAGGCGGCGAACTTCCTGGGCAAAGAGATGTTCGTCGCGGTTGCGTGCTCCAAAGAGCCACCAGACTTCTCGCGATGTTGCCTCGGCAGCAAGGGCATGGAGCATAGCCAGCACCGGAGTTGCTCCCACTCCGGCACTCAGCATGACGATGGGGCGGGTATCAGGTTGTAAGGTGAAGGAACCTCGTGGAGCACTCACTTCAAGCACATCGCCGACGTTTACCCGAGTATGCACATAGGTGCTGGCCGCGCCGTTTAGCTCCTGCTTGATGCTGATGCGGTAGTGATCAGTCGCGGGTGCGTCGGAGAGCGAGTAGTTGCGCAAGAGAGGTGGGGCATCTGGTCCGGGTTTCAGGCGTAGGACGACAAACTGGCCAGGGAGGGCCGCTGCAAGGGGTTGGTTGTCGGCTGGCACCAGGACAAGAGAGCACACGCTGTTGCTCTCTCGTTTCATCTCTGAGACTTGCAGGGGACGGAATCCCTGCCAGGCCGGGGGAGGGCCGCTTGCCGGGACGAGTCCAGGATTGCCTCCGGTCGTCTCCCCTCGCACCGCCTGCTCAAGCAGGGCCTGGAAGGACATCTTCCACCCTGGACTCAAAGCGGGGATACGCAGCGCTCGCTCCAGTTTTTCGCGGTGATGGTCATTCAGATAAAGCATCCCGTCGATCTCCGCGACGGTCATGCGTTCAGAGCCAGCAGCGACCTTGAAGATCTCAGCGCCAGCCTCCACTTCACCCTCTTGTAAGACACGCAGATAAAAGCCCGGTCGGTGGTGGGCAATCAGCAGTGCCGGCATCTGGGGGTTGTTCATGCGGATGCCAATACGGTAACAGGTGACACGTGGTTGTGTGACCTCAAAAAGAGCATCGCCAATGCGGTACTGGTCGCCGATACACACCTCCTCGTCAGATAAGCCTTCGATGGTAAAATTCTCCCCGAACTGTCCGTAGACGAAGTCATTGCGACCGAGCTGACGCTCCCAATAGGAATAGGACTCCATCTGGTAGACGAAGACCGCGCGTTGTTCTCCTCCGTGCCCGGCCAGGTCTCCTTGCTTATCGCCATCGATATTGAGCCGCCGGACCATGCGCCGACCCTGGATCGGCTCCTTCCAGACGGCGGTGCGCACCGTTTCTCCACGCCAGGCGATGTCGCGGGGCAGACCAACGTTCACTGAGAGCAATCGTGGCATAGAGGCTCTCCTTTCTTCTCTTGTCCTCACTCCAAAGATCTTGTTCTCCTACAGATAGCGTTTGACAAAAAAGTCGGCGTAGTACTTTTCCCAATGTGAGCCTGGGGCCTCGCTCTTCTGCTGCTCCTTGTTGTTCTGTCTAGTATAGCAGGCCCTGGCCGGTTTTATTTCTCCTGGTGCTCGACCCATTGAGCTCTCCAGGCCGGTGCCTCGAACGGATCGGCAAAGTACTGCGTCTCGTGAGCAACCTTGTCATCGCGAAACTCCATAATGCTGACGGTTTGCGTTGGCTGCCCGTTATAGCTGAGCACGTACTCGGTGATCCAGAGATCACCTCTCCCAAGGATGCGCCGAATACTGAAGCCCAGCTTCGCCGGATGGTGTCCGCGCAGGGCTTGAATGTTGTGGCGACCGCGGATGCGCTCGCCCGACTGAGGATACTCGACGAGAACGTCGTCGTGATAGATCTCGTGTTCCGCTTCAATGTCCCCAGCCGCGGAGGCAGCCCAATGCCGATCCAGAGCTGTCCGAATTTCCTGGTTTTCCATGGTTTCTCCTCCTTAAATGAACAAATGAGTAGAGAGCAAAAACTGCTGAGAACCCCATGACCACAAACGTGACCATCCCAAGCGTATTGGTGAGCCAGCCGTTCGTATGGGTGCCCATGATCTTCTTGTTATTCGTGATGAGAAGGATCATCCCGATCAGTGGAACAGCGATGATACCGTTGAGCACCGCTGTATAGATCAGCGCTGAGAATGGGTTAATCCCTAAGAAGTTCATCAGCACCCCAATAGCCGTTGAAGCGATGATGATGAGGTAGAAGACTTTTGCTTGCGTAAATGGTTGAGACAGACCTTCTTGGAAGCCAAATGTTTCCGCGATCGCATACGAACTGCTTCCTGCAAAGATCGGGACCGCAAGAAAGCCGATCCCGATAATCCCTATCGAAAAGAGGACTTTTGTAAGAAGTCCAGCATGTGGAAAGGAATGAACCAGCGGTTGCAATGCCGACGCTGCTTGTGTAGGCGTTTGAATGTTGGTAATGCCGTGGACATGCAGTGTCGCAGCCGTGGTCACGATAATGAAAAAGGTGATAATCTCCGAGCAGAGCATACCAACAAAGGTGTCGAGTTTCATCTTGCCGATATACCCTTTTCTGAGTTTCGGTTTCCCTGTGCCAACGGGAAGCATCCCCGCTTCGATTTCTTCCTCCACTTCCTCATCTGGCTCCCAGAATATCATGTAGGGAGAAATCGTGGTCCCTAAGATCCCTACCACGAGAAACAGAAAAGCAAAGTTCCATTCAATATGAGGAACAATCGCCGCAAGAAGAACCTGCCCCCAATTCAAGGGGATAAGCAACCCTGTCAGAACGTATGTAACAAGGGATAAACAGATCCATTTCAGGATACGTGCATACCGCTTATAGCTCACAAAAATGACGAGGAGTAAGATGATTGTAGCGTAGAGGATGACCAGGAAAGGAAAATTGGCTTGTGGGACAAGAAGTTGAGTCCCCGCAGCCATCGCACCCAGATCGGCCCCCAGGTTGATGGTATTTGCGATAAGGAGCAGGAGCACCAGGGGATAGAGGAGAAATCTGGAATAGTACTGTTTGATATTCTTCGCAACTCCCTCTCCCGTAACGACCCCAATTCTTCCCGCCATTTCCTGGACAACATACATCATTGGCAGCATAAAAAGGACGGTCCATAACAGTTTGAACCCATATTGCGCCCCTGTCTGGGAATACGTGCCTATTCCAGACTCATCATCATCGGCAAATCCTGTAATCACCCCTGGCCCAATAACACTCAGGAGTCTTTTGAAGACATCTCCTAAGCAGAGATCCAGAAGTGAGTTCCACGGTTTGTGTGCGAAGCAACCCAAGGAAGTTCCGCCGCAGATGGCTACGCGGCCAATCCCCCCACAGGACGGGAAATGGGGCAAGAATGGGGAGAGGTTTCACCTGAGCCAATGGATCTGCAACCAATGGAGGGGGAGAGATCGTCGAAACCAGTGGGCCAGGAGCATGGGCCAAACAATTGCGCTCACCTGCCGTGGCTTGAGTGTCGTTGGCTATTCTTGGCACCGATCTCGAAGAAGACAAGGACGGCAATCCCTCATTCGAGCCCCATAGACCAGACGGACGGAGCCATTACGTTCAGGCCTGCGTTCGTGGACGGAAAGCGACTGACCCGCTGGACAGCAGATGGTTCCATCCGGTTGCAGAGTGAAATCTGACCCGGCAAATCCTTTGGTGAACGATCGATGGGCCCATCGGGGAGGCCCATACACGGCCTCTTCCTGAACGGGAAGAGGAGGCTGAGCAGGTTCAAGGACCGGAATGGAGACAGGAGACTGAGCGGGTGCAAATTGGGTCAAACGCAGAACTGAGGGGGAGAGGTGGTGGCCAAGATCAAGGCGAAGATTCCATATCCATTGATGCAGAATTTCGCAAAACTCTTGGCCGCAAGCGGTACTAGAACACCAGCGATCTGGGTCCTGTTCGACATCTTCATCGGCGAGGACCGTCTCAAATGAGCCTCGATGCAGATACAGATCAAGCACATCCGCCCCGGTGAAGGCAAGAAGGGGGGCAGTGGTAAGAAAGAGTTCATAGACCGTCTCCGCTCGGAGAATCCCAATGGATGGTTTGTTGGTGGATGTGGCAGGGTGCGTTGCAATGAGTAAACGAACACGAGGTCCTGTCGCAGAGAGGGCGATGTCAGGACAATCGAAGAGGGAGCGTGCCGCTCCACTCTCAGGATGGATGGTATGAGAATCCGGCGGCAGAGTGAGACGGGCAGCAACAGCAGGCAAATCGAGCAAGCCATACTCTTTGCAACGTACCACGACTCCCAGCCCGCAGGAGAGAAGAGGAGTGAGTACCGCTCCGGTGCCATACAATCCGTCTAAGCGAACCAGGATATGAGAGAGTGGCAGACAGAACCAGGCCCCATAGCTGATGATGACCTCACAGGCATGAGCCAATTCTCCTCGATAGTCTCCATTGCCCGCTCCACTGAACGTCCCCAACCAGTGATGGGAATGAGCCTGCAATACGGTCGTTCTAGTCCGAGCGATCTCCCCTCGCTTGCTCCCGAGATAGGCCGTGCACAGACTTGATCAAAGCGTCGATGAGGAGCGGGAGGTCAGGAAGTGAGGGAAGGGCTCTCTGTCGTGCTGCTTGCTTGGTGCCATCAACATCGACCACCAACCAGTGGTGACCCTCACGATCCCATAATCCACCAGGAGCCTGGTCTGCCCAGTTCGCACCACGAGATCCTCAAGAACAGCAACTCACGCCTCGACCGTTGGCAGATCCAGGGCCGCAAGAAAACCGCTGAGTGTGGAGCGATGTGGAAGCATCTTTCAACCGAAGAGGGTCATAAAGGCGGACGCAAAAGGAGTGAGTCGCTCATAAAAGGCGAGCAGCGTTCGCTCCCCACTCACCACATATCCGATGAGCACCGCGACAAAATCAATCACGTCATCCATGCCTAAACGTGGACGTGCAAAACGAACGTGTTGTTCGATGGTCGGAGCAACCGGAGATGGTGAAACAGTGTGCCACGACTACAACTTCACCAAACCAGCACAACGAGAACGGCGTCCGAAGACATCTGGATCTTGACCGATCGATGTGTCATACTCCTTGTATTCTCCTTCGATCGATAGCATTTCTTTTTCATCCTTCTAAGGAGACACATTTTTGTCGTTTAAAGGATTCCCCTCTTTGTCTACAATTCTCTCTCCCCGCTTGCTCTCATCTCGTTGCGCATCCCGAGGCTTCTTGGGCTTTGGAAGCTCACTAGCAAATTGGATGGCTCTGTCTATCACTGTTTTGTCAGCGATAGGGTAGCTCTTTGGTGTGTGCTTCATGTTTCATTCTGCTCCCGCTACGCCGCTACCTCTCGCAACTTGCCCGTGTGGACATCGAATACGAATCCTCTGATGGGGATGTTCGGTATCCAGGGATGCGCTTTCACCTTCTGGACCTGTTCCCGGGTATTTTCCTCCAGGTCGGTGTCGGTGAACGAGTAGAAGCGTGCGGGCTCGACCACGGCTGTTCCTGTTAGCTTCTGCAGCTTTGCGTCTAGCTCTTCGTCCTTGAAGGTCGTCATGCCGCAACCAGTGTGATTGATAATCATGATTTCCTGGCTACCGAGCACACGGGTGGAAACGAGCAGCGGCCGCAGGGAATCCTCAGTAATGGCGCTTCCAGCATTTCTGATCACGTCGGCGTCGCTCGCCCCAAGCCCCAGTGCCTGCAGAATATTTGTTAACCTGGGATCCATACAGGTGACAATGGCAAGCCTGGGAGTAGGTGGACGAGCAAGGGCGGAATCGTAGCTCCTGGCGTAGGTCTCGTTTGCTTTCAATGCTTCATCGATTATATTCATCAGCTCCTCCTTTAATATCTGTCTCTCGTTTAATATCTGCGCTGCTTCCCGCGTCTCTCGTTTAATACTGACTGCTTGCGATCGCATTGTTTGCTCGTCTCAGGAGACAGCTTCGCGCGTCACCTGAAATGTGCTATTCTAACAAAGATGAGTTACAGGGAGTGTCTGGAATATTTCACCGTTCCCCAGACCCCCCAATGTGGACCCGCCGTGAGCGCATCCAACTCCCTCAGTATAGCTGGAGTGCCAGGGGAAGTCAGCTACCAGAAGGTGGCATGTTGCTTCCCTATTGCTTCGCATTGCCGGTTGGGTGTCGCCGGGTCATATGGAAGGCAAGGAACACGCCCATGCCACGGCACGACTATCGTGAACACGACTATACCTTTGGGCAGGCTATGCTGAAACTGCGCACAAGCATTGGCCTGACGCAAGCAGGCCTGGCCCAGTTGCTGGGAATCTCCCGCCGCGCAGTCGGCGAGTGGGAGGTCGGCAGCTCCTATCCTAAAGCTGAACACCTGCAACATTTTGTCGCGTTGTGTATGCAGCAGCACGCCTTCGCTTTGGGGCGGGAGGAAGAGGAGATCCGCGCCTTGTGGAAAACGGCGCATCAACGGGTACTCCTTGATGAGACCTGGCTCTCGGCCTTGCTCAGTACCCAGACGACGCTAGTATTCACTTCCACCACCGAGGTCCCTGCTGCCTCAGACCTGGCTCCTGCGATGGAAGCAGCCACTTTCCCGCGCATTGATTGGGTCGGAGCGCTCGACGTGAGCCACTTCGCGGGTCGCGAGGTGGAAGTGGCCGAACTCTCCCAGTGGATCGTGCAGGAGCGCTGCCGCCTGGTAGCGCTCCTGGGGATGGGCGGCATCGGCAAGAGCACGCTGGCCTCGCTACTTGGTAAGCACCTGGCTCCCCAGTTCGAGGCGGTGCTCTGGCGCTCGCTCCGAGACGCCCCCTCCTGCGAGGAGTTGGTCGCCGACTGCATCACCTTCTTCTCCGAGACGCCACCCGCGAGTTCCCCGCCTCGCTGGAGCAGCGTATCACGCAGTTGATGGCACGCTTGCAGGCGAGCGCTGTCTGCTGGTGCTCGACAATCTGGAGACGCTGCTGGAGAGCGGGGACCCGGAGGGCAACTACCTGCCCGGCTACGAGGGCTACGGGCGGCTGATCGAGCGCCTGGCCGAGTCGGCCCACCAGAGCTGTGTGCTGCTGACCACCCGCGAGAAGCCCAGGGAGATCGAGGCCGCTGGAAGGGCGTGCGCGCGCCAGTCCGCTCACTGCGCCTGCTGGGGTTGACGAACAGACCGCCCACGACCTGCTCGCGACAAGGACCTACGCGGGACATCTGTCCGCCTGGCAGCACCTCGTCGCCAGCTACGCGGGCAATCCGCTGGCGCTCAAAATCGTGGCGCAGGCCATCTCGACCTCTTCGCGGGTGAGATCGTCCCGCTTCCTGCAGTAGGGGAACTGATCTTCAACGGCGTCCGCCCGGTGCTGCGCCAGCAAGTGGCGCGCCTGACGCCGCTGGAGCACCTGCTGCTCACCTGGCTGGCTGTGCTGCGCGAGTGGACGCCGCTCGACACCTTGCTCTCCCTGCTGGTCCCCAGGCCGACGCGCGCGCAGGTGCTGGAGGCGTTGGAAGCGCTCTCGCGACGCTCCCTGGTCGAGCGGGGAGCAGCAGGCAGCTTTAGCCTGCAATCGGTGGTGATGGAGTACCTCACCGATGCCCTGCTCGAGCAACTGGCCGAGGAGATCAGAACAATGGCGCTGGACCACTGCGCCGGTATGCCCTCGAGCAGGCGCAAGCCAAAGACTATGTGCGAGAGAGTCCAGGTGCGCCTGCTGGTGCGTCCCCTCCTCGAGCGGCTGCGCGCCGAACTCGGAGCAGACGCACAGCGTCGAGGAGCAGCCTCTGCGCCTGCTCACGCACATTCCGCACGGAAGATAGGCCACAGCCAGGGCTATGGCCCGGCCAACGTGATCACTCTGCTCAAAGAGCTGCGAGGGCACCTGCGTGGCCTGGACCTCTCACGGCTCGCCATTCGGGGGGCGTACTTGCAAGGGGTCGAGATGCAAGATACGACGCTTGCCGGGGCCTTGATGCGTGAGTGCGTCTTTACCGAGACCTTCGATGCCATCACCGCCGTGGTCATCAGTCAGCAGCGGGCAGTACTGGGCGGCCGGCAGCAGGCGAGGAGAAGTGCGGGTGTGGCGCGAGGAAGGCAAGCGCCTACACCTGGCCTGGCAGGCCCATACCGACACGACGTTGGCCCTCGCCTTCAGCCCGGATGAACACACGCTTGCCAGTGGAAGCGAGGATGGCAGCGTCAAGCTGTGGGACGTCGAGAGCTGGTGCCCTGCTCTGGTCGGGCTGGCACACGCAGGGTACATGGTGCCTGGCTTTTTCTCCCGATGGCAGACTGCTTGCCAGTGTGGGAGTTAATGCGACTAGTCCGGCTCTGGGATGCCGAAGCTGGGCACCATCCTGGAGGAATTGCCGCATCCCAGTTCCGTCATCTCGCTGGCCTGGAGCCCGGATGGGCACCTGCTCGCCAGTGGCGACTTCGCGGGCACGATCCGGCTGTGGGAGATCCACCCAGCGGGAGAGCCTCCTGCGTGCAGACGCTTTGCCGGGCATCGCATCTGGGTGCGCGGCCTGGCCTTTGCCCCCGACGGCAGCATCCTCGCCAGCGCGAGCTGGGATGGCACCGTCAAGCTGTGGGAGGTCGAGAGTGGGCGCTGTCTCCAGACGCTCTCGGGGCATACGGAGAGGGTGCAGTGCGTGGCCTGGAGTCCGGATGGAGGCACGCTGGCCAGTGGCAGCTTTGACCACACCATCCGGCTGTGGGATGGGAAGCTCGGCACCTTGCGGGCCGTGCTGCAGGGACATAGCGGTGATGTGTACAGCCTGGCCTTCACCCCCGACAGCCGCCACCTGCTCAGTGGCAGTGACGATGGCACCCTGCGGCTGTGGGAGGTCGAACGTGGGCAGTGCGTGCGCGTCATGCAGGGCTACGCGACCTCCCTCTACGACCTCGACTGGAGTCCAGATGGCACGCAGCTGGTCAGTGGCGGCACGGATACGCTGGTCACCATCTGGGATGTGGCCGGTGGGAAGCCACCAAGTGTGTTGCGCGGCCATCGCTGGCGTGTATACGGCGTGGCATGGAGTCCCGATGGGAGCAGGCTGGCCAGTTCCGGCTGGGACGAGCGCCATCCGGCTCTGGGACCCAACCTCGGGCTCCTGTCTCCAGATCATTGGGGACGCCGACTCCGCTGACACCATCTTCTACGGCGTGGCCTGGAGTCCAGACGGAAAGCTGCTGGCCTGCGGCACCTATCAGCGTGGCGTGCAGGTGTGGGATGTGGCCGCAAACACCACTGCGATGGGCAGATCGTGCGCTCGCAACCTGGCTCCGGCGCGTGGCCTGGAGCCCGATGGCACGCGGGTGGTCGGTGGGGGCGATGATGGCACCGTCTATGTGTGGGAGGCGACCGATGGCACGCTGCAGCGGCGGCTGGCAGGACATCAGGGAGCCGTCATGAGCGTGGCCTGGAGCCCCGATGGGAGGCGGCTGGCCTCTGGTGGCAGCGGCAGAGAGGGCGGAGAGCTCTTCGTGTGGGATGCGCACAGCGGGGAGTCGGTGCATGCCTTTGAAGGGCATCCGGGGATGGTCTCTGCGCTCAGCCTGGGTCCCCAGTGGGGAGATGCTGATCAGTGGAGGCAGTGATGGCAGGCTGCGCTGGTGGGATCTGCAGAGCGGAGAAGTGCGTGCGGGTGCGAGAGGCGCATCAGGGAACGGTGCAAGCGCTCAAGGTGAGTCCCGATGGGAGCAGGCTGGCCAGTTGCGGCGATGACGGGGCCATCAAGCTCTGGGACCTTGAGAGCGGCGAGCAGCTGCACACGCTGCGGCGGGACCGGCCCTACGAGCGACTCACTATCACGGGCATCCAGGGTCTCACCGAGGCACAACAGGCCTCGCTGCGTGCGTTGGGCGCAGTAGATGCGGAAGAAGTTTCACCGACAGCGTTGTGATCTCAGCATGATGGGATGGCTGATGGCAGGAGAAACTGTTCAGCTTGACCGATATAGCTCTACTTTATATACTAGGAGTAGTCTCCTGGTCACTCTCTGTTGGTTTCGTAATGCTGCTTTTCTCCAAATGGTTAGTTTCAGAGTCCTATTTGTTGCTGCTATGTGGTAGCACACTAAGAGAAAGGAAACTCACCATGCCAATCGACTTCACGCTTAGCCCAGAACAACGCGCACTCCAGGACGATGCCCACGCCTTTGCCGAGGCGGTATTGGCTCCTATTTCAGCGCAAATTGATGCGATTGCTGATCCAGCTGAGGCGTTTTGTTCCACGCGCGCGGCGTACCGCGAAATGGCCAAAGCCGGGTTCACGAAGTCGTTCATTCCCGTGGTCAATGGAGGTCTGGGCTTCGGACTGGTTGATTTTGCCCTTGCTGTCGAGGAATTGGCACGCGTGGATGTCAATGTCCCCACGACGCTGCTGGCCAGTGGAGTGGGACTCCAGCCCGTCATTCAATTCGGGAACGCGGCCCAACGCAAGCTATTCCTCCAACCCTTCGTCGATGACGCGGATGGGGCATTGCTCGCTGCATTCGCCTTTACTGAGGTGGGTGGTGGTGCAAATTTCGACTCCGCTGATGCTGAAGCGGGGGTGCAGACATTCGCCCGTCGCGATGGGGATGAATGGGTCGTCACCGGGCAAAAACACTACACCACCAATGGTTCTGGCTGGCATGGCAAAGGAGCCCATCTGTACTCCGTCGTCTGCCGGACCGACCCGACCAAAGGAGCACGCGAATCGCTGGCAGTAGTGATGGTACCGGGGGATGCTGCCGGCGTGCAGGTCATCGATGTCTACGACAAGCTAGGAAATCGTGGGGTGATGAGTTCTCGAGTCCACTTTGAGGAGGTCCGGGTGCCAGCGAACCATCTCATTGGTCGTCCGAGCCAGGGTCTGGAGATCGTGTCGGGCGCCTTCTCCTGGTCGGCTGCGCTCATCGCGGCGGCCTGCGTCGGCGTGATGCGCGCTGCCTTTGACTATGCCCTTGACTTTGCCAAATCTGAGCGGCGCCTGGGTTCAGGACCGATCATTGAGCATCAAAATGTTGGCTACATGCTCGCTGACATCAAGATGCGGATTGAGGCAGCACGCTACCTGACCTGGAAGGCATGCCATTACCTTGAGCAAACGGATGGACGACGGAGAAGAGCTGGCGGTTATGGCCAAGGTCTATTGTTCGGAACTCGCGGTGCAGGTCATCTACGATGCGATGCGCCTGGTCGGCGTGGAAAGCTACACGAAGAAGACCCCATTAGAGCGCTTGCTGCGAGATGCGCTCGTTTTCCCACTGTACGATGGAGGGAACATGGGGATGCGTCGGCGCCAATTGCATGCCCTTTTTACCCAACCTGGATATGATTCGATGCTTGCGGCACAGGGACGCGTTCCACCTTGGAAGGAGCAAGGGCGCCAATTGCATGCCCTTTTTACCCAACCTGGATATGATTCGATGCTTGTGGCACAGGGACGCGTTCCACTTTGGAAAGAGCAAGACTTCTAAGGGCTGTTCCTAAGAAACTGTTCACACAATTCAGAGGCTAAAAACCTTCAATGCATTATCTTGGAGTGTGTAATACACGCATGACCATATAAGTTAGCGATGCAATTTTGTTGATACCACCTGTGTTCTCAGTTCTGACACATCCCAGGCACCGATAAAGAGCCCAAAGAGCGGGTAAGGTACCCAGTATCGCCGCCGAGGCCACTCCCAGGTTCAAGGCAGAGCCACTGAGCTTGAAGACCAGTAGGGGCAGTGCTGTACCAGTGAGCGCACTGCCAATTTGTGAAATGGTCTGTACCCGTCCAGAAGATCCAGAAGTCTCCTGCTCTTCTCTCAAAAACGGCCAGCCTATTTCGTTCCATCATTCTTTCTTCTCCGTGGGTGTAGGGTGCAATGGAATAAACCCGTGCACCCATGCAAAACAATGAACGATACCCTTTATCTCGCACGACATGAGAGTGCCGCAGACGCGAAGGGTCATCAACGATACCTATCCCCAGCTCAAAATGAAGATTGTTCCCTTTGATGAGAATGCTTCCTCTTGGCCTACGGTCTATCGAACGATTAGGGAAGGATTTCAGACACTAGTATGCAAAGTAATGGCAAGTGAGATGAGAACTGATGGACGGTGATTTCGTCAGCCATTGTTGCTACACTGGTATCTATCAGGTGGGCGTACCATTTCGGTCAATGCCTGTCTTCGCGAATAATGAAAGAAGAGAAAAAATTGGAGAGAAGAAACAGCATCTATCTTATACGGCTCCCCTGGTTCCTCGTTCTGTGTCTGGTGTGTGTCCTGTCCGCGTGTGGTAGTATTGGTACCACTGCCCCTCCGACTGCAACCGCATCATCGACACAGACGCTCGTGACCCCCACTGCATCACAGGGCAATACTCCTTCAGCGCAGCCATCAGCGACGAGTACTGTGGTCTCGAAGCCACTTGTCCCGTTAACGATGCTGCGTATGCTGGATAGCAGCAATGGGTGGGCGTTGACTAGTCGTTCTATTTTGCAATATTTTTTTTTTTTTTTTTTTTCATATTAAATATGCTGCGTATGCTGGATAGCAGAATGGGTGGGCACTGAGTAATAGTTCTATTTTGCAAACAACCGATGGTGGTGTTCATTGGAATGATGTGACTCCTGCCAATGCAGGACTCAATCCATTAGCCAGGGGCCAGTTCATGAACATGCAGTATGCCTGGATTGCGATCGGACCTGCAAATCAACAAGAAGGCCCTGGTATTACCGTTCTCCGCACGGCGGATGGTGGTAGAAGTTGGCAACGAAGCCTGATCAACGATCCACGTGTCTCTCTTGTCGATGTGCCACACTTCATCACTGTGAAGCAAGGGTGGCTTGAGATTTCCGGCACACCAGGAGCCGGAAGTGCCGGGTCTGATATCTGGCATTCCAACGATGGCGGCCAGACATGGAGCGAACTTTCCTCCAACAAGAGTTCCAGCGGCCTGAACTTAGGGTATGTCACAGGTATCTCTTTTCAGAATACACAGGTGGGTATTGCGGCGGGCAATCTTGGTGCTGGTGGGGATAATACGGTTCCGTCTGTCTCCCTCACGCAAAATGGTGGACAGACATGGCAAACCAGAGCGTTACCGCACTTGCTGGGAGGGTATGTGAACCCGACGAATACCTCGCAGCCGCCCGTCTTCTTTGGAAGCATTGTTTTCTTGCCGGTGAATGTCACACTACAAAATGACAACCTGTTGGTCCTCTACCGCTCAAACAATAGTGGTCTGAGCTGGTTCCAGACAAGCGCGGCCCACATCCAGGCCGAAAATACCTATGTGCTCGATACCTCTCATGCCTGGGCGACTGATAAGCAAAGTGGAAAACTCTACAGCACAATCGATGGCGGAGATCACTGGTCCTTAACCTCCAACACCGTCTACGCGTTGAATGCATTGAGCTTCACTGATCCCCAGACTGGTTGGGGGTTGACCAGCGATCACCTGTTGCATACGACGGATGGCGGCAGGTCCTGGCAGCAGATCCAGTATAGTATCCAATAATCTAGGCAATGCTTCTGCTCTGGCAACCCGGTGCAGAAGCAAGTGTTGAGAAAAACAAGAGGAGGCGAAGAAATGCTGTACCAATTTCAACAGGAGAAGCAGAGTAACGAGCTGGCAGCAAGCACGGACAACAAACAGGGAGCAATAGAAGACCCTTATTTCTTTGATGCCCTGGTAAAAGAGTACGAGAAGCCCTTGCGTACCTATGTCAGGAACATCCTTAAAGATGGAGAACTGGTCGAGGATGTGCTCCAACATGTCTTTTTCCAGCTTTATATCTCTCTGCCAAAGCTTAGTGTCAATAAGTCGCTCAAAGCGTGGCTTTTTCGCGTATCTTACCATCGTAGTCTGGATGAGTTGCGCAAGAGGAGGCGTCATCCGGTCATCTTCTTCTCGCAATTGGAAAGGGGAGAGAGTGAGGAGGAGCTGCTCTTTGTGGAGGCGATCCCGGATAGGCAACTGATGCCGGAAGGTGTCCTCGAACAGCAGGAACTCCACGAGCAATTAGTCCATGCTCTGCATGTGCTCCCTCCGAAAGCGCGTTCGATTGTCTATTTGCGGTGCTTTGGGGAATTGACCTTTTCTGAGATAGGAAAACAACTCAGCATCTCAGAGACAACGGCAAAGACCTGTTTTCATCGTGCGTTGCCACGACTCCGTGCTATCTTATAATGAAGAGAGGAAGCCATCTTTAGGCAATTCTTAGGTTCATCTGTGAGTACCAGATGTATTGGTACAGAAAGGGCGTGAGGGAGTCGATGGAGAAGCAGCGCACTTCATGTGAGCATCATTGGTGGCGGCATTGGCGGACTGGCCACGGCCTCTGCCTTACAACGCCAGGGCATCGAGGTTGCGGTCTTCGAGCGTAATCCTGAGCTGCGCGAGATCGGAGCGGGCCTGACTTTGTGGGCCAATGGGGTGCAGGTTCTGAGGCAATTGGGTCTGGCCGATGCTCTGATGGCGGTCAGTGCTCATCTTACCCATTTTGAGTGCTGGTCCCGGCGCGGAAAACGGCTGGGAAGCATGCGACTAGATACCATCGAACGGCGCGTGGGAGCCCCCAACCTTGGCATCCATCGTGCTGATCTCTTGCGGCTGCTGGCAGGCGCGGTTGATCCGGAGAGCATCCATGTGCACGCCCGCTGCGTCAGTTTCCAGTCGGAGCAAGGGACCGTCATCAGTCACTTCGCCGATGGGCAACAGCAGCAGGCGGATCTGCTGGTCGGTGCGGATGGGTTGTATTCCGTGATCCGCGAACAGTTGCTAGGCAAGCAACAGCCGCGCTATAGTGGCTACACCTGTTGGCGTGGGGTTGCCCTCTTCGAGGATGCGCATGTATCCCCAGGTATTTCCAGCGAGACGTGGGGGCAAGGTCAGCGCTTTGGGATGCTGCCGATTGGCAACGGGCGGGTGTTCTGGTATGCCACGCTCAATTGCCCGGCTGGCGAACAGGACCGCACAGGGGAACGGAAGGCGAGGCTCTCCCAACTCTTTGATGGCTGGCGGGAACCCATAGGGCGACTGCTCGAGGCCACCGACGAGGAGGCCATCCTGCGCAACGATATCTTCGATCGTCGGCCAGTACATCACTGGGGAAGTGGCAGGGTAACTCTGCTTGGCGATGCGGCTCATCCCCCCACTCCCAACCTCGGTCAAGGGGCTTGTCAGGCTCTGGAAGATGCTCTCGCCCTGGCTGATTGTTTGGCAGATCAGCGCGAACCAGTGAGCAGCCTTGCGTGCCTACGAGGCACGTCGCATGAAGCGGAGCGCTGCCATCATCGAGCAGTCCGCTCTCTTCGGCAAGATCGGTCAGTGGGAGCAGCCGCTACTCTGCTCATTACGTGATGGATTCACTCCGCTTGCCTTCACGACGTTTTTCCCCAGACTGTTCCTCTCGAATGTGAGCATTCCATCGTGACTTTGGTAAAGAGAACCGTCGGCTGGTGGACCACTAAGAGCGCCTGACGGTTGAGAGTCGTGGCTTCCTCTCAGGCCGAGGCTGCCTGAGCGACCTGCTCGGCAGTCTCTACGCCTTCGACGTGCACCCTCGTCAGAACTCGCTGGTGCATGATATGCCGCCGCGCCGCGCCCATTTCGGTGTAAACCACCTCGCGCATCAGCTCGTAGGAGAAGCTATAGCTACCCAGTTGGCCGCCTGTGGCCTCTTCGCGCAGCAATCCACTCTTGACGGCTTCCTCCAGTCCTTCGATGCCTGCCTGTACTCCCAACTCAGCCACCTGCCACAGAAGTTGCGCACTCACCCGGCTCCCCAACACAGCACAGCCTATCACCAGCAGGCGTGCCGCTTGAGACAACTTTGCCATGCGTGCCTGGATCATCGCACGGACCAGGGGCGGCACCAGTTCGCGCCGGAACTGCTCTTGCCTGATTGCCTCTACTAGTTCATGGGTCGGCTCCAGCCGCCAGGTGCCATTTGTACCCATGCGTGAGATCAGCAGGTCCTTCTCGCGCAAGAGCTTGAGCATCTCCAGCAGATAGAATGGCTGCCCTCCTGTCTGTGCAAATAAGAAGTGGCCCAGGGCGACCACTGGCGTCTTTGCTGCTAGGGTCATCTGTTCCCCAGAACCCAACTCACGCTGTTCCTCCTCGACAATGGCCTCAACTAGCTGCAAGCTCTCCTCCTGGTTCAAGGGCTGCAAAGTGATCTGTGTGGTCGGCAGGTCGCGTCCCAGATCAAGCAGCCGGGCAGTAAGTGGTGGGTTAAGTTCCAATCCATCACGGCGAATCGTGCCCAGAAGCAGCACCCGGCTACCATGGCTCTGCCAGTAATGTCCCAGATAGCGCACGAGGTCGAGGGAGGCTTCATCCACCCAGTGCAGGTCATCCAGCAGCAGCACCAGCGGCGTCCGTTTGGACAGGGCGTCTAAAAGCCGCGCGACCGCTTCAAACAGACGCAGATTGGCCGTCAGATCATCCTGTGTGGGAACTGGCAAATCGGGATAGCGCTCGCGCAGTTCGGGCAAGAGGCGTGAGAGTTCGGCGAGCCAGAGGTCATCCAGCAGGTCTTCCGGAGCATTTTCCTCCTCTAGCTGTAGTCGCAGTGCTTCTACCAGCGTCTGATAGGGTAGTCGTCCTTCCAGTTCGAAGGCGTGTCCGCTCAGCACCTCTGCGCCCTGTGCCCTGGCCCAGGCCACAAACTCGCTGGCCAGCCGCGTTTTGCCGATGCCCGCCTCCCCCATCAGGAACACCGCCTGCGGTTGCCCTTGCCGGGCCTGCTGAAGGCGCTCGATGAGTTGGGTGAAGGAGGCTTTCCGTCCGATGAGTGGGGCGACCAGCTCGGATGGCGCTCGGTTCTGCACCAGGACTGGACGAGCCTGTGGGTTCGCGCTGTGGTGTGTCGCACGAGCGCGGATATGCGCTGCCAGGGCGATGGTGTCCGCTGATGGCTCGATCTGCAACTCCTGGCCCAGGCGTGCCCGGCAGGTGGCATAGACCTGCAAGGCAGTGGTCGCGTCACCCAGCGCCAGATGCACTCGCATGAGGCGGCGATACGCCTCCTCCGAGAGCGGATCGAGTGCCAGCCAGTGTAAGAGCGTGGCCTGAGCCTGTTCCATCTCTCCAGAAGCCTCCTGCCAGCCGGAGAGCCGATCGCAGAGCACGTGCAGGCGGACCTGCCACTGCTGCCACTGCTGCTGTACCCACCCATCAAAGGGGGTTTCTTCGCGCAGCCAGAAGCCTTCGAGGAAGGGACCACGAACGAGCGAGAGGGCGTGTTGCAAATTACTCAATCAGGGAGGCGCGATCCTCATACTCAGATGGGAGAGTGGAGATCTGTTGGGCCTGCTGGTAGGCCTGCTGCACTACGTCCAGGTCGAGCCAGAGTGCGCCCTGCGGGTTCAGACCCAGCAGATCTGTCTGACTGAGCAGATGGCTGGGTTCAGCAGAGGAAGTATCGGCCAGCTTACTGCGTAGCAACGCAATGGCGTTGGACAAGGCCGTGCGAGCCGTGGCAGTTTCACTGTCGGGCCACAAAAGAGCCGCCAGCTTGCTGCGGGGATGCATACCTTTTTCGACCGCCAGATAGAGCAGTAAAGCCTGCGCCTTGCGCAAGGAAAACGTCAAGCGGCTTTCGTCATAAAACACTTCAGGTGGGCCGAACACGGCCAGACGCAATTGACTCATGATATGTTCCCTATTGGCCAGAAAATCTGATATCATACAGGATGAAGTCAAAGGAAGAGTCTTGAGTCTCTTGTCATTCCCCAGACCCTCCATCAATGTGGACCCGCAGGAGCGCATCCAACACCTGGTATCAGTATATGGAGAATGCTTGTGGAAGACAGCCTCCAGCAATTGACATGTTACTTCCCATTACCTCGCATTGTTGACCTGGAGTCACTGAGTCATGTGCCGGGTTGCTGCGCACTTCCAGGTGGTGCTCTGGCACTCCCTCAGGGATGCTCCCTCGTGTGAAGCACTCCTGATGCAGACCCTGCTACGCAAATGGCTGAGCACATGATGTTTATTGCGCTGCTCATTGCGCTTTCATGAGGCTTCCGCATCATACTAGTAGCAGATTGGAGAGATACATGAGTACAAATTCGCAAGAGCAACTGGTAACGAGCGAAGACTCTCGACCAACCGCGCCGAGCAGCGCTTGAAAGAACTTGGCATCAAGCTCCCGGTGCCGCCTGAGCCGTTTGGTAGCTATGTGGAAGCGGTGCAGACGGGCAATCTGCTTTTTCTGAGCGGGATGCTTCCTACTGAAGGCCACGAGGCGAAATTCATTGGGCGCGTCGGCGCGGAACTCGATGTAGAAGCGGGTCGCCAGGCAGCTCACCTCGCGGCGCTCAACGTCCTCGCTGTTACGCGGCAGCATTTGGGGTCGCTCGACAAAGTGACGCGGATCGTTCGTCTCGGCGTATCGATAGCCACTGCGGGAGATGTGCGCGATCAGCCAAAAGTCGCTGACGCCGCCTCTGAGTTGCTGCAAAACGTCTTTGGCAAAGACAAAAACCCGTGCCGCCTGGTGTATGGCGTCGCAAGCCTTCCGCTCGGCACCCCGGTCGAACTGGAAATCATTTTCGAGGTGAAATGAAAGGAACGTCCCATGGAATACCCAACTTTTTATCGCACGACACAGATAGATGACCTCTCCATCTTTTATAGAGAAGCAGGCCCCAAAGATGCGCCCACGCTGCTCCTGCTGCATGGACTTCCCTCTTCATCGCGGATGTTCGAGCCTCTCTTCGCCCGGCTTTCTGATCGCTATCATCTGGTTGCGCCCGATTACCCAGGCTTCGGACATAGTGACTGGCCGGACCCGAAAAAATTTGCGTATACGTTCGATCATTATACCGAGATCATGAATCACTTCACCGAAGCGCTCGGACTCTCGCGTTATACGCTATACATGCAAGATTACGGTGGCCCCGTGGGTTTTCGCATGGCTCTGGTCCATCCCGATCGTATCGAGGCTCTCATCGTCCAGGATGCTGTGGCGCACAACGAAGGTCTGGGAGCCAATTGGAAGCCGCGACGGGCCTTCTGGGCTGATCGCGCTGCTAATGAAAGCACGCTTCGCACCAATCTCCTGTCGCTGCCGACGACGCGGACGCGCCATGTCGGGAATGATCCCAACGTCGAACGCTATGATCCCGATCTCTGGACCGATGAATTTGCCTTTCTCAACCAGTCGGGCCAGGCCGACATTCAAAGCGACCTGTTCTACGACTATCGAACCAATGTGGATGCCTACCCGAAATGGCAAGCATGGATGCATGAAAAGCAGCCGCGCCTGCTGGTGATCTGGGGTAAATATGACCTCTCGTTCGACCTCTCGGAGCCGGAAGCCTATCGCCGGGACGTGCCAAACGCGCAAGTTCACGTTCTCGACGCTGGACATTTCGCATTGGATACGGCTGCTGATGAGATCGCGGCGTTGGTGCGCGGTTTTGCAGGTTCTTCATATTAAGGGTTCCTGATGAGTTCGAAGTTTATTAGGAGCATTTTTCATGAAAAGGAGTATCTCAATGCCAGGTTCGTTACGTATCGGCACCATTGCCGGAATCGACATCGACATCCATGTCAGTTGGATCATCATTCTCGTCTTGCTGACGGTGTCCCTTGCCACCGGTTGGTTTCCCCAGCTATATCCAGGGTGGTCAATCGTCACCTATTGGCTCATCGCCTTGCTCTCGTCCTTGCTGTTGTTTGCCTCAGTGCTCTTGCATGAACTGGCCCACTCGCTGGTTGCACGTAGACGTGGTTTGCCTGTGAAAAATATCACCCTGTTCATCTTTGGGGGCGTCTCCAATATCGAGCAAGAACCGCAGAGTCCAGGCATCGAGTTCCAGATGGCAGTGGTTGGGCCGCTCACCAGTCTTGTGATTGGCTTCATCTGTTTCCTGCTCCAGTTGCCCTTGCGTGGGTCCAACTCTCCGCTGGAAGGCATCTTATTCTATCTGGCGGTGACCAATATCTTGTTGGGCATCTTCAATCTCATTCCTGGCTTCCCGCTTGACGGAGGTCGCGTGTTGCACTCGATCGTGTGGAGGCTCAGCGGAAATATGCGTCAAGCAACGCGTGTTGCCTCACTGACAGGGCAGTTCATTGCCTACCTGCTTATCCTGATCGGCATCTGGACCTTCTTCGCGGGCGACCTCCTGAATGGCCTCTGGTTCGGTTTCATTGGTTGGTTCCTGTTAAACGCGGCCCAGTCAGCCAACACGCAAGGCATGCTGACATCCGTCTTGCGTGGCGTGAAGGTGGGTGAGGTCATGAATCCCAAACCGACGACTGTCCCCTGCCGACATCTCGCTGCAACAACTGGTCGATGCCTACTTTCTTCCAGGTGGCTTACGCTACGCGCTAGTGATGCAAGACGAGCACCTGGTGGGTCTGATCACGCTCAGTGATATTCGCCATATTGCGCGTGAACAATGGGGACAGGTTCCCGTTAGCAATGCCATGATCCCGCTTGCGCGCCTGCATGTGGCAACTCCGCAGCAGAGCTTGAGCGACGTGTTCCCTTTAATGGCTGGTCGCGATGTGAACCAGTTGCCCGTGGTAGAAAATGGTGCCCTGGTTGGCATACTGAGCCGCGATGCCATCGTCCATTATCTAGAGGTGCGCCGCAGTCTCGGTGTCGAGAATGCAAAAAGTGATGCGCCCAAAGAACTGAGTCATGCTGCCTAAAGAATCCAATAGCGCGGAAGAGTTCTTCATGGTGCTGCGTGTCCTGAGACGTTCGTCACGAAGGCACGTTGCATCATAAGGGCTACGGCAAGAAGGAGAGCAGGGTGTGAGTGAAGCTGAATACTGGTTGCTGGCACTTGCGGTAATGGTCATATCCGGCCCAGGTATTTTCCTGGCCGGGTTGCTCTCCCTGCTTGGCACACAAAGGTTTCTTTGCAAAGCTGTAGCGGCGAAAGGTGGTGTTAGTGACATATACGAGTTTATGCCAACACAGGCAAGTGACTATCTTTTCCCTAGTTACATCGTGACCATCCAATTTTGGACGGAGCAGGAGGAATTTATAGAATTTCAGAGTTATAGCTTTCAGGGTAATCCAGAGACAGTCGCCAGATCGATTCCTGTCCTCTATAATCCAAACCATCCCTCTCAAGCAAAAATCCATTCTTTTGAAGGGCTGTGGCTCACTTCCTGGCTGGCCATGGTTATTGGCGTAGGATTTTCACTTGTTTTCACAAGTCTGTTTGTGTTGGGTCTTAATTAAGAGAGCAAGTGAAGGGCAAAACAATGGAACAATCGCACGTATCGGATCTGGTCAAGCGCCTGGAGCAACTGGGCATAGAAGTAGACGTTTCGCCCACCGTAACCTCCCTCACATACGAGCAGATCTACATAAGTGGCCCCACCCTTGAAGAGGCTTTAATTACCTTTCTGGGTGAGGCTTTGAGCAGGTACGAGGCATTGCGCCAATGGAAAGCTCATTCGATGCCCGAATGAGCTTTACCTTTTGTCCTCGTCGCGCAGTTTCAGACCTTGTTTTTCAATTTTCTCGCGCAGTTTGAGGATGCCTTCAATCAGGGCCTCCGGGCGAGGTGGGCAGCCGGGAACATAGACATCGACCGGGACGATCGTATCGACGCCTTGCACGGTATAATAACTATCGTAGAATTCCCCACCGGAGTTGGCGCACTGGCCCATGCTGAGAACCCATTTCGGCTCAGGCATCTGTTCCCACAACAGTCGCAGGCGTGGTCCCATTTTGATCGATACCGTCCCGGCGACAATCATCAGGTCGGCCTGGCGCGGACTGGAACGGAACACCTCGGAGCCAAAACGAGCGAGATCATACTGCATGCAGATGCGGCTGTGATCATTTCGATGGCACAGCAGGCCAGACCATAGCCAAGCGGCCAGACGGAGCGGGAGCGTGCCCAATTTTGTGCCCATTGCAGCATGTCTGCCAGACTCGTCAGTTGCACCGGCAGTTCTTGTTGCCCGGCGGTGTACTCGGCAGGTCCCGCCGCCATAGCAATGGGAACTGCCTTGCGGCGCACGCCAGGAACCGGACCATTCCCGCTGCGCTGCTGATCGTTGCTCATAATATCAAACCTGCCTTTCCTTCATGAGCTACCTTGCTCGCTCGTGGATCAGCCGAACGTGAACACAAAAGCCTCCACGCCCGCATCGAGAAACTCAATCTCGAACTGTCGATCAGCAATAGGCCCCGGTTGTCGGATCAACTGGTACAAACGCTGTTGGGTCACCGTGCCATTGCCCTGATCGTCAACGTCAATTCCGTGAGCCTGCGCCCGGCGCTAGTCCATCGATGAGCACGCGAAAGCGTACAGAAGTTCCTCGCATTGCTGGTCCCATGACCAGATGAAGATCGCGAGCGTGAAAGCGGTACACGATGCGCCCGTTGGCTTTGTTCAGCACCGTGGCCTCTCTCTGCACCGTCCAATCACCGACAAGAGCCCAATGATTGAGCGAGAAGCGCATGGGGGCAGCATAGACGCGCGATTGATCCAGGACTGCACCACCGGGAGACGCAAAGTTCTCGGCACGCTCATAACCGACATAGTTTTCCGGAGACCGCAAGTTGCCCCAATCGGCGGCAGCTTCAGCACCCAGGGCATCGACCGAGGCCAGTTCATGATCGATGCCGCCGATGCCAGCCTCGGCCAGCAATTGTTGAACAATCATTTCGGACTGTTCGTATGCGCCTTCGCCGAATTGATGATAGCGAATACGTCCTTGCACATCGACGATATAGAGGGCTGGCCAGTAGTGGTTATGGAAAGCGCTCCAGATCGCATAGTCGTTATCGATGGCGATGGGATACTCGACACGCATGTCCTGTGCGGCGCGGCGAACGTTCTCGAGGTCGTGTTCAAAGGAGAACTCAGGCGTGTGTACGCCGATCACCACCACTCCTTGATCCTGGTATTTCTCGGCCCAGGCACGCACATAGGGAAGGGTGCGCAGCCAGTTGATGCAGGTGTAGGTCCAGAAGTCGATGAGCACGACTTTTCCGCGCAGGCCAGTCGCCGTGAGTGGCGGCGAATTGAGCCACGTGGTCGCGCCTCTAAAAGAAGGCAACTCACCTTCAATGGGTAATTGAATCGCCGCAGGGTGTCTCGCGGCGAGCAAGAGCTTGTTTGCTTTCATGATCAATACCTTTCATCTATTTGGATGATGTCGGCGAGGTTCGTCTGCACCATTCAAGACGCCGACATCGAGCTGTAAAGGTCGAGCTACGTGGTTCGGGAAGGGATCAGCTCACAATTGCGGCTGCCCATCCACTTAGCCGACGGAGGCGACCGCGCTCAGGATCACATCTGTGACGGCCTTGGGGCTGCGAGATCATGATCACGTGAGAGCCCTCGGCCTCGGTGATCCTTGCTCCGGCGCGTATAGCCATGGAACGGATGACATCGCTGCCAGCCGCTTTGTCGCCAGTCGCAACCACGGCCCAGGAAGGCAAAGTCTTCCATGCAGGCACCCCGGACGGCTCGGAGAATGCCAACTCGGCAGCGGGACGTTGGGTGGCGGCCATGATGGCGGCCTGCGCGGCGGGCAGGTCGGCGGCGAAAGCCTCATGGAGGTGTGCAGGATGGATCGCAAGCTCCACAGCGGTCTGGGCACCCTGTCCCGTCGGATAGTGGAGCGGGACCAGGACGGTATTCAGGATGCTGTCCTTTGAAGCGCTTTCGACCTCGCCCAGGCGTTCACCTTCCTCGGGAGCGAAGGCGGCAACATAGACCAGGCCGACGACGTTCCTGGCTTTGGTGGCGGCGTTGGTAATTACCGCACCTGCCGTACGAGTGGCCAACGGCCAGGACCGGGCCTGGAATCTGGTCGAGCACGCTGGCGAGATAGGCGGAGTCAATAGAGAGGCCGCGCAGTGGATTCGCGGGGGCAGTCACCTGCACCCTCCTGCCTGCAGCCGCTCAATCACGCCGGTCCAGCTTGAAGCATCGGCAAAAGCGCCATGCACAAGCACGACGGTCAAGGGCCATTGGTAGTAGTTGTCTGAGACATGAGCGTTCCTTTCTGGGTGAATGAGAAAACCTGTATTGTGAATTCGCTGTCTTCATTCATTCTAGATCGACAAGCTTCGGGAGATGGCAGCTGCTCTGCATGATTGGCGGAGAGACATGCATTGCCAGCGACAACCTCACTGGTGGAACGGGCTCCAAATGATGATTGAAGCATACGGTGGTCCTTTCGTTTCATCTAAGTGTCGAGATCGATGATCGCCTGAGCGAAGGCCTGGGGGGCTTCCTGGGGCAGATTGTGCCCGACGCCGCCTGTGATGACCCGGTGTTCATAGCGGCCTGCGAATTTCCTGGCATAGGCACTGGCGTCCAGGTGTGGTGCCCCATTGGCATCGCCTTCCAGCGTTATCGTGGGCACGGTGATGTCTGGAGCCTGAGCGAGCCGTTGTTCCAGCTCGTCGTAGCGCGGCTCGCCGGAAGCCAGTCCGAGTCGCCAACGGTAATTATGGATCACGATGCTGACATGATCCGGATTGTCGAAGGCCGTGACGCTGCGCTCGAAGGTGGCATCGTCGAAGTCCCATTTGGGTGAAGCGATTTTCCAGATGAGCCTGGCAAAATCGTGTCGGTATTGCTCGTAGCCAGCCTGACCGCGTTCAGTGGCAAAGTAATACTGATACCACCATTGGAGTTCAGCCTGTGGTGGCAATGGCATCTTGCCAGCTTGCTGGTTACCAATCAAATACCCGCTTACGGAGACGAGAGCCTTGCAGCGCTCCGGCCAGAGCGCCGCGATGATATCAGCCGTGCGTGCGCCCCAATCAAAACCAGCCAGGATCGCTTTCTCAATCTTGAGCGCATCCAGGAGCGCGATGATGTCGACAGCGATCACCGACTGCTGACCATTGCGAAAGGTGTCGCCGGAAAGAAAGCGCGTCGTGCCATAGCCGCGCAGATAGGGGACGATCACCCGGTAGCCGGCCTGTGCCAACAAAAGCGCAACGTCGACATAGCTATAGATATCGTAGGGCCAGCCGTGTAGGAGCATAACCACCCGGCCATCGCTCTTGCCAGCTTCAGCGTATCCGACATTCAAGAGGCCAGCATCGATCTGCTGAAGCTGGCCGAACGACGTGTTCGTCCCGTTCCTCATCATTCTTATCCTCTTTCTTCTTCATGAGTGATCCGATTGTATCGCGTCCGCAATTCATTGACCCGAGGCCTTGGCGTCGATAAATCAGGGTCGATAAATCCCGGACGCGATACAAGTCGGGAGCTACGCTTGTCATGGGCACCTGTAGGACATTCAATTCACCATTTCCTGGAAATTCCTCAACTAGCGCAGTGATCTGAACGTTGCTCGTATGTCGGTCGTCAAGAGTTCTGGCTGTTCCCAGGCGGCGAAGTGACCGCCTTTGTTGAGCTTCTTGTAATAGATGAGTTTGGGATACGCCCGCTCTGTCCAACTTTGCGGAGCCTGATAGAGTTCGTCAGGAAAGGCGCTCACGCCAACCGGGATCGAGACACCTTTCGGGGCGAAAAAGTCCAGTTTGCTTTCCCAATACAGACGACTCGATGAGACCCCTGTGTTCGTAAACCAGTAAAGCGTGACGTTGTCGAGCACGTCGTCTGGCGTGATGCCTTCTGCGACTCCATCGAAGGTGCGTGCGATGAGTTCGTAACTGCGTGCGTCATGGTCGATCATCCAGGCCGCTAGACCGACGGGTGAATCCGCAATCGCGTAAAGCGTCTGTGGGCGGTTCCCCATCTCCTGGGCGTAGGCCACGCCGTGCTTATAGAAAAAGTTTAGCTGGTCATATGCATGCAGTTCATCGGCTGAGAGACCAGCTGGTGGCGGGTTGCCGAACTGGAGTGCCTTCGCAACGTTATCAGGGACGGTGGCAGGCATGTTGGTGTGAATGCCGAGCAATTCGGGAGGCATCTGCAAAGCCATCTGCTCTGTAACAGCGTTCCCCCAATCGCCGCCTTGCGCCACAAATCGCGTGTAACCGAGGCGCTTCATCAGCACGATCCAGGCACGTGCGATGCGGATGGGGTCCCAGCCGGTCGTGGTCGGCTTGCCTGAGAACCCGTAGCCCGGCAGCGACGGAATCACCAGATCGAAAGCGTCCGACGCACTCGCGCCATACGCCGTGGGATTGGTCAGTGGATCGACTATCTTCAGTTGCTCGAGGATGGAGCCGGGCCAGCCGTGCGTGACGATGAGCGGCAGTGCATTTTCATGTTTTGAACGAACGTGAATGAAATGAATGTCGACCCCATCGATCTCGGTCATGAACTGTGGGAGAGCATTCAGTTTTGCCTCGAACCTCCGGAAGTCGTAGTCGGTGCTCCCAGCGGCGCGCGAGTTTCTGTAGCGTTGCCAGTTGCACACCCTGCGAAGTCATCTGCGACGGTCTCCTTGTCTGGCCAGACTGTCGCGGTGATGCGCCGGCGCAGGTCGGCGATGGCTTCTTCAGGAATGTCGATACGGAAGGGACGGATCGCATAACGGGTCGATGTCGTTGCGTGGGTTTGAGTTTCCATAACAGTTCTCCTTTGTTGTAGTGAATTACAGATGTGCCGTGACGGGGAAGTCACTTTCTGGCAGCTTCTCCATCACACGTTAGGATGCCGGCGACTAGAAAGCGTTGACATCGATAATGGCCTGGGCAAAGGCCTGGGGCGCTTCCTGGGGCAGATTGTGCCCGACGCCGCCCGTGATGAGACGGTGCGCATAGTGGCCCGTGAATTTCCTGGCATAGGCGCTAGGGTCCGCGTGCGGGGCACCATTGGCATCGCCTTCGAGCGTAATAGTGGGTACGGCAATGGTCGGTGCTTTGGCAAGCCGCTGTTCCAGTTCATCGTATTGCGGCTCGCCTGCGGCCAGTCCGAGCCGCCAGCGATAATTGTGGATCACGACGCTGACATGATCCGGGTTCTCGAAGGCTGCAGCGCTGCGCTCGAAGGTGGCATCGTCGAAGTGCCATTTGGGCGAAGCGGTCTGCCAGATGAGCCTGGCAAAGTCGTGCCGGTACTTCTCGTAGCCGTCCCGGCCGCGCTCGGTGGCAAAGTAAAACTGGTACCACCACTGGTACTCAGCTGGTGGTGGCAGCGGCACCTTGCCGGCTTGCTGGCTGCCGATCAGATACCCACTTATGGAGACGAGAGCCTTGCAGCGCTCCGGCCAGAGTGCCGCGATGATGTCGACCGTGCGTGCTCCCCAATCATACCCGCCGAGTATCGCCTTCTCGATCTTGAGCGCATCCATTAAAGCGATGATATCGAGAGCGACCACCGATTGCTGGGCATTGCGGAACGTTTCACTTGAAAGAAAGCGTGTGGTGCCATAGCCACGCAAATACGGGACGATCACCCGGTAACCTGCTCTGGCCAGCAAAGGCGCAACGTCGACATAGCTGTGAATGTCGTAGGGCCAGCCGTGCAGAAGAATGACCGCCGGGCCATCGGCGGGTCCAGCTTCAGCATATCCGATATTCAGGACGCCGGCATGGATCTGCTTCAGCGAGCCGAAGGACGTGTTCACCCCTGGCTTCATCGTAGGCTGATCTGCCGGTTTTGCCGCCTCTGCCTGTGCTTTCGCACAACCGAGCATGCTGAACTGGGTGACGGCAAGAGTCATAGCCGCAGTACCCAAGAGGCGGCGGCGATCAAGTTTGAATTTGACGTTACTCATCCTACTTTTCAACTTTCTTATCGTACCTTGTTGATAGTAAATTGACTGAAAGAGCGAAAGAAGCGAGCAGGCCTGTTCATCCCCGGCTGCATTTCGTCCTCTCTGCTACTAGTATGATGTGGAAGCTTCATGAAAGCGCAATGAGCAGCGTAATGAACATCATGGGCAGTGATCTGAAATACTGACCCCACATTGCGTCACGAGAGATCTTACCCATGAGTAAGATTCTCATACCCTTTCCCTGTCCATATTTTTGCGTCTGCCTCAAGCGCATTGCGTCACGAGAGATCTTACCCGCGGGTAAGATTCTCGCACCTTTTCCCCCTCCACACGTTTGTGTCTGCTGCAAGGTCTGCGTACGCTTCGAGCAGATTCTGGAAACCTCCAGTTGGTACGTGCCTCTTGCACCTACGGGTAAGATATCTCATGGGGCAAGTGGGGCTTCTTGTGACTGTCTCTTATTGATTTCCTCTGAAACAGGATCGCTGCCTCTCCTCTTTCACCTTCTCCCACGTGCAACGGTGAATGTCTATTGCTGGGAAGGAGTATTTTTATGTCGTCGCGTTCTGTCACCTCTTTGAGCTATGCCGCTCGTCGTGAACTCATCAAGCATGTGGCCCCTCTCTACCAGGAGGCCTCCTTGGCCCAAAAGGGCTCTTGCTGGATCGGACGGTGGCAGTAACCGGCCACGTCCGCAAATATGCCATTCGGCTGTTGAACCAGACCCCTCAGAACCAGTACACTATCCACCGTCGACGGAGGCCTCGGTATGGCGATCAGCGTGACCTGCCCTCTTCCATCTCCTTTGTCCACACCTTGTCGTTGTCCTTTCCACATCATGTTCATCATCGCGTACCCTTGAAGTGTTCGCCATGCCGTTTCAAACGAGAAGAAACCCATCCCAGGCTTGGTTAACCGTTTGAGAAAGCGATGTATGAGAGGCGGTGAGGATTTTGAAAAAGAAACTCTTAGCTGCCTCGCCATCCCTCGTTGAACTGAGAAGGAACTCGAGTGTGTTTCCCTGTGTATCAACTGCTCGATACAAATACAGCCGCACTTTTTTGATTCTGATGAAGGTCTCGTCAACATGCCAGGAGTCTGTCGTTGCCTTCAAGCAGGGACGACAACGCTTCTCCATCTCAGGTGCATAATTCTGGACCCAGCGATAGATAGTCGTGTGATCGACCTGCAGCCCTCGTTCCAGCATCATCTCTTCAAGATCGCGGTAGCGCAGCTAATAGCGCAAATACTAACTCACGCACAAGAGAATCATGTTGGATTGAAAATTACGCAATTTGAACATATGCTGCTCTGTCATGACGGATCCTCTTTTGCTCTTTTCTGTCAATTCTACTAGATCAGCTTATTTCTTGCAACTCAGCCCGACTTCGTGCTGAGTGCGACGAGAGATGGAGAAGCTGCCAAACGTTTCTTTCTCAAAACGCTCGTCGCGCCTCATATGAGCGAACCTCGTGTGATCAACGTTGAAAAAAATGCGGCCTCCCCCAAAGCGTTCAACGAGATCAAGGCAGAAGGATATATCCCTGAACACTGTGAACTAAGGCACGTCAGATACCTCAACAATTTGGTTGAACAAGACCACCGCTTTCTCAAACGGTTAACAAAACCAGGGATGGGCTCCTATTGGCGCTAGGCTAAGGTGGTACGACGGGCAATAGCGGCATGTGTTTTCGCCAGTGCCCAGATGTTCGTGCTCACTACAACGGTTTGCCGTCAGAGCATTGTGAGCTAAGTACCGCTCATGCTGTTCATACATGGTTGGCCTAGCGCTAATTGTGATGGGCTCCTTCTCATTTGCAACGGCATGGCGAACACTTCAAGGGTACGCGATGATGAACATAATGTGGAAAGGACAACGACAAGGTGTGGACAAAGGAGATGGAAGAGGGCAGGTCACGCTGATCGCCACGCTATTTGAAGTGGCGGCCTAAACTGAACAGAAAGAACCAAACTCTGTCTGTTGGTTCTCTCCATGATTTTTTGCAACGCAACCGGATTTACAGCGCTGCCAAATTCATCTCTCGCGCCACCTCGGAACCCGCCCGGGGAACTTTTCATCGCCCAGCCGGTGGCAGACCTCTTTCAGCCGCGCGTCTGCGCCCTGCCATTCCAGATCGGCGAGCGTTTCCAAGAGTGGCACATCCTCGCGCAGTGTCGCCAGTTTGCGGAAAAGCAGCGCCTCAGCCCAGTGCTGCGCCAGGCTCTCGGCCAGCCGCGCCGCGCGGCTGGCCGAGAGCCCCCAGGTTTGCGGATCTGCGGGGATCGCCTCGAGGTGCTCGTATTTTGCAAGCACGGCCGCCGCGGATTTTTCACCCCAGCCCGGGATGCCGGGGAAGCCGTCGGCCGCATCGCCCACCAGCCCCAGCCAGTCGGGGATCGACTGCGGGCGCACGCCAAATTTCTCCACCACGCCCGCCTCATCGATGAGAATATCGCGGCGGCGGTCCCAGCCAACGATGCGGCTTCCAGAGACCAGCTGGGCCAGATCCTTATCCGGCGAGCAGATCACGATCTGTTCGACCCCAGCTTCGTTCTTGAAACGGGCGGTCGCGCTGGACAGGGCATCGTCGGCCTCGAACTCCACCATCGACCAGACCACCAGCCCAAGCGCGGAAACGGCCTCTTCGGCCAGCGGGAACTGGGCGATCAGGTTGGGGTCAACGCCCGCGCCGGTCTTGTAGCCGGGGTACTGGTCGTTACGGAAGGACTCGATCACGTGATCGAACGCGCAGGCCACGTGGGTGATGCCAGGCGTCGTCAACAGCATCAGCAGGCTGCGTAAAAGGCCCAGCGTTGCGCCGACCTCGCGCCCATCCGGTGCCTTGCGCGGCGGCGCGCCGAAGTGGCTGCGAAACAGCTCGTAGGTACCATCCACCAGGTAGATCTTCATAGAATATCCGGTGCTCCTCCCATCATTTCAAAATTGTCCAGTCTCTGCTAAAAGAGACATCACCAGAGTTGTTCTGTTTAGTATAGCAAGCCCTGGACAGTTTTAGAAGTCTGTCAGGTATTGTCAAGTTGTTTTCTCTTCTTGATGAGTTTTCCCCACGTACCGCTAAAAAAGAGCCTTTCGCGATGTCCTTTTTCCAAAAGAGCCCAAATAGGATGACTTCTTCCCCACGTTGCAGGAGGAAATAAGCCCATCAACATTCAAGTTGACAATACCTAAAAGAGACAATTGACCAGAATTCTGTCCAGGATGACACCTTTTCTGGGTGGAGAGAGCTATACCCATGTCCCACTTTTCGCGCTGCGAAAGATCGCTTCAATGGCCTTCATATTCGCAACACTCTCTTCAATGGGGATTGGAACCTCGGTCTTCTCAAGCACTGCCTGAGAAAAAAGATCCCCTTGCAACGTATACTGATTGCAGACCTCAAACGTGATTTCCTCGCTCTTGCCATCGTGCTCAAGCCAGAGACGACATGGGCGATCAGAGGGCGCATTCGCAGGGATCTCAATCTCTATGTGTCCCGTTGTGCCGAAAATATGAACACGCTGATAAGGCGAGAGCTGCGTCGAACAGGTGAACGTTGACGTGCCCTTCCCAAAGTCCAGAATACCGGACGCCAAACGATCCGTCTTGAGTTTCGGGTCAAACTCTACAATTCCCATGATCCGCTCTGGCTCAGCATCAAAGAGAAAGCGTGCAAATGAAAGAGCATAACACCCGATGTCCATCATCGTACCGCCGCCAACTTCAGGAATATTGCGGATATTGGTCGGATCATCAAGAGAATAGGAAAAAAAAGAATGAACCGTGCGGAGTTCACCAACCGCCCCTTCTTCTACCAACTGACGGGCTTTCTGCCACTGTGGATGCATGCGGTACATGAATGCTTCCATTACCTTGAGATGCGGATACTGTTTCGCGACATCGACGAATTCCTGCGCTTGCGCAGCCGTCATTGAGAGTGGTTTCTCACAGAGCACATGCTTGCCCGCCTGTAATGCTTTGATTGACCATGGGATATGCAAGTGATTGGGCAAGGGATTATAGATCGCGTCAAGAGTGGGGTCGCTCAACAATGCTTCATACGAACCATATGCGGTAGGAATGTGAAGCTGCGTTGCGGCTGCCTGAGCTTTTTCTAACGAGCGAGAAGCAATGGCCGAGATCTCACTATACTGTCCTTGCTGCATCGCTGGTATCACTTTTTTTAGCGCAAGATCAGACGTACTCAAAACACCCCAACGAACGTTGCTCATACCTGTTCATCCTTTCATCATTGAACTAAAAACTCTGTCTGCTTCTCCTCCAGAAGGAAAGCACAATCACTCCATCGATAAAGGGAGGGAAAGCAGGTGGGTCTTTGTACAAGATCATCCTTCACCAGTATTGTATAACAAGATGGAACTTGGTCCTGCCTCGCACTTGGAAGGTTGAGGAAGAGAAATGTCTTCTAGAGAGCGAGTGCAATTCTCGTAGTTCTGACAGAACCGGCAAAACGCTGTGACATACTAGAAGAAAAAGTCGATACCACTGAAAGGAAGAGTGCATGACAGAGAGCCTCATACAACCAGCTCAATCTCAGATGATTGATCTGCCCGCAGGTCGCTTTCACTACCTGAGTTGGGGAGCAGAGCACAGAGAACGCCCCAGTGTCCTGTTACTCCATGGGATTACGAGTTCCGCTTCCAGTTGAGTGCGTGTAGGACCAGTCCTGGCAGATCGCTACCGCGTCTATGCCCTTGATATGCGTAGGCATGGCAACAGTATCAAAGTGCGGAAGAACCCCAAAAGTGGGTCAAGGTCACTCATGATGGAGACCTCTTTCACCCTTTTCTCTCTCCTTTACCTGATCAGCTTTCTTTTTGCAACACAACCTGAAATCGTTGGCGGCTCAAAACTTCTGGCCTAACCTCCCTTAATCCCCGTCGTTGCCACACCCTGGACAAACATCTTTTGTGCAAATTCTGTTTCTGGAAGATCCTTCCCAGTTTAAACGCGAGAAGGATCTTAGAGACTCCGCCGTATCTCTCCTACATGCTCTCGCACATGCTTGCTATGTGAGCGGATAATCTGCTCAATAGTACGATATTCGTAAAATGGTGCTCCAAATACTATCCCTTGCTGCCATTCTTGCTCTTTTATTTCTTCCGTCAATCGCACCACGTTTTGAAAAGCTTGCTCATATTGCTCGATAATCGACTTGCGATCTTGTCGCCACGCTACCAGACGCGTGAGCCATATATTGATCCAGGCAAAGAGTACTCCCGGCAGACGCGGAAGCCTTTTTCCCGTGCGTACGAGTGTTACCGCGCGTGGAGTCTGTTGTAGCCAGAAAACAATATGCACTAGAAGTTCTTTAGATGTCCAGACAGAAACATTGCTCTTTCTCTTGAAATCTGCATTCGAGAGCGAGGCCACTAGAGTCAGAAACTCTTCTCGCGCATCTGTAAGCTCGGTCTTAATGATTGCGTTGAGAGAAGAGTCAGAATGATAAACAGTCTGGTGATTTGCCATCAGATCTACCTTTCTTTGCTAAAGCGATAGTTTGATATGATACTTATCAAGCCACTCGTTGAGCAAAATAATACGCTCGAAGAGAGATACCTGGGCTATATCTGATCGACCGCTACTCTCCTGTTCTAGTAGACTAAGGGCAATGGGTTGATTGAGTAATGCCTGGATCGGTGCGTTGTCGTCATGCACGATCATCATAGCCCAGGCCCGGGTCGCCTGATCATAAACTGGATTCTGAATACTGGGATAGGCACTCTTTTTGCGCGAACGCAATTCTTCAGGGAGCAGGTCAGCAAAGGCACGGCGCACAATGCCCTTCTCGATCCCGTCCACCGTTTTCATCTCCCATGGAATATTCCAGGCATATTCAACTAAACGAGGGTCACCGAAAGGGAGGCGAACTTCTAAACCGGTTGCCATACCCATGCGGTCTTTACGTTCTAATAAAAAAGGGAGCCAGTGAGTCAGGTTGAGGTAAAACATCTCGCGCCTCCTGGCCGTTACTGGATCTTCCCCCTCTAGCCTGGGTACTTCCGCAAGCGTCCGACGATACTGTTGCCCAATGTGTTCGGTTGGGCATACGCGCTGTAAAACATCTGGAGATAACCACGACAAAGCACCCTCACCACGCCCCAGAAAGGCAGGCATCCAGGGAAATGTGGGAGCGTTGAGGGCAGCTTCAATGGAAAACCAGGGATAGCCCCCAAATATTTCATCAGCAGCCTCGCCAGAAAGAACTATCCCCGCTTCTTGCTTGATGGCCTTAAACAGGAGATAGAGCGAGGTATTCATCTGCCCTACCATAGAGATATCATGGGCATATAACTGCACCATCATATTTTCCATCAAAGCAGATGCATCCAGGGTAACCGTATGATGGTGTGTACCAAAGTGTGCGGATACCTTTTTTGCCCATGGCTCATCGCGCGAAAGATGTAAAAGGCCACTATTGAAGTGCTTTTCGCTGTCGACAAAATCGATCGAATAGGTATGCAGCTTTTTGCCTTCTGCCTGGTATTCTCTAGCTGTGAGGGCCGTGAGGATGTTGGAGTCAAGGCCGCCAGAAAGAAGCGTCGCAATCGGAATATCGGCAATCAACTGATGCTTAATGGCATCCTCCAACAGTGTGCGTATATGTTCGGTGGTTGTCGGCAGATCTTCGCGGTGTAGAGTGCTGTGCAAGCTCCAATAGCGGCTGATATGGAGACCTTGTTTATTATAGATCGCACGATACCCAGGACGTAATGCATGGACATCACGATAGATCCCTGAATCCGGAGTGCGCACAAAGGTCAGGATTTGAGCGAGGCCCGCTGCATCTACTTCACTGCTGACCAGAGGATGAGACAGCAGTACCTTCAGTTCAGATCCGAAGAGCAGAGCATCGCTCCGCTGCGCGTAAAATAGTGGTTTGACCCCCAGAGGGTCACGCGCAAGCAACAATTGTTGCTTGCGCCCGTCCCATATGCCAAAGGCGAAGATGCCATTCAAATGCTGAACGCACTCTTCACCCCACTCTACATAGGTATGCAGGAGCACTTCCGTATCTGATGATGTGTGGAAGGCATGACCAGCATGTTCTAATTCACGTCGTAGCTCACGAAAATTGTAGATCTCTCCATTATAGGTAATGGCGTATGTCGCTTCTCCTTCTTGATAGACGAGGGGTTGTGCTCCTGCCTGGGGATCAATCACGCTGAGACGCCGTTGCGCCAGTGCGGCATGTTTAGAAAGCCATTGGCCGTGACCATCTGGCCCCCTATGAGCAACTGTGTCTGCCATACGGGCCAGTGTCGCTCCCTGTGCCAACAAATTTTCATTCCAATCAATCCATCCGGCGATACCTGACATTATTTTGCTCCTTTTTGGTTTTCTTCTCTGTCTATTGAGCATCAACCGGGAAAAACTGTGGAACCTTCATGGCCAGCATCATATCTCCGCTGACTTTCAGCTTCCCCGTCATAAATGCACGCATGGAATCTAATCTACCTTCTGCTATAGCAAGCCAATCTTTGCCACTAACCGTAAATGTGGCATCTGCATTCTCAACACCTCCTGGAATAAGGTGCCCTACTCCGTCGATAATCTGGAAAGCCCACACCCCTGCTTCAGGGCCAGTAATATTCCATTGAATGGTTTTGGTGAGGCCTCCAGCCGCCTCTGCATTGAATCTCTCGGGGATGGTGTCAAAAAGTTCTGTAACGTTCATATTTGAAGTCTCCTTCTTCGTTTATTCTGACAATATAGGGGAATTGAGTGCCCTATTTCAGCGAGAAATGACCAAATTGGCGAAATTTCGCGTGGCGCTGTTCTAAAAGCTCAGAAATGGGTATGTTTACTAGTTCAACCAGAACATGGTGGAGTTGTTCCGCAAGCAGTCGACTTGCAGTTGTATAATTAAGATGTGCACCTCCTACAGGCTCAGGAACAATTCCATCGATAACTCCCAGCTCCAACAGATCTGGAGCCGTGATGCGCATTACCGTCGCCGCTTGTGGTGCGAGCTTATTGTCTCGCCATAAAATCGCCGCCGCTGCTTCTGGAGAAGCCACCGTATAAATGCTATGCTCCAACATCAGTACGCGATCGGCGAAGCCTAGAGCGAGGGCACCACCACTCCCACCTTCTCCAATAACCACAGCTATCGTTGGGACTTGCAACGCAGCCATGAGCGTAAGACTTTCCGCAATGGCCTGGGCTTGGCCGCGTTGTTCTGCCTCCAGACCGGGAAACGCGCCAGGTGTATCAATCAGACAGATAACAGGCATGCCGAATTTCTCTGCATAGCGCATGAGCCTTTGTGCCTTGCGGTATCCTTCAGGGTGAGGCATACCGAAGTTACACGCCTGACTCTGTTGTGTGTCATGTCCTTTTTGTTGACCTATAAGCATGATAGTTCGCCCCAGGAATGTCGCCACTCCACCAATAAGCGCCTGATCATCAGCGTAGCGCCGATCACCCCGTAACTCGAAGAAGCTCGCACAAAGCAGGCGGATATAGTCCTCCGTGTGAGGACGATGGGGATGGCGGGCAAGTTGCACCTGATCCCAGGGATGAGCAATGGGTTGTGTCACTTCAGGCCGCATCGATATACTCTGTGGCACCGGTACAGAGAATGGCTGAGCACCCTGTGTCTGGTGGGCATGGAGCAACTGGGCAAGTGTTGCTCTCAACAATGGTCGGGCGACAATTTCATCAACCATACCGTGCTCAAGCATAAATTCGGACGTATCGGTGTCTTTTGGCAATTTCTGATGTGTAAACTGCTCAATCACACGCGGGCCAGCAAAGCCAATTAACGCACCAGGTTCGGCGAGAATAATATCACCTGACATGGCAAAACTTGCGGTCACTCCACCCGTTGTTGGATTCGTGAGCAGAGAGATAAAGGGAATCCGAGCCGCACTTAAATGATGCAGTGCGACAGTAGTTTTAGCCATTTGCATCAATGAGAAAATTCCCTCATGCATTCGTGCACCACCTGACGCCGAGACGATCAAGAGCGGGAGACGTTTCTCCAGCGCCAATTCGATCACACGTGCGATTTTCTCTCCCACAACCGAACCCATACTCCCACCAATAAAGCGAAAATCCATCACTGCCAGGGCCAGTGGATAGCCTGCAATGCGTCCAGTCCCGATCACCACGGCTTCGGTGAGCCCTGTACGTAGTTGTTCCTCGTGCAGCTTCTCAGGATACGTACGCGCCTGATGACTAAAATGCAGTGGATCGCTAGAACACATATGCGCCTCAGCTTCCACAAAGCTATCCGTATCAAGCAGACTGTGCAACCTTTCATACGCCGAAAGCCTGAAGTGATAACCACATTCGGGGCAAACCTTGCTATTCATTTCTAGTGTTCGTACATAGAGCAACGCCTGACAAGACGTACATTTCACCAGAACATCTTTTGGCTTCTCTAGATAAGCATTACGCCTTGCGGAGGATTTGTTACTATGTACAACTATATGAGTGTTATCAATCATCGTCTGCACTCCTCAATATGAAGCAGCTTTTGTCCAGATCTATGCCACTACAATCAAATGTGCGCTTTCAGATACTGGCTGGTCCGATGAGCCAACCCCATAATCGATACCATTGGATTGACTCCACTGGCCGATGGGAAAACGCTGCTATCACAAACGAAAAGTCCTTTTATACCATGTACCTGATGATGTTCATTCGTCACAGAAGTCTTAGGATCTGCCCCCATCCGGCAGGAACCCATCTGATGGGCGGAGAACATCAGAATGTGGTTGATGCCCAGGCCATGACGATCAACCTGACGCCCGAAATCACGTAGCTGCTGTTCATGCATGATTGTATGTGCCGAAGGTTCCATGTAGGTAGGTTTGTTTTGCAGCGAGATAATTTCGTTCGCGCCCGCCGCCATGTGGATACGACCGCCATGCCTCAGACCATGTGCCACATGTTTACGATCATAGGCGGAGACAGCATACTTTACGATCGGCTCACCATTTTGATCCAGTTTAATCGAACCTTCCCCTTTATCGCGTACGACGATAATCATTGGCGATAAATAGGAACATCTCAACATCTGTTCCCGATGATCCTGTGCCGAATACCATGGGCGTGCTAACGCGAATAGTCCAGGATGTCCAGGTGCAGCCTCAAGTTTATATCCATAGTTACCATCCAGGTGCGTGAACTGATCAGAATATGCCGATTGCAAGACACCTTTCCAGGCGTAGACTTTCTCTGGATACAGTCCAACACTGACTGTGGTTGGGTGGAGATGCAAATGGCGTCCTATGTGCGGATTATCTACTCCAGAGCGCAGCAGAACAGCAGGTGAATGTAACGCGCCCGCTGCAACCACCACGGTTTCCGCTCGCACCGTCAGGTTATACATTTTCCCCTGTTTTCTGTCGTTCACCCGCGCCTGGACACCAGTTGCCTGCCCGCGTTCGATGAGCACCCGGTCCACAGTACAATGCACAATAATCTGCGCACCATGATCATAGGCATCCTGGAGATAGGTCTTTGTCGTCGATTGATTGCAGCCATAGCGACACCCAAAATTACATCCTCCGCAGCGTTTCTCACAGCCAACCGCATTGCGGGGATTAGTTGCCGAGTGATATCCCAGTGCTTTTGCTCCATCATAGAGAACCTGATTCGGTCGGTTGTGCTTGCTCTGCTCAGTGCTAATACTGAGGCGTGCCTCTATTGCCGCGAAACTCTGCTGCAACTCCGGGCCTGTGAAGTATCCATGCAAGCCAGATTGTTGCTCCCATTCGGCTAACACATCGTCGGGCGTGCGAAAACAGGTCATCCAGTTGATTACCGTGCTTCCACCTAGTGTGCTGCCAGCCATAATCAACACTCCCAGGTCTTGTGTCGCCATAGCCCCTTGCTTTAGAAAGAGTTCGGATGCCTGAAACTCGCGCTGCGTAAAGTTTCCCTCGTGGTTATAGCCTCCTTTCTCCAGTACAATGACACTTTTTCCAGCCTGGGCCAGTTCCGCCGCCACCACTCCCCCACCCGCACCAGAGCCGATCACGATGACATCCGCTGACAGGATGGTATCCTGTGTGATGGCACGTGGCGTGATTGAAGCTGGTGCCTGCGTTGGTGGTGCCGATGGGGTGTAGTCCAACATGTCCCAACTAGGATTCACTCCCGTGGCATCAGGGGCAGAGAAATAGATCAAACAGGCCAGGCGCTTGATGCCCTGAAAACCCTTACGCAATTTGCCTACAGGACTATTTGCTAAAGAGAGCAGATAGCGTGTGCGCTGCTGCTGGGATAGTTCACTGAAAGGACGAGCACTGCCAGCGAAGAGCAGGCTCGGACCCGGACTGGTGAACATTAATAACAGTTGACGCAAATCCGCTTTGACCTGCGAATTCTCTTGTGCCAGCAACTCAGCCAGCCGCTGGGCAACGTGTAGATCACTGGCACAACGCTGATAATATGCAGCATGGTCTGCAGAACTGCCAGTTGGCGGCTCAAGTGAGGGCAGTAATGTATCGCAGATGACTTCCAGAATAGCAAATTCCTCTGGCGCAAGCCAACCCGCAACATAGCTCTGTGTTGTCACTTCAGATGGCGATGATGTGATAGCCATAGTACACTACTCTCTCCTTTACGATCTCTTTCAAATGCTTTTCATCGATGTAGCACACACTCTATCTTTACGTCCAGGCGACTTCGAGCCGTTCGTAGCCTCGGAATAAAAGGGTAGGAATATGTGTCAGGATCTGCTCAGGAATGAGGGTCAGGTGTGGTATACGTTCACAGAGCACCTCAAATGCGATCTTTCCTTCGAGGCGAGCGAGTGCTGCACCTACACAAAAATGCACGCCGTGTCCAAAGGCAAGATGATGATTACTCGCACGCTCCAACTGGAACTCCTGTGCGTGTGGAAAAACCTTCTCATCCCGATTGCCTGAACCATATAAGAGCAAGAGCGATGCATCTTCCGGCAACGTCACACCGCTTATGGTTACCTCTCGTGTTGTCGTGCGAGCGAACATCTGAATAGGAGCATCGAAACGCAGGATCTCCTCAACGGCAGATGGAATATATGTGGGATGCTCACAAAGCCGCTGCCAATATTCAGGCCGCTCCAAAAGTAGCAGTAAACCAGTACCGATCATATTGGTCGTGCTCTCGTGCCCGGCTAGAATAAGCCCTTGCAGCGTAATCACCAACTCATTCTCCGTGAGAGGCTCCTGTCCCGGTATATTTGCATAGAGCAATGCACTGATGAGATCGTCTTGTGGTGCCTCCCGTCGTTCGGCAATCATACAAGCCAGGTAATGCTGAAATGCGACCGTGCTACGAGCACATGCTACCTGTTGCTCCTCTTCCAATTGTGTAGACATGATCGTCAGCCAATCGTGACTCCACTGGCGCGTTTGCGCGATATCATGGCGAGGAATTCCCAGGAGCGTCAACACTACTTCCAGTGCCAGTGGATAGGCAAACTGGCTAATGATCTCCGCATGCTGGGCATCAATAAACGCATCTACGAGGGTAGTAGCTACGTCGCGGATAAAGGGCTCAATGGCTCTAATACGTGCTGGTGCGAAGGCCTTCATCAAAGGTAAACGCAGGCGCGTGTGTTCAGCACCATCAGTATTGAGCACAATCGGTACAGGAAGGTAGCCTTTGATCAGTTCCTCCAGGGTGCGTGGATAAAATGTTGTTGGTGATGTCAGCGTATCGCACGAAGAGAACGTTTCGGGCTGGAGCAGAATATGTTGAATCTCTTTATATCCCGTGATGAGCCAGGCATTCAATTCTGGACTAAACGCGACAGGTTGTTCCTGTCTGGCCCGGGCATAAAAAGGGTAAGGATTTTCCGCGAAGGGATTAAAAGTTTCTCCAAGAACACCTGGCATAACTAGTGCATCCTTTCTAGAGGGTTTGTGCCTGTGTTGCAAATTGTGCCTGTATACGCTGCCGCCAGATTTCGTATGCCGGTTCTTTACCATTGATGGGAAGACCCTCTCTGGCAATATCAGCGATATGTGCAGCATGAGCGCTCGACATATGACAGAACACTTGGCATGCAATCTCCGTATGAGGCGCGAAATTGCTGGCCTGTTCACGGCCCTTTGCAGCGATGACGGCTCCGCGTGCGAGTTGGAGCCGATAAGGGGCTGCCTGGGAATAGATGGCCTCGATCGCAGTGCGATCTGTGCCTCCTGCATAGGCACTGGCACAGCCGATGCCGCTCCACAATTCCGCTTGTCTCTCTTGCGGGAAAGACCCGATGGTCTTGACGATACGTTCCACGTTGGCCCCGGCGGAGAACCAGATAGCTCGGCCTAAGCCTTGATCAAAGATCCTACGTCCATAGGGCGAAAGCTTTTTAGGGGCAGCCTGCTTCTCAATTGTGCGCCGATAGGCGAAAAAGCCTTCGTGAAAGCCATAGCCATCGACGATGACCCAATTGAGTACAGGGTCTAGTTGCGCAAGGTAATGTTCGGGATTGCGGCGCATTCTAGCTAGAGCCAGACCTACGCCGACGTAGAATGGATAAATGTAGGGAGCACCCGGTCCCTCAACAAATGCATTGACGCGCTTCTTCCAGGGGGTGATGCAATCCAATGCTGCCAGTCCCATACCGACGCCTTCAAAAGCAAAACCGCGCAGTTCGACATCTACCTCATTCATCCGTTCCATCAACGCATCAAAGCGGCTATCTTCGAGTGTGGCATGATACCCAGCGACCAACCCATGCGCGACTGGCTGGAAGCGTTGAATGGCATCTTTGGCAAATCCTGGCCGACTAAACACCGTTTCCTCGGAAGGGATGCCGAAGAGGGATCGACGCACTTTTCCTAAAAAGGTCACTGGACTGTCTCCTTTTGCCTCTGCACTTGCTCGCCCCGGGCGATAAATTCTGCCTCAATACGCTTGCGCCAGATTTCGTACGCAGGTTCTTCGCTTTCCAGTGGAAGGTCTTGCAAGGCGAGATCGGTGATATGGGCAACCATGTCACTGGGACGGCCCCATAGAACATCGCAAGCCAGTTCTGTATGTGGTGCAGCGTGGCCCGACTGCAGGCGCAAACGTGAGGCAACGGCTGATCCCACGCCCAATTGAGAGCGATAAGAACTTGCCAGCATGAGTAGTTTCTCGATTGCAGCGCGATCTACAACACCAGCAGCATAGGCGCAGGCCAGGCCTATGCCGCTCCACAGATCGGCGCGTCTGCCCTCTGGAAAGGCTTCAATGGCTGCAAAGATACGATCCGCATTTGCACCAGTCGAGAACCAGAGGCTACGACCTAGACCATGATCAAAGACGCGTCGTCCATAAGGCGAAAGATGGACAGGGATGGCCTTATCCTCGACATAGCGTTTACTTGCGAAAAAGCCCTCGTAGAATCCGTAGCCATCTAACACCAACCAACCAAGAACTGGATCGAGCTGCTTGATAAACGACTCCGGTCTCTTCGGCATCCTAGGCAATACCAGGCCTGCACCTATATAGACCAGACCAGTATAATGGGCACCGGGTCCGGTAAGAAACGCTCGTAGCCGCTTTTTCCAGGGCAGCAACGCGTCCAGCACGGTGAGGCCCATTCCTGCACCTTCATAGGCAATGCCGCGTATCTCGGTGGGAAATGCGTTGAGCCGTGGGACAAGGACTTTAAAGCGGCTGTCATCCAGCACCGCATGGAAGCCAGCGACCAGGGTCTCCGCGACTGGTTTGAAGCCAAGCCAGGTTTGTCCCATATCCTCTTGAAAACCGTAGCGCTCACCTGCCATCTGTTCAAAGGCTTCCGCAGAAATGCGAAAGATAGATTTAAAGATTCGCCCAGAGAGGGACATTGCACAATCTCCTTTGCTATGCTGTTATAGATCTCTGCGTACTAAATTTCGCTTTTTGTGGTATAGACAAGGTCCTCTTCAGCTACGGGCAGTGCAGCGGCAACAATTTGTTTTGTCCGATAGCGCCCATAGACGAGTTCAAAAATGGGCGAGGCCATCAAGGTCGTAACGATTGCCATGAGCACGAGCATTGTGAAGAGAGTTGGCGTAATGATCCCTTGCTGGAGACCAATATTGAGCAGAATGAGTTCCATCAAACCGCGTGAATTCATCAAGGCACCAATGGCCAACGCCTCACGCTGAGGTTCTTTATTGAGCAATGCTGCCAGCCAGCAGGCGATGCCCTTGCCAAAGATTGAAGTCAGCAAGATCACCAGGGCAATGCCCCATAAAAACCAGCTATTCACGAGTCCCAGTCGTGTATTTAGACCTGAATAGACAAAGAACAGGGGTAGCATAAAGTTCGTGACAATCGGCTCCAGGGCGTCGCGTAGATACTTGGCAAAGTTGCCACGAGGCATCGCAATCCCCAGGATAAAGCCACCAAAGATGGCATAGATCCCAATCGCATCGGTGAACCATGCACACAACATAACCAACATCAGCACAAAGGCCAGCATTGGTCCACTGATCCCATCGCGTTTTCTCGTCATTGTCTCTAAATAGGTCAACAATGGCTTCCCAACGAGCAGGGTAACAGCGGCATAGACGATACCGCCCCCCACAGCCAGCAGTGCAATCATCATATTTTGTTTAAAGACTGCAAGCACAACCGCGAGAATACACCAGGAAACGGCATCGTCGATGGAGCCAGCTGCTAGGGCCAGCGTTCCCAGTGAAGTACCCGCCAGACCACGCTCAAAGATGATGCGTGCAAGCATCGGGAAAGCCGTAACTGCAATGGCAGCTCCCATAAAGAGCATCGCCTCCCAGGTGACCACATTTTTGCTGAACAGGAGTCCTGGTTCTCTCGTTAGCAGGAATGCAAGGCAAGCACCGAGAAGTAACGGAGTTAAGATTCCTGCGAGAGAGACTGAGGCGGCACTACGCAGGCGTTTGCGGATCAGATTGGTATCAAATTCGACACCGATCAGGAACATATAAAGCACTAAACCAACCTGGCTAGAGGCGTAGAGAATGCTCATCGGCGCACCCTTGGGAAAAACATGCTGTTGCACATTGGGTAGTAATAACCCGAATAGAGAGGGGCCTAAGAGAACTCCTGCTATCATCTCACCAACAACCTGGGGCTGACCAATCTTTTTTGCCAGCACGCCTACAATGCGGCATACACCTAGAATAACAGCTAATTGGAGGAAAAAGAGGACTGCTAGTTCTGTATTTGACACTGGTAGCTCCTTTTTTATTGGGCGAGGCGCGTTTCGTCACGTTTCTGGGCAATTGATTGCGCTACAAGTCGTTGCCGCCAGACCTCATAGGCTGGTTCATCACTATCAGGTGGGAGATTCTCGCGGGCAGCGTCGGTCATACGAGAAACTGTCTCGCTAGGAAGACCCCATAATACCTCGCAGGCCCGCTCGGCATGCGGCGATGGGTTGCCAACTTCATGCCGTGCATTTGCTGCGATCGCTGCTCCCAGGGCCAGATGATGTTGATAAGGGCCAGAAGCTCCCTGCAACGCCTTGACGGTTGCATGATCTACACCTCCCGTATAGCCGCAAGCCAGGCCGATACCACTCCACAAGTCTGCCTGCCTTGCAGTAGGGAAAGAGGCAATCGTCGCTGTCACACGCTCAACATTGGTGCTCCTGACGAACCAGATGGCCCGCCCCAGGCCATGATCAAAAACACGGCGTGCGTATGCTGAGAAATGTTGCGGCACTTCCTGCTTTTCGAGGTAGCGTTTGCGCGAGAAGAACCCTTCATGAAAGCCATAGCCGTCGATGATGATCCAACCGAGAACAGGATCAAGGCGACGCATAAATCGCTCGGGATTACGCCGCAAACGGGCTAATCCCATGCCAGCTCCCAGCGGCACTGCATAGATGTATGTAGATCCAGGACCATCCAGAAAATCTTTGACGCGATTCTTCCAGGGCATCAGGCAATCGAGTGCCGCCAATCCGATCCCCGCACCTTCATAGATGAAGCCACGCAATTCAGGATCACCCTCGTCCAGTCGCGGCACCAGTACCGCAAAATTGCTATTTTGCAAGGTAATCTGGCAGCCTCTGGTCACCAGACGAATCACCGTTTCCAGGCGCTGTGCAGCTTTACGATCGTCCTCGCTGAAGGAACTTGCTTCCTTATCTGAAACCCCGAAGAAAGGCTTGAGTATCTGACCGAATGAAAGTGCCACTATACGACTTCCTTTCGCTTGGATGCTTGCTCTATTGGGACAGTAAAGCGGGCCAATAGCCGTTGCTGTAAGATCTCATATGCTGGTTCATCTGCATCAAGGGGCAGATCTTCAAAGGCTCGGTCTGTATAGGAAGCCGCGATATCGCTGGTTATTCCACAAAAAACCTCACACGCCATATCGCTATGGGGAGTCGGGTTGTTGGCACGTTGGCGTCCTTTCGCGACGACCGCTGCTCCTAATGCCAGGTGGGGTGCGTATTGGCCTGCGGCCTGTTGTAAGTGCCTTGCCTCGGCAAGATCGATACCACCAGCATAAGCAGAGCACACGCCAACCCCACACCAGAGATCTCCCTGGCGAGAGGGTGGGAAGGCGTTTACCTCCACCACCACTCGCTCCACATTGGCACCTTTCAGGAACCAGATGGCCCTCCCCAGTCCCTGATCAAAGATGCGTCGACCGTAGGCTGAAAGGTGAGCGGGAAAAGCCTGTCCTTCTATATAGCGGCGCTGCTTGAAAAACCCTTCATGGAACCCATAGCCATCCAATGCCAGCCAACATAATACGGGATCCAACCGTGAGAGATAGCGCTCGGGTTTCCGACGCAAGCGGGCCAGCGCTTCACCCGCTCCGATATGGACCATGTAGATATGCGCTCCTCCCGCACCCGCCAGGTAGGCCTGGAGACGGTTTTTTCCTGGCAGCATACAATCTAGCCCGGTCAGCCCCATCGCGGCACCCTCATAGGCAAAGCCGCGCAGATCGAGCTCAATAGTATCCAGGCGAGGAATAAGTATCTCTAAACGGTTATCGTCGAGTGTCGCATGGTAGCCTTCGATCGCTGCCAGGACAGATCGTTCTAAGCATTGCCAGGCATAGCTATTGCCCTCGCTGAAAGAGGTCGCAGCTTTATGCGAAACTCCTATGAGTGGCTTTAGCAGCTTTCCTAATGTGCGACTCAATTCTCGCCTCCTTATACTGTTGCTTCATTTTCAGATGCCTGCTCAAGTTCAGCAAGCAGGCGCTCAAGTTCAGCGCTATCCAATTCGGTCGCTAACTGCTGTATCTCTTCAATGGAGAGATCAGCTTCACCTCTATGTTCTGCCCCATCCAACTGAAGCAATGCTAATAAATGGGTCGTTAATTGAGCGATACTAATGCCCTGTAACAGTTCGAGCACGGATACATCGACTTTCAGGCTTGTATCGATGCGCCGCTTGACTTCGACTGCCATCATTGAGTCCATACCCAGGCTACTTAGCGCCTCCTGGCTGCTAAATTGGGCTGGATCAAGTTGGAGAACACGCGCAATAAGCTCCTGCAAATGCGCCTCTAAAAATTCCTGGCGCTCGGCTACCTGGACTTCGCCAAGTTGCGTCAGAAGCGATAGAGTATCCTCAATGCTCTCACCCATAGCCTGCTCTTCATCTTGCTCTCCCAGGAGCGCAAACATGGGTGGCATCGTTCCAAATGGCGATGTCTCGCGAGCAATCATCCAGTTCGCGCTAATGACGGTGAGATGTGCTGGTGACTGACCCTGTATGCGACCTAAGATCTGCATCCCAATCTCCGGTGTAATCAATTCAATGCCGCGACGGGCGTAAAACTGTTCCAGATTAAGTTGTTCTACCATACCTACAGACCAGGGTCCCCAGCCAATACTCAGTGCTGGCAATCCCTGGGAACGTCGATAATGAGCCAGCCCATCGAGAAACGCGTTCGCCGCAGCATAGTTCCCCTGACCAAGCGAGGCGATCACCGAACCCGTCGAGGAGAAGAGGATAAAGAAATCCAGCGGTGCTTCTTTGAGTGCTTTATGGAGCAGCCAGCCACCACGCAGCTTCGGTCGCAGGACACGCAGGAACGTCTCTTTTTTCATCCGTAGCAGCAACTCATCTTGCACCACACCGGCTGTGTGAATAACTCCACGGATCGGAGGCCAACCCAGACGTTCATATTCAGCCAGGAAGGATACGAGCTGATCTTCTTCTGCAACATCCAGCGCAGCCAGATGAATACTGGCACCCAGTGCCTCTAATTCCTGAATGCTTTGAACCAGGGCTTTTTGTGGATGATCAACCGCCATTTGATACCAGTCGGATCGGGATGGCACCAGCGTTCGTCCCATGAGGATCAGCCTTCGTGCGCCTTGTGTCACCATCCAACGGGCAACCAATAGACCCAATTTGCCCAGGCCCCCCGTGATCAGGTAGCTCCCATCTGGACGGAACGTGGCTGGCAACGCAGGCGTGAGATGGGTACTCGTGACCATGCGCACGACGTAACGTTGACCATCCCGGAAGGCGATCTGGTCCTCTTCTGTCGGTCGTGCTAACTCCTGGAACACGAGAGGTATCTGCTCTTCTATGGCTTTTAGATCGATATCTATCAATCCTCCCCACATGCTGGAGAACTCTTGATGGCCGATAACCCGCCCCAGACCCCATAGGGGAGCTTGCGCGATGGCAACCTCTTCTGTAGGCGAGGCTACAACCTGCGCACCCTGCGTCACCAACCAGAGTCGCGGCATCTGCGACCAGCCGCTCTGAGCCAGTGTTTGCATCAGATGCATGATGGCCAGCACTCCAACCTCTTGCTCCTGTTCCAGAATGCTGATGCTCGTATCTTCCGTAAATGTGGAATTGAGGCTCCACAAGTGAACGATACGCGAAAATGGCCCTTGCTCAGCCAGCGTACTGAATAATTGCTGAAATTGTTCTGGTCGGTTGGGATTGATCGCGTAATGTCTATCCTGGTGCAAAAGATGCGTCGTGTCGGATGGTGAAACAAGCACGTAGCGCTCTTTCTGCTGTTCCAGATAGCTGCTAAGTGCCTGCCCAACTCCCCCATGATCACTAAGAATGATCCAGCCTCCGGTAGAGGGGATACGCCTGGTGTCGGCATCAGCGTTCTCTGCACTCCGCTCTTTGGGCTGCCATTCCAACTCATAGAGGGCACGATCAAGGCGTTCAGGCGAGAGACTGATAGCTGCTTCCAGCGATTGTGCACGGAACCTCTCGATCTCTACTAATAGATTGCCTTGCATATCCAATAATTGAATATTGCCGACAACGAGTTGGGCATCCGCCTGTAAGAGTTGGGCATATACCTGCATCTCCCGTTCAGGCTGCTTCAGAATATGCAGTCGCTCGACTCCTACCGGCAGATAAGGGGTTGGATTGCTCTGAAATGCACTGCCAGTTTCTGGCCTGGCGACGAGCAAGACCTGGAATGCTGCATCGAGCAGGGCAGGATGAAAGCCATACGCTGTCATTTCAGCGGCTATTGCCTCTGGCACATGGAGTGTTCCCAGGCCAACATTCGTGCCCACCTGTACCTCGGTGATCGACTGGAAGGTTGGGCCATATTGGAAACCCATCTGTTGCGTCTGCTGGTAAAATGCCTCGTGTGAGAGGGTGTTTGTGCAGGTTGTTCGCGCGGCATCAAGTTCTTTTTGCAGATTCTTCTCAACCGCTAACTGGCGGCGTAGTGTCGCACTCACGTGCAACGTCCAGCGAGCATCACCTGTAGGCGTATAGCTATAGATCTCCACTGTTGCCTGCTGCGGATGGATGACCGTTTGTAGCCTGGGATCTGAGGCCTCGGAGAGAAAGAGTGCTTTGCGGAAGGTCAGGTCTTCAAGGATGTATTCGCCTTCGCCAAAGACTTCACGTGCCGCTGCCAGAGCCATCTCGATAAACGCGGTACCGGGAAGCAAGACGTTCCCTTGAATGCGGTGATCGGCGAGATAGGGCAGGAGATGCGTGCTGATCTCACTTTCCCAGGTTGCATGGGCCGAACTCATGTGCTGTCCAAGCAAGGGATGAACAGAAACCAGCAGGCGATCGTCACGCGTTTCAAGCGACTCCGTCCAGTGACGCTTCAACTGCCATGGATAAGCTGGCAGATGAACGAAATTTCCACCATGGGCATAAAATGTCGGCCAGGCGACGGGATATCCCTGCGTGTAGAGCATCCCCAATGAGCCTAAAATGATCGCACGGTCCTCTTCGCGCCGCCGTAATGATGGGACGACGATCCCTATTCTGTTCTCTTGAGCAAGTAATTCTTTGATCGAGTTGGCTAATACTGGATGAGGACTTAACTCAACAAATGTGCCGTAGCCATCTTTAATAAGCTGCGTTAATGCATCTGCGAAGAGAACTGTGGCACGTACATTTTGCCACCAGTAGCCCGCATTCACCTCGTTACCATTGATGCGTGTACCTGTGACGGTTGAGTACAGTGGCACAGTTGCCGTGTGTGGTTGCAGGCCTGCCAACAGCGCCAGGAGTTCATCTTGCAATGGTTCCATAAAGTGGCTGTGATAGGGAACTTTGCCAACCAGGAAGCGGTGAAAGACCTGGAACGTTTGTAGCTGAGCGGCCATGTTTTCCAGGACCGCCGCCTCGCCAACCAGCGTAATCGCACTCGGACTATTAATTGCCGCCACCGAGACACCTGGGCCAGCATCATGTACCGCTTGATTAAGCGTTTCAGAGGTCAGTCCAACCGCCAGCATGCGTCCCTGTCCGCTCGTCTTTTGCTGCAAGCGGCTCCGATGGTAGATCACAAGTACCGCATCTTCAAAGCTTAAAGCGCCCGCCAGATAGTGTGCTGCGACCTCGCCAGTACTATGACCGATGATGGCATCAGGCTCAATACCCCAGGAGCGCCAGAGTTCCGCCAGGGCAATCTGAATAGCAAAGTTGGCGGGCTGGGCATATGCGGTCTCTTCCATTTGAGAGTCTGCTTCATCCGCCATCAGTTCATCAAGCAACGACCAGCCCGTATATTGATGCAATTCAGCGTCGGTGCGCTCGATACTGGCACGGAAGAGCGGTTCATGTTCCAGCAGATCGCGACCCATTGCCCACCACTGCGGCCCCATCCCAGAGCAGACGAAGACGATCTTCGGGCGCTCGTTCAGGGCAACGCGCCCCGCTGATGTGCCTGCACGCTGTGTATCGGCGAGGTATGCCGCCAGATGTGCAGCAGCCTCTTCTTTAGAATGGACGACCAGGGCGAGGCGATAGTCATGATGGCTGCGCCGCAGCGAACTTGAATAGGCGATATCGTGGAGTGATGCCGACAGTTCTGGATTGGCAAGGAAGGCCGCGTATTTTTCGGCAACGGCATGCAGAGCCTCTGGACTACGAGCTGAGAGCGGCAACAGGTAAGGTCGCCCATTTTCATTCATAGGACGCTCTATCTTCTGCACAGGTGATGCTTCCTGAAGCACAACGTGAGCATTCGTGCCACCAAAGCCAAACGAATTCACGCCCGCAAGCGCGGGTCCTGCGGTCTCCTGCCACGTCTCTAGCGTCGTTGGAACACGTAATTTTAGCTCATCAAAGGGAATATTGGGATTGGGAGTGTGGAACTGGATATTCGGAGGAATTTGGCGATGTTGCAATGAGAGTGCAGTTTTGATCAGACCAGCCACACCGGCAGCCGCTTCCAGATGCCCAATATTCGTCTTCACTGAGCTAATGATACAGCGATCGTAATCTGGCCGATCAAGCGAGAGCACAGATCCGATTGCCCTGGCTTCAATGGGATCACCGACCGGTGTACCAGTGCCGTGTGCCTCCACATACTGCACATCTTTAGGAGCAATTCCGGCTCTTTCATACGCCTGGCGCATCGCTGTTTCTTGGGCGAACTGATTGGGCACGGTAATGCCATTGGTATGTCCATCCTGCGTGACCGCCGTACCCCGGATGACCGCATAGATTGGATCGCCATCCGCCTGCGCACGAGCTAAGGGTTTGATGAGAACCACGCCGGCTCCCTCACCACGTGCGTAGCCGTTGGCCGACGCATCGAAGGTTTTGCAACGCCCATCCGGTGAAAGAAAGCCACCCTTCGACTCCGCGATCGTCATCGTGGGCACAATCATTGCATTGACGCCTCCTGCCAGCGCCAACGAGCACTCGCCGTTCCAGATGCTCTGACTGGCAAGATGTACCGCGACCAGCGAGGAAGAACACGCTGTATCCACCGCCATGCTGGGCCCATGAAACCCAAAAACATAGGAGACGCGGTTTGCCAACATCGTCATCATCATCCCTGTGGCTGAGTGGGTCTGTAGTTCGTAGCGACTCAACACACCATAATTTTGCAGGAGCTGATAATCGAGCGTAAAGCCGCCCATAAAGACGCCTGTATTACTTCCTGCCAAGTGTTCTGCGACCTGCCCGGCATCTTCCAATGCTTCCCATGTCACCTGTAGCAAGAGCCGCTGTTGTGGATCAAGCCACATCGCTTCACGAGGAGAGATGCCGAAGAAATGGGCATCGAAGAGGTCGAGATGCTCTAAATAGCCGCCTCGATAGGTATTCATTTTGCCCGACTTGCTGGGATTAGGATCATAAAACTTGCGTACATCCCAGCGATCTGCCGGTACCTCTCTTGTAGCATCGGTTCCCGCACATAGCAGATCCCAGAATGCATCTGGACTGGTCGCGCCACCGGGGAAATGGCACCCGATGCCAATAATAGCCAGCGGTTCGCCAGGCTTTTGAGCAGGTGTAACAGAATGTCCATTGTCACTAAGCATATAGCATCCCTCCATAATAAATTGCTACTGCCCGATGGGCAAAGCTGGTATGCGATTATTTCCCTTGCGCTCCAGCGCATTCAGGAGTTTTTGCAATTCTCGTGCTAGTGCTGCAAGCAATTGATCTTGTGCGCTATGGAGAAAAAAGTGTGAACCCGGCAGCATGGTCAAGCTGCATCCGCCGCTGCTGTGCTGTGGCCAGAGTTCCAGATCTCTCTGGCTGATCCTGACATCTTCCAATCCACCAAAGAGCGAGAATGGACACGCGAGCGGTGCTTCCTCTGTGTATTCGTAGGTATCACAAAGCTCAAAGTCCGCCCTCAGCGTTGGTAACATCGCCTGCATGAGTTCCTCGTTCTGTAGAACCATCTCAGCGATGCCTTCTGAGCGTAAAACTACTTTGAACACCTCTGAAGGCAGATGATAAATTTTGATATTGGGATTAGGGAGATGAGGCGCACGATACGCCGCCAGGAATAAATGCTCTGGATATTTGTGATACTTTTTGCGTAACAGACGTGCCAGCTCAAAGCTGACCAGGGCACCCATGCTATGACCAAAGAAGGCGAATGGTCGATCCAGATAAGGAACGATTGCCTCGGCCAATGCCTCTTCCAATGGAGCAATCCGCCTATATGCCGGAGTACCAACGCGATACTCACGACCCGGAAGTTGAATACTGCATACCTCCACCTCAGGCGGCAGAATATCTACCCACGGACGAAAGATCGAAGCTCCCCCACCCGCATAGGGAAAACAGAATAGGCGCAGGCGTGCCTGTTCGTTCGGTCGATAGCGCACGATCCACTCATCCACCAACGAGCGCGTGTCGGGTGCCGCGTTCGGAGACGGCTTCCCTTTCTGTTTCAGACGTTGTAAGAGAATGGTTCGCTGGTCTGGTGTTAAAGCAGCGATGCGTTCGCTCACATCCTTCATCCGGCAACCTCCTGACGCTCACGCTTCTGGTGCCCCAGGGTGATCCAGCCGCTATTGATCGGATTCTCCTGTTTCTCTGCCTGATAGGTTCTGATCAACTCCTGAAGGAATTGATCGTCTTGCCAGCACTGGATCTGGCTTTGAATGGCCGTAGAGTTCGGTAGCTGTGAAGAGAGATCAATGACGGTGTTTACCAATTGGCCTCCCAGGCGTTCAAGAAAATGCACATTCTGTATTAATTGATTCTCAAGATCGGCTTCCGATAAGTGCGCGGTCATCCCGATCTGTAAGCGGCCCATGAAATCGAAATCATAGTAGCGGATAAAGGTATCCATCGCCCCCTGTGGAGCAATTGTCAGCCAGTCGCGCAAGAATCCCTGCACATGCTCACTTAAAATTGAGAAGCGCAGCAAATTCAGCAGAATCTCAGGGCTATCTACCGCTCGTCGGAAGGTATCATGGAAGTAGAGGAGACCAGGGATGGCCCAGTAGACGGCGGTATCCCAGATCACTTTGGCGATCATAATCTGAGCGTTGCCTAAAATGGGATACTGGCCTTCATAGGTGCTACGCCAGGAATTGGTAAAGAGCAGGAAGAGCTGATTATGAATAGCAGCTCGCTCCTCAATATCCTCGCCATCCAGGGCATGTGTGATCAGATCGCAGATCAGGCCATTGGCAATCGCTATTAGATCACCACCGGGCGAATAGAGCGGATCTAAAGACACGCCAGCTTCGCCAGTCAAACACCAACGCTCTTCAGAAAAAACCTGTTCGCAGCTATAAGAGTAGTTTTTCATCACGCGGAAATCTTGAATCGCGTCCCGGTGCGGCTCAATCTCGCGTGCACACTGAGGTTCGTGCTGTTGTAACCAGGTGAGTGCTCGCTCAAACAGATTCATCTCATCAAAATTGTGCATCCTGGCATCGGTGACGATACCTATGCTTGTCGAACCGGAGGAGAGAGGAATGAGCCAGATCCAGTAGCCTGGACCCATCAAATGATTAGTGCTCAATGCTCGCCGTCCCTCATGGATACGTCCACGCCACTCTGGATCTGTTGACCATTCATTGACATCAAGCTCATGGCCGACACGAAACCAGACGGCATTGGCGTTGTGCTCGACTTTTTTGGTAAGCCCAAGTTGTCTTTGCAAAAGCGTACTGCGTCCACTGGCATCGACTATCCAACGCGCCTGCACCTCGCGGTCTCTGCCTGCATGATGTATGTGTAGGAAATGAAAATCATCCTGTGGATGTAATAGGATCTGTTGGACTTTGCTTCCATCAAGAAACGTAATGCCCTTACTGGATAGCTCGCTGCCGAGCATATTTTCCAGGCGACCACGGTCCAGTTGATAGGTTGCGACGCGACGCGGCGGTAATACCGCATGACCCAACTCCACACGGCGCGTAATATCCTGATTGTCTTCGGTACTGAAGAACATGCGCAGACCATATTTGGGGAGTTGCTGCGTTTGCAAATGTTCTCCCAGGCCAAGCACATCGCGCAAGTAGTGAGCAGCAATCTCCACGGTGGACTCACCTACTTTATGTGCGGCCTCAGGTACAGGATGTTCCTGTTTTTCAACGACGAGAATTCGCGTCACGGCCCGCATCTTTTTGAGTTGCAAAGCTAGCGTCAAGCCAGCAATCCCGCCACCTACAATAGCGACATCATACTCATCTGGAAGGGGTGTTGTCCTCTGCTCAACAAATTCCTGCTCGTTCATCATCTGGCGACCTCCTGTTTCTCCCGATGCTGGTGGCCCAGCGTAATCCAACTACTATCAATCGGGTTTACTCTGTCATCTTCGTGATAGCACTCGATCAGTTCTGCCAGGAAGGGCTCTGCTTTCCAGCGTTGGACCTGGTTCTGTGTGGCTGCATCGGTAAACTGAGAGAGTTCATCTATGACGGTGCTGACGAGTTGGCCTGCCAACTGTTCTAATAAGCGTGCATTTTTTGCAAACTGTACTTCGAGTTCAGCATCAGAAAGGCCTGCTGCCATCCCTGTATGCAGATCCACCAGGAAATCGAGGAGCGAATAAGGATCAGCGAAGGTATCAGTAGCCAGCGGCTGATCAAGTTCATGCCATTCACGGAAGAACGCCTGGACGCGGCTGTGCAAATTCCAGCAGCGATAAAGGTTGGCCATCGTAACGGGGCTATCTGCCAGGCGACGGATCTTATCATGGAAGTAGAGCAAGCCAGGGAATGCCCAGTAGATTACAGTATCCCAGATTACCTTGGCCACCATCACCTTGGCATTGCTCATGAGAGGATATTGTTGCTCGTAGGCCACCAGCCAGACATCAGCAAAGATCAAGAAGAGCTGACTATGCCCAACAGCCAAATCTATAATATCCTCACCGGCCAGGTCGCGCTGAATAAGGTCGCAGGTCAGGCCATTCCCGATCGCGATTAGATCGCCGCCGGAAGAGTACAGAGGATCGATAGCCACTGCGGCCTCACCAACCAATGCCCAGCGATCGCCAGAAAAGACCTGTTCACAGCTATAGGAGTAGTCCTTCATCACGCGGAAATCCTGCATTTTCTCTTGATGCTTCTCGACCTCCGCCGCACACTGAGGCTCATGTGCATGGAGCCAGGCCAGCGCACGCTCGAAACGATTCATCTCATCAAAATTGTGCAAGTTCGCATCCGTAACAATACCAATGCTTGTCGAACCGGAGGCCAGAGGAATGATCCAGACCCAATAGCCCGCCCCCATCAGATGGTTCGTACTCAATGAGCGATGCCCTTCCTCACTGATACGTGCCCGCCATTGCGCATCAGTCGACCATTCATCAATGTCGATTGAATGACCAATACGAAACCAGACCGCATTGGCGTGATGACCGACCTTCTTCGCCAATCCTAATTGACGTTTGAGCAGTGCACTCCGACCACTGGCATCGACTACCCAGCGTGCCTGTATTTCCTGTTCTTGCTCGGCGTGAAGAACGTGTAAATGATGGAAGTCAGCGTGTGGCTCAAGAGAGATTTTGAGCACTTTGCAGTTATCCAGAAAAGGAATGCCTTGCTTGAGCAATTCTTCGCCCAGCATGTTCTCCAGGCGGCCTCGATCGAGTTGATAGGCAGGCAAGGGAGCATGGGTAATCTGACCATACTCTACACGATGGGTAATATCTAGATTGTCTTCGGTACTGAAGAACATGCGTAGACCAAACTTGCGCAATTGTTGGGATTGAAGATGTTCCTGTAAGCCCAGCACATCTCGCAGGTAGTAAGCGGCGATCTCCACGGTAGACTCACCAACTTTGTGGGCAGTCTCAGCGACCGGGTGTTTGCTTTTTTCGATCACCACGATTTTCGTCTCAGGGCGGCCTTTTTTGAGTTCTATAGCCAGCGTCAGGCCAGCCATACCCCCTCCAAGAATAGCAACATCGTACTGCTGGGGTGTAACATGAGTTGTCATAGCTTGTAAAGAGTAATTTTCTCTCTCCTGCATCGAAGAATGCTCCTTTCACAGCGTCTTTTTTGTGCGTATATGCTTCACTAGCTGACGACTTTCTGTCGCTCCCTTTCTTGCCTGCCCAGCATAATCCAACTGCTCGTGATGGGATGAACGAAGCTCTCACGCTGGTATAAGGCCAGCAATTCTACAATGTAGGGTTCGGATTGCCAGCGCTGAAGTTGCTGCCGGGTAGCCTCATCTGTACTATCAGTATGTGTTTCAATCACCGTACTCATAATCTGACCTGCGAGTCGTTCAAACAGACGAACGTTAGCTGCAAATTGAGTTTCCAACTCGGTGGGTGATAACTCGGCTGCCATACCAGTGTGCAATTGAACCATAAAGTCGAGTGGCGAATACAGATCGACAAAAGCATCAGAGGTGATGGGTTGATCCAGCGCATGCCATTCGCGATAGAACGCCTGGATGCGGTTACTGAGTAGCGCGATCCGCGACAGATTAGCCGCCACGCCGGGAGTATCGGCGATGTTACGGAACGTATCGTGGAAGTAGAGCAATCCGAAGACGCCCCAATAGAAGGCCGTATCCCAAATGATCTTCGTCACCATGATCTGGGCATTATCCATCAGCGAATATTGCTGCTCATAGATACTCAACCAGATGTTGGTGAGGCTCAAGAAAAGTTTGTCGCCTACGATAGCTCTTCCACGTATGTCTTCACCGCCTAAAGACCGGACGACGAGATCGCAGATGAGACCATTAGCAATCGCGATCAGATCACTGCCTGGTGAATACAAGGGATCTAAAGAAACAGCCGCCTCGCCTGTCAAGCACCAGCGATCGCTAGAGAATACACGCTGACTACTGTAGGAGTAATTCTTCATCACGCGAAAATCCTGAATTTTCGCCCGGTGTTGCTCAATCTCTTGAGCACACTGTGGTTCGTGTTCATATAACCAGGCCAATGCACGTTCAAACAGGTTCATTTCATCGAAATTGTGTATGCTTGCATCGGTGACAATGCCAACACTCGTTGAATTCGAAGCCAGGCGAATAAGCCAGACCCAGTAACCAGGTCCCATCAGGTGATTGGTGCTCAGTGCACGATCGCCCTTGTCGACGCGGGCTTGCCAGGTGGCATCGGTCGTCCATGTTTTGATATCAATAGGATAATTCACGCGGAACCAGGCTGCATTGGCGTGATGCTGAACCTTCTTCGTCAGCCCAAGTTGCCTCTGGAGGAGAGTATTGCGACCGCTGGCATCAACGATCCAGCGTGTCCGTATTTCGCGCTCACTACTGCCATCAAGGATCTTGAGACGATGATAGCTGCTCTGCGGCTGGAGCGTAACCTCTTTCACTTTAGCGTTGAGTAGTGCAATATCTTGTTTAGGTAGCTCCTCGCCCAGCATATTTTCCAGGCGACCCCGATCCAATTACTGTAGTTACTTGGTTAGATTCTCGTATTGCTAATTACACCACGTCGAAACCCTTCACGCCGCAACCACGACGCGCGCCGCGACCCCAGACCGGCTCCCGACGCGCTCGATCCATTGAGTACCTCGACCTTCACCGGTGCGCCAGGGTCCAATCGCCGGCACGGTCTTGTCTCATCGCCAACCCATGCGTCCGGCACGCAGGCAGAGCCATCGCCAGCAATGCCGCAACACGAGTGCGGCCCACGCTCAAGTGCCCCGTACAGCCGCCCGGAATGCGATGCTTTCCGGTGGCAATTTCCACCCCTGCCCGTCCGCGAAGTCCAGCCGACGGCGCACCACGTCGCGCAGCACGAGATCGGGCGCGTCGGGAAACGCGACGGCAAGCGCGGCGCGCTCGGGCCGATCGAAACTTCGACCCGGCTCGAGGAAATCCGCGCAATAGAGTGCCCGTCCCGTGGGGCCCGAGCCCTCCCATCCGACTGAGTGCCAACGCACCGCGCTCAGTACATCGGCATCGGCTTCGCCTTCCAGTTCTGCGCGCGCGGCCGCGGCGGTCCGTGCCTCAACTCGACAGGACCATCAACATCTGGCGCCCAGCGGCGCATCTCATCTTCGGGCGCGTCGCGCAACGCATCGTGCAGCCATCCAGCACGAGCCCATCGCAACGCCTCGGCCTGTGGCAAGCGCATCGCGACCGACCATGCATGGAGGAGTCCGACGACTCGACGCACGTGCGCGCGACGCGATGGCTCGACACGATCGCCCAGGAGGGCAATCCGTCCGCGAGTGGCGGCGGCGCCAGCGGATCTGGAACGGTCATGGCGAGTCGGCTGCGGGCGGCTCAGCGATGCGGTTTGCTGAATCGACGAAAACCACTGATGGCACGAAAGCCGCGAGTGCGGAGTCAGTCCACATCCGTAAACGCCATGATGATTACCAGGTCGCCGGGCATGCCGAGGCGGGCCGCCGCGCCGTTGAGCTGCACGACACCGGATCCGGCGACCCCGGCAAGGACGTATGTGTCGAATCGCGCACCATTATTGACGTTCACCACCTGCACGAATTCGAATTCCCGCAGGTCTGCCGCTGCGATCAGCGTCGCGTCGAGGGTGAGCGATCCTTCGTAGTTCAAATCCGCTGACGTAATGGTTGCGCGATGAATCTTGGACTTGAGCATCCGGCGTTGCATGCGGTTCGCTAGTCCCCGAGAATGGCGTTATCGATGAGCCTGGTGCCGCCGACCTGTGCCGCAGCATGAGAATCACACCGCGTCCCGCGCGCATCACCGGCGTAAGCCACCGGGGCTCGACGGCAGCAATATAGTCCGCGACGACGCCATCGACCCCGTCGATTTCGCGACGCATCACGTCTAACAGTGCGTCCGCCGCTTCCTCGCCGCCCTGCCAGAGTTCGACCGCGGCAGCCAGCGCGCGTGAGAGGGCGCGTGCGCTGCTCCGCTCTGATGGCGTCAGATACGCGTTGCGCGAACTCAACGCGAGGCCATCGGATCGCGCACGATCGGTTCGACCAGCACCTGCAACTCGAAGTCGAGATCGCGAACCATCTGCTGCACAAGCGTTGCCTGCTGGATGTCCTTCTGCCCGAACACGGCGACGTCGGGACGGGCGATGTGAAAGAGCTTGCCGACGACGGTGAGCACACCATCGAAATGCCCGGGTCGCGCGGCGCCTTCCCATCGGGCGCCGAGCTCGCCGGCAACGATGCGTACATCGCTGCCCTCGCCGTACATCTCCTCCGCCTCGGGCAGAAAGAGCGCATCGACGCCGTGATGGGCGGCAAGTTCCCGGTCACGCGTGAGGTCGCGCGGATAGCGGGAAAGGTCTTCGTTGGCGCCGAACTGGAGCGGATTGACGAAGATGCTCATTATCACGTGATCCGCGACGCGGGACGCAGCCTTGACGAGGCTGAGATGCCCGGCGTGCAGCGCACCCATCGTCGGCACCAGGGCAATGCGGCGGCCAATGCTGCGTTCGCGCGCAACGGCTTCGCGCAACGACTCGATGGTGATGAACTCCCGCATCAGTCGAAGGAGTGGGCGCGATCGGAAAGGTTCCGCACGAACATCCGCCGCGTACGCGCGTGCAGCGTCTCGTACCACGGACGCCAGTTCGGCGTATCGCTTCAGGAGAGACGCGGCGAGAATTCTTCGTTCAGTCCGAGCATGTCATGCAGCACGAGGACCTGTCCATCGCACCCCACCCCGGCACCGATGCCGATGGTGGGGATCTCCAGGCGAACGGAAATATCGGCGGCAAGGTCGCGCGGAACGAGTTCGAGAACGATCGCGCACGCGCCTGCGGATTGCAGCGCATCGGCATCTTCGCGCATCTTCTGCGCAGCAACGGTGTCGCGTCCCTGCACACGCGCGCCCGATTGATTCACCGACTGTGGTGTGAATCCGAGATGACCGATGACAGGAATGCCGCGCGCGACGAGTGCGGCGACCGTTGGTGCCATCACGGCACCACCTTCGAGCTTGACCGCGTGGCAGTCCGTCTCGGCGAGCACCCGCCCTGCGTTGCGAACCGCTTCCTCGACGCTCACCTGATAGGACAGGAACGGCAGGTCGACCACGACGGGAGTGTTGCCCGATCCACGACGGACACTCGCCGCGTGATAGATCATCTGGTCGAGCGTGGCGCTCAGCGTCGATTCCCTGCCAGCGAGCACCTGATTGAGCGAATCGCCGACGAGCAGCAAGTCAACGCCGGCGCTGACAAGCAATCGCGCAAAAAGTGCATCATAGCAGGTGAGCATCACGAGTTTTTCGCCCTGACGTTTCCTGCTCACCAGTTCGGCGAGACCCGGCTTGCGTTCAGACATGCGACTCCAGCTCCGCGATTTCGCGCGCCCAGAAGGTCCGGTCACGCAGTCCGGAATGAGGAAGACTCAGCTCGGGAAGGTCGCAAAGCAGGTCACCGTAGCGAACGACGTCAAGGTCCAGCGTGCGAGATGCCCAGCGAGTCAGGCGCTCGCGCCCGCAATCGCGCTCGATGCGCTGGCAGGCAAGAAGCAGGTCGCGCGGCGATAGCTCGGTGTCCACGAGGACCATCTGATTGAGATAGGCAGGCTGCGCGAGTCCCCGAGCGGTGCCGTTTCCTCCACCGCCGACCGCGCGATCAGCACGAGGTCCTGACGGACGTGCAACGCGGCAATCGCCATGTCCAGCCAGCGCGCGCGGTCGCCAAGATTGCTGCCAAGAGCGATGTATCCACGCGACGGCATCTCAATCCGGCGCCATCGCCGCGCAAATTCCGGCGAGGAATTTCCCAGCTGCCGACGCGCCACCGGACGCGACGACATGTTATCATTACTTCATCAGTACGTGTGTTGCTATCCAGCGCCGTTCTTCTTCAGTCTATGCGTGACGTGCACGACACCCGGTTCCCGGATAATCCCCCAGCGCGGCATGGTGCGATCGTAATTCTTCTGCGTTCATCCGGGATCGCATCGCTTGTATTGTGTATGCGCCATCTAATGCTTCCATCGCGACATACGCATCCAGTCCGAGATCTGTTCGACACCCAGCGAGACCTGGTCGCCTTCATGGTGACTCGTCAGTTTGGTTTGTTGGAGCAGTCGCCCAGAGATAATGGCGGCCGTCGAAGTCCACATCACCCACCCACATGTGTTCCACCTGCGGATCTTTTGAATCGGATTAGGTTGAGGATCACAGAACGGCACTTGGTCGGCTCAACGTCAGACCCAGCATGATCCGTCCGGCGCTCCCATGCAAGCTCGCGCAAAATTATCGAAAGTTGGCGCACCTTCTCGTTGGCTGTCTGCCTTCGGGATCGGCATCGTCGAAGAGAAACACTTTGGATTCTTCGTGGACATAAAGCTTCCTGAATTAAACATTCGGGCAGCCTGTCCGGCTGGCAAAACCCGAGTTAAAACCCGTGCCAATAAATTCTGCCGCACGTCAGCGAACCGATCGCATTCCCATCGCGGGCATCCACGGAGACATGATCCAGCACGAGCCCCCGAATGTTATTCGCGATAAACCCATGCTCACCCGTGGCGTGCACGTTCTCCAGACGGATGTTCTCCAAAGGGCTTTCGGGGAGACCCGTCAGGTAGATCGCGTTGCCGCCAACCGTTTCCAGGGTGATGTTCTGGAACAGCACGTTGCGGATCAGCGGCGTGCTGTCATCCTTTGGTTTGGCTTTGTCGGGGTCTGAATTTGGCATCCCCATAAAACTGGTCGACATAGATGCCGCCGCGCAATACTGCGAATCGTGAACCTCCCGGTCCCTGTTTGTGGATGTGCAGTCGCGGTAGGTGATGTTTTCGATCACGCTGCCGCGGCCCGGATTGCTTTCAGGCTCGCGAGGCTGAACGTGTCCTTGAACGTGCAGTCTTCGACCAGCACGTTGCGTATGCCGCCGGACATCTCGCTGCCCATCGCCACGCCGAAACCATGCGTGAACTGGCAATTGCTGATCCGCACGTTTTCGGTCGGATGTCCACTGCCCGGCCTTCCGCGTCGTGCCCGATTTGAGGGCGATGCAGTCGTCCTCGCTGGCGATAAGGCAATTGAAGATAAACACGTTGCGACAGGAATGCGGTCCAGCCCTCGCCTTCACGATGCCCGGGTATTTCTTGCCTGCCTCGTCATAGCGGGTGTGGATGCCTACGCCGTTGACGCTGACGTCACCGCAATAGATGAGGTGCACGCACCAGAAGGGGGACTGTGGCCGCACGGTGATGCCTTGCAGATACACAGGTCGGTATCGCGGATGAGACGGCCCGTCCCGGCCTGCCGGCGGCCTCCGCCAACTCCTTCTTGCCAGGGCCGAGCCGTTGGCGTTGATCTTACCGGGGCCCGCGATGGTGATGTCCGGTCCGCCACCTTTTGTGCTCGGGTGTGTTGACGAGGCTGGCATCGCAGGTGGTTTCCCGCCCTTCGCAGCGATACTTCATGAGGGGGTAGTCCTTGGGATAGGGACTGCCCAGTCAACACGGCGTCCTTGTCGAATTGACCG
>CAVUVQ010000008.1:0-33759 GCA_963744875.1 uncultured Chloroflexia bacterium | reverse complement strand
TGAAGTACTGGCTAGCAGCACAGGTATTGCCACAAGGCCAGCTCCTATTAAACCAAGAGCGAACAGGTAGCGGGCAAATGGACCAAGTGTATAGACTAATGCCTGTGCAGCATCAGTTGCAGTAGTGATGCCTCCATGATGGTGAGGATTATGGAAAAGCGTCGTTGCCGTTGTCACAATAATAAAGTAGGCAACAAAATTGCCGCTGGCTACTCCAACGGCAATGTCTAGTGCCGCAAAACGTATTTTCTGCACTGTGGTACCGGAACGCTTTTCCTCTTTCTCGCCCTGGACTTGCCAGAAAATGTTGTAAGGAGAGATAGTTGCACCCAATAAGGCGACAGCAGCACTGATACTGGCGAAGTTGAAATCGATATGTGGCACAAACGTTGCAAAAAGGACATTCCCCCAACCTGGATGTGCGAGAAGAGCAGTGATAATATAGACCGCAAAGGCCAGACTCATGATAACAAAAATCTTCTTGAGCGCCTCAAAATTGCGAAAGACAGTAAAGTACCATAGAATTGCAGCGATGGGAACGACGAACCAGAGCCAGCTTATATCCGTGATTAATTCAAAGCCACTCCCAACAGCAACAAGATCAGCGGCAATGAGCGCAACATTGGCGACAATAAGTACAAGCGCAGCCAGAATAGCAACCGGACGACCATAATTTTCACGCAGCACTTCGGCGAGACCTTGCTGCGTAACGCGCCCAATTTTCGCGCACGTGTACTGGACAGCCTGATACATGGGTGTTGAAAGCAGTAAAAGCCAGAGATGCCCATAGCCGTTTTGTGCTCCATCAATAGAATATGTCATCACCGCTGACGAATCATTGCCTGCCATGCCAGCAATAAAACCGGGTCCTAGTACACGAAGAAGTATACGTATGTCAAAGCGTGTGCTCGTCTGTTGATCTGCATTGTGCCGAGAAGTGTCTTCTGATTGCTCATTCCGCAATTCGCTGGCCAGCTCCAGCTCGCGTACACTTTCAGCAGTAGGTATATTTTGTTCTACCTCATCGAGGATACCTTTTCCCTTCTGAGGTGGCAGCATATTTCTAGCTATGAGTTCTTCGGGACCTAGCGTGTTTAACGTCTCAAGTTCGACTTCAGATGCATCGATACTCACTTTGCCATCATCATACTTCTTTGCGTGCTCGATGGCTTGAATGCGCTCAGCGGAGATCGTCAAGTCTTTTTTGAAGAGAAGGCCTTTCTCAACCACAATCTTTTCAACATGACCATCTTCATCATAGATGACTTTTTTTACTTTTGGTTTGCTGATATCCTCTTCACCCAGATCACCCTGGGTCGCTTCAACAGCCATACCCGGCTTGATTCTATGGGCAGGCTTCCGTTGTTTTTTTGCCATAAACAGTATAAACCCTCTCTAGTTAGCTTCTTCAGGAATAAGCTCAATTATTAATACTAAAGAAGGTTAAAGAAAGTTTCAGTATAAGTATGAAGAGGCTAAACAGAGAGATTGCGAACGACTTGATTCTCGTTTACCGTCCAATGTCTTTGCGCACAAAGCGCAGCGACGCCAGCAGCAGTGCCACAACGGCGACCGCCAACACACCTGGCATATCCAGAGGAGTGGCAGGCGTGGTTTAATTATGTTGTTGTAATGTAAAATAGAAAAAATAAATATTATTCTATGCAAGGGAAGCAATATGGACGCGTCGCACAAATCCGGTACATTTATCGCAAACCGTTATCGAATTCTCGCCAGAGTTGGTGAAGGCGGCTTTGGCACTGTCTACAAAGCTCGTGATCAGCAGCAACAGGGCAAGATTGTTGCCATCAAAGAAATTAATATGGTCGCTCTGACTGCACAGGAAAAAATCGAGGTGACCGATACCTTCAACCGCGAAATTATCCTGCTCTCTGAGTTGAAACATAAAAATCTTCCTCACATCTTTAACCATTTCACGGATCCCGAACATTGGTATATTGTAATGGATTATATTGAAGGACAGACGTTGGAAGAATTGCTCACGCATTCTTCCAGGGGAAGGCTCTCGGTGAGGCAGGTCGTCAAGGCTGGTATTACGCTCTGTGAAGCAGACATCAACAGAGGAAGCTTAATCGCAATGCAGTATTGATGCCCGCTCCTCTTCAACAGCAGAAGCGTTCTTGAAAAACGGGTGAGATGGGCTACCTGGCTGGCAACTTCCAGATAGCCCGATAAAGAAAGTGGTTAAACGACCTGGGGCAACCTCTTCTGAGCCTCGGTGACAGCATCAGCGGGGTATTCGTAGTCCTGCAATTGACCGGCCAGATAGGCATCATAGGCCTGCATATCAAAATGGCCGTGGCCGGATAGATTGAAGAGGATTACACGCTCCTGACCCATCTCGCGAGCTTGCAATGCTTCCTCGACAGCGGCCCGTATGGCGTGGCTAGCTTCAGGTGCAGGAATAATTCCTTCGCTACGGGCGAAGAGAACCGCCGATTCGAACGTTGCGTTCTGATGATAGGCACGCGCTTCAATAATGCCGTCGCCGTGAAGTTGTGAAACAAGGGGAGCCATCGCGTGATAACGCAAGCCACCAGAGTGGATACCAGGAGGCATAAAGTCATGCCCAAGAGTGTACATCTTCATTAAAGGCGTCATTCCTACCGTATCACCAAAGTCATAGGCATATGTTCCTTTCGTCAGACTCGGACATGCCTGCGGCTCGGCTGCCAGGAAACGCGTCTTTAGTCCTTTGCGGAGAGCTTCGCCAATAAAAGGAAATGCTATACCTGCCATATTGCTGCCTCCACCAACACAGCCTATCACGACATCGGGATAGTCATCGGCCTGTGCGAATTGCAACAGAGCTTCCTCACCGATAATGGTCTGGTGCAAGAGGACGTGATTCAGAACGCTTCCCAGGGAGTATTTGATCGTTCCACCACTCTTTGCCGCTACCTCTACAGCCTCGCTGATAGCGATGCCCAGGCTTCCCATATTCTCTGGATCTTTCTCAAGAATGCTGCGACCAGCATCGGTAAGCTTTGTTGGACTGGCATGGATGGTTGCCCCAAACGTATTCATCATACTGCGACGATAAGGCTTCTGTTGATAGCTTATCTTAACCATAAATACTTCGATCTCTATACCGAAGAAAGATCCCGCCATTGCCAGAGCCGATCCCCACTGGCCTGCTCCCGTCTCGGTCGAGATCTTCCGAATGCCCTCTTCTTTGTTGTAGAAAGCCTGCGCCACCGAAGTATTCGCTTTATGGCTCCCAACCGGACTCACGCCTTCATATTTGTAATAGATACGAGCAGGTGTATCCAGAGCCTGTTCCAGCCGTCGTGCCCGGTACAGTGGGCTGGGGCGCCATTGAGCGTAAATACGGCGAATGGGATCTGGTATTTCGATGTAGCGTTCAGTACTGACCTCCTGCATGATCAGCGCCATTGGAAAGAGCGGTGCCAGATCATCAGGAGTAACCGGCTGCTTCGTACCCGGATGAAGCACTGGCGCGAGAGGGTGCGGAAGATCGGCCTGGATGTTATACCAGGCGCGAGGCATCGCGTCTTCATTCAAAAGATATTTGGTGTGCAGATTGTCGGGCATGACATTTCTCCTTTTTCTTTCTCCATTGAAAAACTGGTAAGAGAGTAGAACAAGAGCAGGCATCACCAATTGTAGCTGCTCTGCGGTATCCCCATGTTATATGACACCTGAAGCAAGAGAGCAAGTCAACATCTGCTCATTTGAGATCTTCGATGACCGCATTTGCGGAGTGTCGGTCATTTATTTTTTACTCTCTCAACTTTCTCTCTCGATTATTCATTAGAAACAGTGGCTGAAGCGTGTTGCATGGCTCCATCCTGAGACTCAGGCCCGGTCTTAGGGATCGCAATCTGTGTTTTGCCACGAAGCAAGGATGCCAAAGCCGCGACCAGGCACAGCACAACTGAGAAAGTGAAGACGCTGTGCAAGCCAATCGACATCGGGTACGAGATCAGATTAGGGAAGAATTCGTGACCCAACAAAACTGCGCGTTTCGCTGCTGGTAAAGCCTGCTGGACATTGGATGGGAGCAATGTCCCCATCGGATTGTAGCCCAGGAAAGCCGCAAAAAGTGCTGATGTTGGCGGCAGATGCGCCAGCTTCGCCGCTACGTTGGCTGGAACCCCTGCATTGAACAGGCCGTTTGAAAGTGTTGTAGGCAGGCTTGCAGCCAGGCCAGATATGACCAGACTGAAGAAGACACCGATACTCACAATGTTACCAGAGTTCTGGAATGTCGAACGCATACCGGAAGCCACACCACGTTGTTCCGCAGGGACGCTCCCCATCACCGACGACGTGTTAGGCGAAGAGAACATGCCCTGCCCAATACCCATCATGAAGAGAATCAATGCGAACCAGATATAGTTAAAGTTTAACGGGATCACCGTCAACAAGAAAAAACTCAGTGCCTGAATAAGCATGCCCGTCGTCGAGAAGGGGCGAGCACCGAAACGATCCGAAAGCCAGCCACTTAGAGGTCCCATGAGCAAGAACCCAATCAGCAACGGGATCATATAGATGCCAGCCCACAAAGGTGTCACCTCATAATTGTAGCCATGCAGAGGCAACCAGATACCCTGAAGCCAGATGACAAGCATAAATTGCAGGCCACCACGGGCAATGCTCCCCAAAAAACTACTGGCATTTCCAGCAGCAAACAGGCGAATTTTAAAAAGATCCAGGCGAAACATAGGATCTTCAACATGCAGTTCAATCCAGATGAATGCGGCAAGCAGAAGGGCTCCAAGGATCAAGGCTCCGATCACTAGAGGATTGCCCCAACCAGTCGGTGAGCCACCATAGGGTTCGATGCCATACGTGATACCGATGAGCAGGATCGTCGCACCAATCGCAAAGGTAACGTTACCCAACCAGTCGATCTTCTGGTGGCTACGTGGCTTTGTTGTTTCACGCAACATTGTGTACGCCCAGATCGTGCCGGCGATAGCGACCGGAACACTGACCAGAAAGACCAGACGCCAATCGAAATACGCCAGAATACCACCCAGAATCAGCCCAATGACCGAGCCAAGAATCGCCGCAATCTGGTTAATGCCAAGCGCGAAGCCACGCTGGTGCGCAGGGAACGCATCCGTAATAATCGCCGCACTATTCGAGAGGAGAAAAGCGCCACCGATGCCCTGGACGAGACGGAAGAGAATCAGCTCTAATGCACCAGTGTTATCAGTGCCAGGGGTAAGCCAGAGTAAGATACTCCCAATCGCAAAGATCAAGAAGCCCAGGTTGTAGAATCTCACACGTCCGAACATATCAGAGATACGCCCGCATGTGACCAGGAGCGTTGCCGTCACGACCATATAGCCCAGCAGCATCCAGAGAAAATAGCCAGTCTCACCCGGCGCGAGTGGATTAATATGAATGCCCTTGAAGATGACTGGCAACGAGATCAAGACAATACTTGAGTCGATCGTCGCCATTAAAACGCCAAGGGTCGTATTGGTCAGTGCCACCCATTTATAATGCGGGCCAACGGGTCGATTCCGTCGCGCTAAACGCTCGGGTCCCGCAGTATTCTGCCCCACTCCATTCTGTGCTTCAGTCTGCATAGGTGCTTTATTCCTTCCAGAAGGGTTAGATTTTCAATGATGAATGGCTGGTAGATACCCATCACTAGAATTATATTCTAGAATTGAATTTCAGTCAAGGGTATGTTATAATTGACAGGCACCATCAGGACAGAGGACAGACAGTGGTTGCATAGTTGCATGTACAAAGAGAGCAGAGGATAGGTGCAGCATGGTGATTGGAGATTCCGAGCATAGCCCAACGACAGAATCGCGGAGGAAAGCGATATTGGATGCGGCGCTTTCTTGTTTTGCAAGCAAGGGTTTCACTGAGACAACGATGGAGGATATCCGGAAGATTTCAGGAGCCAGTACAGGAAGTATTTATCATCATTTCTCGAATAAAGAGATGCTCGCGCGTGCACTCTACCTCGAAGGTCGAAATAGTCTCAATGTCACTCTTTTCGCCGCACTTTCTGCATCCATCACCACACATCATCTACGTGAAGGTATTGAAGCGCTTGTCTATGCGTATCTGGGTTGGTTTGAACAGCATGCAGATCTCGGGCAATACATTTTGCAAGCCACCGAGTCGGAATATTTGAGTGCGTACGTCAAAGTGCTCCGGCAGAAGACCAGAACAACACTTCCGACAGAGAACCTTTCCGAGCAGTTGTGGCGCTGGCTCACTCCTTTTATCAGTGATGGAAGCGTGGTAAGCCTGCCACAATCACTCTACATCCCACTCATTTTAGGGCCTAGCCGAGAATTTGTACGCATCTGGTTGCGAACGCGACAAATCGCAGAAATACAAGAGGCACGAGAGCCGCTCGCGAAAGCAGCGTGGCTTGTACTGGCTCCACAAAACAAGACATAGCAATGAAGTTCCCTGACAATCTTCAAAAAAACCTTGCCTTTTACTTATGAATGACACATACTGTATGTATGCAGAAGATGGAGCGCCTGGTGGCGATTTCGCTGCTACTGCAAGCGCGTGGCAAGATGACAGCCAGACGCCTCGCAGATATCCTGGGGGTTTCAACACGTACCATCTACCGCGATATTACCTCTCTTTCGCTGGCACATATACCTGTATCGATGGAATATGGACCTGGCGGGGGGTACTATTTACCGGATGACTATCATTTCGAGTCAGCTATTTTTACGCGCGAAGAAGCTGTCTCACTCGTCCTCAGCACAGATATAGCGGGGAATTATAGTCTCTTTGCTGGCGACGATGGGCTTCATCGTGCCCTTTTCAAGCTAGAGGCGGCCTTGCCCGATGAATATCGTGACGATGTGCGGGCTGCACGCGAACGCATTCTTATTGATCGCACTGAGTGGTGCAATACCACTGCTTCACCACCTTATCTAGAGACGCTCCGTGCCGCTGTTTTAGGAGCCTATCAGCTTGACATTCTCTATCCTGATCCGAATATTCCTCACACCGAATGGAGACATATCGAGCCATATGGGTTTGTCTTTCGGGGCGTTTCCCGTCGGCATATTCGTGCTGGCATATGGTACCTGGTCGCCTATTGCCTGAACAGTCAGACGTTCGCTACTTTTCGTGTAAGCTTCATTCAAGATGTGAAAGTGCGAGACGAGCCCATTACATTCAGGCCGGACTTCGATCTGCAAGCTTACTGGCAAGAGGAACGCAAACATATTGAAGAACAGCCCTATACCTTGAAATTAAAAGTGAAGCCTGCAGCACGTTTCCGGCTTAAGGACAATTTTACGCTCATTAAGGAAAAACCGGATGGCTGTCTTATTGTACATGTCGAAGTGGAGTCGATAGATGAGGCCGTTTCTTATGTCCTGGCATTAGGCGCTGATGCGACAGTGATTGCGCCGCCTCAGGTGCGAGATGCCGTTATCAATGCAGCTCAGGCCATCGCGGAGATGTATGAGCATTTACCTCTGTAGGGGCGCGATAAATCGGGCTCATAGGTGTTTGGGAGTACTTATCGTGTGGCGCACACGTGATCTTGATAAATCGGGCTCCTACAGTGTTGACATGATGGGGGATAATAGTGTCACAAAACATGAAGGTATTTTCGATAGTGAAATGGCAATACAATGTCTAATAAACGCAAGCGATCGGGGAAGGTTCTCAAAGCGCCTGATCTGCCATTACAAAGACTTGAAAAATTATTGTCTGACGACATAATTGAGGGTGACAGGAACTATACTCAATTGATACTTATGCGCAATGACTTAAGTAGCCAACGGTTGCGCCATCTCTCTTTTGACCAGGTGCTTTTTGAGCATGTCGAGCTAAATAAGACTTATATGGAGCCGATACGTATTCTGGACAGTCGCCTCAAAGCCTGCGATCTCGCCAATGCGGAATGGGTGAAGGCCGATTTTGCGCGTGTAGAATTGCTTGATTGTCATCTGACAGGTTTTCAGGCGAACGAGGCACATTTTCAAGATACGCTCTTTAAAAACTGTGTGGGGCATTTTGCACAATACGCCATGACGAAGTTTGAAGCGGTGCGCTTCGAGGAATGTGACTTGAGCGACGCCAATTTTTTTGAGGCTGATCTTTCTGGTGCGCTCTTCATCAATTGTGATCTCAGTAATGCTGACTTCTCTGGTGCGAAGCTCATGGGCGCAGACCTGCGCGGCTCGAAGATCGATGGGATGCGTGTGGGTCCACGCGAGTTGCAGGGTGCAACGCTTGATCCCGTTCAAGCACTGGCTTTTGTGCGGGGTCTTGGGATTATAGTGAGTACTTCACAAGCTTAAAACGAAAAGGATAAATCACAGAGGACACAGGCTTTTTGCTCAGTTCACCATGATCCTGTCATTGAAAATGGGAAAAGATTTCGTGAAGTCTTATATGGAATCAACACTACAAAATGGAGGAATACAGCACATGGATATTAAAAGAAGCGGTTCACAACCATCTGGCAAAGGGCCAGCCGAGTACTTTAGCGGCACGGTCCGCATTGATCCTCTGTTCGAGGCTCCCGATCCGGCACGTGTGGCTGGTGCCCGTGTCACGTTCGAGCCAGGTGCTCGGACCGCCTGGCATACCCATCCATTGGGCCAAACGCTGATTGTGACGGAGGGCTTTGGCCGGGCACAACGCTGGGGAGGCCCGATTGAAGACATTCGTCCGGGGGACGTGATCTGGTTCGAGCCGGGGGAGAAACACTGGCATGGGGCCACACCAACTACCGCCATGACGCACATCGCCATTCAGGAGCGGCTCAATGGCAAGCCGGTTGACTGGATGGAACATGTGAGCAACGAGCAATATCACGGCTAATTGTAGAGGCAAGATCGTCGCGATCTGTCACATGGATACGAGAAGATCAGCGAGGTGATTACCCAACTCGCCTTCTCCACTGGCTGGTCCATGACCATGTCAGTGATAGTTGACGCCAGGAAGGTATTCTGTAGCAACAAGCAGGACGCTCGTCAGCACATATTGGCGAACATTCTCAACGAGAAGGAGAAACATTATGAAAGGAACCATACTTTACGGTCCCCGAGACGTGCGCTTCGAGGAGCGTGCTGACCCGACAATCCTTGAGCCAAGAGCAGCATGTTCAAACCATCGAACAAACTACTGGTGAATTCCAATATAGCTAGTCCACCCTCTTTGGCAACTGCTGGATATTTTCTAGATTTCCGTCCATTCAGATGACACCTCACCCATTTTCCAACGATGCTCCAGGAAGGATGCAGGCCCTATTTTCTTTGAGCTGAAACTATGAATTAAGCTACTGTATCTATTACGAGACGAGTGTCGGCTCTCAAAGCATTGTAGTACTTATGATCGCTAAAGCGTGTATTTATGTATAGATGTATTGCATCGCAAGTATACTAAATTTGTGTGAACTATTCCTGTTCCACATTTCTTAAGTGCAGACACACTTCTACACGTAACATAACAACAAAGGAAAGAAAAATGAACAACAACGAATTGATGATTGGGTTTGAGTTGACTGATAGTGAGCTACAAAGCATCCAGGGCGGGTCGGGTCTTCGCGCCCATTGTGACAGGCAACACAACAACGACGGGTATAATGAGCAGGAAAGCTGGCATAGTGATCGTAATTGGAATCAGGGCGGAGGCTGCCATCATCGCCGCCGTCACTACAGCGGGCATTGTGCCAATTTTGAGAGCTTTGGCTACTCCTCTTCTAACTTCGGCTCCGGATGTGGTTTTGATAACTCTGGCAATTCATGCAACTCCGGGTGCAACAACTAGTTTCTAGCTTCTTGTAAGGGAGAGAGCTTCCGCCAGTGAACGGAGGCTCTCTCCCGTCATTTTATATAAGAGGAATTTCTTGATCAAAGGTACACAGGAAAACCAGATGAAGATGAGAAGGACTAATTCAGTTTCCAATTCAAAGGCACATTTGTGCCTTTAAGTGATGGTAGTAGAGTGATTTTGCGTCAAGGGCAAGGTGAAGTAGAAGGTAGAACCATGTTCAGGCGTGCTTTTCACCCAGATTGTTCCCCCATGAAGACTGATGATTTCACGCACAACTGATAACCCCAGTCCAATCCCCTGAATATAACGCGTCTTCTCTGATCCAATGCGGTTATAGGGCCGAAAGACGTTTTCCTGAGCTTTCACAGGGATACCAATTCCTTGATCCTGGATACTGATCTGAAGCATCTCCTGTTTTCTTTGACTGCTGAGCAGAATTTCACCACCATTTGGAGAATATTTCACGGCATTTGAGAGCAGGTTGCTGACAACCTGAATTAATTTGTCCTGATCTCCTGGCACGAGGGGAAGTTGTTCGTCCAGATGACAGCGGAGAGTATGCTTTGTGGTTGTATGTTGCATTTGAGTGGACAACCGTTGCAACAGGGCATTCATATCTACCATTTCCCAGTGAAGTTCAACTTTTCCCAATTTCATACGTTCCAGGTCTAGCACGTCCGAGATTAGACGGGTGAGCCGTTGTGCATCGGTCATGATATCGCTTGCAAATTCTTTGATTTCTTCCTGACCCCATTCTTGCGTACTGAGCAATTCGCTAAAGCCTTGAATACTCGTGAGTCCTGTCCGAAACTCATGGCCCATTTTTGCAATAAAATGGTGAAAAGTCGTACTCGCTTGCTCGAGTTGCTCATTCGTCGTCTTCAAGGTCGCGAGTAGATGGAGAAGTTCTTCTACCAGATGGGTGTAGGTACTATTTTTGACGATCTCGTTCTCAAGAGCTATGGCCTTCTGTTGTAAGAATACGATAGTCTGCAAGCGCTCCTGTGGATTAGAAAGCAAAGTATAGCTCTCAGCAGGAATGACGTGGGCATGTTGGTGACACAGATGGAGAAATTGACGACTGTCGTGGTCCTCTGTAGAACTCTGCAATGGATAGGGACAGAGGAGTTTTATGGAAGACGTGCGATTGAGCAATATATTCCAGAGTTCCTCCAGGGCAATAGCTTCCTCACGCTTTCCTTGCATCCACAGCAGCGTCGTCATTTCTCCAAAAATGCGGACAGAACCTGGCGTGACTCGCTTCAAAAGGGGTTCAATAGTGTGAACGAACCGCTCCGGATCTGGTGATCCATTCACCAGAATATGTGAGAGCGTCGTTTCGGCATCTAGTGCTATGTAGATTCCATTCTCAAAAGCACGTTCGAGGTCGAAACCATGTTCTTGAAGGCGCTGTGCAATGCCTTCTCGATGATCCCTGGTGGCAATAACAATACAAGCAGTTTGTGAGGCGATTCCAGTTTTGAGAAATCTGCTCACCATTTCGAGAAGTGAATCATTTTGCATATAAAATTGAGCAGAGTGCACAGATGCTAGCATGATGCCTCCAATAACCTTTTATATTCTTCATATTTATGAACTTTTTGTTATTTTACATGTATTTTGAAAGAGATCCCAGAGAATGTTAACCACTTTCTCTATTGTCCATCATCAAGCTGCATGATCTTTCTAACAAAGAAAAACTTCTCTTTCCACTATACTACTTATCCAAATTTCTCATTTTTCTTAATTGAACATTCTTGATTTTATATACAACGATATAATTCTTTTATAGTATGTCTTTATGCGAATGGTTATACCAACCTCGACTGAGTACAAAGAGCTATGGCACAAGCAGCCTCGCTTATGCCATAGCTCTTTGTACAATGAAGCAAAATCGTAAAACCTGAGGAAGTGCCTGAACTTGTACTACGGATTTGTTGTTACAAGATAAGTACTTCCCCCACTTACACTGAAATCGACAAACCCTTCATTACTGGATGCACCAGTAACGCCGGATGTAGCCTGGAATACACCGTTATTCCAGACCACATGACCGTTGATGCTGATCTGGACTTGCTGACTGTTCGCCACGGGAACGGCGATCGTACCAGTTGTACTTGCAGGCGTCTGTACCTGCACATGAAAATGCTTGCTGGCATCATATCCCCATTGGACTGCCAGCGTGCCATATGCAGTAGGTGCCTGACCTTCAGACCAGGCAACAGAACCTGGATGAGGTTGCACGAGCCAGGACTGATAGCCCGGTTTAAGCGGACTGATACCTAACACATACTTCGATAAGGCTCCTGTGGCTCCGGTCGACCAACCATGAGCCAGACTGGTATAAGATGAGACAGGTGTCCCATTACTTGCAATGTTTTCCCAGGCCGTGCCAGTGCCATCCTGACTTGAGTTGACCATCTCACCCCATTCGGTTGTGATCAGGGAGAGCGCATTGGCAGTATCATTGGATTGCAAACGCGCCCACACCTCATATGCTGAGATAAAAGGACTGATATATTGTTTGAAGTTGGCATCAGAGCTGAACGGCAATGGTCCTGTGCTCGTCCAGAGATCCTTTTTTATGCTAGAGAGAATCCCAGCAACCGCACTGGCTGGGGCAACTCCATAGAGTACGGCCATTGCGTTGGCATCTTGAGGAATTGCATTATTGGTATCGCTGACTTTATAGAGACCGGTTGCGGTATTAAACAAATGCTGGTTGATCGCTGTTTTGAGCGCCGCTGCCTGCTGAAGGTAGGTTGTCGCCTGACTGCTATTGCCTGCAGCGGTAGCCAGGGTTGCTCCCTGAATGAGGGATTGATAGTAGAGCAGATTGAACTCCGTCACCGTTCCGTTTAAGCTGCCATCATAGTAATGCCAATCATTGCCATCACTGCTATTCGTCACAAAGAGTCCCTGGCTATTGACCTGTTGAGCGCTCCAGGCCAGTTCTTTCTGCACAATGGGCCACTCTTGTTTGACAAAGGCCAGATCCCCTGTATAGAGATAGTAGTCAGCCATATTGAGCACAAAGTAGATCGAATACGATGCTGAGTAGGGGCCAACTGTGCCCGGCAACGAGGCTGTATTAAGCGGATTGAGCGCACTCTGCACTCCCTGGACGAAACCACTCGTATATTGATAACCACCCAGAAGTTGCAACGAGCCTTTCATATACGCCGTAGCATTCGACGAGTAATAAAGCGTTGGGCCGCTGATATTGAGATCACCTTCCCATACATCCCGGTCACGTTTGGCACCATCTAGAATAATAGGCAACGGGTTTCCAGGAACATTGAAATCGTTGAATGCAGGTGTCTGGCTCAACGCGTTCTGGTAGAGGGTGTTGTTACTGGCATCAACGACCAGGAGGTCCTTGAAACTGGCCTCTTCGCCACCGTACTCGCGAAAACCAACCGTGCCATTGAAGTAAGATGGCGTACCTGCAGGAAACTGCGTGGAGTTAAACGTAGCCACCTGCTGACCATCAATTGACGTTGTTACTGTTGTTCCCTGTACCACGGTCTTGACTGTATGCCAGCTAGCGGGTTTGATGTCGAACGGAAGAGCCACAGTAGCAAGCAAAGTGTACGTGCCATTGTTATCAACGACTTCCTGCAACGCATTGGGAGTTCCCCCACTATCATTGTCAGCATTGAGGATGAGCAGATAGTTGCTGTTACTTGATTGTCCACGCACAACCCAACCTGCTTGATTGGTATTGATTGCAGTCGAAAAAGTCATGGTATAGTTAGTCCAATTACTGCCAGTATTTAAGAGAGCCGCATTGCCTCCCTGGATATCAAGCACACCTTTCTGAATACTCCATGCACCTGAGGAGGTATGAGCTGGTAACTGATTGAGGTTGAGCGTATAGGCTCCATCATACCAGATGCGATTGAGTAGAGGCTGATCGGAGACGAAGTTGCCCTGGAAGGTGCTGGCAGTACCCTGATAGGCCTCGTAGTAGATCTCAACGTTGCTTAACGTGATACTTCCGGCTGTTTTCAAACTGATCCCCTGGTAGCGTTCACCACCCTGGATATAGCGGTTCACGATGGTGCCAGACTGGCTCACGGTATAGGTATCATAGCGTTGTGGATCGGCAATGGTATTCTGGTAAGGAGATGCACAGTCGCCACAACTGGAAAGATATTGCAATCCCTCACTATAGGTTGCTAATAAGGTCGGATTGCCTGTTTCGGAGGTAACGGTGAACTCAGGAAGTCCACCTGTATCTTTGCCATAATCAAGCACAAGCGAGGGCGCAGTTCCTGAGCCAGACCAGGTTAGCGTAGTTGTCTGTCCGCTTCCTGGATGGGTCAGGCCAGCGGAATTTGTGACATTTCCCGCTGTACTCGCAACTGCTGTTGGATATATATCGCGCGAAGCAGGAGCCTGGACGTACTGCTGCCAGTTCGGATTGGACGGCCAGGGATTTGGGACGGCGCTACTACCTGGCACAAAAAAATCGGTGAGGTCGGACGACTGACTCAAAGGGTTTGCATAGAGGGTTGAGCCATTGACATCAGTGATCTCAAGATTCTCTGAAACTGGCGGCCTCCCCTGTAAACGTGCGAAAACCAACTGTACCCGTTGCATAGGAGGGAATGTTAGATGCAAAGGAGGTTGTATTAAAGGACGAGATCTGAGTTCCATCGAGCGAAACGGTGATAGTGGTTCCCTTCACAACTGTTTTTACTGTGTGCCAGGTGTTGATTTGGAGAGCACTAGAAAGCGCGACGGTGGCGATAGGGTCATATGTGTTGGTTCCTGCCCCAACTATTTCCTGAAGTGTGTCGGGGGTGCCATTAACATCGGTATGAGCATCAAGAATGAACAGGTAGTTGTTGCTAGATGACTGACCACGTACTACCCACCCTGATTGATTGGAGACTATCTGGGTTGAAAAGGTCATGGTATAATCGGTCCAATTATAGCCAAAACCCAGCAGTCCGACATTGCCCCCCTGAGCTTCCAACGCACCATTCTGGATGCTCCAATTGGGCGTTGCGGCTTTAACAAATAATGGATGAGAGAAGAGGAGCGATAAAAATACGCTGGAAGTCAACAATGTCAGTAGCGATTTGCGCAGAACGTACCCTTGCATGTAGCTGAGCCTCCTTGCTCTAAAAGATGTTTCTGTACACAAAGGTTACACCATCTATTGAGATACAAAATACAGAGAAGCAACAGATACGGCTAATTGGAAGGATGTTATCTTTATGCACTGCATTGATGATAACGTACCTAGCGATGTTTGTCAATTTCACTTACAAAAAAGCTTTTTTATTGTTTTTTGTACAAGATGAAGCGCCTTCCATAGTCGGTTTCTCTTTCCTTCTTCTCTAAAATCTTCTATACTAATAGAAAATAAACTGAAGCTATCACTATTCATCTGGTAGTTATTTTATTTTACATCGCTAGCTCACAAGGAGTTTTAAATGGATCAAATAGCAACACCTGATAGCGAGGCTGCTATTCAGTTTCTCAATGGACCATTGGCGGAAAAAATTATCTCTATCCAGAAAGCAGAATGCTTCATAGGTCGTCACGAACAGAACGATGTAGTTGTCTTCGATCCCAAAGTTTCGCGACAGCATGCACGTATTTTTTATCAGAACAGTTCGTGGAGCATTGAAAACCTTTCACAAAATGGCTCTATTTTTATTGAGCAAGAACGTGTACAACAACGAGAGCTTCAACATAAAGTAGTCGTGCACCTGAGCGAAAATACCAGTTTTGTTTTTCTTGTCACTCAGCAAGCAATACCACAAACGGTGCTACGGGCACCCTCGCCCTCCGTGACCGCACTTACAACCCCCTTAGCAACTCAGGTGACTCCGGCAAATAAAGTCGAAGCTCTTGATAATGATGTATTTCATACATACCTTGCCATTAAACCTTCTATAGGTATGCCCTCACTGATCATCAGCAGCAATATTCATAGCAACCAGCAAACACATTTGCTTACAAAACCCGTCACGAACATTGGGCGAACTGCTGAGAACGACCTGGTGATAGCTGACCCTATTATCTCTGCCCATCATGCCCAGATTGTACGTGAAGAGGATGCACTCTTTTTTATCCATCCTCATCCCTCACGCAATAATACATTGAACGGACTATGGTATCAGGGCCAACGCATCGCTGGGGATCAACCCTTTCGCAAACAACTTACAAACGGGGACATCTTTCGCGTTGGCGACGAGCACGGTACATTGATTACACTTACCTATAATGATGGTTCTGGTACCTTTCATGAAACACTTCCTGAACTGGCACCAGTCCCCCTTAACAGCGACCGCCTCACGATTGGACGTGTTCCTGATAATACAGTGGTCCTCAACCATCCCCAGATTTCCGCTCACCACGCCCTCCTTGAAAAAATTGAGGGCGGCTATCGGATCCTCGATACCAATAGCACCAACCATGTGTATGTTAATGGGCAACCAATCACAAACCACCTGTTGCGCACAGGAGACGAAATCCGTATCGGCCCCTATCACTTTACCTACACAGGAGCCGAGCTGAAACAGTACGACGAGAGCAACCATATTCGTATCGATGCGCTCCAACTTAAGAAAACGGGCAATAACGCGACCGTTCTGCTGAACGACATTTCCCTGGTTATTCCTCCACGCAAATTCGTCGCGCTGGTTGGTGGCTCTGGCGCGGGTAAATCGACGCTTATGGATGCATTGAATGGTTTGCGGCCTGCTCAGGAGGGTATGGTCCTCTACAACGGCGTAGATTATTACCATAATATGGCGGCCTTTAATACACAACTTGGGTATGTACCACAGGACGATATTGTGCATCGTGAACTAACTGTTGAGCGTGCACTCTATTATGCGGCTCGCCTGCGCCTACCTGAGGATTTCACACGGAAGCAAATACAGTGGCGTATCGATGAGGTGCTCGAAGATGTGGAAATGACTGATCGACGTGGGCTGTTGGTCAGCAAGCTTTCTGGCGGTCAACGCAAGCGCGTCTCCATTGCGCTAGAACTCCTGGCAAATCCCAGCGTCTTTTTCCTGGATGAGCCGACCTCCGGCCTGGATCCGGGGCTGGATCGCAAAATGATGTCGCTACTCCGTCGTCTCGCTGACCGGGGACGCACGATCGTCCTGGTCACGCATGCTACAAACAATATTAATGCCTGCGATTATGTCTGCTTTCTGGCACAAGGTGGACGCCTCGCCTATTTTGGCCCTCCCAATGCGGCAAAAGAGTTCTTTGAGAAGACCGATTTCGCTGAGATTTATAGCACTTTGGAGCCAACAAAAGAGCAACCGAACATTCCTGAGCAGGCAGAAACTCGCTTCCGCGCCTCATCTGATTATCAACGTTATGTTGCCGAACCGCTCAGCGAGAAGCGGGTACAGGCGAACGACCAGGCGTTGAAGACAACGGTGGCGGGTACAGACACACGTCGGCGGGTTTCCTATGGCAAGGGCTGGTCGCAGTTTCTCCTGTTATCGATGCGCTATCTAGAATTGCTCAAAAATGATCGCGGCAACCTGCTTATTCTACTATTGCAAGCACCCGTGATCGCGTTGATGCTAGTATTGATGGTTCGCTTTGAGATTGGCACAGGGGTTTTTGATGCGAATAAGTTAGTGCAATGCCATACGAGTATTCTCACGGCAACGGGTCCCCTCGCGTTACCACAGTCAGGTCAGACCGAATTGATCGACTGTTCCCAGGTACTTACTTTCTTACAAAGCAATCCACAGGGGCAGGCATTCGCCTCACACAATGGTGGTCGTCAGCAAGCATTGCAAAGCTTTCTTGTCAATGGTCCTGGTGCGGATGCACAAAAAGTGCTCTTTATTATGGCTTTTGCGACCGTGCTCTTTGGTTGTATTAACGGAACGCGTGAGTTCGTCAAAGAGGCCGCCATTTATCGACGTGAGCGAACGGTTAATCTGGGTATCATGCCCTATATGTTCTCGAAAATCGCCGTGTTGGGTGTCCTCTGCCTTTTCCAGAGTGCTGTATTGACATTTTTCGTTGAGATAGGTGAGCCTCTGCACCAGGGCATTGCTCTGCCTCCTGTGCTGGAGACCTACATCACACTCACGTTGACATCGCTCGCTGGCCTGATGATTGGCCTGGCGATCTCGGCGGTTGCTCCCAACAATGACCGCGCTGTAAGCTTTGTGCCGCTCATCCTTATCCCTCAGGTGATCTTTTCGGGTGCCATTATTCCTTTGAAAGACTGGCTCACTCAGATCCTGGCGGTGATCTTCCCCACGCGCTGGGCGATGGCTGCGCTTGGTTCCTCTATCGGTCTGCATGCGGAAACGATTGGTGGTGATCATCTGTTCGGCAACGACTACACCTATCATAGTACCCTGTATTCGATCTATAGCCAGAGCAATGCCCTGAACCGCCTGCTTTTGTCCTGGATCGCTCTGGGAGCTATCGTGATTGTATTGACAATTGCCATTGGTATCTTTCTGAAGCGCAAAGATACGCGTGCTTGAAAACGATGTACTACGGAGAGCGTGAGCGGATTGAGCCGCTCACGCTCTCGGCAGCATCTTGCTATTTGTAATGTTATGATGAGGAACTAGCAATGAGTTACAGCTAAAGCTTGAGCGTCACTTTCCCCTGACCTGCTCGTACACGTTGTTGCAACGTTTGCTCACCATGTCTCACAATAACTTCATACCATTCTCGCGTCGGATGGTAATCATCGTGCTGCTCCTCAATAGAGACCTTTACGCCATCCTGCAAGAGTTCGCAATTGACGATTGTCTGACTGCACGCGCCACGTCGATACGCCATGCTCTCTCCATCGTCCTCGTAAAGCGTGTAGCTCGCCTGTCCCTCTTCCGTCATATAGCATGTAATAGTTAGGGGGTCAGTTGGTCGTTGTCCGATGTACTGCATCATTGGGCCGGTTGGCAAAATGCTGTTTCCACGCACAAACAAAGGCCATTGCTCCAGTGGAGCCTCTATCTTATATGTCTTGCCGCCTTCATAATGTCGGCCATCCCAATAGTGTACCCACATTCCCTCTGGCAAGTAGACCTGACGACTCGTTGCGCCCTCGACAGAGATTGGAGCAGTGAGCAATGTCTCACCAACTAGATACTCATCCTCAATGGCGTAAACGGCCGGATCCTGGGCGTAATGATAAAACAGGGGTCGGATGATTGGCGAACCGTTTACGGATGCTTCATGGAACAGATTGTAGAGATGGGGAAGAAGACGATAGCGTTGCTCAATAGCGATCCGGTATGCGCTTTCATATGGCTCACCAAAAGCCCATGGCTCCTGAGGCACATTGTCGACCGCGTTATGGTTCCAACACAAAGGGAGGAACGCGCCAAGTTGTACGAAGCGCACGAGCAATTCTCCGGTACAATTCTCCCAGAAGCCTCCAATGTTCGCACCGGTAAAAGGTAAGCCGCTGATACCCATACTCAAACACATCCTCATTGCTAGAGTGATATGTTCCCACCAGGCTGAATTATCTCCTGTCCAGAGAGCTGCATAACGTTGCACGCCGGCGGTTCCTGAGCGGGTCAACACAAAAGGACGTTTATCGGGTGCAAAGCGTTGTGTTCCCTCACGCATCGCTCGCGCCATCTGCAGGCCATACGCATTGTGAAAGAATATATGTGATATAGGGGGACCATCAGCACCCGTGATGTTTTCGCCAGCAGCGATGTGCATTACATCATCATCAAACGTTTTCAGGATCGGTTTATGATATTTCTTTTCCATCATCGTCGCCTGCGAGGGTTCATTCATATCATTCCAACTGCCTGCGATCCCTTGCGCGAGAAAGGTATGAAAAAAATCGCCCCACCACTTGCGCACATCGCCGCGCGAGAAGTCCGCGAAATTGCAGTCATCGGGCCAAGCAGTTCCCATGTAGAGATCACCACCCTGCTTCCGGCACAGATAGCCACGAGCAAGTCCCTGTTGATACACAAAATAGTTGCGATCAGTCTTGATACCAGGATTAATCACAGGGATGATATGAAATCCCTGCTCCTGCATATCACTGATCATAGTGGCCGGATCGGGGAAAGACTGTGCATTCCAGGTAAACGTGCGAAAGCCATCCATATGATCGATATCGAGCCAGAGCGACTCACAGGCATGATTGCGCTCACGAAACTGTGTGGCGATAGAGCGAACTTCTTGTTCTGTATAATAGCTCCAACGTCCCTGATGATGACCCAATGCCCAACGGGGCGGCATTGGCATACGTCCAGTGAGATCGGTATATTGACGTAACACATCAGCAGGTGTCGGGCCAGCAAAAAAGTAGAGCGTCAGACTATCGCCCCTGACCGTAATCTGCGTCTGGTTGAGATCAGCATGGCCTGGATCCACGTCGATGTTCCCGGTATGATCGACCAGAAGCCCGGTAACTTTGCCTGTCGTTGTTGAAATAGTGAGGAAGAAAGGGACTGCAGTGTACATTTTACCCGTCTGAGGTCCATGCCCCATGTCGGGATCCCAGTTCCACAATGGCAGAAACTCGCCTCGTTTATTCATCGCACGCGTATGTTCACCAAATCCATAAAAGTTCTCATCATCAGCAAGGGGGCGTGTCCAATGCATTTCGTTGTTGCCAGAAGCAAAACCGCGCAGATAAGGCAAGATTTTTGCTTGCGCCTCTTCATCATTAGATGGTGTATCCCACGTCTCATCGCCTGTCGAAACGATCCAGGAGTGATAAGGCAAGGTGCCTTTTCCGTCATCTACCAGATGGAAACGCAGTCCTTCGGGGTAGGCAGTGTGAAGAAAGCGGATACGCACGATTTCACTCCCCAGGAGCGATCCCGCAAATAAAGAGGTACCCGTCTCTTGCTGTTCTCCATCCAGCCAGAGATATTCGTATGCTTCCTTTCCATGATAATGGACCGGCTTCGCAGCAGTAAACACAGGCAATTATCTCCCTTATTAGATTCGATTCAAGTTCGATACGTTCTATATCTGGATAAAGCTTCAGGGGCCGGGTGGGACACCATAGGCTCCCCTTTTTCCCTGGAAGGAGGAAGACCCCGATATAGTCATTAAGATGCAGATTCTGCGACAACATGTTGCATTCCGGCCCATTCGCGCCAGATGTTGGTCATGCACTCCCATTGCCAGGCGTCGTGATTTTTGTGTATGAGGCGAAAGAAGATGCCATAGCGGATGAAGGGTGATGAATTCCCTGTGATCCCATGCGCCAACTGATAATGGCAGAAGACTGCATCACCTGCCTGGGCTGTAATCTGCTGTGGTTGGGGAAGCTCAACTGGTGGCAAGCCATTAAGCAGACTTTGCGGGCCGTGTTCTCGGAAGGCGTTCTCGTATAATCTGTGGGTTCGCGGCCAGACGGCGAGATTACCCATATCTTCGTGCGGAATATCGCTCAAAAAGACACCGATGAGTGCTGTAAAGTTGCGGATGGTCCCTGCTGGCACGCCATTGTTGGGAAAATACATCCCATCCAGGTGTGGAGTGGCACGGGCGGCTTCTCCCATGACAGGGAAGCGCAACGCGATCTGCCCATAATGAACTGGTTGGATGGCATCTGTCCCTAGCGCGGACTCGGCGATACTCCATAAAGGAGATGCATTGAGAAGGCGCTCTATTGGTGGAGTAGTGGTTATCTCAGGACAATACGACTGTGAGCGGAAGATGGACAAGCGAGCAGGATCGATCCCTTCCGAGCCAAGGGATGCATTGATTGCTCGTAGCGCATCATGAACGAGTTCTTTGGGGACGGTGCCTGGCAGCTTGACGAAGCCCTGATCATAGAGTGTTTGCTTTTGTTCGTATGTCAATTCCAATGAAGTACTCTCCTTCTTACGATTGGATGCATCTCCTCTAGAAATTCTCTAGAGGAGATGCATCTATTTTTCTTCAATCCCAAGCAGGCGAGAATACGGCTTCTTTTAGCTGATTAAGCCACGGTACAGGCCTGATTGTTTAGAAAGAAGATCGTTGGACTATTATTTACGCCACTATAGGCACCATTGAAACCAAGGCCAGTATAGTTACCGACCGCGATATTGGCGTTATAGCCAGCATCCTTGATCGATAGGTTCTCACCAGTCTGTGTGAGCACGCCGTTCCAATTCTGCGTAATCTGCTGATTGCCTGAGAACGAGAACGTCAGTGTCCAACCGCTGATTGCAGTGGTGCCTGTATTGGTGATATTGATGCCCACCGAAAAGCCGGTACTCCACTGACCCATAGTATACTGGACTTTACAACCAATGGCCGTGCTTCCAGGCGCATTTACCGTAATCGCAACGGGCGCGGAGATGGTTGAGCCACCACCACTATCGTAAGCTTTAGCAGTGAGAATGTAACTATTTGCCGAGGCATTGGTCCAGCTAAAGCTATAGGGACTGCTCGTAGCGGTGCCCAATAGGGTACTGCCACTATAAAATTCGACTCTGGTAATTGTTTTGTTATTGTGGGCCGTAGCCGCAACGGTCAGGGTAATAGTCGACGGCGACTTGAAGGCCTGGCCGGTGGTTGGGCTGGTCAGGCTCACGGCGGGTGGTGGACCACCGATAGCAGCAAGACTGATCAGGTGATCGTGCAACCCTACCCCATATGCGGTTGGCGTTCCGGTATAGCTACTGACCAGCGCCGGGAAACTGCTACAGTCATAGGTATTCCAGGACCAGCCAAGATAGCCGATGCCATGTGTATCAAACCAGCCCATCATAGCATCAATGAAGCTATGTGCACAATCGTTCTCGCCCATCTCACCGACAAGAACCGGTACCTGTGCAGCAACCGGGGCAACCTGCGCATTCAGGCAACTCAAGGTATCGCAGAGATTGAAATTATAGATATGCAGAGCTGCAATCAGGCTATTATCTGGATCGACAGGCTTGTTCTGCAACCATTGTGACATATCATTGGAATAGGCAAGACCGCCCAGTAGTAAAGGGTTCGTGGCACCTGCCGCACGAACCGTCGTCACCAGTTTCTGCATGCCGGCGACCGCGAAAGGCACATCCGTACAGGGGCTGGCACTGGCAGTGCTGCTCCCATTGAGCCAGCAAGACCAGCTTGTCGTAAAGGGTTCGTTGAAAAGGTCCAAGATGACCGAGGAATTACTTTTGAACGTCGTAGCAACCGAGGTCCAGAAGGCTGGAGCGTGATCGAGATCTGGCATCGCCAATTGCTTGTTCGCCTGTGTGGTTCCCGGTGCAGCCCAGTGAAGATCAAGGATCGCTACAATATTATTCGCATTGAGCAAATTGACAAAATTGACAACGGCCTGCTGATATTGGGCAGAGGTATATTGAGCCGCTGGATAGCCATTGATGCCTAACCAGCAATCCTCGTTGAGGGGGATACGCACAATGTTGATATCCCAACCCAGGAGCGCATTAATAGCGGTGGCATCAACTGGCCCATCAAACACGGTCGTACTGCTTGTGGCATCACACATATATTCACCACCAGCACGATTTACGCCATGAGGGAGAAAAACGTGATTTGCAGAATTGAGAAGCTGATTGTTGGAAACGTGCAAGCCAGTGGCTGCCGCTGCCCGGACCGTTCCAACTCTGGATGCGAACGTACTCACACCGCCTATTAGAGCAAGCATCATCACACCAAAGAGTAGTAATCTTAGCGTTGTCTGCGTCCTTTGCATAAAAAGCTTTCCCTCCTTCGGAATAGCTGAAATCTTCATCCTTCTGAGTAGAGTCTAACCGAAAATACATCAGCTAACAATAAAAGTGCCAGTAGTACAAAAACTGAATGCTATGTGAATGGTTTCCTTTGTTGTTAGCTGATCCATGGGTACAAAAAGATTTGAGATAATAGAACCCTGCAAACGCTATGTTCGACTCGTGCAGAAAGAAGTGCTTTTCAATGTAAGATTGGCCGTTATATCAAATTCTGTCAGTCAGGATGTTCGAGAAGTAGCAAGACATCTATACAGGGCATAAATCCCTGGCTAGCGAGAACTACTGTTCTTACTAACACCTGTCACTTCCTGTATCAACTGTCGCCAACGCCTGCCGCTCTCACGTGCTCCTTCGATATAGGCTGAAGGCATGATGTGATAGGGATGGCGGGTTGGACCTGAATTGATATAGCCAGCTTCGTTGAAACGCGTCTTCGCAATCGGAATATTGTATTTCGAGAACTCGCGGAAATCTTGCCGGGCGAGATAGGTCTCATAGCTCCAATCCATGTTGTGATAATCCCATCCACACCATCCTCGATTAAGCGTCGGATCATACGTTCTTATTCTTCAATATTGACCGTATTACGTGCACGCATATCTTCTGCTGCGGGTAGAGCAGGAGTGGGGGTGACGCCAATCACACCCTGGAGATGTTCGACAGCAAATTTTTGGCTCGTAGTAAGTGTGCTCCTAACGTTTTCACTTCAATTGCAACGACGCGTTGTAGTAGTGTTTAGAACCTCATCAAAACAGGCATGATGGAAACCCATCATGTCACCGAGTAAAGTCGGGGGGTAGGCGCGTTCCCCAGACAATCGCCGCTTTTTCGCCATCGAGCCACCGTTTTGGTTTCTGAGGACGATCTTCGTGCCAGGGACGTGGCTCGAAATACCCAAGTTCTTCGTTCAGCATGAGGTCGAGGTCAGTGAAAAGTTCAATGACATGCTGGTTGGGATCGCGATGGTAGGTGAAAATGTTATGACCGGCACCGTGACGACCTGGTCCCCAGAGCAGAGGGATGTCGCGCCTTCCCAACAACTCACATGCCACCAGCATATGAGCCCAGTCATTGAGTTGGAAGGCGATATGATTTAACTTCTGGTCCCTGGATCTCATGAGATTGAGGGTATGATGGTCGGGACCGCAGCGCAAAAACACAAAGTAATCTTCGACACGATCTGAGACGCGGAAGCCCAATACACGTTGGTAAAAATCGGTGGCCCGTTCTGGATCGTGTACGGATAGTCCCAGATGTCCCAACTTCTCGGGAACGATGCCTTGTTCTGCAAAGCCATGATCAACCTGCTGGATAGATGTATAGAGTTGTAGCGTGTTTCCCTCTGGATCTGTTAGTTGCAGCAACTGGGCGACTCCTGGCTCAGAATCTGTGCGGAACTCGGCATTGATGCCGAGTTCTTTTAGTTGTGCTATTACCTCTTTGAGTGATTGCTTCCCATCCAACTGTAATCCAAAGTGACGCAAACGATTCTCCTGACCAGGATAAAGCGCAATAGTGTGATAATCGAACGCACTCCTGAGATACACTGCTCCGTTGTCACCATATTCTGCCAGTGTTAGTCCCATAACATCAATGTAGTATGCTTGCATCGCTGCAACATCTTTTGTCTCAAAGGCTGCATAGCCCAGCTTTATAACTTGTACCATGTGTTTGTTCCTTTCATAAGAAATACTACTCTGTTCCCTGTCGCATTCATCGAAAAACGATTGTACGTATGGCGATCTACGAATGACGCTCACTCGTTGGCTAACATTGCACGAGGAGGCCTATCGGCGTCTTATGCAGGCTCACCTGGCTCTTGGCGATCCTGAGGCAGCCTTACAGGTCTATGCCACCTGCCAGGCACGGCTGGCTGAGGAGTTACAGGTCCAGCCTTCTGCCGAAACCGTCGAGTTGGCAGAGCATGTGCGTACAACGATGCTTCAGCGTCATGAGCACACTGTACCAATACAGAGCAACGACCCTCCACGTGCTCTCCTCAGTCTACTAATTGGTCGAGCCCCGGTCTTCAGTCAGCTTGTGGATTGTTTTCAGGATGCCCGACAAGGGCACCCACAGGGTGTGATCAATGAAGGCGAGGCGGGGATTGGCAAAACACGACTGGTGAGTGAGTTTGTTGCCTGGGCCAGAGCGCAGAGAGCTGATGCCTTGAGTGGGCATGTTCTTGAGAGCGGCGTGCGGCTCCCATATCAGCCACTTGTTGAGGCCATGTGGTCTCGCCTCGAAGAGGAAAACGCCCCGGAGGATCTGCTCGACGATCTCTGGCTGGTCGAATTGTCACGCGTGTTGCCAGAGTTGCGTATCCGCTATCCCGACTTGCCGGCTCCGTCTCAGGATGAACTGACGGATCAGTTGCGCTTTTTTGAAGCAGTTGCAAGGCTCTTCACGGCTCTGGCCCGGCGCAGACCGCTCATCTTGTTCCTTGATGATGTGCAATGGTTTGATAGCGCTTCTAGCGACCTGTTGCACTACCTTGCTCGCCAGTGGAACGAACAAAAAACGCCCATACTGCTGCTCTTCACGATACGTAGCGAAGCCCTGGCGATGGACTTACACCTGTCAGCCAGATTCGCCGACGCGAGAAGAATCCTCCCTTTCATGAAAGTCACGTTACAGCCATTGAGCCAGCAGGAGGTTCTCCATCTCACAGAAGCGATCATTGATGATGTAGGAGATGACCTGGGAGGAGTGCAGCGAGCGCTCTTTGTGAGCGGGCCATTCATTCAACAGATCTTGCAGCGTGCTTAGACATGTAGTTGCAAGAATAAGAAGAGAAGACCGGCTTTGATTTTAATTCCCCGGCATCAGCATGTAAAAATTTCCTTATCGATGACGCTCCTTATGACGCTTTCATAGCGCAAGATCACCATACTGTAAACAGAGAAAGCGATGTTGAGGTGCAACGAAGTTTGTAGGCGGTTAACGGGTCAAGCTTATATAATGTCTGCCGCCTGACTGTATTGCATGAGAAGTCGCAATAACTCAGGTCATAACAATAATGAACCTGTATCACATCTAGTGACTTCGCGAGGATTGGTCATGAACCATGATGCGCGAACCCTGGGGGCATGCTTACAGTTGATGAGAAGCCTCTATGTTAATGAGGAGAAAATAATGGGCACAGAACAACGAAACATGGAACTTATGCAGACGCTGGACGATTCTTTTAACGCTCAGGACTTTGACACGTTCACCCAGCGCCATAGGGCAGACGTGGTGGTCAGTTTGACCGATGTTCCCCCGACCCATAGCATCGAAACTCACCGCGATGATGCAATTAACACATTTAAGGCCTTCCCTGATCAGCGTGTCGACAACCGACCCTACAAGGTCTTCTTTGCCTCTGGTGACTGGACTTGCTCAATTACACGCTATACAGGGACGATGACGGGACCGATGCAAGGGCCTGATGGCAAAGAGATTCCTCCCACTGGCAAATCGTTCGATGTAGACCTCTGTACCGTTGCTCAGTGGGATAAAAACGGGCAGATTATCCAGGAAATCATCTTTTACGATCTGCCAACGTTAATGCGCCAGATCGGTTTTTAGATCAGAAGGAGATGATACAATGGCTCAAATTTTGGCTGGAGACAGAAAACAGCTTGTGAGCGAGAATATAGAAAGAGCTGAACGATACTCGCTCAATCTCGCGCGTATTACCGGCGTTTTATTGCTGCTCGCATCTATTGGCGGGACGACGCTCGGTCTTCTGGGAGCATTGTCAGGTACCTGGGGTGATCCCAATGCTGAAGATCATAGGGATTTGGACTCTTTTGCTGGCCATCAGTCTCCTACGTGCACCTGGCGAGAAGACGTGGCTCGGTTGTCTAGGGGTTGCCGCTGGCATCTTTTTACTACTTGCGAGTTTTGAACAGCTTGATCTCAATTTGGGGAATATACTCCTGGTCTTCGTGTTTGGAGGCATGCTCCTCTGGCTAGTCTGGGTTGTCTCACTCGCATTTACGCTCCTGACCAATAGGCCCAGGGCTAGATGCGCGGAAAATAGGATATAGGGAATCGGAAAACGTTGCTGTCAGGCTCACCACAAAGCGATCAGCCTGACAGCAACGTTGATAGCATATGCGAGGATCTTAAGCGGAAACCGCCACCCCTCAACGAGAGGTGACACACCACTTTTCAGTCCCGACTTGGCTTTGTTCTGATTCCGGCGATGACGAGATCGAGCATGCGGTTGGCCCCATCAGGATCGGACGCATGTTCATTTACCAGGGCGATTCCGTAAACGAGTCGGATCACGTCGAGCATATGGACATCCGTTCGGATTTGTTCTGCGGCCTGGGCGCGGAGCAAGAGAACTTCTCCCGCCTTGTGCATCGCATTGTTCGCATCAGAGATTCTTGTTCCCGGAACGTGCTTGGCTGCCATGATGGCGGCTCCCATGCTCCGCCCTCGAGCCGCGAAGTCCATCTGGAGACGAAGCCAGCCCACCAGGGCGTCGAAAGGGGCCGGGGCGCTTGCCAGTTCTTCAGCGCGTGCCCTCAATTCATTGGTCTCATCCAGGAACACGGCTTCAAGGAGATCCTGACGTGTAGGGAAGTGACGGTACAACGTTCCGATCGCAACCCCAGCCGACCTGGCAATGTCCTCCAGGACAATGTCAGCGCCGAGCTTCGAGACCGCGACTTGCGCCGTGTTCAGCAGACTGACGTAGTTGCGCTGGGCATCAGCTCGCATGGGGCGGGCTGGTATTGGCTCGTGCATTTCATGCTCCTCTTTTCTCCCAGGGAGAGTGGCCCTTGACAAAGTGAGGGTCCCTCCGTTATTATAGAGAGGTAAACCTGAGGATACCTCCGTTTATAGAGGGAGGTAGCCTCATTTTATCACATGCACGATTCATTTTACCAGGAGAAGGAGAACTTTCCTATGCGTGTTTTCGTCACAGGAGCAACAGGCTTCATCGGTTCCGCTGTCGTCCGCGAACTCATCGGTGCCGGCCATACGGTCGTTGGTCTTACCCGCTCAGACAAGGGTGCTGAGGCCCTCTCGGAAGCTGGGGCCGAGGTACACGTCGGTACTCTTGATGACCTCGACAACCTGCGTGCCGCGGCGGCGGCATCCGATGGCGTCATTCACCTGGCGTTTGGGCACGGATTGGGCCTCGCAGCCGCGCTCCCCATCGATCTGCGTGCCGTCGAGACGATGGGGGCGGCGCTCGAAGGCACAGGCAAGCCGTTCGTGACCACCGCTCACCTCAACGGGGAGGCATCGGATAGCGCGGTGCTCGCACTGGCTGGAGTTCGATCATCGGTCGTCTCTCTCAGTCTGTCCGTGCACAGCGAGGGCGACAAGCACGGCTTCATTCCGAGACTGATCGCTATCGCTCAAGCGAAAGGCATCTCTGCCTATATCGGCGACGGATCCAACCGCTGGCCTGCTGTCCATCGCCTCGATGCAGCGCACCTGTACCGTCTGGCACTGGAAAGCGCCCCGGCGGGGTCACGGCTTAATGGGGTCGGAGACGAGGGTGTGCCATTCCGTGACATTGCCAGCGTCATCGGTCGCCACCTGAACCTGCCGGTGGTCAGCATTTCCCGAGAAGAGGCAGGCTCTCACTTCGGCCCTTTTCTCGACAGAGTGGCGGCGATCGACTTCCCGAGGTCGAGTACACAGACCCAGGAACTCCTGGGATGGCGGCCTGTGCACCCGCGACTTCTCCCTGACCTCGAAGAGCACTACTTCAATAACTGATGTGAGGCTCAGGGTGGTTCCTTATGACAACAAGTCTTGAATATAAACGAACCAGAAGACCATGCAAAGCGCTTTGCATGGTCTTCGTCAAGCGAGACAGGCGAAGAAACCTGGCAACCCTCTCTTTCACTCAACCTGAATTTGACATACAGGACCTTTCAGGAAGTGCGTGGCTTGTGCCTGCTATGGAGCAATGGCGAGAGCAGGCTCCCGTAAAAATCAACCTCGTAAAGGGCATCCCTTGTTCTCTCCATCTCCCCAGTAGCCTACCGTCTATAGGATCGCTTTATTGTTTCCTGGAAAAACGACCGAATTTTCCTGCGCCAGTGAAAGGAATGTTTTTCGGGCTTCTCGTATGGCTCGTAAGTTATCTTGGGCTTACTCCTCTGCTAGGCTTTTCTGAATCGGGGCAAACAGAATCGGTACGGCGGAATCTGATGATGATTGCCGCGCATAGTATCTGGGGATCAGTTCTGGGAATAACAGCAACAGGACTTGCTGAGAGAAAATGAGAATAACCACGCTTCGTCCTCGTTGTTTAAACGAACGCCAACGAATTGCCCGTGAGTGTGTCTTGTTCCCAAAGTCCCTCGCCAGCGAAGCCTATTAGAAGACACTGGTATACGACGTATAGGTAACAGCCTTGATCGTTGATCGGCGTGCCTCTAACCAGTCCTCGAGATAACTCCCGAAAGTGATCGTCGTGTTTTGGACAAGGGTTCCCTGTTCTACCGCTTGCTGAGCTTTTCGTAACTTTTCTTGTACTTCTTTTCTTGTTTTGCCATACAGATACTTCCGTTTCCCTGTTGGCAGGATAAGACTGGATGTCCAGCGCTTATCACTCTCACGATAATAAATGGACCCGTCGCCGTGTCCTCGATGCTTCATGATCGTCTTTCCTTTCGTTGTGTGCTTGTTCTTTCTTATTATAAAATTTGTACATATTAGGATCAATCGTTATGTTTGTCTACACATAACATCCCTCCAATACTAGAGAACGCAATAAGAAACAGGGGAGCTAGAACAATAGTACCAAATTCATAGGGTTCTTGGTAGTCATTTTCAAAAGGACACGAGACGATAGGAAAATGGTCCCTCGGTTAAGAAGAACGGCTTTGTAATACGGTTAGCGAAGCTAGCATAGTGCATGAACACGCACTGGCTATCTCCTTGAATAGGATGTTAGTGGCGTTCACGTTCCTCTAACCATCGCTGAAGTTCAATTGGTGATACACGGACAGCTCGTCCAAATTTCTGGACTGGAAGGTTCTCCTTCCAGATCAGCTCGTAGACTTTTGTTTTGCCGAGGTTCAGGCATTTCGCGACCTCAGCAATAGTGATTAAAAAGGGCAGTGCTGCTGTTTCATTCTTTGGTTCTGCCAATTGCTGTTCCTGCTGACGTTTCATGAGAAGCTCCTCTTCGTTTCTGTTTAACCCATGTTCTTCTCAATATGAAGACATAGGACGATGTCGCTCATTGGTATTTACTGATGCTTTAGGTATAGCATTGTCACCATGGGAGAGGAGAGGGAGTTGAGGGGAAGGGGACCGTAGCATAGGAGTAGGTGGGAGGGAAGAGAAGGAAGGATAGCGTTTTTGCTGAAAAGTGAGATGAGTTTATAGTATATGACTATAAGAATTTTCATAGCTCGTTTCAAATATTTCTTCTATTTCCCAATGATCTTCGATCTTCTTGATCATCTCTCGTTGTTCCTTGACTTTTTCCCTCGCCTGCATCTGTACGATGTCTGTATCCGATCGGTTCATCGTACCGCTGTCAATACGTAGAAGCTTTTCACATTTCTAGCTCAAATCTGGATCCTAGCTCCTGCCATATGTAGCTGCGTGTCACATCTGAAGGGAAATGGTTTTGAAGCTGTTTTGTTCTTTTTGGAGTAAGCATTGCTGAGCTAAAGGAGCACGACTGTAATATTCCAATCGATCTACTCCTACCCCTACCCCACCCTGCGGTACCCGGCTGTTCCTCCTCTGATACCAGGGCAATTTCACCCACGTGTAGCGGAGCGTGAGACGATGCAGGCAACCATAAGAGGTCGCCCAGACGCGGAAAACCGCTTGGCTTTCGGAAGTCGAATATGTGCTACGGGAGAGAACGTTGCAACCTCACTCACACTCGGTTTTGAAGGCTGTGTTGCAAAAAAAGCCTGGAGGAAAAATGCTCTGTCAACCATTTTTTGCAACAGATTTTGTTGAAGAGAGAGACTTCTTTTTCTCAAGTGAGGGATATAACCGCTTGGTAATGCGCGAACGATTTACCAGAGAGTATAGCCTCCATCTATGACAATAACGGAGCCGGTCATAAAGCTAGAAGCATTCGATGCGAGGTAGACCGCAAGTGGACCCAGTTCCTCCGGTTGACCATAACGCATCATGGGAGCATCCTCAATCCAGTTCTGTCGCAGCTCTGGCTGGTCTACCGGGGACATGGGTGTCTTTATGTACCCAGGAGCAATAGCGTTTACCCGGACATGAAATGGAGCCCATTCTGCGGCTAATGATTTCGTAATATGATGGACCGCTGCTTTGGAGGCGTTATAGTGGGGCTGCATCTGGGGTCGGTTAACGATGAGGCCCGACATGGATCCTATATTGATAATACTGCCGCTCCTGCGCTCTACCATCTGGCGTCCCACTGTCTGGCAACAGTACCACAATCCGTTCACATTCACATCCATGACCTGCTGCCATTCTTCGACGGTTACATCCAAGGCTTTTGTATGGGAGCAAATACCGGCATTGTTGACCAGTACGTCGATCGGTCCTAGCTTGCGGTTCACTTCCTCCAGCATGTTTTGTACCTGGTCGGGCTGAGAAACATCGACATCGACTATAATGGCCTGTTTTCCTTCTGCTTGCAAGCCTGCCGCTACCAATTCGCTTCGGTCATGGGAGCCAGCGGGAGTGGCGATGACGACTGTCGCTCCAACGTCGGCTAGCGCTTTTACAAAAGCTTCTCCCAGACCTCGGTTGCCACCAGTGACAATCGCCACTTTCCCAATCAGTTTAAACGCATCTAGAACGCCCATCTCGATCCTCCTCTTCCTGGTTTATTCAAGTGAATAAGACGTGGGTAAGGTCAGGCTAATTCGCTCAATCTGGTTGTTCATTCAGTGCAGACCTCTCGCAAGGATTCGCTCCTGGAACAGCGAGATGAGCCCCGAAAGCCATAACTACTTATTATAACGTGATGGACAAGTTTTCTCAAGTAACCAGCAGATGAAAACGAAGCAAAGGAGCCTCGTCTTACTAATTGAAGAAAAAGTAGATAATACACATGTGTTTTCACTCAGACTCGGTGGCAAGCTGATTGCTCTTGGACTGACTGTGAAAGATTGGTTTCGTTAATGGGCTTGTAGAGCCAACCAAATCGAAGCTACCAAAGTAGTATTAACGGTTGTGTTGCAAAAAATCATGGAGAGAACCAACAGACAGAGTTTGGTTCTTTCTATTCAGTTTAGGCCGCCACTCCAAACAGCGTGGCGATCAGCGCGACCTGCCCTCTTACATCTCCTTTGTCCACACCTTGTCGTTGTCCTTTCCGCATCATGTTCATGATCGCGTAACCTTGAAGTGTTCGCCATGCCGTTGCAAATGAGAAGAAGCCCATCCCTGGTTTCGTTAACCGTTTGAGAAAGCGGTGGTCTTGTTCGACCAAATTGTTGAGGTATTTGACGTGCCTTCGTTCACCGTGTTCAGGGATATATCCTTCTGCCTTGAACTCGTTGAACGCTTTGGGATAGGCCGCATTTTTGTCAATGTTGATCACACGAGGTTCGCTAATATGAGGCGCAACGAGCGTTTTGAGAAAGAAACGTTTGGCAGTTTCTCCATCTCTCGTCGCTTTCCAGGCGAACAAGAGCGCGTGTCGTACCTCCGAGCCATACTGAGGCACCTGTCGGCAGCTTGCCTTCTGGGGTTTGGTTGAGCAGCCGGATGGCATACTTGCGGGCATAGCCGGTCATGGCGACCATCCGATCGAGCAACAGCCCTTTTTGGGCCAAGGAGGCCTCACGGTAGAGCGGTGCTACTCGCTCGATGAGTTCACGACGAGCGGCATAGCTCAAGGTGGTGAGAGAATTCGACGACATACAATGGCTCCTTGCTAGCAACAACCATTCGCAACATTCATGAATTGCAGGCGATGGAGAGGAAACGAGGAGATGGATTGCACCAGTTTTCTGGGAGACCACAGAACAAGACGTCAAGACGCGCAAGATGCCACCTCTCCCTGACCACAGCGAGGGAACGCGTTTCCGAGGGATTTCTTGCGAAAGCCACCGCGACGAGCATCCTCCCACTTCCTTCATGAGATATCTTACCCGAGGACGCAAGAGGAACAGGCCACTGGGCAAGACCAGAAGCAGGACGAAGCGTGCGGAGACCTTGCGGCAGACGTCCCAGTGGGTGGAGGAAAAAAGGGCAAGAATCTTACCCGCCGGTAAGATCTCTCGTGAAGCAATGCGCTGTTCCAAAAACAAGATCGTCTCCTTGCTTGCCTGATCACCGCTTGCTTCTTGTGAAGCGGCTTCTCACCGGCCTGCAAAGAGAC
>CAVUVQ010000007.1:0-53414 GCA_963744875.1 uncultured Chloroflexia bacterium | reverse complement strand
CTGTATACTGGTACCAGGAAACTGGACAGGTTGATGAGATAAAATAGCAGGAAGGAGAGGAGCATTTCCAAGGAGGAAACCCATGGCAAGTTCACCGAAGAAGTACAGCAGCGATTTCAAAGCAAAGGTAGCACTGGAAGCAATAAAAGGACAGAAAACGATCAATGAGATATCTTCAGAGTATGGAGTTCATTCTACGCAAATTACGCAATGGAAGAAGCAGGTTCTCGATGAACTCCCAGAGATCTTTTCACGATCAGGATATGAACGAGCCAAGAGTGAAGAAGCATTAATAGCAAGCTTATATCAACAAATCGGTCAACTGAAAGTCGAGACGGATTTTCTCAAAAAAAAATCAAGTCCATACCGTTGAACAAAAGCGGCATTTGATTGAGCCAGATCATCCACAGTTGTCGATTGCACGTCAATGTGAATTGTTGGATTTAGCACGTTCCAGCTACTATTATGAGCCAGTGCCCGAAAGTGAGGAAGATCTCCTCTTGATGCGATTGCTCGATGAACAATATACTCGGACTCCTTTTTATGGACTGCGAAAGCTAGTGGTTTTCCTTGAGGAACAAGGATATATGGTGGATCGCAAACGCGTGAGACGGCTTATGAGGCTGATGGGTCTGGAAACGATCTATCCGAAACCACGTCTGAGTTTGCCAGGAGAACAACCGGTACGGTACTCCTATCTTTTGCGTGGGATGAGCATCGATCATATTGACCAGGTTTGGAGCTGCGATATTACGTACATTCGCCTGGCACATGGCTCGGTGTATCTGATGGCGATTATCGATTGGTTCAGTCGGTTTGTGCTGGACTGGGAACTTTCCATCACTCTGGATACCAGTTTCTGTTTGGAAGCACTTGATCGCGCTCTACAGGCCGCACAACCGGAGATTTTTAATACCGACCAGGGAGCGCAATTTACGAGCAAAGAGTTCGCGGATCGCTTACGTCGATTGGCAATTCGTATCAGTTGGGATGGACGCGGACGAGCATTGGACAATATCTTTGTAGAGCGTTTGTGGCGTAGCGTAAAATATGAGGAAGTCTACCTTAAAGACTACCAAACGGTTTCAGAGGCAAGAAATGGTCTCAAAGACTATTTTGATTTTTACAACTATAAACGGTATCATCAGTCGTTAGACTATAAAACACCATTTTCGGTCTATCGGCATGATCATTCGATGTCTCTTTTCTAATACTGCTGAGTTCTCTCTCAAAATTGGTCCATTTTTGTCTAGACAAACGGTACCACAATAAAGATCGACGCCCTGCATCACGTGACCCGCGAGGCGGTGATCAGTGTCTTTGCCGAGGCAGGGCAAGACAGCAATCTGCTCCCTTTGCTCTCCACGATTGCCGTCCCGACCCTATTACTCCGCGCCGATGCCACCCTTGGAACCCTCCTGGATGAGGCGGCCTGGCAGCAAGCACAGCAACTTTTGCCTGCCCACAGTCGTGCCATCGAGATTGCGGGCGCGACCCATAATGTACACCGAAGCCAGTTTGAAGCTTGCATGCAGGGTATCAACGACTTCCTCAACCAATCGAACGAGCAGTGAGCAGAGCGAGCTCTCTCTCATCCTGGCAAAGGACACACTCAACGCTTCTTCTCGTGGATCGCAGAACTGTTGGCAGGGAAGAGCATTACTGAAAAACGAATGGTGGGTTCATTTGTACGTTTCAGGAGTGATTCTCCTGGGTCCTATAGAATGGTTGTTCGTAATACCCAGTCACATATGGCATCGTTTGATACTCTACTTGTTGTGCTACACTAGCGGTTTCTCCAGGACCAAGGAGAGCATGTGCCAATTCCCCCGAACCGATAGCGAGACTATTTAAGACGAAACGCGTGATAAAACAGAGAAGGAGACCAACTGGCACCCCGACAAATGAGCGTAGAAACATGACAGGATCGAAGGTTCCATGAACCTGTATAAAGGAAGGAATGATATATCCTGTAGATTGGATACCATTCTTCAGCAGGATCGTATTGACGAACAGATTTATAAGGTAGACGACTGGCAGGAAGGTGATAGCAGTTGCCACGATTGGTAATACCAGCGCGAGCGTGAGAGAAAAAATGCCCAACGGGAGCTTCAAAAGCATGTAGAGCGTGCTCGTCCAGGTATGCGGATCGCGCAACATATCGCTAAAGTACCTCAGAAAAGTGCGGCGTGTCTCACACTCCCTACGATGCTGATAATAAGGAATAGGGAAACGTAACAGGCTGACAACAAGTCGTCGCTCCAACTCTGCCATCCCACGGATCGCAAAAAATGTCCCGAAGAGGATGGGCAGGCCAATCCAGAGTACCACCGTGCTTAAGCCTATGCTTAGCCCAAACACGGTTATCAGAAAGTAGATCAGACCCATAGGGAACGAGAGGAGGAGATAGACAATATTTCCTGCTGTTGTAGGTTTTCGTAGGTTTTCGCTGTGCATTTTCATCATTTTTTCCTTGTTACTCTAGTACTTTCCAGGATTGCTGGTTTCGTTAAGAACAGTTTTTTGTTTGCTCTGTTATGAGTATGCGCGGTAAATGGAGAGAAACTATCTCCATTCTGTCCCATTCATGGTGGTGATCGACATACTTCATGAGATACTTTTGGGACAAATATGCGCTATAGTGAAAACCAGTGATGTGATACAAGCAAGAGGAAGAAAACAATGATACCTATGTTGCAAGCAAAGAGACAATCGTACAGTGCATTCTTGCAGGTTATTGCAGAGAGACAATCTTATAAAAATATTCTGTATCTGCTGCTGTCTTTCCCGCTGGGGCTGGGCTATTTTGTCTTTCTCGTCACGGCAATAGCGCTGGGGATAGCGACGAGTATCATCTGGATTGGCATCCCTATTCTCATACTCACGATGAGCGCGTGGTGGCAACTGGCAACGTTCGAGCGCTATTTCACGATGAGTTGGTTAGGGGTGGAGATCGCTCCCCTGGCATACTCATCGTCACTCTCCCTGACACGCTGGCAGAGAGTACAAACTTCGCTGGCGAACTCCATGACCTGGAAGACGTTAGCCTACTTGCTCGCAAAGTTTTTGCTCGGAATTTTTTCCTTGGTCATTACAATAACATTGCTCCCGTTGGCGCTGGGAATCACGAGCACTACCTGTGTCTTAGGACTCCTTACTGCGCCATTTCTCCTCCTCTTTCTCCTTTTCCGCAACAACGCTGATAGGACTGGTGATCTATCACAGTATCTGCTCCTTGCTTGCCTCGGTTTTGGTCTCATTCCTGCCACGCTCCATTTGCTGAACGGCCTTGCATTCGTGTCGGGGCAATTTGCGCGTGTGATGCTTGGCATGAGCGATACTGCAATGCGCCTGGAAGAAGCAAGAGATATAGCGGCGCAGGCAAGGGTACAAGCAGAGCAAGCTGACAAGAGAAGGCGCGAGCTGGTAGTGAATGTTTCCCATGAGCTTCGCACGCCCATTGCCAGTATCGCCGGGCATATCGAGTCATTGTTATTAGCAACCGAGGAAGGGACCATAACCCCACCAGCAACAACAGTATATAACTACCTCACCATTGTACATAATGAAGTCGAGCGGCTTGAAACGCTGGTAGATGACTTGCTCTCGTTAGCAAGGGCGGAGACAGGTGAACTCCGTCTGAATATTACCAATGTTGTAGCAAGTGAAGTTATCGAAGAGGTCTATCAGGTCCTCATGCCTCTGGCACAGCGTGAGCGACAGGTAACCCTTGTACGTGGGGTCGTACCATCTCTCCCTCCTGTCCTGGCAGATCGGCAACGACTGGCTCAGATCCTTCTGAACCTTGGACGCAACGCGATTACCTCGACACCTGCTGGTGGGATTGTCGAAATGAGCCTGGAGCAGCCCGATGCATCTCATCTGCTGCTTGTTGTTGCCGATAATGGTATTGGTATTTCATCCTCCGACCTTGAACACATTTTTGAACGCTTTTATCGCGCTGATTCCTCACGCACACGTACTTCTGGTGGTTTTGGGCTGGGTCTTGCGATTGTGAATGATCTTGTCACCGCGATGAGTGGCTCTATTAGCGTCAAGAGCGAATTAGGAAAGGGCAGCCGCTTCTGTGTGTTGCTCCGTGTCGCCACGTCAACAGAGGATGCTCTGTAAACAACGCTTCTCCCACATGATAGAATAACGAAGGCACGTTTTCTTTGAGAGAGGAGCAGAAGCTGTTGGCAACCATTCTTGTCGTCGAAGATGATATGGTCCTCTGCGATTTGTTGTGTACCCACCTTAGGACGGATGGGCATACCGTCTTCCAAGCATTCGATGGTCCAACTGCCCTGATCGCGGTTGAGGAGCATCATCCACACCTGATTATTCTCGACTGGATGCTCCCTGGGCTGGATGGTTTGGCGGTCTGCCGACGCGTGCGGCAAAAGTATCTCATGCCAATCATTATGCTCACCGCTCGCACTGAGGAGGTTGATCAGATCCTGGGACTCGAGGTTGGTGCCGATGACTATATCAGCAAGCCATTTAGTATCCGCCAGCTCCAGGCCAGGGTACGGGCTATTCTGCGGCGCGTAGAATTGGAGAGCAAGCGTGTGATGAGCACCAGTACAATTCCAGGCGAGAGACCTTCTTCTCCAGCACGGGCTCCTGAGCCTCCTCCACTTTCGTATGGCGCTCTCACCCTTTATCTTGCCAAACGCTCAGTACAGCTCGACGGGCAAGAAATCGATCTGACTCCTAAAGAATATGATCTGTTCGTTCTCCTGGCTTCACATCCGGGCTGGGTCTTCAAGCGAGAAGTCCTCTTACAACAAATCTGGGGTGACAGCTACGAGGGCTTTGACCGTACAATTGACAACCATATTACTCGTCTGCGGAAAAAGCTTGGTCACATGGGTGAAAAAGTTGAAACGGTTTGGGGAGTTGGCTATCGCTTTATCATATGAAGTGTTGTAGCGATCGCATTGCGTCACGAGAGATCTTACCTGCGGGTAAAATTCCTGTAGTTAGCAGTGCTGCAAATTTTGGATGGTGCCCAAAAAAGTGCCAAAACATCTTGACAAGCGCATAGAGAATAGTGTACATTCATAATAGCAAAAAGAACTTGACAAAAAACAAATGATTGCTCTATTGTCAAGCACCTCAATTTTGGAAGGAGGAAGAGAAATGACCCAGCGTATCAATCAGGCTGTTCATGTGCGTTTCGATGGACGCAGCGAAGAGTTGACACTGGCGATGCTCGATCTAGCCAGCAATGCCTCTGACGTACAAATCAGGCAGGCGCTTACCAGTCATTTTGACCTTCCGGCCAACTATCTCGACACACATGTGATCGTGCGCACCAATCAGGCCGTCATTGTTCGCCCGGAGGCGATGTACGGATAAGCAAGCATTCTGCCCTGTACTCTGATAAAGTGAGCTTACACACTGGTACCTCTTCCCGCAAGGGAGGAGCGTTGGTTCGAGTCCAACTCCCTCTGGGAAGTCCGCAAGGACAGGCTCTCTTGACTCGTACAGGGCAGGCCGGTTTAGATCAGGCAGGAACGCGCTCTTACAGAATGAGCCTACAAACAAACCGACTGATAATCGGAAGGTCGTGGGTTCGAGTCCCACCAGCAGCTCTCGTGCTGCTGTAGCTCAGTGGTAGAGCGTCGTTTTCAAAGCCCTTTCGACTCGCGCGTTCCTGCCTGATTTACATCTTTCTGACTTCTCTGCTTGACTCTGAATTGGACGAAGGTTTGGCGCATATCGACGTTCTAATGCGCCAAACCTTCGTCCAATCTGTATCGACTCGTATAATGCCAACCTATCCTATTGGTAGTGGGAACTCTTCTGAGGGGGACGCGCCTACAGCGCTGAGGAATCCGAGACCCTTTGCAGAGGAGTTCCCCCTAGCATTGTACTCTCACGGAGGGAACGAGCCATGACGCAGACGAACGAACACGACATCCGTGTACAGATTCTCAATTCTTTTCTCACGACGCCTCATCGCAAGATCGACGAGTTAGCGCCGCTGCATACTGAGGCATTGTCGCGCGATCCGCTTTTCTATGGTCACCTCGCGCCCTGGTACTTTCAGAAGGGTGAGGTGCGCGATCATAAAACGCTCTTTGTCGCGCATCTGGCAACTAGCGAGTACAGCGAGTTCCGTGAGGCCGCCTGGGTGCTGCTGCAAGGGTTGGCTCCCTACGAAGTGGCGCGTGTCCTTGATCATGCCAAACGGGTGATCGGCAAGGCACCGCGCTCACTCAAAAGCGCCATCGCACACTATCTGCAGACGCGTGAGCAGAATCCCCGCCAGTTTGATGGAGCGGCTCTGCGTGCACGAGATGATCTCAAGCACCTGTACGCCAGCCTGCGCCTGAAACCGGGGGTCCGCGCCCAGGCCATTCTCTTCGACGAACAGCCGCCGGAAGATAGCCCGCTTGCTGCGCTCAAGAAACTGGCTCAGGCCGAGAGCGCCGAGCAGCAGGCGGAGATCATCGTCGCCAACAAAATTCCCTACACAACCGCCGTGGGTGCGTTGAAGCAGATCACGCCCGCGCTTTTGGTGGCCTTGATCAACGCCATGTCGCCGCAGGAAATCATTAACAATATGGCCTCTCTCAAGCGGCGTGGAGCAATGGAGCACCCGGAGGTCAAGGCGCTTATCGAAACGAAATTGGTGGAGGCAAAGACCGATAAACGTGTCTCTACAATGAAGGCAAAGAAGGCCATTGAGGTCGCGCAACTTGACGGAGAAACCGAGCGCAAATTGACCGAGATCACCGACCAGCGCGTCGCTGATAAGGTAGAGATCAAGCGCCCTACCGCGCTCTTCGTCGATAAAAGTGGCTCGATGACGCAGGCTATCGAGGTTGCCAAGCAGTTGGCTGCTCTCGTCAGTGCTGTCATCACCGCCGAGTTCCGCGTATTCGCCTTCGATACCGCCGCCTTCGAGATCAAAGTGAACAGAGCGCAAGGCAAACGCTCGACCTTGAGCGATTGGGAGTCAGCGTTCAAGTTCATCAAGGCCAACGGGGGAACCAGCATCGGTGTGGCTCTGGCGAAAATGACAAAGGAACGTATCTACGTGGAGCAGATTGTCCTCGTCACCGACGAGGGGGAAAATACTGCCCCCTTCTTCCGCGATGCCTGGGCGGAGTACGCGAAGGAGATGCAGGGTGCTCCCAGCGTTCTCATTGTGAAGGTCGGCGGTTCATATGTTCCCTTTGAAAAGGGCTTGCAGGAGCGTGGTATCGAGGTGATAGCATATGAGTTCAAAGGCGACAGCTATGCATTGCCAAATGTGCTGCCCCTGCTTGCACTTCCGTCGAAGAGCGAGTTGGTAAACATCATCATGGGTTATGAGCTGCCGCATCGCCCTCAGACGCCGATGGGGGTGCGCTTATGACGATGCGTCACGAAATCAACGCGGTAGATCTGGCCTTCGTGGTTGACACGACAGGCAGTATGGGTGGCCTGATTCAGGCTGCCCAAAATCAGATGATTGCCATGTTGGAGGAAGTAACGCACGTCGGTGACATCAATCTGTGGTTGGGGATGATTGAGTACCGCGATCATCCCCCGCAGGATACGATGCTCTACAAGACCTATCCCTTTACAGCGGATATGCAGGAGGCACAGAAGAACATCCGGCGCTTGAAGGTTGACGGGGGTGGCGACGAACCAGAAGCGGTGCTGGATGGCATCACCGCTGCCTGCCGCGAACTGACATGGTGGAAGCATTCACGCCGCCTCATCATCCTGGTAGGTGATGCTCCCCCGCACGGTATGGGCTCGCGTGGTGATGCCTTCCCGCAGGGCTGTCTGTGTGGAGAAACCATCGAAAGCGTCACGCGACTGGCCGAAGAGCAACGCATTACCATTCATGCGCTTGGACTGACGAAGGCCGTGACCGAGGCGTTTACAACCATCAGTTATCTGACAGGAGGAAAATTCTTCTCAGCGCAACAGGGGAGCCAGGCAATTGAGCAGATTGCCACCATTCTCAAAGCAGAGTTCACCGACATCGCACTGGACCGGCGCATACTTGATGCCTGGCGAGCCAATACAGAAATTCCCCTGGACGACCTCGCTGAGCAGGCGAAATGCACGCGCTATGCGGCCTCATCTTCACTGGTACGGCTGCTCTCGCGTGATTTAATCGAAGTTCCAGGAGTATTGTGAACAGTGCACGCCGAGCACCTGTGGCGTACGAACAGGGTCATGGTGAAGGAAGCATATGGACAACAAGCAGCACAAGCCAAAACCTGATGTGCGTTCGCTCATCTCCAGGCTCAGCCAGGAGAGCAAGCAAGTACTGGAGCGCGAAATGATCGCTCCGCTGCTACCGGGCGGCAGGATTCGCACGCGACTGGCCGGCATGGTCTATGAGTTCAAGCTCAAGGGACGTTTTGTGGGCTGGGGGCGTTTTCGCCCTCTTAACGAGCGTGAGGCCGAGGTACTTGGCGAGGCACTCCCCTGGGAGCGCGGCAAGTATCTGGAGCAATTCCCAGCATTACGCGTCATCCTACTGTGGCCCGCTCAGGAGCACAAACGCTCCGGTCTGTGGTGGGCATTACCCTATAACGAAAGCGAGGCACGGCAACGGTTTGGCTTCTCCACCGAACCTCTGCCCGTCTTTCTCTGTGAACCTGCGAACGGAGCGCAGCGCTTTGAGCGCGTCGTGGCACGTGTTGATGGGAAGACGCTCTGGTTTGACGGCCCGGACGTGCTGGCTGATCCCACCCACGCCGAATGGCTACGCGATGCAGCCGCAAAGAGAGAACACATGGAACGCTTTTTGCCGGGTCTGGCAAGTTCACAACGTCTCGCCTTGCTCTTCTGGCAAATTCGGCAGGTAGAACAAAGCAATCTGTTCAGTGAGAGTGAGCGTGTACAAATGAAAGCTATGGGCCAGCAGAAGCGCGAACAGCAGCGCGATTGGCTGCGTCAGCAAGCCAGACGTACCCCGCTTGAACGCGCTTTGCAGCAAGCACTGACGAAGGCTGATGCAACGCTGCTGAGCTTCAGCGAAGTTCCTGCAACTGATGGTTCACCAGGATACCTGGTGGTAGAATGGAGTGAAGGGGACAACAGGGTACGCTACCGTTCGACCGTCGATCCACGACTAACCGTCATTTCCAGCGGTATCTGTCTCAGCGATCGGGATACAGACTTTGATCTTACCAGTCTGGTTAGCGTCATGACCGATTCACCCTGGCACAAGGCAGAATAGAAGTATGAATCAGCACTCGCTCAATCCCAACAGCCCGTTCTTTCACGAAGAGCGCCATGCGCCGCTCACACCCTACAGCGATCATCGTATCGCAATATGTGGCGCGGGCGCACTCGGCGGCAATCTCACAGAGATGCTTGCACGTATGGGCTTTACACGGCTTAAACTCGTCGATAAGGACCGGGTGGAGATGCGCAATCTCTCGACACAACCATACAATCGTGCCGAGGTGGGTACACCGAAGGCACGCGCACTGGCAAACGCGCTCTATCGTGCGGTACAGGCGAAAGTTGAACCAATCGTCGTTGAAATCACACCAGAAAACGCTGCGAAACTCCTTCAGGGGAGCGATCTGGTCGTAGATGCCTTCGATAACCGCGCCGGACGAGCTGCCATAAGTGAAACGACGCGTATGCTCTCGCTCCCTTGCCTGCATATTGGTTTCAGCGGCGATGGCTTGTATGGCAATGGTATCTGGGAGCCACATTACCAGATACCTCAGAACATTCCAGGCGACCCTTGTGATTATCCATTGACACGCCCATTTGTATCTCTGCTGACATCACTTGCAGCACGGGCTATTGTTGATTTTTTTCGTGCTAACCAGTATAAAGATTTTGAATGTACCTGGAATGACCTGAAGGTTGTATATAGAGAAAACAAGTAGCTGTTCAGAGCGAAACGAACTTGAGGAAATAGTTCATTGCAACAACCTGCCCCTCTTGTTGCATTGCCTCACCTAAAACCTGCCTCCCTGATCAGTCCGCATATCCCTTGGCACAAAAAACGATGATCTCGTCCAGCCGCTCCACGTGTGCCTCTTCTCCTCTTTGTGAAGCATCAGAAGAGGCTGTTCGTTGGAACAAGAGAGGCAGAAGTGATTTGAGGCAAGCATGGTTGGATGGTTGGTTTGGAAGGGGATGCCTGTCGCCTTTTTTCTTGAGGGAGGGAACGTGGAATCGACGGCGGGTTTTCAGACGAGGCATGAGGTGATGAGACAGATGGTCCCTCGCTACCAGAAGGCTTCCATTTCCCAAAAGGAGCCCTGCTTGACGAGATTGCCGCCACCACTGGCTACGCTCGTCGGTATGCGATGTGGCTGCTCAATCATCCCGAGGAGATGCAGCTCCCTCCTCGTCGCCAGCGACAACGAACGTTCGGACCCGAGGTCCAACACGCTCTGTTTTTCGTGTGGCAACACGCCAATCAGATCTGTACAAAACGGCTCATGCCCTATCTTGCGACTCATCTCGAGGCATTGGAGCGGCATGGACATCTTCACCTGACTGATGCCTGTCGCCGCCAACTTCTCTGGACTTGACCCGATTTTGGAGGATTGAGGAAGAGGAATTTATGACAGAAAGCAAATGCTCTTCTCTCCTCTATTTCTCTTCCTGAACCATCTAAAAATCGGTCACGTGGTCACGTCCAGCCTGTTGCGAGAACCTCTTGAGTGTGTTATCCTCCAAAGAGAGTGCTCGATAGTCTTTGGAGGAAGATCCATATGCTGAACACGACCTTTGATTGGGATGAAGTCGATTCCTTAATTACGCTGTTACAAATGAACGGGATTTCTTACCTCGTGGGGAATGGGGCCTCTGTGAATGAAGGTGACCAGGTCGAGCCTGTTCACTTGCTTCAGCGGCTGGCGGCGTGTGGCTATCCTCTCGTTGAGAATGCCTGCATTTCCCTGTTCATTTTACATCCAGAGCTTGCCTCTTCTGCGGGAGAAGCCCTTCTGAGGAGCGATGAGACCATCGCGGAAACGCTCAGCGTCCTCATCCTGGCGACGCTCTACCTTCAGCAATGGTGGCTCTTTCGGTTAACCTTTGCCCTTGGTCGCCTTCCATCGTTTCCCGAAGCTCCGTTTGTTGCTCTCTGGAAGGATCGTCATCTCCCTCCACCACGTTCGGGCTATGGACGTAATGGACTTCTGGCATTACAAGACTATCAACAGCGCTACTATGGTCTCCCCCTCAACGTGCTCGATGACTGGCAGAACCAGATCAATCATCTGCTGCTGCAGGAAGAAGCCGCTCAGCGGGAACTCTCTGATGATGTCAGGGAAGCATTGCTCCAACTGAGCGCGTAAGAAGGAAAAACGGGGATGAGTATGCGACAACATGTCGGGCGACAAGATATTGAGCACTTTCTCATGGAGGTTGGTCGAACACGACAGGCAGGCCGATTATACCTCACGGGAGGTGCTGCACTGGTTCATCGAGGGATTCGGCCCGGTCAAACCCTCGATATTGATATTCAAATCACCGTCGATCCCGGCAATCTCACCACTCAGGTCGCCCAATTGAAACAGAAGATGAATATCAACATTGAATTTGCTTCCCCTGGTGATTTTCTCCCGCTCCCAACACAGTGGGAAGCCCGCTCCGAGTTCATCAAGCGCTATCATCAGGTCGATGTCTTTTATTTTGACTGGTACAGTATTGCATTATCGAAAATGCAGCGAGCAAATCGGCAAGATGTTCTTGATGTCCAATTATTGGTTCGTCAAGGGTGTGTTGAGGGAAATGAGCTAGATCGATTGTACCAGGATGTGCTTACGAAAATTGGTCATCCTCCTTATGATCGGCTTTTCCCGAATCTCTCAGCACAACAATTTTCACAACGGTATCAGTCTCTGCGTCGAGCGTTGTAGAGGGAAATCATGCGGCGCTCCATACACTGCAAGGAACACCAGTGTTCCTCTGCTTCTAAAAATGAAGCGGCCCAAGGATCTCTGTTCTCTCCTGCACACAATGACGTATTTGATGATCTCCGCATTGCGTCACGAGAGATCTTCCCCATGGGTAAGATTCTCCCTCCTTTTTTCTTCCCACACGTTTGCGTCTCCCAGGAGGTCTGCGTGCGCTTCGAGCAAATTCTGGAAACCCCAGTCAGTACGTCCCTCTTGCATCGGTGGGTAAGGTACCTCATTGGGCATGGGGCAAGCAGAATTCCCATGTATGGGAGCAAGATGAGTGGTTCAAGAAACGAGAGTGGAAAGGATATTCGTATAGTCATGATGGCCACGCTCTAGATTGAGAGGAGGAGCGGAGAAGGATCAGTACTCGGCCTCCTCTCTCTCAGCAACAGGTACTTGAGTCTAAGGGAGTATTTCATTGCAACAAACTACCCTCTTGTATTTTCTCTCTCTTTCGTGTATAGTAATCCTATAGAGAGCTTTTAACAACTTGCCTTTAAAACAGGTGAAAACTTTTGTCAGAAGCAGTGAGAAATACTTGTAAGCACTTTTGTCATAAGCGACGAAAAATGCTTGTAAGCACTTTTGTCAGACTCGCTCACATGTTTGGTAATGTTGTTCAACCCGCCAGTAGAGCGGGTTCATGACAAACAAGCGATGTTTTTGTACCTACCTGCCTTCCAAGCAGGCTGTCGCGAGTTCGAATCTCGTCTCCCGCTTTTTTCGTATCCATCATCCCCTTGCAGGCCCATCACAAGCCGCTTCGTAAGAAGCAAGCAGTGAAAGGTTCTGCAAGGGGACGATCTTGTTTTGGGAACAAACCCGTCCAAGGACACCCTGCCATCAATTTGGTACACATCCTGCCTTCGACAACACAACATTCTGCCTAAAAACAACGGAACAGCCTGTTTTGGGTGCTGAAACATTCTGCCTAAAAATTCGCATTGCCTCACGAAAAATCTTTCTTTTCCTGTATTTTAACAGCCATTTCCTCCCGTTCTGTTTCTCTGTGCTCAATGAGGCCAGACCGTTGTCTAACCACTCCCAGTTGAAAAGAAATGGATGTGCTATACTCTGTGTATCCACAACGATATTTCGTGAGGCAAATGAGGGGGATGTCTCTGTCGTAGCGACATCTGGGTCTTGTGCAAGATGGTTCCTGAGGAGGCACGTGTGGCAGCAGGATTGAGTCTTCAAACACGACGAGCAGTGCTTGAACAGATGGCATCAGCATATCGCGACGCGCCACGGGCAAAAAAACGTGTGCTTCTGGATGAATTTACCCAAACGACAGGGTATCACCGCACCTACGCCCGCTGGCTCTTGAATCATAGCGAGGACGTTCTCCAACCAGTCGTTCGGCATCCACGTCAACCGCGCTATGGACCCGAGATCGTGGACGCGCTCGTGCAGGCATGGAATGCGAACAATCGGAAATGTACCAAATGCCTGATCCCCTTCCTGCCGACCCTGCTCGATTCGTTGGAGCGGCATGGGTATCTGCATCTGACCGAGGAGAGCAAAAAGCAGCTGCTTTCTCTGAGTCCTGCAACCGCTGATCGGCTTTTGCGTGCGTCGCGAATACACCATCTCCATGGCATCTCCACGACACGGGCCGGAACCCTGCTCAAACAGCAAATTCCCATTCGCACCTTCGCGCAGTGGAATGAGACCCAACCCGGCTTTGTGGAGGCTGACCTGGTCGCGCATTGTGGGATGGAACGCGGGGCAGGTTTTTCTGGAGGCTTCCTGTATACATTGACCATGACCGATGTCGCAACAGGCTGGACTGAATGTCTTCCCCTGCTCTATCAGAGCCAGGAAACGGTTCTCGCCGCGATAAAGCGTGCACGGAGCCTCTTCCCATTTCCGTTGCTTGGCATTGATACGGATAATGGTGCAGAGTTTATCAATGATCTGATGGTAACCTATTGTGAGCAGGAACACTTGACCTTCACTCGGGGACGCCCACGCGTGAAAAATGATCAGTGTTTTGTGGAGGAGAAAAACCGAACGATCGTCCGCCAGGTGGTAGGCTATGATCGCTTCGTTGGGGAGCACGCCTTGCGACAATTGGAGGAACTCTACCGGGCCTTGCGCCTGTATGTCAATTGCTTCCAACCGTCTATGAAATTGGTGTCGAAACAACGCAACGGCAAAAAGATCTCTTTTGCTACGATCCGGCGAAAACGCCGTTGCAGCGTCTCCTGCTCTCGGGGATTCTGCCTGTCGAGACACAGCAGGAGCTGAACGAGGTGGCTCAAGCACTTGACCCCATTCGCCTGTTGGAACAATTGCAACGCCTGCAACAGGCACTGTTTCATTGTGCTGCCGAGGCGAATCCTTTTGTTTCTCCGGCAGCAGTCGTGCCGCTGCGCGTCTTTGCGGTGGAAACGTGCACAACGGGAGGAGTTCCAGCCAGGGAGAGCATCCCCGACCTGTCGGGAGGACTTCCCACCTTGTACCAGCAGCAGGAGAAGCGAAAACGTGTCCTGGGCTGGCGTCGGACGCAGAAGGATCCGTTTGAGGGAGCATGGGAGCAGATTGCCTCCTGGGTGCAGACCAATCCTGAGCGCAGTAGCGGGGACATTTTCCGGGAATTACAACGGCTCTCCCCCGGACGCTATCAGCCGTTGCAAATCCGCACGCTGCAGCGGGGAATGCGTAAAATCCGAGCATTCTTGTTGGAAACATCCCTGGAACCATGGCCAGAAGAAGTGATCCAGGGTCAGGCGTCCGATCCCGTCGAACCAGCTCAATGGACACACGAAGGAGGTGAGGAAGCGTGTTCCTTGTGCTCACGTACGCTCACTGCATCTCTTGCTCATGCCCAAGAGAACACAAGCGAACACCCATTCCTTGCTCAATCAAAGACAAAGAAAACGTCTCCACAGGCAACGGTGGCGCGTCCTGGAGATCAGCCAGTCATCGTGCCTGATGGGGAACAGCCTCAGGCACATCACGCGTCCAGCTTTTCAGGGAGCAGCAAAAAACCACACAAGAGACGGGACTCTCAGCCCATTGAGCGAGCCATCCAGGACTACCTGGAGGATCAGAAACGTCATCAGCGACGCAAAAAAACCTTGGAATGGCACCAGACGGCCCTGGGTCTGCTCCGGGACTATGTGCTGATGGAGTGCCATATGACGCTTTTACGCCAGATCACGCACAAAGAAATCCAGGGCTGGTTGGCGTTTCTGGAGCACCAGCCAACGACGAGGGGCAACCTGCGGGCGGCAGGCACGATCGCATCCTATGCACGCTCGGCTCGGGCCTTTTTCCAATGGGCGGTGCGCCATACCTCCCTGGAGTCGACCCCTTTTGCGCATCTTCCTCTTCTCAAGGCGAACCCTCCTCTTCTTCAGCCGCTTGAGCCGGAGGAATGGGAACGCTTGCTCTTGGCCTGCCGACCTCCAGGAGAAACGAACCTGCTGGCAGAGCGAGCGATGGCACGCAATCAGGCCATTCTCTGGGTACGAGCAGAGACGGGCATGCCCATCTCTGAGATAGGTGAATTGCGTCTCTCGGATGTGGATCAGGAGGGTGGAATACTGACCGTACGGGGAAAAGGGTCCAAGCAGCGGCAGGTGCCTTTGGGGCAAAATGGGCGACAGGCACTGCTCTCCTATCTGGATCAACGTCGTCCAGAGACGAGAGAAGATGCAGACCAGACAGAGACCTGCGAGGACCCCCTTTTTCTCTCTGAAGCGGGTCATCCCCTCACCGCCAATGGAATTGCGCTCTTGTTTGGCCGACTCAGGAAACGTGCAGGGATCACGAGAAAGGGGGTGGATCCCTCTTTGTTGCGTGATACCTTTGCGGTGCGGTATCTGCCGGCCGGAGGCGAGCCGGGAGCGTTGAAGGAGCTCCTGGGCGTGGAAAACCTGGCAGCGCTCAAACGCGATGAGCGTCTCAGCACTCAGATGAACGAGAGCGACAATACAGTCTCAATGAAGAACCTCGCTTCGAACACTTCCTAGGCATCTTCTCATGACGAACTCAGTTCCTCTTTCTCCGCAACACCTGCATCTGCGAACGTCGCCATCTCGTCTCGTATGGCGATAGCATCGTCAACAAAATGCAAGGCCATCATTGCCCCCGTTCCCTCACCCAGGCGAAGATCAAGGTTCAGGAGCGGAACGAGTCCTATATGCTCAAGCACAATGCGATGCCCAACCTCGACTGAGTTATGCGCTGCAATGAGGTAATCCCGTACCTGGGGACAAAGCTCGGTTGCAACCAGGGCCGCTGCCCCTGAAATAAACCCATCTATTATGACTGGGAGTCGCTGGGCGGCAGCACCGAGAATGACACCAACCAGACCAGCGATCTCGTAACCACCGACCTTCGCCAAAACGTCTATTGGCTCCGTCGGGTCGGGATGATTGACAGCAAGTGCACGCTTGATCACGGCTACCTTGTGTTGCCATTTGTCCTGATCGATCCCTGTCCCTCGTCCAGTGACATCAGCAATCGACCGACCAGTTATTGCTGCAACGATGGCACTTGCTGCCGTGGTATTTCCAATTCCCATCTCGCCAATTGCTACCAGGTCAAGTCCCTGTGCGATCTCGCTCTCAAGTATCTTGATACCGGCGGTTATGGCAATGAGGGCTTCCTCCAGACTCATTGCCGGACCCAAAGCCATGTTCTGTGTCCCTCGTCCTATTTTTCTGCTGATCAGGTTTGAGTGATTGGGTATGTCTGCCGCTACACCCATGTCAGCGACTATGACCCGTGCGCCAACACGCCGCGCCAATACATTGATCGCCGCACCTCCCGCGAGAAATTCTGAACCATCTGTGCGGTCACTTCCTGTGGATAGGCCGATACACCCTCATTGGCTACACCATGATCTGCCGCCATGACGATGACCCCTTTATGCGGAAAGCAGGGCCGCTCCTGACCCGTGATGCCTGCCAATTTGATTGCCAACTCTTCAAGTCGCCCAAGGCTGCCCTGCGGCTTCGTGAGTTGATCCAGATGGATACTTGTCGCCTCCATCGCCGTTCTATCCAGAGGACAAACATGGCTGGTCACCTCAATAAGACGTTTCATCGTTCTTCCTTTTGCTAGAGGCATCCCTGGTGCCAGCCTATCCAAAGATGGCCAGTTTGGGTGTGTCAGATGCCCCCAGGCTTCATAGTGAATGATCTCACCAAGCGGTTGGCGATCACGCCAACCATCTCTTTCTAGCTCTGGTTGCTCCAGGAACTGTGTGGGATACCCAAGACAGAGGTATGCGACCGGGACGATGTGGTGGGGGATACCAGAAAATCTCACGCAGTTGAGGAAGTTTAAGGATCGAGACCCATCCCACTCCAACCCCCTCCGCCCTTGCTGCCAGCCAGAGATTCTCTATTGCGCAGCACGTCGAATAGAGATCGGTCTCAGGCATACTATTACGCCCAAGGACAGCCGCTCCTGCACGGGTCGGATCACATGTAATACACACATTCAGTGGAGCATCCAGGATGCCTTCCAGCTTGAAGGATAAGTACTGGGCACGGCGGGGTTCATCGAAGAACTGCGCCGCCGCAATCCGTTCTCTTTCATAGAGATCCTGTACGCGTCTCCGTGTTTGCTGATCAGAAATAACAATGAATGTCCACGGTTGCATAAAGCCAACCGATGGAGCATGATGGGCTGCATCGAGAACACGGGCCAGCACATCCGCAGGAACCGGATCAGGTCGAAAGTGACGCACATCGCGACGCCGATAGATGGCCTGATAGACTCCTTCGCGCCAGGAAGACGGAAAGTCGGGGAGCAACGAGGAGTCAGTCCCTCGCACAGATTCAGTAGACATACGATATTCTTCCATTCGTTCTCCTCTCCCTCATACAAAATTGAAATAGTAGCAGCATCAGATCAAATCGCAAAGCTCTTTGAGCTGGGGGATATCCAGATGTGTGCGTAGCATCGTCGCCAACTTCTCATATTCGTTTTGACGATCGAAGCTGGGACGCTCAGATGAAACAGACTGCATGGAGCGCCGTCTTGCTATCACATCTACAATACCCTTTCTGAATGCGTCATTTTCAAAGAGGCCGTGTAAATAACATCCTGCACACCATCCATCTCTACTCAGCCAGCCATCCGCCCCACTGGTGGACGTCTTAAAAGCATTACGGCCTGCCTGATCATCTCTTGTTGTTGCTATTGTACGCCCAAGGTGGATCTGGTAGGCCTGAAAGTTCTGGTTGCTGAGATGTGCAAAGAGACCACGCGCCGCTGATGCATCGATATGTGCCTGACATTGCAGTGTCGTCTTTTCTGTGAGCGATTCAAAGAAAGTCTCCACTGGCAGCAGGTTCAATCCGGACTCGACCGTGCCCGCCTGGGCTTCTGACCCTAAGAAATCACTCACACGTTCGCCCAACATCTGGTAGCCACCGCAGATACCCAACACCGCACAGCCATCTTGCGCCAATTGGCGGATATGCTGAGCCAGTCCCTGTCGCCAGAGCCAGGCCAGGTCGGAGAGCGTATTTTTCGTTCCAGGCAGATCACCAGGTCAGGCCGCAGAGGGAACTCTGCTACACTTGCTACAAAGCGCAGATGCACTCCTGGTTCAGCAGCCAGGGCATCAAATTCATCATAGTTACTCAAATACGGGAGGCGGACGACCACAATTTCGAGCTGATCTTGTGATTGATTTGCCGGATGACGTAATACAGTAGCCATTCCGTTCTCCAATGCCACTGAGTCTTCCTCAGCAATAAAGATAGTGTTGAAGAAAGGAATCGTTCCCAGTACAGGCATACCGCTCCGTTCGGTCAACATCTGCTCGCCCTCTCGCCAGAGCGAGAGATCACCGCGAAATTTATTCACGATCAGTCCTTTCACACGAGCACGATCTTGCGGTTGAAGCAACATCAACGTCCCCAGGAGAGATGCGAAAATCCCTCCCCGGTCAATATCGCCCACCAGCACTACTGGTGCTTCAGCCAGATGGGCAATGCGCATATTGACGAGATCATAGTGTGCGAGATTGAGTTCTACCGGGCTACCCGCTCCTTCGATGATGATGAGATCATATTCCGACCGCAACCGGGCCAGAGCTGGTTGAACAATAGTTGTAAAGATGCCAGCGCAATTCTGGTAGTACTCACGCGCCTCCATCGTCGCCAGCGGACGCCCCAGAACGATCACCTGACTCCGTGAATTCCCTTCAGGCTTCAGAAGGATTGGGTTCATGTCCACGGTTGGTTCTATGCCTGCTGCTTCAGCCTGCACTGCCTGTGCCCGACCGATCTCCCCGCCACTACGGGTTACAAAGGAATTGAGCGCCATATTTTGTGCCTTGAATGGGGCAACACGCCAACCATCTTGTGCAAAGATACGGCACAAGCCCGTCACCAACGTGCTCTTTCCTACGGTCGAGGCCGTGCCCTGGATCATGACTGTACGAGCTTGTTTCATATTCCCTCCTGCAATGCGTCGAGAAATCGCTGCCATTCAACCGTTGGGCGTGTAGAGACGCGAATAAAGTGAGGAAGTCTGAACGAGGTACAATCACGCACCAATATTTTTCGTGTCAGAAGATGTTGGCGAACGTCATGCGCATTTTTGACATTGAGCAGACAGAAGTGAGTGCGCGATGGCACACTCTTCAAGCCATACTGTCTCAACGCCTGAAAGAACGCATTGCGCTCAGTCCTCAAGGCATTAAGCGTTGTTTCGAGATACGTACGGTCGGTGAGTGCGGCGACGCCAGCGGCCTGAGCCGCACCATTGACATTCCAGGATGGCAGATGCGCGTTCAACAGCCTGGCACTATCTCTCGATGCGACAGCATAACCCAGGCGCAATCCAGCGAGCGCAAAATCTTTCGTCAGTGAGCGCAATACGACTATCTCCAACCCTGGTACAGCATTGGTAAGTTCCATTGCAGAAAACTCTTCTTGAGGAGAGACGAAGCGCCAATAGGCCTCATCTACGACCAATATGGCTCCAATTTTCTGACACGCTTCTGCCAGCAGGAGCATATGCTCTCGCCCTAACCAGATGCCAGTTGGATTGTTCGGATTGCAGAGCCAGACCAGAACAGGCTGCTCTGCCCTTATCCAGGTAGCAATGTCCTCAACATCAGGTTGGAAGTGTTCAGAGGCAAGTGTATGATATTCGATCACCGTCGCCCCTACCATAAGACTTGCCGCACGATATTCACCAAAGGTAGGGCCGATGATAGCCGCCTTCAGTCCTTGTCTCAGGTAGGCATGCGCGATCGTCCAGATCAGTTCAGTCGTGCCGTTTCCGCAAACCAGTGCATCGAGGGTCAGATTCGTCGCGTTCAACTCGTAGTCGAGGATAGTTTGTCTCAATTCCAAACATGTACGATCTGGATAGCGATCAATGGCAACGTTGGCCACGGCTTCCCGTACACGAGGCGACGGACCGTACGGATTAGCATTGACACTCAAGTCGACGATTTCTTCTGGGTGCAAGCCAAGAGACGCGAGTTCCGCGTAATCAAAGGCTCCATGAACAGGTCGCTCCGTCTTGTGGGGTACACTACTCATCTTGCTTCCTCCAGAACATTTTGATCAACCCGACGAGCACAATAACACTACATCCGATCCACCAGACCATCTGCTCAGCACGCTGAATATCATGGGTGGCAATCGTTCTTGCGCGGTCGCCCAGCGTATAGTGGCCAATCTTTTCCAATTGTAGACCTAAGGCACCGGCAGCCGCCGCCATTGGATGTCCGGCGTTGGGGCTGGCAGTCTTACGAGCATCACGACGCCAGATGCGCAAGGCATTGCCTCTCTTGCCTCCAAAGAGTGGGGCAAAGGCAATAATCAGCAGGGCCGTAAGCCGAGACGGGAGGAGATTGAGGAGATCATCGAGTCTGGCCGCTGCCTTGCCAAGATACTCGTAGCGACCATGATACCCGATCATTGAGTCAAAGGTGTTCACCAGGCGGTAGGTAGCGGCTCCTGGGAGACCAAACAGAAGCGTGTAGAAGAATGGGGCAACGATCGAATCACTCAAATTCTCTGCTAACGATTCGATGGTCGCCGCACTGATTAACTCTGCCGTGAGCTGAGAGCGGTCTCGGCTCACCAGCGCCTGGAGCGCTTGACGAGCGGAGACCAGATCCCCTTGCTCCAGATATCCCCGCACCCTCTGACTCGCTTCGACCAGCATGCGCAACGAAAAAAAAGGTTTGAGTGCCATCCCTTCAAGGAGAACGTAAAGCGTGCATCCACTCATACTATGGCCGTGTTGCCTCGCCCGTGTGCGTATTCGTCTCGCTATCCAGTGGATTGCTGCCGCTGGTAACAAGGCGGCAGGAGTTGCCAGCGCAAGCATGAAAAGACCATAGAAGAACTGGGGAAGCGGTTGCGCAGGTGCAGCCTGTTCAAGCTTCTGTATCAACGTGCCATACCAGACGACGGGATGCCAGGCAGCAGGTGGTTCACCCAGGAAGTCGCAACCGAGTGCCATGAATACCGCTATCCCTGCTTCCGCAGTGAAGCCGCGCTCTCGCTTCTTTCTGCTCATCTGCATCTCCCTTGCATATTTCTAGCCTCTCGATGCACCAGACAGTTATGTAGCAGCTTCATCATACTCTGTGGATTGGCCGCCAGGGGTATGTGGACATAGGAAGCCAGAATAGTTGCATCTGCATACCCTTCTTGCGTGTTTTCCAGCCCTTCTTGCTTATAGGCTGCGTATTCCTTTAAGAGTGGATCGACCAACTGTGACCAGTGAAATTCATGACCGCGCAGGCGCGTACCAGTCGGACCTATGATCGTCTCACGGGTGGTGATGATCTCTCGATATCCCAGTTGAGCACGCTCTAAGCCCATGCGAAAGCCGTACGGAAGTACTCCCAACAGTGAGTGACAGTTATTGGCAGCATCAATGCAATATTTCCCCAGATACATGTAGCCACCACACTCAGCATACACGGGTACTCCCCACTGCACTGCCGAGCGCAGACCGGCCAACATCGTATGGTTTTCTGCGAGCTGCTCCGCAAACATTTCGGGGAAGCCACCGCCAAAATACAGAAGATCAATGTCGTCCGGTGGATCGGCGTCATGAAGAGGACTGAAAGGAACGACTTCAACACCCAGATGCGTAAATTCCCCAAGCGTTTCTGGATAATAGAATGAGAATGCCGCATCAAGTGCAACCCCAATCCGAACTGGCGGTACTGCCTGGACTGTTTCTAGCGAGAGATGGGGTACGTCGTCACGAATTGCTGTCTCTATTGTTCCCAGCGGCAGTGGACCAGCCGAGTATGCCAGGTTTACTATCGCATCTATATCGAGCGTGCGTGCAATGAGGCTTCCCAACACCTGAACTTCAACGGTTGCCTCAGGAGCAGGCACCAATCCAAGGTGGCGGGCTGGCAATGTCAGCAAGGGATCGCGCCGGAGCACGCCAAATACAGGTACCCCTGTGCGCTCTTCAATAGCATACCTCAGTGTTGCTTCATGATCCGGGCTGGCAACTCTATTCAAAAGGACACCCGCAACCTGCACGCGTGGGTCAAGATCGCGAAATCCCGCTACCATCGCCGCGGCACTCTGCCCCATGTGCGAAACATCTATAACAAGAAGCACGGGAGCATTAAGCAATCTGGCTATTTCCGCCGTACTGGCACTGTCGAGTGTTCCTTTCCGGCCATCAAAAAGCCCCATCACCCCTTCAATAAGCGCAAGATCAGCATCACGCATACCTACATCGAAACGCTGGCGTACCATCATCTGGCTGCTCAACCAGGTGTCAAGGTTGTACGATGGACGCCCTGTAGCCGTACGATGATAGGTGGGATCAATGTAGTCTGGTCCCACCTTATACCCCTGTACACGCAAACCTCGCGCCGTTAAAGCAGCCATCAGGCCAGTTGAGATGGTTGTTTTGCCTACTCCACTAGCAACTCCGGCAATAATCAGGCGTGCTGGACCCATAGGGATACTCATCGTTTGTCTGCTCTCTGCTCAACGCTCTGGCGAGGCAAGACCACAATGGAGAGATCGCTAAACGCGTCTTTCCATGTTACGAGTTGCTGTAATGTTGTGTGTACACTGCTCTCATCTGGCAATGTTAAACGTTGGTGTACCGTGACCGCACGATCTTCGGCGATGCCGCCCTCGATCAACATCTGTGCCATCTGTGGAGGCATGAATGACCAGGGTAGGGGCAAAATAATCAGGTTGCGTTTCCCAGCAGCCGCAGCATCAATGATTTCTTGCTTTGCAACCTCAATACCGTCGCGGGCATGCAACGTAAAAAAAAGCGTCTCCTCCATTGCTAATGCACTTCTTGCACTGGCGACTTGCACTGAACTAATACCCGGGATGCGATCAGTCACTCCGCAGTGCCGTTCAACACGGGCGATGAGTTCTTGCGCTGAAAAATTCAAATCCCCATAGCAACAGACGACACAGTGTTTCCCCTCGGCATGAGCACGGGCCACTTCCGCAAGCTGCTCCTCCTGATTGCGGTAGGTCAACACGATACGTTGCCTTTTGATACACTGATCTACGACCGCAAGCACCGTTGCAAAACCAGCGACAACATCAGCCGCCGCCACCTCATGAGCCACGCGAACGGTTACATAGTCGGGATCGCCTGGTCCTACCCCGACAAGTTTTACCCTGTCTGTATGAAGTGCCTCTTTCTGTGTTCCATCTTCTCTCGTCAAAATCCACCTTCGTTTCTCTTCGTAAAATGTCCATCTAGAGAGGCTTTTTTGTCCTCTTCAGATTGTGTTGGATACCGCTCAATGCTGTACGCACAGCATTGGCAACGGGTGCGGCTTCAAGTTGTGCAAGTTCGACATATGTCCCGTCAAGTGCCTGGGCCAGTGTATGTGCTAACCCCATACGAACACCTTCTTCTGTATCAATGACCAATGCGGGCACTCCCGCAAGACGCAGCTCATGTGCAGCAACGAGAGCATCATCGAGTGGGTTGAGTGCTGAGCCATGAGCAGCATTGGGATCGGCAACATTCGCTCGTCCATCGGTGACAAGTACCAGGATTATCTGTTGCTGGCTGTCATGTGCCCTGGCTACTTGAAGGGTCCGCAATGCTAAACGCAGGCCTGATGCCAGGGGAGTACGTCCGCCTGTGGGAAGATGGGCGAGCGAATGGATCGCACGACTTGTGCTGTTCGTTGGTGGCAAGAGAAGCGTGGCCCTGGCCCCACGAAATTGTAATAATCCTACCTGATTGCGCTCCTGATACGCTCGTTGTAATAGGGCCAATACCGCACCTTTGGCGGCTGCCATGCGTTTCCGTGCTGCCATTGAGCCACTCGCATCCACGGCAAAAAGAATCAATGCTTCCCGCTTCTGTTGGCGCATCGGTTCAAACAGATCCCAACGCTCAAGCCAGAAGCGGTGCCCCTCTGTCCCATGTTCGCTTTGCCGCCGCTTCTGGTGCAATGCCGCACCTCTTAATGTAGGAGCGAGTGCGAGGGATGATGGTCGCTGGATTGGACGCCTTGCGCCAACAATTCGTCCCCGTGCTTGTGCTTGTGGCAACGTCAGATCAGTTCTGGCTGACTTGAGTAGAGGCGGAATTCCTTTCTTTAGTGCAGAGGGTAGGGATGGATTGGGACGTTTTTGCGTCAGCGTTGCTACTGCGGTTGGTATACCAGGTGGAATTACCTGTTCGCCAGGTTCTGAAGGTGCATTTCCCGCAGTATCTCGATCCGTTGGATGCTCTTGCGTTCCCTGCTTTTGATCACCATCCGCAGCATTTGACGTGGGTGGTGAAGCAGGATGAGTGCTGTCTTGCATCGATGGAACGGCAGAAGCACCCTCTCGTTGTTCTGGTTCAGGAGGCTGATACTCGTGTATCAGATTCTCTAATTCCTGGCGATCTAGCCCAGGTTGCTCAAATGGCTGCTTCTGCAGTCGGTGCGGCAGAGCCATTGCGGCTATACGTTGAACATCTTGTTCTGTAACAAACGTCCGCCCCTCAAGAGCAGCCAGCGCAGTCGTCGCCTTATAGATGGTGATGTCGGCTCGGAATCCTTCTACCTTGAGCTGGATGCAGATATGGGCGATGAGTCCTATGATCTTCTCTGACACAATAACCTGAGGTAAGAAGCGGCGTGCCGTCTCTATCTGTGTACGTAATGCTGCTTCAGACATCTGCCAACGTTCATAGAAGTCAATTGGATGGGACTCAAAGGCGATGCGCCTTTTCACTACCTCAGTACGGAGTAACGGATCATTGAAACCATGGACCTCTACTGATAAGCCAAAGCGATCAAGAAGCTGTGGGCGCAGATCTCCTTCTTCTGGATTCATCGTGCCGATGAGGAGAAATTGCGCCGGATGCACAAAAGAAATGCTTTCACGCTCAACTATGTTCATGCCAGTTGTCGCAGCATCGAGGAGCGCGTCGACCAGGTGATCGGGCAGCAGATTGACCTCGTCGATATAGAGAATACCACGGTGCGCGGCTGCAAGAAGACCTGGCTCAAATTGGCGAATACCATCCTTAATTGCCCGTTCGAGATCCAGCGTTCCCAATACTCGATCTTCTGTTGCGCCTAGTGGCAACTCAACCAGGCGAATTGGGCGGCGATCTCTGGGCAAGGCTTCTTCACGTTCAAGCAGTTCGGTGCATGTCTGACACAGGTGGGCTGTATCATCAGGATCACAGCCAAAGGGACAATGCTGGACAACGGTGATATCAGGCAGCAATGCCTGTAGTGCTCGTACCGCCGTTGATTTCGCGGTCCCTTTTTCGCCTCGTACGAGAACGCCTGCAATCTGAGGTGATACTGCATTCAGCAGCAGAGCCAGCTTCATCTCATCTTGTCCAACAAGGGCGCTAAATGGATAGGGGGTGCGTTTCATCTTGCTCCTTTTACTCTGCTTCAGGGAACCAACGCAGCATTTCTTCTGCGTGGTCGCTGCGACAGAACGCGACGACCGTATCAAACCATCCAGTCTCAAGGCTGAGGACGGTTACTCCTACTGGCTTCAGGAGACGATCAGCGATGGTACAAAATGCTCCCATCCAATGATTTTGATTAAGATACCGCCAGTCGCAGCGCTCTTGCTGCTCTCCCAGAGTCATGCACAGATACTGTGGACCCATCTGAGAATCTTCCTCCTCACACTCCACGCGCCAACTGATTTCAAAACGTTTCTGTAATGTTTCCATGCACCATTGGGCAAACTCATGCGCACGATGGCTATCCCAATCCCAGCGCAATGCCGCCGTGGAGACATAGCCCGGTTGAGCTGTAAGAAGATAGGGAGGCGGAGCATCGAGGTGTGCCCGGCTCTTACTCTGCCAGATTGTCAGCGCAGCAGTAATTTCTTGTCGAGTGGTAATACCTGCTGTCGTCACACACTCTCGCAGTGCATCCCAGCGCTCCTTTGCGTCAGAGGTATGGCTATGATTGTGCTCATGGGAGTGGGAGTGGTTCTCATTATGATGCGGCCCAGCACCCGGGTTCTCACTCATTGTGGTACCTCGCAGTCCATGTGAATGGTCGGATACTTGCGGCGCTCTTACCAGAAACTCGCGCCCGAACAAAGGGACGCGATACTGACACATGTCGCACGTCATCGTGGCTTTGCCATTGCGTATCTGTTCGATCATGCGTTGTGCCAACCTATCCAGGCGTGCATCCTGCCCGAAGTGGGATGCAACACGAAATTCGCATTCAGGATGCGAGGCGGCTACTTCCGCAACAATGGTGGAGATGCGCTCAACCAGAACGCCCGTATACAGATAATAGGGCACGACGAGGATGTGTTGTGGATTGTATTTTAAGCAACGCTGCAAACCTTCAGCGAGAGAAGGTCGGGCAACGCCAGAAAAAGCAACCTCTACCGTGCTATACTTGCGTCCTTCCCACAAGAAGCGGGCGGCACGGTACACATCAGCATTTGCCTCAAAATCGCTACTGCCTCGTTGTACCAGAAGCACGGCTGTTTCATGTGAACCCATGCCTGCATCAGGATCAATCGCGGCCAGTCGATCTGCCAGAAGCGCCAGAATTTCCGGCTGGACATTTATGGGATTCCCATAGTGCATGACGACGTGTGGATAGCGTTTGTGTGCCCATTGAAGAGCAGTCGGTACATCATTTTTGACATGCCCCGCACCCAATAAAAACCACGGTACAGCCACAATACTTTGTGCTCCAGCCTTGACCGCCTCGTCGATAGCCAATGCAATCGGGGGATCGGCAAGTTCGAGAAAGCCAGGATAAATAGGACGAGCCAGACGTGCAGAAAGACGTTCGGCAAATGTTAAAAATTCGCGTGCCCCTTCACCATCACGGGAACCATGCCCCATAAGGAGTATGGCTTCATGAGATACCATTGGGAGAGTATCCGTTTTGTCAAATGTCCCTGATTGTATCACTGTACAAAATCCTTTCATGACTTTGTTTTGCCTGATATCGTGTATCGCCCCTCATTGCTCTTTCTATTAAAACAAATGATGTTGCTCATAACCGCGTGGCGTAATCATGCGCTCCTGTCGGATTCGTGTATATGAATTCCCAATGACGACCGTCGTAAACATGTCAACGTCATGCTCAAGCAAGTGTTCCAGGGTAGTAAGTTGAACCTTTTGCCCCTCTCGATAGGCGTTGCGAACCAGTCCTACTGGAGTCGTCTCGGCTCGATGCTCTAGCAGCAAACGTCGTGCTTCACCCAGTTGCCAGTGACGCTTGCGACTGAAGGGATTGTAGAGTACCACCACAAAATCTGCGTTAGCCACGGCAGAGAGGCGATGGGCAATCGTTGGCCAGGGAGTGAGGAGATCGCTCAGGCTGATGGCGGCGAAATCGTGCATCAACGGTGCTCCAAGGAGAGACGCCGCGGCATTGAGTGCGGATATTCCAGGAACGACCTCCACATCTGGCTCTGATAGAGGGTCAGATGGATCGCTGGCCATCTTTTCGGACTCGTGTGACAATATATCGAGTACCAGACCTGCCATACCGTAGATCCCTGCATCTCCGCTGGAAACGATGCATACTCTGCGTCCGGCACGGGCTGCTTGAACAGCGAGTGTCGCACGCTCTACCTCGTGCGTCAGTTCCGAGACGTGGATCTCTTTATCACTGAGCAGATCTTGTATCTGTTCCAGATAGACCCGATATCCGATTATCATTTCAGCTTCTTGTATCACCTGGATAGCCCGTGGAGCCATGAGATTCCGTTGGCCCGGTCCCAGGCCAACGATGCCTAAATATCCTCTCTGTGAAGTGTGTATCACCTATCTTTCCCCTTTCCATTCGGATACCGGTCTGCAATCTCTTCTCTATTTCGTACAGAAGCACTCTCGACATCATTGCCAGCGGGGTCACTATACACTCTTCGTGCCACTGCCAGTGTCATTGCTTCCCCTTTCTGTTTGTACACAACAAGTTGTCCGTTCTGTGATGAGAGGAGCGCGGCAGCTTCACTGACACTTGGAGTACCAATTAACCGTTGCACACGTTCTGACGGGGTAGCAATCGCAGTAACGCCCTTCAACGCCTCAACGGTGTGGGTCTCGAAGCGCCAGGAGTAGCGTTGTGCCAACATCTGTAGTGCTTCTTCGTCTGCCTTGATATCAGCAGAAGCAAGCACTGCAATGCTCTGGAAGGCGAGATGATGTGCTTTCACAGTTGTCTTGATAAAGAGATCAAGAGCGGCAAAAGAGACCCCTCGTCGGCAACCAATACCAAGCACAAGGGAAGGTGGACGATACACAATCGTTGGGAGATCTTCCGGCAAATCCTCTAGCAGGTGATCCGAAATAACGAGCAGGGCTGCGAATGATGCAGCAGTTACCTCGCGTAGACTATTCACCGGAACAAGATTCTCAGGCCACGAAGAGGCACGGTCCCACCAGTCATGTTGTCCCGCTTCCGGCAAAATCGCCACAGGTTCTCCATTGACGATGGCCGCTGAGACCTCTGTAACCTGAGATGGATTTCTCTACGCCATCCCAGTGTGTCACCAAGCAGGTCAACCGCAAGCGTATTATGCACATCGGACGCCGTTGTCACCACCGGAGTCGCTCCAAGAAGATGGGCACAGCGCCGAGTCAGGTCATTCGCACCGCCTGCATGTCCTGAAACGACGCTAATAGCAAACCTACCTACATCATCGATGACAATGACCCCTGGATCGCTCAGCTTATCCTGCAAAAGTGGTGCCATCAGGCGAACAGCAGCACCGAGTGCGAAAAAGAGCACAATCTGGTCGTATACTCCCCAGAGTTGTACTAGCAATAAACCGACTGTATCGAAGCTTCTGATAGCATTCGCGCCAGCTTCCGAGGATCTCGTTTTGAGTGCTCGTTTATTAGCATAGATGTGAACATCGCTTTCCAGCCCCTGCTGCAAACGCAACGCTAATTCCAACCCGCCTCTGGTGAGTACGACGAGTGCAGTTAGCCTGGTAGATGGCGTATTGGTCAGCATGCGATTACTATCCAATGCTGGGGTCTCCTGAGTGGTCGCGCTCCTGGGTAACGTCCTCGCTGGCCTCATCCACTACGTCGCTATTTTCGCCATCAGAATTCCCACCGCGAAACAGATGTTTGTATCCTGGCAGATAGAGATGTGATCGATGCTCCTCTGCGCTCTCTTCCATTGTATTGGTAGCCAGCGCCCAACCAACCATAATGAGCGCTTGCCGAGAGATGCGAGCTTGTTTGACATCAGCAACCAGTTCGACAATCGTTGAACGGATAATCTTCTGATCCGGCCAGGTCGCACGATATACGACAGCAACAGGCGTGTCAGACGCATACCCACCGGCGAGTAAGTCTTCTACGATTGCTCTGACGCGGGTGATACTGAGAAAGATACACAGCGTTGTGCCGTGATGGGCGAAAGAACGTAACGTCTCCTTTTCAGGCATCGAGACACGACCAGCATGCCTTGTTAATATCAAGGATTGCGCCACGTCCGGTACGGTTAACTCGACACCAACAGCGGCAGCAGCGGCAAATACCGAAGAAACACCGGGTATGATGATATATTTGATGCCATGACGATCAAGAATACGCCGCTGCTCATAGAGTGCACCATACAAGCTCGGATCGCCGCTTTGCAGGCGCACCACAAATTGTCCGTTGGCGACCGCCTTGAGGATGATATCAGAAATCGTTTCAAGCGTTAGGGTCGCACTTCCGTAGATCGTTGCCTCAGATTTCGCGTGAAGACAAACATCGGGTGAGACCAGCGAGTCGGCGTAAATAATGACATCTGCCCGCGTAATCAAGCGCTGTGCCTTCAACGTCAGTAAGTCAGGATCACCTGGCCCGGCACCGACAAATGCAACGTGAGCCTCAGTTTCATTGGTTGCTAGTGGCATAGGGATTCCTCACAATCACAAGCGAAAAATAATCGAGTTTCTGCCGACGTAACCGTGCCAGATCGCACACGATTTCTTCACGATCGGTACTACAGCGACGTACGAAGACAGCATGTTGTGCAAGATCAGCCTCTTCCAGAACATCTAGTATGGCATCGAATACGGTATTCACTTTCAAGAGGACAATGGTATCAAAGAGTTGAAGCATCCGACGCAGATCTCCTGAACCAGTCTGACGCAATGCATGGGCTGCCGGGATAATCGCAACCCGTTCGTCCCAGGACGCCAGAGGAAGTCCTGCTGCGGCAGCGGCGGCGGTAATTGAAGAGATACCTGGTATCACTTCCACTGGGATTTCGGGGGCATCTCTCTTCACAGCCTCAAGCAAGTAGCCAAAGGTGCTATAGAGTAGAGGATCACCTTCTGTGGCAAAAGCGACATCTAGACCAGCATGTAAACGCTCAAGCACCTGTGCAGCTGCCTGTTCACGGGCTGGCAGTGCTAACGCTGGATCTTGCTGCATAGGAAATTGCACGTGGAGCACTTCCTGCCGATCACGGTCAAGCAGATGTGCAATAATACTTCCGGCATAACTCTGTCCATGTGTACTTGCAGGCAGACAGATCACAGGACATGCACGGAGCCTCTGCTCGGCACGCAGCGTCAGCAGATCAGGAGCACCAGGCCCCACTCCGACGCCATAAAGCGTTCCTGGCCTCTGCTGCTTGCTATCAAGCATCGGTCTGACTCCTCTCTACGAGAGGCTGCTCTTGTCTTGTGAGTGCGTGAGCCGTAAGTACAAAAACAGGATTGAACGCCGCAAAACGGGTGACATCGAGGATGTTCTGTGTGCGGGCAATGTTCACCAACGTACAGTTCACCGTCCAATGCGCCTTGCGCAGATAGTTTGTTGCTTCGCAGAGATGCTCGAAGCTTGCTAGATTGATGACGAGGGAACCTTGATGACGCAAACGAGCCATAGCGACCTCAAGAATGTTGCTCAGAGCACCGCCGCTGCCACCAATAAAAATAGCATCCGGGTCGGGTAAGTCGTGTAAGACCTGAGGTGCTCGCCCTGTTACGATAGTCACATTGGTGGCATTGAAGTGATGGCAATTAGCTTCGATCGCAGTTAACGCTCCAGTATCGCTTTCAATCGTGTAGACGTGTCCCATACTCGCAAGACGTGCAGCTTCTATTGCTATAGAACCTGTGCCACTGCCTATATCCCATAGAATTGTATGTGGATGCAGTTCCAGGTTTGCTAGAGTGATAGCACGTACCTCGCGCTTCGTCATGGTGTTGCTACCGGGGTGCCGTTGCATGAACTCTTCGTCGGGTAGCCCCAGGAGCGCATGCGATCTTTTATCGAACATCTCTCTCTCCTGCATATCCAAGAATGCTGCCATCAAAGTCACACATCAGGACATCGACCTCCAGTTTCTGCTTGACATAAGTTTGTGAAGCAGAGCGTGCACGCTGACAAATCATGTCAAATACGCCATCTATAGTGTGTTTCAGCATCAATTCTTGAAAGTGGCGAGCGGTATTGGCTTGCAGGACCTGGGCGACGATCTCTTCGGAAGCACCACATGCTCTGGCAACCGCTGCCATGCCTTGCAGATCCACTCCAGCTCCTGCCACATGGGTCTGCATCCGGCCATCGCCAATCTTCGAGAGCTTGCCGACCATGCCCACTAGCGTGACAGAACGCACTCCCTTGGTTGCACAGTCACGCAAGGCATAGCCGGTAAACTCTCCCATCTGGATATACGCTTCTTCCGGCAAGATAATGTAGCGCCGTCCAAACTTTTCGCTACGGCTCCCTGTTGTCAGTAAAAGATGCTCCTGACTCCCACAGGCAATTGCGACATCGATGGCCTTACTGATACTGGCTTTATAGGCCGCTGTTGAATATGGTTTTACAATGCCTGTCGTACCCAGAATCGAGATGCCGCCGATCACGCCAAGCCGTGCGTTCAGCGTCTTGCGTGAGCGCTCCAGACCGTCTGGCACAGAGATCACCACCAACACACCACGCATCTCGCCGTGCCCAGCAAGTAAATCGCGTACGACTCCTTCAATCATGGCACGTGGTACCTGATTGATAGCGGCTGACCCGACTTCGAGACCGAGTCCCGGCTTCGTTACTCTTCCAACACCTACTCCCCCATCGATTTGAATACCTGGAGTTGCCAGCCAGGATACGGTAGAGCAAAGCTCAGCTCCATGGGTTACGTCGGGGTCATCACCCGCATCTTTGATGACACTGGCGGTAATGCTTCCATCCGTATGCTGTTCGCAGGAATGAACGGCAAAGGTTGCTTGGACGCCAACGGGCAAGGAAATAGTGACGCTAGCAGGTGCCTGTCCATCGAACAATGCAAGGAGTGCTGCCTGTGTAGCGGCAGTTGCGCAAGCTCCTGTAGTATAGCCAGTGCGCATGCCACGTTTATTCCCTCGTCCAGGAGAAGAGAATGCCTCTTCAGAAGGATGTGTCTTGCTGCTGGAGTCATTCATCTTGACTCACCTGCCTCACGAATGCGGTATCCGGTGCCTTTTGCATTCTTTGCAATGCGAGAGAGAAAAGGGCATTGAGCGTTGCTGCGGCAACAGGACTTCCACCGCGTGTCCCTTCAACGATAATTGCAGGATATGCTCGCTCCCACAGCGCGTTTTTTGCTTCTGCCGTGGCAATAAAGCCCACGGGCATTCCTATAATAAGCGCCGGGGATTCACAACGGCCCTCATCGAGAGCATCGAGCAGAGCAAGTAAGGCTGTAGGCGCATTGCCAATTACGACGATCGTGCCACCGAGGAGTGGCAACGCGTTGATAATTGCCGCCGCCGAGCGTGTTATTTGTGCTTCTTGTGCAGCAACTTCCAGCCCTTCTTGCGCAATAAGCACATGAAATCGAGCACTCAAGCGCATCGGACCAACGTTTATTACATCCTGCCGCGACCATGTGTACATCGGTAAAGATCGCTGTGCGTTGCTGCAATGCTACAATACCGTACTCAATCGCTGCAGGTTTGAAACGTACCTGGAGAGCCAGTTGAGGATCGCCTGTCGCGTGTATAATACGGCGCAGCACATGACGCTCTTCTGACGACCAATTACCTTCAGGCAGCAAAGCATCCACGGTCGCAAAGCTGCGACGATAAATTTCGTCCGGAAGTAAGGCAAAGCGTTGCATAAGCGTCACGATGATAATATCCCTTTCGCATTTCTGTCCAGGATAGGTTGCTGATATGCTCGTCACCTGGGATGAGATAAGGGAGAGGTCAGAGGCAGAAAAATGAGGTTAATAGAATTCATCATTCAGCACTCTCTCCTTATAACGCGAAGGATCGTGAGCAAAGCTCATCAGGCAGGTCTCCTGGCTTCTGGCTCCAAACGCTTCTCATCTCGCCTTCCCATCCAAAGTAGGATAGTGGCTTCTCTTTTTCCAGTCTATGAGGCGATGAGATGCTTACCAGTTACAGTAGCGCGACTGCGTCGGATTTGCACCGACTTCCCTATTCTGCCGAGACAAAAATATCACGGCCACCTGATGAAAACGCTGTATATGGTTACTTTTGTAAGTATACCCAGCAGATTTCTGTATTGTCAATGTGTCGAATTTACCCCAGATTATATAAAAGGGGTATTCAGACAAAAGAAAAAATGGTAAGATATACTTATCATCACGTCAAGAATAGTGATTACTTTGCTAGGGGAGCTCGGTGTGGCCGGGCTGAGAGCACCACCATAGTGTGTGAGACCCTTGAACCTGATCTGGATAATACCAGCGAAGGGAATGCATGCATCATCGGATGACCCCTCTAACAGGTCTGGTTTGCCGCTTTTGTTGCCTCTGCTACCTCACATCGTAGCTCCCCATGCAAGATGAATGAGAGGAAAACCATGTTATCTGAAACGCTTTCAGACACACCGAAGGCAAAGAAGCAGAGCGAACGTTTACGTGAAAGTGTACTCCCGCTCTGGCAATGCCAGATCCAACATCCCTTCGTTGTTGCACTCGGGAATGGTTCACTACCACAAACCAATTTCCAGTTCTACATCTGCCAGGATGCCCTTTTCCTCGATGTACTAACGAAGATTTTTGGCTATGCTACGACCAAAGCTTCTGATCATAGAGAGATGGAGCAATTCGGCACATGCCAGCTGAATACCCTGCTTGTTGAGGCTGATCTGCATCGTCGCTATGGCGAACGATTTGGACTCACACCTGCCAAGATGGGTGCGATACCTATGGCACCAACCAACTATGCCTACACACGTCACCTGTTGTCTATTGCCACGATAGGCACCCTGGCAGAACTCCTTACCGCCATTCTTCCTTGCGCCTGGATCTACGCTGAAGTAGGACGTCATTTTGTTGGCCTGACGAGAATGACATCTAATCATCCTTATGCCGATTGGTTAAACACCTATGCATCACCAGACTTTGATGCAGTTGGGGCATGGATACGCGCATGGCTAGATACGCATACAGTCAACCATCGCCCTGAAGAAGATGCTCATCTGCAAGAGATATTCCTCTTGAGTACGCGTTATGAGTGGCTGTTCTGGGAGATGGCCTGGCGATTAGAGCAGTGGCCCTTATGACACATGCAGCAGAACATCTCTCCGACCATCAAGCCAACATTCCACGCGCTTTGACAATTGCTGGCTCCGATTTAAGCGCTGGAGCAGGTATACAGGCTGATCTGAAAACTTTTGCCGCTTTTGGCGTGTATGGCCTCTCAGTCTTGACAGCAATTACTGCACAAAATACTCTCGGTGTATGCGCCGCTGAGGATGTAGCTCCAGCGCTTGTTGAAGCACAAATGAATGCTGTGCTTGATGATATCGGCGCAAATGTTGCCAAAACAGGGATGCTCTCCAATCCACTCATCATCGAAGTTGTTGTAAGTCAGGTTCGCAAATGGGGATTGCGCCTGGTCGTTGATCCAGTGATGGAGGCCAAGAGCGGTGATCCCTTGCTAAGACCAGAAGCTATCGCAATATTACGCTCTCAATTGCTCCCTCTTGCAGAGGTCGTTACACCCAATCTTTCTGAAGCTGAAGTTTTGACTGGTCAGCGGATCGAGACACTTGATGATATGCGGGTCGCTGCCTCCGCGCTTTTCGACCTGGGTGCCCGGCATGTCGTTGTCAAAGGAGGACATCTAGGGCAGGCGCAAGACAGGCAAGCACAAGACACTGCCCCTACGGAGCCTATCGATGTCTACTTCGATGGTGAGCGTTTCATTACGTTGCGAGCAGAGCGCATCCAGACGATCCATACGCATGGTACAGGTTGTACGTTCTCTGCCGCTATAGCGGCTCTTCTTGCGCGTGGTCTCTCTGTGGAAGAGGCGGTTATCGGTGCCAAGAACTATATTACCGGAGCAATCAGGCACGCCCCTGGTCTGGGACATGGGCATGGTCCTGTTGGACATTTCTGGAGATGGGAGCAACAACGAAATGCAGAGTACATTTAAGAAGCACCTTCACAAGGACCTTAGTTCACGCCTGTTGCTTCATATCCTTGTAGACCCTGAATGGTCATGTGGGCGTGACATTATCACAGTAGCTCGTGCAGCTATTGATGGTGGAGCAACGATAATCCAGCTACGCGACAAGAAGGCAAGCACCCGCATCCTCGTTGAACAAGGATTAGCTCTGCGCAGTTTAACACGCGAACATAACGTGCTTTTTATTGTCAATGATCGCGTGGATGTGGCTCTGGCTGTCGACGCGGACGGTGTGCATCTTGGTCAGGATGATGATATGCCACTACAGATTGCACGCCGACTGATGGGACCAGAGCGTATCCTGGGCATTTCGGCAGGGAACCAGAAAGAGGCAATGGCCGCAGTAGCTGCCGATCCAGATTACCTGAGCGTTGGTCCTATCTTTTCAACGTATGCCAAACCCGATGCAGGAGCAGCCATAGGAACTTGCCTGATTGCAGAGCTGGTTACACGCTATTCCACACCGATCATCGGGATTGGAGGAATCACCGCACAAAATGTAGGAGGGTTCCTACAGGCTGGGGCTATTGGTGCGGCAGTTATCACAACAGTCGTAAGTGCTGACGATATTGCCGCAGCCACGCGCCAACTGGTCTCTGAGATGTCTCGGGCAGGCGTTCTGTTCAAATCACAAAACGGCAACAGTCAAGACAAGAAAATCTAAAGAAAGGTGGAGGTATCTATGAATACATTCAAGATTGGTACCCGCGAGTTTCGCTCACGCTTGATGCTTGGTACCGGAAAATACCGCAGTTTTGAGGAGATGCGGGCCAGCCTGGAAGCAAGCGATGCAGAGATTATTACGGTGGCATTGCGACGATTGGATCTTGCCAATCCTCAACAACCAAATTTGCTCAATTACATTGATCTCAAGCGCTACACAATCCTGCCCAATACCGCAGGTTGTAAAACTGTGCAAGAAGCTGTCCAGACAGCGCGATTGGCGGCTGCAATGGGACTTCCTCGCTGGGTCAAATTAGAGGTTATTCCTGATCCCAAATATCTGTTGCCTGATCCAATCGCAACCCTGGAAGCGACAAAAGTGCTTGTAGAAGAGGGATTTGATGTCCTTCCTTATATCAATGCTGATCCTATACTGGCACACTATTTGCAGGAGTGTGGTGCTGTCACGGTTATGCCTCTTGGTTCACCCATAGGCTCTGGGCAGGGATTACTCAATCTTCCACAAATCCAGATCATTATTGAGCAGGCTCGCGTTCCCGTCGTTGTCGATGCGGGGATTGGTGCTCCCTCTGATGCTGCACTGGCAATGGAATTGGGCGCCTCTGCTTGCCTGATCAATACAGCCGTTGCTCTGTCTAAAGAACCAGTACAGATGGCTCATGCAATGAAATTAGGGGTAGAAGCAGGGCGTGCTGCCTATCTGGCAGGCCGTATCGCACGCCAGCCGTATGCCAGTGCTAGCAGCCCTGTGACGGGCTTACCTGAAGCGGGAAAGTGATCGCGTGAGCAAGCCCACACTGACATATCCTGTGCTCTGCTTGATTACCGATCCAGAGGTACCCGATCTGCTCACGAGAATAGAGGAGGCTCTATCTGCCGGGGTAAATATGATACAACTACGCGGTCACAATCTCCCTGCCGCCGAATTGTACCGATTGGCCCTGGTACTACGTACGCTTTGTTCGCGTTATCAAGCTGCATTTCTTATCAATGACCGCATCGATGTAGGGCTAGTAACGGGTGCCGATGGATTTCAGCTTGGCAAACGCAGCCTGCCTTTCCTGGTAGCACGACAACTGGCAGGAGAGGACTATCTCCTGGGTGCATCCATACACTCATACGAGGAAGCTCTGGCCGCAGAAGGCAATGGAGCAGATTTTCTGCTTGCAGGAACCATTTTTGCCTCACATACTCATCCTGGTGAGGTGCCCTGTGGTACTCATCTGCTCTCTACTATCAAACGCAGCTTGCCAAGCTGTCCTCTCCTGGCAGTGGGTGGTATCACGCAGGCAAATGCCAGACAGGCCATGGAGGCCGGAGCAGATGGCATCGCTGTCATTACTGCAATCCTTCACGAAACCAATAGAAAGAAAGCTGTCAGCGATTTATGTGTTGCCATCAATTTGTAGGGACAGAGCCTTGCGAGAATTCTCAAGAGAGTTTCATAGCAATAGACCCTGTTACCAACAAGAAAGCAGGAGGAAAACCGTGAATGAAAGCATTAATCCAGATCCAGGTACAATCCATATAACCGCAAATGGTCAACTACGCATCGTCAAGGTAGACAGTACAATCGCTGACTTCCTTCAGCAAGTCAACATCGAACCAACCTATGTGGTGGCGCAACTCAACGGTGCGATTGTATCAAGAAGTGCGTTTGACAAAACCGTTTTGGAGGCGGGCTATAAGCTTGAGATTGTGACGATGGTTGGTGGAGGATAGATTTTTCATACGTAACTGACCTGATGGAGGGAAGTGTTCTTGCATTTCACCTGAAAGATAGAATATACTTCTGATGGTTTCTCTCTTGAGAACAAGAAAATCACCTGAACAAATTAAATTCCGGCAAAGGTGGCGTCTCATTCATGCAACATCATGAAAAGACGCTCAAATAGGATAAGCTCGGTGCAAATCCGACGCAGTCGCGCTACTGTAAACCTGTCATCGTATGCAAGACAGGCAAGCCAGAAAACCAGCCTTTGCTTTCTTCTGCGCACCTTTTCGCTGGAAAGAGGTGGTGCAATGGTTGTATCTCTCACCTTGCGGTAAGTAGTTACTCCCTGAGTTCCTCTTCTTCCCTACCCTGTTGCGCTACAGCGGCAGGGCTTTTTTGTGGCCTGTAGACACGTTGACAATCTGGAAGGAGGATCACAGGGAACGATGGGAACTTCACTGATATTGCTCTTCACGACAAGCTGGCTCCTTGGCTTCCGTCATGGCATTGATTGGGATCATATTGCAGCAGTGACCGATATCGTGAGTGGGCAGCCGCGTCCCTGGCAGGCTGTACAGTATGGAAGCATGTATGCACTGGGTCATAGTGTCGTCATTTTCGCTTTTGGGCTCGTTGCGATTGTGCTTGGCCTCTCACTCCCACCTGGAATAGATACCATCATGGAACATGTGGTCGGTTTTACATTGCTTTTGCTTGGTATCTGGGTGCTGGGAACTGTAGTGCGCGAAGGCAAGACATTTCGGCTACGCAGTCGCTGGATGCTTTTTATTGAGACGCTCAAACATGGCGTATCCTGGTTTCGCCGTATTGAGCATCACTCCAATACTCCTCATGAGCGTCTCCCTTATGGTGGAAGAAGTTGCTTTGTGCTTGGTTTGTTGCATGGTGCGGGAGCAGAAACGCCAACGCAGGTTATCCTCTTCGCTACAGCCGCCGGAGTAGGTGGGGCAGGAACAGGAGCGCTCGTCTTGCTCTTATTTGTCCTGGGTCTGCTTATCTGCAATAGCCTTATGAGTCTGCTTGTCTCGCTTGGCTTTCGCAGTGCTCGCCATCATGCGGTCTTTTCTATTTCACTAGGAGTGGTGACGGGTGTGTTTAGTAGTATTGTGGGAGTGTTCTTCCTGTTGGGACAGAGTACACTCCTGCCAGCTATTTTAGGAGGATAGGCAAAGAAGATGCACCATGCGCATATTTCCTCTGTATCTGGAAGAGTGTATCTTGTCGGAGCTGGTCCTGGCGATCCTGGTCTGATTACCGTCAAAGGGCTGGCGGCATTGCAGAGCGCGGATGTAGTTGTGTATGATTACCTGGCTAATCCTGCTCTCTTACAGGAAGCGAAAGAAGGTGCACAAAAAATTTACGTGGGCAAATCTGCCGGCACCCATACTCTCTGCCAGCAAGAGATTAACCAGCTCCTGATCGAGCATGCTCGTGCGGGCAAAATTGTCGTACGCTTGAAAGGGGGAGATCCCTTTGTCTTCGGGCGTGGTGGGGAAGAGGCAGAAGCATTGGTCGAGCATGGCATTGACTGGGAGGTCATTCCTGGAGTCACATCTGCTGTCGCGGTGCCTGCATATGCAGGTATTCCCGTCACACATCGCGAACATTCCTCGACGTTTACGGTTGTGACAGGAAGTGAAGGAGCGAAAGGAAACGCAATGGCACTCGACTGGGAGGCGCTTGCTCGCCTCAACGGGACGCTGATCTTCCTGATGGGCGTGAGTAAGCTTTCGTTTATCACACAGCAGCTTATGTATTATGGTTGTAGCGAGTCTACACCCGTAGCGGTTATCCGTTGGGGGTGCATGCCTGATCAACAGACAGTGTCTGGTACAGTGAGCACCATTGTAGAGCTGGTGGAACAAGCTCAATTGAAGCCTCCTGCAGTTATTGTTGTGGGCAAAGTCGTGCAGATGGCACACCAATTGCAATGGTTTGATCCTGCCACTCTAGCGAATGGATAAATGTTCGTCATGGCGACTTCATAGACTTGACTTGCCAGCGACCAATTGTTTCATAGTACGAATACAAATAGATTGACAGAAGAGGCACATTGATGGCTGAAGATACCGATACTTCCATCCCCCCTACTGAGGGCGAGATCGATGAACTGAGTGAAGAAGGACGTGCGCGTAAACGCCAGGAACAGGCAGACGCACGCACGCGTGGCAGTGCTGGACGCAAAGGTCTGGTCATTATCAACACTGGCAACGGCAAAGGCAAAACAACCGCCGCTTTAGGCTTACTCATGCGGAGTTGGGGACAGAATTTGCGTGTGGTCATGTTGCAGTTTATGAAGGCAACCACGGGAAAATGGGGTGAGATTCGCGCCGCGCAACAGATGGGCGTCGAAATCATACCAGGCGGCAAAGGCTTCACCTGGATGAGCAAGAATATCCAGGAGGATCGTGAGGCTGCTCAGGCCTGTTGGCAAGCGTGCCAGGAGAAAATTGCCAGTGACCAGTACGATGTCATCATTCTGGATGAACTTACCTATACCTTCAAATATGGCTGGATCGATGTCGAAGAGGTGCTCACCACATTGCGGCAGCGCAATCCTGCTCTGCATATTGTCATCACCGGACGCAATGCTCCTGAGGCTCTGATTGAGTATGCCGATCTCGTTACGGAAATGCGCGAAATCAAGCATCCCTATAAATTGCAGGGAGTGCGTGCGCAGAAGGGAATTGAATTTTAATGCCGCGTAACCTGGTGCTGCGACCTGATGGTAAGCTCGTCAATGTTGCGCGTAAGCAGGGGCAGTTGTTTATCTGTTCCACAGGGTGTTGCTGCGGACATACCGAGCGCAAGTTTGCCTCTGTGCCAACCGAACTGTACCATAACGAGTGGGAACGCCGCAAGCTACGCAACAAAGTCCACCTGACGATGGGTGGATGCCTGGGGCCTTGTCCGTTGGCAAATGTTGTCCTGCTGCTCTTCGACGCTCACCACATCTGGTTCCACTCCATCAATAGTGAAAGCCAGGTTATCGCCATCTATGACTATATTGAGCAGATGCTCGCCGCCAACTCTTATCTGCCTCCATCGGCAGATCTGTCGGTCTATACATTTACGTCATTTGTCTGGGATGGGCACCAACCTGGAGAGGAGAAAGCACCACTTCTGGCACGTCCTTCTCTCTCAGTACAGAGAAATACACAACCTGCGATCCTTTTTCTCTCTCATGCCGATACTGACTTGCTTACCCTGCGTGCGGCTACACTGCATCTCCCCTCTGATTTTCCAGAGGTGCGTGCCGCGAATCCGGCCTATTTGCAAAGCGAGAGCGATGTGGATGCCTTTCTGGGTTTTATGCTCCCACAGGTCGAAATGGTCATCGTGCGCCTGCTCGGAGGAAGGGCGAGTTTCGCCTATGGCATGGATCGTCTCGTCGCCTGGGCGAAGCAAGAAGACACATGGCTGGTGTGTTTACCGGGCACAGATGCACTGGATCCCGAGTTGATGGCATCTTCAACGGTGGGCGTGCCCGTCGCACACGAAGTTCTGGCCTATCTGCAATCGGGCGGCGTACAGAACTATGAGCAATGTTTGCGTTTCCTTAGTGATCATCTCCTGACAACTGGCTTTGGCTTCGATCCACCGCTTCCGCAGCCGCGCCATGGTGTGTATTATCCGAATTGGCAAGGCATCAACGTGACAGAGCTACGCGCCAGGCATCATAGGAGCAAACCGACCATTGGCATTTTGTTTTACCGGGCTCATTACCTATCGGGGAACACTGAATTTGTAGACACCTTGATACATGGTATTGAGGCTCAAGGTGCGAACGCCCTCCCTGTTTTTGCTCATTCCCTCAAGGAGATTGACGAAGCTACTGGCTCCTCTCCTCACCTTCCTGCTGCTCTCGCCTATTTCGTTGATGAGCAAGGGCAAACGATCGTTGATGTCATGATTATGACAATGAGCTTTGCACTGGGAAGTGTAGATCCTCATAAGACGAATGATGGTATGTGGGAGACATCGAGTCTGGTTGCACTCAATGTTCCAATCCTCCAGGCGATCACGGCGAGCAGTAGCCGTGGGCAATGGGAACGCTCCGCGCGTGGTCTCACTCCTCTTGATACGGCAATGAATGTTGCACTTCCTGAGTTTGATGGACGTATCATTACCGTCCCCTTCTCGTTTAAGGAAACGATAGAGGAACCCACTGAAAAGCCAACAGCGCAATCACCAGTGAACCTCTCGTCGACTCCCAATCGTGTCGTCCACTATCAGGCCGACGAGGAACGCACGACCCGTATTGTTGGTATGGCGCTCCGCCTTGCTCGCCTACGACGCAAACCGAATGCCGAGAAGCGGATTGCAGTGATCCTGACCAATTCACCTGCCAAAGCCGCCCGTATTGGGAATGCAGTCGGCCTGGACGCACCCGCCTCTCTCATGTATTTGCTCGCAGCTTTGCGCGAGGCAGGCTATTCCATTGCCGATGTCCCTGAGAGTGGCGACGCGCTTATTCATGCGCTCATTGATCGTTGTTCGTATGACACGGAACTGCTGACCGAAGATCAACTTGCGCAGGCTGGTGCCAGGGTTGCGGAGACGCACTATGCTCAATGGTTTGCTGATCTACCAGTCCGCAATCAGCAGGAGATGCAAACTCGCTGGGGGAAGCCGCCGGGCGAGGCGTATGTGCATGACAAGGCGATTGCGCTCGCCGGATTACCCCTGGGTAACGTTTTTGTGGCTCTACAACCGCCGCGTGGCTATGGCATGGACCTAAACGCTATCTATCATGTCCCCGACTTACCTCCGACGCATAACTATTATGCACTGTACCACTGGTTGCGTGATGCAGAGGGATGGAATGCGGACGCGATCATTCACCTGGGCAAACATGGAACGCTCGAATGGTTGCCAGGAAAGAGCGTCGGTCTCTCGGAAACCTGCTATCCAGACCTGCTGCTCGACGATATGCCGCTGATTTATCCGTTTATCATCAACAATCCTGGTGAGGGTGCTCAGGCCAAGCGACGCACACATGCCGTCATTGTCGATCATCTCGTGCCTCCTATGACCAGCGCGGGTGCGTATGGCGTGCTGGCAGAGTTAGCACAAATGGTTGACGAGTATTATCGGGTTGAGGCACTTGACCCTGGCAAACTCCCAGAATTGCAACGGCAGATATGGCAGAAAATCATCGAGGCCAATCTCGATGCCGATCTGAAAGCCATGGTACGTCAGGATCATGGTGACCACACACACGAGTGGGACGAAGAATTAACGGAGGATGGCACCCCGGCAACGCTGAGCGAAATGCGTGGCAAGGACTTCGCGCATCTCCTCGAAGATATCGATGGCTATCTGTGTGAATTAACCGGAGCACAAATTCGTAGTGGTCTCCACACATTGGGACAACTACCAGAAGGAGTACAACTGACCGACCTCCTTTTTAGCCTCTGCCGTCTGCCAAACCTGGGAACGCCTGGTATCCGTGAAGCCGTTGCCAGGGTCTGTGGCCTTGGACTTGCGTCCCTCCTTGATGCTCCAGGGCGTCGTCTCACCCATGAAGAACTGCAGCAACTTGCAGTGCTCAATATGCTCAATGAGGATGAAAGCAACGAGTCAGAGGCGGTATCTGTGAGCGCCTCTGATGCAATAGAGAGGCTTGAAATATGTTGTCACCAGTTGCTCACTGTCCTACAAGAACATCGCTTCAGTTTGAGTGCTGTCGAACAGGCCATCGCTACCTGCTTTCTACTTCCTCTTTCAGGAGACCAATCTGATGTGCGTACGGTGTTATCTTTTGTATGCACAGAGAATTCTGCCACGCTTAATGCAGACTGGAGATGAGATACGTCATGTGTTGAAGGCTCTCGATGGCGAGTATGTGCCTGCCGGGCCAAGTGGTTCTCCTACGCGCGGTATGGTCCATGTGCTTCCTACTGGACGGAACTTCTATACGTTGGATCCACGAGCGTTACCGAGCCAATCCGCCTGGGAAGTCGGATTGCAGCTTGCAAAAGCATTGATTGATCGTCACATGCACGAGACGGGTCGGTATCCCGAAAGTGTCGGACTCAGTATCTGGGGAACCAGCGCCTTACGGACACAAGGAGATGATATTGCCCAGGTTTTTGCGCTCCTTGGTATGCGTCCACAATGGCAGCATGAGAATCGGCGCTTGCGGGGAATTGAAGTGATCCCTCTGCAAGAACTGGGGCGACCGAGAATTGATGTGATCTGCCGTATTTCCGGCTTCTTTCGTGATGCCTTTCCTCATCTTATGAGTATGCTCGATGAAGCAATACACATGGTTGCGGCCCTTGACGAGCCGCCAGAGCAGAACTATGTGCGACGACATATCCAGGCTGATATCGCACGCTATGCAGACGCGGGACACGATGCGCAGACAGGCAATGAATATGCTCATTATCGTATATTTGGTTCTAAACCTGGTGCCTATGGTGCGGGCATCTTACCACTAATTGATGAGCGAAACTGGCAAGATACTGCCGATTTTGCGGAAGCGTATGTCAATTGGGGTGGCTACGCCTACACACGCTCGACCTTTGGCAATGATGCTCGTACGGCCTTTCGTACCGTACTCGCACGTGTCACAGTTGCCGCAAAAAATCAAGATAATCGCGAACATGACTTGTTCGATTCAGATGACTATCTCCAGTTTCATGGTGGTATGATTGCCACCATTCGTGCATTGAGTGGAAAACAGCCGCGCCGCTATATTGGCGATAGTGCTGATCCGCAACATGTACGTATCCGTGACTTGAAAGAAGAGTCGCTGCGTGTCTTCCGTTCGCGTGTCATCAATCCGAAGTGGTTGGCGGCGATGCGTCAGCATGGTTATAAGGGTGGATTGGAACTGACGGCGACGGTGGACTATCTCTTTGGATATGATGCAACAGCCGAGGTCATGGATGATTGGATGTATGAGCAGGTAGCACAAACCTATGCACTCGAAACAGAGACGCAAGACTTTCTGCGCAAAAGCAATCCGTGGGCCTTACGCGATATTGCCACACGTCTGTTCGAGGCCGCAACCCGTAGCATGTGGAAACACCCTGACTCACAGATGTTAGATGCATTGCGCGATGTCCTCTTAAGGACGGAAGCAGACATAGAAGGAAGGAGCGAGAAAGAACGTGATGGATAGGACACCAAAGAGCGAGGATGGAGTGCATACCTCTATTGCAAAAAACAGGCTCTATCCGGCGTTCCTGGTAGTAGAAGGGAAAGTATGCGTGGTCGTCGGAGGGGGACGTGTTGCCACCCGTAAGGTACGCTCGCTTCTGGCTGCAGGTGCTCATGTGGTTGTCATTTGCGAAGTGTTACATACTGATTTGCAAACGTTGCTTGCGAGTGGTTTGATAGCCGTTATTCCAGCAAGATATGCGGTGGAATATTTAACGGGTGCGAGCTTAGTTTTCGCGGCCACGAACGATCCTGAAGTGAATCTACAAATTGCGCATGATGCACATGAGCGTGGTTTATGGGTCAATGTTGCAGATAATTCAGACAAGAGTGATTTTTATGTGCCAGCCACGATCCATCGTCAGGATCTGACGCTGGCGATTTCGACGGGTGGAGAATTACCGGCCTTTGCTCGTTATGTGCGAGAATTGCTGGAACAATCTCTCAGTGATGCACTTGGGCAGGCACTAGAGATATTCGCTCAAGCAAGGCCGTTTATCTTGGCAGAAGCCGGGGAGAAACAGGCACAACTATGGGAAACTCTCCTGGCTCTACAGTTAGAAAAGGTCATTGAGACGCAAGGGCATGCCATGGCACGCCAGATATTTGAGCAATGGCTTGAACAAAATAGAGGGAAATGAAAACCAACAAAGACCAGTTGAGGACATGAAGAAGCAGACAGATGTCTGTGAATACAACACAAACAGGTAGTAATGTATATAGAAGTGTTTTTGAGCCAAACAGTTGCTCTCCTTAAAAAAGGTGTATTCAATCTTTGGCAGTCAATTTTGTTGTGTGTATCGCAACGAAAAACCGTTTCTTGCGATACCCTTAACTTGCGATACCCTTAAAAGGAAGGGAATGCTTCCTTTCGAGCCACGAGGAGAGTGGAAAGAGGGATACTGATGAAGAAAAGTACCTTGGGCTAGGAACGCTCGATAGAGGCAGGGTGTCTCGCTTGCACTTTCTCACGAGGTCAGGTATAGTGATTTTGAGAGCATTGCTGGTACGCAAGAACGCCCTGCTTCCAACGCCTTGGAACATCTTTCATCGGTACGGAAGCGCATTGCCTCACGAAAAATCTTACCCATTAGTACGATTCTCCCCCCTGTTCCTCTCCTTTGTTTTTTGGTCTGGAGGAAGCTCTCCGTTGACTTCACGTGGTTTCCGGAAACGACCACTGAGTTGCCTTTCCCAGCACAAAGGAGTACGATTTCTCGTGAGGCAAGTGGGTCTGAGGGAGGTGGCCTCATCACAGCCGCTTTCCGTTGGTTCTGGCTCGTTGGGGAGGTTCTGTCGCGGTGGAGATTCTTCCTGAGTATCATTCGCTTCTTGTCCAAAAAGCAGGAATGGAGCGCGTCCTCTTGCCCTACCGCACATTCTCGGCCATTGTGAACATCTCGTCTTCCCAGGAAGGAGCATCCCTCATGTCGCGCCTTGCCAGACCATTGCCCGCTCGGACTCGCCGTCAGATCGTTGAGCAGGTAGCTCCTCGCTATCGAGAGGCCTCATTTGCCCAAAAGATTTTGTTGCTCGATGCCGTCGTTGAGGCCTCTGGCTATGCTCGTAAATATACCATTACCCTGCTCAATCAACCCACAGAACGACCACCCACGATCCAGCAGCATCCGCCTTTCGCCTCTGCTCGCTCTGACGCTCTCCAAGCGCTCTTTTTCGCATGGAATGTGGCCAATTGGATCTGTGCCAAGCGTCTGATCCCCTTTTTGCCCACCCTCATTGATGCCTTGGACCGCCATGGACACCTCCATCTCACACAGGAGAGTCGAACTCACCTCCTCCAGGTGAGTCCCGCCACTGCTGATCGCTTGCTGCATGCGCGACGTCACCCTGAAGAGCAAGGTCTTTCGACGACGAAAACTGGTCCTCTGCTTAAACACCAAATTCCCATTCGCACATTTCATGCATGGAATGAAACGCAGCCAGGTTTTCTGGAAGCTGATCTTGTTGCTCATTGTGGAGGGCACCCTGAGGGAAACTTTTTGTACACCCTGACCCTCACAGACATTGCGACGGGATGGACGGAATGTCTTCCACTACTCTATCGCAGTCCAGAAATGGTTGAGGCGGCTCTTCGGCGGGCACAAACCCTCTTTCCATTCCCGATCCTGGGCATTGATACTGACAACGGCAAAGAGTTTATCAACGAAATCATCCTCGCTTCTTGTGAGCGAGAACACCTCACCTTCACCCGAGGCCGTCCAGAATGCAAGAATGACCAGTGCCACGTCGAACAGAAGAATGGAGCGGTGGTTCGTCCATTTGTGGGCTATGGTCGCTTTGTGGGAGAACCGTCCTCTCGGCAACTGGGTGAGTTGTATCGAGCCCTTCGTTTATACGTAAATTGTTTTCAGCCGTCAATGAAACTGCACACGAAGTCCTCTGATGGGCAACGAATGCGTCGTCACTACGACCCAGCCAAAACGCCGTTGCAACGCCTCTTGCTCTCGGGGATTCTTCCTGATGTGAGGCAACAGGAACTCCGTGAGGTGGTTCGTGCCCTTGATCCTCTTGGGCTCTTGAAGCAGGTGAAGCAGTTGCAACAAGCCTTCTTGCAGACCTCTGTCGGTCCCTTCTCTTCCCCTTTGATCACGCTGATTCCTGCGTTCTTGCCGTTCTCTTTGGAGCAGTGTTTCAGCGGTCCCTTGCCTCAGCAGGCTCCAGAGACAGTCACCCCTCTTTCATTGGAGAGCCATTTCTTGCCGCACGAGCGCCAAATCGATTTGCTGGACTGGCCACACACCACCCGAGATCCGTTTGAAGGGGAGTGGGACCACATTCTCGCCGAGGTGCTTGCCCATCCTGAACGTAGTAGTGGGGACCTCTTTCAGGAGTTGCAGCGACAGGCGCCTAGTCGCTATCAGCCCTCCCAACTTGGGACGTTACAGTGGCGTCCGCAAGATTTCGACCCACCTCTTGCACATCCGAGAAGAACCACGGCCCACCGAAGTGATCCAGGCACCGATCCTCACTCCAATTGAACCACAGGAAGCCGAAGCTGGAACAAGCCAGGAACAGCAACCGCCTGTCATGTGGGAAGCGGCGGGGTTCTCCTGCGAGGCGGCAATTTCTGTGGCCGACGAGCTTCGCGATGAAGAAAATCAGGAAGCCCAGAGCCTCCCTCTCACCATGACAATCGAGAGGGCAATGAATGCGTACCTTCAGGAACAGATGAACCATGGGTCCTGTCGCAAAACGTTGGAATGGCATCAGACGGCACTTCGGTTGGTGCAACAGTATCTTGTGAACCACTGCCATCTCCGCTTCCTCAGCCAGATTACCGAGAAGGAGGTCCGTGGCTGGTTGGCGTCCTTGCGCACTCCCTCTTCTCTGACAGGAATCCCAAGGAAGGCCAGCACGATTGCGACCTATGGGCGCTCGGTTCGTGCCTTTTGTCACTGGGCGGTGCGCAAGGGCTATTTGCAGCAGACACCTATGGTGCGTGGTATCCTTCCGAAGGCGGAGAAGAAACGTATCCAGGTGATTGAACCAGAGGCGTTTGACCGCTTGTTGCTGGCGTGTCGACCAGTAGGAGAGAGTGCGGTCATCGCTGGATCGTGTCGCGGCACGCAATCGGAGTATTCTGTGGGTTCTGATGGATACAGGCATGCGGGTCTCTGAGCTCTGCGGGTTGCGGTTGTCCGATGTGAATCGTGAGCAGAGAAGCCTGCGCATTCAGGGGAGAGGCGAGGAGCGTTGGCTGACGCCCTCGCCCAACGGTTGGTTCCAAGTGCTCTCCTACCTGGAGTACCATCGTCCAAAGAAGGGGTTTTCGGAGGGGGAACAGTCCACAGAGACTCTCCTCTTCCTTTCTGAGACGTATCACCCCCTGACGATCAATGCCCTCACGTTGTTGTTTGGCCGACTCCGGAAGCGGGCCGGGATGACCGAAGAACAAGTGACTCCATCGCTGCTGCGAGATACCTTTGCCGTGCGTTATTTGCAGGCAGGCGGGGAGCCGGAGGCCTTACGTGCCATCCTGGGCCTCACTGGGATGGAGTCGGTCAAGCGGTACGAGCAGATCAGCACGCAGAAGACTGAGGACGAACCGCAGAAGGAGCCAGCAGCACAGCATCGGTCCAAGACGATGGCCGTTCCACAAAAAAGGAAGCGGCGTCGGAGGAGGCCCTCTTCGGCGGCAACCAGGAGCCAGCAACAGAGAGGCGCAGACAGGACTCATCGCGCTGGGAAGAAGAAGCCAGCCGCCGATGCAGAAGAGGACCCATGAGTGGAGATGACTCTGGAGGATATGGCAAACATGAGTATCGTATCTTACCATGCAACAGGAGCACACTCATTGGAGGGGATTGGGATCAGCTCGAAGCGACCGAAGACCTTGCGGAAGATCCAAACCTGTGCGGAGGAAAAAGACACGAGAATCTTATCCAGGGGTAAGATTTCTCGCGACGCAATGCAGTCTAACGTTTAAGGATATCTCAAGTTTGATCCTGCCCCGAGTTTGACACTGCTGGCAAACTCCCTACGCCGCATTGTAGAGCCTTTCAAAAGCAGAAACCCGTGTGGGAGCGAGCAGATCGCCATCAAGCCAAGCAACGAGACGAACCAGATTGATCGCCGCAGCAATACCAAGGTGTTGCAAATGCGTTTTCGGCATTCCTAGATATCGGGAACGGCGTAGATCAAAGGCACGCACTCCCTGCGAGATGGTTGCTTCAATTCCAGCCCGTAGAGCATACCTCTGTTGGAAGGTTTCCGTGCGTTGTTGTTGCCGGGCGGCCTGGAGAGCAGTATGCTGGGCCTGTGGTCTGACGGTTAGGGTTCGCCGCAGATATTTGCTTGTCGAGTGGACACAATCGTTGCGGCGAGGACACGGGCCGCAATCTGTGGTGGAAAACTGGATCTTGACGAGGTTAGGATGGTGCTTGCGACTGAGCTGAGTCCAACTGCTACTGGTTTTTCCTTGTGGACAGGTTGCTTGCCGATGTTCCCAATCGAGCGTAAACTGACTTGCATCGATCCCGGAGGGGCAATGAGCCTGCCACTGGGTGTCAACAGATACGGGACCAACCACTTCAATCCCGAAACGGGCCTGGCTGTTCACAAGCACCCGAGCACTGACATACCCTGCATCGACGAAATGCTCTCCCGGTGAGAGACCAGCTTGAGACAATTCCTCTTGAATACCCTCGGTCATCGCTTCATCAGTCTTGGGTGCAGGAGTAGTGGCCACATGCGTGATAAGATGGGGCAGCGTCTGCTCACAGGTTTCCGTGAGATGGACTTTATACCCAGTCCACAAGGTGCTACGCTTTTTGCCTAAGTGAGCTTCAGGATCGTAAGGCGAGTTGATGAACAGCGTGGCAGGGGGAATATCCTCTGCCTCTCGCCATCGCGCGTGTTCATCCTCCACCCGGTAGTTTTGGACCCAGATCCGACGCAAGATCTGGACGGCAGGGATTTCTCGCAACCAGATGGGAGCCAGCGGGTCGAACACCGCGGTAAGCACTTTCTTGCCGTCTTCTCCAATCAACTCGGCCATGGCGAGACGATCGTCCTGACTTCGAGGCAAACGATTCTCTTCAATGCGATGGCCATAGCGCTCGACCCAAGAGGTATCAGTGTGCGAGAGCAGCCAATCGGGGGCCACAACGGCAAGACTGTTCAGGACCTGGCGCATGGCTTCCCCCACACACATGAGACGGTTCATGGCTCGGATTTTCGCTAGCACATGGGTCGAGTCGGTGCGTTGGCGTTCCCGCGCCTTCAGCCATCCTTGCTTCTTACACAGAGCCAACAGAGCGTCCAGGAGAAGGTGTTCTACGCCTCCTTGCACGAAACGCTTGCGAAATTCACAAAGCACAGTTGCATCAAAGCCCGGATCAGCTAATTCCAACCCTAACAGATATTTCCAATCAATGCGACCGCGAACCGCATCCGCTGCTTGCCGATCGGGGAGTTCTTCCATAAATTGCAGCACGGTAATCAAGGCGAGCCGCCACGGAGCCTCAACTGCTCGACCATTGTGAGGAAAGAGCGAGGTGAACATCTGGTCCTGATAGATAGTTCCAAGCGCATCACGCATTTTTATAAGCGTGTTTCCATGTGGATAGGCAGCGCGGGCAACACGAGCGGTCTCTTCGGGAATAGTGAACTCGGTTTGTGCATGCAAAGTCATTCTCTTGCTCCTGTTCTTGAGCTGGTATGTCACACGAACTCTTTGGTTCTTTCTATCCTAACAAGCTCAAGCAATACCTGTCTCAGGAGTTTGCCAGCAGTGTCAAATTCGGGTGAGGATCAGTTTGCCTCTGTTATAAAGGAAATATGACCATTAAATAATAGAATAGCTTCCTTTTGGAACACAACTCCTTTAGGAGTACTGAAAGGTCGTTTGAAGAAGTGATGTAGATCAACCTGCCAAATGGTACCATCATCTATTTATTACCACAGTCCGAACAGATGCATTATGGTGCTATAGATATTCTCACTAAAGCATATTCTGCGTCGAGCCTATGCAGTTCATCCCTTACTCTTTGTCGCAATTCAATAGCAGGTTCTATACAATAGGTTCGAAATTCTTGTTCTGATGGCTTTAGATCAGGAAATAAGAGTTTGAGATAAGCAGTAGCAAGGCGTGAAATCGCTTTTCTATCTCGCAGGTCATTACACCCCTCCAGATGCATATGAAGCTTCACGAAGTCTGCATAATGCACTTCGCCTCTTAAACGATGGAGTATCTCAGAGAAAAAATCGCCTTTAAAACCCAAGCTACTAGAGGGGGTGTCTTTTGACACGCGAGGTAATTCCCATCCAGGAACAATTCCGTGAATGCGGTCAATAAAAGCTGTCTCTTGCAGAAAATTAGGAATTTCTTTAAAGATGCTCTCCTCCATATAAATAGGTTTATGATTCATATCAAGAGTGATATTTCCCAGCATAACGAAGCCAGATTTTGCAGTTGCTTCTGTTTTCCCTCTACTGAATTTACCTGACTCCAGATATACTTTTAAGCCTGCGATAAGCTCTCCGGTAGTATCTCCTGTAATTGACTGGACCTCATCAAAAACGACTACATCATAACGCGTGATTAGTCCGGGATTATTAGTCAATTGATTATGGAAAAGAACTGCAGGACTCACCTTGCCTCCACTCATGACACGTGCATAACGGGAAAGATTATCATAGATAAATGATTTTCCAGTCCCCTTTGGAGCCAGCTCGACCACATTAACTCTAGGCTCGATAAAAGGCAATATTCTGGTCACTAAGTGGAGTTTTCTGACGCTCTGTATAGATTGTTGGATTAAAGCCCATGCTAGATATAAGAAGATCTCGCCATTCTGTCAGCGTGAAATACTGGCGGCATTCGATGTAATAATGTAGATCAATAGCACCAACTTGGAATGGCTTAAATGTATGCATCCAGACCTCCCCCTTCTTGTGTTCACCCCCATCTGGAGGTAGATAAAGAAGTTCTCCGACACCCCATACACCACTACTTAATAAGAGTGCATGCTGTTCAACAATGTAGCCATCGATAAAAGCATCGTTTATATCAAGAAATGGGATGCGCAATTGTCGCTGACCTGTTTTGAGATTGACAGACACACTGTAATCGTCGAGAAGGTTAACCTTCTCTTGTCGAAGAAGAGCATCTTTAATCGTATCCTTTTGTCCTTTGGCAGGAAGGTATTTGGCAATAAATTGGGCAACTTTGGCCCGAGACTGGTTACTCAATTCTCCATCTTCGATATAGCGTGACAGTATCCACTCGCCTACATACGTTGGGATTGCCCGTGCACCAAAGCCTGCCTCATGAATAAGAGCCTTATTAATAATTACTTCTGCAAAATACTCCAGCGCTTTTTCTTCAAATGCCTGTCGCTGTGACGAATTATAAGTCGAAGTCATTGTCGTTTCCCTCCATGAGAGACATCATGGTGATTTCAAATATCTGATCAGGGGAAATGAATTGATGCCCCTGACATTCATAACGAACTCTCATCGTAAGTAAGCGTGTTCTTGTAGTACTGGGTAACCGGCGAAAGATCGTCATAAGTTCCACAACTTTAGCCTGCTTTGCAGTTAGCGTTGTTATCAAAGCCT
>CAVUVQ010000006.1:0-380533 GCA_963744875.1 uncultured Chloroflexia bacterium | reverse complement strand
CGAGATTGGCAGAGGGCACTCCTAGATCGATGCCTTTGTGAGAACCAGTTGCAGCATCAACTTTGCCAGAGTGCTGGTATGCGCCAGGCCTGCGCTTTCGCTGGAGGAACCGGGCCAACGGGAAAACACAGGGCCATAGAGAAATGTATGTCCATTGCCTGCCGGGAGCCAGCGTAAGAAATTGCCTTGCGCGTCGGATGGGAGTAGATTAATCTTGCTCTGCCGGGTATCAAAGACCCAGACCCACTCGACATCCGGACGGGTTCCATCGATTGCCAGATAGCGTCCATCAGGCGAAAGTTGTAGAGAAAGCACCGCATCCGCAGTAGATGTACCAAAGCCCGAGCCGATCGGAACAATCGCTTGTGGCGCACTCAGCGGTTGATGAGCGCTTCCCTCAGGAGCACGAGCAATCACAAAGCCACGTGAATCCTTTAGAACATAATAAAGATAAGCCTGGGCCGCGCTATAAGGTCCATCGTTCTGTGCGGATGTGAACGTAGATGTGTGCAGCAATATCTGCTTGCGGCGTCCAGCGCATAGCCGAAAGCGAAATGACAGCAACAATACAGATACCCGAAAGCAACAAGAGCATAAACAAGGCGATTTTCGCATGAATCCTCCAATTAGTGTAGGGGCCGCGTTTACGACGCCATGTAGGGGCCGGTTTCGACGCCCATGTAGGGCCGCGTTTACGACGCCCGATAGTCCCGATGATATATAGCGCCTGGAAGAAGTAAAGAACGCGCTAAAGTGATCCATAGGGGCAACAGAGGACGTTTGGCAAGGTTATGAAGACTTATGGGGAAAGAATCGATCAAAGGAAGGGGAACGTAAATCCTTTATTTTCGAAGATTGCTGAGACCAGGCAATGTGGGAGGGGTCCTTTGTATCGTTCTCGCTATCGGCATGGAAGAAAAGAACGTAGAGAGGCAAAACAGGACCAATTCTCTGTAGCAGATTGTCCAGGCGCTCTTCCGCATGATGCCACCTGTTGCGGTGGGCACCCAGACGCCAGCTATTATAGGCCTCATCATGCAATTCGATAAGATCGAGCAAGACCGGATCGTGGATATAACGCTCGGCGAATTTACGGGCGATGTGGGCATGATGGTTGCTACCATTTTGGGGCGCGACTCATCCACCCGATATTTGAAGGCATCATGAATAAGAGCAACCAGGCGCAAATCCCGACGCTCCTCCTCGCCTGGACATTGGCGGTCAATATTTGCCAGCACGTCGGCGATGTGATATTTGACGGTTCCTTCCAGATGACCAGTACGGGGCTTCCCCCAGTCAATACCTTCCTGCCATTCAGGGTCGGCTGCGATCCGCTTTTCCAGCTCTGTCTCTAGTTCAAAGGGCAATACTGTCATGCTTTATAGTGTACCTCATAACATTTACATAAATCTACTCGCAATACGCATGGTGAGGGGGTGATACACGGCTTCATAGCAACCAGGAAATTGCACGATGCGACCACCCCAACCACGTTTAAAGCGATAGACGCCGGCCATCGCTTCATCCTCGTCATCGGTTGCCGGGATACCCCAGAAATCGTACGTGTGGGCACCTTGCTGCCTGGCCCAACGCATAGCCTCCCATTGTAAGAGATAGTTGGGCATAAGCTGGCGTTGTTCGTTGCTTGATGCGCCATAAAGATAAATGGCCTGACCAGCGAAGAGGCTCACAAAAATGCCAGCCAGAAGTTGCCCATTATACTCAGCAAGCAGAAGACGAACCTGATTATGGGGCGCAAAAATCCGCCACGCGTCCAGATAGTAGCTTGAAGAGTGAATACCGAACTGGTCGCGCTCGCCCGTGGTTTGCAATAAACGATACCAGGCGTGCACATCAGCAGGAGTCTCCGCAACACGGACGGTCACGCCTTTACGGGTGGCGAGGCGGACATTATAGCGCCACTTCTCCTTCATCTGCGCAAGCAATGTTTCTTCGGAGGGAGCCAGGTCAAGGATTATCGTGCGGAGAGGCTGCACCGGAGCAACTGAATGCATGTGCAGCTTTGAGATCCACTCATCCGCAAGCGTCTCCACTCCTGGTTCCATGCGCATAGCAATAGCGCCTTGTCTGCGTAAATATGTCGTAAGTTGAGAGAAAAAGGCAGCACACAAAATGGGATCGGACCAGTCAATGATGGGACCTTTGGGAATATAGGCAAGGTGACCTGAACATAAAGGGAGGCGGGGAGCGGTACGTCGTAAGATAGAAGCGGCAGCAACAATATCGTCTTCGCGCCAGAGAGCGAGGCGTAAAGGAGACCAACCAGCGTGCGCTTTGAGTTCGCCCCAGCCCCAACTTTGCAGAAGGTGGCCGGACGGAGCATTAGCAACAAAGGCATCCCATTGTTGACGTTGCACTGAGGATACTGGACATAATTTATAATGAGATAGCATGAGAGTTACTCGCATTCTAAAAAAATATGGATGGGAGAAAGCATTCCCCTTATCATAACGTATGAGGAGATACTAGAGCACAAGGGAAGGGGTTTCTCGTGCTATAATGATCAGGGAGTAATTTACCCAAGAATCAATCTTTTTGATTGGCAGGAGGCTACTTTTGAAAGTTATTGTTATGGGCTGTGGTCGTGTTGGCGCAACGCTTGCCACCAGCATGGACAAGGCGGGACATAAAGTTACAGTGATCGATAGCAACACGGATTCCTTTCAGCGCCTTGATCCGACGTTTAAGGGAGAGAAGGTGCAGGGAAGCGGCATAGATGAAGAGATATTGAAGGAAGCGGGCATAGAAACGGCGGATGCATTTGCAGCGGTCACGAATGGCGACAATAGGAATATCATGGCGAGTCAGATTGCCAAAGAGATATTCCATGTAAAGAAGGTTGTCTGCCGTATTTATGATCCTATCCGTGAGAGCACATACCGGGATTTAGGATTGGAGACGGTCTGCCCAACGCTGGTTGGAGCGCAGATGCTCTTCGATGCGCTTTCAGAAAAGAAGTAACAAGCACAGCAAAGAAAAGAATAGAGGCATCTGTATGTACATCATTATTGGAGGTGGGGGAGATGTTGGTTACTACCTCACCAGAAACTTGCTACTTCAGGGGCACGAAGTCTTGCTATTGGAGAAAAACGGCGTACGTGCGCATGCATTAAGCCATGAGTTGGGGCAATCCATCCTGAAGGGTGACGCGTGCGAGGCCAGGACGATGGAAGAAGCTGGTGCTCGCCGCGCCGATGTTGTGATTGCGGTAACAGGTGAAGACGAGGATAACTTAGTCATTTGTCAGATGGCGAAGAAGCGTTTTAGCGTAGGCCGTACTATCGCGCGTCTGAACAACCCGATTCACGAATTGCTTTTTCAGAAACTGGGCATTGATGTGACGATCAGCCCGACCAAAGCTATTCTCTCGCTCATTGAATCCGAGTTACCGGGTCTGCACTTCGTTGCGTTGATGACGTTAAAGAAGGCTGGTCTGGAGGTCGTGGAACTCAGTATTCCACCATTATCGCCGATTGCGGGGAAGATGCTTAGCCATATTAATTTGCCGCGCAAATCCAATCTAGCGATGATCATGCGTGATGGAGAGACCATCTTTCCAACGGGCGACACCGTTTTGCAGGCCAATGATGATGTGTATGCATTGGTGTCAGGTGAGGGAGAAGATGAGTTGCGCCGCACCTTTGGGGCATCGTAAACGACCCGATAGCATGCATGCGGTGAGATTCTTTGGTAGTGGACCCGGGCTTATTGCGCTTCGCTCCATCGCGCCCCTACCTCATGGGTGACAAGGTAGGGGCGCGATGGAGCGAAGCGCAATAAGCCCGGTTGTCCTACTTGGGTGTCCACCACATCGCCCTATGCCTTCGGGGTTTCTATGGATTTTTGACCGTTTCGTCATATGCATTGATAGCATCAGAAGTCTCGTTATCCAGCGTATCAACAGGAGCATCTCCATGCTGGTCGCTACGTTCATCATCTTCCCCAATTGAGCGTTTGCCTCGATAGAGGAGACGTTTGGGGCGACGCAGCGTCCAGGGAGCACGTTTGTTTGCCAGCATCACGTCGGGACTCTCACCACGAGCGGAGCGATAGATGCTGGCGATGACGACCCAGCTTACGGCAACGACGGGAGTAGCGAGGAGCGCACCCAGGGCACCAAACATCTTAGCTCCCACCAGCAACGCCATAATAGCCGCAACCGGGTGCAGACCAACTGCATGACCGACGATACGCGGACCTAATACGTTGCTTTCGAGCATCTGTACGATGATAAACAGAGCGATGATCCAAAATGTACGCGGGAAAGGATCAGGTAGCAACAATGACAGCAGAATGGCAGGAATAGAGGCAAGGAACGGACCTACCATAGGAATCGTCTCAAAAAGGAAACCCAGCACGCCCACGATCAATGCATAGTTTCCCAGGCCAGTTACAATGCAGATGCCACCCGCACAGATACCAATGATCAGGGCCAGCGTCAATTGTCCACGAATGTAGTTGCCTACGACGCGGTTCAGAGCATCCTCAAACAAAAGCACATTTGAGAGTGAACGTTTGGGAACAATGCTGATAATACTATCGCGAATACGTTTCCCATCGAGAGTGAGATAGAAGCTCAACACCGTTACAAGCGCAATATTGATAAAAAGGTTTGATAGGATAAAGAGAATATTGAGAGCATTTGTCGCAGCGGAACGCGCAAATGTCACCGCCTGATCACGAATTTGGTTGACCGCAGCGTCAATATTAGTTTGTGGAATACCTTGTTTCAAGAGGAACGTATATACCTGCCCATACCAACCGGGCAGATTGTTAAAAAAGGCTACAACCGTGTCGGAGACCGCCTGCACCTGCTGAATGAGCGAGAAGACCAATTCATAGAACAGCCCTGCAAGTACTGCGAGCACAATCACATACACAAAGAAAGCAGCAAGCAAGCGAGGAAGGCCATTTTTTACGAGAAAATTGACGGCGGGTGTTACCAGGAATGCAATTGCCATCGAGAGCAATAGAATGAGAATTGCATCCACAAACTGGCCCAACACAGACCAGGATGCCCAGAAGATAAGACCGATACAGATTACACAGATTAAGATATCACGTGTCCTTTGCCAGTTCACTTGACCCATCATTTGCATCCTTTACGTATTATAAAAAAGAAGGAGCCTATCTTAATTTTGATTACTTTCTAGCTATTGTGACAGGTTTCTGTAAAAAGAACAAGCCCACAACGTTCTCATGTCTGCATCCTAATGCGTAGGGGCGTCACCTTGCGTGCGCCCGTTTCCCGAGGAATACGTCGCTAGCATGCGGGTGCACGCAAGGTGACTTCCAATCATAGAAAAGATTTACAAGTCAGGACACCAATGCAAGAAAAGGTATTGAAGGAGCGAGATGAAACTTTTTCGCGTTTTATTTCGTCATCCCAATAGGGTCAGACAGGAAATATACCCAACCTGGCATTGAAATACTATTCTATTGAAACATTGTTAACTTTGACTATATACTTCGTCTATTAGAATACGGTAATTTATGCTGTCTCAATTGCAGACGGCTTGAAAGAGGACATAACTGTGGATATACCAACCACAATGACACCGATACAATTAGTACTTATCTGGTTGCTAATGGGATTGCTGCTCACATGGATGATTGTATTTGCATCGCTGGCATTGCGGCCAGAACGGGAAAAAAAGTCAGAACCTGAGCTTTCTAGCTCGTCCAATAGCTCATTTCCCCAACTACATGTAATAGTTCAACAACAGGCTGAGAGGTCTCCTGCCAGCGTACAGCTTGAGTCAAAGGCGGCTTCAGCTTCGAGCAGTGGTATATAAAAATTGCACTAATTGCATCTGGATAATCCTATGTGCAAATTTACCATATCCAGATACCCTACAACCTTACTCTACACTTAGAAGAGATCGGCGTCTTAATAGCTATATAATAAGGCCCCCTCAGGGGAATTCCCCTGAGGAGGCCTCCATTTTTTACATAAAACAAACCATTATATCTGGACATTTTCGCCTGGTCGGGCCGGGCGAAAGCTTCCATTCTCATTGATAAACACAAAACGGCTATCTTGAATACTTACAATCATATCGGGTTTGCCATCGCCATTCACATCTTTGAAACTAAGTTTTACGACGGCCAGATCCTGTCCCTGACCTATCAAGACAGGACCAATATAGATTTTTGCCTTTGCTGCATCACCGCCCGGCATTTCAATAATATCTACATGTCGGTTTAAATTTAGAGCAACAAAATGGCTGGGGTTAACAAGCGAATCGTTGTGACCAACTACATAATCGGTCTGGAAAGTACGTGGGCGTCCATAGTGCCAGTCATCTTGCGTCACCTGCCACCAGGTGGCAAACGAACTCAAGGCGATCCAACCAATTAACATAACTATCATCGCCAGACCAACATAAATGGTCCAGTGGAAACGCGACCAGTTAAAGCCCTGTTGAGGACGAAGAGATAAGTTGCGGCTACGATGAGGTATTACGTCTTCAGTCTCTACTGGTCCTGTCGTACGCCGTCCGGGATGTACGGTTGGTACATTTGTCTGTGTAGCACGTGGGGGAATAGCATTTCTACGACCTGATTGTAGAACAGTCATTGCCTGCACATCAGCTCGCGTGCGCCCACTCTCTAATTTGGTATCGCTATGATAGCGACGCGCACTACTGGGCATACGGGTAGAAAAGGCTTCATCATACTCGTCGTCTTCATCAAATGCAATGCGTTGTTTGTCAGTTAGCTGACTGCCAGCAGGCGAGGCGTGCCGAGAACGTCGGGTGTAATTCTGGTCCACATCGTTTACCGTCCTCTCTTTTAGGTTGCTTCATTGGGTACGTAGAACTTTTGTTCTATAAACATAGTATACCATACAAGCGTGCATGTCAATAACATTGGGACCAATATTTGAGGAGGTTGGATAGAGCAAGGCAGATCCGTGATTGAGTGGGATAAACATGACCCCTACATTTTCTGAGAGAGGTGTGTTAGTATAATCCGGTAGAGATTCATTATTTTTGCTCTGATACCATATATACAGACTAAGGTCTCTGGTTAAGTCTATGGCTTTGTTCTTTCTGGCGCAGATCTGATAGCCCGGCTTCATTTTCTGCCCAAAAGGATTGGCGAACCAGAGATAGCGCCAGAACCGTTTTTTCAGATTATAAACGAACAGGCCGAAATATGATCCATAGCAGGAGACTCAAACGTGCATACATCTTCTCTGCAAGCCACTACTGCAACACCACATATTGTCAATGCTTATCTAGAGAGCAAAAATATAATCGTTGCATCACTCTCACAAAATATTACGCTGCCATGGGGCATAAGCAACGCCAAAGTTACTGATATGATGAGCGGGGAGCAACTGCAAATCCTTGCTGTAGATACCGCTCCAATCTATTCACCGGTCCTGGTAGGCGATCTGCAACATCTCCTTGGAGCACAATATGATTGGAACCCTACGGAGGATGTGACCCGACTGCAAAAAGTAAATAATAACCTCTACCAGTTTACAGGGATATTACCCGCAGGCACTTATCATTACAAGATCGCATTTAATAAGGATTGGGATGGTGTCTTGCCATATGAGCCGGTTGTGCTGGCGGTACCACCCGGCGGTGCAAAGGTCACGTTTTCTTATGTTCCATTCGAACTCAAGAGCCAGCAACAACAGGTCTATGACTTGCTGAACAATCCCACCGCACCCTTGCCACTCTCATCAGCAGGCCTACAAACGTCACTCATCCAGCTCACCATGGAGAATAAAGTAGATATAACCAGATCCCTACAACTCACCTTGAGGGGCTTTACTGGCTGTAAAGTTATTGCGCGTGGTGTGCTCAGCAGTGATGAGTATACCTACTGCGGCACTGATCTGGGCAATACATTTAGTCCCGAGAAGACAACATTCCGTCTCTGGGCACCAACGGCATCGGATGTGCAATTGCAACTCTACAATAGCGAGACGAGTCTTCTGACACGAAATGTAGATATGCAACGCAGCGAGAAGGGAACATGGTGCGTTGAAATACGAAATAATCTGGAGAATTGGTATTATCTTTACCAGATCACCATACAGGGCACAACACAGACAGCGGTCGATCCTTATGTACGTGCAATTGCGCCGAATGCAACACGTGGCATGATTGTTGATCTGGCAAAGACCAACCCCGATGGATGGAATAACGATACGTATCAACAGATTGCCGACCCGGTCGATGCGATCATCTACGAGACGCACGTGCGCGATTTCTCGATCCATAGTACTTCTGGAATGACCAACAAGGGACAATACCTGGCATTTACCGAGCGTGGCACAAAAGGACCGGGCGATATAGTAACAGGCGTGGATAGCCTGAAACAGTTGGGTGTAACGCATGTGCAGATTTTACCGATTGAAGATTTTGCCAGCGTCGATGAGAACGATCCGAGCCAGTACAACTGGGGCTATGATCCACGCAACTATAACGTACCTGAAGGGGCATATGCCAGCACACCACGTGGAATTGCACGCATCGTCGAATGTAAGCGTATGATCCAGAGTTTGCATGCGACTCAGTTGGGCGTCATTATGGATGTGGTCTATAATCATACCTTCGCTACGCTAAATTCGGACTTCGACAAGATCGTGCCTCAATACTATTACCGCACGAATGATGCTGGCTATTATATGAATGGCTCGGGCGTAGGCAACGAACTGGCGACTGAGCGACCAATGGTGCAGAAATTCGTGCGTGATTTCATCATCTATTGGGTAAAAGAATATCACGTCGATGGTTTCCGCTTCGACTTAATGGCACTGGTCGGTGTGGAGACGATGAGCAAGATAGCCGGGGACATGTATGCAATAAATCCGCATGGCCTCCTCTACGGCGAACCGTGGACGGGTTCTGCGTCTGGACTACCCGGCAACCAGTTGCTCTATAAGGGAAGACAAAAGAACCTGGGCATCGGCGTCTTCAACGACAACATCCGCAACGCGATCACCGGTGGGGCACTCAATGCCACCGAGCGGGGCTTCGCAACGGGTAATCCGGGATCCATTGATGCCGTGAAGAGGGGCATTGAGGGCAGTATCAATGATTTTACGGCCTCTCCCGGTGAAACGATCAATTATGTCACGAGCCATGACAATTACACGTTATGGGATAAGATCGCGGCCTGCAATGGTTCATTGGATGAGGGGCAGCGTATACGGATGGATAAGTTGGCGCAGGCGATCGTCTTCACCTCGCAGGGTGTCGCGTTCATGCAGGGTGGCGAAGAGTTCTTGCGCACCAAAGATGGCAACGATAATAGCTATAACGCGGGCGATGGCGTAAACAAGTTTGACTGGTCGCGCAAAGCTCAGTATCAGAACGTATTCAACTACTATGCGGGCCTGATTCAGTTGCGTAAGAACCATCCAGCCTTTCGCATGACAACGGCGGACGATATTAGAAATAATCTCACCTTTCTCGATAGCCCAACGAACATGATAGCGTTTATGCTGAATGGGCGAGGCGTAGATGATACCTGGGGCCAGATCATCGTCATCTATAATGCGAATACGACGGACACAACGTTTCGTCTCCCTCATGGAACATGGAACGTTGTCGTGAATTTAGAACAGGCAGGCGAACAGATACTTGGGCGGGTGATGGAAACGGTGGCGGTGGCGGGTATTGCGTGTATGGTGTTATATCGGAATGACATGACGGGAATGTTACAATGAACACTTCTACTCCTGAAAAACGCGCCTCTGGCTCTCTCTTTGGCCTCGCACTAGGCGATGCCCTGGGAGCGGATACAGAATTTCTCAGTTATGACGCAATCTTGCAGCGTTTTCCTGTCGATGGGCCTCAAATGCCCACGGGTAACCCTATACGCGTAACCGACGATACGCAGATGACGCTGGCTGTTGGCAATGCTCTGCTGGCTGCTACACGGCCCTATACAGCTACAACGCTGGAAGCTCCTCTCAGACAAGCTTTTATAGAGTGGAATAATAGCCCTGATAATAATCGTGCTCCAGGCGTGACATGCATGGACGCCTGTAACAAACTGGCAACAGGCTTGCCCTGGTATGAATGTTCAATGATCGGCTCTAAGGGCTGTGGAGCGAACATGCGCGTTGCTCCCGTGGGCCTGCTACCTGCTGGACAAGATGGGATTACGGTTGAAACACGAGCGGCTATCGCTCAGTTTCAGGCCGCCCTTACGCATGGACATCCAACGGGATTAGCGGCGGCTGATCTAACCGCTACCGCAGTTGCTGATCTGCTTGCAAATAGAGACCTTGCAAGGTCTACCTCAACGTTTACGCGCATATGCGCTCGGTCAACGCATGGTCTATCATGAACAGTGGTTGGGTCCATTATGGAAACGTTCGCATCAGTCTTCGCCCGTGGAATATATTATGCGTGGGTGGGATGAATGTTTGCAGGTTCTTGAGCGCCTGGACCAGGCATTGGCGTTGCAGGACCGTGAGAGCGACCCATGTCTAATCACAGGTGCAGGCTGGATAGCGGAGGAGGCTCTGGCAACTGGTCTGCTTTGTTTTCTGCTGTTCCCACATGATCCTGTACAGGCAATTAAAAGAGCTGCCACCAGTTCAGGCGATTCAGATTTCTATTGCGTGCCTGACTGGAGCTTTTGCAGGGGCATATGCAGGACAAAAAGCATGGCCGTCTGAATGGATTGAGCGAATTGAATATCGAGAGCAATTGACGAGATTAGGAGAAATTTGGGATCGCTGAAAGGATCTCTATCCTTCCATGTGAACCATTGGGGAACCGGGTAACAAAGAAAGGCGAGAACGATGAAAGCAGTGCGCTGTAACGAGTTTGGACCAGCAGAGAAGCTGGTATTGGAAGATGTTGCGCCGATTGAACCAGGCAATGGGCAGGTAGTGATAGGCATCAAAGCCTGTAGCGTGAATTTTCCCGATACCCTGATCATAGAGGGCAAATATCAGTTCAAGCCTGATCTCCCCTTTACGCCTGGGACCGATGTGAGTGGCGTTATCACAAAAATCGGCACAGGGGTCACGCACGCCCATATTGGCGACAGAGTGATGGCACTACCAATGTGGGGCGGATTTGCAGAAGAGGTTGCGGTAGACGAGAAACAACTTATCTCTCTACCCCAAAACGTCGATTTTATTCTGGCTGCCGCTTCCGCGCTCACCTATGCAACCTCTTATCACGCCCTCAAAGATAGAGCCCTTTTACAGCCTGGCGAAACGCTCCTGGTGCTGGGAGCTGCCGGCGGCGTCGGGCTGGCGGCGGTCGAACTGGGCAAAATGATGGGCGCAAAGGTTATTGCGGCTGCATCTAGTGACGAGAAGTTAGCCGTTTGCCAGCAGTACGGAGCCGATGAACTGGTCAACTATAGCACCGAAAACCTGAAAGATCGTGTTAGAACGCTCACGCATGGACGCGGCGTCGATGTTGTGTATGATCCGATCGGTGGTCCCTACTCAGAATTGGCGTTACGCAATATGGCATGGGAAGGTCGCTTCCTGGTCGTCGGTTTTAGCAATGGAGAGATCCCACGCATCCCTCTGAACCTGGCACTTCTCAAAGGGTGCTCCATTGTGGGGGTGTTCTTTGGCGATTTTGCCCGGCGCGAACCACAGCGTTACATGCAGAACTTTCAGCAATTGCTGGCCTGGATCGGTGAGGGAACGTTGAAGCCATTTGTTTCGGCAACGTATCCGCTGGCTGAAGCTCCTGCCGCCATCCGTTATGTTGCTGACCGCAAGGTGATTGGGAAGGTTGTTGTGACGAATTTGTAAATATAGAGTTACTTTAAAAACGAATTGCTCTGGCCTGATTTATAAATCTCACTTGAGGAAGACCGTTCCCAAAAGCCTGCTTGTCTGCCAATGATATTTGCTAACGGAAGGCTGGATTATAAGGCATCCGATTGATTAGGGGGCAAGAGTTCACGCAACCTGCCAGCAATCAGCTCAAATGTCTTGCCAATCGCTTGCAAATATTCGCTGGCCTCAATAGCTTCTCTTGCCACATTGAAGCGCAGTAGGAAACGCTGCCGAGCCGTTGCCATACCTGGCGACCACTGCCAATCTTTCTCCAGATGACGATGCAGAAAGCGACAATCATCGATTGTCCAGTAGACACAGGCAGCAGCAACGGCCTGCGCAAATAGCCTGTCATTATGTGCTGCGGGACACTCCCTGGCCAGTTCCATACGATAGCTTGTCTCCATACGATGAACGACGTGAGCAGGAAGCCGACTGACACACCAGCAGGTAGGAAATGGCATATGAGCATAGACACCTTCGATAAGCGCATGACGATACGCTCCGAATTCAAAGTCAAACAACTTTCCGGATGTGCCTGTAAGGATGTTATCGGGGCAAGGATCACCATGCGTATACGCTAAGAATGGTCCTGGGTTTTCCATGACGGAAGTAAGCTGCTTCAATTCATCCTCGATGCCAGCAACAGGTGCGACATTCAGTGTATGAATGGTCTCCCACAATGCTGACGAAATCCAGGCATAGTTGGGGATATCTACTGACCCCAGCGCCTTCCGAATATGGAAGAAGGCCTCTTGCTTCCCAATTGTGGCTGCATGCATTTTCCCCACAGTAGCTGCATACTGTATAGCTGCCTCTTCTGCCGCCTCTGGATCATTCGCGAGGAGCAGATGATGTAGTCCGTTTCCCGTTCCCAGATCCTCCATGACGATCAGTCCATGCACTTTATTACCAGCATAGAAGCGGGGTGCCAGGGCTGAATGAGGTGTGATCTCACTTAAAAACTGTAATCCAGCCCAGTCATTGAAGAAGAGCTGAAAAGAATTTTCTGGAGTTAATTTGGAGGCTTCGGATAGGTCTTCCGGCATATGTATGGCTTTGACAATAACGTGCTGTGGAGCATCAATCGGCTTTTCAAGGAGCGAGAAGCGATAAATTTGGGTACGACCACTGGCCTGAAGATCAACGGCATTTGGAGCAAGCTGGACCCTGTTACCCCAGGCCTCTGTAAGCAGTTCTTCAACCTGCATTTTGATCATTGAAAGCGGCCTTCCCTGTTTAGTCGACATAAAATAAACTCCTCTAAAAGATGTAGGATGATTTGAAGCGACGTTCTCAGCCTATGAATGGTCGATTCCCCGAGTTCGTGTCGTGTTCCTCATCGATCGAAGTCTGGCCCAATTTACCACCCCATAAATCCCCTTGCGTAGCCTCTTGTTCAATAACGCTACGCTTTTTGGTCGCAACACGCTTTTCACGGACCTGCTTCTTCACTCCCTTTGCACCAATAATTTCCTCAACGGCGACCGATGAATCTTCACGTGCTGGCTCCTGTTCATCCACAACCTCTATTGCCGCTTCAAAAATTGATGTGCGGCTAATCTGTATCTCAGGCCAGAGTCCCAGCAATGCTTCGATTGTTGCATCTTCGCACGTTGACAGTTCCAGCCAACGTTGCTCGCATCTCTTGCACAACATTGCTCAAGGATGCATTATGCATAACACGCAACCAGGCGGTAACAGAACTTTTCAATTGCGCTAACCATGTCTGCTCATAGAGTCCAATACCGGGCGTAAACAGGATATCGGCTCCAATCACACGCTCGGCAGCTTGCGCAAGTTCGGAACGCCGATAGCAATGCAGGAGCTCGTAGCAGAAGCGTTCAGGAACCAGACCTTCGCGCAATATCCGCTCTCGTACAGTAGATACATCGATCTGCTCCAGACGCTCGGCGAAATTATCGTAACGGCTATGTAACATCTGCAATACGTGGGTGGCTGAGAGCTGACTATCATAATAAACGATAGGAAAATGGGGCGCGATACTGGCAAAGGCATCTTTTGCCTCCACGGGAATAGCCAGCAGCAGATCGTCGCGCCCCAGAAGCTGTTGTAGCTTCTGGATCTTGCGTTCACGATATGATGGCGTCCAGAAACCAAGGATCTCTACGTAGATACGACGCGGCCCTCTTGTCAGAGCAAAATCGGGGATGAAGATGCTGGAAGGCAACAATAGAGGCTCGGGTTCGCGCTCAAGACGCCAGCCGTCTACTCCCTGACTACTGGCTAATGAAACAAAGGAAGCGGAGAATGATTGCTCGATACTGCTATCAAAAACAGTTGATGCCGGAGTAGTGTCCTGACTTAGATTGGCAGATGGGGGCAACAATTGGAGCAGGTGCGCATCCATTTTAAAAGTGTACGCACGCTGCAGAAAATGGATAGTCGCCTCGGCCTCCACGATAGCACCTGAGAGGACATGACCCTTTTTTGTACGTCCCTCTTTGGAAGCGGCATAACCAAGCAGCAAACGGCAAAGGCGGGCGAGGCGCATGCCATACTGCTGCGCTGTACCTGTGACCTCCTGAGGGCCATAAAGCGTGAGATGCAGGCGTTCAGGAGCAACCTGCTTTTCAAGGGTGAATTCTTGCGCATCATAAGCAAGATCATAGTAAACGCCGAGCCTGTGCGCAAGATAGCAGAGGCGCTTGATAGCCATCCCCGCGCCTGTGGTAACCGTGGAGTTCGTCAGGGAATCGACTTCCTGTGGCACCCGGCTAAAAGCGTTGCAATCGATCACAAAATGCACATTTGAAGCACTGAAAAGCGCCGCTTCAAAGACCCATTGATTATAAAGCGCCACCACCTCAGAGGGTACAGGTGGTTGAGAGGCGTCACGTACAAGAAGAGCTTCATCATCGCCATCTAGCACCAGCAGGTACTCAAGGTCGGCGAGGCGCAAAGAATGCAGTTCAGCAAATGTTTGCAAAGCTATAGAGCGAGTGTGAGTATCGAGAAAGCCCTGGTGATGAATGTTGACATAGTTATAGAGGGCCAGGCGCAGTTGAGTAGGAGATGTGATATCATTTAACGTAGGCGTCGTCAGCGTTTCTTGTATTACGGCATCCCATGGACGGGAACGCCAGCTATACCAGTTGCTGAGGCAAGCGATCAGGCAGTGAGCAAGACGGTAATCACCGATACAGGCACGTGCATCATCAAGCGAGAAGTGGCGCTGTGGCTGGCCGAGCAGGCGTTCATGATAAGCAATGAGCCGCTCAATCTCGGCATGAGCTTCTCCCGGACGTAAAAAATGCAGAGAGACAGTCATATCGCGACCACGAACAGATTTTTTGACATCTTGTAAGCTGAAGCGCACGCACTCATTTCCTTTCCGAATAACCACATGGATGGAGATCCAAAATCTACTCAGGTATTGCAAAACATATGTTCTAATTCTATACTATAGTGGAATAATTGGAAACCTTTCTGAAGGTAGGCCATATGCTAGAAATTCATTGTTAAGAACACATCATATTATAACGCATAGGAAGGCTGGTGAAAGTGATTAAAGAGACCTTTAGACTGAAAAGTATTTTTAGCGAGTAGGAATTATCTCCTGTACTATTGGCAAGACTGCCATCGATCTGGTATGGTAATGGTGGGCTTTTTATATATTATGGCCCATATTGCAGAATGGAGAATGGTGATGAGCACGGTCCCACAACACATTGGAAAATATGAGTTAAAACAATCCCTGGGACGAGGAAGTGCAGGTGAGGTGTGGAAGGGCCACAATCCGCTCTTGCATCAGGATGTTGCCATTAAATTGCTTTACCCCGATTTACAGTCGGACCCTAATTTCATGAAGCAATTTGTGCAACAAGGACATTTACTGGCATCTTTACATTATCCCAATCTTGTACGTATCCGAGAAGTAAATATTTCGCGTCCTCCTGAGGCAAATGAGACGACTGCTTATGTCGTAATGGACTATATAGAAGGGCAAACGCTTGCCGATTATATCAATGCAACGTCACGTAAGGGCAATTTTCCTTCACCTGAGCAGATTGTCTATCTTTTTACGAGCCTGGGTGTAGCAATTGATTATGGACACCAACGAGGTTTTGTGCACGGCAATATCAAGCCAGGAAATATTTTACTTGCCAGGCAGAATACAAAACGCTTTGAAGGGGGCGAACCATTACTTAGCGATTTTGGCATTGCACAATTATTGGGGAATGCTGCGGGCATCAGTTCTCCGCTTTATATGTCGCCAGAGCAGGCTAAAGGCCATGCAATCACCGGTCGAAGCGATATTTATTCTCTTGGTGTTATTCTCTACGAGATCTGTACAGGCGTACAACCGTTCCGCGACGAGAGTTCGGTTGCAATCATGATGCAACATATCAACACCTTACCAACCCCTCCTGGTCTGATTAACTCCAATATCCCGGCGCAGTTGTCAGAAGTGATTTTACGTGCGATGTCTAAAGATCCAGATGCACGTTATAGCAAAGCTTCGCTGTTCGCAGCGGCTATTGCAGATGCCTGCTTAGTACAATCGACCCTCAATATTTCAGACGAGAAGATGACGGCTGATAATGAAGAAGGCCTATATACCAGGAATACAAATACTGGTTCGATCCTCGGTGTATCGCAGCCTATGCCGAAATTACCGTTACGTGCACCTATCTCACAGCCCTTACCCAGAGTTTCAGGACCACTTCCCGGTATTTCAGGTAAATATCCAATTATCCGTACCAATCCATCAATGCCTGTACCGCCATTGAATGCAGCCCGTTTCGGGCAGTCGGGAAAACTGCCAGTCGATACCGCCGGGCAACACCGACGAGATGCGTGTTACTAGCAACACGCAGTCAAATAAAATAGTCGTCCCTTTCGTTCCACCGCCAGCAGCACAACCACCTGCACCACCAGTTGTTCCCCCACTTCCTGCCGCAAAGGTGCCTATTAGACAACCACGTTTTACCGACACACCAATCTATCTTGTCTGTGGAGTGTTGCTTCTCATCCTCTTCGTACTCATAAGTGCCATTGGGGCAAATGCGCTGCTCAAGAGCAGACAGCAGGCTCCAACAGCGGCAAAGGCAACGACCACAGTTGGTCATGCTTTCTTCCTGGATGATGCATTAGGACATAACGATCAGATACGCATCGAAATGCAAAACGTCCCTGCACCTGCCGATGGGAAGAGTTATGTTGCATGGTTTCAAGATGAGAACGGCCTGATGCAATTGCTGGGACCGCTCACGTTGCAAAACGGCTCAATCACCTACACCTATCCGGGTGACAAAACACATAGTAACTTGTTGACGAAAATCCAGGGTTTTAGTATCACGCAAGAAAGTAGCGGAAGTACACCTCAGACACCGTCAAACCAGACAGTCTACCAGGCACAATTCGATAATAATACCCAGTCTTACCTCAAAAACATTCTCTACGCCACACCAGGGTTACCCAATCATCAAAGCGTGGTTACTGATCTGCTAGAAACGATCAAATCTTTAAATGACAAGGCTGGTAGTATCGATGATAGTTTACAAATTCGGCCCGATTACGGGCTGGTCAGACGGCAGGCAACACGCATTATAGAGGTGATTGACGGAACAAATTATGCGCTAAGCACAGGAGACTTGCCCGCCAAATATCATCCATTGGAACACGCATCAATTGGCCTGCTTTCCTCTCCCAAACAGCAGGGCTATCTCGATATCCTCGCGGCGCAATTAGACGCCTTCAAACAGTCAGCGCAAGGAAATCCGGCGCAGTTAGGGCATGTACAAAATGTTGAAAATGCCTTGAGCGATCTGCGAGATTGGGTGCAAAAAATGCGCACCGACACCGTTGATATATTGAAAGCTACTACGTTGAACAATCCAACGATTACCAACATAGCTCTCCAGCTTAAAAACACAGCAGTCGACTCTTATGTTGGACGTACGATACCACCAGATCCAGCTCCACAGCCCGTTCTGGGTTCTGCTGGTGCTTCACAGGCCTATATCGAGGCTCAATACATAGCTGAACTTGACTTTCATCATGCCTGAACGCATGTAATGCTGTAGGGGATCCGAAGCGCATTCGGACCCCCTGACGCTGCTTCAATAAATTATTCAGACACGAATATAGACGAGTTGAGAATAACTCGAGAATTTTTGTGACTTATACCATTGGCAACGCCCCAATTCTATTTTATACTAGTCTCAGCAACATTTTTTCAACACATTCTTTTAAGCGAACATCGTTTCCTTGTATTATAACGCTTATGAAGTATTTCATCATAGAGCAATAGAGGAGAGAATATGAGCGCCAATCGACCTTCTACAAGCGACTATGCGGCTCAACAATATGGGAATAATGGAGGCCAGCCTGCAAACTGGCAACCTGCAAACAAAAGAGGCAGGTCTCCTTATCTGTGGGGTGGCATAGTGCTGGCTTTAATCATTATAATTGGTGGAAGCATATTTGCCTTTCTCAAGCTTAAGCAGACGCCAGCCGCAACTCCAGTACAAAGCACGATCGTTGGTCACGCGTTTTTTGTGAATAGCGGCCAGATCAGCTTATCCAGCAATGCGGGAATAGCCGATCAGATGCAGATCTCATTCCAGAATATTCATCCTCCCACCGCAGGAAAAAGCTATTATGTCTGGTTATTAAGTGATAGCAAAACGCAGGCACTACCCCTGATGTTAGGCACTCTTCCTGTACAGAACGGGGAAGCAACATTGACATACTCAGGTGATAGCCATCATACCGATATTTTAGCCAGTTATAGCCGTTTCCTTGTCACCGAAGAAGATGCAAACACACCACCCGTGAATTATACTCTTGATAAAAGTGCCTGGATCTATGGAGCAGCTTTTTCAGAGACGCCTAACCCTCTCGATACTCTTGATCATTTTAGCTTACTCAATCATCTCCGTCACTTGCTAGCACAGGACCCCAAATTGAAAACGGCTGGACTCGTAGGAGGTTTGGATATCTGGCTCTTCAGAAACACACAGAAGTTACTGGAATGGGCTGGCAGTGCCAGAGATTCAAATGAACCAGCCTTTAAGCAACGGCAACTTGTGCGCATGATGGACTACCTGGATGGATCACAGTTTGTGCGCACTGAGAAATTGCCTCAAGGGTTAGCTGCGATAGAGGTTGACCCGATCATAGCGCGTGTAGGCTTGTTGGAGATTGATCCGACGCAAACCCCGCCTGGTTACCTGAAACATATCGGCAACCACCTTCGTGAGATCACGCAATCTCCCGGAGTCGACGCAGATCAGAGAGCCCTGGCTGTTCGCATCACCAGCGCTATCGACAACGTTCAATTCTGGTTAGGCAATGCCCATAAGGATGCAGAGACTCTCCTGCAAATGCCACAGGGTCAACTGCTCCAGCCTGCTGCAACAAAAGTTTTCGACGATCTGTTCACACAAACAAATAACGCCTTCGTCGGGCAGACGGATCCCAGTACGTTGCAAGTGAAGGAGGGCGTCGCACAAATCCATTATAATATTCAACGCCTCGCCACCTTTATTATCCAACCATGCACGGCAACAGGCGTAACCTGCGGCTAGTGCAAAAGCATCTATTAAAAAATAATATAAACACGAGGAAAGGGAATATCGTATATGGATACGACACCGAAACGGTTGGGGAAATATGAACTGGTGGAACGTCTGGGCCATGGTGGAATGGCTGAAGTGTGGAAAGCGCTTGATACTCAGTTGCAACGCTACGTTGCGATCAAACTTCTTCAACCCAACCTGCGCGACGATCCCAACTTCGCCAACCGTTTTCGACGCGAAGCTCAATTGATCGCATCGCTCCACCATCCCAATATTGTGCAGGTGCACGATTTCCAGATTTACCAGCCCGATGATGATGGAAAAGGCGCACAATCCCCGATTGCCTATATGGTCATGAATTATGTCGAAGGTGAGACGCTGGCCGATTACTTGCGCAGAACATCCAGCCGTGGGCAGATTCCCTCGCCTACAGAGACCGTCAATCTTTTTACATCCATTAGCCTGGCAATAGATTATGCCCATCAACAAGGGATGATTTACCGCGATATTAAACCGGCTAACATTCTCCTTGATCAGCGCAACACCACTCACAATACTATGGGTGAACCAATCCTGACCGATTTTGGGGTGGCGAAACTTTTAAGTACCTCCGCAACAAGTATCAGTGGCGCTCAACTTGGCACTCCACTCTATATCTCACCCGAACAGGCTCGTGGGTATCCAGGCGATGCACGCAGCGACCTCTACTCGTTGGGAGTAATCCTCTACGAAATCGTGACAGGCGTGACGCCATTTCGTGGCAATACGCCACTTGATGTTATCACACAACACATTCATTCGACCCCCACTGCCCCGATACTCATCAACCCACGCATTTCGCCACCGTTGGCGCTGGTGATCATGCGCTGCCTGGCGAAAGATCCGGCCTCGCGCTTCGATAGCGCCGCGTCCCTGACGGCTACACTGGCTGATGCTATGAAAGTGCCTCGGCCCGATGTACTCGGCCAGCCAGCGTCATTTCTCCCATGATGAGGACATGCCCACACCCGCAGCCCCCTGGTCCCGACGTGCTCCAGTTGATATAGAAAATGCAGAGACTATCTCCGCTCCCATTGAGTCAGACGCAACAAGGAGACCAATGGGCACTCCCAATAGCACCTTCACGCCGGTGCTAGCTTATCCAACGCCAAACCCATCTCTCACACCTCAACCACCAACAAACATCTTACCGCCCGCGCCACCACCTCCATATATACCTCAGCAACCCGCTGCAAAAAAACAGAACCGTAATAAGCTTTTTATGATTTTGATCCCTCTATTGATCCTCCTCCTGCTGGGAGGGGCACTGGGCACTTATACACTTCTTAATAACCATACTACTCCAGTTGTAACGAGCACGATTATAGGGCACGCATATTACATCAGCAGCGGACAATCAGTAACTGGAACAGCCCAGGGCATCGCCGATCACATGCAAATTGCACTCCAAAATGTGTCCGACCCCCATCCGGGCAAAAGCTATTATGCCTGGTTACTACCTGACAAAAATCCATTGCAGACGAAAGATCAGACCGGACCACGGCCTATTCAACCACCGCTCCTACTCACAAACAATCTTCCGGTACAGAATAAACAGGTAAACTTCACCTACTATGGCGATAAGCGCAATAACAATTTGATCTCTACGACCAGTCGCATTCTCATTACTGAAGAAGACGCGAATCAGACACCTGCTGCTCCCTCTTCAGATCGCTCAACATGGCGCTATTATGGAGAAATTCCGCAGGGGCAAATTCCTGGCGATGCACCCGGCTTCAGTGCCTTGATACACATTCGTCATCTCTTTTATAATGAAACTAATATTAATGTGCTGGGATTACCAGGCGGCCTTGATAACTGGATGCTCAAAAATACTGAGAAGGTTTTTGAGTGGTCTATCAGTGCACGGGACTACTGGAATGGTGCCGCTACAACCCCAACGCAACTGGATCAGATGAGACAGCAGTTTATTCGTATTCTAGATTACCTGGATGGCACTACTAATGTCCATGTCGATGTACCCACCGGAACGCCGGTGCTGGTCAACCGTGCTACAGGGCGTGTCGCGCTCCTGACCGTTGATCCGCAGCATCAGATACCAAGCGACTATAACGTAGACCCACCTGGCTATATTGATCATGTACAGTTGCATGTCGGACAGGTAGCCAGAGCAACTGACATCTCGCCAGAAATGCTCCAGCGTACAGCCCGTATTCTCGATGATGTTAAAAGGGCCGGGAATTGGCTCAAGCAAGCGCACGACGATGCCAGAACGCTCTTCCTGACCGGGAATAATCTCAATCAGTTAAAGCAACAGGCGATGGGTGATCTGCTGGATCAAATGGTAACAGACGCCACCTATGCTTACATTGGGCAGCTTAATCCCATCACAAATACCGTGCAGGGAGGCATTATTCAGGCACACTACGAAATCCAGCAAATGGCAACGTTGACTATTACGCGGCAGTTGCCACAAAGTCTCTAACCCACCCTGGTTTCAATAGAGGAAAGAGGACGCATGAGCATAGAACCGACACGATCGCGGCACCTGGGAAAATACGAATTGCAGATGCTACTGGGACGTGGGGGCATGGCAGAAGTGTGGAAGGCATTCGATCCCCAGTTACGTCGTCATGTCGCAATTAAGCTCATGCTAACAGAGATTAAAAATGACCCTGATTTTCTCATTCGCTTCGAGCGTGAGGCCAGGCTCGTTGCTTCGTTGGACCACCCCAATATCGTGCGTATCCACGACTTCCAGATCTCACAACCGCCTGAATCAGAGACACCAACACCTTATATGGTAATGGATTATGTGAAGGGGCAAACGTTATCTGATTATATTAATAGCACCTCGCGCAAAGGCAATATTCCGTCATGGAGCGATATTGTCTATCTCTTCGCCGTTACCAGCCGGGCACTTGACTACGCTCATCAGAAAGGCATGGTGCACCGCGATATTAAACCTGCCAACATCCTGCTCGACCAGCGCCTTCCTACCACACACACAATGGGCGAACCAATTCTGACTGATTTTGGTGTTGCACGTATGCAGGGTGTGCAGACTGGTACAGTGCTAGGTTCTCTAGTTGGTACTCCCATGTATATTGCACCAGAGCAAGCACTTGGGGAAAAAGGAGACAGGCGCTGTGATCTCTATTCACTGGGTATTATTCTCTACGAGATGACGACAGGTATTACGCCATTTCGGGCCGACACGGCCATCGCCATCATTATGCAACACATCCACGAAGTCCCAACGCCACCGATGCTAATCAACCCTCGGATTCCACCTGCCGTGTCAGCGATCATCCTCAAAAGTATTGCCAAGAGTCCGGAAGATCGCTATGGCAGCGCAATGGATATGACAATAGCGCTGGCCCAGGCCTTGAATATCCCGCTACCTGGACGCAGTACATCGTCAGTAAGTAATCCTGGCTATCCGCTACAGACTGGTGCATCATCGTTTCCCATGCCATCTCCCGGCATACCAGACATAGTCCCTCCCAATCCAGGATATAACCCGGTGAGAGCAGCCGAACATAGGAACCCTACGATGACGCCTCCATACTCACTACCTGAAGCCAGGCCAGGATCAACGTCGCCTCCATCGGGATATACACCATATTTTGGCTTCGTTCCCGTAGGTTCTGAGCAAACATATATACCAGACGTGCAAAAAAGCAACCCTTCCCGCTTTCAACTTCGCTCGGGCAAAGGGCGTGTGCTTCTCTTTGGTATACTCTTCCTGCTTCTTTTGCTCGCTGGAGGCGCAGGCATCTTTGCTTTACAAACAACCAGTACGCCACCTGTCGGACCCACACCGGTGGTAGGACACGTTACATTTTTCCATAGTACCAGTGCCAGTGTCGGTAATTATGATCAAATAGAGATAGATATGCGCAATGTTCCACCTCCTCCGCAGGGCTATGTATACTATGCATGGCTCGTCAGCAACACACTGGAGAATAGTCCGGCACGCTGGCAGCTTGCATACAACAATGGTACATTACACCTCAATAAGCAATCTTATCCAGGCTATACAAACTTGCTCAAACCCGGCACGCTTTTTCTCGTCACCAAAGAGACCGTTGGGAGTTCGCCTGCGGTGCCCTATACAGACCCGCAGGCACGTCTCTATTACGCACAAATTCCCAATGCCTCGCTCACAAACTTTACCATCAAATCGTGTCCGACGAGTAGCACTACAAATGTGTGCCAGGGCTAGCTAGTGGGCATGCTATCGTTTTTCCTGGGACAACTTATAGTTTCATTCCGCCACCACCAAGCATCTGCTTGGCTGCAAAGGCTGCAATACCCGCAACCGCCAATTTCGCACCTGTACTTCCCAGTGGACCACCAGGACCCATAATCTGATGCAGAACATCGGGCTGTTGTTGCTGTGCATAACTGGTGGCACGAGCTGCTTCTTGAGGAGACATGCTATATGGGTCAGTATTCTGAATGCCCATTTGTTGCGGTGTTGCTCCACGTTGCATAAGTCCTCCCATCAGTCCTTGCATCAGATTACCGCGTTGCTGTGGAGGCATTTGCTGGTAATACTGCTCGTGAGCCTGCTGTACCATTTGAGGAGGCGCATTCTGTATGAATTGTCCATAGTTCTGATACGCTTCCTGCTCAGGAATTTGTGAATAGGTGCCTTGCTCTGCATGGTTGGCGTATTGTTGATACATTTGCTGGTTGTTCTGATCGTATGGATACATCTTTTTTTCTCCTTTTACTGCTCTGTACAAACATTTTGTTTAGATATCCGGGCGTATTCACGAGAAGCAACGCTTTTAAACACCTTTACTAATACGTATAGTAGAATTAAAAAGTTTCATATAGAAAATAGGCCTTTCCTTTACAGAAAAGCTCTTACATAAATAAAGAAGAGTTTTGTATAAAAATGGGATCGACTTGTTAAAAAATTACATACATCTTAGAATAAAGAATGTGAATGTTAATTTTCACCTGGGAGATGATCATGGAAACCACACAATTAGGACATGAGCAGCGCATTCAAACAATTCGTCAGATGAAGGAACAAACCTTTGATGTTATCGTGATCGGAGGAGGAATCACCGGAGCGGGTACGGCTCTCGATGCCGTCGGTCGTGGGCTGACGGTAGCCTTGCTCGAAGCGCAGGATCTCGCCAGCGGGACATCCTCGCGTTCAGGCAAAACATTTCATGGTGGTCTGCGCTACCTGCAACAACTTAACTTCTCACTTGTCCGGCAGGCGGCGCACGAGCGCAATCTTATGGTCGAGCGCCTGTGTCCTCACCTGACACGACCAACGCCGTTCCTGTTCCCATTGAGCCATCGTGGCTGGGAACGAGCGTATATGGGGGCTGGCGTGCTGCTTTATGATCTGCTTGGTGGAGCACGACCAGCAGGCATGCCCGGCCATCGCCATCTTCTGAAGAAAACTGCATTACAGGAGATGCCAGCGTTAGATGCTGAGCGCGTCACAGGAGCTGTGCAATATTATGATGTTATCTTTGATGATGCCCGGCATACCCTTGACAGTGGCACGCACGGCAGCACAGTATGGAGCACTGATAGGCACACGCCTGGAAGTTACGGGGATGCTGCGTGATGGTTCGCGCGTCGTGGGTGTGCAGGCACGTGATACAGAAACCGGACAAAACCTGGAGGTCCGTGGACGCTGTGTAATCAACGCCAGCGGAGTATGGGCTGATCTCGTGCAACAACTGTCTGGCGAGGCACAGGTAGAGGTACGACCGGCCAAGGGCGTTCATATTCTTGTTCCTGCGGAGAGCATCACTTCTGCAACGGGCTTTATCGCCCCGACCGGAGATAGTGTGCTGGTAGTCAGACCGTGGGGACGCTACTGGATTATTGGCACAACTGACACTCCCTGGGACTTCGATCGCAACGAACCAGTGGCAAATGCTTCTGATATTAACTATTTGCTGAATGAAGTCAACAAGTGGCTACGAACGCCCTTGACGCACGAAGATATTGTCGGGGTTTATGCTGGCGTGCGACCACTCCTCAGTAGCAAAGGTCAGAAGACGGCGGCTCTCAGTCGCGAACATGCTGTGCTTGCAGGACCCGACGGCTTGTTCACTATCGTTGGAGGTAAATATACTACTTATCGAGTGATGGCAAAGGACGTGATGGATGCCGCTGTACGTGAGATGGGGAAGCATGATGGAGCCAGCATAGGAGAGTATGACGGGGTGGGGGAACGTGACAGGGTAGGAGAACGTGACGGGGTAGGAGAACGTGACGGGCTTGTAAACCGCGCCCCTACACCATCCGTCACAGCGACGACGCCTTTGTTGGGGGCAACGGGTTGGCATGTTTTATGCAATCAAAGGGAACAGCTTGCGCAACAGGCTGGATTGTCCCTTCAATATATTGATCACCTGCTTGGACGGTATGGATCGCTTGTCCACGAGATTTTTGCTCTGCTGGCAACGCATCCGGAACTTGCAATGCCAATCGAGGGAGCAGCAGAGTATCTTGAAGTTGAGGTTGTTTATGCGGTAAGCCATGAAGGAGCACTTCACCTCGATGATATTTTAGAACGTCGCACCCATATCGCAATTGAAACACGAGACGCCGGAATTCAAGCATCCAGCCGCATTGCCGAACTGGCAGGCGAGGTTCTCGGATGGGACGATATACGCCGCGAACAGGAGATCACTCATTATACAAAGATGGTCAATGCCAATCGCCTGGCCGCCCAGGAACTTATTGATGAGAGCGCCATAAAAGCACGGCATTCCATTCTCGATAAACATAAAATAAGCAGGCTGATTTTCTTCACTGAACTTCAAGCCGATACGAGATCTCTTCCTTGAGGACTGTAAATCCCAGATCCCGATAGAGCGTCAGCGTTTCCGGTGTTTCACCCCATGCTTCGAACTCGATCGCAACAGGTCCCTGGGGCTGCAACCAATGTAGCGCTGTCAGCAGTAGCGGCAGATACAAGCTCGTATCACGATATTCAGGAACGACTCCTGGCGCATCAATATGGCCCATAGGCACCCGGCGCTTCTCAGTGAGTGTTTTGCTCATCTGGGCACGCACAATTCCAGCTACCGCTCCATCTGGTGCGAAGAGGAGAAAGGTCCCTTCCTGGTTAAAGAAAGGCAGAGAGGCTGCGATTTCTTCCAGGCTGACCCGCAGATGACCCCAGAGTCCCTCGTAGCTACGGTTCAGAGCCCTGTGAAGGAGATCAAGGCGCTGTATCTGCTCGTAACTCCGTACAGCAAAACCCTCTGGCAGTTCCGGCTCAGGAAAGGTGTGCAAGGCCGAGACCTGCATAGACGTGTAGGTAGAAACGGGCTCGAAGCCATATTGCCTGACAAAGAGTTTCGCACCCTGATCCCGAACATCGACATAGCTGCGTACTGCCTGCGCCGAAAACTCGCGTGCTAACTCCAGCATGAGCGTGAGAAGTCGACTGCCAAGACCCTGGCGTCTGTATGCAGGATGAACCTGGATATCCAGATCTGCGTTCTCATCAGTGGATGCTTTCTGGATGCGACCCCAACCAATGAGCGAGCCGCTACCTGGCTCTACCACTACCCAGTTCGTAGCCGCCGGATCTAGCCCTGCCCAGGTCAAGTCCTCCCGCAGTTCGGCCCCGCTGACTTCCTCATCATCATGGTTTGCCTCTCTGATCACCTTAAGGAGAGTTTGAAGCGGGGCAAGATCACGCTCAAGATCGATTTTCCGATAGATCACATTATTGGTAGATAGATCCATAAGGGGAAGATCCTCCTGATGATAGTCAACACAGCATACCGTATTCTCTCACACTATCTGTGCTTCCTGCGTGGTGCCTGCCTCTTGACAAACAAAACAAGCAGCCCAACAGTGGCAATAGCGATGATGATGCCAATGATAGGATTGCTATTTACACCCACAGAGATAGCTATGCCAAAACCCAGAGCAGCAAAGAAAATACTATAATAAAGAGTCCAGAGGCTATTGTGAAGTCGATAGATCTTTCTCAGCTTCTTGTCAGATTCGCTATTTCCCAGACGACTTTCAAAAATAATAGGCACAGTAAACGTCTCTCTTTCGCTCATATATTCGTGATAGCAACTATACATACTGTCTGGCTCACCGTCAAGAAGTCTGAGCACATTATGTCAGCAAAATGTGGCATATCAAGAGCATGTGGCTTCCCACACCAATCCAGCTCGCCTCACATACATGGCAACGTAACAATAAAGCGGCTGCCGTTGCCCAATTCGCTCTTGACCTCAATACTCCCTTTATGTTGCTCGGTAATACGCCGTGCAATGGCGAGACCGAGGCCCGCACCCGAGCGAAAGTGAGCATTTTCGGCCCGGTGGAAGCGTTCAAAAATCCTGGGCAAGTCATCCGGTGGAATGCCGATCCCTGTATCTACAATGATGACGGTAACCGTTCCTTCACTCAAGCCTCCACACATTGTTACCTTGCCGTCATGAGGAGTATATTTGAAAGCATTATCTAGCAGAATCAGAAAAAGCTGCTTTAAGTAATCGAGATTTCCCCAGACAAGAACTCCTTCCAGCATCTCCAGATCATGGCATTCCAGTGCGGCTTCATTATCGGTTGGATGACGCTGGCTACAGAGGTCTGCCAGCACATCTCTTACAAGGATGGGTTCATAGGCCGCTGTAACGTTGGCATCAGAACGTGCAAGGATGAGCAATTGCGTCACCATACGCGCCATACGTTCGGTCTCCACGCGGATACTTTCTAAAGAACTGGCGCGGAACTCAGGGTCCGTTGCACCCATCTTCCTGATTAGGTCGAGAGAGGAAAGCATGATGGTTAAGGGCGTGCGCAGTTCGTGCGAAACGTCGATCAGAAAGTGGCTTTGCAGATCATTCACTTTTTGCACTTCTTGATATGCCTCTTCGAGCGCATGCAGCATTCCATTGATGGTATAGGCCAACCGTCCAATTTCATCGTTACGGCGACGAGGAAATAGACGACGGGAATGGTCTTTCGTTGCAGCAATCTCAGCAGCCGTAATAGCTAGAGACTCAAGAGGACGCATCGTCCACCAGATCAGCAGCCAGATCACAATGCCCACCAACACAAAAGCCTCAATACCACCTGGAATGAGGATGTTTTTCAACTGAAATAGTGCGTAGTAGATAGTCTGGGGAGCATGGGCGGCAAGAACATATCCCTGCAAATGATTGTTGATCATTATTGGCAAGCAGTACACGAAAAGTAGCAATTTATCTACCGATACCACTTTCACCTGACCTCCTGACAGTGGTGCCAGACAAGATGGGCAGCATATGTTGCTCAAGATTGCTCGAACTGGCGAGCACAGTACCATTCGGACTTCGCACCTGTACATAGACATCCGGCGTGCGGAAAACATCAATGTGGGGCACACAAAGTCTGGTCGTACCTGGACATAAGTGGATACGATCTTTCAAAGTGGTTGCTTGCTGATGTACATCCTCATTAACCCATGTTAGCAATTGATTATTGGTGAGTTGATAGATAGTTAAGCTAAACGCCACCAGCAACAGGGTCAGGATCAACAGAAACCATAAGGTCAGACGCGTGCGGATATACATAAGCTTACTCCCTTAAAGCATAGCCATAGCCCCGGATCGTCTGAAGTAAGCGCGTTCCGCCCTGCGCTTCAAGTTTCTGACGCAGATGATTGATGTAAACTTCTAACACATGAGTATCGACTTCCGCATTGTATCCCCAGACATGTTCCAGAATCTGCTCTCGACCTAATACCTGCCTGGGATGGCGCATAAAGAACAATAGAAGGTTATATTCCTGCGTTGTAAGTTCTATCGACTGCGACCCTCTTCGTACTTCTCTGGTTGCCTGGTTAAGTTCCAGATCAGCGTAGACCAGGGGCTCTCCGCCTACTTTGTGGCGTCGGAGCACTGCACGGATACGAGCCAGCAGTTCGTCAAAGGCAAATGGTTTGGGGACGTAATCATCGGCTCCCAGGTTGAGTGCATTCACCTTGTCCATGACCTCATCGCGAGCTGTAAGCATGATAATCGCAATGTCCTCTTGCAAACGCAAGCGGCGGCATACTTCAAACCCGTTAGGTCCGGGCATAGCAATATCCAACAGCACGAGATGGGGCTGATATTGTTTTGCAGCCGCCAGACCAGACTCACCATCTGTAGCCGTGTACACCTCGAAGCCCTCGAAGGCCAGGCCACGCTGTAGTAAGGGCAAAATCTGCAAATCATCGTCTACTAATAGAATGCGAGTTGCCACGTTGTTCCTCCGTTATTAAGATTTTCCCTTAAAATCATCCGACAAAAGTACCAACTCATTAGCAAACGAACTTGCATACCATAAGAGCTGAAGAGATTTATCTTTAGGAATTGTATCACACCCCATCTCTCTGCTTCTCTTATATTGTACTTACACTAGCCCATCTATCACATAGCGGCACACGCCAGGTGACACCTCAGTGTGATAGATGAAGTCTTTGCCGAATATTACTTTTGATGATAGCAGGTCTACCTCAACGCCAGTTCAATAATTAATAACAATCAGGTAAATAAAAATCACACCAGGATATCAGTTTCATTTATCGAATTGTTACCTGCTATTGAACTTCCATTGAGGTAGATCTTCTATCATCAAAAGTAACACCTTCAAGCCAGGATCAAGGTGGAGGAAAACTGCAACTATTCATACTTCAGGAGGATACCTATGTCAACATCATTTAAAAGGACTTTCTTTGTAGTCACGGGAATGATTCTTATGCTTATCGTTAGTGCATGTGGTGGTACATCCAGTACTGGGTCAACTCAGAGTACACCCACGGCGGCTCCAGCGGCTCCTACAGCTACCCCTGTTCCTGCGACTATTCAAACAGCGCAGGCGACGGTAGAGGGTAAAACGGAGACAATTCTCACCGATGCGCACGGCATGACGCTGTACTACTTCACGCCTGACTCTCCAACGAAGCTAGCCTGCACTGGCGAGTGCGCTAAAGCATGGCCGCCCGTGCTCTCCACTGACGCAAGCACACCTACCAGTACGACTTCTCTTCCGGGCACGCTCAGCGTACTCAAGGATACAAATGGTAATCAGGTGGAGTATAGCGGATATTTGCTATACACATTCATCAAAGATAGCGCCCCCGGTCAGGTTACAGGGCAGGGCGTAGGAAAAGTATGGTATGTCGCCACGCCCGACCTATCTTCCTATGTGATCAGAACGGCCAAAGCAAACGTGGCTGGCAAAACGGAGACGATTCTCACGGATGCACAGGGTTCAACGTTGTACTACTACACGCCTGATGCCCCTAAAAAGCTGGCCTGTTCTGGTGAGTGTGCTCAGGCATGGCCTCCACTGCTCGCTAAAGGTTCAGGAACACCTCTCGTTGATGCACCTCTTAGCGGAACATTGACTACATTCAACAATGCAAATGGCAATCAGGTGGAATACAATGGGCATCTGCTGTACACATTTGTTAAGGATGCGTCTGCTGGCGAGGTCACAGGGCAAGGGGCTGGTGGCAAATGGTTCGTCGCCACACCCACGCTGGCCGCGTAAACAAGGCGCAAGTTTTTAGCGCCTGCGTCTGGAGATCTCCTCTTCAGTTGTCCCACTTGTAATCAATTCGTAGAGCTGGGCCTGTCCTTCTTTGGGACGCAGGATACGGCCCAGACGTTGAATATATTCACGTTTCGTGCTATTGCCGCTTACGATAATCGCAACGCGGCAATCCGGCACATCGACGCCTTCATTGAGAACGCGTCCGGTAGCCAGCTTGGTATATTGACCGGAACGAAAGCGATCCAGGATGGTGCGGCGCTCCTCGGCAGGCGTTTTATAGGTGATGTTCGGTATGCAGAAGCGACGGCTGATCTCCTCAACTACCGCATTGTACTCCGAGAAGAGAATTACCTGATCGGTGGCATGGAGGCGCAGTAGCGTTTCAATCTCAGTATATTTGGCAGGCGCGTTCATGGAAATATTACGCGCCTCGCGCCATGCCAGCATCGCGGCACGAGCCTCTGGATCACGTGCGCTCATATAGATAAGCTTTTGCTGGAAATCCTCTGGGCTACGCAATATGATATGACGGCGCTGGAGGAACGAGCGGAAGATGCGACGTTGCTCATTATAACGCGCCTCATCTTCATTGGAAAGGGCAACATCGATGCGTTTTTCCTCGTATTGAGCCAGGAAACGACCCGCCGTTAATTCAGATGGAGAGCGCCGATAGACTTCGGGGCCGATCAGTTCGTCGAGATCCATGTGAGCCATATCGCTGCGTTCGGGTGTCGCGCTCAGGCCCAGGCGCAATGGTGTAAAGGCGCTTTCGGCGATCAGGCGATAGGTTGGTGCAGGCAAATGATGACACTCATCAAAGATCAGCAGGCCGAAGTGGCGTAGTTCGCGTGGATAGAGGGCCGCCGAGTCATAAGTAATGATCGTGATTGGCTGTAAATCTTTTTCACCCCCGCCGAAGATACCAATCTCATCCACGGGGAGCGCAAGAGCCGCGGCAAGTGCGCCACGCCACTGTTGCAGCAGATCGATCGTCGGCACCACCGCCAGCGTCTTCAAGCCCGTTTCGTGAATAGCCATAGCTGCGACAAAGGTTTTTCCAGCGCCCGTAGGCAGTACGACCACGCCGGTACTACCAGCGGCCAGCCAGTTTGTAAGCGCCTCTTCCTGGTAGGGACGTGGCTCCATTGCCAGTTGTGTTGGATGCTCTAAAGCTGGCCGTTCCTCAAAGGCGATGGTGAAAGGAGTCTGCTGCCGCTGTAGCGCCTGTTTGATGTGGCTAAAGTGCATGGGCAATGTACGCAAGAAATGATGCCGTTTATCCTGTACAAAGCTGGTGAGGATAGTGGCAGGAAGATATGTGCCGAACAGAGTGGTCAGAAGTTCGGGCAATGGCAGGTGCACTTCCTGTTCAGTTGGTATAATGATGAGATCGCGACCGCGCAGGTCAAGGGTTGTGATAGACATATTTATTCCTGCTTAGAAACGGCTAATAAAGAAAGCTGATCTGGCGTTGGGAGCGCGGCATGTTGTTTCTCACGTACCTGGCTACTCTCATGCAGGACGGGAGCAAGCATATCAGCAATAGTCTCAGTAGGCCAGGATAGAGGATATGCTCCTTTTTCCAATAGCAATTTATTGCCAGGTAGCAATTTTGCGTCATCACTGTGACGTGCATACACACGTCGCCCTTGCTTTAACGCACCATTAGCTCCTTCCCAGGTTCCACCTTTGCTATCAGACTCAGCTACAATAACGACCTGCGCCAGGCCAGTCACAACATTGTTGCGTTCCATAGCACGACTGACAACCCACTGTGCATCGGGATGAAACTGGCTCAAGAGTAAGACATTCCCGGCTTCAATAAGCGGCTGTAGATCACGCATCTGCGTTTTACTTAGCTTATGGATACCATGCGCCAAGACAAGCGTTGTGTGACCATTATCTATACCGATTGCGCCCTCAAAAGCTGCTCGATCAACGCCACGCGCATTGCCACTAATGACATTCGCATCCTGTTGAGAAAGATATTGAGCAACCGTTCTGGTAAAAGCCAGGGAAGACTCGCTGGCATTACGCGAACCGATGATAGCAATGCTCTGTCGCACAAGGAGTTCTAAATCCCCCATAAAGAACAGGACAGGGGGAATATGACTACGACCAAGAGCAGATTTCAAGAGAGAGGGATAAGCAGCATCCAGTACAGTGATTAGATGAATATGTTCATGTTGAAGTTGCTCAACAAGGGTGGATTGCGCGACAAGTTTTTGCTTTGCCAGCGCCAGTTTCTGGATGATAGCGGGCTTTAAATGACAGGTAGCGCTCCATTCCTGGGCATCTGCGGCAAAGAAATCTTGTAGAGTGCGACCAAGTTGTTTACACCATAGCACCAGAATATCATTCACTATGCGTGTAGATAAGCTACTCTCAAATACTAATAATAGCCAGCAAGCCTGTTCCTGCAAATCCTCAAGCATTGTTTGCTCCTTATTGATAGTCAGAATGCATATTTACAGTACCGCGCTTTTCGATGGAAGGAAGCCATTCTTGATCAAGAAAACGGTCCACTGCTTCCTGTATTCTTTGCGTTGGTATAATTACTGGAAAGTTTTTCGGCTGGCAATAAATGCACGTTCCACACACATACCCTGGTTGATCTCCCAAATATGTGGTCAGATACCCCATATAGCATTGTCTCTGAACAGCATAGGACAGTGGGCTTCATCAATGACAAGCAAGCCGATACGCATTTGTGATCCATAGCTTTGCCAGAGGACATTACTTAAGCGTTCAGGTGCAATAAAAAGCAATTTCAGTTGTCCCATGACAGTCCGCTCTAGAGTTACTTTATTCTCTTCTTCACTAAAATCGGAACTGATGATTGCCGCTGGAATGGAATACCTGGTGTTACAGCGCTGACATTGATCACGCATCAACGCCTTTAATGGTGAGAAGACAATAGTCAGATGAGGAAAATAAAGACTCGCCATTTGATAACATAACGATTTTCCCCACCCTGTGCGCTGTATGGCGAGCACGCGTTTTCCCTGTACAAGCAGTTCAATAATCTCACGCTGACCAGGATGAAAGCCTGTCTCAATGGCAAAATGTTCTGTGAGAAGCTGCTCTGGTGGATTCCCCTGCCACGTAAACCCCATACCGTCCTCCCAATATTTACACAATAAAACGTTATAAGAGCGATATATGTATTTTAATTGATTTTGGAAGGTTTTTCAAGTGAAATACAGCCAATTCACTATCAAGGCACAAAAAATACTTATTTGTGAGTATCCATTTTTTCTATGGTCCACAAAACTACTAACTTAAAAGAGGCCAATCATCCTCACAAACAACAACACGCCAAAAGACAACGGCAGCAGACCAATCACAACCATACTGGTAAGCGTAATAAGCGGCCTTGAAGGACAATAGATCGGCGCATCAGCTTCGGTCAAACCATGCATAAACATGATATGGCGTTCACTGACGAGCTCTCCCGTGGTTCTAAGTGTGGCGGAGGAGAGATGAATATAGGTTCGGACACCAATATAAATTGCTATCAGGCCCAGGGTAATTAAAAACAGGCAAATGAAGATGGACAGAGAGGCAAGCATTGATTAAACTCCTTATTCATTAGACATATTTTTTAAAATCGTATTCTTAGGTGTATATGCGTCTTTATTGTATCCAATGCAAGCATACTCTGTAAATGGGAGTAGTACAATGATGTAATAAGCACTCAGGAGATGAGAGGTTTCACTTTTTGAGGCCGATACGCGTCTGGAGATCGCTTGCTACGGTATAGGGATCGAGTTTTCGTTCGTTAATGGCATCGATCAGGGTTTTCCATTCTTCCTCGCCTACTTCAGCGCTTAATATGCCATCTACGGCGTGCAGAATCAACGCTTGCAATTCGCTACGCACCTGCCGTTGTGCACGCTGAGCGAATGTGTTGCTCTCGCGCAAGTATTGCTGATGCTGCCGTATAGCAGTGACCAGTTGCTCAATGCCTTGCTCTTTGAGCGAAGAGGTTTTGATAATGGGAATGCGCCAGGCCGCTTCACGCCGATTGGAATCGAGGCTCAGCAACATCGCCAGTTCTGCCACCGTCTGGTCTGATGAGGGTTTATCGGCTTTACTAACGACAAAAATATCGGCGATCTCCAGAATACCAGCTTTAATTGCTTGAATATCGTCGCCCATGCCAGGAGCGACAACGACGAGGACGGTCTGCGCGGTACGCATCACTTCGACCTCAGCCTGTCCCGTACCCACCGTTTCAATAATAATGGGATCATAGCCCGCAGCATCCATCGCACGCACGACATCACGCGTTGAGGAGGAAAGGCCACCCAGGCTGCCACGACTGGCCATGCTACGAATAAAGATGTTTGGATCGCCAGCCAGCTCCATCATGCGAATGCGATCACCAAGGATGGCACCACCAGAAAAAGGGCTGCTGGGATCGATCGCCACAACGCCAACTTTCGCATCGCCCTTACGCAATTCGCGCACCATACGCGTTACAAGCGTACTTTTCCCAGCACCGGGAGCACCCGTCACACCCACGATGTGAGCGTTGCCAGAGTGCTGATGTAGTTCAGCCAGGTAACGATGCGCCGATGGAGCTTCGCTCTCGATTAAGGTTACCATACGCGCAAGCGCACGACGATCTCCACTTAGCAGGCGTTCCACAATATTTTGCACAGTCTTCCTATACCTCAACCGCGAGACGATCGGCCTGCACGTTGGTACGCACAAACTGGATAATCGTCCCTAGTGGTGCGCCAGGCCCAAAACAGCCCTTGATCCCCAGCGCTTTGATCGCCGGAATATCCTCATCAGGCAAGATCCCACCCGCCGCGACCAGTACGTCATCAACCTGATTCTGCTTCAGGAGATCCATTATCTTTGGAAAAATTGCCATATGCGCACCGGAAAGGATGCTCAGCAAGATAGCATCTACATCTTCCTGAATAGCAGCCTCAACGATCATTTCCGGCGTCTGACGAATGCCTGTATAGATAACCTCCATCCCAGCATCACGTAAAGCACGCGCGATGATTTTAGCACCACGGTCGTGCCCATCCAGTCCCGGTTTAGCCACCAACACGCGAATAGGACGCGTTTCAGCCATAATACAGTTGACTCCTTTGTCTTAACGGGCAAGCAAAATTTTCTCGTAGAGAGCACAGATTGCACGCTCTTGCTCTTCATACAACCCCTTATAGCGTTCATCCAATTCTACAACGGGCTTCATCTTATCGCAAGCAAGCAGCAAAGCTTGCGCTCGCTCGCAGATAGTCACCTTCTCAGCAACTTCAAGAGTAGGAATAGGCAAATGCGTCAATACATGCTGCTCGATTTGAGGCTGTACCCATTTATAAGCAGTATAGAGGACGGAAACATACTGTTGCAGCACACGTGAATTGAGTAACGCAAGCAAAAAATAGAGGTCGTTTCTATCGTCCGTACGCGGGCACAGGAGATAGAGCGTCTGCAATACAACGTGGCCTTCCAGATCCAGAGTAGCTTGCAGGCGACCTGTACTTTTCACAACCAGTAATTTGGGCATGCGATAGCGTTCCAGAGGCTTCACAACTTTCTCACGAGGAATCCAGCAATCTGCGACTGGATGAGTGTATGGCTGTAGATCGACGCCACCACGCAAAATAGGCAACCAATCCTGCTCATCAATGGGCTTTTTCTGCACCAGAAATGTGCTATTTTTACTTAACTCTTCGCCGCGTCGGACCATTACCAGTTCATCGAGAGGAATAAAACGATGTTCCTGCCTGGCTCGATCCGTGCTGAGATAAGCGTGGAGTTTGCCTACCAGACTATCCTGAACGCTACTGAGCAGGTAGCGCAATTCGGCTCCTGGCTGACTACGCAAGAGAGATTGCGGAATGAGGTGTTTTTTATATTCAAGGGCAGGATTGCTCTCCCCAAACAACACTGTATTTTTCGTCGCACGTCCTTGCTGACGCGGCCACGCTCCGCGTAACCAGGCTACTTGATGTACAGACGGAGCTGGACGTTTTTGTGCAATAAGAACAGCCGCGCCTACATAAGCGGGAAAGACGCCAGAGAGGTGCCAGAGGGAATGAATCGTTGTCTCCGCAAGCAACCGTTGACGTTCAATGGTCGCATTTGTACGCGCCAGAACCGGATCAGGTATCACCAGACCAATCCAGCCGCCGGGACGTACTACCTGCAACGCCAGATTTAAGAAGAGGAGATAGCTATCGGGCTGCCCACGTTGACGTGTATATTGATAGCCGCTGAGATCATTATTCTTCGTCGCCAGGTAGGGTGGATTAGCAAGAAAAAGATCAATATTTGCAGCGTGCTCCCACCGAAAGGCTAAGCCATCGGCCTGGTGAATGTGCAGAGGAGTTGTGTGCTCGTGTTTACATGCCCTACATCCATCAGTGTGACATGTCTTGCTTTCTTGCGTCAAAATCGTACGCAATTGCATCTCGGCGAGGAAGCAGGCAACGGGATCAGGATCGAAGCCCCAGATGTTGCGTTGTACAGCCGCGATCTGTGCTTTATGGGAAAGGCCCGCACGCTGCGTAGAGGCAAGGAGACGCGATGCAACACCAGCCAGGAAATTTCCGCTCCCGCACGCCGGATCAAGCACACGAATACGCGCAAGCTGCTTATCAGTTGTATAGCCACAGGCATCAAGAATGCGCTCAACCAGTTGGGGTGGGGTTGAGAAATGACCGCGCAACTTGCGTTCTTGCGGCGGTAAGCTTGCCTCATACCAGTTAAGAGCATCATATTGTAGCATGAATAGCTTACTTATCTTTCTTATGTAGAAGTTCCAAAGCCTCACGAGCAGCCTGACGGCCAGCTTCTTTTATACTGGACGCTCTTCCCACCCCCAATAAAACTTCATGCTCAAAAACACCAACCAGGAAGATACGATCATTATTGCGTCCGCTCTGCTCCAGAACCCGATAGCGAGGCAGAGCACCCGAACGCTGCAATATAATCTTTTGTAGACGCCCTTTCGGATTTGTATCGAGTACCTGCCGATTCACCAGTTCGACCATTGGTAAAATTGCGCGTACGACAAATGCACGCGCCACCTCAGACCCCTGATCGATATGAATTGCACCAACAATAGCCTCTAAAACATCGGCACAGAGCGAATCACGTGAGCGCTCGTTAAATGTGCGCAGGTTGGCGATATCCACGCGAATATAGGGAAAGAGACCTAACTGCTGACCAATCAAAGCGAATGCGCGACGACTCACCACTTCTGACTTTAGCGTGGTCATCTCGCCTTCCGAGGCATCGGGGAAGGAACGATAAATATATTCGACGACATGCGCACTGATAATTGCATCGCCCAGAAATTCGAGCGTATCATAAGAATCATGCACAGCAGTCTCTGAGCAGCAGGAATGGTGCGTGACCGCTCGCTGTAATAATGAACGATCCTGAAACTTTACCTGGAGCAGTTCTTCCAGTGCAGCAAGATCGGTATTATTTATGGCATTTGTATCTTCCATACAGATTTATTATATCTCATTTTAATGATAGTATGCTTCAGGAAACATTATCAGAACAGGCGTAGGGGGCGTCACCTTGCTGTATAGAAGCCAATGTATAATTGACCAGATTTTGGAGTCAGCGTATCGAAAAGTGAAAAGTGTACGCTCAGAAACATGTGGCGAACAGATCTTGAAGTCGCGAAACTGACGGAATAGACCATAGCCCCACTGATCTCATGAGCAATCCAATGGATATATGCTGCCCATGCTCTGCTTTCGTGTTCGCACGTCCCTGGTGCTCAAACCCATGATAGGTACTGGGGGAAGCTCACCTGTCAACCCATGCTTTCTTTACAGCAAGCCGAGTTCTCTGGCTTTCAGGGCCGCCTGAGTCCGGTCGCGCACTCCCAGCTTGCCCAGAATGTTGCTGAGATGGTTCTTGACGGTGCCGCCGGCGATGTAGAGGGTCTCGCTGATCTCGCGATTGGAGGCCCCGTGCGCGAGCAAGGCCAGGATCTCCCGCTCGCGCTCGGTCAACTGTGCCACCCCGCTCACGCCGCTATACCCAGGGGTGGCAGGAGCGGTCACAGCGGGCTCGATGGGGGCCGAGGAGAAGGGGGCAAGGACTTTGTGTGCGACATCGGGATGCAAGAGGACCTGTCCCTGTGCGACCACGCGAATGGTCGTGGCAAGCTGTTCGGCGGTAATGTCTTTGAGCACATAGCCCAGTGCTCCCGCTTGCAGACCTGCCTGGATCAACTCTCGATCGTCGAAAGTCGTCAGGATGACCACGCGGATCTCGGGCCAGCGCTCGATGATGGCACGCGTTGCGCGAATGCCATCCAGACGCGGCATGCGCACATCCATCAGCACCACATCGGGTGCCGTTCGCGTGGCCGAGAGGCGCTCGACCGTAGCTAACGCTTCCTCGCCATCCCCGGCCATGCCGACCACCTCCAGGTCCGGCTCCAGCTCAATCAGCTTGCGAAAACCTTCGCACAGCAGGCGCTGGTCATCCACAATCAGCACACGGAGACGCTCTACCATGGCTAGACCTTCTCTCTGGTTTCGCCTGCTTCCGTGGTACTGCCCTCTGCTTGCCCCCGAGGCGTGAGCGGGAGCACCACGTCGACGCGCCAGCCGTGCCCGGACTCAGAGCTAGCCCGCAGCGTCCCATCCAGCAGCGCGACGCGCTCGCGCATACCCAGTAGACCGAAGCCAGACGCAGGCGTCCCTTGCTCGTGCGAAGGCTCGCACCCCTGGCCGTTGTCCAGCACAGTCAGTTCCACCTGTTCATCGCTCGTGGAGAGGCGCAGCAGCACTCTGGTGGCGTGCGCATGCTTGCGAATATTGGTCAGCGCCTCCTGCGCACAGCGATAGAGCGTCAGGCACACTTCTGGATGCAGAGGATGCGTTGCCTCTTCCAGATCGAGCGTGATCCGGGTCTGGGGGCAGGTGGTTTCACATGCTGCTACCAGTTTCCGCAGTTGCTCCTGCAACGAGCCTGCGGAGGCTTCGTCGGGTCGGAGCGCCTCGACGGAGTGACGGACTTCCGTCAGGCAGGCTTTTGCCACCTGTCGTGCTTCCAGCAATTCCTTGCGCAGACGAGGATCGTCGCGTGCTTCCAGTTGCGTTGCTGTTTCCAACTGGACCGAGAGGAGTGTCAGGGCGTGACCAAGCGTGTCGTGGATCTCACGGGCAATCCGGTTGCGCTCGCGAATGACCGAAAGCTCTTCCAATTGGGCGCTATACTCCTGCAGGCGCGTGTGGACCGCTGCGAGTCTGGCATTGGAGACATCCTTCGCAGTGTGGGCCAGCGCGAGTTCATGGATGATCGCCCCGTATCCATAGACGGAGAGAAACACAAGCGGGACTGTCGCCTGGCCGCTGATATCCCAGTCCGCGACGATGAGGCGGATCGCGAGGTAGGAACTCAGGCAGAGGGCACCTGCCGCGAGCAGACTGAGGGGCCGTGGTTTGATCATCGTCATCAAACCAGTCGTGATGAGCGGCAGTTCTGGGAGCCAATAGACGTTCGTGCCCGGCAAGGGGATGAATTGGGAGGCGCAGGCCAGGCAGAACAGGGCCAGTACGAAGCCTGGATGTGCGCGAACCTTAAGCCGCCGTTGTCCGATATGATAGATCACGAGCCATGCCCCATAGGTCCCCGTGAGCAGAAACAAGCTGAGCAGGGTGAGAGGCTGCGTCGTCAAGACCCCGGAGAGATAGCCCACACAAGCGAAAACAGTGACGACCCAGGGAATCCATCGCAGATACCAGCCTGCTAATGGCATGGATGGCGTTTGAATGATCTGCCCTTGCTTGAATTTCATGAGTGTGTCTCCAACGGTGAGAGATGCTCGTGTTTTCCGTAGTATACCTCACGGACCTTTTCGCTCGCCAGTGTCTGTAGTCATGGGTATGCTCGACGCGACCTATGACCAGCGTCATAGGTCTGTCGAGAAGATCTATGACCAGCGTCATCGCAGCCAGGGCCAGAAATAGGCCAGTGATTCGTGACCGATGGGACAGGTGTTGTCCTGCTCAGGTCGGCTATACTCAGTACAAGGAAGAAGGATTTCTAACCAGTGCCTATCCATCTGGCAAAACAGAGTGCTTCTCTCTGAATGACGAGAACCGCAAGGATCAAAAAACACAATGGCCTCGTATCTGCTGCTGCGTCGAGCAGTGGCTTGACGGTGGTTTCGCGAAAGGATTTGTTCTCATGGGACTCATGCTGACAGGCGTTTCCCAATCATCGAAAGTAGTGGCCACACGCGCTGCTTCATCCCTGCATGCTGGCATTACTACCCTGTATCGCCACGCCGACCTCGCTCCCGCTGTGCTGATCATCGTCGGCATCTCGTTCTTGGCGCATGTCCTGGTCGGCGACAATTACGGCTATTTCCGCGATGAACTCTATATGCTGGCCATGAGCCGCCATCCCGCCTTTGGCTATGTGGATGTCCCGCCCCTGGTTCCCTGGATCACGCAGATTCCACGCTTGCTCACCGACAATGCCTTATGGGCCATCCATGTGATCTCGGCCCTGGTCTGTGCCGGGACGATCATCCTGACAGGATTGATGGCCCGGCTCCTGGGCGGCACGGGTTGGGTCCAGGGACTCGCTGCCCTGGGATCGGCGACGGCCCTTATCTTGATGGCCGGTGGTTCACTCTATACCTACGATGTCTTCGATCAATTCTGGTGGACGCTTTGTGCCACCATCCTCATCGTCCTGCTGCGTGATGAACGCCCCCGCAACTTCCTCGCGTTCGGCCTGGTGGCTGGCCTGGGATTATTGACGAAGGAGACCATCCTCTTCTGGGGGTTCGCCCTGATCGTCGGATTGGGGCTTTCCCCTCAACGCCGCCTGTTGTTCACCCGCTGGACGCTGTTTGGGGGCCTGATCGCCTTCGTGCTCGTCTTGCCATTCCTGATCTGGAATGCCTTCAATGGCTGGGCGTCAGTGCAGTATTGGGCTGGCTATTCCCACAATCAACTTGCTGGTGGAACGCCGCTTGCTTTCCTGATCAACCAGATCCTCGGCATGAATCCCCTCTCGGTACTCTTGTGGGGGGCAGGACTGTGGTACTTCTTCTCCGCACGCGGTGCACGCTATCGAGTCTTCGGGTGGGCGTATCTCCTTCTCTTCGTGCTCTTTATGGCTCTTCATGGGAAAACCTATTTTCTGGCACCTGCCTACCCGCCATTGTTTGCCGGTGGAGCAGTGCTGGTCGGTACATGGCGGGCAGGCTTTCGCAGATGGGTCGCGGCCTATGCCGTAGTGCTGGCCCTCATTGGCGTGCTGCTGGCTCCCGCCGTGATGCCGGTGTTGCCACTTGCTGTGTATGGACAGATTTATGGCAAGAATAGCCAGGAGGCAGGTAATATCTACGGATTGTCGCAAGCTCTGGTGGATCGCTTTGGCTGGCAGGAACAGGTCGCGTTGATTGCTCAGGTGTATCACAGCCTGCCAAGGGATGAGCAGCAGGTTGCCTGCATCTTTACCTCCAATTATGGCGAGGCTGGTGCGCTCGTGCAATTCGGTGGGCGCTATCATTTGCCCCCGCCGATCAGCGGACACAACGCCTTCTATATCTGGGGGCCGCAAGGATGTACTGGCCAGGTCCTCATCACGATCAATATTCCTCCCCAGGACGCGGCACGGGAGTTCAGCTCGGTAACGCTGGCCGCCAGGACTTCCTGCGATGAGTGTGTGGACTACGAAAATCATGCTCCGATCCTGATCTTGCGGCAGCCGAAGGTACCATTCATCTGGGTACTCGGTAAGCACTACGATTGAGGACAGTTTCTGGCGACCGTCCTGCATGACCCGGCGATTCTGGTGATGGACGAACCGTTTAGCGGCCTGGAACCGGTTAATGCGAACGTGTTGAAAAAGGCGTTTCTGGAGATGCACGTCCAGGCACATCTCAACCAATGTAATCGTAGAAGCCGCGCTGCACCACGGTCGGATCATCAGCCGTTTCGAGCTGGCCGAGCCATCTAGGAGTAAAAACGCAACGTGCAACGCAAATTGTGGTTGCACGTTAAATATGGTAGAGACTCTTCATCGGACTTCCTCTGGTGACAATTTTGTTACGCATATCGTAGTTAGTATAGATCTCTCTAACAGAGTTTGTGTTCCTAGGGAGGAACACAATTTTAACTTTCATCGCTTTGAAGACTGGACGCTCTTATTTATGCGATCTATTTTAGATATATTACAGCACCTGCAACGCGCATTTTTTATCGCACTTCCACTTAGTATAACTCTGCTTTTTCTCTTTCCAACACCATGGCCATGCGCAAGCCATCTTGCTGCGTTCAGACCCTATACAGAATGCCATACTCAATTCTGCCCCTACACGGGTACGCATGTGGTTTAGCGATGATCTCAGTTCCACCCAGTACAGCAATGGTCACGCTATCTAATCGGCGCATAGATCTCCACAATGCCCATATTTCACCTACCGACTCGCACGAGATGGATGTTGCATTACAACCGATTCTGGCACCAGGAACGTATAGCGTGCTCTGGACGACGCAATCCGCTGATGATGGTTCTGTGTTGCGCGGATCTTTTCTTTTCTCCGTCACTGAACCTAACGGGACCGTACCCAAAACGAACGGGCCACTCCCAGGACAGAACAACTCCAACTTGCTCGATGGCCCAACATTCTTCAGTGTTATTATGGTTACGTTAATCGATCTAGGCGCGGTCTTCTGGGTAGGAGCACAACTCTGGCGCATCTTCGTCCTACAACTTACTGAAACAAAAAACGCTGAACAAGAGACGATTGGGAAACAGGCAGAAGTTCGTTTCGACCGTCAATTTTCATTCCCACTTCTCATGCTGCTCCTGCTAGCAAATATTGGTGTGCTCATAGGACAGGCGTTGGCGCTGACAAATGGGAATATTGCACAGTCGTTCGTCCCTGCTACACTCATAAATCTCGCACTGAATGGACGCTTCGGCACGTACTGGACAATGCGCGAGATCGTGATCTTGCTGGCATTACTCCTGGAAATCATTACAACAACGCTAGAAAACGTACCACGCCACATCTCAGATATACTTTCCTGGTTCAACCTGATCCTGGGCATGGCGCTCCTGCTCGCACTTACTCTGTCCGGCCAGGCAGCAAACGGAGACAGTCTGACCTATGCGGTAATGATAGACTGGCTCCATCTACTCGCCGCCTCACTCTGGGTCGGGGGCATGCTGTACATTGCCATCATTTATCTTCCCATATTCAAAAAAATTTCGCCTTTAGAAGGGGTGCGTTCACTGGTTTCCATACTTCCCCACTACGCGGCACTCGCTATTACTGGCATGTTCATTTTACTGGTGACAGGCCCCTTTACAGCCAGCAATACATATGAACACGTTCGATCAGTTGACCACAACCGAATATGGGCGTACATTAATCGTGAAAAGCGTGCTGGTAGGTGCACTGTTAGTAATAAGTGCTATTCATATCGGCCTGTTACGCCCTCGCCTTACTAAAGACTATAAGAATTATCTGTCAATAGTACATATAGAGCAGCGCCAGGCTATTACCATCCCTGAAGGCGATGAGAAGGCCATTCAGCCTATTTTGCAGGAGTCGAGCAAGCATTTAGAGGCTAACATAGAGAGGCAAGCGAGGAGGCTTACAGGCCTTCTGCAGTGGGAACCCTTGCTGGGCATTGCAATACTTATTTGTACTGGTTTGCTGAGTGTTTTGGCTGGAACGTTGCAGCCAGTCACGACGAATCAGGCACAATTGCCACAGGTCAAAACATTTACTACAACGATAAAAACGAGCGACAAGCAATTCTCTCTTACGCTTACCGTCTCGCCTGATAGGTCCGGTCCCAACACGTTTACAATAGCCATTTTCGATAGTCACGGAGTTAAAACAACGCATGTCAGCGTGTCGATTTATGCTACGATGTTAGAGATGGATATGGGCACAACCCCCATCAAGTTGCAGCCAGATGCAAAAGGCAATTTTAGTGCTCTCGCGAACCTGGACATGGGTGGGAAGTGGGGTCTGCGCGTAGAGATAGGCACGCCAGATTTGAAATTTCATGAGGCAAATGTACAGATCGTAGCCGCCAATTGATGCATTTTAGCATAAGCAAAGGATTTTTCTTATTATGAGGACACATTATATACACATCAAAAGAGGGGCTGGGAGATATACGTTCTCCCTTATGCTTGGCCTGCTGCTCTTGCTCCTGGCAGCTTGTGGAAGCGATACAGGCTCGACGGCAACAGCGACACCGGTTGTGCCAGTAAACGGATTTGGTGGTGCGAATAACCATGGGCACTCGTTGCTCGCGCTCCCGAATAACGTACTGATGCTGGCAACACACTATGGATTGTTTCGCTCAGGCGATGCCGGGACAACATGGCGCGAGGTTGCGGCTGGTGTCAATGAACCAATGGAAGGGTTAATGACAACCTCGCTGGTCAATAGTACGCTTGATCCCCAGCGCCTGTATGTGATCACACAGCCCGCGGTGCAAAATGCGAAGGGGACGCTCGGTCTCTACACCAGTGCTGATGGGGGAGTTACATGGCAACTTGCGATCGCAACAAAAACGCTTGGGAGCATGTATTTTGTTGCGCCGGGCAATGATTCCACCGAAGAGACATATGTCTATCTCCCCAACGAAGGCCCACAGGGACTCAAGGTCAGCAAAGACGCAGGACAGCATTTTTCGAATACCGGCACCTTGCCCTTTAGCATTCTTGGTTTATTCGCTGTACCGGGTGCGCCAGGTCAGTTAATCGCATATGGAAATAGTGGCATGGCGCATAGCAGTGACGGTGGAGACCACTGGCAAGTTATAGCTGGCACTACTGGTGGCGTCTTTGGTATGACAGCGTCAGGCCCACACAATCCCATTTATGCTTCTGGGGATGCGGGTATCTACGTATCAAACGATGGTGGGAAAAGCTTTAAGCTGGTTTATACGCAATCTTCGTTTGGTTCGCTCATTGCGTCACCACTTCAGGCACAACTCCTATACGGAAAAACGGGCCAGGCAGTTTATCGTAGCACAGATGGAGGTCGCACCTGGAACACTCTACCATCTATCAAAGGCAATCTGCAAAACCTGGTACCTGATCTTCATAATAGCGCCTTGCTCTATCTCTCGCTCTCCTATCCTATGGAGATCTATCGCTTCGATCAGGCCAGCAGACAATGGACATCATTGACGCCAAAGGCCTGAATAGAGAGAAAAGGGAGATAATGTTACATATAATTCGTCGGGTTATGCTGGCACTCTTCATTGCACTGCCAGCCTTGCTATTACCAATAGCTGCCCATGCCGATGGTGGCGCACCGAACGTAGCTTATGTGGCCGGAACAGCCAGTGGCATTAGCGTAATTGACATAAACCAGCAGAAAGTCACGCGCACTATCGCTGTAAATGGGAGTCCGCACACGGTCTTCCTCAGCCTGGATGGTAGTTTTCTCTATGTGACAGAGCCGCAACAGAGTCAGCTTGCTGTGCTGGCTGCTAATACTGGAAATGAGATCTGCCATACAAGTGTTCCTGGGCAACCGAGTCTATTAACAATTGATAATGGCTCAAACACGCTCTTTGTAGCTGGTAATGGAGCATCCAGCGTCAGTGCAATCGATCCGACAACCTGTAAAATCAAGCACACCTTTCAGACAAGCGGCACTGTTTATGGCATTGCAGTTGCTGCCGTTGGCTCGTCGCTCTCGGGTGATACAGGCAATCAGCTCTGGGTCTCTGCCGGGAACACGCTTACGACATTTGACGATGTGACGGGAAAAGTGATCGGGAGCATTGTTATTCCCGGTGGCCCACGCTATATCACCATTCCGCCAGGGGCTACCATCTACCTCACAACGCAGAGTGGCAGCATCCAGGCAGTTGATCTCACCACACGCAAAGTGACGCAACTGGTTGCAGGCGGACAATATGGCCCGATGGATTTCAACGAGAATACGGGCGAAGTGTATGTACCTGACCAGGCACATAACCAACTCGTAGTTCTCACGCCTGTGAATGCGGGATTCGCGCTCCCTCATGAGCCGGGTCGCACAATCGAACTGAGCAGTCCACCAACGTCCATCGCAATCACCAGCGATGGTCAACTGGGCTTTGTGGCGCTTGCAGGTGGTAGTGTTGCCATGCTCGATATTCCTGGCCGCGCGACCGTGACCACATTTCAGGTGGGAGGCAGCCCACAATTCATCATTACAGGACTTTATCCACCTGCCGTACCACAAAACTCACTATTGAGCAAGATCCTTAATATAGGAGCCTACATACTCGTGGTTGCTTTAATTATCGTGCCACTTCTATTCTTTAGAAGATACGCAAAAACGCGCAGTCAGCCTGGGATGAAGAAAAAGTAGAGGTCAGGCTTTACACTTCAAGCGTAAAGCCTATATGGCGTATTGACCAAAGCACCTTGAGAGAGGTCTTTTGGCGCTATGCTCCCCAGCCATTGCCAGGGCATCGGCTGTGGATAGGAATCGATGTCAGTGGGATTGCTCGTCCCTTGTTCGGTGAACTGCCGCTGATCGGACAGCTCTCACCGTTCATAATCTGCCCAAAGGCACGAAAGCCATCACCTACGGATGGCACTTCTCGACGTTGGTTGTGCTCGATGAGCAGCCAAGCAGTCAGACCTTCATTCTGGATCAACAGCGAGTGAAGTCGGACACCACCGCGATCCAGATGGCGGTCGCGCAAATCAAGCAGATAGAAAGCCACCTGCCTGCACGGAGTATTGTCATGCTGGACCGAGGCTACGATGCGACTTGGTTGTGGTGTCAATGCAGTGGCCTGAATGTGGGAGTCCTGGGACGATTGAAGCAAAAGCGCTGTTTCTATCGATCTGCTCCAGCGCCGTCGGGCAAGCGAGGAGCGCCCTGTAAAGATGGGGATCTCTTGCAAATTGGCAATCCGGCGACCTATGAAATTCCGGATGGACACGCCTGCCGAAAGGATGGCAAAGGTCGCGCGGTGGAAATTTCGTGGTGGCGCAATCTGCATGTCAAAGACGCCCGCTGGCTCTCGCTCACCATCATTCAGGTGGTTCGACCTCATGCCAGCAATACCGAGCGTGACCCTCGTGTCAGTTGGTTGGTCTGGCTTGGCGATGAGCAAGAAGACGTGACCGAGATTGCGTTGGGCTATGCCTTGCGCTTTGGTCAGGAGCATGGCTATCGCTTCGATAAACAGCGCTTGTTGTGGGACGAGCCTCGTCTGCGCACCCCAGAGCAATTTGAGCGCTGGAGCCAGATTGTGGCAATTGCTCATAATCATCTGCTTCTGGCCCGTGATCTCGTTGAGGTCCAATTGCGCCCCTGGGAGAGCAAACATCGTCGCATGACGTTGCAACAGGTGCGCAGCGGGATCAACAAATTGTTGCATCAACTGGGAACCCCAGCTCGGCCCCCCAAACCTCGTGGAAAATCGAAAGGCAGGTCTGTGGGGGCAACCATTCGCAAGGCGACACGTTTTCCGGTCGTCTTCAAGAAGCCAAAGGTGCCTCAACTTGTTCCATCTTGATGCTGATCGGACCATTTTCTTTGGGAACTTTCCTTCCCACGGAACTTCTTACGAAGTTCTGTTACAACCTTTTAGTTTAAACATCAATACTAACCTTTTCTGTTGTGGAGGCGTATCGAGATCACTCATTACTATTCCTTACTATTCCTTTCCATTGCGCACCGGGCTTATTCCACTCCGTTCCATTGCGCACCGGGCTTATTCCACTCCGTTCCATTGCGCCCCTACCAGCATATTACGCCTATTTTAGCGGTTAAACATGCTCATAAATGCTATAGTAGGGGCGCAATGGAACGGAGTGGAATAAGCCCGGCAAGCCCGGCAAGCCCGGCACACCCGTTTCGCCTATTCCCTCGTAGTAGCGGCAAGAATCTCAGGTATCCTGTCAACCATACGTGGAGCAACGAGGGCCGTCACACCGAAGTAGATGGCGGCTCCATACACTACGGAAAGGGGAATAGTGATGATCCACACCCAGAGCGCGGAGAAGATCACAGGCAGAACCAGTGCCAGTCCGACTGGAATGAGCACGATCAGTATAAGCGCCAGGGTTACCAGCGAGAGCACACCACGTAAGCATCCATTCTGGGTTGATGCATTTGCGCCACCCATTCGGAAACCACGTCCCATCTGACGCATACGCATTGGCAAGAAAATGGAAGTAACATTGCCGATGCCCAGCATGACGCCTATACCAGCCAGACCACCTGCAAAAGCAGGCAAGGCAAATCCCCATGCATGCGTTATAAAAGCGGCCACCACAATGACCAGAGCAACCTCTACCGCGCCAAGGCCCAGCACAACCAGGTTCTTTCCCCATAGAACGCGCTTAGGGTCAAGCGGGAAAAGAAAAAGCGTCGTCAGGCTCTGCCGCTCAAAGCCAAACACATTATAGGAAAGTGAGTAGAGTGAGAGGAAGATGTAGAGCGGTGCAATCATTACTGCCCAGGGTCCAAAGATCGTTATGCGATTCACGCCCCCTGTGTTGATTACCGTAACGAATAGTAATACGCCAATGGTAACAAGCGACTGGAAGAGTAAACCGAGCAGTTGTGGATCGCGTCGGTAGTATTTCAAGTCTTTAAGTGCGATTGCACGGACCTGAGCAGGAAGAATGCGCTCCCATATGCCTGTAGAAGCGGCCTGAGCTTGAGCAGGAGTTACAACGCGATGGCGACGAACCTTGAGTGTACTCCCGCCTTCAGTAGAGGTCAGGCCACGCTCGACCACCAGTTGCCAGAGGTAGAGTACGACTGCCGTCACCACGAGCAAAGCGGCCAGCCAGGCAAAGCTCAGCCCCCAATTACCAATCGAGGCTTGTTGAACGGCGCGAGCGGCCATACCTGGAGGAAGCCACTGCAGGTAATGTGAAAACGTAGCATTCTTTAAAGCGTCAATAAGGTTTGCGGACCTCAAGCCACGCACCACAAGCTGAGAAATGATGTAGCATGATGACGAGAACAGAATGATGACGATCACGCTCAAGTCACGGAAACGACGGCTCTGCAAGGTGCGGGCAAGCAAAGCCAGAACGAGCTGGCTAATACCAACAACCTGGGCATAAAAGATGAGCATTGTCAGGAGCGCAAACAGGGCCAACGGAATGGACAATGCCCAACCTGCGACCACACCTGCCAGCACAAGAAACAGACCAAGCGTGGGGATATCCAACAGAGTTGAGAAGAGAAGGCTCATCATCAATTCGAGGCGTGTGAGCGGGAAGAGGGCCAGCTTTGAGAGATCCAGTCCTTCATTGACAGAATACTCAAGCAAGGGCAAAACCAGCCAGAATAAGTAAGCGCCCGTCAGAACCAGAAAAAGAACTTCGATATTGGCCGGAGTTGGCAGGTAGCGATAGGCAAAAAAGGAACCAATACCGACACCACCACCGATCAGCAGACCGAAGAGAATTTGAAAGATCGTGCCTATGATATAAGTGACGCGTCCAGATGCACGCGTAAAGCCACGCAGGAACATCTTCCAACGTAACCAGAATAACCATCGTAGTTTATCACCATGAATGATCAAAGGATTTTCCCTTCCGCAAGAATGGTCAGATGCAAAACATACTGTCTCATTGCTCAAGCCAACTGAGGTTATGATTTTCGTTACGCACACCAATCACATTCAAGAAAATGTCTTCCAGGCTGGCATCTTTGCTGTCACCACTGGCCCGTTGACGCAGTTCTTGGAGGCTCCCTTCGGCAACCATCACGCCCTGGTTGATAATACCCACGCGTGTAGACAGGCGCTCCACTACTTCCATAATATGGGAGGAGAAGAAGACGGTTGTTCCGCTATTGGTCAGATCATGCAGAATATCGCGGATCACCCGTGAACTGACGGGATCAATCCCCTCAAACGGCTCATCAAGGAAGAGAACACGGGGACGGTGGATAATGGCCGCTGCCAGCGCAACCTTTTTGCGCATGCCGACTGAATAGTCTACAATCAATTTATCGGCATCATCGGCAAGGTCCAGAACATGCAGCAATTCTTCGGTGCGTTGCTGTACATCAACGGCTGGCACACCATACATATGACCAGAGAAGGTTACAAACTCGCGCCCACTCAGACGTTCGTAGAGGTTGAGATACTCAGGCAAAACGCCCATCATGGCACGTGCCTGCAGAGGATCACGCCACACATCGATGCCGCTGACCCAGACCTCGCCAGAAGTTGGACGTAAAAGACCGGTCAGCATCTTGATCGTCGTAGATTTTCCGGCTCCATTAGGGCCAAGAAAACCAAAAAATTCACCTGCCCGTACCGAGAGATTCAGGTTATTGACAGCCACTTTCTGCTCAAAGGTACGTACTAAACCACGTGTCACAACAGCATATTGTGCATCAGTCCCTTGTGACCATGAAGCAGTCTGAGAGGCTACGGAGGATGGTTCGGGAAATGTTGCCATGTTCAAATCCTTTTATATTTTATTTTGTAGTTATAGCTATCTGCTATAAAAAATATAACACGCAGCTATTTTATTGTCAAGGTATTCCGCTATAAAAAACGAAAATGGGAGGGATATATCCAATAAAAAGGTCTGGTTGAGAAACAGTTCGGAGAGTTTATGCAAGGCGAGGGATTGATGAAGGTTGACTAAAGAAAATATTTGAGGGAAGCGGGCGTAGGGGCGTCACCTGGCGCATTGACTCCAACTATTTCGGAAAAAATGACGGAAGCACAATACGAATGCCTGGAATGCGCGTAAAACGGTAGGGACCCGATTGCATCTGTCGTACACGTTTGCGAGCGATTCGATGCAAATGCCTGGCGAAAACGCTTCAGACGAGTTATTTTCGCCCTTCATCGAATGCTGCGTGAATCAACCCTGCGGAAATGATTTATTGTCACGGTAGATTGCATCGGGTCCCTACCGTTTTACGCGTTTTTCTGGGTTTTTGATGCATTATTTTTGGCGAATCCCTCAATTTGTTGGAGTCAATGCGCCAGGTGACGCCTCTACGCCTGTTTGGTTGCTCAAAAGGATACAGGAAGGACTTTAGTTCATCCATTCTCCTGGTGCATCGCTACGGACACGCACGCCGCCATCACGATCTTTAATAACTTTTGCGTCATCTGCGATGCGTTTCGGCAGGTCGGACACATTGATGCGATGCCAGTAAGCGGCTGGAAATAGGCCAGCGGCGATAGTCAGAGCGGCACCAATCTGCGCACGGTCGAAAGGTAGGCCTGGTGGAAGATTATAGGGCACTTTTGTAATAAGACTCAGGTGGAGCAGGAGCGCAAATACAAAAATAGCCAGTTCAACAATACAGGCAAACCCATATGACGCCAATTCCCAGATGTGCCTTTTACGAAAGACAATCGTCAGAGCAATATTTAGCAGACACAGAAAAAGAGAGATCCATAAGGTTATAGAGATGAGCAGGTCAAATTTCTCGCGTAACCCATGCACCACATGTGTCATAAAAGGCATTAACAGGATAGTAGCATTCAGCATATATAATCGATCCCTTCAATCGGAGCTAAAGCCCAAGAAAAGCTTACCAGTCAGATTAATTACTTGTCAATAGAAGATTTGAGAAAGCAACTTCAGTTCCTTGCAAATTTACAAACATGCCTATTCCGCCCTTCTTAAGAGAGCCATCCTGGGCGGTTCCCACCTGCTTACCATTCACCATGAAAGTAAACTTATTGCCATTCACAACAACGCTGAAAGTATTTTTGCTTTTTGGACCATGCCCGAAATGGAACTCGTTACCGAAGTGTACAATTTTTTCAGCTTTCGGCCAGATAGGTGTCCAGGTTCCATTTGTGTTACCGGCATCAGATGTTCCTTGATATTTTTGGAACTGATATTCGCCACCTTTTGCGTTTACAACATCAAAGCTATAAAAAGTCGTAATCGTCTTTTTACCTTTTGTTTGTTGATTAAAGCAAAAGATCATGCCAAAGGCATTGAAGCCTGTCGTTGTTCCCGTTTCATCACCCTTGATAGCCTGCATAGTGAGTGTGTAAACAAATGCATCAGGCGTAGACACACCGGGTAGCAGAGTAATCGCAGAATTTTGACTATTTACCGTAATATGATATGCGTTATTTTTAAAAGCATAAAGTGATCCTCCGCTACTACCAAGGAGTAAGTTATGAATATTGCCACCATTGCCGTCCAGGGCATCTTTCACGATTACATTAGCATCGCCAGTCGCAGTAGCATTCACAGTTGCTGCTGCATTCTGTCCGCTGATCTTTTTATTTCCATTAGCGGTTGAGCCACTATGAGATTGAGCAAGAAAGAAAGCAAAGGAGCTGAAGACGACAAGTACCACTACTACAATCAGTGCAACCAGTTTCAAACGTCCCTTTAGCAAGGTATCTACAGCGGCAACCCTTTTAGCAATAGGTGGTGGCAAAGTAGTTTTTTGCTCTTCCAATACGGGTAGCAGGCCAGTTACGTAGCGACCTGGTTGACCTGCAACCGGAACCTGAACCACTTTAGCGGCCTGTGCCAATTTCATCATCCCAGTATTACCAGTATTTGTGTTACTCATTCCCACGTTGCCCATTACCAGCGCTCCGGTAAGTTGACGTGTTGCTGAAGCACCGAGTTGTTGAGTCACTGGATTACCGGGTAATTGCGATGCCGAACCATTGAATGTCGGTATTGGTGAACCATCGAGCGGTTGAATGGTTGAACCGGTAGGCACGCTGGTCTGGGCAGGAAATACAGATGGAGGATTAAATGCTTCCATCCCTGAGCCAGTCCTGGCCTGCTTATCTACAGGTTGCAGTGGTGCAACACGCGTGGCTGGACTATTTACGTCCAGCAATGGGGAAAACTGATTGCCCATATTTTCAATGGGGGATGAGGCGAAAGGATGCTCATTGGTCGCTTCGGCTGGTATTGATGGGAGCGGCTGTATGCCCGAACCTGCCAGGGTCATAGGCCCCATGGGACGTAAGCTTGATCTACCCAGAAGCCGACCGGGTGCTGGACGTAATCCTGATTTTTCAGAGGGTGCCGAAGGCAACGTCGACCCTTGTGATGGCAAGCCGGGTGCTGGACGCAAGCCCGAACCTTCTGGTGATAGCGCAAAGCCAGACAAATTAGCATATGAAGGCTGAACATCTTGTAGAGGTTGTCCATCACCTTGTGGGGGTGACGGTATGAAAGGTGATTCCTTCAAGTCGCCCGAAGGGCGTCGCAGGTTAAATTTATGACCAAGAATCGGTCGACCTGTCAAAGGTGAAGCAGTTCTGGGTGCCTGCGTACTTGCTGGCTGCACATTTGTCATAGGAGGAAGTGGGGTATTATTCGGCGACATAAAAGTCGTAAGCGAGGGCATTGGGATGCTGGTTTTACCAATAATATCTTTTCTTGGTTCATTGTGTTGCTTCAGGGAAGGTTGTGGTGGCATATTCGTCAACACGTTCCCATTTACGCCGGTCCCATCCTCTGTGGATGGCCCTTGCCACACGGGATCAAACAGGCTGCGAGGAGTAAAAAGGTGGACATCAGTAAGTCCTCCGGGTGCCAGCATGCCGCTAAAATCGGGAAGTGGGACACCAGAAGCAATTAAAGACATGCGAAACGCGCTGGCAAATTCCTGAACATTTTTGTAGCGATCGTTGGGATGTTTAGCCAGTGCACGTAATATCACCTGTTCAGCAGCGGGTGGAAGTTCGCGGCGAAGCGCACGTGGGGAGGGAGGGGGTGCTTGCATATGTTGCATAGCGACTTGCATGGGCATATTCGCTTTAAAGGGTACTGTCCCGGTAACCATTTGATAGAGAATAACGCCCAGCGAATACAGGTCGGCGCGAGCATCGATCTCTCCGCCCATAACCTGTTCAGGTGCCATATAATCGGGTGTTCCCAGGGGAACGCCAACACCTGTCAAGCGCGAACTGGCACCCTGACCTGCGGAGATAATCTTTACCAGACCAAAGTCGGTCAATAGCAGGCGTCCTTCACGGCGAACGAGAATATTGGCAGGTTTAATATCGCGATGAATCACGCCATGTTCGTGAGCAATTTCGAGCGCTGCCGCCAACTGCTCCAGGTAGAGCACCACTTTTTCCAGCGGCAAGCGTTCATCGCCCTCCAGTTCATCGCGTAGAGTACCACCGTTAATGTAAGGCATGACCAGGTAGGCCAGACCATCACGCTCCCCATATTCATGCACGGGCATAATATTAGGGTGTTCGAGAGACGCAACCACATCGGTCTCGCGGCGAAAGCGTTCGAGGAAAGCAGTGCGCTGGTTAGGTGCCAGAGGAGACATGGGGAGCAAAACCTTCACCGCAACCTGGCGTTTCGGGCGTGACTGTTGCGCCAGATATACAGCGCCCATACCGCCCTGGCCGATCAGTTTCTGCAATGTACAGGTGCCCAGCACCATTCCAATTAATGCGTCTGCATTCATGAACAAATCCCTTTAATTATGCGTAAGTAGTAAATCTTTGAAGGCGACCTCGGTCCCATTCAAATTAACGATCATACCTATCATTCCATTTTGAAATGATTTATCCTGCACTGTTTTCACTGTTTTCCCGTTCACTGTGAAAGTAAAAGAGTTTCCTCCTTGCATGAAAACTTTGAAGGTATTACTGGCTTTTGGTCCGTGACCTTCATGAAACTCTTTCCCGAAATTACCGTGCCAGAGTCTCGTCCAGGCGTTATTCGTCCCTTTAGTATCGTCATATTTCCAGAATTGATACTCGCCACCGTTCGTGTTTACAACTTCAAAGCTATAGAAAGTGGTGGTCGTAGTATTGCCTTTTGTTTGCTGATTAAAGCGGAAAATCATACCAAAGGAGTTGACAGGAGAAGTATCATTTCCATTTACTTCCTGCATGGTCAATGAATAGGCCAGTTGACCAGTGAAGTTGCCAGATTGCAGGACAGTTGCACGTCCATTATTACCACGGTCAGTAATGTGATAAGCGCCATCTTTGAAGGCATAGACGTTTGCCGGGGTTGTCAACCAGTTGTTAATGTTGCGATCAAGATGATCATTCAAAATGATATTTGCTTGAGCCGCTGCCGCAGTGCGAGCCATCGCCGTTGCATTTATGTTTGGTGTGGCATTTACCTTTGGCTGTGTGTGAGTTGTTATCAGATTAGGATGTGAGCGTGCGAACAAAAAGGCACCTGCTACTGCTCCCAGGATCAATACAATGGCGACGACCAGGGCTGTAAATTTCACCCATGGTCTGGTAGCTTTTTTCTTCTCAGCCTGTGTGTCAGCCGTCTGAGGCAACATAGGGAGGAGACCAGTGACAAAGCGCCCTGGCTGTCCAGCAACGGGAACCTGGACTACTTTGACAGGACCGGTGAGTTTGACGGTATTGGGATTGCCAGGTTGACCTGAAGCGGGCAATGTGCCAGTCAGAGTCTTTGTTGCTAGAGGAGAAACCATACCGGATCTAGGAAATGCATCGGTAGCTGGTACGCCGACTGGACTTTCAACGGCGGCCAGCAGACCGGTTCCGATCTGGGGAAATTTCCCGGTGCGCGAGAGCAAGCCCCCGCCAGCACGTGGCACAGGAAGGGAACCATTGGTGGCCGCTGGCACCATCCCGGTCTCCTCAAAGCGATCACTCCTCACAGGAGCCTCGGCTCTCTGCATAACGGGAAAAGCATTTAGTTTTGCTGATTGGCGACCAGAATCGAGGAGGTCGCCCGGCATCGGTATACGTGGGCCAGTTACGGTGCTGAATGAACCGGTGTAGGTAGAACTCGAACCCAACTGGATACCAGTGCCAACCAGGGACATGCGAAAGGCGTTAGCCAGATCTTGAGCACGCATGTAGCGATCAGAAGGACGTTTAGCTAGAGAGCGTAACATCACCTGTTCCGCCGTTACGGGAAGGTCTGGACGTAACATCTGTGGGGAAGGGGGTGGAATCTGCAAATGCTGTGCGGCTATTTGCATGGGAGTCTCTCCCTGGAATGGAGTTGTCCCGGTTACCATCTGGTAAAGAACTACGCCCAGCGAATACAGGTCAGCGCGAGCATCAATCTCTTCACCAATGACCTGTTCAGGGGCCATGTAGTCGGGCGTACCGACTGGTGCACCAGCGCCAGTCAGGCGCATTTGAGGTGCTTTCCCCTCATCAATAATTTTCACGAGGCCGAAATCGGTAAGGAGCAGGCGTCCTTCCGGGGTCATGAGGATATTGGCTGGTTTAATATCACGATGGATAACCCCATGGTCATGTGCGCAATCAAGCGCAGCGGCGATCTGATCCAGATAATTTATGACCTTTGCGAGCGGTAAAGGTCCCTCGCGTTCCAGTTCATCGCGCAAGGTACCGCCGCTAATGTAAGGCATGACCAGGTAGGCCAGGCCATCGCGCTCACCATATTCATGGACAGGAGTAATATTAGGATGTTCCAACGAAGCAGCTGCATCGGTCTCGCGGCGAAAGCGTTCCAGGAACGCGGCAAGTTGGTTACGGCTCAAAGGTGTCATTGGCAAAAGCACCTTGACGGCCACCTGACGTTTCGGACGAGATTGTTGCGCCAGAAAGACCGCGCCCATTCCACCCTGTCCGATCAGTTTCTGCAGTGTGCAGGTGCCCAGGACCGTTCCAATCAATTCTTCTGCGTTCATGAAATTTTCACCCCTCTTTAATGCTGACATTCGTTACTTGTCGGCTGAAGTATTCCGCGCCTCTCCCCTATTGGATCTATAAGATCTCCCAACGAGTGTATCTTTGTACATATTAGTCAACTTCCATGCTTCTGACAATGGATTGGGCTTGAAAGTATGACCAAAGTAATGTTTGACACAGCCTGGGATACGATTGAACACCACTTATAGCAATAAACGAAGGAGAATTTGGAATGGTGGGAGAATGGCGTTTTGGCCTACAAGGCGACTACACATCTCCCACAAAAGCGGATGGATCGTTGAGTCCCTGCGCATCACGGTCTTCTTCAGCATCCAGAGGAACAACCACATCACCAATAGAAGCAACCATAGAAGGCACAGTGCGGCTCTGAACAATAATCCCATGTCTCAACGAAGCTGACGCCTGGCCCAGCAGAGGGCGCAAACGTTCCATGTGCTCACGTTGTACATTCAATTGCTCTACACGCTTGTTTGCTTGATAGGATGCTGAACGTTCACCGGGAGTCCCTTCTGTCAGCGCGGGTACAGGTTGTTCCCAGATATCTTTGGCATCCAGCACCTGCCCGATGGCAGATTGTAACTGTTGCAGCAGGTCAATCGTCTGATTCAAAATCATCAGAATATCACCCTCCGCCAGATCAATGCGCCGCAGCAAGCCATTGAGCGATGTTCCACGCGACCAGGCCAGAGCAATTCCATGAAATTCGGGGACGATACCGGGTGTTGGATTGATATCGGCACGCTCCTCAATACCATGTACATGCTGTGCAATCTGCCACAACTCACGCCGGACTTTCACCAGGCGTGCGTGGACCACATTGCGATTATTGAGGCGGCGGTCGTTATCAAAGGTAAACCAGCTACAAACTTCAGCCAGCTCATTCGCCGAGAGTTCATCGAGGGCTCCACTCATCATCAGTTCCACAATCGTGATGCCTGCCGGATGAAAAATACTCCTTAGCAAGCGGCCTTTAATGGTGAGTTGATCGTCCTGGTCGATAAAGCCGAGAGCACGCAAGGCAAAGACCGTTCCGTCAAGTTCTGCTGCACCAGCGCGACTCAAGGGAAAATCGCCAATGCGCTGCCGTCTCTTCTCAAGGGCCTGTAAAGCCCCACCGGATGAGGCTCCTTTCTTTTTCTTACCGGACTTACTGGCCTTCTGGTAGCGTTTCTCCAGGCGTTGCAGTTCGTTTAGCTCCCAGAGGAGATAGCGCTGATACTCGCGTAAGCTAGAAGCACAGATGCGGCGCAGGTGTTTGATATCGCCAGGACGCCACAGATTGAGCACGGAGTTATAACGGATCACAAAGGAACTGGTGACGGGAAGCAGGTCGCCAGTGATGCGCTGGAAGGATGCCTCAAATGGCTCCCAGGGCGAGTAGGGAATAATCGCTGAGCCGTGTACATCCATACCGCGACGACCAGCACGGCCTGTCAACTGGCGGTATTCGTTTGGGGTGAGTAGACGCATCTCCTGACCATCAAACTTGCTCAGGCTGCCTACCACAACGGAGCGGGCGGGCATATTAATACCTAGAGCCAGCGTATCGGTAGCAAAGACGGCACGCAGCAGACCGCGAGAGAAGAGCGTTTCGACCAGCACCTTCAAGCCTGGAATCAGGCCAGCGTGATGAAAGCCCAGGCCGCGTGGTAGTAGTCCCAGCAGAGCATGGACCTGTTGTAGATTACGATCCTCCTCCGGCAGATTTTCCTGCCAGATGGCGATCTCATCTCTGATCAGTGCCTGCTCTTCAGGCGTTGTAAAGAGGTGTTGTGCGGTACTCATCGCGCCCTCTTCAACTACGCGCCGTCCAGGTAGGAAGTAGAGGCATGGAAGCATATTGGCATCGCGCAGAGCCATCAATACTTCGCCTGGTTGTGGAGCTCTACGCTCGGCTGGACGCTTAGAACGCGGCTTCTCCTGAACAGGAAGCTGTTTGTCTGCCTGAGACTCTCCCGACGTTTCCTGAGTGGCTTCAACCTCTCTTCTGGCCTGCCTGTTCCCGCGTCTGCCACGTCGGCGCTCCTCCCACACATCATCCAGTTCGTCGTCTTCGTCGTCATCATCGAAAGTATAGATACGACTACGAGACGCGATCTGGGCCAGTTTTGCCTCACCACCGATATTGGGGAAATGTTCAATGCGCTTGCCATCGGCATCCTGAACCAGGTGCAGTTTACTATCAAGAAAGTAATAGTGTTCGAGGGGAACCGAGCGCTGTTCGTGTACAATCAAGGAGATAGGGCGATGGACGCGGCTGATCCAACTTGCTAGATCCTCGGCGTTGCTCACGGTTGCCGAAAGGCCAACGAGTTGTACGTGAGGGGGCGAACAGATAATCGCCTCTTCCCACACGGGACCACGGCCTATATCACTGAGGTAATGAAGTTCATCGAAGACGACAAAGCCTACATCAGCCAATTCTGATGGAATCGTTGCACGACTGCCGCCCTCTTCCAGCAGCATATTACGATAAACCTCAGTTGTCATCACCACAATGGAGGCGCGACTATGCTCGACGATATCGCCCGTCACCAGGCCAACAGCGTCGGGGCCATACACCTCGCGGAGGTCGCGATGCTTCTGGTTAGAGAGAGCTTTTAAGGGTGTTGTATAGATTACACGCTGATTACGTTGCTGAGCCGCCCACATAGCATATTCCGCAACGAGTGTTTTCCCCGTTCCGGTGGGTGCTGCAACCAGAACCGAATGTCCTTGTACAAGTTCGGCAATCGCGTCCAATTGAAACTGATCAAGAGGAAACGGATAACGTGCTACAAAATCTTGAATTTCTGCCAAATTCTCTTGTCCAGCTTTCACTTCTTCATTCATACATTCTTTAATTTTTCGATGTACTAACTTTCAATTTAGCCTATTGTAACATGTTGTTTCAATGTGAACAAGAGATAGAGAAAATGTATTTTTTTTGACGACATTTTTGAAAAAGTGGGATCGGAAAGGGTACACGGTATACACCATATACCCGCGGGCGTGTGGTGCTAGCAACGGGCTTGTAAACCGCGCCCCTACATCTTGGGAGAATCATCATTTATGCGGATAACGCACGCTTCAAATGCTCCAATGATGTGTTGCCACCAGAGCACACAATGCCTACCTTTTTCCCGTGTAACTCATCACGCAAGTGATATGCGGCTGCTAATGTGGCTGCCCCTGCGGCCTCGGCAAGGGTATGAGCGCGTTCGATCATCCAGACCATGGCTTGCTGAATTTCAGCATCGCTGACGAGGATAAAGTCGTCCAGACGCTCCCAGAGGATGGCCTGCGGAAGTTCAAAGGGGGTACCGGTCGCCAATCCCTCTGCGAATGTACGATTGGAAGCGGGTTGTAAACGATGATGACGCCAGCTTTCATAGGCGGATGGCGATAATTCGGATTGGACGCCGATAACGCGCGTTGTAGGGCTGATGGTGTCGGCTACGATACATGCACCTGCCGCGCCGCTGCCTCCACCAATCGGGACAATGATCACATCCAGTCCAGGCTCATCCTCCAGCATCTCCAGGATAGCAGTGGCAACGCCAGCGATCAAGAGCGGCTCATCTCCCGAATGAATATAGCGGTAGCCATGTTCTCTTGCTAATTCTTCACAGTGCTGCCTTGCTTCATCAAATGTTGCACCATAGTGGATAACTTCGGAACCCATGCCTTGCATTGCCGCGACTTTGCCGGGGTTCGCGCCTTCGGGCACTACAATGCGCGAACTGACGCCGAACAGGCGGGCAGCGTACGAGACGGACTGACCATGATTGCCTGTTGAAGCAGCTATTACACCTTTCTGGCGTTCTTCTGGATTCAACTGAGAAACAAGATTAATACCACCACGCACCTTAAAGGCTCCCACAGGCTGATAATTTTCATGTTTTATGTAAACATTGGTATTGATCAGGGCATTAATGGCGGGATAAGTATACAGAGGTGTAGGTGCCAGGTAGGGGCGAATACGGCGACGGGCCTCAAGGACAGCCTGGAAAGTGGGAATTTGCATGGTATGGTACCTTCTTTATTGGTGGAGGATATTCATGCTGGCGGCACGTCGAGCGATGTGTGTCAAACCCGAGGCGAGGCGCAAAGCGATATTGACCGAGCCGAGCGACTGCATCCATAATGGCAACTTGCCTGGTTCAGCCAGGTCTATTTTCTGCTGAATTTGTGTTCTGGCACCCTGCAAGCTTTCTTCGATATTCGCTATTTGTGGGTAGTACTGATTGACATCAATTTTTTGTTTTTCGGCATAAGTATAGAGTTGCTGCAAGGATGTTTCGCAACCATTGGCATCTTTAACCAGGTTTTCCACTGTTTCAGCGGCGATATTTGCTTGAAAGGAGCGGGCCTGCCCCGTGAGGCGTATTACTGAGCGCGAAAATGAATTTATCATACTTATTCCCCTCATTGGATTTACAGCTACGAACAATTTCTTTGAGAGTTTTATTTTAAGCGTGTTGTCGAATGACTGTAACCCCATTGAAAAGTATAACACAAAAGCGTGGAAAATGGCATAAATTTGGCACGAACGGACACATATCCTCTGTTATGTATTCTTATATAGTACTACCCGTATCTATATTACTATCCGCATCTCATTTGATTGACAATGCACATTCAACTTTGTATACTCAAAATCAGAAGACATATGTTCAAACATAATCAGCACAAAGAAAATGAACAGGCGAGAAGGTGGTGATGAGAAGTTGGTAGATCCATTTACCCCATTTATTGTATTCCTCGTTAAAAGTGCTGCGGTATGGTTACCTGCCCTTGGAGAGGCGTTACTTAGTTCTGATGTGGAGAAGGGGCAGCAAACGCTTTTTGGATGGTTTACACGCTGGCGCACAAAAAGAACACAGATACAGCACCTCAAATCAGCGCTACAAAAAGCTGCTGAGGATGGCATTCGTCCATTTCAAACGTCGCGTGAGCGGGATCAGTACCGCGCCATTCTCGTTGTGCTTGCGCAGCCTGGCTTTCATAATGAGGAATTACGCAGGGAGTCACTGCGCCTCTTTACACTCTCTGACGCACCAGATCTTAAGGCGCTTTCGGATATCTACAATCGCGCCCGGCGTCTCGAAACGCTCTCACAAGCACAATCGCCCACTGATATTGATGCAACGCCCTATCTCAGCAGTTTTTTCTCAGCGTTATTGGATGAATTATACAATGACGAGGTGTTTGGTCCGCGCGTGCGTGAAGTACTCAACGCGCGTGCCGCAAAAACAACGCAGCAACGCCTGCCCCAGATCGCTGAAGGGATACAGGAACTGGTTACGGGGGTGCGGCAACTGCTCCAGGCAACCACGCTCGATTATACGAGCGATCAGTTCGAGCTAGATGTGACCGCCTATCTCTCTTATGTTGAAAGAACGTATGACTCACTGAAGTTGCCCAGCGTCATTCCGGAAGAGCGGGGAGATAGGGATGCGGAACTGAATGCGATCTTTGTGTCGCCTCATGTAGCATTACAGGAACCAACGCAATCTGGCACATTGGAATATGCTTCTATTCTGGCACTTTTGAAAAATTTCCCGTATGTTGTACTCCTGGGAGGACCGGGGTCTGGCAAGTCAACGATCACCCGTTACCTTGCGTGGAGCCATGCGGCGGCACGACTTCCTGCCAATACGGCTTTACTCAGCAACATACCGTTATTACCGGGGAAACCAGTGCCATTACGTGTTGAACTGCACGATTTCGCGGAGATTCGCGCACAATATCCTGATACAAACATCTTCGTTTACACAACTGAGATCGTACTGGGACGGATGGCAATCGAAGTGAACACCCATATGTTTGACGTGTTGCTCAAACAAAATGCACTCCTCTTTCTCTTTGATGGTCTCGATGAGATCGCAGACTCTGATGAACGGCGTACATTGATTGATATGATCGAAGAGATCGCGCAACGGTACCGTGGCAATAGCATTCTGGTCACATCGCGCCCGGTAGGGTATGAATTGTTCGGCTTCTCGAAGCGCTGGTTCACACACGCCATTGTGCAGGAACTCGATGATGAACAGATACATCAGTTTCTGGAACTCTGGTATAACCGCGTATTGCAACTCGCGCCACTGCCCTACGAGGATCAAAAGGAGCTTGCATTGCTCTACGAAACGCTCAAGGGTAATCCGCGTCTGCATACTCTCGCCAGAAATCCGTTGCTCTTAACAATTATTACCACGTTACATCGTACCGAGCGCCTGCCGGATCGACGCGTACATGTTTACGATCGCTGCGCTGATCTCTTATTGGACACGTGGTCACGTAGAAGAGGTACTAACGAACGCTGGCAAGATATGCAGATGACACGTGATGTACAACGCGCCTGCCTTGCTCACCTTGGTTTCGTCTTATATGAGCGCTTGCAAGAGCGTGAAAAAGACATGGGGAGTAGTGCGTTTTACGGGGACTGTTTAACATTGACGCAGATGCAGACTGAGGTTGAATTTTTTCTCAAGAGCCGCCAACTCTTCTCACCTGAAGAACGTCAGCTTGAAGCTGAGCGCTTCCTTGAGTTGATGCGTACAGAAACGGGTCTGATCGTCAAGCGAGGTAGAGATGAAAGTGGAGAGGATCTTTATGGCTTCATCCATAGAACCTTTCAGGAGTATTTTGCGGCCCTTGATATCTACTTCCGCCAGGCTGATCCGCCTCACCCCGATCTACCTGGAGAGAATGCCAACGTAATACTGAACACATTTCTCACACGGCACCTGCATGATCCTTATTGGCAAGAAGTGATTTTGCTGCTCTTTGGCAAGCTTGGCCCGGTAAGAGCAACCATGCAGATCCAGATGATTCTTGATCCACCGGAAGGGAAAGTTTGCTGTCGCAGCAATTATACGGAGATCATCCAGCAAGATCTCTTTTTTGCCTGTGCCTGCCTGCAAGAAGAAATCACGGTGCAGAATAATCTGGCACGCGAAATCATCGCACGGCTCAGCAGATTGATACAGGCATCAGCATATCCTTCACAACGCATATATGCTATTGATGCACTTGCCGCACTGCTCAAAACGCAACAATATAGCCAGTTGGGACGAACAACATTGCTCGATCTACTGGCACAGAAAACTCTTCCTGAGGGCATCAGAATTCAGGTTGCACAGACGCTCTGCCGGAATATGTCTCCTGCCAATGAATTAAAGACGCAGGCGCAACAAGTGCTCACCGAACTGGTACAACAACCAGGAAGTTCGGCCTGGAGCGCCATTCAGGCTACTCAAGCGCTCTACGAATGCTATCCAAATGGTGCACCAGAACAATTACAGGCTGTACAGATGATGCTGGAAGCATTTGTGCGCCATCAATTATCATTTGAGCAGAGAGTGCAGATAATGCGCACGTTTTTGCAACGACCATTCATTCCCGACGAAATCGTACGCCTCATCAGCCATACATTATTAGAAAGCATTCAGCAACCAGACGTGACACTTGAACAGGTGCGTTTAGTGGTTGACGCCCTCTCCTATTCAGCCACAACAGACGCGTTCAACGACTGGGAGAACGCTGCTGACAAACTCCTGTCCATCCTACACAGCGGTACCATTCCTTTTGAGCAACTGGTGGCATGCACATATATTCTCTATCAAGTGCTTGTGAAGTCTGACCGCCGCTTACAAGCAGCGCAATGGCTCCTGGATAGCGCAAAGAGATCCGCGCTGAGCATAGAAGAGATCGTTGAAATTGGCGAGGCGCTCTCCTGGAACAATCAAGATGAGGCAGACGAGCGACAACGCATTATTGCCTTGCTTACAGAGACGCTGCAACGTCCCGAACTTTCTTTTGAGCAAACGCTGCAGCTCCTTGAAACGCTCTATGGTAGCAGTCCCAACGGCTCAAGCGAGCAACAACAGACAACACAACAACTTCTACAAATGACCCAACAAACAAACCTCTCCTTTGAAGAAAAATTACAGACGGTTGGAGTTCTCTACAGGTGTAGCCCGCTCAACTCACAGGAAAACCTGCAAGCGGTCGATATGCTGCTGGCAATGGCTCGGACATCCGATCTCAAGGTAGAGGAGGCCAGCGAGATCTTTCAATTACTCTATGATCACGATCTGACGGCGTCAACGGAAGGGCAGGAGGCGTTGCAGGTGCTGGTACAATTGCTCCAAAAAGCGGAACATGCGCAACTGCAACAGATACAGATTGCGCAATATCTTTATGAGGCAAGCCTTCCTCGTTCAGCAAACAGGGAGCTGGCGATCCAGGTACTCTGGAAACAGGCACAAGATAATATGTTAGCGCCGGAAGTACGTTTGAAAGCTGCTAGAACGCCTCTAATGGTGGGAGACGCTAATTATGGGGACAGAGCACAAGCAATCCGTGTTATCCTTACCCTGAAACAGGGAGAAGAGGCCAGGGCATACATTGAACAATACTGGCAACCGGTTTTGACGAACAACAGGGTTGAAGCATCCGATGTTCCAGCACTTATTGAATTAGTTCAGCAAGATGTGTTATCAATTACCGCACGAGATGAAATATACAGAATATTGAAACAGATGGTGCCGCAATTCGGCAATGTATAGGAGGGGGCACAAGTTACACGGGCCACAGGGGTCACACGGGCTACACGGGCTACACGGTCACATGGACCACACGGTCACACGGTCACACGGTCACATGGTCACATGGACCACACGGTCACATGGTCACATGGACCACACGGGCTTATTCGCTTCGCTCATTGCGCCCCTACTTTATTGCATATCCTGGCTGAGCTTGACACGTAAGCATATTCTTACGTATAATTGAAAGAGAAGTATATGAGCGGGTGAGTAGGCGAGTTTGTCAATTGCGCCCGTACAATTACGAAAGGCTATAACATGTCGAGCAACATTTTTCATCTGCTTGCTAACGAAGAGAAATTTACTGATGAATTGTTTGCATTTGTAACTGATCATAACGCGGACAGGCGGAATGAGCGTGCGATTATCAGTGTATTGCACGAGGTTGCGCCACAGATCGTTTCGGTCGCCGAGTGTATGGTTATTGATGGTGTCGATGAGCGGCACTATGTTGAGGATTATGTACACGCTCTGCTGCATGGAGAGGGAGCGTCTAACGATTAGCTCAAGAGAGATACATTGACATTCATATCAAAGGATATGTATACTTCCATCAGGAGCTGAGGTTATTCAGTTTCTATGTTTTCCAAAAGGAAAGGAATCCACAATGATGGGGAATGTACTTCGTACATATTCTTTGCTCACACGTTGGAAATTGTTTGCGGGACTATTTATATTGCTGATCGCGGGTGGCTTGCTCACCAGTACGGCAACGTTAGCGAGTGCCGCTCCGGCACCTACTTGTAAGGCAACTTATAATGCGCCTGCCGTAGGGGATGCTGGTTTCACGGACCAATTCACGATTACTAATACGAGTAACAAGACGCTGCACAAGTGGCATGTACAAATTTTGTTTACAAGCCGACAGGTAATCATCGACAGTTGGGGTGGGGTATTTACCCAAAAAGGTGACAGTGTTCTCATTAAGAGCACTGCATCTAATGCAACTGTGAGACCCGGCTCTTCGATAGCTCCAGGTTTCAGTGCGGTGTGGAATAGTAACACTCCTTATGATGCAACTTCTGTCAAACTCAATGGCGTAACTTGCAGTTTGACCCAGCCATAAAGATCGCTGGTCGTTATGCGAGCCGGAGAGGTGTTCTACAGTGTAACTGGCGGGTCAGGTGACGCCCCTATACCGTTCAAATAACGAGTTAAAAGCTTACCTGCTCGGAGAATGGACGCGCTTTCCCCGAGCAGAAAGGCTCATCCGGCGACAAGGGCAAGCTCAAGGCCCCCGCCAACTCACCCTGCTCCGCCCCTTGCCCCTACTGTTCAGCTTTTCCATCGTTAAGAGCCCAGAGCCCCGCCACCCGTCCACTCCTTCCCTTACCCCTACTCTTGCAGCGTACAATCTTTTTCTTTGAACGGGATTGGGAAGCGGCAAATGACGTGTGCCAGAGCACTAGTCTTCGCCTGTTTCAGGATTTTCAGTCTCCGAACGAGGTGCTTCTGTATTCTCTGTATTCAAAGAGGGTGTCTCCTCAGCCTGGCTTAGCACACCACTTTGCAGGAGGAGGGCATTGGGTAGCGAAATAGTAGCATTTTGGCCTGCAGCGTTCACTGTTTCAAGGATGGTGTAGGCACCAGCGGTGCCGCGAATGGTGCCGCTCTGATCTCCGAGCTGGACGCGCTGACCGGGCACGAAGTTCTGACGTACATAATAGCCCGCGATCACGTGTCGCGCCGAATCACGAGAGCCAAATGCGAAGGTGAGGGCTATGGCGAGTCCAGCAGCGGCAATGATGATGGTCAGGCTGGTGGTGAGGATGGCGGTGTTGACGCCAAGAGTTGAGATCGCCAGCACCATTACAAAAGCGACAATAGCGTATTCGATGATCTTCCCCAGGGCATTACTGTATGTGATGTTGACACTTTGCGCCACCGAGGTAACTGTTCCACCGAGAAAGCGTGCGATCATAGAGCCGAAGATGATGATGAGGCCAGCACTAATCGCCTGTGGAATAAAGCTCAACACATTTTCGAGCAGGTTTGCCACGGCGGTTAATCCCATCAATTGGACAGCGGAGGTGGAGAAACTGAGAATGAGGAAGAAAAAGACGATCTGAACCAGGATATCAGAAACGGGTACGCGCACACCCAGGCCGCGCAGAACGTTATCGATGCCGACGCGCTGGAAAAGTTGCTCAAGCCTGATACGGCGGAAGATAAAGCGCAGGATGCTACGTACGAGTGCACTGATAAGATAACCAATAATGAAAATAATCAGGCCATTGATCAAATGAGGGATAAAGTTAAGAATAGCTGTAATAGTTTGAGTCAGCGCCAGAAGCACGGGCTGAAATGTCATGGGTCACCTTCCTACTCTAAAATCATAATAGCTGGCAAGTTGTACCTCTTCGCTTCAGGCACCGGATGCTTGAGGTGCGCTCGATACCGAAGATGAAGTATTGATCAGGCCGCCGATGAGATTAATAAGCTCGACGAGCCAGGCAGCAAACGCTTGTGACGTGAGATCAAGGATGTCTAAGTTTGCCTGTTGACTGCGCACACGGGCAAGTAAACGTGCTTCAAAGCCAGTGGGCACACGCAAATTCGGCTGTTCGCTCTGCAATGTGACCAGGATGCCACGAATCTGGCGTGCGATCTCCAGATCACGCTGGCAATCAGGGCACTCCGGGAGTGCAGCCTCAGCCTGGATACGTATATCCTCTGGCAACGAACCATCGACGAGATCTGGAAGGAGCTGGGTAAGTTCTTCGCAATTCATGCTTCTTTTCCTTCATTAGTACGAGCCTTTTTTGTATTTCCCCCTTTAGAAGAGGTAGGGGTCGAAAAAGAGAGATATGCCTGGCCACAAAACTGATTGAAAATAGCCTGAAATGCGAGACGTGCACGATGGATACGCATTTTGACGGCGCTCAGTTTTGCCTCAAGGACCTGGGCGATGTCATCGTAGCTCAGGTCTTCAAAGTCGCGCATGACCAGAACACGCGCCTGATCACGATCGAGATCTTTGAGGACACGTTGAATACATTCACGCAGGTCGCTCTGGATGGCCTCTTCTTCTGGTCCAGCGGCTGTCGATGCAGGAACGTTTTCTTCCTCCTCAGCATCTGGCGAGGGAGAATGGCTAAAAGACGTGGTGGTATTGTGATGGCGCTTCGTCTTTTCCAGGCTATCGAGGGCGCTATTAACAGCAATTCTGTAAAGCCAGGTTGAAAATAAGGCTTTCTGATCGAACGAGCGAATATTATTGTAGACCTTTACGAGCACCTCCTGGGTGATGTCCTCGGCCTCCTCTTTGTTACAAACAACACGGTAGACGAGGGTATAGATGCGGTTCATATGGCGCTGAACTAATAATTCATAGCTACGCGTGGTACGTGGTAGTTCTTTCTTACAACGAATTACCAGTTCTTCATCGGTAATAACCATCTTCACTAAAACCTTTATGATCAATTTTTATCGCTGCGTTTCCGAACACTATTTATAACGCATGGGTAGAAAGTTCGGAACTTTATAGAGAACGTTACTAGCAGATGATAATTGCGCAATCATGATTTCCCCATCTTTTTGATGTATAAAATCAGATTGCGCACCTACTACGTCTATTGATTAGTAACCAGAATGCTACTTCAACCCGCTGAAACGTGGAACGCTCTGCGCACATAAGGGTCGAGCAAGAAGTATAACAGAATGATGACGGGAATAATCATGCCCAGTACAATCTGCACTACTGAGGCGTTTGGTTGAGTAAATTCGAGCGCATGCCTGATCAATGTGATTACTTCTACGATAATGGTTAGCCAGAAGGCCCAACGTTTCAAAGTCCATAATCCGATAACGAAGATGAGAGTGATGATACCTATTGCCAGGGGAATTCCGCCGAGCACAATACCGACAATGTCTATGGCTGTGCGGGTTCCTGTGTGGCCGTGCTGAGCCGCAACATGACCCAGGGCAAGTATTCCGCCGATGGCTAGAATGCCAAGTGCTATTTCGACAAAGCTCTCTATTGCTAGCAAGACCGCGATAATAGTGACTCCAATGGGGCGATGGCGCGGTTCGTTTGTACTTACGTTTACCATGCTTTCCTCCTATATTGCTGTTTGAAATCTTTTTTGACTAACATGCTCCAAAGTGTTTTGGAGCATGTTAGTACTGTTTACTTGCGTCAAAGGTATAGAGGGAGCATTATCAGGTCGCGCATGGGCTTATAAATCGCGCCCCTACATCAGTAACGCGGGTTTAAATTATGTTGAAGGGTTGTGCTACTGGTTGCCGCCAAACAGGCCGCCCATGTTGCCCATACGTTTTTCGGCTTCCTGTTGCAGGTTGTCAAGGGCGTCACCGGCGACTTTCTTGGCCTGATCGGTGTATTGTGAGCCACCAGGAATTTTGTTTCCAAATTGATCAATGGCCTGATTAATCTGGTTATCCGCTACTCCACGTGCACCACTTAATGGATCACTCTGATTACCACTCTGGTTTTGCTGGCCCTGGTTCTGGTTGCCATATTGATCTTGCTGGTTCTGCTGATTCTGGTTGCCGTATTGATCTTGCTGACCCTGGTTTTGCTGGTTCTGGTTGCCATATTGATCCTGCTGACCCTGGTTCTGGTTGCCATATTGGTCCTGCTGACCCTGGTTCTGGTTGCCATATTGATCCTGCTGGCCCTGGTTCTGGTTGCCATATTGATCCTGCTGGCCCTGGTTCTGGTTACCATATTGATCCTGTCTGGTTGCCATATTGATCTTGCTGGCCCTGGTTTTGCTGGTTCTGGTTGCCATACTGATCTTGCTGACCCTGGTTTTGCTGGTTCTGGTTGCCATACTGATCTTGCTGGTTACCATACTGATTACTCATGATGTGTTTTACCTTTCACTGACAATTAAAAGCGAAGAAATAGTATCTTCTCCATGGCTTGATGCACATTCGCGTCAAGCATTACTGCCGAGACTGATCTCAGCATGATCTACTATCTGGTTGCCTTCCCTTTTGTTTAAGAAAGGGAGGACATCCATTTCTACTCTCATGCCCTACCTGGCAAGCTTAGCGGTAGGCAGGTCTTACCAGGCGGTCATGCTAGAGAACACACGTGTGGAAGGAACCGATGTACGAAATGCTACTCAGATTGAGTATCGGCAAATGTGCGTGTTTTATTCATGCTTTGAACTGGCATGGCCTGTGTACCGATGAGAGAGTTTTCGCCGCGTGCGAGAAAGCGTCTTGCAGCATCCTGACCGCCGAGGCCGAATGCCAGTGCGAAGGCGACGGCAGCGGAGCCGATGACCGCAGTAAAGAGGATGTTGAGTAGAGCGGGTGCGATCTGTAACTGCTCCAGGGCAACGATGGCGACAAAGCCAAGGATAGCATAGCGGGCGATGTTGGCAAAGATGACAGGGTTGCCCACTTGCGATTTGCCCATTACCCTGAGAATGAGGTTCGCGACAAAGTTGGCCGCCAGCACACCAATAAAGAGAACGATAATGGCGACAAAGACATTAGGAATGAAAGCGATGAGCGTATTGAGGATACCTGTGACTGCTGATAGACCGAGCGCGTCAGTGGCAGGCACCAGGAAAATCAGGAAGACGAACCAATAGACAATCTGTGCCAAAATGGTGCTGATTTCTAGCCTCATGCCCATCTGCTCTCCCAGGCGGGCCAGGCCGACACGTTCTCCTAGACGATCCACCCCAATCTTACCCAGAACCAACAAGACGGCCTTCTTGAGCGCGGTCGCGATTAACCATCCGATGAGTAACAGGATAAGAAATCCGATAAGCTTGGGAATGAAAGTAAAAACCAGGCTTAAAGCTTGTGAAAATGCGTTCACAACTGATTGGACAAGTGACATATTCTGCTCCCTTTACTGTGTTGTTAGATGAACGTTGTAAGTCTTCCACAGGCTTACTCAGGGTTAGACGGCATCCTGAAAAAAAAGTCACAGTAGAGAGTTGGCCCTATTTCGGAGATATCACAAAAATATACAAGACGTTGTACAATGAGACAAGAAATAGTGCAGAGAACTGACCAACTTCTCCACAAGCTCTATCATCAGGCTCAGTATAGGCGTGCGGAGTGGTACATTATACATATGCGATAGGGCGACAGATGGAGGCCGAGTTCTGCGTGAAGAACGCCCATCTTTCACCTGAAGAACGCATCAGTGCTTATAATCGCAACATGCGTGAGGAGGGCTGGGTCAGCACCAACCTTGTGGAAATGGCTGAGCACTTCCAGAGTCGCTGGCTGGTTGCTGATTATGAAGCCGGGGATATGGTGATCCATAGTCCGTATATGATTTATGCGGCCACCCTGAACCGTGATCCCTTGGAGAGAATAAGGCTCTCGACCGATATTCGTTTCCAACGTGCGCATGATCTTATCGATCAGAGATGGACTCAGCATTGGGTGCCTGATGATAATTTATGATGGCAACGTGTCATCACCAACTATAACACCCGTATGCATATCACCCAATACGCGGTTCCCCTGTATGTGTGTCTCTTTTGGGAAGCTGAGTATTGGGCGATGTACGAGTAATCTGGTCTCTACAACCCCTCTTACTCAATATCCTGACATTCTTGCTTCACCATGATCATTGGCCCATATGTATCGCTCTGGCCCGTATCTAGTTTTGTCCAGAGAACCTGGGAAGGTGCAGCAGTAAGAAGCGTCTGTCGGACATTATCGCCCACAGAAGGCTGCGTTTCCAGGATGCGAGCTGCCAGGGCGCTGACGATGGGCGTTGCGAAAGAGGTGCCCATCCAATACGCCCAGGTCGTTGCGGGGATTGGCTGGTATAACGGATACACGACAGGCTCAGGTGACTTCACCGGGAGCGTATCGGTCGCCGAGAGAGCAGGATAAAAGGGGGTTGTGTAGACACCACGCAAAGCATCTATTGGTGATTGAGGCTGCGTCCCGATCGTCGGATCGGGAGGGGACGCGACAGGCTGCGGAAGTTCTCCACCATATGCTCCAATACCCAACTCTCCTGGATAGTTGCTATACGAAGATGCCAGCCCCTCTTTATTGACGGCACCGACAGGAATCAGCGCAGGAAGGCCGGGTTCATTCGCGATGCCAGGGAGAGGATAGGCGAAGGCAGCGGGGTAGCGTGGTTGCAGGCGCTCTCCCGGCGGGTTAGTTTCCTGATCACGAGGACCTGAGCCGTTACCGGAGGAGGCTGTGAAAACGACGCCATTCTCGGCCAGTGCCTGCATAGGTAGCAGGAGCATCAAGCGGGCCGGTGCGATGGTCGCGTCGGTAAAGCCCCATTGTGGCAGCGCCTCCTCAGGAAGGGTTGCGGTCAGGCTCATATTTATGACAACAGGCGTGTCGTACAGATCGCCTGGTTCGCCCGTCTCAGGATTAGTGAAGCGGTTTTGAATATAGGTAAAGGCATTCAGTAGCATAGCTGTATCGCCGACGGCGTAGTCATTGAGCACGCGAATGCATTCCACACGAGCAGCGGGAGCCAGGTCACGGATGATACCCGCAATGAACAAACCATGATCATTCATAGGAAAGCCAACGAGATTCCCGTGGATGTCATTGCCAGTTGCTGGTTGATCGGAGTTGGGAACGTCCAGGACATCGGATAGGATCTGGTAGTTCAAAGTGACATTATTGACGATATCGGTTAAAAGCGGATTACTATTCCCGCTGGCAGTGGCGGCATGTGAGATTTGTTGTAGATCAGGGAGAGTGTCCAGCACGAATACTTGCACGCCGCTGCCGCTTGCGTTCAGGATGATCTCTGGCAGTTCAGCAGGGAGTGTGATGTGCCAGTTGCCGGAAGTGCAAGGATCGTTGGCTGGAATAGGGGGGCTGGCAGGGCAGCCAACAATGACATGATTGGGGCCAGTACCACCTGTTCCCCCATTCAGCCAGTTGGGTGAAGCGGCAAGGAGCGTAGAAAGTTCAGATGGATTAAACAGCTCAAGTTCGCCATTGATGAGATTTACGGTCTTTGGAGTGCCATCAGCGTTATGGAAAGAAGAGGTATCGCCAGTGAGATGGAAAAAGCTTACGACGATGGTACCTTTATTTTTAGGATGCGGAAAGAAATATTTTCCGATAGAACTCTGCAAGGAGCTACGTTTAGAGAAGTTCACGGCTTGTGCATGTTGTTTGTGGCGTTCGCCATCATCATCGTCATGTCGTCTGCGTCTGTGTCGTTCATCATCATCGTCGTCGTCCGGCACATAAGGATGTGGGACATCCTGGTCCGTAAATGGCTCCAGGCGCAGGCCACTCAACTTCTGCAATTTGCTGTTCAGAGGGTTTAGATCCAGCGATTCGATGATACGCTGTTTACCCTCGGTAATGTCGAGGAAGGAGTGATGGGTGATGGCAAGTTGGTTAGCATGCCAGAATATTACGGTGTGTTGAGGTTCTTGCACGCCTTTTGAAGGTTGAGTTACGTTCATCATGTTCTCCGTTTTTCTACTAATAGCAACGGGCGCGATCAATCGCGCTGCTACAATTGAAAGGAAGATAGTAATATTTCACATTAAAAACGCTGCGAGACACTTTTTTAGGACGCAGATTTTTTATGCTCAATGTCCTGGTGCGAGGAGATCGGAGCAGGGTCACCGATGAGGCGAAAAGCTGCCCAGAAATAGGGATGGCTGAGGCCAGGAGAGCCACTGTGTAAAAGATCACATTGTGCTGCACGTAGGGCTTGCATCTTGTTCTCGCCGCTCAAAAGATGTTGATAGAATGTTTGCATAAGTGTGTTGGTAGAATGATCTTCTACGGGCCAGAGGCTGATCACCAGCGATCTCGTCCCGCTTGCCAGGAAGGCTCGCCCCAAACCCAACTGCTCGTCACCACCGCCACTCAACGAAAGACCGGTTTCGCAACCGCTTAGCGTAACCAGTTCACACCCTTGCAGGTCAAGGCTAAAGGCATCGATAGCGTTGAGTTGCCCATCAGCGAGCAGTACGGAGGAGAAATTTGGAGCGTCGAGTCTGGCACGACCATGGGTAGCGATATGGATGATGGTGCTTCCTGGTGCCTGCTCAATGAGCCGGGCAATGGTAGCTTCTTTTTCAAGGTAACAACGCCCATGAAGTATGGAGGCTAGAGTCTGCGCTTCAGTGATACAGCGCTCCAGATGTCCATTCCCTGAGTACCCAAATACAAGCGGAGTTCTGACTGTTGGAGATGCTGTGTTGCGTATTTTATCTTCCTTGTAGTCGCTGAAGTGCAGCAGCAAATTGCTAGCTGGCAAATAATTTATCTGAAAATCTTCAATAAGGAAGTGGGAACCATCATAGAGTGCATGGAAGGGTAGTGTATGCAGTGGTCCATAAGGCACAATCGTCAATTGCCCCTGCTCAGGAGGCAACAATGTTTTAACCGGACCGATTAATAGATCGTACAACTTTTTTAGCATACGACGAATGGGTTGCTGGGGTGGTTTTTGTACATCAGACCAACTGCTCGGATGCAGGTAGATATGTAGAAAAGGCAAGAGACGTTCCAGCTCTTTTTGTCCTTCAGGGATCTCAAATGTTCTCAGGCGCTCTGCTGTAACAGCAAAGATAGTAAGTGTGTCATTGAATAGGAAATAGGTCAACAAGAGCTGATCCGGGGAAAGACGTTGTTGCAGTTGCTTGACATCGTCCTGTTCAAGCGTAAGTGCTCTCTGCTTTTGTACATGAGCGATAAACGGTGTTTCTGATTGAGAAAGTTGCAGACGCTCAAAAAGCTCATTAACCTGGGACTCACAGCGTTGCATCTCTGCCTGAATGACGCGTTGATCAACGAGAGGAGATGCAGAAGAATCTATATTGGCAAGTAATGCACTATAATAATGATATTTCTCCTGCCATTCTCTGAGTTGATATTGTATACGTAACCGCGTTGCCTTATTGGCTTGTAATATGAATATATCTGTGGGTTCTTCTTTTTTCTCCTCTTGCAATATATTTGTGTTATTGAGATATTGGCGCAATGCCAGCGAACGTACGCGTTCAAGGTAACTCAATGCACGTTCAGGTTGGGATCGTCGAATACAGAGGGCAATCATCTCTTCATAAGCGCTCCAGGCTGAGTGTAAAAAGGAGGGTGAAAGATCAAACGCGAGATTATTCAGGATATATTCGATCTGTGTAATTGCTGCCTGGTAGTGTTTGGCAGCTTTGATGGAATTTCCTTGCAAAGCAAATATTTGACCCAGGTAGAAATGACTTTTATATCTTTCCTCCTGAAGATTATGCTTCTTCGCTTGTAGCACAATTTGTTTAGCCAAACAGATAGCTTCTTCTAGTAGTTGAGTTTGTAGCATGCGATCTTGCAGTTTTTCAGCTTGATCAGCCTTTCTAAATAGAGTTTGTACAATAATCAAGCTGGCACGAATGGAACGAGCAACAAATTGTTGTGCCTCAACCTGCTCTTTTATTTGCTCAGCAAGCTTATAGGCCTGATCAAGATCGCCCACCTCCAGTAGAATTTCTGCTTCCTGAAGTTTTGTGGCAAATATGAAGTGATCAAAGCCGCCGTGATGAAAAAGTGTCAAAGCCTCCTTCAAGGCAATCAATGCTTCCTGTAATCTGCCGGAAGCTCGCAAGGTACTTGCATATTCGCGCAACGCATTGCTTGTTTGTCGAGACGTTCCGATTTGTTTATAGATCGCTACGGCTTCCTCCACGAGATAACAGGCTTCCGGTGCGCGATTCAGCTTTGTCAAACAGTCTGCCATCCATAGCTTAAGTTCGGCTAAAAGCATCGGATTTGTTGGATTCTCACTGCCATCCTGCAACAAGGCTTCACGCACATGTAGATAGCGAGAAAGGGCCTGGCCGTAGTACCCCTGCATATGAGCAAGGTTAGCTATATCCGTCTCTATAAAAGCAACCAGCCCCATTTCACCTAAAACGAGAAAACTATTGTAAGCCTTTTGCTGGAGATGTGATGCCTCACTAAATCTGCCTAGCCATGAAAGACTTATCGCTTGATTCAATTCGGCGATGGCGATAATGCGTTTGATATCAACCTCACGGCGTTCAGTCAAGGTTGGATAGATGGAGCGAACATATTCATAAAGCTTTATAGCGTCTTGATAACGCCCCAGATGGTCAAATATAATCGCGGTATTAATAGCGATAGTGCAGGCCCAGTAATGTTCACCGAGGCGTTCAAAGGATGTGCGTGCTCGCTCAGCATGTTGTAGGGCCTCCTCAACACGTCCTAAAGACTCGCTAGCCATAATCCAACTGATACGCGTACGTGCCCAGTTACCTTCATCTCCCATACGCAAAAATTCTTCGCCAGCGGAGTCGAGGCATGCGATGGCGGCCTGGAAATGTCCGATTTGCACGAGTGCGTCGCCTTTGGCTTTCTGGCCGAGTGCGTGCGAAGAGGGATGCTGGATATAGTTGCCGAAGAAGATCAATAGTTCGGCCAGTTTGAGCGAGAGAAAGGGCGTGTAGAGTTCTTTTAAGGCGTCGTCAGCGAGGGCAACGCCGAAGGCCGCCTGATCATGTAGATTGGCGGTAGATTGCATGATGAGGCGACGACCCTCTTCCATGTCGAGATCGTGCAGGCGCTGGAGCAACTGGCTGGCGTCGATGGGCATCAGATTCGTTTCTGCGTCTGGTATCTGCAAAGGGCATTCACTCCCGGGAGCTATTCTCACAAATAACGCTGTGTTTATTCAATAGAACAAACGTAGAGGTTGCTCTTTTATCCAATCTTCTATTATAGACGCGCTGGATACCATTTTTTACACTGCAATTCAGAGCGGATAATGCATCTTCACCATCTGCACGATTGTTCATACCATAAATAGCCATATAAAAGGTACAGGTTACTTGTGCAATAGAAATCGTTCATGTATACTTCGTTCAAGATCGGTTATTTTTTTGCGTCTCAATCGGCTCTCCATTTTGAAAGAGACAACGAAGAAAGACAAAGGAGAGAGTGATGTCACCAGACAAAAAAGAGGACAACACTTATTTGCTCGACACAGAAAGTCCTGCTGAAATGGCTCGCCTGATCAATCAGGAACGCCTTTTGACGCAGGCCATGAATGGTCCCCTGACGGGTCTCGATCCCTCCACGTTTCAGCGAGTGCTTGATCTGGGATGTGGTCCTGGGGGATGGGTTCTCGATGTAGCTTTTGCGTACCCAGACATGGAAGTAGCGGGCGTTGATATTAGTAAGACGATGATTGAATATGCAAATGCACGCGCACGCAGTCAGCAACTCTCCAACACCTCTTTTGGGCTTATGGATATTACCAAACCGCTCGATTTTGGCGATGACTCGTTTGACCTGGTCAATACACGGTTTCTCTTTGCCGCACTGCGACGCGATGCGTGGCCGTCCTTCATCGCTGAATGTATGCGTATTTTGCGTCCGGGCGGAATCTTGCGGGTGACGGAACCGATTGATATTGGAGTTACCAGTAGTGCCGCATATCAGAGGATCATGGAATTATGGTATGAGGCAAGTTGGCAAGCCGGATATGGGTTTTCGGTTGATGGGAAAACGCTTGGCGTCTCGCACATGCTACCCACACTGCTGCGCCACGCTGGTCTGCACACGCTTCAGTTTCGTGCTCATGTCCTGGAAGTCTCGATAGGGACCGATGCATGGTCCGACTTCTATCACAATGCAAAGGTGGGAGGGCAACAGGCACGGCCCTTTTTTGTCAAGATGGGAGTCGTTACGCAAGCGGAAATAGAGGTTCTCTACCAACAAGCATTCAGTGAGATGGACTCCGATGATTTCCGTGGGATGTGGCATTATCTATCGGTGTGGGGGAGTAAGTAAGGAAAAAGTGCTATGCAGAGCCTTCTCAGAGAAAAAAAGGCCAGAGTATCGTATTCTCTTTTATAAGACCTTTTTTTTAGAATAGATGAGGATGGTTGTATGAGTTCTTTTATCTCCAGCGTTGGCATGTACCTGTTATTTCTTGCTTTGTGGGTATTGAGTTTTATTATGCTCCAGATCAAGAGGCGTGCTTATTAGAAAGGCATGCATCCTCCCCTAACTCTCATAGGTTGAAAGTGAGCGAGCGGGGAGGAAGATGAGAATGAGGCAAGAGGAAAGTTGCTTACACCTCCACAGCCAACGCCACTGCGCCACCGCCACCCAGGCATAGGGTTGCCAATCCACGACCACCACCACGACGACGAAGCTCGTAGATCAAAGTTGTGAGCACGCGAGAGCCACTGGACCCGATGGGATGTCCCAGGGCAATCGCGCCGCCATTGACGTTGACACGCGACCAGTCCCAATCAAGTTCACGTCCGTTGGCGAGAGCCTGGGCGGCAAAGGCTTCGTTGAGCTCGATCAGGTCGAAGTCGCTCATCTTGAGGCCGGTGCGCTCCAGGAGACGATGCACGGCACGCGGCGGTGCGGCGAAGATATAGCGTGGCGTGATAGCAGCCGTAGCATAGCCCAGAATGCGGGCCAGGACAGGCAGATTTTGAGCCTGAGCAAACTCCTGAGCAACAACCACGGTTGCGGATGCCCCATCGCTCAGACCGGGTGCATTGCCAGCGGTGACAGTTCCACCCTCCTGAAATGCGGGCATCAATTTCGTTAGCGTATCCATTGAGCTATCACCACGAATGGGTTCGTCGCTATCAATGATGAGAGTACCCTTCTTTTGTTTGATCTCGATGGGAATGATCTCTTCTTTAAAACGCCCGGCGGCAGTGGCGGCGGCAGCTTTGTGGTGGCTTTGTAGCGAGAAACGATCCTGTTCTTCGCGTGTGACAGCCAAACTTCTCAGCGATAATCTCGGCCTCATTGCCCATATGGATATCTTCAAAGGCGCACCACAGGCCGTCGTGCACAACGCTATCGATGATCTTACCATCGCCCATGCGATAGCCGGTACGGGCCTTTGGGAGGATATACGGAGCGTTACTCATGCTCTCCATGCCGCCCGCGACAAAAGCTTGAGCGTCGCCAGCTCGAATAGCCTGTGCCGCCAGCATCACCGCTTTAAGGCCCGATCCACAGACTTTGTTGATGGTAAAGGCTGGAATATCGACGGGCAATCCAGAATGCAGGGCTGCCTGGCGAGCTGGTGCCTGACCAACACCCGCTGATACAACATTACCCATAATTACTTCATCAATAGCTTCCGGTGCAATACCAGAACGGCGGACAGCTTCTTGTATGGCGATGGCTCCCAGTTGTGGAGCAGTAAGACTGGCAAGGTGGCCCAGAAATTTTCCGGTTGGCGTTCTCGCGGCACCTACGATCACAGGAATGCGCTCGGTCATGATATTTTCTCCCTGGTTAGTAACACGTCATTGTGGCTCTTTCCCTTCCATTCTATCGTCCAAACAGGCATATGGTCAAATGAAAAATCTAGACCATATGTGTAAGGGCGTCACCTTGCGTGCGCCCGCGTGCCAGCGAGAATGTTTATTGGCACGCGGGCGCACGCAAGGTGACGCCCTTACACATATGATAAATCAAAGATTAGACGCTAGACCCTACACTACATACCCACGAAGGCACCCAATCTGCTCATTCAGACTACACATTGCATCATACATGCGATTTAAGTTCAGAACGAATACATCTTTTATCTCGGCTGAGAAAACCGATGCATCAAGGTTTGGCGGGCAGGGTTCCTGTTTTAAAACCCGCAGGTGGGGTCATATCCATCATGCCTGTTGGAGCATTGCTCAACAATTGCATTTTATCGTACATAGCTTTGCCTGCATCGGAACCGTTGCTACTTTGCAGAACATTGACGGGTTTGTAGTGCATGTCAAGCAGCAGAATATCACCATTCTGATAACGAATACGATAGACTTCCTGTCCATTATATTGACCTTTGCCCAGGTAAGTGGCCTGATGAGATTGCAGGTCTTTATTCAGTTGAGTCAGGTTAAACATAGAGTCATCAGTGAGCCATGCGTTAGCGTTCATTTGCATGACATTATGCTTCATATCCATAACCAGGGTCTGGTGACCATCACTGACCGCCATCACATCGAGCTTTGTGCCCATGGTGGTTTCGACGTTGATCATATCGTCATTCATATCATGATAAGTTGCGACATGATACTGATCTCCATTACTGGAAACGACGGTCTGCATATGATAGATGACACCATTCCACGCCCCGGCTGGGACCTGGAAAGCTGATGCGCTTCCACCCGGCATGATTACAAAGTGCAATACGCCAACGAGCGCAACGACGAGTATCGCAGCGGCAGCAACAAGGCTACCAATAGGAACACGTCTGCGTTTATTACGTGCACTATTTCTATTATTGTACGGTATCGAGCGCAAAGAGGCTGAAGTATCGAAAGCGCTATTGGTGCCTGCACGTGCAGCAATCGCTGCCATAACGGCTGCATCAACGCGTGCAGATGGTTCAGATGCTTCAAGGCTACTGATTAATTGCGCTGAACGCTTCACCAGACGATATTCACGGACACATTGGGGGCATACCTTCAAATGTGCTGAGACGCGCTGCTTCTGATCTTCTGTTAGATCGTGTGAAACGGCCAGGTAGAGGCTTACGGCGTCACAAACTTCCGGGCTAATCATGCCCTTTGAAGGAAGTGGTGGTAAATCAGTGTTGTTCATTTACGTTTCTCCTGTTTTACAACACCTTCTTTACCGAGACGGTGATATTGTTCAGCAAACATCTTTTTAGCGCGAGAAATGCGCGTTGCGGCAGCATTAGGGGAGATGCCCACGATCTCGGCAATCTCCTGATAGGGTACACCTTGTGCGGCGTTAAGAACGAGCGCGATGGCGTATTCTTCCGGCATATGTGCTAAAGTGTGGCGAATCAATTCTCGCTCTGCAATCTCCGGAATCCCTCCTGTATCAGAAAGAAAAGAAGACATATCGTCATTTATGACTTCTTCGCTTGAGTCATCATTACGATATCGGTGCGTTAGAGACCACCAGGAGATGCGTTTGCGCCTGCGCAACGCATCCACACACAGGTTCGTTGCGATACGATAGAGCCATGCAGAGAGGTGCTCGCGTTCGTATAAGCCCTTCCAGGAGGTGCAGGCACGTACAAATACTTCCTGCGTGATATCATCGGCATCTTCTTGATTGCCGATGAGACGATAAATATAGGAGTGAATAGGACGCCGGAACTGCTCATAGAGTTTACCAAGTGTAACCTCGTCCACTATATCGACTCCCTGGTGTTCCGCATGTTTTTCCACTGGCATGCTAGTAGATACTCTTTCTCTCAAAGGTGCCTCCCATAGGGATGCTCCCACACGTGTCTGTAGTATACCAGGAATAGCGACTGAATAGAACATATCAGGAGATGCCTCCACTATTTTCCCATTACTTTGGGTATAAATTTGTCTTATTTGATACCACGTTGCATACACGATGCATTTACAGGAGAGTTTTCTTACGGGTTTCAGAGCTGTACCTGTGAGAGATAAGTCCTATACAAACCTTTTTAAGGAGCAAAGATAAGACCTATATAGCGCTTTCTACTCTTGAGCCTGTTTCTGGTACCCGTATACTACTCACATAGGGAGGTTTTCTTAATGCTATCTAAATATCACCATTCTGTCCATTTATACAGACATCTTTTTACACATATACTATCGCTAATGACTATTCTATTAGCACTGGAACTGGTGGCCGCACAATGCTTATATTTGCCACACGAGAAAACGAAAGCCAGGGAGGCGCTCTTTGCACTTACAGGTACGACATCACCACTGCTTACCATCAGTCATTTGCAAGGGCCGGCCAATACACGACAACATATCGCCCTCTCAATTGGTCTGCGCCCACAGAATCAGATCAGTTTACATCGTTATGTACAAAATGTCGTACGTGCTACCTCTGCCAACTATCATCATTTTCTCACCTCAGCCCAATACACTACCACTTATAGTCCAACGGTGACAACATATAGGACCCTTATGCAATTTTTACAAAGCACAGGTTTTACCATCACGCATACCTATACGCATCGTCTACTACTGGATTTCAGTGGAACGGTGCAGCAAGTTGAGCAGACGTTTCATGTTACGCTGCACACCTACACAGGGCCAGATGGACATATATACTACGCCAACGATAGCGATCCCCTGCTCCCAATGCGTTTTGCGAACGACATTATTGCAATCAACGGCCTGAATAATGCCCTTCACTGGTATCCAACACAACTTTCAGTGCATCGTCTGGCAAGCAGCACATCATCGCCGTCCACCTGTCCACAACATAATAAAAATTACCTGGCACCTGACCAGTTTGCTGAAGCGTATAATCTGAATGGGCTCTATCGGGCACATGTGCGCGGCGAGGGGCAGACGATTGCACTCTTTGAATTGTCGCCCTTCGTAAAAAGTGATATTACGGCGTATAATGCTTGTTTTGGCAAGAGCCGTACCATAATACAGGCACTTCCAATTCAGAAACATCTGAAAGCTGACGAAGGAGCATTGGAGGTTGAAACCGATGCCGAACTGGTACTAAGCACGGTTCCTCAACTGAAGATGTTGAAAATATACGAAGCGGGCAACGATGTAACCAGCTACCTCTCACAATGGGCACACATTATTCAAGATGGCCCCTCCATTGTAAGTACCAGTTGGGGGCTGTGTGAGAAAGTGTTGGATGCCGCAACCATCAGGCAAGAAAACATCCTATTCACCACAGCAGCAGCCCAGGGCCAGACCATCTTCGCCTCTACAGGCGATACCGGAAGTGCGGGCTGCCTGGGGGATACCACAACACCTTTGAAGCAAACTGGCATAGACGATCCAGCTTCACAACCGTTTGTGACAAGCGTGGGTGGCACCAGCCTCTCACTTAAAAATACAGCATCATATGGGGATGAGACGACCTGGAATACAACGAGGGAGCCACCAAAGAGCTACAATGGCGCATCAGGAGGAGGTATCAGTCAATATTGGGAGAGTCCAGCATGGCAAAATATGACTGGAGTACGCAATAGTTATAGTACAGGTAAATTGTGTGGCGCTCCAAATGGAAAAATCTGCCGTGAAACGCCCGATGTGTCATTACACGCTAATGCCGATCATGGCTACATTATGTATTGTTCAGCAAAGGCGACAACGGTCTGTAGCAATAGCACACCGTGGAATGTCGTAGGTGGCACCTCAGCCTCGGCCCCGTTGTGGGCAGCGCTGGTGGCACTCGCGAATGAGATATCGCTGCAACATGGCGGCCATACCCTTGGCTTCATCAATCCACTACTTTATCAGATTGCCAGAGATCCACAAAAATATGCGGCCTGTTTTCATGATATTGTAAAAGGCAACAACGATAACAATGGACTCAATGGCGGGCGTTATCCGGCAACACGAGGATACGACATGACGACTGGCCTGGGAAGTTATAATGCGTATCCATTGGTGCTTAATCTCGTCGAACTGGCCCGCCAGAGAGGCACCTGAAGAGGCAGATTATGAAGAGGTTGTCTCCGCAGGCATAGTATTTTGCGGTGTATTACGCCTGATGAAACGCACCCCCCAGCCACAGAGGAGCAGCATGGAAAGGCCGATAAAAATCATCAATTCGCTGAGACCAATGACTCTGCCGATCAAGCCAGCAAAGAGAAGCACGGGAATTGAGCCAGCGTTATAAAGCATAAATTGCAATGAGAGGACGCGTGCACGGCTGGTTTCGGGAGCATGTTCCTGCATGATTGTTTGTGCGGGCACATTGACACATGATAGTGCTACGCCCAATGCAAAGACCAGTAATACCGTTAACAATATAAACCAGGGTGAACGGGGTCCATTCTTTGGATCGATTATAGTAGCAAACCAATGGCTCACTGGAAACAGAATGAAACCGACGCATAAAGCAATTAGTCCGGTAATTATCAAGCGTATCTTTCCCACGCGTTGAGAGAAAGAGGGCATGAGAAACGAGGCACCCACAAGGCCGAACGCGGCTGGAGCCAATATGAGGGACATGTACGTTGTGGGAAGATCCAGAAAATCCACGACGAAAGCACCAGCCACCTGACCAATCAAAAGCATAAGCACATTCGCGATAGAGACCTGCATGACCGCGAAATAGAGCATGCGATCAGAAGTAACGATGCGCCAACCGCTGACCAGATCGTGCCATAATGCCTCGATGGTCTGCCCAATCTGGACGGGGGTATCATCTTTTCTCCGTTTGTAGAGGTGTGCTTCATCAAAGGCTTTACGCGGTATGGCAAGGATCAAAATAGCGCAGATTACATAACTTATTCCGGCAATTACAAACAACATATCAATGGATTGTACATGTAAAGTTGTAAAGCCTAAAGGGAGGGTGAAGGGAGGAAAAATTATCGCAATCAGGCTTCCCAGTAGCAGAAAGCCGATGGCCTGAGCCACTGAGAGAGAGATGTTGAAGAGCGAGAGAGCGGGTAGTAATTCACGTTCACCGACCAGCAAGGGAATAGAGGCACCCTCTGCCGGGCTAAAGAACTGTCCAATGATCGAGGTCAGAAAACTCAATGTAAAAAGAGGCCACAGATTGGTGCGATCAGCCTGCAGAGAGATCACGAAAAGAAACATGGTCCCAAAACGCAGGATATTGCTTACCCACAATACCACACGCTTATTCTGCTTTTCCACCAGCACACCGGCCAGTGCGCTAAATGGGACAGCCGGCAATGTAAAGGCAATAATAGCGACACCGGCCAGGATGACATTGTTATGCGTGATCTGGTTCACCAACAAAATAGTGCCAAAATTGGCTGCGTTGAGCACAATCTGTGAAACAAGTTGGGCGGTCAATAAGAGTTGAAAATTGCGATTTTTGAGAATAGGTCTAAAGCTCGCGAGCGTTGACTGATGTTCGGGAGCTTCAGCCTTCTCTGGATCCTGTGTAGGAGTCGACATCGTATCTGGCTTTCTTTCACATTGTTATTTTGAGGAAGGAAACTCCCCTATTTTATAATACGAGTGACTGGAGGGAAAAGTAAGAGAAACCAGAGACTAAATAAGATTCTGAGATCTTGAGAGCGACTCTTCTTGAAGATAATCAGAGGCAAACTCCACTAACGCCAGAACCTATTGTTCTCGACAATAGCCCACATCTATGGTACAATTAGTGCATTATCACATAGATGGAGGATGTTATGTTGGGATCGTATCTTATATTAAGAGACACCTGGATTTATCACGATATCAAGCGGGAAGCACAAAAAGAAATTCAGCAAAGTTATGTAGAGCAGCAGCAAGATATGCTTTTGGCAATCGTTCAGGCGCGTTTTCCACGAATTGAAGCCCTTATCCAGCAGCTTATCAAGGATACAAACGAGCTAGAACTTCTACAAACTCTGATCATAGAGGTAGGCACGGCACGGTTGGAAAAAGACGCACGGCAGAGCATTGCCAGGATAACAGAAAAATTAAAAAGCCGTGTCGAAAAGGCTATGCCCTTGTAGAACGCTTATCCCTATGGTACAATACAATCCGGGCGAGGACAGAGGTCCCCGCCCGAACTTATGTGAGAGAAACGAAATCATTATGGAAATCTCCTGGTTAGGCCACGCCTGCTTTCAGTTGCGTGGCAAAAATGTTACAGTCGTTACCGACCCTTTCTCTCCTCAGCAAAATCCCTCTTCTGGGGACGCATCCAGCTTGCTGAGCAAGATCAACGCCTCTATTGTTACCATCAGTCACGACCATCCCGGGCATAACCATGTCGAGGGGGTAGGTGGCAAGCCACGTGTCGTACGAGGTCCCGGCGAGTATGAGATCAGCGATGTGCTTATTACGGGTATTGCCTCGTATCATGACAATAAACATGGGCAGGAACATGGACGCAACACGATCTACGTCATCCATATGGACGATCTGGTGATCTGTCACCTGGGAGATCTGGGCCATACATTACAAGAAGAACAATTGGAAGAAGCTGCCGATGCCGATGTGTTATTACTACCAATAGGTGGTCAGCATACGCTGAATGCCGCGCAAGCAGCCGAAATTATCAGTCAGGTAGAGCCGCGCATCGTTATCCCTATGCATTACCGCATGGGTGAGGATGGATCTGATCCTCTGCACAAATTTTGCCGTGAGATGGGTGTTGAAGCGATCACTCCGCAAGCAAAATTGAGCGTCACACGTGCTTCTCTACCAGAAGAAATGCAGATTGTTGTACTTACACCTAAATAATATATGTTGAAACCCAGGAAATGCTGGCGTACGCAAGGCTTTATGGGCGCACGCACGCAAACGGGGCGTACGCAAGGTGACGCCCCTACCCTGGATATATCTTTATAACGACTATGGCTCTCGCGTAAGGAGGAAACATGTCAAAATTTATCTTTGTCACGGGCGGTGTGGCATCCTCAGTAGGAAAAGGAATCAGCGTCGCCTCGTTAGGACGCCTCCTCAAAAATCGCGGAGTCTCCGTCTCGCTCATGAAATTAGACCCCTATATCAACGTTGACCCTGGCACCATGTCTCCCTATCAGCATGGTGAAGTCTTTGTGACCGACGATGGCGCGGAGACTGATCTCGACCTGGGACATTACGAGCGTTTCACCGACGAACCCTCCTACCAGGCAAATAATGTCACCACCGGACAGGTCTATGCCTCGGTGATTGGCAAAGAGCGACGTGGAGAGTACCTGGGCGGCACCATCCAGGTCATTCCGCATATCACCAATGAGATCAAAGAGCGCATCCGAGCTGTGGCACGGCGTTCGGACGCCGATGTGGTGATCGTAGAAGTTGGTGGCACGGTCGGCGATATTGAGGGCGAACCATTTCTAGAAGCCATTCGCCAGATGCGTAAAGATGTGGGCAGACACGATGTACTTTATATGCACGTTACCCTTCTGCCTTATCTGGGTGCGAGCCGGGAATTGAAAACGAAACCAACTCAACATAGTGTCAAAGAACTATTGCGCGTCGGCATCCAACCCGATGTCATCCTCTGCCGCTCAGATTATGCGGTAAGCGCTGAATTACGTGAGAAGATTGCCCTCTTCTGCAACATTGAAGCGCAAGCCGTCATTCCTTTGCTCACAGCAGATACGATCTACGAGGTGCCACTCGTCCTGGAGGATGCCGGGCTGGGCGAATATCTGGTACAGGAACTTGCCCTGAAGAAACAGGAACCTCAGATGCAGGAATGGCAGAACCTGGTTGCGCGGATTAAATGTCCACGGCCCGAAGTGACCGTTGGCCTCGTTGGCAAATATGTAGATCTGCATGATGCTTATCTCTCAGTAGCAGAATCGCTTGATCACGCGGGGTGGTTTCATGATGTCGATGTGCGCATCAAATGGATCAATTCTGAAGCACTGGAGAAAATGGGCGAGGCGTATACTGAAGCGCTGGAAGATGTGGCAGGCATTGTTGTGCCGGGTGGTTTCGGGCATCGGGGCATCGAAGGCAAGATTAAGGCCGCCAGCTTCGCACGCAGGAGAAATATTCCTTATCTGGGATTGTGTCTGGGCATGCAGGTCGCCGTCATCGAGTTTGCACGCAATGTCCTCGATCTGGAACAGGCGAACAGCACAGAATTTGATCCACAAAGTCCCAATCCCGTCATTGATCTGATGCTCACGCAGCGCCAGATCGCCGACAAAGGTGGCACCATGCGCCTGGGCAACTGGGTCTGCTGCCTGACCCCTGGCACAAAAACCTACCAGGCCTACGGCGAACCAATCGTCTTTGAACGCCATCGCCATCGCTACGAGTTCAATAACGAATTCCGCAAACGTATGGAGAGTCATGGTTTGATCGTGAGTGGCCGCTCGGCTGACAACAGTCTGGTCGAGGTCATAGAATTAGCCGATCACCCATGGTTTGTGGCTTCACAGTTTCATCCCGAGTTCAAAAGCAGGCCCACCCACCCTCATCCTCTCTTCCGTGATTTCATCGCGGCTTGCGTGGAGAATGTCAAAAGCCGCGCACAGGAAATTAGCACGACATTTGAGTTAGAACCAAGTATTGCGTCACCTGAATTCCGTGTTGAGATGTAAGGACTATGTTGTATCTGAGCCAGTTATCTGGCACCCCTGTAGAGGATGCGCAGGAAGTACGCCTGGGCAAACTTATTGATATACTGATACGAGCAGAGGATGTAGGAAGCAAAGAAGCAACCTACCCTCATATATTGCTTGTTGAGGGCGAAGATGACACACCCTGGCGTGTTCCGCTCACTGCAGTGGAATGGCAGGATGATCTTTTACGTTTGCGTTTTTCGCGTTCAGAACTGATACAGCAGACATCCGATGAGGAAGAGATCAGCCTTGTACAGGAAGTGTTGGATAAACAGGTCATTGATATCAAACGCAAGAAGGCGGTACGCGTTAATGATGTCTGCTTCGGCGAAGACTGGCAACTATTGGGCATTGACACGAGCAATATCGGCTTGATACGACGTATTGCTCCCGTCTGGATGCTGGGCAAAAACCGGGGTGCTCCTGCGAACTTGCTCCCCTGGGAGCGGGTCGAGTTGATCAGGTCGCAGCAACAGGAAGAGGAAGATAAGGTAACGACTTCACATACTCCCTCACGTCCTCTCGGGCACCTGGCCGATCTTCATCCTGCTGATATCGCTCAGATCGTGCATCAGCTTACGCCAGGGCAAGGAGCAAGCTTGATCGCCGGACTGGACGATGAGACGGCAGCGGATACGATGGAAGAGATTGATACGGATCTACAACGCGATATTCTTGCCAATCTTCCTCCTGAACGTGCGGCAACTATTTTGCAAGAAATGGAACCGGACGAAATCGCCGACCTCCTTGCACGCATGCCTGAGGAACGGTCGCAGGAACTCCTGCGCCTTATAAATCCAGAAGAGTCGGAAGATGTACAGGAACTACTTGAATACGAAGCAGATACAGCGGGTGGACTGATGACGACAGCCTATGTTGTACTCAACCAGGAGCACACAGTGGCGGAAGCATTGGGGATCGTGCGCCATAACATCATGGAGAACGATATACGCTTGCCCTATGTCTACTGTGTTGTTGACGAAACGCAGGACGAAGCTCAGGTACTCGGCTCCGTCTCATTATGGGAGTTATTGGTAGCAACGCCTGCGCAAACGTTACAGGACCTGATGGAGACTGACATTCCCACTGTCACACCAGATATGGATGCGCATGATGTGGCCGAAAAGATGGCAAAATATAATCTGCTGGCAATTCCCGTAGTGAGCACAGAAGGTATACTCGAAGGAGTGGTAACGGTCGATGACGCGCTCGATGTACTTTTGCCACCCGAGCGCAGACGGCGACCCAGCAGGATGTATTAACGCATTTACTGATGAAACGAGACAGCCGCATCTAGAGCATCAAGAACATGAATAATATCCTGACACACGTCAGTCATTACCTGCGGCAACCAGTCCTCCGGGTGAGGATCATCGATGATTACTTCGTTATTCTCCTCGTTTTCGTCAGGAACAGAATAAGTATCAGATTGAGTACGAATATAGGCTTCGTCGTGTAAGCCATGCATTCCCTCAGGGTGCCAGATCGGCAATTCCACACGTTGCTGGAGCGTTAACATATCGGGTTGCAAGCGATTATCTTGTAAAGTCATACTCACACCTGGGCGCGTCTCAGTTGTGCGACTACTGCGTTCACTGGCATGCAGGCGGAGCATCTGAGTGAGTGAGAGGAGCATGGCTTCAGAGATGGCTGAGCCGTGCAGAGATAGGCTATAAGACAAATCGAAGACTAAGGGTGGGATGGCATTGGTACGCAGATGAGGGCAGGCTGCATCAGGGCTATGAAAGAATTCGCATACCCCGACGGGCCCATCGAATGAAAGGGCAGTGTCCAGCACTCCCCAGGAGAATGAAACGGTGCAGGAGCTGCGCAACTCCGCTTCATCACAGCTTCCGGCATGGCAAGTGCAGGCAAATTCACGATCCAATGAACGTGAATTGAGCCAGTACTCAGGATGAGTTGTCAGCGCAAGGTCGCCTGCCGCCTTCAGGAAATATGCGGTCACATCTTCATAGGTTAACAATTGAGCACCTCTTAACAACCTTTTATACAGCTCAGGTAAATTCCTGCTGCGGCGTCCTTCCTATATTACTGTTGTCTTAAGCTGCTGTCAATAAGAGAAACACTGAAGACGCCATCCTGAATCTCATTCTTTTCTCTTTACATCCTCCATTGCCCGTTTTCTAACCAGGTAATAGTATCCGAAAGGCGAACAGTACCGATGCTTGCAGCTATCGAAAGAATGATACCGGGGGTAGCTTCAACAACAGGAAGGAAAGTATCAGATGTATACACGCCAGCATGTTCAGGCAAAATAAGAGGGTTAGATTGCAGTACATGAAGCATCCCATGTCCAATCACACTGGAACGACGCTCCCTTTGCATAATGAGGGCTTTACCAGCCTGCAATGCAGCATAAATTGATGCAGCCGCCTGACGCTCGGCCTTTGAGAGCAGCCGATTACGACTACTCAGCGCCAATCCGTCGCTCTCGCGTACGGTTGGCATCATACGTAGATGTACATCGATATTCAGATCACGTATGACCTGGCGCAAAATAGCAGTCTGTAAGGCATCCTTCTGCCCAAAATACACAACATCTGGACGCACGAGATGAAATAATTTAACAGTTAATGTGACGAACGAACGGCTATAGTCCTTCTCACCATCACTGAGTTGCTCGATAGGAGATCCAGAAGGCATCAGAAGGGTCTGGAACAGGGCAGGGTACATCTCCTCAAAACGTGGAATGAAGACGACGAGTTGTTGATAGCGACCCAATATGTGTAATTGCCTCTGTATGGTGCGCTGATACTGTGCTCTCTCCTCGGGAGAAGCAAACGGCCAGCAGCATCCTAATAAGCCAACAACACTGATCTCACAGGCTTTTTGTGCCTCCTGGATAAGCTGCATGTGTCCCTGGTGCAGTTCTCCCTTGACCAGCACAAAACCAACAGAACCACCCGTGAGCCAGCCGCGAGCAGTCTCTGTCATCTCCTTCAAACTTTCAATAATGCGCATCCTTTTCTCCGTGAGAACGTTGCTCGCTCTACCGCTACAAAGATTAAAAAAAATTCATGAATAAAAATATAGAATAAGCAAGCGATAATAAAATTATGCTTGCTGAGTCTTCGTGACTTATAGCACATCATCCAGTAACATGCTATACTACTGATACACGCTACCCTTGACACCGGGAGGTCGTTTTATGCATCGCGTTAAAAACTTGTTGACGCTACCAGGTCTTGTCTTGCTAGGGGGCCTGCTTCTCATATTACGTTACATTCTTAAAACTCCTCAGCCCCTGGCGAGCTTACTGCCAGGTTCTGCACATATATATAAATGGACGTATGGGCATATCTTTTATAAAGTGCATGGGAATGTCGATGCGCCCCCATTACTTTTGTTACACGCCCCTGGCATAGGTGCATCCGCATATGAGATGCTTCCTATTATGGAAGGTCTCTCGCAGCATTATCGTGTGTATACGCCGGACCTGCTCGGTTTTGGCCTGTCAGATGCACCTGATATTGATTATACTGCCGATATTTTTGTTGCACTCTGTCAAGATTTCTTGCGCGATGTTGTGCAGCAACCTGCCATCTTGCTTGCGCGTGGCTTGAGCGGTAATTATGCTCTCGCGGCTGCAGCCAGGACTCCAGAGTTATGTACCCACCTGATACTTTATGAAGCTCCGGCAGCGTCCAGTCGTTCCCCTCAGTATCCCTGGCTGAATCACGTGATCTCGCGCAATACACTTTTTAGTACATTTCTCTATGCCCTACTTACCCCGCGTATCATATTACGCCAGATTATTGGACTACAACTCAACAAACGGACTTTCAGCAACGACGAGGTCAACTACGCATTTGCGGCAGCCCATCAACTGGGCGCTCAATACGCCGCGCTGGCTTTTATCACTGGTAAACTCAACCTTGATGTCCAACTTGATATCGCCTCGCAACCAGAGCTACTCCTATGGCATAGTGCATCCCGTACAAACTCTCTAACGCAGGACGCCATGAATTTGCCACATGTACAGGCAATATTTCTCAATGATGCGCGTTATCATATACACGCTTCAACATCTCAGAAGGTTGTGGCTGCTATTTTGGATTGGCAGGAAACGATATATAAAGAGGCTCCTGTAGCTATAGGAACAAAAAAAGCTACTGGTGAAATTGCAGCAAGTAGAAATTCCCACTCTCTACCGGACACTCCATCATTGCAAGAAGGGAATTTCAGCACTGAAGGGGTTGAGGATTCTCAACCTGCCGACCTGCAAACAGTTGCCGAAAGCACACCAGACAGCACAACGATCGAAGCTTATTGCGTGAAGTGCAAGCTAAAACGTCCCATGCACAACGTACACAGGATCGTCACGAAAAATGGACGCAATGCCCTGGAAGGAATATGTCCAATCTGCAACACCAGATTGTTTCGTTTTGTTTCAAGATAGAGTATAATTATCTCTTACAGGAAACGGCCTGCCATGTTTGAATATGTCAATGTATTTCTCGTAAGGAAAAGAGGAACCCTTTAATTAAGGGTTGGCGACGTTGTAGCATTAGCAATCAGGCCTATGCATATATTCAATAATTCATAAATATTAAATAAAAATCGTCGAGCGTTGAATTAGTTTGCAGGTAACGTTCTATGTAGAGAGGTTCACGGGAATATTGATAGCGCGGTCAATGTTTCTCCATTAAGAACTTGAAAACAATACACAAGGGCGGGTGAAAGTGGAGAAAAATCTCTTGACGTTCCGGATTTCACAACGTATAATCACCGTCATGTGTATTAAACAGCTGCGTTTCGTATATGTAGAACGTACCAGCGACACCACAGACCACGAGGATAGCAGAAACCCTGACGATGACAGGGTTTAAGGACAAAAGGTGCTTCCATTTATAATGAAGGCAAAAAGAAGAAGAGGAACGAATAACTTGCAGGCATACAGCGGAGCAGCTGCCTGGAGATGCCAACCGTAAGTTGAGATTCTCACGTAAGTAGGAGGAAATTGAACATGAGTATTGGTGGACAGAGTGACGCAAGGTCCGATCGTAAGGTATACCGCCTGACACCCGAAGGCTTTGCAAAGAAAAAAGAACGGTTGGAATTTCTGCGTACGATCAAGCGCAAAGAGATCGCTGACTATATCCACGAGGCGAAAGAGGCGGGGGATATAAGCGAGAGTAGCGCTTATGAAGATGCAAAAAATGAGCAGGCGAAAGTCGAAGGCGAGATTCTGGAGCTTGATCGTTTGCTAGCCCTGGCAGAAATTATGACCCCGGACATGCATGATCAGCTTGATGGTCCACCGGCGGTGCGTATTGGTATGCAGATAGAGGTCGAGAGCGATAGCGGTTCGAAGCGTAATTTCAAGCTTGTCGAAACATTCGAGGCTGATCCGAAGACCGGTTTGATTTCAGACCAATCCCCTGTAGGCAAAGCGTTGCTCAACCATCATGTGGGTGATGAGGTCAGCGTAGTTACACCGGGTGGAGTGACTACCTATACAATTCTTACCATTCGCCCAATGTTCTAAACAAGATAGAAAAAAGAGAACCAGGGTACGTTAGATACTCCTGGTCTCTTTTTTTAGACTCCGACAGTTAGCCAGATTAAAAGTGCGTTATGAGACGCCCAGGCGTTGTTTCAGAGCATCAATAAAGGTTGCTTCGGCAACGCTTACTTTCTCTCCGGTTCCGAAGATGCCAAATCCGGCGGCACCTGCAACTGCCTGGGCCAATTCGACCAGGATGCGCTTGAACTCTTTTGCTTCTTCGTCATTTGCAAGAATTGAAATAGTCGCGTCAATACGATTTTGGTAGGCCCAGACAGCTTCTTGCCGTTCACTTACCGTATAAGCTTGAACTTCCTGGATCGACTTATCCGCACCGACTATCATATTCTGAATTAATGCGTTACGTGGATACTTGTTTTTCGCATTTGTAATATACTTTATACCATCACGAAATTCTCGCATCGTACCAATATTGTCGTTACGATCAATAAGTAACGTCGCCATCAGGACATCTCCCGAAAGGGTCATTAAACGGATCATCTGTTCCTGGCTGTATTGGGCCATGCATGACGTTCCCTTCTGTATGTGTGTTCGCGCTCTCTACTGATCACTCTCAAAGAAGAGTTTATACTACTAGTATACATGAAATACGGTATTTTAATCTAGTGCATACGCTTCTATATTTTCCTTATTAAGAGGATCAAAACTGTGCGGTTTCACCATGAAAATGATGAGAAAATAGGCAGGCAAGGGCTTGTATATTGGGAAGAAACGCCTTAGAATAGGGAAAGAGCAACCATTTATTAGAGAAGGAGAGAAACAGTGCAGCGAGAAAAAGACGGCCCAGTCATCCTGATAATTGATCCAGAACAGAATATTTCAGAAACCATCCAATCGGGGCTGCGCTATGATAGTCTGCACGTAGTATCGACGGCAGATGAAATGGAAGGGATCAGGCTCGCGCAACGTATCCAACCTGCACTTATCATTACTGAATTGGAGTTGTCATTTATCGATGGCAGTGAGCTCTGCCGACGCTTACGCAATGACCATAGAACACGCACTATCCCTATTCTGGTTGTCAGTTCAAACAAACAGGGACAGGAGAGTGTTCTAGCGGCAGGCGCGAATGACTATCTCGCAAGGCCGTTCGCTTTTGATGATCTCCTCCAGCATATACTTGCACTTCTTCCTCCTGAAGCGGTTGAGTCCCTGCATATCCTTCCATCAAAGTATAATCCGATGCGCAGGACGCGCCGTTCTATTCTGGACTTTTTAGAGGATTGGACGGAACAATCTTTGCAGGATAAGCTCAAGCTTTCCGATTAAACATGACACATCAAAATGCGTGAATTATAGGCTCTATTAGGAATTATGGGGTAGGGACCATCTTTAGAGCATCTGGCAATTCATTGAGGAGCTTTCCCCGAACAGCCTCCTCAATGAATTGCCAGACGCTCTAAAGATGGTCCCTACTCTGGAAAATTGGCCCTCGGCGCAAGCCTTTTCTTGTCCAAATCCATTTTTTGCGTGGAGTCATCCACCCGGGTTCCTACCTTATAGCTCCCACAATTCGCGGCTTTTGCGCGTGCTAATTGCGGATACGTGTTCGATAAACTGCGTCAAGGGGATCGATTTGAGATCGACGTTGCTGCGCAGGCGGACGGATACAGCTTCGGCGGCGGCTTCTTTATCGCCAACGACGAGCATGTATGGGATCTTCTGCATCTGGGCATCGCGAATCTTGGCGTTCATACGTTCACCGCGCGTGTCGACTTCGGCACGCAGGCCGGCTCCTTTGAGCTTTTGCAGCACTTTATTGGCGTACTCGATATGGCGGTCGGCGATGGGAATGACCATTGCCTGCACGGGCGAGATCCAGACAGGAAAGGCTCCGGCGAAGTGTTCGATCAACAACGCCATGAAGCGCTCCGTGGCACCCGTTACGGCACGATGGATCATGACTGGACGATGTGGTTGCCCATCCTCACCGATATATTCAATCTCGAAGTTCTCAGGCTGGTTGAAGTCGAGTTGGATCGTCGAACATTGCCAATCACGTCCAAGCGCGTCACGTACCATGAAGTCGATTTTAGGGCCATAGAATGCAGCTTCACCAATTCCCACTTCGTAAGCAATACCCTTGCTTTCGGCGGCACTGCGTAGGACCGTTTCAGCCGTGTTCCAGATCTCTTCGCTACCGATGTAGTCTTCTGGCTTCATTGGATCACGCAGCGAGAGGCGTACCCAGTAGTCCGTGAGGCCATACGTCTCGAAGACCTCTTGCGTCAGGTTAATAGCATTGTTGAACTCATCCTGAACCTGATCCGGGCGCATAAAGACGTGAGCATCATCCTGCGTGAGACTGCGCACACGCGCCAGGCCCGTCAGCGTTCCAGCCTTCTCATAACGATAGAGCGTCGCGAACTCGGCGTAGCGCACTGGCAGTTCACGATAACTGTGCATCTGCGACTTGTAGAGCGTAATATGATGCGGGCAGTTCATTGGCTTGAGGATGTAGCCATCATCCTCGGATGCTTCCTGTTCACCCTTCATAACCGGGAACATATTCTCGCGATACGTATACCAGTGGCGGGACGTTTTGTAGAGATGCACTTTGCCCAGGTTCGACGTCCACACGTGCTGGTAGCCATATTTCTCCTGCGTGTCGCGCACGTACGTCTCCATCAAGTGACGGAGCATCTCGCCGCGTGGATAGAACATCGGCACGCCTGCTGGCAGTTCATCGCTAAAGTAGAACAGCTTTAGCTCACGACCAAGCTTCCGATGGTCGCGCTTCATGGCCTCTTCCAGGCGCCACAGGTACTGGTCGAGTTCTTCCTGCGTGAACCAGGCCGTGCCATAGATGCGTTGCAGCATCGGACGATGCTCGTCACCACGCCAATAGGCCCCTGCGACGCGCATAAGTTTAATTGGTCCAATCTCGCCCGTGTTCTGGACGTGCGGACCACGACACAGGTCCAGGAACGTATCCTGCGTATAGATGCCTACCTCGGCGTCGGGCAGGTTCTCGATTAACTCGACTTTATAGGGCTGATCTTTGGCGCTGAAGTACTCAAGCGCCTTTTCGCGCGGCCAGCGATCACGGTTGAACGCATACTTTCCGGCGATAATGCGTCGCATACGCTGCTCGATGTCGGGTAGATCTTCGGGCGTAAGTGGACGTGGTAGGTCGAAATCATAATAGAAACCATCTTCAATGGCGGGTCCGATGCCGAGTTTTGCCTCGGGGAACAGTTCAAGGACAGCTTCGGCCATCACGTGTGCGGCAGAGTGGCGCATACGTTGCAACGGCGTGTAGTTGACTGATTCCTGATCCTGTACTTCTATTGCCTCTGGCATAAGGAATTCTCCTTTAATGCTATTTAAAACTGATGGGCGCGGTAAACCTGGCCCCTACATACAAAACACAACAAAAAACCTTTCCATCCCCAATGGGACGAAAAGGTTGTATACGCATTTCGTGGTTCCACCCAGATTTCGTGTCTTTCAATGGATCAGGTACGGATTTTATCACAACATGTGGGTGCACCCAGATGGGCGCGATAAATCTGGCCCCTACATTAATGACACGCTCTTTATGACTGGTAACGGGGTCGGACCGTGTACCTTGCTGACTCGGTACAGGCTGGCGAGGGGTATTCGTTTCTTACTGGCAGGCACGCTTGCAGTCGGTGGCGTCGCCTCCCTGATTGCCATTGGGAAGGAACATGTCTCGCATAAGCATAATCATTATTTTCTTGCTTGAGTCAAGCATAGCATAAGTGATTGAAGATGTAAAGAGCCAATACGGGTGTTAGTGTCTGAAATGCCGTCGACCTGTAAAGATCATAGCGACAGCATAACGATTTGCCATGCGGATCGTCTCCTCATCACGTACGGAACCACCAGGTTGAATGATGGCTGTTACACCAGCTTTCGCAGCAGCTTCGACACCATCGGCGAAGGGGAAAAAGGCATCCGAGGCCAGGACAGAGCCACGTGCACGATCATGGGCCTTTTCCAGGGCCAGATGTACGCTGGTAACGCGATTCATCTGTCCGGCTCCGACACCCACCAGCATCAATTTGTGCGCCAGTACAATTGCGTTAGACTTCACGTGATGCACCGCTTTCCATGCGAACATAAGATTTGTAACCTCATCGAGCGTCGGTTCGCGATCGGTCACAACGCTGTACTCGGTCTCACGCTCACCCACGGCATCAGGCGTCTGGATAAGCAAGCCTCCACTGACAGAACGTACATCGGGATGCCCGGCATGCAGCATTTGCGTATTAATGCCCTTCGGCTCAATCCTGGTATGGGTAGCCAGTAAGCGAATATTCTTTTTCTGACGTAGAATAGCCAGAGCCTCGGGGCTAAAATCCGGGGCAATAATTGCTTCGTAGAAGAGTTGTGAAATCTCGTTGGCTGTGGCCTCATCCAGCGAACGGTTGGAGCCAATAATACCGCCATATGCAGAGACAGGATCGCCAGCATGTGCCCGTTTATATGCCTCAACCAAAGTATCATCGCAGGCCAGGCCACAGGGATTGGTATGTTTGATAATAGCAATTGTAGGTGCTGTAAAGCTCTGTACAGAATTGAGGGCTGCATCCAGGTCCAGCAAGTTGTTGAATGAGAGCTCTTTTCCATGCAATACCTCCGCGCCCGCTACAGTAGGCAATGTTGCAGAGGAGGAAGCATCTGCCCAACGGTAAAAAGATGCCTGCTGATGCGGATTCTCGCCATAACGCAACGGCTGGACACGTTCCAACGAAAGTGTCAATTGCTCTGGAAAATAATCGCCCGTTCCCATGCGTAAATACTCTGCGATGGTGGTATCATAGCTGGCGGTATGTTGAAAGGCAATAGCGGCTAAATAACGACGCGTCTCAATACTCACTTCACCCTGTTCACGCCATTCCTGCATCACAGAAACATAATCATCGGGACGTACCAGTACGATCACATCCTGAAAATTTTTGGCGGCGGCACGTACCAGCGTGACACCGCCAATATCGATCTGCTCCAGAGCGTCGTTCAGCGTTACATTCTGCCGTGCGATGGTCTCCGCGAAGGGATAGAGGTTGACGGCAACAATATCGATCGGCATGATATCATGTGCACGCAATTCTTCTTCGTGCGCCGCAAGATTGCGACGTGCCAGGACGCCACCCAGGATCGCCGGATGCAATGTTTTGACACGCCCATCGAGAATCTCAGGGAAATTCGTCAGCGCACTTACAGAGCGGGCTGCAATACCCTCAACACCCAGCGCGGCCAGCGTCCCACTGGTTGAGAACAGGTCGACATCATAACTCTGTAGTTCACGCGCTAACTCTATGAGACCATCACGATTAGCAACACTTATAATTGCTCGCATGGAGTTATCCTTTCAGTCAGAATGAAGTGAAGGGACTGATCGACAGAACCTCTCCTACCAGTATAGCGCAAAGTGCTACGACTATTTTTCGTCAGTGGGTGGAGGCAATGTGAACGTCGGCGGATTTTTTCCATGGCGTTCAGCAGCGGCTGCTTTGAGTTGCTCTACAGCTTCGTAGGGAACGTAGCGTCCTCCCAGTGGAGTAGGATGAATGCCAGGACCATGATAATCGGTTCCTCCAGTGGCAATAAGGTGGTATTCGTCGGCAAATGCCTTCAACTCCTGCACTTCACTTTGAGCGTAAGGGCCATAATAGACTTCTATTCCGACCAATCCAGCATCGTGCAGTTCAGGAAGCCAGTTGCGTAGTTCTGCTAAGCCTGGCATGGTAAGAGGGTGGGCCATGACGGAGATACCATTGGCACTGGCGATCAGGCGGATAGCATCCTGCGGAGTGAGTTTGTAGCGGGGAACGTATGCAGGAGAGCTTGAGCCAATATATTTGTCAAATGCCTCTGGAATGCTTTTGACGTAGCCGGCCTCTAATAGAGCTTTGGCGACGTGGGGGCGTCCCACCGATCCCTGGGCAATCTCCCGTACGCGCTCCCATTGAATGTGTATACCTTGCTCGTTAAGCAGTTCTACCATGCGCTGTCCGCGATGTACCCGCGCATTACGCAACACCTGCAATACTGACTGGAAATCTGGACGGCTATATTCGGGAAAGTAGCCCAGAACATGGACTTCGCCACCTTGAATATCTGTATTCAGTTCGATACCGGGAATAAAATCGATATCGTACATCCTGGCCGCCTGAGCTGCCTCCGCGAGTCCGTTCGTGCTATCGTGATCGGTCAATGCGACCACGCGTAAGCCAGCCTCTGCGGCGCGTTGAAAAAGTTCCGTAGGGGAATAGAGACCGTCCGAAGCGGTCGAATGGGTGTGAAGATCTACTAAGTTTGCCATGTACCCCCTCATCTTTATACTATTGAAGCCTGTTATTAGAAACTTGCAATTCAGTATAAAACATTTGCCCGCATGGTGCATCACACCCACCTATCAATACATTGGCTCCAATAAGTTATGAGGGGGTTGCCAGGAAGATGAAAAATCCTTTTATGCCGCTTTGTTCACCACAACGGAACCACTACCAATAGTGGCAGTGATTTGAGCACGTGGTGTCGTGCCTATAAGATTACTCCCGAACGCATTATTCACTGAACCGGAGCCAGTAGTAGCCGCGAGTTGAAAGGCGGCATTAGCTGGCAAGGTTAGATTAATGTCACCGCTATTCGTCGACAATTGATAGGTTCCTTTAGTGTCAAGTGCACCCTCGAAACGTACTGAGCCGCTATTCGTCTTTAAGGCTGACTGTCCGCTAAGCGTTGCCTGGCGCACAACGACATCACCACTGCTGGTAGTAGCTTTTAGTTGACCATTAGCCCCGGTAATGCGAATAGAGCCGCTGCCTGCTTCCATCGTCATCTGACCCTTTAGATTACGGGCGGTGATATCACCACTATCCGTGTGGATGTTTACTGGGCCCTGCACATTCTCGACATCCAGGCTACCACTACCTGTATCGATGGAGATACCACTGATGCCGCTGGCAGCAACTGAGCCGGAGTTGACAATTACCTGTACTTGAGCACTGGCGGGCACAGTTACGTCATAATCAATATCGCGAAAGGTGGGATCAGAGCCAATCGTGAGATGATCACGCCCCTGGTTATCCTGAGATTGATTATAAAGTACTTTGGTATCGTTCGGATTGGGTCCCAAAGCACTGTCATGCCTTCTTGCAGTGACGGTGACAGAACCGGCACTTCCAGCATGGATATTTACATCGCTGCCATGCCCATTTATGACAATCAGTGGGTGATCTCCAACTTGAAAGCTGTGTGTAACAGGTTCCTGATGAGCAGCATCGGTGCCATTGGCCGGAGAAAACGCCCCATTGGGGGCAAACAGATGGGCACATATAACGATAAAAAGCACAATGAGTGCGAGCAGAATGAGAAGCAGCAACCACTTTAACCCTTTATGCTGCCTCAAAAGTTGCGTTAGTTCCTGGCGTGGGCCAGCTGGAGGAGTGCTTCCTTGCATTGGCGCTCCTGTATTTGCATTCTGGGCGAGTGTCTGACGTTCTACAAGGGGAACGGTTGGTTCTCTATCTGGCATAACTGTATAGTCCCTTTTTCAGTTCCGTACACGAGGGTCGATTTATCCTGAGTGTCGTGAAACGCGACCCTCCTAAAATCCCTATTATAAATAGCACGTTTTAGAGGGATGGAGCGATGCAAAAAGATGCTTACTCGCCTATATTCTTGCGGTTGCGCTTGCTCTTTTCCTATCCAATAAGATTAGAATAAAAGGATGAAAAATGCGAAAGAGGTGATTTTTATGAGCAATAATCTGGCCTGGAAAATTGCTGAGGGAAGTAAAGTTCATTTGAAGGATTACGATCCGGGTTATACCGATGAACATGCGGACCATGCAAAGCAAGAACTGATAGACCTCAACAACGAGTTATGTGATTTGCAAGAGATCCTGGCAGCAGCTCAAAAACAAAGCCTGCTCATAATCTTGCAAGGGATGGATACCAGCGGCAAAGACGGGACTATTCGCCACGTGTTTTCAGGGGTCAATCCGCAAGGGTGCGAGGTACATGCATTTAAACAGCCAACCCCCGAAGAGCTGGCACATGACTTCCTGTGGCGTATTCATAAAGTGACCCCTGCAAAAGGTATGATGGGCATATTCAACCGCTCCCATTATGAAGATGTCCTTGTTGCCCGCGTGCATAACCTGGTGCCAGAGGCCGTCTGGAGTCGTCGCTATAAAGAGATTAATGCCTTCGAGAAGTTGTTAGCCAATAGCGGAACAATTGTGCTCAAATTTTTCCTGCACATCAGTTACGACGAACAGGAACGCCGTTTACTGGCACGCGAGCAGGATAAGGACAAAGCCTGGAAGCTATCAGCCAGCGATTGGGCTGAACGTAAATATTGGAACGACTATCAAGATGCTTATGAGGATGCGCTCAGCAAATGTAGTACAGACGAAGCCCCCTGGTATATCGTGCCAGCTAATCATAAGTGGTATAGAAATTTAGCTATCGCACATACCTTAGTACATACGATGGATCAATATAAGGATGATTGGAAGCAGCAATTGGAAATGCGAGGGAAAGAAGAATTGGAGCAATTGAGACATGTAAAAGGCCAGAAATAAGAGTATAGCCAGGTATTGTTGCACATTACCCTGCGTGCAACAATATCCCGACTCCCACGCCAGCGAAGGTGCCAATGGTGACAATCACAAGGAATTCGAAGCCAGCACGCAGTGGTCCCTGACGGGTATAGCGGGCTTTGATTGCTCCAAGCGTCATAGCCGTCACCGCAGTACAGCCATAGGCCCACCATTGGACATACGGGAGTGAAAAGAGCACGGGCAGGGCGGGAATAAAACCGCCAATTAAAAAAGAAAGGCCAACCTGCACTCCCTGGCGGAGGGGACGGATCTCTGTTTCTTCAACCACGCCCAGTTCATCGTGGACCATTGCCTGATGCCAGCGTTCACGATTGGCGGTGAGATAATCAATAACTTGCCGAAGGAGGGGATCTCTGAACCCCTTTTTATGATAGATGGCACGCAGTTCTGCACGTTCCTCATCAGGTTCATTTTCAACCTCATAACGTTCAGTAGCAATACGCTGATCCAGAATTTGCTGAGCAGTCCGCGCTGATAGAAAACCACCCAGGGTCATCGAGATGGCACCAGCCAGCACTTCACCGAGAACAATAAAGAGGAAATGACCAGGAGCAACCTGGCTTACAGCCATAATAAATACCAGAGTTGTCACCAGGCCATCATTAAGGCCAAACACAATTTCGCGCAGCCAATCGCCCCCATGAGGATGCTTTTCGTTGATATGCTCTATGGACATCAAAAATCTCCTTGTGATAAATGCACTTTATTATACTATGGAAGCGGCGTCATGAGAAGAAACATGGACACGATCGTGTGGAGGAGAACTAGCCTCTAAGATAAGGGGATAATCTCAGTATCCACCTGCGCACAAAGGGGCGGAGCAGTGGCATAATCAGTTTTACAGGTGCAGGAGGGGCCGCATATTTTGCTACGTCTTGAATAATCTCATCAAACGAATGGCGCTGGTAATGTAAAAGGTGCTCACTATCCTCGGTATCGAGCCAATCAGTACAGTAGGGATCATGGCCAAAGGCGCTTTCTGGGAGCATCCCAATCCCCATGGCATCCAAGATACTACCCAGGTAATCACGATAGCGGACCTGGCAGGTGGGGCCACCACCAATGAGCAGAACCTTGCCCCAGATCTCAGGGCATGCAACACCATTGGCAATTGCCAGCCCCGCATCGTAGGTGTGGAGCATCTCGAAGCGCGTATCCAGAGGAATTTTATACATGATGGGATGAGGGTGGCGAGGAGCCAGGGGTGGAACATCGGCAAAGCGGAAGATAGACCAGACAAGGCCCGAATTTCTTACTCGCGCCTCACAATATAGTTTATGTTTTGTATATTCATCAGTTACTTGCACTGGATCAGTGACTTTACGTGGAGGAGGATGGTTCTGTGTAAAGCCAAATACGTCAAGGCTTGAAGAGAACAAGATCTTTGGCAACTGAGGCTGTTGTTGGGCTGCTTCCAGGATGTAGCGTGTACCGTCCATATTTACCTGGCGTGCCGTTTCCAGATCCTCTTCGATTTCTGGAGGAATGATATAGCCCAGATGTACAATAACTTCCTGATTTTGAACTGCCCGTGCTACTTCTTCGGAGCAACGCAGATCGCCCCAGATCACTTCAGCTTTGCCTACAACCTGTAGTGCCTTCTGCTCAGCCTGCCGATTTCGCTTATCGAAACAACGCACGGTATGGCCTTGACGGAGCAACTCTTGGAGGGCGCTAAAACCGATATTACCAAAGGCTCCTGTGAGCAATACCTTCACGTTCTTGCACCTTACTACTCAATGAGATTAATTGTATTGAGATATATAAGAGCCTCATCAACAGCTTCCGAGGACAGATTTAACTGAGCTTTAATTTGCTCAACACTACGTTCTCCATTCACCATTGCAAAAACAGTACGTAGAACGAGACGTTGTTTCGAAGTGTATCCATTCAAAAGATAAGGCTCCAGATCCCCTAAAGATCTGGGGATATATGAACCGGGAAAAGACGGCGCAGAATTTGTATTCCGCGTCCTTTGCAAACTCTGCGTATTTTGTTGTCGCATCGACCTGAAGGTTTGATCGATGTTGGAATCAATACGCATCTGCCACTGTGTCTTGTTACGTAGCAACATATATGCCTCCTGATCCATGTATAGTATTACACCATCCTGCGATTGAATCTGACAACCAATAATTGCTCTTTTTCTGAGAAATACATATCCATAACATGGTCCCCTGATGTCAGGAATATTAACCTCTGTGTAGAGCACAACTGATTGATCTTGCAGAAAATTTATAAGCGTTTGCAAATCAAGGTGATAAATTTTATCTTGCTGCATCGCTCACCTGATCCACACACCATAGACAGAAACCATAAACTATCCTCCAAAGGGTACAGAAAGGTGCAAAATATACGCTACTTTTCTGTATGAACAAAAAATGCTCGTTTTTCAGCATACCGATGGCAACAAATAATACTTGTCAATCTCTTTCCCTGAGCTATTCTAACATAAGAAATAGCCAAAACTACATATAAAAAACATTAAGGTTTCACAAGATTGAGTTTTATCGGTCCTTTATTGTCCCACAAATCGGCTTCGCTTTCCTTTCGCGTGTCATACAATAGAAGCATACGTTCTTCATTAATCATATTGAATGAGGTCCGACCAAAGATGGTAATGGACCGATTGGAAGGATAAATTTATGTCTCTTTCTCCTCGACAATTGCGCTGGTGTGGCTGGTTGTTATTTATTGGTGCGTTGCTCTCAATTCTCGTCTTATTGATTGACTTTACAGTTTCCGCATCGCTGGTTCTCACCGCAAGCCTGAGTCTGCTAGGGGGCTTGCTCGTTCTAATAGGTTTGCCCGGAACATATGTCAAGCAGCGAGATTTTATCGGCATATTGGGCAGCATTGGTTTTTTAATACTCTGGATTACGTGGTTGGTGACAACATTGGGAGTGAATATCGAAGAGATTGTCATTGCTACGACGCTTGCCCATCCAACAGCACAATCAGTCCCTCCTGTGATCGTCAACATCCTCAACCTTACTGATCTCTTGATGTTGATCGGTGCGTTGCTCTACGGCGTGCAGACGATCCGAGCACACGTCTTTCCCGCTTCGATCGGCTGGCTGCTCATTTCCACTGTTATTGTTATGACACTTGCGCTCTTTATAGGTGGGGCGCTCTCTTCTCTTCTCTATATTGTCGGTGAGCTGCTCCTACAAAGCGGCTTTGCACGGTTGGGATACGCCCTGGCTCGCTGGCAAGATGACGATATCGAACCTGAAGCAATTGCATCTGAGGAAACTATTCTAACAAGCGATTCACAGCAAGAATGATTATGTGCCCGAAGGTGGAATCCAGGCGTGGGTTTCAATCATTTTGTGCCCATGACGCCAGCGCAACACAATAGGAGGCATATTATCCAACTGGCGATCCGAGGACCAGGGGGCAGATGGTGCCATTACAAGTTCAGCAAGTGCGATCAGAACCGTATCATAATTGACGCGCCAACCAACGAAGTCACGCCATGCCTGTTCGCGGTCAGCTTTGAGAGGGACGTTATTGGCTGCGAGTCTATCCAGAGCTGCGTCGAATTCGGGTCGTGTAACACTGATGGGATCATGTGAAGAAGGATTGGCATTATAAGGGATACCAAAGAAGGAGGCTATATAGCGCAGGGACAGGTAACCTGCGCGAATGCAGAGATCGGCATGTGTATCACGTGGAATATCGACCGCGGCAAGGACCAGGGAGGCGGCATCGAGGACTGCACCTGCCGCCGTTATCCAGGAACGATGAGGTTGAGGGGAACGGAAAAAAGAAAGGACCGCAAGCGAGGTATGGGTCTCCTCAATATTCACAAACCAGACTTCCCAGGGAGTCCATATCTCTTCGTTCAGCAGGTTCAAACGTTGCAGGCGAGCGTAGCGCTCAATCATCTCCACGGCAGAAGGAGGAGAGCCGGCACGCACTTCAAGCATTGTTACCGCCTCTTCACGACGCGAGAATGCCCCATAGATCGTTGGAAGATAGGAGATCAAGATGGCGATTAGAATCAAGCCAATGGTCGCCTCAGAAAACACCAGGATCGTAGTTGGCAAGTTATCGACCAGGGTAAAACCAAGTGTGAGGAGTGATGAGCCGCTGATCTTAAAGAGATAGTACCAGAATTGCATGTCCACAGCCCAATACATTCCCATGTAGCCAACTTGAATACAGAGTAACCAGGCGACTAGTAGCCCAATAAGTGTAGTGGGGGCATAAAGCTCCAATGAACGATCGCGTTGGGCAAACGTCTGCTGAGTTTTAATGCGCAGATCAAAGAAATAACGGACCACGATAAAGACGGTTCTGCTGATGAAACCGGGAGCACCGCGTGGCAATACAAACGTACGCAGAGCAGAAATAAAGGTACTGGCGACAATACTGATGCCAAGTGCAAAGGCAAGGATACGCAAGAAGATAAATGTGAGTGTAACTAGCAAGGCTCGGCCCTCTTTTTGAATAGTGGTATAGAGCAACGATCAACAAGAATACATGAGCATTATATACTTCTCAGAGAGCGGCACTCAAAGTGGGCACCCATTATTGATATACAGAAAAAGCAGATGGAACTTCTTAATGGGTTCAACGTATAAAAATTGTAATCATTGTTTGAAGAGATAGAGAAAGAGGTATGTATGATTCTCCATCTTGGAGAGCGCGTCTATTGGGGTGCACCCGAAGTTATCTACCTGGAGGGAACCATTCTTGCACTAAACGAAGAGACACAGACGGCCACAGTGCACATTGAGCGCGCGACACTCCATTCCGCACATCTGATTGGCACAGATATTCCTTTCGCCGCCGATGGGATTAAGCCAGCAACAGGTGATATCCTTCCTGGTACAACCAGTGAATACAATGAGAAACAGGCACTCGCACCAGAAATGGATGACGAAGAGAAGATTCGCCGGGCGGCTGCAGTCGCAGTTCATCAGCAATACGGCTATAAACTAGATAACGACAAGGAAACTACGCTGATCGAGCAACTGGCCCAGGTGATCAACAGCGATCAGGCAATGCGTCAACAAATTATCACATCAATGAATGAAATTTTGCGACGGGAATTCTAGTCCAATGGAGTAAAAATAGCATGAACTGTAAAGTCTGTGGAGCGCAATTGCAGCAAGGTGCACGCTTCTGTCCAAACTGTGGCACAGCCACCACTGAGCCTTACCAGGAAAACATTGGGCCATCTGTTCCTCCTACACCAGCATCCACAGATGATACAGCACGCGTCTTGCCACAACATCCGACGCTGCCGCCAGCTTATGGTTCACAATCCGCACCACCGTGGGCACCAACCCAACAGGCTGGACCACCCCGAACACCACCCTGGCGACCAGCGCAAGTACCTCCTATCCAGGAGTCCTATGATGGAGCGCCCATGTCTCCATTTCAGCCTGCTGCCCCGTTACCATATTATCAAAATAATACAGCAAATAGAGGAGCAACTATGCCTCCAACTACCGATGATAGACGGGAAATGCGCCCACGGAGACAACGTAACCGGGCAGGATGCGCGACAGGTTGTTTAACTATTGTCGTTATCTTACTGCTTGTCGTAGGTGCAGGGTGGATCTTCCTGTTACGTCCCTATCTACATAACATTGCGGAGACGCAGATCGATAACGCGCTTACAGCGGGAGTGCAGCAAATTCCGACAACCCTGCCAGCGCTGCCAGCGGGAATAGCAATCCCGCCCATTCCAATTACAGACAATACCGTCAACAATCTGTTCGTGCTGAGCCTGGCACCAAACGATCCCATCAAAAACCCGGCTGCGCAGATTACACCTGACGGGATCAATATGAGCTTCCAGGTATATGGCCTTGGCAATGGAATCTCCCTGAAACCGGCGGTCCAGAACGGGCATCTGGTGGCAACCAACGTCGGGATTACTGGACCTTTCGCTCTGATTATGTCACCTGATGAACTAACACCGTTGCTGAATCGGCATCTGGCCGATGCGCAAAGTCGGATCAAGTACCCGATCCAGGGTGTGCAGCTCAAGGATCATGAGATGGATCTGATGTTAGGGAATGCGCAAACGGCTTAGTATGGGCAAAGTACATATCTATCATTTCACTTTGTCTAAATGATGGGTTAGTATATGCTTGCGGCGTCTTCTTCTATGCCTACCAGCAACGATAGGAACAACACAGAACAGGGCTATTGAAGCATCAAGAACGTTATAGTTGCTTGTTTGTGGCGCTTTTGTTGGGATGACGGCCTGCTGATGGACGTTAGCAAAGACGGAGGAGACGTTAGGTAGCAAGCCGTCATTGTCCTGTCCAAGGGGCCAATAGATAAGCGCGGCACGTCCGATGATATTCTTGCGCGGCAAGAAGCCCCAGTCACGCGAATCCGAACTATCACCACGATTGTCACCCATTACAAAGTAATCATTGGGGGGTACGAGCATATTCTCGATGTGTTTCTCAGCAAATGGATTGCCCTGGTTGGCGGGCTTTACGAACGTATCGTTGAGCGTCACGCCATCGACAATTACAGTTGTATTGTGAATAGTAATCACATCACCCGGCAAACCAATGATGCGCTTAACATAATCAAGGGATGGATTAGGAGGAGCAACGAAGACGACGACATCACCACGGGCCGGGGGATGAAAGAGATAGGTCCACTTATCCACCATCAGACGTTCCTGATCATGAAGATTAGGTTCCATACTGTGACCATCGACATCAAAGTTCTGCACCGCCAGATTAATTACCAGGAACATCAGGAGCGTCAGCACAATCGTCTCAATCACTTCGCGCACGAGACGATAACGCTTCTCAAAATTCAGCTCTGCATTCATGCAAATCCCCCGGAATATATCTCATCTTCAGATGAAAATCTGAGGGCATTCTTTGGTAACACCCTCAGATAGTAACGATCAGGTTCAAACTATCAATCGTGTGTACGCCAGTTAGAGGTAGCTTTTCTACGACGGTTCACCCGGATGCCAATCATGAGCACAGGTGAGATGCAGAACAGTACAGTGCTGGCATAAAGGATGCTGCCCGTATTTTGTGTTGCTGGCTTTGCAGGAATATGCGCCTGTTGATGGACGTTGGCAAAGACGGAGGAGACGTTGGGTAGCAAGCCATCATTATCCTGACCAAAGGGCCAGTAAACGAGAGCAACACGTCCGATGATATTGCTGCGTGGTAGAAATCCCCAGTAACGAGAGTCAAAGCTATTGGAACGATGGTCACCCATTACAAAGTAGTTATTGGGTGGCACAACCAGATTCTGAACAGGATTCCCGCCAGTTCCTTGCTCAAGGGGGTTAATATATGTTTCATTTAGCGCTGCGCCATCAACAATAACCGTTGTGCCACGAATGGTAACTACATCGCCAGGGATAGCGATAATACGTTTCACAAAATCTGTATTTGGTTCTCCCGCTTTTGGTGGTGCGAGAAACACGACGACATCACCACGCGCCGGGGGATGAAAGAGATAGGTCCACTTGTCCACCATCAGGCGCTCCTGATTATGGAGACTCGTTTCCATGCTCTGACCATCAACATCAAAGTTCTGCACCGCCAGATTGATTACCAGGAACATCAGAAGCGTCAGAACGATAGTTTCGATCACCTCTCGTACGAGACGATAACGCTTCTCAAAATTCAGTTCCATCTCATGCAAGTCTCCTATGACTTATTTCATTTTCCAGCACAAACAAATTGCGCATCCCACGCTCGACCATTGCAGAATACACCTGATCTTCTCTATTCTAGTTTACCTTGTCAGGAAACAGCAGGTGTGTGGTCTGCGATGCTGCCTATCTTCTGTAGTAGGAAATAATAGCTATACGTTCATTGTTCTCTATAACAGTATAGTCGCGTCTGCGATAGGCCTCTTTATATTACCACTTGACGGCAGCCATATCAGTATAGTAGTGTTACATGGAACGTTTGTTTGCATCGAACCCACCAGACAATAGAGATACAGGTAAAAGATGCTCACAGACAGACAGTGGTCTTTTATATGTACGTTTCTCAGTAACGGATGGTTGGAAATTCTATGCCTTTAGATAAAATTGTTATTCGTGGTGCTCGTGAGCACAATTTAAAAAACATTGATGTGACGATTCCGCGCGACAAGCTGGTGGTCATCACAGGTCTTTCCGGCTCTGGCAAGAGTAGCCTGGCCTTCGACACTATTTTCGCCGAAGGGCAGCGTCGCTATGTCGAATCGCTTTCGGCCTATGCGCGTCAGTTTCTGGATAAGATGGAGAAGCCCGATGTTGAACATATCGAAGGGCTTTCTCCAGCGATATCTATCGACCAGAAAGGCGCAACACATAATCCTCGTTCAACAGTAGGCACTGTTACTGAAATCTATGATTACCTGCGTCTGCTGTATGCACGCATTGGGCATCAACACTGTCCCAGATGTGGGCGTGAAGTCAGTCAACAAACGCAGCAACAGATCGTCGATGCGGTGCTCAGTCTACCTGAGGGGTCGCGTATCCTGCTGCTCGCACCATTGATCCAGGGACGCAAAGGCGAATATAAAAATATCTTTGAGGAGATGCGGCGTGCGGGCTATGTACGTGTACGTGTCGATGGGCAGATTCTTGATCTAAGCGATGAGATCGATCTGGATAAGCAGAAGAAACATACCATTGAGGTCGTCGTTGATCGCCTGGTTATTCGTAAAGGTAAGAAGCAGAGTTCTGATGAGCAGAAGTCGATCCAGAAGCGTGTAGCCGAACGACCCGCGCTCTATGATGTCAATGCTCCACAGGAAAGCTACAGGGATGAGGATGGTATCGGCGAAGCCTCGCTGGCCGAGATCTTGCACGAGGACGTTGATCCCGCCTTTAGACAACGCCTGGCGGACTCGCTGGAAACGACGTTGAAATTGGGTAGTGGTGTTGTGCTCGTCTCGATTGTAGATGGCGAAGAGATTCTCTTCTCCGAGAAAGCGGCCTGTGTCTATTGTGGCATCAGCCTGCCAGAGATCGCGCCACGCACATTTAGCTTCAATAGCCCACATGGTGCCTGTCCTACCTGTACAGGTCTGGGTACGCAGCAGGAGATTGATCCCGAACTGATCGTCACGCATCCCGAGCTGAGCGTGCTGGATGGTGCAATCGCGCCGTGGAGTAAGATCGTCAATGGAAGTCAGTGGCACAGTGCAATTCTGACGGCACTGGCGGAGCGCTACTCGTTTGACCTGCATACACCCTGGAAAGAACTGAGTAGGGATCTACAACAGAAGCTTCTTTACGGAACGCCCGAGAAGCTGGCGATTCGTTATACACCACAGCATGGACATACACGCACCTACAATGTCAACTTCGAAGGCGTCATTCCCAACCTGGATCGGCGTTATAAACAGACCGAGAGCGAAGGGATACGTGAAGAGATTGAGGGCTATATGTCGGCGCGTATCTGCCCTGATTGTAAAGGTGCACGTCTTAAACCGGAGGCGCTGGCCGTTACGGTTGGAGGACGCAATATTGTGCAGGTAACACGGCTTTCGATTGTGCTAACACAACGCTTCTTCCAGGATCTGGAGACGCAGGAACTGGCACCACAGGACCCCCTGGCGATTGCAGTGGTGAGCAAGAAAAAAAGCAACGGCAAAAAGAGCAAAGCTGATAAAGAGGATGAGGTGGTATCACTGCTAGGTGATCCTCTGACGCCGATCGCTCCTGATGGACCATTGGTAACGAGTTCGCTGAGCGTACGGGACAAGTTTATCGCACGGCAGATCCTCAAAGAGATTCGTGCCCGTTTGCAATTCTTGATTGATGTTGGCCTTGACTATCTTACGGTGGATCGTGCAGCGATGACGCTCTCAGGTGGTGAGGCGCAACGTATTCGTCTGGCGACGCAGATTGGTTCGGGCCTGATGGGTGTACTCTACATTCTGGATGAACCCAGCATTGGGCTGCATCAGCGCGATAATGAGCGCTTGATCAAAACGCTGGTACGGCTACGCAACCTGGGCAATACATTGCTCGTTGTTGAGCACGACGAAGATACCATGCGAGCGGCGGATCACATCATCGATATCGGGCCGGGAGCGGGTGAACATGGTGGACATGTGGTTGGAGAAGGCACCTTTGAGGAGATTCTCGCCAACACAAACTCGCTCACGGGCGCGTATCTTTCGCGGCGCAAACGGATTGCGATCCCAGCAGAGCGACGGCCCGGCAACGGCAATACGCTTGTTATCAAGGGAGCACGCGAGAACAATCTTAAGAACATTGACGCTGAGATCCCACTCGGCAAGTTTGTCGCTGTTACTGGCGTCTCAGGCTCAGGCAAGAGTACGTTGATCACGGATATCCTATATCGCAAACTGTCGCACGTCTTCTTTCGTGCACACGAGCGACCAGGCGCACATGACACGGTTGAGGGACTGGAACATCTTGACAAAGTGATCGATATCGACCAGTCACCGATTGGACGCACGCCACGCTCTAATCCTGCGACCTATACCAACGCATTCACAGGGATTCGTGAGCTCTTCGCCCAGGTGCCTGAATCGCGCTTGCGTGGTTATCAGCCAGGGCGCTTCTCCTTCAACGTGAAGGGTGGGCGCTGTGAAGCCTGTAAAGGTGAAGGCATCGTCAAGATCGAGATGAACTTTCTACCGGATGTTTATGTACCATGTGAGGTATGTGGTGGCAAGCGCTACAATCGTGAGGCGTTGGAGATCCATTATAAGGGCAAGAGCATTGCAGATGTGTTAGACATGACTGTTGAGGAAGCAACGGACTTCTTTGCCAATGTACCATCGATTTATAACAAGATGAAGACGTTGAACGATGTTGGGCTGGGTTACATGCGCCTGGGTCAGCCTGCCACCACGCTTTCGGGTGGTGAGGCGCAGCGTGTTAAGTTGGCAACCGAGCTATCGCGTCGTGCCACAGGTCGTACGATGTATATTCTGGACGAGCCAACTACAGGTCTGCATTTCGCTGATGTGGACAAGTTGCTTGAAGTGCTACAGAGACTGGTGGATACGGGGAACTCGGTGGTGGTGATTGAGCATAACCTGGATGTCATTAAGAGTACCGACTGGATCGTCGATCTGGGACCGGATGGTGGTGATCGAGGTGGCTACATTATTGCGCAAGGCACGCCGGAAGCGGTTGCCGAGGTTGCAGAATCGTATACAGGTCACTTCTTGAAGCGCATGTTTCAAGAGGAGGCTGAGTTTGATGCACGTGCGCGGGAAGATGGGCGCGTGACGACGGCGGGGTAGCCATTGTAGACCATTATAGACCATTAACGTAGGGGCACGGGCTTGTTTCACCGCGCCCCTACGTTAGTTTCCGCGACAAGTGGTTAATGTCAATGTATCGAAATCAGCGTTTCGCTTGAAAAATTTGGCGATCAGGCAGGTGTACGGCAGTTAAGATACCGCTTTTGTAGGCACCTGTATCGATGCCAATTTTATTAGATTGCAGAAGCGGCTCTGAGAATGACCAGTGGCCGAACACGACAGGTTTACCCCAATCGTAATTGCTCTTCAAGAAACCCTTTGCGCCCCACATTTTCATCATATCAGGAGTTCGTGCTGCTGGTTTACCCGGTTCCAGGCCGGCATGAACATAATAAGCATGTTCGTCTTCGTACTCGATGTGGGTTTCTTCCAGCCAGAAGCCTACAGAGAATGGTATTTTGCCATTACAGTTATCCCAGACATCAAGCGCACCTTCCATATCGGGTGGGCTCTGGAAGCGCGAGCCATCCCATTCGGCCAGCCAGGCATCATCATGGTTGCCACGTAGAAAGACACAGTTTTTATGCTTGCGTTGCAATGCGGCCAGCGCTAATATTGTAGCAATCGAGTCTTCGCCACGATCCATGTAATCACCGAGAAACACCAGGGTATCTTGCTCGTGTAAGGGAAGAATGGTGAGCAGTTGTTGCAACAGAGTTACCTCACCATGCAGATCACCAATTGCATAGGTCATGTAGTAATATCCTCAAAATTGATAATTGTGAAGGGATGTCTCTGTTATTATAGACGATGAGAAGAGCGAGTTTGTAAACCGCGCCCCCCACTATGGAGGGGCGCAGTTCATGGGACTGCTATGCCACCTACTGCTGACCTGGGGCTGGCGGTGGTGGATAAGAAGTTTGACCATAAGGTTGCTGAGCAGGAATATATTCTGCTGGATAAGGTTGAGCATAAGGAGCCTGTGGTTGTGGTTGACCATAAACTGGTGGCTGACCATACGGAGCCTGTGGTTGGCCGTAGGCTGGCGGTGGCGCATATTGACCGGGAGCACTGTAGGCCGCCTGTTGTACTGAGGGCTTTGGCAGGTTACGAGCTTTAGCACCACGAACGATAAAGACAATACCAATGATAGCAATGGCAATACCGGCAACGATCCAATATGGGTAAATATATTGGCCGTTACCGATCATTGCTGCAATAGAGATAAGAGCACCAACTGGAATCATAATAATTCCGACGATAATTTGCGCTACCGGTTTTCCATTAAGCGCACGAAAAAGCAAACGCATCAGGCTGTACAATACGATTTTCCTCCCTAAAAAAAGGCATTTCATCACAGTAACACATTGCATATAAACACATGCATATGTATAACGTTTAAAGAATGAAATGATCACTGTGAAATGGTAGAGGTGTGATTTTGCATGCGCCCGCATCCTGGTAATGTTGTTTCTCGGGACGCGGGCGCACCTTCGTGGTTCCTAGACGCGCTTTCCCTCTTCAAGAGGAACATACGTCTCTTCAATGGAGTCCAGCTTTTCGACGGGTGTTGCGGGAAGTGGAGTCTCAGTAGGTGCTGGCGGTTCGGGATCGGGTCCACCCAGGCGAACATGACCACCACCCTGGCGCTGACTATAGTCGATCCAGAAGATCAGTCCAGCCATGGCGGCAACAACCAGGCCAAGACCCACAAACTTGAGCACATGCTTGAATACAACCGCAAAGATACCAAAGAAGATCATCAAGCCATAAATGATATAACATATCTGTCTGACGGTCCAACCGGTTGCTCTGAGGCGCTGGTGAAGGTGTGTCATATCATAGTGCCAGGGACGCTGACCACGACGTACGCGGTTGATCATTACAATTGCCACATCGAGGATGGGAATACCCAATACCATCAGGGCAAGCGCGATCTTGGCCCCACCCATAATCGAGAGCGTAGCCAGGGTCAGACCCAGGAATTGAGAACCACTATCGCCCATAATGATTTTTGCGGGATTCCAGTTATGCGGCAAGAAGCCAATTACAGCACCTGTAAAAATAACAGCCAGGATTGCTATCGTATGTTGGTCCCAATATCCAACTTAACACGGCGATGAAAAAGGCGGTGATGCCTACAACGCCAGTTGCCAGGCCATCCATGCCATCGATCCAATTGATCGTGTTCATCATGCCGACCATCCAGAACCAGGTAAACAGGACGGCGGGGATGGCAAGCAGTGAGATGGCGGGGAGTTGATTAGCACCAGGATGGATAAATAGTGTGATTTCGGAGTGTTGGTACCAGGGCAAGGCGGGGCTATCGGAGCGGCCAAAGGGGTTGCTGAAGCCGAATAGCAGAACACCATGAAACTTTCCGTCGATATAGGGTCCCAGGAGGAGCAACACCGCCACTGTTTGTGCAATAAACTTGGGGAGTGGTTTCAAGCCTTTGATATCATCGTAAACATTCACGATGACCGTGAGGGTCGCACTAGCCAGAAATAGCCAGTAAATTACAACCTCTTTAAAATCCAGTTCAGGGTTAAACTGATAGAAGATCAGGGAAGCAATGACGAAAGCGAGAAACATTGCGATGCCGCCGAGGCGTGGCACTGGTGCTTTCGCATGTTCTCTTTTGCGCTCAGCCGTGGAGCGGTCATACCAGTTAAATTTGTGTGCAATAGCGATGACAGCAAACGTCAATACATACGATAAGAGAAAAGCGCAGGCTCCCCCGAGCAGGAGCAATGCGAGATTATTAGACAAAAGAGCCGACATGGATACTTGCACATTACTAATAATAAACCCTATATGCATTAGGAATGTCCTCCCTTGGACAAGCGAATAATAACTTTGCGATAACACTCCAAACAATCCTCACCAACCCTTTAGATTACATAGCTTCTGTTTATAGAAAACGAAGAGTGTACATGTCCTTATAGTCTTACTTACTAAGGTACCAGTTCTTTAGATACTTTGCAAGGCACTATTTCACACGTTCATAGGGATATTTGCACCAGACGATCCCAGCCTGCGTAGTCTTTTTTATAGAGTAGTTGCGCCTGGGGCCAGAGTTGACGAAGTAGTGGGTCCAGGGATTCGCGCTGGGCATAACCAATCTCCAGGAATAGAACGGCATGCGGATTTAAGATCCCAGGCTGCGCGGCTTGCTGGCAAAAACGGCGCAACAGGTCCAATCCCTGTGGGCCACTGAAGAGGGCTTGCTGCGGCTCGTACGCCTTTACTTCGGGGGTAAGTATTTCTATCTCGTCGGTGCCGACGTAGGGGAGGTTAGCTGTAAGGATATCCACAGGTTCCGGCAAAGGAGCAAGAAGATCTCCCTCCAACAGGCGTACACGAGCTTCGACGTGGTGATGCTGACAATTCAGGTAGGCAACCTGTAGAGCATCCGTTGAAATATCACATGCGTAAAGATAGGGCAAGCGGCTCTCTTCGAGCGCGAGTGTGATAGGGATGGCACCACTGCCGGTACCGATATCTGCCACAAGAGGGATCTGTCCAGAGGAGAATTTCTGCCGAATAGCGACAAGGGCAGCTTCCACCAGCAACTCGGTTTCTGGACGTGGGATGAGCACGCGCTTATCAACATAAAAATCATGACCATAAAACTCTCTGTGGCCGATGAGATACGCTATAGGTTCATGCAAGCTACGGCGCTCGATCAATTGGAAAAAGAGGTTGGCCTGTGCGGGTGTCACTTCGCGTTCAGGGTAGGCATAAAGGAGAGAACGTTCGACAGCTAATACATGTGTGAGCAATACCTGTGCGTCGCGGCGTGCATTCTGGTGACCAGCGGCGGTCAGGATCTGAGTTCCTTGCGTCAATAGTTCTTTAATCGTCATAAAAAGTATTTCATAGTAGTTGGCGGCCTGCAAAGCCTGTATCGAGATCATGCCAGAAGCGGATGTGGTCCTCGCCCAGGCGCCAGCATAAGTACACCTCGCGGTTGTCGCGCAGGCTGAGGAAATCGATCAGACCAGTGTCGGGATCTTTCAGTTCACAGCCAGCCTCTTGCAGCTCTTCGATTGCTTGTTGAAGGGATTGGACAGCTTTGAGTACTTCCTGGTGCAGGCGTTGAATACGACTCTGGAGATGATGACCATTTCCCATAGACTGGATCTGGAGTTCCTCGAGTTCGCCCTCAATGGCATGCATTTTCTCGCGCTCATCCTGTATCTTATGCAATAGAAGAGTGATGGTGGGCAGGAGCGCTTCTGCCTCTTCCAGTGTGAAGTAGCGCGTCATAATTCCTTTCCTCGTCTAATACGCGATTATAGGCACATCTTCTTGCTGATACCATACCATACTGTTTCTCATTTGCCAATATGTGAACTTTTTCATGGTCAGAGGTGTCTCAGAAAGTGAAAGGTTATTACAGAAGGAGCCTGCATGATGCTATCAGACGCAGAACTCGTAGTGCGAATACGCGAGCACAATGCAGATGCATTTGAGGAACTCTCGGCCCGGTACCGCGAGGTCATCTATCGTCATGTGCTCTCTACTATACGCGATAGCGATGCGACAGAAGATGTCGTACAGGAGGTCTTTCTCCGCATCTGGACACATGCGGAACAATGGAACGGACGAGGAACATTTAAAGCATGGCTTTTTCGTATTGCGACCAACTTTGCACTCAACTACCTGCGTACATTAAGAAGGCGTAAACAACAGCCTCTAGAAACGTCATCTGATCCTCTCAATGAGGATGATGAAAGTAGCATTCCAGAGTGGATGACTAATCATGCACTGCCTGGACCGGAGATCATAGTAGAGCAAGGTGAGCGCAGTAAGCTACTACAACAACTCGTAAACGGACTCCCCGAAGAGAAGCGTGAAGTGTTTCGTCTGATTCACGATGCTGAGATGGAGACGAGCAAGATTGCCGAAACACTTGGGATTCCTGAAGGGACTGTAAAATCACGTTTACATTATGCTAACAGGCGTCTCGCTCGTGAATGGCGAGACGTGACAAAAGAATGGGAGGATATGGCATGACTCTTCATTACTCCGCCCCCTGGCATAAGGCTTCATTCGATACATTTCTCAATGATAGTTTACCTCGTTTACTCGCGGAATACATACCACTCGCGGGGTATGTTATAGAAGCAACAGGAGACTACACCTGCCAGATAAAACTTACAGTGATTACAGCAGAGCGTGAAGCAGAATTGATCTATAAAGATCTGCCTACGCCAGATGAAAATGGCATCTTCCAGATCAAAGGGCAATCTCTCGTCGTCGTTCCGCGTGCAACAAATGACGATCTGGCGAACACTGAAATTTTCTGCGTTGGCGAGCAGTTGCACGAATATCTGCAAAGTCATCTAGGAAAGGCTCCAGAGGATCTGCCCTGGTATTCGGAGTTGGCAAGAACATGGTTACCGTTAGATCAATGGATCAACGATTTCTTTGATTATCGTGGCAAGGATAGCTGGGCGACCTATGTACAACCTCTCGATCAAACAAACTGGCTGGCACGACAAAGTCATTTACGGCGCGTCTCGATCCAGAATCGTCGACATCTCTTTACGCCAGGACACTTTGGACGGGCCTGTCCTTTTGAAACGCCTGAGGGTCCAAACATTGGCCGTATCATACCGATTGCCGTAGGAGCTGAGATTCGCGATAGGAAACTTATTGTCGTCGATGATAGCCCGGAAGCCACTCTGGGTCTTGAAGCGATAATGATCCCTTTGCTCGAACATAATGAACCTGGCCGCCTTCTCATGGGAACAAACATGTTGCGGCAGTGGATTGTGCCTGAAACGCCCGAACCGGCACTGATACAAAGTGGCAACGAACCGGGTGTGGTTGATTTCTGGTGTGGGCACAATCTCCTCACAGCGTTCATCTCCTGGGGTGAAGGCACCTATGAAGATGGGATCATACTTAGCGCATCGTGTGCAAAGCGGCTCTCTTGTAATCAACCAATCGAGCCAGGAGACAAGTTGAGTAATCGGCATGGCAGCAAAGGTGTTGTGAGCAGAATACTTCCGGATGAAGAAATGCCACATCTTGCTGATGGTACGCCTATCGAACTCATCTTCAACTTTATCAGTATCCATGCACGAGCGAACTTTGGGCAGATACGTGAAGCTGTATTGAGTCGTATTGCGCGTGCGAAGGGACAAACGCTGATTATACCACCCTTCCATGCACCAGATGAGCAAAAAATACGTACGTGGTTGGCACAAACAGGATTACCCGAAGACGGAATGGAAGTGCTCATACACGGACGCCATGGGAACCATCTGGCCGGACGAGCGACGGTTGGCGAGGTTTATTGGGGCAGGCTCGTCCATATAGCACGCGAAAAGGTGCGTGTGACAACGGAGAATAAAGGTGGGCAGTTATTGAACCAGTACGATTACTATGCGTTGCGAGACGCTGGCGCATTTGACAATATTCTAGAGATGTTCAACAGCAACGCCACGCAGCGTAACGACAGCAATACGCTCACTGAACGGATCGTGATGGGTAAAATCGAGCAGGCTGAAGCGCCATCAGCGCAATTTAGTCAGCTCATGAAAGATCTCGCCAGAGCTGGTATTCAGGTAGAGATGAAAGATGATAAGCTATCATTCCACCTGCAAGATCCTACCGGAGCAACCCTTTCTTTAGCCCAACCAATAGAGCATCCCTGGCTGCGTGGGCACACCCTTACGCGGATAGGAGTTTGCGAAGAGGCACCCGAATATAACGCACTTCTTAGTGCCAATACACGTATGGAACGGATACTTTCCAGTGCAGCCCCTGAAAGTCTCAAGCAGCAGGCCCAGGCGCAATTGACGCAACGTGTGCATGCTTTCTTTAGCAACCTTCTTCCACCGATACAATTTAATATGCGTGTGCAATTCAGCGGACGTGCAGTACTCACACCTGGAGCGGGCCTCCATCTTGACCAGGTTGGATTAGCGGAGGAGATCGCGTGGGCACTCTTCGGGCCACTAGTCATAAAACAACTCAATACAGAGGAAGTGCATAAGCGCAGTGAGCATGCGACCAGCATATTAGATGAGATCATGGCACATTCATGGGTCATTATCCATCGCGCTCCGGCATTTACGCCACAGGCATTTATTGCGTTTCATCCCGTACGCAGTACTGATCGAGTCATTCGCCTGCATCCTCTCGTCTGCCGCCTTCTACAAGCGGACTTCGACGGCGATCAGGCTGCCATCTTCCTACCTCTGACAACTCAAGCACAACAAGAAGCAGGTGAACTTCTTTCAGTAGCGGGACATCTGGCACGTACGCCTGGTCTGCTCAAAGATTTAGTGCCAAACAATGAGATATTGTGGGGGCTTGCCAACCTGGGTCTCACTTCAGAAGGGATGCAGGAGATCGCGAATATGTCCGGTATAAACATCGTAGCCCCTGGCAATATGATTACGCGAGCGGTGCTAGTCGAAGCGCTACAGCAGGTATTGCAAAGGGACGGTATTAACAGGGCACTAGAGATGCTGGAAACGCTGATGGGACGTGGCTTTGAGATTGCCAGGATGTCTGGAGCATCCATCAGTCCATTTGTAGGAAGCCAGTTCTCATTGCCTGCCCCACCTGCAGAGAATGACTATAAAGCGTGGGACCTTTATAAGCAAGAAGTGAGTGAGTGGCTTGCGGCAAATACAGACTATACAAACAGCGAGATCGGGCCACAACTGTCAGCAGTAAAAAGTGGAGCATGGGGAGAGATACAACAACTCGCTGGTCTATTAAGCACCCAAGGAACAGTCAGAGATATTCAGGGCCAGCAGATTGCTATTCAGCATGGATATCGAGAGGGCTTGCAACCCGTTGAAATCTATGCACTTGCCATTGGAGCACGCGAACACTTTGCGCAGACACATCAGGAGTGGAAGCAGATCGAGCAAGAGATACAAAAGCGCAGCATAGCAAAGAGTTTCTCTGTTCTCGCAAGAGCAATGCGAGCCGAGCAACCAGGAATCGTCTTTGCTCATGCTGCATCTATTGGAGAGATCGATCCATTGACAGATCGTGATAGCCGCCTTTTTGTAGGGCTAACTGTATAAATGTCCTGGCCTATCAACATTGACTAAACCAGAATAGAAGCCAGATTGATCGCGCTGGCGTGTGACCCGGCGTGATCAATCTGGCCCTACTATTCCTATTTTTTAGGCTTAGGGGTTGGTGTGGGAACAGGAGTGGGCGTGGCTCCTGTTGCTGGTGTTCCCAGATTGATACTGGTATCATTAAAGGACAGGAGATTGATCACCGTGCCACCTCCTGTCTGATAAGTACCAGTTACCGTATCACCGATTTGTACCAATGGTAATTTTGGCGAGAGGGAAAGATTCGCAGTAAAGATGTTACCTTGCCCCTCAATCTGAAGGTAATAGACGGTATTAGTACCCTGTTGTACAGAAGAGACGCGCAACACTTTGCCAGTAAAGGTCGAGGTTGTGGAACCTCCTGATGGGCTACCTCCGTTCCCCTGTTGCGTTAACCACTGTTGATAATCCTGCAAAGCCTGGGGTAGAGTTGCCTCAAACTGCACATTGTCGCCATTCAAATTGCGTGCATTTACAACACCGACGGCCTGGAAGATGTCGCCACTACTCGTACTCTGTACATAAATTGCGACCCAGGTGGGGGTATTATATATCTGATATAGCTGTACGCTTGCCACATCATAATTGCGGATATTCGCACGCGTCGACGAGAAGGTCTTTGTGACATTATCTCCAATGCCCAGGCCGGAGAGGGGGTAAAAATTCGCTTCATTTGTGTGCGTATTAAACAGGAACACGCCTGTACTCGAATTGTCATTTAAAGACGCTGAGGTCATCGGAATAAGCCAGACCGGCTCATCAACCTTGTTGTAAAGCAACTCTGGCGTGCTGGCCGGTTGCTGCTGACCCTGTCCGGAAGGATTAAACCAGGGTGCGGAATGATACAGTCCCCACCATTGCAGGTATTGAGTGACGGTATCGGAGGGCATCACACGGTCGACCCATGTTGGTACGCTTTGGGGATTATACTTCTTGATGACACCAGTATGGGCATCAACGATCAATACTTCGCTGAGGGTATCACCAACGTAACCACGAATTGGCTGCATCAATGAGATCGTCCAATACGGATGGAAGCTATCGTCAAGTTCCAATGTTGGATCGAGCAGGCGACCATAGGTGTAGCCACTCAGATAGACGTGACGCAACAGATCCTGATTGAGGAGTGCGCCGGGTAGATATCCCAGCGACGTGCCAGCCAGTTTCTGCTCGGTGTAGAGTTGAGGGATGGCCTGAGGGTTCTCGGCATCGACGACAACAAAGCCGGGCGTAGTAGAGCTGGATAGATTGGCAAAAATGTTGTTATACGAAAGGGGAGCGACATAATACAGATGATGATTAATTGATTGCAACGTATAACTGGTCGGATCAATACCATAAGCGGAACCAAGGTTCTGCCCGGTTGAGCCAAGCACCTGTTGCCCTTTATATGACGCAACGCTTTGACTCACCAGAACGATATTATTCGCATCGGTAGGTGGCAGAACAGAAGAAGTCTGCATCTTCACGTTGGGAATTGCGGCGAGTGCCTTTGCATTGACATCAAACCAGGTGGTAAAGATGGTGATCAGGAACGAGATCACAATGCCGAACACTACGGCAAAGATCAGGCCAAAGATCGCAGCGGCCACAGCACCGCGCGAATATTTCGATGGCATACGGGTTGTGCTACTTGATGAACGTGCACGACCTCCCTGACTGATGGCGGCTGCATCTTCCAGTGCTCCCATAGCGGGGGAGGCAAAAGCGAAGAGATTACCGACACAGCTAAAGACCAGAGGCCACAGTACCCATTGCCAGCCCCAGAAAGGCCCGGTCAGAGATGGCAGACCGAAGTAGAGAATAGCAAGGCAGATAAGGTAGTTGAAGATAAAATAGCCAATAAACCAGCGCAGAAACTTGCGTCTATCAAACTGTTCTCGACGCCCGAAGGCGAAGCGTCCAATACAGAGAACGGCCATGACTATCAGCGCCGCGATAAGAGCTAACAGGAAGAGGCCCATAGAAATTACTCCTCATTTATTACCGACAGACACGGGCGCGATCAATCGAGCCCCTACATTTATTACCGACAGACACGGGCGCGATCAATCGAGCCCCTACATTTGAACACAATTCACTATCATGTACGTATGAAACAAGCATGAGGGTGTGTATTACGAACACCTAAAATGGAATAAGCACTCCTTATTGTAGTGTTCTTCTAGACAAGGCGCAATGGTTTCTGGCACTTGAGTATATACGTGCGTCCGTCTTATGGATATGTCCCCACTTTATGTAACGCAAACATCTCAAGAAAGACTTAATAATAGACGGTCTTTGATGGCAGTATACGATAAGGAGTAGAAAAAATTTATGTCATTGTTTGGAAAAAAGGTTGAGTCCGTGGTAGAGAAACGTCCAGATGGATTAGATCGTCTGCCTGCGGGACAGTATCTGACAAAAAAATGGCCGGTGCTTAGCTATGAGAAGACACCAAAGCAACTGCCAACGGATTGGAAACTTAAGATCACGGGACTGGTAGAGAATCCGTTTGAATTGACGTGGGAAGAGTTTCTGGCGTTGCCACATACGACATTGACCTCCGATTTTCATTGTGTTACTACATGGAGCCGTTACGATAATACCTGGGAAGGCATTCACATACGCGAGATTTTGCAGAAGGCAAAGCCTTTGCCCGCCGCTAAGTTTGTATTGGCTCATTCCTGGACGGGCTATACTACCAATATGCCATTAGCGAGCCTGGATGATGACGATGTGATGATCGTCTTCAAGCATGATGGAGAGGATTTAGCGGCTGAACATGGTGGGCCTGTGCGCCTGATTGTGCCCAAACTTTATGCTTATAAGAGTGCGAAATGGCTCGATGGGTTAGAATTTATGGAACGCGACCACCCTGGTTTCTGGGAGCAGCGTGGGTATCATAACCGCGCCAATCCCTGGAATGAGGAGCGGTACTGGTAAGCATGTTGTCGACCCGGAATAATAAATGACTCTGTTGGGAAATCCGTCCAGACAATTTAAGCTCAACCGTATCCGTTTTCCCAACAGAGTCATCAATGGCTTCCCTACCGTGATGGGCGTTATTTTTGCGAATTCGGGATTTTTTGGAGTACACAGTATACACGAAGGCGCAGTCCGTGATTTATCAACTTTGGGCCACCAGTCAATAAATTGCGGGCGCGATACAATCGGGCCCCTACCATTTTACGCGCGTTACTGCATTTTTGACGCATCAATTTTGGTGCATCCCCATTTATTGGAGTCAATGCTTATAAATCGCGCTCCTACATCATTGAAGACCATCAAATGGAATGGGCTAGAACATACCCAATTATGTCTTTTTCGCGAGGACCCAGAGAAATAAAACTAGCTCCCCATCTTCATCATCCGTCAAAATCTCTGTCTCAATAAGCGTGAGACCAGCCTGGCGGATCAGATCGAGATTTGTTTGAGCATCATAACTACTCCAATACATAGCTGCGCCTAACCAATCAGGCTCAATTGAACCGGGATCATCCACAATGCCAAGATTCACAAGAAACCATCCATTGGGGCGGAGCCATTGCGCAAGGCGTTCTAACAAAACAGCTTGCTCTACACGGGGAAGATGGATGAGAGAATAGAAAGCAACAACTGCATCAAAGGCTGCTGAAGGAAATGCAAGCGTCATCATATCTGCCTGAAACAATGTTGCGATGGGAACATTTTGCCGGGCCAATGAAATCTGAGTTGCAGAGATATCAACTCCAGTGACGTGAGCTTGCTGGGCAAGGAGTTGAGTGCAGGGAACACCAGCTCCACAACCCAATTCTAACACCTCTGCCTGCGCAGGAAGACGTTTCAGCAATTTTCTTAGATAATTTATCCGCGCGGAAGGTTTATCTGTTTGAATATCACGTTGTGTAAATTCGAGATAGCGTTGTGCCACATGATCATAACCACTTTCAACAAGGCGTTTAGGATCATAATCCGTCATCTTCGTTCCTCTCTTCGCAAGGATACCAACCCGATAATTGCAGGTAACAGCGTTCATCGTCGGCCCAGTCAGGTTTCCACCAGCGAGCCAGTGAGACACGCAATAGTGTGCCAGCAGGGATGCAAGGTAAAGGAGCGGGAAAACCAACATATCGAATACAGAGTGCTCCGAAGGACCAGTTGCGTCTTCCACTGTGACCATATTCAAGCAGGTAATAAGGGCGTTGATGTTGATACATGAGTGTTAATGGTTCATCGGGAAGCCAGTAACCAACGCTGCATTTTGGTAATCTGCCAGTATGGGCAATATAACAACTCTTTTCTTCGGTGGTGAGCAAGCCATCAAACAGGTGCCAGGGTTTACCTTGCCAGGGTTGGATGCGTTGAAGCAAGGTCTGGCGCATATCTGGTTGGATGCCGAGAAATTGTTCGCCCATCACAACGACGCTTTCAATATGTGGGCGTGTCGTCCCGGTCAGCCGAAAATCCAGGTTCCAGAGTTGTCCAACATCAAACGGCGTTTGCAAGGGCATTTTGGTACGATCTTGCGTCAATAAACGAATATGGCGATTGGTACGTAGGATTAGTGCACCGACACAGACACCATTATTCATGTGTGTTTTTGCGACTATTAATACCCTCTCCATGTTACCCCTCCTACATCCAGAAAGAACGTCAATAAATTGTGAGACGCTCTAAAGATGGTCCCTACACTGGAAAAATTGTCCCTATCTTATATGCTTGAGATGCAGATTTAGTTCTTGGGCCAGGCATTGGGCTACGAGCGAACGGTGACAGGCGTCTGGCTCATGTTCGACGCAGAACAGGCAAACGACGTTGGCATTCTCGCTTATCCGAGCAATAAATTGCCCGGCATCAAGGGTTGCAAGGCATTCTTGCTCATATCCCTGTATGAAGCGTTGGCTCAGGGTGTTGCGTGCCCTTTTCGCTATATGTGCTTGCTTATCTTCCTCAGTCTGGATAGATCGCAATGCAGCGGATGGAGCCAGTTCTTTGCAATGGACATAACGGATACCGATCTGCTGCAATGATTGTTGCAGGCGTGTGCTGTTTGCGAAGGTATATTGAGAACCGCGCACACCACGCCTGGCTCGCAGGTCGCAAAAGATAGCTACATGTGCATCCAGTAACGCTTGAAAAAAAGCTTCGCGGTCGAAGCCGTAGACGCCGATGGTTACGATTTCAGGTTGCATCCATCTGTTCCCCATTCCTATCTGACGTGCTCAGTTTCTTGCGTGCACGACCTATTTTGCCACTGACCTCTATTGGTGAGAGATCCTCAAACAATAACTGCTGCCCACCCGTCAGGAGCATATTGATTGCCTGTTGATCTTTACAGTATCCGCTTTCGTCGATGTGGGAGACCTGGATCTGCTGTTCGATGAGTGTGTTGCCGATTAATTTGCTGCGATGACATTCCTGGGGTTTTGCCTCAGAGCATAAAAGGGCCACACATAATTGTTTCTCCCATGCGGTGCGCAGGCGTGCAATACCTTGCAGATAAAAAGGTCTGGTGCGAATGATGTCGTACTGGGGTTTATCTTCACGATAACAGCTTGCGTCTTTGGGGCGTCCTCCCAGGGTATCTCCCATAAAAACATAGCGGATATGGTGCTCTTTGAGAGAATACTCCAGAGCAGCACGCGAGAAATGCGGTGTATAGCGTGAGTAGGGTTGAGAGCGTACATCGATCACGTGGGCAATCTCGTAGCGTTGAAGAAGCTCAAGGAAAGCTGCTAGTGAACGATTGCCGTGACCAATTGTGTAAATGGGAGTTACAGCCACGCCACCCTCCTGAATTTATGATTATTCTTCACGACATTCCTCACATTCTCCACATTCCCCGCAATGTTTCTTCGATCGACGAGTTGATCAGATGGTCTGGGACACAGTATATCGAACGATTTAGAACAAGTATACGTATACAGATGTGGTGTGTCAATTCTCAAAAATAACTATTTTAAAACGCACTATTCTCATTTACTTAGCTTACGAAATGGCATTTGACAGAGTCATCAAATATCTTCTTGTTGTTTCTGGTAAGGAAACACTGTATGCATACTCTGACAATACGCAATCAAGCGCCCGAATACAGGTAGATGTTCAAGCGCCGGAACACTACCTACTAGAATCAACTTGCGTTGCGCACGCGTCAATGCTACATTGAGACGGTGCGCATTGATCAGAAATTCACGGCGCTGGCTCTCCGGTTCTGGCTCATGGGTCGTTGCAAAAGACATAATAATCACTGATCGTTCGCCCCCCTGGAAACGGTCTACCGTATCAACGCTCAATCCACTATCAGGAGCAGCATCGCTACTTAGCAGGTGGCGGCGGATATTGGCAACCTGTGCGCGATAAGGTGCAATGATGCCAATATCTTTTGCTTCAATGCCACGCGCACACAAACCTGCTACCAGCGCACGTGTTGCTTGTGCCTCCGCGTTGCTTAGCTTTAATTGCGCGTTTGCGCCCTCATCCCGTACATCCAGGAAGACGAGGGGAAACTGCGGAGCAATAACCTGTGCAATGGCCGCATCCTCATCGGGTGGCGCAATTGAATTGGGAAACTGCAACCTGCGATGTGCGACCGAAGCATGGGCCAGCAAGCGTTTTTCATAAAAGAGCGTTGATGAGAAGTTTGAGATCCACCTGTTCATACGATACTGAGTTAGCAGAGCTACACAGGCACTAATCGCTATAGGATGGTCTTTTATGTAATCTTCGTCCTGTTGTTTGAGCATACCGAAGAGGGAGTTGGCTAATCCTTGCTCTGCTGCTGCTTTGCTTAATACCAGTGGAGGGAGCTGCTTTTCATCTCCCACCAGGATAAAGCGTTTGGTAAAGCGGAGGGCACCGAGAATGGCTGGAACGGTAAGTTGACCTGCCTCGTCGATGATTGCTACATCGAAGTGGAGATCAAGGTCAGTGTTCTCAGCCACCTGTGGCGCATATTTATCTGACGACCAGGTAGCAGTGGTGCTGGCTACAACTGGCGTATGATTCAGAAGATCAAGCACGCGTTCAGCGTAGAGAGACTGGGATGAGCCATCTGGTGATATGTCAGGCTCTGCATCATTGATGCCAGATTGAGCATCGGCAAGTGTTTTCAATAGGCGTGGTCGGATACTTTCAGCGACGCTCCGCTCATGGCCCAGACGAAGGTAGTCATGGAAATCCTCTTTGTCCAGGCGTTTGAGCATATTATCGACCGCCTGATTAGTAAAGCCAGCGAGCAGAACACGTTGTCCCAGTGCGCATAAGCGTTTAACGATCTCGGCGATAACGCTTGTTTTGCCTGTACCTGGCGGTCCATGAATGAGTAGATAATCCTGCATCTGCAATGCTCGTTCCACGGCCAGATTCTGTTCCTGGTTAAAATCGGGTCTTTGCGTCACGTCCTGTTGCATGAAGCGTGGTCGTATCTTCCCGGCGACAAGATCGCGCAGGTGCGAGTTGGCTTGCAACCAGCGTAACAGATTTTGCAATGTGCGCACATGTACCAGGTCGTTTTCGTAGCGGTCGATCAACAATGGATGAGCGATTAACTCACGGGTCCATACGCTTACCTGTTCGGAGCTAATAGATAGAATGGTTCCCGTGACCACTTCTCCAGTGATTGGATCTCCACTGCTGAGAAGAATTTCATCGCCCTCGCGCAATTCGGAGGTATTTGCGCAGTGGAAGGTCTGCATCCAGCCATCTTTTTCCTCTACTGGTGCCATCAGTGCTTGCAACCCCATAAGTGCGGTACCACGCTCAATACGTTCGTTGACGGGTGTCTTCCAGAGCAATGCCTGTTGTTGTTCGCCTGCGAATCCCTCCAAAAGTAATAGTTTATAATACTTAGAAAAAAAGTCTCGATATTCAGTCGTGTCAATGGGTAATAGTCGTGGGCTTGCCGCATGCAGCGCGGGTGTATCGGTGTCCGACGTTGATACTTCGCGTTGAAGAGTACCACGGCTATCAGTCTCTGGTGGCTGCCAGTCCAGTAACGCTGAAACACTTTCACATTGCGGTGAGCATGGCACATTTTGTGCAACGTGAGGGTCCTGGCGGAGGCGTCGGAATCCCTGTGATATGGCTAAGCACAAGCGTGTTGCGTGTTTCGTTGACGCGTTGAATTTCACGTATGCTGGCAGGAATACCGAATGCCTGGGCAAAACCTGGTGTGCCTGTATAAAGCAATGTCGCAAGTGCTCGCTTCATCTTGGAATCGCGTCGTACCGTGAGTAATGCATGGTATCCATATACCTGCCAGCGATGTTCACGTTTCGGCAATTCACCTTTTGCGCCCCCCGTTTTTAATTCAAGCAGGCGTTGGCGTCCAGACTGCTGCCAGAATAGATCGAGGCGACCGCGCAGGCCGATCTCTGGGGCCAACAGAAACGTCTCTGCCCTGACCTGATTGCCTGATTGGCGCTCCTGCTGCTCCGCATCTGCTGCTTCAGTATAGTTTGCAGGCATATCCCATAATGTATTGCGTTCACTTTCATACCAGCGTGCAAGACTCTCAAGATGGGGTATTACATCGGCACGAAGCGTATCCACAGAAACATTTGCCAGGGCCATCTCAAGGCTGTTGAGATGTAATGCCTGTGTAAGATGGCGATGGAGTGCAGCGAGCGCCGTCTCTTCCTGTAGCTCCTTGTCGACATCATTTCCTTTGCCGATACCTGGATGTTTGCCGCGATCATGTTCTTTGAGCAGTTCTTTAAAACAATGATGGACCAGATTGCCTCGTAGTGTTGCAGGGGAGACCGTTGAGGGTCTGAGCCGATTGAGCATATGCTGGCGTGGACAATATTCTGCCATGTTTAAATCGGTGATGTTGAGTAACGTATCTGGCGAGAATACTGCCAGGGTGTAGGCATTGCCTTTGTAACAGTTCCTACTCTTCCCTTTATATTCGACGAGAACAGGCTCGGTGGGCAGATGATAGACGCGCAGGCGTAGTCCATATGAGCCGATCACGTCTCCTCTGGCTTTCAATCCACGCACGAGACTACGATAATACTGATCCGGCAGATGCAATTCTACACGGGACGTTCCAGTATCGAGTAGTATAACTGATGTATTGGCACCATCGATAACACGCTCCTGGGCCGCGATAATTTGCCCCTCAAGCTGTACTTTAGAGCAAGGGCTTTTAGGATCGAGTGTGCAAAGAAAGCATTCGCGTTGCTTCTCTTCCTGCTTGCCAATATCATGTGTTGCCATTGATGCGCTCCCCACTGACCGTGTTTCTGTCCTTGTTGGCAAGTCTAATGTAAGAACAAAATTTCGTCAAGGGGAATGCGTGCTAAAATGGAGTGAATACTCGTGGGTCGCAAAAGATATATAGAAATAGGTAAACATTTATGCTGACTTCTCCATTGCGTACGATTACACTTGGTATCGCGGAACCTCATCCTCTAGCATCGGCAGTAATTGAGCATGCTAAAACGCTCCTGCAAAGTGCCCGTACGCGCTTTACTGATGCTGGATATGAGGTACAGACGGTGCGTCTCTCCACGTGTTCGTTATTTGATGATCTTGCGGATTGGTCGTCAGAGAATGTGCTACGGTATGTGAAGGATCTCCAAGGTATGCTCAGCGATGCTGATCTGAACTTTTGCTCGTTGGGTACGGCGCAGGTAACACGACCAGGTTTCTCTCTGGATCGGTTGGATCTCCTTGCCGATATACTGATCTCGACTTCAGCATTAAGTGGAACAGTGCAACTGGCAACGATAGAGCATGGTTTACGGCAAGAAGCTGCCTTACCGACTGCGTTTGTGATCAAGCGTCTGGCCCAGGAGACGGAAGAGGGTCAGGGCAATTTCCGCTTTGCGATGCTGGCCTGCGTTGCGCCTGGTACGCCTTTCTTTCCAGCCGCCTATCATGCTGGTCCCGCCAGTCTTGCGCTAGGATTGCAAGGGGCAAGTATTGTGACGGAGGCGTTACAGGCTCACGTCACTACTACTACACAGGCGCTTGATCCTGTTACTATCACGCAATGGGTGCGCGAAGCTTTACGAACGTATGCTCTTCCTATCGTACAATTGGGACAGCAGATGGCGCAAGAGTCCGGCCTCCTCTTTGGGGGCATTGATGTATCTCCGGCACCGATGGGTGCTGATAGCATCGCATCTGCATTAGAATTATGTGGGTATGGACCGCTTGGTTCCCCTGGAACGCTCTCCATTGCAGCGGCATTGACCAGTGCGTTGAAGAGTACAGAACTGCCTACCTGTGGATACTGTGGGCTGATGTTGCCTGTGTTGGAGGATGCGGGACTGGGTCAGCGTTGGGAAGAGGGGTACGTCAATGTGCAACAACTTTTGCTTTATTCAGCGGTTTGTGGTACCGGGTTAGATACAGATGCCATTGCCAGGGAGTTGTTCTGCCGAGACGATTGCCCATCTCTTGCTTGATGTGGCAACGCTGGCACTGCGTCTGCAAAAGCCACTTTCTGCGCGTCTCTTTCCAGTACCGGGGAAGGGTGTTGGTGAACGTACGGCGTTTACATCACCCTATTTAACGAATACGTGATGAAAGGAGATATCCTGATTTTGCCGAATATTTATGTTTTAAAGGTAAATGGGTAGGAGCGTCACCTTGCGTGCGCCCTGTGCCGAGGAACCATCTTGCCAGGACGTGGGCGCACGAAGGTGTACGCCGCTACCCATTTGTAACGCCCGTTTCCTCTACGAATTGTTGCCGTCCTTGCATCAAATGTCAATTTCGATGTGTGTGCCCCAGAAGGCATCGACAACTCCATCATAGGAGCTTTTGACACTTTCATACAAACGCGCATTTTCGATTGCAAGCGCGGATAGGCTTGCTAACACTGAGAGAAACTGGACATCATCATCCTGAAATGTGGTTGACTCATCACTATAGGCACGCATCACCCCGATTGACTCGCCATGCACCTCCAGGGGCACGCAAAGCACCGAAACGATGCCCTCATGCCGGGCGGCGTCCTTATATTGAAAGCGCGGATCATTCCTGGCATCGGCGATATGGACGGGAGATCCCTTTAAGGCTTCGCTATCGATCTCGCTACTGGTAATATTGACAGGGCCTTTGGCGAGATAGTCTTTACTTAATCCGTGTACTGCACTTAAGCGCAACTGCCCCGTCTCAGGATCGAGCAAGCGGAGTCCGCACGCTTTGACCTGCATTGCTTCTGTGACGCTTGTCACAATACCTTGCAAGACCTGATCCAATTCGAGGCTAGAAGAAATGGTCAAGGCCGTACGGTAAAGGGCGGTATAATAATCTTTATGCATGCGTCCCGGAGGATCAGTGGCATGAGAGTTTGTTGTCATAATTGTCTCCCAGATCAGTAAAAGTCGTAAACAAGGTAGTACTATGTCAACTTTGATTGCGTCTTATAGAGGCGCGATTGATAAGCCTGTGTGAGTGCTTCGCTAATAACACGTTTCAATTGTACCATATGTTCAAGCTGGGAGAGGAGAGAATGTTACTCTTACCCATCACTGGAAACAAACTGTCGGTTGTCCTCTGATGGGTTCAAGCACGCTGAGGTGATGATCGGAGCGTTTTGATCAGGTCGTTGTAGGATGAGGTGGATCCTGAACAAGCCAGACACGACATGGAGCATTCGCCAGTACATAAGGTACGGTTTTGCCCAGATCGTTGGGACTACGGCTTTCAGAACGCACAAAGCCAATTAAAATAAGTGAGCAATTATGATCTCTGGCTTCGTCCACAATGGCCGGGCCAGCGTCGCGGGCCTGCACAATTTCTGCAATAGCGTCAGAGCCGACGCGTTCGGCTATCTGCATTGCGGAATTGAGCAACTTATCTGCTCGTTCGGACTCTTGAGTGAGTACAGCTTTCAATGGCAATGCGCGTGGCACTTCTATAACGTGAACGAGATGAACCTTGCGCCTGGCCCCTTTGGCCATCTGACATCCAAGGTAGACGAGGTTAAAATCGAGTTGTTCGCCGCCAATAACAACGGCGATATCCCCTGTGGCGTTTCCTCCGAGAGCCGACTTACTCATTTCTGTCTCTTCTCGGGTTCTGGAACCCCATAAGTGAACCATGGTGTTTTTTTCCCTCTTATATGGAGCGAGATAAACAGTTCTGCTGAGCAACCTTCATTATCAACATTCCTACGCCGTTGTCAATGTCTTCTATTCAGGTTACTCTGAATTCTAATACTTAACACGACAGTAGTCAATGTTTCAAATATCTATAACATATGCCTATAAATGGACTCTCTCTACTCGGGTTCAATTGTTGCCATCAGCCCATAACCTACTAAGCGTTCTTGATAATATTCTGCGGCCTCCTTTGGACACACGATAACAACTGCGCTGCCCGTTAGATGGGCGGTAAGCATAATATATTCGGCTTCCTGTGTTGAAAGGTTGTTGACGGAATGCAGAAGGGCAAACACAACATCCCCCATTTCATTATGGTCATCATTAAAAAGAATAACCTTATATAGTGGTAGCAATTGAGTACGCCGACGTATTATTTTCTCCGGGCGCGTCTGAAAATAAGGTAGTGTTAGATAGGTATTTTTCATCAAAAAATCCTCCATAGCAAAGATAAGACGAGAAAAGATGCCCTGACGTAATTTATAATCCTGTGATCAGATAATATACTTACGAATATATTGTAACGAAGATTTCTCTATTTTTCTAGTCTTCCCGCAAAATATCCTGGTTGCCGGGATGTCCGAGGCGTATCTGGCCTCTTTATGCTGCTTCATGCATGAGTTTAGGTATGCTTATTATACTAAAAAGAAAGTACGAGTTTTTAAGAGGATGGTACCATTGTTCATCTAGAGGATTATATTCATGCATCATCAAGGATTCCGAAGATCGAATCATATAAACGAGCCTCTCTCTAGTGCATTACCCACGTTAAAAGACGCTACTGAGGATAAGCGTTTCCGTTCAATCTTTGAGCAAGCCGCCGTCGGTATGGCTTACATGGATGGAGATGGACACTTGCAACACATGAATTTGCACTTTTGTGAGATTCTTGGATACGAACGCGAGGAATTGTTGCAGCAAGGATTTTTAGCGATGACTGATCCTGATGATGTAGGGAGAGATTTAGCCTATCTCAGTTCGACGCGTGCATCCAGTGGTACTGCACCGCGCATACGTGAGACGCGTTATGTACGCAAAGATGGCAGCTTTGTGTGGGTCAATCTCACCTTATCGCCTGTGTATCTTATTGATGATACGTTTGACTGTTTCGCCTGTACCATTGAAGACATCTCTCAACGTAAGCATTTGGAGGAGCGTCTCTTGCTCTCTGAACAGCAGGCCACTTCGCGTTTTCACCAGCTTGAAGCAATTTTTGAAGCAATCTCAGATGGCCTGGTTGTCTACGATGCTAATGGTCAGATAGTACGTACAAATCCTGCTGGTCGCAGTGTATTTACGCAGGGGTCGGTGGATAAGTACGGCAAACCGATAACAGGCATCAGCTCTCGTTATGCAATCATGGATGGAAATGGTCAACCTCTCTCTCTAGAGCAAACGCCGATGATGCGCGTATTAGGTGGGGAAGAATTAACTGGTAGTCATGCGGTCGATATGTGTTTAAGGGAAAGTGGTCAGGAGGAAGTACGACTCAACGTTGGTGGAGCACCATTACGCAATCAGGAGCAGCAGATTATCGGCGCGGTCTGTGTCTTTCGTGATGTGACGGATAGACGCAGGATGGAGAAGGAACTGGAGTCGTTGCTCTTCATTCTACAACAAACCAATGCACGCCTGGAACAGATCAATAAGATGCAGAGCGATTTTATCGCGATTGTAAGTCATGAATTCCGTACAACCCTCACAGGCATTCAAGGCTTCAGCGAACTTTTACGCGATGAAGATTTCAATGTGATTGAAGTCAAAGAATATGCCAACGATATTAATATTGATGCACTGCGTCTCAATCGTATGATTAGCGAGTTGCTTGATCTTGAACGTATGAAATCGGGGAAAGCGAGCTTGCACTTCAGCAAAATTGATATTAATACCATTTTACAAGAGGTTGCTGAACGCATGATTCTGATTGCCCCCGACCATATCATCGATCTTGATACTGATGAAACTCTGCCTCTCATTGAAGGAGATTATGACAAGTTGATGCAATTAGTGACCAACCTCGTCTCGAATGCAGTAAAATATTCGCCTACCCATAGCAAGGTTTTATTGAAAAGTAGTCAGGAAGAGGACTCCATCCATATCATTGTGCAGGATCAGGGTATGGGTATTCCTGCGGATTCTCTGGATGAGATCTTTGCGCCCTACAGTCGTATCTATGCGGCTAAGACGCGTTACATCCAGGGGACCAGCCTGGGGTTGGCGATTGTGCAGCAAATTGTTCTTATGCATGAAGGTCGCATCTGGGCTGAAAGCAAAATGGGGCAAGGGTCGGTGTTTCATGTTATGTTACCGATGAAAAGTCTCCCTCCACAGACGGGTTTATAAATGGCACCCCTACACCATTTGTCAAGATCCATTGCGTGGATTCCTGATGGTGTAGGGGTGCCATTTATAATCCCGTCCTTTTTTATTGCCGTCGTCCTACACTTCTGTCAATCTTCCCACCGCCATTGATCAACATTGCGCGTGCACGCGACATGCGACTGATATTATCAGGATCGGCAAAGCGTAGTGCGACAACGGTGAGCGCTCCTTGCGGTTGGCTCTTCGGTTTTGGCGTTGGCTTCGATAGATCCTGCCCGATTGCGCCACGCACGCGCCCACGTCGTAGTAGAGCAATCACCACGCCAAGCACTATACCAATAATGACACCGATAATGATCGTTGATGGTTCAGGGAGTTTGAAGATGTCCCCGGCTCCGGTTGCCAATGCTCCCAGAACCAGTCCGAAAACGACTGCGAATATCAAGATCAGAAGTGGATTCGGGCGGGAACGTTGGACCTGGAGAAAAACGTCTCTACGGGCAGTGTTGGGTCCATGTTCGCGAAATTCGCCATTGCCCGCGCTGCCGGAAGGGAGATGAAATACCTCATCATTGCTAAACCCTTCTTTGTGCAGTTTTGTGACTGCGGCCTCAGCTATTGTCTCATCGGGAAAAACCGCCAGCAAGTTATAATTGCCCGGCTGTTGTTGTTGTTGCATAAAAACGGCTCCTGCTGTGAGCTAGTGTACACCCCATTACACCCTTATTATACTCCCTGGAGGGGAGAGCAGGTTTCTTAATTGCCCGGTGGCTCACGCTGACTTCTGGCCCCATATTGTCAATAATGCCATATTGAGCGAAGGCAACATCAAGTACCCAACCATCAGGGCCACATGCCATATCGACAACTGTAGATAGTGATTTAGTATACAAGAACTGATGTTGCGGAGCAAGTCGTATATTTATTCCTGGTCGAGATACGCACGTTGGTGGCTATCTTTAAAAAACATGATAGGATGAGATGAGTTTCAATGTCTTCCCTGAATAGACTCCAGCACAGCAGCAATCTCCTGCCGGATACGATCGTTATGGGCCATCTCGATGTTGACCTTCTCCCATCCATGCATAATTGTTGTATGATCACGCCCACCCAGAGCTGTCCCGATCTGCAACAATGATGCACTGGTCTCCTCACGCATCAAATACATTGCAACCTGGCGCGGCCATACGATATCCCGATCGCGCTGCTTACCACACACCAACGTTGCATCCACATTATAATACGCACATATGCCCTCCATCACTTGCTCAATGCTCAGGTTAGAGGACGGCTTTTTGGTACTATAAATGTGCTCAAGTGCTTTAACGGCAAGATTCATGGTAAGGGGCTCATCATGCAACGTGGCATACGCAATAACACGATTGAGCGCTCCCTCCAATTCACGTACACTGCTGCACTGTGGACGGGCAATATAATCAATAATGCTACTGGGAACGGAGAAGCGCAATGACTCAGCCTTGGAGCGCAGAATAGCCAGCCGATGCTCGTACTCAGGTGGCTGCACATCAGCCAGTAGACCCCATTCAAAACGTGAGCGCAGGCGGTCTTGCAGGCTATGAATGGCTTTGGGAGGACGGTCGCTGGTCACGACAATCTGCTTGTTTGCGCTATGGAGAGAATTGAAAGTGTGGAAAAACTCTTCCTCAGTCGACTCTTTTCCCGCAATAAACTGGATATCGTCGACAAGTAGAATATCAATCTGCCGGTACTTCGCGCGAAATTCTTCCGTCTTCTGATAACGGATGGCATTGATAATCTCGTTCGTAAATTTCTCTGACGTGACATAAAGAACATTCAGACCTCTAGACTCACCTGCGTGTCCCACTGCATGCATGAGGTGGGTTTTTCCCAATCCCACGCCTCCATACAGAAAAAGCGGATTGTAGATATGGCCTGGATTCTCGGATGCGGCGAGTGATGCAGCGTGGGCCAACTGATTTGATTTTCCTACAATAAAGCTATTAAATGTATAGCGTGTATTGAGAAGGGCTTCATTTGGAAAGAGCATGGCAACATCAGGTTCACGTTTTGCTTTTTGCTGTTGCTCGTCTCGCGCGTAATAAATAGTACCAGACGCTTGCTCTGCTTCCTGCACATTCTGTTCATTTATACGATGCACGCTGGTATGTGGTGTTGTTGGTGGTGCCATTGAGGTCATTGCAGCGGCGGCGGCATCTGCGATACGTTTCTCGCGTTGTGCGGCGCGTTTTCTGGGCAGACGATACGTACGTTTTTGTGCAGGTAGAACCGTTGTCTCCTCCATCTCATCTCCCGTGGGAGGTGTTTCTTTGGAGACGACAAACTTGACTTCAACTGGTTCGCGTAAGATCTCCTCAAGAACCTCGTGGATGATATCTATGTAGCGGAACTCGAGATGTGCTCTGGCAAATGTTGTGGGGACGCGCACAATAAAAACCCCATTTTGGAAGGAGAGCGCGGAGGTGCCCTGAAACCAGGTTGTAAAAACTTCTGGTTTCACCTTTGTTTGCAAGCGTTCTATTGTCGTTTGCCATATCTGTTTTGCATTCATGGGCGCTCACCCCCTCGGGGATCATTCACTGGCTGATGAGGGAGTCTTTCACCACATCTTCAGTAAGATAGTCAATCATTAAAAAAAGAAAGCTCTTGTATTGTTACGCATTTTGTGTCGGTGAATTGTAATGGTAGCATTAAATCAAAACGCTGTAAAGTCCCTCTTTTTTGTCCGCAAGATTGAGAGCTACTTGTCCGCAAGATTGAGAGCTACTTCATAGGTTTTTCTCTTATTCTCACGTATACTTGGGCCAGAAGGTAATCAAAAAAGTCATCATGTTTCTACCTGGTTCGTTTATGATCTAGATAGCCCTTTTTTTGTATCTATGTGTATGTTTTAAGGAGTATCATATGAGGCTATTTCAGTCATTCTCTTCTTTAGAAGAAGGAGAGGAAGGCCATTTAGAGGCATGGTGGAAACGATGGCGATCATGCTTTTTCACGCGTTTCGTGCTTGTGAGATATGCAAATTATAGCAGATCTTGTCTGACAGTGCTTTTGCTTGGTGGACTTTTTGCGGCATGCTCTGGTCCCAGTCTGGGGAGTGCTGCCCCTACCCCCACACCGAAGCCTACGCCAACGCCTGCGACGCTGAATCTCGCTCAGGTGCCCTGGTGTGGGAAGCCTGTAATGGTGTTTCGCAATCTGGCGGCTTCGGGAACGCCTGGCATTACTTCTGGGCCAGCGACCACATTGACTGATTGGACGCAGGTAAAGTCGATGTTGGGTTTTACCATCTATCTGCCTACAACGCTGCCAAATGGTTCTTGCCTCGTCAGTGCTTCTGGCACGGTCCATGATCCTATTCTAGGGGGCAATTTTGTGATTGGGTATATCTTACCAGATCATAGCTCACTCACACTCTCAGAGGCCCCCCAACGCTCAACAAGTGCAACGTTGCAATGTAGTGTCACATCAAATAGTGGCACAAAGACAACACCAACGTCTCAGGATCCTGTACAAATCTGTTCAGGTGCTCATGGTACCACGAGCATCGTTTTCTCTTCGCATGATAAGACAGATGCTCTACAACAATTTTTTAGTGCGTTACAGCCTGATGTGAGCTGGGTGCCCACATCATAAAAGGCTATTGTTGGAAGTGTGCAGATCGTGCCAGGACTTCCTCATTAAGGAGTAAGTAGCTTATGACTACTAGCTGCCCAAATTGTAATGCGGCATTGGCATCGAATAGTCGTTTTTGTACGAATTGTGGCACGGTATTAGCAGTATCGGGAACACAAGGGCAAGCGCAATCTCAGGTACCGCCCTGGGCCAGTGCCAATCCTGGCTATCAGCCACCACAGCAGCAACAGTCCTGGGGTGGCAATGGAGCATCTCCTATGGAATCGTTGGGCTTTGCTTCACAAAATGCATCAATGGGACAATCTCTCAATAATGATGAGGTGTTGAAAAAAGCTATTCTGGCGGTTGTTGTTGTCATTGCTATTGCCCTGGCGTCGCTCGTATTGTTAGGATTGCTGGCGGCATTTATTCCCGGATTGCGTTGTCTTTTCTTGCTTGCAATAGTGTTGGTGTTTTTGGTTCCCTGGATCGTTTATAATAATATACGCCGCCGTATTCGGCGTACAATTGGTCGTATAGGGTGGTTCTTCTAGGCAATCCCCTCGACGCTCAACTTTCCCTTCTGGTATAATGACAGAAGTTTTTGCGCTTGCATGTGTATCGGTTTATGCGTGCTATAAATGGGAGGAATTTTTATGATGGACAAGGATAAGTGTCCTTATTGTGGAGCTGAAACGCGGCCAGGGGATAATTTCTGCTTGAGTTGTGGTCATCGCCTTTCTGCCCCCCCCTCTAATGTACCGCAGCAGGCACAACCTGCCAGTGATGCAACGGTTGCCGCCCCTGATGATTGGGGCCAGGCGATCAGTGCTCCGCCAGCTTCTTCTGAAGGCTGGGGAGATGGAGCTGGTGCGACGATCGCAGATCCAGGTGCAGACATTCCCTATTCCCCTGCTCCTACTGCCCAACCTCACAATGACGCTATTGAGCAGCCTGCCCGCTTCACTTTACGTTCGGAAAGCGGCGACATCGTGCAGGAATACGGGTTGGATAAGCCAGAAATCACGATTGGTCGGGCACCAAATAGCGATATATTGTTATCGAAAGATAAATTGACTTCACGCCGCCATGCCACCGTCCATTATGAAAATGGACGCTATACGGTCCGTGATGAGCGCAGCGCAAATGGTACTTTTGTCAATGGTCAACAGATCGAAGAACTCGTACCTGTGGAGCTTAATGATGGCGATCATCTGGGCATTGGCGAACACGAACTCATCTTCCAGGTTTTTGGGTCCGTCGCCGATCAGGTGCAGGATATGCCAACTATTGCGGTACCTTATGAGCCTCAGACGTATCGCACCCAGGACGATAATCAACGCACCATTGCCTCTAGCGACGATTACGGAACGAGTGCAATGGAAATAGGACCATCAAGTAGCACACAACCAGAGGTCGAGGCACCCGCAGTTGTCCCTGAGCCGGTTCCAGTCGCGGCTGCCGTGGCTACCAATGGTTCTACACCTCAGCCTGTTGCGAGCATGCCTATTCCTGCTCCCGTTTCCTACGCCAACGCTGCGCCGGCCAGTGCACCATCTTTCTCACCTGAACCGGTTTCTTCTAATTCGTATTCGTCTGCTCCAGCAGACACATCTTATGTTGCGGAGAGTGCACCAGTGATTTCAGCATCTTCAACTAACGATGCCGATGTATCGTTTAATCGCCTGTCTAAACTGTCACAACCCACACTACCCGATATGACAGACTTGACTGCGGCCCTCTCCACATTAGATGGACAGGTAATGTCTTTGCAGCAGCAGCTCAACACGACCCAGGAAGCCTTGCAGGCTCATGATGCTGAGGTTGCTCAAGCAGCTAACCAATTGCGCGTCGGTGTACGTAAAGTCTCTGAGCGCATGGATAACACTATCGCCGATGTCGCGCGTACACGTGAGGCTCTAGCATGGGCCGAGTTGCTACAGTTGATGGAAGATGTGATGAATAATCCTCGTGACATTGAGTATGTGACAAAGCTGGCACGCAAAGCCCGTGAATTGAATAAAGTATTCCAGCTTCATCAGAGTGTCCTCAACACCATGGCTGAATGCAATAGTCTTTTGCGCAACATGATCAGCGAAGACAATAGATAGAGGTACCTTCGGGTAATTTACATGCACAAACAACTCCCTGCTGGTGAAGGGAGCATCGTTCTGGATGCTCCCGTTGTTCAACCTGATCCATCGCTGCCAGGCGATACTTTTGATGCCATCGTAATTGGTGCGGGTCTGGGTGGTCTGCTCAGTGCTGCTGCGTTACTCCAACGAGGGAAGCGGGTGGCTGTGCTAGAACGACTTCCTCATTGTGGCGGTCGTTTTACTGCAAAGACGTTTCAAGGCGTCCAGGTCAGTACTGGGGCTGTACACATGGTTCCGTTCGGTAGTAGTGGCGTGCTCTCTACTTTGCTGCAACGTCTTGATGTGCCACACCGTCTCTTTGACGCCGATGTATTTGGCTCGTTTCATGTTCATGGTAAGCAGTATCGTTCTCGCGGTCTACTGGGCGTCTTCAAGTTTCTAGGATTGCGTCAGTTCTTCTGGTTTACGCGCCTGGGATACTTGATGTTCTTGCGTCCCTTACCCGCTGATGAACGCCAGTTGCCCTTTGCTTCCTGGCTCGCACGGCATATCAATGTCAGGCGCAACCCTCAACTGGTCGCCTTTTTCGAGCGCATTTCGCGTTTTGCTCTCAGCCTTGAGCTGCATCAAGTCAGTACCACTGAAGTCATCCAGATAACGAAAAACATGTTTAGCTATGGTGCTCCGGCCATCGTTGAGGGCGGCTGCGGTCATTTGGCGCAACAGTTAGAGCAATACGTTCGTGATCGCGGTGCTGAGATACGCCTCTCCTGTGATGTAGTGAAGATTTTACAGGAAGATGGACATGTAACAGCTATACGTGTGCGCGATCGGGTCAGCAAAGAAGAAACGCTGCTTTCAGCTTCTTTGCTCGTCAGTGACATTGGTCCACGTGCTACCAACGCATTGCTCTCCGGTCATCGTGTCACTCAGGCCGAGGTACTGAAGCACGATGAGGATACTGATAGTCCAGATGGGTTGAACGAGGCTGTTGGTCTCAAAGTGCATATTCTGAGCGATGTCTCGTTGATCCCCCATCGCGGCATTATGTATTGCCTGGATACACAGCGCATCGCTGGTATGGTCCAACCAACCAATAGCGATCCGAGCCTTGCGCCAGTGGGAAAGCATCTTCTGATCAGCCACCAGGTTATCCAGAGCAATAACATTGAAGAGGAGCGTGCGCTTGCCCTCGCTGATCTGCACATGCTCTTCGGTGAAACGTTTGATACGCATTGCCGGATACTCACCATGGGAACCTATCGTGGCGAGTGGCCGGTGAATCGCGTCGTACAGGGTGAAGACGCACAATCTGCAACCTCGCTAGCTGGCCTCTACCTGGTGGGCGATGCCGTCAAACCATCCGGCTACCTGATGGTTGAAGGCGTTGCGCAGAGCGTCAATTGTTTCCTTGACCTGTTCGATGCTGCCGATCCCGATATCCAAAATACGCATATGCGTCCTGGCAAGAATGTTAGCGTGCCTCCATCTCGCTTGAATGCCCTGCGCTGGCTATGGAAGGCTCCAGGTAACTCGAACACATTTTAAAACTATATATATAACCCTCAGGACGTGTGAAAATGAGGTCTCTGAAAATACACCCGGCAGGAGAAAATTTCGTGGATTATGAAGATACACGCGCTTTGCGTGCCCCTCACTATCTAGTGACGGGAGGGACACCATTGCATGGAGAGATTGCGGTCAGTGGTGCCAAAAACGCTGTGACGAAGATGCTTATCGCAACCTTGCTTACCACCGAACCCTGTGTTTTACGCAATGTCCCTTTGCTTGGTGATTTCTACCTGACAACCAGGCTATGTGAAGACCTGGGATCTCAGGTGGAACTGGCAGACCACACCCTTACCATTCATACCCCTCACATCAACAAAACGACCGTCTCAACTGAAGTTGGTGGTCTGAACCGTATCGCCGTTCTGACGCTTGGACCGTTGCTCCATCGGTGTGGGGAAGCGATTATCCCCAAACCCGGCGGTGACCGTATTGGGCCGCGCCCGGTCAACTATCATATTGAGGGCTTGCGTCAGATGGGAGCGCACATCGTTGAGCACGAGGGCCACTACGAATGTTCCATTTCGAAACGATTGCAAGGCGTCACCATTAAACTCCCTTTCCCCAGCGTTATGGCAACCGAGAACTTCCTGATCGCCGGTTCATTGGCAAAGGGCGTCACCATCATCGAGAATGCGGCAACCGAGCCAGAGATTATTGACCTGATCAAGTTCTTGCAGAAGATGGGTGCAATCATCGAGATCCGCGTGGATCGGCGCATCGTTGTTGAGGGAGTCGATCAGTTGCATGGTGCCAACCATACATTACTCAGTGATCGCAACGAGGCCGTCTCGCTCGCCATTGCTACGTATCTGACAAGGGGAGATGTCTACTTGCGTGGTGCTCAGCAAGATACCTTGATCACATTCCTGAACACGCTCTCCAAAATGCGTCTACGCTTCGAGGTTGATGATGCTGGCATTCGCTTCATCGGCGATGACAAGGCTCCGCCCGCAATCGCCCTTGAAACCGATGTCCATCCGGGCTTTATGACTGATTGGCAACAACCCTTTGTTGTCCTGCTCACGCAGGCGGAGGGGATGTCGGTTGTGCACGAAACGATCTATGAGGATCGCTTTGGCTATACCAGTACTCTGGAGAGCATGGGCGCACATGTTGGCCTCTATCCTAAGTGCCTGGGGGAGGTTCCCTGTCGCTTCCGTGAAAAGCAATACATACATAGCTGCGTTGTGCGTGGTCCTACACCGCTCAAAGGCACGCGCCTCTACATCCCTGATATTCGCGCTGGCTGTTCCTACATTCTTGCAGCCCTCTGTGCTGAGGGGACATCCGAGATTTATGGTATCGAGCATATCGAGCGTGGCTATGAACAATTGGATGCGAAGCTACGGAGTTTGGGGGCAAGGATGGAGAAGGTGAGCACCATATAAACCTCAAAAATTAGTGATAATAAGGTGCTCCACGTTCCTGTCATTACGGTCCTGAAAGCTAACAAGATACGTCTTATCAAAAGTGCTAATTTTGAAACCTGTTGTACTATACAGGCTAAGAATAGCAGGCGTATTTTTAATGACGAGCATAAATTTTGCCTGACAATCATGCAACAGAAATTGGGCGAGTCGCACCTGGTCTTTCATTGTAAAAGTGTTCTGCGCATATGTGCTAAATTCGCTATCATAGGGAGGATCAAGAAAAACGAAGTCATTGGCTTGTGGAGGATATTTTTGCAAAAATGCTGCAAAATCCATATTTTCAATTACGGTATTTTTGAGATGGAACTGCAATTCTGGCGCATGCATATAGGCAACTTTCCGTGCCAGATCCTTTCGGTTATAGGATATGCCCCCGTAAGGTACGTTGAATTCGCCTCGACTGTTATAACGAAACATTGAGGCGTAAGCATTCTCTCTCACAAAAAAAAATATTGCAGATGCGTGTGCTGTCGTGATCTGGTACCTGATAATGTTGTTATAAAGATGGCGCAGGTGCATATAAAAGGCGCTTTTGAGTGCACTTTCGATGTTCGCCAGAATATCGCTATCTGGCAGTTTCCATTTTTTATTTTCCAGCACTTTCATACGTCTGGCTTTACTTAACAGATTTCTTTCCAACTCGTACACAAAATTTTCTACATTTTTATCAAGAAATTTTTCAAACATCCCTGTAAAATCTGTTGAGTAATAATGAATAAAACGAAGGAATTTATCCATCATTTCATCTAATGAGGATTCACCTAGCGAGTATGCTTTATATATTTTGATCAAATCTTCAGCTTTTTTATCAACAATATCGCTAACACGTTGCCAGCCGTCTGATAAGATATCTAGCGCTTGAATAAAATCCTGATTGGCTTGCGAAATCATCATGTAAAGATTGTATAAATCAGTTGATTTATCATTGATGAATTTTTTTTGTCCGTGTACCGCAAAAAACACTGCTCCCCCACCTACAAATGGCTCGTAATAATTATCAAAATCTGGGATCAGGGGAAGAATATGCTTCAGTTCCTGTTTTTTTCCACCAGCCCATTTTAAAAAAGAGGTGAGTTTAGCGATCTTTCTTCCTTGCAAATTGTCTGATGTTGTCGGCTGCAAGGTTGTTTGGTCGTACTTAATCATATTCATTCACCTTCTTTATTTTGCTATGTTTAATGTACCTGCACAATCAAAAGAACCAGAGCAGGGAAGCAAAACACTTCCTTACTCTGGTTCTTTCGCTCGTTTTCAAAAACACCAGTTCATCCCTGCATGCCACTTTTTGCCTCGCGCAATTGTTCGGGGGTTAATATTCTGAAAAGAATAAGTAAGCTCTCTAGATCGTATTCCAGCCCTATTGAATGCAACTCCTGCCGAATACGACCGAGCGCACTGACCTGCGTCGTCGTAATCATTCCATAACTTACCAGGCTTGCCGCTAATAATTGATCAGGAGTCAGTAGTTTAAACATAAGCAATATTTCACCAAGTTGATAATTTAAATCTACGCCACGTAACATGCGTTGGATATTCTGTGCCACTTCCAGGCGATTCTGAGGGACAAGATGACCTGCGAGCAATACACTGCCAAGCGAGCGGGTTGCCCTTCCACTCAGTACCTGTGGCTGAACCGTCTGCGACTGTGTGCTTACGGGTGGCATAGGAGGCAGACTCTGCATGATATCAAATAGCATCGTATTCCGGTTTTGCGCTATATCCGCTTCCTCACCTGCCTGTCTCTGTCCTTCATTGTTCTGCTGTTTGGTTTCGGTTGGTTCAACGAACATCGCACCGATATCTTCTAACTCATCTATCGTGAGGCTTCTCTTCCGAGCTGATCGACTGCACTCTCTTGCTGCTCATCTTCTACAGGCTCCTTCACGGGAGTTGGTGACATCTGTACCTCAGCCGTTATAGGGGCTGTAGATGGTGCAGATAGTGTGCCACTTGCCTGAATTATTGAGGGCGATTTTGGTGTTGCAATAGAGGCCAGCGGTGGCAATGCAGCCGCCGTTTGTTGTTGATTATGGTTTATGCGTGCCAGCACGTCAGGCCGCCTGCCCCCTTCACCTGTTGGATTGCTTCCCGGTCGATCAACTGGGATGTCCTGGATTGGGGATGCACGCAATGGCTGTGCTCCAATGGTTCCATCTGGAGAAGCGGTGGGAGCATAATCTACGGTTCCCATATTGACAGGAGGCTGCTCCCTCGTAATGGTAGCTTGCGTAAAGCGTGCCTCTGTGATTGGTGGGGTATTAATCTGCTGCTGATAATTCTCCCGACTACTCTCATACTGTAGCGTTGGCTGATAATTCTCCCGGCTACTTTCATACTGTACTGTTGATGCAGTTGTATAGTTAGCCTGTGCCAGACGCGATAACTGAGCCAGTCCTGATTCACCCTGATTATCCACTCCTGCCTGCCCATTGGCAAGACGTTGCAGAACGGTAAAATTGTTTGCGCCTGTTGCCTGGCGATTGTCCTGCACAGTGTCTGTGCGCGGCTGTTCTTGTGGAGTTTGCGCTGGCGCGGGTGCACTTCCTTGTGTGCTCCAGTTGCGCTGATTGGGATAGAGAACGGCACGAATCTTATCGGTATAGGAGACCGATTTTGTGCTGGCTGGATTATTCGTCGCGCCGTTTCCGGTTCTAGCAGTAGATGAGGAAACGGTTGAAGTATTAACGGTTGCTTGTGAATAAATGCCGGATGCACTGCGTGATTGGGCTGTATTGCCCATATTCTCCAATCCTGACATTGGGCGTGCTGAAGTTCCGTTGTTGGAAGTAACAGGTGCCATTGATCCTGTTCTTTGTGTCTGGCTGGCTGGTGTTGGCTGCGGTGTGGGTGTTATGCGCGGCACGCGTGGTATTGTATTGGTGATGGAACCGGCACCTGGCACACGATTGCGTACCTCATCAACCAGTTTCATAATACCAAGCATGCCATCAATATCCAGATCGGCGGCGGTATTCTGAGAGCGCTCATCTGGATCACGCGGCCCATAACCGGCGATATTGCTACAATGGAAGGTCAAGACGTGAATGCCGCGACCCCGGCGTTGTGTGTCCAATGCCACCCAGAACTCACGTCGTGCTGCCGCCGCCTGGGCAAGATCGACGAGCACGATCCTTATAGGATACCGTGCGAGTGCATCGAACACCTCTACTGCCGTGCGTGCCGTATGACACTCATAGCCCGCAAGTTGAAACTCGCTCATGATCAGTGCCGTCAATTGTTGATCACGCTCAAAAAGAAGAATATGTGGACCACCAGTGCTGATGTTCATGCCTTCAATACTCCGGTTGCTGCACGCGCTTTTGAGTTTACAGGAAGCCGCTTGCCATACTTTTGTGACCTGGCCTGTCCGATCCTGCTAAATAATCTCCTGGCGTAGCATATTATTTTAATGCGTTTATTCTCTTCAAATATAAGGAGGTCCCTGCCACATCGCATTTCACCCCTCCTCCTTCTCGTAAGAAATGTCTCTTCATGAAACGTTTTCAAATTACCCTCATGCTACAAACAATACAGCTTGATCAGCGTGATAGATAATGTAACCTGCCCTCGCTATAATGAGTCATCAGTATAACGGCTAGTATAGCATACCTCTCTACTATTTTGATCATTACCATGACTATTGACGCATATCCGATCACTCTTACATTGATTGAGAAACACATTGAAACTTTTTGACAACCATTTCTACGTAATGAGATAAGTGAAAACCCTTCCGCTCTTTTCACCAGACGAAAAATATGCTATAATGAGCGTATACTCTTTGGTAGACGAGAAAGACATCGGTTTACCAGCAGTGTTTTGAATTGTTAGCAAGGATCGTCTTTTCTTCACTCGGTTGAACATTTCTTATGTATAGAATGAGAAAGGATCAGTTGAAACATTGCCGGAGCATCAAACAGATGCATCTTTCAACATATCGCTTCCACTATCAATGTGGGACGCAAATAACAAAAAAACGCTATCAAAATATCCTCCGTTATGTAGGAAAGGGCTGGTTCTCTCGCGTTGAATGTCGAGTAAGAAACTGGCCCTTTTGGTCTCATTGCATCTTCATGATCGGCTGGCTACGGGCGGATGGTGCCGAGGCATCCCTACAATGCCTTCACTTCATCTCTCCCCAGCTCAATCGCGAAGTGCGTTTCCCTGACTGTCAATCCGTAGGTGCAGTTCAAGATCTGTAGTTTGTAGGCAACACATCCCATGCGTAATACCCATTGGGCATACTCCTACACTACAATGTCACACAACAGAGAGAGGGTAAATCATGGATCTGGTGAAGCGGTTAGAAGAATACCGAGACCGTGAGCGAGAACTCATGTGGGAAGGTACATTTGCACAGTACTTCGAGATCGCCAGTAAGAAACCTGAGGTCAGCAGACTTTCTCACGAGCGCATTTATCATATGATTATGGACGCGGGCACGGAGGCGAGCCGTTCCAGTGAACCAAACTACAATTTTTTCAGTCAGGAAATCTTTGGCATTGAGAAGCCGCTTCAGCAGATCGTTGACTACTTCCATTCCGCCGCACAGCGCCTGGAAGTTCGTAAGCGTGTTCTGCTTCTGATGGGTCCTGTCGGTGGTGGTAAGTCTACGATTGTCTACTTGATCAAACGTGGACTGGAAGCCTATAGCCGTACCCCTGCTGGTGCCGTCTATGCCATCAGAGATTGTCCGATGCACGAGGAGCCACTTCACCTGATCCCCAATGAACTGCGCTCCGATGTTGAAAAAGAGTTTGGCCTCTACATAGAGGGCGACCTCTGCCCCCATTGCCGCTACATGGTTGATAACCAATACCATGGGCGTATCGAGGAAGTCCCTGTTAAACGCATCGCCTTCAGTGAGAAATACCGCGTCGGCGTGGGTACTTTTACTCCTTCAGATCCCAAAAGCCAGGATATCAGCGAACTTGTCGGCGGTATCGACCTCTCAACCATTGGTGAAGTTGGCGTCGAAAGCGATCCTCGCGCCTATCGCTTCGACGGCGAACTCAACATCGCCAACCGTGGCGTGATGGAATTCGTCGAAATGCTGAAAACCGACGAAAAGTTCCTTTATGTTCTTGCTTACCCTTAGCCAGGAACAGAACATCAAGACCGGTCGCTTCAGCATGATCTACGCCGATGAGGTCGTTGTTAGCCACACCAACGAGCATGAATATCAATCGTTTGTGGGCAACAAAAAATCGGAAGCGTTGCAGGACCGCATCATTCTGGTCAAGGTTCCCTATAACCTGCGCGTCTCTGATGAGGTCAAGATCTACGAGAAACTGCTCAAACAGAGTGCGCTCCAGAACGTCCATATCGCTCCCTACACGTTGCGTGTCGCCAGCATCTTCGCCATCCTCACCCGCCTTGAAGCTTCTAAGAAAGCTGGCATGAGTCCTCTGAAGAAGATGAAGCTGTACGATGGCGAAGATACGGAAGACTTCAAACAGAAAGACTTGCGCGAGTTGCAGGACGAGACGGTGCGTGAAGGTATGGATGGCATCTCGCCTCGTTATGTCATCAATCGGCTCTCGAAAGCACTCGTCAAACAGAACGTGACCTGCATCAATCCTATCGATGCCCTGCGGGCGCTCAGAGATGGTCTTGATCAGCATACAAGCATCACCCGCGAAGAGCGTGATCGCTACCTCAACTTTATCAGCGAAGCTCGTAAAGAGTACGACGAGATCTGTCGTAAAGAAGTCCAGCGTGCCTTTGTCTACTCCTATGAAGAGAATGCACGTACTCTTCTGAACAATTACCTGGATAACGTCGAATCGTATTGCAACAAGACCAAGATTGCGCGACCCCATCACCGATGAGGAGATGGATCCCGATGAGCACCTGATGCGCTCCATTGAGGAACAGATTGGCGTCAGCGAGAATGCCAAGCGTTCTTTCCGCGAAGAGATCCTGATCCGCATCTCATCGCTGGCTCGTAAAGGTCTGACTTTTGACTACATGAGCCATGAGCGCCTCAAAGAAGCTATTGAGAAAAAACTGTTTGCCGACCTGCGCGATGTAGTAAAAATTACGACATCGACCCGCACGCCCGATAAAGATCAGTTGCGCAAAATCAATGAGGTCGTCAATCGCTTGATGACGGAACATGGGTACTGCCACGTGTGCGCGAACGAAATTCTCCGCTACACGGGCAGCCTCTTGAACCGCTAATCTCTTCTGAAAATGATCATATCGTGGGGTGCCTCTTCGGGTACCCTCCTCTGAGGATACCTGAACGGTGAGGATGCCCACAAAGGGGAGGTACCCGCAAGGGGCACTTCTACAGAAAAGGAGAATGAGCCATGTCAGTCTCCCAGCATGACTGGTCGTTGCATCGTAAAGGGCAGATCGACCAGGAGCGCCATAAAGAGAAGATCCGTGAGGCGGTCAAGAAAAACCTGGGCGATATCGTCAGCGAAGAGAGCATCATTCTCTCAGACGGCAAAAAAACTGTACGTGTCCCCATCCGTTCCCTGGACGAGTACCGCTTCCGCTACGATCCCGGTCGTCAGCAACATGCAGGGCAAGGTAACGGCAAAAGTAAAGTTGGCGATGTCGTCGCCCAGGAACCACGTCCCGGCAAGGGCAAAAAAGGTGAAGCCGGGCAAAGAAGCTGGCTATGACTACTATGAAGCCGAAATAACGATGGACGAACTGGCTGCTATGATCTTTGAAGATCTTGGTCTACCCAATCTCGAAGAGAAGCGCCAGCAGGAAATGGAGACCGAATCCGTTCGCTTCACCGATGTGCGCAAAAAAGGCCCGATGGCTAACCTCGATAAAAAGCGTACGATTATGGAAAACATGAAGCGCAACGCCGCCAAAGGTGATACGAAGTTCGCCGATATTAAGTCGGAGGATCTACGCTTTAAAGTGTGGGAGCCTACGATCAAATATCAATCGAATGCCGTAGTTATCGCAATGATGGACGTCTCAGGCTCAATGGGCGAATTCGAGAAGTACATTGCACGCAGCTTCTACTTCTGGATGGTACGCTTCTTGCGCACGAAGTATAACAACGTGCAGATCGTCTTCATCAGCCACCACACCGAAGCCAAAGAAGTAACCGAAGAGGAGTTCTTCCACAAAGGTGAGAGCGGTGGTACCCAGGTCTCATCGGCCTATGAACTGGCTCTACAAATCATCAAAGAACGCTACAAACCCGACGACTGGAATATCTATCCCTTCCACTTCTCGGATGGCGATAACCTGCCGTGGGATAACGATCGCTGCGTACAACTTGTCAATAAATTGATGGAACTATGCAATATCTTTGGCTATGGCGAAATACGCGAGGGCCATTATCGCTCTCCCAGCACACTGATGTCCGCTTACAACAAGATCAGCGACAAAAAGTTTACCGCCGTGACCATCTCAGATAAAAAAGAGGTCTATCCCGCGCTCCGCAAATTCTTTGCCCAGCGAGATACAGTTCCTTCAAGATAATGTCAGGAGTCTTCTATGTCAATGATGGATAACACTAGCGATCTTGAACGTCTGCGCGATGGCATCGACGCTGCCTGGGAGGAGGCTCATAAGTTCGGACTCGATCCTTTTCCAACTCACTTTGAACTGGTACCAGCTTCAATCATGTATGAGTTTGCATCGTACAGTCTGCCCGGTCGCTTCAGCCACTGGACACATGGCAAATCATATTACCGCCAGAAAATGCAATATGATCTGGGATTGAGCAAGATCTACGAAATGGTCGTCAATACCAATCCCAGCTATGCTTTTTTGATGGACATGAATGACTTGCTGCAAAATACCTTTGTGGCTGCTCATGTCTTCGGACACACCGACTTCTTCAAAAATAACGCCTACTTTTCCAATACCTCTCGTCGCATGATCGACAAGGTCAGCATCCACGCCGAGCGTATCGCAAAGTATGAGTTCGATCACGGCAAAGAAGAGGTCGAGCGTTTCCTCGATGCCGCCCTCTCGATTCAGGAACATGTTGATTATAATCTCCTGCTACGTGACGATGAAGGCCCAAAAGAGGAGAAATCTAAACCACTCACCAACGAATATGACGATCTGTGGGGTCTGGAGAAAAAAGCACAGCGGGCAGAGGAGGAGCGTGAGCGCTTCAGTACCCATCCACCGAAGTTCCCTGAGAAACCGGAGAAGGATCTTCTGCTCTTCCTGACGCGTCATGCACCTCATCTTGCTCCCATGGCAGCGCGACATTCTCGAAATTGTACGCCTGGAGATGCTGTACTTCGTGCCTCAGATGCAAACAAAGGTAATGAATGAGGGCTGGGCATCTATATGGCACTCGCGTATTATGCGTGAATTAGCTGATAAAGGTATTATCACTAATTCTGAGTCCCTTGAATTCGCCCAGTTGCATTCTGGTGTCCTCTCACCCTCACGTACCTCGCTCAATCCTTATTACATCGGCTTTAAGATGTTTGAGGATATCGAGCGGCGTTGGGATAGTCCCTCAACGGAGGAGCGCGAGCGCCTGGGGCGTAAACCCGGCATGGGTCATCAGAAGATCTTTGAAGTACGCGAGCTTGATAACGATGTCTCGTTCCTGCGCAACTACCTCACTGAAGATCTCATCAAGGATCTCGACCTCTACCTCTATAAAAAAGAGGGCGATGAGTGGGTTATTGCCGAGAAAAATTGGCAGAAAGTGCGTGATGGCATCGTTCATAGTATGACCAATTTCGGCTCTCCCTACCTGGTGGTCGAAAATGGTGACTATCGGGGTAACCGCGAACTCTACATCAAACATCTCTTTGAGGGGCAGGAACTCGATCTCAACTATGCTGAGAAAACTCTTCAGTATGTTTACACAATGTGGGGCCGGCCCGTGCACATTGAAACCGTCTTTGAGGGTAAACGCATTCTGCTGACCTACGATGGTGAACGGAACTCGAAAAGCACTCTGGAGAAATAATGTCGGGAGTTGATGCACGTTGATTTAGTATTAATGTGTGTATTTATGGCACATATGTGTGGCATGATGAATGGTTCCACACATGTGTGCCATAAACGTTGCCCTCTGTATAATCAGGACATTATACACCTGATGAGCCGGGATGTTACGCTTTTTGACCTGTGATGTTCACGAGCCATGAGACGCCAAACTTGTCGGTGAAGGCACCGAACGCATCGCCCCAGGGGGCATTCTCGAGTGGCATAGTTATGGTGCCGCCAGCCGAGAGCTTTTCGAAGTAGGTTCTTAACTCTGTGTCATTATCACCACTCAGCGAGATTGTCATGTTAGTACCAACGCTAAATGACATAGAATTGGGAGTGTCAGCACCCATAAGAGTAAGGCCATTCTCGGTTTCCAACATACCGTGCATGATTTTGTTGTCTTCGCTCGGATCCTGGGACGCATGAAATTCTTTAAAGGTGCTCATGACGAGTTTGCCACCAAAGACAGTGTTATAAAATTCCATGGCTTCGCGAGCGTTGTCTTTGAAGCTGATGTATGGATTAAGTTTGGTTTGCATAGTTCCTCCTGAGGCTACATGAGCGCGATCAATCGGCATAGCGCGATTAATCTGGCCCCTACATAGGTTGATTACAGAATTATGATACCATGGAGGAGAGGTAGAAAACTTCTTCTATCTTGCTCAAATCTTCAATCAAGCTGTATGTACCTTCATTCTCCTCGGACAAGACCCTTTCATGCTCATATGACTTCGGCGCGAGGAAATGAAGTGCGGCTACAATATCAGAGAGGGAAAGGAACCTCAACATCGATGCGGGTACCACGATCGGGGGCACTCACGATTGAGAGGCGACCGCCAAGCATATCCGCACGCTCACGCAGACCAATCAAGCCTTGATGGTAGCCATTTTCTGATTGGGCAGGAGCAGACAGGCCCATCCCTACACCGTTGTCGATCACGCTGACGTGGAGCAACCCTTCGTCGCTAAACATAAATATACTGATCTTTGAAGCATGGGCATGTTTGCAAATATTGGTAAGGGACTCGCGGATGATGTAGTAGAGGTTTAATGAATAGTCATACGGGAGTTCGGGCCAGTCATCACATTCGAAGACGATTGTGTAGCCAACGGAGCACAGTTCGTCAAGCAATTTCTGCACGGATGCTTCCATGGAGAAATCAGATTTAGGGGAATGACGCAACTCGCCCAGGGTTTCACGCATTGAGAGCAAGCTATCGCGAGCCATTTCCTGCCACGCCTCTAACTTTTGTGTCACATCCTGATAAACTTCGCCTTCGGCAGAGAGGCGGCGCTTACGAAAATATTCCAGGTCCTTCACTAATGCTGTCAGAGATTGTACCACTCCATCATGAAGTTCGCGGGCAATGCGCCGCCGCTCCGCATCTTGCGCAACGCGTGTCAATGGAGAATCACTTACATCGAGCACCATATATTTCCCTCCCAATTGCCGCATGTTGGCGATTTCCGGTTCTTACCGGGATATTTTTGGCTTTTCATACTTATTGATTATTGCCATTCTGGCAGCCATCAATAATACTTACATCATATATATTAATATATACACTGTAGATGTTGATTTTTGATTGAGAGAAAAGTCCTATCTGGTTAAGAATTTGACATCAAGGCAAAGAGTTCTTAACCACGGCATACATTATGCATATGGTATCCTTTTTAGCATAGTCATAATTTGTCATCAAAGCAGAAGAGTGTGAGACGAATGGAGATCGCGATGGTGCAGAAGAATATTCTCGTCGTTGGCAGTCTTAATATGGACCAGGTAGTACGTGTTCCACGGATACCTGCATTGGGAGAGACGCTGCTGGGAACAGGTCCACTCCGCCTCATTCCTGGTGGTAAGGGTGCCAATCAGGCGGTCGCTATGGCAAAGCTCGATGGAGCGGTGGCGATGGCGGGACGGGTAGGAGCTGACCCTTTTGGCACACAGCTTTTGCAGGCGTTACGGGCTGCGACAATCAATACTGATCTCATTGTTGTCGATCAGGAAGAAGCGAGCGGCACCGCGTTTATCTTTCTTGGCCCTGATGGTGATAATGCGATTATAGTTGCACCTGGTACAAATGCACATGTGGGACAGGATAACATACAACTCACAAATATCTTCAAGTCAATTGAGCAGGCAAGTGCTGTCACCATGCAACTGGAGATACCATTGGAAACGGTACAAAAGGTAATCGCTCATGCTCATGGGCTGAATGTTCCAGTGATTCTCAATCTTGCTCCTGCACAACAATTGCCACGAAAGACGTTGCAGCAACTCTCGGTCCTGGTTGTAAATGAAACTGAAGCCGGTCTTCTCAGTGGGCAACGCGTAGAGAATGTAGAAGATGCAAAGATCGTCGCAACCGTTCTGGTCGAATATGGGATCGCGACCGTTGTTATCACGCTTGGTTCACGAGGAGCTTTGCTGGCAACCAGAGATAAGCCGGGTGAGAGGATTCGTAGTTTCTATCAGGAAGCGCCAAAAGTACACGTCGTCGATACGACTGCCGCTGGCGATTGCTTTGTTGGCGCACTGACTGTTGCCCTGACGGAGAAGCAGACACCAGAGCAGGCGCTACGTTTTGCTACTTATGCCAGCGCATTGAAGGTCACCCGCTTTGGTGCACAATCCGGCCTGCCCACACGGGAAGAGGTGATCGCGTTTTACGCTTAATCCATAATACGCTACAGGTATATGGGGTTTCTTAGTAGTACAAATGTAAAGGGAAGAAGGAAAATAACCATGCGTCGCTTCCTTATTGATACTGATACAGCCTCAGATGATGCTGTTGCGCTCGTCATGGCTTTACAAGATCCAGACATTACAGTTGAGGCAATCACGCTGGTTGCGGGCAATGTACCTGTCGAGCAAGGGCTACAAAATGCACTTTATACTGTGGAGTTGTGCAAAAAACAGGTTCCCGTTTATCGCGGGATGGCGAGGCCTATCTTGCATCCACTTGAAACCGCACAACACATTCATGGCATGGATGGGCTGGGAGATATCGGATTGCCATTACATGGGCGAAAACCTGCGCAGGGACACGCCGTTGATGTTCTGGTAGGTACCATTAATCGTTATCCAGGGGAAATTACGCTAGTTGCGCTTGGGCCATTAACAAATATTGCGTTTGCGTTACGGTTCGACGCCTCAATCGCCCATAAAGTCAAGGAATGCATCATCATGGGAGGAGTGGGAAAAGGGATAGGAAACGTCACTCCGGTCGCTGAATATAATATATGGGTTGATCCTGAAGCGGCGAAAATTGTCTTTGAAGCGGGGATGCCCATTACGATGGTTGGCTGGGATGTTTGCGTCGGCGAGGCGACAATCAGCCTGGATGAGGCACAAAGCATTCGCAAGGTCGGAACCACGCTTGCAGAGTTTTGTATAGATATCCAACAGGTTCATGGTAGCAATGGTCCACACCGCAAGCCCTTTGTTATCGCCGATCCTCTGGCGATGGCAATTGCTCTTAATAGAAGTGTTGCAACGGATATACGAAAACTTTTTGTTGCGATTGAGACGAAGAGTGAGTTGTGCCGGGGGCAAACGGTAGTCGATCACCTGGGCGTCTTGAAGAAAGATGCTACGATTGATGTCGTGCTCGGAGCATCCCATGAGCTATTTCTGAAGATGCTGTATGCGGCGATAGAGGACAAAACAGATCTTTGACAAGAGGCGATTTGCGGGCTATAGTATAGAGTAAATATATTCCTACTAATTTACTCGGGTTAAGAGGCAAACAAAGGAGCCGTGCAACGATGGCAGAGATTAATAAAGCGGAAGTAATGGACGCTCTTCAGGAGTGCTATGATCCAGAGATTCCGGTAAATATCGTCGATCTTGGTCTGATCTACAATGTTGACATTAACAATGAGATCGGGCAAGTTGATATAAAAATGACGCTGACCGCTTTGGGTTGTCCAATGGCTGGTGAGGTTGTTGATGAGGTGACGATGCGTGTGCAGCAAGTTGAGAATGTCAAGACCTGTAAAGTCGAAATGACGTTTGATCCTCCCTGGTCACCGGATCGCATGACCGAGGATGCGAAATGGGAATTAGGCATGGTTTGATGTCGATGGCGTAGGGATAAAGGGAACAATGTACTAGTGATTTGGCATTGATGGGCAAGAATGTTATGCTAGCACAACAGTATTCTGTATGTTATATAACATGCTTGCCTATGTTGTTCCTATGAGCCCATATCTGGAGATTGAATGCGCTATTGTAGAAATTGTGGAACTCCACTTCAGTCTGGAGTGACCAGTTGTCCTCAGTGTGGTACGTTTATGCCACCTTCTCCTCAAGCAGCGTTTCCAGGCAGCGAAATAAGGCCAGAGCATTCTACCAGACAACAGGCTCAGACGGTAGAAGCGCCACCACCAGTTGCTTCATCATATCCAGTTGCAGGGTATTATGGTACCTACACACCAAAACCTGAGCAAGCATCACCATACTACTCTCCGCCACCATCATTTAAACCCCCTCTGGCAAAAACAACCCGGCAAGGCCTGGGTCGGGGTACAACTTTCTTTCTCGTGGCCCTCGCCCTGTTGACTATGTTCAGTGGAGTTGCGCTTATTTACTATACGGTAAAGGCGAGGCCGGCCCAATTTCGTGCCCAGGCAACCGCAACGGTTCAGAGCATAGTGACTGCTCAATCACAGGCGACCACAACGACACGCGCTCACGCTCAGGCTACAGCCCAGGTTCAGGCCCGTATAACCGCGACAGCTCAGGCTCAGGCTCAGACGCTTAGAAATATCTATAATACGGCAACCAGCGGAACACCTGCGTTCAGTTCGACACTAATCGAACAGGATGCTGCAAACTGGAGCAATTATGATGCAGTTGGTGGTGGGGGATGTGCGTTTTTTAATAATGCTCTACATGCCAGCGTCTCGCAGAGCCACACCTATGTTCCTTGCTTCGCACAGGTATCTAATTTCAGCAACTTTGCATTCCAGGTGCAGATGACAATTCTTAAAGGAGACGGCGGCGGCCTCGTCTTCCGCGCCAATGAAGCGAACGTCCAGCTTTATCTTCTGCGCATCTCTCACGACGGCCTGTTTGGGATCTCCGTCTCCCATGATCGCAAGACCATCACTCCGATCCTGGATGATAACAATGGAGCAATCAAAACAGGCAACCAGATGAACCTCGTGACCGTCATCACACGAAATAGCACTATATCCATATATGTTAATAAGCAATTTGTAGGCACGGTCAATGATGCAACATACACTGCAGGTGAGATTGGTGTATTTGCATATGACGGCAGTAAAAGCACAGATGTTGCGTTTAATAATGCTACTGTGTGGACATTGTGAGATAATTAGTGTATAGAAGAGAACACGCGAGAGGAAGCTATGTAGTGTCTTCCTGGCGTTGAGAATCATACTGAAAGGACACAATGATGCAATGCACCTCATGCGGCACATTACTTCAAGCTGGTGTGAGCATTTGCCCGAACTGCGGTGCTCCGGTAGCTACTCCCCGGCCAGTTCCACTTCCTGAGAAAACGCCATCTTTTTATGATGAATACATTCCTTTTACTGACCAGGATACACCGCCGCCTGCACCTCCCGAGCAATTCGAGCCAGGGCTACAAACAACAGGGGCAGGTGAGACATTCCCCACGGAAGCAGGGGAGCCGCTTCCAAATGAACCGGTTGCCAGTTTACCACCCAAACGGCGTAAGCCACTGCTTGCGTTGACAACGACGTTCTCTATTGTATCTCTTCTTGTCATCATTGTGCTCGTTTTTTTACTCATACGCAATAGTATTCCACAAACACCTTTGAACCAGTTTGGCACGAGCGATCCGCAAGCCATCTATACGCAGGTAACAACAAAGGCACCGTTGGTAAATGATGCCTTTACTAGCAAGACCAGTAGTACCTGGGCACCTGCTGCGACAGGAAGTTGTACGGTTAGCGGAAACTCCTTGCATGTTACTGCTCCTCAAGGAAATAATGTACTCTGTGCATCGTCGACATTGTCTGTAGGCAACTTCGCCTGCCAGGTGCAGATTACGCTCACACAGGGAGACACAGTTGGGCTACTTTTTCGCGCAAATCAGACCAGTAAGAAGTCATATGTGATTGAACTCACTTCTCAGGGAACCTACCTGCTGGGAACTGGTCAAAGTGGCACAACGACCTTCAAAATTCTGGCCGAGGGTATCAGTAGCACGATTAATGGAGGGAATGGGCAGACCAATCTGCTCACCATGATCGGGCTGGGAAGTGTTCTCTATTTATACGTCAATAAACAATTCATCATTAGCACGAGTGATCCCTCGTCTAGTTCGGGCCTGGTTGGTGTAGCGAGCGGGGGTGCGCTTACCAATATAGCTGTTGATGCTACGTTTAGTCATTTCCAGGTGTGGAAATTGTAGGATTGATTGCAAGAAAAACGGGTAGTAACTAGCAAGGACACAGAAAAGATCATGGCAAAAAAGGTAGAGCAAGTAGAGAGGGTTCATACCTCTCCTGTGAACCTTCACAATGATGAAACGGTGGAAGCAATGAAGGTGACACCGGAGAAGAAAGCGGCGTGGCCTCCCCCGCCACGACCACGCCTGCGACGTTCACGGCTCTCGTTGGTAGTCCAGATCAGCGCAATTGTCCTGGCATTGCTCCTTGTTATCAGTGGACTGGTCTTCATTATTTATAGCGCAACCGTAGACTACCATGGAGCACTACGCGCCGTGGCAACAGGAGAAGTACAGGCAACACGGAATGTCATCGGGACGGCCCAGGCGCAACAGCAGGCAACCACGCAGGCATTAAGCACTGTACAGGCTCATATCGATGCCACAGCAACCGCACAGAGCGTTCAGGGTGCCCAGGCGACCGCAAGTATAAATGGTGCGACGGCCACCGCGACTACGCTCTCCACGCTCCTCACGCAGACGACCGGGAAAACACCTGCATTCGATGATAGCCTTGCAGACAATAGTGGGGCGGGTAGATGGGACCAGGGGACTACAATTAACACTTCGGTCGCCAGTACCGGCTGCGCATTCAAAAATAGTACCTATCATGTCAGCGAAGCGCAGCAGGGCTTTTTACAGCCGTGCATCGCCGAGAACACTGACTATAGCAATTTTGTCTATCAGGTACAGGTGACGCTGGACCAGGGCGACCAGGCACAGGTGGGCATGCTTTTCCAGGTTGATAGCAGCAACAAAGCTTATTATTTCTTCTCTATAGGGAGCGACGGCTCCTACACGCTTGCGCTTTATAATAGCAACGACCAGGTTATTAATCTGAGCAGCGGCCTGAGTCCAGCCATTACAACCGGATTGGGACAATCTAATCAGCTCTCCGTACTTGCCAAAAATGGTGCCTATTATCTGTATGCAAACGGGCAGTATTTGACGACAGTGACGAATACAAGCTTGAGTTCAGGCAAAATTGGCCTCGCGGTGGTTGATCAAAATACGCCTGCCGATGCTGAGTTCAGTAACGCGCAACTCTGGAAATTATAAGTTATTGTACCTGCGTGGCATAACGCCAGAGCAAAGCACTATCGTTCGCACGAAGGGCATAAACCGTGCCAGAACTGGTGCCAGTGTAGATCACACCACTGGCGACGAGCATTGGTCGAATGGCCGAAGAAGGAAGTTGACGGTGCCAGAGACTTGTGCCATTAGCGCCAAGAGCCTCCACTTCATTGTTCTGGGTAACGATATAAGCAATTCCCTCTACGACGGCAAAGGTGAAAATGTTCGTCACAGGCTTAGACCAGAGTGGAGCGCCATTGACAGCATTGAGTGTGTACATGGAGTAGTCACTGGCATGAATGTAGATGATACTATCCGAAGCAACGATGGGTTCATACGCCAGCGCGGGCAGTTGATGACGCCACAGAAAAGCTCCATTGCTGACTTTAAATGCGCTCACACTATTATCAAATGAGGCGACATAAATGTTTCCATCTGCCATTGCCAGTGGCTGTACTGGAGTTGAAGCAAAATGACGATGCCATAGTAAAGAGCCATTGCTGGAACGCAGCACAGTTACATTGCCATCGCTGGCATAGATGAAACTCGTGCTGGTGGTCAATGTTTGTGCGGCGATGGGGAGCGAACGTTGCCAGAGGAGCTTACCATTATTGGCGAGAAGAGTATACAGGGTGCCATTGACAGAACTGATGTAGACAAGCCCACCTGATGCTAAAACTGGCTGCACAACATTGACATTCTTCAATTGAATTTGCCACAGTAAAGATCCTCTGGCTGCATCCAATGCATAGATAGTACCATTGGGATCTGTCGCGTAGACGTGGTTATCAGCTACAGTCAGTGGTAAAGCAAAAGGCACAGCCAACTGGTGGGACCAGAGCGTGAAGTTGTCTGCTATCCGCATAGCGCTGATTTTGCCAGATGAGGTAATGGTATACATGATGCCATTACTGGATATTGATCGGTTAATATCGGGATTAAAGCTTTGCCAGATAAGGGTGCCATTACTGGCGCGAATGGCGTAAAACATTCTATCAGGATCAACTGCGTACACAACACCGTTCATTACGAGTTGAAGTGTGATTGAAGAGGGATTTATGTTGATAGCAATTTTTGGTGGTTGTGGCTTATAAACAAGAGAATAGAGCTGATTACCAAATGTAAAGGATAAAAAGAGAATAACACTAACGAAGGTGACAACGATCATCCATATGCGTGCTCGTGGTGAGAAACGTAGTTCGTGGTGAGAATTGGGGGAAACGTTACTATCCAGATCGCTGATTTCGATCTTTGCATCGTCGTCTGGGCCTTCGTGATCAATAGTGTTCATAGCGCTTGCTTGCCTCATAGGTGCACGGATATAGGGCGTGAGATCTTCCATGAACTGGAAGCTGTCATTAAAAGTATAGGATATTTTGCTTTGCGATGCAAATTTGGCGTTTTGATTTTTCGATATTTTGATGGTAAATGGCACTCTCATTATCTTGACAAACCCTGATGTCACTGTTATAGTGCGAACAAGATACTTCATTACAGGGCAATGAACAGGACAAGTACCTTTTGCCAGTACATAACGTTTCATCTGAGACGTTTGCAGAGAGCTGCGGGATGGTGCGACGCAGCGACTGACAACAGAGAAATCCACCTGGGAGCCTGCGCGATGAGCGCCAACGGTTCGCCCCCGTTAACGGGCAAGAACGAGTCTCACTTGCTGAGAAAATCAAGGTGGTACCACGATAGAGCGCTTACCGCGTCGTCGTCCTTCATGTAGGACAACGGCGCTTTTTTTATTGGTTAGTTTACTCACACATTGTCTATAGAAAGAGAAAAGAACATGCTTGACCTTACATTTATTCGTAATAATCCGGAGGTCGTGAAAGAGGCTGCACGTGTTAAAAATAACTCGCTTGATATTGATGGCTTATTGGATCTGGATCGACAAGTTTTAGCAATACAACGCGAAGTGGAAGAGACACGCGCCAAACAGAACCTGCTCACAAAGCGCATTCAGCAGGCGGCGAAAGAGAAAAATACAGAGCTACGTAATGCGCTGGTCGCCGAAGGCAAACAACTATCGGATCTGATAAAGGAAAAGGAGCCATTGCTGAACGAGCTGCAAGAGGCACGCTATCAGATGCTTCTGCTGGTCCCTAATATCCCTGATCCGAGCACGCCACTGGGCAAGGACGAGAACGATAATGTGCCTGTCCGTTACTGGGGCGAGAAGCCGACGTTCGATTTCCAGGCACGCGACCATTATGAGTTGATGCAGCGCTGGAACCTGGTGGATATCGAACGCGCGGTCAAAGTTGCGGGGGCACGCAGCTATACGTTAAGGGGCGATGCGGCACGTCTGGAGCTGGCATTGATGAATTTTGCCTTTGACCGCATCGCCCGTAAAGGCTTCACGCCCCTGATCGTACCAGCGATGGCACGCGACTTTGCCTTCATTGGCAATGGGCAGTTTCCCAAGGGACGCGACCAGGTCTATGCCATTGAAGGTGAAGATACCTTTCTGGTTGGTACCTCGGAAGTCTCGATCACAGGCATGTACAAAGACGAAATCCTCAAAATGGAAGAGTTGCCGATGAGGTTTGTCGCTTACTGTCCCTGCTTCCGACAAGAGGCTGGCACATATGGAAAAGATACGAAGGGTGTTTTCCGTATTCACCAGTTCAATAAAGTGGAGCAGTACATCATCTGTAAGGCCGATCACGAAGAGTCGGTATACTGGCATGAGCAGTTGTTGCAGAACGCGGAAGAGCTCGTGCAGGCGCTGGAACTGCCGTATCGTGTGGTCAATGTATGTACGGGTGACATGGGCGATGGGAAAGTCGGCATGTATGATCTCGAATGCTGGGTTCCCAGCGAGGGCAGATATCGCGAGACGCACTCGTGCTCGTACTTCCACGATTGGCAGGCACGACGCGCGAATATGCGCTATCGCGATGAAGAGGGCAAGGTCAAATTTGTGCATACACTTAACAATACAGCCATTGCATCGCCGCGCATTCTGATTCCGCTGTTCGAGACGCATCAGCAGGCCGATGGTAGCATTCGTATTCCAGAAGCTTTGCAGCCCTTCATGGGAGGACAGAAGGTTATTGGAGCGCCCGCAATAGAGCCAATAAACAAATAAAGGAGCATCATCGTGACACCCATCAATCTCTTTGACTACGAAGCACTCGCTCAGCAACGTATGAACTCCCGTCATCTGGGATTATTTCCAGGGCGGGAGTGGTGACGAGATAACGTTGCGCAACAACCGCAGCGCCTTTGAACGTATCCGTCTGCGCCCACGGATGTTGATTGACGTAAGCGATGTGCAGATGCAAACGAGCGTGGTGGGTGTACCGATACAGATGCCCATCATCGTAGCGCCTATGGCGGCACATGCGCTGGTTCATCCGGAAGGCGAACTGGCAACGGCACGAGGAAGCGGGCAGGCGGGAACGATACTGACTGTCAGCACCTTCTCGACATATAACATAGAGGAGATCGCCGCAGCCAGTACGGGTCCACTCTGGCTGCAACTTTACCTTACGCGCACGGTAGAAGCAACTGGATCGTTAGTACGACGAGCCGAAGACGCCGGCTATCGTGCAATCGTCCTGACGGTAGATACTCCGCGCACCAGTCGGCGTGAGCGGGATGTACGCAACAATTTCGTGGTGGCAAACGTTGCGCGGTCCGCCAATTTTGTAGAAGAGGCGGGTAGCGATCCAGTCAGCGTACAGCAAAGTCGCCACATTACGGGCACGTGGGAGACGCTTGACTGGCTACGTTCGCAGACGAAGTTGCCGATCCTGCTCAAGGGCATCTTGACTGCTGAGGATGCATTACTGGCACTGGAGCATGATATTCAGGGGATCATCGTCTCTAATCATGGTGGGCGGCAATTGGATGGTGCGATTGAAGGCATCGAGGCCTTGCCGGAAGTAGTTGAGGCGGTGGCTGGACGTTGCGAAGTTTATGTGGATGGTGGTATTCGTCGTGGTACCGATGTCTTAAAGGCGCTGGCTCTGGGCGCACGGGCGGTGCTGGTTGGTCGCCCAGTTATATGGGGATTGGCAGTTGATGGGTCGGAGGGTGTGAGGTCGGTGCTCGAAATGTTGCGGGCGGAGTTGGAGATGGCTATGATGTTGGCGGGTAAGCCTACGCTGGTGAGTATTGATCGTTCGCTGGTGAAGGTGCTCTAAATATTAAATTGGAATAATCTCACCGCGTACCGTTTTCGCCTCGTCATCTACATACAACATTCCAATACTACATGATGGCTGACGACGGCGATCATTGGCGCTGCCGGGATTGAAAAGCAACTGACCAGCGTGCTCCTGATTATAGGGAGTGTGGCTATGCCCAAAAATGACGACATCGGCGGTAGGAAATTCTTGCCGAGCATTGCGGGCATAATGCTTCCTTTCGCCCAGGATGTGTACTATGCCGATCCGGCAATGTCCGACAACAATCTCGCGTTTGATTGGCAGCTTCAATACAACCTCTTCATGCTCAACATTGCCCTGTACAGCCGTGGCGGGCGCGATAGTCTCCAACTCGGATAACACGGAGAGCACGGAGAGATCACCAGCATGGATGATCAATTCTACATCCGCGAAATGCGTCCACGCAGCCTCTGACAACTGCTTAAAGTGTGGAATATGGGTATCTGAAATAACCCCAATGCGATGTATCATCTGCATTTTCTCCATCTTACAGTAGTATCCCCATTATTGAGCCTCTCTTAGCAGCTTGATTTTATCACTTAGAGCGTTCAGGTGTTAAGTCCATCCTCTTCCGGCAGTTGTTCATAAAGTGTGATATAGTACATCCATAGATGAATGCACATTTACATTGTTGCGTTGTCAATGGAGGCAACGCCTTTTTTATGAAAAGCGAGTGAAATTCACTCATCGGGATATCACATACTATGCGTATCGCTATTATCTCTGATGTGCACGGCAATCAGGTCGCATTGGAAGCCGTGTTACATGATCTGAGGCAACAACCTCAGGTGGATCTGATAGTCATCGCCGGAGATCTCTGTCTGAATGGTCCACGCCCACGTGAGACGTTGCATATAATCCAGGGACTTGATTATCCGGTTATTCAGGGCAATGTCGACGTAGAAGTAGTTACAGGCGCACCGGAGGCTGGTGCAAAGAAACGCGACACCATTGCCTGGACGCGCGAACAGATCGGAACTGAAGGCATCGATTATCTGGCAAAACTCCCCCTCTCACATCTTGTAACCAATCCCCAGGGCAATGATCTCCTGGTTGTACATGCCAATCCTCTCAATCAGGAAGACGCAATCTTTCCAACGTCGCCCGATAGTAAGCTGGAGCATCTGTTAGGCAAACTGGAGCCAACGATTGGGGTTCTCACCTTTGGTCATTTGCATATTGCTTATACGCGCCGCTGGCGACATCTCTTGCTGGTCGATGCCGGCAGTTGTGGGTTACCGCGCGACGAAGACCAGAGAGCGGCATATGCAATTCTCAATAGTGAGAACAGCATCTGGCAGGCCGAACATCGACGCGTAGAATACGATATTAAGGCAGTAGTAAAGGATCTCAAAGCATGTGGAATTCCACATGCTGAAAAACGTATTCGCATCCTAACAGCAGCAACTTATGCGGAAAACGGCACCCATGAACGTGGAGGGAAGAAAAAGAGTAAAGGTTAAATTATAAAAAGTGACATCGATCTGATAGAGGAGATCGATGTCACGTCTATGTATAAACAAATCTATTGAATACAATCAAGCTGAGTGTTGTTGTTTCGCACTACAGTTGTCCATTACAAAATTGCCCATCCTATCAACATAAACCAGTGCAGCTTGTTCGGAAACAAAATTTTTCTCACCGCTAGCAGCCTCTTCCCCAAGGTAGCTGGTTGCTTCGCCGATATCAACCAGTTCCAGTTCCTCAATGATCGCCCGTAGTTCGCCGGTTGTCGCCATAGTATATACCCCCAGACTCATAAAAAAATGTGTGTTCGGCTCGGCCCACTTCCATCCCATACATCAGGCACCCTCCGCATTAAAAACCACGTGCCAGGTGATCTATTATTATAGACAGTGTAAGCAGAACAATAATATAGGTGAGAAGTATTACCCCTCTAAATAAGATACGTTTCCGAGTTACGACTTTACGCATTGAGCGTTGTAAGATAGTCCAAATAGGCCACTCGGGGATAGTGTTTTAGGGAAAAAGAGGTCAATGTGGGGCATCCGGGCTTATTCCACTCCGTTGCATTGTGGGGCATCCGGGCTTATTCCACTCCGTTGCATTGTGGGGCATCCGGGCTTATTCCACTCCGTTGCATTGTGGGGCATCCGGGCTTATTCCACTCCGTTGCATTGCGCCCCCCGTTCAATTAAAGCAAAAGAAAAGTCCCCAAAGATACAATAAAACATACAGCATTGTAACCATATAAAGACCTTTCCAATACCTCTTAGCGTACCCAAATTCTCCCAACAAGTCGTTCACCAGAGCATCTTCACGTGTTCGAGCATCTGTACCCGTTTCCTTGCTCAGCCAATCTTGACCAACTCACGCCTGGGAGCGACGAGAACGCAAACGACAGGTGCAAGTGTTATTTAACCAGGCCTTGCACCTGTTTCCCCGTCTCTCACAACGAGGCGTCTGCGAGAACTGGCGTCGGATGCGCGGGATCTGGCCGAGAGCCGCCCCGTTTGAGATCCCGGTGACCTCGGCGATCAGCACCAGACGCACCATCTGCCTGTGCTGGTCTGCGTCGCCTTTTTGAGCAGTCTGTCACCCATCGGACCCCTGCCACCAAGGAGCCTTGCCCTGGCGCTGCGGCTGAGCCATTGAGACGCTGACAGTGAGAGACGCGGCCAGCCACCCACTTTGACGCCAGCACGCTGCACAAGAGCCACACCGTTCCCCACCGTGTGCGTACTTTCGAGGTGGCACCCAGTATGTGGCTGCTCGCAGACCGTGCCATCACAGCGAAGGCTCTGGCGTGCCTCGTTCCTCGTCACCCCCAAGCTCTAGATAGCACTTCAGTTCTGGGCCGCAATCCGGGCTCGCAGTCCCCTCTGTTGGCTCGACTCACCAGCACGTGTTTCCATCCTGACCAACCTCTGCGAGCAGTTTCTGCACACCCGCTCCACCAACACCCAGGTACCTACCTGCCTATATATCAGATCGCCACCCTCCTCCATCCCACATCCATCGCTTAACACCTGTACCCGCTGCTCCCCCAGCCATAACTACCAGCTTATCACAGCGCTATCACGCCTATAGCACCAGTAATGCCATCGCTCCCTGCTACTACTCCTCAGCTCTATCAAGCTTAGCCTCTTGTTGACCCATTTGCCCTCCTTCCTTGTTGCATCCCCCTGCACATCTACTGCCTCTTACCCAGCTTCTATCAGCTGCCATTTACCCAGTATCAGCACACATCCTTTTCTCAACTCCTCTACATCTTCCTTCCCCTCAGCCTCTCCCCCTCACTCCACCTACTCACCCTTCTTTCACTACACACCCCATATTCACCTCTTATTTCATTGCGCCCCTACTATGACTTGCGAAAAATGTAAATAAATCATAGAATGCATGTGATCATAGTAGGGGCGCAATGGAATAAGCCCGGGTGCTCTACCCGGCATGGCCGCCCGGGTGCTCTACCCCAGCATGGCAGCATAAATGAACATCACGCCACATACGTTCAATAGTCCCGCACCTCCAAAGGTGATATACTGACAGGTAATCAGTAAGAGCAACCGGAGGATAGTTTTATGGCAAGTAATCACTATGATGTTGCGATCATCGGAGCGGGACCAGGCGGATATGTCGCCGCCATTCGCGCGGCTCAACTTGGAGCACGAACCGCAATTGTCGAGAAACAATATATGGGAGGCACCTGCCTCAATGTTGGCTGCATCCCTTCTAAGGCCATGTTGCATGTGGCAGAAACGTTTCATGAGCTGGCATCGCTGGACGAACTGGGCATTCACTTATCAGCACCCCCAACCTTTGAGATGACGCAAGCAGTTGCATTTAAAGATAAAGTTGTTAAACGCATGACCAGTGGCGTCAGCACCTTGATGAAGGGAAACAACGTCGATGTATTTGACGGTCTGGGTACCGTTGATGCTTCGCGCAAAGTCACCGTCACACGCGATGGGAGTGCGGTACAGGAATTTACAGCGGACAAGATCATTCTGGCGACCGGTTCGGTGCCCTTTATTCCAAACATGCCGGGCATTGATGGTGAGCGTATCATGAACAGCGACACCTGCTGGAACCTGCCGAAGACGCCTGAGAGCGTGATCTGTGTCGGTGGTGGTGTGATCGGCGTCGAGCTGGCCTGCATGTTCAATGCTTTGGGCACGAAAGTAACCATTCTAGAGATGCTGCCCAACGTTCTGGCTCCTGTGGATGAAGAGGTACGCCGCCTGTTAGTGCGTATTCTTGGGAAACGTGGCATCGAGATTGTTACGAATGCACGCGTTGAATCGGTCTCAGACGAGGGCAATCTGAAAAAGGTTGTCGCGCAAACGGATAAGGGCGAACAGAATTTCCAGGGCGAATATGTGTTGATGGCGGTCAGTCGACGCCCCAATACCAGTGGCCTGGAGCAATTGATGGAGCAGGGGCTGGACAACGATCGTGGGCGTGTGCGCGTCAACGATAAAATGGAGACCAACCTGCCAGGCATCTACGCGATTGGTGACCTGATTCATGGTGCGGGCCTTGCACATGTTGCCTCGACTGAAGGGGAGATGGCTGCCGACAATGCGATGGGTCAGGAAGCGCACATGGACTATAACGTTGTGCCCAATCCGATCTACACGTTCCCCGAAGTTGCGTTTGTGGGATTGACGGAGGCGCAGGCCAAAGAGAAGTATCCTGAGGCACGAACGGAGCGTTTCCCCTGGGCTGCAATTGGGAAAGCGGTGGCGATGGGAGAGACCGAGGGTTTCACCAAAGTTATTATGGGCAAATATGGTGAGATCCTGGGTGCACACATCATTGGACCCGATGCGACTAACCTGATCAGCGAGTTCTCGCTCGCCATGCGCAGCGAATTGACCGTTGAGGAGATCAGCGAAACGATTCACCCGCACCCGACCTTGAGTGAGGGTATCCGGGAAGCGGTGCTGACTGTGGAGGGGCGTCCAATTCATATTGTGGCGAAGCAGACGGCGCGGGCGAGGTAAACTTTGTAGGGATCCGATTGATCGCGCCTGCGTGTGTGGTGCGATACGTTTTGCCACACGCAGGCACGATTGATCGGATCCCTACGTATTGACATTAATGGATGAGCATACGATAATACACGCTATCTAAGATAAACCCTACTACTGTGACAGATAGACAAAGGGTAATAATGTCGTATGGAACTCATCACGAGGCATGAAAGCCAGCGTCGACGCATGCGACTGGCAAAGATTATGCTTACAACCTCAATCCTTAGCGTGCTATTGGCGGGAGGATTATCTGCTTATCTCCTCTTTTTTACTGGTACTCCAACCAGCAATGTCCATATTTTAGCTAAGCAAGAACCGCATACTATAACCAGTGATCCGAATATCGATGCATTCAAAACTATTGCCCAACAATATATGAAAGATGGTATGCAAGGGAACTACGGACAGGATTGGTCACTGCTTGATCCTTCACTACGCGCACTATGGCCCAATCAGCAGGCATTCACCACGTTCTGGCAAGACCATTTCCAGAATTATGTCTTGAAGGGTTTCAGTATGGGGAAGGTAACACAATTGCCGACCTGGGTGAATCCTGAGACAATGATCCAATATACGAATGTTTTGAAAACAGGGATCTCGTTGCAGATTGAGCTAAAGCCTGGACTGCAACAGGCCCAATTAGCGCCGGAAGTACTGCATCCGGCACAGCTCTTACAGAATATTCCACTGATTGCGGAGCAAACCACGAATACGGGCAAGACATGGCTCGTCGTTGAGGGTGGGCCGTTCGATCTGGAAGCGCCCGTATTACCACCAGTGCAGGCAGTGACCAGGACGGTCCAGGTGCCTATTCCGATGTTCCACCATATTGTGGATGCTACAGCGACCAACGCGCTCACACAGAGCCTCGCGGTGGCACCAGCCCTATTCGCGCAGCAGATGGATTATCTCAAGGCGCAAGGGTATCACACTATCACGTTTAATCAGCTTTTCAATGCGCTTTACTATGCTGGTCCACTGCCCAAAAAGCCGATTATTCTCACTTTTGATGACAGTTACGATGATGCATATAAATTTGCGTATCCGATTTTGAAGGCGCATGGTTTCAGTGGCATGTTTTATATCATCACGGGCAAGATAGGCTGGCAGGGGCAGATGACATGGGGGCAGATGTATAGCATGCTGCAAAATGGTATGCAGATGGGTTCGCACACGATCCATCACGTCGATATGGGACAGGTGTTGAACGAGTCGGTTGTACAGGCGCAGCAAGAATTACAGATATCTCAATTGACTCTGCAAAAAAAATTCGGCGTCCCTATTCAACAATTCTGCTATCCATCTGGCGAGCCATTTAAACATGGGACGGTGGCGCAACAGCAGCAGATCGTCTCGTTGCTGGCGCAGGATGGGTATATTGGAGCGACGACTGATCCTGGGGCGACTGGTACAATGCAGGATAGTACGGCTCCTTTTGAGCTGTTGCGCATTCGTGTGGATGGGACGTATTCGTTGCGGACATTTGAGCAGAGTATGCCATGGTAGAGACTTGTTAGTTTCTTGTTAAAAGAATACAGAAAAAACCCTTTACAACTCCCCCAGGGTGTGCTATCATCTATTCCGCTAAGGGGACGTAGCTCAGCTGGAAGAGCGCGACAATCGCACTGTCGAGGTCAGGGGTTCGAGCCCCCTCGTCTCCACCAGACACATATCTTGTTTCGTATCTTATTTGTACCTTGCAAATCGCAAACGTATGTGGTATAGTATATGAAATAAAGTGTGTGATGAGCAGGAGTAGTAGGTCAACGCATTTCAGAGAGTAGCCGGTTGGTGTAAGGCTATACCGCACGGACTGAACTCGCCTGCAGAGCAACAGGTGTGAACCGCTTCTTTTCCGGTACATCAGTACTAGATGAGCATTGAGCACTTGTCGGGACGCCCGTTACAGCGTACAATGAGAGTAGATCAAAGACAGACAAATAAGTACTCACCGATATGGGCTCGTAGCGCAGTTGGTAGAGCGCCTCCATGGCATGGAGGAGGTCAGGGGTTCGAATCCCCTCGAGTCCACCAATGTTGTCTAAGATCGAAAATCAGGGTGGTACCACGGAATGACCTTTCGTCCCTATGGATGAAAGGTTTTTTTATTGTAAATTTGTTCTAATTAGTGAAACAATATATATTAGGGAAAAACGTGGAAAAAACGCGGGGAGGACCCATATGACTACAAAAGTCCGCTACAATCCTAAAGAGGTGGAGCAGAAATGGCAGGCCCAGTGGGAAGCTGAGCACCTGTACTCTGCGTCTGATGATGCACCGAAACCAAAATTCTATAACCTGGTCATGTTTCCTTATCCTTCTGGCGATCTCCATATGGGTCACTGGTATAACTATTCGCCCTTTGATGCTTATGGACGCTTCAAACGGATGCAGGGCTATAATGTGATGCAACCCATTGGCTTCGATGCCTTTGGTCTGCCCGCTGAAAATGCGGCCATCAAGCGCGGCATCCAGGCACGCACCTGGACGCTGGCAAATATCGAGAATATGCGCAAGCAACTGCGTGCGATGGGTGCACAGTGGGACTGGCAACGCGAGGTCATTACCTGCCTGCCCGACTATTATAAATGGACGCAATGGCTGTTCCTGCAATTCTATAAACATGGTCTGGCCTATCGCACCAAGGCTCCGGCAAACTGGTGTCCTAGTTGCAACACAACCCTGGCAAATGAGCAGGTGCTGGCCGATGGGACATGCGAGCGCTGCGGCAGCGTCGTGATCCGTAAAGAGATTGACCAGTGGCTGCTGAAGATCTCTGCTTATGCCGAGGAATTGCTGAAATTTCAGGATATCGAATGGCCTGAGAAGACAGTTACCATGCAGCGCAACTGGATTGGACGCAGCGAGGGGGCAGAATTCGCTTCAACGCAGAGATCGAGGGCAAACGCGAGGAGATCCCGGTCTTCACGACGCGCCCGGACACGATCTATGGCGTCACCTTCTTTGTGCTGGCACCCGAACATCCCTGGGTGGAGAAGATCACGACGCCTGAGCATAAAGCGGAAGTTAGCTCTTATGTAGAGCAGGCGCAACGCATGACCGAGATCGAACGTATGAGCACGGAGAAGGATAAGACGGGCATCTTCACAGGTGGCTACGTCACCAATCCGGTCAACGGCGAGAAGGTTCCGGTCTGGATCGCCGATTATGTGTTGATGGGTTATGGTGCGGGCGCAATCATGGGAGTGCCGGCACACGATCAACGCGACTTTGCATTTGCACGTAAGTTTGGTATTCCGATTCGCGAGGTGGTGCGTCCCGAAGGCGAGGAGTCGAGCGATGTAGCAAGCTGGTCAGAGGCGCGTGAGGCACATGGCGTCCTGGTGAACTCCGGTCCCTTCGACGGAACGCCGGGCGATGTGGCAATTAAAAAGGTCACGCAGTATATTGAGGAGCAGGGCTACGGCAAGTTTATGATCATCTATCGGTTGCGCGACTGGCTGATCAGTCGGCAGCGCTACTGGGGTTGTCCAATTCCGATCGTCTATTGCCCAACGGATGGGATGGTTCCAGTGCCGGAAGATCAACTGCCGGTGCATCTGCCAGAGAATGTGCAGTTCAAATCCACTGGCGAGTCACCGCTGCGCTATGAGCCGGATTTTGTGAACACGACCTGCCCGGTGTGTGGTGGTCCCGCAACCCGTGAAACCGATACGCTGGATACCTTCATCGACTCGTCCTGGTACTTCCTGCGCTATGCTGATCCACATAACGAACAGCAAGCATGGAGTCCTGAGAAGTTGCAGAAGTGGCTGCCCGTTGATCAGTATGTGGGTGGTGTGGAGCACGCGATTCTGCATCTGCTGTACTCGCGTTTCTTCACGAAAGCACTGCGCGACATGGGACATTTGAACTTCGATGAACCATTTACACACCTGTTCCATCAAGGAATGGTGCTGGGTTCAGATGGGCAGAAGATGTCCAAGTCACGCGGCAACGTCGAAGCTCCTGACAGGTATGTTAACAAATATGGTGCGGATACCGTACGCTGCTATATGATGTTCATTGGTCCATTTGATGCTGGCGGCTCATTTAAGGCTGACAACCTGGAGGGCGTCTGGCGCTTCTTGAACCGCTTCTGGAGCCTGATCAATGAGTCCTGGATCGCTGGTAAAACCAATGCAGGTGAGACCAACGAGAGTAAGGCTATTGAGCGACTGCGCAATAAAACCGTCAAGCGCGTCACGGAAGATCTGAGCAATTTCCGCTTCAACACGGCTCTGGCGGCACTGATGGAATGCAATAATGTGCTGGTCAAGCAGCAAAACGACAATGTCGCGCATAGTGCGGCCTTCCAGCGTACATTGGAAACAATGATGCAACTGCTGGCACCACTGGCACCACATATCAGCGAAGAATTGTGGCACCTGACGGGACATAGCAGTAGCATCCATACGAGCGACTGGCCCAGCTATGATGAGGCACTGACGCAAGATGAGACCTTTACGCTGGTGATGCAGATCAACGGTAAAGTACGTGAGCGCGTAGAAGTTGCAGCAGGGATCAGCGAGAACGATGTGCGTGAACTGGTGGTAAATAATCCGCGCATCACCGCGTTGATCGGCGAGACGACTGTGCAGAAAATCATCTACATTCCAGGAAAACTGGTGAATGTCGTCGTGCGGAACTAGCAATGCTCTTCGTGGGGCACGGGCTTATTCCACTTCGTTGCATCGCGCCCCTACTATTGCTTTGATGTATTATTGTTTGTATTTGCATATCTTGTGCAATTGGTAGGGGCGCGATGCAACGAAGTGGAATAAGCCCGTGCCCCGCAATCCGTTATAGTAATTAGCAAAAACCCCGGTCTGCCCTACCCAAATATGTAACGCGGCAGCGTCTATACTTTTATAGGTAGATGTTACCATAAGTGTTGCTGAGAATTAGATTAGAAAATACACTGCTGATCTTACGTGTAACAAATTGTCGACGAAATCAGTCATTGTAGATGGAACTTGTAGGGAGTCTTGAACGTATATAGCTACAGGTAACTCATCTAGGAGCATTTTCACCTGGGTGAAAGCGTGGTAGAAATTAAAAGAGTGCGAATAGTGATGTATTTCATATCTTTAGTGTCACTTAGTAGATAGCTACAGCGCCTCTTTCCTTTTATACTACGTATGTGAAGAATAAGATAGTGGGGGGGAAAAAGATGAGTGCCAAAATCTGATATTTGAAAAAGGGTAGTGCTGAGCGTCTAGTTTATCAGCAAGTCTTTTCCTGACAAGTCGGTGAGCGACAATAAAGAAGAAAGATGCGGAAGAAAGCAGTGGTGGAACGCCCACTACAGGCGCAGGTGGAAGGAAACGATTATGAATACACAACCTCTAGAACTGGAAACACAGGTCGAGAATGTCATAACAGAAACGGTAACGGAGACAGAATTGCTTATAGAAAATGGTTTCACGGCGGATGAAATCGTTTCCTTACTCTGGCTCCGGCAGTGGTATCAGAATGGTGGCAGCGATCGCATGGAAGTAGTACGCCATCTGGAGTTCATCAAACTCCTCGTTCTCAATGGCAAAATCGACGTATAAATACTGCTCCTCATGTAATCACGAGTATAAGAGCGCTATGCTCTCTATGCAAATGAACATTTAATAGAAGGAAAGCCTGGACCTTTGTGGGTACCCAGGCTTTCCTTCTATTAGCATAAAAGCAAGAAATTATGCTCTATCCAGTGCTCGCCGCATCTCAACCTGCTGCAACACCCATTGTTGAGAAGCTGTAGCAAGCTTCGTCTGCAAGGGAACACTGGCACGTCTGGTAAAGACGTTATATTTATTCAAGCGGATACGATCAAGAATACTATGATATAACGTGCCGCTCAAACTCACCGCCAGTCGGCAATCTTGACTTAAGAGGGCGATACCAGGTTGTGCACGACGATAATAATCATCGGCGCGTGCAATCTGAAAACGTACCAATTCACAGAAGGCATCATTCACCACACCATTCATCAGGTCCGCCTCACTATAGTGAAAACGCTGCATCTCCTCCTGGGGAAGATAGATGCGATTGCGCCTTGCATCCTCTCCTATATCACGTAGAATGTTAGTCAATTGCAACGCAACCCCTAATTCGACGGCACGGGGAAGAGCTTCTTCGCACTGATAGCCAAAGATGGGACTTGTAAGCAACCCTACGGTACCCGCCACACGATAGCAATAGACATACAGTTCATCAAAGGTCTGATAGCGGTTGTATGTCAGATCCATCTCGACGCCATTTAAGAGATCCATGGTAGCCTGGAGGGGTACCGGGTACTGTGTGAGCATATCCATCCAGGCACATTGGATGGGATTACGGTCGTCGCCGTAGCCCTGATAGATACGCTGGAGTGCGTGTCGCCAGTAATCCAGGTTCTGGGCAGGCGTGTCTGCTCCACGCAGATGACCAGCTCTGGGTAAAAGGGAATCCGTCTCGTCTACGATATCATCAATGGTGCGACAGAGAGCATAAATGGCCCATACGGCGCGTCTCTTCGCTGATGGCAAAAAGGCTGATCCCCAATAAAAAGTTTTCGATGCTCGCTGCGTCACCTGACGACAGTATTCATAGGCAGATTTCACCTGTTCCTGTCGCATAACCTGACTCCTGTTCATTGCATATTTTGTCTGGCAAGGGAAAGTGCGATACTGGAAGATGACCCTGATTTCATTCTAGTATAGAGGTTTGCATCCAGGTTCCTTCTTTGCTATAGACATAGGTATAGATGCATCTGGAGAAAGAAAATGGGTATACTTCTTTAGCCATATAGCAAAGATCAATCATTAACGGGCATGATGAATAGGCAATTTTCTTCATTGACTTTTGTTCTAAAAACCCTCTATTATTGGGGGAGACGACATGCGCAGAAAATAGTAACAAACAGGGTAACCAATAATATATTTTTATGGTAAAGCAATATCAAAATGTGCTCGCACCTTATATTGAGCGGGCACGTAAAGTCTTACAACATGAACAACGCACACATCACCAGGACCAGGCAATCAAACCCGGTGGTTTAGAGCGTTTTATTGCGCGTTGGGCCGACGAGACAACAACCGTATGTAAGCAAGCGAACCTGGATCAGCATCCTATTTATCGCTTTATTGAACACCTTGAAGGTTATCATAGCCAGGACCCACTGCAACGTGCCGCCAGTCTACGCTCAGCGTTTGCCGCACTAAACGAACTGTCTGGACAGGATGGAGACGCTCAAGCAGCCTCTCCCGTCAGACCAGAAATAGTACAGGAGAAAATCCCGCCAACGCGGACAACTCCAGAAGCCAGGATGAAGCCAGATACTGCAATAAAAGAGCCCGAAAATCCGCAGGTTGTTCAGTTGCGACCTGTACAGCCACCGCCACCGCCACCACCAAATACCGTCCCTCTAGAAGCTGGAATGTCGCAGGGGCACACCTCGTTAACGCTATTGAGCGCCGAGGTTACTGCAATACCAGGCGTTGGTCCATCGGTCGCTACACGTCTGCACCACCTGGGCATTCATACTGTACGCGATATGCTGTTCTACTTTCCACGTGAGCATCGAGATTATAGCAAACTTGAAAAAATTGCGAATATTCCTTTTAACGAGCTAAGCACAACAATGGGCCTGATCTGGGACGTTGAAACCAAACGTACAGGCGGGGGACGAACACGCACAATCGCAACGATTTCTGACGAAACGGGTAAGCTTTATGCAAGCTGGTTCAATCAGCCCTATCTCGAAAAAAAGCTGAAAGCATCGAAGGGCGCATACCTCGTTGTAACAGGGACCAAACAGCGATTTGGAAATAAGGTTGAATTTGGTGTACGCAGCCATGAATTTCCAGAGCAGGGTGATCTCCTGAATACCGGGCGTCTTGTCCCCACCTATCCGCTGACCGAGGGGTTACATGCCAGCCGTTTGCGTATGTTCACCAAGTGGGTTGTTGATCGCTATGCCGCCATGGTCCCGGAGTATCTTCCGGCATCACTACGTGCAAAGGCAAAACTGCTCCCTCTACCCGAAGCGGTCGCGCAGATGCACTATCCTGAGAGTGAAGAGATGCGTGTGCGAGCCAAACAACGCCTCGCCTTCGATGAACTCTTCTTAATCCAACTCGGAATGCAGGAACGGCGCAGTCGCTGGCAACAGGAAGCTCCGCAGGGCAGCACATTCAAGATCGATACAGCACGCGTATTTAATGATCCCCCCTCCGCTTGAGTTCGCCACACAGGTGAAACAAGAGCAACTCTATGCAAGCGACATGGCAGGTTCGACGCTCTGGTCAACCGTTGTGACCGAGCAACCATTTGAGGCTACATTAGCGTTCTCTTTTACAGAGGCACAAAGGCGTGTAATCTGCGAAATTTTTGCTGACCTTGCGCAGAGCAAGCCTATGTGCCGTCTTTTACAGGGAGATGTAGGCTCAGGTAAAACGGCAGTGGCGGCAGCAGCTTTATTCATGGCCGCACTCAATGGGTATCAGGGCGCGATCATGGCCCCAACCGAGTTGCTGGCGGAACAGCATGCACGCAGTATCGGCAAGATGCTTGAGCCATTCGGAATTCGGACAGTCTTGCTGACAGGAAGCCAGCGTGCACGCGAACGTACACAAAACAAGATGGCATTGGAAAGCGGACAGGCCACAATAGCCATCGGAACCCACGCATTGATTCAGGAAGATGTTAACTTTCAGAATCTGGGCCTGGTGGTCATTGATGAGCAACATCGTTTCGGCGTCGAGCAGCGCGATGCTCTCCGACAGAAAGGTTATCATCCACATATGCTGGTGATGACGGCCACACCAATTCCACGTACACTCTCACTTAACGCTCTACGGCGACCTGGACATCTCAGTTCTCGACCAGTTGCCACCCGGACGGCAGAAAATCATCACGCGCTGGCGTACGGGAGCGCGACGCACTGAAGCAAATACGCTGATAGCCCATCAGATCGCGGAAGGCCGCCAGGCATTTATCATCTGCCCGCTGATCGAGGAATCCGAAACGATAGCGGTTAAAGCGGCGACCAGCGAATATGAACGGCTACAAAAAGAAGTATTTCCCCGTTTGCGCCTGGGCCTGCTGCATGGCGGAATGAAAGCGGCAGAGAAAGACGACATCATGCGGCGTTTCCGCGCTGCCGAACTTGATATTCTGGTTGCAACCTCTGTTATCGAGGTAGGCATCGATGTGCCCAATGCCACAGTGATGGTTATTGAGGACGCCGACCGCTTTGGCCTCTCACAATTGCACCAGTTCCGTGGACGGGTAGGTCGCGGTAAATACCAATCATACTGTTATGTACTTAGTGCTGATGCCAGCCTGCAAGCCCAGGAACGCCTTGGCGTCTTCCAGGAAACTGATGACGGGTTCCGCCTCGCAGAAGCAGATCTACAACTGCGTGGTCCCGGTGACTTCTTTGGTGTGCGTCAGAGTGGATTGCCAGAACTACACATGGCCGACCTTAGCGACACATCAATGATCGAATTGACACGTAACCTGGCTGCCAGCCTATGGGAGAGCGACCCTTATCTACGCAAAATGGAGCATAAAGCATTACGAGAAAGAATGCATAGCTTCTGGCAACGTTTCATGCCCCACTAACTCTTATCATACGGTTTCTCCACAGTACTTATATAAAGCTCACAGACGGCAGTAGCAGCAGCGTTCTCACCAATATGTTGAGCCAGATGCTCCTGATGAGCATGAATACGCTGCATACGTGCATGAATAAATTCGTGCCGGGCACTTCCGGTAGCGAACCCACTGAATACATGGCGCATTGCCTCCATCTCCTGGATAATTTGATGGCGCACCTGTGCAATATCACTCATATTCTCATACCCCTTTCTAAGTAGAAACAACCCCTTGTTTTTATATACCTTTTTTACATAAATTAATACACCATACTTGTGGCGAAGCATCATATTTATGCACAGAAATATATCGTGTGCTTTTTACGAATGTTCATAACAATTATCGTTTTATCTCGCTTTATCTCGTGTATGTGATATTCATTGACAAATTTATCATCCACTTATTAAAATATTTATATATGAGATATTTATCACTAAAACAAGCAGGGAGAGAAAGCATGGCACTCAAGTCTACGCCTAATCATAAGCTGGAGGCGGCACGCTTAAAAAAACGCTGGAGCGTTGAAGTAGCCAGCAAAAAGGTAGGTGTAAGCGTTAATACATTCAACCGTTGGGAAAGAGGTTTGCAGTTGCCACAATTGGAGACGCTTGACCAATTGTGTAAAGCGTTTGCGATGTCACCTGAAGAGTTAGGCTTTGAACATATTATTGCAGCGAAGAGAAGGACGAGAACATCACCATTGGCGCATGACATCCCTGATACTCATTTTTCACTAGAGCAACCTGCTACTGAGATACAGAAAAACGTGACTTCTGTTCAACCAGACATACAAGAATTTACGATTAGACAGGTTAAAAGAAGCTATGATGAGAGACTGCCGAATGTCCAGAATCCAGGTCAAGGTGAAACGACACGTAGACAGGCAATGACGTTATTAGTCAACACTCCTGCGGCGGTATTTGATATGACTCAGGGAACGGCCCGGCCACCGTTATACCCGGATGAAATTCTCTTGCTTAGCGCGGTAAACATACCTTTGTGCTGGCAACTTTACTATGAAGGTGGTTTTGCAGAATTGAGACGCATCCTGCCCGGCTACATTCTGCAATTAACTGCGCTGGCGCGACAATCATCACGCTATCAGAAGCAGGCAGCCTACCTGACATCACAGGCCCATCAGCTCAGCTACCTTCTTGCGTTACAAAACCAGGATTTTGGGACATCTCTCAACCACACCCAGGAAGCGTTACACTATGGGCAGATTGCGGAAGACATCAACTTGCAAATAGCTTCGCTGGCAAGGAAAGCGTACATTTATTTCTGTTTGCAGCGCAATGGACAGAGGCTCCAGGTCTATGAAGAAGCGCTGCATCTCTGCCAGACGTGTTCGCCATTATTACGTGGCTATATTTACGCTGGATTGGCCGAGACTTACGCCAGTTATCAGGATGAAGCCCGCGCACACGAATTTCTCCACCTTGCGCATAAGCATTATCCAGATCATCCAGAGGAAGATCCTATCTACGCTTATACGCATTTCCGCTGGCCCACGTTTTATAACCTTGCGGGCCAGGTCCATCTGCATCTCAAACAGCCAGAAGAGGCCTGGAAGTCTTTTACAAGCGTTGATCGTCTTGTCCCAACAAGCGAAGAGCCATACCGGGTCGAACTTATGGTGTATCAGGCCGCCACTGCCGTCGAACTGGGAGATCAGGAGCAGAGCTGTAATCTGCTCGCCGCAGCAGTTCAATCTGCCCGCGCTCTAGGAAGTGAGCTACGTTACAACGAGGCTTGTAAGGTCTATGCTCATATGCAGGCACGTTGGAGAAACGAGTCACGTGTGCAGGCTCTTGGGGAGTTGTTTTATTAATTAGCTCTTGACGGTTATGGGGAAATCACTCTACAATTAAAGAGAACTTTTATAAATAAGGAGACTTTTTCATGGTCGTGCGTATTACGGCAAATGTATTGCGTGCCAGTGCGTTACTGGCGCTTATTTTTGGTGTGCTCAGTTGGATCGGCGTCCTGCCAGATTCGCTCATCGGCATTCATATGATACTGGGTATTATCGTTGTTCTCTCATTATGGGTACTAGGTGGCGTGATTGCAACGACACGTGGAGGCATCGGGCTGGCGATAGGGGCTTTTGTGCTTGGCCTGATCACGCTGGCACTCGGATTGACCCAGAAACAAATTCTGCCCGATCCCAATGCGGCACACTGGGTTATTCAAGTGGTACATCTATTGATAGGACTTTCTGCTATCGGGATGGGTGAAGCAATTTCAGGACGTTACAGGAGACAGGGCCAGGTCGCAAAGATGCAGACGCGTTAGTTATAGAATGGACATGGTTACAACGTCCGGGTGTGTATGACAAAATGAAGCGTTCTATACACACCCGGACGTTGTAACCATGTCCATTCCCATTGATGAACGCTTCTCAATATGGTTTAATACAAGGAAATCTCTGTTCTCTTGTAATGTATTTACATATTAGCAGGTCAGCAAAGGGGAGAAGTTTGAGCAACGAAGAAACACCGGGTCGCATCGCCGTCTATCCGGGCAGCTTTGATCCTTTAACTAATGGACATCTCGATATTGCACGCAGAGCTGCGCGTATTTTCGACACGCTAATCATTGCTGTCTACGCCTTTCCAGCCAAAAACTTGCTCTTTTCCGTGGAGGAACGCGTGGCGCTCTGCCAGGAAGTAATCGCTGCCGAGGGATTAGAAAATGTGCGCGTTGAGAAATTTACAACCCTCGTGGTAGAATATGTACGTTCCGTAGGTGGTCAGGCGATTATTAGAGGGCTGCGCACACCCAACGATTTTGAAGCAGAATTTCAGCAAGGGCAGATGAATTGCAAACTCGCACCGGAGATTGAGACGGTGTGTTTGCTGACAAACCTGGAAAATCTTTTTGTCAGTTCCTCTCTTTTAAAGGAAGTGGCACGTCTGGGTGGCAACGTACACGATATGCTCCCCAATGTAGTGATGCAAGCGTTACAGAACAAAGCTGGTTTATAGTGGTAGCACGTCCCATTCATCCTTGACTTCGTGCTAACATAGGGGTCACATTTACGACGCCAGAGGCGAAGAAGGAGGAAAAAGGAGACAACATGGATATCTTATATCTCGTTGATCGCCTGGAGAATCTCATTGCCAGTAGTCGCCGTATGCCCCTGGTGAACCAGATCATCCTTAAAGAAACCGACATTCTTCCTATTATCGAACAGATGCGGACCTCAATCCCCGATGAGGTGAAGCAGGCACGACGTGTCATTCAAGATAAAGAACGCCTTCTTGCCCAGGCACAGGGTGACGCAAGCACCTTGCTGGCACGCGCCAGCGAGGAGAGCGAACGCGCGATAAACCGTGAGGGATTACTACGCTCAGCGGAAGAGCGTTCGCAGAAATTACTCTGGCAAGCGGAAGAGCAGGCAAAAGCACTGATACGCCAGGCCGAAGAGCACGCAGAACAGCTCAAAATCGATGCCGATGCCTACGTTATGGAGACATTGCGCAATCTGAGAGAGCATCTTACCGGCGTTGAGACAGATGTCAGCCGTACCATTTTGAGCATCGAGCGCGGCCTGGAAAGTATGGAGCAACAGGGAGCTGGCGTAGAGGGTACAAATGAGAGAGAAAGCGCAAATAGCATGGAAGCTGATGAAGAGGAAAAACAACCACAGCAGCCTCTACCACGACGCGCCTCCCTGGCAATGGATACGATGGGAGGACCCACCTTTCCATAGTATCAAAACTTCTATTTGTGCTATAGGTACAGAAAAATATGCATAGCCATTAAAGGGCTGGGGCTTGACACGCTCTTTGCCCTTGTCTATAATGGGCAGGCACCAGCAAAGAATAAGGAATAGTAGATCGTGCGTCATTGTTTATTTATATGGAGTATTCTATTCTCAGCATAGGAAAGGATTTTATTCCATGCTTTTTAACGTGGCGCAACTAATGAAGTCTCCGGTAGGAACCTCATTAGAGTATGATATAGACGAAGAAAACGTTCAGCTCGACGCAGACCTTAAAATGCTTGGCCCAATCACAGGTCATGTGCGCCTCCGGCGCATCAACCAGGGTTTGTTAGCCGATGGCTGGGTAGATCTGGCACTTGAGCAGGAATGTACCCGTTGCTTGAAGCAATTTGAGCTACAGATGCATGTTCCATTTGAAGAGCGTTTTTATCCGACATTAGATGTCATCACCGGGGCACCGCAACTCCCACCAGATGATGGAGAAGATGCATTCCCTATTGATGATCATCACCAGGTCGATCTTACCGAAACAGTGAGACAACATGTCTTACTCGAAATACCAATGGTGACGCTCTGCAAAGAGGACTGTGCGGGTCTTTGCTCACAATGTGGGAAAGATCTTAACGAAGGTCCCTGCAATTGTCAACCTGAGGTTGATTCTCGACTGAGTGTATTACAAACATTATTACAGAAACAAGAAACAAACAATTAACACGAGTAGGTAAACCTGATACGTTGTCAGGGTACAATACTGGTGGAAGAGGAGAACACAAGTCATGGGAGCATTACCCAAACAGCGTACCTCGCATGCCCGTCAGGGTGAGCGTCGTGCCCACCATCATCTGGATTTACCACAGTTAGTGGCCTGCCCAAATTGCAAAAAGCCACGACTCTCGCATCATGCCTGCCCCAACTGCGGAATGTATCGCGGTCGCCAGGTATTCCTGCCCAGGACAAAGTAGTGAGCCTGAACGGGCGGACGTGTTGTAGCGTCACAATTTTACGAGCAACTATTGCTCCACATCTCTGTAGACATATCGAGATACCTTCTGATGATACAACACGCATCGCCTCTTTCGTATTTTCGCAAGAGAGTATAAAATGACGACACGAGTCGCCTTTCTTTTTCCTGGGCAAGGTAGCCAGGCGGTTGGCATGGGAGCCGATATTTTCGCAGCATCACTAGCCGCGAAACGCGTTTTTGAGGCGGTTGATGAGGCCCTTGGCTTTCCACTAAGTACACTTTGCTTCCAGGGTCCGGAAGAGACCCTACGCAAAACAATTAATGCACAACCTGCCATTGTTACGGTCAGTCTTGCCTACCTCGCTGCATTCCAGGAAGCTCTTTCTCCAGCAGCCTCTTCCTGGTCCTCACCGCTCTCTCCCGACTTTCACAGCCGGTCATAGCGTCGGTGAGTTTGCTTCCCTGGTTACCGCTGGTGCACTAGATCTGAAAGATACAGTACGCCTGGTGCGCGAACGTGGACGCTTGATGGACATTGAAGAAATGGCCTGTCCCGGTAGTATGGCTGCAATTATTGGCATGGAGGCTGAACCTTTACAGGAAATTTTTCAGGAAGTCATCCAACAACTGGCAACCGAAGACACACGGAGATCTCATCCTGGGCAGGGACAGGTAATGATTGCAAATTATAACGCACCCGGCCAGATCGTCATCTCAGGTGAGCAACGAGCATTGGACCAGGCAATAGTACTGGCAAAAGCACGTGGCGCGAAAAAAGTATTTCCGCTCTCAGTTAGCGGAGCCTTCCACTCGCCCGTCATGTACCCGGCGGTTGATGGCATGGCTCAAGCACTGGCAACAACTCCTTTACAAACTCCTACAATTCCCATTATTAGCAACATCACGGCAACTCCACTTGCGAATGTGCAAGAAATACGCACAGAACTGGCGCAACAACTTGCCAGCTCAGTACAATGGACACGCAGTATCGAGTATCTAAGGGATGCTGGTATCACAACCTTTATTGAAATCGGTCCTGGTCAGGCGTTGGCAAGCATGATCAAACGGATTGTCAAAGGGGCAAAGATAATCAATATAGGAACGGCAGGCGAAGTTGAAAAAGCAGTGGCCTCTATTCGTGAAATGGAACTGCTGAGTGGAGTATAATTGAGAAACAAAGTCTCAAGGATACGGACGTTATGCGTGATAGGTAGGGGTCCGATTTATCGCGCCCGTGTGTCTCCAAATCACGCTCGTGTTCACATGCTAAATCTATTGAGACATGTGCAACGTTTATCATTATAGAGGGAGGATTGTTCTATGGCGATAGAAGCGCAACCGATAGGTGTCGTGCGTGTTGCCCGACAGGTACTTTCGACTATTGTGATAAACAGCGCATTACAGGTTCCCGGTGTGGTGCGTATAGCGCAGGGCCAGGATCAATGGGCACGCCTTCGTGGCCGGGAGATACCCAGGCGTGGTGTAGCATTGACGGTCAGGGATAATACCGTTTCAGCCGACCTGTACATCGTTGTAAACGTCGGCACCAACATCGTCGAAGTAGGGACCGCCGTCCAGGAAGAAATTGCATCGGCCATAGAAGATATGGTAGGCATGCAGGTACGTGAAGTGAACGTATATATCCAGGACGTGGTCTGAGCGGTATTTGAAGCCGCGCAACCAATTTACACAGTCGAGGACATTATGCCAGGGATACGCAGACAGGCGCGAATGATCGCACTGCAAACACTCTATGAATACGATACTGCCAGTCATAATCCTACAGAGGTCTTGCAGCGTCACACCGAGGAGCGTCATCTGCACCCCAAGGTGGGTGAATACGCTAGCGAACTGGTCCTGGGGGTTTGTGACCACCTGGCAGAGATCGACGCTCATATTCAGAGTGCAGCGCGTGAATGGCCATTGCAGCAGATGGCTCGCATAGACAAAAATATTCTAAGGCTTGCAATCTACGAGATTCTGTTTAATAATACTGTACCAGCCAAGGCTGCTATTAACGAAGCGGTTGAACTTGCCAAAACGTTTGGCAGTGATACCTCCAGCCGCTTTATCAATGGCGTCCTGGGTACTATATTTAATCGGGCACAACAGCCCATCCCTAAAGCGGAAAGCGAGGTAAAATAATGGCCACAACTCAAGAACGGCTGAAGAAAATTATCGTCGACCAACTGGGGGTCGATGAGAGCGAAGTCGTTCCCAGTGCTTCATTTGTTGAAGATCTTAACGCCGACTCACTCGATCTGGTCGAACTTATCATGTCTCTTGAAGAAGAGTTCAAGTTGCAGATCTCAGATGAGGATGCTGAAAAGATCACCACTGTCCAGGAAGCCGATGACTATATAGAAGAGCATTTGCACTAATCGGTCTTCTAGCATCCTTACACTGCCCCCGATGAGATCAGGGGCAACACACCCTCCCAAAAGATATCTAATGGGAATGACCCCGAAGTATCAGGGGCAAAAAAGTTGGGCGACCTTGCGGTCGCCCTTTTTGTTTGGGCATCCTTCTCTAAAATAGCATCTACAAATCATGGCTATGGTATAATAAACCGATACTGACATTCAGCCAGATAAAGAACGTGTAACAAACAGTTGGAGAATCAGACAAAGAGCAAATTTTTGAATTTGTAATTTTTCCTTGAATTTGCTGTCACAAATCCCCAGGTTCGTGCATCTCCATTAGTGTAGGGCGATAGTCCTACAAATGCGAAGAGAGTTTTTGTGGATATGATCCCTGCTGCTCAGGCGGTAGAAGCACTTAGTCGAGAATATGGCAAACTGGTCTTTCATACCATCTATGGCCTGACAGGCGATTGGGAGGAGAGCCAGGACCTGACGCAGGATACCTTTCACCAGGCCTTGCGCTCAATTGATGCCGCCCGTAAAACAAGCGATGAGCAGTTTCACGCCAAAGCATGGTTGCTCAGGATCGCGCTCAATACGGTACGCATGCAACGACGACGACGCGCTATCTTCCGCTTCATCCCCTTCTCACATATGCAGGAGGACAGGCAAGCGGAGACAGAGAGCGATACGTTGAGTGCTCAGGCCGCACCAGTACAGCCAGTTGGCTATGGCGCGATAGAGGGCAACGATCCCGCCGAATTGATTGCGGAACAGGACACCGTACGACGAACGATGGCGAAGTTAACAGAACAGTTTCGCGTCTGTCTACTTCTCTCAATCGTAGGTGGCCTCTCGATCGGTCAGATCGCCGAGTTGCTGGATATGAAAGAGGCAGCGGTGCGACAACGGCTGGCACGGGCACGCAAACAATTTCAGCAGGTCTATGCACAGGAAAGCGGTGAAGAGGTCTTTGATCCTTCCACCAATGCCCTGTCTCACGCAGACACACAAAAAGATACGCAGGAGCGGTCGCAGACATTGAATGATAAAGCACAACGTTTCAATCTGACGGCCCATCCTTCAACACCCTGGAGCAATTATGTATAACGACTCTATCGAGACTCTGCTGCTACGTCACTACGGCAGCACAGCTCCTACGCCGCCCGCGCTGGAGCAGCAACTGGTCGCCTCGGTACGCCAGGAGTCTGGGGCCATACAGCGGCAGGAGCGCCTTGCTATGCGTATGCGTACACAGCGCGTGAGTCGTCGTAAGGTTGTGCGTTGGGTCGCTATAGGCTCAGCGGGCGTCGGTCTGTTAAGCGCTGGCCTGGAGAGCTTACACATACTTGAAGCAAGTTTCACGGGAGAAGATACTCCCCAGGTCCAGTCTGCATTTTCCTGAGCGAGTTTGCTTATGTGATGTCAAAAAGACATCCGTTTTCACCATATTTACGTAGTAGATCACAGAACACATGTACATCTTGAAAGGATACCTACCATGCCTATTGGATTTCACCCATTCGAACTGATTATTATTCTCGCCATTGCACTTCTGATCTTTGGACCAAAGAAATTGCCGGAAATGGGCGCTTCTATTGGCAAAAGCATCAAAGCATTCCAGAAGGGCATGAAAGAAATAAACGAGCCAGACGAAGCCTGCTGCACCAACAAAATTGGACGTTATTGAGCGTGAAATTGCCAGCAAGCGTAACGCCGCCACGACGGTGACACCGAAGACTACTATTGTAGAAACGCAAGTCGATTAATGCTGGTTACGACCCTACCTGGATAAGGGGTAAATAATGGCAACAGGTAATATAGATCAGCAGCAGGACCCCTTGTTGACATTCGATGGATTTAGTACAGATGATGAGAACGATCCAGATGCGATGTCACTGGTGGAGCACCTGGAAGAACTACGCTGGCGCATCTTAAAATGTCTGATCGCCGTCCTGGTTTTTAGTGTCGTCGCGTTCATCTTCAGGGAATACATCCTGCATTTCCTGGAAGCGCCACTGCCAGCGACACATTAATAGCTTAACCAGGGGGGCGAATGGTCTCATTACGACTGACATTACCGGAGGCTTTACCGCCTTCCTGCTCATCTCAGTTGTCGCAGGGGTAATTGCATCGCTACCAGTGCTTCTCTATCAGACCTGGGCTTTTATTGCGCCGGGGCTGTACGAGCGTGAGAAGAAATACGCAGTGCCGTTCATCTTTATCGGCATCGCCCTGTTCCTGGCTGGCATCTCTGTCGCTTACGTCGTGATCCGCTTTCCTGTAGAGTGGCTGATTAACTTCGCATCCAGCGACTTCACACCGCTGGTCACAGCGAATAGCTACCTTACTTTTGCAGCACTTTTCATACTGGCCTTTGGCCTTGTGTTCGAGTTACCGCTGGTCATCACGTTCATGGCGAAGGTTGGTCTTGTCAATCTCGATACACTGAAGAAGAAACGCGCTGTCGCTCATGTGGGCATGTGGATCGCCGCAACATTCTTGACGCCGGGTGCGGACCTGTACAGTCCTATCATCCTGGGCGTATGTATGTCGTTATTGTACGAGTTAACCATCATCTTTATCCGCTTCGCGATAAAAGATGAAACTCAATCTGAGGTTGCATAATACAACCTCTTGAGACTCTTGATCTGAAGAGTCTCTACGAAGCGGATCTTAGAAAGGATACCTACCATGCCATTTGGATTTCATGGACCTGACCTTATCATCATTCTCGTGATCGCTCTCCTGATCTTTGGACCAAAGAAGTTGCCAGAAATGGGCGCATCTGTTGGTAAGAGCATCAAAGAATTTAAAAAGGGTATGGCCGAGTTGACCGAACCCAAAACAGAGAAGCCTGCTGCTTATGAAACTATTGAGCCAGAGGCTCCGGTTGCTAACTATACCGCCAGTGAGCCTGTAGTCGCTAATTATACGGCGGCTGAGCCTGTAGGAGAAATCTACGAAAAACCCACCTCGTTTGAACCAGAGGTGAAAGAGTCAGAAGTAAACGCTCAGTAACACTACTTCACACCCAAAGGTGCCTGCTCATTTGAAATGCAACGAGCAGGCACCTTTTTGTGTTAACGGTAAAGTTCAGGATCGATCTGATTAATTTTTACGAGCATTCCATCGGGACCTTCGAGCTGGAGCTGATAACCAAATCCTTCATCACCCGCCGGACGTACGATAGTCACACCAGCTTCACGTAACTTTTCTTCTAATTCCTCCAACGAGGCAGGATATTCAAAATTGAGTTCAACTTTGTTTTGTATGAAGTATTTAAAGCTTTGCGATTTCAAATGACTATCTCAGGAACGCATCCTTGCTAATCCCTTCTCAATTGCTCCGCTCAGTCCACGCGACGACCCATGTTGGTAACAACATCATTGACCAAAGGAGGCCAATAAATGGCAAAATAATGCCTCCCAAACTCTGACCCAGGTAGGCAGGATTGAGGTAGATAGGGAGAACCATTAAGGGTAGAGTAATCAGCACAATACCAATGATTATCTGATAGGCATGTCGATAGGCTTGATCTCGTATCATCTTCTGGCGTTCGTCAATCTCTTTACCGGAGGCACTCACTACATGAGTGGTATTGGAACGGTAGAGACGGTATTGGCAGATAAAGCTAATAATAGCTGCAATTGTAAAAATCCAGTTGGCGGCATATCCAGTAGGTCCACTGGAGTGAAACCATAGAAAGATGAAGCCTTCAATCCAGAACCACAGGACCATGAGGCTCGATCCCAAAACTAGTAAGCGGCGTTTTCGGAGGGTCGTCTCAAATTCCATTTTGTTAATCTCTTGCATGATCTTCTCCAATATTAACTATGAGAGTACTGCTGATGATAGAGTTCTTCACTCAATGGTTTGAATGGAGTTCGTGAGAAAATAGCTTCTATTGGCAAGCCAAAGAACTCACTGATGCGAAAAGCGAGATCGAGACTGGGATTATATTCTCCTCGCTCCAGGTAACCGAGCGTTTGATAGTTTATCCTTAGCGCTTTCGCCAGTTCCTGTCAAAAGGGAGCAAAACATTTTTGAATAAAGCGTATTGTCTCTTCCATAACTTGGTGCTCGCTGGGAGCTTTCGAGGCAAATGAATGAGCCCGACATTGTATTTTGCACTGCCAGGCTCATTTCATTCTTGTTCACTTCACCAGAGCAACTTGCTTATCTCTCCCTATACAGGTTCAATGCGCAATTCTCAGGGAAAACATAAGAGTTCTTAGTTGTTCCAATCTATGTACTTGGTGTTATAGAACCAATCTGAGAACATATCAGCAGGAAATGTTCCGCCAACATATGACCCATATGTGACATCATCTTCCATCTGTGTCTGTCCCGCCCCATTCGGATAGGTGAGGCAATTTGCTTGGTTGATGACCCAACCTGGAATGGCCCATAAACCATTACAGATGTGACTATAAACGATTGGGCGATCAGTGCAACTCCCATCCCAATGAAACGTTCCTGTTTGAGAATAATGCCAAAGGCCAGGAAGCTCAGTATAGTTCTCTGTATGGGTAATTGTGGGCGTTCCGCAAGGTGTAAGAGGACTTACAGCGTTGGTCATAGCTGACTGAGTAATCACATCGGTTGTAGTAATGGAAAATTCACAAAACTGTGGATCTTTCGCATGCACAGGGTCATGTTTTTTCATGGCGGCACAGACTTGCGCTGATTCTCGTCCTATCCGCGTTTTAGTTATCGTTTTAGTTGTTGGTAGCCCTGCTGCACGTATTGAGGAAGCATTCATTGCTAAAAATGTGAATGCACACATAAGCACAGTAAGAGCAATGAGGGAACGGTATAATTTGTTTTTGATCATAATGTAATAGATCCTCCTAATGGTACTAAATAATGACATTATACACATTATTTAGCTACATGTATAAATTTAATTCCTAGTGCTTTAATGGGTAAAGCCCATTTTTCAAGCAGTATGGTTTTTACGTAGAAACGCCAAAAGACGGATAGCAATCCTGTGATAGCGTTTGCCCCTTCTCCATTCTCTATGTATGTTTACTACAGTTCTTATTAAAGCAAACGTATCTTTCGCAACATGGCAATTGCAAAATAGCGCATACAGGAATTGAACCTGTCTTCCTTCCCCAACGAGAAAGAGCCCTAAGCCACTAGACGAATGCGCCTGAAGGCATACCCTTGTCGAAATTTCAAGTAGACGAAATCACCCATACCCTTCCTACTTCATTTCTCCATTTTTTACTGAAGCGTTTCAGAGTTCAGTTTCTCTGTTAAATGCTGGCTCAACTCTGGCAAGGTTTGAGCCTGGCACATGCATAGGGTGGTCAATTCCTCTGGAAGAAGCTCAATACCATAGGCATTTAACGCTTTCTGTGGCTCTTTGAGCAACAGTTTTGCGAATACGCTATCGATCGTCGCCAATACTAATATTTTGTTAATCGTCTGCCATGACATACTTTCCACCTTTGTAGCTGTTTTAAATGTGCACCTTAAGAACAAAGCCAAATTATAATCGAGAAACGATAGCACCTCCTCCTCCCCAAGGTCCGCCTGTAGCAACTAAGAATCCTTCCCACTGAACTAGTGGGTAAAAGCCCCTGTCCTGTTGGGTAAGGAACAAAATGATGTAGAGGAATATGGAACTGAGTAGAATAGAGTTTTTCTCTCTCCAGATGCGCCCATGAAATACCGCTAGCATATTGCAGAATTGATTCATTGTGTTTTCTTTCTTCCCATCGCTGTGCCGTCGTACTCGTCTTGTCTAGTGACAGAATACCAGGGAGGGTGTGCAAAACGAGTCTTGGAAAGTTCACATAACGAGAAGGGGTGTTCCTGAATGTTCAGTTCAGATGTTCACAAGAAATTTGCTATCGTTGTGTTTTTTTGGTATACTATAAATAGGAATATAGACATTACCTAGTTCATTCGTCAGATTCGGTGCCATAAGAAAAAGACGTGTGATGGCTCATGGTCACCTTGGTGAATCAGCTCGCTTGCCATCAAAGAAAACGGAGATCTCGGAAAAAATGTCCTTCTCCAAAGAGTTTGTCAAAGGCTGTATCATTGAAGAATTGTCTTCCGTCTCCAATAGCAAGCGAACTGATTCACCAAGGTAACTATGAGCCAATGTATATAGCAGAGAACACTGCTTTTATTATCCTGTACTATCCTGATACATCGACAATAATCATGGCAAACACAATAAATTAATTAGCAATAAATGACTCGTAATACTAATAAAGAGTGATTACGATAACTAATAGGAGTATTATGGCTATTTCACGGAAGATACTCGCTCCATCCTTACCTCCAATGCATCTGCATCGTAAACTGCTTTCACAGACTCTTAGCGAGGCACTCAACTCAAGCACGAATACTCGCACATTCTCGCCTTATCGGCTGGTGCTTCTTTGTGCACCCGCAGGCTACGGCAAAACCACACTGCTGCTGGATACCCTCCAACGTCTGGCTTCCCCTTCCTGCTGGTTGACCCTTGATCGTAGCGATCAACAATGCTCAGCCTTCCTCACAGCGCTCCTATCCAGCATCTGCCAGCGTTTCCCAGACGCTGCTTCTCAAGTGGACGCCTGGTTGAAGGTGAGTAATGTCCAGGAGGAAACACCTTCGGAGATGCTTATAGATGCACTCATGAATATCCTAACAACTACTATTCCAAATCCCTGGATACTGGTGCTTTGCAACTATCAAGAGGTCAACGATATATTGCCAATCAACAAGGTGATGAACCAGTTGCTAAAGCGTCTCCCATCCCAGTGCCAGGTAGTAGTCGAGAGCCGTGCTCTGCCAAACCTGGAACTCGCCTCTTTCGTTGCCCATAGTCAGCTCTTCGGACTAGGGAGTGAGAGCCTCCGATTTTCCATTCAGGAGGTATACAACCTCGCTCACAAGCAAAACCTGCCAGCATTCTCAGAAGAAGAAGCTGCACAGCTTGTTACTACCTTCGACGGTTGGATCGCCGGGATGCTTCTGGCATCTCGACTTGGCAAGGCTTCCTTTGAAGCGTTCATGCCCTCACAGAGAAATGCTCAGGAAGCACCTTTTACCGACATCAAGCAGCTTCTGGAGTTTGTTATTACAGATGTGTTTCGCGACGAAACTGCTATTTATACCTTGCTGAAGGAAACGGCTTTCCTGGATCAACTTACTCCAACATTTTGTGATGCTCTTCTCAATACATCCACGACAGTAACTCTTCTAGAACGTGCTGAGCGCCAGGGCTTATTTGTTACCCGTACCTATAAAGAAGGAAAGCTCATCTACTATTGCCATCCTACCTTACGTCAGCTTTTCCAGGAACAACTTCGTTTGCATGAGCAAAAAACTGCTCGTTCCCTCCATCAACGTATCGCCATTTTATGTTATCAGATTCATAACTACCAGACTGCCCTTACCCATGCTTTAGAGGTTCAGGCACACGATTTGGTCGCTGAAATCCTGTTGGAAGCCAGTCCTTTCTTGATTGATCAGGGGCAAAGTGAGCTCGTATTGCATGGATTGGACAGCCTCACTCTTCAAACCATGGAACACCATCCTCGACTCCTCCTCATTCAGGCGAACACCTATCTACGAAGGGGAGATGTGGCCCGCGCCCGTAGATGTTTCGAGCAGGCAAAACACCTGGTCACCACGCTGACGAAACTCAGAACACCTTCTCATCCGCGCCGAGCTCGCCATAGTTCAGGGAAAGTTTTTCCTCCAGCAAGGAGCATATCGGCACGCGCAGGAATTTTTTCAGGAGGCGCTGGGGTTATTACCTCTTGATGAACGAAGGCTCCTTCTCGTCGCCCATCAACAAGGGGGAATTTGTAGCATCTTGAGTGGTCAACCCATTCATAAAGGAATTGACCATTTTCAGCAAGCCCTCCAATTGTGTCACTCCCAGCGCGAGGGGGAACTCGTTGGAGAACTCCATCACCAATTGGCCACTGCTTATACCTGGGCAGGAAATTATATGGTTGCCGAGCATCATCGTCATTGTGTTCGCGTAATTCAGGATCGCCTTGGCCAACCGCAAAAAATCATGAACAATCTTATTGGCTTCGGTTTGCTCAAACTTCGCCAAGGTTTTACAGAGGAAGCAGAGACAGCTTTCCAGAACGTATTACGGCTCACTCAAAAATCACCTTCCTTTCTGAGTAGTCAAGCATATGCCCTTGTCGGCCTCGGCGAAGTCACCCTGGCATGTCAGGACACGCCACAAGCGCTGAAGCACTTCCAAGAGGCGCTTGATATAGCACGCCAACTGGAAGATCGATACTTACTCAACGATACATTAGGTATGCTCGCTCTTGCTTATCTCCAACTCGGTGAGCGATACACTGCTCGATCTTTACTCGATCAGATGGTTTTGCAAACGCAGGAAGCACGCAGCTATGAACATGTTTTCCAACAACTCGTGTACGGGACCATTTTTCTGGCCGAGCAGCACTATGACAAAGCAGAGGAAACCCTTCAGCAAGTAGCCGATCTGACAAGTGAGAGCGGCATCCAATGGTTACAAGTGCAAGCACTGATGCGGCTCGCTGCTTGTAGACTGGCACAGGGCCAACGAGCGCTAATGAGAAATGCTCTTCAGCAAGTGCAGATCCTCAATACGCAGGGAAACCACGACTACTCTATTAAAGGAGAACTCCAGAATTACCCGCTTTTGCAACCATTCCTCCAAGAAAATGGCAAACAACAAGAAGCTTCTGAGATCAATGTCCTTCCTCCTAAGCGGTTGTGTATCCATGCGCTCGGAGAGCCAGTAGTTTTACTCGATGGAAACACGGTGACAGGTTGGCGCAGAGCCAGAGCACTGGAACTCTTCTTCTTTTTATTGGAGAGCAAACAACCGCTGCGCAAAGACCGGATCATTTCTACTCTCTCGCCAGAATCTGACGACGATGAGATCCTCAACCAGACATTCCGCTCGACCGTGTATTGCGTCCGCCAGGTTCTCGGTGAGACAGCCCTGGTTTATCAATCGGGCCTCTACCAACTTAATCTCCACGCGTTATATGGCCAATTCTGGTACGATGTGACGACATTTGAAGAGTATAAGCGTCTCGCCAATGCTGCTCTCGAAGAAGATGATAACGAGCAGGCAGAGCAGGCGTATATAAAGATGGTTGAGCTGTATCGTGGAAAGTACGCAGAAGCGTTTTATAGTGACTGGTGTAGTGCACGTCGTGATGCATTGCACCAGTCAATGATGGAGGCATGTCAACAACTTGCAATGCTTGCTTGGCATCGTGATGCGTGGGAAGAGAGCCTCCAGCGCTGGCAGCATCTGCTGACACTCGACCCATGCTTAGAAGCAGCGCATTATGGGATCATGCGTTGTTATTCGCGCCAGGGAAAACGCGATCAGGCCTTGCGGCAGTACCAACAGTGTCGTCGAGAATTAGATGAGCAATTAGGAGCCAGACCTGGGCCTTCTCTCCAGAAGTTTTATCAACGTCTAGCTCATCCTCAAAAATCTTAGAGTTACTGACTTAGTTGTATGATTCTGACGCGGAAATATGTATACCACATAATTTTTGTTATATGGTATATTCATGCTCAACGTCCACTATTTCCCCTCCATCAAACTGGCTTAAAACGTCGGTTCAACAGAAGAGTATAATACATAGAAACGCAGCTATATAACCACAGTTTTTCACAGTTAATACGTATGTAATTTTTTTACAGATGAGCTTTGAAAAGCCTACTTTGCAGGCCGTTGCACCACCTGGTTAGCGACTTTCCGAGAGCGGTCAACTTGATACTGACCAGTCCGATGTTTTCTATGCACTTCGGCATCGTACAATTGAGGCTCTAGAGGCTTGGCTCCAGGGGCGAGAATGAGCTGTCCTGCAATTCTCCCTAGAACAGTTCCTTTCCCTTTGTAAACTTGAAGCTTTTCATCGTAGTGGCATTTCAGTGGAACCAATCGCTCATAGATCTTCGCCCACTCCGTCTCCATACAAATGGCAGTCCAGGCTACCAGATACATGGTTTTCTTCATGAGCCAGAAGCTTCCGTTGCCAACTATACGGCGGCTGAGCCTGTAGGAGAAATCTACGAAAAACCCACCTCGTTTGAACCAGAGGTGAAAGAGTCAGAAGTAAACGCTCAGTAACACTACTTCACACCCAAAGGTGCCTGCTCATTTGAAATGCAACGAGCAGGCACCTTTGTGTTAACGGTAAAGTTCAGGATCGATCTGATTAATTTTCACGAGCATCCCATCGGGACCTTCGAGCTGGAGCTGATAGCCAAATCCTTCATCACCCGCCGGACGTACGATAGTCACACCAGCTTCACGTAACTTTTCTTCTAATTCCTCCAACGAGGCAGGATATTCAAAATTGAGTTCAACTTTACCTTCGTTCTGCTCTGGATTAGCTGGATGCGCCAGTAAACCAAGCTCGGTACTACCAAAACGAAGCAAAGTCCAGTCACCATCACGGCTCCCATTCAGGATTGTAGCGCCCAAGCTTGCTATAAAAATCTACGGCTTTCCCCATATCGTCGACATGGAGCATTGGCTGTAAGGTTACTGCAATTTTCTCTTGCGACTTGCGGCTGTGTTTCTGAATGGGCATCCTCTGCTGTTTGTGATAACCAGGCCGTAAACACTTTCTCGACAAGGTCGGATAGAGAAAGCTGCTCGTCGATGGAGCGATGTTTGATCTGTTTGATGATGCCAGAGGTCAAATACACATTAAATTGTTGCTTGTCTTCTTTCATCTCTCTATCTCCTTGCTAGTGTATGAACATGCTAAAATGCTAGCATATTAGCAATATAGCATTCCAGGGTGGAATTGTCAATGGGTAAAAAGAGGTTCTCTGTTGGTCGCGCGGGCTTATTCGCTCCGCTCATCGCGCCCCTACAGAGGGGATATGAGATGCACAAGAGAATAAACTCGTGGTAGTAATTATCCATCAAACATCATTTTATCTTCTCAATGTGGCTTGCCAGACACAACCTCACGCTTCTCATTTTCTCTATCGCTGCCATGCATCCTCTCAAAATGCCTGAACCTGAACCACAACACAGAGAACGCTACAGCGTACACCACAGCTCCAATCATAAACACGGGCTGATATCCCATGTGCGCGATGATAAGGCCACCCAGGGGTGTTGTAAGGGCTGCACCTACCTGATCAGCCGCCTGGAAGCCACTGTTGGCAAGTCCGCGGCGTTGCGCTGGTACTTCCTCCATAAAAAAGACCTGAAAGATGCCACTCGACATGTCCGTTATACCCTGACGCAAAGGATAGAGGATTACGGCAAGTGGAAGCATACCCGTCAGACCAATTGCCAATAATAGAGGGATACCAATCAGGCGTGTTATGGCAATTGTGTTGATCTTTCCAATACGCGCAGCCAGCCAGGGTGCACCGAGGGTGAGGAGGGCGGTCAGGGCATTAGCAGTACCGTCGATGATACCGAAGAGGGCGGGTGACGCTCCCAGATGCTTGACGAAATAAAGATTAAAATAGGGCAAGAAAAATCCCCTGCCCAGGCTAATCAGCACAACTACCAGCAACAAAGCCGTTAGGGGACTGAACAGCACCGCTCGCATCTCTACTTGCCGCCACCAATGCATAAGCAGCATGCGTATTGGTACACGCTCTTTACGCGGTTCAGTAGATGGAGCGACAGGAGTGGGCCGTTCATTGCTCATCATAAATACAGGAATGAAACTTGGGACCGCAATGATACCGGCAAACATTAAGGCAAACTGGTAGGCACGTGGCTCTGTCTGCTGAGCCAGAAAGGGTGCAAGCCATGGGGGTAAGGGTGCCATCAACCAGGAGGTGCTCTGGAACCAGCCGGGCAAGAAACCGCCTAGTAGCTCGCCAAGCACAGTGGTAGCCAGGGTAACCACAATATTGAAGCTAAATAAGAGGGAGCGTTCGCCAGATGTGCTATAACGCGTCAGGAAGGGAGCATTCAGAACGAGGATAAAAGCACCTGCGGCCCCCGCCAGAAAATCGCTGATCAGAAGGGGAACGGGTTGGCGCAACAGAAACTGCCCGATGCCAGCAATCCCTATGAAGACGCTGGCCCAGATGAGAATGAACCTGCCGCTTAAGCGATCCACGCATAGGCCAGCAGGAAAGATCATCAGCCCGGCACCCAGCGCAACAGCAAAGAGCGCCAGGCCAATAAAGTCCGTGCCATAGCCTAGCGCCCCCAGGTACAGGTTGTATAGAACCAGGATAATACCAGTAGTGACACTACTCAACGCGCTACAAATCAGGTAGAGACGTGCGTTACGTTGGAAGCGTGCAAACTGCCGGATGTACTCAACGAACAGAGACATCTCTCAGTTGTGAGGCTGCTACCGCTTGCCCATTGCCTATTTCAGGCTCTGTGGCATCCGGCAAAACCTTCTCTTTCATCAATTTCCGATAACCCGGACTGTTAAATTCCAGGCCTTCTTCCATTACCGCTGGTTTATCTGACTGCACGCCTGCCTTGGGAAACAGAAAAGCCTTGACGACCGTCTGTACCTGGAGGGTGCGTGCCCGAAACTCGATCACGCCATGGGCAACCTTATCCGTCGCCTCATCAACCTTTTTATCGGCTGTATGCATACCAGCCGGAACCTTTGCGATCGTGCGGATGATAGCATTTTTATCATCAGCAGGCGGCTGTCCCTGTATTGCAGCTTCGGATGTCTTGTTCACACTATCAACCGTTGGGCGCAGCATCTTCACCAGTTCGGCCTTCTCCTTTACCCAGGATGTTGCAAACACCATTCCTAGAGCAAGAGCAACGGTAATAAGAATAAAGACAAGAAGGACCAGGCAAATGATAATCGCTGCTGTCTGTCCAAAACCAGCCAGAACGGGATCTACATCAAGTAACACCATGGTTATTCTCCCCTCGCGAGCGCTTCCATTTGCTCTTTGCGCCGTAGTTCCGCCCGCTGTGCAACATGTCCTTTCCCAAAGAACACGCGTAACATTTGTTGACCAGCGACTACGGCAGCCACCGCACGCACGCCAGGAGCGACAGCAATTTCACGTGTCAATTGAGCAGCCGAGCCAATCGTTGAAGCGGTATGGCCTGCCGTTTGCACGGTATCTTTCACGATACCAACCGTCTCTTGTACAGAGACCAGCAAGGGTTTGATCTCATTACGCACCGTCGTGACGGTACGAACGAGCATGAGAATAGAATAGATCTGAAACAACATCGCGGCAATCAGCAAAGTCGCGAGCAGAATCAAAAACACGTAGAGCACCGCGAGGAGCACGTGAAAGATAGCGGATATGATCAGGCCACCAATGATAACAACCGCCAGAGCTATCCCTACGATAATCAGGTAGCGTTTTGCAGTTTGCATATTATACCTCCCAATATAAAGCTGAAGTAATTTGATCTCATTATAACGCACGCATGGTAAGACTTGTAAGAGCACTTCCTTTCGAGAAGGTACTGGAAAAATCCTCTATACTCTAATACGTAGCAACCCCTTGCAACGACTACAGAATGCGATGCTTGGAAAGTTGCCTTATAGCGATTACAGAATGCGATGCTTAGAAAGCTGAGCATTGAGTGAAAGAACGCTGAGACTTTTTATTGCTGACTTGTCATTTTAGCATAATCCAGGTATGGTGATACTAAATAGATCAGTCTACTTCAATGACATATCTAAATCTAATGCAAAACACTTTGGAGGAGAATACATATGTTGACTTTCCACACGTTACTATCTGATACGATTGTATTGTCAGGAAACGCTTTTAACTGGCATTTCACGTTAACGCTGACTCAGCTCATCTACTGGGTAATTGCTGCCGTTATTGGCATTATTGCAGAGACACTTGTGGGATGGCGTGCCCCACTAGGAGTTCTGGGCGCATTCCTTGCCGCGCTGGTGGGGATCTGGCTGATGACCAGTGTGTTTCAGCTTAATATCCCTGATGATATTACCCTCTATGGCGTACCGCTTTTCAAGGCGCTTATTGGAGCGATTGTAATGGTTGTGCTGTGGCATCTTGTGACCTATCGAGCATGGAGGAGGCCACGCCAGAGCGTGGCTTAACAAGCGGGCTTATAAATCGCGCTCCTACATCTGATAGCTGGTGTAGGAGCGCGATCTATGTGCTCGTCGAACCCCGCATTGATAACATCCCCAATAATGTTCCCGGCGTCACGATTTCATATCCGGCACCCAGTTTTTCTACAACTTTGCTTAGATCCGTTGGCGTCATCTTCCAGGCTAAAACATACAAATTTAGAAATACGGGACGCCCCTTATAATCATCAACCCCTTCTTTGACCATAGCGACCGCCTCGTCAATACTGCCGGCCATTCCCAGATTCTGATACACAGGCACACCAGAAACCATGCTCCAACTGGCATTTTTCCGCCCACCACCACTTACAATACCTCGTACACCCGCCACCTTCAATTTCTCCGCATAAAGTCGCTGCAACTTTTTATCTATCAATGCCATCCCCGACCCTTTAAAAATAGCTCGCAATGCGAGGCCGATATCCTGCCAAAAGTTCGACTCTAACACTTCCAAGACTGTCAGATTCATATTCTTCATTAAACGACCCGTGTGTTCAAGATATGCAGGAAGCTTCCCGGTAGGCCAATCGGCAGGGTACATATAACCAACCCCGCTGGGTCCGGCAAGAAACTCATCAGCAGGAGTCGCAGTACGCACATAATAGTCAAGCAAAGCAGGAGCTACTTCAAGCAAAACAGCAGGAATAGGCCAGCCAATAGGGATATCACCACGTTTCTGATCCTGCCACAACGTCAAAAAGCGCTCCTGCGTATACTGTAAATTATCCCCCTCACTCATCGTAAACGAAACATAGATCTTATCAGCTTTCGGCTCTGATAGTGACAATTGAGGAGTCGGCAACATTGGTTGCATGGTATGCATACTCCCCCATACTTCCAGATTAGATGAGAAATCAGAGGCAAAGACCGCAATAGCAGCACGCGAGGCGATGCTTACACCGGAGCCTTCCTGAATAAACCAGCCCAGATGACCCGTCGTATTGGGCGCATAACTCTGCAATATTTGCTGCATCAAGCGACGTTCGGAGAGCCACCCCACTCTTAGATCAGGCAGGAAGTTAAGTGGATGAAGCCAGTAGATAAAGGCTCGCGTAGCAACCAGAAAGGGACGTATCCCCAGTGCGATATTGGGATCCAGACCAGCCACCAGCCTGGGCGAAGATCCATCACGTAAGTTGTCTTTTGCCCAACGATAGACCTGCAAACGATTAGACCACTTATAAACGCGAAGATCGCTCAGGATAGACAGATTGAACGACGCTTGCTGCAACTCCTGGGCCAGTTCTGGCGTGACCGCAATGCCATTACGCTGCGCCGCTATCATCGTTGCAATGTTGGCTGTATCGATAAGTGCGGGATCATAAATAACCAGCCCCTGCACAAGAGTACGATATTTTGTTAAAAGATCGTGTAGGATATCAACCTGCGTCAATGGGGAAAGCGTCTGAGGGATAGAAGAAAGAGCCTCTTTCAACCAGAATGCATCATGTTCTCGATCTAACAAATAGACACGTGGCTGCACACGATTAATCAGCCCGACGAGGGTAGCAATGGAGAGCTGCACATCACGTGAAGCAGTATGGACATTATATACGTCTAAATGCTGCGCAAGCTGAAATAGTGGAAAGATGCGATCCTCGGACCATGTAATATCGGTTGGAGTTGTATCGGTACCCATTCATTCAACCTCCCACACTTTTTAACATTACTTTGGTTTCCCCAGATCACGTTCAACCCGCAACACATCCTTGACTTTCTCCAGGCGCACAAACAGGCGATGCAGTTGCTCCAGATTATCGACCTCTAACGTAGCAGTAACAAGAACCTGCTCACGGTTCTTATGCGAATGAGAGTTGATCGACATAAGGTTGATGCCGACATCGGTAATCACGGCGGCCACATCACGAATCAGCCCCACTCGATTACGGGTGGTGATCAGAATAGGGGCCAGATAGCGCGGCTGACTCATACTGACCCAATTGACAGCGATGATACGCTCACGATCCTGCTCACGAAAACGCGCAATATTCTGGCAGTCTAAGCGATGCACAATCACCCCTTTGCCACGACTGACAAATCCCACAACCTCGTCGCCGGGCAGAGGGCAACAACAATTTGCCAGTTTTGTCAACAATCCGCTAACGCCCGCTACCTGCAAACGTGCAGCCGTCGTTGATTTTACACTGGTATTCGGCAACACCACAGGAGAATCAGCATTCTCTTTGTTCTCTTTAAACTCCTTATTTTCGCGCCACAACTCGTTCAATTTCACGACGACAGCACGAGGACGTATATCATCGGCTCCAATGGCCGAGAGAATATCTTCAAAATCGTCCAGGTGAAATTCTTCGCACAGCCAGTTCTCTGCATCCTCCGTCATCACTTCCACACCGCGTGCGATACCGGTTGCCTTGAGTTCACGGTCGAGACGCTCCTGACCAATCTGGATATTGATGTCACGCTCATTGGTTTTGATATAACGCCGTATCTTGCTTCTTGCGGCAGCCGTTCGCGCAAACATCAACCAGTCTCGCGTAGGATGCGCAGTACGACTGGTAACGATATCCACAATCTCACCACTTTTGAGCTCATAATCAAGTGGCACCATACGCGTCACCAGCCGCTCACCATCATTGCTCCCAACCTGCGTAATAATACGTGCACCGGCACACTTATCACCAATCTTTGTATGTACACGATAGGCAAAATCAAGCGGGGTCGAGCCGACCGGTAGATCTTTCACCTCACCCTTTGGCGTAAAAACAAAGATCTGCTCCTGGAAAATATCATCCTTGATGGCCTCAACAAAATCAGTATCGCTGGTATTGACAGAATGTAAATCACGCTGCCACTCGGCAAGCTGACGCAGCCAGGTCAACAATTCTCTAGCGGAAGCCGAAGCATGATCACCAACATCTTTGTAATGCCAGTGCATGGCAACTCCATACTCGGCCATCTCATGCATAGCAAACGTACGAATCTGGATCTCTACCAGTTGCTCATCAAGGCAAAAAACGGTCGTATGTAATGCACTATATCCATTCGGTTTGGGATTGGCAACAAAGTCCTTTATACGCCCCTCTTTTGGTTTCCACAAACTATGCACATGTCCTAATACGACATAACAATCAGGCGTGGAATCGACCAGGATGCGGAAGGCGATTAGATCGTAAATCTGGCTGATATCGGTTGCATCTTTCAGTTTTTCCAGATCCTGCACATTGTCAGCGTTACGCTGGATTTTCTTGTAGAAGCTATAGAGATGCTTAACACGGCCTGATATTTCCGCCTTCACGCCCAGAGCATCCATCTCGGTACGTAAAATGCCACACACACGCTCAACATAAGAACGCCACTGCTTGCTTTCTAACTCGACGATATCCTGTACCCACGCGAACTTGTCCGGCTCCAGAATCTGGAAAGCACGATCCTCCAGTTCACTTTCAACGCGCGACATACCCAGGCGACCAGCCAATGGCGCATAGATCTCACGTGTCTCCAGGGCCATCGTCAGCATCTCCTGTGGATCTCCCTGGTAGGATGGCTGGCACATGTTACGCATCGCATGCAAACGATAGGCCAGTTTAAGCAATACCACCCTGGGATCGTCGGCCATGGCAATGAACATCTTGCGTACAGTTTCTGCCTGTTGTTTACGCATCGCTTCCCGGATACGCGGCTTCGTATTCGACTCTTCACGGTCGTCATGAGCTTTTCGTACACCACTCACTTGCGCAATCTGCCCACTGGCAACCCCATCCGCGACGTTCTGCTTCTGGCGTTCTAGAATATTGAGGCGTGCCATACTGCCAACAACACGCGCAGTTGCCGCACCCAACTCCTCTTCAACGCGCTGTAGTGAAAGCTGATCCGCATCAACGGCTTCAAAAGCCAGGCCCGCCGAGACGCCAACCGCATCTATATGCATCTGAGCAAGGATTGTTGTCACAGCCAGGGCATGCTCAAGTGGTGGGATGGGACGCTCATTAGAAATACCAATACAGGTATCTAGCGCAAGCTGCAATGCACATCTTACGCGCTCAATCTCCGAGGTTGACATATATTGACGCAGGCACGTCAGGAGATAGGTGACGGCCTCAGAAAATTCTTGTGGTACGGAATGCTCGTTTACGAACCCGTTTATTGTCATCATGATCGTCTATACAAGGGCAGTTAACACGACAAGCGTGCAGGGAAGTTCACCTACAAAATTTATTCATAACCAGTATAATATACGCGCGAAGCAGCCATATGTTAAAAATCGGCAAATGTACTAGCATATTTAGCGTGTGCTCATCGCACGTTCCACGCTGACTACGTTCCGAACCTGGCGCAAGCGGCGCAAAATACGCTCAATCTGATCGATGACGCCCCCCTCAGCAGCTATCTCCAGCGTCGCAGTAATTATGGCTTTTTGGGCCGCTGAATTGGTTGTTGATGTAACAGAAATCATATTAATGCCTGCATCGGCTACGACGGCTGCAACATCGCGCAAAAGGCCAGAACGATCATGGGCAACAATAGAGACAGGGATAAGGTATGTCTCAGACTCAATCTGTAACCAGTTGATCTCTACCAGGGCTGTTGAATGATTATCCAGATAACGACGCAGGATACGACAATCAGCACGATGCACATACATCCCTTTACTCGGATTGAGAATACCCATAATAGCATCCCCTGGAATAGGACAACAACACTGCGCCAACTTTAATAAACTGGCGCTTTCACTATGCAGTTGTCCGTTTTCTTCATCATCTACGTTCTCGTTTGCCTCAACGCCTTTGCGCAAGAGTTCGCCACGACTACGCAGTAAAGGCAGCAAATGCTCCATCAACTGCTCCACTAGCAAGTCTTCACGCCCCAATGCGACATAAACATCATCGAGCGTCGCATATTTCTTGAAGAGCGTACTTGTAAGTACCTCATCGCCGCGCAAACGTTGCAGCAAGTCATCAATGTGCTCACTGACACCGGCAGCACCAGCAGTCTTCAAAGCCAGGTCGAGACGTTCGCGGCCCAGTTGCAGATTGATCTCATGCTCGTACGTCTTCAAGTAGCGACGAATTTTGTTGCGAGCAGCAGCCGTACGCGCGAAAGAAAGCCAGTCACGCGTCGGATGAACGGTACGGTTGACCATAATATCAACGATCTCGCCGCCCTTGAGCTCGTAATCTAATGGAACCAGGCGCGTCACAAGATGGCCACTATCATCCATATTTGTAATAATGCGTGCGCCAGCGCAATGATCGCCAATATCAGTATGAATACGATATGCCATATCGAGCGGTGTGGAACCACGCGGCAGATCTTTGACTTCGCCCTTGGGAGTAAACACAAAAATCTGTTCCTGGAAGATATCATCTTTGACCGCCTCAACAAATTCATCGGCACCTTGAGGCAATGCACGTTGCCATTCGCGCAACTGTTCAATCCACGCCACCATCTCACGATACGAAATCTGCCAGCTACTGGGAGAAGCATCATTATTGCCTATACGCTCCTTCAAATACCAGTAACTGGCAAGGCCGTAGTCAGCCGTACGCTCCATATCATGCGTACGGATCTGGATTTCAGCAAGATGGTTATCCACGCTAAAGACCGTAGTATGCAACGACTGGTAACCATTCAACTTAGGCGTGGCGATATAATCTTTGATACGCCCATCCTTTGGACGCCAGAGGGCATGAATATGTCCCAGAGCAAGGTAACACTCATAATCTGAATCAACCAGAATGCGAAAAGAAACCAGGTCGTGAATGTGACTCAGTTCGTTGCCGGTGATCTCCTGCGGCACATCGTTCAATTTACGGTTGATGCTCGCCAGGTGCTTCTGCCACGCCAGCACATCGGCCTTCAGTCCCGCTCGCTTCATCTCTTCACGCAGGATACGACACACCTCATCAATGTAGGGCTGCCGCCTGCTAACTTCCTGTTCAACAGCACGATTGAGCCGCGCAAACTTCTCCGGCTCCAGGTAGCTGAACGTCAAATCCTCGATTTCAGCCTGCACGATGTACATGCCAAGACGACGCGCAAGGGGTACATAAATCTCACTGGTTTCACGGGCCTTGTTTTGTTGCTGAGCAGGAGACATGGCACCCAACGTACGCATATTATGCAAACGGTCGGCCAACTTTAACACGACAACGCGTGGATCTTCGGCCATTGCCAGCAACATCTTGCGCACCGTCTCGGTACGCTCACGCCGCTTATCGACAATCGAAGGTGGAGGAGAAGATGTGACATCACCTCCCGGCTCATTCTTGCTATCCGTAAAGGCCGCAACTTCACTTTTTGATCTGTCGGCCAGGGCATCAAATTTCGTCACCCCATCTACAATATTAGCCACAAAAGGACCAAACTGTGCACGCAGGTCGTCAAGGGAATAGTCGGTATCTTCAACAACATCATGTAACAACGCCGAGACAATGCCATCTGCATCAATGCGCATACCAGCCAGCAGAAAAGCCACCTCAAGAGGATGCTGAATATAAGGCTCCCCAGAACGGCGAACGGCCCCCTTATGCGCCTGATTAGACAGGTCATAGGCACGCCGAATCTTCTCCTGGTCCTGGAGCGTCAGGTATTGTTGTGTTTCTGCCAATAAATCCTCAAGAGTGAGGTGAGAAGGCGTCAAATTTCTCTCCGAAACGCTTGTCTTAAGCACCGAGGACGAATACGAAGCAAAAGACCCATCAGCAAATTTATCAAAATCGGTAGCCATCATATATAACCTGATTACTCCCCATTACACCGATTGCTAGCGAACTCCCCTTTGTCCAGATCAAATGACCTGGACGCAGTTCTCGCCTCTACGCTGTAAGCTCTGTGCGAAAAGAAGTACGCTTTGCTTCTTCAACCTGTAATGAGTTGTTCGCTTTAGCCGGCTCCGCTTCCCCAAAATTATGTCTATAAAGATAGCATACCACTTTTAGACGAAGGTGGACGGAAACCGGTTGCATACACGCGCAAAATAAATATTTATCCTCTTATTATAAGGAGCAACGTATGACTGTCAAGCAATTATACAGTTTTGCCACGATTTTCCCAAAAATGCCTATACTCATAGCCCATAACTGATGTAATAGTGGGCAAAAATAGGTCAGGGCCGAGTGAGGAGCCTACCGATGCAGGTTAAAACAAATAACAAACTGTCATTTATTCCAGAGGTCTGAAACATAGGCTGCTTGCTATTGTAGAAGGTCTTTGAGAAAACGAAAATAAAAAAAAGAAAGGCCAAGCTAAGAACACACCTCAGCTTTGCCTTTTATTCTCAAATGAGGATGACAGGTGAAATACCCGGTCCCCTTATCGCACATTATGCAAACAGGGACACCTCGCTAACGCCTAATCTCTTGCAACACGCACCTTGTCATAACAAGGGCTACAATAGACTGGACGATCATTCTTGGGCAGGAATGGGACTTGCGTCTCGGAACCGCACTCAGCACAAATAACTGTGTGCATCTCTCGTGGCGCACGCTCAGAACGCATGCCTCCACCAGATGTTGCCCGACGTGCAGCACGACAGGAAGGGCAGCGACCAGGCTGATTCATCAAGCCCTTTTGCTGGTAGAACTCTTGCTCGCCTGCTGTGAAAACGAAATCATTTCCACACTCACGACACTTTAATGTTTTGTCTTCGAAGCTCAACTAGGGACCTCCTTGTGATAGTTGGTAATCCTCCAGGTCCATCTCCTAGCAGAGTCACCAGCGTTTTTTTCCCCTACCAGCGTGGGATTCGATACTCTGGACGAGCACTGTATGCGAGACCGAGATTGGATACCGCATGAAAGCATACACTATCTTGTGTCATTTTGCAAGGCATATTTAGCCATTTTTACGAATATTACTCATATTTTTATGTATATTTTATGTCTAATACATGTAAACGTATTCATAAATCTACAAATTATCTTACATGTATTACTATCCTTGACTGACTATGCGAAAATAGAAATAAAGAGGATGGTTCACTGATCGGACGTTACAAACTCTTCCGCCAGTGCACCTCGTTAAGTTGAGAAGTTGATGACACCATTTACCTTTACTCTTGATGCCGAATGTCCCCAAACCTGGGCACGCGCAGGTACAATTCAGACTCCTCATGGCATTATTCAGACGCCTATCTTTATGCCTGTTGGAACTCAGGCTACGGTGAAAAGCCTCTCGCCCGAGGATTTGCAAGGTGCTCGTGCGCAGATTATTCTGGCAAACACCTATCATTTAATGTTGCGTCCCGGTTCCGAGCTGATTGCCTCTTTCGATGGTCTCCACAATTTTATGCACTGGCAAGGTCCTATTTTAACGGATAGCGGCGGCTTCCAGGTCTGGAGCCTGGGCCACCTCCGCAAATTGAGCGAGGACGGCGTCACCTTTAAATCTCATCTCGATGGCTCTCTGCATACGCTAACTCCCGAGCGCGTGATGCAGATTGAGGCCGAACTGGGTGCCGATATCATCTTGCCGCTCGATATCTGCGCTCCCCATCCCTGCCCTCCCCTTGAAGCCCGCGAAGCAATGGAGACAACACATCGTTGGGCGGAACGAGCCTTAGCAGCCAAAGAACGCTATAACCCACAGCAAACGCTCTTCGGAATTGTACAAGGAGCATTCGAGCCTGACCTGCGTCAAGAAAGCGCTCGCATAGTCGGAGCAATGCCTTTCCCAGGTCTCTCCATCGGTGGCCTTTCCGTTGGCGAACCCAAAGAGGTGATGTGGCGCATCTTAAGCTATGTCACACCCGAATTGCCACGTGGGAAACCACGTCATCTATTAGGTGTCGGTTCACCCGAAGATCTTGTCATAGGGGTCGGCCTGGGCATGGACATGTTCGATTGTGTTCTCCCAACACGCGTCGCACGACACGGTGGACTGTTTACCTACAAAGGACGCGTCAATATCAAATCCGCACGCTTCCGCAGCCTGCATGGACCCGTAGAGGAGGGTTGCGATTGTTACACCTGCCAGAATTATAGTGCAGCCTATGTTCATCATCTCGCACGCACAGAAGAGCAACTGTACTATCGCCTTGGCAGTATCCATAATATCCATTTTATGCTACGCCTGGCCGCTCAACTCCGGGCAGCAATTATCGCCGGTACCTATCCAGCCTTTCGTGACGAATTCCTGGCACAGTACATCCCAGCCTCTGAAAAGGTACGCGAGGATCAACGCGAAAAATGGAAAACAGCCAAAACACGATCCGCGTAGGGGCCGCGTTTACGACGCCCACGCGTTTACAACAATCGAAAGGAGCAATCCATGCAAACAAGCTATCGCTATGTAAACACAAATATTCAAGATGCTGCCCTGAACATGGCGCTCGACGAAGCGATTCTCCAACACCATATTCGTGGCGCAGTCCCACCTACCTTGCGCGTCTTCCGCTGGTCGCAGCCCTCGATCTCATTGGGACGTTTTCAGAACATCGAACGTGAAATTGAGAGCGAGCGTTGCCTGCAACAAGGAATCACCCTCGTGCGTCGTCCCACGGGCGGACGGGCGGTCTATCACCGCGACGAGTTCACCTACAGCATCGTCATAGGTAAACGAGAAGGCATTCCCACTGGAGTGGTAGCCGCTTATGCTTATCTTGCACAAGGACTACAGGCCGCACTAAAAGAGTTGGGCGTGCAGGCTGAACTTAGCGACGAGCATGTAAGCAAGACCCCCTCTGCCGCCTGTTTTGCCTCTTCAACACAGGCCGATCTAACCAGTAGCGGCTTCAAACTTATTGGCAGTGCACAGGTATGGAAAGATGAGTCGCTCCTCCAGCAAGGCTCCTTGCCGTTGGATGACCGATCCGCCGAATTTTTTGAGTTCCTCCGCTATCCCAGCGCTACAGCACGAGCGGAAGCACTGGCCCTCTATTCCGAGAAAACAACACCATTACATACATTTGCTCCCGCTGCAAAGTGGGATGATGTTGCATTGGCATTTAAAAATGGCTTCGGCTCTGCCCTGCATGAAACATTTGTGGAAGGTGAACTGACCCCATCAGAGTGGGAACTGGCACGCCAGCTTGTCGCAGAGAAATATAGCAAGCTGATCTGGCAAAAGGAGCGCATCACATTGGTTCAATAGGGGCGCTTGTATGTTCATCACAGGTGCGGTACAATGGGCACGGTAAATCAAATCAGTGCTATAGGAACAATCAGGCACCTATTTAAAGCCAGCACCAGACAATGCCAAAAGAGAAGAAATAAGGAGTACGCGAGTGTGAGCATATCGATAGATGTGGCACGTCGGATATTAGAAGCAAGCAAGCAACGCGCTAAAGAACTACGCAGCCCGGTCAGTATCGCGATTGTTGACGCCGGAGGACACCTGGTCCTCTTTGAACGCATGATGTCACCCTATGGTTGGGCAACTGGTAACATCAGTATCGCCAAAGCAAACACGGCAGTTATGTTTAATCAACCAACGGATGCAGTGGCACAATGGGGATCAGGCATCCCCGGCTTTGCCTCTAGCATGGCAACGATGACTGACGGAAAGTTCATCATGGCGGCTGGCGGCTGGCCTATTCGCATCGCAGGAACAACTATTGGCGGTATTGGCGTAAGCGGTGGAAACGCGCCAGGCCGGGACGAGGAGATAGCACGCGCCGGGCTGGTAGCAGTAGGATCTCAGTTGCCAGCAACTCCTGTGCCTGATCCGTCGCTTGCAAACTCGTCTTCCCCGCCCTCACAGGCTGATCTACCGCTACAATACTATCAGGCACCCTCAACTCAGCATCTTTCTCCTGATCAGAATAACGCGTATAATGGAGATATATCTGATCAATCTAATTCAAATCGTCCGGGAGGCCAGCAATGAGCCAGGATTTTAACACAACCAGTAAAAAGCCCAGACGGGTAACGCGTGCTCAACGCAATCAACCCGTACTTGTCACTTCAGTCGCAAGTGAACAGGAAGAACAGCCCGTTGAAGAAATGCCTGCGCCCGAGCCAGAACCAATCTCGCTCGTTGATGCACCTTCAACTCCTAAACGACGCGTTGCTGGCTTCTTCTCCACCGTAGGTAAAGAAGATACCGCAACACCAACAAAAGAAGACGATGTTGTAAAGGCACGTCTCGCTCGGGCCACTCATGGTAAAGCAGCAACCGGAAAAGCTGCTGTGGTCAAAGAAGTCCCTGAAATAGAGAAGAAACCTGCAACCAATAAAACAACGGCGACGACACGCGCAGGCCAACCTCAGAAAAGGCCCGGCCTGTTCAAGCCACGCTATATCTTTGGCATGATCGTCTATCTGGTTGCCGCAGATTTCCTTGGTGGCTTCGAGAAAAACATTCTGACCAGCATGGGCGCGGAACGAACTCTCACAAAACTTAATCTTTTCGGTCTACCAATTACCATTACTTCCTCTGGACTTCTATTTATTGTCACGCTCATCATCATCCTCGTTATTCTGGTACGCCTGGACTTCTTACCAACCAACTTGAATGCTATGGCCGGTAATCAGCCTGCGAGAAAAGGTACAACAACCAGAAATACTTCATCTCGCAATGCTGGTGGCGATGGCTCTCGACCACAACCACCAACAATGCGACAGGGCATACAGGGTAACGATGACGATCTTTACAAAGCATACCGTACCAATCAACGACGCGAAAAGAAACGCTAGCTTAGTCGTTTCACCTTCACTTCAGCTTCGTGAAGATTCTGCGCAACGATTATCTGCGCATCATTCGGCGTCAGATCGAGCATATTGTCGCTCCATATGACGCCATCTCCTGCTGAAAGCCATACACCTTTCGCAGGTCGCGTTACATGCAAGCGCAAGGTATTTGCATCAAGGCGCTCAATCTGTATTTCCGGCTCAGGCAAGGTAAGATACTTAAACGGCTCCGGCCACAAGGTTGCACGCGCGACGACTTTCCCATCTTTGAAGAGTCGCGCAGCAACAACCCACGTATCATTGCGTTCACTGATAAATTCACCTTGCTCGACGCTCTGATTACCAACCAGCGTTGCCTGACGACGTTCCACGCTCACCAACGTCCCATCAAACGCCCAGGTACTCACCTCCAGTTCCGCATCACCCTCCATGTTCAATCCGCTTCCAGTCCATACAGCAACCGTCTGCGCCGAAACCCGTGCCAATCCCACGACACAAGGTGCTAACTCCCGGCGGATAACGTAGTAAGCTGGCTTGGGACGACGATAGTAGTCCACAATGGCCCAACTCGTCACCGGCCAGCAATCATTGAGTTGCCAGACCAGCGCACCCGCCGTGTATTCGCGTCCAGGCCCACTCCAGAGCCGCCGCCAACCACGATACGCCGCCGCTAACGCCTCCGACTGCACAAATTGTGTCAGGTAGGCATAACCTTCCAGATCGGCTACAATACGCACATTCTCAATGAGATAAGGGGCAATACGCCTGGGCCCACCAGCATCTTTGTTATGGAAATCCAGCGTGCGACTCTGTGGATAAAACTCATCTGGCGCAGCAAAACTCGCGATGGTCTCCATCACTGGAAACGCCTCCATGCCAAATTCGCTGACAAAACGCCCCGCAAATTTCGGATAATCCTGATAGGGCACAGCACCGTGCCAGATGCTCCAGATATGCTGGTCACCAATCGTACGATCATCGCCCCCTTCAGCACCACCATAGGGACTCCCACGCCAGTAAGGACGCGTTGGATCAAGTTCTGCACACACCTCCGGTAGCAATTGCTCATAAATAGCACGCGCCGGAAAAGCTGTCTGCGTAAAATCACCTTCAAACTCTGGATCATACACCCGCCTGGATTTCGCCACCCCATAATCTTCGTTATTGCCTGCCCAGATCACAAGCGAGGGGTGATGACGCAGACGCCGCACCGCCGCCTCCGCCTCCCCACGCACGCTCTCCTGAAATGCCTCATGAGCTGGATAGAGTCCGCAGGCAAACATAAAATCTTGCCATACAAGCAGACCAAGCTCATCACAGGTGTCATAAAATACATCATCCTCATAAATACCACCACCCCAGATGCGCAACATAGTCATATTGGCCGCCGCGGCAAGCTGCAACCAGGTACGATAAACTTCGGAAGTAACACGAGGCGTAAATGAATCAGCCGGAATCCAGTTCGCACCACCACAGAAGACAGGCGTATTATTGATCTCAAAAAAGAAACTGCTGCCCGGTGCGTCTTCAAGTGGACGTTGGACCAGTTGTAGACGACGTAGCCCCAGGCGCTTCTCCTGACGATCAAGCTCCTCCGAACCACGCAGTAATGTTATCTCCAGGCGATACAAAGGCTGCTTACCATATCCATTCGGCCACCACAACTGAGGGGATGCAAGGTTAAAAGTATGTCCTATCTTTGTATCCATGACCGGAATCTGTACCTCAGCAACCATTTCACCATCTGGCGCATGGATCACCATACGTATCACCAGATCAGTATTTATACTACCTGTTTCGAGCATAACAGAGACGGGTAACGTTGCACTCTGAAGGTCATCCGCAACGACAACAGGACAATACATATCCGCAATACGCGCGTTATAAGACTCCAGGCGTATTGATTTCCAGATGCCAGCAGTGAGCAACGTCGGACCCCAATCCCAACCATAATGGTATTGAGCTTTACGCACATACACGCGGCTGGCATCACCGTTCCAGACAAAACGTTCGCCATACTGCTTCTCAAGCTCTTTGCCACGTTGCCAGGCCGAAGCAAACAAAATTCGTAGCTCATTAGTCCCTATATGGAGCAGAGAAGCGACACGAACACGCAGCGGCACAAACATATTATCGCTGGTAAGGACCTGCGTGCCATTCAGCCAGACGGTAGCGAACGTATCGAGTCCATCGCAGCAAAGCACGATTTCATCTGCATCATTAAAATCCGCAGGAAGATCGAAAGTGCACTTATAAAGCCAGTCTGACTCACCGACCCACTGCACTAAATTCTCATTCAACTCCAAAAAAGGATCAGGGATGCGACCCGCCGCCTGCAAGTCCTGATGAACAGTTCCGGGGACGGTTGCCGGAAACCATTCGTGTGGGGAGGAGAAATCATCCAGTAGGGAGTGATCTGAAGAATGTTGTTTAAACAGCCAGTTGTGTGAAAGATGCAGATGTTTCATAGGTGAATTGTAGCTTCCTTTCATCAAAACACAATCCACCCAAATGGATGGATTGGTTTTATTAGAAAGCAATGATCCTATATATGTCAAGCATGCGAAATCTCAAGAGCCAGAGATAGGAGCTTCACCTCTTCAAAAAAGTGACAAAGTAACACATTCAACTGTGATTTATAGCAAAACTATCCAGGCATGACCCTTGACACATGACATAGAAAGCCTTTATAATCTGTACATGAGTCGTAGTGGTTAAAATCACTACACCAACAAAAACAAGAAAACGGACGATACAAATGCTCAGCAACCAGACAAATTGCCAATTCAGCTTTTATTATTGGTTTAGCCCTCCAGCATGATGGTGGGCCCTTTGGGCTGAGCAAAAAATAACCACCAGCGTGCTGGACGAGCAGAGGAAAAAAACCTCTGCTTTTTTGTTTCTCAAAAATTTTTATCGCAGAAAGAGGATCACATCATGATTATCACCATTCGTAGCCAGGCCGACAGTACTGAACGTTCGCAACTCATCGCCCTTCTGGGTCGTATCATCGACAGCAATCATCCGATCACTACAACAAAAATAGCGGGCCGCGAGGTCATTGTCCTTGAACATAAATCTTTAGAGGCTCAGACCGCCATCGAGCAGCAACCAGCCGTTGAACAAGTAGTACAGGTAACAACAGCCTATAAACTGGTAAGTAGAGCATTCCAGCCTGAGAACACCAGTATTGTTGTAGGCACTGACCATAACTGCACACCTGTTACAATCGGGGGCGCATCCGTACCACCAGTCATCATAGCAGGCCCCTGCGCCGTAGAAAATCGTGAACAACTACTCTCGACAGCTCAGGGTGTCGCAGATGCCGGAGCACATATTCTCCGTGGTGGAGCATTCAAACCGCGTACTTCTCCCTACCAGTTCCAGGGTCTGGGCGTTGAAGGGCTACATTTATTAGCTGAAGCACGTCAACTGACCGGACTCCCTGTTATTACTGAAGTGATGGAACCAGAACTGGTAGGGATCGTCGCAGAACACGCCGACATATTGCAGATAGGAAGCCGCAATATGCAAAATTTCCCCCTCTTACGTGCTGCCGGATGCGATAGTCATAAACGACCCATCATGTTGAAGCGAGGTCTCTCAGCCACAATTGACGAATGGTTGTTGGCAGCGGAGTACATCATAGCAGCAGGCAACCCCAATGTCATTCTTTGTGAACGTGGTATTCGCAGTTATGATCCCCAGACGCGCAACGTCCTTGACCTCTCCTGTGTACCCTTACTCCATGAACTCACTCACCTCCCCGTTATCGTTGATCCCAGCCATGCCACCGGTCGTCGCGAACTGGTGCCAACTATGTCACGAGCCAGCATTGCAGCAGGTGCCGAAGGTCTCATCATTGAAGTTCATCCCGATCCCAACAGCGCAATGTGCGATGGCCGCCAATCCATTACCCCCACACAATTACACAAAATCGTACGCGACACCCGCATAATGGCCGAATTCATGCAAGAGGAAGACGAAATAACACAGGTCGCATAATCAATAATATATGGATGGGCATAATGAATAAAACTACCCGCCCAATATGGTGTAAGGGCGCAGTTCACAAGCCCGTCCGGTTCACAAGCCCGTCCGGTTCACAAGCCCGAACCATTCGTACATCCATGCGGTATCAAAGGTGTCAATTTCACACCAACTAGGAATTCCTATCGACTCATCCGGTTCAGTATGATATACTCTGTTACGTGGGAAGTGAAATTGTTGCTAGAGGGTGGATGAGACCAAAGGTTTTGAGGTGAGACTATGCCAACACGTATTATTATTGCAGACGACGAAGCGATTCAGCGCATGGATCTGAAAGACGTATTAACGAAACAGGGCTACCTTGTGGTCGGTGAAGCAGGTGATGGCGTAAGCGCCGTCAACCTGGCCCGCGAGTTACGGCCAGAACTGGTAATCATGGATATCCGTATGCCGGATATGGATGGGATCGCAGCCGCTGAGACGCTCACACAGGAGAAAATTGCTCCTGTTTTGCTTCTCACCGCTTTTGGCGACCAGCCACTTGTTGAGCGTGCTAAAGAAGCCGGTGTGGTGAACTACATCGTAAAGCCCCTGCGTGAGAGCGAAGTTACCCCGGCAATAGAGGTTGCCCTGGCTCGTTATAACGAGTTCCGCGCCATGGAAGAGAAGGCTCGTACACTCAATGAGCAACTGGAGACACGCAAGATTGTCGAGCGTGCCAAAGGTCTCTTGATGGAGAAACAGGGACTCAGCGAGCAAGATGCTTTCCGCAAGATTCAGAAAGCCAGCATGAATAATCGCAAATCCATGCGTGAAGTCGCGGAAGCCATTCTCTTAACAAACGAAATGTAAGCAGTTAAATGCAAGGATGGCGGAATGGTAGCAATGATGCTGCACCGCTCATCCTTTATTTCTTGCTGTACTTCACTTGACCTCTAGCAGGTTCATGTGTATACTTGCTCTTCAGGGTGGCAGGAGAGCATATCCTTTTACAATGCGTTTAAGGATATTGAAAGAAATAAGGATACCCAAACATGTCACTGGCGACGAGTACAGAAAAAACTATTCTTATTGTCGGCATTCGTTTCCGACCAGCCGGACGCATCTATTACTTCGATCCACAAGAACAGACCTTTAATACAGGTCAATATGTTATTGTCGAAACGGTACGTGGAATAGAGGCCGGACGCGTGGTGATTGCTCCCAAAAAGATCGCTGAGAGTGACCTTAGCGATCCGCTAAAACCTGTCCTGCGCCTCGCAACCGAAGATGAACTACGTATGATGCTCTCTTTCAAAAACAAAGAGAAAGAGGCACTTATGCGCTGCGCTGAACGCGTCCAGCAACACAGCCTCCCCATGAAACTCGTTGAGTCCGAATACACGTTTGATGGCAGTCGCCTGACTTTCTACTTTACTGCCGACGAACGTGTCGACTTCCGCGCCCTCGTGCGCGACCTCGCCGCAACATTCCGTACACGTATCGAATTACGCCAGATTGGCGCACGCGATCAGGCAAAGCTGCAAGGCGGTATAGGCATCTGTGGCAAAACCTTGTGTTGCAGCTCCTGGATCAAAGAATTTGGCATCGTCTCGATTAAAATGGCTAAGGAACAAGGACTTCCTCTCAATCCTTCCAAAATCTCTGGCGTCTGTGGACGACTGCTCTGCTGCCTCTCCTATGAGAATGATAATTATGTTCAGGCAAAGAGACAGATGCCTCAGCTTGGCGCGATGCTTACAACACCCAGTGGACCCGGCAAAGTTGTCTCGGTCAATGTACCCCAAAATTCGGTCGAGGTTATGTTAGAAAGCGGCGCGACAATCCAAATTCCAGTAGATAGCGAAAAGACACAAAAAAGCTGTGGCTCCGGTGGCGCTTGTTGTAGTAGCAAAGGAGGCAGTGGGGGCTGTGGCAGCGGCGGTTGTGGCAGCGGCGGTTGTGGCAGTTGCGGCTCCGGCGGTGCCTGTAGTAGCAGCGGGAAAAGCACAGGCTGCGGTTCTTGTGGTATAAATAAGAAGTGAAACGTACAAATTTAGTTTTGGTGTTGAGATGAGAGGAAGGTGTTTGTACCTATGTCACCAGATGGGAATGGACCAATTATTCCACCACAAAAGCCCGGCAACGCAAACTGGGGCCAGTCGTTTGAATATGCTCACCAGGTAGATCATGACGCATTGCCTCCTCTCCCAACTTCAGGGCAAGAGGAGGTTTTCGCTTCTGCCACACCCCCCTCAGCGGAGGATATGGATAACTGGAACAATGATAGCAATCAGGCATTCGCTCCACCAACGTCTCCATTCGCATTCTTGCACCAACCTGATCGCTATATTCCTATTATCCTTGTCCCCCTCCTATTTGCTATCCTTACCATTCTGCTCGTTTTTTCATTGATTAACGCGCATAAAACGTTTATTTCGTCCGCCGGCTTTTTGCCCATTGCCCTGATCGCCATTGCTGTTGCTGTAGCACAAGGAGTCACAGTCTACGCGATCGGTTCTGATAATAGCATGTGGGTCGTGGCTACAGCAGGCGGTTTTTGCCTTTTCCTCCTCATAAGCATTTTTGCCATCTTCGGTCCCACTCCCACCATTATTATGTTCATCATTCTCGTAGCCCTCTTGATCATCCTCATCCGGCTCTACCTGCATCCCGTCGTTGAAGGATACGTCGCTATTGTCTCCTCCATGGGAAAATACCGTCGTACCCTCTATCCTGGTCCCAATATTCTCTTCCCCTGGGAAAAAGTTACCCACACCTTAAATGTTGGCGAGAAACAATGGGTCTGCCCCCTCCAAAAAGTACAGTTGTCACGTGACGAGGATGTTGTTTTACGTGCCACCATCTCCTATCAGTTGATGCCAACGGATGCCTATCTCGCCGTTACGCAAGTCAATCAATGGGAAGAGATTCTCAAAGAACTCGTTGTGTCTACCCTACAAAACATCGCAACTACATTTACCCCAGACGATTTCATCGCCTGGCCCCAGGGACTTCACTCACGCCCACTCACCTATGATAATACTGGCGATAGAGATCCTCGCTGGGAACGCATTAATCGGTATTTACAGGATACGATAGGAGACCGGGTCGCATTATGGGGAGTTGTCGTTAACTGGATACGCATCCGTGATATCTCCCTCGCACCTCATGGAGCTACAATCGTCGAAACAGATGCAGTTTTTGATATGCCAACAACCATTATAGATAATTCCACCCCACGACCCGCTACCCCTAAACAACCCCAGGCACCTATCGCTGGCACCCCAGCCAGTCAACCAAAGCCTCAAAAGGCTCCTACCAACGTTGGCAACACCAATCTAGCAGAGGAAACCACTCTGGCGGTACCCGCTCCACCACCACAGCCTGCCCAGGACGAGGCACCCCCACCAAATGAAAAAGCTCTCATAGGACTCTACAAATCAGTACAGGAAGGGAAAATCACTGATCCCGCCACCATTCGCAAAATTGCCTCTCAATTTGAGGCAGTTGCACACCATCCTGACGCTCGCAACACCGTAAGCTTCGATGCCGATCGCGCAGCGCAAATCTTATACGGATGGGCACAAAAAAATGATCCTCTCTTCGTGTCTGAGTACAATGATGACACAAAACCAGATTGGGTTGTTCGTCACCCCAATGATGAGAATTTGATGGCCGGAGGATAACGTCGTACTACGCAAGCAACGCAGCAACAGAACGGCACACGTGCCTGACTATCTCCTGCCCATCGTCTAACGATTGCTGCTCCTGCGTATACACAGAAATAATGTATGTTTCCTTATGCGACATCACAATGCCTGATGAGTTCATAGCCCATAAATTATCTGGATCGGTAACCCACCCATCCTTCATCGCCACCGTGAACCCATCAGGCGCGGTATCCCCAACTCCAACCTGCTGATCAGGCTCAATATTTTCCATAAGGTTGTACGCAATAGCACGGTCCTGACTCGTCAAAATCTTACCCTCGTAGAAAAGGCTGAGCAGATCAACCATCGCCCGCGGCGTAATTGTACTGTATCCCCATGCATTCGCAGCGGGATCAAGACCCTTTACTCCAATCTTTTGCATATAATCTGTAATTGACTCTGCACCATTAAGCTCATTATAGTAAAGATCAGAAGCCAAATCATTATCTGAAATTCTCAATCATCGTTGTAAGTACATTCATCTGATCGTCATCCGGCTCCTGACCCTGCTGCTCAAGTGACGCAAAAAAGGTGAGCATTATCGGCACTTTCATGGAACTGGCAACAATAAATTGAGAATCACCATTATAAATATAGTAACGCTGACGCGTTACGTCATAAATAACTGCCCCGACATTGCTTCCAATACCCGTAAGATACGTCCCCAGTTGAGGAGAAAGCATATCTAGTGATGCCCACGACGTTACGTGTCCAGGGGAATAAAAAGTAACATTAGCAGCTTCTATCCACCCACTATTCGTACCCTTGGGCATCGCCCACTGCACATGATACCAGAGCCTCCCCGCTAACCAGCGCGAGTCACCAGAGAGCTTGAACGCAAATTGTTGCCCAACCTGGGCAATTACCCTCTCCGAACCAGGAGCCGCGAATAGGTCACTCTCTCCTTGTGACCAGACCGACTGCTGCGCATGAATTGCGACCACCGGTAAACCAAAAGTTTGAATATAGTCCACACCAGTACCAAGTCGTTGGATCAGCGGGTGCCCTGAAACATCTTTGCCATCCTGGTCAAGTAATACTCCACCACGCTCAAATGCCTGGACCAACATATGATGGGTGTTACCGTTTACCTTCAAAGTAAAAGGTAATGCCTCATGTAAGGGGCACACCAAAATCTTTTACCCAACCATCAGGTGAAACGTCACCCGCGTTGATATAGTTCCAGAATACCTGGGGAACGAAATGACCAACAACCTCTCCCGCTCTCATCCCCCCTTTTACAAAGTAATGCGATGAAGCGCCTTGAGACCCCGCTTTTGGTGCAGCCTGCATAAACATTGGATCTGTTGCTGTACGTATATCCACATAAGTAAATATACTTTGTGAACCCCCAATAGGAGCCTTACTCCCAACCGTAAGAAGTGCTTGCAGCAATGGCAAACTAATAACTCCCGTTGTCGCATCCTTACTACCATTACCAATCAGAGAAGTCAGCATATCTTTACTGCTTTGACTACGCACCTGCTGCTTCTCAGGCAAAAGTAATGCACCTGAGGCAAAAAATTGCAACCACCCCTGCTCAATAGGAAATGCATCCGTCACTGGGGCACCCAGATCTTCAGCCGCATGATGACTTTGATAATACAGACTGAAGAGAGGGGAGATAGCTATCTTCTTGCTTGTGGATACTGCGAAAGTAGCTATTGGAGCCGTGATCGTATCATCATTATCCCATTGGTCAGCACCATCGCTCACTATTGTATTTGCAGCACCTATATTCGTAATATGGAGCAATGGATTACCTGACATCGACCTGGAAAATGCGAAAATAGCACTTGCCACTACCCCTCCTAAAACACACAAAATAATGATACGTTTGGCTGGAAGATGCAACCGCACTCCCTTATCCTTACCAGATATTCCACTCATTTCAATTTCACCCTACATTCGCAATATAACAAGTCTATTTAACTGAACAATAATAGTCATAGCTCTTTTCGTAAAGTATCAAGAATCGTGCAACATCATATCAGCAAATGGCTAAAAATATATCAACAAACCCTCAAGATTTGTTAAAATCTTCCTTAATGCTGAGTTATACGATGGTATATGACACTGAGTCTATATCTGGTGGAAGAGGAGTACCACTCATGTGACTACATCAAAAAGCATCTCGTTAAAATTATATATGGTTGTCTATATTATGTAACAGCTTATACCTCTTAGAATTGCAGAGAGAATTTTCCTTTCATAAAATCTCATGCATTCTGAAGTGCCATTAATATTTGTGACAGAAATATCCTGGTTATAGAACACACAAAAGATAGTGAGGAAAAATGTTCTTGTTTCAATTAGTACAACGTCGATATAGCTATGTATCCAATATCTTTCTTCAGTTCTTCGATTGGTTGAATTCGGTTTTAGAAACAAAACAGACCAAAGGAAATATTTACGTCCTTGACGGTATCCGTGCTATAGCATGCTTGAGCGTTGTAATGTTTCACATTAACTTAATCACCACTAGAGATTTCCCTCTCTGGGTACCGCAATCTGCACCTTCTCTTATCTCCGCTCTAGCATTTTCAGGCGATACAGGGGTAACCCTCTTCTTCGTCCTCTCCGGCTTCTTATTATTCTTGCCCTATGCCAGAGTTCTCCTCTTTGATGAAGGCACATGGCCCTCCATATGGCAATTCTATATACGCCGTATTTTACGTATTTTGCCCGTCTATTACCTCTCTCTCATCCTTATGGTACTGCTCTTCCACCCCGAATACTTACGCATGGATCACTTGAAACAATGGCTTTTTTTCTTGACTATGTTCATGGATTCATCTGCAACTACCTATAAGCAGATCAATGGCCCCTTCTGGACATTAGCCGTCGAATGGCAATTCTATCTCTTCCTCCCCTGGATAGCACTGGTAATCGGCTGGCTAATAAAGCTTTGTGGTCCAAAAAAACGCTTCCTCACTCTCACTTTCGGCCTCGGCATCATGGCCTTATGGGGTATTGGAACCCGTTTTCTCGGTACATACCTGACCAACTATCCCCATGCAATGAATATTCTTCCTCACTCTTTCACACACTACATACTCCCCATTATCTATGGCCCTCCCATCAGCGGCTTACATGGTAAATTTCTCGAAGATTTCGCCGTCGGCATGTTCATTAGTAGCCTTTATATACTGGCTCAAAGGCTTCCTCAAGAACATCGCTTCCATTCAATTATGGAAATGATTTCACCCTGGCTGTTCCTCTTTGCCCTCTCTTTATTTATTACTATGGCGATGTGGAAACTTAACACCGGCCAACCTCACACATGGAGCATCTTTGATTCTCTCAATGGTGCTTATAACGTTATAGGTGAGTTCTGCTTTGCTCTAAGTTATGGCCTCTTCGTAACATCCATCATTTTTGGATACAAATGGCTTAGACGACCTTTTGAATGGAAACCCCTGCGCTGGGTCGGTATTTTATCCTACAGCATCTATATGTGGCATCTACTTCTTCTGCAAAACCTCACATCAAGAGTTATCTCGCACCTACCCACCATGCCCAATCCGCTCTTCTATGGCCTTTATTGGTCGGGCATCTTTCTTATCATGGTGCCATTAGCCTTCTTACTTTTTGCATGTATAGAAAAACCCGGCATACGCCTGGGGAAATCATTTCGACCCGCACGCACTTAGGTTCACTTTTTGACCAGGGTACTATCCTGCCATAGAACAGTACCAGACATCTTACTATCTCTTGTAATTCACTCATCAGCCATGTATACTGATGACGCATAATTTATCATCTTTATACATTCCCGGAGGCGTTTCTTTATGAGCTATGATCCAGGTCAACCTCAGCAACCGGGCTATCGCCAGGCTGAGCCCTTCTCTCCTGCTTTCCTTCCTCCACCCGCCCAAAAGCCTCCCTACAATATTGCCATGCCCCGCTCACGTCGTATCCTATCTCGACCAAAAAAAACCTCGCGCCGCTGGCTCTGGATTATCGCTGCCGTCGTCTGCGTTCTTGTCGTTGCCGCCATTCTTATTGCACTATACCTCAGCTCCCTGGCCGGCCCGACCGTGACCGTCGAAAATTACTATAAAGCCGTCTCACAACAAAATTACAGTCTGGCTTATTCATACCTGGCACACAATGCAACACTGACCTCACAAAATCAGAAAATACCCATTGGCGCACAACAAGATTATGCTACATCCGCACGGCTGCTTGATAGCAACATCGGTTCCGTCATCAGCTATACAGTCGCCACCACCAGCAATAACACTCTCCTTATGATCAGCACAACACGTAGTAAAAATGCACATTCAATTCACTATTCCGTCCGCTTTACAATGATTCAAGAAGATGGAACCTGGAAAATTAAAGATATGAATGGTGGATTCTAGAATGTCTGGGAAAATATCATGCACGAATATGAACTAATCGCTCCTTTTTACGACATTGAACATGCACATTTCAGTGAAGATCTCGACCTCTACCGCAACTTCGCCGCAATTTGTGGCGGCAAAATACTTGAACTGGCCTGCGGAAGTGGACGCGTCCTTATTCCACTGGCACAGGATGGACACGAAGTTACTGGCGTCGATAGCTCGGCTGCAATGCTGGCTCTTGCACGCACACAGATAGAGGCCGCTGGCATTGCCGCACGCTGTACACTCGAATGGCAAAATATTATCACATTACATTTAGAGCAAAAGTTTCGCCTGGCATTTATCGCCCTCGGCTCTTTCGCTCACATCATAACTCGTAAAGAACAGATAACGGCATTGAAGGCAATCCACGCCCACTTAAGTCCCGGCGCAACATTTATTATAGACATCAGTAATTCCGACGCTCGCTATCTGGAAGAACTGGGCGGCCACATGCTCCATCAGGCAACCTCACAGCGCGATGATGGTACCTTTCTGACCCACTTCATCAGTCCCGCAACGGCAACCGATCGCCACCTGCTGGAACTCACACATTTTTATGACGAACATACCCAGGGTGGAACTGTCCATCGCACAACTGTCACAACACATCTTTACCTCTTTGAACGCTCCGAAATGGAACTCCTACTTGAACAAGCAGGATTTATCGTTAAAGATGTCTACGGTGACTATGATCTCAGTTCCTATCAGCTCGAAAGCCCACGCATGATATGCATCGCTGAAGCACACTAACACCGTTTTATACTATATAGGCCACGTTTACGACGCCCATGTAAAAGGAATACCAACACTATGTCACAAACACCACTTCACACATGGAAACTTACCCGCGAGGAAGCCATCGCCCTCCAGCACGAACTGGCAGCACGTATCATTCTTGAAGACCAGGTAGGCGAAGTAAAGTACGTAGCCGGGGTAGATATGGCAATCAATGAAGAAAATGAAATGGCCCATGCTGCCGTTGTACTACTCACTTATCCCGATCTGGAGATAGTCGAGCGCCATATCTACGAAGAACCCCTACGTATGCCCTACATTCCTGGCCTGCTCTCGTTCCGCGAAGCTCCAGCCGTCCTGGGTGCCTTCCACAAATTGCGCCAACGACCAGATCTGGTTATGGTGGACGGACAGGGCATCGCCCATCCACGCCGGATGGGGATCGCCACCCATCTTGGACTCTGGCTCGAACTGCCTACCATCGGATGCGCAAAATCCATCCTCGTCGGCACATATGACAAAACACAACTCGGCGAAGAAGCTGGCTCTTACGTTCCCTTAATCTATAAAAAAGAGGTCATCGGCGCAACGGTCCGCACGCGCACCCGCGTGAACCCCATGATTATTTCACCTGGACATAAAATTAGCATAGAAACGAGTATCAAATATGTCCTGGCCTGCAGTAAAGGCTACCGCCTCCCAGAACCAACGCGCCTTGCGGATAAACTCTCGAAGGACAATTCCTGGCAAGAACCAGACGAACAGGAACAGCAGCCCACTCTGTGGCAATAATCCCTTACACATCTTGTCCGGTATATAAAGGCACGGTGAAATAGAACGTCGTTCCCTGGTTTACAGTCGTGTCGAAATCAATCGTGCCTCCATGCTGATCAACAATCAACCGCGCAATCGAAAGGCCCAGACCATAGCCGCCCATTTTTGACTGCTCACTATGATTCGACTGATAAAAACGTTCAAACACATGCTGGCGGTCCTCTACGGGTATCCCGTAGCCCGTATCCGCAACCGTGATCAGCTCAAAATCCTCGTTATATGCATGAGCGCTTACTACTACGGTTCCACCTGGGGGCGTAAACTTAATTGCATTCGAGACCAGATTATTCAACACTTGCTTCATCCGTTGCGGATCAGCGTACAGCAGTGGGGTATCAGTAGCCACCTCCTCGCGCAATTCGACGCTTGCCTTGAACGCCTGCGGTTGCATCCCACCAATTACCTGCCGCGCCAGAGTGCTAAAATGCACCTTCTGCTGCTTAATCTCAAATTGTCCCAGGTCCGAACGCGTCATAAAGAGAATATCTTCGACAATGGAGATCAGTTGCTGTACTCCCTCTTGCGTATACCCCAGGTACATCTGTTGCTCATCAGAAAGAGCGCCCATATGCCCTTGCAAAATTAGTTCAATAAAACCATGCACCGAGTTAAGAGGCGTACGTAGCTCGTGCGACACCATTGAAATGAAATTCGAGCGCACACGATTGGCAACCTTCAGCACTGACATATCACGCGTAGTAAAAACAACACAGCTATCTTCACCAACCCCCACAGGCGTCACACTGGCAGATACCTCATATTCATGCTCAGGCCCAACACCAAGAATCAATTCCTCGTTCGCTAACGGCTTCTTGTCCTGCATCACACGTACAAGAGGACAACTCGAAGTACCGCACAACTCCATACGGTTTAAATTCTGACAACGCAACACCTCAGTACATTTTTGACCAACAGCTTCATTCAGGGGGCAACCAAGAGCCTCGACCGCTGCTGGATTTAAATCCTGGATGGCAAAGTTCTGATCAAGCACCATAATTGCATCTGAGGTACTACCAATCAGTTCCTCCAGATAAGCACTTCGCGCTTCCATAAAGGTGCGCCCTGCTTGCCTTTCATCATTTTGCTTGTCCCCTTGCACAGATGATTTCTCTCTTCCTCGCTCTTCTGGCCTCCGTTTATAAACACGCTTCCTCACACTTACCCCCTATTTCCCAAGAAATTTATATCCTACACCTCGAACAGAAACTATGTACTGCGGTTTATCAGGATCCGCCTCCATTTTTATACGTAAACGCCGTATATAGACATCTACAATATTACTATTATTCTCATTATCATTCCATACCTCAGCCAATAGTTGATCCCGGTTGATCACCTGCCCCACACTATTCATCAACACACGCAACACATACATCTCCGTGGGCGTTAACGTAATTGCTGCCCGCCCAGGAACCACAACCTTCAATTCGGCTGGGAAAAGTTCTATCAACCCGCTGCGTATACTTTGTGCTCCCATCTTCCCATTCTTTTTTATACGACGCATCACTGCCTGCACACGAGCTACAAGCTCTTGATGATTATATGGTTTACATATATAATCATCAGCCCCAATGTTGAAACCTTGCAACTTCGCTTCGATTGTATCTTGCGCCGTCATAAAGATAAGCGGAATTTCATAGCCTTCGTTACGCAGCTTTGCTGAAAACTCAAACCCGTTGATATATGGCATCGTAACGTCAAGTATCAACAGATCCGGTTCTCGTCTTTGAATCATCTGCATCGCGCCACGCGGATTATCCGCAGTTTCGACCTCATAGCCTTCCTTGCTGAGGACAAACTGCACCAGCGTGTTGGCAAAATGGTCGTCGTCAACAACCAGAATGTACACAGTCTTCCCCTCTTCTTCCTAGTTCAGGTGACCATGCACCCTCTCAAAATATGTAACCTGATGCAACACTTCTCTCATAGAAATGTTCTACTCCATATTGATAGATTATAGATACGCCATGTGTTTCGTATGGTACACTCACGATACCCCAAATGTCAAGTTGACATCTTTATTGCACGTACTTTCTCCAGGTATATCATTAAAATAGCTACGTCGGCTGGCGTAACTCCCTCAACGCGTGAGGCCTGCCCCACCGTGCGCGGACGCGTACGTGCCAGCTTCTGCCTGGCTTCCGTACGCAAGTGCTGCACCAATGCGTAATCAATTGTCTCCGAGATACGCATCTCTTCCAGCCGTTGCGTACGCTGTACCATCTGCTCCTGTTTGCGTACATAATGCTCGTACTTGACCTGCAATTCGACCTCCTCGGCAGTGTCAACCGGAAGTTCTGGCAAAGGCGCAATCCGCTGTGAAGCAGTTTCTTCCATATTTCGTCCCGCTTCAAGCAAATGAATCGCGTGAGCAATCTGCTGATAGCGTACTTCTGGCCTGCGTAGCAGGTCTCGCGCACTCAACATCTGCCCCAATGCTGCAATGCCAACTTCCTGAATACAACTCTCAACCTCGCGCGATGAAGTAAAGATGGTCGCCTTTAACTGACTTATCGCCCGTTGAATCATATCCCGCTTCTCTACAACCTGCTCATAACGCACAGCATCAATGAGGCCAAAGCGATATGCATGGTCACTCAAACGCAGATCCGCACTCTCAGGACGCAAGAGCAAACGATACTCAGCTCGTGACGTATGCAGACGATATGGCTCGCTCATCGGGCGTGTCACCAGATCATCAATCAACACACCGATATATGCTTCGTGCCGCCCCAACACAAACGCCTCTTCTCCCCGCACATACAACGCCGCATTGATCCCCGCCATGATCCCCTGGGCCGCTGCTTCTTCATACCCGGAAGTACCGTTGATCTGACCCGCCAGGAAAAGTCCAGCCGCTACCTTTGTCTCAAGCGTTGGCAATAACTGGTACGGTGGCACATAGTCATATTCGACTGCATACCCTACACGCATCATCTCGGCATGCTCCAACGCCGGAATACTACGCAACATCTCCATCTGCACATCTTCTGGCAGGCTGGTATTCATCCCCTGCACATAGACCTCGCTCGTCCGCCATCCTTCCGGTTCCAGAAAGATCTGATGCGAAACTTTATCGGCAAAGCGTACGATCTTATCCTCGATTGATGGACAATAACGCGGCCCGATCCCTTCGATGACTCCTGTATAGAGCGGCGAACGATGCAGATTATCACGAATGATCTGATGCGTTCTTTCTGTCGTACGCACCAGGTAACACGGCAACTGCGCTCGCCAGCCATGCAGATCCTCATCTACGACCGGATAGATTGGATTAGGACGCCCCCCCGGCAACTGCACATCCTCGCGTGCAGTAACATCGCGCGAGAAGTAGAGTGGCACCTGACTGCCCGGTTGCCGTTCAGTCTTGCTAAAGTCAATTGTACGCGCATCGATGCGTGGAGGCGTGCCCGTCTTAAAGCGCCGCATCTCCAACCCCAATGCCTGTAACGACCCGGAGATACCCAATGCCGGCCCTTCACCCGCACGACCACCGGGCTGCGTCTTCTCACCCACTACCAGCCGCCCATTAATAAAGGTGCCAGTTGTCATAATGACCGCGCCCGCTTGATAGTGCCAACCATTATTAGTCACTACGCCTGTAATAACATGCCGTCCATCTTCTCGTGTATCGCTCAGCAAGTGTGTAATCGTCGCCTGTTTCAGCTCCAACCCTGGCTGGCTCTCCAATACAAACTTCATTGCCAGCCGATAGGCCTGTTTATCGCACTGCGCTCGCAGAGCCTGCACCGCCGGACCCTTACTCGTATTGAGCAAACGTATCTGGATAAACGTGCGATCAGTATTACGCGCCGCCTCACCGCCGAGCGCATCAATCTCTTTCAGCAGATGGCCCTTCGCAGGTCCGCCCATCGATGGGTTGCACGGCATTAACGCAACACTATCCAAATTCATCGTCAACAACAACGTTTTTCTGCCCATGCGTGCGCACGCCAGAGCCGCCTCACAACCGGCATGCCCGGCACCCACCACAATGACATCATAAACTCCCCTGAGCATCTGCCCTTCCGAAGGGATAGGAGTCGTAATATCGTTACTCATCGCACCTGCACCTGATCGCTTCCTTAATGCCCTGAGACATTTTCGCTTTGACTTTTTAAAACCTGTTCGAGATTATTGTAATTAATATGAACGAATTTTCACATCAGCACGATTTGTATTATGCCCCACCCACTCCCGCACGTCAATATTTTGAGCACAAGCTAGTATTTTTCGTCGTTAATACCGCTTGTAAGCTATGAAGAGGATCTATTAGAAAGAGAGGGAACAGTAATCTTCAATGTAAAGCTTACTGTTATAGATGATATCACAAAGAGTTTTCGGCAGAAGCCTTTCTCTACCATTTTTAGCAAAGAAAATTGTTGACGAAAACGCCAGAGCATGATACTATCATGTCACTCATAATAAGGGGCGATGGCGGAATGGTAGACGCCGGGGACTTAAAATCCCCTGACCGCAAGGTCGTGAGGGTTCGACTCCCTCTCGCCCCACTCCTTCTCTACAAGCGCATCCAGAGCCACATCACACGAACCACAACCATAAAATCTCAGGTCTGAAGACTCTATTTTTTGCCATTTTTCGTAAAGTCTCCTGACTTCCAAAAACACAAATAGGTCAGGAGACATTGTAATCCCCTGACCTGAATGAAGCATTATTCACTAACTGGCGACCGCATATGGAACAGATCTGTCATTGAATACGTCTTAGTGCTAAGAAGAGATGTAGAATCTAATAATCGACCTGCAGGTCAAAATGACAAATGAGGTGATCACATGCAATGGAAGTTGTTCTTTCTGATATTCCCCTTTCTGTTAACACTAGTAAGTTGTGGGACAGCATCTGTTGCTTCAACATCGCCACTTCCTACTAAGCTACAGGTAGAACGCGTCACCCACACCATCAACTACTTTTCGCCTTTCTCGCGTACCATCACTAAGGCGCAAAGCGTTCAGGTACTCTATAATGCGGCTCTGGCCTTGCCAAAACCGCTAACGACAAGGGCACGTTCTTGTCCAGCTGATTATGGACTGACCTATCATCTCCATTTCTCGCAAAATGGGATGTCCGTCCAGCAAATGGATCTGGAAGCTTCAGGATGTCGCGCTCTTATAATAGGCAAGAATGACACGCGTGTAGTTTCTGAGGCATTCATTACATCATTCGCACAAACAATGGGGGTATCTCTATCTCAGATAGTCGTAAGTCCTTTGCCTTTAAATAGAAAACCTACTCTGTGATTCCCTTGCCACGGGACTCTCAGGCAGAGTCAACAATTCTGCCTGATACTGGTAGGCCAAAAATAGCTCGCATCAGTTGTTCCAAAGTTTGTTCTGCTCATTATAAGCAACGAGCAGAGTAAACCTGCACATAATCCTCGCTGTCTTTAGCCAAATTGGGCATAAATCCCCCCCCACCACTGTTTTCATCTATAGAAGGTCTGCATCCTGGCCCATACATTCATAATCAAGAGCATTATCGATCCCCAGTACGCAGATATTCACAGGGAATGTAATTCAAACGATAGATATGTGCATATCCATCGCCATCATTCCCCTTACAGTCTCTCTAACGGCTAAATTATGAACTTTGTGTAACAACAGGGAAGAAGTTTCGACGATTGGCAACCTGCAGCGCTGTAATTATGAGAGTTAATTCATTTTACCCATGCTTGCTTTCTTGCTTAACGGAAGTACTTCCCTCTTGTCACCGTGTCCCTGGCGTGTTACACTTCAAAAAAGATTACAACTTTTTTAGCCGCAGTTCGTAGATAAACATAGAGGATAGCATGCGTTATCTTCTTCAACTATAAATGAGCAAGTAATGAGCGGTGATAAATGTTAAAATCAACAATAAACGCTTCAAATATGCTGGGCGGTGTCGGTTCGTTAGCACAACCAGCACGAAAGTCTCGTCGTACTCAGAGTACTGGAACTGCAACAGGTATCGCACAGGGAATAGCAAGCGCAAGTCACGGCCTTGGAACCACAACGAAAACAGGAGCTATTGTGGAATCGATGAGCGACGCGGCGCTTGTCGAGCTTGTTCTAAGTGGAGATCAGGATGTTTTCGCTGTGCTCGTCGAGCGCTATAAAGATGCTGTGCAGAATCTCGCTTACCGTATGCTAAGCAATACTACGGAAGCTGAAGATGTCACACAGGAAACCTTCGTGCGAGCATATACACAGCTTGCTACATATAAATCTGCGCATAAATTCAGCACCTGGTTGCTTTCCATCGCCTCGCACCTGGCTATTGACCAACTGCGCCGACGCCGTTTCCTCGCCTTGCCGCTCGAAGATGTTCCTTTCTTAGAGTGGATCGTCGATGCCGGTGTCAGCCCTGAACAATCAGCTTTACAAGGAGAACGGCAGGACGAGATCCAGGACTACCTGCAACGTTTGCCCGCCAAATATCGCGCGGTCATCGTCTTGCGCTATTGGCACGATTTCTCCTACGAGGAGATCGCAAGCGCCTTGAATCTGACCCCTCCGCTGGTCAAAGCCCGTCTACATCGCGCACGCGAACTACTCGCACGTTATATCCATCAGAAAACTGAAAACGAGGAGGAACAGATCGATGCGCTGTCGCGACGCTAAAATTTATATAGCCGCTCAGCGTGATGGCGATCTAGCGGAGTCGGATGCATCGGCATTGCAGGAACACCTGAAATTATGCCTCGATTGCCGTTCTCTTGAACAAAGACAACGTAGTCTCGACACCTTGCTTAGTTCTTCGGCCCCTCAAACGCCCGTCAAACAGGCACATGTCTCGACCGAACATATCATGCTGGCAGTAGAACAACACCGCCGCATATCGCAGCAATTGGAAGATATCCGTCAGCAGCAGCAATCCCGCGTAGCCCACCTGCGTCCAGTTGGGGCCGCAACTGCTGCAATCATCTTCTTCACGCTCGGCAGTGTTCCACTCCTGGTGTTTGCCATCGTTCTCATTCAGACTGATCTGCTAGTTAAGGCTGTCTCTTCTCCCCTGAATGGTATCCTTGATATGCTCTTTATCAGCGGGCAATACTTACAGACAGAGTTGACCTGGGTAACCCGCAACAACGTGCTCTTATCCGCGCTGGCATTCGCATTTGTGGTTATGATGGGAGTCTGGCTCCGCCTGATGCGTCATCCACAGGAAACGTAACAGGCATACATCATGGTCAATAAACCGATCATGATAGGAGTTCCAGTATGTTAAAAATTGATCGCAGATATCGGTTTTTACTTACGCTGCCAGGGGTAGTGCTCTTTGCGGCGTTATTCATCGGAAGTGTGGAAGCTCTATCGGGAGGACAGTACATTGCGCTGGCTGCCGTTCAACAAAACGGTCAATTGGCTGACAATAGTACAGATTGCACAGGGACACACCGGACACCCTCTCTCGATAGTGTTGTGGTAGTGAATAGTGGAGAAGTCATTTGCAGTAATATTACCTCCTTTGGAGGTTCTGTGGTAATTCAGGGGGAAGTTAGAGGGAATGTAGTTACGTTTAATGGCGATGTTGTAATCAACGGCAAAGTAGATGGCAATATCACTCTCTATGGTGGCAATGTTCTCTGGCAGGATGGAGCTCATGTGAACGGGGATATTCATGTTTGTGGTGGTCGCTGGTTAGGTACGACCTCTCGTCTGCATGGTTCGGTCGTCGACTGTACCCGAGACGCAGGCCAACTCGTTCTAGGTGATGGAGGAGCTAGTTTTCGCTTCTGGTCTATCCTTACCTGGATCGCTTTAGGCTTATTCCTGACCTCTTTGTTACCTGAACACGTTATGATCGTTCGTACAACAGTGAAAAGCAAGATGCGTCGTAGTCTGGTTTTAGGTTTACTCACCGTCCTGCTGGCACCTGCTGTCCTTGCTGTACTGGTTGCACTTATTATCTCTCTTCCTTTGGCGATCTTCGTCGTCATCGGCCTGATCGCCGCATGGGCGTTGGGAACAGTTGCAATCGGATGGATCCTTGGTGACTATATTCTGCGCATCCTGGCTCTCCATCATAATAAACGTTCTATACAAGTAGTAGTGGGATTGGCGGCCCTTGCCCTGGCCGGATCTCTCCCCTACATCGGCTGGTTTGTGAGCATTGGAGCTGGACTGATCGGGTTGGGAGCCGTCTTCTTGAGTCGTTTTGGAACACGGCTCTACAGTCAACCTAAGCAGCCTCTTTCACTCTAAACTCATCTGTCCCGCCCTGCTTACTTGACAGACTTGAACTTCTTCTCATCACTCTTCACAGAAATGAGAAGCATGCAAACTCATATGGAGGAGGCTCTCCTCGATATTCATTGCAAGATTTCATACCTGGGCATTATTGTACATAAAATCAAAAAAGACTGGAATTATGAGACGGACATCTACGATCCCTTACGCCGTGAGATGACCGCCGAGGTGAACATGAGCATTGATGTTGAACTTACAGACCTGGCCTATGGAGGCGACGCCGTAGGCCGCTATGAAGGTCGCGTCTTGTTTGTCCCAGGAGGGATTCCTGGAGAGCGCGTTCGAGTAGAAATTGTCGAGGAACGTCGGGGACATGCCCGCGCTAACCTGATCGATATTTTGCGCCCTGCTCCAGAACGTGTCGAACCTGCCTATCCGCTGCTCACTGACTGTGGCTGCCAATGGCAACATATCTCCTATCCCGCACAACTTACCTGGAAAGCTCATATCGTACGTCAATTGCTCGTACGTATCGGCAAACAAGCAGACGCACTCGTCCATCCCACTATCGGTATGCCTCCGGGTATCTCCCCATGGCATTATCGCAATATTGCCTTATTTACCGTTGGACCGGCTGGTGAAGTGGGCATGAAATTAACCGAAAGCCACGATGTTGAAGATCTTCCCGATTGTCCTCTTCTCCATCCTGCGCTCGATCAGGTCTATCAACTCGTACGCGCAAAACTGATGGACTACTTTGGAAATTCGCTCGGTGAGATGATTCAAGCTTTCACGCTGCGCGGAGCTATCGGGGCCGTAAGTAATTCTACCACCCCTGGCACCAGCGTTAAAGCCGTTCCTACACTGCTGATCATCCACGCCAGACCGGGTTCCATGATCGAAAACCCACAACAACTCTCGCAGGAACTGATGACGATTGCACCCGGCATCGTTGGCGTCATCATCGAACGCGTAGGTGGTCGCTATGGTCGCGTTTTCTCGGGACAGGAGTTTCTCACTGATATAGTTCTGGGACGCCGCTTCCGCGTCTCCGCCGACTCTTTCTTCCAGGTAAATCTGGTGCAAACTTCGGTCCTCGTCGAACGCGCAATGGCTATGCTCGAACCGCAACGCTCGGAAATTGTTCTGGACGGCTACAGTGGAGTAGGTCTCTTCTCTGCATTCCTCTCCGCTCGTTCTGCACGTGTCATCGCAATTGAGTCTCAACCCAGTGCTGTCATGGATGCACGCGCCAGCTCCGCCCTGAATAACCAGAACAATATGACCGTTCTGGAAGGTACCCTGGAACGTATTCTCGGCCAGCTCCACTATAGACGCGAACGTGTTGACCTTGCTCTGGTCGATCCACCACGCGCCGGATGCCACCCCAAAGCCTTGCAAGCTCTACAGGTGCTTTCACCACGCTCCATTTGCTACGTCTCTTGTGACCCAAGTACGCTCGCACGTGATATTGCAACATTATGCTCTACGGGGCGCTATCGCCTGGTTGCCGCCCAACCTATCGACATGTTCCCCCAGACCTATCATATCGAATGCGTAGCATTGCTGACACGCGTCGGAAATAGATAATCTAATTGCAGGTACAAATGTAGGGGCGCAGTTCACAAGCCCGTGGGGATACAGTGTAGGGGCACCGTTTACAAGCCCGTCTGGACACAAATCCGGACGGGCTTGTGAACTGCGCCCCTACAAAACCAACATCGTGTATACCGTGTACCCCAAAAGATCCCGAATTTGACATTGGTGGTGTATACCGTGTACCCCAAAAGATCCCGAATTCAACAAAAAACTACCTGCAAGCCACCTCAAATGTAAGACGGCCTCTTGCTCAGTACCACTTCGATTTTACTGCCCGGCACCATCAAAGTACCGGGAGGAGGATTCTGATGCATCACCAGACCAGGAGCCATATTAGCAGTAGCCTCCGCTTCGCTAAATATAGTCACATCCAGACCATACTCCTGCGCCTGCGCCATCGCAGTAACAATATCCTGCTGACGCAGATCAGGTGCTCCGATGGTCTTTGTCGTCTCCTCTAATTTCGAAAAGACCGTATCAAACCACTTTTTCAGGTTATCCTTCTCTTCATTTGCCTTCTTGACCTTATCTTCCTTCTCTTTGTGGCTCTTGATACCCTGAATCTCATCCTGCAAAATGAAGGGATGATCAACATTAGAAAACACAATATCTGGGCTACTTCCCGGCGTCTCTATATAGAGATGCCCGATGTCCAGAAAACGCTCCAAAACATTCGGAACTTTTACCCTGGTATCGCGTACACTCTTATACTCTGTCTCAAGCCGCGTCTCAAAAAAGAAGATGAACTTACGGTTAACATCGATGATACGCCGGTTTGTGAGAATATACACATCATCGATATAGTTTGTGTAGATCAATACCATCGAAATCAGCAAGATCAACACAATCATACCCATGATCACCCACCAGTACGTCTGTATACCCACCGGAAGATTCCCAACCGCAGGCGTAATAAGCGTAAGCGGCAGAATAATGAGAAGCAACAGGGCTGGAAGCGCCAGATTGCGCCAGAGGATGTAACGTGAACGCTGCACATATTTGACCGTATACTCGCCAGCAACATAATGCACATCGGCACGCACATTCAAAAAACCTCCGAACGTGCGCCGTGGCCCCAGATAACGATGCTCATTACGCAACGGCGGCAAATTCTCATCCACATTCGGCAATGTAGGCACCGGCGCATTCTTCGCCAGGCTATCAATAACATCGGCCAGGTTCTTGTTCTCTGGAATTGGGGCTGCTGGATCACTCTTCTTTTTCGCCTTTAAATCATCCGTAACACCCTGGATCGCATCACGTATCTGCTTGGGATTCGGCACATCCCTTATGAAGAAATTGCCTCCCGCCAGATAAACTTGCACCGTCCCATATCCAAGCAAAAAACCAAGCATCGATCCTACATCAATACCCACCTGCTGCACTTTATCAATAGAGGTCTGCTGCCGCGTCGGCTCGAGCAAACCACGTGTATTGATAATACGCTTATTGGTGATGATATAGGAGTCAAACCACCAGGATATCAGATCCTTGTACGCAAACCAGATCCCCGTTACGACAATCGCTATCAACGCAATTATCCCTAAAACATACCATAGCGATGCTTGCTTGGGCAGTACAGTCTCACCCCATAGCACAAGTAAAAGTCCTATCACCGCACCCAACAACGGTAACCCTGGCCTTACGAGAAACCACCAGTGCTTGCGCACAACCAACCGCACAGTCTCATCTGGCTGTTGCCCCGAAAAGTGCCAATGCTTATCACGTCCACGTCGAAATTGTAGAATATCTAAGCTGAAACCACGCCGCCCAGCTCGCCAATCAGCTCTAGGATTCGCCGAAGCACCTGCCGCACCTTGCTGCCTGCTTTTCCTGGCCATATGTCACCTCAACACCTGGATTATCCGGAAGTCTCAAAGACAAAACTACACGTTCACGCTATCACTCTGTCCACACTATTTCTTCGCCGGCTTCTTCGCTCTAGCTGCTATCAAAGCAACAACGACCGCCACAATTGCAATCACTATAATCACGGAAATATAGTTGGCAGGATCAGGCGACTGCACTGCAACGCTAAAAACTGTATGCCCTGTAGCATCCTTTGGGAAAAAGCTGCCAAGATACACCAGCACAAATGCTCCCGAAATTATTGCCGGTATGATGCCGAGAAAACGATCCGACGGCGTCGCAGGTCTAGGAAACGCTTTATTGCCTACCAGATAACCAACCACCACAATGGCTACAAAAAGCAGCAACGGCCCCCATGGGCCTAACACATTCGAGACCGGCTGCATCACTGGATTAGCCGACGTTTGTGAACCAGTAATCAGAAAACCAACCATGTTCGGAATACGTGTCAAAAAACTGCTCACCGTCTTGAAATTTCCTGGGTTTACCAGAAACACCCCCAACAAAATAAACACCAGTGAAATCAATTCACGCCGCCAACCACGTTGAAAACCCAGGATAATAAAGACAAATATGGCTACGAAAAAACACTGCTGATCCGTAAATGGTAAAGATGACATAATTTGCATCTCCACTGTGCTGTCAGAGTCAACGCGGTACAATATGGCGCTGCGAGAACGCTTCTCCGTTCAACTCTCCCTGAAATCCTGCTCATGCATTTATGATACCACACCTTCCCCGCCAAAACATAGACAAAACGTATCTCTTTTAGGGAACAAAGGTCTTACACATGAGATTGTAATAGTCCTATATAAAGAACCAAAAAAGATCAGAAACTCGTATCTTTCGAGGGAATGTGATATACTATAGGAAGGTAGGATCAAATTTTCTAGACCCCTCCGACCGCTCATACGAGCACTTCAACCCGATCCGACATCGCCTGCTGGCTAAGTCTACTTTTTGGTGAGGACGTGTTTTTTATGGAACCTGGCAATATTAAACCTGTCAATATTGTTGATGAAATGACCACCGCCTATCTCGATTACTCCATGAGTGTAATCGTTTCTCGTGCACTCCCAGACGTGCGAGATGGGCTGAAGCCGGTACATCGCCGTGTCTTATACGCTATGGATCAAATGGGCCTGCAATCTACTAAACAATTCCGTAAATGCGCTGGTACCGTCGGCGAGGTCTTGAAAAGCTATCACCCACACGGTGATGCAGCCGTCTACGAAACCCTGGTCCGCATGGCTCAACCCTGGTCTATGCGCTATCCCCTCGTACTTGGACAAGGCAACTTCGGCTCGGTGGACGACGATCCACCCGCCGCTATGCGCTATACCGAGGCCAAAATGGCCGCCATCGCCGATGAACTACTACGCGATATCGATAAAGATACCGTAGATTTCGTCCCCAATTATGATAATCAAACTGAAGAACCAACAGTTATGCCTGCACGCCTCCCTAACTTGCTCCTCAATGGCTCAACTGGCATCGCTGTTGGCATGGCTACCAATATTCCACCCCATAACCTCGTTGAAGTGTGTAACGGCATCATCTACCTGATTGATCAACCCGACGCCACAACAGAAGATCTTTCACGCATTATTCGCGGACCTGACTTTCCCACTGGCGGGATCATCCAGGGACGTGAAGGTATACGCAACATGTACGCCAATGGTCGTGGCCGCGTCGTGCTACGTGCACGCACAAACATCGAGGAGACCGAACGTGGCCGCATCAGCATCATCACAACCGAGCTTCCCTACCAGGTAAACAAGGCAGAACTGGTACGTAAAATTGCTGAACTGGCACGCGATAAAAAGATCGAAGGTATCGCTGAAGTCCGTGACGAGTCCGACCGCAATGGTATGCGCATGGTCGTCGATTTGAAACGCGACGCCAATCCCGATAGCGTGCTCAATGCTCTGTTCAAATACACCGCCATGCAAAGCGCTTTCAACGCCAATATGCTGGCTCTGGTAGACCGCCAACCACGTACGTTGATGCTCAGAAGCTTCTTGCAGTATTATATCCAGCATCGCGAAGAAGTTCTTACACGCCGTACAAAATTTGAGCTTGCCAAAGCTGAAGCGCGTAAACACATCTTAGAGGGCCTCAAAATCGCGCTCGATAACCTTGATGCTGTGATCAGTACAATCCGCAATTCACAAAGTGAGACGGCTGGCCTGATTGAAGAATTGCGTCAGCAGTTCGGTTTCTCGGAAGAGCAGGCCCGCGCAGTTCTGGATATACGCCTTGCGCGTTTAGCTGGACTGGAACGACGCAAAGTCGAAGAAGAACTCGCCGAACTCTTGCAGACCATCGCCTACCTGCAAATGTTGCTCAGCGACATCAATGAGATGCGCAAAATTATCAAAGAAGACCTCGCATACCTGAAAGAGAAGTATGGCGATCCCCGCCGCACGGAGATCACCGAGGACGAGGCCAGCATATTCAGAGACGAAGACCTGATCCCCAACGAAGAGGTCGTTGTAACATTGACGGAGAAAGGCTACATCAAGCGCCTCCCCTCGAATACCTATCGCGCACAACGACGCGGTGGACGTGGTATCACTGGCATGGCAACGCGCGAAGACGACGCCGTACGTCAACTACTGGTCACACATTCGCACGATAGCCTGCTCTTCTTTACCGATAGAGGACGCGTCTTCCGACTCAAAGTCTATGAATTGCCCGACACCAGCCGTACCGCCAAGGGAGAACACCTCATCAACCTGATCTCGATTGAGCAGCGGGAACGCGTCACCGCTATCGTCTCCGCTCCCAAAGGTGTTAGCCACGACTTTATGATCGTCGCCACCCAGAAAGGCGAGGTCAAAAAGACCTCCATGGAAGAGTTCGAAGTGGTACGCCGCCAGGGACTGATCGCCATGGACCTTGAAGAGGATGATGAACTGATTGGTGCCAAACTGGCTGGTGCCGATGACAACGTTCTACTGATCACCGCCCTGGGACAGGCCATTCGTTTTACGGTCTCAGAGTTACGCTCAGCCTCACGTACCAGCGGTGGCGTTCGTGGTATTCGCCTGACACCAGACGATAAAGTTGTCTCGCTCAACCTTACCCCTGAGAATAGTGAATTGCTGGTCGTCACCGAATATGGTTATGGCAAATGCACACCGATAGAGGATTATCCACGCCACAGCCGTGGTGGGAGTGGTGTGATTACGCTGAAGGTCACGGAAAAGAACGGACGCGTCACCGCTGCACGTATTATCACGGAAGCTGACAGCGACCTGATGATCATCTCATCTGGCGGCGTCGTCATTCGTATGGAGACCGCCAACATTATCCGAGGTGGACGCGCTACTCAGGGCCGCTTGATGATGAATCTCGGCGATGGCGATACAGTCGTTGCAGTTGCCACAACAAACGGCAAAAAGCAGGATGATCAAAGCGATAGCGACGAGGAAGTATCTACTGAGAGTGAAGGTGAGTTGGATCAGGGTGAAACCATCGTAGCAGAGGAACCGATTTCGCCTATGACCGATACCTCTACCGAATAATCGTTCTCTTTCATATAATGTAGGGGGTGCCATTTATAAACCCGTGTGGCACCCCCTACACCATTGCCAACCGGGACGCGGCCACACAGGTTTATAAATGGCACCCCTACACCATCCCAACGGTTACATAAACCGGATCAGTGTATTACATCAATTCACATTTAACGATTTCACCTCACGCCGTATCTTTCTCCCTTGCCGTACCTGCTGAGCCGCCATACGATCTTTATGCGCCTCTACCTTGATCAACGGAAATGGACGATGAAACTGCTTATCCAGTTCCTCAGCCTTCTCCTCAGAGAGATCGGCACGTCTCTCGTACGCATGAGCCAATATATCGCGCTTCACCGTATCTTCAACCTGCAAGAGGAGCAAATAAGCGAGCGTAAAATCAGGTTTTCCTTGCTCTGCATACGTATCCGCACACATAAAAACATCAGCCCCTTGCTCTAAATCTCGCCGGGCGTGTTCCACAAAAACATCTTTAAGTAATCCATTATATAGTTCCGCAAAGGTTGCAGGCATGCTCTTCCACTCCTGACGTTATAGTAATCTTATAGGAATTCCATAATCTGATCTTACCATAGCAATGCTATGAGATAGTATAGCAAAAGATTCCCCGGCATTATTCTCAACATTCATCAGAACCTCCGCAAAAGATAGAGCTTGATTTTATGCACAGCATTCTCCTCTTTATTGTAATTTGAGAGGACTTATTTCTTCAGAGGCACATCATTGCAAAAATTCTGTTCCCTGTGCTATAATCCTATAGGTATAATAAGAGAAGAGACAGATGGGATATAAGAATGAAACAACAGCCTCCCCCCCCCTCTGTATGGGGATCCCTGGGGGCGCTGGCCGGAATGGGCTTCACTATAGCGGTCCCCATCGTATTTTTTACCGTCCTGGGAAACTACCTTGACGGCCTTATCCATACTGGATCATTGTTTATACTACTCGGGCTACTGCTTGGCCTGATCACGGGAATCTATGGCGCATACCGTTTATTTAAGAGCGTCTTTAAATAGGATAGACGGGCGACCCATTAAGAACCAACTGGACTGGCAGGGCTCGGCGAGTAGGGAGGATGCCGAGTGCAAATCTGGAAACTTCCTGTAATAAAAATTGCCCCAGATATTATATTTCATATTGGGGGCTTTCAGGTCACCAACACGCTTCTTGCTACATGGATCACCATCGTTGCCTTGATTGCCGTGTTCTTCTTTGGCACACGTCGCCGCGAACTTATCCCCTCAGGCTTGCAAAACTTCCTTGAATGGGCAGTAGAATTGCTGATGGGACTGGTCGTAGGTGTCTCCGGTCACGAAAAAGGCAGACGCTTTTTTCCACTGGTTGCCACTTTTTTTCTCTTTATCTTCACCTGTAATGCCCTGGATATCATTCCAGGCGTGGATACAGTTGGAGCAATCGACACACACGCAATAGCAGCCGCTGGCGGTAGTCAGCCGTTACTTGGATTTCTCCTCGTCGGAAATATATCCAATGCTATCATACCCTGGATTCGCCCGGCAACGACAGACTTGAACCTCACACTTGCGATGGCTCTTGTTTCTGTTGTCGTTACTCAGGGATTTGGCTTCTTCTATCTAGGAGCTGGCGACCAACTGAGCAAGTACCTGAACTTTAAGGCGCTGATCAATAATTTCCCGATGGGCATTGTCGATTTCTTCGTAGGTTTACTGGAAATCGTCAGTGAATTAGGACGTATTATTTCGTTCTCTTTCCGTCTATTTGGCAATATCTTTGCAGGTAGTACACTGCTCGCAGTGTTTTCCTTCCTATTGCCAGTCGTTACAGGCTTGATCTTCATTCCATTTGAACTGTTCGTTGCCTTCATCCAGGCATTCGTCTTCGCTATTCTGACTCTCGTCTTCCTGGAAGTCGGGACCACAGGCCATTCTCATGCTGACAGTGGCAGCGAACACGAAGCTGAACACGCATACGAACAGAACAAAGAACGGGATGCAGCAACCGCTCGCTAAGTACACCAACTGTACTTGCTCTCTTACGTTGTAGTGCCACTCGCAGAATTTATTACTGCGATTTGCATAAATATTATCGAATAGGAATATCTATTTTATCCTTAAGGAGGATTTTTATCATGAGCTTAACACCTCTTGCTGTAGCATTGGCAATCGGCCTTGGAGCTATCGGACCAGGTCTCGGTATTGGTATTCTGGGTGGACAGGCCGCACAGGCAATTGGTCGTAATCCAGAGGCTGAGCCGCTGATCCGTACAAATATGATTCTTGCTATCGTGTTCGCTGAAGCTATCGCTATTTACGCCCTGGTCGTTGCCCTGCTGATTCAATTCGTCGCAGGCGTCAAGTAGTACTGCTCCCAACGTAGTATAGAGATGTATGCCGAAATCCTCTTTCCTTGAATTGGAAATAGAATTTACTCGGCCTCGTCTCTGTACTACGCTCAGGAACAATTGCAATACTACCTCTGATGAAAGGAGGCAACCACCATGTCTGTAATAGCACAATCGCTGGTCTTTGCCGCTGGCGGCGGTATTTCTGATGGTCTGGGAATCAATGCATGGGCCTTTCTCTCCCAACTCGTTAGCTTTCTCATTGTTTTCTTCGCCTTATGGCGCTGGCTCCTGCCTATCTTGCTCAAAACCATGGACAATCGGCAGAACGTCATTCGCGAAGGTGTTGAAAATGCTGATCGTGCCAAGCGTGCGCTGGCCGAAGCCGACGAACGCGCATCTCAGATCGTAACCGATGCACGTCGACAGGGACAGGAAATTGTTGAACGCGCTCAGAAAATTGCCGAGCAGGAGGCTAATCGCATCCGCGAAGAGGCTCATGCACAGGCCGAGCAGATCGCACAACAGAACATTGCACGCATTCATCAAGAGGCTAATCGCGCTCGGGCCGACCTCAATCTGCAGGTCGTCAACCTATCAATCAACGCTGCTGGCAGAGTGGTAGGCCGTTCGGTCAATAATGATGACAACCGCCGTCTTGTAGAGGAATTCGTGACCGCTAGTAATGACCAGACGAGGAACAACTGATGCTTAAGGGAGCGATTGCACGTCGCTATGCCGGAGCCATCTTCGATCTGGCAATCAAACAAAATACGCTTGATCGCACACTCGAAGACGTGAAAGAGATAGCTCAGCTCTTTTCCATCCGTAAACTGTCCTATCTCCTGCGCGAACCCAACATTTCGGCAAAGCGTAAAGAGACAGCCCTACGCCAGTCACTGGCAAGCAGGGTGCTGCCCACATCGCTCAATCTGGCGCTGCTCGTCGTCCAGCGCGAACTGGTCGAAGCTATGCCCAACATCGCTTCCGAACTTGAACAACGCGTTCTTGACTATCGCAATCAAGCGATAGCAACCGTGACAACAGCAGCACCAATCGATGCAGCGGAACAGAACCTTGTGAAACGAGCACTCGAACAAGAAACTGGCAAGTCAATTATTATGCATACACAGGTCAACCCGGCCATTCTTGGCGGCGTCATTGCACGCGTTGGCGATCAGGTGATCGATGGTAGCCTTCGTTATCGCCTCTCAGCGCTACGCAAAACGCTTCTGACCGATGTATCACTGGCCCAGGTAGACTTTTTTTCTGACGATGTCTCGCAAAAAATGAATGACGGTCAGGGCGGAACAACCGCATCAGAACCGACATCTCCTTCTCAGGCACAGGTATAACCTATCCTTAATGCTATACTGGCCCGGTCGGAGAGCTAAACAAACTTGTATTTATCATGTTGCTCTCGGGGCCACACTTCGTATCCCCCTCACCATGATAAACTCATCATAAAGCGTCACCAGGAATCACACTAGGAGGATTTAAAGATGGCATCTTGGGCTGATGAAATCAGCGCCATCATTGAGAAAAACATCACTGGCTTTGGGGCCGAGACAACGTCAACCGCTAGCGTCGGCACCGTCATCACGGTACAGGACGGTATCGCACGCGTCTATGGCCTGCAGGATGTTAAGTATCTTGAACTGGTAGAATTTCCGCGTACAGGATTGTATGGTCTGGCCTTCAACCTTGAAGAAGAAACGGTCAGTTGCCCGATCCTTGGCGATTATACTCATCTTCGTGAAGATGACGAAGTACGCACCACTGGCCGTATCATTGAAGTCCCGGTGGGCGATGCTCTGTTAGGTCGCGTGGTCAATCCACTGGGTCAACCACTCGACGAACGTGGCCCTATTAATACCGACAAAACCCGCCCGGTCGAACGTGTTGCGCCAGGCGTTATCACACGTAAATCTGTAAGTACACCGGTACAGACAGGTTTGAAAGTCATCGATAGTATCATCCCCATTGGGCGCGGACAACGCGAATTAATTATTGGAGACCGCCAGACAGGTAAATCTGCGCTAGCAATCGATACGATTATTAACCAGAAGGGTCAAAACCTGTTCTGCATCTATGTAGCAATTGGTCAGAAAAACTCGACCATCGCTCGTATACAGGCCATCCTTGAGCAACACGGCGCAATGGAGTACACCATCATTGTTGCCGCTGGTGCCTCAGATCCTGCCCCATTGAAGTATCTTGCCCCTTATGCAGGTTGCGCAATGGGTGAAGAGTTTATGGAATCTGGGCGCGATGCGCTGATCATCTACGATGACTTGAGCAAACACGCAGAGGCATATCGCAACATTTCGCTGATCATTCGTCGCCCTCCAGGACGTGAAGCCTATCCTGGCGACGTGTTCTACCTGCACTCGCGCTTACTGGAGCGTGCAGCACGTTTAAGCGAAGAGTACGGTGGCGGTTCACTCACCGCTCTCCCTCTCGTTGAGACGCGAGCAAATGACATTTCAGCATACATTCCAACAAATGTCATTTCGATCACTGACGGTCAGATCTTCCTGGAAACAGATCTGTTTAATTCCGGTCAACGCCCGGCTGTTAATACTGGCCTCTCCGTTTCGCGTGTGGGTAGTAACGCTCAGACACGTGCCATGCGTCAGGTTGCTGGTTCGCTGCGTCTTAACCTTTCACAATTCCGTGATCTTGCAGCCTTTGCTCAGTTCTCTTCTGACCTGGACAAAGCCACTCAGTCGCAGATCGATCGTGGTCGCCGCATTACCGAAGTTCTCAAGCAACCACAGTATCAGCCTGTGCCAATTGAGAAACAGGTTATGATCATCTATGCAGCCACAAATGGTTTTCTTGACGATGTTGCGCTGGACCTCGTAGCTGACTGGGAGACTGGTTTCTACCGCTATATGGACTCGAATCATCCTGAGATCGGCCAGCAAATCGTCGAGAAGTCCGTCAACGCGAAAGATAAAATGTCTGACGCCCTGTTGAAGAGCCTCGGCGACGCTATCAATGAATATAAGCAGGCAGCAGCGCCACAACCGCAGGAAAAGTCAAAGGCCGTTTCGCCTGAACAGGCGGCTCAGGCTGCACGCTAGGAGGGCATATGCCATCAACCCAGGCAATTCGCCGACGCATACGCTCAACCAAAAATATAGCCCAGATTACCAAAGCGATGCAGATGGTAGCAAGCAGCAGGATGCGCCGGGCACAGGAGCGGGTTCAGCAGTCTCGCCCTTATTCCGAGCACCTGCGCGACCTCGTCTCTCACCTCGCCAATGCAGGTGTGGATGATATGGGCGATGAAGTTGCTCTCTTGCAGCAACGGCCAGTGCGCAACATAGCATTCCTTATACTCTCGCCAGACCGTGGCCTGAGTGGCGCACTGCCCAGCAACATTAATCGTAAAGCCGCCACATCTGCTTTGGAACAGCAAAATACGCTCACTGAAAACGGCCAACGTCCGGGTATCCATTATATTGCGGTCGGACGTAAGGCACGCGATTTCATCGTACGTACTGAACAACATCTGGTTGCTGAATTTACCAATATCGGCAACCAACCGGCCATGAATGATGCTTCTGCTATCGCTCGGGTCGCCATGGATACGTTCCTGAAAGAAGAGGTGGATGTTGTTTACATGGTGTATCCCAAATTCGTAAACACCGTTACACAACTGCCCACGGTCGTACAACTCTTACCTGTACAACCACCAGAGAAAAAAGAGGACGAAAGCAAAAACATAGATTATATCTATGAGCCTTCGGCCAATGAGATCTATAAAGCGCTCCTTCCACGCTACGTCGATATCCAGGTCTACCAGGCAATGTTGGAGTTAGTCGCTAGCCAGCTCTCAGCTCAAATGGTGTCAATGAAGAATGCAACCGATAATGCAAACGAACTTGTACAAGATCTGAATCTAACGTATAACAAGGCACGCCAGTCCGCTATCACCACGCAGATTCTTGAGGTGGTATCCGGTGCTGAGGCGTCATAACGAGCTACACGGTAGGGACAACGAGCGCAACATATAAAGAGGCGCTCGTAATACCTCTACAACGGAGAAATAGATGACAACACAAACGCGCACAATCGGCAAAGTTGTGCAGGTACTGGGAGCCGTCGTTGACGTGGAGTTCCCACCTGACAAACTGCCCGAAATTTATAATGAACTACTGACACGGCCTTCTGGTTCCGACCACGATCTCGCACTTGAAGTCGAGCAACTTCTGGGCAACAACTGGGTACGCTGTATAGCCATGGGTCCAACCGATGGCCTACAACGCGGCGTCGATGTTTACGACCTCGGCGTTCCCATCTCCGTTCCCGTCGGTGAGGGGACACTTGGTCGCATCTTCAATGTACTCGGTGAGCCGGTCGATAATAAGCCCCAGATCGAGGATGCACCACGCTACCCAATTCACAGACCCGCCCCCGAATTGGAAGATCAGGCATCATCAATCGAACTCTTCGAGACTGGTATCAAAGTTATTGACCTGATCTGCCCCTTCATGCGCGGTGGTAAAATTGGTACGTTCGGTGGTGCTGGCGTGGGCAAAACCGTTATCATCCAGGAACTGATCAATAATATCGCGAAGGTGCATGGTGGCTTTAGCGTCTTTGCAGGCGTAGGTGAACGCACGCGCGAAGGCAACGACCTGTACCATGAAATGGAAGAGGCGAAAGTTCTCGACCGCTTAGCAATGGTCTTTGGTCAGATGAACGAACCTCCCGGTTCACGCCTGCGCGTGGCCCTTAGCGGCCTCGCCATTGCCGAATACTTCCGCGATGAAGAAGGCAAAGACGTATTGCTCTTCATCGACAATATCTTCCGCTTCACACAGGCAGGCGCTGAAGTATCGGCACTGCTCGGGCGTATGCCATCCGCAGTAGGTTACCAGCCAAACCTCGCGGAAGAGATGGGTGAGTTGCAGGAACGCATTACATCAACCAAGAAAGGTTCGATCACGTCAATGCAGGCCGTATATGTGCCCGCAGACGACTATACCGACCCTGCTCCAGCAACAACGTTCGCTCACCTTGACTCTACGATCATTCTAGAGCGTGCCATCGCCGAACGCGGTATCTATCCCGCCATCGATCCACTGGCTTCCACCAGCCGTATCCTTGATCCTCAGATTGTCGGGGAAGAGCATTACAGAGTCGCTCGTAGCGTGCAGCGCGTTCTGCAGCGTTATCGAGACCTGCAAGATATTATCGCAATCCTGGGTGTCGACGAACTTTCTGATGACGACAAATTGACAGTTGCTCGCGCACGTAAGCTGGAACGCTTCTTCTCGCAACCATTCACCGTCGCCTCAGCGTTTACTGGCGTCGAAGGGCGTCAGGTTCCGTTGAAAGAGACGATTGAAAGTTTCCGCGATCTCCTTGACGGCAAATATGACCATATTCCGGAGAACTTCTTCTTCCTGAAGGGGAACGTGCAGGAGGTCGTTGATGCCTATGAAGCTGACAAGCAGAAGGGCAAATAAACGATGGCAACAGGCGATACTATGCATGTTGAGGTCGTAACTGCCGAACGAGATTTGTACAGCGGAGATGCAAATGCGGTGAATGCTCCAGGCTCCGAAGGACGTCTGGGCATTCTCCCACATCATGCCGCTCTGCTGGCTTTTCTTAAAGCTGGTGAGCTACGAATCGAACTTCAAGGGGCTGAAGATCTTCTCTTCGTCTCAGGCGGCTTCCTTGAAGTCTACGAAAATACCGTCACCATCCTCGCCGATGCGGCAGAGCACACCGACGAGATCGATCGAACCCGTGCTGAAGAAGCCCGCCGTCGCGCTGAAGAACGCCTCTCCCAGGTAGAAAGCGACCAGGAACGCGCCCAACTCCAGGCTGCACTCGAACGCGCCGTCGTACGCCTGCGCCTCGTCGAGATAGCCAGCCGTCGCAATCGCCGCCGCATCGAGGCATCAGGTGGCAATGAATAATATGTACCTGGCTGACAACAGTAAATTTGCAGGATAGATAAAAGGCCCTTTGAATATACAATGTTTGAAGGGCCTTTTATCTACATCCTACATTTATTAGAAATTGCTGCCTGCTCCACCTCCGTTATCGCCACCGCCGCCTCCGCCGAAGTCACTCCCGCCACCTCCACCTCCCCAGTCACCACCTCCATTACTACCTCCTCCAAAATCAGCACCAGCTCCTCCACCTCCCCAATCACCACCTCCGTTATTATCGCCTCCAAAGTTCGCTCCGGCTCCTCCATCACCACCTCCGTTATAACCTCCCTGATCATAACCTTCTCTCTCACCCTCACGCTCTCCTTGCTCCTTACCTAGCTCATAACCAAGAAAACCACCTGCCGCCGCACCAAGTCCACCCGCCGCTAATGGATTCATCCCCTGATTCTGATTATAGCCAGGACCATAATTAGGCGGATAAGGACCCTGGTTATAGGGCTGGTTATACGGATTGTAAGGAGGCACTACTGAGCCACGATTGAATCCTCTGTTGAAGAAACCCGCTCCACTCCTGCGACTACGAAAAATGCCAAACAGGGCCAGGGCTGCCAGGACCAGGAAACCGATACAACACAAAGCACTCAAACCAAACGAATTCCCACCAGGAGCATATCCACTAAAACCTGTGTTACTACTATTCGAATTTCCACGTAGTGAATCAATAGCCGCAACGGTCGCGCCACTATAATCCTGGTTGCTTCTGAAACTACTTGAAAAGGCGTTTGCCGCATCTTGATATTGGCTTCTCGACAGTGAAACTCCTCGTCCATCTAGATACACGTAATGGTTACGCACATCTATCGCCATTACAACCTTGTTGCTCTGGTTAATCTTACCATCAGTCTCAGAAGCAAATTGTTGCTGAGAACCATTAAATGTATTCGTTGTATAGACATCCATCGCATATGGAAGTGAAGAGGCTTCATTGCTAACCTGCGATTTATTCAACACATTTGCAAAGTCGTATACGTTAACCGCGCCAGCAAACACATTTGTTGTCATAATACTCAATAAGCTTATCATGATAACGAGAGCCAGCGAACCAACACCTACTCGTCTTAATAGTAATCGTGGAGATACTATTCTACTCATAAATTATTCCCCTTCCATTCGAAGGACTAATCAATGGCATACATCTACTATGCCAGATTCAAACTTCTATAACGCCCATTTACACACCTTTTCCACTCTCTTTAGATAGATAAGTATATCCCTTTTGACTCTATCCTACAAGAAACAACGCAACAGTTCGCTTTTTCTCAAAACGTGTGGGACCTCCATTCCTGAGGAACAGAGATCCCGCGAACCCTTCGTTTCTATTCCTGTTGTTTCTTTAAATTACATATACTCGTGTGTACATCTTCAAGAGCGCTTCTGACCAGAAGTATCTCCTCTATCCGAGATCCCGCTGAAATTTCCGCCGACATCATCGCCACGCGGTTCTAACCCCTTCTCATGTAGATCTGGTGTACCCAGACGGTCCTTAATAGCATTTCCCTGTGTATCAATACTCGGTTCAGGGCTTGTCTTATTGCTTTCGCCCTTATATGAGCGGGTGCGAAAGGTACCAACGGCAATCACAATCAACACCACTACGAATATCACAACTATTAAGGCAAGAAAAAGCTGTAAAGCTGTTGTCATTATATCCTCCGATTTTAGCCTTCTTAATACATACGGATGAGCCTGAGTACTAAAAACTGTTTCATTCAAGAACACGAGAGAACACCCTGCGAGGATACATCCTTTAACCTCCTCCTATCGCGATAACAATCCGCTTGTCTTTCCTGGAAACGGGCATCCACAAGGGAATGCCCCTACTTTTCAGGGGATGATCATGTTACAATAGGGGCGCGATATCACGCAAGGATTTTCAGTCGCGGGGCGCGACTATTACGTAGTAGATATGGAGCAATATATGAGTACAACACCTTTGAGGCGTCCTCGCCCTTTCGTTTTGATCATTATGGATGGTTGGGGCATCAATCCACGGAAAGATGGGAATGCTATCGCGCTGGCACACACGCCAAATATCGATAAACTGGCACGCAACTGGCCGCACACGGCTGTGCGCACCTCGGGGCTGGCCGTCGGTCTGCCAGAGGGCCAGATGGGAAACTCTGAAGTAGGCCATCAAAATATCGGTGCGGGCAAACGGGTTTTGCAAGATTATACACGGGTAAGCGAATCGATTGAAGATGGCACATTTTTTCAAAATCCTGCGCTCCTTAAGGCCATCGAACATGTCAAGAAAAACCAATCTCAGTTACATATTTGTGGTTTGCTTGGCGATGGTGGCGTTCATGCTCATGAAACACACCTTGAGGCTCTGCTACGCCTGGCCCAGAGACATAATATCGAGCATGTCTACATCCACGCTTTCAGTGATGGGCGAGATACTTCTCCCACCGGTGGCGTCGAATTTATGCAACTATTGGAGACACGTGCACGCGAGATCGGCGGTGATCACCCTGCAAAAGTGGCAACCGTAAGTGGGCGCTACTATGCTATGGATCGCGATAATCGTTGGGATCGTACTGGTATGACGTATCTGGCAATGACGCGCGGTGAGGGTCTAAAAGCTAATTCAGCTCAGACCGCAATTCAGCAAGCATATGAGCAGAAGATTACAGACGAATTTATTCTCCCCACCGTCGTACTCGAAGATGGGCATCCTGTAGCACTTGTCAAAGCTGGTGATGCGGTTATTCATTATAACTTCCGTCCCGACCGCGCACGTCAGCTCACCAAGGCCTTTGTACTGCAAGAATTACCGCCCCAGGCCGAAGGAAAATTTAATCGGGGTCCTCGCCTGGCCGACCTGACATATGTAATGATGACAGAATACGAAGCTGGCCTTGACGCTGAAGTAGCCTATCGTGCTGATGAAGTAGACATGCCCCTGGCTCGCGTGATCTCAGAACAAGGTCTGCGCCAGTTCCACACGGCAGAAACTGAGAAGTATGCTCACGTTACCTACTTTATCAATGGTCGCCGCGAAACTCCCTTCCCCGGTGAAGATCGCGATCTGGTCCCTTCTCCAAAGGTTCCGACCTACGATCTACAGCCTGAAATGAGCGCTGCTGGCATCACCGATACCGCCGTTGAGCACATTCGCAGTGGGATGTATGATCTCGTCATTATGAATTATGCTAACGCTGATATGGTTGGTCATACTGGCGTTATTGAGGCGACGATTAAAGCTGTTGAGGCGGTTGATACTGGCGTTGGCCGTGTTGTAGAAGCTACACTCGCTGTAGGAGGTGGACTGGCTATCACTGCCGATCATGGTAATGCTGAGCAACTCATCGAATATGCTACAGGTAAACCATTCACTGCGCATACAACATTTCCCGTTCCTTTGTATCTGGTAGTTCCTGGCTTAGAGCAGGCTCATCTACGTAATGATGGCATTCTCGCGGATGTATCACCGACAATTCTACAAATTCTCGGTATTACACAACCAAAAGATATGCAAGGACGTTCACTCTTGCTACCTTAGAAGAGGGACTTGCTGAGCGTGGCAGACCCGGCACAAATCCTGCTATGTCGGGTCAATCTCTTAATACTTCTTTTTGATCTGTTTTTGTGATACTGCAATGAGATACATGAAAATCCAGAAACACGCAAAAAGTTATCCACATAATCAGGTTGAAACATGTGGATAACTTTAAATAAATGTGGATAAACATACTAAACAATGCACTTAATAAGTGCAAAAAGAGAATAGTTATACAGCATGCGGTTACTCATCCTGTTGTGAAAGCGAGACTACCAGTTCAGGAAAAATACTCCGGCGTGCAGAGGTTACTCCTGAGAGCAAAGCAACTTTACCCTGATAACGACTGAGCAATGTTAATACCTCTGAAGGCATTGTATATGTGCCCAGACCCTCCGTTAAAAACAAAGTAATTGGAGGCAGATGCGCCTGCACCATTTCTGTATCATCAGACTCGAGTAATTGGATGAGATCGGTGCGTAAAAACCCTTCGAGGTCACGTGTGACAATGCTACTTGCAATTACACCACTAATGCCAGAGGCGAGTACCTGATGCAAGAAGGCAAAACTTATTGTGCCAGGCACGACTAAAAGCGCATGAGGAGGAAGTGGTGTCGTCAAACGTCCATTGCTCTCTGGTGACCATAGTGTGAGCACGCCAGCAACCGGGTTCCCAAAGCCGACTGTGCCTTTCATAACGGTGGCACGGCTTTCAATAACCACTCCCCCACGTTGTGTAATTTTCACCACACGTCCAAGCAGGCCAGACGGAACAATTTCAGTGTAGTGCAATCTACTAGCAGGTCCGGACGAATTTATAGGTGGCAGGCGCAACACAGGCTGATCTGGCAAAACCACCTGTCCTGGATAGACCAGAGGAGCGCACTTGACGCCGTACATACCCGACCAGCGCTCTCGTTGCACTACCGTCTGCTCTATCACAGACCACCCGCTGCGAGCCATGGGAGGAGCCTCCAAGTCCTTACGCTCCTAACGCCTGTGCCCACTGTAGGAGCCGGGCCTGACGTTCTGTATCATTATCAGGTAAGACTAATGGACGCCCACGTGCATCAATAATCAGTCCGACCAGTCCACCATCAATCTCTTCGGCAGCTCGTGCCCGTTCGCCCGGTCCAAGCCCTACATCCACGGTTGGGGCGGGGAACAACGTCAGCAATGCTTGCTCATTGAGTTGCAATGGAATAACTTCAATCGAACCAGCCATCACATCAACGGTCAACTGACGCCCATTGCTATATTCCACACCCACACGTACAGCTAGTTGTCCTGGCTGCAGACCGCCAAAGGGGATGACACACGTACCCAGACGATGGGTAACTGCATCATTTTCATTGACCTGCACAGCGGTAACCGGCGCAACTGCCGCTACAGCTCCAAGCTGGGAGATTAACATAGTTTTATCCAGTACCAGTGAGGTAACACCACGCGGTTGTAGTGCATCCAGCAGCATTAACGCCACCTGCCCATACCTGGGCGTATGCGATAAAACACCGCCCGTTGCTAGAATAAGATCTGCGTTTGACCAATCGGACGCATTTTTGCGTGCCTCTTCTATCGTCAGACGTATAGACTCCCGTGCAAATGCCTGACAGATCTGCAACTCACGCACACTGCTAGGAACAACATACGGATGCACCATACGATTGAGAACAAACTGACGTATTTCTTCCTCTGATATGTTAAAAGGCAACCAACGTACGATGTTCTGCAAACCACTCTGTTGTAAGATAGCACCAAGACCAGGGCCAACTCCCAGACCAGAATTAACCAGTGGAATGAATTCACCCTGCTCACCAGCCACCATAACAGTTGTAGTCGCGCCACCAACGTCCACAGCAGTTACATTCATCGCATAATGTTGCGCAAGGAAACGTACCAGGCTACTCAATGATGTAGCAGTAGCTCCAGGGGCGGAACTGGACCATGAACGCAAACGCTCATATCCGGGAACACGCTGAATGATATTTTGCTCATGGAGCGCACCAACAGCGACACTGATGGCTCCTAGTTGTGCTGAAGAGACCAATGGGTCTACACGCGTGACACCTGCAACGTCCTGAAGCATCCGACGCACGGCATCTACATATTGCGGTGCTCCAGCGTATATCACTGAGCACTGTTTCGTTGACCCATTCTGCAATGGTGCACCTGAGGCAACGTGAGCACCATACTGTTCATTGCGCTCACGAAAAACGCTAACAAGAAGCTGGCATGCCTCCTGTAATGCGCCGGGGCCGCCGGGGCCATCAGCCATCCCTACAATCAAGGCCGCCTGCGGCTGCAGTTCACGCATAACACCAAGCTGGCGCTCCCATTCCTGAGCTATACGATCAGGCGTCCATGAAGAGCCAGGAGAAGACGCTGCCACAAACGAAGGCGATGGGAGCGTCTGCACCTCAGCATATAAGCCTGAAACCGCTTGCGTTGTCAATGCTTCAAGCGTTGAGTTGACTGATCCCAACACAACCATTCGTAAAGGGCCACCCGCGCTTACCGTTGAGATAAAAACATCAACGCCATCTCCACTATCCTGTTCCGGTGAGATAATACGCTGCTTATCCACAAAGCGTCGGCCAGTGATATATTCAATGACGTTAATGGCTTGAATAACACCCAGGGTAATATCTTCTTGCGGTGCGCTTATTGTGGTTGGTGCTTCTCCACGCGCCATCAAACGATATTGACCTTCAACAAGGCCAAATAGAGAGACTTTTGTGAATACACTTCCACAATCAGCGACCAGGAGAGAATTAGCTAACGCGGGATTATTACTACGCGTCGTAGCCTGCGCTGGATCCTGTTCACCCTCTAAATAGGAATATGCTTGCATTTCCGTATCCCCCATCTAACTACTAGCGGAACCAGTCTCGGATCATATCAAACCACCCTTTTTTAGCTGGCTTCGTAGACGCTCTTTGGCCGCCAGCTTCCATGCCCAGGCTTCCCGTACCATTTGGTGTAGAAGGTATGCCAGGAGTACCTGCCGGATATTGTAACGCGCCTGAAAAGGAATTCCCTGCTGGATAATTGCCCTGTCCCAGGTTACCAGTCTGATACATACCGCCATTATACCCGCCCTGTGGGGGTGGCCCTTGCATGCCACGAGAATTGTTAAATCCTGGATCTACTCCTGCCCCTTGACCAGGCATATTTCCCATAGGCGAGGGGTTTTGCATTGGAGACATAGGAGAGGCGGGTGGCCGCCCCTGCATTCCATATCCCTGTGCAGGGGGAGAGCCAGGAAAGTTAGGAGATGTTGAGGCAACCCCAAGCATCGATGCAAACACATTCGCGGCTGCTTCGTTACTTTCATTAGGATTTATCTCTCCGCGTGGTCGACTGGGCACACGCACATTCTCAACACGAGGCGGTATAGTATAGCCATTTCTTTGATTAGAAACCGGCTGCTGAAACGGCATCGCGCTTCCTGGTTGATGCGTTTGTTCAGTTCCTGAACGCAACCATTGAGGCAGAGCATTTGGATCAATAAACGACGATGCTGACATACCTCCACCTTGAGCGTTATTCATTTCCGGGGTAGCGGGAAGTTGTGGTGGTTGCCAGACAGGTGACCCTTGCGGCATTCCAGGGGACATTGATTGCCCGAATGGAAGTTGCGGACCTGCTTGCGCTTGCATTGGCGGCTGGGCTGATTGCCAGGGATTGTTCTGAACAGGCGGCAAGCCTCCACTCTTCTGCCCTTGCTGATTGCTCTCTCGTAACCAGGTTGGTAAAGCATCAGCATCAACTAAAGATGAGGACGATAATGTTCCCCCGGCTGTTGGTTGTGTAGTAGCAGAGCCCTTTTCTTCTTGCTGCGTCATCCACGATGGCAGAGACTGTTTATCAACGAGATCACTGGCTGAAAAACCATGGGCTGGCCGTGGCGCAACCTCATTTGTATATTCAGGCATGGGAGCCTGTTTTGGCTGCACAGGAAATGCTGATGATGGTGAAGACATTGGTTGAGCAGAAGACGGAAAAGCATCAGAGGCTGGAGAGCGCTGCTGTAATGACTTCATCCAATCTGGCATAAAATCTTGCTGTACCAGGCTTGAAGCAGCAAGTCCACCTGGAATTGGACCGGTTGGCTGTTTATTCTCATGCATCCAGGAAGGAAGAGATTGTTCGTCAATTAACGACTGCGCATTGATCCCTTTTGAATCATCCGTGTTTGGGCCTGGAATAGAAGAGGAGCGCAATGGCAAATGCGGACTCGACAGACTGGTATCCTTCGTTTCAGGGCGTCCGGAAAGCATCCAACTCGGTAACGATCCTTCCTCGATCAGGTCAGCCGTTGAAAAACTGGATGGATTATCTGCAGGAGCAGGTGGTCGCTCACCTGCACGCAACGACTCCAACCAGGCTGGCAATCCTGATTGTTCCTGGAAACCTCGTGACGAACTTAACCCAAATTCAGCATTGTTAGAGAGTGGCGCACCACAATTCTGACAATTCACGGCGCTAGCAGGAGACATACTCCCACAGCGGTTACACGTAATCACTATTACTCCTCACTTTCGCCAGGCCTTGCTTTATGGCAGTGTACCACTTCTTTTTCCATCTTGACAACAATAAAGTACAAAATAAGACATGTTGATATGATACAATACATCCTATAAACATCTATCCAAAAGTACTATGTACCAGGGAGGCTACATGCCAGAACAAGGCACCGACAAACAGAAAAAGCCCGCATTGCTCAGTCTTACTCTTCCGCTGCCCCCTGGTATTAACGAGCAATACGCCACTGTAGATGGGCATCGTGTAAGCACCCTTGTGGCCCGTCGCTTTAAGCGGCAGGTACATGATATAGTATACTCACTTATACGACAAGGCATGTTGCCAGATGAACTACACGAACAGTTTCGACAAAGCTACCTGGCACTTTTTCTGGATTTCTATTTCACAACACCACTCAAACGTGACCTTGATGGAGGTCTCAAAATTACGCAAGACGCACTCTGTGAAGCCCTCGGATTAAACGACAACAGGGTCGTCAGTATCCATTTGATGAAACACATCGACCCTCTGCATCCACATCTCTATCTTGAGCTAGAGGCCATTGCTGACTGGTCTTTTGACAAAGAGTACATTCTTCTTACTTGAATATACTCTCTTGCTTCCGGATTTCGCCTTTCCTTAAGATAGAACTGATAACAATAGCTTTCTGTAACAAAACATATTACAATTTACGCGAGGTACCACCCTATGTTTACATCATTGACACGACGTTCATTATTTTCTATAGAAAAATCAGTACATTCTCAAAAACAACAAAAACTCTTTCGCTTACTTCTCGGCCTCCTTTTCAGTAGCATCGTTGGTCTACTTGCTTATCGCCGTCGCTCTCTCACCAGAAGCGGCGTTGCTGGCGCGATTGTTACTGGTACAACCACAGTAGGAATAGGTGGCTGGTCATGGGGCTTTACGCTCATTTTCTTCTTTGTCTCCTCCAGCTTCTTCTCACATTTTCGTGCACGAGAGAAAGCGGTCACAGCAGAAGATAAATTCAGTAAAGGATCGCAGCGGGATCTCTCGCAGGTCGTTGCTAATGGTGGAGTTGCAACAGCACTCGCACTGGGCTATGCATGTGCCCACGAGTCTACACTCCAGCACACGCTACGCGCCGGATATGCTGGAGCATTGGCAACTGCAACTGCTGACACCTGGGCTACTGAACTGGGAGTACTCAGTTCCCAACGACCACGTCTGATTACAACTGGCAAACAAACTTCCCCCGGTACTTCTGGCGGCATTACACTTCTGGGAACTGCTTCATCTGCAATTGGTTCACTGGCTCTGGGGAGCTTCTTCTGGCTTCTACAACGCAAACACAAAGAGAATTTCGCACTTCCCTTTATTGCTCTTAGCAGTGGTTTGCTCGGTAGTTTATTTGATAGCCTACTAGGAGCAACCGTTCAGGCAATGTATTTCTGTCCTATCTGTCATAAGGAGACAGAGCGACGAGTACATAATTGTGGCAACAAAACGCAGCTTTTACGGGGTCTTTCCTGGTTGAATAACGATGTCGTCAACTTTCTGTCTACCCTATGGGGAGCTGTTATGGCAATGCTTCTGACTACATTCATACGAAAGCGTGGCTAATGGCAATAGGGTAGTATAATAGTAACGAGGCTGCTCCATCGAAGGGAAGATATGTAGTGGTCGATCAAACGTCATTGCACCTTCTAGAGAAAGAATACGCGATCGATTTGGGAATTGCAAGGTGGATGAAGGGTGTTCTGAGAAAGGCGTCATGAAATTTGATGGAGGATGAAATGAGTCTTAAGAAGGAAATATGTGATGAATAATCTACTACATAAAATTGTCTCACGTAACTGGCGTCCAGGGCGAGCCGCCTGGGTGGGTCTCGTGGCAACTATCGTCTACAGCATTGTTATGGAAGGTGACAAAGCAATCATTGGAAATCGTTTCAGTGATACACGCTTTATTCAAGGATTATTAGAAGGCACCAGGAGATCTAGAGGCTTCTTTCTGCTCTCCTGGTTCATCCATTTACTAAACGGGGTTGCCCTGGCTGAAATCTATGGTGCAATTGCCAGACGTTTCCTTCCGGGTCCAGACTGGCTCAAAGGCACAATTTTTGGAGAGATCTTTATTATCGGCGCATGGTGGCTTACTCCAATTGCCGACAAATATCATCCTCTTATTAAGAATGGTGAACTACCAAAACTTGCCAACTGGACCTCGTTCCTGCAAAACATTCTACGTCACCTGGCATTTGGTCTGACGCTAGGCCTTCTCTATCGGGAGAAGGATTAAACAATGTAACGTAACCATTTGCTCAAAAATGGAAGCTTGTAGTCGCGATGAAGCCACGCCATCACCATTAACCAGAGCCAGAGCAATATTCCCACCCAGAGGAGTATGCTTGAAAGCAGGCCCAGGCCAAAATTTGTCACCAGATTCAAGAGCCAGATCCCACTGAGCATCCACTTTAATATATTTACAACGATAATCAGCACGCTAAGCGATCCAAAAACGATTATAGATTGCAACGCGTGCCAGTGGACATGGCGATTCTTCTCAAATAGGAAAAGCAGCAAGCCTGATATCCAGCCAAACGCATACGCCAGGACACGTTCCAGGCGCTCATTCAATCCAAAAGTCGTCATTCGATGCATCATTGACGTGTCTCACTTTTTCTAAGAAAGTGTCTCAAGAAATGAATTATTTTGCCTGGAAAAATTTCTAGACACTCTCTAAAACTTAGAACTCTCGGACCGTGCTTTCCAGGCCCTTTATCTTCACTACTATACTGACCTATATACGTAGAGCAAGAAGAGGTGTTGCAGATCTTCGCAAAATCCATCGCGATATTTTGGCACCTTGTGGCGTATACTCCTTTAGAAAAATCTTACAAGAAGCCACAAAGGCAAGTGACCGGGATTACATAATACTCATCTCATCACGTTGTAATGTTCAAGTGCTAGTATGCATAAGAGAAAAGCTTCTTGTATAAAGAAAACAGATCTATAGCCCAAAAGGCATAGCTTCTGACTTTTGGATAAGCTGCGACGTTTCATCCAGTGAAGAATAATATAACACTTCGTCTATAAACTGATTAAGAATTGAGGATATGCACTTTTGATATCACAATGGTCTAAGCGTTTTAAAATTTGCGTAATTTACGTTCAGGAAAGGAGAGAGGTATATGAACAAACAAATACATAATGTACAGTTTCCTTTTCCTCCATCTGCGCGTACTGGGACACGGCGTACGATAGCGTTAATTATATGTCTGGTCGGCATAGCAGACATGCTGTCCGCTATTGTGCCCAAACTAAACTGGGACATTCTGCTGGGTGCGTGGCCTGTTACTGTACATCGGGTTCATGCACAGACGCTGACAGTTGTTGTAGGCTTCTTCCTTATTATGCTCTCTTATGGTCTCGCACGTGGCAAGAAGCATGCGTGGCGTATTACACTCTTTCTCTTATTGTTATCCGTCTGTCTGCATGTTCTACGTAGCGGCTCCATATTAGCAACCCTTATTGCGCTGGGATTAGTGGCCCTGCTGGGTAGTCTCTCCAGCTTTTTTCAGGCCAGAAGCGATCCGCCTTCGGTCTGGCGTGGCTATACAATTCTGGCGCTTGGCCTGGGAATTGTGGTATTCGATGCCATCGTCGGCTTTCTCGCACTTTATGATAACCTTGAGCCACTCATCGATCGCTTTGGCCTTGATGGTGCTATTCTACGCATCATTACGCAAACACATCTGCGCTACTGGTTACATGATACGCCTGCAATTTTCTTTGGGCGTGCTCTACCCTGGCTCTGTATCAGCGCTATAGTATACGGTATGATACAGCTCTTCCGACCTGTAGCGGCGGTATTTCTGCCTAATATGGAAAAAAGAATGCAGGCCTATAAGCATGTGCAACTTTACGGTACAAATTCTATCTCGTACTTCGCTCTTGACACTGAGAAGTCATACTTCTTCTCGGAATCGGGCAAGTCTGTTATTAGCTATGTACTTGAGGGGAGCACAGCCGTGGTCGCAGGGGACCCGATTGGTCCCGAAAATGAAATGGATTTGATCCTCAAGCAATTCATGGCCTTTTGTACTGAACAGGACTGGACGATTGTTCTGTGGCAGGTACGAGATAAATTCGTGCCTCTTTACCGTGCGGCTGGCCTTCACCTCTTCAAAATTGGTGAGGATGCGGTTATCGATGTACAGAATTTCACGCTCAAAGGTGGTGCAATGGCAAATGTGCGCAGCAGTGCCAAGCGTGCTGAGAAGGATGGTCTACAGGTGGTGTTTTACCAGGGTCAGGTAACTGATGTCTTGCAGCGCACGCAAATGGAACAGATTTCGGCGACCTGGCTGGCAAGCAAAGGCGGTTCAGAAATGGGCTTTAGCATGGGTCACTTCGATCCACAAGGAGATAAAGAACAACTGACCGCGCTCGCTGTGGATAACGATAACAAAGTACATGCCTTTGTCACTTTTGTTCCCATTTACGGACGACACGGCTGGGGACTCGATCTGATGCGCCGTGCTCCACAGCCTGCTCCAGGCACAATGGAACTTTTACTTGCACGCTCTCTTGAATATATGAAAAGCTGCGGATTTGAGATGGCGAGCCTGGGTCTGGCCCCCCTTAGTAATGCAAACCTTGAAGAAGAGACGTTCCTGGGCAATAGCATTGATTTTCTGACCGGACGCTTTGGCAATCCGGAAAAAAACCAATCGCTCTTCAACTTTAAAAAGAAGTTCCAACCAACCTGGGAGAGTCGCTACCTCGTCTACTCCAGTACACTGAGCCTTCCTAGAATTGGCTGGGCGTTGTATCACGCTCATCAACGCGATGCATCTTTACTTAGAACCGTTGGTAGCACGCTCAACGAGTGGCGGCATAAAGGCCAATGCACTGACAAGGCAGCAATAAGAGCAATGGAAACGGCAAATGTGTAATTGGTGGCGCTGTTTGTAAAAATATGCACTTTTTATTAAAAGAGGAAGAAGGCTCTGCATCTTTCGGATCTCTGTTCCCTTTTATGAACAGAGATCTGGCAGGTACTATCCAACATGTTTGGCTACCATTCTAGCCTCCGCGTCAATGTTTGCCACCATAACCATATTTAATACCTCATCCAGACCATTTAGAGGGTATTTATCTTCCACTTCTTTGAAAAACTGAAGGCCATCTATAACCGACTTGAAATGTTCCGGGCTGCGTGTAAGATCGATTGCCATGCGATAATCAGATAATGCGTCTTGCTTGTTACCCAACACCAGACGTGCCATGCCACGATCATAGTAATCCCAAAAAGGGTCATAGGAAACCCCTAAATCGATACGCTTCGTCGCCAATTCCTCAGTATGTTTAAATGCCTCCAATGATCCTGCTGTGTTTCCTTCATGCCAGGCCAGAATAGCAATATTCCCAACCGCATATGATAAATCAGGATTGACAGCACGCACTTGCTTATAATACATCAGTGCTCGCTTATAATCTTTCGCTCGCCGATAAATGCCACCCAGGGCGCCCAGAATTTCCTCATCCCCTGGTTGCAATTTAGCGGCCTGCTTTATCTGCTCTATCGCTTTCTCATATTCCTCTTCCCGTCTCATTTCATCATCTGGGGCGGCATAGAGTTTATCTGCACGATTGCGATAGGCATACCCTAGCTCTAGATGTGCCTGAGCAAAAGAAGGATCTGCCTCAACAGAGGTTATGAGGCAAGTAATTGCCTGGTCATAAGAGCTGATGCCTCTATATGTGCGCCCCAGGATGTAATTGACCTGCGGATCTTCGGGCCGCAACGCTTTGACTTTTTCATATGCCTCAATGGCATTAGCAATCTTTTTTTGCTCTACAAGCTGATTTCCTAAGATAAGGTACAGAAGGGCTTTATTAGTATCTTCCACACTCTTTGTTACGGATTCTTGCAGTTCTACATATTTTCTTAACTCGCCTATCGCATTGATCTTTTCCTGCATATCATTCTGGAGTACCTCGATACTCTTCCGTTTTTCATCTAATTCGCCCATACGCTCGGCAGTATCTTTTTCGATATCTTGAAACCTTCTCAGACCAACGACGCCAGCAAGCGCCAGCACAGCGGTAAAGATAATAGCCAGAAAATCAATAAGATTAAGCATGTTTTGTATCTGCTGCGCTAATAAATCATTGGTAGGGGATGCCCCCATACCTATTCCAATCGTTTTATAAGCCCAGAGCGTTAGTACCTGTGAACCCAGTGGTATGATCAACATGATCAGCAATAAAACCACAGCCAACCCTATCCCACCCCAAAGCCATTTCTTCGGCATACATCCCTCCCTCGTTACAACTCAAATTCCTGCGTCAGATGTCCGATAATATACCAACCTATAAATATAGACGTAGACAAGACTATGCTATCACAATACATATTGCCACCATAGCACAATTGCCGTATAATTGAGACGATATCAATGCTAAATCAGTCTATAGGAGGCTTTCTCTATGGCTTTCATTTCTTTATCCACCCTTACCTTCAATCCAACTGATGGTATTTTCATAGGTGACCTTTTCGGTTTCATCATCGCGCTCCCTATTTCTCTTTTTCTTGCCTACTGGTTAAGCGCTGTGAAAAATCATATTGCCGTTGTCGTCGGAGCATTCGTTGGGGCCTTGATCGGTTTCCTGCTTCTCCTGGCCTGGGCTGGCCCGTTGCTCAGCGGCTCTGATCTGGACGGGGCCAATGGTGGCAGTGTCTTCTTCGGTTCCATCCTACTCTGCTCTATTCTGGGCGTGGTTTGTGCTATGGCGACCGACCTGATCGTCGCACGCCGCCACAAACGTGATTACATCAGGCAAAGCGCTGAGGCACACGAAAATCCATAATTTTCTCTGGTATACAAACTATGTTCTATCTTCTGCACGGCGACGATGAATTTACTAGCCGCGAACAATTGAAGAAATTACGGTCACAAGGCGACTTCGGCTATAATCAGGATACCTATGATGGTAGCGGAGTCGACCTCAACACCGTGATTATTACCAGCAATACTATGCCGTTTCTCTCTGAGCAACGGCTCGTTGTCGTTGAAGGACTCCCCAAAAAAAGCGCGGCGAAACACAGGTTGTTGTGCAAGAAAATACGGATGCGAAAACGGGCAAAGCCAAAAAAGGCAAGAAGGCGGGTAAGTCCGCAACTGCCACCCGTGCGGGCTTTGAAAAAGCTCTGGCCGAACATATCATGCATATGCCCGAAAGCACGCTGCTAATCTTACTCGTTGATGAAGCATTGGATGCTGCAAATCCTTTGTTTAAGGCTGCCGAGCAACACGGCAAAATTCTGCAAAGTACGGTACCGAAAGGACAGGCTCTGGAGAAGTGGATTGTCAACCGAGCAAAGAGCATTCAAGTAAAAATCGCGCCCGATGCTGCTACGCTACTGGCTAATTTCAGTGGCAACCACCTGCGCCTGCTCGCCAATGAACTTGATAAGCTGGCAACCTATGTTGGCAAAAATGCAACCATTACGATTAACGACGTACGGCAATTGTCAGCTCAAGTACAGGAGGCACGCATCTTTGATCTGACCGACGCTCTTGCACAGCGCAACCGCAAGCAGGCGCTGAACATTTTGCATGATCTGCTCTCCGATGGTGAGCCGCCGCTCAAGTTGATCAGCACGATTACCACTCAGATGCGTTCGTTGCTCCTGGTGAAAGAGCTTGCGCAAAAAGGTATGCGCTCCGGACAGGTCGCTTCTACGCTTGGGATGCCGCCTTTTCTCGCCGATAAATGTTTGCGCCAGGTTGGCAACTTCAGCCCCGCACAATTAGAGGGCATCTACCGCCAACTTATGGCAACCGATGCTTCTCTAAAACGCAGCAAGATAACTCCGGAGATGGCTCTGGACCTACTAGTAGTGAATTTTGGTTTGTAATAATTATGGCACGCTCACCTCTCCACCAATTGATCGTGGCACGTATTCAGCGCGATGGACCCATTTCGTTCGCTGACTATATGCGTATGGCTCTTTACGAACCTGACTATGGTTATTATGTAAGCGGTCCGGCAAAGATGGGCTGGGAAGGCGATTACTATACCAGCACCGATGTTTCATCCTTCTTTGCATACTGTATGGGGCAACAACTCTTTCAGATGTGGGAGATATTGGGACGCCCCTCTCCATTCGTGGTTGTGGAACAGGGTTCTGGACGTGGCAATCTGGCTCACGGTATTCGTCTATGGGCTGAAAAAAACGCTCCTGCCTTCTATACCGCTCTCGACTATCACACCGAAGATATACGTGCGGGCCAGAATGCACTGATGCAAAGTGCCATCTCCCCTTCTGTTATTCTATCGAACGAGCTTGTCGATGCCTTTCCGGTGCATATCGTCCAACTGCACGAGAAAAAACTATACGAAGTCTATGTCGCCGCTCAATCTGATGGAAAACTATATGAAATACTGGCTGAACCTTCCAGTCAAGGGATAGCTACCTATCTTGATAGCTATAAGATTCCCTGGCAGACCTTTCCTGATGGATGGCGTGCCGAGATCAATCTGGATGCCCTCCATTGGTTGACGCGCAGCGTACAGGCCATTGGAGACGCACGCCACGGCTTTCTTCTGACGATTGATTATGGCGATAAAGCGCGTGGGTTGTATACACCTGAACGCATCGATGGAACGCTGGCCTGCTACTTTCAGCATCAGTTGACCAACCTGCCACTCGTGCGTCCTGGCGAACAGGATATTACAGCTCATGTCAACTTCAGCGCTCTTCTGAATGAAGGGCGTCGGCAGGGATTGCATCTGCATACATTCACGACGCAACGTCTCTGGCTCACTCAGATGGGCATCCAGGAAGAGTTGGAGCGGGTACGCGCACGCGATTTCGCCGTTATTGATAACGCTCGTGCCAGTGATCGTGGTCAGGTTGCGCTTCTTCAATGGTACAATTTGCGGCAGGGTGTCATGGCCCTGACTGATTCAGCAGGCATGGGTAATTTCAAAGTGCTCATTCTTCAACGCTAAATACGGGCCATCTTATAGCACTGGATGTGTCTCTCAGGAACAGGCGTAGGGGCGCACGCCAGATGCATTGACTCCAATAAATTGAGGGCTTCGCCAAAAATGATGCATCAAAAACGCAGAAAAACACGTAAAACGGTAGGGACCCGATTGTATCGCGTCCGTGATTGATCACCCGTGGGCCACGATTCCATAAATGGCGGACGCGATACAATCGGGTCCCTACCGTTTTACGCGCATTGCAGGCATTCGTGTCGTGCTTGCGTCATTTTTTTCCGAAATAGTTGGAGTCAATGACGCCAGGTGACGCCCCACGTTAGATTTGCCCCTTCAGGATCTCATCAAGCGTCATAACAGTCAAACGTACCCATGAGCAAGGAGAGACAATACACATGAGCAATCGCCGTCATTACATAAAGCCAGGTCCAGGTCAGGAATCGGTATGGGACTATCCACGCCCACCCAGGCTTGAGAATAGTGATAAACATATCCAGGTGATCTTTAATGGTATCATTATCGCCGATACGAAACGTTCTAAACGCATCCTTGAAACGAGTCATCCTCCTGTGTATTACATTCCTCCGGCAGATGCAAAAATGGAGTACCTCATCTCTACTTCCCGTACGACATTCTGTGAATGGAAAGGTGCTGCTTCTTACTATACAATCGCTGTTAACAATAAGATGGTTCCCAATAGCGCATGGTATTACCGCCAGCCTTCACCCGGCTATGAGGATTTGACCGATTACATCGCCTTCTACCCGGCGAAAATGGATGCATGTTACGTCGATGGAGAGAAGGTGGAGGTGCAGGAGGGAGATTTTTATGGAGGATGGATTACGAAAAATATTGTTGGTCCATTTAAGGGAGGCCAGGGTACGTTCGGCTGGTAAAGGATGTGCTTGAAATGAAAATTTATGCCGGTTTCGTAATCAGGTGGAACTGAAGGGGGAACTTCAGCAGGATAGAGGCAGGCTTCCTTGCGCCCAAAGTTGATAGCATGCTCCCTCTCCTGCCGTTCGATCCATCAATTATGGAACCGGCCTGATAAGATTGTAGCACAAGAACAGTTATACCATATACAAAATAGCTGTAAAGTACCGATAGGTGGTTAAGATATCTCAACCCACTTTTCCATTTGGATAGATAGGCATGCTTCTCTAGAAGCCAATTTAGCAGAAACGCGTGGTTATTTTTTTATTTTTTAACCAGTTCCCAACCATCTTTTTCATTGTGTTGCACGCGTCCCTCACGCTCTAGCTTTAATAGATGGGCTTCGACCGTCCAGGCGGCGACTGGATACAAGCGAGGATCCACATCAACATAAATATACTTCACTAGAGAGGGAATCGTTGTTCCAGGTGGCAACATATACAATGCATCAATAACCTGCTGCTCTCTCTGCAAACGATGCGCAATATAGTCTATCAATTTAGCTTGCACGTCCAGGATCTCAGGTCCATGACCGGGTACAATCTTCGCAATATCAATATCTTGAAGGCGTTTGAGCGAATTCAAATAAGCAAGCATATCCCCTTCGGGTGGGATAATCACATTGGTCGTAATGCCAGATATAAGGTCGCCAGCAAAGAGTGTACGCTCATCCTCTAATAAGAAACAAAGATGATCGAAGCGATGACCCGGCGTATGAAGAGCACGCAACCTATCATTTTCTAAAGGAAAGAGAGCGCCATCGTGCACTTCCTGATCTACAAAAGGTGTTCCCGCGCGACTAAACGCATAGATGGGCACATTCAATTGCGCACGCAGTTCCTCGGCTCCCCCAAGATGATCATGGTGTCCGTGTGTAATCAAGATACGTCGAATGCCGCCATAGCTATCTCCTGCACGTATAATAGATGCCAGATGCTCTGGATTAGCATCGGCAGGATCAATCACCACAGCACCCTCTTTTCCTCCATTGAGTACAATTGTATTTGTACCGGGTCCTGTCATCAGGGAGGCATTGGGGGCAAGAATAAGCGTATATGTATTTGTCATCCTTTACTTTCCTTTATGCGCTATACATGCTTAAAGCATCCAGGTCGTGTTGGGATCTTCAGGGAGATAGACATAAGACTTCCCTTCTTTTTCTGTAAGTGCTGGCATATGAGTAGGAACATAGCGGGTACAGGCTGCGTCTAAAGCATCCTGTACGCTCTTGAAAGCGCTCAGATCCTTTAACTGGTGAAGGGTGGGGAAAGCGACAGGTATTTCTTTGCGTTGACAACGTTCAATTACTTCAGCGGGTTGGAACCAGAAGCCTGCGCTGGTTTCAAGTTGATCATGGAGCGCCTCTTGCTCGGTTGGAGCGACGGCTAGAAAGAAATGTGTATCGAAGCGCTTCGGCATGCCTTCTGGCGTGATCCAGTGCGCAAAATAGGAGAGAGCATCGGTTGCCAGGACCAGCTGTTCCATCTGAACGATTGTACTTAACAGTTCTCGGCGCTCATTTAATGCCAATCGATATGTTTCAAAGCGTGTAACGGCGTCCTTATCAACTGCCAGGATATGTTTATTCTGATAGGCCAGCAGTACATTTGCCTCTTCAAAAAGTTCACGGATTGCGGCTGCCCTTAAACCTTTTCCCAACGAGGTACGCCCTTCTGGATCGGAAATTGAAGATGCGATGGTCATACACAGATTGGTGTTCTCTTCGAGCAGGCGATCATCAGAGATAACCGAGCCGCCGGGGAAGACATAGACATCCGGCATAAACTCACTTTGCACCACGCGCCGGACCATAAATACCTCTATTCCTCCTCCGTGGATAAGGGCATCGCGCAACAACATCACCGTTGAGGCAAAACGCGGTTGAACTGTCATAATATCTCCGCTCTAATTACAAAAAACCGACTCTGTTTTCATCTTTTATAGTACCATAACAGAAGTGCGACAAATTTGATATAATTTAGATAGTTGACAAGAAGATTATGAAACTTCACTTACATCTAGACTAGAGAATGATGGTAACAGGATGTCTACTCGAAACAAACGTCTGATGCGACCTTTGCAGCATGCGTCAGAAGCAACAGTGAGAACGCGTGTCGGCCTGATTGGCGATCCAGTTGCGCACTCTTTTTCGCCACGTCTGCAACAAGCCGCCTTTGATGCTCTGGGTATCCCTGCACGTTACGAGCTATGGCATACGCCCGCTACACAGTTACTTGAACGTGTACGTTCACTTTGTAGCAAGGATTACCTGGGCGCGAATGTCACCATTCCACATAAACAGGCGGTTATTCATTTACTGGACAAGATCGATCCCCTGGCTGGACGTATCGGCGCGGTCAACACCATTGTACATCGTAACGACTACCTGTATGGCTACAACACTGATGCGCCTGGGCTGCTGCATGCTTTACAGGAACAAGGCCTCGGCACGCTTCAGCCTGATGGTCAGGTCTCGCTCAAGGGCTATACAGCGTTGCTATTGGGTGCAGGGGGTGCAGCTCGTGGAGCGGCCTTTGCGCTGGCGAGTGCAGGCGTGGAGCGGCTCATCATCTTCAATCGTCACCTGGAACGCGCTCAACTGTTGGCGGCGGATGTACAACAAAGCTATGATGGTGCCATCTTTAGTCTCAACGACCCCAATTTCCTTATTCCACATTCCTCATCCATCATTATCAACGCCACTTCGGTTGGCATGCATGAAGACAGCAGTCCTCTCCCACCGGAAGTGCTTGCTCGCTTTGATAGCGATACCTTTGTCTATGATATGATCTACAATCCAACCCAGACGTATCTACTCTGCCAGGCAAGCATTATGGGGCTACGCAACGCTAACGGGCTTTCTATGCTTCTACATCAAGGGGCGCTGGCATTCACACACTGGACTGGCGAGCCGGCTCCACTTGATGTCATGCGAGCAACGTTGTTGTAACGGGGGTTTGCTCGGCGTGTTGTAGAATAGGACTACCTACTACTCTGTCATAAAGGAGATAATTATGAAGCTTGTTAGCTTTTCTACAAACGAACTGCCAACGCCACATCTTGGGATCGTACGAGATGATGAAGTTGTTGATGTCGATCTGGCAGGAAGGGCGCTGCAATTAGCGGTTCCCGATCAGATGCTTGCCCTGATAGAGAACTATGCACAGTATAAAGACGCTCTGCAGGCTATTTTAAGTAAAGCTGCCAATCGGCGTTTTACGGATGTCAAAACCTTCACTGACGTTGGAGCTGCTCATAAACTGAGCGAAGTTCAGCTTGCAGCACCCATTCCACAGACGCGTAAAAATATTATGTGCCTGGCCGTCAACTACAAAGAGCATGCTCAGGAAACGGCAAACGTGCGTGGACATAGCGGAGAGACGCCTGAATACCCGGTATTTTTCACAAAGGCTCCCACCACCATCAATGGTCCTTATGGTGATATTATCATCGAACCAGCGGTCTCAAGTGAGATAGACTGGGAAGTTGAGCTGGGGGTAATTCTTGGTAAGAAGGGTAAAAATATTCGTGAAGAAGATGCTCTTTCGTACGTCTTTGGCTATACGGTTCTGAATGATATTACGGCGCGTGATCTGCAGACGCGCCATAAGCAGTTTTTCAAGGGGAAAAGCCTTGATGGTTCGTGTCCGATTGGTCCCTGGATCGTTACAGCCGATGAGATTCCCGATCCACACAATCTCGCGTTACGTTTGCGCGTTAACGGCCAGACGAAACAGGACTCGAATACAAACTTGATGATTTTTTCTATCAACCGGGCAATTGCGGTCCTTTCCGCAGGTATGACGCTTGATGCAGGAGATATTATTGCTACGGGCACACCAAGTGGAGTTGGATTTTCGCGCACACCACCCGAGTTTCTTAAACCAGGCGACGTGGTTGAGGCCGAAGTTGAAGGCATTGGATTAATCAGAAATCGCGTAACAGAATAATCTGTCGGCGCGGGTTTGTGAACGATATCATTTATAAACCCGCGTCGTTTTCAATCAGACGCGTACTTCTTCGCGTGCCCAGGATGGCATAGCTCCCCACAGGTTAAGAGCCATCTCACGTGTATGCCACAAACGTGGAGGAGTGGTAACATCGCGATCATAGTACTGCTGCAATTCAGTGGAGAGTTCAATATGCAGCCCCTCAGAATCAGCGAAGCGCAGGAACAGGTCGTTGCCAGCACCGTGGCGTCCTGGCCCCCAGAGAACCGTAATCTGATTGCGACTCAGATAGTCGGCCCAGCGTAAGAGTTCAGGGCCATCAGCGATGCTGTAACCAACGTGATCGAGGGCCTGTTTTCCTTGCATGAGCATAAGCGAATGATGGTTATTATTACAGCGTAGCCAGGCACATTCGCGTAACAGCCAATCAGAGATATCGAATCCCAATGCCTCTGTATAAAAATCGACCATTTCTTCCAGGCGCTGTGTATACAGAGCCACATGTTGCAATGTATATGGACGTAGTAATACGCGTCGTGTGCTGTTGGCACCTGGAGAAAGATATTCATCAGAGGTCACAGAGATCTCGATATGATTCCCGTCAGGATCATTAAACCAGAGGGTATCACCCATTTCGGGATCGCCATCGCGTGGTCCCAATGCAACATCGATATTTGCCATATTGAGGCGTGCCGCGAGGGCTGCCATTTCAGCATCGGTATCAACTTCAAAGGAAAGATGATGAAGCTGTGTCCGACTGGCGGGCTTGCGACCGTTGCTCGCGATGACACGTGTATCATTGAACAAAGCCAATGAATGATGTTCCTCACCCAATGCAAGAAAGACGTTTGCCTCTTCTACATTGATATCCTGTTCGGTTGGCTGACGTAGATCAAGGCCCAGCACCTGACGATAGAAGCGCCCTTGTGTTGATACGTCTGTTGCCCACAATCCTACATGTGCTAATTTTCTAACTTTAACCTTCTGAATCTGCTGGTTACTCACGGTTGTCTCCTAAATACAAGCCCCTGCATGTGGACATGCGTATCTGGCGCTCAATTTCCATTTTGTAGGTAATCATACAGAGCATTAACAGCAAGGTCAATAAACCACCCAAAGGTCATACATTCAACAAGCTAGAACGACTTATGCCTGGCACCACTTCGCTTTTCCTGCACTATTGGCATTTGTGCCGACTCTTGCTCGCTCATTTCATTTGCGATGAGCTGTTCAACATCCATTGTGGAAAGGTCTATGGTCTCCAAAACACGGATCAATGGGGTAACAGGCATGGGTGTCTCTGGAAACTGGGGAGAGAACGTATGCGAACGTAAAGAACGAGGCTTATAATATCTGGTCCGCACGACATGATAAAGTTTGTCGCATAGGAAACGGGTAGCAATAACGATCAGGATCGACCAGACAACAGCAAACATAAACAAAATTACCCAGTATTGAAATAGAGCTACGGCTAACGCAAGTGCTGCCATCAGAAGAACTGGTATCAGCAGAGGATACACGAGATGTAAAGACTGAATAACCTGTCGTCGTACAGATGACCAGCCTATTTCTCTCATGATAAAAATCTTCGTTGCTGAGCAAACCAGTTTGTTGCAATATAACGCCGCCTATAGGTAGGCCATAAAGCTCTACTAACACCGCTTGCACATGGCATAACAAACTGTGTCTCTCTCCTATCCCCATCCCTGCTCACTGCAACTCCTTTGTGGTAATCTACCGCTGTCTAAAATTGTACAGTACCTTCTATAGCGACACTGAAGTGCCGGCGGCTAACCGGCTGACTTCAGCGCCAGGTGTGAAACACGTCTACTCCCCACACTCTTGCCTGTATAGAACATGGCTCACCTATGGCACCCTCCCCGCCCAACAATACCCCTACTCTGGACGCAACAAGCAACATTACTCAGCAGGTAGCAACTCCCATAAACTCCGGTGCCCCACAAGCTACCTGTCTTCCCCACACCCCACATCGGGACATGTTACCTGTATAGTCCAGTCTGTGCCAAAACAAGCTTTCCCCCCTACGCATCACGCCAGTTCTATGCAAACACCCCCTGTGCATCCCAACATCCCCACGATTCCATTGCTGCGCACAATATCCCTCGTTGTATTCCTCCACCAGCACTTCACTATCGCTATAGTCCTCACATGAGCGTCGTGAACGCGGCCCCTACGGTTAATAGTGAAAGGTTCATCCAAACGATCGAAACCACGTTTTCGACTTGCAGTGCGACTACGCTGCGCTTCGTACCGATCACATAGGAATATTACAATCTTCACCGTTTACTCCTGGTTATGAACGCGTAGAGATTAAGTTAAGAATATTTATTCTTTTCGTCGAATTCTTAACCTTTTTATAGATACATGTGCATATTCATTCGTTTATTATTCTTCCTGGCAAATACTCAAATGTACTAATATTCATTTATAGAGTATTTAAAAATTGTAGGAAGGTATGAAAAGATCCGCTTAAAGATGTCTGTGGAGATGACATTGATGATGTTCATGAGGGTTAGGAGCGGCAATGCAGTAGAGGTATGTTTATGATGTGTTTATTGGAGACAAACACCATGGGAAGCGTCCGGGCTTATTCCGCTCCGCTCCATCACGCCCCTACTATGATATGTATGAGGCGCAAGAAGGTCAGAATGCAATCGAACGCATAGTAGGGGCGCGATGGAGCGGAGCGGAATAAGCCCGGGCACCCTACGTTGTTCCCCCAATGGACGGAGTTTCCAATGCCCATGTATATTATTCTTCCAGGTTTTCTTCAACATGGATTCTGCCATGAACCACATTAGACGTTGGTGTATATGCGGGAGGATCCCATTCAAAGGTCACCTTCTGGCGTCTAATGGGGACATCGGTTTGCAATTTATCTGCTCCACCTTCGCGTGTGAGGAGCACCTGCATTTGCTGTTCATCGACCTCCAGGCGTTTCGAAATGACCGACAGCACTTCTGCGCGTATCATTTCAAGCACTTCGGGATTCACCTTTAAGCGGTCGTGAACGAGGACTACTTTTAAGCGTTCCTTCGCCATTTCACCTGGTGTTGGTTTCTTGCGACCAACCATAAATTCAAAAACACCCATTGCTTTCCCCCTTTACGACGACTGAGAACGTACGCCGGCGGGCCCAATACCAACCATGCGACGCAAGCGTTCCAGAAGTGTGGGAGATTCTTCGACTTCGTCGAGGGGAATCTCTTCTCCGAGGAGGCGTTGTGCGGCATTAAGAAACGCACGTCCGGCCCGCGATCGTTTGTCATAGATGGCGGGTTCGCCTCTATTGGTGGCCACGATGATCGCTTCATCCTCAGGAATAATCCCTAGCAGATCGATACCCAACACTTCCAACACATCTGCCACATCCATCATATCGCCGCGCCGTACCATTTCTGGTCGTAAGCGATTGAGGATCAAGCGTGGCTCCGGCTTTCCTGCCGCTTCAACCAGCCCGATAATTCTATCTGCATCACGTACAGAGGCCATTTCGGGGTTGGCAACAATTACAATTTCATCAGCCCCTACAATGGCATTACGAAATCCTTGCTCAATACCAGCAGGCGAGTCAATCACTACAAAATCAAATTCCTGGCGCAGTTGCTGACAAAGTTGCTCCATCTGGACGCTATTTACAGCATTTTTATCACGTGTTTGTGCGGCAGGCAAAAGATACATTTCAGGCAAGCGCTTATCTTTAATCAATGCCTGACGCAAACGACATTGTCCTTCAACGACATCGACCAGATCGTAAACGATGCGATTCTCCAGACCTAACACAGCATCGAGATTACGCAAGCCGATGTCTGAGTCCACTACAGCTACTCTCTTCCCTTGCATGGCGAGTGCCGATCCAAGGTTGGCAGTTGTTGTCGTTTTCCCAACTCCCCCTTTGCCTGATGTGATAGTGATTACCCGGCTGTCCATACGCTACTCCCTACAGCTGCTTCCATTGATCAATTTTGCTTACTAGCTCCACTTAATACACAGAAAGCTTGTTGATCCTGGACGCTTCTTTTGATCCATTTCAGGATACTGCAATTTAGGATACTACAATACATAAATAAAAACTGCTTCCAAAGATATCTCTTTGTCTCTTCACGATAGAATACTTAGTCAGTATACCATGAAATCCTTGCTTGCAAAGTATATTTTCATATGACAGTGCAAGAAGGCTTCAAGTGCTACCTGATGTATATCTTTAGTATACTTATTGTATGCAATTTCCAGCGGTATATCCCTTGCTGACATAGGACAGCATTCCTATTTGCGCGGAGAGCGTCCGCTCACCCAGGTTTCAACTACAATCTGCCCCTGTTTGATTATAGCAACCTCGGGTCGTGGTTGCGCCGTGAATCCTTCCGGCGGGCGGGAGAGAAGGTGGGCAATACGCACCTGTACAGGGGATAACTGAAGTGCGCATACCATTGCTTGCTCATTATCGGGATAGCCAGCGTGGACCATCCCGCGCAAGACGCCCCAGACGATGATATCTCCGCCGGCCACAATCTCCGCGCCTGGATTTACATCGCCGAGTACCACGACATTACTTTTATGATGGATTGCCTGGCCTGAACGAATTGTGCGTCTTAAGAAAAGCGTATCCTCTGATTCCCTTGGATCGCGCTGAATCTGAAGTTCGTTCGGCTGCTCTGCTGGTGACTCCTCTAATGGTAACGTAATTGTCCTTGCCTCCTTGATCACCTCTGTCACCTGTTCCAGTGACCTGACCGACATCTGATAATGCGCAAGAAGGTTCTCAAGTTGTACACGTTCACTTACGCGTAAATTCCGTCGACTGGTGTCTACGGTAAGTGCCGCACCACGAAAAAAAGCTGGTGCTTCCGACAACCGATCTGCCAATGCGTTTAGTAGATCAATGAAAGGCGTTTCAGGCTCCAGAGTCAAGAGCAAGCCACTACGTGTTCCTTTAATGGAAATATATCCTTGCACAGACCGTGTTTCCTCACTTTCCAGCCTGCCTGACGGTGTTCGTGCCACCGACGTTTCTCTACCTGAGTTGTCCTCCATACACAAACTCCCCATTCGTTCTGGAAGCAGGATGTAGAAAACGATACATTTGTAGCTTCAAACGCAATGCATATGCGTACATATACACCTCAATACCTACAGTATAAGCATGGAACTATCAAAACGCAATAGGATGGGAAGCTCTATAGCCTGATTGGAATATATGCAAGATATAAGATTATAAAGGTGAGCTTGCTGATCTCCTCACCACGTACCATAATACTATAGGCTATCATAGAAAATAGAGTAAAGAGGAGGTTGTGCTCGGCCTTAAAGGTTGAGCTTTATGCTTTATGAACTTTCCTACGCCACGTGAGCATGTACTCACATACGGTGATACAAAAATAGGCGTGATCCCTGAAATATGCCTGGTCTCACATTTCCAGGTTGGCCCCTGGGAAGTCTTATATCGACCGGCTGAAACGGGCAACGTGAAGCGCTGGGGTCTGCCCCTGATGATCCCTAACTTTTCGCGCCTCAAAGATGGCATCTTTCAAGAGAAGGGGACCACGCTCCCCATCCATGGTTTTGGTCGTACCATGCCATGGACCGTTACTGCTCAAAATGAGGCCAGCATTACTATTCAATTGACGAGCAGTGATGCGACACGTCCCCATTACCCTTACGAATTCGCATTCACGGCCCAGATTACTGCTGGCGAAGGTGTGCTTACCTATACGTTGACGATGGAGAATCGCGGCGAGGAAGTTATGCCTATCGCGCCTGGCTTTCATCCCTACTTTACTGTCGAGCAATCTGTCAAGTCACGCGTTGAGACGGATGGTCCTACGGGGTTCACTGTTTCAGCATTTCAATGGGACACTCAGCCGCCAGACAATCCCTATCCATTCCCTCATTCCGTTACCATTCAAATTCCTGGCCATGGCGTGCTGACTATTGCGGAACTGCCAGATAATGGCAACTATGCTCTCTCGACTATGCAGGTCTGGTCTGAGGCAGTGACAGCTCCCGATCATGCATTTATCTGTTTTGAGCCTATTGTCACGGCAGAAGATGGCCTTAATCGTCCTGCTGATCGCCTGAACATTCCACCACATAGCTCACGCCAGATTATCCTACAACTCAGAGCACAACCTAGGTTAGACACAAACGATAGAACGCTGGAACATTCATCCTTCCCAGATGAATGTTCTATGTTCAGGTACAATTTTTCAGTGGAGTCCTAAATATGGTTCCTCATACATGGTTTATTCAACATTTTCCCCCTTCGCAACGTATAGAATAGCATAGAGGGTTACCCTATGCGTGCATTTCCAGCATCGGTAAGATATAATAAATACGTTGCCTCCCTATAGTCTATACGATGGGATGGCTTTACCTTCCCAGCGTACGTGTGTCGTGGGATAAAGCAGATCGAAGGCCCAGAAAGCAGGTACTTCACATGAGTAAACAGCCGGAAAATATGTACTGGCTACAAAATAATAACGAGAGGCAGCAACCGCGTCAGGGACCATCAGGGCGGCCCAATAATGGGCAGACACCATCACAGCGTCCATCGAACAACCTGAACCGCTGGCTTATGCTCATTGTTGGCATCCTCCTCGTTGTGTATATTGTCAACTGGTTTAATAGTACGAGTCAGAGCAACAGTGCTCCGCAATCTGTAAACCTTAACTACACGCAATTTTACAATCAACTTGCGGATAAGAATATCAAAACTGTAACGCTGCTAGGGCAGACTGATATTACAGGAACGTTGAAAGAGCCGGTAAATGGTCAGACCCAGTATCATGTCTACCAGCTTCCGAATGGAGATCCCAATCTGTCCGTGAAGCTTAATGCCAGTGGGGCTGTGGTATACGTCCAGCCGCCAGCCGATAATTCGTTCTGGTTGACTCTTCTGCTCGATTTCTTGCCGTGGCTGTTCCTGATAGGTGCCATTTTCTTCTTCAGTCGCCGCGCGACCCAGGGGCAACAGGGTATCTTTAGCTTTGGCAAGAGCCGTGCGAAATTGATTTTAGAAGATCGTCCAAGCACGACCTTTGCGGATGTCGCAGGGGTGGACGAGTCAAAATACGAGTTGCAAGAGGTCGTTGAGTTTCTGAAAACCCCACAGAAGTTTCAGCGCCTGGGCGGCAAAATTCCACGCGGTGTTCTGCTCGTGGGCCCTCCGGGTACAGGTAAAACGTTGCTGGCCCGTGCGGTAGCGGGTGAAGCTGGTGTACCCTTCTTCTCAATGTCTGGTTCTGAGTTCGTCGAAGTTCTGGTTGGTGTGGGAGCCAGTCGCGTCCGTGATCTATTTGATCAGGCGAAGAAGGCTTCACCAAGCATCATCTTTATCGATGAAATTGATGCCGTAGGTCGCCAACGTGGTTCCAGCATTAATACTAACGATGAGCGTGAGCAGACGCTGAACCAGTTACTGGTAGAGATGGATGGTTTTGATAATCGCCAGGCTGTAGTAGTTATTGCGGCGACCAACCGGCCCGATGGACTTGATCAGGCGCTCTTGCGTCCCGGTCGTTTCGATCGGCGTGTTACGGTTGATCGGCCCGATTGGAATGGACGGCTCGCGATCCTCAAGATTCATGCACGCGACGTGCCATTGGCACCTGATGTGGACCTTACGAAGGTAGCACGCAGCACAACTGGTATGGTAGGTGCGGATCTGGCTAATCTGATTAACGAGGCTGCTCTACTGGCCGCACGCCGTAACCAGGATAAGGTGACACAACCAAACTTTGAAGAGGCGCTGGATAAAATCCTGCTTGGTGCCGAGCGTCCACTAGTGTTGAGCGACGAGGATCTCACGGTCACGGCGTATCATGAAGGTGGACATGCGCTGGCGGGGCTTCTTTCTGAAGGTGCTGATCCCGTGACCAAGGTTACTATCGTACCTCGCGGGCAAGCTCTCGGTGTTACAATGTCGACGCCGCTTGATGATCGCTATAACTATTCGAAAGAATATCTCATGGTGCAGATTGTGACTGCCCTTGGTGGTCGTGCTGCCGAGCAGGTAGTCTTTGGTAAAGTTACGACGGGCGCGGAAAACGATCTGCAACGCGTTACAGCTATTGCGCGTCAGATGGTATCGCGTTGGGGGATGAGCGAGCGTCTGGGTACGATCTCGTTTAGTGAACGTCAGAGTCCATTTGCGGGAGGTGGTGATACAGGTGCACCTTCTAATTACAGTGAAGAGACGGCAGAGCTAATCGATGAGGAAGTTGATCGTATTGTGCGTTCATCTTATGCGAAAACGGTCGATCTGTTGACCACGTACCGACCAACACTCGATCGTATCGCCCAGGAATTGCGCCGCAAGGAGACGATTGACTCCAAACAATTACTGTCAATTATGGAGGAGACGGCAGCGCCGATATCGTCTACACAGTTCTCGCCTGATCCTAGTCAACAAAACGTTATCCTGGCACCAACACCGCCATCGATACAACCGGGCACAACCGAAACGCAGTAGCATAAACGGCGTCGGGGTCCGATCAATTGGGTCCAGGTGTGTGAACCTTGATTATAGACACACCTGGGCGCGATCAATCGGGTCCCGACGCTGTTTCATTACTCTCCAAAAATGTGCGCATAGCGGGGTAATCCTTCATTACGGTATCAACCATTTCCGCCGTTAACATCATAAACGTTCCCTGCGCCTCAGCCAGAACAATAGCCTCATCATCGGCAAGCGTCAATACGCCTTTCGCTTGCAGCATGCGATTTCGTACGATACCGGGGGTAGCGCGGACACGCAACAAGGGTCCATAAGGCACATTACGGCGATAACGTACCTCTAAGCGCCCTGTCATGCTCCAGGCGGGATGTTCAGTGAGCAAAGATGTTCGATTCAATGCCTCATCTAAGACGGCTGCAACGATGCCACCATGGATAATACCAGGGAAGCCCTGATGCTCCTCGTGTGGCTGAAAATCTGAAACAACCGTTCCTTTATCTTGACGAAAGAGCATGTGTAGTCCATAAGGATTACGCAAGCCACAGGCAAAACAAAGTTGATAATCTGTTGTATCGTTTAGTTCCATGGTTTCTTACACAACTCTCTACACAAAAGTATTGTTAAAAGTCTATCACATGCAGATGAGAAGCGACAAAAAAATACTGACAAAGGGAGGTGTGTAGCCTTTGCGCCATCCACAACCGTATTACTATTTAGTGATATAATATACCCCTTAGAGGCTACGTACGAACAGAATGTTACGCGTTTTGGACCAGCGCACCTATCTCTCTTAGCGTTGGTGCAAACCATAATGATGTCAACGTAGACAGACTTATTAGCGAATGCGAGGAAAGATTATGGCAAAAACAGCAACCAGCGAACCTGACGTTTCGCAAAAGGATGAGGCCAGACGACAGCGTAAGAAGCAGGCAAAACAAGAAGCAAAAACTATGCTCAAAATAGAGCGAGCCAAAAAAGATGTAAAGAAGGCTCAGAAAAAAGTTACGCGAGCGCAGTCTACCTTCGACGAGAGCCAGGCGCATTTGCACAATCTTGAAGAGAAATTGCAACAAATTCGTTCACCGCAAGAAGATCAGAATGAGGAAGCACCAGCATCTCAGACCTCACCAGTTGAACTTCCAGAGCTGCAACCAGAAGATTTCAAGACGCAAGAAGTGAGCAGCGAAGCGTATCAAGAGCCATTGCTTCTTGACAATACTCCTGCTACAGATGGCCTCGCACAGAATGAGTCAAACGTGTCAGTAGAGCCATCCGAAGAGTTAACCACTCCTTCTCCTGAGACTGTTGCCGAGACCGATACGACTTCTCCAGAGGAGACAAGTGATACGCCTCCCTCAGCAGATGAGTATGAGAGCCTTGTCGAGCATGGTAATGAAGAACCAGAATTGAGTAATAATCACAACGCCTCTCCTCCTGAGGAAGCGCTGACGACAGATACACCCAGCTACAGCACTCAGTATGAGGAGAGTGCTCAGGAAGAAAATCAGCAAGCATAGATATAGTAGGGGCCAGATTGCTCGCGCCCAGGTGTGTGGAACCATTCATCAAACCTGACACACCTGGGCGTGAGCAATCCGGCCCCTATCTTAATGCTCAATGATGCTCAATGAGCTATTTTTTGACGATGAAACCATGTTAAACAAGGTTTTGCTGCTGTTCCATTTGGGAGTAAGGACACCACGTTCCTTCAATCTGAGGTACACCCATAGCGCGATACCGAGTAGCAACCCACCAAACAGGTATCCTCCAAGCACATCACTGGCCCAGTGATCGCCAAGGTAGATGCGTGATGGACCAACCAGTACAACGAAGAGAGCTGGAATAATCAATAATGCGTAGTGCCACCAGCGATCTCTTCTAAAAAGAATCAAGCCTAATGAGAACAATAATCCCCAGAAGGCAACGTATGACATCACATGTCCGCTGGGAAAACTCTGTCCCGTTGCATGTTGAAAAATGGAGACGAACTGTGTTGTGGGGCGTGGACGGCTCACAAGTAACTTAATCAGTGTATTTGTGATACCACTGACAATGGAAAGGCCTGCGATGAATAATGCTTCTAAACGGAGGCGCACAATCCAGAAGAACAGTACCGTTAAAAAAATCAACGCGGTAAAAATGATGGCCTGATTACCCAAAAAGCTCACTGCAACCATAAATCCTTTGAGAAATGGTGATTGATTCTCTTGAAATTCTCGCGTAATAGTCACATCTATAGATAAAATTGGGTGCAGGTGGACAAACCAGGCCAGTAATGCGAAAAGGACAAATTCCGCGATATAGATGCCGATCAGCACCTGTGCACGACGCGATGAACGATACCAGGGCGTGCGGCTCTCTGCGACCTCTTGCTGCGCATGTTCGACTACACTCTGCACATTCGCCTGGACTTTATCTTTTGTCGGTTCTATTCGTGGTTGTTCTGGCATACTGTTCTCCTGACGTACTATCTCTTCTCAAAGGCACATACACCCATCTCATATCCAGGGGGATTAATATTATTACGTTTATGCACAGAAAAATGTTTCTAACATGTAACTGAACAGGTGTATCCTTGTTTCCATCCTCGCTGGCATATTGACGAAATTGATCTCTTATCGCTATAGTATAATCGTGGAAAGTGAGAAGAACATGAACTCAAGTATAAGAGAAATTCGCTTTGCTCGCCCGGAAGATCGTGAAGCTGTGCTGGCATTTTGTAGAAATACGTGGTCATGGGGCGACTATGTTGAATATCAGTGGGACGATTGGCTCCATAATCCAGACGGTCGCCTGTTCGTTGCTACGATCAATGAGCAACCGGCTGGCATTGTTTATATATGTATGCTAACGCCTTCTGACGCCTGGCTACAAGGATTACGCGTTGACCCGCAGTTTCGTCGGCAGGGGTTGGCGGAGGCACTCAATAATGCGGCGCTGCTGGAAGCTATGCAACGTGGTGCTGCATACGCACGTCTGCTGATTGAGTCAGAGAATACTCCATCTATCAGGGTGGCTGAACGCATTTTTATGCGCAAGGTGGCTGGCTTCTCGCTCCTCACGGTTACACCACAGCTTAATTCGGCACGAGCTTCGCAGGAAAGAACGCAACTTGCAACACTTGCTGATCTGGATGAGATTATCGATTACCTGAATGTCTCTAATATCTTTCCTCTTGCAGGTGGTTTGTATTATGTAAGTTGGACTGCTTATCCTATTACAGCTGAATTACTCAAGTCAAAGATCGACGCCCAACAGGTCCATCTTTTACGACGCTGGAATTGGCTGGATGGGTTAGTGATAGCTGAAGTTCGCACAGAGCGTCAGGGTCGACAACTCTCAATTGGGTACATTGATGGAACCGCCATTGAAGCAATCAGTCTGCTTGCTTATGACCTGCGGCGGCGACTTTCTGATCTGCACGTGGATTCTATTCGTGCCTATGTTCCTGATATTCTACTTCTGCGGGAAGCTCTTACAGGCGTTGAATATGAATGGGATGGGAATCTCTTTTATACATACGAACGGGGATTAACATAAGGCTATCTCTCTTTCTGAATGATATAATGAACAAGTTCTCATGTATGTTATTGTCGATGGAAGGATGGTCTTCTTATGACGACTGATGATGAGTCTGGGGGGGCGGCTGTGACTCCTGAAAGAGCGTATCGTGCACGGATTGGCTTTGTGGCCGATTTGCCAAATTTTCCTGGTGAGTGGAATGCGGTGGTAGAGAAGGTCAAAATTGCTGATGAACTGGGCTTTGATTCGGTGTGGCTAGGTGAATCCTGGGGCTACGAACTTTTTACTTCGATGGCCGACCTTGTACGCGCCACAAAGCGTATTAAGATTGGTGCCGGTATTGCGAATATCTATTCACGTACACCTGCTTTGATCGCCAGTTCTGCGGCGACCCTTGATGAGCGCTCTGGTGGTCGTATTCTGCTCGGCCTTGGTCCTTCGGGCGCAAATGTGATCGAACATTGGCACGGTGTGCCTTTTCAGAAGCCAGTGAAGCGTACGCGCGAATATGTTGAGATCATCAGGATGATTTTGCATGGCGAAAAACTGGTCTATTCCGGCGAATTCTTTCAGTTAGAGCGTGGTTTTAAGCTGCGTTTTACTCCTCTACGTGCTGACCTGCCTATTTACATTGCGGCAATGGGTCCAAAGAATGTTATGCAGACGGGCGAGATCGCCGATGGCGTGCTGCCAGTATATTGGCCGGGCAACAAGTGGAGCGAATTGCGCGAACAGCTTGATGAGGGCTCTACGCTTGCCAATCGTCCCGCGCACAGCGCCGCTATAGCTCCTTATATTACCAGTGCAATTCTACATGAGAACGCGTCTCCTGAAGATCGTCATGCAGCATACGCGCAAGTTGCAGCTCCCCTGGCCTACTATATTGGTAAGATGGGCGTCTATTATGCACAGATGTTGACGCGCAACGGTTTCGGTACAGATGTGCAGGCGGTCATTGAGGGCTGGAAAGATGGTATGAAGACGGCTATCGAGGCGGTAAGTCCACGTATGCTCGATGCCGTCACCATTATTGGAACGCCGCGCGAGGTAGTCGCAAAGCTGGATCAGTGGGGCGCAGCAGGCGTCGATGAGCCGTTGCTATCTATGCCTGCCGGTACGGTAGAGCAGGCAGCATCTCAACTGGGTGCGCTTGCTGATGCATTAAAAGCGTAACCGGGACGCGCCGCGAACTCTTCAGCATGCTTGAGTCGCTTGCTGATTGAAGGATGCGAGTGAAAGAGGATCTCCACAACGGGCGATGGCTCGATCTCTGCCAGGTTCTGGTTGGCGAGGCGCGTCATCGCACTCTTGAACGCCTCAACCTTGTGCGTACTTTGTAGTGCATATTCGTCGGCCTGGTACTCGATGAGGCGGCTATAGCTATTGCTGATGGGCATCACGATCAGGCTGAAGACGCCCGTGAGCAGGAAGAAGAAGGGGAGTGTGGCTGCATCAGTAAGCGAGCGATAAAGGCCTGCCGCGACAACTCCATGGAGAATCAGATTTGCAATATAGAGACCGCCCAGCATGAGAAGAGACTGGCTGATAATTAGTTTCCAGATATCGGAATGCACGTGATGCCCCAATTCATGCGCCAACACAACCTCAATCTCATCCACTGTATAACGGTCGATCATCGTATCACCCACCACAACACGACGTGTATTCCCCAGTCCCATCAGTGCAGCATTAGCGGCTGTAGTTTTATTGCTCATTTGCATTGAGTAGATGCCACGAACCTTTGTATTAGCGCGTTGCGTCAGAGCTAACAGGCGTTGTGTCAATTCACCTTCAGGTAGCGGCGTAAACTTGTAAAAGAGCGGAAACAGTAGGATGGGTGCGAGGTTTGCCATAATTACTGAGAAGAAAAGCATAATGATGGCGACCCATAACCACCATGTCAGCGGTTGAAATGCGAGCAAGCCATAGATCAATGTAATGGCAGCGGCTTCTAACACCAGACCAAGTCCCAATCCCTTGCAAAGATCTTTTACCCAGGCTTTGAGCGACATCGTTGAGATCCCATAACGATGGGGAAGCACAAAACCGCTATAATAGCCCAGCGGCAAGGTGATTAATTGATAGACAAGGATCGCCAGCAGAAAGTACAGCAAGATCTGTAAAGGATACCAGCCCTGCACAGGTTGCCAGCTTAGAAAAGAGATGCCCTGTATTGTATTGCGCAGCCATTTATCCAGGCCGGTTACAAATACAATGAGCAGCCCTAGCGCCGCAATGCCCAGATCTACAAATGAGAGCCTGCGGCGTATTTTTGCATACTCACGCGCCTTCTGCTGGCGCTCTAGATCGATCTCCATACTCTGCAACTCCTCAAGGGTAAAATACATATGTACTATGCTTAATACGATACAGGTAGCCCTTTGGTAGTATGCAGAGCACCACAGGAGCTGTCAACGTGGCCCCTACAATGTTTTTTCCTGGGGCAAATGAAGATCAACAGAGCACTATCCTAATATCTTGCGCAAATTCGCTAAAGAACGCTCTATACTCTTCAGGGAAGGAAGAGTTGGTGCATCATTCTCAATAATGTACCACTCAACGCCACTTTCCTCAGCCGCCTGACAGATACCCGACGTATTGAGTGTACCGTCGCCGACCTCAGTAAAGGTACGTTCGGGGGTCATATCTTTGAGATGGATCAGCGCCACACGTCCCGCACGCTTATGGAGATATGCAATGGGATCGACGCCCGCATATGCTGCCCAATAGGTGTCCAACTCAAGTTTGACGTAGGCAGGATCGGTGCTATCCAGAAGCATATCAAGGAGATAGCGGCCATCTTCACCCTGCACAAACTCGTGCGCATGGTTGTGGTAGGAGAAAGTCAGGCCCTTTTCTTGCGCAATACGCCCAAACTTGTTCAACTGCGGTGCCAACGTTTTGAATTTTTCTCCTGTATACCATTCATTTCCAAGATATGGTAGGGTTATGTTGCGCGAACCAATTGCAAGGCAGTAATTGATTTCGTCTTCGAGGTTATTTTCTAATGCATCCCATCTCACATGGGTACCAGCTACACGAAGTCCTGTTTCGTGCAGTAACGCTACCATCTGATCTGCCGAGAGATTTCCGTAACCAGCAAATTCTACTGCATCGTAACCTAGCTTCGCCACATGACGTATTGTGCCCTGAAAGTCTCGTGCGGTTTCGTCACGCACGGTATACAGTTGTAATGCGATAGGTTTGTTACTCATGAAATCATCTTGCTCCCTGTAAATGTCTCTGGTTTTGACAGTGGGTATCTATCTGAATTGAGTATATCACCTATATTGGTCTAGCGACTTGTATTGTGTAGGGGTCAAATTGACCCCTACGTCTTAGAAGAAGCGGTTATTGACCTGTACGGAGATGGTCTGAGATGATGCCTGTTGGCCGTTCTGGTCAGTGGCGTAAGCGGTAATACGGGCCACAAAAGTCCTTTTGAAGGAGACGTTAGAGACGTGCCAGTCCAGGGTGACATTACCATTATCGTCAGTTTGCTGGGGGCCAGCAGTATTTGTGATCATGGAGTTGTCGAAGCTAACCTGTAGACGCACGGAGATGCCGGGCTGATTTGCCATAATGGTAATCTGTTGATCGCTATTATTACGAACCTGCTGAGGGTAATCGGTGATCTGCAATTGCAAGTTCTGGTTTTGAGCTGGTTGAGTTGGTTGTTGATTAGCATCTGAAGGCGTCAGGGTTGGCAGGACCACAGGTGCGCTCTTAGGTGGCTGGCTACTACTCTGATTGCTTCCCTGACCGCCGGAGGGGGTTGGAAAGGTGGGTGGTAGGTTGGCAGAAGTTTTTGGTGCGGTGGGAACCGTTGTTACTGGTGTGACAGCTTTGGGCGTTGAGGTAGCTGATTGTGCGAATGTATTGAAGAGAAATGTAGCAAATATAATACCTGCGATAAGGACCATGGATGTTGCTATTATCAGCACTTTATAAGCGGGATCAGCCCGCCAGAGTGCACCAAGTTTAGATAATGGATTCGTATACGTTGTGGGAACCTGGGGGCGCAATTGGTCAGGATGAACGAACACCCGTTGCGTATATGCACCCGGCTGCTGCGGTTCTTCCGCATGTATGCCTGGCAAGACAAGCTTCTGTGAGGCAGGCGGCTGATAAGGCTGATCCTGTCCCTGTAAGTTAGGATGATTATTAATCATACATTCCTCCTTTCTAACTTAAACTACATCAATTCTAGTATAGTTCAGGAGAGGTGAATTCACCATGTATATAGACCATTTGGGTAGATGTACACAGACAAGTGCAATCTGTTAGCCTACCTCTCAATGTGCATGGCAAAAGAATTCTTCTACAGTATAGAAAACCGTATCGGGCCGTAAATTCGTTAATACAGGCTCATAGAGTACACACGTAGTACTACCATATGGTTGCCAGATTGCCGGGTCGCTGGGGCCGAAAAGTACTATAGTGGGGGTAGCTAAAAGAGCAGCAAGATGGGTGATGCCAGAATTGTTGCCGATATAGCCCAGGCAAGCTTGTAATCTTTGGGCAACAGTACATAATGGGGCAAAGATGAGAGTTGTGAGTAATGGAGAAGAGGGCGGCATTGGAAGTTGGGAGAGCAGTTCAGTCATGCGTTCAGAATCGGCAGGGCCAGACAAAAGCAAAACAGGAATATTGCGTTGCCAGAGCATTATGATGAGGGAAGCAAAGTGGGAAATGGGCCAGCATTTATAAGCACCGCCGCTACCAGGGTGAATTGCGATTGGCCGGGTGCCTTTATTCATCGTCCTGGCGCTTTTATATATGGGCTGCAAAGGAGAGAATGGTATGGGTAATTGGAGATCGATAGTACGTGCAAGATAATCTACTATGTGGATATGTTCGTCTGGTGCCGGACGACCTGGTGCGATGATGATGCGCTGGATGCCGAGAGCGTGCAGATTGCGTTTAACGATATGCTCGGGATCACGTAGCCAGCAGATCGCGACATCAATGCCTTGTAAAAGTGTCTGCAGATCAGAGGCATGAATGCCATTTGTTGAGAATAATGCGCTCCATTGGCGTGAGTCATAGTCTGAGACTTCTTCGGCAATACCGGAAGCCTGTATCAGAGGCAAGACGGCAGCGTTGCCTACGAATGTGACATGAGGAGCGCTGGATTGTGCTCTCAGCGCCTGGATAACTGGAAAGGTCAGGAGGTTATCACCAATGGCACCTGGACGTATGATGAGATAGCGCATGTTTGTGCTCCATAATCTGCAAAGTATTATTTCCTCGCCAGGGCCAGGATCTCGATAATAATGGCGATGGCAAGAATGATGAGAGCGGTAAAGATATTCCAGCTATGGAGGGCACGCAGAATCAGATTGAAGAGGATCACGAGGGCCAGAAGTGTAGCCTGACGATAGGCATAGCGCATTGTAACAAGGGAGCGCCGACGCATGAGAAAAAGCCGACCGAGATTGTATGTAATGGGAGTAAATGTACCTATTAATGCAATAGAAAGAATGAGAAAAAAGGCTAAGAAGGCTAATAGGGTATGTGGTGGCACGAAGCCCGTAAAGAGTACCACACCGGCCCATGCCACAAGTGCGATAACGCCAATGAGAGAGAGCGCTGAACGGTTTGTCACAATTACACTACCTCAATAAATTAAAGCCCTTATTATTGCTTATGGGTGCCTCGCTACGGCGGCGGCTTTCCTGATTGTCGCTACTGAAATATTTTTGCCAGATATCGGGTGCATCTTTACTTTCACCACCATGTTGTGTATAGCGCGGGCGGACGCGGCAGATCACGGGTGTATTGACGGCAGCACCTGCAACGATGACCTGACCTTTGGAGAGTGCTGGCAGATTATCCAGCAGATCGCGTCCCACGCCTTCAATCGCGGCGGCAACACTTTTCTGGTCGATCTCATTGACAATACGCATGATGCACTGCGTCTGGCACTGACTGAGAACATCGGCATCAAGTTTGCCGGGCCGCTGACTGATCAGACCAACGCCAATACCAAATTTGCGCCCTTCGGCGAGAACTTGCTTAAGAATTGAGGTTGAGACCACCTCAGTGCCACCGGGAGCGAAATGATGGGCTTCTTCCAGCAATACAAACACGGGATAGGGTAGATACGACTCGCTACCAGCCTGAAGCTTGCCACGTTCGGTATCCATGCGTGCCTGATTGAGACGCCGCAAAAGGGTTGCCACGATTACCTGTTGATCACGCTCATCGATCTCATTGAGTTGCAGGACAGTACACTGACCCGGCTTGAAGATCTCTGGCAGATCCAGGTGCTGAGTATCATCGAAGGTAAAGCTATGTTCAAAGCGCTGCTCCACGCGCCATGTTAGAGCGTGAACGGTGCTGGAATCATCGGCACCCTCGCTATCCTCATCGCTTTTTTGTTTCGATACCTGTTTGATGGCCTGTTTGAGATCCGCAACCCCCCAGGGAGTGCCGCGTCTATTCTCCTGTACTTTACGTAAAGCACGACTCAGAAGGTATTGTTGCTTCTCGGTCATTTCTGGGAGCAGAGAGCGCATATCGCCCATATTGAGCGTTGAGAGGCGCACCTTGACCTGTTCAGGCTTATAGACGCGGACGTGAGCGTGGTAGCCGCTACCGCGTCCATCGCCATCTTCGCTAAATTGGGGAGCATTAGCAATCTGGTCCAGCGTTCCATACTCGCCATGGGGATCGATAATAAGTATACAGGCCTTATTGTGTGGCTGCATCAACTCCTCGATGATTACGCTTGCCAGATAGCTTTTACCGGCACCTGTACTGGCGATAATAGCGAGGTGAGTACTGACCACATCTTTCACGGAGAGCACAACAGGGACCGCGCCAGGAGAACGTGTCAGCAGCGAACCAATAGTAGCGGAACCGGGCTGCTTATCCTGTTTGCGACTGAGGATCTGGGCCAGCATCGCGTCATCGGCCAGGAAGATCTGTTTGCCGGATTGAGGTGGAATCCAGGGATTGATAAAAGAGCCAGTGAAGTGATCGTAGTAGCCCATGATCGCGACATGCAACTCAAACAGTTCATTTGTATGCGAATTATAGCCGACCATTGCGGCGACCTGTGTAGGCGAGATCTCTGGCTCACCCAGAAAGGTATCGGGATAGAGTTTGAGAGGAACACGTTTCATAACGCGACCAAGCACGCGATGCATGGGAGCTATGTGGCTATTGACGCCCTGCTGATCGGGATCAGAGAGTTCGTAGTAGACATACTCGCCATTTTTGAGTACCTGTTTATCATCACGCGAAACGAAGGTATATTCATGGGTCGTTTCGCCGGGACCTTTGGTGATACCAACGGGCTTGCGCACAAAGAGTGAGTCAGAAGGTAAAGTATTAGTATCGTCGATCATTGAAAAGCTCCCTTAACCAGTGGTTTCAACTTTGAGACGCCAGGCGAAGTTACGCTTTACGATAGAGAGAAGCGAGAGATTTTGCGGAAACAGGCGTTCGAGCTGATCGATGATACGTAAGGTCACCATCGGGAGCAGACTATTACGCTGGGCAATAATGTGCGGAAGGTAGCCCATATGCAAATAAGGGGTTTGTGTATCGGGTCCGGCAGAGTCAGTAAAAAAGTGGAAGGCGCGTACCTCCTCATCGGTCATCGTCTCAATCTCGCTACCCAATTCAAGAGAGAGGAGGGGGACGCCATGCATGGTCGAAAGCACGCCAGGGGACTCTGAAGGAGAGGGACGCAGTTCCATCATACCCAGGACCATCACATAGATTAACACCGCTTTCTCCGAAATATAATCAGGAGAAAAGAGTTCGACCTGGGTTTCATTTGAGAGGCGTGGACCCAGGGAACCAAAGGCGGGATTAAGCAGGATGGTGTCATAGATTACACCGATGGCATAGGTAACTGGTTCCTGGCTGATGCCAAGAGCGAGATCGAGAGTTGTATCAGGATTATCAAGCTGGCTAGAGCGTACAGCGATGCGAACGAAGCGACCGAAAGCATAATCAGGTGGGCCAGGTTCCACTTCCACTTCACGAGGCCCATAGATTTGACAGACATAATTAATATGCGAATCCGACTTGACGATCTTCCCGATGAACATCTGGCGTGCCTCTCCTGATTAGAACAAATGGCTATTTGGCGGCATTATAACACAGATGAAAGCCTTTGCGTCGACGAGTTTCTGCTGTCTCATACGCTCAGCAATTGCTATTCACGGCTGAGGCAATTATAATGAACATGTAGGATCAGTTTTTGTGAGTATTTTAATCAGAAAGGTCAATGTATGGTTAACTCAAAATCCTCACCATCCAGCAATACAGCGGAGAAGACTGTGCCACGCAGGCCCGTCGAAGTAGACAAATACGTTGACACATTTCTATCAGTTGTCTGTGATACCAGTCGTCGTTATATTTTGGAACTCCTTACCATCCCAGATGAAGACGACAAGGTAGAGATGCCGGAGAGACGTTCGGGGGATATAGCCAGAGCGATAGGACTTTCGGCGGCGACCACATCCGAGCATTTGCGGCAAATGGCACGAATAGGAATTTTGCGCACGCGCAGAGATGGCAATGTTGTTTACTATCACTTACGGGATAAGAATGTTGTAAAAGCATTTCAAGACCTTTTAAGTGCGCTTGATAGCGATTATGCACAATACCTCGCGAAACATAGTGATAACTAAGAAGCTATTCAGGCAAGAAACTGGTCGATGGTTCGTAGGAAATCGTCCAGGTCAATCGGCTTATTCATAGCTGTGATATTGCGTTTTGCAAGCTCCTGCTGCGGTAATCGTGCGCTCATCATGATGGTTGGGACATCCGCCAGTTTTTCGATTGTGTGCAACTTATCATAAAGCTCGATACCATTCATACGTGGGAGCTGGTAATCCAGAATAAACAGGTTGGGCGTAAGGTTTTCTACAAATTTTAGTGCTTCAAAACCATCAGATGCAAGGACTGCCAGATAGGAAGTTTCCTGAGAGATGGCCTGTACCAGCACTTCACCGATATTAGTATCATCCTCAACGAGAAGGATCGTTTTCAGATGATGTACGTTGTCTCCGGTTTTTTGTTCTCGTTGCTGAGACATATATTGATCCGTTAGCTCCAATATTACAAGTTCCTGTATTACCTCTACAATTTCGTTGTACAACGAAATTGTGTACTGACTATACCATATTTTAGCAGAGAAAGATAGATGCAGCTGTATTTTAAGCTGTCCTTCTGCTTGACAAGAGTCTTATCGATCGCATACAACTAGGGAGGTGAGTTTTTGTAACTCATTGTGGCTGTGACCTTCTTGATTGCAGCTAAAGAAAGGTTGTTGCCCTACATAGAATAGAGTACGCGACCTCGTAGAGTATTTTAATAAGGAGAGTGTTCTATGGCTTTTGAACTTCCACCACTTCCATATGCGTATGACGCATTAGAGCCTTATATCGATACCCAGACAATGCAACTGCACCATGACAAACATCATGCTACGTATGTCACCAATCTGAACAATGCATTGAAGGGGCATGATTTCGAGAACCTGCCTGTTGAACAGGTTATCCGTCGCTTAAATGAGGTACCGGAGAGCGCTCGTACCGCTGTACGTAACAATGGTGGTGGTCATCTAAATCACACCATGTTCTGGCAGATTATGAAGCCCAACGGCGGTGGTCAGCCTTCAGGTGAACTGGCGAATGCTATCACATCAACCTTTGGTTCTTTTGACGCCTTCAAAACTGCATTCAACGATGCAGGAGTCAAGCGCTTTGGTTCTGGTTGGGCCTGGTTGGTAGCCGACCGCAGTGGCAAGTTACAGGTGATCTCCACCGCAAACCAGGATAGTCCCCTCATCGATGGATTGTATCCAGTAATGGGTAATGATGTATGGGAACACGCTTATTATCTGAAATATCAGAACCGCCGTCCTGAGTATCTCGGTGCCTGGTGGAATGTCGTCAACTGGGACGAGATCGCAAAGCGTTACGCTCAAGCAAGCGGGGGATACTAGGCGTTCTATTGAACGTCTTTTGAACCCATAACCTCATGGATAGGGGCGTCACCTTGCGTGCGCCCGTGTCCCAACGATGTATTCTTCATCGGGACGCAGGCGCACACAAGGTGACGCCCTTACGCATTTAAGACACGCATCTTCAACCATTTGATGTTTTGTTGTTATTCATGCGCCTCTTTTCTTCTGAAGGGAAGAGAGGGCCGGTCTGGGGTACGGGCCTACTATTAGGAGTTGGAAATCTACGAGGAGGGATAGGTGTAGTAGGTGTGCGTGGGAGGGGACGAAAATTCCTCTCGGATGAAGCGGGTTGTGGCGGCTGGATTTTCCCCTGTTCACTCAGGCCAAGAGCAAACAAGAGGCGTTTAATTTCGGGAAATTCCTTATAGGAGGAGGAGATTATCAAAGGTTGATTGGTATGATGTTCAAGCGCAGAACTGAGGTCATTAAGCAACTTTGTCTGACGGCGCAAATAAGTATCGGCCTGCTCATTACGTGAGAGACGATCCGCCATCAAATTAAAGCTGCCAGCGACAGGCAATAGATCACCAGAATTGATCTGAACACGAGCACGCATATTCCCATTTGCGAGTTGAGCATGGACCTCTTTGAGATGTGTGATACCTTTTTCAAGATCGGCATTTCTTTGCGCGATCATACGTCCCTGTTCCTCCATATGTTGATTTGCCTGTGCCAGTTGCCCCAATACATAAGATTGACGATCTGCGAGGCGATTGTTTTCTATAATAGTAAGTATCTGGCGTGCAACCACCAACGCGACAATGATCAAAACTGAGAGCACCAGCACTGGACGTTGCTGAATCTGGCCTGAATTGGTGGAGAAAATGTTCATGCAAAGTACAAAGAAGAGCACTGCGACCAATGCATAAATAGCCAGATTGCGTAGACCCAGACGATTTTGTGTTAAAGTCGGAGAAGCGATACGCTTTGCCTGTTCTTCTTCCCTGGAAAGCGGGAAAAAGCGGCGTAAGGAGGCTGCAGCGCTAACAATCAAAAGGCCGAGCGGCCAGCCTATATCTACCCATGTATCACTGACATCAGCATAGGTACCCATATTTTGTTGAACATTAAACAGGAAGTCTGAGGTCGCAAATACGGTCAGGCCAAGGCCCAATATTAGCAATCCGTAGCGGCGTGCTCTGACATAATCATAAGCACCTTGAGCTCGTAGTAAGAGGAAGAAAACGAAACTGAGCAGAGCAATATCGCTGGTGGGATAGTAAAGGCCCAGGAATTTTGCCAGCATATCCTCGTTGGATGCAGTGGCTAGCGAACCCAGGAGCAGTGCCCAACCAATCGCCAGCATCGAACCTGTGGCGATTAAGCTATCAAGAATAATAAACGAGCGATTACTGCCTTTGTTCGAAGAGGGTTGAAGCAGTAGACCAGCGAAAACCAATATAGGTAATGCTGAGTAGCCAACATCGGCCCAGGAGGGAAATGGAGATACGTGCATTACCAGAACATAGTAACGCCAGAAACATTCACCAATGCCCCACATAATAGCGCCACACCCGATGAGTGTCCATCCCAATTGTTCTCTGCCCAGCCATGGCTCCATTTCCTCGGATGGGCGTTTGGAAGACCAGATTGCAAATAAGGTGACAAAGCCACCAATAAAAGCGCCAGTCAACTGAGAGAATTGCCAGAGTCCCCAGCCTAAATGAAACAGGTCAAGGCAAGATAGCAGCAACCCCATCCCTACAATAGAAGCAAGTAATCGATGTAAAATCCGCATGGAACATCTCCTTGAACAAAAGGGACATACTTATACAAATCACTTATTTGTACTGATGCGGCTCCGCAGAAGCCGCAAAAGGATAAAAAATGGGGAATGGGACACTACCTTGACTACACTACTGTTTCTTTCTCATTCACAGCCTTTCCCACTTTCTTGAAGCAGGTTTGCACTGATCGTATTGGCCCCTTCAAACAATTGCGCTACAATCTTTGAGCAATAATCAGACTAAACTTGAGTAGCTACTAATACCAGTATAGAAATTCATGCAAATAAATATTGCAATGTGAGAACATTACCATATATAGAGGAAAGATTGGCACTTCTACTGTATGGACAGAAAAAAGTACTATATATGTTGACATAAGCAGCATTATATCAAAATAATCCCCTATGGTACAAATAATATTATTTTAAGATATCCTTTAGAGAAGCTGAGAATTCAGCGATGTAGTTGGTTCAGGAGTAACGCGTCAGTAGGGGAATTATGTGTTGTGTGTAAAATTCCTCATGATCACGTTCTAACCAGCGCAAGGGAGTGAGCAAAGCTCGTGGAATGTCCAGCCTGAGTGCCAATTCTAATGAGTGTGTCGCTTGCTTTGGATTTTGAGGTCCGTATGCGAGAGAGAGCCAGAAGGGAGCATCCCACAACTTTGGATGCATATTCTGAGCATGTTCTAGCGTTGTGCAGGCCTGTTCGTGTTGTCCACGCAGCCAGAAGGCGACACCACGGCAGAGAAAGGCGAAGTAGCTTTGCGGATGGGTAGCGGCGGCATCTTCCAGGGAGTGTAGAAGCTGAGCGTCTGGATCTTGCGTCAACAGAGTGAGCCAGGCACTCATCCAATGAGCGAGGGTATCATCCGGCACTAATTCAAGATTATGAGCGAAATCGAGAGCGGCATGGTCAAGGTCTCCCAGATCAATGTATGTGCTGCCACGACGGCCATAAGCGTTCGCGTAGAGGGGATCAAGCTCGATAGCGCGGTTGCAGTCAGCCAGCGCAAGTTGATACTCATGAAGGCCTGAATAGACGAGGCCGCGATGACTATAAGCCCAGGCATCGGTTGGATCAAGCTCAAGCGTGCGATTAAGATCAGCCAGAGCTTTGTCAAGCATATTCAGGTGACGATAGATGCGACCGCGTTGCCCATAACCCCAGACATAGGTAGGAGCACGTTCCAGAGCGCGGTTAAAATCTTCAATGGCACGCTGGTAATCGCGCAGACGAAAGTATGTATAACCGCGCGAGCCGTAGGCCCAGAAGAAAGATTCTGGTTCCAGAACGAGTGCCTGGTTGTACAATTCTATGGCACGTTCATACTGTCTGATATCGCGATAATTTTCGCCTTGTTGAGCATAAAACCAGGCTCGCTCGGGATCAAGCGCGATGGCACGCTCAAAATCTACGATTGACAATTGGATCTTTTTGAGGTGACGATAGACGCGGCCCCGACTGCCATATGCCTGGGCGTAAGCAGGATCGAGCGCGATAGCACGGTTAAAATCCTGAATGGCAAGATTGTAATTACGACGATGACGATAGACTTCGCCACGAGCGGCGTACACCCAGTCGAGCGTGTCATCCAGGGCAATCGCCGCGTTGAAGTCCTGTATAGCCAGATCATAATTACGATTGGCGCGATGCGAAATGCCTCGATTACCATATGCCCAGGCGTAGTCGGGATCAAGAGCAAGGGCGCGATCAAAGTCCGCGATAGCAGCAGCATAATTGTTGAGATTGCGGTAAGCTACGCCTCTACTGCCATAAATGTGCGCTAATTGCACCGATGCAATAGTATGCATGCCCATAAATTTCTGCAAAAGCAGGCTGGCGGCAGCGACGAATTCCTGGCTCATGGGTTCAGCTTCGATGTAGTTCAGAAGCATAGTTGCAACCTGTTGCGCGTCGGCATTTGCCTGATTGTACAACTCAACCTGAGCAATGGAGCGCAGGACGCGTGTAATCTCCTCATCCTGCTTTGTCAGTTCGTAAGCTCGCAACAATTGATTTGCGGCAGAGGCATGACTGGGTCCATCAGGCAAAAGGAACGCCTGTATTGCCAGAGCGGTGGTCAGATTCAACCACTCATCAGTCTTGTAGTACTCAGGGTAGCCTTGAGCTTGAAGGGCAGACAGTTCAGCCTGATAATGCGCTAACAGTGCACGACGTGTGGCATAACAGGCATTGGGTGAGCGCTGATAGAAGTGGCGACTGAACAGATCTTCGGCCAGTTCGTGATAGCTGTAACGACCATCCGCTGTAGCAGAGTGAACAAATGGTTGCTGGATAAGCCAGTGATAAAAATAGGGAAGATCGCTCTCCGGGATATAAGTGAAAGCAGTCAGTTCGTCCTGATTGAAGGGGCGTGAGAAGAGCGATGCATCAAGAACGAGGCGGCGTTTGATATTTTCATTTTGTGGTATCCAGCGCAAGAAGTTGGCGACCACGTCGGTTGTGGGATCGATATCAGAGCGTGGATCAGAGGTGAGCAGGCTCAGGTAGAGTGGCAGGCCACGCGAAAGTTGCCAGATGTTATCGATACGTTCAGATGTGGTGATGCCACGCTGTGCCAGGTAGGCCTGCGTTTCCTGGAATGTAAAGCTCGTAAGCCCAATAGAGTAGATAATATTGTTATCGCGGTAAGGTAGCCAGAGTTTGGGGTCGTCCGGAAGTGAGCGATCGATAGGGATGCGCCCGGCAGTGAGAATGACGATGCTGTTACTGATATCGGATGTAAGGAAATAGTCGAGTAGCCAGGGAGCGGCCTCGGGAGCCAGTTGTTCAAAGGTATCAAAGAGCAAGAGAATCCTATGGCGGCGCTTTGTGCGTTCGCTTGTGGTTACCAGACTTTCAGCAAGGCGATTTAGTTCTGTTACAAATGCGTTAGTGAGATCACGGATAGGGTCTTCCAGGCGTATTGAGACGAGGTGAGCCTGTCCAGTGTGGTAGCGATCCAGCACCTGAGAGGTTGTCATTTTAAGACCCTCACGTAAGAGTGGTCCAATGATGGGAACGCCCTCGACGGCGGCACCAGCGAAGTCGGGAGCACGTTGCAGGACAGCATCCTGCATGGTTTCCTGTTCATCCTGCAATTTGTGTAGAGCTTCTTTATAACGAGTAATAGCGCGGCTAAATTCATGATGCATATGCAGTTGTGCTGTAAATTTCTCCATCATACTGGCGGGCGTGGCCTGGCGTTCATCGACGATAGCAGCCATGCAATATTCTTGAAAGGCGGGTGAGTTCACCACTTCGATGTAGCGATTGACCAGCGTTGATTTACCAACCCCACCATCGCCATAGATCGAGATAATGTTATAGGTGGGATCGTCGGGTTGGAGGATATGTTCTGTGAAGAAGGAGAGTTTGTTGGCACGCCCAACAAAAATCTTACGCGAGTCATCCAGGGGTAAAGAACCTTTAGAGGTGTTTTTTTTGACGAAAGGCATGCAGTACATCCCCCATTTCAAGCCGCTACATGTTTAATTGTTCCGTTGTCATTCAGTATAACATAGTGCTATTATAATTGAAGGCTCTGTGCTGAGAAAAGAAAGGATACCCTCTGTTAATGAATGAACAGTCTTCAGTAGCGCAACCCCTTACGCGCCGCCTCCCCAATTTTTTCTATGGTGGAGATTATAACCCTGAGCAATGGACTGCAACTTTTGGTGCCAATGAGGAAGAGATATGGCGTGAAGATATGCGCCTGATGCGTCTGGCCCATGTCAATGTTGCCACGGTAGGAGTTTTTAGCTGGGTTTCATTGCAACCAGATGAACACACGTTCACGTTTGAATGGCTGGATCGTGTGATGGATCTGTTGGCGGAGAACCAGATATTTGCCTGCCTCGCGACAGCTACGGCGGCACAGCCCGCGTGGATGTCGGCAGCTTATCCAGACATGTTGCCAGTTGATGAGCAGGGAGTACGCCATGGTCAGGGTGCGCGACAAAATTACTGCCCGACCAGCCCTGATTTCCGGCGTCTGAGCCAGAACATGGCACGTCGCCTTGCCGAGCGCTATAGCAGCCATCCTGCCTTATTATTGTGGCATGTGAGCAATGAATATTATGGTGGTGGATGTTACTGTGAACGTTGTGCCAGCCGTTTCCGGGATTGGTTGCGTGCACGTTATGGATCATTAGAGGCAGTGAATCTGCATTGGAATACAGCATTCTGGAGTCATACGTATACGGCCTGGGAACAGGTGGTGCCGCCGGGACCACGAACCGAGGTAAGTGTACAGGGGTTGACGTTGGACTACCGACGTTTTATCTCCGACATGTATCTGGAATGTTATCGTGGTGAGGCGGATATTCTGCACGAGGTAACACCTGCTATTCCAGTCACCACAAACTTCATGGGCGTTTACAGGAATATAGACTACTTCGCCTGGGCACCCTATCTGGACTTTGCGTGCTGGGATTCGTATCCAATGCGCACAACACCTCCTGCTGAGATAGCATTTGCCCATGATCTGACACGCGGAGTGAGAAACGGGCAATCCTGGCTATTGATGGAGCAGACGCCCAGCCAGACACAATGGAGGTCATATAATCCACTCAAGCGGCCAGGAGTTTTGCGCCAGCACAGTTTCCAGGCGGTGGCTCATGGAGCGGACGCCGTAATGTATTTCCAATGGCGTCAATCGCGTGGATCATTTGAAATGTTTCATGGAGCGATCGTAAGTCATGCGGGACACGAGCACACACGTGTTTTTAAGGATGCTGCCAGGATAGGCACCGAGCTGGCTGAACTGGATAACGGAATATTGGGGACAAGGCTCCCTGCGCGTGTGGCAATGATCTTCGACTGGTCCAACTGGTGGAACGTCGAATTCACACCTGGCCTCAGCAACGCGCTCAACTACACTGATGAGATATTATTGTATTATCAAGCATTGTGGGAGCGGAACATTGCAGTTGATGTAGTGTCGCCGAATGGAGACCTGAGTGGATACGATCTGGTAATTGCTCCATTACTGAATATGGTAAGCGCGGAACAGGGAGCTTCTATTGAGAGGTTCATTGAGCAAGGTGGAACGTTTGTGACGGGCTACTTCAGCGGTGTTGTCGACGAAGATACGCGAGCCTGGTTGGGGGGATATCCGGGGCCATTGCGCAAGGCACTGGGGATCTGGGTTGAAGAGTTTGACCCATTGGATCCCGAGCAGGCAAACACAGTAGTAGTTGCAGAAGGCGGCAAGCTGGCTGCAGGAAGCTATCGTTGTGATCGCTGGTGTGACCTTGTAAATCTGGAGGGGGCGGTTGCGCTGGCGTCCTACGGAGAAGATTTCTATGCTGGTCGTCCGGCCATCACAGAGCATACATTTGGCAAGGGGAAAGGGATCTACGTAGCGACCCGTCCTGAGAAGGGGCTGGTGGATGCGTTGGTAGGGAACTTGCTCGATGATTTGAAGATTGCAGGACCACTGAGTGTACCGCGAGGTGTTGAGGTAACAAAGCGGGAAGGAAATGGAAAAAGCTATCTTTTCGTGCTCAACTACAACGATGATGCGGTTCAGATTTCCCTGCCGCAGGCAATGGATGAATTGCTCAATGGAGGTGGGAAGTTGACAAAATTGGAGCTGCCAGCCAGGGGTGTCGCGGTATTGAGGACAGTGTAATAGCGTAGATGCATGAGGATCTCTATCCCTTCCGGGAGAGGCCGAGATAATGTGGAGGCGCTGCGATCGTCCGGCGCTGGAGCAGGCTAGTTTGCAGGCGAATCACTTCAGGTGGGGGCGCAAGATCCGTCGCAGTATCTTCGATCTGCTCAATCAATTTCTGCGCCCCTAACTCTCCCATTTGCTGGATTGGCTGTTGGATCGTACTCAGTTCCATGATTTCCGCAAGTTCGATGCCATCGAAGCCAATTACTGAGAGGTCTGCAGGGACCGATAAGTTGAGAGACCTGGCTGCCTCCAGCACACCAATTGCCTGTAGATCGCTAGTAGCAAAGATAGCAGTTGGGCGCTCTGGGCGGGTCAGCAGTTGTAAGGCTGCTTCTCTCCCTCCATGGCGGTTCCATTCGACGGTGAGCACGAGGTCTGGCTCATAGGGGATACCTGCCTCATCAAGAGCACGATGTAGCCCGACGAGGCGATCATTCGCCGGATTAAAGCGGAAGTCGCTCTCAGGGATGCCATTAATACAGCCAATGCGGCGATGACCATGCTCAATCAAACATTTAACGGCCTGATACCCGCCCTGGACGTTGTCTACTACCAGTGAGGTGAGCAGTGGATGATAGGCATCTACCAATACTACAGGCATACCAGCATGTCTGAAACTGGCGGCAGTAGCATCGTCGGGATAGAGGGAGATCACCAATAAACCATCTACCTTGCGCTGTTTAGGCAACTTGCGAAAGTAGGATTGACACTGATCCTCAGTCTGCACATTGTACAGCATGAACTCATGTCCGAACCGGGTGATCGCTACTTCTACACCCCGCAAGACCTCATTAAAAAAGGGGCGTGTAAAGAAGGGTACAATGATGCCAACGGAACCCGTACGGCGGGAAGTCATGCTGCGGGCGATAAGATTCGGGCTGTAGTCTAGCTCCCCAATCACGTCCAGCACGCGTTGACGCGTCGCTGGCTTCACACCCAGATGCCCATTGATGACGCGTGAAACGGTTCCCACGGCAACCTCAGCGTGCCGTGCAACGTCCTGGATTGTTGGAGCCTTTACGCGTTTCTGGCTCTTCATAGCATTTGAACCGGTTCCATCGTTCATAATATTGTAAAGATAACATATCCTGACTGGTCTGTAAAGTCTTTTCCAGTAAGCATGAGGTTTTACCCTTTACAAAAGCATGCTTGTAATGTTATATTTGAAGAAATAAATTGAACCGGTTCCAAATCTACGTCACATCGTATGCAGGAAGGTTCAGCCTACATGTTGCTACATGTTGCTACACGTTGCAACATCTCGTTTGTTATCGTTGACCTCTTTTGGTGAGATGTGACCTGATTTTTTCGTATTTAGTAGAGAAGGTCCGCCCACAACCTGGACTTAAATCCTTCTATTTTCTTTGACCAGTGCAGTTCATCATTAATTCCGAAGGAGAATGTAGACATGATTCCTGAACAGCGTGAAGCCCTCGACGAACTGATTGTCAAAATACGCGCCGGACGCATGGGCCGTCGTACGTTCCTGGAACGTGCAGTTGCACTCGGCTTGACCAGCACCGTAGCTGGTTCATTGCTTGAAGCATGTGGTGGAAGCAGTGGTGGGAGTAGTAGTGGTCCCACAACCGTTGTCTGGCAGACCGAAAATGATACTTCAGGTTCCTATTCGGCAATTGTAGACGGCTACAACAAGACGAACAAGGATAATGTCCATGTTGTCTGGCACAACGGCCCATCTGACACCTCTACCCTTATCACCCTGTATACGAATTCGTTGCGAGCGCGAAGTGCATCTTTTGACGTGTTCAATATAGACGTTGTGTGGCCAGCACAATTCTCCTCTAATGGTTGGACGTTGGATCTCTCAAGCCGCTGGTCTGCCAGTGATCGGGCGAACTATCTGCCCGGTCCAATTAAGTCCTGTACATACAATGGTGCGGTCGTTGCTGCGCCAATGCGTACAGACCTGGGTGTCCTTTACTATCGCACAGACATTATCTCAACTCCTCCGACCACCTTTGCTGATCTGACAAGCATGGCTAAGAGTGCTCTATCTAAGGCCAAGATCGGTTATGCGTGGCAGGGAATACAAGGAGAGGCATTGGTGTGCGACTTTGTCGAGGTGCTGGCTGGTTATGGCGGCTCGGTACTTGATCCCAACAATTCAAAGACGGTGACGGTCAACAGTGCAGAAGGGGTACAGGCACTTACAGAGATGGTAAGCTGGGTCGGGACGATCTCGCCCATTGCTATCACCACGTATGCTGAGGAAGCCTGTCGTCAAGCCTTCCAGAATGGTGACGCCGCATTGATGCGCAACTGGCCTTATGCATATTCGCTGGGCAATGCCAGCGGATCAAAGGTTGCCGGCAAGTTTGATATCCATTCCCTTCCTTATGGTGGAAGCAATACCACTGGACATTCCTGTGTAGGCGGCTGGAATATGGCAATTAACGCGTTCTCCAAGAATGCGGATGCATCATGGAGCTTTATGAAGTATGTGCTCGGAGCAGACGCACAGAAGTTGCTAGCGACAAAAGGTTCTTTCACACCTGCCCTCAGCAGTGTCTATAACGACGCTGATGTACGAACAAAGCAGCCGCTCTTCACAAAATTGCAGCCAATCCTGCAAAACTCGCTGCCGCGCCCGGTTTCACCTGTCTACACCGATCTGTCGAATCTCATTCAGGTCAACGTGCACCAGGCACTTACCAAACAGGCCACCCCTGCTGCCGCGCTTAGTGCTCTCCAATCTCAGTTGCAAACGCTCGTAAACAAGTAGTGCCTCAGAGATGAGTAGCAGATTGTGAAGCCACGAGACAACCTTCCCACAGGTTGTCTCATGGCCTGAACCCGAACACGGGTTACTTGTTGCATTGCTGTCTTTTTAGAAGTAATACGAAGTAGTATGTACAAAGAATGAAGGAAGAGGAAATGCATTATGTCGACGACGATTCGAGCAGATGCTCTACCCACCACGCGTAAACAAACTCTACGTGAGCGCTTAGATATGGGAAGTGGAGTATTCCCTTATTTTCTGGTACTCCCTACCATCATCATTATTGCGCTGGTGGCTGTTTATCCCATCATCGATTCGGTACGTCTCAGCCTCCTGAATAATCCATTAATTCCGTCCGGCTCAACGTTTGTGGGTTTAAACAACTACATCCATGATATCGGTGACCCTGCATTCCGGAGTTCAATTGGCGTAACCCTTATCTTCAGTGTAGCGAGCGTCGCACTGGAGACCATCTTAGGCTTTGCCGTTGCGTTATTGATGAACCAGGTTTTTCCTGGTCGGGGACTGATACGGACAGCCATTCTTATCCCCTTTGCATTTCCGACCGTTGTCTCGGCGCAAATCTGGACCTTGATGTTGAACGCCCAGAATGGTGTTCTGACATACCTGTTCCAATCAGTGCATTTGCTGGCCGCAGGAGATTCCTTGTTGCGGACGACAAATGGAGTGATAGCTTCAGCAGTCTTGATCGATGTCTGGAAAACAACACCGTTTATGGCACTCCTGATCCTGGCAGGCCTACAAGTCATTCCCAGTGAACTCTATGAAGCAGCGGGCGTGGATGGCAGCAATCGCTGGCAGCAATTCTGGTCAATCACTTTTCCCTTGCTCAGGAGTGCGCTTTTAATTGCGCTCTTATTCCGTCTCCTGGATGCCTTGCGTGCATTTGATCTGTTTTACGTACTTACCGGTGGTGGCCGTGAGATACAGACGATGGCGCTTTACTCCTATGCCAATATGTTTGTAGGGACGACCTTCGACTTTGCGCCTGGAGTTGCTGCTGCTGTTATTCTCTTTGTCATCTGTGCAGTAGTTGGCCTCGTGGTTGTCTCACTGAGCCGTATTAGCCAGAATTAGTACAGAAGGAAGGGGAGATATCTTATGGCAAAACAAGCACTTGCAGTTCCTTCCGGGCAGACAAGGATAGAGGCAATAACACCAAAGAGACAAGGCATAAATTGGGGAGCAATTGGCCGTTATATTGCTCTCGTACTTGTGCTAGTCATAGCCCTTGGCCCATTCTACTGGACAGCTATCACTTCGATAAAGATTGATTCAGAGATTAACGCATCACCACCTACCCTTGTGCCACATTCGTTCACGACGAATAACTATTCTCAGGCTTTCCTTAGCGTTCAGCCTGCTTTTGCGAAAGACCTGTTGAATAGCACTATTGTGGCAATTTTGACGACCATCCTGGCTTTGATCTTCGGATCGATTTGCGCGTATGCGATCGCACGCCTGAAATTCAGGGGGAAAGGGGGCGTCCTGGCAGTTATCCTTTCGGTACAGATGTTCCCGCTCATTGCGCTCGTTGGACCGCTCTTTGTGTTTTTTACCAATACGATCCAGGTCTATAATACGTATGTCGCACTGATCATTCCCTACCTGGTCATTTCCTTGCCTGTGACGGTCTACTTCTTAACATCGTTTTTCCGTGATTTGCCTCCGGACCTTGAAGAGTCAGCCAGAATAGATGGATGCAGCCGCCTTGGAACTTTGTGGCGCATTATCCTCCCGCTGGCTGCGCCGGGTGTCTTTACCACTGCGATTCTTTCGTTCATTACGGTCTGGAATGACTTTCTTTTCGGTTTGACGCTGACGTCAGACTCAAATGCACAGACTGTAACGGTGGCTATTCCCCTCTTTAACGGGGAACATCAGATCGCCTTTGGCGAGGTTAGCGCAGCCGCAATCATCGTGACGATTCCGCTGGTGATTATGGTGCTATTCCTGCAACGGCGTATTGTGTCTGGCCTGACAGCGGGAGCAGTTAAAGGATAATCCGAGAAAGAAGAGTACACTCTTATTCTCAACTATGATAGGCCCATGTGTCGCAATCATGGCCCTCACCAACCACATTCTCCAGATGCGCGTTGCACCTGGAGAATGTGGTCGGTGAGGGCCATAGACAAGTAGATTGAGGATTTTCTGTATGGATACACCGCCTCAACCAGAAGAAAATACACGCTCAGGCAGCGGAAATGAAAAGCGCGAAAAAGAGTTGTTAGAGATGACGACGAGCGCTATTTCAGCACATCCCGGTCTGGGGGAGCGTCTGCTACCTTATCTGATTGCCGCGCTGGAAACCTGCTGGGTGGATGCATTACTGATTGCGTTCGCAAGCATTAATTTCTTTCAGACCCACACACCATTACTCCCATTATGGGCACCATTTTTGTTGATTGCGAGCTCCTGCTGGTTAATGATATTCCTGGAGCGGCGTGAACTGGTCAAAGGGCAAGCAGTAGAAAATGAACGCAAGCGCGTGTCTGGCGCTGCCTGGTTTATTTTATTGATGGCTCTCCTGATATTGCTTGTAATATGGGCCAGTATCTATGTGCCTTTCTTTCTTTTCTTTGATCCTCGCTGGTTACTGACTCTACTCGGCGATCTCTTTCAGTTGAATGCTAATATCTACTATGTATTTGTGCTGGTAGCCTTCTCGATTTATTTCTGCTGGCGTGGAGTGCGCCTTGCCCATAAAACGATTGAGCCGAGCAGTGTTTTCTGGACACTACGCCTGGGAATGGGCATCATCATCGTTGCCATTATCATTCATGCTGGAAACGGTGCTGGCTCTTTCAACGAAATCATCTTGTTTAGTATCGTCCCATGCTTTCTCTTTTTTGCCCTCGTTGCTCATGCTCTCGCAAAAGTCCTCTTTCTGCGCAACAATTCTCCAGGCGGTTTACAGGGAAGCGTTGCCGGACAGGAACGTGCAATTTTGCTGACCATGAGTATGATTGGACTGCTTATGCTTTTGCTGGCACTCGGAACAGGTATTTTCGCCAGTCCAGCATTTTTAGTAAATGTACAGCAAGGACTGAAACCAATAGGAAATTTCTATGATTGGCTGGTAAACATAATTGCGTATGGGATTACATTTTTGCTCTATCCAATTTTCTGGTTATTTTCATTGCTCCATATCAAAGCAGGCGTACCACGCATACCCACATTGAAACCAGCACATGTGAAAGTTATTGCCCAAAAGACTGGAACAGATCCAATCGTGACAATACTATTGCCTGTGCTGAAGATCGTGCTACCTGTACTTTTTATCGTGGTGATGACGCGCATAATTCTCTTGTTATTGAACAGAAGACGCACCAGGTTAGTACATACGGAGCAGCAAGATTTGGCTGAAAGTATCTGGTCATGGCATCTTTTCCTGACACAACTGAAGGCAATTTTACTAGCAATCTGGCGGCGTTTCTTTCCCAGGGCAGAGTTTGAAGAGGGGAGGGTGGAAAAGGAAAAGCTTGAAGGTGAGGCAACCCCACGCAGCATTCGTGCGATCTATCGGGCATTGTTGCGTTGGGCTGCGGGTCGCGGTTATGGACGTAGACGGGAAGAGACACCGCGTGAATTCAAAGAGCGTTTGCAGCAGGAAATCCCACAGGGTGAACTGGAGTTGGACAGTCTCACAAGGGCTTATAGCGAGCTTCGTTATGGAGAAGGAGTGCCCGACGAGGAGGAAATTGCACGTGTTCAGGGAGACTGGGTCACATTGCAGAGTAAATTTCACTCATTATGAGGATCTTTTATGGCGTCTGCCTGGATATGACCATCAAGCACTTGATAGATATGGGCCTGTTGGAGGATCTCTGGGGGAAAACCGGACAGGTCAGTCGCGGTCAGAAGAACTTGCTCATGCTGTAGCACCTGACGTAGCAGATACTCGCGGCGCATAAAATCGAGTTCGCTAAAGACATCATCCAGCAACAGGACGGGTTCATCGCCAGTGCTATTACGCATAAAAGCCAGTTCAGCCAGTTTAGTCGAGAGGGCCGAGGTTCGTTGTTGACCACGTGAGCCATAAGTCAACATATTAATAGTATTTACCTGGAACTCCAGATCATCGCGATGTGGTCCGAGCAGGCAGACGCCTTGTAAAATCTCTTTCTTACGTGCAGCACGCAGTTGTTCGCGATAATGTTCCAGAGCGTCGGTGAGACTCCAGGCAGCATCGAGCTTAAACGAGGGGCGGTAGACAATCTGCAAGTGCTCATGTCCACCACTGATGGCTTGCTGAAAATCCGGGGCATATTCGTTGAGGGCAGCGATCATGCGCTGGCGTTCGTAGATGATCAAATTAGCAAGCGTCGTTAATTGCTCATCCAGGTAATCAAGCATGTGCGGATCTTCTTGCAGATCGCGGACACGCTTCAGTTGGGCCGACCGTTGTGTAACGATCTTGCGATAGCGTACGAGTGCCTGGCAGTAGCGAGGTTGCACCTGACAGAGTGCACGATCAAGGAAGCGACGGCGTTCATCGGGGGAACCATCGACAATATGCAGATCGGTTGGTGCAAAGAGAACAACCTTCATCTGCCCAATAATATCCATCGTTCTTTTAGGGACCGTATTGAGCTTGAGTCGCTTGCGTGGTGTACCGGCTGGAAGTTCGAGGGGATGTTGTGACGATGAAGCATGAGCTGGAAGGTCCGGTGGAGTTGGATCAAAGATAGCAACCTCGATCTCTATTGCATCGTTCTGGCGTTTGATATTTCCAATCACACGCGCAATATGGTCGGGTGCATACCAATTGACAACCTCGCGGTCACTACTGGCATGAAAAGAACTTGCCGTAGCCAGTAGGGCCGTCGCTTCAAGCAGATTCGTCTTTCCTTGTGCATTATCGCCATGGAAGAGAAAGAGTCCTGGCCCAAGGTTTAGTTCAAGTTCTCGATAATTACGAAAATCGCTCAAAGAGAGACGAGAGAGATACACATGCACCCTTCCACAAACGTAGGGGCGGGGATTGCCCTGATACCATTCAAATAAAACGAATTTACGTAGGGGCGTGAGCTTGCCCATTGACTCCAACTCTTTCGGAAAAAAATGACGCAAGCACGACACGAATGCCTGCAATGCGCGGAAAACGGTAGGGACCCGATTGCATCGCGTCCGGGATTGATCACCCGTGGGCCACGATTCCATGAATGGCGGACGCGATGCAATCGGGTCCCTACCGTTTTCCGCGTTTTTCTGTTTTTTTGATGCATTATTTTTGGTGAATTCCTCAATTTGTTGGAGGCAAGCTCACGCCCCTACGCAAGCCAACAATTTAGCGGTTAGTACTCATTGGCATAATTACATAGGTATACAGTGCGCCTATATCTCCTACGGGTTTAAGCACACCGGGGCGAGCGGCACTCGTCACCTCAATCGCGACCTCAGGAGTATTCAGAACTGCGAGCACGTCCGCGAGATACTTCACGTTGAAGATGATTTGCTGTTCAGGACCATCAACGGCGGCATTAATCGTGCTAACATTGCTACCGACATCTTCAGCGGTGGCCTCAATAGTGAGTGAGCCACCTTCAGTGCCATCGCCACTATTCAATTTCACGCGGGTGATGTTTGAGCTATCGCGTGCAAAAGGCGTGACAGACTTGACAGCGGCGGCGAACTCTTTGGTCTCCACCACAGCCCGTGTGGTATGTTCTTTTGGAATGACGCCGCGCACATTGGGGAAAGTTGCCTCGATCAGGCGTGAGACGAGATCAATGCTGTTCTCGCTGTGGAAAAGCACCTGGCTACGATTGGGCGTCACGATCATTTGAATCGCGCCCTCGCCTGGCAGGATGCGTGCGAGTTCGGTCAAAGTACGTGCAGGAATAAGAATGCTGCCATGAGCTTCATCGTGGCCGGGAAGAGGAGCTTCGCGCACGGCTAACCGGAACGCATCGGCGGCGGCAAAGGTTACTTTTTCATTGCTCACCTCAACCTGAACGCCAGTGAAGACGGGACGAGAATCGTCATCGGCGGCGGCAAACGCAACCTGGTCAATCATCTCTTTCAGGAGCTTTGCATCGAGGATTACTGGTGCCTCGCCGCCCTCTGCGCTTGGGATCAGAGGGAATTCGGAGGGGTCCATGCCTTTAATGCTGGCACTACTGCGCAAGCTTTTCACGTTAATAGTGTGAGAATCATCGGGAACGGTAAGATCAACGGATGCCTGTGGCAGACTATTGATGAGATCAGTAATTAATTTCGCAGGAACAGTTGTTGTCCCTTCCTCATGTACTTCCGCATCGATCCAGCATTGAATACCTATCTCCAGATTAGTTGCAGAGAGTTTGAGGCGGCCAGAATCGGTCGCCAGTAAAATATTGGCAAGTATAGGAAGAGTGCTACGACTGGAAACCGCGTGCCCTACGACTGATAGGCCCCGGCTCAAGTCCTGTTGTTTACAAGTAATTTTCACTGGCATTTTCCTCCAGGCACAACCAGAACACAAACAAAATTTCCAGGTTAGTATAACCCATAATGGCGGGAGTGTAAACTGTTATAAAACTGCAAGATATTTGTGAAAAACCTTTATCAAGAGATATTTTCCGGGGCGTTGGGAATGTGGGTAGGGGCGCACGCAAGATGCATTGACTCCAATAAACTGAAAGATGCGCCTAAAATGATACGCCTAAAACACAGAAAAGCATGAAAAACGGTAGGGACCCGATTGTATCGCGTCCGTGATTGATCAACCCTGGGCCACGATTCCATGAATGGCGGACGCGATACAATCGGGTCCCTACCGTTTTGCGTGTATTACAGGCATGGGCGTCGTGCTTGCGTCATTCGTTCCAAAATAGTTGGAGTCAATGACGCAAGGTGACGCCCCTACCCACATTCGCCCAATGGAGAGAAACTCCATTTCCCAGCCTGTGTACCCCTAATTTCCTATAAAATTCGCTTAGAACACCCATAAGTATTATTATATGTATGATACTTTTAACCAGAATATCTGAATCAGTATAAACCTATCTGGTCTGTTTCAGCCATTATTACAGAGTACTTTCTGGGAAATGGCTTAATTTTGTTGCATATATTGATACAATCAGAATAACAACTTCGTTAAAACAGAGAGAAGACGCTATGTTTTCCTGGAAAAGGGAGAGAATTGCAGTGCGAAAAAAAATCCTCGATTTTCATAAATATCAGTATGCTCTATTAGCCGGCATCATTATTCTATGCGCGGTTATATTTCGCCTTTTTCTTATGGCACATAACTGGCCGCTTACAGATAGTGAAGAGGGGACGATGGGGCTGGAGGCATTACACATAGCGTTTCAGCACGCGCATCCCATTTATTTCTATGGTCAGAATTATATGGGAGTTGCCGAAGCCTATGCTGGAGCGTTCATGTTTCGCCTGTTCGGAGTTTCAGTTTTTTCCTTGCGTCTAGGTATGTTGCTCTTCTTTACCACCTTTTTAGTGCTGGTCTATCTGCTGGGTAGCTTATTATATGGCAGAAAAGTTGCCTGCGTGGCCTTACTCCTGATGGTAGTTGGGGCTATGAATGTGTTGATTCCGGAGATGAAAGCGGTTGGTGGAGCAGTTGAGACGTTGGTGTTTGGTACAGCAGTAATGTTGCTTGCTTCATGGCTGGTATTGAGTAGCAATAGAGAAGATGAGCAAAACACAAAGCTGTTGTGGGCACGTAGAATTGCCTATGGAGGCTGGGGAATAGCGACCGGGCTGGGATTATGGAGCCATTTACTGGTTGTTCCATTTGTTTTTTGCAGCACCGTATTACTGCTTCTCTTTTGTCGACGTGACCTGCTCTCGAAAAATGGTATATTTTTATTGCTAGGTTTGCTTATTGGTGCAATACCATTAATTAAATATAATATTAGCGCACCTATTGGGCAGAAATCTCGCTTGCGGTATTTATTCACTCTACACAGTACTTCCTATCCTGATGCCCCAACCGGAATCAGACTCTTGTTAAAACAATTCTCCGGAACCTTCCTCTTTTCGCTCCCCATAGCAACAGGTATGCCACAAATCATTTCTAATATCGTGTTACCATTTTATAATCCAGTGCAAAAACAGTTTATCCTGCCTATTTTGCTGTATGCAGCCTGGAGCCTGGGTTATATGGGATTGTTGGCGATTTCAAGCTGGAATGCGCTAAAATCAATCGCGATGCTCAGGAAGAAAAAAGCTGCGGAAAAGACATTGGAAACCCAGGAAAGGCAAGCACTGATACTGCATACTGCACGCCTCTTGTTATTGCTATGTGCCTGGCTCACAATTCTCTCTTATTTATCCAGTGCGACAGCCGCACAACGCCCCTGGAGCTATCGCTACCTGGTTGGCCTGATGGTGACAATTCCCGCTGTTATCGCTCCCTTGATGAATGATCATAGCTGGCTTGATCGCATAAAGTGGGTAAAGAGCAAGTACATTAACATGTTTTTTCTTGCAATACTTCTGCTTGTTCCAGTGCTTGGGACAATTCAAGATCTACCCTTGATCTCAGGTGGAAATGTACTCATGCAGGGGCAGGTAGAGGTCATCGATACACTCATGCATATGGGAATAAACACGATCTATTCCGGCTACTGGGTGTGTGATCGCGTTATTTTTCAGAGTCGTGAGCAGATTAGTTGTGCGGCGATAAAAGAGTGTTGATATAAAGCGAAAATAGGGTCCGGACGACCTCACGCGCTACGCTCTTTACAAGACGATTGTGGATAAAAGCAAGAAAGCCGCGTACGTTTTTACCGACGATGGGTATTTCCATCCAGAGGACATAATAAGCAAATTCGAACGCAATAAAGGATATTCACGCATTGATATAAACGATTATATTATATTTGTGCCGGTGAAACGCTGAGACAAATAGGATTATTCATCACTTGAAATTGGCGATATAACAGTATAGTTATATCGCCAGATAATCTTTCTTGCGCCCACTGAGTAATAGAATGAACTGATAGAGGGCAAAGAGTTCCAGCGCAAAAGGGAGATAGCCGGTGTAGCCAAGCAAAGGCATCTCAAAAATCTTCCAGAAACCTACGTAGGGGACGGTATAGTACCATTTGGGAAGGGAATAGAAGTTCCACATTTCCCAGAAGAAGCCACACCATAAGCCAGCCAGAGGTAGAACAAAGAAGCGCCAATCACGCATCGCAATATGCGCAATTGCCGATTTACGACCCATGAAATTGTTGATGGGGTCAAGCACAAGGACAACACAGAGCCAGACCAACCCGAAGAAGTAGTGTGGAAAGATCCATGGCAAAATGAAGCACACGATCCCCAGTAATTCGATAGATATCAATGTTTTGAGCGAGAGGCGAGGGCCGGGATCATCTGGGGGCAGTTGTGGGTGAAGGCGTTTGAACGTCGAGAGGAACTCAGCAGTCTCCATCACGGCGGGCAGGACAGTGCTAAAATTGAGGGTGGCAAGTAGAAAAAAGGCCAGGGGAGTATAAGGTTGATCCACGATGTAGTGCCAGTTATTGACCGCTACGTTCAGCCCTTCAAAGATCCACCAGAAGACGCTTGAGACTAGAAAGAGCACGATGTAGCGCCAGCGCATACGTTGAAGCAGAGATGTGCCGTGGCGAGCGACGACCAGGGCATCCATTGTCAAGATGTACCCGAACCAGAGCGGAAAAAAACTATAGCGATAGAACGGCTCGACACGGAGCCAGGCAGCGGCCCAGGCGCTACAACAGAGCGCGAGGGCGATAAAGCCATAGATGGGAAAGCGTCTGGTATACACTATTTTTTGTTCTCTGAGCATTTTACAACCATACTGTGTAACTGAGCGACAATATCTTTCAAATCTCCATTTAAATGGATGCCAGGAATCTGAGGGATAGCTTGTGCATAATGTGCAAATACCTGACCTCCAAAAGAAAAGAGAGGGCGGGGGGCTGGCATGCGCTGAATTTGAGTAGCTAGCTGGGTCAAAGCGGGTAGATACTCAGGCATTGTGAGCGAGATGCAGACCAACATGGGAGAGAGTTTGCGGATCGTATGAAGCAAGCCATCGATCTCAATACTCTGTCCCAGATAAGCAACGCGGGTATGCTGACGACGTAAAAAAAGTGAGAGCATCAGAGCTGCCAACTCATGTGGCTCACCAGGTGCGCAACAGGTAATTGTCAAAGGGCCTTCACGCGGGCCAGGTGTGACGTGGAACAGATTTGTCAGTAAGGCGCGAAAAAAGTTGCTGGCGAAGTGTTCCACGGCCACAGAGAGTTGTCCATTGGCCCAGAGCTGCCCAATCTGCCATAGAGTAGGGGTTATTAAGTCGGTGCAGACCTGTTCTACGGAATAGATGGTTAGCATAGAACCCATCATCATTGTTGCGGCTGGCTCATCAAGAATACGAAATGCCTCAATAAGATGTTCCCGCACCAGAGACATATTGTGGGTTGCCGCATAGTTGATATTTGTATAAGAAGCAACAAAGGGTGCGTCATTATGAAGTGAAGCAGGTTCCTGAATCTCTTTTCCTGGCAAAAATGGTTCTGCGGGTGATGAGATGGGAGAAGCGGTTGTAATCTGGAAAGTGGGCATGGCTTGAACAAACTTCGCCGCCTGTTGCCCATCCGCAGACACAAGCTGCTGGCGTTCTCGGCTCATATGGTGAAAGAGAGAGATGGCCTGACTGATTGATATACCACTATCGATACGTGCTTTAAGCCAGCGAATGAGAGCAATATCGCGCTCCGAGTAGAGACGATAGTCGTTATTAGCACGTTCCGGGGAGAGCAGATCATAGCGGCGTTCCCAGGCACGTAGCGTTGGGGCGGCGATGCCTGTTTGCTGTACGACTGCTTTCGTATTGAAAACAGGGGTAGCAGAAAACATTTCCAGGTCCAGCCACTCAATAGGGCCTTCGTATATGGTCATGGATGCTCTCCGGTCTTAGCAGGAACATAATAGATAACGCTGCAATCTTCCTTGCCTGGCAGATATAGATAAAACAGCATAGTATAACATAGCATACTCTAGCGGTTTGAGTCCAGGGTTTGTACGGACTTTGTTGCGTCTATAGTTACACTCTGTAGCTTTTCATGTGTTTTTAAGACGTAATGGGGAGGGAATGTGGGTAATAGTCAATGCTGGGGTGAGCGTATGGGTTAGTGTCTCTGATTCTATATAGGTTAGATAGGAAAGAGCCATTCCTTATGAGAATGGATGAAAGAATGACTCTTTCTAATATAGCTACTATCCTTATCGACAGAAAGCATTCCCGGTTGGGAATCAGGAATGTGTCTATAAAAGACTATCTATCAATGCTATTGCTACCTAGATAATTGCCATTTCCTGTGTCTACCCCCCAAACCGTCCCCGTTGCTTTGGTTAGTGGCTGACCGTCTATCATATTAGACCATGCAACTAATGACCCTGGATAGCCATAAGCAGTAGGACAACTAGTAGGATAGCATTGTTCTTCTTTGGGGGGATTTTGATTCAGATTGGAAGGTATATCTTGTATAGATATGGTCAGCGACATGTTTGAGGAAACAGCATAAGGACTTAATTGCCCTTCTACCCAATTTGCACGGCAGTAAGATGACCAGACGTTCCAAATAGTTGCAAGAAGCCGCGTCCCTAAGTAGATGCCCACAGATTTTGTGTAATCTCCTGGACATCCTAAGCTATAGGGATCATACGTGTAACAACTCGTAGCATCACAAGGGGGACTGCTCTGTGTTGCTAATGTCTTGTGAGCAACTGGACGTGGACCTACTCCAGATACACTGTGAGCACTTGCGGTTGAACTAAACGCAGTGAATAGAAGTGCGAGTAGTGGAACCAGGAATAAAAGCTTTTGGGTTGTGGAAATTGACTTTTTCACGAAAACTCCTCTTTTAAGATTTGATTTATAAACAATATGTTATAAATTGCGAAAAAAGCTTGAGAATAATCTCCCGATTAACGAGAAGCTAAATTGGCATTTTCTTTAGCTCAGCTTTTATATTTATAGCATGCTAATTGACAGTTGTCAATAGTATAAAAAGACAAAAACAACAACAAAGGAGATTTTTCATAGGATATGAAATGATAAGAAAAGAGGCAGGTTTTATGTATATAACCTGACCTCTTTTTCTCCATAAACAGATTGATTAGCGAATGTTAAAAACACGGTCTGCGTGCAGATCACCCTTGAAACTAAAGGATTTCATGCCCTTAATAGCACTTGCATCGACATTGAGCAGTAGCGTCGGAATGTATCCACCTTGCTTCTGAACAAGCAAAGGGTAAACCAGATTTTTCCCATTATGTTTCACAGCATTGGGCACATACCATGAAAGCATGATAGTAGATGTGCAATTCGAGGAGTCACTGTCATACCACCAAACATGCCGCGTCCGGGAAGATCGCTTGTTGTGGCTGTTGGTGCCCCCATTACATCTGCTGTTTTAGGCATATTATAAGCACGATCGCTAATGTTGTAATTTCCACTGGGACAATAAAGCGTCTCGCTGGGAGGCAATGAATTGCAGCTGAATCACTGGTGGGTGTTAGTAATACCAGTGAACCAGGTTACCTTTTTGATTGTGATGGGGCTATAAATGGTACATAATGGGTGCCCAGTATCAAAACCATCGCCACTGATCAATTGTGAAGGTTGTGGCATGTAGAGACGCATGTAGTCAGAATACGTATGTAGCCATAAACATCACGGCCAGCTCGATTATAATCCAGTGTAATTGCTAGATTATGCGTGGCACCACCTTGGGCATCCAGAGTAATATCGTCCTGTTCAGTTGTATGAACGTACTCGACTGGCCTTACTGATACTCATATTTGATTGCACAAGCATGAAACCATCCTGCTTACTGAATGTACTTATACCACCACTGTATCCATTATTGATCAACCATTGCTCAGCAGCTGGATTAGTGAAGTATATCTCCAGATCGCGTGATTGGATATCTTTCATAGCATTTTTGACGATAGTGATCAGCTTACGTTGTTGGCATGCTGGCTCACACGCTGCAAAATATTTGCCCAGAAGAGAGGTAAATGCTTTACGTGCCGGAGCCTTAGGTCATTACTTTTTGCGTTGCTCCATGTGATCGCATTTTATCTTGCTGATAGTAGTGCAAGCGATCTTCCAGGTTTGATGAGCGTGATCGTTTCATTATACTCAGTAACATGAATTGGACCTGTTACGTCGATAATATGCCCGATAAACGCTGGCGTGAAATCAATAACACCATCAACGGGACCACCACCCTGTTCCTGGAATACCTGCATATTGATCTGGGCCGTAGTCGGATAGTCACCGGAAAGATTTGAATCACGCAGACCCCAGTTGCCGAAATTCATCCAGCTATATTGCGGTGGTGCATGGCGATCAAGTTCTGTACCATTACCATTATAGTCGAACATAACCGACATCGCGCAATGTGAAAGGAGTTACACGTCCATTCTGAATACTCAGCATCCCATATTGCCCTGTAAAGCCACCACCAGGACGCATTTCGCCCGTATCCATTGTCTGGACGAGAAAACGCCGTGGTTGACCAACACCCAGGAGCCAGGTAACGAGATCAACCATATTCTGATTTTGCATGATCAAATTACGGATTGAGGGAAGTTGTGTCCAGGACGCCGGTAAGCTGAGCTTTTTGCTTCGCATTGATGAGAGGAAGGCTTCCTAACTGGACCTGACTCATATTTTGCTGGATATCGTCCATGTAGTAGAGCGCATGTGTAATAGCGGCCTTAATAGCCGAAACATCACTTACCGATATCAATGGCTTCGTCGCATTGGTAGCAAGCGGAGAACTATGCACGACATTAGCGGCAATTACACCAACGCCAGTCAGTTCCTGGCCCATACGCGATACGTCCAGAGCGACCTGAAGCAAGTGCTTCGCCATAGAGAGATCACCAGCATATTGAGGCGCGACTTGCTCTATTATCGATTGGATATCGGGACGGTTGGCTAATTGCTGCAACTGGATAAAGTCAGTTTCAGCATCTTTCAACTGACCCTGCGCCTCCTGCAATTTGCTGGCGTTAAGAACTGACATGATATCGTTTTTAGAAGTTGGAAGCAAAGCCTTGACTGTCATTAGATGATTAACCCCATCAATTGCCAGGCCATGTACATTATTGTAGACATTATAAGCGGCCAGGCCAACACCAATAGGGAGAAGCAAGCTGAGCAGTATGACAGAGACCATCGCTATGCTGACAGTACGATACAGACGCTGCCTTTTCGTCTTATCCTGCGAATCACGCTGCCAGCGCTTGTGTACAAAACGACGACGTTGAGCCATATGGGCAGTTGTCGTACGTGTAGTATGTTTGGCGTATTTCGGCAAGGGATAGACATCGATTGGCGAAGAAACAGTATCTTCTTCGTACAGAAGTGGCGCGGTAATTTTAGCACGTGGTAGCGGTTGAACCTGATCATCGCTAATAATAGCCACGGCCTGGATATCTAATGCTTCAACGTTTTCATCTGGATGCTTCTCCTGGTCCTCAACTGGCACCGACTCAGCAGGAACATCATCTGGAGGCAGCACTTCTTGAGATCCAGAAGGTACGAGTTCTGCTTGTGGAGAAGAATATCCCTCCTCTACAAAAGTATCTGTATTAGAAAGAGATGACTCATCCACCGTGCTCCGATCTTCTAATGCTGGAGAGAGATGTTCGGCTTCCACATTCTCAGGAAGCGTCTCATTATGAATAGCATCAGTCTCAGGCGTAAGAACCTCAGCCTCATTAGCTGCAATATCGGTTTCAGGTAGCAAAGCTTCAGACGCAGTAACTGTCTCAGTTGTTTCAGCGCCCGGAGTTTCAGCCTCGTTCGATACATCATCGCTTGCAGGAACAGGAACTTCAGTTTCAGCAAGTGAGGTTCCTAATTCAGCGTCAGGAATAGAAGCTGATTCAGTACCTTGATCTTGCACATGATCAATAGTATTGTTTTCAACGAGACCAGTAAAAGGCACCTCCTCCAGCGTATCTTCTACAGGGTCAGAGGGTGCAATAATAACGACTGGTCGTTTTGCAGTATCTTCTAAATTATCGTCATCATGAGATGAGCGTTCCCGGTTTTGTAGTTCCCGGTTAGAAGACGTATTAGCATCAATAACATCTCCGGCTTGAGATTGCTCCAAAGCAGAGTTTGAGGAATAATCTTTCACAACAATGCCTGGCAACAAAGCACGATAGCCCCAGGGGGACCCATCTTCATGTTGCTTCAAACAATTTGTCGCCATTTTCAGAAGTTGTTCTGTCGAAAGGTTATATTCAGTTGCGATCTCCCTGATAGGCTTATCACCAGTAAAGTATGCAATAACAGCAGACTTATTTTTCGAAAAGCGCTTTTTAGCCTTAGAGTTCAATCTGGTGATAGAAGCTTCCTGCCATGAGGAGATATCCTGTTTACGCGCCTCAGGTGTTGAGGCATTTTTATCTCGAATTTCGAGCAATGTTCACCCCCGCCATTGCTATACATAAAATACAAAAGAACTGGTACTATTATGCACCCGTTAAAAATTGATCAATACTAATCATTAAGCAAACAATGTAGTTGCAACCCGGCGGGCGAATGAAAGCTCGCTAGATAGGTGGCAATCAATATATTAAGAAAGAGTTATGGGATCCTTTGAAAGGAACCTCTATAATAGATGACGCAGCACAGAGGTAATTGGTTGCACTTGCATCAAAATAGGCTAATATTCATGATGAGAAAGTGCACCGAATAAGTATACTGCGTAGTCGCCCACAGTTAGTATAGAATGTGATGCATCAATGTGCAAGGTATCTATAAGAAAGAGGATGTATGGGGGATAGAGAATAAAAAAGGAGATCTAACTGAAGAGAAATTTGGCAGGGCAAGCACAAGTCGAGGACACGGGCGATCATAAGGTACCAGAGCTTCAGAGAAATGGACACGAGGAAGCATACAGGAGAGGAGAGACAGGCCGCAGACGAATAAAGCGGTAGAAGCAACCCGGCGCGGGTGCTTAAACGCGTGCGGTTTCCCGTGACGCTGAGGCTGTTCTCTTCTATTGTGTAATTATACCTGAGCATTGTCCATTTTCCTGTCACGCCAGTACCTGATACTTGCCCTGGAATAGTATGATCGCCCAGTCCCGGACTTGTGGGTGCCCTGAAAATCTCCTGATCTTCACTAGAGTTTACCTCACATGATCGTGTGTTAAGCCCTGCATGGTTTGTTGGATCAGGAAGTGGGTGACGGCGAGAGTGCTGCCAGTTTCCTGATAGATGGCTATCTGGCGATCAGCGCCAGTACCACGAGGGTCTTCGAGTAATGAGCGTAAGTAATTTATTTCCCGTCGGCTATCCAGATCATCAAGTACGTCATCTACAAAATCGAGTGTTTCATAAAGGGAGTCACGCATACTTGAGCGACGATTCTGTACAAAATCGACGACCTCGGCATCCAGACCATCACGAGCGACAAGCCATTTATTCTCATCAATGAGATGGGTTGGAAGCACATGTGTAGTCATATTATGCCTATGAAGCCAGGTTAACTTTGCGACCAGGGCCTGACAAAGTGCAGCGATAGCCAGGGTATCTTCGAGGGTCGCAGGCATATCGCAGACACGAAACTCGATGGTGCTAAAAAAAGGATGGGGGCGAATGTCCCACCAGATGCGTTTCCCATTATCGATACACCCGGTTTTGATAAGGTGTTCCACATAGTGATCAAACTCGTTGGATGATGCGAAGAGGGGGGGAATGCCCGAGCGTGGGAAGCGCTTCCATACGATGGCTCGATAGGAACGTAGTCCAGAGTAACGATCGCTCCAGAAGGGTGAATTGGAGGAGATTGCCAGTAGGTGGGGAAGCCAGGTACGTAATTGATTCATTAGAGGAATAGCCAGTTCATGATCATCAATGCCAACATGTACATGTAAACCAAAGATCAAAATCGAGCGTCCCACGTCCTGGTATTCTTGTTCCAGAGCCTGGTAGCGTTCGTTCCGCGTAGGCTCTTGATCCTGCCAGCGGGCGTTGGGATGAGTTCCGGCGCTCACCAGAGCCAGCCCTTCAGAGGCAACGATGTCTGCCAATGTAGTGCGCAGGTAATGGAGTTCCTGGCGAGCGGCACGAATAGTGGGGCAGATACCTGTTACAAGCTCAACCGTCGATTGGAGCATTTCAGGTTTAATGCTTTCACCAAGGAGAGGGACGCCTTTTTCTAGAATGGTCTGGATATTGGAAGATAACTGGCCCGTATGTTTATCTACCATTTGAAACTCTTCTTCGATGCCAAGGGTAAAGGGCCGGGTCATAAAGCATGCTCCTTTCGTAAGGGGTCATGAATATGTGTATGAAGCATACGGTTATGTGGGACAGGGGTACAGAAGTTGGCGTGTTGCATGTTGATCCTGACTATACGATGAAGGGAATGTGTGTAGAGAGAACGAACAATATGTACAAGGCCGAATAGAAGGAATGAGGAGACATCTACCGCCGACGAGAAATGTCGAGAGAGACCTGGCGGTCCGTCATGGTGCGCAGTGGTGCCTTCAAGCATACCCACACCTCAGTAAGCATTTCTTTAGGGAAACGTACTAAGAAGCCCATCTACTCACTAATGTATTCAGGAATCATAGCGTACCCAAGTCTGATGGAGATGTCAAGGGGTAACAAGAGAAAGAATGACATGTTTTCTTCTCTTTCCCGAAATGTGATGAAACTGAGGTATGCTTACAGGCTGAAAGCATAAGGAAGGAGATCGGGTATACGAAAATCGCGCTCAACCCCATCAACATAAATAATAGTATCGGGTGCGAGATCAGCTAACCATTGACGACAGGCACCGCATGGCATGCGTTCACCGATTGAAGCTGTAGCCGGGGCATCAATGCATGCAATTGCGACATGCGTAATCGCAGTGGCTCCCGCTGAGATAGCTGCTGCAAGGGCGGAGCGTTCGGCACACAACGTCAGGCCATAGCTTGCTATTTCGATATTAGCGCCCACATATATCTGGCCGTCAGCTACCACAGCAGCGCCTACGCGAAAGTGGGAATAAGGACAATGGGCATGTTGTGCAGCGTCACGTGCCAGAGAAAGAAGGGTTTCGCGTTCCATAATTGTACTCCATGAGCGGTATAATGATATTGTATGCATCGCACAATCAACCAAAAAGAATTGAGCAAAAGGGTAGGGGGCGTCACCTTGCGTGACGCCCCTACCCTTTTGTAATAGTTGCTCAAAACGAGCGGTATTGGCGTAAAAACTATTGCTACAGTTTTTTGAACGTGCAGGTAATTTTGCCAAATTGCAGTGTATCGCCATCGTTAATGGGTGTTGCCTGATCTGGTTCCAGACGTTTCCCATTGATGCGCGTGGCGTTCGTGCTGTTCAGATCGGTCAATGTATAGGTAGTGTCATTATGTTCCAATGCAGCATGGATACGTGAGACGGTATCGGCACCCTGCATTTGACCCAGGTCTACCTCTGGCTGGATACCGCCCAGGTCATGATCATAGCGTCCTACAATAGCGCGTTCGCCAGTAAGCTCAATCTGTGAACCGGTACTGAACTGCAACGATCCCCAGGGAGTGTCACTGGTTGCTTTAGCCGCAGAGTGGGTCTGGATTGGTGTCGCGGGTGACGGTGGCGGCACATGTAGTCCTCCATGGGATGCAGGGAGCGTCTGGGCCTGCGAAGACGGTATATAATACTGCTTCTCCGGTGGTGGGGATGCAGGCTTGTCTTTCTTTGGCTCGCTCGATGGCATCAACGTCACTTTAGGTTGCGGGACCACTGATGGATCCTGAGTGGTTGGCGGCACATACAATGGAGGCTTTGGCGCAGGGGTAACCTGAGCTGGTTTTGCTTCGACTGTTGGTGCTGCATAGGGCGGTGTATAAGGCGTCGGTGGTGGTGTATAGACCGGTGTTGGTGGTTGTGGTGGTGGCGTATACAATGGCGCAGGCGACGGAGCTGGCTGTGCTGGTGGAGTATATACAGGCGTTGTTGACTGGTTATACGTCACAGTTGGCTGCGGCGTAACAGGCGGAGTTGGTGGTGTATAAGGAGTCCTCGGTGGTGGCAAAGGTCGACTGGGAGCAGCCTGTGTCTGCTGATTACTTGTTGATTGGAACGTTGAAGCACCACATTTTGGACAGAAAGAAGCGCCTGGCTTTATCTCAAAATTGCAGTTGCTACAATACTGTTTTGCAGGGGCTAATGAGCGACCGCAACCGGAACAGAAAGTATCACCTGCCTCATAGGGGGTATTGCAATTTGGGCAATGGAGCTGTCCTGCTGCTGGTATTGGAGCAGCACTGGGTGGCGCAGGTGGTGGTGGCACAACCGGAGTAACCTCTGAAACAATAACGCGTGGCGGTGGCAGGTACGCTGGCGTCTGTTGAGGTGGCGGAATGTAAACCGGTGTCTGCTGTTGCGACGGATTACCCCAGCGTTGTTGCACCTGGGGTAGAAGCTGCATAGGGATGGGACCGGCTACTAAGCCAGGGCGTTGCTGGCGTACAAGACCATCAACCATATTCAGTACCTGATTGCTCAGGCTCGCCTGGCGCAATGCGCCCACGCCAGCAGTTATAGCAAGCGGCCATAGGACAGGCAGAGCTACAAGGCCCACGGCCCCCACAGCGGCCTTATCCAACCATTTCTGCTGACCAATCATCGCCAGGGTGCCGCCAGCGGTTTTTTGTATTGTTACGGTCAGAGCAGCCTGCATGCCAATGATGGCCTCAAAATCGCCACCCTTTTTCAATTGCACCAGTCGTTGCTGCTGATCGCCAAACTGCTGAGCCTGATAACTCTGCGCGATGTATACATTCACAAGATCATTTGCTAGTTGCTCTATATCGATGTCGTCGGCATTATAAAAGCGAGCATCCATCCGTTAATCCTCCCGAGCGGCTGTATGTCTGTATGTTCTTAATGGTATAAAGATTTTCAATGCGCATTCCCTTTGTGGAGTTATCCTTTATGGTCATGTCACAGGTTGATGAACGCAAAAGTATCATCTCTGTTTATCTACGTTTGCATTGAGATAAGGTTAGATGCCTGTAGTATGTGTGCTTATAGAGTATATCATATTCTGTTTTTCTGCTTGCCGCTCAGTGGGTTTGTGGAGGAGGGAGGGTCAGAAAACATCCGCTAATTGTTCTACTACTAACATAGTATGATTATCATATTAAGGTATATAATAAAGCATCATCAATTGTTATAGATACTAATAATGTATTATTGTGTTTTTCTGATATGCATGTTAGAATACAAGCGTGATAATTGTAATTACCATAAATGGCATAATGGTGGATGGAAGAAGGAGTAAGTGGCGTGAGCGAGATCGATTTAAAGGCACATAAAATATTGACGTTGCTTGACCATGGTCCCTTTGTTGGTCGTGGGACAAAGATGAGCAAGTTAATAGAAATATACACGCGTGTTCGGGAAGGTCAGACCTGGATCATTAGCATCAAAGGTGAAGCGGGAATTGGCAAGACGCGTATGGCAACTGAATTTTTAGATTGGGCCAGTATACAAGGGGCAACTGTATTGCGAGGAAGAGCTTTTGAGGATGGGGGACGCTGGCCCTACCAAGCCTTGATTGAGATGCTAGAGCACTATCGTGGTCATAAAATGAGGCAGGGACATAATCTGAGCGCGATGCCTGATCCACTAAATGAGATGCTCGACCGCGTGATTGAGGAGATGCGCAGCTATGTGTTTAATCAGTCCGGTGCAAGTGGACAGGAAAAAACCGCATATAAACGTCTGTTCGAGTCTTTTACCCTATTAGGGCAGGCATTGGCCGAACATACACCTGTTATATTCTTTATCGACGACATCCACTGGTCTGATTTTGCCGCACTTGAGATGCTTCAATATGCTGGTCGACGTTGGATAGAAAGCAATACGCCTGTTCTATTGCTTTTGAGTTTGCGTACAGAGGCGTTAGTGATGCTACCAACGTTTGCAACATGGCTTGCTCACCTCGAACATAACTTACATGCATCAAGCTTCATTTTAAATCCTCTATTGCTTGAAGATACTATTGAATTTGTGTGTACTATTGCAGCAGAAGAGACGGTACATCTTGAAAGTTTTGGGCGCTGGCTGTTTAGCGAAACAGGGGGTCAGGCCTTTTACATAGTAGAATTACTCAAAATGCTCTTTGATTATAAAATGCTCAAGGGACGCGAGAGGGAAAATGGGAGATGGGAGATTGATTTTGAAACGATCGCGGGGAATATCGGTGCATTAGAACGTCTACTGCTCCCAGGCGTGCGAGCTGTGATTGCGATGCAACTCAAGCAGCTTTCACCAACAGCTAGCAAGTTTGCTGCCGCCGGGGCTGTTCTCGGGCGCTATTTGCCTTTTGAGTACCTCTGTTATGTGGCACATCTTGCTGAAGATGAGGGTCGTGAAGCCCTCAAAGAATTGCTGGCACACCACATCTTTTGTCAAGAGGACACTTATTACTTCTTCACGCATGATAAAGTCCGTGAAGTTGTTTATACGGAGACCGCCAGGAGCACGCGTATAGAATTCCATTCTCGTGCACTAGAAACACTACATATTGAAGCTATCCCTGTCTCATTTCAGGCTTATCATGCACGATCCGCTGGTTTCTATGAGCAAGCATTTCATCTCTATGTTGCGGCTGGTGATGCAGTCGTGCGCCTCTTTGCTTTACGGGACGGCATAGCTTTTTATGAGAGAGCGCTCCATTTGCTATTGGAGCACCCGACGGAAGGGGCAATATGTGCTGAAGAAGTGCCAGTAGCAACCATCGAGCATGTCTATCTTCAGGCAGGACATGTCTATGAACTACTTCATGAACGAGAACGCGCATGGGCTACATACCAATCGATGTTTTTGCTGGCGAAGAGAATGCATATCACCATGCTAATAAGCGTTGCCTTGAGTCAATTAGCCGTGGTGAGCTGGCACCTGGTATTTGATATGCAAGAGCAGGCTCGCATGCTTTTTCAGGAAGAAATTGGTCATGTTGATGACAAGTTCGTGCTTGCAGAGAACGCATGGCAATTGGCACAATTCAACTTCTATCGCTTTGATGCTGAAGCTGCATTACAGCATGGAAAGCAGGCACTCCAGTTAGCACGTGAATCCGGTTCACCAGAATTGATAGCACGTGCGCTCTCAGCATTTGCCAGTGCGCTTATGTTGGTCAACGCCTGGGAAGAGGTCGAAGCGAGGGAGGAAGAAGCTCGTATGTTCTACGAGAACCAGCACAATCCAGTAATGGAGGCAACGTGCTTTGTACAAATTGCCCAGGCCAGGTATAATCTTGGACAACCACAAGAATGTATTATTGCCGTGCGTGCAGCCCATCTCGCTTTTATGCAGGCTGAATATAGCTGGGGCAGAATTTGTAGCGCCTATCACCTGATAGCCGGGTTGCTAGACATCGGAGCATACGAAGAAGCACTGCTAGCCGCCGAAGAAGCATTGGCGCTGGCACGCGTGTATAATGCCGCCTTGCTCCTATGCCTCTGTTTGATTGCCCTGGGCCGAGTACGACGCGCATTAATGGATCCAACGGGGGCATACGCGCTACATCAAGAGGCAATGGGTGTCTTCTCAACAGATATACCACGTCCTATTATGGAATTGTTGGTTGTTGAACTTTGCGCGGATTGCGTGCTTGCAGGTGAATGGGCTGAGGCGCAATCATATGCAACACAGGCGCTGTCATATAGAGGCAATAGTACGTTTCTGTATGTTGGTCTCACGCGCTGGCATGAAACGGAGATTCTAGTACGCACAGGTTACAATGAGCCAGCAACTGCTGATGCGGAACAACTTGGACGTTTAAGCGAGCAAAGTCCTCGTTACCGGATTCCCTACTTGCGTACATTGGCTGTACTGGCGCTCTGGCGGGGCGAATTTGAGCAAACGCATTGCTACCTGCAAGAGGCTGGAGAACAGGCGGAAGAGATCGGCCTACCAGGGGAATTATGCTCTATCGAGACAACACGGGGCGAATTGTTCCTGGCCCAGGGCAACAAAGCTGAAGCCCGTGCAGCTTTTGAGCATGCAAGTAAGATCGTTTATGCACTTGCTGATAAGATTGAAAACGGGCAGGTGCGAGCGAAGTTCCTGACGGCGCATATGGTGCAGCGTGCAGGGGTACAGACAAAGTTGGGGGAGGAAGAAATAACTTCCCCATTGGAAAAGTCTTAATCCGGTTGCCATCTTTGTTGACGATATATATCCAGGGTTTGTTGATCACCAGGAACATAGCTAACCATCGAATAGTTAGCAACTCCCGTGAACCCGGTAGTAGCGGTGCGCAAAGTCACGCGACCAAGTTCACTGTGCTGGACCTGAAAGACGAAAGAGGGCGCAGGTTTTCCGCGTGGATACGTTGCTGAGGCGATGCGCCGGAACTCGGGAAGTTCGCGCAAATTTTTCCAGAGCGCTTTGTATTCAGGCAAATGCGCCATGGTGCGCGTATCGTAAAGAAAATCGCTCATCAAGCGGCGGGCTAAATTCTCCCAGCCATGAAAACGGCGGCGCATCTGAGGATCAAAAACTAACGTTAATAAATGCAGTTTATCCCCTTTCCTGACTGCTTCCTGTACTTCAAAAAGCGTTGTTGCCGCTGTATTCCAGGAATGCAAAAACCAGAGACGGTCTAGAGAATGAGCGGGATAAGAGGTATTGTGCACCAGCAAACGCGCCAGCTCCCCCATATCAAGCAGGGTGCCTTCAAACAATTCAGAATCGATATATTGACCAGTAAGCTGTGTGTAGGCGTCATAAAGATGGTTGCGCTCTTCCAATGTCAGTTCTAGAGCACGTACAATGTTTTGCACAACCGCAGGGGAAGGATTTGTCCGTTGTCCAGTCTCAAGATGATAGACATATGTACGCGAGAGACGGGTGGCCTGCGCCAGTTGTCCTTGTGACATGTCGTGCTTCTGACGAAAGCGCGTTACCAGTTGCGCGAAATCTGAAATCTGCTTTGTATCATATTGAGTTTTCACAAGATATTTCCCCCTCAAAGCCATTTTTATAGCATATGGCGTTAGCTATCTAATACATTATGCCGCAAAATTTGTTAGCTGGCAACGTGTCTATATTCCATCGTGTAACTTATAATGGTTGCAACGGGTAGTTTTATTGCTTATGCGGTGACAAAGAGGTCACTTCCGGTACCTGCGAGGGGTACCGCTATGGAGAGGAGCTATTGCTACATGTCTGATCCATCTCTCATCAATAATGCACAAGCGGAACAACATGTATCCGATCAAACCGTGCAGAAAAATGCCGAATTACTAGCGGCTCGTCCCTGGCTACAGTTCTATGAAGAGGGTGTTCCTGCTCACATCGATATTCCCGATTATCCTCTGACCTGGCTCCTCGATAACGCAACGCATCATTATCCAAACAATACCGCGATAATTTACTATGGTAATAAGATTACTTATGCTCAACTCTCAGCCCTTGCCAATCGTTTTGCGGTGGGTTTACAGAAAATAGGCGTAAAAAAAGGGGATCGCGTTGCTATTGCACTGCCAAATATTCCGCAATATCCCATTGTTTTTTTTGGCGCATTAAGAGCCGGAGCCGTGGTCGTGCCGACCAACCCTCTGTATACAGAGCGCGAATTGTCTCACCAGCTTAACGATGCTGGTGCCAACGTTATAGTTATGCTTGACACATTTTATCCCTCCGTCCGTAACATCCGTACCCAGACAGCATTAGAACACGTTATTGTTACCAGTCCTGCAGAATTTTTACCCCCTATTTTACGTATGCTTTATCCTCTCAGCCAGCGTGGAGTCAAAGTACCTGAGCCAAAATTAAGTGCGACGGAGCTAAAAAACGATCCAACGTTACACACAATGCAGAACATTTTACGTGTGAACAAAGAAGACATTGCCGCTGCCAACCTGCCTGTACCAGTAACAAGCGATGATCTTGCGGCCCTCCAATATACAGGCGGTACCACAGGACTTGCTAAGGGCGCAATGCTCACACATCGTAATTTATTGGCCAATGCGATGCAGACACGCTACTGGACGCCTAAGACGGGAGAGGGAACAGAGGTTTCTCTCTGTGTCGCGCCCTTCTTCCACTCGTATGGCCTGACGGTTGGTATGAACTTATCTATTTTGGCCGCTGCATCCATGGTCTTATTGCCACGCTTTAAGGCAAAAGATGTCGTAAACGCTATTCGTCGTTATAAGCCCACGCTCTTTCCTGGCATTCCGACTATGTATATTGCGATTATGCGTGAAGCAGGCGATCACCACACCCAACTGCAATCGATCAAGTATTGCATCAGTGGTGCCGCACCGTTGCCGGCTAAAGTCCAGCACGATTTTGAGAAGATGACGGGGGCCACACTTGTCGAGGGATATGGTTTGAGTGAAGCATCGCCAGTCACCCATTGCAATCCGCTCACAGACAGGCGGCGCAATGGAAGTATCGGCCTACCATTTCCAGATGTTGAAGCTATTATCGTCAACCGGGAGACCGATGAGACAGTTCCAGTGGGTGAGGTAGGCGAGATTCTTGTCAAGGGACCCAATATAATGAAAGGGTACTGGAAGCGCGACGACGAGACCAAAGCTATTTTCCATAATGGTTGGTTGCGCACCGGTGATATTGGCAGGATGGACGAAGAAGGATACTTCTATGTGATGGAACGCGCCAAAGACATGATTATTGCTGGTGGCTTCAACATTTATCCACGCGAGGTAGAAGAGGTCCTATTTCAGCATCCCGATATCGTCGAAGCCGCTGTTGTAGGTGTACCAGATGAATATCGAGGTGAGACGGTGGCGGCATTTATCGTGCTGAAACCTGGTGTTGAGCCATCGGATCAGACGCGTCAGGCGATTGTCGCATTTTGTAAACAAGAACTGGCATCCTACAAGGTGCCAAAATTTGTAGAATTTCGGCAAAGTTTGCCGAAATCAATTATTGGCAAGACCCTACGTAGAGAATTGCGTAACACGAAATAACAGGTAGGGGCCGCGTTTAGGATGCCCGTGCCAATAATCAAAGGAGAATGTGCATCTATGTCAACGACAATTAAACCAACTGAAAAAGGAACAGCATTTCTCACGACACCCGTCAGCGAGAGTGCGACAAAGATATTTACCCTGGAGCAACGAGACGAAGAGCAACGTTGGATTGAGGAGTCGGCATCAACATTCATTAAACGCGAAGTATTGCCGTATGCCGATGCAATCGATCGTCAGGAACCGGGTTTGCTGCCCAGTCTCGTGAAAAAGGCCGGCGAGCAGGGCTTGTTAATGATCGATATACCTGAGGCCTATGGTGGAGCTGAACTGGGACTACTTACCAGTGCACTGGTGGGCTCCGAACTGAATGAAGCATCTTTTAGCGTTGCCTTTGGTGCACATACAACCATTGGCACCCTCCCGATTGTCTACTACGGGACCGAGGAGCAGAAGCAAAAGTATCTCCCAAGGCTGGCAACTGGTGAATGGATCGCCGCTTATGCATTAACGGAGCCAGGTGTTGGATCGGATGCGATGAGCTTGAGCACGCGAGCATCACTGTCAGCGGATGGCAAACATTACATTCTTAATGGGACGAAACAGTGGATCTCCAATGCTGGTTTTGCTGATATGATGGTTGTTTTTGCTCGTATCGATGGGAATAGACCCTCAGCCTTCATCGTCGAGGCCAGCTATCCAGGCGTTTCAACAGGGGCCGAAGAGAACAAGATGGGTATCAAAGGCTCATCGACACGTCAGGTTTACTTCGAGGATGCACTTGTACCTGTTGAGAACTTACTGGGTGAAATACACAAAGGGTACAAAATTGCCTTCAACATTCTCAATATTGGACGTTTGAAGCTGGGTGCTGGCACGGTTGGTGGATCGCGTTCCGCATTGAAACTGGCGGCAACCTATACAACAGAGCGCAAATCATTTGGCAAGTTCCTACACGAGTTCGGCATGATCGAAAAGAAGCTTGCACGGGTCGCAGCCGAAACATATGCAGCAGAGAGCGAAGTATTCCGTACCGCCGGCAATATCGCGCAGGCTCAACGAAGCGCGGGTGCAGATACCGAGACCGTTTTCAAATCGATTGAAGAATATGCCATTGAGGCCTCGCTGGCAAAAGTGCATGGGAGCGAAGTGCTGGCATTGGCGGTTGACGAGGGCGTGCAGATCTTCGGCGGCTACGGATTTATGCATGAGTATCCTATTGAGAAGGCGTATCGTGATGCACGCATTCAGCGCATCTTTGAAGGAACCAACGAGATTAACCGCATGGTTGCAGCAGGCACATTATTCAAGCGCGTATTAGCGGGCCAGATCGATCTCATGGCACGTTTCCCAGAGATAAAGGAGCGTATCAAATCCGGTCAGGCATCTGAGAAGGCTGACGAAACAGTGCCCGCCGAATTGAAGGGGGCCGTCAATGCCCTGGAGCGTGCCAAGGAAGTGACCATTTACAGCGCAATGAAGATTGCCATGAAATATATGCAGGCGCTGGAAAATGAGCAGGAATTTATTGAGTATCTGGCAAACCTGATGATTGACCTGTACGCGCTTGATAGTGCCCTTGCTCGTGCCATTCAGGCGGTGCAGCGTGGTGATGAGAATAGCGCGACGCACGTCAAGCTGGCACAACTGGCAAGCTGGTTAGGCTTCACACGAATCCGCAGCAACCTGGATCAGATGATTATGACGAATACAGACGCCGAAAAAGTCGAGAAAGAATTGGCGCGTGTGCGTACCTACGTTGGAGATTATGTATTCAACGGTGTTACAGCACAGCGTGAGATCGCCGCAATTGTTGTCGAGAAGCAGGGGTATCCCCTCTAAGGAGAAATAGAGCTATGTCAGAAGCCGTCATTGTCAGTGCAGTACGCACTCCGATAGGGCGAGCGAACAAGGGCGTTCTCAAGGATGTACGAGCCGATGACCTTGCCGCCGTTGCCGTCAAAGCCGCCGTTGAGCGCGTGCCACAACTGGATCGCTCGCTAATTGAAGACCTTATTCTCGGTTGTGCATTCCCAGAAGGCGAGCAGGGAATGAATCTGGCCCGCATCGTTGTCGCGCTGGCAGGATTGCCAGAGACAGCGGGCGGTGTCACAGTAAACCGTTTCTGTGCCTCAAGTTTGCAGGCGGTCAATATGGCTGCACAGAGTATCATGCTAGATCTGGGCGAAGTGATGGTAGCGGGCGGTGTTGAAGCGATGTCACGGGTGCCAATGGGTGGCTTTAATCCAAGTTTCAATCCACGTTTGATCAAGGCACGCGAGGGTGAAGAGAGTAACTTATCTTATCCTTCATGCGAACTAGAATACGGGTATTCGAGCTATATTCCCATGGGGATGACCGCCGAAAATCTTGCGCGTCAATATAAAATCAGTCGTGAGGCGCAGGATGCATTTGCCCTGCGCAGCCATCAGCGTGCCATCGCTGCAATGGATAGCGGCGTTTTTAAGCGAGAAATTGTTCCAGTACCTTTGCCGGATGGGCGTTTAATGGAAGCCGACGAGGGGCCACGTCGTGACACCTCACTGGAAAGGCTTGCCAGCCTTGAACCCGCTTTTATCAAAGGCGGATCAGTGACTGCGGGCAACTCCAGCCCGCTTAACGATGGAGCCTCTGCCGTTGTCTTGATGTCGGCGCAAAAAGCTCGCGACATGGGGATTACGCCGCTGGCAAAGGTGCGCACGATGGCCGTAGCAGGTGTTGATCCAGCGTACATGGGGATTGGACCAGTACCTGCTATGCGCAAACTTTTACAGCGCTCAGGATTGCAACTGAGCGATATCGACATCATCGAACTGAACGAAGCATTCGCCGCTCAGTCGTTATCAGTCGTACAGGCCATGGGGATTGACCAGGAGAAACTCAATCCTCATGGTGGTGCCATTGCGTTGGGTCATCCACTGGGTAGTAGTGGAGCACGCCTCATCGCGACGCTGATCAACGATCTGCAGACAGCCGACAAGACGCTGGGTATTGCCACACTCTGCGTTGGAGGAGGCCAGGGAGTTGCGACACTAATCGAGAGGATGTCATAACTATGTCGTATCAGATTCGCAAAGTAGCAGTACTTGGTGCCGGCGTGATGGGAGCTGCCATTGCGGCCCATCTTGCCAACGTCGGCATACCCAGCCTGCTCCTTGATATTGTTCCTCCAGGTGAGAAGAAGGATCGCGACGTTGTAGCACGCACAGGGCTGGACAAGACGCTCAAAGCCAGACCCGCCGCATTTTACAGCAAACGTGCCGCCAGTCTTATTACGATAGGGAACGTCGAGGACGATCTGGAAGAACTTGCGGATGTGGACTGGATCGTTGAAGCCGTCATCGAGCGTGCAGATATCAAGCAGTGCGCTCTACAGCAAGATCGAAACAGTTCTAACGCCGGGCACGATCATCAGTTCTAACACATCAGGCCTACCTGCCCATATGCTGTTAGATGAGCGCAGCGAGGATTTCCGCCGCAACTTCCTGATCACACACTTCTTCAATCCTGTTCGCTACATGCGCCTGCTCGAAATCGTGCCCACGCCCGAAACTGATCCTGCGCTTACCCAATATATGCAGCAGTTCGCAACCGAAGTCCTGGGCAAAGGCGTTGTCTTCTGTAAAGATACTCCCAACTTTATCGCCAACCGCATCGGCACACACGGCTTTATGTCAACTATTCAACGTGGAATTGCTGAGGGGTACACAGTAGGCGAGGTGGACGCGATACTGGGGCCAACCATGGGGCGTCCCAAGTCAGCTATTTTTCGTACTGCAGATCTTTCAGGATTGGATACATCCTTGCATGTTGCTGATAATCTGTACGAAAATGTTCCAGGCGATCCGTACCGGGAAGCGTTTCGAGCGCCTGAGGTGCTACGTGAGCTGGTCAAACGCAAGTGGCTTGGTGAGAAGAGCGGGCAGGGTTTCTATAAGCGTGTCAAGAGTCCTGATGGCAAATCGAGCATCCTGGAACTGGATCTGAAAACATTCGAGTATGTGCCACAGAACAAGGTACGTTATGCTTCGATCGGGGCTGCACGCAATTCCAGCGATCCCAAGAAGCAGATCCTCGCGGTGCTATCCGGGGATGATCGTGCCAGTACATTCGCCCGCGAGACCACGGCTGACTCATTGCTTTATGCCGCCGAAATTGCCGAAGAGATCGCTGATAGTATTGTAGCGATCGACGAAGCCATGCGCTGGGGCTTCAACTTTACCTTTGGCAGTTTTGAAGTGTGGGATATGTTATTGAAAAATCCCGATGTGCTGGAGAAAGTCTTCGAGGGGCGTGAGTTGCCAGCGCTCGTACGCCGTGTCATCGACAAAGGGCAAGGCACATTCTACATAGGTGGTATTGAGCAACGTAAGTACTTCGACTTTGTTACGGGAGAATATAAGCCTGTTCCTGTGCCAGAGGGCAGCATTTCTCTACAGGCGTTCAAGGCAAACAACAAAGTCGTGTATGACAATGGTTCGGCGGCGCTGGTCGACCTGGGCGATGGCGTGGCCTGTCTTGAGTTCCACACCAAGATGAATGCGATCGACGAAGGCATCATCGAAATGTTGCACTACGCAGTGGGGGATGGTCCGCAGCAATTCCGTGCCCTGGTGATTGGGAACGAGGCAGATGACTTCTCTGCTGGTGCCAATCTGCTCCTGGTACTCATGGGGGCCAGGAGCGGTGAGTGGAGGCAACTAGAGGGCGCGATCAATGGTTTGCAGCAGGCGCACCAACTGCTCAAATACAGTCCAATCCCTATTGTGGCGGCTCCAGTTGGGCGGGCACTAGGCGGTGGGTGTGAGATCATCATGCATTGCAACCACACACGTGCCCTTGCCGAGTCGTATATCGGACTGGTTGAAGTTGGCGTCGGGTTGGTCCCTGCTGGTGGTGGCTGTAAAGAACTGCTGCTACGCCAGGGAGCCAGCCTGGAGACGCAGAAGGCTGGCAAGACCGGTGGCCCCTTTACACCTGTACGCAAGGCATTTGAGACGATTGCGGTGGCTACCGTCTCCACCAGTGCTGTAGAGGCTCAGGAGTTGCGTTTCCTGCGCAAGACCGATGCGATTACTGTCAACCGTGACCTTTTATTGCGTGATGCCAAAGCCGACGCGCTCAAATTAGCAGAAGCGCAGGCAGCCGGGAAGTGGAAGTCAGCACAGCCACAAATGTTGCTTTTACCCGGAGTGGGGGCGCGTCTGGTATTAGAGCAACAGGTTGATAATCTGCTCTTCACTGAAAAAATCAGTGAGCATGATGCAGTGATTGCGAGAGAACTGGCCCGTGTCCTCACAGGTGGGGAGTGTTCACCGCTTGAGCCTGTCACAGAACAATATGTGCTTGACCTGGAGCGTGAGGCGTTCCTCAAATTATGTGGAATGCCGAAGACGCAGGCGCGTATGGAATCCGTGTTGATGACGGGGAAACCCTTACGCAATTAAATGTATTAGTGCAAAAACGGGTAGGGACCATATTTATAGCGTCTAACAATTTATTGAGGGGTATTTTGCCATGTCGTTCGTGCGCAAAATACCCCTCAATAAATTGTTAGACGCTATAAATATGGTCCCTACTGTTCTGTTTGTTATCGTCATTAAGAAGTTACATCCACGGGTTGTTGCCTTTGTTTTGCCTGTTCGGTACGTAAGACTGTCCGTACAAAAGCGCCACCGCCATTATTTTTGATCCATTCTTTCAAGCCTTGATCGATACGGAACTCATAACGATCGCTCAGGTCTCCTTCCTGGTCGCCACCTTCGGCATCCTCTTCTAATGGTGTATAACCCGCTCGTTCGTGAGAATATCCGAGTGCGAAAGCGCCACGTTCGCGCCAGTTAAAGCCGCTATCAAACGCATTAGAGGGAAGCAGTTTCAGCATATCCCGTATAGATTCTTCTTTACCAGACTCGATCAATGCAGCAAGTGCCTTCGCAAACACCATAGGAGGGGTAGTGATAGCTTGCTGATAGACTTGTTCGGAAGTTGCTTCCAGAACTTCCAGTTGCCCCAGCCGAACCAGAAGTCGACCGAGTAGATAGCCTCTACTGTATTGCATATGTTTCCTCTCTTTATGATCCGTACAAAACTATACGTACATACTTGTACGAAGTATAAGTCAGAGGACAGGAAGTGTCAAGGTAGGAGCCAGATTGATTGCGCCATGTGCAGGGAAGGGATGATAAAATTGATTAGCAACATATTTGTAACAAAGTATATACATTGTAAAAAATAAAAATGTCCTGCAATGGTACTCCTCGCATTGCAGGACATTTGACAAACAATGTTTGTTAGAAGATAGCTTCACCAGTATCCGAATCGAAGAGGTGGATCTGGTCGTTATCGACGTACAGACGAACTTTATCGCCGGCAGATACCTGAGAGCGAGGGTTAAGGGTAGCAACTGCGTTATGTCCACCGGTATTGAAGTAGACCTGAAGTTCGTTACCCAGGTTCTCAACAACGTCAACGACTGCATCGAGAGTGGAGGGCATGGAGCCGTCGCGATTAACGAGGGCAGCATCTTCCAGGTGAACCGGACGAACGCCAAAAGTAAGGTTTTTATTGCTGGCGGCGCGGGAGCGTTCCACGAAAAGTGGGGGAATTGCAACCTGTCCGATGCCTTCGAGTACCACTTTTGTGAGGTCGCCATCGCTAACAACACGGGCACCGGGGAAGAAATTCATTGCGGGCGAGCCGATGAAGCCAGCCACAAAGATATTAGAAGGATGATCGTAGAGTTCCTGTGGTGCGCCGAGTTGCTGAATAATACCACCGTTAAGAACGGCGATGCGGTCACCCATGGTCATGGCTTCGACCTGGTCATGTGTGACGTATACGACGGTTGTTTGAATGCGCTGGTGCAGCTTGATGATTTCGGCGCGGGTGGCGACGCGAAGCTTGGCGTCCAGGTTTGAGAGTGGCTCGTCCATCAGGAAGACCTGTGCTTCACGCACAATGGCGCGACCAAGAGCGACGCGCTGACGCTGCCCGCCAGAGAGTTCTTTTGGTTTGCGTTTGAGTAGTTGCTCTAATCCGAGGATACCAGCGGCTTCTTCTACGCGCTTCTTAATGTCATTTTTCTGGAAGTGGCGTAGTTTCAGACCGAAGGCCATGTTATCGAAAACGGTCATGTGGGGATAGAGAGCGTAGTTCTGGAAGACCATTGCAATATCGCGGTCTTTAGGATCAACACCATTTACAAGACGATCGCCAATGTAGATCTCGCCTTGACTGGGTTCTTCGAGGCCGGCGACCATACGTAAGCAGGTACTTTTCCCACAACCAGAGGGGCCAACGAGGACAAGAAATTCTTTGTCTTTGATATCAATACTGACATCATGGACAACTTCGACTTTTCCAAAGAGTTTGTAAACATGTTCAAATTGGACACGTGCCATGAAGGTCTACTCCTTTTCGCTTCTGTAACGGGTTCATTCCCGTTACCCTTCAACAATAGATGAAGCAATCGCTTGTTGCCTACATTGCAACTGGCACATATGCCAGAGGGGAGACAATGTGGCCTCTTCACGTCGTGTTACAGTCCATGCACATTCGAGCAAGCACTGAACTGACGCTAAAAGGAGTATACCATATTGAAGGATAGAAATGAAGGGAAGCGCAAGAAAAAACAAACCAAAGTTAGCAATTTTTCGCATTTCGTAACAAATTCGTAAAAATATATTTTATCGACGGGGGGAAATTCAGTCTCTATAAGTAGAGGGTACTGAATGCCGACAGGAAAAGGAACCGGAAGTACTATTTAAAGGGAGGGAATGGCAATAAAGAAGGAGGCGATTGGCAAGAGTTGGAAGCAAGAAAATTAACGCTGATGAGCGTGGTAAGTGCAAATAAAATGTTTATCGATGTTTATACATTGAGATAACATGTGAAATTTCTGTAAAAAACACTAATTTTTAAAAAAAGGGGTGTTAACCACTAGACAAAGCCTCACATTTTCGTGCATACTATGAATGTGTATTGTACATCGTGTCTTACAAATGATACACATTGTATTTACATCTTGTCGGTCTTATGTATTGACGCTAAATATTATCCAATCCACAGGCTCTACAACCAGGAAGGAAAAAAATCATGCTTGGAGCGAATGAACAACGTAGTGAAGTTGCCCGTTTGTTGTCACAGATTAGTGAGGAGTACGAAGCTGCACAACGAGGTCTTTCAGGTCTTTCTTATGGTACCTCGCAGCACGATTTTATTACTGCACGCATGGAAAATATGGGACAGCTTCATAATCAGTTGCACTCGCTTGTTGGTGATGTAGCTATTGCGATGATCGCAGATCAACTTAATGGTGGTCGTTAACATTTAGCAAAGGATATTCATAATTTATACAAATATTTGCAATTTGCCTGAAAGAGAGCGGTGGAGGGTTGGAAAGATGTTTGTGAGATAATTATCAAATTGATAAATATAATTTTCTGCAGGATGTTTCGATTATAAACATCCTATTTTTTTTATAAAAACGCTGGGAGGTCTCTCCTAGAGAGCATCCACATGGGCGCTTTAAGAAGCGGATGCAGTTCTAGGAGAGACCTCCCAGCGTTTCCCGGCTCGGGTAATTGAACGAATGAGTCGGGGAGAGAATTACCCGGAAGTGACCATGAGTGCTTCCTCCAGGGAAGGCACCTCTCTTTGCATATCTATATAGAAACGTGATGGAGCGATCTGCAAGGAACCGCTAACCACGAATTCCGTTTCCTCAAAGAGGAAGGTATCCTGATCTAAAACATTCTCTGTTGCAGAGAAAAAACATTGTAGCCAATTTGTTACATCTTCATTAGCAAGGAAGGGAGCGCCTTCACAGACGAACCATTCGGCAATGCCCTGGACATACTGACGAAAGTTGGCTGGGAGAGGGGAATGTCGTATGACTCGATATGTCTTCTCCTGGATATCTTCGTAACCGGCTGCACGTAAGTAGCCAGCAAGCTTTGAGCCAACCCAACTATCTTCAAAGGAATAGCCTTGTTGAACGCGTTCCTGTTCCCATATTTCGCGTGCGCGAAGCACACGAGCCTGTAGGGCTGGATCAACGCCCTGAAAGCGCATGGTACCAAAATCAATATCCTTGATAACAAGGCGTCCGCCGGGAGCCAGGTAGCGGCCCATAGCAGCAAATGTAGTGACTGGATCGGAGAGATACTGGCTAACGTTTGCGCTAAAAATCGTGTCAGCAGTTCCATATTCAATGGGTAGTTGCTCCAGGTATGCACGTTTATATTGTACTTGTTGACGATACGGGCGATGTGCACTTCTTCGTTGGGCGGTGACCAGAGCTTCTGGTGAGATATCCACCCCAAGGATGTAGCCAGCAGGCCCTATAGACTGAGCGAGAAGGGGAGTCCATAGACCAGGGCCGCAACCTGCATCCACAACAAAGCTCCCTCGTTGGAGTCGTAAGTCGCAAATCATTTGTCTTCGCTCAAGAGCTTTACTTTGATGGTGTGTTTCCAGCCAATTGATAGCATTTAGAGGGAGGCCACACTCATTAACGTGCACTACATTGTTTACTGCCATAACACCGAATAATTCCTTCCAGCCAAGTAATGGAGATTTTTTTTCGCAACCTTTATGATGAAGGTGAGAAATATTCCTCCTCGTGAGAAATATATTACATGTCGCCACTTAAAAAATCAATACGTTTACGACATTGTGGTACTTTCGTACAAACATTGTATAAATTAAATGCGATACGAATCAATTTATATTTGTTATGTTTGTATAACAAGATAGAGTTGATGAAGATTTCACTGAGGAGACTGACCTGATAGCTCTCCAGTAACAGGTGAATCAGATACGACCAACAACGCCTTACTTTTCTTTACAGAAGTGGAACATTTTAACGAAACTTTAAGGCTGAAATGTCATAATATTGAGATTTCAAAACGCATCTGTGGTATAATGTCAATTAAAACATTTTGTAGATGTTACGTTGTTTTCAATGTAGTAAGGAATGAGAGCGATGAAAAACGGGCAAGATGCGGCTGAATTGCCCCGTAGGAAGCGGGGGCGTCCTCCAGGCTCACGAAAAACAACTAAGCCTGAGCTGAAAAGTTCAGAGCCACGAAATGAACAGCCTGCTACGATCGGTACATCTAGTGAGAAAAGGTGGAATTCCGATGAGGGAACATCTTCACTTTTACAGGTCAATGAGGAAAAACTCACTTATGGATCGACGGAGGGGAGTCTAACTGCATTTAGCAGTTTCTTACGCAGTATTTTATATCATGATCGTGCTGAAATCACGCGCGTAGCCAGGGAAATGGATGTTGCAGAGAACACCATTTATCGCTGGATGAATGGGAGTTCAGAACCGCGTGCTACTTATTTGAAGAGATTACCGGACGTTTTGCCTGAACATCGGGGAAACCTTTCATATGTAATCAACCAGACCTTTCCAGGGGTACTGGATATGCAGGCCGCAGGTATCCGTGAAGTAAATAAGGATATTTATCGTCGTGTTCTGGATCTGGTTGCAATGACAGTTGAGGAGGATACACGTTTCTGGCAGGTGTCACAAGCTATTTTTGAGTATGCACTACTACATTTAGATGTTGAGCGGCACGGTATAGCTATAACGTTTGCCAGGCTTATGCTTGCGCACAAAGATGGCATTCATTCACTACGCGAAACAGCAATGAGAGGCAATCATCCCTGGCCGTTCGATATCGAAAGTAAAGCATATTTAGGAAGTACGACACTGGCTGGTGCGGCTGTGACTATGCAACGTATGCTTGTATGGAATAATATAGGTGGTGGAGATCGATTGCAAGTTGAAGTTGATGATTATGAAGCCAGCGCCTGTGCCGCGCCAGTTATGCGTGGGGGAAATATTGCGGGCGCATTAATCGTCTCCAGTACACAACCGGCGTTTTTCAATGACCCAATGGCTTGCCAGGCTGTCGTTGAATATGCTCAGTTACTGGCAACCGCCTTGACCGAGGGTGACTTTCAACTTCACTCTCTCTTGAACCTGCGACCAATGCCAGGATTAAGTAAGCAACGAGAACATATTACCCACTCATATGTAAGCCGTATTCTTACATATGCACGTAAGTATGGCATTTCTCGTATAGAAGCAGAACTTCGTGTGAGGAAAGAAATGGAATTGGAGTTTGAAGAGGTGGCTCGTACTCAGGTAGAACAACAATACTCACAAAATGAGCAAGAAAAACGCTCCCAAGTTTCATCATCTGGACAGAGTTGAGATAGTATATGCAAACCCCCAATCAATTTTCGGAAGATCCGGAAGAAAAAAAAGAAACAGATATAGCAGAGCAGGCATCAACGCCGCTCTATGAATTTCCGGCGTCATATGTTCCATGGTCCGATAAGGGTCAGGAGATTGTTACTGGTGAAGCAGATGGAATAAAAAACGAGTCAGCCTTACAATCGACTCCAGAAACCAGGGAGCCGCATAAGCCAGAGGAAGACTTAATTCGTCAGGGGCTGGTCTATCCACCGCCGCCATCGTTTTATCAACATGCCCAGTTTATACCTGACCAGCCACTCCCTCAAACAGCAGGAGTGGGAATACAACCCCCTGGCTACCCTCCACAACAAGGGTATAGTGGAATGCAACCACCACCATTTGCTCCCATTCCTCCACAGCAATCACCAGTCAAAAAATCTTACCGATGGCTCTGGATCACCATTTCTATTCTTGTTGTTTTGCTACTTGCGGCATGCGGCTTTTGTGGGTGGGCCTTTTCCCAGTTTTTTACGCCAATAGTACAGTCAGAGACGAATGCAATCAATGTCACAAATGAATACTACGATGCAGTTCACAATCAGGATTATGCGAGTGCTTACCAATATCTCATGCCACAAAGTTCAATAGCAGGAATGACGCAGGCAGCGTTCACGCAGAGGGCAAAAAGCGCGGATGACAAATACGGAGCGGTGAGAACATACACAACGGGTGCTGTAAGTATAGTAACAGACTCTAATACAGGCTTCAACTTTTCTCGCTTTACTGTAGTTATGAATGTCACACGCCCAGGTCAGAGTTATAATGTTTTGCTGACGTTACAGAAAAGTGGGAATGATTGGAAGATTATAGATTTTGACAGGCTGTAAGATTTTTTATGCGTAGGGGCGTCACCTTGTGCATTGACTCCAACTCTTTCGGAAAAAAATGACGCAAGCACGACACCAATGCCTGCAATGCACATAAAACGGTAGGGACCCGATTGGATCGCGTCCGTGATTGATCAACCCTGGGCCACGATTCCATGAATGGCGGACGCGATCCAATCGGGTCCCTACCGTTTTCCGCGTTTTTCTGTTTTTTTGATGCATTATTTTTGGCAAATCCCTCAATTTGTTGGAGTCAATGACGCCAAGGTGACGCCCCTACGCTAAGAGCTAAATGACAGAAGCGAAATCAGTATGTCAACTGATTTCGCTTCTGTTATTTATTAATAGAGAATATAGTATAGGATAATTGGCAAATGTTAATTAATAGCTCCACTGAGAGCGGTATCGGCTGGAATTGTTACTACTGAAGGTAAAACGTCAGTAGAGATTGTTACTGTGGAGGATAGAAATGACGAAGGCAAGGCGGCCATCGAAATCTCACGACCCACACAGGCACGTAAATCTTCGCGATAGAAGCGCCAGGTACTCCCGACTTTGTGTCCGGTAAGCTGACCTGACCACATCAAGCGATAAAGAGTTGAGCGGCTGACACGCAAATAGCTCATAGCTTCTTTGAAGGTAAGCAGAGTATCGTCTTGAATCATCTGAACTACCATGTTTTTTTCTCCTAAAAAGTAAATAATTACAACTGAAAGAACAATAAAAAGGTTATTGAAATCGTGCGATGAGGGGAATATTTCATTCGTGAATGGTTCCTCCAATACGCGAATAGTGTCTCATCAGATGTTATAGTAACCCATGGTGATGAAGTTCCAGGTTAAGGAAAGGTTGCGAAATGGTTAATTTTTCGCCAAGATGAGTTGATATTCACCACCATCTATATTGAAAGAGTAGCAGAAGAGAGGTGTTTTTTCTTACCAGCTTCTGGTGAGCAGGGTGGTCAGTTCTTCCACATCGCAGGAGACGGGGAAGATAGTCAGACCAGTGGCGTTATGCAGGCGTTGAACATGTTCGTGATTCGTGGGTTCGGCCATTGCAACTGTAAGGCAGTGATGGTTGCGACCGACAGGTACACAACAAAGTTCTGTTGCCAGTGAATGAGGAATAAGCTGTTGTAGGCGGGGAGGGATAGTGGATGGCAAGCACATAAAGGGAAAACCTGTCCTGTCCTTTAGCATGCTGGGGGTGTTCATCCTTCACCTCAGTTTCCTGCATCGGCGAGGGGGAAGTGTCCCGAAGTTGAGTTATGATAGCTGGACGTAGTGTAAAACGACGAGCAGCTACAGCAGTGAAATAGAGTAGTTGTTCGAGAGAAGAAGCTGGTTCTGGATAGGAACTCATGCCCATAAGAATAGTAGTGTTGAGAGTTAGTGGTGGAAGCAGTGTTTCGGCTTGCAGCAGGCACACGCTATGATAGATACGTTCCAATATAATATATGCACCTTGTTGATCGACGTTGGGAAAAACGATGACTACCCCTGCCTGTTCTTGAAGGAAGATCTGATCGTCGGATCTCATAACGCGCCGTACATTGACTATAATCTGTTCCATTAGCTCTGGGGAGACGTGATAGTGCTGACGTTGGGGAAGAGTGAGTTGTTGTGTAGAGTGTATACGTTCCCATTGTGCGATGTGTAATAGAAAAATGCTCAGGGGAGTTGAGCGTGGGAAGAGCGTTTGCAGTGTATTGCTTAAGCGTGCATGCAAGATTGACGAGGCAGGCACAATCTCCTCGTTCTCCGCTTCCAACGTTGGAGCTACTTTTTTGTGAAGTGGAGAGAGTGTTTGACAGGTACATCGCTCAGGTTGGATTTGCTCAATAGATAGTGGGCCGATAGGGGGCAAATCACGTTTTTTTTGATTTATAGGCATGCCACTTATTGTGCCTCTACTTTTGGTATATATCTACGGTGAAACGGCGGGCGTTTCTTCTACTTATTACATACTCTATCTGAGTCTCATGTTCTTATAAGAATGCGTATCTGGTCATTGCATACCTATAGTTTCAGGGTCAGTTGGAGAACGCTTTAAAAGTATAAACGCCAGAGATAGAGAACAAAGAAGAAATGTGTTGTATTGTGGTTAAGATCTGAGGAAGATGGTTAAGAGGATGCAATAGAAAGCGCTTAAAGTTCTGGTGAGGCGGGGCTGGTCTCCTTCTCGAAGGGATAGGAGACCAGCCTTTTTTATTTATGGTTCAATAGTCACAGGGGCGGTAAAGGTATATCCCACACCAGGAACGGTCATGATAAATTGTGGAGTATTAGGATCGGGTTCAACCTTCTGACGCAGGTGGCGGATGTGAGTTTTCACAAGTCCTAAATCACCGGCTTCATCATAGCCCCAGACGCGTTCGATAATCATGTCTGTCGTCAATACCTGTCCAGTGTGGGTAATGAGCAGGTGTAACAGGCGGCTTTCGGTTGGTGTGAGTCTGACTTTAGAGCCATCTCTCGTAACCTCGTGCCGCATTGCATCCAGCGTGATTGGGCCTACAGTAGTCATCGACGATCCAGATGTACCACGGGTGCTGGAGGAACGTCGCATAATAGCTTTAATGCGTGCAAGAAGTTGGCGGGGGCTGAATGGTTTACGCAGGTAATCATCAGCACCCAGTTCCAGGCCACGTACTTCATCATCCTCGCGATCATGTGCAGTTAGAATTAACACCATCGCGTTTGTTTCACTTCTCATCTGGCGACATACTTCAAAACCATCGAGTTTGGGCATCTGAATATCTAAGATGACGAGATCGGGTAACGTCTCGCGCCAACGTTTGATAGCCTGCTCCCCGTCAAATGCCCGCACCACGTCATAGCCGTGTCCTTTGAGCCAATAGCTCAGCATGTCTACCATGTCGCGGTCGTCGTCCGCCACCATGATTTTCACTCGTGTTCCTCCTACAGGCTTACATTACAATACAAAGATGTACCAATCTATATTAATAGATACGCTCTTCAAAAATCTTGTTCTCAACTTACGTAACGGGACGTAGGATGAGCAGTAACATAATGAAACATTATGGGCTATAGTCAGTTAAGTTCCCCACTAAACAGTACTAATGATCTATCCTTTCTGCTTGCTTCTATATATCGGCAAGAATGAGGAATTCTTCAACAGCTCACAAGTTTCCAGGATAACGTGAAGCGTATGAATATTCGCGTATCCTTGAGGGATCACACTGGATTACGGATGCACTGGCTGGCTATCTCGCTGACGCACTTCTTCTCACGGCTCTAATCTGGTTATACCGTTGGACCACTGTGAAACTGGCCCAACGCAAGGTTAAGAAGTCTTAACCCAGGTAAAGATTTCTTAACCTACATGCAATTTATGGATTGAGTGCCTTACTTGCTGTGATCAGCGCCTGATTGACCTGTACAACTTTGCTGACATCCGGCTTAATCACAGCTCGATCGTAGGTTTGCAATCCATAAACTTCACCTTCAACGTCGGTGATCTGATTATAAATTCCTGCACTCATACCAGGATTGTTCATCAGGCTCTGGGTCGTTTGGATCAGGCCAACGTACTTGTTGGTTAGTGCAACGCTATCACTTACATAGCCCCCAAGCGCAATATCGGTTGTTTGCCAATCGTGACCACTCAGTTTTAATCCCACGGCACCAAATTCACCACAATAGGCTACGCGGGTAGTTGTAGGAGTGGGTGAGGCTGGTCCAATATAGGCGTGTCGGTCGAGAACATCACCAGCCCCGGCATCACCATCAGGACCAGTGTTATAGCCGCTATCCTCATCGATGAGACGGCTAGAGTCCCAACTACGTATATTGGCGACGATCTGTTGTACGGTTGCAGCGTTGGCTGGTTGGCCCCAATGTTCGTTGAAAGGCGTCCATTGGATAATTGAGGTATAGCTTTTGTGCTGTGTGACCATAGCCTGCAATTCTGTCTGAAAGTTTGCCAGGTCGGAAGCGCTAGAACTATCAATAGGACTGGGAAATATAGCGGGCATATCCTGCCAGACCAGCAGGCCCAGTTTATCGGCCCAATAGTAATAGCGTGCTGGCTCGACCTTCATATGTTTACGGACAGTGTTGAAGCCAAAGGCTTTGATCTGTTGCAGATCCCATTTGAGCGCATCTTCGGTTGGTTGTGTATAGATACCATCAGGCCAGTAGCCGTGGTCAAGCAGACCCATCTGAAAGACGAACTTGTTGTTGAGGAGGGGACGCAGCACACCACCAACTTTACCCAGGCTGATCTTACGCATGCCAAAGTAGCTGCTTACCTGGTCGACGACCGTTGAGCCATTCATCAACGAAACTTGCAGATCATATAAAAAGGGATCATCGGGAGACCACAGATGTGAGTTGGGAATGGAAACACTAATCTCGCTACCAACTGCTCCCGTCGCCCGTCCCACCTGTACTCCCTTGCTAAATGCGGCAGCTACCACGGTCTGGTTGGTGTTGCTCGCTCCCTGAACAGTTAGACGCAGGACGTGATTGTCAATATCAGGTGTCATATCCAGACGAACAATATGTGCTAGTGGGACCGGTTCAAGCCATACTGTCTGCCAGATACCTGAGCAGGAGGTAAAGTAGATCCCGCTGGGCTTGACTCGTTGCTTGCCGATAGGGAGGTGCGGATTGGTAAGAGTGTCGGTTGGATCGTAGACATGCACAATCAACTCGTTCGAGCCACCATCGAGATAGGATGTAATGTCCCAACTAAAGCCATCATAACCGCCAGTATGCTTACCAATTTGATGACCATTAACATAGACGGTAGTCTGCCAATCAACAGCACCGAAGCGGAGCACGATACGGCGTCCTGCCCACGAAGAAGGTACGGTAAAGAGAGTGCGATACCACATATAGGGCTTGTAGGCCATGATGCCGGAAAGGGCCGACTCAACGGGATAGGGCACCAGAATGCTCTGCGAGAGTGTTTTGCCAAAGGGTGGTGCATCGCTACCAGTGCTCCAATCAAATTGCCAGGTACCATTGAGGTTAAGCCAGTCGGGACGGGTCATCTGAGGGCGTGGATAGAGAGGCCAGGCATTGGTTGGGGAGACCTGGGAGGCCCAGCGCGTCATCAAAGGGGCGATCTTAGGAGACCATCCTGAAGCTCTGGCTACCGTATTGGACGCAAAGGTAGTCCCTCCGAGAATGCTAGCCGAAACGCCAGTTGCACCAGCCCACTTTAGAAAATTTCTGCGGTCGATCTGTTGATCATGCAACCACTTATACAAACCATTCTGCTTGTGCATGAAAAAGCTCCTTCTTTTTATGCGCTATACGTCATCTATTTCTAGACATCTATCCTTGATATCTATCGCGCTGTAATTGTAAAATATCTTGTATTTAAGTAGATCAAAGGCTTCCTTACCATGATGGTCGATATCAGTATTCCTTGTACATTAAGAAAACCTTAGATTAAGAAAACATTTATACCAAAAATAGATCTTATAATGCAAATAATACAAACATTGTCTAAAAACGAGTACTGACACAATACTAGCATAATTGAGATAATCCTGTCAACATAATTTACCAAAGAGGAAGTAAGCAATTCATACCTTGCAGACCCGGATAAGAGTTGGTGCCGTGGAGACTCTTCGTGATGTGGCGGCGAATAATGCGCCATGCAGCCACAGGCCAGGAGACCTCAAGCAACACGAGGTAATCGGCTTGATAGAGCAACGGCTCTGTCCAGATAAGATAGGAGCCATCCGTGATCCATCCAGGCTGCCCAGCAATAGCAAAGGCATCGTCTTCGGTTACCTTCCCATTTGTCAAGCCAATCTGATCGAGTTCGTAATGAGGAACATGAAACCTGACAGAAATGTCCTCTGCCAGGGTCGTTTTTCCGCTGCCAGATCCCCCAAGAATGTATATTTTCATCGTTGATTTTCCTCTCTCTGCGCCTACTTGCGCTGTGAATGCTGTTTCTCTCGTTATTTGATATTATGACATTTATATTACCTCTTCTTGAAGATGAAAATGAGGAGAAGGTGCCAGAATTGTGAAATCAGGTCCAGATTTAAGCGAACCGTGAGCGCTGCCTGGGAATAATCCAGTGCTTGACAATTGTTTCAACACTCGATAAACTGACTTTATATGAACATGAGATAGCGAGGAGCAGGAGGAGTAGGTGCCGATACCGCAAGAGAGGGAAGATCAAAGGCTGCAAATCTTCCTCGGAACAACGCATCGAAGGTCGCCTGTGAGACTGGAAATGAACCATCTGGATAATTTCCACGGGTGTGCCCGTTAACGCACTTTTGAGGATCAATATCTAAAATTGAATGTCTATTTTATGACGCATTGATCGAAACAAGGTGGTACCACGAGCACGTCCTTTCTCGTCCTTGACGGGGAGGGGCTTTTTTTATGGAATTGGATTTATTAGGAGAAAGACATGATAGAGCAAGGGAAGAACAACGAAGCGGACGCGACATCATCCGCAACGGCGCTACCCAAGGCGTACGAGCCACAGGCTGTCGAAGGGAAATGGTACCGCTTTTGGGAAGAGGGGGGCTATTTCAAACCTCGTCCCAATCCCACCCGCAATCCGTTTGTCATTAGCATGCCCCCACCCAATGTAACGGGAGCGCTCCATCTGGGCCATGCGATCACATCCACGGTTGAGGATATTCTGGTTCGTTATCATCGCATGAAAGGTGATGAGACGCTCTGGGTGCCCGGCGAAGACCATGCTGGTATCGCCACCCAGACGGTCGTAGAGCGCCTGCTTGCGCAAGAAGGTACGGATCGCCATGAAATTGGGCGTGAGGCATTCTTAGAGCGCGTCTGGGCCTGGGTGAGACAATATAAAAGCCGTATTCAGGATCAACATCGCCGCCTGGGTGCTTCATGTGACTGGTCGCGTGAACGCTTTACATTGGATGATGGATTATCAAAGTCAGTGCGCGAAGTTTTCGTACGTCTCTATGAAGAGGGTTTAATCTATCGTGGAAAGCGTATCATCAACTGGTGTCCGCGCTGTATGAGCGCCATCTCCGATCTCGAAGTCAATCATGTTGATACACCGGGAACGTTAACCTATGTACGTTATCCATTAAAGCCTTTAGAAGGACACGAGGCAGAGCCGAGTGAATACATCCATGTTGCCACGACACGACCGGAAACTATCCTTGGCGATACAGCCGTGGCGGTCAATCCCAAAGATGCACGCTACAAAGATCTGATTGGGCGCAAGGCGATTCTCCCAATTGTGGGACGTGAAATTCCAATTGTAGCTGATGAAGCAGTCGATGCAGCATTTGGAACTGGGGCTGTGAAGGTCACGCCAGCCCATGATCCGACCGACTTCGAGATTGGGCAGCGCCATTCTTTGCCCGTGATACAGGTGATCGGGTTTGACGCAAAAATGACGGAAGAGGCTGGTCCATACGTGGGGCAGGATCGCTACGAGGCACGTAAAAATCTGGTGGCAGATCTTGAGAAACTTGGCATGATTGACAAGATTGAAGATTATGTTGTGCCACTGGGATATTGTCAGCGCTGTAACACAATTGTGGAACCACTGATTTCATTGCAATGGTTCGTCAAGATGATGCCCCTGGCAACTCCTGCGCTGGCGGCTGTGAAGTATGGCCAGATTAAAATCGTGCCGGAACGCTTCGAAAAGGTGTACACGGACTGGTTGGAGAACATTCACGATTGGACGATATCACGTCAACTCTGGTGGGGACATCGCATCCCTGTCTGGTACTGTGATACGTGTGGGCAGATGACGGTAAGCCGCGAAGATCCGACAAATTGTGCTCATTGTGATAGCACCAATATTCACCAGGAAGAGGATGTACTGGATACCTGGTTTAGCTCGTGGCTGTGGCCTTTTAGCACACTGGGTTGGCCGGAGGAGAGCAACGATCTATTGCGTTACTATCCCACTTCGGTCATGGAGACGGGTTACGACATCATCTTCTTCTGGGTGGCGCGTATGGTTATGGCCGGCATTCACTTTATGGGAACTGTTCCCTTTGAAACCATCTACCTGCATGGCCTGGTCCGCGACGCAAAGGGCGAGAAGATGAGCAAATCGAAGGGCAACGTTGTTGACCCATTGGAGGTAATGGACAAGTATGGCACCGATGCACTGCGCTTTACACTAGCAACAAGTAGTACGCCAGGCAATGATATGAAGCTGGTGGAAGAACGGATTGTGGGAAACCGCAACTTTGCCAATAAAATCTGGAACGCTTCGCGCTTCGTACTGATGACCACTGCGGAGATCGGTGGGGGAGTGCCTGCCCTCAATGAAGTGGAGCCCCAGACATTGGCTGATCGCTGGATCTTGCATCGGCTGGCAAAACTGACGCAATCAGTGACCCGGCTGATCGACGAGTTCCAGCTTGGCGAGGCCGGGCGACAGATCAACGAGTTCTTCTGGTCTGACTACTGTGATTGGTATGTGGAGATGGCTAAGGTACAGATGCAGGGCGATGAGCGTGCTCGTCACTCCACGGCGGGTATTCTGCGGATGGTTCTTGATCAGAGCCTGCGTCTGTTGCATCCCTTCATGCCATTTGTCACTGAAGAGGTCTGGCAACATCTCTACCAAACGAGTGAGCCAACACCTGAACGCTGGCCGGCAGCGGCCTTGATTGTTGCATCCTGGCCGTATGCTTCGATGCTGGCGATCGATGACGAAGCTGAAGAGCAATTTACGCTGGTGCAGGAAGTGATTACGCGTATTCGTGATGCACGTAACCAGATGAATGTTGAACCTGCCCGGCGCATTCCAGCAATTCTGGCTGTAGGAGACCTGCTCGGTATGTTTGCCGCCCAGGCTCCACTGATCGAATTCCTGGCGCGAACAGAAAAGCCGGAGTTGCATCATGTAGTGACGGAGAAACCACAACAGGCGATGAGTCTATTAGCCGGTTCTGTAGAAATTTACCTTCCACTGGCAGGTATGCTCGATATTGGGAAAGAACTACAGCGGCTTGATAAAGAGATCGCTCTGGCGCAGCAAGAGATTGTACGCCTGCAAGGCAAACTGGCAAATGAAAATTTCGTCACGAGAGCCAAACCAGATGTGGTCGAAAAGGAACGTGAGCGGTTAGCGGCCCAGGAAGAGCGTGTAAGCAAGTTGCAAGCACGGCGCAAGGAACTTGCCCAATAGCCAGGCTATTCATAACAGCGTTCCTTGCTCTATAGCGGCTTAGAGAACACCTCTATTCACGGATATGCACTTATGCAGATTATCGTAGGGTGCGCATAAGCCCGCTTGACCCGGAGGCCCCTACGCCTCTTCCTTTGGAAGCAATGGCGCTGAATCTGTGCCCTACTTCACGCTAATTTTAAATGGTACATTCATGATAAACAAAGGACACATCTGACCCCGTTTACAGATGGGCCGACCACTAAAATCGAGGAAAGCGCTCCCTGTTCCTTGAGCAACAAAACGCCAGATGCACACATTACTCGTTTTTAACGCATAACCTGCCGGCGGCTGCAGTTGCAAGATCCCCTGAGAGGCTGCTGGTCCCCCCCATTTATGACCAAAGGGTAAGCGAACTTCGATCACATCACCATTATGAGCAGCAATCGTCGTATTAACATCGGAAGGTTGTAAGATCACATTTGCCTTCGTGGGCACAGCATTGACCACCATATCACTAGGACATCCATTGGCAGTACCATACCCCTTTACAGAAATTGGAGCAGGTACCACCGTAGCAGTGGAACCCTTTGTAACATTTCCCCCAGTACTCGCAGCACCACAACCCACAAACGAGAAAGCTATTATACATAAAGTAAGCAGGCCTAGAGGGGCAAGAGGACGCATCGAATAATTTGTAGGCATTTATGAACTCCTTTTGGTTATTCTCTCTTTAAAGTACCGTTACTGTCAAGACGCAAATATAAAGAGGAAAGTTCCCATATGCTAATCTAATTTTCTATCACTATACCAAACTGAGCTATAAGCTATAAGAAAGGGATATGGGCACGCAACAAAACATAGCATCAAGCGGATTCACCAACGGTAGCCAGCATGACTAGAAGTTCCTCTGTATCGAGGAGAAAGCGACGTCTGGGAACGATCTGGTGCACCAGCCCAAGACGCAATGCTTCATGCGCGTTGAGCGTTTCACCATTTTGTACCAGGCGGTTGGTTGTTTCACGCCCAATCATAGCAGGCAGGCGCATTGATACAGCATTGGGAAAGATTTTCGCGTTCACGGCTGGCAAGCGAAAAGTAGCATCGTCACGCGCAATCACCGTATCGCAAAATGCGGCAAGCTCGCAACCAGGGCCAAATACGCTCCCCTTAAGAAGTGCGGTTGTAGGAATGCGGTGAAGATGCAATTCGTCAAAAGCGATCTCTGTATTTCTAGCAGCATGGAGCAGTTCTGCCCGCCGTTCCTCAGAGTCATCGGGAAGATCAACACCCGCACAAAAAGCCTGTTCGCCCATTCCGGTAATCACAATTAGATGAGGGGCCAATTTTATAGCCTGATGAATGGAAAGAGTTAGCTTCTCTAACATTGCGACAGTAAGTGCATTCAGGGGAGGGTGGTCGAGGAGAAGCCAGAAAATATTGTTACGCAGGTGAACGTGGACATCTGACATGCTATACTATCCTATCCTCTCGTCCTTTATTTCAGCTGAAGCAGCAGGACATTGATAGTATAGCATGTCGGTAGCCATTTGTGTCTGGCTAAATCCCCATAATTTTGAGGATATATTGCCGCGTCTCATAGGGCAAGAAGTTCATCCAATTAGCGCCACCAGCGGCAACGGCGTATTGCACAGTACCAGCTCCAGCATTATAAGCTGCAAGCGCCATAGCATAATTGCCATTATATTGTCTTGCGAAGTTTGCCATATAACGAGCTGCGCCTGCAAGCGCTGAGATTGGATCATAAGGATTGATACCCAGACCAGCCGCCGTCGCAGGCTCAAACTGGGCAATGCCGACAGCTCCTGCGGGAGAATAAGCATTCACGTTGAAACCACTTTCAGCCTGGATCTGCCGCACAAAATAGTCGGGGCTGATCCCATTAGCAATCGCATCTTGACGTGCAATAGCGACATAAGCACTCGTTGAAAGCACCATAGGTGGCAATGCGGTAGTTGTAGTGGTCTGAGCGGGGGTGTTTTGAGCGGGATTGGCCTGTGCCAGAGTCACAAATGTATGACCAACGATATCTTGATTCTGTTGTTGGGCCTGCACCCATTCGAGAGTACCACCCAGGAGTGTGCTTGAGTTCTGGCCCCCACCTAGCGGTGTTAATGAGATCAGAGTCGTGATCATGACGACAATAATTGCGCCGAAAGCAATACCCAGGCGAAGGTGGGGTGACATGCGCCGCTGCTTCTTTAGTTCCTCTGTGGTCTTTATCTGTTTCCGTCTCCTGGCACCAGGAATAACAACGGGCGACCTGGTCGCGGATGGCGTCATCGTCGATTGTAGAGCTGCAATCAGCGATTGCGTGGTTGGTACATCGTGCAAGGCGCCAGGAGCTGAAATAAGCTGATCTGTTCTCGTTAATGACCGCGTCTGGGTACGGGTTGCCAGGTGTCCACTGGGGTTGGGCAATGCTTGTTCTAGCAGCGAACCTGAAGACGGAGCGGTAATGGGAAGGGGGACGGGAGTAAAGCCTGGATAGCGCCCTACCATCGGGTCAGTATCGTCATACTGGAACGACGACAGAGAGTTCTTTTGTGACATAACCTACCTCATTACTTACATACATTGTACTTCTTTGTCTTGAGTCTATCTAAATAGACACCCATCGTCAAATTATTCGCCTATAAGGGGGTGAAAAGTAATGGAGACATAACGTTTTCTTAACCATCAACACCACTCTCTACTCCAAATCCATGAGTTAAAAAGATATACTGAGACACACTATAATAAACTCAACAGACAAATCGTGACAAGCAACTGTGTGTGCGAAAAGCGGAAAGATGATTGTGTGTACCACGCACCTTCCCGCTTTCTGGATATAGATTACATAAAGTAGAAGTTATATACGTTGAGCTGCAGCTAACTGACGCAGGGGACGCGTTGTGCGACCACGAGAATTTCTGCGCTTCCTGGCGTACTGTACGAGCCGGCAGATAGGGCTCCATCGCACGCAAAACATTGACATATACCTGTTGCTGCTCGAAAATAACTCCATTCGGCCCCAGCTTCCACCATTCCTGCGGGGTAAAATAGGCGGAGACTTCAGCTTCTGAGCCTGAGCGCCCATACCACTGAATAAGGTGCAGGTTATCAGACTGAGCCAGCCAGATTGCGAGATCGATCAGTTCAGGATTCTCGGTCAATTTCGCCATACCATAAACATGGCTCATCATTTGCCAGATGGTCTGCTGCGCACTATTACCAAGAAAAAACTCCATTCCACCACTGCCAGCCCAGGTCGTAGGAAAAATTGGGAGCGGCAAGTGATGGGAACGTTCGCGATGACGTTCAATAAGTGTTCCAGCAGTATAGGTACTTACATTGTGGCGGGCAAGTTCCTTTGGAAGAGAACGCATAAAATCGAATATCCCGCTATCGCGACTATGATGTTCGCCAAACGTCTCAAAATCCCAGCCAAGCAAGAGAAGATCGCCCCGCGTATGCGCAATCCAATCCGCATAGGTATCAGCATAGAGGGGATAGCCTGACCAGCTACGATTGGAGAAGCGATAGCCCACATCGTCACTGAGCTGATGGTGACGCGTTAGCAGGTAGGGAGGATTGCTGCGCATCTCTTCGGTCTGCATCTTACGTTGTGAACGAAGTGTGCGCGTTTTTGCAGTACCACCCTCAATAGGAAGAACGTAGGGGGCTTCGTCACCATTGCGATAGAGATGCGTACTTTCGCGCCAGCCCATGACCCAGGGTCGGCCATCCATCAAAGCTCCACGGAAGCCCACTGCATCTAATGCATTATAGAGCGTAGACGACATACACATCTCGGTTGTATCCGTCACGATCGGGCGCTTACCAAAGATGCCTTCCAGCTCATCGACCATGTCTTGCATACGCTGCACAAACGCTGGCATATCGAGCAAAAAAAGAAAGCTATGATAAGGTTCAACGCCAATCAGCTCTACATTTTCCTCGGCTACCAATTCGCGGAACAGATTGAGCAGATCCATATCCCATGCTGCTGCCTGGCGTACAAATGAGATCGAAAAACCAATGGACAGACGCATTCCCTGGCGTACCAGATCTAAAAACATACGTGCTGCCGGATAATAACTATACTGCGCCACTTTTCTAAAATAGCGCTCGTTCATACGTTCATCAAAAAGACAATGAATAATATCTTCAACCGAGGCACCACGTGGAATTGGCTGCGCGGGCAGCTTGAGACGACGAGGCTGGTGCACGACGGTATAGATTGCAAGGTCTGCAACCATGTCAAACCTTCCTCTCAAGGCTACACAGTAAGTTCCCCAAGCACGGGATCTCCAATAGTTTTCCGGGGTGTTTCCTCTTCGCTCGTAACCGTTGCATTCTCATGGTTTCGTACAGGAGATGAGAAGACAATGTTCTGCTTACGCGCAAGAAACTCTAATTTACCGATCAGATTCTCGATCACATGATCCCAGGAAAATTGTTTGGCCGACAGATATCCATTGGTGCGAATACGTTCTTGCTCTTCTGGATGACGGCGCAGGTAGAGAAGATAGCCCACAATCTCGTCGGGATCATCTGTCTCGGTCACAATAGCGTTCTCAAACGAGACGGCATAATCTTCACCAGTACTACCAGTGACGGCAATGCCCTGAGCCGCCATAACTTCCAGAGCAACCAGGCCAAAGGGCTCATGTCCACTATTCGCCAGCGTTGCATCTGCGGCAGCATAGGTAGTGCGCACAAAATCTTCAGGTAAGAAGAAGCGCAAGTTGTAGATATCGGCGGGAGGTGTCTGCTCAAGAGCTGTAAAACATTGTTCCAGGGTGGGACGCTGCGCCGTGACATCCTGAATAGTCAGGCCAAGTTCGTAAGCATGGCGAAACACATCAATACCATGTGGCTCAATACCACCTCGCACGAACAGCGTCACGGGATAGCCGCTATTCTTCAAGCGAGCAACCGCTTCAATCGCCATCATCCAGCGTTTATCGGGATCGAAGCGCCCTATCTTAAAAAGAAGGAGCTGCTCTGGATTGCCACGACGCGCGATAGCTCGCAGGCGACTCACCGCCTCTTTGTCCACAGGCTCAAGATGTCGTGCGGGAATACCATTGGGAATAACGAGAGGATTGACGCCCAGATCCCACATCTTGTGCTTCATATATTTGCTTACAGTGCAGAGCGTCGTGACGAAGTTGAGGCGTCCCCAATTGATACGATGCAACGACATCAAGCTATTCAGATTCCACAGCATTAAAACATTGTTGCGCACACCAAACCAGTGCAACAGATCAGAAGTCCGGCTCATCACCTCAGCGGTATGCCAGTCTTCGCCCATAATCACTACAGCCTTACCTTCAGAGAGAGCGGGCCGTACAACATCATTGTAAATATAGTAGGGAACACTTTCGTTATAATCGAAGAGCTTCTGCTCTTCACCGTCATACACGCCGTTGGGATAGTATTTGCTGATCCATTGGGACCAACGTTTGAGAATCAACTTGCCACCTTCACGCACCTCAGTATCGGGCTTGTAGGGATCACCAATAAAGATCAACTGGGTCATATACCCTTGCTGCGCCAGGGCTTCGCTTAGCTCAGTGACACGTGTACCTAAACCGCCTGCAGTGGAGTAGACATCGGGTCCTTCGAAGCAAAGCAAAACAAATAGCGTGTTTTCTGGCGAAATTGCTCCGTCTAATTTCATCATCATAATCAGGTAGTCCTCATAAATGTGTAGTTGAATGATGTTCAAGAAGGATGAAGTCGGCACTTGTCGTTGAGTTTCAGGCCCCCGCTATTTTATAGCGGATATTACCCACTCTACGTACGGAATACGATGGTAAGCATCAGTAAACCGCCAGCAGGTGAGGCCATTTGCAGTTGAAGGTCAGCATTCCTGCAATACCAGGTCATTGTTATATGTATCATTTAGCTGTTAGCCAGCCAGGTGCCAGACAATTCCAACAAACTCTCTATCTTTAGTATAGTATGCCGTCCGGCACGAATAACACATAAGGGTAGTATATCACACGGGTAGCTAAAGCAAGAGTAATTCAACCATAGCTCAAAATATGGCCCCACAGGGATGTAGAGCTACACAACACGAGGAGTAATTTGAGAGCGCAATAAGCCCGGGCGTTCACACTACGAGTATTTATTAAATTTTTAACGCCTTTATAAAAGTTCCCTGAACTAGGGACCAGTCGGGGTCACTGTCGGAACAGGTGTTGCCGTTGGTTGTGGGGCTGGGGTCGCCGTTGGTTGCGTGATAGGGGTCGGCGTCGGTTGCGCCCTTGGCGTCGGCGTCGATTGCGCCCTTGGCGTCGGTGTCGGTTGCGCCCTTGGCGTCGGTGTCACACCGGGCGTGACACCAGGTGCACCACTATTATAATTTACAACATAGAGTTGCACAATTGAGTTTGCTGGCATGGAAGCACCGCCAACCGGAGTAGTACTTATCACAATATTTAGTCCCTGCGTCACATCAGTCCCATCCGAGATCACCTTATAACGGATACCTGATTGAGTAAGTTCTTGCTCAACAGTTGCAAGATCATGATTAACCAGATCATTGGGAACAGTTACGGTGGGAGTTACTCCCAATGGTGATAGAGTGACGATAATCACCGAGCCAGAGGACATTGTTGTTCCAGATTTTGGGGATCTGGCTCGCTAACAATACCAACTCGTCAAACTCTTATCATACATGAAGAGTAAAATGATGCTCTGCTGCAACCTGTTTTGCCTGCGCAAAATCCATCTTTATAAGATTAGGCACCGGTATTTGATTCGAAGTCGTCGTCCTGAGTAACCGTTGGACTGGTTGATGGAAAATGGAAAATACCGAGTTGAACCGCAAGATAAACACTGAAACCCAACAACAAGAGAGTAGCCAGTAGAATCATCACGGTGATGATGCTGGCGAAACGAGAATCTTGTTGTCCCTGTATAGCCCCGTTGCGGAAAGGGCGCGTTACGCCCGCCTCAGGCGGCGTAACATACATGCCGACGTGCGCTTCGGGACGCGATACCACGTTTTGACCACCTGAAGATACATTCACAAACGTCTGTTGGATTGTGGCTGCATTCTCAAGCACATCTTCTGCCGTATGAGTCCCATTTTTGCCGTTCGCACCATTCGCTACCACAGCATTTTTTTTGCTACTACGCTGTGCAACCTGGTTATAAACGTAATTGCCGCTACCAGGAGGTAGACCCACACCAGAAGGTCCGGTAACAGTTTCGGCAATCTCTTCCTCGCCCAACAATTCAAGAGCACGGGCCAGCGAACTTCCATCGCGGAACCGCATCTCCGGCACTTTCTCCAGGCAACGCATGATAATTTCTTCTAAAGCAGGAGGAATACCAGGATTGAGATCAGTTGGAGGCGTCGGTATATCTTGAATATGCTGCATAGCTACAGCAACCGGGGTATCGCCATCGAAAGGGGTGCGCCCGGTGAGCATCTCGTACATCACAATACCGAGAGCATAGACATCAGCAGCGGGGCTAACGATCTCGCCCTGGGCTTGCTCCGGAGCATAGTATTGGACGGTACCCAGAGTCATACCCGTTGTTGTGAGACGTTCGGCATTAATATCTTTATAGACACTGGCAATGCCAAAGTCGGTGAGCTTGATGGAACCATCACGACCAACCAGGACGTTCTGTGGCTTCACGTCACGATGCACAATACCACGACGATGTGCAGCTCCCAGGCCGAGGGCAACATCATGGGCAATGATAATAGCACGATCTACAGCCAGAACACCACGTGAGCGTAGATAACGACGCAGATCGGTACCTTCGATCAACTCCATCACAATAAAGTAATTGCCATCGGTCTGCCCATAGTCATAGACTTGCACGATGTTGGGATGCTGCAATGCGGAAGCAGCTTTTGCCTCACGCTGAAAGCGTGTTACAAACTTTGGGTCCGTGCTGTAGACTTCGCGCAGCACTTTAATTGCCACGACACGATCCATGCGTGTGTCGTGGCCCCGATAGATCGTAGCCATGCCGCCACGTCCAATGGGTTCTTGTAACTGATATCGCTCACCCAAAACTTCGATTTGCATACTTCTCCGCATTGTCTGGACGCTTCTCTCAAAGCCGTCCTCCCATGCCTGTCGGCAACCATCCTGTAGGTTGACCCACTTTAGCCAGTCCTCACCATATCATCTGAACATTTAAAGCAAGGATCGCATTCACAACAATAAGACACGGGTTACTTTACCGAAACATCACTCTCGTCCCTGTCTGCGGGACATGGATAATGATTATAATCTCGCGCCACTATTTTAACCTATTCTGCGACAGAATGGAACACTCAATAGGAAAATTGTAAAGGATTCCATAAATATTCCTAAATATTACCCGCAAGATGATACATCACGACAAGAGATATCTCACGAATGTAGAGGCGTCGTCCCCAGAACACGCTCATCTCCGATACGTTGTGTAATACGCAACGCATCCATATGTTCAAGGAGAGGCACGATATATTTGCGCGTTGTTCCCAGAATATCACGTGCCTCCGAGGCGGTCATTCTAGCATGATTGCGCAGATACTCCACTAAGCTCGCTATTGCCTCATCATACGTCTCGTGGAGAAGCAAAATTCCTCCACCTAATTTTACAAGACGGTCCTGTTCAATTAATGCACTCACAACTTCTGCACTCGCCAACGCTTCCGCTTCAGCACGGTCAGGAGGAGTATAGGGATGTGCAAGAAAGAGTTGCAGCAACTGCTCTACCCGTCTTTGCTGCTCCGTAGTAAAGCTCGGCGTGAAGCCTGGCAGGCGAATCAGACCACTGCGCTGTATCACCTCTTTATTATCTCCGCCTACCGCCTCTAATTTTCCTTCTGTCTGCAAGACCGCAAATACCTCTGCCGCTATCTTTGCGGACAATCCCAGGCGTGTGCGCCACTCTTCTTTAGAAAGTCCACCGCGTAACGGATAGTTCTGGTGTTGCTCCCGTACCAGCCGCAATGCCTCCTCCACCAGCGTTTCCCAGGTGGATTGTGTCAACCAGAGTTCACCAATCTTCCGTACTCTTCCTGTTGATAAAAACGCATCGAGTATCTGGCGCGTCACATCTTCAGACAAATTACACAATTTCACAATCTCTGAGAGTTCATGGCCTGCAAAACTCTGTATGCTTCTGCTTCCAGAGCGTATATAATGCCTTCTATTCAAGGCTGCCAGGATCAATTCTTCGGGTGAACCTTGCGCCTGTTGCTCTAATGCTGTGATTACCGATGCCTGAAAACGCCGATGGTAGCGCGGCTGAATATCCAGAATTTCACCCCCCCCAATAGTCATGCTGGGAGAAGGAATGCGCAGAATAAAACGGTCGCGACGCGCAATTACCGCTGGACGGCTCAGGCGCACCTGCACCCAGGCACTCTTCCCTGGCTGCAACTCCTCGCAATCGAGCAAACGCACACGAGCAGGGAGCTCCTGAGCACCACTATAGAAATCGACCTGTGCGTTATGTACCAACGGACGAGCGGCATCAGCGAGTAGTTGCATACGTGCATCGAAAAGCATTGTTGTGCGCATCTGATCCGGCAACGCCACAACATTGCCGCGCTCCAACTCTGTACGTTGAACATTCGGCAGGTTCATAGCAACCCTGCTACCTGGATAGGCGACTTCAACCTGCTGCTTATGCATCTGCAAGCTGCGAATGCGTGTCTTGATTCCTCCTGGTAATAGATCGACCTCCTGACCAACAGTGAATCTCCCGTCGAGAAGGGTGCCGGTTACAATCGTTCCAAAGCCAGTCAGCGTGAAAACACGATCGACGGGCAAACGTGGTCTGCCAATATTCTGGCGTGCCTCTCCTTCATCGAGGAGACGCTCCAGAGCATGCAAAAGTTCCGGCAGACCTTGTCCGGTTTGAGCGGAGACTGGTAGAAGCATTGAACCCGCTAGAGTTGTTGGCTTGAGCAGATCCGTCACCTCTTCGCGTACCAATTCGAGCCATTCCGCGTCCACCAGATCGGCCTTGGTAAGGGCAACCACGCCACGTTGCACGCCAAGCAGATCGAGAATTGCGAGGTGCTCACGTGTCTGAGGCATGACCCCTTCATCGGCGGCAACGACGAGTAACGCCGCATCGATCCCTCCAACGCCTGCCAGCATATTTTTTATAAAGCTTTCATGGCCCGGCACATCAACAATGCTGACCTCGCGCCCGCCCGGCAATTTCAGCCAGGCAAAACCGAGATCTATTGTCATGCCGCGCTCTTTCTCTTCTAGCAAACGATCAGGATCGATGCCCGTCAGAGCTTTCACGAGCGTTGATTTGCCATGATCGACGTGGCCTGCTGTACCGATACAACTCATAATAAGTAACCAATCAGAGAACAATATATGCCATTGAAGTAATTTTTAGTATACATTACAGGCCTGATTCTTGCTATTTAGAGATTACTTCTTTGTGTGTAAGCAGGCTATGAGAGTAGTTCACAATCGTGGCGAGAAATTTACATAGGGATCGTACTGATACGTCTAATAAAGAATAACAAAATCTATAATTAACAATGCCACAGCTATGAGACCAGTGAAGCTGACGGTCCAAAACACTACTCCTTGCCTTCTCTTAAAGGTATAAAATGTCACAATGCTCGCTATGATTGAAATCAAGGCCATAAGAGATATATACGAGGAATATTCCTGTATCTTTCCTATGATAGATATTCCAAGAAAGATGTTGATGATTAAGAGGACAAAGACCAGACAAGACGCTAATATATTGTCTCGTTTAAAATCACTTTTCATAATTCTATAGTTTCTGGTCACAGTATAATGCATAATGCTAATAAAGGTAACAGTGATCGTTACCATATTTAAGGAGATAAGTAAAGCCAGGAAAAGAATTTTGACATCTATTTCTCCGAATTCTAAAGATGTATATTAGGAGAGGGGAATAGTATAAATTACTTCCCTCATACAACTAACATTTCAAAAGAATTTCATACATTATTAGCTTTTATACTTCTTTATAATCGAAGAGCGATTAGAGAACAGCATACGCTAAAAGCTCAGCAATGGTAGCAAAGATAATAAAGAAGACGCAGGTTGCTATGTGTGAAGATAATAACAAGAAAACATGCTCCAATAAAACAGCAAATGAAACCAAGTAAGCTAAAAAACTGCCTCTTCTGGTTATTTTTCATACCTTTTCTCTTTCAATTCATTATTTCCTACGCGTAAAGGGATCAAAAGTCCATTTTGACCGCCGTTGACTTCAATAAGAATGGTTACAGATGCTAATCCGAAGCCTATAGCGCATCAATTTAATCAAACATAGCTATAATAGTTATGGTATACGTGATTGCGATAAGAGCAAGCAGAGTAAAACCTGCAGACTGAATCATCCCCCACATACACATACGGATTCGCCTTCACCGTCTCCTGCAAACTCCCCCAACCGGATCCCGCTGCGTCCACCGTCCGATCGCTGGATCATAATAGCGAATGTCTAACGTGTAGAGTTTTTTGCCTGCACAATAATAGCAATTAGCGCAGTGCTGCAATAGCATCACATACCGATAAAACAGGCAAGTACAGGTTAAAACAGAAGAGTGTGTAAATCAAAGATACAAAAAGAGAGCACCGCTAATAAAATCAATACAATGCCTAGCCTTCTTACAGGTTGTTTATACTGTGCCACCTTCTCGTTTATTTGAAGGCTTTTGCTCGTCTCTCTATAACTCATAGATAAACAAAGTATTCCAAGGAGAATTTTGTGTAAAATATCCTGCATAACGAAAAATATGTAATGAGTGATCAAAAATAATAGATACAATCATAATGATTGCAGACAAGCAAACAGCTATGATCAAAATGATTTGTAAACGGCTTATAGAGGTCTTCATAATTTCTCCTTTACTGAAGTTCCAAGAATGTAAAGCATAAAATACCTGATGCACAAGTTTTCTTTACTCTGTCCCAGGCGACATAAGGGAAAGAATAATAAGTGGTGAAATATGCAGCTTTCGCTTTAAAGGATACTTTCCTCCTTCACCTCCTATTATGCAAATCGTATATTGAGTTAATCAATTCAAATAATGAGAAGTAAAAAGTAAAGCTTGTTATCTTTTCACTTCTCACATATCAGGTTTGTACTAATACATGAAAGCAGAATATATCTGTGATCAGGCAAATCTCATGTGTGTTCACTGAATAAGCTTGACCGCAGTTTCCTATCTGGCTTTTTCAGCTTCAATGTACTAATTCAATTTGCTGTTTAGGAACTACAAGCACTACGAATTGTACCAATACCTTGCGCAATTTCATAAGCACCAAAGAAAATTGCCGCTACCGCTAATAAGGTTATAAAAAACACGGATCCCGCTAGTGCAAGCGCACCTAATCCTACGCCTAATCCTAATACTGACAAAGGTACAAATGCAGTCAATACGCTAATAATGCCTCCTATACTAACACCGATTGCAAAGGAGTTTAGAGCAACAGCAAGATTACAGCCAACCGAAGCTTTTCCACTGGGATCGACCATATTCACGGGATCATCCCCCGCATACACATACGGGTTCGCCTTGGTCGTCTCCTGCAAACTCCCTCCAACCGGATCACGCTGCGTCCAGCGTCCGATCGCTGGATCATAATAGCGGATCCCAAACTTGTACAAGCCTGTGCTCACATCGTAGTAGCCACTGGCATAGCGCCATGTGTTCGTACGCAACGCTGCACTCCTGGGTTGCCGGATCAGTTGCCCATAGGGATCGTACTGATACGTCTCGTTACGTACGAACACGACTGTGCTATTATACTAAACTCAGATTGTAGAGCAGAGGAGGCACTCGTAACGTCTCTAATTTGAGAATATCTATGAGGATGAGCTGTCTCTGAAATTCTTTGGATTTACAAAGAACTGAACGTATCCACATTGAGTGCAGACGACAGGAGATGCTTGTGAAAGTTTTGGATTAGAACCCCAGAAGCCTCGCTGCTCACTAGAAACGAGCAGAATATGTCCTGCACCATACGCCCCTGCAAACGTTTTACTCCATTTGCGTTTCTCTGGTCCTGCTCCACAGATAGAACATGGAGGTAAGACAACTTGCGGTGTATCAATTTTGTCCATTACTACTCTTTCTTCTTTTCTATCAAATTTTCAGTTTGTTGCTGAGGCTTTATTATATCATTGCAAGCAGAATCAGGACATTCTAAGTCCTCTACTGATTTAACTTTTTATAATGCCTATAGCGAACGAAATTTAGCAAAATACCTATAATTAAAAACAGCGATAATATACTATATAAGATTCTTCCAAGATTAGAAGTAGTCAAAAATGCCAGTGATGCTACCATCACAGCTAGAATGAAACAAAAGATACCTGAGACAGCGGAAATCGTCGATTGACGGCGTAACTTCATATGACACATCCTTTCTGTTAGCCTATTTTTCAGTCATGTCTAGTCTAAAGCAAAACACGTTTTGCCACATATGTACTATGCTGTTCTGGGGAATATCTAATCCTTAAGATCTCTACTCCCCAAAATCATGTTTTCTATGAATGTTAGTACATCAGGTCTATGTTAAAGACGCTCATTTAGCCGGAACACGCTCCTGTCACAAAACCAATAATAGCCGTAGCAATGCCTACAACGAATCCCCACAAATCTGTTACAATGGCCTGCCCCGTTTCAGACAAAAGTGGTGCTGCATCTGCCGCGAAGAATGTAAAATCTGCAGGTGCGGTCGCTAATAGAGACCCAATCAGCCATAGGCTAATGAGCGTACCTAAAAGTAGGACAGCGATAGTAAGAGCACAAGCTACTGCATTTTCCCCACTCGGATCGACCAAATTGATTGGATCATCTCCTGCATACACGTACGGGTTCACCTTCACCGTCTCCTGCAAACTCCCACCCACAGGATCGCGCTGTGTCCAGCGTCCAATCGCCGGATCATAATACCGGATGCCGAACTTGTACAATCCCGTGCTCACATCGTAGTAGCCACTGGCGAAGCGCCACGCATTCGTGCGCAATACTGCACTTCTGGGCTGCCGGATGAGTTGCCCATACGGATCGTACTGATACATCTCATTGCCCACCAGAACACCTGTGCTATCGGTCAGGCCCACGACTGAACCCAATCCATTGAAGAGAGAGCAGTATTTGAGCATTACACTTATCGGAAAACGTTAGATCTTTGATATTCAGGAATCCAAACAATGTGAGAAATTAGTTACAGCCTTTTCTTGGAAGATATTAAAAAGTAACCACCAAATAGTGCTAAGAAGATGCCAAGGAAAACGAGTTGCCACCAGAGCGGATCATGAGTAATAAAATCATATATAGCTCCTATAAACAGAGCTAATGAAACGAAAAACATGCTTAATCCGATCCACGTTTCTATTTTATTTTTTCTCATTTGATAACCCTCAAGAAATTTTAGCTAAGGTACAATTCAAATTGAACGGGAACTATGCCTAAAATGAATATTATTCTCCTACTATTAGAGCCTAATATCACAGCTCATGTGCTCCACCAGAAGCATGGCATACTTAGAAAGCGATACTCTTTTTATGAAGTGAGTATCGCTTTCTACTATTTCCTACAATGAGAAACTACAATGGGAAGTGTTGCCCACTACATTCTGCAATAACTTCTGCTGCAAAGTAAGCCATGGCAAAGATACCTAACCCTATTGCAGCACCTCCTACTATTTCACCAACCCCTGGTAGCGCTAGCGACTCAAACCCTAGGTATCCAATACTACCATCCGCTAATGTAACACCAGTATCAGCAGTAGCAGCTCCCGCTTCAGCAGTAGCAGCTCCTAGTGATCCTATCCAGCTACTCACTATACCAACAACCCCAACTGTATCAGTACTAATACTTAGGACTGCATCCCATACACAATCGCGACCAGTAGGGATCGACCATATTGATCGGATCATCCCCCGCATACACATACGGATTGACCTTGGTCGTCTCCGCCAAACTGCCACCTACCGGATCCCTCTGCGTCCAGCGTCCTGTCGCCGCATCATAGTAGCCACTGGCATAACGCCACGCATTGGTGCGCAACGCTGGAGTGTGAGGTTGCCGGATCAGTTGCCCATACGGATCGTTGCCCACCAGAGCACCTGTGCTATCGATCACAGGTCAACGACTGATCCTAGACCATTCCGAAGAGGACGACAGACGACTATTGTAGCTATCTTTCTTCAAGCGCTCCTGCAAACACGGCCTAGTTCAGTGAGCATAGTCCATCTGTCAGTGTATATAAGTGATCAATATTGTTGGTTGGCTCAGCAATTCTTGCAGAACGTTCTTTTTGTCTTCGGATGCTATTTTCTCTTGTATATACTCCAATTTCTTTTCTAATCCGTACTCATAATATTTATAAGTTACTGATTATGTCTAACATATGAATACTTGAATACTTGTTATCTTTCTCACTTTCTCTCATTTTTTATTATACTTGAACGTTTTATTGTAAAGTATTCCACCCGTCACAGCACCAAGGACATCAACAATACAAAGAGGAATGAAGATAGGATTTGCAAGTGTTTTCCCAAATCTTGCCAGGTAGAAGAATAACACTAGTGCTAAGAGAAGGATGAGAATACTAATGATTCTGAGTTGTAAGGTGGATAGGCGAGGCTGATTTTGCATAGCAAGCTCCTTTTCTTTTGGTAGATATAATACCGTGTTGAAAAATAATAAAGATATAACAGGACCTATCGTTGTGGCAACCACAACGATAGGCCTAATCATTTATTCCGTCCTAACAGTGGAATAAATAATTGTTAACACACTAACGCTAACCAGCGCGAGCAATAATAAAGGCACCGATATCAGTAATACCACCTCCGATAGCTCCTGTAACAGCCGAGTTACCAACGAAAGCAGATGTAACTCCAGCTACGCCGACACCTCCAGGTGCAAAGATCCCTGCTGCTACCGTTGCTCCTCCTGCAAGCGCTCCAAAGCCTGCGGCAAGAGCTATATCCTTTGGTGATCCACCTGCGACCCATTCGCCGACTCCACCAAGAACACCTCCGCCGAGAGCACCAACACCAATAGCCGCAAGAACCAGGCAAACAGGACACTGACCACTCAAATCGGTTTCATTGATGGGATCATCCCCCGCATATATATACGGATTAACCTTCATCGTCTCCTGCAAACTCCCACCCACCGGATCGCGTTGGGTCCAACGTCCCGTCGTCGCATCATAGTAGCGGATGCCGAACTTGTACAACCCGGTGCTCACATCGTAGTAGCCACTGGCGTAGCGCGATGCATTGGTGCGCAGGACTTGCGCGTGTACGGTTGCACGATCAGTTGGCCGTAGGGATCGTACTGATAGGTCTCGTTGTCCACCAGAGCACCCGTGCTATCGATCTTGCCTCTGTGGTAGGCCTGACCGTCGAAGAGGTAATAGTAAGTGCTCAGGATAAATCTTTCGTCCTCTAAATTTTGGATGAATTCTTACAGATCTATCCGAGAGATATCGTTTAAAACCTCATCTATGCGCTTCCTCATAATGTTTGAAGCAGGGGTATATTTAAGCACATCTTTACACGTAATGAGTAACTCCTCACATTCTTTAATAATGCTAGCTAAAGCGGTTATAAGCTGTTTCTGTTCTTTTATTAAGTTTTCTGAGGCTAAATCATTTTTATCGTGCTCTGCTCTCTTTTCAAAATCCATTTGTGTCACCTTCTCCTTTCTTTAAAAAGTCCTAAAACCGATTTATCTGATAAAAAAACGAAATAAATGTAAATATTATTACATTATTGTTTCCGATAATAGAAACTCAGTATGAACACTGTAATGCTTCCAATAAACACAATAATGACAAGTACAGGTAAAGCTTTGAGAGAAAAGAGAAAAAGGCATCCTATGAAGGCCAAAGCTCCATCAAGTATACTCAAGAATATTAACATCCCTAAAATTATAGTCGAAGGCTTACGCTTTAAACGTATCCACGCACCAAAACATCCTAAAGAAATGATACATAACAGTACCAGGATGAGATTTTTTCCATTTCCGACAAATAAATTCACGAGACATTCCTTCCTAAAAGAGACGGAAACTATCGAAAATACTTTGACTTCTGATTGCGAGGAATAGCATTTTCCTCGCAATCAGAATACACCTCACGATTAACCTGAGCTAGAAGTTAAATAATGAAGGTGTAGGTTGTCCACTACAATCAGCAATTTGTAGAGCTAATGTGATACCAAATGCAGCGATGGAGGCACCAAGAAACACTGAGGTAGCTATCAGTAATATGGTAGGAGCATCGAGCGTTAATGCAGCCGCTCCGGCAACCATACCAGCGGGAGTAGTTGCGAGTAGTGACGCTGACGAAGCGACAAGACCAAGTCCGCTGGTAACAATTCCTCCGAGCGATATTACGTTTAAAAGTGTATCTAGCCCACAGCCTGCGCCACTGGGATCCGTCTGATTCACTGGATCATCGGTATACACATACGGGTTCACCTTGGTCGTCTCCTGTAAACTCCCACCCACCGGATCCCGCTGCGTCCAGCGTCCGATCGCCGGATCGTAGTACCGGATCCCGAACTTGTACAACCCCGTGCTCACGTTGTAGTAGCCACTGGCGAAGCGCCATGCATTCGTGCGTAACGCTGCACTTCTGGGCTGTCGGATCAGTTGCCCATAGGGATCGTACTGATAGGTCTCGTTGCCCACCAGAGCACCTGTGCTATCGGTCAAACCCACAACCGAACCTAATCCATCAAACAGGTAGTAGTACGTGCCTGTGGAGGTACGTTCGTCAATGAGTTGCCCCTTATTATCATGGGTGTAATACGTGTTTCCAGCGGCATTCGACTCACAATCATTTCCCAGACCGCTGTAGGCATAGTTCGTGCTATTGACCTGCACGCGCTGATTCTGGTCGGGTCCACTGTAACTGAAGGTCGTGGAGCCAAACGCGGTCATCTGGTTGGTTTTATTGTAGGTGATTGAGGGCGAGACTGGCGTCCAACCCGTCACGTTGCCGTTGTTGTCGTAGGTGTACTTCACGCCGTTGGGAATGTTGCCCGAGTGGCTGACCAGTTCGTTGGCCGCGTTGTAGGTGTACGTGATCGTGCCCGGACTGGTCACTCCCTGCGTGTAACTGGTACGGTTGCCTGCTGCATCGTAGGCGTAGGTAAACGCGTTCTCATGGGTGCCTGCGCTATTGTAGACGTTGGCTCCCGTCAGACGGCTCAACGAGTCATACGTGTACGTCGTTTTCTGGCCCGTTTGATCCACCACCTGAGAACGCAGGTTGTTGGGCGTGTAGGTATAGGTGTAGCTCGTGAGCACCGTAGTACCGTGCTTGCCGATGACCGAGAGGATCTGGCCCGCTTTGTCATAGGTGGTGTTCATCGTCACGCCGTTGGGATAGCTGGTCTGAGTTCGATGATAATTGGCATCGTAGCTGAAGGTGGTCGTGGCACCTGTCGGCTCCGTCAAGGAAGAGAGCAGGTTGACCGCGTTATAGCCGTAGGTGGTGGTTCCTCCTACGGTGGAGAGCGAGGTCAGATTGCCTACTGGATCAAAGCTGGTGGTGATCACCGTGCCACCGGGGAGCGTCTTGGTCACCTGACGATTGTCGGCGTCGTAGGTGTACTTCGTGACGCCAGTATGATCGGTGATAAATGAGTATGTACTATTTTTCTTATGATCACCTCTTTTTCCTGAATGTCAGATTATAAAGAATCCCACATGTTAAAGCACCAAGGACAATGACAATCCAAAGAACGATGAAAATAGGATAGGCAAATGTTTTCCCAAATTTTTCCACGTAGAAGAATAAACCTAGTACAGGGAGAAGGATGATAATACTGATGATTCTAAGTTGTAAGGTGGATAGGCGAGGTCGATTTTGCATAGCAAGCTCCTTTTTCTTTTGGTAGATGTAATACCTTAGTGAAAAATAATAAAGGTGTAACGGGCCTATCATTGTACCTTCAACGATAGGCCTTCCTATTTACTCCACTATTGAGGTGGAATAGATGATTGTTGACACGTTAGTACTAACTACCAGCGTAAGTTATAGCAGCGACACCAGCATCAGTAATAAGACCTCCAACAGCCCCTGTAATAGCCGAGTTGCCAATAAAAGCCGATGTAACTCCAGCTATACCAACCCCTCCAGGTGCAAAGATCCCTGCTGTTACCGTTGCTCCTCCTGCAAGTGCTCCAAACCCTGCGGCAAGAGCGATATCCTTTGGTGATCCGCCAGCGAGCCATTCACCGACTCCACCAAGAACACCTCCGACAAGAGCACCAACACCAATAGCTGCAAGAACCAGGCAAACAGGGCACTGACCACTCAAATCGGTTTCATTGATGGGATCATCCCCCGCATACACATACGGGTTCAACTTAGTCGTCTCCGCCAAACTCCCCCCAACCGGATCCCTCTGCGTCCAGCGCCCCGTTGTGGCATCATAATAGCGTATCCCGAACTTGTACAAGCCCGTGCTCATATCGTAGTACCCACTGGCATAGCGCTACATGTTCGTGCGCAACGCTGCACTTCTGGGCTGGCTGATGAGTGAACCGTAGGGATCGTAGTGATACGTCTCGTTGCCTGCCAGCGAACCTATGCCATTCGTTAGATCTCTTACTTAACTCAGGTTATGAAACAGGGAGGGGCACTTATAATGTGTCGGATTTAAGACATATCTTATGAGGGTGAGTTATCCCTGAAATCCTCAGGCTTCACAAAGAACTGAACATATCCACATTGAGTACAGACGACAGAAGAAGCGAGCGAGAGTTTCGGCCTGCGACCCGACCAGAAACTCTGTTGCTCCCTCGATATAAGCAGAATACTTCCCGCGCCATATGCTCCTGCAAACGTTTTGCTCCATTTGCGTTTCTCGGGTTCTGCTCTACAGATGGAACAGGGAGGCAATGTGGGATGGGGTGTGTTATCTTTATCCATTCCTGATCTGTTTTCCTTTCTATCAAAAGGCTTCATCTTTAGATCTGGTTTAACATCAAAAGAGAGGGGAGACGTAGAGAGAATTCCTAGATTACTACTCTACGCCATTTAAGAAACACCTTCTTAGAGTACTAAGATAAACGTTTTTGATTCCATAGAAGGATGAAAGCCAAAAATGCAGCCATCTCAACTAGTGAAATGATATACCTTGTATTGTTTCCTAATATAAAAAATGTAGCAATTGCACCTAATAGAAAGATGATTGCACAAAAGAGATAGACACCCGGCTTCGCTTGGTTCATGTCTTTTCCTTTTCTCTTTTCAACCACACGCGCTTTTTATTTTCGAAGCACGCAAAGTATTTTTTTTGATGCTATAGAAAGCACTTAATATCTTGAACTAGTAAATGCCCATTTTTATAAAGCAATTCATGTTTGCCTTATAAAAATAGGCATTCACTAGGAATATGCAGTTAGAAGATAAATGGGAACGTATTATCCTTTGCCTATGTTCCCATTCACCTTCTCCATATAGATTTTTCGATTCTCTCGAATTAGTTAGTAGCTCTGGCCACCACACGCTGCTGAAGTATTACTAGACTGTTGTACAAATCCCCATAGAGCTCCTACTTCTCCTATAATGCCAAGTGCAGTGCCTGCACCAACAGCAGCTGAAGCACCAGCCATAACAGCTAGATCAAAACCACCAGTTGCTACAGTGAGTGCAATAATTCCTGCCGCTGCAACAGCGCCCAATATGACAAGGCCAGTTGCCGTGAAACCACAGGAATCAGCACCGCTGGGATCCGCCATATTCACAGGATCATTGTTGGCATACACATACGTGTTTGTCTTGGTTGTCTCCTTTAAACTCCCCCCAACCGGATCACGTTGGGTCCAGCGACCCGTCGTGGCATCGTAGTAGCGGATCCCGAACTTGTAGAGTCCGGTGCTCACATCGTAGTACCCACTGACGTAGCGCCACGCATTAGCTCATAACGCTGGTGTGTGAAGTTGCACGATCAGTTGCCTGTAGGGATCGTACTGATACGTCTCGTTGCCAACTAAGGCTCTGGTGCTATCAGCCAGGCGCACTACTACTGAACCTAGGCCGTCGAACAGGGAGTAGTAAGTGCCCGTGGATGTAAGTTGGATCGATATCTTTTGAGTTATCTTGAGTATGAGTTTGGAAAAGCAAACAGTGATCCATTATTTATTAGAGGAGAGCAACGCTTATAGTTCAAAACAAGGGTTATTTTCTCGATAGTTGATGTATTTGTATTCTTACTAAATCCTGCTAGTAAACAGAGAAATGATATCTCCACCTACAAAAGCATGATGATCATAACTAGAACATCCAGAAAGGTTATGATGTTTCTCCTCCTTGATCCTTTGATTCAAATGGTGTAGTACGTTTCTTTTTAGGGTAGTGAAGCCACGTATAGTTTGCTAGAAACAGCGAAAAGAGTACAAATGGCACAGCAATGAGAACCCATAGATGGACATGATTCCCTATGAGTCCGATAACTACCACAAAAATAGCTATAAGCAGGCAGAAAATTGCAATCACGTAATAAAGTTGACGTTTTGTAAGAGCCTTCATAAAATTCCTCCCTGTGTTCCTATCTGTCCGTGCAATATATCTTCTTGTTCGATGAAGGATTGTGAATAAACAGCAAGAATAACATCACCTCAAGATGGGATTTTTGTTGTTTATTCACATCCAGTATATTAGCGATGTAGAGTGAATTCCTATATCCCCTACTCTACTCCGCTTTATGAATTTATCATTAAAACACTACATTTTCATCAGTAAGGTCAAAGGCCCAAATTACTGAAGAAATCGTTAAGCAACGATTCCAGATCGAAGTAACCAATTAGGCAGCCAATGACCATATTTCCCCCCAGATCTATAACTGCGGGTATAAACTCAAGTTGTCCAGTGAGAATGATTGCTATCATTCCAAGTGCTATGGCAATGATACCAGCTATTACTATCCCTGTAAGGCACCTAGCTAATGCATCCTTTCCTGTTGGATCTGTCATATTCACCGGATCATCATTAGCATACACATACGGATTCGCCTTGGTCGTCTCCGCCAAACTCCCACCTACCGGATCCCTCTGCGTCCAGCGTCCCGTCGTGGCATCATAGTAGCGAATGCCGAACTTGTACAAGCCCGTGCTCACATCGTAGTAGCCACTGGCGAAGCGCCACGCATTCGTGCGCAGGACTTGCGGGTGTACGGTTGCACGATCAGTTGGCCGTAGGGATCGTACTGATACGTCTCATTCCTTGCCTGTCCTTCATTAAATCTTATATTACAATCATCTTAAAAAGATACTGTATATTAAAAAAATTACTATCCCTATTGTTATAAAGAGAATAATCAATAAAAAAGCTCTTAAAATATACGTATTGCCTGATTGGCGATTAGGCAATGGAAGAATGGATCGTAGTACCGTACTCATTATTATAAACAATATGCTAGGCAAAATAGTTACTAACCAATTATAGTACCCATGCAACATTAAATAATCAACTATTAAAACCAAAATCAATATAGATATCGCGAAGATGATGTAAAATTTTTGTCTTAAGTAAAGAGAATACAACATAAAGATAAACATGAAGATATTCTCAAATACTAAAAACCATGTTAGTGCTCCCATAAAAAGTATTTCCTTTCGCTTAACACTTTAACCCAAAGAATAATAGCGGTACAATTTTGTAATTAAGACACCGGGTTAACAAGCAAGCAAGATCAGCATTCTATAATGTATGGTTATCTTGCTTGCTCCATAGCAGCGACTTACCCTATTCTGCTTTTATCCAAAGCAATAAGGTCCTTGTTTATCGGGGAAAGTATCTAAGTATCCAGCAACTGCACCCAAAAGAGTTTCAGCAAGAGCTACAACCCCAAAAACCTGACCAGCGAGAAGTGTGGTAGCTCCTATAGCAAGTACAACTGTCTCAGGAGCAAAAATTGCTATTGCTCCTGCTATCGTTGCAGCTCCTATTGCCGCAAGAGCCACAGCGCCTAACCCATTTGGTATGCAAAATGCTCCAGTAGGATCTACCAAGTTAACCGGATCATCATCGGCATACACATACGGGTTCGCCTTCACCGTCTCCTGCAAACTCCCCCCAACCGGATCGCGCTGCGTCCAGCGTCCAATCGCCGCATCATAGTACCGGATCCCGAACTTGTACAACCCCGTGCTCACATCGTAGTAGCCACTGGCATAGCGCCATGTGTTCGTGCGCAATGCCGGAGTGCGCGGTTGGCTAATGAGTTGGCCGTAGGGATCGTAGTGATACGTCTCGTTGCCTGCCAGTGCACCCGTGCTATCGGTCAGGCCCACCACGGAGCCGAGACCATCGAACAGGTAGTAGTACGTGCCTGTGGAGGTGCGCTCGTCGATGAGTTGCCCCTTGTTGTCATGGGTGTAATACGTGCTTCCTGCTGAGTTGGACTCACAATCACAACCCAGACCACTATAGACATAGTTGGTGCTATTGACCTGCACGCGCTGGTCCTGGTCGGGTCCACTGTAGCTGAAAGTCGTCGAGCCAAAGGCGGTCATCTGGTTGGTTTTATTGTAGGTGATTGAGGGCGAGACTGGCGTCCAACCCGTCACGTTGCCGTTGTTGTCGTAGGTGTACTTCACGCCGTTGGGAATGTTGCCCGAGTGGCTGACCAGTTCGTTGGCCGCGTTGTAGGTGTACGTGATCGTGCCCGGACTGGTCACTCCCTGCGTGTAACTGGTACGGTTGCCTGCTGCATCGTAGGCGTAGGTAAACGCGTTCTCATGGGTGCCTGCGCTATTGTAGACGTTGGCTCCCGTCAGACGGCTCAACGAGTCATACGTGTACGTCGTTTTCTGGCCCGTTTGATCCACCACCTGAGAACGCAGGTTGTTGGGCGTGTAGGTATAGGTGTAGCTCGTGAGCACCGTAGTACCGTGCTTGCCGATGACCGAGAGGATCTGGCCCGCTTTGTCATAGGTGGTGTTCATCGTCACGCCGTTGGGATAGCTGGTCTGAGTTCGATGATAATTGGCATCGTAGCTGAAGGTGGTCGTGGCACCTGTCGGCTCCGTCAAGGAAGAGAGCAGGTTGACCGCGTTATAGCCGTAGGTAGTGGTTCCTCCTACGGTGGAGAGCGAGGTCAGGTTGCCTACTGGATCAAAGCTGGTGGTGATCACCGTGCCACCGGGGAGCGTCTTGGTCACCTGGCGATTATCGGCGTCGTAGGTGTACTTCGTGACTCCGGTATGATCGGTGATGCTGGTGATATTGCCGTTGGCGTCGTAGGTATAGCTCACCGAAGTATTGTCGGTATAGGTCACCTTCAAGACCTGGTCCAGGTTGTCATAGGTGTAGCTCGTCTTGTTGGCATCCCCATCGGTCAGGCTCGTCACCCGGCTCAGCCCGTCGTAGGTCAACTCCTGAGGATCCAGAGGAGCGGCGAAGGTCACTTTGGTCAGGTTGCCCTGGCTGTCATAGGCAAAACTGGTCGTATTCAGCTTGCCATCCTTTTCGCTGGCGATGGTTCCATTGGCATTGTAGGCGTAGCTGGCACTGGTAATGCCTGTCCCACCTGTCGTCGTGTCCTTCGTTGAAGTCACGTTGCCCTTGGTATCATATCCCGCTGTGGTCTGGTGATTACTGGCATCACTAAGCGTGGTGGCATAGTTGGGATGGTTCGGGTCCGTGTAGCCAAAGAGCGTCTTGGACCCATTGCCATCGGTGGCCGACGCCAGATTGGAGTGTCCGTTGGAATCGGTGAACGAGAAGACGGTCTGGTCCTGCAGGCCATCGGTATATTGCTGGACGTTGTTGTCCGGGCTGTAGGTCGTCGAGGTCGTGTTCCCACTGGCGTCCTTGACCTCAGACACCTTGAAGCCAGTGTCATAGGCATAGGTTGTCGTATGGTTGTTGGCGTCGGTGACCGTTGTGCAGGCGTTGGTGTTCGACTGCAAGGCGGTGCACTGGCTGGCCGAACCGCTATAGTAGGCAAAGTTCGTCTCGTTATGGAGTGGATCACTGATCGCTCCCACCAGATCATTGCTGTTATAGGCAATGGTTGTCGTATTGGACAACGCATCGGTGATCGAGGTCAGGGTACCGTTGCTATAGCCAAATTGCGTTACCTGGCTATTCTGGTCGATGATGCTGTTGAGTTCTCCATCCGCATCATAGCTGTAAGAGATCGTGCGCTGAAGCTGGATCAGTGATCGGGTGACATGACCAGAGGCATCGTAGCTTATCGGTCGTGGTACGTCCCTGCGTGTCGGTGATCGAGTCGACCTGGCTGGCGTTGTTGGCATCCGTGTTAAAGGTGACAGCTATTGTTGTTCTTGTCAGTATCCTTCACCAGAATATTGGCTGAATTGAATGTGTAGACTTCCCCAGTTTTGTAAAACTTCAGAGTATGGGTACCGTTGGCACCGGCTGCCAGATCGGCATCCATTCCGGCAGGATCGGTCCAGCCTCCACTGCCGTTGCTCTTATAGGTCCAGGCATGACCCGTGGGATCAAAGTAGGTCTCCGAACCATCGCTGTTGCTCTGCAACGAGACATCGGAGCCGAAATTGAAGGTCCACCCTTTCCCATGTTGAGCAAAATGATTTTGCAAGCTATTATAGGTGCCACCTACAGACAGATCAATGCCCGTCCCGCGAATGGAGACATCGGAGGTCTCGACAAGCAGGTTGCCGCTGCCGATATTGACCTTCAGGGTGATGTGCTTGTTGATGGTGTCTTTGAAGTAGTCGTAAAAACCAACGTCGCCCAGGCCATCGACAGGCGTGATATTGGTATGCGGGCCAGCAACCGGAGCACCAGTCTGTGGCTGTGCCGTCGCGTCAAAAGCACGTGCGGGTGTATTGACCACGGGTCGTGCAAAAACCGGCCCCACCGAGGTGGTATGGAGTGATGGATTGATGGTTGTCTGTCCTGGATGGGTTGTCGTACTGAGCAGCAGGCTAAAGGCCGCGAGAATACCCAACGCGACCATCAAGAATATCAAAAAGAGATCCAGGAGAGTGAATGAGAGACGAGTGAGTCGCAGGCTTCCGGTGCGGGCCTGATCCAACAGGCGAATATGCGGAAGCGGACGCAGGTCATATGCATCCAATGACACGAGCGGACTCCTTTTCGAGTTCTCTTATGAGAGAACTCCGAGAAAAACAACATATTCATAAACTTACATACTGATGGCATGATGAACAGGCGACCTATCGACCTGTTTGCATCAGAAAAACAGTATCTGAGTACAGGACAAATGAAGAAAGCGTACCATCGGGATAGCATTTCGTTAGTGGGATACGGTGGGATAGCTGTTCAGGAGTTCCTTCCCTTCATAATAATTTCATAATTAACAGAAAGAGCATAGAATTGCCGTCTCTCTTTACAAAGAGACAGTACAAGTAGGGAGGATGTCATCATATATTAGCAACCATCATCGTAGCGGCAAACATCATTGTAAAGCAGAGCCAGGAGAAACAAAACATATTTTATGGCATCCTTGTGCTTTTGCCCAGTGAGAGTATACACAAAGAAAATCGATTATGTCAAGAGTAAAAGGGGTGTTTTCAAAAATTTCTCATATTTGCACTGTAGAATGGAAGAGTTTTAAAAGTACGGCTATTCAAAAAGTACGTGTGGGTATTTTTTTACAAGAACAAAATCCCCCCCTATTTCTCTTGACTTTTGAGTTTCCACATGTTATTTATTATGACGAGGACAAAATGATGAATAGCGCTTTACATGTGGGGGATAGCATGTAAGGTGCAAACGGCCTCTTCAGGTTTCAGCATACAGAAACAGCTACGCAAGGGAACGCTTGTGCTCAAAAACGTGATCAGAAGCGGCAGTTTCGTCTGCCCACAATCCATACATTATTCTATCGTCGATCTTCATTTGGCCCGGCACGCGGGTATTTGTGGGGCTACACGGGCTTGTAAACTGCGCCCCTACACTGCGCCCCTACACCTTGAGGAACAGTTCTATGAAGATTGAAAGTGTGTTCTGCTGGAAATGAAAGGATTTTCCATGAGATCGATTTCTCGTTTTATAAATAGAGCGGGGTGTACGCTGCTCTGTGTACTGGCACTTTTTGCGCTCTCACTTCTCCAATTTCAGACTGTGTCTGCACAGACAGTAGCTATTCAAACAGGTCCATCATTAACGGCACTTGCTCAACAGGGCGAAAAAACTTGTTTACAGCCACCAAAGCATGTAAATCTAAGTCTGTTGACTGATCAACAGCTTGTTCGTTATGGTTTACCAACACATGTGATCATCGCGAAAAACCCTCAGCAATGGGCGAAGAATTTTGCTCATCTGAAGCATCGCACGTGCGGCACATCTGCCAGCAAAAATGTTCCGCACACGTTGAAGTTCACCAACTGTGCATTGGGAAAGGAGTGTAATTCGAATACCTGGTCTGGCAATGAGGCTGGCGATAATCCTGGCACATTTCGTACGGCAGAAGTTTCTTTTGTCGTGCCAACCATCCAGACCACTGACAAGAACTCGGCGGTTTCCATCTGGGCAGGGATTGGTGGCGATACGACCTTCAGCGGCAACAGTGTTCTGGTGCAGGCGGGAGTAGATATCAGTGTCGACTCAGCGGGCCATCAAACCAACGAGTCCTTCTGGGAAGTTGAACCTTATCAGGGGACAGCCCAAAATCTTCCTTTGCAGAGGCTAGCGGCAGGAGACCAGATCTATGTAGAGGCAGATTTAAATGATGCATTTAGCGGGGACAACTACTTCTACATTGAGAACGACACGGTTGGCGATTACAATAGCCATACAGATACGGCGACGCCATTCTCGCATAGCTCAACCGCCGAATGCATCGTCGAACGTCCCACGGTAAGTGGCAAAGCGACCGATCTGGCAAATTTCAAAACGGTCGCATTCACAGGCTGTGACTTTACAAGATTTCACACAGATGGAACCTCAGATATTGCTGGTGTGGGCACGATTCCCCACTCTGTACTACAACATGTTTGATACGGGTGTGACACCGAATAAGCAACTCGATAGTGTCGGGCCAATTGATAGTACCGGGGAGAACTATAATATTAACTGGTCGGCGTATTCCTGATAGGCAATTACGGTTCACGCATTAATGTCTGGAAGTGAAAAAGCAGCCGGGTTACAGTAATTTGTGACCCGGTTATGAGATGCAAAACGAGATGCAAAAAGGGGGCCACATCATTTGACGGAACCATGGCGAGCGGCTGGATAATGAATGGCACCCCTACACCAGCATATTAAACAGGGTAGGGACCCGATTGATCGTGTCAAGCAATTCATTGAAGCGTATTTTGTACATAATACCCGCATTGCACTTTGTATACGCCTCAATGAATTGCTTGACACGATCAATCGGGTCCCTACGGTGGTCATGGGTTCCGCCAGATGAACTGGGTCACACACTACTCTGGCATAGATGCAATCAAGGGAAGGAAGTAAATAACATCTATTCGACATAGCTCATATAAAGCAGTATAATAAGAACACATGTTGCCAGCATTTAACGCATTCATCTTCACCATA
>CAVUVQ010000005.1:0-63175 GCA_963744875.1 uncultured Chloroflexia bacterium | reverse complement strand
AACGAGGTATTGATTAGCTATGAGCGCAATAAGCAACAAGTCTAAAGAAACCATCATCACTCCCGAAGAACCAGGAAAAATATCGCCCAGTGCGGCCCGTCGTCGGCGCAGCATCTTAGTCAACACTCTGCGCATCTTGCTTCTGGTCGTGATCCTCGGTGATTGGGAGTTCGGTACACGTATTGGCGTCATCGATCCCTTCTTTTGGGGTCGCCCCTCTGGCATCTGGCGACAGATAGTCGCATGGGTAATCCAGGGAACGGCGCTTGGTCCATTGTGGGTGCAAATCCTCGTCACTTTAGAGGAGGCCATTATCGGCTTCGTAATCGGTGTCGTGCTTGGGATCATCTTTGGTGTCGTGCTTGGAAGCGATCATTTCCTTGCCGACATATTGGGACCTTATGTCAAAACAGCGAATGCAATTCCGCGCGTTACCCTCGCACCTCTTTTCGCCATCGGACTGGGTCTGGGGATTCAATCAAAGGTTGCACTGGCAGTCGTGCTGGTCTTCTTTATCGTCTTTTTCAACGCCTTTCAAGGTGTGCGTGAAGTTGATCGTAACCTGCTCGCCAACGCACGCATTCTAGGAGCCAGCCAGCGACGTATCACCACATAGGTAATCATTCCTTCCGCGCTGACGTGGATCTTCGCCAGCCTGCATACCAGCTTCAGCTTTGCACTGGTTGGTGCGGTAGTAGGAGAGTTTATCGGCGGCATCCAGGGCATTGGCCTGCTGATCCAGATAGCGGGAGCCAACTTTAACCCCAATGGCGTCTTCGCAGCGATAGTGATCCTGGCCACAGTGGCATTGATCTCAGAGTTCCTTATCACCGCACTCGAACACCGCCTACTCAAATGGCGACCCAATCCAGTTACCGATGTGACTATCTAGCATTTAAACATGACAAAACGAGCTGGCATGCATCTAGTGTACTTATGCCCCTCTCGTGATTACCTTTCAACCGGACATTGACGTGAGAGGAAGGAGGAAACGGCAAAAAAGGATTATGACATGTTTCGCAAGAAAATCGCCCACGCATCAACAGAATCTTTTAGCGCATTTCATCTGTCACGGACGTGATCAAAAACAAAGAGGAGATAATCTATGAAACTCATGGAGCCAACAGAGGCAAAAGTTTGCCTTGATACCAGGCATCATCTTCGTTCTTCTGCTCAGTGCATGTGGCACTACCAGTACCAGCACTGGCAGCAATAGTAGTAATAGCGGAACAACACATCTTTCAATCATGGTAGGTGGATTAAGCAAACAGATTTATTTGCCAAATGAACTCACTGCACAACTTGGCTACTTCTCCCAGGAAGGCCTCGACGTAACATTAATCGATGAGGCATCAGGACAATCATCCGAGAATGAGGTACTGGCAGGTCAGGTAGATGCAGGCTCGGGATCGTACAATCACACCATCGAGTTGCAAGCGGCTGGCAAGCAAATGCAGTCTGTGGTTCTCTTGAACGTTGCACCTGGTGAGGCCGAAATTGTTTCCGCTAAAGTAGCAAGCCAAATTCACTCCGTCAAAGATCTTGTAGGCAAAAACCTGGGCGTCACCGAGCTTGGCTCAGGCACACAAACCCTGACCACCGCATTACTGCATAATGCTGGCATCACAGCAGACAAAGTTCACTTCATACCAGTAGGTGCTGGCGATACCTTTATCGCTGCATTGCAACAGGGTAAAATCGATGCCGGTATGACCACAGAGCCAACCATCTCGCGTATCCTGTCAACCGGTGTGGGCAAAGTTCTGGTCGACCTGCGCACACCAGAGTCAACCCAGACGGCCCTTGGCGGAGCCTACCCCTTCATCTGCCTCTTTATGAACAACAGCTACGTCAATAGCCATAAAGCCGTCGTTCAAAAACTGGTGAATGCGTATGTCAAAACGCTGAAGTGGATGCATACTCATACGGCAACCGAAATCGCCAATAAAATGCCGCCCGATTACTACGCTGGCAATAAAGCTCTGTATATCACGGCGCTGCAAAATCAGCTATCCATCTTCAGCCCAGATGGAGCGATGCCCGCCACTGCCCGAAATCAGTGCTCAACATTGAGCATCAGAGCAATCTCGTCCCACAAAGCAAAAGCATCGATCTCAGTACAACCTACACCAACGAGTTTGTAAATAACGCCAGCTAATATTCCCCTCGCTAAAAATTTGGGCATCGGCCTTGCAGCCGATACCCGAATTTTTTTGTAGGCGATCATGAAACCAATCACGCAAACGCTTTTAACGTATCAGCCACCGTAGAAATCAATTCCTGAAAGGTGAATGGTTTTTCGATGAAGCTAGCTTCCGGCGCAATCCGTAGCGCCTGCGCAACTTCAGAAGGAGGGGCGGCAGTACAGAAAATGAGAGGCAACGCTTTTGTATGTGGATGCGCACGCAAATAGCGCAGAACGTCCATACCACCAATATCAGGCAAGTGAAGATCCAACATCAATAGATCCACAGGCAGGTCGGCCTATAAAGCTGCTGACTATAATCATTTGAGGTCACCAATGCACGCAAGCATTCGCGTGGATGCTCATAAATCGTCACGTCATGACCAGCATATTGCAGCATCGTTGCACAAAGCCTTGCAATACGCATATTATCCTCAAGCAAACCAACTTGCGCCATAGAATTTAACAATCCTTACTTCTGTATTCTCCATCCAAATTGTAAGGTTTATAACTACCTGCTGTCAAGGAAAGTACTTTTTGCTAAGAAGAAATGTCTTGATACACCCATCTCAAAAAGGAATCTCTTGCGATGAGTACAATACCAGATTCTCTATTGCAACATTCCCATTACCCTCATGAAGATGCAGCTACATGTACGCCAGGTACCAGGTGGGCGTCATGCACTAATCGTGGGATCGTCACAAAATGAAAACCATGGTTCTGGAACCATTCAATGATCATCGGCAACGCTGCAATGGTCTGCATACGATCTCCACCACCATCGTGCAAAAGAATAATAGAACCAGCGCTCGTTTGAGCCAGTACACGCGCGTAGATCACATCTACACCAGGCCGCGACCAATCACGCGGATCAACACTCCACTGGATCACCGTTAACGCAAAATAATTGGCATATGTCAACACAGCACTATTGACTGCTCCATAAGGCGGACGAAACAAATTGGGCCGTGTACCGATAGCTTGCTAATCGCATCTCCCGCAGCGGTCATTTGCCAGATAATACTGGCAATCGAGAGAGATGGCATATTTGGATGCCCCCATGTATGGTTTCCAATTGTATGCCCCTCGTTGTATTCCTGCTTGACAAGATATGGATATGCCTGCACCAGGTTTCCTACACAGAAAAATGTTGCTTTGACCTTATACTGTCGCAAAATAGCCAGCACCTGAGGCGTATAGGTCGGATTGGGGCCGTCATCAAATGTAAGGGCAATCTCTGGCAATCGGGTATTACCATGTAAAAAATAACGCCCCTTTGCTTGCATGATGGCCAGTTGCTGGGCGAAAGTGACCGGGAACGCACCGATTGGAGCAGGGGTTGGCGTTGGACGAGGCGTCGGTGTTGGACTCGGTTCTGCCGTCGCCGTCGATATCTTTGTCGGTATCGGTGTTGGAGGGATCGTAGCGGTTGGGAGTGATGCCTGGATTTTGAGAGCCATTACAACAACAATGGGCATCAGAACAGTAATAATTGCAATACTTATCACAAGAGAATTTATCATAAGCAGCGATTTTTGGTGCGCAAAAGACCCACTCCTCGGGTAGTTACGAGGGCGCAAAGCTCTGCCTTGTCGTCCCATCTCTATCACTCTCTTCCATGAAAATATACTTATTTACATGAACAAATACAATGACGGCAAACCATCTCCTGGCAAGACTTTTCGCTTTGCACTCTATTTGAGAAGCATTTATGGGCCTACTTATGTGTGGAATTGTATCACGAACGGCAAATAAACTCAACTGCAATGCATAAGGATTACCCTTCTTATTAGGGATCATGTTCCTGATGGACAATGCCTGGTAGGGAAACGGATCCCCGCAAGAAAGGTAATCCTCTATACATACAGGCTATAATCTACATGATGGCTTCGCGCTTGCTACGAACAAATAAAAAGATTGTGTGGATTATAGAGATGAGTGAAAACGAAATAACAAGACATCGCCTAGTCAGCGTCGTACGCTTTGGCATAGGCAAAGAGCTTCAACTCTACACCGATGAATTGGTGGTTACTGGACAAGAGGAAGGCAAAGAATTAAGTGTACCGCTCAATGAGATCAAGCGCCTGATCCTAATCCCCGGCGATCCCAACCCTTCCAAACTCATTTTGATGGCAGATATGGATGATGATACTACCATCATCCTGGCAGAAGGGATGACCAACGCCCGTGCTTTTCGTGAGATGTTGCCCCACTGGCAAGAACTCAGTCCCGCATTGCAACTCGATCCACCCGATATGGGAGAACAACTGCGCCAGGCATTGAACACACGTCGCGCATGGTCGCTCACCTGCTATGGGGCCATCCTCCTGATTTTCCTCTTCCTACTTGGACTTTACCTGATTGTTACTTTGATTGGTTCGCACGTACACCATTGATAAAAAGGCATTTGCACCATGAAACTATCAGAACATATTACTCGCCTATCACCCATAAATGGCGATACGCGTGTACGCATCTATCGTCGCTCCTTCCCAGACATGGAGGAGTTCGCTGGCATGTACGTCGACGCATACTCGGTGATCAGCGCACGCTACGTGGTCATCTGCGACACGCTACTCTGTCCCGCTGACATGCAAATTGTGATGGAAAATGTGCGCCCGGAATTGACAAACGGACGACAACTCCTCGTCGTCAACAGCCATGCAGATTGGGATCACGCCTGGGGCAACAGCTATTTTACCAGCAGACAGAATGCTCCTCTACTTGCTCACCACCACTGTAGAGAACGCTTACAATCAGCAGAAGCACAGGTGGAACTTACAGCATACCAGCAACGCGACGCTACTTTTCGTAATGTCACACTCACCGCTCCCAACCTTACCTTCACACATGATCTAACGATACATGGAGGTGATCTGACGCCCACACTTTTTCCAGCACCAGGGCATACCTCCGATTCATGCGCACTCTGGATACCTGAACTACGCCTGCTACTGGCATTTGACTCTCTAGAAGCACCTTTCCCTTTATTGGAAAATGCCACAGGTGTCCAACCGCTGATGACTACACTGCAACGCTTTCAAACCCTTGAGCCACTCCATGTGCTCTGTTCGCATAGCAAGGCCGACAATGCTCTCATACACAAAAACATCGACTATATGCAAAATCTAGAGCAACTCTGCCGACGCTTGCTGCTTACACATCACCCAACAGACGCTGAAATGGAATATGGATCAACATTGATCGGCGCTCCTTTTGCAGAGTTTGGAGGAGAAGATGAGGCAGGTGCTTCCCCATTTTATCGCCAGGCGCATGAGGACAACATCCGCTTCATTATGCAGGACGCGCTCAATCAAGGGAGCAAATCAATTTCCTCGCCCAACCCTTGCTGATAGGCGAGATGGTAAACATGAGCAGCGGTCACGATATCTTCCAGCGCGATGCCCAGCCCTTTATAGAGTGTTATGTCCTGTGGCAACTCGCGCTGTGGCCCACTATCCAGCATCACCTCTGCCAGTTCACGTACCTGTCCCCAATCAAGCAGATTCTCATTGGCGGGAATAATGAAATCGCCAGCCTCTTTCTGAGCCTGCTCGAATGAATTGGTGACGATCAGTTCACAACGTTGCAATGTTGCGAGATCTATTTCGCGCTTCATTGCCCAGTTTGAGCCGATTGCATTGATATGACAGCCTTCCCTGAGCCAATCGCCCTGTAGCACCGGGTCGCTGGCAGTGGTGGCAGTAATAACAATATCGGCAGATGCCACGGCCTGCTGCGCACTATCGACAGGAATGACATGGATACGGAGCAGGCGCGTCATTTCGTTACAGAAGAGTTCGCGCTCCTGAGCGTGTCGGCTGTAAACGTAGGCTCTCGTGATAGGAAAGACGGCACACATACCCATTAGTTGCGTCACCGCCTGATGACCCGCCCCGATCAGGCCGACGACCTCAGACTCGGGTCGTGCCAGGTATTTTGTAGCCACAGCGCTTGCAGCACCAGTACGCATAGACCCGAGCCAATCAGCCTCAACCAGTGCAAGGAGACGCCCATCTTGAGCGCTAAAAAGCATCACGACGAAACGCACACCTTCACGAAACGCTGTATAGGTTTTATAACCCAGCACTCCAAATGGTGGTGCAGATGCCGCCAGGATATTGAGCACGCCACCACCAAATGCCAGCCGTTCTCGTGGCTGATTTTTGACCGTTCCCTGTGCCAGCGCGTTGAATGCCTCCTCTAAAACCGCCACAGTATCACGCATACTCAATAATGAGCGCACGTGCTTCTCACGCAATATCAACGCCATACATCTCGCTCAACTTTTTACTTTTTACAACAATAACTCTACAAGTATCCGCTACTTGTTTAACGTTCGCGTCGAATTACTCTACGAGTATAAACGATTGTCTCATCGATAACGTAACCCTTTGGCGCTTTCACCGTTTTATTAGACCGTATCACATCATTGAGGCCACTGAGGGCTGGCAATGCTTTTTCCATTGAGCGCGTGGCACGGGCAGTGGATGTCAAACGCGTCAGTACACTCCTCCTCAATAGTTCAATGCCTACCCCTAAAGCCACTGCTCCTACGCTGGCCGCAACCTTACGTGGCAATTGGAGATTTTGCAACGCTGGCAGACGTGTCTGCGTCGTTGTCACCAGACTCGTCGAAGCAATGGTTAGATCTTCACCGCAGTGGCGGCAGTAGGTATCATCTTCCTCATACTCATAATGACATTCAGGACAGTACATCTCTCTTATTCTCCGTATCTTTTCTATTGGCTCACACAACAATCTATTTACTCTATCAATTACGACCCTATTTTACCAGAGGTGCGCTGGAATTTACATCCCCTTAAGCCTTTTGACTGCATCCACAAGTGCGTTAACAGCCACTTCGACATCACCTTCCTCCGACCAACGTCCGAACGTTAAGCGCAACGCTCCCAATGCCCGTTCCCGTGCCAGCCCCATCGCCAATAACACTGAAGATGGTTCTGTATTCCCTTCATGGCAGGCTGAACCAGTCGAGGCGGCAATCTCTGGCGTAGCTGCCAGAACCTCCTCACCCAAAACTCCATCAATGCTCACATTAAGTGTATTAGGCAAACGTTCGGCGGAATGACCATTGAGATGAACAAGATCAGGCAGCTCGCTCTCCAGGCGCTGCTGTAAACGATCTCGCAATGACTGCATACGAGACTGGCTGCTAGCTAATTGTTCATAAGCAACAACTGAAGCGGCTCCCAGGGCAACCATAAAGGCGATATTCTCTGTGCCAGCTCTCCGTCCAGCTTCTTGACCCCCACCATAAATAAGCGGCTCCAGTTGCAAACCACGCCGTACATAGAGCGCTCCAATACCCTTAGGCGCATACAACTTATGACCAGCCACCGTTAATAGATCAACGCCCAGTTCGTCCACCTGCGTCGGAATCTTGCCCACCGATTGCGATGCATCCGTATGCAACAAAACACCATGCCGATGCGCAATCTCCGCCAGCTCTGCAATAGGTTGGAGCGTCCCAGTTTCGTTGTTCGCATGCATAACCGTGATCAACGCCGTCCGCTCATTAATCGCCGCCTCTACATTGACGGGATTAACACGCCCATACTCATCCACAGGCAGATACGTCACCTCTATATCATGCAAACGTGCAAGCGCCTGGCAAAGATTGAGCACGGCAGGATGCTCGGTTACCTGCGTGATAATATGCTTGCCACGCTTCTGTAACGCCAGCATACTACCACGAATTGCCAGCATGTCACTCTCTGAACCAGAGCCGGTAAAGACTATCTCATCAGCAGCACAACCCAAAAGAAGAGCAACCTGTTCTCGCGCTACCCCTATTGCCTCACGTGAAGCCTTTCCATAAGCATGAGCACTTGAAGGATTGCCAAAATGGGTTGTGAGAAACGGTGACAGAGCAGTTACCACCAGGGGATCTACGGGCGTAGTTGCATTATAATCGAGATAGATTGGCCCCCCTCGCAGACCTGAATGCATCGACATAATAAATCTCCTCTATGGAAAGGCAACGTCCGCTCCATCTATTTGTTTCTATTGTACCACCGCTATTTCAGATATCTTCTCGCGTTCTCTTTATGGATGGAGGTCTGGTGCAATGTGCTCTCATAGGATGTTACGAACAGGGTTGAGGGAATGTGTACAATACGCCGTTTTCGATGAATATCCTATGAGCGCAACTAGATGGAGATCTATTGTTTCAACAAAAAAGCCGTCATGAACTGCAATAGTTCATGACGGCTTTAGCCCATCTTCTAGAAATATGGAAGGCTGATTGAGCGAAACCGTTCCACTTAGAGCGCAAACTTAGCTGCAAGCTCACGTGGACCCGGCTCAACAAGAACCGACCCATCCGGAAAAATGATGGTCGGCACACTCTGCTTACCACGGTTCACCCGCATCACCAACTCTGCCGCTTCCTCGTCATTTTCTATATTGATTGCCTCATAAGGAATACTGTGCGCATCAAACCAGCGCTTGGCGAAACGGCAATCACCACACCATGTGGTCATATACATTTTGATCTTTTCGCCCGTCTGCGGCGTTTGTAAAGTCGGTTCAGGCACCTGAATGCTCCTTGATCTTCTTGTAGAATAAGATAATTGTTTCACCCATTCTAACAAACAACCAGGAGAATTTATTCCCCAAACACGTGAAGAACCGCTATCCCTCCATTGGAGCCAGCATGGGCTTGTTGATCCGCTCAAGCATACGATCAAGCAAACGCTTTCCCCCGGTGGCGACAAGAGCTGGATTGCGTGCCAGAACTCCCATAACCAGGCTGGCGTTGAAGTCTCCACGTAATGCCTGGGCCATCTGCGCTGGTGTCAGGCGTTTCATGAGATCCAGTGCGTTATCCCACTGGGCATCGCTATAATTAGCAATGTGCTTATTGATCATGTAGGCAATATCCATGTCACGCCCAAAGCGGCTGCGCCAGCGTTTATCCAGGCGCTCCAGAAATGCGCCCGAGGTATCGCCCGTATGAATTGCTTCCGCAGCAACATTACCTGCCATCTGCCCGGCATAAATGGCAAAGCGAATACCCTCACCAACCAGGGTCGAGCCATGCCCACCAGCATCACCTGCAAGCAACAGCCCATCACGCGAAAAACGCTCGACAGGTCCCTCAGACGGGAACAGGCCCGTATGATACTCAACCGGGCTGGCATTCCTCAATTTATCGCGCAATTGAGGGAGATCATGCATGATACTGTCCAGATACACACGGGCATCCCCATTGCAATCAGGGTGCAGTACACCAACGCCAAGACGCACACGGCCATTGCCATGCGGAAAAGCCCATGCATGGCCATATGGTGCATAGGCACTACCTACGATCAAAAAAAATTCATCCTGGGGATAGTTGTGGCGCATAGAGTTCATATTCAGCCCCATACCCATAGCGACGAAAGACATTGCCCATATTCTGTACGTGCTGCAATATGACGGGAGACGCCAGTAGCATCAATAGTCACAGCAGCCCGTATATCCATGCGTTCGCCCATATGATTTTTAACAGTTACCCCAGCCACATATCCATTTTCCATAATGATCTGCTCAACCGTATGACTCACGCGCAGTTGTGCACCGGCTCCAATGGCACGGCTGGCCAGATACTGATAGAGTCCATGCACATCTACGACACAGGCAACTGGAGACTTGTAGTGAAAGGAGACTTCGCGCGCGGAGAAACAAAAATTATCTTTGCAATGGGATGATACAGGGACTCAGGGATAGCCAGTGCCTTCATATCGCTATATCCAACTTCCACCACTTGAATGGATGGGATAGCCAATCTCATTCTGGCGTTCAAGTACCAGTGTACGTGCACCCTGGTTGGCTGCCGCTTCAGCCGCTGCTAAACCGGCAGGTCCACCCCCTAACAATTAACACATCATTTTAGCATGAAATTCTTCCTTGCAAGAATACTTAGTAATGAAAAACACTGCACATAATAAAATAGCAAATCTATTGTACTCTTTTCGTTCCGAGGCATAGTATAAACTATCGAGAGCCTTTTTGCATCCCTTTTATAGAGGAAAAGATGGAGCTTCTTATTTACTGGATTAGTTTGGGGATGTCAAGATTATGGAAATATGATAAGATTGTATCCTAAGTTTAGTAATAGAAGTGAGTCAAAATGAGTAACAACTATTCCAAATATGCTGATGTGATCATTGTAGGTGGTGGGCCTGCTGGAAGCAGCGCTGCGTATATCCTTGCAAAACAAGGTTTGAATGTTCTAGTGCTCGAAAAACAAAAAATGCCCCGTTATAAAACATGTGGTGGAGGTATCAACATCCGTGCAGCACGTTACCTTCCCTTTAGTATCGAACCGGTGATAGAAAAAGTCATTCACAAATATCGCTTTACATATCGTGGAGAAAAACCTTTTGAAAAAGTTTCTAAAGAGCCATTAACGTATATGACTCAGCGAATGCATCTAGACCAATTTCTGCTTGAACAAGCCCGAAATCAAGGTGCGCAGGTTATAGAAGATGTTAGCATACGGAAAATAGATCTGAAAGATGATCATGTCTCTATTGAATCTTCTGATAACAAAACATACCACTCGCTTTTATTAATCGGCGCCGATGGTGCCAATAGTATAGTTGCACGCAATTTGCAGCTAAGCGATGGCATTCAGCGCGAAATAGCTCTGGAAAGTGAAGTTTCATTACCACCTGAAATCATGTCTAAATGGGATGATACAATAGAATTAGATCTATTTTCGATCTGGGGTGGCTATGGTTGGATATTCCCGAAACAGAACCATATCTCCATAGGAGTAGGCGGCCCACAAAGATTGATCAAGCAGATTAAAGAGTACAACACCACATATCTGAATAAAAATAATGTCTCTGAGTATCCTAAGCTACGGTTTAGTGGACATGTTTTACCCGTCAGAAAAGGGTTTAGCCCTCTTACAAAAGGAAGGGCACTTCTCGTTGGTGATGCTGCTGGATTGCTTGAACCATTTACAGGTGAAGGGATAGGATATGCGATTAGAAGCGGACAATTAGCAGCACATGCAGTAGAAGCTTTTTTGAAGAACGAAACTTCAGATTTGAGCCTTTATACTCACCTTCTCGATACTGAATTGACGCCTGAACTCATATCAGCTCAGCAATTTGTCCGAGTATTCAATCGTTTTCCAGCGCTATTTTATCATCTTATCAAAAATAATGACGAGGTGTGGAACGCCATCTGCAAAATATTGCGGGGAGAACGAAACTTTAACGATATAAATCGAAAGCTGGGATTATTCAAATATGTTCTCCCTCTTTTTTAGGTTTATCGTCTATTTTACACCAATTCTCTCTAAAAGACTAACGCCAGAAAAAAATGTATTGCCTATAATCGGCAAGACGGGTAGCAGTTGCACTGCAACAAAGCTAATAAACTGTACAATATTCAATTTTCCAGGCTCAGAGACATTCAGAGATTGAATATACTCGTTGATTCCTTTCAATTTATCAGCATCTTGAGGGAGATTTTTTGTATAAAAATCGGTGGGTAGCATATCATTTATAGCCCGGCGCTTTGCCTTTCGCCATATTTTCCTAACCGCTTCTAACGGTGCTAGATAAGCGAAAATTCCAAGTCCAATGGACACAACAAGAAGACCGATGCCTACAGCATCGGCCCGTGCATTATAGAGTAGCTCTACTAAAATAATTCCAAAAGACCACATAACAGCACCAGTCAAATATAAATTCAAGACCCCTTGAAATAATTCACTTACTAAACTAGGGAGAGGGATAACAGGTAAATTTGCCAGTTTAGTATATAAAGGCGCTGTCGAAAGAGTCAATTGTACACCCGTATATGCTTCAATGAAAGCAACCCACATGAAGAGCGCAATAATTGTCCATTTTATCAGTAAATAATTTCCTGTAAGCCAATAAATAGGAAAAGATGAGGGAAATCCTAAGGCGAGAAAAGATAATGGCCCTACAAATTTTAACATAACAGCACCAAATAATATCAAAATAGGTGTAACATATAAAGTACCTTTATAGAATATTCTCCTATTTCGTACCGCATCACGCGCAAAAGGTGAAACTATACGTTTGTAGGTTTCATCATCAACGGGAAAACAAGGACGAACCTCGTTCGTACGAATATGATACACCTGGCTAAGCCAACGTAAAGTGTTGCTACACCATGCGATACCAATCCCAAAATAGTAAACTGCTGGTGTATGAAGGTAAGCCTGAGCAAATCCAATTATTAAAGAGATAAGAAACCCTAGCCCCCACACTATAGTAGCCAGACTCACTGCGACAAGATATCGACGAAATCGTCTTTCTAAAGTCGCATCAAACCAATCGAAAATATAATCAATCCAAAGCTTATATTCTAATCGTGTAGTACCAAACAGATCTGCATGCTCTAAATCAACGGTAATAATAGATTTGGGATGAGACTCTGAACGTTGACGCGGACTCTTCCCTTGCTGATCACTGGCAAATAGTCTCTCAATCTCGGCTTGCAAACGGGTGATATTGGCCTGAGTATGTTCCAATTGACCACAAAGGATACGCAAACTTATTTCCTGCCCGACAGCAATTCCATTCTGTCTCGTACTTTTTTGAGCTAACTCTACTAATTTTTGAGCGCTAAGACGATCATAATGTGCAGAAGAAGGTTGTTGGATAAATTTCTCTAACATCTGGGCAATCACTTCCGTCCCAACCGCTACTACATCTGACGCACTTGGATAGGCTTCTAATACCTGCAAAGCACCTGGCAAACAAGGATCAGCAAAGATTTGGGTGAATCCCGGAAAGACAAAGTCCACCAAAACATAGATTTCGTTTTGATAGACTACCGCCTCATCGCATAATTGAGCATGAAGAGAAGCCAATTGCCAATATATCGTTACCTGCTCACCTTTTACAACATCAATTTGCGCCTTTCCGCTCAGCAATATATTAGTAATGGTTATCGCATCGAATTGACGTAGTTTTTGCATGCAGCGCATTATTTTCATGAAACCAATATATGATCCTTGGACGTATTAAACGAAGCAGATAGCCGTTTTGCTCTAAATCGTGATACAGCTTCTCACCATGACGAGATGTGGCCTCCATACCAATAAGAATTTGGTTGGGGGGCACTCCCAACTGACTCAATTTCTCTTGCCACAATTTCCAGCCTTCCCTGGAATTAGCGAAAGTCATCAGTTTGACTGCCACACTTTTGTCAGGTTTTATAATATAGCCTGAACAAGATCGACTTCTAATATCAAGCCCACATATATACTTGACCACCATCGCCTTCTGAGAGGGAAGCTCTTCAGTCATACTCATCATACACCTACTTGTGCTTACATTTCTCTGGAACGTTTATTTAGTGAATCCCTTTGGGATCAACAAAAAGACGACCCACTAAAGCGAGCGTCAGTTCGAATTTGGATAGGTAAAGTGGCTTCCGTCAGCCGTTTTTCAAACTTTAACAATAAACCTTGTTAAATCCCTTCCCACGTATTCCTCTACCTTCTCGCTCTTAAAGTATATGACTGATATTCACTATACACAGTCATGTTAGCAGTGTCAAGTACTGTCACAACAGGACAGGGCTTTTTAATTTTCCGCCAGAGACGAGAGTAAAAGCTGAACAGCACGAAGAGGCTGTGCATCCAGGTATCCCATGGGCTGTTTGGCATTGCCAACCCCAAAGAAATCGAAGAGCGCAAGCACAAAAGAATTGAGGACGGCAAGAGCATGAGGGGCGAACCCCTTGCGAACCTGACACGCATCCTCAGCCAAAGCCCCATCGCGACGATAATGCAAGCGATTTTCGATGGACCAGTGGTCGCGAATCAATTCGAGCAGGCGCAAGGGATCAGCGTGTTTGGGAGTCAAGCTGGTGATCCCATAGACGTATTCTTGTGTGCATTTCAACGGGTATTCGACGCGTCGGCGTAAGCAAAAAACCTGTCCAACCCCGTACCAGTCGCGGGCCAGAAAGTCATTGAGTTCGGTCGAGACCTAGATCGTGCGACTGGTAAGACGACCATGCCCTTTCTCGATCTGAGAATCGGTGCGCCAATCCAGACAATCGAGAGGAGGCTCGCCAAAGAAGAGGCACAAATCGGAAGTCAAGGTCGGTTGGTTCCCTTTGGCAAACAGGAGGTAATCTCCTCCTGGCTGCAAGAACACTCTGGCAAAATCGCTTTTGGGTATACAGGGCATCAGCGCTGATGATCCGTCCTTGCAACAAAAGCGGCGTGAGAAAGGCCTCCACCTGAGTCAACTCCCCCTCTTTTTCAGCGACCATGTGTTCTTTGAGCACCACCCCAGTCTTGGCCTCATAGAGATTGACGTGATGCATTTTCTTTTAATCCTCTGCTCGATGCCCTTGGGTTCCGCGTAAGGTTTTGCCATCCAAAACGACATGCATCTGCTCGTCCTTGGCTCGCTTTTCCGCTCGTACACGGATCAACAGATCCATAAGCACCTGCGTGACCTGGGATGGATCAACTGACCGTAACACATTGGTGTACGTTGCCACACACGGGAACGTCGCTCGGGTCTCTGGTAAAACCTGTTGCAGCCAACTGCTCCGAAAGCGTATCCAATCGGTCATCCCCTGCAACGTCGTTTCTCCTGCCAATTTCGCGAGCAGGACAAAGGCCAAGATCAAGGCGAATGAATATCTTTTTCCTTTTTTTCCTCGCCTATCCACGAGCGTTATCATGGCTTGGTAGACAGAGAAGGCTTCGCTCTCAGCATTCCATCCTGCCAGTTCTCGGGCTTCATTGATTATGCTATAGTTCATCTAGGATGAGTCCTCGTGCGCGTGACGTTTTACGTATCATCATTCTAACAGGTTCTAATCCTTTTGTTTCCTTTTGGGACCTCTGGGGAAAATTAAAAAGCCCTGACAACAGGAAACTGTTCAGACTGGACCCAAGGAAGAATTCGTGATCAGTGTGGTCATTTTCTTTCTCTACTGTCATTGCTTCAGTTTATCGGAGAGGTCAAACCTTGAACAGTTTCAAGAACATCAACAGTTGCGCTCAACCCACTCATTAAAAATAGGTGTACTAATGCGATAATGTTGTTGCTTGAGCACGACTAAGTCACGCTGAAGTAACATCTGCATGGTTCTACGAACTGTTTTCTCATTCAATCCGCTTTTTTGCGCAATTTTTGCTATATCGCCCTCAGAGATTTTTCTTACAGCTATCAAGCATAAACGTTGTTCCTGATCTGTCCGCTCCCACAGATCACGAAAATAGGTGTCCCACCAGCTATCTAATATATAACTCACTGCAATTGCTACATCACTAGAATCCGCTTGAGATCTATTTTCAGCATTTAGAGAATCGATGAGTGATGAGCAAACTGCCTGTATTAAAAATGGATGATATCCTGTCACTCTCATAATCTCGTCAACAACTCCTGCCCCAAAAATTAGCTCACTTGGGTAACCAGGAACAGGTTGTGTGATCAGTTGACGAGCCTCACCTATATTTAGAAAGCTTACTCTGAGCGTTTGAACGTTCACAAAATAGCCTGCCCATTTTGTCCCCATCTCACTTAAGGAACGTACGCCACTGAATAGCAAAGCCATCCGAGAGTGATTTTGGATCACGCTACGAAACCAATCGAGCAATAATCGCAAGCTGAGGTATCCATCCTGACCAGCCTCCTCCAATTTTTCAAATTCGTCAAAGAGGAGCAGCAATGTCCGATTCTCTAGATCTAGTATTGGCTCTATCCCTTTAAACCATTCATTGAACAGATAGTATACTTTCGCCTCATTTTCCCGCTCCATTTCCCGTAGTCGAACATACTCCAACTTTCTTACTTGCATTCCTCTTTCACTCATAGCTCGAGATATCTCTTCTGATACTGTGGCTAAGAACGCCGCTGCACTTGACGATATTCCTCTAGTCTGCAAGTCATAGGAAATAGGCAAATATTGAGATCCCAATAAATTAGGTAGCTGTTTGAGGGTACTGGTCTTCCCCATCCGACGCTCTCCATTGAGAAAAAAAGTGGGTCGATAACCACCTCTACCGAGTGCCTCCTCTAATTGTTTTACCAGGTCACTTCTCCCTACAAAGAGACTATTACGTATTTCTAGAGCAGGACCCGGAATATAAGGATTATCAATCTGGCCAATATTTTCAGGAGCCACCTCCATTGTCTCCTGTTCATCTTTCGCTATATCTCGCCAGCGATCCACAATAAGGATTAGTCGCTTACTGAGTCGAGGGTCACGAAATCCAGTATTGGCATAAACGCGCTTCAGATTTGAAATCATATCATCTAGTGCATTATTTCGAGCCTTCCAACCAAGAGGACTACAGTAACGAGCGGCATCACGGCTTGCATCACTTAAGCGGGCAAAAGGAGTCACCCACATTGGATCTATAAGTCCCATTTCCTGAGGCAAGATTTCTGTAAGTCGGTGAGAAGCACGAGCAACATCTTGTATTATCTTGCATGCCTCTAGCTCACGCACAGCAATTTCCATTGAAGCTCCTCTTGCAGCATTAATTTGTAATGATCTTTCTATTGCAATAAATGTTATATTTTCCAATGCCTGTTCAACATCTTTATCAGCAATAATAAGTAAGATATACCTTAAATATGGCAAAGGAAGAAAAACATATTCGTCCCAGTAGAGAGACGAACGATGTAAATGTTCTACTGCCTCTAGAGGAGCCTTGCGGCAAGCAAAATACGCCAGGAGAACCGAAAGGCCGCTAGCAGGATATAACAATAGTCGATAGTAACCTAAAAAGAAACTTATAACAAAGGCAATTGACAAGGCAATACCTACTATAGGTGTTCCTCCTGCAGTAGTACCTAGAATAAACCCTGCAATTGCTCCAGTGATCACTATAACTGGACCGATTATAGCGCCAAGCATCATTCCACCCAATACCCCCGCTACAATTCCACTTACAATAGCACCTGGAACTCCCGCTACAAAATTCACATGAATACCGCCAGAGAGGTATAAAATGTACAGAGATACAGATAAAGCAGCAGTTCCTACAATTACTAGAATGATAGAGCCTACGGTTTTTATTTGCATACCCCTCAATCTAAACCACAAAATAGCAAATGCAATTGTTGCCCCTACCACTAGAGCAATAACTCCCGCAAGACCTGATGCAAGACCAACTTTTACACTCTCAATAATCAACCCTGCAATAACTAGAGCAACACCAGTGGTAAGGCCAGATATGATAGATGCTGCAACGCCCATATTTTTCTCTCTGGTCATAGATGTCGTGATAACAGATAAAGTGCCACCCGCAATGCCAAAGGTAACACCCATTGCGATTCCTAAAATAACGCCCAACGAATTATTAGAAACTATTGATTTTGTATTTTGAAAAACGGATCCAAGCGCCAACCCATCTTTCATACCAGATGCAATACCCAATGCAAGACAGAAGGCCATTCCCATTGTGGTACCAATTGCAATACCTCCTACCGCCCCACACAAGATAGCAAATACGAGTCCCTCAATAGTAGATAAAGCAGTCGTCAGCAAAAAACCGCTCAGGTTTGAAGGTACAGTCAAAAGCATCCTTAATGAGAAATGATAGGGATTCAGTTCAGGAGATACACTAAAGAGAATTATTTTTATGATAAGCGATAGTGGATATGAAAGAAGAAATAGAGGTATCGTCTGTCTAAGCATAGGAACTACACGCTCAAAAAATCCCTCAACCTCAAAATCTCTTCTGAATCTATTTGGCTGAAAAACGCAATAAAAAAATAATTTGAAAGACTCAGCCAACTCAGAAGACCTGATAGTTTTTTTCCGCTTCATCTAACGTACAACTCCTCGATACTTATCACCCAGCCGCTCCTCAAACTCCCTCCAGTACTTAGGATCGTTTGGGCGATAGAACACCTGATTCTCCTCTATAGCTAACATTTTATCCTCCCAGAGCAATTTGCCTACTAGTTGTAGGCGCAAGGGAGGCCATAGATGATCACTGTCTTGCCCATATCTCAATATGTAACCCTTCTCTTGCTCAGTAAATTGAGCCTGATTTCCCTTAACTTCAACGAATATTTGCGCCTCCTCTCTTACAAAAGGCTTGAGTTTAATCTGTTCAAAGATATTGAAAAATCCGCTAGTCTTACCATAATCACCAATTATGTCTATTAACGGATTTTTACTAGTCACAACCAACCCCAATCCAAACTGAGTCATAGCTCTTAAACCATTAAAAAATTCAAGGTCAAATGACTGCCGATTACCAAAACATTCAAATTCATCTATGCATAAGATAGGGGCCTGATTTTTTATCTTCAAATCCTTTACCACCCTTTCTAGTACCACCAAGTTTAAATCAGTAGTATTGTGGACAAAGGTGTGCACCCCAAATTCCTCTAAAACACTGGCTGTAAATCCGGCTATCGTCGTACAGCTAGAAAGGGTCGCATCTAGATAAGCAATACGAAAACGAGGACCAAGTTCCATTGGAGCCGCTAACATTAAGTACCTCACCAACCATGTTTTACCAATTCTACGTTGCCCCACAATCGAAGTAGATGCTCCTTTAAGAGTGCGACTTACTAATGTTTTTTTGTCGCGTACTCTTCCATAGAACTCTTTAGAATTAATTAGTGGCACATTAAACAGAAAGACATCATCAGAACTTCTCTGTAATGCTTCCGGCTGAGGGATTATAATATTAGAAACAGAAGTTTGATTTTGACCAGACTCTCCTTTCACTAGAGAATTCTATTTTTTGTATATTCATTCCATTATTAAAAGATGCTGCTGATAAAGGTGGCGAGTTCAAAGTTTCAGATTTTTGAGGAGATGAGTCTGGAGGTGTAAAATAAAGGGTTGTAGATGATCCATGATTTTCAGTTGAGAGGGGAAAAAGCCATTGAAAGAGCGTTAATACGATCCCCAGTACAACGAAAATAGTAGCACCTTGAATATTAAATAAAAGGGCAACAACGATCAGTGCAATTACTACAACACTAATAAGCAGGCGCACCCAGGGAAATTTATGCCGTCGTTGCTTCTTATGTAACCGCTTCAGCATGGTATGATACTCCTGGAGTAAAATCAATCAGTTGATATTTCAATAGAAATATCATACCATTATTTTCTCATCTATGCTACAGATTCATCTATCCTGTCAGTTCATTCTGTAACAAATCTTTTTCTTGAGCATCATTTTAGCAAGCTTTTAATGTTCCTCACATGAAATCAGGAAAGGAATTTCCATCAACGAATACCTGCTCGTACTGCTGGCAAGGTTACCAAGCGTGCAGTTTCCTTGTCACCTTCACGAAGAGCACAAAAAGACGTACTTACATTACAACCACATCTATCACAATCTCCTTGTGGTCCAAAGATACATCGTTCGATAGGTCTACCATCCGCCCGAATAGATTTGGCCGCAAAAGTTGGACAGTTTGCACTCCACTTCACAACTTCTGCTGGGCGCAGCAATTCAATAGCTCTTGTACTCATAACAATAAAATCTTTATACTCTCTCTTTAGACGAAGAAGCTCTTGCACCACCTGCTCTTTTCGTTCATCAGAGAGATAAAACAGTTGAGACTCACCTACATTCGGGGTCGCAAATGAAAAAACAACACCACTAATTTTCCAGTCCACGACCTCACGCATAAAGGCTTCAATACTCCCCACATTTAATTTGTTGATAGTCATAGCCAACACAACATCCTGACGATGAGAAGCTACAGCCTTAACTTGCTCAAATATTGATACACCACGTACTTTGTCCATGCCGGCCTTGTCTCCATCACATGAAATTATATAGTGAACCCGTGGCCACTCCTGTGGCGCAGGAAGACCAAACGTACCATTGGTAATAACCGTAGCAATTCCATTGAGGCTAGCAACAGTTCGAACCCACTGCTCCAACTTCTCTCGTTCCATCATAGGTTCTCCACCTATAAACAAAAATTGCCTTACGCCCTGCCTCCATAAGTCATAAATAAGCTGATCTCCTTGTCTAGGAGAAAGTTCATTTCTCTTTTGTTTCCGTTCGATTTTTGTCCAGTAGCAACCTGCACAATGCAGATTACAATCATTAATTACGTTAATACTTGCAATCAACGATCTTTGTTTTTTCTCTGCCCATAACATAGCACCTCTAATGAAAATAGATGGTATGACCGAACATCCTAATAATCCTGTAAGAATACGGCTTTCTAATGTAGACCTCCAATTGATAAATATTTGCCTACCTGGTAGTTTGACTTCACACATTGTTATTTCCTTCGCTATCTGATAGTTTTCATTCGATACTTCCGGTACTATTTCTAACAAACGTTCATTTCCATCGTATACCAAAACCTCGAACGGTCTCTCTCCCTCAATAAAGTAGGGTGGTTCCATTTGATCTTTCTACGCTGCTAACATTTATATGGAATGAGCGGACACATATGCAATTATGACAAAACAATTTTCTAAGATCCGTGGGAAAATAGTATCGAGGCCTAGTAAAAAATATACTCATGTATATATTTATAGCTTATAATAGAGAGGGCAAAGTGAATGCAGAGAATATCCGTTTTGTATTCGATAATGAGCGCTTTTTCGTTATCTTTATTAGAGGCACCAATCCTAAGGTCAATGAGGAAAAACAGACGTTTATCACGGATGAAATAATGCAGCCATTTTTGAACGTTCATATAGACGTGTCTAAACAGGTTGAAAGGCAACACCTACATGACAGAAAACAGAGTCGTCGTCGGCGTCTTTGCGAACCGGGCACAGGCATATCAAGTCATCCATGACCTCCATCAAGCAGGCTTCCTTGATGAGCAGATCGGCTTTATTGCACGCGAGAATTTCTTGATCATAATGCAGAAAATACGGAGGTCACCGAGCCACTTCCTGACTTCGAAATAGAGAGGGCAACCCGACCAGGCGTAGTCGCAGGAGGCGTCGTTGGCGGGCTTGCAGGCGCAGCAGTCGCACTCCTGGTGCCCGGTATTGGCCCCGCCCTGGCAGGAGGTATCCTCGCCACCATTGGTGGGGCCGCCGTTGGTGCCGCCACGGGAGGAATCATCGGCACCCTGATTGAAGTGGGTGTTCCTGAAGAGGATGCACGTCGCTATAATGACGATGTTCACTCCGGTCGCACGATAGTTATCGTACAGGCTGACAATAACCCTATGGAAGCATTTCGCATCCTCAAACAAGATCACGCCCTCAATACTAATGCATCGACAGAGATTGATCCGGAGGCAACCGTCAAGTTAGAAACGCCGAATGCTTGAAACTTGCCAGGGCAAAACACTGATCCATTGTTAAGGAGGTTTCACTCTAACAGTGGATCAACACCGTCCCATGTTCCAGAAGAGGCAACCGGACGAAAACGCGCAAAGAGTTCTTCGCGGTACCACCCTTCCTGGCGTGTACGGCGCACAACATCCGCATGCCGATCACGACTATATGCAAAACTTGTAACCGCAGGAAGGGTGCGCCACAAACTTAACGTCGCCTGATAAAGCAGTGGTGCCTCTCCAACTCCTACAGAATTTATCAGGTCAGCCTGTTGTAAAAGTTGTTCCGCCACTGATGGGACGGCTGAGAGAAATGCACGCACCTTCGTAGGATAGATGGTGGCCCGTGTGAGGATAATCCAGGGTCCCGTCTCCGCTGCCGGAACAGGCGTCATAGCTGCAAACGGATCACGCCCACCCCATTTTCCATGCCAGCGTACAGGTCGCATATGCACCGTCCAGACTTCTTCGGCTCGACGCTGAATACTTTTCATCATCCGTGACTGGCTTTCAAAGCGTTTGAGATCCGTGTACGAGTTCCACACTGTAAAAAAGGCCGAACGCTGTAGATCGGCATAAGGATCAAAGACACGCCCACGCCCAACTCCTAGCAGACGCCAGAATGCTAATCCTGGTGCCAGTTGGAGGGGCAAGCGATCAAGCCCCAGATGGACTAGCGTAGCCATACTATGTCCTTGGGGATAGCGAGCAAGGGTAAAAGCAACAATCGGCTCATGCTCAAGAATTTCCATATATTATTTCTACTTTTTTTGTACTTTATGACAGGAACATATATGTCGCGAAACTCTGGTTCGAGCATATCCATGACTTCCTGCTCCTCTTTATGCTGCGCCTGATAATCTGCCGGAGCTTCTTCAATACGCCAGACAGCACCATTGAGAATAACATAGCGCCACTCCAGATTGGCACTATTATTGAAATCAGCCGGTGTAACTGTTTTGAGCAGATCGAGCACATTTTCAGGTGCTGGATCCTGGATATCGAGCTTGCCAGCCTGCACTTGATGAATATATTCAGGGATAATTTCAGATGGATCTTCACGAAAAATAATACACTGCATATTCTTTAAATTGCTCATTGCCGCATCACGGTGCTCAGGAATAGCCATATCATTCATAATACGCCGACGCAGCGCCTCGAAGAAGCTATATTGCACCAGCCCGCTACAAATAAAACGCAACATTGACGTGGCTGAAACCTCATCTTCATCCCATCTCTTGAAGAGATTGGCAATGCCAGCAGCGGCAGCAGCGATTTGTGGAATAGCTCCCAGGTGATGCAGCGCAACTCGTTCTGCATACAAAGCCGTAAGCTCATACACTGTTTTTTTATCATACAGACCATTGATCTGGTCCATCGCAATACCACGTACATGACGCAGGTACTCAATCCCATGGGTATCTTCAGGATTATGCGTGTCATGGTGCGCAGTTTCGTAAGGCGTCTCCACATACCAATCCAGGCATGGACGCTTGATACCTACCGTGAATGTTTCAAAGGGTATAACCTCATTGCGCCAGCTCGCGATGTGAACTCCTTTCGTTTTAGCTTCGATAAGAAATGTGTTATTGAACCCTTTATATGGATTACCGAGCAGATAAACAATAGCCGAATGGCTCCATTTACTATTTGTCGCAAGCCTGATCATATGCGCAAATACTTCCCTGGGGTTTTTTATTTCCACGCAACATCACATCCGCAACGCGCATCAATGACCCCTGATTGCTTCCCTGTAGAAAATAGTCGATCGGGTTATGATTAATAAAGATAGCACGATATGCCACGACAAATATCCTCCTGACCCAAAAATTCTCGTACGGTCAAGATTATGCCTCAGTTGCAACAGGTATTGCAAGCTGTACGTCAGAATAAATGCCTTTTATCAAGTCGGGACTCATCCAATCTATTCAGCTAGCAGAAACTCCGTACATTATATATTCATCATGTGATTTTACATGCATTTAACAATGTCATAAGGTGTGATTAATGGCACTAACCTATTGTAGAAGAGGACTGAGTGATAAGGTATGCATGATGCTTCTCTTACAATGGCACTATCCTGAGTCTACCATATACCTCATGGGACCGCCCTATCGATAAAGGGAGTCAAATACTCTCGTACCCTGTTATTTTGCGCCTCATTGTGGCTAAAATGAAAAGGAGCTGTTATGAACAACTTACGGCCAAAATTGTTTCTGAGCATCCTATTTTGCACCGCATTCCTGGTTGGTATCCCCTATGCGGTCAGCGCACAGACCAACACGAGTAACAAAGATCACGACCCTAAAATCCGTCACGTTCTCTTAATTAGTGTTGATGGATTACATGCATTAGATCTGGCCCGTTATGTCCGTACGTACCCACATTCAGCATTGGCGGCGCTGTCGAAAGATGGTGTAACGTTCAGTAATGCATCTACAAGTGAGCCTTCTGATTCATTTCCTGGCATCCTTTCAATGACTACTGGGGGAACACCACGCTCAACAGGTGTCTTCTACGATGATTCTTACGATCGCAAGCTCTCCCCTCCAGGGTCCAATTGTTCTACAGTCGGAACAGAAGTTGTGTATGATGAATCGATCGACATTGACAATACACAGATCAATGGTGGTGGTGGCATCAATCCTGCTGCATTGCCGCTTGATCCTTCAAAGGGCTGTACGCCTGTCTATCCCCATAGTTTCTTGCGTGTCAACACTATTTTTGAGGTTGCTCGTCAGGCTGGATTACGCACCGCCTGGTCAGACAAACACCCGGCTTATGAATTGCTGAACGGTCCATCGGGCAAAGGCGTTGAAGATCTGTATACCCCCGAAATCGCTTCTACTGATGGAACGACGGCAGGCACCGAGGCATACGATGCATTGAAAGTACAGGCAATTCTGAACGAGATCGATGGAAAAGATCATACTGGGACACATAAAGTGGGCACCCCCGCCATCTTTGGCATGAATTTCCAGGCGGTCAGCGTCACTCAGAAGTTAGCCGGTGCTGGCTATCTTGATGCAAAAGGGACACCCAGTCCTGCCCTGCTCAACGCACTCAACTTTGTCGACCAGTCTCTCGGCAAATTTGTGCAGGAATTGCGCAAAGAAGGGCTGTTTTCATCCACAACGATTATCGTCACTGCCAAACATGGTCAAACGCCCATTGACCCCAGCAAAACCTTACTTGTCAGCAACAAAATCATCCCGGCCCTGATCAACGCAATTGGACCAAATGTATTGGCGCAAGCAACACAGGATGATGTTGCACTACTGTGGCTTAAGGATCAGAGCAAGACGCAGGCAGTTGTGAAAACACTTCTTGCCAACAAGGCTCAAGCTCATATCAAAACGGTTCTCTCTGGCGATCAGATCAGCGATCTTTACAAAAATCCACTCAAGGATTCACGTACACCTGATGTCGTTGTGTTACCTGAGAACGGTGTTATCTACGCCGGAGCCAGTGCCACCAAGATTGCAGAACATGGCGGCTTTAATAAAGATGATACTAATGTGGCCTTGCTGGTCTCCAATCCTGAGATCGAGTCAGAACATGTCGGGACGAAAGTCACTACAACCGAGATCGCCCCAACCATCTTGAAGTTGCTGGACCTTAACCCCTGGGCATTCCAGGCTGTACGCGAGGAGCATACCCAAATTTTGCCCGAAATCGAATTTTAAGAGAGTAATAACAAGGTTTCAATACTTTAAAATATTGAAACCTCGTTTTTACCCCCACGCCGACTGGCTCAAAATCAGATCGGATTCTGGCAAGGTATCCTGAATGTCGAAACGAACTATCTTGCCATCTTGAAAATGGAAGACATGTCCGACCATTTTGTCTCGGAGCCCATGCGTCTGGTCTTGAAGAGGCCTCCCTTCAAGATCGCGTACTGATTGTTGAACATCCACAACGATTGAGCCGTCCGCAGCCGTGTCGAATTGCACGGCTCGACATGCGGACTGACAAGAGACCATTGGCGCGTCCAGTATTCTCGGACAGCCTCATGGCCATGAACGTAGCCTCCATCCATACCATTCGCCCAGGCGACATCATCTGAGAGCACTACAAGAACACCATCAATTGCTATGCTATACTGATAGCAGTCATAAACAGGGAGAGCTAATAATGCCAAAAATAACAAGCAAACAAGAACTGGTCGCATATTTTGAGGAAAAAAGCCAGCGCAGCGCAGATGAAGGTGGGATCTATCTTGATACAGTGAATGAGATCCTCATCCTCCTCGATGAGACAGATGATATCGCCGAGATCAAATCCTTCGTGCGCAACCTTCATAGAGAGACATTGAAGGAGACACAGCGCACCCAGGACGTTGAAGCACGCATCGAGCTACGCAAACAGCTCGGAGTCTATGATGACTGTCTAACACAACTACGCACCATTCCTATCAAATAATACTGTTTCGTCCCTCCCCATCAACGTTTGCTTGCCCCATACTCGTTGTACTGAAGCCATGACATAGCATCCATTTGTCCGCCAGATAGTGCCGTTATACTTCAAGCCACACAAAGAGCAAACCGTTTGGCAAGATTGGAGAAGTTTTGTGCAATCCGTCATGCTATCATAACAAAGCTTACTCCTCATAATAAGGCAAAAATTAAAAGAAAGAAATGAATACAATCCATGTTCAAAGATACAAAAGCATTCTCCGGCTTCGCCGTGAACGACGTGGCAAAAGCGAAAGAGTTCTATGGGCAGACACTCGGTCTGGAAGTCACCGAATCCCACGGTCTGTTGAGGCTCCACCTCGCTGGCGGCGGCAGCATCGTGGTATATCCCAAACAGGACCACATTCCCGCAACGTTTACCATCCTGAATTTTCCAGTCAAAAACATTGAGCAGGCCGTAGATGACTTGACCTCACGTGGCGTGCACATGGAAGTCTACTTTGCAGACAAACACGACACAAAGGGAATTTTCAGAGGCGGTGGTCCTCTCATAGCATGGTTTAAAGATCCCGCAGGCAACATACTGTCTGTGATAGAAGAGGAATAACTGTACAGTACAAATAACCGTAGGGACCATCTTTAGAGCGTCTCACAATTTATTGAAGGATTAATCTCGGTGAAGATTTTCAATAAATTGTGAGACGCTCTAAAGATGGTCCCTACGGTTATGGGGTTATGGGGTTATGGCTTTCACGCACTATTCCAAACACTCCGCAATCAATTGCGCCAGGTGCAACACCCGCATCCGCCTCCCGCGCACATCGGCCCCACCACGCAGATGCATCAGACAACCGGGATTATCGGAAACAAGAATGTTTGCCCCCGTACTCTCAGCATTATCCATCTTCTTGGCGAGCACCTTCTCCGCCACATCGCCATGCTCTATGGAGAAAGAACCACCAAAACCACAACAAACATCCGATTGTGGCATCTCGTGCAACTCTAACTTCAACACATCCTGTATCACGCGACGAGCCTCCGAACGCAAGCCAAGGCTGACACATGACTGGCAGGAATCATGGTACGTGACGATCATATCCCGCTTCACATTGTGTCGAATGGGCAGAGTCACATCACTGTCTAACACCACATGATCCATAAAACTGGTGAAATCAATCGTCTTTTCGGCCAACGCACGCGCACGACGCAACCAGCCTTCATAATGCAGATCCTCGAACAGGCGGATATAATCCTGCACAACGGTCACAACACAACTGGTGGACGCACTGAGAATATAATCGGCCTGGTTCTCGTCCAGCGCATTCTCCAGGGCCACGATCGTCTGCTTCGCCATTACCAGTCCGCCACGCCTATCTCCCGAATTGAGCGATGGCAGGCCACAACAATTCTGCGCCTTTGGAAAAACAACCTGCACGCCCACAGACTCCAACACTTTGATAACGGCTTCGCCCATTTCGGGATAGAGCCGATCCGTCATGCAACCCGCAAAATAACAGACTTTCAGGTCAAGCCTCTTTGCCCGTTGCGGCCCCTCAAGCAGCTTTTTCTCATCCACCCTGTCACGTAATGGTTTGCTTGCAAAGGCCGGCAGACTACGCCAGCTTGCCAGCCTCGCCACTGATTGTATAAAAGGCAGGCGTGCCAGAGGACCGAAGTTGCGTGCACGAATGTAGTGGCTACCAAGCGTGACCGGAAGCTGTCCAATGCTGGCAAGGCGCGTGAAGAAGCCAAAGAGGCGGGGATGAGCCATCAAAGCAAATACCACTTTTTTGATCGGGTTTAAGCCCTTTTTCTCTATTGTCCGATTGCGCACATCAAGGATCAACCCGGCCAATGGTATCTCCACCGGGCAGACCGTCTCACAGGCATTGCAACTCATACACAGGCTTTGCGGTCCCGCACCCGCATCAATACCATGATGGAAAGGCGTCACCACAAGGCCGATCGCACCACTGTAGATATAACCAAAGGCATGACCACCCACTTCCTGATACGCGGGACAGATATTGGCACATGCCGCACAACGAATACAACGCAGAGCTTCCTTGAAATGTGGATCGGCACGCATCTCGCTGCGCCCATTATCGATCAGAACGATATGCACCTCTTTGTCGGGAGTCGCCGGGCCAGTGATAAATGTTGTATAACTGGTGATTGGTTGTGCCGTTGCGCTACGGGCCAGCAGGCGTATCTGCGTTACCGCATCCTCAAATGTTCCTAGCAACTTTTCATAGCCCGCCATCACCACATGCACAGGTGGCAACGATGTAACCAGACGACCGTTGCCTTCATTGGTCATCATCATCACGGTGCCGCTCTCAGCAATCAGAGCATTGGCACCACTGATTCCCATGCCAGCGCTCAGAAACGATTTGCGATGCTCAACGCGAATAACCCCCACCTGCTCGGCGATATTCTCACGCGAGATCTCACGACCCGTAGCTTCGGAGAGGATCGCCCCAACCTGCTGGCGCGTTTTATGGATAATGGGCATGACCATATGCGAAGGGCGCTCGTGATCAAGCTGCGCGACCCATTCACCCAGATCTGTCTCAACAGGCTTGATATTGCGAGCCTCCAGATACGCATTGAGTTCCGTCTCTTCGCTCACCATCGTCTTTGACTTGACGACTAGATCGATACCTTTGCGACGGCATAGCTCATAAATATAGCGGTTCGCGTCTTCCGCTGACTGCGCTTCGTAAATAATGGCTCCCGCCGCCTCAGCATTGGCCTTGAATTGTGCAATCAATTCCGGCTGACGAGCAATTGCGTCATCCTTGGCATCCCGCAACATTGAACGCAGATTAACGAAGCTATAATCAGGTCCATAATCGGCTTCTTCAGCAGCAAAAACATTGCTTCGCGAAGCACGCCAGCCAGGAGCGAAACGTCCCAGAGCACGCTGCAAATTCTTGTCGTCGAGCGCTTGTTTGAGACGAACATCAAACGGCTGGTCTTCATGCGTCGGGCTGGCACCCTCTTCCACTGGCAATTGCTGCACAGAAGCGGCATGCGTCAGCACATCCTGAGCTGGCTTCACATCATCAAGATGCTGCTGTGAGGCTGGAGTATTGTCTTGTAAAGTCATCTTTCCTTCTCTTCTATGTCTTGCACGACAAGCACACACAACGCCTTTGGTCCCTGCACACCGATAGTAAGCGAACGCTCAATATCTGATGTACGGCTCGGGCCAGTCACTAGAGAAACATAATGCCGCTGATCCGGACCGGGCTTACTAAACTTCGCCAGATAAGCGCCAACCTGGTCCAGCATCGGGACCAGATCGTCTGCTCGCACAAGGACGAAGTGCGTCAGCGTCAACATGCTCACCACACGTGCTTCAAGCTCATTCTCAGCCAGGAGGACTGAACCGGTCTCCGCTACGGCCAGTGGCGCACTAGAGAGGCCAACCGGTGCATCGGCAACACTGGCCGGACTGCCCGCTTCCCGTATACGAATACCCTGATCACGTAACATAGATACGATCGCACCCCATGGAATAAACTCAGCAAAATGGGGCGGAATAACTATATCTTTCTCGGCCAGCGCCGGGTGTGTGGCTATCACCTCTGCTGCTTGCATAAGATCCGCGACAAGATAACTCTCGCCCCCTATTGCGGAGAGGTGCGCTTGAAAAGGTATAAAGAGATCCTGTTCCATCGTCATACTGCCTTCTTACTGCTATAAAGGATGGGCTTATAAATCGCGCCCCTACACCATCGCGCCCTACTATCAATATCCCTATCATTAAGGATAGCACTTTTTCCCGGCACATGGCTGAGAAGAATATACCTCTACAACATGCTTTTCTTTTCCTCTTGAGCATCAAGATCCAACAGGGGCAAACCCGTACGCACCATAACATAACTGCCCCAAAGCAAGATGTTGAAGAGATATATCCAGACCAGACTCGCATCCTTACTAGAGCTAAAATATCTGGCCCATAACGCATAGCCCAGAAAGAGCACCGTGTACACAACAAAAAGTACCGCCCAGAAGCGCTCAACACGCACACGCTTCCAGATAGGATCCATTCGTTTGAACATTTTAGTACCTTCAGACGCATCCATGAACTCTTAACTTCCTTTCTCTACTCTAGAAACATTATGATTTTCTTGCATTCAAATACGTGTATTCATCAATATAGAAGACACTTTTTATACGGCGTATATAAGATTTTCGATACAAAGGCACCTTTTTCAAGCTATTTGAATAGAGTTTTGCCTCATGCGCCGGAGAAAATAACCAATGAAGCAGGGCTGACTGCTTTGGATGAGTGAGTATCATGAATATTAGAGGATTGGACAAATATACACATGCTCAATTAGCGTATTCTTATTCAGTGGTTCTGAGAGGTGGACACATGAAAGGAAAACAACTGGCCTCCATACCATCTCTCATTGCGCTCTTCAGCATCCTGACTATTGCTTTGACGGGTTGTACCGGAACTACAAACTACGAACGAAGCAATACACCAGCACCTGCCAGTGAACAGATATTGCGCTTACCCATCGGACCTGCTGATTTCACAACGCTCGATCCCGCCCTTGTACAGGATGGGGGTGACGTTGAGGCAATTCAGACGCTTTTTACTGGCCTCGTACAATTCAATGATCATGGTTTCATCAAAGACCAACTCGCGGCCTCCCATTCCATCTCACCCGATGGCTTAACTTACACCTTCACCCTACGACCCAATCTGAAATTTAGCGATGGGACACCCCTTACCGCTCAAGATGTTGTGTACAGCATTAATCGCACCCTATCACCCACTACACAATCACCCGTGACCAACTATTTGAGCCTGATCAAAGACTATGACAAGATGATCGATGGGCACATCCCCACATTGATTGGTGATAGCTTGCTGATCAAAGATCCTCAGACTATCGCGATTGTGTTAAAACAACCTGAGGTCTACTTTCTACAGACACTGACGTACCCTACCTCCTACGTCGTTGAACGCAAACTCATTGACCATTATGGAAAGGATTGGACGGATCATCTCACCGAAGGTGGCGGCGCGGGACCATTCAAAGTAGCAAGCTATAGTCATACGCTCGGACTGGGTGTTGTACCTGATCAATTCTATTATGGTCAACAACCACGGCTCAAAAAGATCGAATTTGCCATCTCCGGCGACGCAAACACAACCTATCAGGCATATTTGAGCAATCAATACGATCAGACCGGTATTCCCATCGTTAAGCTGGATTATGCAAGGACGCGTCCAGATTATGTACAGGCTCCGGCCTTGATGCTCACAATGATTCAGTTGAATTATGCTGTGAAGCCATTCGACGTTCTGAAGATTCGTCAGGCATTTGATGTTGCCCTCGATAGAGACCTGATTACCAGATATCTGCTCCGTGGGGTGGTCACGCCAACACATCGCTATATTCCAGTCGGTATGTATGGAGCTAATCCACAGGAAGTTACAGGGCCCGACGGAATAACGGGCACCAGAGGAGATCGTGCAAAGGCCGTCGCCCTTCTTCAACAGGGTCTTCGGGAGGGTGGTTACAAAAGTATTAGCAATCTCCCTCCCATTACGCTCTCGACAACGAACTCGCTCGGCTCGCTGAAAATGGCAAATGTATTGGCCGATCAATGGGAGAACATCCTTGGCGTCAATGTGCGTGTTAACCCCATAGATCCCAATCTGTACGATCAGACCTACGGGACGGGAAACCTCCAGGCATGGGTATATGCCTGGCAGGCTGATTATCCCGATCCACACGACTGGTTGGCCGTCTTCTTCGGTAAAGGAGAGAGCTACAACAATATGCATTATGGGCAAAACAACTCACCCATGGCGCAAAACCAGCAGGCAACTCAAAATGCAATCGCAAAAGCCGATACAATGACGAACCTCAGCGAACGTGCCAGAACATACAATGAAATTGAGCAGAAACTGGCAAACGAAACAGCCTGGATCCCTTTGTATCAGTCCTCCTATAACTATCTGCAAAGCCCTAAAATTCACGGGATGGTGGATAATCCGCTGGGCATCATCGACCCGGAGGATTGGCATGGTATATATATTTCAATTTAGGTAGGAGAACATAGTTATGGTTCAATTTCTTCTCAAGAGGCTCATCGGTTTCCTATTTGTGCTATTGGGTGTCTCCTTTATTACCTTTATCATCGGATATTTTGCTCCGATCGATCCTATTCGCCAGCTCATGGGGCAGCACTATACCTATCAGGGCTGGCTACAGTTGCGGCATGCCTACGGACTGGATCTCCCCTGGTATCAGCAATATTATAATTTCCTGGTGCGTTTCGTGCATTTCGATTTTGGACGCTCCATCCACTATCAAAATCGCTCCGTCTGGGACATTCTTAAAGATGGCGTGCCCATTTCAGCGGAATTAAGTAGCTGGGGCTTGCTCCTGACGCTCTTTCTGGGCATCCCGGCAGGTATCCTTTCAGCCGTTAAGGCCAACACCTGGGTGGATGGAACAACAATGGTAACCGCCCTGGTGTTTTACGCACTCCCAGGTTTTATCGTCGCCGTTTTCGCGCAAGTCATTATCGTATGGTGCAACATCCGCTTTGGCACGAACTGGCCCGTTGCGAATTGGGGCACTCCCTGGAACTATACCTGGAGCGATATCCAATTTAAGCTAGTGCCTATCCTCGTCTATGCCGCAGCAGGTTACGCCTACTTTGCACGTCTCACACGTACCAGTATGATGGAAGTTCTCAATCTGGACTATGTGCGCACCGCACGCGCAAAAGGCTTATCCGAGCGCATCGTCATCTACAAGCATGCCCTACGCAACGCTCTCATCCCGTTGATCACCTCGATCGGCCTCTCAATTGGTCTGCTGATTGTAGGTGCGTTATTCATCGAACGCATCTTTAACATTCAGGGCATCGCCCACATTACTATCGACGCGGTCAGTCAGGGCGATTTTCCCATTATTCAAGCAACCACGCTGCTGGCCGCGTGCGGTATCCTGCTCGGCAATATGCTAGCCGATATTCTCTATACGCTCGTCGATCCACGCATCCGACTCTCTTAATATCCAACTTTCTTAAAGGAGCATTCTCATGAGTACCAATAAACATAGATTTGAGCATGTGAGCGTTGCTACCGTGCATGATCCTGCGTCCACTCTGCAACAACTGGATGCTCCTGATAGCCTGGATACGCGCAGACAGAAACCCATATCACCACTACAACGCGCCATCAAACAGCTCATGCATGACAAACGAGCAATCTTCGGGCTGACCGTGCTCTTCCTGTTCGTCGTCATCGCTCTCGTCGGTCCACTTATCTATCAACATATAGGCAGCACATATCCCAGCGACCTGGCAGGACCAATTGGACCACATATTTATCACCAATATGCCCATGAAGAGCTTTCGCAACAAGATCAATTGCCCTCAGCTCAATACTGGTTAGGCACAGACAGCGTGGGGCGCGATATCCTTGCTCGCCTGATGCAAGGCCTGCTCATTTCCCTCACCGTCGCAGTGACGGTTGAGATCGTAGACATCTCTCTGGGACTGCTAGTAGGCGTACTGGCTGGCTATTTTGGTGGCTGGATCGACTTCTTGCTCGCACGCTTCACCGACCTGATGTTTGCTTTTCCATCGCTGCTCTTCGCCATTCTACTTGTCGGTGTCTTCGGCAATTCCGCTGGTGCGTTCTTCAGCAAAGTGCCCCTATTCGGCGATGCCGGCAATGCACGCCTGCTGGTCGTCTCTATCGCGCTGGCCTTCACAAGTTGGCCGATGATGGCACGCTATGTACGTGGACAAACGCTACAAATTAAAGAAGCCCAATTCATCGAAGCCTCACAGTCGTGCGGCACAAATACCACACGCCTGATTATCAAACACATCATCCCACATCTCTTGAGCGTTATATTCATCGCTTCAACACTCGACATTGCAGGAACAATCACTGGTGAGGCGGGCATCAGCCTGCTCGGACTCGGCGTCACCGATCCCGGTTCCAGCCTCGGTTTAATGATTGCCGATAGCCTCGAACTCGCCGACTCTCATCCCTGGGAGGTGTTGGTGCCAACCGTGGTCCTGACCATGATTGTCCTGGCCTTTTCGTTCCTGGGCGATAGTCTACGCGATGCGTTTGATCCACGCAGCAGCCATTAAAGGGAATTCTGCATACACTCTAATGAAAAGAAAGATCTTCATCCAAGAAGAGACTCTCCAATTGTGCTCGAATGAGAACAGTGGTCTGAAGAGTATCTTCCTCACTCTCGGCTACCCTCTTCATGCCTACATGGTAAAGCAATGCCCTCCACCGTTGGTAGAGAAAGAGAACTCCATTTCCAGAAGGCAGAGAAGCGGTACGAGGGGTAATATGAAAATGAATATGCCTGACTCCCTCCCCATAAGAGGCAACATAGATCCGTTCAGGTTGAAGAACGATCTCTATCGCTTTGCATGTTCTCTGGATGGTTGGCCCCAAAGAAGCTGCTTCCTCCTTTGTTAAGTCTGCAAGCTCTTCACAATGTCGTTTGAGAAAAAGAAAGAGATTTCCTCGTACAAAAACGGGGTGAGACTTGCTTCTCACCATCCAGTAATCATTCTCATAGAGAATGCCCCCTGGTTGGCTCACCTTTCCGGTAATCATACGACAACCAAAACAGCGCACATCAGGCATCGTTGATTTCTCTCACTTTCTTTGAAAAATCGCTCCTCATCTGGTATACTTTTCCCCAGGTAGTAATCCTTGTTGAGAGATTGACGAACCATTTCAGAATGGCTTCCACAACAGGCAACAAATAAATCTTGAACAACACATTGAAAACCATTTCGGCCTGAACTCGGTCATATGCGAACCTCTTAACACACCAACAAATGATGTGGTCTCAGTCACCACGCCGACAGACCGCTTTGCCCTCAAACTGTACCATCTTCAACGCATACCCGTCGAAGTCCAATGGGAGATAGACCTCGTCATCCATCTCATACAAAATGGTGTATCAGCAGCAAAACCCGTACGTGGCAAGCACGGATACGTGGAAGCATTGCGTGTAGACGAGCGAGATCGTGCAGCGGTCCTCTTTGAATGGGCACCGGGAGAGAAACCGAAACCTGCGCGAGACACCTACACGCTCCTCGGAAAAGCCGCCGCTCACATCCATCAAGCTGCTGATACCTTTGCTTCTTCGCTCCCACGTGAGAGCTATGATGCTCACACCCTCATCGACGAACAACTCCATCGAATGAACTTGCATCTCCTTGAAGCGAAGAGGTGGCAGCAGGCAGTCGCTTTAGGCGAACGCTTGAAGCAGGTCATCGCCAATCCCGCATTGGATCGCGGCATCTGTCATATGGACCTCACGCTCGACAATGTGCATCGTCATGGCGAGAGCATAACGGTGTTCGATTTCGATAGCGCGGGAGCATGTTGGCGTTCCATTGAACCGTATAGCGTCTTGAGATCTTCAAAAGCGTTCTTTGAAGCGTGGCTGGACGGCTACCGCTCAGTTCGGCCTTTCAACCAGCACAACGAACAAGCCGTCGCAGCATTCGGCATTATTGGAGAGTTGCGAGCGATCGCATGGGAGCTTGGAGTCGCTCGTTCATCGCGCGGAAAACCACTTCTTGGGATATCCGATCTCCCAAGTATTGTAGATGGGTGGCTTGATTGGGAGAGGAGATAATACACACCATATGACAAAAGACTACAGCCACCGCGACATTCTCGACAAACTGGGCATCAAAGCAGGACACGCGCTGTCATTTGAGAATATCCCACCAGATAATCCCCTCATACAACGCGCACTCGACAGAACAGGTCGTCCCCCCGCAACCGATGATGAGCAGGTAGACATAGTGCTAGTGCTCATAGATGATGCGATAGAAGCTACTGAAGTTATGCAACACTGGCGACCACGCTTACAATCAGCAGGCGGCATCTGGCTGCTTACCTATAAACGCGGCAAACCAGGTTACATTGATCAGCGCGAATTGATTGCGCTTGGTCCTGAGGTAGGATTGGTCGACAACAAAAACTGCTCGGTCTCCGACGAGATCAGCGGCCTGCGTTTTGTGATCCGTAAGAAAGATCGTCCCCCTACAAAAAGCTAAACACGTGGAAAAGGCAACGCCCAGATCCAGACACAGACCACAAACGCAACACTTCCGGCAATCACCAGCAGATGAAAAATCTCGTGATAACCAAACACACGCGGCCACGGATTCGGCTTGCGTCGTGCGTAGCAAACTGCTCCAATCGTATAGAAAACGCCGCCAAGCAAGAGTGTTGCAATAGCCATCCAGGGCAACACAGCCAGAAACGCTGGGAGCGCCAGCACAACGACCCAGCCCATAATCACATACAGACTCGCATTAAGCCAGCGTGGAGTTGTGTACTTTAATGAAAGCAGCGCGAAGCCAACACCCAGCACCGCCAACAACCAGATCGTGGTCAATAACACCACACGTACCCAACCATCCAATACATTAAAACATAATGGCGTATAGGTGCCCGCAATCAATACGAAGATATTTGCATGATCTACGGCCCGCCACATCGCGCCGCCGCGCCGGATCCCACGTTTTGATATGATAGATCGCACTTACACTATACATCTCAATCATGCTCAATCCAAAGATGAGCATGGAAATGAGACGCGGCCCATCACTTCGACTCAACCAACACAGTATGACCGTGACAATAATAGCGGCTACCGCTGCCCCTGCATGAAACCAGCCACGTAAAAGAGGTTTAACCTTTTGTATAATTTCAACTGTTTCGTTTTTTTGTTGTTCTTTTATCATTTATTTCTCTCACTATCTATTCCATTATAGAAAGTATAGGATATACCCCCCCCAAAAGCTGCGTTGCTGGCTAACAGTTCAACCGCTCGTCACCTCTATTCAATTTCCAACGATTATGCTATGATAACAGATAAGATACATCTTGGAGGCTGTAATGGACCAATCCCAATCACCCGCGCCACTCCAGGTGACATTCTACACGAAAGCAGGTTGTCATCTATGCGACGACGCTCGTGCTATGCTCGACGACATTGCAGCCGAAACCACATACGAATTGACAGAAATAGATATACGCCGCGATACCATGCTTTTTGAACTCTATCGCTATCGTATCCCGGTAATCATGCTTAATGAAACGCTCGTCGCAGAAGGGCGGGTAGACTATAACGAATTGATGCACGCTTTCGATAACGTACAAAAGACGTTAAACTCAGGCGCATAGGCAAGGAAAAAAGCAGTATGGCAATGCAACAGATCGGGCAAACAGGTATACCCGCCAGCTCACAGAATAGAAACTCACCTGGCCGCTTCATGAATAGCATCGGCGATTTCTTGTTAAATTACTGGGCACATATCATCACTATTGCGTTGGGAACTCTCGTATCCATAGCCATCGCGATCCCTTTCCTGTCTTACTTTGGCCTGGACGTTATCGCTAAACCACTCTTCTACATGCTGCATTACGTCTGCGCTCAGATCCCCTCACATTCGTTTTATATCTTCGGTCACCAGTTGGGCCTCTGTGAACGCAATTTTACCATCTACACCGCCATGTTCCTCGGTAGCCTGGCTTTCGTCCTGACGAAAAAACGCTTACCCGGTATACCCTGGTGGGTATGGATCCTGATGATCCTCCCCATGGCGCTGGATGGTACCACACAGATGTTTGGTTTACGCGAGAGTACATGGTATCTACGCATGATTACCGGAACACTCTTTGGACTGGGCAACGTCTGGTTCGCACTCCCTTTAATGCAAAAATCGCTGCTTGATACCCCTCCACAGGCTCCTATACATGGACGCTCCTACAAATCCGTCAACAACGCCATCAACCCATTTCCAACCACACCACATCGGTAAAGCACCAGGTAATAGATACTAGTTTTACCTCGTGAAGATGCTCTTTCTTGCTAAGAGCATCTTTTTTGTAATTTGTGTAACTCAACAACGTATTCTATTGAGACGGAAAAAACTGTCGGAAAGGTGATGACGAGATACGCGAGTATAACATCTGCTTGCCCATCTTGAGGCTAATGATTAGTCTCTTTAGTCGCATACTCATGGAGGAAACACATTGCAACGATTTTCAAGCATTCAAACGCGAGATGTAGAGAGTATTCCTTTGAGCCCTCTCAGCAAACTTCTCTTTGCGAACACACGTATTGCATGGCTCTGGTTCATCCTTCGGCTCTATGTTAGCTATCAGTGGCTAACATCTGGCATTGCAAAACTCACCGGACACTCAATTGCTTTTGGCTCCTTTGGTCAAGCTTCGCCTGGAGGAGTATGGGTATTTACTGCACACGGTAATGATGGCTTGAAAGGTTTTATTGTCAGCGCACTGACACATGCCAGCGGACCATTCCCCACTGTGCAGGGATGGTATGCTGGTTTCCTGGAGCATGTGGTCTTACCAAATACCATTGCATTCTCCTATATCGTAACCTTTGGCGAAATATTGGTTGGCCTGGGGCTGCTTCTCGGTGCATTTACAGGATTTGCTGCTTTCTTTGGGATCGTTATGAACATGAACTATCTCTTTGCAGGCTCCATCAGCATCAATCCTATTCTATGCATCTGTTCCCTCCTGCTGGTTCTTGCCTGGCGCGTTAGTGGTTTCTGGGGAATAGATCGCTATCTTTTACCATTGCTTGGTACACCCTGGAGTGGCTCATTTGCGACTCCCTCACGCGCAAAATCACTGGCCACGACGGTAGAACGCCTATCCTGAAGCTTTTTTGTGTAGCCCCATCTGGCCTGGAAAAACGATTTTTCCAGGCCACCAATACTCAATTCCATAAGTAGAGACCCAGAATTTTCAGCTGACGACTACGCCAACAGAACCCCAATGCGTTATAATCAAGATGTCAACGAATTATTGGATATCATAACAGGGATAAAGAGCAACCATTATGTCTGACCATTCATCAAACACAACAACATTTGCAGTGACAACGCTCGGCTGCAAGGTCAATCAGGCCGACAGTGAAGCGATTGGCGACCAGATGAGCGCCGCCGGTTTCGTGCAGCGCGATTTCGACGAGATCGCCGATGTCTATATCGTGAATACCTGCACCGTGACGCACCTCGGCGACCGCAGCTCACGCCAGATGATCGCGCAGGCCCACCGCCGCCATCCCGATGCTTTGCTTGTTGTCACCGGCTGTTATGCAGAATTGAATCCCGGCGCAGTTGCAGCTCTTCCTGGCGTCGATCTGGTGGTCGGCAATCAGGGCAAAGACTCCCTCATCAACGCCATCACGCAACACACAAACGCTGTTGCACAGCTTCCTACATCCAATGCTGCGCTTCTCGCTGATGTCTCCCTTGCCAAAAGTCGTCCATTACCCATGCTTCCCCTCGATACACAACACATCGGCAGCGACGGAGCTTTGAGCTTCGATCTTACAGAAGCGGAACCTGTCCCCGACAATCCACCATCTTTCTCGCCCTTTACGCCCAATACACAGCTCACGGAACAGGCAAATGCACGCCTCTTCTCACGTACACGCGTCCAGATGAAGGTTCAGGATGGTTGTGATAATCGCTGCACATACTGCATTGTCCCCTATGTACGTGGTAAGTCGCGCAGTCGCAGCATCGCCTCTGTGGTTGAGCATGTCCAACGCAAAGTACGTGCCGGCTATCAGGAGATCGTGCTCACAGGCATCCACCTGGGCGATTATCACCCCGAAAACAATGCAAAGCAAGATCTTGGAGACCTGATCTCGGCCCTGCTACAGGAAACAGAGATGCCGCGCATCCGCGTCTCCTCCCTGGAACCAGAAGATTTTCGCCTGGAATGGCTGGAGCACTGGCAGAATCCGCGCATGTGCCGCCACTTCCACCTGCCAATGCAGAGCGGTTCAGATGCTATTCTCCGTCGCATGGCCCGCCGCTACACGAGCGACCGCTATGAAACGATCATCACCAGCCGCCCAACAACGTATTCCCGGCGTCGCGATCAGCACCGATATTATCACTGGCTTCCCCGGCGAGACCGATGAGGATTTCGAACAAACCTATCAACTCGCTCAAAGACTCAAATTCGCCAAAACGCACGTCTTTCGCTTCTCACCACGCCAGGGCACACCAGCTGCACGCATGCGTGGTCAGATCAAAGACGAAATCAAGAAAGCTCGCAGCCAACGCCTCCTCGCTCTCCATAATGAGGACAGTCGTCTCTTCCGTCAACAGTTCCTGGGCCAGACAGTCCAAGTACTGATCGAACAATATAAGGATGGAGCATTGGGAAGGTCTGACCGACAACTATCTACGCGTCGAGCTACAAAATCTTCCCGCACAGGATTGGCAGCACAAACTGGTCAGCGCACGCTTAATCGATCTCGTTGAAGATGGTATCGCAGGAATATATGATCAATAGCGACCATACAATGAAAATACGCAATAACGGCAGGGACCACATTTATGGCGTCTAACAATTTATTGAGGGCCATTGTCTGTATCTTCACCTTTTCTGAGGAAAATGGGGTCTCTGGATGGGCACATGGGCTTATTCGCTCCGCTCATCGCGCCCCTACCAGATTGGGTATCGAGACGCAATCAGTAGGGGCGCGATGAGCGGAGCGAATAAGCCCGTGTGCCCACGCCCTCTCCACCTCTCCCCATCCCTTATCCCCACAAAAACTTCCCATAGTTCCTCCCTGCTCTTCTCGCTTCTATTCGTTCTCCTCTTCAGCGCCTGTGGAACCACCATCCCTACTAACACATCGACACCCGCTCCAACCAGCACACCAATCATGATCATTCAACCCAACACGACACCAGCAATAAAGACTATAGGAATATTCCGTGCCTATGCTCTCCCTCAAGCGCAAAGTGGCATCATGCGCCCGGCAATCGATCATCAGGGACGCATCTGGTTTGGCGAAATGGGACATAACGCGCTCGCCGTCTTCGATCCACACACTGGACTGGTTCAGCAATGGGTACCCCTCACGGGCGCAGATGGCATCATGGGCATCACTGTAGCAACCGACGATAGTATCTGGTTCGCAGAGGAGTACGCCAACTACATCGGCCACTACTTTCCCAACACGCACCAATTCAAACTCTACGTGTTACCAACAATCACGACACCCGATCCCAGCGATGCCCATAAAATCTTGACGCTGCCACTAGGTCCCAACGATATTACGCTCGACACGCATGGCAATGTCTGGTTCACTGAAACAAATGCAGATACGCTGGGCATGCTCAATGTACAAACAGGACGCTTCAAACATTACCCACTTACTCCTCATAAAAGCGTGCAGACCCTTGATCCCTATGGTATCACTATTGATCCTGCTGGCAACATCTGGTTCACTGAATCCGCATTATCTTTAATTGGTCGCCTTGACCCAAAGACAGGCATCATTCGTACTTTCACAACCCATAATGCGAATGCACCACTGATGGAAGTTGCCAGCGACAGTCACGGTAACATCTGGGCAACCTCATTTTCGTCGGGTCTACTGCTTAGATTTGCGCCCTCTACCAATACATTTACCTACTATTACACACCATATACGGGGAGCACGCCTGGAGGATTGTACGGCCTGACGATCACGCCTCAAGATGAGGTATGGCTGACGGTTACCGGCGAAAACACGATTGCTCGCCTTGATCCTGCTGCCAATCGCTTTCTCTATTATCCTATTCCCACACCGGGTAGCTCGCCGTTCGGGCTGGTTGTGGATGCTCATCATACGGTCTGGTTCACGGCTGCCGGGAATGATGAAATTGGGATGTTGCAACCATGATGATCTGTTCAATTGCTACCAGGAAGCGCTTGAAGTAGTATCTGATTTAAATATGATACAATATATAAAAACGCATATATCGTTGACTTTCCCATCAGCTCCTTTGGCGCAAACAGAGTTTCTCTATAGTCGACACGAACTGGGAAGACGATACGTCTCCCCAGTCCATATATACATAGTCTTGCCTAAAAATCCTTTTTTTTCTAGCGATACCACTTCAGCAGTGCAGCCAGATCGTCCACATCAGGCGTACCAACTCCGGTTACAGCATCCCAACCTGGACCTGCACTATATCCAACAACATGGATTACCTTGCCATTTTTGTCGAATCCGAGCACCGAATTGTTACCCGTTTTGATATCTTGAAAAACGTCCTTATAAGATTTGCTCTTCAGGATACGGTAGAACGCATTATTCAGGAACCCCAGACGTCTTCCTGCATATTGATTGAAGAGTGCCGTGAGACCAGCCCAGGCAGGGGCACCAACGCTTGTCCCACCAACAGGAACGATATAAGTTGCACCAAAGATGCTCACAACAACAGGCACGCCAGTCAAAGGATCAGCATCCCAGGAGACATCGGGTAGACCACGCGTGCGCCCTATGCCTGGAATTCCTTCTTGATACTCCGGGCGTGGGAACACACTACTGAAACCACCACCAGTCGCACCCTCAAAAACAGCATCCTCATTCCAGGTCTTCTCGCTCACATACTTGCCCACACCTACTGTAGCATTGAGGGTCGTGCCACCAACGCTGCTCACCAGAGGATCTGATGCAGGAATGCTTGTCCCCTTGCCTGAAAAGAGACCAATTTCAGATGTAGGAGAAGTACAGGACAAAATCGCTGCGCCACTATCTCCCGCTGAGACAAACACGCTGATCCCCTTCGCCTGCGCCTGCTCGAAGATTTCATGCTCATAATGAAGGTAAGTGTTATCAAAGCAGCTCTCACCAGCACCATAACTGATCGAAATCACATCCCCAAGGTTATGATCAACTGCATACTTGACTGGTTTGAGCAGGTCGTAAAATGTCTGCTCAACAGTAATATCCTTTGTTGTATCGCCAGTCAGCAACAGATCAATGGTCGCATCAGGAGCAAGGGAGTGCGCCGTCTCCACATCCAATGCCGTCTCCACGTAAATCCCAGGATTGACAGGCGGCAAACCAAAGGGTGCGATTACATTTAGTTTGGGATCCTTTAATCCATAAAGCAGATCATACAAGTGGACATCGCTCTGCAATGTCGGGCTTGACGAAGCATCGATGATCACAATCGTACGCCCTTTGCCCGTTATACCTTTTTGCAGCAACGGCGTAACATCATACGCATTGCGTATCTGTTGGGGACTATAGCAGCGTGGCGCTACAGGCGTGGGCGTGGGATTGTCCAGGCAAGGTGGTATCGATGTAGATGCCGCCTTCGACACACCCGACGTAGCAATCTTCTTTGCCGACTTCCAGAGCGGGATAGCCCCGATAAACTTCTCAATACCAACATGCGGCTGACTACCCAGACTGGAAACAGGTGCAGCCTGGGCAATCCCCACTAGAGACACACACAAAGCTACTGCCGCGATCACAGAGTACATAATATGGGACTTTTTCACAAAATTGTCTCCTTGTGCTTCAGGCACAATTTTAATCTTTACATCATCTTTTTTCTCTGCCATATCCTGCTGTCCATTTGTAAAATTCGTATAGAGCTTTTCCTCAGGTTGCTAAACATACAACCGGGCATCAAGTCATTCCGACATGCAACGAGTATACGTAAAACTCAAACCCAATAGGACTCGCCCAATACTACCAATGCAGGAATAACATAGAAACCGAAGCTAGATCTAAAAAGTGAAAGAACAGGTGCATGCATTCCCCAATGCATGAAAACATCGATCGATATTTATCTATGTGCACATGACAATAATAAACGATTAGTAGGCCTGTTGTAAAGGTTAAAAGAGACCAATTTTGTAGATCAAAGCAAAACGTGGAGATCTGGTAGTTTTGGAAGCAAGCAACTATAACGGAGGGGACATTTCTCATACAGCGATTCTCGACGAACCTTCGCAATTCTCGCGGTGAACGAATATCGATCACCTGCTTCTGGTTCCGAAATGCGTCCAACAATGCTAACAAGCGAGGGCGAGCCTGAGTATGTACATACCAGATCGTCTTCGCCAATTGCCACGTCATAGGCAACATAGGACATCCTTCTGGTCCATCAGGGCGAGGACGGAAGAGGCACATGAATTGCCTTTTGGCTGACCACCAGCAATGAATATACAGAGGAAAATCAACAAAAACAATCGTATCAGCTACCTGAAAACGAGCTTCAATGGCTTCCCACGGCCCCCATCCATCGATAATCCAGCAATCCTGTGCTATCAATGGATCATGTTTTTGCTTGAATATGTCCGCTGATTCTCTAATCCAACCCGGCTTCCATTGAAGTTTATCGATCATATAGACTGGAATATCCAATATTTGACCCAGGCGCATGCACAGTGTCGATTTTCCGCCGCCAGCATTGCCAATAACTGCAATACGCTGCATAAGAATCTTTTCCCGAACTGAATAATATTGGGCAGTCGCAAAGACACACTCCTACCAGATCAGCTTAAGGCAATGTTAGTAATTCTGCTGCACCATCGGTAATAGCAAGTGAGTGCTCAAATTGCGCGGAGCGGGAACCATCGGCTGTACAGATTGTCCAACGATCGGCTAGCAACCGCGTCTCTGGTCGCCCTGCGTTGATCATGGGCTCGATCGTAAATACCATTCCCTGCCGTATTCTAAACCCTGTGCCCGCGCGTCCAAAATGAGGGACATTGGGATCTTCATGCAGAGAGTGACCAACACCATGTCCGACGAGTTCCCGCACAACAGAGAAGCCATTCTCTTCCGCATAGCTTTGAATTGCCGCTCCAATATCGCCGATAAATTTGCCCGGACGTGCCTGCTCAATACCCAATTCCAGGCAACGATAGGTCACATCTAATAAACGCTGTGAAGCCTCATCAAGCTTACCAACACCAAAGCAGACACAGGAGTCACCAACCCAACCCTTATAGAGCACTCCAATATCAATGCCAATAATGTCGCCCTCTTTCAATTTCTGCTTGTTACTGGGAATGCCATGACAGATCACATCATTAATGGCAACACAGATCGTTGCAGGAAAAGGCGGTATCCCCGGTTGCCCATTTCTGCCCGGTCGCGCACCATATCCTACGTAGGCAGGAATGCCACCCTTGCTACGAATAAAATCTTCTGCAATTTTGTCCAACTCACCAGTGCTCACGCCTGGCACAACATAAGGACGCAGCACCTCATACGTTTGAGCAACCAGCCGTCCAGCCTCACGAAGCTGCGCAATCTCCTGCCGCGATTTTAATAAAACTGCCATTTTTCCCTCTTTCGTTATGAATAATGTAGCTAGACAACTTCTTCCACCACACGAGGCTGTTCCCAGATCAGCAAGTCATCGATCGTGACTGCAAAGTATGCACTGAAATAAGTTAGCAACTGGTCAATCGTCGTATAATCAATGCGCTGACTCCTATCTGTATTCAATGCTGCCAGCACACTCAACGAGACTCCGCTTTCTTCGGCCAGGCGACGCAAACTCAAAACTGGCTTCCCTTGCCTGACACGCTCGACATTTACTCGAGCAAGCAATAAGCGAAATTTACATGAGATCGTCACGACGTTTCCCCTCTCGAACTAGTCCTTATTGGTAACCATAACCATCCTACTCGTAAAATAACATGTTTGTTGTGACATGTCAATACAAAACATCGCGTTTACACAACAATACACTGAAATTCATAGTTGACCAGGTGGCATCTCATCCGCTATACTAAGCTCCCATGATCGTTTCTTTTAGCAGAAAGGAAAAGAAAGTGCACAAGCAACATAAACAAGAGGAACTCTTCTCTCGCTTTTGAACATTCAAGCAAACGCCGCCGTGGGTATCCTTCTGAACAGGCAGTGAAGAGTGGTAAGCGCGTTGTCCATGGTCAAAAAGAACTCTATGAAAAATTAGGCAAAGAAGATCTCTGTCCCTGTGGCTCACAACGCCGCTTTCAAACAGTGTTGTCGCAATACTGGTAAATATGACGGCAGCTTGCGCGATCACTACTTTTAGGGATTAAATGCCGGGTAGGGGCCAGATTGACCCATTGACTCCAACTCTTGCGGAAAAAATGACGCAAGCACGACACGAATGCCTGCAATGCGCGGAAAACGGTAGGGACCCGATTGCATCGCGTCCGCCATTCATGGAATCGTGGCCTCCGGGTGATCAATCACGGACGCGATGCAATCGGGTCCCTACCGTTTTCCGTGTTTTTCTGTGTTTTTGATGCATCATTTTTGGCGAAGCCCTCAATTTGTTGGAGTCAATGCAGATTGACCGCGCCCCTACAGATATTTCTCAAACCAGCTCTTAATGTGACGCAGACGCTCCAGGCGCAACCTGGGATGTCCACCACGCGAGAGACCATGACTCTGACCCTCAAAGCGCACAAAGAGGACCTCACGACCCATATATTTAAGCGCGGCAAAGAGCTGTTCCGCCTGCTCAATATTACACCGCAGATCCTGTTCACTATGCAAAATGAGCAATGGCGTATGCATGTTTGCCACGTAACGAAGTGGCGACATATGCATATATTTGTCCAGATCTTCCCATGGCGTCGTATCCAGATTATCGTCGGCCAGATCCCAACCCACATCACTGGCTCCAAACATTGTTGCCATATTAGAGACACAACGATCGGTAATCGCGACCTTGAACCGATCATAGTGACCAATGAGCCAGTTCGTCATAAAGCCACCATAGCTGCCACCTGTAACACCTATACGGTGCTCATCAATATAGCCACGATGCACAAGTTGATCGACCCCATTCATGATATCGATAGAATCTTTCTCACCCCATGCACCCTGTACCGCGAGCGCAAAATCGTAACCATAGCCGCAACTACCACGCGGGTTCGTATACAACACGACATATCCTTGCGCCACTAACAACTGCATTTCATGGAAGAAGCCATAGCCGTATTGCGTCTGCGGCCCACCATGTATCTCCACGACCAGAGGATATTTTTTAGAGGCATCAAAGTCGCCCGGTTTCAGTATCCACCCGTCCATATCCCAGCCATCAGCACCTTTATAGGACATATACTCGGGTGGCGCAAGCGTCAAATCGTTAAAAAGGGCATCGTTTGCTCCAGTAATACGCCGCACTTCGGCTGATGATCCCACGGAACGCACAAATATTTCTTGTGGACGTGTGGCATCCCCAATTAGAAGCGCAAATGTGCCCTTCGCCGCGTCAACACTGAAATCGCGTACATGCACATCCCCCGGCGTCAGCGTCTCAGGCTCAGCATCCGCCCCACGGCTGGGAATAGCATAGATGCGCGATGCTCCATGATACGATGCAATGATGTAGAGCGTTGTCCCATCTTGCGACCAGACAGGCGCAGGCATCAGGTGCTCATCCCCGATATCCGAATTCGTCCAATCCATACATGAACCATCAAATTTGAGCGACAGATTGGTCGCCGCCTGCTTTTCAGCGTCGGCGGCAATACTATAGAGAAATGTATGACCAGCCGATTTCACTTTATAGGATGCCAGAAAAGCAATTACCTTGCCATCGGGCGACCAGGAAGGCGAACCACATCCTAACGTTTCATCTGTCAGACAACGCAATGCGCCAGCTTTCCCATCAACAATCGCGAGGGTATAGACATCAGCTCCCGGCAAACGCCAACGATCATCAGCATGATTTGAGGTGAAGGCAATCTGCGTTCCATCGGGCGACCAGGCAGCCTCACCATCATCCCAATCACCATCGGTTAACTGTTCAGGCTCACCACCATCAATATTCTGTAAAAAGAGATGCGAACGGCGCTCATAGATAAAGCCAACCCCATCCAGCCGGTACCAGAGACGATCGATGACGCGTGCCTGCGGTAATGACTTGCCATCCTCGCCCTCTTCAGGTGATGGTCCTACAGCCGCACTCAAAAGCAGCCGTTTACTATCAGGCGACCAGACGGGCGAGGAAGCACCATGTTCCATAAAAGTAAGTTGACGCGCCTCTCCACCATCCGTTGGGATCAACCAGACCTGCGGCTTCCCTTTGCCACGTTTCTTTGCCTCATTATCAGGTAGCTCCCCCTCGCGATCTGATACAAAGGCCAACCACCGTCCATCAGGCGACCAGGCTGGATCACTGGTATGCCCACTTTCCGCAGAAAAACGCCGAGCCTCGCTCCCATCAATAGACGCCAGCCAGATAGCTGAACGATATGCATGCTTGCGTTCATCGATGCGCGTTACTACATAAGCCACCTGCCGTCCATCAGGCGCAATACGTGGTCGACTAAGAAATTTCATCTGATAAAGATCTTCTATCGTAATCAAGCGCGTCATTCATTTTTCCTCTCTAAAACAGAAGCTACCTGCGTCGCCGACTGCGCCTCTCGCGCTCTAACGCGATATCAAGCGTCTCATGCAGATGCTCAAAATCATCAACATCCAGTTGCAACTCGACGGCTGGCAGATCATCTGCACGCGCACGCCCCTCCTCGAAGAGCTGAAGCACCATCACAAGCTCAACTTCAATGTCAAGGATGCCTTCTTCCGTAGCCATCTCCAGCACATGATCATCATCATCATCATCATCGTCGGCACTCTCTGCACGTGGAATAAATTCAATATTGGTACGCGCACACTTAAAACGGCTGGTCAACTTGAGTGCGTCGGTCGACATCTCCTCGGCCAGTTCACGGACAACCTCCATCATCTGCACGAAGGCATCCTGCAACTGCTCCAGCGCATCCTCTTCGTTCTCTGGGTCAAGCTCCGAAGGCAACTCGCCACTCACCTGGCTGCTACTTGCGCCTCCATCAGGCAAACGCTGCCGCGCAAACTCATTGAGTTGCTTCAACGCCTGGGCAAACGCTGGCGAAAAAGCGGTCGTGTCTCGCTCAGCCGTAACTTCCGTCTCATCGTTCTCGGCTTCCTCACCAGGAAGCTTCCCCTCGTCATCCTCCTCGTCATCCTCCTCGTCCTCCTCGTCCGTATCCTCAGCATCTAACCCCACCGCCGCCTCTACCATAAGTATCTGCTGATGTAATTGCTCAGCTACATCATGGGTAAAGTATGCTAATACCCTCGCCTGTCGGGATGCAGCCAGTAGTTGAAATTGAGGCCACTCACGATATCGTTCTCGGCCCCTCAGGTAGCGCAATTCTACCATACCCAATGTGTCCAGACGCAACGAAATTTCCATGACTTCCTCCTCATTAGCAAGCACTTATCGGCTGCTAAATCCATATTTTGGCACCACCACCAGTTCTTCCTCGTGCCTTTTTATTCATATGAAGAGACAAAAAGCCCTTCACCTCTTGCCTCAGCACTATATTTTCTATCCCTGAATATACTTCCCTATTGAGCAGAATATACAAAATATACATGTCTTAGAGATCCATATTTCTCCATAAACTCATCGGGGCATATTCGTGAGAAAAACATCCAGGCACCCTCTACTAACAAACCCTACATTCCTCTCCATTGCCATTAATATCCTTCCCCAATCATATCACAATGCACCCCAATTGACACGTTTGAATTTGTGCCTGAGGACAGGTACCGGACCACATCATCCACCACGCCTTTGCCTTATATCCTTAAACACCACAAATAGCTTTTATTCAACATGCAGAAACTTTTTTCCACAGTCAAACGTTGAATCAATAGCCCAACCAGATTGTCTCTTGTATCGTACTTTACAAACTTACTACATTGTTATACAATGTGTACATAAGGTCAACGTATGCACCCTGTTCTTACTAATTTTACATGGGATGCCTCGTGGATGCTTTCCCGTGTAATTGTATACCATACCTTTACTCGTTATATCACACTTGAAGGAGACGAAATTGAACGATCTTTTAACCGTTGCCGAAGTCGCAACCATTCTTCGCGTCGATGACACTACTGTACGCCGCTGGGTGAAACAAGGCGCTCTAGAAGCCATTGTCCTGCCTCACGTTAATGAAAGACAGGCCTATAGGGTTCGTCGTAGCACTCTTGAGCAGTTGATCGGTTCACCTATTAAGTTAGAGGCCATCGAAAGTAAGTAAAGAGTAGAATACATTTTGCACCTGTAAACTTCTACATCAGGCAACGTAAATAAAAGCGTCGTCTTTTTCTAATTCATGTGCATTATGTGTTCTCATCCTAAAGTGGATTGATCCTTAAGATGTATCTTCAAGGATCAATCCACTTTATTGTAGAGTTGAATAAATTTTTAATATTACATTAACCTCTAGATGCACATTCACCAGCCCAGAAACACCGCTCATCGGGGATCTATGCTGACTTGTTGATGAGTTCGTTGGTGACCCATCGCGCGACATTTTCGGGATATGGGGCGTGCAATCCCAGGACAATGTGCTGGAAGCCAGCGTCGATGGCCTCACTGATCGCATGCCGGGTGTTGCTGGGATGGGGACGATTTACCGCCATTTTCCGACGCGAGCGGATCTCGTTGTTGCCGTGTACCGCCATCAGGTCGAAGCCTGCGCCGAGGCTGGTCCGGTCCTACTGGCAAAGAGTGACTCGCCGCACGCCGCTCTCGGTCAGTGGGTCAACCTCTTCGTTGATTTCCTGGTTACGAAACATGGACTCGCCGCGGTCCTGCAACCCGACAGTGTCGGCTTCGACGCACTACATGCCTACTTCCTTGACCGCCTCGTGCCCGTGTGCGCTCAGTTGCTCGCCGCCGCCGCTGAAGCCGGCGAGATCAGCGCCGATATTGATGCCTATGGACTGATGCGTGGCATCGGCAACCTCTGCGTTGGTGCCGACAACGATCCGCGCTACGATGCCCGCCGTATGGTCGAGCTGCTCATCGCAGGACTCCTCCAATCGCGCTCGACCTGATACTGCTGATCCATAGATAGTACTGCATGGCAGCGTAGCCTCTACTTCAACCGATAGCGCAGGAGGAGATGACTGCCGCCCAGTTTCACACTGAGTAGCGTGGCCCAGAGGGCGTCCACGGGCATAAAGGCATGCCCCTCCACCAGGGCAAGACGATGCAAATCGCCGTCGCGCCCGGCAACCTGGGGTGCCAATGTAAGAAAAAGCTCATCCACTAAGCTCTGCGCGAGAAATGATGCCAGCAATGTTGGCCCTCCCTCATACAGCACGACGTGCACACCGTAGTCCCGTGCCAGCAGCAGCAACACTCCTTCAGGCGAAACTCCATTTCCAGGTCCATGCGTCTCCACAATGCGTACTTCGGTCCTATATGGAAGAGCCTGTTGCGCAAGATACGCCCGCCCTTGCTCAGTTGTTGCGATAACTACCCGTAAATCTGGGGTATGAAATGTTTTGTCGTTAAGGTCAATCTGACCACTTGCCGTCATCACGACACTGATAGGCAAGCGTTCTCTTTTCCCTAATTGTGTGCGCCATATATCATACTCGCCAGCAAATGTGGGTGCGATAAACGCTGGAATACGTGGATGATTAATATCCTGACGCAACGAACTGGAACCAAAAACGACGGCATCAGCGGAAGCACGCAGCAAACCCATCACCATTTTATCCTGTGGATTGTCGCCGCTGATTAGCCCTCCCCCCGTCTGACCCGGTGCATTGTAGGAGACGATGCCATCCAGTGTCTCGACAAAGTTGGCGATGACGTATGGACGTTCTCCTTCCTCATACTCAGGCAAGACAAAACCACCTCCATAATTTGTTGCTAATATGGATGGTAATGTATCGCGTGCAACTACTTCACGCTCGTAAAGCGTAACAATAGGTTCCATATCCTATAAAACTCCTGCTATTCAACTGATGTTGGGACGCGTTTATCAATCAACCAGGATGAACCTCATCAGCGTAGCGACCGAATTGATCACGTCCACCAATTTATTGAGATACTCACCCTCTCGACGATGTGACCAATCGTTCAATAAATCAGGTTCCTGCTCATATATCCACCCATCAGACCACAACCGTGTATACCGTGTATACTAAAAGATCCCGAATTCACAAAATCATCTTCCCACGTCATTCTTCCTCAAATTCATTCCACCTTCCTCAGGACATGCATGGACACGCTTCACCCACCCTTGCAATTCCCTGACCAATCAGGTATTCTTTCTCTAGAAAGATCTTCTCTCATGTTATCCTCTTATACCGGTTTTTCTAAGGCACGAATACGGCTGGCGGCCTCATCACGCACAATTTTACCGGCAAGCAGTTCGTCTAGAATATTTTCGATCGTTAGTGGTTGCGGAACAGGAACTACGGCAGACTCAGGAACAACCACAGGCTCAGGAACCACGGCTGGTACGACATGCTTTAAAGGGCTACTAAAAAGGTGCTCACGGAGAGCAAGCGACAGGTAGATGGCTACGAGGATCGCTCCCACGATGGTTGCGGATAGCCCTTGATGCGCAACCTGTTGCCAGTATGGTATTGGAGATCCGATGAGGGCGGTTATCCAGACGTAAAGAGCTACTGCGCCTCCAATCGCGAATGCCAGGATACCTCCACCACATAATGCCAGCACAAAACCTCGACGTGGACCTGGCTGCCGCCAGCGGATCTCTGCTATTACGACGCCCCAGGTAGACACTCAGGGGAATATAGCCAGCACCAGCTACCATCAATGCAATAGCCGAAGCCCAATCACTTACACCAGGCGCACCAGGAACAGGCATCCAGGACTGCAAGGCAGTATAAATGATGAGGCCACATCCCCACCAGAAGGCTCCAGCGGAGAGAATGGTCGCGATGGCGTATGCCGTCAGGTTAAGCACTTGACGATCTATCAAACCCTGTCGCGCAGCCATCCGCAACCATCCATAATAGACTCCTGTTACGAGAAGACCTAGCGTGAAGGGTGAGAAAAAGTCATACCTGCCACCCGGCCCTATCACATCAGCAAGCGCAGGGGCCATATGAAACAGGGACAAGAAGAGCACCTGAAACAACTGATAGAGTCCGTACAGCATATACCCTATTCCATATGCCAGGCTGAGGCAATGCAGGATCAGGCGTAAGAGGGTAGAAGCATCATTCCTGACCAGCCAGCCATAACCAAGCCAGAAGGCGACAAACCAGAGCACGCTGCTAACGAGTAGAAGAGGATTACTTGCGGGACAGGAAGAACTCCCACATGCCTAAGCAGGCCTCTGCTGGCGAAAAAAAGAGTATCTACCAGGGGCCGGATGACGCTCAACCAGGATATCGTCAAAAAGATGAGGAGAAGTATCTGTACACCATAGTAATGCAAACGTTGAAACGTCAGCGCTGCACCTGCACCAAGCTGAGTTCGTCGCCGCTCCAGAGCAATCACCACAACCAGCAGCAACGCGGCAAGTGAAAATGCCATCGCAGCTGACAACGTTCTGCCCCGCTGAATTGGCAAGTGTATTAAGAACAAAAAAACCTGCCACCGGGACCGCCAGTGCAATTCCTTGCGCTTGAGTTAGATTGAGAAAAAAAGAGCGGATCGCGCTGCCGCCCGCCGCTGGATCATGCCGAATGTCGCGCCGTATCAACCAGTAATGCAGGCCCGCCAGTGCTCCTGCGATGGCTGACGCAACAACGGCAAACACTATCGCCTGTATCACACTCTTTGCATCAGGCCCATTACCCGAGTACACACCACGCAAAGAAGTCAATGCAAGTAGCGTGTTCAACAGATAGCCAACAGCGAATGCGACAAAGCTTAGCAGGTTAATATAGACAATGTAGAGGTAGAAGCGATAGAGATTACGTGCCACAGAACACCTCCCTCGTATTATAAAATCCATTACGTACTCATCAAGCGCATTATACTTGCGGGCACACTCCTCTGAATGGGTCATATGACCCATTCTCCTGGGGTAACCACATTGCTCATCTATAGAACAAATACGCCTCTTTGTTGCAGGCATAGGTATAGTGATAGTGGTATGGGAGCAAGTTTGTGGAGGTTACATAATTATTTAGGAAAGGAACCATGTTACACAGAGAAGAAAAAACGTGGAACAACATAAAAAAGTACAGCGTTGTACATCCCTTAATGAGGATCGGCATGATAGGCTTCTTTAGCCTGTTGACCATTGGCCTGATCCTCGCCACACCAGAGATAACCGAAGCCCATGAACAAAATAACCCGGTGGAAAGCATGATCAGGCAAATATTTGGACCTCATGCTCAATCAGCAATCCGCGTGGCACGCTGCGAATCTGGCCTCAATCCTGGGGCATATAATCCAGCGGGATTTAGAGGCAGCCATTCAGCAGGCGTTTTTCAAATACTTTATCCAGGTACCTGGCGCGGCACTTCACAGGCGGGCAGATCACCTTACAATGCCATCGCCAATATTGTGGCCGCACACGATATCTTCGTGCGTGATGGGTATAGGTGGCGATCCTGGGTCTGCCGCCCTTAACGATACTATACCATTTAACACCACAACACTAATTGTAATCTTCACCGCTCCCTGACGAGACCAGACCGATACCTTCAATCTGGTCTCTACAACCGACGCAAGAAGTTGCGCGTGCGCTCGTTTTCAGATGTATCAAAGAGTTGCTCAGGCGAACCTTGCTCAACAATTTGCGCTTTTTCCATGAAAATGACATGATCGGCAACCTCACGCGCAAAACCCATCTCATGGGTTACCACGATCATCGTCATCCCTTCTTCAGCAAGTTGCTTCATCACTTTAAGCACCTCACCAACCAATTCTGGGTCAAGCGCGGACGTTGCTTCGTCGAAAAGCATCAATTTGGGATTCATCGCCAGGGCACGTGCGATCGCCACACGCTGCTGCTGCCCACCTGATAGCTTATGTGGATAAACATCACATTTCTCAGCCAGCCCGACCTTGGCAAGTAAATTCAACGCTCGCTCCCTGACTTCGTCCACGGGGTGATGCAGCACATGGACAGGGGCCTCCATTACATTTTGTAGCGCCGTCTTATGCGGAAACAAATTAAAGCGTTGAAAGACGAAGCCAACCTGCGCACGAATACGCGCAATATTCGCCTCTTTATCCTCAACCAGTCTGACCATTCACCTCACGATAGCCCATTAATTCATCTTCGATATAGATACGGCCACCATCGATCTTCTCCAGGTGATTGAGACAACGCAACAACGTCGTTTTACCCGATCCGCTTGGTCCAATAATCACGACGACCTGCCCACGTTTGACCGATAGATCTACGCCATTCAGAATGGTTAGCGAACCAAAGCGCTTCACGATTTTCTCAGCCCGTACCATCACATCTTGCAGTTGTTTCTTGTAATGCCATTTCTTTTCCCTCTTCCAGATCTAGCTTATCAACCTGTCCGACCTACACGTGGCGAACCGAAGCCAAGCATACGCGTGCGTCCACTTCTTCTCATCCAGATCGATCTTTATCGTACGATTGGGGTCCAGGCGATTTTCAATCCAGGCTCTGGACATAACCCCATATTGTAGTCATGAGCAAGTAATAGAGCGTCACCAGGATGAGGAGTTCAAAAGTAGCGTAAAGGTCGGCGAACCAAATTCTTGGGCAAAATCAGTCAATTCAGCCTAGACCAATCACCGAAGCAATCGATGTTGTTTTTAGCATGTTATTGAATTCATTGCCCAGTGGAGGAACAATCACACGTGCGGCCTGCGGTAAAATAATGCGGCGCATCGCCAGACTATAGCTCATTCCTAACGATTTAGCAGCTTCCATCTGACCAATATCGACCGAGGTAATACCTGCACGAGTGATCTCTGCCATGTAAGCACCTTCATTAAGAGAGAAACGCAATAAGGACACACGCAAAATCGGGAAGCAGGAAGACCTGGATTTTGAAGACTTTTGGCAAGTCCTTCATAAGAGCAACAAAACCTGCACCAGCAACGGGCTCCCACGAAAAAACCAGATATACGCACGTGCGATCGCAGATAACCAGGGATAACGTGACATACGCATCAAAGCAATAAACAGGCCAAGCACAACCCCTAAAATCTGTGCCACCACCGAGATCCAGAGCGTCGTCCAGGCAGCCTGAAGCACAAACCCAGAAAAGAGAAATTGCTTGAAAACATCCCACTGAAACATAGAAATCCCCTTATGGAAAAATCCTGGCCCTTCTGAAGGAGTACAGGCCAGGATTTTCGCTACATCACAGCGCTCTTGCTGTGATCAGATCAATCTAAGAAATTTCCTGAGCAGGATTTAGCTGCCACTTATTAAACAGGCTGGCATAAGTGCCATCAGCCTTCACCGCATTGAATGCCTGCTGAACCGCATTGAACATACTCGTATCGCCTTTGCGCACCGAGATACCCTCAGGAGCAGCATTCACAATGGAACCAGCAACCTGGAAACGACCTGGATTTAATTTGAGATAATAATCTGTGACGGGCGAGTCCTGAAAGGTCGCGTTCAACACGACCATTGGCCAGCAAATTGATAACATCGGTCTGCGCACTCAACACGGTAAGTTTAGCGGGATTGGCTTTACAATCGGCCTTATTCGCAGCATTCAAGGTATCCAGTTCGGTCGTACCATCCTGTACACCAACCGTTTTGCCACACAGATCAGTAACGGCAGTAATCTTTTTAGGATTGCCGTTCGCCACTAATATAGATTGACCTGCATTAAAATAGGGTACAAAATCAACCTGCTTCTGGCGATCAGGCGTGATCGTTTGCGCGGAAATGACCACATCATAGCGTTTCGCCTTTAGATCATCCACGATGGTCGTAAAATTAGCGGTCTTGACATTGGCCGTTAATCCCATGCGCTTCGCCATCTCTGTAATCAGATCAACATCAAAACCTGTAGCCTTACCAGAAGCTGTATCGATGTACTCCTGGGGCGGATATGTCGTATCGCTGCCAATCGTTAAAGTACCCGAGGCGATCAGATCGGTTGGGGCAGCAATGGTTGTTTTCGTCGTTGGCGTGCTGCTGCCTGTAGATGTTGAACTGCCACAGGCAGTCAGTAAGAGAGAAAACCCGATTACGACACTCACAGATAACATATAAAGGAAAGAGTGGCGTCGAGTCGAACTGGAAAGAAATGACATGAAGGCAACCTCCTGAGTGAAAGGATAGTTTCGCATATAAAACATGGGTAGTGTAGCACACAATTAAAAACATTCACAAGGATATGTTCCAATGGGTGCAATAAATCTCCAATGGGCACGATAATGCTGGCCCCTACCTTGTATACTACGTCCATTTCAGTGCGACTATCACTAGAGCACAGTTTTGATTGCTCAATGCACGTCCTTGACCCCTGAAGAGTTTCGTGCGTATACTGTTTTTTAAGAGGGCAGCAAGAAACTATGTTCTTTCATAAGCCCCATAAAGGTTCTGAAAGATGCTGCAACGTAAATATCGCCAGCGGCGGGTAACAACGCGGTTATCCGCCGCGTGTTATTGCATAGAGGCAACACACATTTTCATCGGCACTGATACCACATCCAGTGCTGATTGAAGCAGTAAATGGAGCACTACTCATGACCACCCAACAACATAAGACCATTCCCATTCCCGAAGTAGAGCCACGCGCAACTATCCCCAACCAGAATCTTCGCGTTCCCGGCCCAACGGCTATCCCACGCGAAATTATGGAAGCACAGGCTCACCAGATGATCAACCATCGTGGCCCCGAGTTCTCGGCAATCATGAAACGAGTCACACTGCGCTTACAATATTTTTTCCAGACGGAAGCCCCCGTCCTGACCTACCCCGCATCCGGTACCGGTGGGCAGGAATGCGCCGTCGCCAATCTCTTCTCGGCAGGCGAACATATCGTAGTCATCACCATTGGCAACTTCGGCGATCGCCTCGCGAAAATTGCGGATATCTATGGACTCAACGTCTCGCGCATCGCATTTCCCTGGGGCGAGGCTGCTGACCCTGCAACAGTTGAGGCCCGTCTCAAAGAATTGCCTCCCTATAAAGCGGTGCTGATGACGCATAATGAGACTTCTACAGGCGTCACAAACGATGTTCAGACGCTCTCGGCCCTGGTTCACCGTTTGAGTCCCGATGCCCTGGTTGTTGTGGACGCCGTCAGCTCAATGGGCTGTGTTCCTCTGGAAATGGATGCCTGGGGACTCGATGTGGTCTTCACTGGCTCTCAGAAAGGCTGGATGGTCCCACCAGGGATTATGATGATTGCTGCCAGTCCACGCGCATGGGAAGCCCACAAAACAGCGAAACTGCCCCGTTTCTACTTCGACTGGACGCTCTCACGCAAGCAGCTAGAAACGTCCTGGCAGCATCCCACAACACCACCTGTCTCGATCTTTTATGCACTTGATCTAGCCCTGGAGATGATGCTGGCTGAGGGACGCGAAGCGATCTTTGAGCGCCATCGTCGCGCGGGTGAATTTATCCGCACACGTGCAAAAGCAATGGGCTTACAACTTCTGGCCGACCATCAATACGTCTCAAATACGGTATCCTCCATCTACTTCCCCGACGGTGTCGATGGCAAGGGTCTGCTAGCGGCATTGCGTAAAGAAGACAATATTGTCCTGGCTGGCGGTCAAGGCCAGATGCAAGGCAAAATCTTCCGCATCGGCCACCTGGGCTTCTTCACACAGGCCGACCTGGAGCAGGTGATGAATACGCTTGAAAAACGTCTGCCTGAGTTTGGGTACAAGCGTTAAAAACGCAGAGAGGATAGAGAAGAAAACATGGCAGAGGTACAGGGAAACACGATCGGGACACCAGAGGAGGAAAATACCACAGAGACACTCAAAATCCTCATTACTGATCGTATCGCACAGGAAGGCATCGACCTCCTGCGTACACAGTTGCCCGAGGCACAGGTTGACGAACGCATCGGGATTAAACCGGAGCAATTATTGGCGATTATTGGCGATTATGCGGCATTGATCGTACGCAGCGAAACGCAGGTTACCGCCGATGTATTGGCCGCCGCTAAAAATATGAAGATCGTCGGGCGAGCCGGCGTTGGTGTTGACAATATTAACACCGAAGCCGCCACACGCCTTGGCATCATCGTCGTCAACTCGCCAACGGGCAATATTATCGCCGCCGCCGAACATTCCGTCGCGATGCTAATGGCGCTGGCACGCCACATTCCAGCCGCCAACGCAAGCGTTAAAGCAGGTAAATGGGAGAAGAGCAAATTTCTCGGCGTCGAAGTACGGCATAAAACCCTCGGCGTAATTGGTCTGGGCAAGGTTGGCATGGCGGTCGCAAAGCGTGCACAAGGCATGGAGATGCAAATCATTGCTTATGATCCTTTTGTCTCCCCCGAACAGGCACGCAAGAACGACATCAGCATGCTCAGCATCGACGAGGTACTCTCACAAGCTGATTTTGTCACGCTGCATACATCGCTTACCAGTGGCCCCAACGGCACACGTGGCCTGATTGGTGCACGCGAATTGAGCTTGATGAAACCTACCGCTCGCCTGATTAACTGCGCCCGTGGCGGCCTTATCGAGGAAGAAGCACTACTTACCGCCTTGAATGAAGGTCGTCTGGCCGGTGCGGCACTCGATGTCTTCAGTCAGGAACCCATCCGCGATAATGAACTACTGAAACAATTGGTCGCACACGAGCGTATCATCGCTACTCCCCACCTGGGCGCTTCTACCGAAGAGGCACAGGTAGGCGTTGCAACCGATGTTGCGGATCAGATCGTCTCCGTCCTACGTGGCGGTTTCCCACGTGCCGCAGTCAATGCACCGTTGATTCTGCCAGAGACGTTGAAGATCCTGCAACCCTACATGAACCTCGTCGAAAAGATGGGACGCCTGTACACCCAATTACAACCAGGGCCAATTAATAAAATTGACCTCGTCTATAATGGTGAGATCGCCAGCTATGATCTGCGACCATTGCAGACGGCACTGATCAAAGGGCTGCTAGAATCCATTTCGGATGCACATGTTAACATGATCAACGCTCAGGTACTGGCAAAGACATGGGGCTTAGAGATCACCGAACAAAAATCGACGACGCCAGCCGAGTTCGCCAACCAGGTGACGCTGCGCGTGCAGAATTCTGACGGGTCCGTCTCATCGTTCGCCGGCAAACCGGGTTCAGGGGATGAGCGCATCGAGGTTCTCAGCGGTACGATCCTCCATGATTCCCCACGCATCGTACGTGTGGGACGCTATTGGACAGAGTTTGTGCCAGAGGGCTATATTCTCTTCTGCCGCAACTATGACCAGCCAGGGATGATTGGTCGCGCGGGAACTATACTGGGTAAAGCCAGGGTCAATATCCACCATATGGATGTCGGTCCCAGCGTACGTACTCCACGCCGCCAGGACGTTCCACCGGATACAGCACTTATGGTCATCCTGGTCGATGATCCCATCCCCGAATGGGCACTGAGCGAGTTGAACGAATTGGGCGATATCTTCGGTGTTACGATGGTTAAATTATAAAGGAGTCTATGATGATCACAGGGCTAGGACACATCGCTTTTCGCATTACCAATCTTGAGCAGTCGCTGGATTTCTATTGTAACAAGCTTGGTTTTCATGAGGCTTTCCGTCTTGAACGCGAGGGTGAACCATCGCCCTGGATCGTCTATTTGCAGGTTGCTCCCAATCAGTTCATCGAATTATTCCCTGGCGCAACGGGCGCTATTCCTTCGCGCCAGGGAGCTGGTTATAATCACTTTTGCCTCGTCGTCGATGATCTGCAAAACACTCTGCACGAACTTGAGAAACGTGGCCTACCTATCTCCGGCCAGCCTCAACAGGGGCTTGATCACAACTGGCAATACTGGATCAATGATCCGGATGGAAATGCAATTGAGTTGATGCAGATTGTGCCAGAGTCGCCTCATGCTGCCGCTGATAAACGCTGGAACGCGTGACATATAAGGGTAAATGGGTAGGGGGTCACCTTGCGTCATTGGCTCCAACTCTTTCGGAAAAAAATGACGAAGGCACGACACGAATGCCTGTAATGCACGTAAAACGGTAGGGGCCCGATTGGATCGCGTCCGTGATTGATCACCTGTGGGGCACGATTCCATGAATGGCGGACGCGATCCAATCGGGCCCCTACCGTTTTACGCGTTTTTATGTATTTATGATGCATCATTTTTGGGGAAACTCTCAATTTGTTGGAGTCAATGCACCCTGCATGCGCCCGCTCCCCATTTACCCTTGACTTTCCGGCAAACATAGGTTACCATCCATATAAGCTATATTTGGAGGTATCAATTATCATGCACTCAACCACAGCTAAGGTGTTGCTAAGCTAAGTGAGCTGTGTCTACAACTAAACAAGGTCGTTTTTACACACATTACGCCAATTTCGCTTTTATGTGTACGACCATACTCTTTCTCAGATAGACTCCAGAGGGGTACTTCTCTCTTCTGTAGATTGCTTTTTCGCTCTTCATAATCAGCCCACTTCGCCTCGTAGGAGCTACGTTTGCTTGCCTGCTTATCGCATGCAGCAGTACATTGCCTTTCGTTCAGCATCACCCTCTCCATCACAAACATTCATACCATGCTATACCCACACATTATGTGTACTCATGCTCCACAAAATACACCTTCAACGCCCTTGAGCGAAAGGAAGAAAACAGATTTATGTACGTTCGGTTGAGACACTATTGGCACTCTCTGATCCCTTATCTCCTTCAGGGACTGAACCATGACTTTCGACTATTGGTCTATTATCTGCGACCCCAGTGGCTACGAATGGGCTTGCTGGCGGTAATCTTATGTAGCGCCATTGGTATACAGGTGATCACACCACTGGTGGTAAGCAACTTCATCGACCAGGCCACCTCCGGCGCGGATCTGCACGCTCTGGTCGTCCTGACGATACTCTTCATGGCTCTAGCACTGGCAGGCCAGGGACTCGCTATCGCCGAAACATATGTGGCTGAACGTGTGAGTTGGGCGGTCACCAACGCGCTGCGTACCGCTCTTGTCACTCACCTGCTGCGACTGGACGCCACGTTTCACACAGTCCATACACCGGGCGAGTTGATCGAGCGGGTGGATGGTGATGTAGGCACACTGGCACGCTTTTTCTCCAGGTTTGTGGTCTCTGTGCTCGGCAATGGCCTCTTGCTAGTAGGCGTGCTCGGACTGCTCTATCATGTAGATTGGCGAGTAGGGCTGGCAATGAGCGCCTTTGTCACCCTGGCCTTAATCGCTATAGTGCGTATCCACACCGTAGCCTCACCCATCTGGGCTGCGGATCGTCAGGCCAGCGCCAACTTCTATGGCTTCCTGGGCGAATACCTAATCGGCCTGGAGGATATCCAGTCTAGTGGAGCTGGCGCGTTTGTGCTCCACCGCTGTGCTGAGGTGATGCGTGCGTGGCTGACCGTGACGCGTAAGGCTCAAATGTGGGGCTACAGCATGGGTGCCTCCAGCCAGGGACTGTTTGCTCTTGGTACAGCGGTCGCCTTTGCCTTGAGTGCCATGCTATTCAAAGAAGGCTCGTTAACTATCGGCACGGTTTATCTGATTTTTCAGTGCACTGAGATGCTAAGCAAACCAACCGAGCAGATACGCAACGAAGTGCAGGACCTGCTGCAAGCAAACGCCAGCCTGACCCGTGTCGCAGCACTTCTGAGTACAACCCCACGTCTGATCGATGGCCCTGACATCGCGTTGCCACCTGGACCTCTGGCTGTAGAGATGGATGGCGTCTCCTTTGGCTATGCACAGAACCAGAACGTTCTACGCGACATTAATATATCGCTCACTCCTGGCCGTGTGCTTGGTATAGTGGGACGTACAGGCTGTGGGAAGACGACGCTGACCCGCCTCCTCTTGCGCTTCTATGATCCGCTGGCTGGCGTCGTTCGCCTGGGAGGCGTGGACCTGAGAACAGTTCGCCTTGCGGCGGTGCGTACACGGGTGGGCCTGGTCACTCAGGAGATACGCATATTCCACGCTAGCGTACGCGACAACCTGACCCTCTTCGACAACGACGTGCCGGATGAACGCATCAGTGCTGCACTGGATACCCTGGGCCTGCTCAGCTGGCTTCAGGAATTACCATGCGGACTGGATACACAACTCCTGGCCGATGGTTCTGGACTCTCTTCTGGACAGGCACAGATGCTGGCCTGTGCACGCGTCTTGCTACATGATCCGGACCTGGTAATCCTGGACGAGCCATCCTCGCGCCTCGACCCGGTCACGGATCGGCTGGTGCATATGGCAATGGGTCGGTTGCTCACTGGTCGTACAGGTATCATCGTGGCGCATAGACTGGCTACGCTCGCCTATGCTGACGACATTCTTATCCTTGAGGACGGGCAGGTACGCGAGTATGGATCACGGATTACGCTGGCATCCGATCCTACCTCACGCTTTGCCGAGCTGCTACGGGTCGAAACTACGGAGGTCTGCTTATGATGAAGTCACTCCCAACCTGGTGCTATTTGATGAAAATGGCTCGCTACAAGCCCTGGCTATACTTGCTCCACGCATTGTTGTGGTGCATGTACGGCCTGTCATTCTTGATCGCAGGG
>CAVUVQ010000004.1:0-43082 GCA_963744875.1 uncultured Chloroflexia bacterium | reverse complement strand
CGTAGGGAACACCCGCATAGGGACCCGTTTTGTCGTGATTATAGCGTGCAGCCATAAAGAAGCCCCAGGCCGGGCCAGGACAGGCATGATAGGTCACGCCGAAGGGAACTCCCTGAGCTTTGGCCGCCGCCGCCCAGTCACCAATAATGTCTCTTTTCGAGCCAACGGTCATCGAGTTCCACGGCTGATAGGTTGAATCCCAGTTGTCATAATTATCGTGATGGTTGGCGAGAGCCATAAAATACTTCGCCCCCCCTTGCTGTACATACAATTGCAACAGGGAATTGGGATCCCATTTGCTGGCTGTGAAGAGATGGGTGATATCCTTATAGCCAAATTGAGAGGGATGCCCATAGTGAGCAAGCTGGTAGTTGTAATCAGCCGTCCCCTGTTCATACATATGTACGGCGTACCAGTCGCCATATTCAGGAACGGATTGGGGCGACCAGTGTTGCCAGATACCATATTTAGCGTCGCGATACCAATCCGGAAAACGGTATTGTTGGGCGATAGAGGTCCAGTTCGGGTTTGGTTGATAAGGTCCACTGGCTGGCGTAAAGGCTGGCAAATTCCAGATGTTCAGCGCAGCGGCAGAAGCCGCTGAGGCTGCATTCGCTACTGCCGCCTTTCCCGCAAGTAGCTTCGTGGTCAGTCCACTTACACCTCCAACGGCGGCTGTCGTAATGGCTGACACCTTCAGGAAATCGCGTCGCGTAACACCGTGCTTCGCGCGAATTCGCTAAATCGTACTCTTCATTGAATGTTTGGTCATTAATGCTCTCCTTGCTTTTTTTATACTATCGGTATTCTTCCCTTTGAGAGAATCCTGGGGAAGGGTATCACCTTGCGTGCGCCCAATACCGTTTCGGTATGAAGAATGGACGCTACAACAGTAGATACCGTCTTCATTGTTCTTGTTATTGAAACAGTATTGAGCGTGCGTGCATGTGTCACGATTTCCAGAAAGGATGGAGACCCTAAGCAACCCCATGAATTACAAATGTCGTAATGGACTGTGCTGGCAGCGTTGTGCTGAACTTCTTACCTGAAATTCGAATATCTGACAATCGTTTGAGGTTCTCACTTGCATTGGTTTGATGAACAATCGCGGATGTGCCCCCGGTGCTGAAATTTGCGAGATTGTAGCTGATCGTTTCACTACTGGTAGAACTGTTGGTGGTCACAACCGTCAAGGTTTTTGTGCTCGCATCATACGCGGTAAAGCTGTTGGCATCGCTATTGCCGATCATCTGAGAACCTGGGGTGACATACTTACTGTAGTTACCCATCGCATAATAACGAGCAGGGTACGAGATGTTGTTCTTGCTATCACGATAGGCCAATCCCCATAGACTATTGGGAGAGTCGCCAGCTTCATTAACCGCCTGCCAGCCAACCCAGGCCGTTGGATGAAGATGCTGTTCGTCATCCAGAATTTGACTGGAAAGCTTCAATGCTGCCGCCATGGGCGAACTCTGAGTCCCCGTCCCCCACTCCGACATCCAGAGTCGTTTGTGATCGGTTTGCCCAATGTTCTGGTACGCATTCGTACGATCCGTATCACTTCCACCATAAGCATGCGTGTTCCACTGGGTCATATCAGCTTTCGCCGTGCTACTATAGCCATTGTAATCGTTAATTGATTGACCCACCGTGTTGTCATCAGGAGCACTGATTACGGTATAGGCCGAGACACCGTTCTGTGCGAAAGCCTTTGCAACCAGGGGAATGATGGCACTCTGAGAAGCGGGCGTCACTCTCATGCCTTCCTGTGTATTGGTTGACTTCCACCAGGTATGACTTGGCTCATTAAAAGGATCGATCGTTTGTAAGGTGATGCCGAAACTATCGTGGAAATGCTTATCAATAGTGGCAAGATAGCTGGCAAAATCAGCGTAGTGAGCGGTGCTCAGGTTCTCAGCACCATTCGGGCCTCCTGCCGTACAACTGTTGTACAACATCCAGGCCGGAGCGGAGTTGACAAAACCTTCAAATACCGTAGCCCCACGTGCTTTTGCGGCCTGCGCGAACCAGAGCTGATTGGCATCATTCGTCCAGACATAATTGCCCTTTGTGGGTTCAAATGAAGCCACGTTATGCCCTTCCTTCATCTGATTATGACAAACATTGCCAGGTCCATCGGCCCCAAAGTTATAACGCACCACGTTCAGGCCGATCCCTAGTGTAGGGCTATAGAGCGCATCGGCAAGGGCTGTCCGCTGACTATTGCTCCAACCCCCAATGATATTGGCCCACCATGCCATGCTGGTCCCCCAGCCCTGAAGCGTCTGGTACTTTTGTGAAGGGGTGACGGTCACTGTATAGCCTGCAGCCTGGGCAGCAGATATATTTACTACCTGCATCGTGACGAGCGTCATAATAGCAAGAAACGCGCTTAGAGCGCTGGCGATTTGCATCCTGCGTCGACGAAATAACATATCTTTCCTCCCTGTACATCAGACACAAACAACGTGCCTTTTAAACTGAAGATATCCCTATCTTCTTCCTTCCCTGAAATCAGTCCATATATTTCACTCAACATTGAGCAAATATGGAAGTTAACCTTGCCTATCCACCGAAAACTCTCCTCTTTCCCTCTCTTTTACCATTATACCTTTCCAGGTGATTAGAGATTGATCAGAAAATCGATTGTGTAACACTCCCCCGTTAAGGTTACCATTGACAAACATATCTGTCAACCTACCTGACTATCCTGAATGTGTGTCACATTTTTGTAAGCAAGCTTCAATCAAATAGTACCTTTATCACTGAACGTCCGATTTCCTCTCATTCCACGATACTTCTAGTAGTAAATATTCTCTGCTAAAGACAAGGTATTTAAGTCTTTAATATAAAGAAAGGATCGGGTCAGAGTATACAGATGTACTGCATTGACGGTACGTTGTGTTGGCTGAATGGCCTATCTGAAATATGAAGAATAGTAGTAAAAAATTGCTCCTTGATCGTTCAACTATCCCCACACAAATTCTTACTGATTCTTATTCAACCAAGAAAACAAGAAAAAAGGGGGAAAGTAGATGGAAAAAAGTTCTCCTCGCCTGTTCCCTAACTTTTCAGGTGCTTATTTTTCTTCTTATGACTTCTCTTTATGTCTATTATCAGCGGCAGTTACCAATGGTAGATCAATATGCGCATCAGATTATTCCGCAAGATACGCGCATTTATGATCGCAATAATGTATTGTTATATGACGCTTATGCTCAAAATCAAAGCGCGAGTGGCAGGCGTACACCAGTAACAGTATCAGAGATCCCCAGGGTGATGCAGGATGCGATGACAGCTACCGAGGATAGAACATTTTGGACAAATGCAGGTATCAACGTACAAAGTACTCTTCGTGCCGTCTTGAGTCGAGATGGTGGAGCAAGCACCATTACACAACAAGTCATCAAGAATCTCTCTCATAACGATCAGCACACATTCCAACGCAAATTTCAGGAAGCTGTTCTCGCCGTTGGCCTGACGCAAAAATATACAAAGGCCCAGATTCTCGCAATGTACTTTAACGTAGCTTCTTTTGGGTCGTTTGATACGGGCATTGAGGCGGCAGTTGAAGCCTACTTTCACTTGCAACCCGTCTGCACAGGAAATAATGTATGTATTCCAGGTGTCGAGCGACTTGAGTATAACGAGCAGGGAAGATTAGATCCAGTTTTAGGCCTTGCTCGTGCTTCTTTATTAGCAGGTATACCCAACGCACCTGCCGCAATTGATCCTACACTTGGCGCAGAGGCAAAACAAATGGCCCTCACACGCCAAAAGATTGTTCTCCAGAGTATGCTCTCACAACATATGAGCGTCGATGGACAGACGATCACGCTCTCGATGACGAAAAAAGCTGAGAGTTTGATGGCTCACACAAATTTTCAGCCCTACCAACATACGAAAAGCGCTCCCCATTTTGTTGATTGGATTATCAATCAACTGGCATTGAAATTGGGAAATGGTGACTACTCCACTGGCATCAATCTGTTCGAGCAAGGTGGTTTCACTGTTCGCACCAGTCTTGATGAGAACTTAGAAATGTATGTTGAACGTGCAATTGACCAGCACTTAAACAAACCGGACTATCAGTACTACCCGTTACCATTGCGTGGCGATCAGATCCTCAGTAAAACATTGAATATTCATAGCGCGGCAGTCGTTGTTCTGGATGCAAAAACAGGAGAAGTCTTAGCCATGGATGGAAGCGCAGATTATTTCTCTACCGATCCTGCTGTTGGAGGACAGTATAATATGGTGGCTCCTCCTGCTGGAAGCCCTACTCATCCCTCCGGACGCCCACCAGGATCGGCCATGCTTCCAATCGAGTACGCGGCAGAGTATGAAAAGTTCAACTCATTGGTTCCCAACATAACGAATTTTACTGATGCTGGCATCAAGCAATATGGTCCAGGTCTCCTTGATACAATTCAACAACTGGGCATTACTCCTCCCAACGATCTCAGTACACACTTTCTTCAAGGTGCAGAGAATGTATCACTGTTACAAATGACGGGCGCTTACCAGGTTCTAGCAAATAATGGACAACGCATACCACCTGTGGGAGTACTCGACATCTATGATCACACAGGACATAGCATCTATCATTACGATACAGGGCACCCACCAACAACGCAGGCAGTTCCAGCTAAAATTGCGAACATTGTTACATCTCAATTCATGAGTGAAGCGGCTCGCGAGAACACATTTGGTGATGATCATCGGCTCTCCTTTGCCGATCAAGACCCCAGTTGTGTGACGACTACTGCCTGTATGGATCAGGTAGCGGCACAAAGTAGTAGCACAAATGAGACGGAGGACGGCAATACAACGATTGGGTATACGCCAGATGTTGTGGCAGGTGTCTGGGTGGGAAATGTTAATGGGAAAAGGATGAGTAGCGATGTGCCTGGCTCGATGGGTGCGGTGCCAATCTGGCATAGTGTGATTGAACGGGCACTTGGCTGGTGTGGAACGCAACCAACCCCCAGTCCTTACTTTAGATCCGACGAAATTCCTTGCGGCCCTGCACCTCATCTCCGTTTCTCAGCACAGCCAATCAGGACATTTCCCGATGGGATACTCGCGACAGTTCCCACTCCCACCCTACCCCTGTGCCTACAATGACACCTTCTCTTCCTACACCCACCCTTAAACCAACTGTGCCGGGCACACTCCCTTCTCTTGATGCAACCTCGTCTTATTTGCTTGATGCCAATACAGGCACTATATTGATGCACACAAATGAAATGCAACAATTGCCGATGGCAAGCACAACCAAGATTATGACTGCATTGATCGCGCTTCAGACGGCAAATTTGCATCAAGTTGTGACCATTCAGCAAGATGCCGTGACTGAGGCAAGCAAAAATGGTGGAAGTACTGCTCAACTGGTAGCTGGTGATAAAATGACCTTAAAGGATCTACTCTATGGTTTAATGCTTCCTTCAGGTGATGATGCTGCTATTGCTATTGCTGATGCTGTTGCTGGATCACCAATGGCATTTGTCGATCAGATGAATCAGTATGCTCAGAACTTGCATCTTACACACACGCATTATGTGAATCCTGATGGACTTACCTATAGAACTACACAAGGGACGCTTACGTATAGTTCCACCAGTGCTGCGGATCTTGTACAGCTTGCGCAAGTTGCATTAAAGAACCCTCTTTTTGCTCAAATCGTCCAGTCGAAAGAATACAAAGTGCCACCGACAGCAAATCACCATGCCTATGATTGGGTCAACACGAATGAGTTGCTTGGTACCTATCCTGGGATTACTGGCACAAAAACAGGTTTTACGCTGGAAGCTGGCTATTGCCTTGTCTTCTCCGCCACTAGAAATGGACGGTCTCTTATTGGTGCTATCTTACATGATGGCACGACCAATCCAAATCAACGTTTTGTCGATGCTGCCCATCTACTCGATTGGGGTTTTGCTCATCCTACCGGTCTATCTAAATAAAGGATAGAGTTGTACAGAGAGGGTCGTTTATAAGCTCACTCAATCCAGCATATCATTGACAATTGTTTTTTCATACCCTATACTATGACCATACAAACACATTTAGTCATATTGATTATCTGGTCATAATGAGAAGGAGGCTAGTTCGTGGCGAACCAACGCATCAATGAGGAAAACGCGAAACGAAAGGAACGCGCCGATAAGATTTTAGACGCTGCGGAGGAACTCATTAAGCGTTGGGGATACAACAAGACCACCATTGACGATATCGCCCGCCATGCAGGGGTTGCCAAGGGAACGATCTATCTTCATTGGAAGACACGCGATGATCTGTTCTGGGCGCTCTTATCGCGCGAAGATTTCAGGCTGGCGGAGAGCCTGCGCCAACACCTTGCCGACGATCTTGACAACATGACGCTGCATACCTTGATGAAGCATATCGTGCTGGACACCTTACGTAGCCCGTTGGCGAAGGCCATGTTGCTCATGGATAGCGATATGCTCGGCGAACTGGCAAAGCACGATTATACCAGCGCGTCGTTTCCTAAACGCATGGCCAGTCTGGAGAATTTTCTCACTTACCTGCGTGATCAAGGAACGCTGCGTGCAGATATTGATATACGTAAACAGATTTATATGCTCGGCGCTATTATAATGGGCTTTCTGATGATCGACCAATGGATGCCCGACGACTTCTCCTACTCTGACGAGGAGATTGCGGACATGACCGCCGAAACGATCAAAGTTGCCCTGGAACTGCAAACAACAGATAAAGATAAAGAGAAACAACAAACAATCGGAAAAGCCTTTTCATCTTATATGGAACAAGTTATCGCAATTATGGAACAGGAACAGTAAAAAAACGGAGGAGATCTTACTATGACGACGCAAGAACCTGCGCTTCTCATTGAGAACTTCCACAAATCCTACGGCAAAGTGCAGGCCGTAAAAGGCATTTCATTGCGCGTGGAGCGTGGCGAAATCTTTGGTTTCCTGGGGCCAAATGGGGCGGGCAAGACCACTACAATTCGCTGTATGCTCGATGTTATCCGCCCTACATCCGGCACATTGCGCGTGCTAGGTCTGGATGCGCAGCATGATACCATGGCGTTGCATCAACGTATTGGCTATCTGCCGGGGGATGTCCGTCTGCCGGGCGACATGACTGGTCGGCAGGTCATCGCCTACTTTTCACGCCTGCAAGGTCGCACTCCAGTTTTGCTGGATGACCTGGTAGCCCGCTTTGATGTTGAGATGAAGCGGCCCTTGAAAGGCTATTCCAAAGGCATGCGCCAGAAGATCGGCGTCGTGTTGGCCTTTATGTGCGATCCCGATGTCCTTATCCTGGATGAACCCACATCTGGCCTCGACCCGCTCTTGCAACGCGCCTTTAACGAGTTTCTGTTGGAGGAACAGGCAAGAGGCAAAACCATCTTCATGAGTTCCCATATCATGGGTGATGTCGAGAAGGTCTGCCAGCGCGTAGCGGTGATCCGCCAGGGCGAACTGGTCACGGTCGAGAAGGTCGAGACGCTGCGCCAGAAAGCTGGTCAGCGCGTCACGGTCGAATTTGGCGACCAGGTGCAAGCCGAGGAACTGGCCCACATCCCCGGTGTCAGTAACGTCAACAGGGTCAATGGCGCGTATCACTTCAATATGGGCGGCTCGATGGATCCCCTGATCAAAGCCCTGAGCCAGCATGAGGTGTTGCGCTTGCAGGCCGAAGAGGCTCCTCTGGAAGAGGTTTTCCTGAAGTTTTACGAAGAGGCTGAACCTAAAACCGTCTCCGCTGTCACCGAGTAAGAAGTGAAAGGATGAACTGGTATGGCAACAACAGCAATACATCCAATCTCGGCCCCTGCAAAACGGGCGCGAGGTTTAGCCATCACCATGCGTGCCCTGAGCGCGACAAAGATTATTCTCAGCAGTGTGGCCTTCTATGCGTTCTTTATCACCCTGGTCGTGGCAGCAATCTATCCCACGTTGAGCAAGGCCGTCAACATGAATGCATATCTGGGTTCCTCTGTTGTCACTGGACTGGTAGGCGTCAACCTGAAAAGCTTTAACTCATTTCCGGCCCTGCTTGCGGTCGAACTCTTTGGTTCGTTCTATCCCCTGGCCTTCGGAGGATCTATCGCCTATATTGCAGGTGCTTCTTTGCCCACGATGATTGAGAACGGCACCTGCGATCTGGTTCTCTCACGTCCCATCAGTCGCACCCGCACCTTCCTGGAGATGGTGTTGAGCGCTGTATTGGCGGGGCTTATCACCAGCGTGGTAACGCTCCTGGCGGTCTGGGTCAGCACGTTCATCGTCAAAAATAATGGGCTGGACTGGACCTGGGTAATCATCGCACAGCTCATCGAAATGTCGTTCTTCTGCTTCGCGATCGGTGTTGGCATGTTGTTCGGCTCCTTTCTGGACTCCAGTCGGGCAGCAGGTGGCGCAACCCTCGGCATCGTTGGCCTGGGATACCTCATTAGCATCGTGGGTAGCCTCTCTCCCAACCTGGACTGGCTGCAGCGCATCGGCCCCTACTACTATGCAAAGGGAGCAAATGCGCTGGTGGAGCACACAGTTACAGTCTGGTATCCCTTTGTGCTTCTGGGAGCTGGACTCATCTGTGCGCTCGCCGGCCTCATCATCTTCAACCGACGCGATCTCCCAACAACATAGGAGTACTTTCAAGCTTTATTACGCCCATCGTAGAGGCCCGATTGATCGCGCCCACACGGCACTCCAGGAAGAGATACTCAAGATAGTACCTCTTCCTTTCTTATGCCAAATCTTAACGGTTCCTTTCGTGCAGGAAAGGTGTCAGGACAAAGCACTCATAGCAACAACAACCACCCGAATTTCTCTGGTTACCATCCTGAGGGGCATAGTTCTTTCGTATCTAATGCGTCCACTTTATACACCTGTTCGTGTCAAAAAGTAGTAACATACTATCGAAGAAGTGCATCGACCAAATTGCTATTCGCTGGTAGGCCTTCCAGGGCTCGCCATGAGCAGGGGACTACCAGATGTGTGGAGACGGCATATGAGCGCAAATACAATGGAAGCCCAGGCCGAGTTTCCTAAACTCAAGCGTCAATACAGGCTAATCAATTTCACCCAGAGCCAGCTCTATGGCCTGGTCTTTGGGCATATCGGCAAGCTATCGATGATTGCCCTCTACTTTATTCTGACTCAATGGCTCTCTGGTCAGCATGTTGTAACCATACTCTCTGGTCAACACATTGACTTCCATCTATGGAATATCAAATACATCTGGGATCACTTGCTGAGCAGTGATGTCTCTCACGGAGGCGTCATTCAGTGGCTGTCGACGAAACAATGGAATGACATCCGCCACGTCGTGCGGCCCTACATGGAAGGTCTTATGGCTCTGCTGCTCTACCAGCAGATAGGCTTTAATTCTCTGAAGTACGAAAAGAAGACTGAGGAATCTGAGCCAGACAGGGTCGATCGCTTCCTTATGCGTACACCACTTATACCCTCTCGATATAAGCCGGTTACCACAGCACAAGAGGTCGCGATCCCTTTCATCGTGCTCCTATTAGGTACGTTGATTGCAATCCCAATGTTCCTGTGGGTGTTGCCGTTCTTCCATAACACGCTGCATGCGGGATGGCTCGAACCACAACTCAGCGCACATCCCTCTCTCGCGGCTAAGCTCTATGCGGACAGCTATGACGCATTTATCATTGGTATCATCGCGGGCTTCGCGGTAAAGCGCATCACTCGACCGGTACTCAATGCCAATATGATGTTCTTTTGCCGTCGCTGGATTGCGCAAGGACGTAAGCCCCACTGGTGGATGCCCCCAGGCATGCGCTATACGATCCGGACGCTTGATATGCGCGAGGATTCAGTCGAGCACAACAAGGAGAAGCTTGCTCTCAAGGGCCGCTGGTTTGCTCCGTTTGCCGTTGGCTCGGCGATAGTGCTTCTTCTCCTCGCCATATATGGGTACTACATCATCGCGTACATCGCATAATAAATGCTATCTTCTACTGTTAAAAGTCACTTCGGGGAACTTCGATGCATTTACGAGTAGAGGACTTCCCCTACCCTTAAGATATTTATCAAAGAAGCTAACTAAATAAGCATTGGATATACTCAATGCCCTTAATTTATTAATATGTCCGAAATTACCTGAGAAGTCAAGTGGAAACGCATATTGCAAAGAAGTATCAGAGTAGTTGAGATGGTTCGTTCCTTTGATCGACATAAGATAAGCCGGGACATCCATGTTGTTATAGAGTTGCTGCAACGATGAACACCTTATCCCACAGGACGTCAGGTAATCGTGAGCAATATACAAAAATGGTTTTGTTTCAGGCTCTCCAACCACGTCTCCAAACGGACTCCCATCAATATCTGCTCCCGCTCTACAGCGTGAATCCTTCAAACAGACGTTTAACGCAGTGGCCCCACCAAACGAATGCCCAAAGATACCTATCTTTTGTATGTCCACCATAGCATAAAATATGTTCGCTTTATTCTTATTCAGGTCAACCATCTGGTTCATAACAAAGATGACATCTTGCGTCCAGACATTAAGCAGTCGATTACCGTCTGCATTGCCATTTATGGTAGAAATAAGACCTTTTTGTGTTTGTGACGCTATCGTTCCATTGAGAAAGACCGTGACATCTGCGCTGTATGTAGGCGTAATACCTGCAACTATGTACCCATGGCTCGCTAAGTTCTCTGCATAGACGGTGTAGTCGGGAGTGGATAGCCCAAGACCCGGTTCCATAATAAGAAGCGGATAGTTACTGCTACTACGCGCGATAGGTGCATTTTCTATCGAGTTTGTTAATATACTCTGTGTAATTATGAAGGCCAAGCTGATTGAAGCCTTGATAATCGTTCAAGGCATTAGCCCACGCATTTGGGAAATAGAGCGCACGATTCGCTTGTATTGCTGCATTTGTTGGATACCAAGCCCATACTACAAGCTTTCTTTTTGTATCATTTTGTGGGGCAAGCGTGTCAATCCTGCTTGCATCAGTGAAGTTATATTCTACTCTCCCAACATGATAGGTGCCTGATGGCGTCGGGAGAGAAACAGGAATATATCTTAGAGCTAACGTATAGATGAGTAATATGCAAAATAGCCCAAGCAAGATGATACCTATGGTTGCCGCAATGCGTAGAGCATTTCGAAACGGTTTTATACGCGTGTTATGGGATATCAATTTAGTTCTCCTTCACGTTATATATCCACCTGAAAACAAACCCGTATAAGCTTATAACGTATGCTTCATGGTTTTTGTTTGTTATGGAAGCACTAAAAGAGAGACAGTTCTCAGATGCAGAGAACTGTCTCTCTTTTAGTGCTTCCATAACAAACAAGGTGAGACCTCAGGGCACGAGCACAATCTTACCACGGGTATGGCGTTGCTCCAACTTGCGATACGCCTCTCGAACCTCAGTGATAGAATAAACGCGGGCAATCGGGATTTCCAGTTCCCCCTGGTCGATAAGCCGAACAATTTCAGCCAGTACTGTCCCATTCACTACTATTGCTCAAGAAACTTGAATAATGCTCCATTGTTGATTGTTGGCGTTAAAGCCGGTCCATTGATCGACGGTGCCGCCATCGGCTGTAGAACTATTATACACATCCAGGTCTTTGCCACTATTGCGGTTGATGATCTTGTAGTAGCTTCCTGTTTGTACCACGTTCCATTGCTGATTATTGGCGCTATAGTCGGTCCATTGATCGACCTTTCCGCCATCGGCTGTAGAACTATTGTACACATCCAGATCTTTGCCACTATTGCGGTTGATGATCTTGTAGTAGCCGTTATTGGTGGCGACGAATTTCCATTGTTGGTTAGCTGTACCGTAGTCAGTCCACTGTTCAACGATGGCACCATCGGCTGTAGAATTATTGTACACGTCCAGAACTTTGCCACTGTTGCGGTTGACTATTTTGTAGTAGCTATTGGGATTGGGATTAAAGCTACCACTGCCCGGAGTTGAAGTTGCGGTGGGAGTGGGAGTAGGAGTTCCACCAGAACCTCCACCTCGAACGACTTTGAGTAAGCGTGAAGCGTGGCCATTGAGGGTAGCGCTGAAGCTGTTATTGAAGGTTCCCAAATCGCTATGACTCCACAGATCACGTACACTTGCTGCTCCACTAAAGCCTAGACTACTCCAGTTCGCGGTGACAGTAGCCGTCGAACTACCAAGATTGAAGAGAGCTACCGTGTAGCTTCCATCCCCATTGTTAGTATACCAGACCTGTTGATTAGAGGATTGGGAAACGGGGATAGCGGCATTGCCACGTTGATCGACGGCGATAACCTCGTCATTGGTCAGCAACGAGAGACCATAGCTATCCATACGTGTCAGGTCATCACCGGCATAGAGGGGAGAAGCCTCGATGGCCCACAGGGTCATATAGGTCTGCCGTTCATCGTTGCTGATGCCGTCAGCAGTACTGGAGATATTGAGCGAGTCCAGGTCGTTCCAGCCACCGGGACCAGCAAGAGGTGCCCAGGCAGGCGCATCCCGGAAACGGTTCGAGAGACTGGCCCAACTGATGACGCCACTGCAGGAAGAGTAACACTGCACATCAGTATCTATGCGCCATGCATTGGTATACTGCCGCCAGAAGTTGATCTGGTTGCGATCAAAGGAGTTGGAGATGTCAAGGACGATGGGGCGATTGGTCTGGCGTAAGGCCTGTGACCAGGCGGAGATATCGGACATATCCCAACTGCCGACCGCATCCAATTTGACAAAGTCCACGCCCCAGGAGGCCAGTTGATTGGCCCAGGAGTTGAGGTAGGCCTGCGCCCCCGGCTTGGAATAATCAATGTAATACATGCTATTGCCGCCAAATCCCAGGTAGTCGACCTCGTGTCGGCTGGTATCGGCAATATCTCTGGCATGGTAGCCGGTTCCCTCAATCGGCGTATTCTGGTTAACGGCGGCGACTGGAATGCCTGGATTGAGGTAGGTGCCGAACTTGAGGCCCAGGTTATGCACATAGCTGGCAACCCCGGCCAGTCCATGCGGGAACTGCGAAGAGTTCACCACCCAGCGTCCATACTGATCAACGTTAGTAGAGGGATTGAGAATGTAATCGGCGTCGAGCATGATATAGTTGTAGCCATGCGATTTGAGCTTGCTGTTAACCACATTGGCCTGCATCTCCATGTTCGACTCGGTGGGATTACCTGCATACACGCTCCACGTGCTCCACCCCATAAAGGGTGTGCGTGCGACTCCGTTATCTTCTGCATGGGCTGGTACTACAGTATGACCTGGGATAGCCCAGAGTGCAGAGGCAACCATCATGACAAACAACACAAGGACGAACAACATTCTTCGTCCTCTGTTTTGCGCTCCTTGCATCGATACTTCCTCCCTAAAAATGGTGGAGAAACACTACCATAACTACAATGTAAGAGAAACAAACTACAATGTTTCATATTTGGTCGGGGAAAATAGAGATTGCTAGACAGGAGAAATGCCAGGGGTATCGATGATAACAACGATACCCTGACATTCTGAAAGGCAGGTCGATGATATATGTTAGTTTCCAGCAATCGGCCAGCCATCCGAACCCCAGGTCAGAGTCCCGATCCCAAGTACTGATCCACCACTATTCGGATAGTAGTGATAACTATAGTACGAGGTACTACCGATATCCAGAATTCCGATCTGACCTGGACCATGGATACCTCCATGAGAAGCATCAAAGAGATGCTTGCTTCTTTCTGTATATGGCCCCGTCACGGTAGTAGAACGCGCAACATGAATTGCGTATGTGCTTGCGGCCCCACTACAACAACCACCTGTATTCCAGAACAGGTAGTAGAAGCCATTGTGAGAGTAAACGTAGGATGCTTCAACATGGCCGTTTTCAACAGCGTACTTCAGATTATCGCTGCGTAGTCCGGTGCTCTTATTCAAACGTATCTCGAAGATCTCCGGATCAGTTGGTTTGTCGACGTATCCAGAACCCCATGACAACCACATGTTGCCGCTGGCATCAAAGAACGGTGCTGGATCGATCGCCGCGAACCGATCAGTTGCAAGGCTGATAATGACCGGACCACGATCAGTCCATTTGTAATTGGACGCGTTGGGATTCAGCGTCGGACTGGTCAGCAGGCCAATTCCACAAACCTTACCACCACTGATCGCATAGTACATGTAATAAAGGCCATTGTTAAAGATAACATCTGGAGCCCAGATATTATGACCATCATTTTGAGGTATGTCCTTACGCGCCCAGGCTGGAGTCCCGTTCGGCAAGACGCTCGGACCTGATTTCCAGTGGGTGAGGTCTGTAGAGGTTAGTGAAGGAATGTTGTAGCCCGTTGAATAGGCGTAGTACGTATTACCCTCTTTGAGTATTCTCGATGGATCATGGACAAACGGACTGGTTACTACTGTAAGGGCTGGTGATGCCGATGAGGCACTCGCCTGTTGTCTGACAAACACGGAAGCACCAAGCGCAAGAACTGCAATGACTACAATCATCAAAACATTTCTGATGAGGTGCCATTGTGAAGGCTTTCCCTCTTGCATAGTCATGGGAACTGTCTTCCTTGACATTTTTTTCTCCTTGATACCTAAAAAAACGTTCCTGATGTTCTCTTACAAAAAACAAGGCTTTTTCAACAAAGTTAGCACTAACTTTGTTGATAACTATATATGGTTTGACGCCAAATGTCAAGATATCGATGAAAAAATTATGAAATAATTTTACAGAATTTTTCTTTAAACTCGTAGGATTCCGATCAAAAACAGATTGAATGTCTACTTAAATGAGTTATTTGCTTACAATATAATGTAATATCGCTCGTACTAATTGGAAGTATTTCCTTTTTTTCTCTTGACAAATAAATTTTTATCAGTTATTTTAAAAATATCGTACTATCTCAAGAAAATATTTGCATAAATGAGATCAAGGAAGTATCTTTTTAAGCGGTATTGCGAAAAAGAAGTTGACCTTACCACCAAAGTTCCTCGTCATACGTTGGTTTCTCGGTAAAAAACAAGGAGGTACATATATGAGAAAACACACATTTCTGCTTATTCTTGTCGCCCTGGCATCTCTCTTTCTTTTGAGAAACGTTTCTACATTTGCGGCGTCACAGAAGTTCAATGCCGCCACGCCAGTCATAATCTCGGTCAATCCGGTAAGCAACGGGAAAGTTGGAACTGGCTTCGCTGGTTTCAGCTACGAAAAGGATCGCGTTGGCGCAGGCATGTTCACCGTGAGCAACACGAAACTCGTGAATCTGTTCCAGCTCCTGGGGCCCAGCGTACTCCGCCTTGGTGGGAATCTGGTCGATAAGGTTAATTGGAATGCCAGTGGTACAGGCGGATCGGCAACTCAAATTGCTCCATCCGATGTGACAAAGCTTGCCGCATTTCTGCAAGCAACAGGCTGGAAAGCTCTCTATGGCATCAATCTGAAAACCAATACCTCGGCCAACGCAGCTTCGGAGGCACAATTCGCCGCCAACACGCTTGGCAGCAATCTACTGGCCTTCGAGATTGGCAACGAACCGAACCTGTACAAAACTGAGAGTGCATACGAGTCGTCGTTTAACGCATATGTCAGTGCAATCAAGGCAAAGGTTCCAAATGCGAAGTTTGATGGTCCAGGAGCGGATCAGGGTAACAATAGCTGGGCTCCGCAATTCGCTGCACAGGAAAAGGGCAATATTAGCATACTTACTCAACACAAATACATTGGTGGCAATAATGGTGCAACAATCTCAGGAGTGCTTACTTCCAACGCATCCGGAGGGAGATTATCCAAGACCGAGGTCGTCATAGGTAATGCGAAGTCGGCAAATGGGATTGCGCAGTGGCGCATGAGTGAAGTAAACTCTTACTTCCACGGTGGTGCACTTGGAGTAAGTAACGTAGAAGCTGCATCGCTCTGGTCACTAGACCTTATGGACGGGGTTGCATCCTACAACGGCGATGGCGTCAATTTTCATGGCGGCACCTCAACACAATTTCCCTTATACTACTCTCCCATCTCCTTCTCCGGATTAACCCCATCGGGCGTACAGGGTGTCTACTACGGCGAACTGTTCTGGAAACTGGCCGGGGTGGGGTCGCTCCATGCCGCCACGGTTTCTGGTGGATCGAGCATTACGGCGTGGGGGATTGGGAATAACGTGATCGTAAACAACAAAGGCACGGCAACAATTGCGGCGACGATTACATTGCCTTCGTCGGCAAGCAAAGCCAGTCTCTATATCTTGACCGCTCCATCGCTCACATCGACCGCGATTACAATAGCAGGCTCTGGCGTGAATGCAAACGGAGCCTTTAGCCCATCACCACAATCAATAAGCATCTCTAGCAAAAAGGTTATGGCAAACGTTCCTCCTGGCAGTGCAGCACTGATCGTTACCCAATAAGCAGTTCTTCTCTAGAAAACAGACTCAGTCACGCATAGTCGCCCTGCAAACGTCTTTTTGCAGGGCGACTATGCGTGACTTTTATGCGCACCAGGCCAGGGGCAGATCCTTCGTGCCAAAAACGATAAATGGCTCTTTTCTAGTTGAAGTTACATGAGAGCGATCCCATTGACAAACAAGATCGCTCTTACGTATACTAATCAAAGATATTCGACATTCTCTGGTCAATTCATCTTTAAAAGAGCTAGTATAGATTTCCTGGCGATTTCTGTAAAAACTCTTCATTTGTGTATTTGTAACAGTTTGTTGTAAGGAAGCAGGAACGTAACATGCAAGGAACGTTGATCACCATAACCACCACTTGCCCATCCAACTTTTCCCATATGCCACATAAACTCTGAACCATCTCCCATCCTTTGCCTTGAGTTTTATGCTCATGTTCATTTGGATTTGCGAAATGGCAAAGTTTCATTCCCATCGTTATTATTGAGAAAGTAAGGAGAAAAGTATGAAAATTGCTATAGCTAGTGCAGAGCACGACCAGAAAAGCAAGCGGTATCTGGCAGCGCGAGTGCTGACCTATCTTTTGCTTCCCATGTTATTTGTTTCTCTGCTATCGCTCAATACACCCATTGCTCATGGGGTACAAGTCATGACAACAGTTCAGGCTGAGCAACCGTCATCAGTTACGCACGGGACGACAAAGCTCACCGCCGCCCCCTCCCATCAGGTGACATGGGACCGTTATTCCCTCTTCATTGATGGAAAGCGGCTCACGATCTGGGCAGGTGAGTTTGACTACTGGCGCTTGCCCAGCTCGGCACTCTGGCGCGATGTGTTAGAAAAAATGAAGGCGGCAGGATTTAACGCTGTCACCATTTATTTCGACTGGGGCTATCACTCGCCCAAACCTGGGGTCTATGACTTTACTGGTATTCGCAATATCAATGAACTGCTCACGATGACGGAACAGGTAGGACTCTACGTCATCGCCCGCCCAGGACCCTATATCAATGCCGAGACGGATGCCGGTGGATTTCCTGGTTGGCTGATTACGCAGAAAGGACGTGCACGCTCCAGCGCTCCCGATTATACAGCCGCGTATCGTGACTGGCTGAGCCACATCGATCCTATCCTGGTGCCCCATCAGATTACTCATCATGGCAATATTATCATCTACCAGGTAGAAAACGAATATACCATAGGTACGCTGGACGCCACCTATATGCAACAGCTCGAAGATAAGGTACACGCCGATGGCATCGATGTCCCGCTCAGTCACAATGATGTCTGGATCGACAATAACTGGGCAAAGGGCACGGGAGCCGTTGATCTCTATGCCTTTGATAGCTATCCTCAAGGCTTCGACTGCTCAAATCCTACCAAATGGTCCAGTGTTCCGAACTGGTTTGAGGGTAGCTTCCGTAACGTTTCTCCCAATACTCCCATCTTCATCGCCGAGTTCCAGGGTGGCTCGTTCGATCCCTGGGGTGGACCCGGTTATGAAAAGTGTCGCCAACTCACAGGGCCGGATTTTGTTAATGTCTTCGATAAAGGCATGTTAGCGCAAGGAACAACAATCCTCAGCTCCTATATGCTCTATGGCGGGACAAACTGGGGCTGGTTACCAGAGCCCGGTGTCTATAGTTCTTATGACTATGGTGCGGCAATCGACGAAGCTCGCCAGTTGACCCCGAAATATTATGCGATGAAACGTATCGGCTCTATGCTCTCGGCTGTAGCTCCCATCAGCGCAACCGATCTCACGTATGGAGAGAAGGTCAGCAATAGCGCTATCAGCGTGGCGCAACGCGTCAATCCTGATACTCAGACGCATTTCTTCTTTGTCAATCACACCGATACGACTGCGACAACGAATGATGCATTTCAGTTAACTTTCACCAGTCCTGATGGAACCTACACTGTCCCTCAGCAGACCGCCACTACACTGCAACTGAATGGACGTGATAGCAAGATACTGGTTGCCGACTACAATTTTGGGACGCAGCATCTTGTCTATTCCACTTCCGAAATTTTGACGCAGACCACAATCGACAATCGCGATGTTGCAGTACTCTATGGTCGCAACGGTGAAGATGGCGAGACGGTTTTGCGTTATGCGCAGCAGCCACAAGTCAAAGTGCTTTCCGGTTCAGTGAGTACAAGCTACAATGCAACGACTGGCGATCTACGCCTGAACTATGTTCATTCTGGTCTGGCGCAGGTGCTCATTCATAGCGGCACCCATGATCTTTTACTGCTTCTAGGTACAGATGATGTCGCCTCGCATATCTGGCTGAACCAAACCTCTGCTGGTCCCGTTTTGTCCTATGGTCCCTATCTGGTACGTTCTGCTGATAGTTCCCATGGAGTGCTCAACCTGCGTGGAGATACCGATAGTAAGACGAAACTGGTTGTGTTTGCACCCCGCGCTGTTGGGCTGATCGCCTGGAATGGTCGTCCCGTTGCGTTCAATACCAACTGGATAGGCATTCCGGCCCAGACAACTCTGGCAGGACCGCAATCCGTTACGCTTCCAACGCTGACCAACTGGAAATTCCAGGCTGAATCGCCAGAAAGCCAGCCGGGTTTCAATGATACAGGTTGGGTACAGGCAAATTCCAGTCAATTACCGATGGATTACTATGGCTTCCATTATGGTTTTGTCTGGTATCGAGGCCACTTTACCGCGACGGGCAGCGAGACCGCGCTTACGATTGATGGAGAGGGTGGAGGCAATGGTATGTATTCGGTCTGGTTAAATGGTGCATTCTTAGGCAGTTATAGTAGTGGATCACATACAATTAGTGTCCCGGCAGGCAGTTTAAAGGCCAATACAGCGGCAGAAGTCTCGGTACTGGTTGAGAACATGGGTCATGACGAGGACTTTGTATCAAGTGATTCGCATAAATCACCACGTGGCCTGACGAATGCTACCCTACAAGGTTCGACGGCAGCGATAAGCTGGAAAATTCAGGGAGACCAGGGCGGTGAAAATCTCGTTGATCCAGTACGTGGTCAATTCAACACAAGTGGACTCTATGGCGAGCGTAACGGATGGTACTTACCAGGGTATAATACCTCGAACTGGAAGCCCGTCACATTACCAAATCGCTGGTCGGCTTCTGGCATTCCGGCAGGCATCGGCTGGTACCGTACCAGTTTTAACCTGCACCTGCCTGCAAGAATGGATGTGCCTATCGGACTCCATATTACTGATGCAACGTATAACTACCAGGCGCTTATCTACGTCAATGGCTGGCTGGTGGGGCGTTACTGGAACACGGTGGGACCGCAAACGACCTTCTCTGTACCGGCAGGCATCTTGAATACTCAGGGACACAACGATGTCGCTATCGCAGTCTGGGGTCTGGACGCGCAAAGCGGTGGCCTGGGCCAGGTGAGTCTAACAGCCTATGGCCGCTACGCTCAATAGAGCATCTTCTAGCGAGGGGCACATGGGCACACAGGAGCACGGGCTTATTCGCTCCGCTCATTGTGCCCCTCCACCTGGTTTCTCCTTCTATGCATCCCGTACCAGTTCCACCTCCTCTTTTTCATAACCCCATCCTATCCCTTTTCCAGTCGGCTATCTCCCCTCGTTGCAAAATTCTGACGATAAGAGAGGCAGGACACGAGAAGGCGGGTATGGTATACTGTAGCAATACCAGCACCACTCACTCATATATAACAACCCATTTGACCACCATTCTCGCATACTTTAACGATTCTGGAAGGTGGATGGTAGGGCATCACCAACACAGATGTCCACATTTGACGTGGTACAAGAGGCACACATGCTGGTATTGAATACTTACCATATATTTGCTTGATAATAGTACCAATAGCAAGCGGATAAAGAGGTATCGCTATGTCGTTTATACAATATCACAACCAACCTATATTACGAGATCCTATAGCTCTGGTAGCCTTTGGGGGCTGGAACGATGCCGCTGAAGCTGCAACAACCGCTATAAAATTTTTGATTGAGCGCTGGAAACCAATCAAAATCGCCGAAATTGACTCGGAAGATTTCTTTGTCTTTACTGAAACAAGGCCCACGGTCAAGTATGTAGATGGCATACAGCGTACCATCGTCTGGCCCACAAATCAGTTTTTTGCCTATATAGCAACCGAATTCAACCGCGATGTGATCCTCTTCACAGGCGTAGAGCCGCAATTGAAGTGGAAAACCTTCAGCAGTAGTTTCCTCGAAGTATGCAAGCGCTTTAATGTCTCAGAGGTTGTCTTTCTTGGCGCATTGCTTGCCGACGTTCCTCATTCTATCGAAGTGCCTATCTCGGGCACGTCATCTAATAGCGATGTGATGGAACGCCTGCACGAAATGGATGTGCATAGCTCCCGCTACGAAGGTCCAACCGGCATGATGGGCGTCCTGCAAGATAGCTTCCGCCGCTTACAGGTTCCTGCAGCCACATTATGGGCTGCTGCACCTCATTATCTCGCGGCAACACCAAACATCAAGGTTACCTCTGCGTTGCTCACATATGTTAACACCTATCTTTCCTTTGGCCTGGATCTGAGCGATATCCAATCGGATGCAATCCACTTTGAAGAGCAGATCACCACATTGGTGGAGCGCGATCCAGAGGCCAGCGCGTATGTACGCAAGCTGGTGGAGCAACTGGCGCAGGATGCTGAAGAGGATGATGAGGATGATGAGGATGAAAAAAGCGGTTTAGATGCCACCATCACCACAGGGCCTCTGCCCAGCGCCGATACACTGATCCGTGACGTTGAAGAACTGTTGCGGCAAGAACGTAAAAATGGCTCCGGCCAGGATGATAATGAGGATAATGAATGAGTAGTAAACTGTATACATTAGAAGAAGTGCTTCAACCGCGCTCAGTAGCGATACTGGGCGCATCTCGTGCCCCCCACAAATGGGGCCATGTAGCCGCCAAACAGCTTATTGAGGGCGGTTTTCCCGGCGAGATTTATTTAATTACGCCATCCACACCCGAGATTCTCGGTCGTGCTACCTATCGCACTATACGTGACGTGTCAGGACCAATCGATCTGGCCGTGATCTCCACCTCGTTCCAGCACGTTGCCCAATCAGTCGATGATTGCATTGAACATGGCGTAAAGGGCATTGTGATTATCACCGCTGGCTTCAGCGAAACTGGAGCTGAGGGACGTGCATTGGAACAACAGTTAGTTGCCCGTTGTCATGAGCATGGCATTCGCATCATTGGTAGTAACTGCATGGGTATTTATGTCCGGCATTCCCGACTCAATGCACTGGGAATGGTGTTTCCATTGCCGGAGGGACCAATCGGGCTGGTCTCGCAAAGTGGCAACCTGGGCATGTATTTTTATGCGCAGGCACACCTCGATGGCCTGGGCTTCACTACCTTTCTCAGCATGGGCAATGCCGCTGATGTTGCCTTCCCTGAATACGTACAGTATCTGGCTGATGATCCGCACACAACCGTTATCGCGGGTTACGTCGAAGCCATTCAAGAGCAGACGCTGCGCCAGGTCACACGCGAAATGCGTGCGAGGGAGCGCTATAAGCCGATTGTTATCCTCTTAAGTGGTGCAACCAACGTAGGAGTACGCGCCGCTCTGGCACACACAGGTTCTCAGGCAACGGTACGGCCAGATCACGATACAGGACTACTCGGCAGCGGCGTCGTGCGTGTCGTGCGCTCAGATGAACTCTTCCCCGTCGCACAGGCTCTCGCGCAGCAACCACCCACACCACGAGGAGGACGCCGCATCGCCATCGTTGGTGATGGTGGCGGAAGCGTCGTAGCTACCGGTGACGCATGTATCCGCGCGGGATTAGACGTTCCAGTGCTTTGCGCCGAAACACAACAAGGGTTACGCGCTCTGATGCCCGCACGCGCGACAGCAACAAATCCTGTCGATGTGGCCGGGGCTGCAGATGAGGATCCCTTATCATTTGCTCATCTCACAGAAATATGCTTGCGAGATCCTGACATAGATGGCGTGATCATTACGGGTCTCTTCGGTGGCTATCGCTGGCTCCTTGCGGAGGAGTTCGGTGCCCGTGAGGAGGCTGCCGCCAGAATGCTTGGTCAGCTTGTCAGGCAGTATCAGAAGCCTGTCCTGGTACAGACCGTATATGCACGTCATGCTATTCCAGCATTGAGCTTGTTACGCGAAGAGAGTATCCCGTACTACGAATTGGTCGAGATTACGTGTCGGGCCATGGCTGCACTGGCCGAGGTGGGACAATTTCTGGCACAAACGGATTAATGGCAGTAATAGGAGAGTATTGATCTTAAGGGCAACATTGCGGGCGACGGCAATGTTGCTTGTATTGATCTCATACGCAGGTACCTCTCTTTAGAATTGAGTGACACCAAGTACAAGCACGATCAATACGACTAATGCGAGCAGGATACCCAGGCTATACAGGATGAAAACACGCATATGAGTACTCATGTGCGTACGCTTACCAGGATACAAATGAGCCGCAGCGGCTACGGTCGGCATCGTTGCCGTCTGACTAAGGCTGACTCTGCCGAGATGGTGTTTCCTGTTACGCGGGATCTTTTCACCGAATGCGCCGTTTGTAAGCATAAACATGTACACGAAAATGCCACCACCTACAAGCACGACCAGGAACAAGGCAAAGATTGAAGCAAGTAGAGTCATGTCAGTTCCTCCTTCGTTCGTTCTGGTTGGGAATAATCCCACCCATTCGCTTCATTCAGGCTACCACATCCTGAATTTCGAGGGTGTTCACCCCATAGCAGTGATATGTTTCACTTGCTACATACTAGACGCACGAAATCGCATATGATAAAAAGAAAAAGGGACGGATATAGGTATTTTTGACAAAAATACCGTTGGCAAGTAGTCACTTTGCCAACGGTATCACATAGAAAGACAAAAACAACCGTTACAACACAACAGTAACTTTGCGTACCTTCCCACTACGGAGGAAGCTCACGGAGATCTTCTCCCCATACTGATGACGGCGCACAATACGCTGCAAGTCTTGCGGCTCCGTCACAACTTCATTATCAACGCTAAGAATCACGTCCAGGCGCTTGATTTCAGCACGTTCAGCCGGACTACCGGAACGCACCTCCAACACTTCCATACCATATTGCTGGCTCAAATTGAATGTACGCTGCATCGTGGCATCAAGTTTTGTACGCATGCCACCCACACCAAGGGAGACACCCGTAGGAGCTACCCGCTTCTGTGCAAAATGCGCTACCGTCGCTTTCACCGTATCCAATGGAACAGAGAAGCCCAATCCCTGCGCCATCGGCATCATAGCTGTAGTAATTCCGACGACGCGTCCCGCATTATCAACGAGCGGTCCACCGGAATTGCCCGGATTAATCGGTGTATCAGTCTGGATCAGGTTTGTCATCTTGCGTGCACCGGGAACATCCAGCGTACGACCCAGGGCACTTACAACACCCGCTGTTACAGTCCAGTTCAGACCATATGGATTTCCCACCGCAATGACCAGTTGTCCTACACGTAAGGGCACACGGCCCAACTCGACCAGGGGAAGACGATCTGCGCCGATACGCAGCACTGCCACATCCACATTGCTATCGCTCCCAACCAGGCCTGCATCAAATTTGCGTCCATCGGCCAGCGTCACCTGAATACGTTTTGCATGTTCCACCACATGGGCGTTGGTGAGGATCTGCCCATCGGAGGCAAAAATGAAGCCAGAACCAAGTCCACCCCCAAACTCAGAGGGAGGTCCATACTGCCCCGAGCGACCGGAACGTCTCTCTCTGCCCTCTACATCGATCCGTACCACTGCCGGCCCTACGCGCTCTGCCGCCGTCGTAACAGCATTGGAATATGCGTCCAGTGCCTCTGCATCCTTTTCATATATGCTCATAATCGCTCATATGCTTTCTCGTGGAACCTATTTTGTGTAGTTGTGCGAGGCTACAACTCAATAAGCTTGATAGGTATTGTATCACACAGAGCCAATAGCTGTGTCAACATCGCGGAGGAACGAACGATTTTTGCTCTCTTCGAGCGTATAAGAATTGCACTCTATTGAATCTTTGTTCGTTTCCATGCGCTTGTGTACGCAAGAATTCAGGAGGGTTACTGTCAACGTTCGGTTCTTCGTCAAGTTACGTGAATGTAGGATGTGGTAAAATAAGAGAAAGTACCTATTCACACTCCAAGACATTCCCAAAAGACCGAAAGACACCAATGATTCTCTTCCCAGAAAACACTCACCTCAAGATTGAGCAGGTCAGCCAAGAGAAAACGCTGACCGTTTTGATCCGTTCAACCGAGGCAACAAGCACTTGCACGTATTGTGGGATAATAGCCACCCAGATTCATAGTCGTTATCGCCGTCATCTGAGCGATTTCCCTGTGAGTGGGTATCCCGTCACCGTACGCATCGAAGTGCGCCGCTTCTTTTGCCGCCATCCCTCGTGTCCTCGCAAGACCTTTGCAGAAACGTTGGAGCCTTTTGCAGGTCGGTACGCTCAACGAACCAATCGATTGCAGGAGCAGTTACAACAGCTTGGGTTGGACCTGGGTGCGCAGGTGGGAGCAAAGACGGCAGTTCGTCTGGGGCTTGCATCCAGTCCATCGAGTCTCTTACGCTTGATTCGCCAAGCCAAAGCGTCCTGCCCAGCACAACCGGCAACCTGTATTGGCATTGACGATTGGGCCTACAAGCGCAGACGATCCTATGGGACGCTGATCTGTGATCTGGAAACGGGCAAGCCACTGGACCTGTTGCCCGATCGGACAGTCCAGACCGTAAGTACTTGGTTAAAAGCGCATCCCCAGATCAAGATCATCAGTCGTGACCGCTGGAGTGAATATGCCACAGCAGCGCAGAAAGCAGCCCCTCAAGCCATCCAGGTCGCCGATCGCTGGCATCTGTTGCACAATCTCACGGCGAGTGTTGCCACCGTGTTTCCTCGTATCCGCGCAGAAGTGACTCCAGCAGGGCCAATCAAGAAGGAGAACAAGCCATCATCAGCGCAGCAGGCACGCCAGCAACAGTATCAGGAGCTTGAAGCCTTGTCTCAGCAAGGACTGGGTCCCCAACAGATGGCTCCCGCGGTTGGGTTGAGTGAACGGACGGTGTATCGATGGCTCACCCAGGCATCTGCGCCTTCCCGGCGTCATCACACTCGCTCTAGCAGCGTCATTGATCCCTACCAGGCCTATCTACTCAAGCGCTGGCAAGAGGGATGCCGCAAAGGGTCGGTGCTCTGCCGCGAGTTGAAAGCGCAAGGCTACCAGGGATCAGAACGTGCAGTGTACCGCTACCTCACGTTCTTACAAGAGCAGGCCGTATCTCAGGAATTGCCAACGGTGGGATTGCCCGTTCTTTCGAGCAAAAAGACACCATGGCTGCTGGTGAAAGAGGCCTGCAGGCTTGATGAAGAAGAGCAAGAGGCGCTCACGACGCTCCGGCAAACCAGCACCACCGCCGATGTGATCTATCCTCTCGTTCAAGACTTTGGATACATGGTTCGTCAGCGTCAAGGGGAACGACTTGACGAATGGCTCGCATCGGTCGAGGCAAGCACCATTCCCGAATTGCAAACCTTCGCTGCAGGCATCCAGCGGGACAAAGCCGCTGTTCAAGCGGGGTTGACGTTCCCTTACAGCAACGGATTGCTCGAAGGGCATGTCAATCGTCTCAAATTGATCAAACGCAGTATGTATGGACGTGCCAACTTTGATCTGTTGCGTCTACGCGTTTTATCTGCAGCATGATTCACATAACTTGACGAAGAACCAATTACGCTGTCAACGTTATGTCAAATTATCCAGTTTCATTTGACTTTTCAGCCTTGCCATTCCAAACTATTGGAACAAATCTCATTGCTTCTGTCGAATGGTAGAAAGGGAAAATCATCATGTTGAGCACGCAAGAGATCGATACCTATTTCCAGACATTGAATGAGGAACTGGAGAAGCGCTCTATTACAAAGCCTGTGCGCCTGGTGGTCGTAGGCGGTGCGTTTATGATTTCGTTTATTAAGAACCGATCTGCGACGAAGGATGTGGATATTATCCCGCTCTCGTTTCCCGATAGTATGAATGAGGATAAAGCGACGAAAGCTTTTCGGTCCGCAGCCAACGCTGTGGCAAAAACACATGGGATCCGGCGCGATTGGATCAATGATGTGGTCGCGTCATTTGCCCCTGAAACAGGGCCAATCACACTTTGGCGCGACTATCCGAATTTGCAGGTATATGTTCCATCTACAGAGTACATTCTCGTTCTGAAGCTCCTTGCAGGCAGGGATCGCGATGAGGATGATATCCTGGCTCTGTGTACACTTCTCACTATTCAGACGCGTGAACAGGCCCAGGCGCTCGCCGACCGTTTTACCAGTCCCCAATGGCAACAAGAATGCAATCTCAATGCAACCCTTGATGCATTATTTTAAGGCCTTCCTTAAACCCTCTATTTTTGACTGTATATATGCTATAATTGAGGGGAAAGGTAAGGAGTAACAAGATCATGTGGGCCGAATTGCAATCCATTCATGATACCTACGCGCAGATCGTCCAGGGTGAGCGCCCATGGACTGCTCTTGGTGACTTCCTCAACTACTGGTATACCTATGCCGTTGATCGACGCGAGGAACTGATACGAGAACCTCTGACCCTGCCAGACGACGTAACGCCCGAACTTCGTCAATGGGCAGCTTTTTGTGCAGCATCCGTCGACTATCTTTGTGAGCGAGATCATATCTCTTGTCCAGATTGGGTCAATGATCCGTCCTACTTCTTAGCAACAGCCTGGTTCACGGGACTAGGTGCAAGTAAACCGCATGTTCAGGCACGACTTTTGGAAGAAACCCCTGAGACGTTCCGCAGACGCAATGTCTTCTGTAGCCCCCACGCGTTCTCAACGAAATATGATGTTGCCACTGAAGTGCGACAACGTCAGGTGGTATGAAACCCCCTTTTTTAGTGAAGGTAGCCGTCCTATCAGTTCCTTGAGAAAGGCTTCGCTGATCTTTACTGATCATCGTTCTTCAGTAACTCTCTAAACAGTTGCTCCACTTCTTCAGGTTTCATATTCATGACAGACGCAATTGCAATTGGCAAATTTGTATCGTCCGTTGCTTTCCAAATCTGAGCTAATTGGAATAAGGTGTTACTGGAAAAGTCATCCTTATAAAGTACAAATAGCTCAAGGGCGTGTTGGTAGTACTGCTTGGCCTGCTCCCACTCCCGTTGCTCCTGCGCCACGATGCCCAACTGGTGATAGGTCCCGGCTTGCAATGTCCCTTGTTCCTGCTTACTGATCTGCTTTAGTTCAGCAATCAATTGTAACGCTTTTTGATATAACGTTTCGGCTTCTGATCCTGCCCCGGATTTGACACTGCTGGCAAACTCCTGAGACAGGTATTGCTTGAGCTTGTTAGGAGAGAAAGAACCAAAGAGTTCGTGTGACATACCAGTTCAAGAACAGGAGCAAGAGAATGACATTACATGCGCAAACCGAGTTCACCATTCCTGAAGAGACCGCTCGTGTTGCCCACGCTGCCTATCCCCATGGAAATATGCTCTTGAAGATGCGTGATACACTTGGAACCATTTACCAGGATCAGATGTTGGCCTCGCTCTTTCCTCACAATGGCCGATCCGTTGAAGCCCCTTGGCGATTGGCCTTGATTACCGTGCTGCAATTCATGGAAGAACTCCCCGACCGACAAGCGGCAGACGCGGTTCGAGGGCGCATTGACTGGAAATACGTTCTGGGACTGGAATTAGCAGATCCTGGCTTTGACGCGAGTGTCTTGTGTGAGTTTCGCAAGCGCCTGGTGCAAGGGGGAGCAGAGCACCTCCTCTTAGACACTTTGCTTGCTTTGTGTAAAGAGCGAGGGTGGCTCAAAACCCATGAGCGTCAGCGTACGGATTCGACCCATGTACTGGCCAAAATCCGAGCGATGAACCGGCTGATGTGTGTGGGAGAAGCTATGCGCTTTGCTCTGAACAGTTGAGCGGTAGTGGCTCCCGAATGGCTTGTGCAGCACAGTGATGCTCAATGGGTTGAGCGCTATGGTCATCGCATTGAAGAGAGTCGTTTGCCCAGAAGCCAAGCCGATCGCCAAACTCTGGCCGAACTGATTGGAGAAGATGGGGAGAAAATACTTACGGCGGTGTTCAACCCGTTGGCTCCCACCTGGCTGCGAGAAATCCCTGCGATCGAGATCTTGCGTCGGATCTGGGTCCAAAACTACCATTCTGAAGACGGGCACCGACGGTGGCGAGAGGCAGAAGATCTTCCCCCTGCGACACTATTTCTCAATTCGCCCTATGAGACGGCAAGCCCATCTGGGCAAAAAGCGTAGTACCCTATGGACAGGGTACAAAGTCCATCTCACTGAAACGTGTGAATTGACCTTGCCCCATCTCATTACGCATGTCGCTACCACTCCTGCACCCAGGACCGATGAAGCGATGACGGAAAACATTCAACAGGAGTTGCACCAAGCCAATCTCGCGCCAGGAGAGCATTTTGTGGATGCAGGATATGTGAGTGCTCGTGTTCTCGTCAACGCCACCGCTCGCTTTGGAATCGAGGTCGTTGGTCCTGTGTCTGTTGATACCCAGTGGCAGGCCCATTGCACCACGGGGATCGATGCAAGCCAGTTTATGCTTGATTGGGACCATCAACAAGCGACTTGCCCACAAGGAAAAACGAGCAGCAGTTGGACTCCGCTCAGCCGGAAGCACCATCCTGACCTGATCAAGATCCAGTTTTCCACCACTGATTGTAGCCTGTGTCCGCGCCGCAGTGATTGTGTCCATTCGACGAATAAATACCAGCGACGAACCTTAACGGTCAGGCCGCAGGCGCAACACACGGCTCTGCAAGTCGCCCGGAGGCTTCAACGTACGGACACCTTCCAGCAGAAGTATGCTCTGCGTGCAGAAATTGAAGCAACCATCTCGCAAGGAGTGCGAGCCTTTGACCTGCGCCGTTCTCGCTATGTAGGCTTGCCGAAAACGCATTTGCAGCACCTGGCTATCGCCACGGCAATCAATCTGGTTCGCCTTGTCGACTGGTTGGATGGCAACCCACTCGCTCCTACCCGTGTTTCAGCTTTTGAGAAGCTCTACAAGGCGGCATGAGGAGTTTGCCAGCAGTGTCAAATTCGGGTGAAGATCAGGTTGACATTCAGCAGAAACAGGTGAGAGAGATTAGCTGAGAAAAGTTGCTATATTAAGAGGGTGGAAGAGAGGATATGCTGCTGTGTCCAACGAGGTTAACAATCGCGACGAGGTCCAGCATGGGTTATTTAATAGGTCTTACATCAATCCTATTTTTTGTAGTTCAGTTTGTAATAATTGTTTCTCCTTCTGAAATGCTTTACTTTAATTCCTGAAATCCTTGTTAAAAAAATCCTTGAGCAGCAAAAGGTCTTTGGTATTGGTAAGAAATGCTACCTCTCCTCGGCTGACCAAAAGGTAACGCAATGTGAATAAGTCAAGAACCCATCTATTCCTATATCGATTATTGCCAAGATGATGTATGAGAGCTCCAATAGTAGCATCACATTTCTTGCCCCCTTTATCACAATAACCATCCTCTAACGGCTGATCGCCATAGTAGACCAGATGATACCCAGTATTTATAGGAGCAGCCTCCGAATCTCGGTACAAAGTGCCTATGTATTGTTCTAGTATGTCTAACCTGTCACAGAATGTAGCAAGCCCAACTACGATTGCCCGCTGAACATCTTTATTGCGCTCACGCTTATGCGCGTCTTCGAGAAATTGGACTGCCCTGCGTGTTCTTAAGTAGGCAAGATAGAAACTTGCGTGATCGCGAATTGTCACTGAATGATAGTCATCCCCACCATGTTTACGGAACGCTTCTATAAGATTATTTGTAATCAAATCTCTCTGAGGCAGAGTAAGATAATTTGAAATTAACATGCCCCTTAAGAATGTTGAAATTTCGACTTGCATAAATTCTCTAATGGACTGAGCTGCAAAATCAGCATTGTTGCTCATACATGAAAGAATATGCTTTGCTGCGTAATACTCCTGAAAGGATTTATGAATAAAATAATAATAATTTCCATGATCACCTATTAGAAAAGTTCGAAGGCATATATCATCTATTAACAAATTAACTGAGACTGATTGATATTTGCTAGCATGAGAATATAGGATATTAGATAATTCTGTGCGCGTAAATATTACATTTTGATAAAGACTGTCAGTATATAAGTATGAAAATGGTGCTTTCATAATATATATCGACCAGGCTATTTCTTCAATAAGAGCTGCTTTCTCGTGCCATCTTAATACTGAAGTGGGTTTCATTGCCTCATGCTTTAACCACTTTTGAGTATAGGCATCATACAATTTTGCTAAACTCCACTCCTTTTCAAGTAGTTCTGGCGAGTCAGTAAAGATATCAAGTATCATGACTAACAGCAGCGGACGCCGAGCCAAGTCTAGTCACAGTGGCTTGTCGCAATTACTTTTATTATATTTTCAGATATTAAAAATTCCTTTTTTTTACAAAAAGCTTCTATATATTTCTTTACAGTATCAGTAAATTGTAATGGCATCAATTCGATTTTATCAATATAATTCTCTTGTATTGCCGACACAGACAAATATAATTCGTAGAAATTTTTTCTACAAGTCAGAATAGAGCAGTGATAAAACATATTACAAGCCGCGCGTTCATTTATTGAACTTTGACTAAGCTCTCCTCCCATCTCATCAAAACCATCAAAAAGAAAAACAAGTCGTTTCTCGCTAGCTAAAGAGGTGAATTGCTCAAGCGAAATTGGAATCGGTCGCTGGGGTTTATTTCGCAGGTAATTCCATAGCCATGAGATGGTCCCGTCAGTTTTTACAGGTAGATACGCAACGTCTCGTAGAGGAATATAAACAGGCAACAGACTCTTAGAACCACTTAGAAAATCATCTGCCAAGATAGTGAATATACGCTTTGAAATGGTAGTTTTTCCCTGCCCCGGATCACCTAATAGTAGAACTCTCTTACCCTGAGATAAGATATCTATCAAGTGTTTTACCAATTCTTTAGAACCAGCCTCCCCAAGATAGCTTTTCCAAAGAGGAGGAATAAACAGATCTTCACCTCCTACTATATCTTCAACTAAGAGTGCTATAGATCCGGGTGGTAGGGCTGATAAAATATCAGCTCGTTCTTGACGAATATATGTTGACAAGGTCTGGCGTTCATATTTGCCCCCAAATGGAGAAGGGGCCATTCTCCGTCTCATAAATTGTAAGTTCGTCGGCACTTTCTTCTCGTGTTGTTTCTGTACATAATCAACTATTTGGACTATGCCAGCTATCAGTCCCACAACAATGGCTCCTCCTCCGATTAATGTCCAAATGTCCATGATGTTCTCTCCCAGAATATTGTTGAACTCGGTTTATTCCCCAACGAATTTGGCAAGAAGGACTCATTAGGTAACATTATCTTGAAGATCTCTTATTTTTGCTCAAGCATAATTTTTCTGTCGCTTTACACTTCATGATAACTTGCATGTCCCTAAGCTTACCTAATAATATAGACGATGTCTCGGCTTCTAATTAAAGCAGAAGTAATGAGCGCATCCTTTCGGCATATCAGAAGGATAAACTAGAGATCATATCTATTCTTATCAGAATATATTGCAAAAGAAACGCCTAAAGCGGAGTATGCTGTAAATGGAATCCTCTTAGAGGCTCCCTCTACTACTCATTGATGTACATCAGATAAAACCTCTCAGTACTTGCACTGTGTTGAGCGTATTCTGCCCTATGTGCATGACGGCGATGTTGTCGGCCTGGAGGATTTTGCATTCTGGGTCGCAATCACTCCTACCTGCCGGGCTTTCGGGAGACGATGCGCCTGGTGATCCCTTTCCTCAATCAAACGGGAAGGCATTCGGCGGGTGCATATCTGGGGCGTCTGCTTCGCGGAACGCCTGGGGGAGTTGCTCCGGATGTGCGATCACGATGAAGAGAGCAATCCCGATCCTGAGCATCGCATTCACCTCTTAACCGATAGTGTTGGTCCTTCAACGCGGCCCGTGAAAAAGGATAAACAGACTGGCTATGGAACCTGGGGCTATGCCTCCTGGTGCAACAACACCTACTCTGTTCCTCCGGTCCTGGACTCCTGCAAGGTGTGCGATCCGCAGGGCAACAAAGCCCCAACCTGTCCCCCTGAGACTCGCTGTCGTGGGCTGGAACGGGCGCGACATGTGGTCCTCACCAGAGAATGGTTTGCCCAGTTTTGGACCCGTGAACCACATCTCTATCGCGCTCCCTGCTATCAATCATCCTGGTTGGAATGTGCCTCTTAGAGCATGTGGATGCCTCACAAGACGCACAAAAAGTGATGAGTGCCATCAGTTGGGCACATTGCTCGATCCGCCTGGGAAGGATGATGAACAGGGATGTATCCATCAGAAATTGCGCATGCCTTTTCTTACGAAGGGACACCTGTCAGGAAACCGTGAAATGGCACAAAATCCCCTTCCTTGTCGGTGTCAGGTCGTATTCCGGTGCTCTCAGGTAGAACGGTACCGAATTGAACAACGAAGGGAATTTTGCATGACGACGATACCACCCGTCCGTTCTCCCCTCAAGTGGATCGGGGGGAAGTTCGCTGCAGCGCCTCGGATTGTTGCGGCCTTTCCTCCCTCCACGACATATGATACGTACCTGGAGCCGTGTGGGGGTGCGGCTCATGTGCTCATGTACAAGCCACAATGGGGACATCGTGAGGTCTACAACGATCTCAATGATGATCTCTACAACTTCTGGCTCCAGGTGCAAAACAATGCCGATGCACTGGTACAACAGCTCCAGGTATTGCCCTACAGCCGGGCACTCTACTACACCTATTATGCACGCCTGTTCGATGGCAGCGAAATTGACCCTTTCGAACGTGCGGTGATGTGGTTCTATGTACTCAGAAGTACCCCTACAGGGTGGCTGCGCGAATCCGCTGTTGGGTGGAATAACAGTCTGAGCAATGCGGCTTCCTATCGCTCAATCTTAGAAGCATTCGGACAGATCCAGGAACGTCTTACCTGTCCCCGCGTCATTCTTGATAACCGGGACGTGGAGCGTGCCATTCAGCTTGATCCAATATGGCAGGAGCTTGAGCCGGTAATGGAGAGAATGGGCAGGAGACGGAGAGGCAGGCCCTTGCGCGTTTTCTCTACATATCGTCTTTCCTTTATGAACTGTACTTTGAAGGATATCGCTCGAAGTATGTACTAGCACATGCAAATCGCTGGAAATCAACGTATCATCACGGGCATTGCAGCTCTCATTGGCTTTAGGCGTAGGAGTCTGCTTCACGTTGTTTGCCCGTCGCTTTGAAGTCAAACCTGATGCTCATCGAGAGACCTTTTCTGGGAGCACTCGATACGCTTCAGTATTCCCGATGACCTACCTTCTGCTCACAGATGGAAGAGAGCACACCGGTGCTTTCTCAGCACACATTTGAACCTGATTCGTATCTAAAGTCACCGCGCCATTGAGGGCATACAGACCCCCGTTGGACGCTGTCCCGGTCGTGACGGTGATGGAGGCCAGCGCCAGGATGTTTCCTGCGAAGCTCGTGTACGTTCCCAGCGTTGCAGAACTGCCGACCTGCCAGAAGATATTGCACACTTTCGCTCCATTGATAAGCACCACACTGGCATTACTTGCGGTGATGAGGGTGCTTCCCATCTGGAAGATAAAGACACTATTGGGATTTCCCTGCCCATCAAGAGTGAGTTGCCCGGTCAAGAAGGCTGAAGACGCGAAACAGTAGACCCCTGGAGTGAGGGTTTTGCCGCCAAGATCCTGGCCAGTCAAATTGCCAGTGCAGGGCTGTCCCGCAATATTTGTGTAGGCGAACGATGCGTCATGCTGAGCTTGCAATGCAACACTGTCGCCTCCATGTATCGTCCCGTTCATGACTCCAGGCGGAAATCCAGTGACCGCAGTTCCTGGACTCACTCCCAGGTCGCCTGTCACATTGGTCGGGCCAGTATTGGTGACGGTGCTGCTCCCTAATACAGCAAAGTATCCAGCCGTTCCAAGAGAGGGGTTACTCACAGCTGAATGTGCAGAAACAGAGGGAGTAGCAACCAGCGATACCATGGTAGCACCACAGAGGAGCACGACTGTCAGAATAGGGAGGAAGATGTTCGTCCTCAAGAAGTCTGTTCATACTATGGTTCTCCTGACGTAAAAATGTTAAACGTAACTACAGTTCAATAAAGCAGCGAAAGTCCAGCGGATAGCTTCTGTGTCTGGTAGCAGGTCTATCATAAAAGCTTCTCGCTACAGTTACGCCGTCTTATTGAGTATAGTCCCGACAAAAAACTCTATATATTCTTACATTTTCGTTACGTAATGTGTGATTTGCCAATCGATTTGTCCCCGCTGGCGACACATAATGCGTATAGAAGGTGAGGAGCAAATACATGAAATGCCACCTTTCATACTACTTCGCCCCATGGGAGTTCAGTGTAGCGTGCTTTCATCTGCTCAGCTAAGAGAAGTTTTCCGCCTGTATCGGCAAAGAACCGGTAATCTTCTCCATCACCTTCGACGTGTCCAGCAATCCAGGCTCGATTGAGGTAGATTTCCAGCCGACATCCTGACGTGCAGGTCAGCGTTTGGTGGGGAGGCGCATCTGGCTCGTACAAGTAATAGCGCTTATGCGGGTCTCGATCGAGGATTCCTTCATGAATATGTGGTTCCAGATGCGCCTCCCGTGCGGGTTTGGTCAGTGTAGCCGAGCCTATCAAGGCCAAGGCGAGCGCGCCCCAACCACACTCTCCTCTCCTCCTGCGCGGCCTTGATAGGCTCGGCTTTGTAAGAAGTAACCCGCCCGGTGGGGACGCGGCGCGGGCTGGCCACAGACGGCAAGGCAAGATACAGCATGCTTGCGGGCACCTTTCATGGTCGTCGAAGAGAAGACGGGGGACCGTCTGGGCAACTCCAGCAGGAAGGCCTTTTCCTCCCCCACAGAGCACGTTACGGCTTTAGGAGCACAATTCGGTTCTCTGGCTGTTTCTTCTTGGCAGGTTGGTAGTGCCCTGTACGATGCTGGTGGTAAATCTTGGATCATACAGAACTGGCTCTGGTGGCTTTGTCCCAGGTAGCAGATGGCTCAGCGTCTCGTCATCTTGCTTGAGTAAAGCGTAGATCAGCGTGATCAGCCGTCCGATAACGTGACCGAGAACCTTTCCCTTTCCTTTGTAGGATTGGGTTCTTTCATCGTAGGCGCAAAGCCGAGAAATCAAGCGCTTGTACAATGTTGCCCATTCCGTCTCGGTTTTGATCGCATGCCACGCCACCAGGTACATGGTTTTTTTCATCTCACGCGAGCCTCCTTGTGTGAGACTCGTTCGGTCAAAGGAGACACCTGTTTGTACCCGCGTTGGTGCCCATCCAAAATAGGATTTGAGATGACCGGCATCTTCAAAGTTGGCAATGTGGCCGATAGCAGCAAGGATAGCGGCTGCAAAGAGTGGACTCACGGGGGGAATCGAGAGGAGAATTTGCCCCTCCCGGCTGTGTTCTATGATCTGGCAGATTTCCATCTCTAATCGTTCCAGATGTTCCCGAATAAGTCGTAATTCCTTGATTAACAAGCTTTGCTCAAGTACCAAACCACGCTGTCGTGCCACATTTTTGGTTCCGATACTCTGGGCAGCAAGCACCTGCAACTGGGCCAATTGAGCTTCTGAAGGGAGATTCTATTAGAGCCGATGGTATACTGAGCCGGAGTTAAATTGACCAACCCCCAAGAAAGCTGTAAGCTGAGGAATATCAAAACCAAACCCTCAGGAGAACAGCAATGCTTAGGAGTCAGACCGTGAATACCATACATGATTTGCACCTACAAGGGAAGTCTGTCCAGGAAATTGCCCAGCAGTTGGGGATTTCACGGACGACGGTGCGTAAATATCTCAAGTATCCGGAGGCAGTGATCCGAAAACCGCGTGCTCAGCAGCCCTCAAAGCTCGATCCCTTTCACGAACAAATCAAGCAATGGGTGATGCAAGACCATTGCACCAACTGTGAAGTGCTCTTTGTGCGCTTACAGAAGTTGGGCTACACCGGAGGAAATCAGCATTCTCAAGGGCTACGTTCATCCCTTACGGCCAGCCATTGCTGGACATGCTCCTGTGCAGCGATATGAAACGAAGCCGGGCGAACAAGTTCAATTCGACTGGGGCGAGTTTGTGCGACGTGAGGCTGTGTAAGTAATTGCTCCATATGGGCAACCATACTGGAGCCTGTTGTTCCACCAACAGTATCCTTGAGCGGCGAAGCGGAGAGGTAACGACCCGTTAGAAGCCCGCTGACAACGACCCTAGATCGAGAGATCGACAGGAAACCCGTAAGGCAATCCTGGTGTCTCCTAGCATCAAGGGAGACAGGGGGCTAGGATGGATGACATTGGTTAACACATGTGAACGCTCGTTAAAGTGCCGTTACCCAGAACAAGCCTAAGATGCTGACAGGCTTGAGCCAAAAGGCAACGTGGTGGGAAGGAGATCTGAATTCGTCTCCCTCGTGGACATCCAACGCCATCGGTGCAGAGAGCGAACCTACCTCATCCTGTTACTTAGGCGGAACACGGTAAACCCGATATCTTCCGTTCGCGGTAGGCAGCCGCAAGGCGACCCAATGAGATAGCGGGTAAAGGAAAGCGGAAAAAGCGAAGGCCACTCTGTAATGGAGCGGATAGAGGTTGTAACATCACCTCCTGCGAAAGCGGGCAGACTTCCGCGAGGTCTTTCATCACGAGAACACTTGACCAAACGACAGAAGAAAGGAAAAGCAGATGACGGCAGTAACCCCTGCTGGTGCGTCCTTCCACGGAGTGACTGACTGGCATGCCATTGATTGGGAATCCGCCACTCACAACGTGCGTCGGCTTCAAGCGAGTATCGTGAAGGCAACGGAGGAAAAGAGATGGGGCAAGGTGAAAGCCTTGCAGCGACTCTTGACCCACTCGTTTAGTGGCAAAGCCCTTGCCGTCAGACGAGTGACGGAAAACCAGGGCAAGAACACGCCGGGAGTAGACCAGATTATCTGGAATACTCCACATAAGAAGATCAACGCCATTTACTCGCTACGGCAACGGGACTACCATCCTCAACCGTTGCGGCGCATCCACATCCCCAAGAAAAACGGCAAAAAGCGACCTCTGGGTATACCCGTCATGAAATGTAGAGCGATGCAAGCTCTCTACTTGCTCGCTCTCGACCCGGTAGCGGAAACCACAGCGGACCCAAACTCGTATGGCTTTCGACCAGGGCGGTCCACCGCCGATGCGATAGAACAGTGCTTCAACGTGCTGGGAAAACAGGCCTCGCCGAAGTTGATACTCGAAGGCGACATAAAAGGCTGTTTCGACGCGATTTCTCATGAATGGCTCTTAACCCATATTCCAATGGAGAAAGCCATCCTTAAGAAATGGCTCAAAGCGGGATATATGGAGCAAAACGTCCTCTATCCAACGGAAGCAGGTACACCGCAAGGCGGGATAATTTCTCCCGTGCTTGCGAATATGACGCTTGACGGGCTAGAACGCGCGATACACGAGGCCATTCCTCCAACCACGCGGAAAGCTCGTGAAGCGAAAGTCCACCTGATACGCTACGCCGATGACTTTCTGATTTCAGGGAGTTCAAAAGAGCTTCTCGAACGAGAAATGAAGCCACTCGTAGAGGCTTTTCTGCGTGAACGAGGCTTGCAGCTCTCCCCGGAAAAGACGCTCATCACGCATATCGAGGACGGGTTTGATTTCTTGGGTCAAAATGTACGCAAGTACAAAACGGGAGGAAGGCACAAACTCCTGATCAAACCGTCAAAGAAGAACGTGACCGCCTTCCTGGAAAAGGTCCGAGACATCATCAAGGCAAACAAACCTCTACCAGCCGGAAAACTGATCGCGAAACTCAATCCCATCATTCGAGGTTGGGCCAACTATCACCGGCATGTAGTAAGTTCAAAAAGTCTTTAGCTCAGTAGATGAAGCAATCTATCAGACCCTCAAACGATGGATTAACCGAAGGCACCCTTGCAAATCCGAAGCATGGAAAGCGAAGAAATACTTCAAAACCTGCGGAGGAGATAACTGGGTATTCTTCGGAAAGGAGGGCGAGCAAACCTGGCATCTCACCAGGGCCGACACGCGTGCCAATTACACGACACGTCAAAATCCGGGGAGAAGCCAACCCCTACGATCCCCAATGGGAAAGCTACTTTGAAAAACGCCTCGATGTTCGCATGGAGGCAACACTCAAGGGGAAACGCTGGTTGCTCACGCTCTGGAAAGAGCAGAGAGGACTCTGCCCGGTCTGCAACCAAAAGATCACCAAGATCACAGGATGGCACAGCCATCACATTCTCTGGCGGTCAAAAGGGGGGATCAGACCGAGCGGAAAACCGTGTCCTTCTTCATCCCACCTGCCATCAACAAGTTCATAGCCAGGGTTTAACCGTAACGAAGCCGCGTCCCCTCGATCAAAGGAGGCGTTAGAAAGGCTTGAGCGGCATATGGGGAAACTCATACGTGTCGTTCTTAGGGGGCGGAACGGTGGCAACACCGTTCCGCTACCCGACGTCTATGAGCACGAGGGCGTTTCACATAAATTCTATGGCTTCGTCGCCATTTTAGGGTATTCGCGCATGCGCTTTGTCACCTTTGTGAAGCGCTGTGACACCCCGACGCTCATCCGCTGTTTGATGGAAGCCTTTGAGTCCTTTGGAGGCTTGACCAAAACGGCACTCACCGATCGCATGAAGAGTGTGTTGCTGGAAATGGAAGACAACAAACCGCGCTGGAATCCTCGTTTTGCCGATTTTATGGTCTCGATTGCCGTGGCGGCCCGTGTCTGTAAGGCGTACACGCCTCAAACCAAGGGCAAAGTTGAGCGGACCGTGAGCCATGTCAAGCAAAGCTTTTGGGCTGGGGTGAACTTCACGGATCTTGATGATCTCAACCATCAGGCCCATCGCTGGTGTGAGCGCATCAATGCTCGTGTTCATCGAACCACCCACGCTCGTCCCATCGATCGCTTGGTCGAAGAGCGCCTTCGATCCTTGCCCGAGGCCTTTGCCTGGGAGCGCTTCGCCACCGAAGAGCGCAAAGTCACCTGGGATGGATATGTGTCCTACGATGGGGTTCTCTATGGGCTACCAGGTGCACTGAAACTGGCAGGAAGATGTGTGCAGGTGCGGGAACGCAAAGGAGTCGTCTCGATGTGGTCAGCAGGCGTTGCCGTCTTTGAGATTGCCAAACGACCTCGTTCCCAGGACAGTGTGCCGCATGCCGAGCAGTGGAGCACGGTGGCATCGGTCTCGGAGTCTCGGCGGGTTCCAACTCCTGTTGGCCATTTGCAGCCGGCACCTGAGGTCGAACATCGGTCCCTTGAGGAGTATGATCAGTATTGTGGGACGCTTGCAGCCAAGGAGGTCTCAGCATGAATGGAGCCTACAAACAGCTCAACTTGACCCAACTCGAGGCGATTCTTCCGACGCTGCTGGATCAAGCGCGTCAAGAACAATGGACGTATGAGACCTTGCTTGAGCGTGCATTGGCGGCAGAGTTAGATGGTCGCGAACGCAAGGCGATGGCCCGACGTCTCAAGGCCGCACGTATTCCTGGAAAAAAGACGATCGATGGGTTCGATTTCTCTTTTCAGCCCACGCTCTCGGAGCGACAACTGCGGGAACTGGCAGATCTTTCCTTTGTCCGAACGTGCACCAATGTGGTGTTTCTGGGTCCTCCTGGAACGGGGAAAACGCATCTGAGCTTGGCGCTCGCCAATCAAGCACTGACCGCAGGACATTCTGTGCTCTTTACGACCTTGACCGAGCTGGCACAAGCACTCGAAAGTGCATCGCATCCTGGCCTCATGCGGCAACGCTTGCGACGCTACATTGCTCCTAGTTTGCTGGTGATCGATGAAGTGGGCTACACCACGCTATCTCAGGAGCAGGCGCACTACTTTTTTGAGTTGGTGACAGCCCGCTATGAGCATGGTTCCATCATCCTCACATCCAATACCAGCTTTGCACAATGGGGAACACTGCTGGGAGATGAGGTTCTGGCAACGGCCCTTCTCGACCGGCTCTTGCATCATGCTGAGGTCATTGCGATCAATGGGCGCAGCTATCGCATGAAAGAGCGTCAGACTGATCGTGTGGACCATGCAACCCAACCGGCTCGCATGCCCATTGGCGCACCGTCAACTGGCGTTCGGTAGTCGGCGTTTGTGACGACCTATTCTTAACGACGTTTTTTATCAGGGGAAACCAATTCTCGACCGGCTCGCAATTGCATCGGCCTTGACAATTCCGCCTTCTTACTTCGCGTAACGCAACGAGACTAGCTGTCGCGAGCGCTTGAGGGGTAGGAAATTTCTCACGCAGGTCCAGGGCAATAGAACGATTGGGATCTTTAAAAACCTGGGTGAACTCTGGGAAAGATCTCATCGCAAATAGCGGTCAGCTTGTTTCTTCTTTGTGTCTCCTCATTGACGGTTCATACCGATGTCGCATGAAGCTTTTGAGGTGAGCGGCAAATTCCGATGGGGGAATGGCGCGACGCACCGCCTGTAAAGAATTGGCTACTTGCACGCCAAGGTCAAGCTGGTTGTACAACTGGTTGGCCAGCCTCAAAGCGTCGCGCTTATCGGTTTTGATCATGCCAGCTTCACGACGTTGCACATGGATCACATACACAGGAAGATCGAGGTCAAGTAAATATTGCTGGAGCGCTCGATGATAATGACCAGTCTGCTCCATGAGAATGAAACACTGTTCTACAGGACAATAGGCTCTGATACGCTCAACAAAAGCTTGGAAGCCTTCACGTGACTGCTCAAAAATGAAAGCGGGGCAGCTTTCAAAACGCTGATGTCGTTGGAGAAGTGTCGTTGAGACAAAGCCAGCGACATGCTGAAATTTCCCGATGTCTACTCCAATGTAGAGAGATTTATTAGGAAGCATTGGAATAGCTTTGAGAGCTGGACGAGATTTGGTTCTGCCTGGCATGACTCCTCCTCAATAGAGAGCAGAAGAGAGTCCATCCTGTGTGCATGGCGAGCATCCTTGGAGTATTCTCGTTGTGGGTGAAGAGGCCAGGACTTGTGGATGTGGCCTGCCCAAATACACACGAAAAGTTGTATTTGGCCTTCATTCAAATGCGTATGAAGGATTTCACACACATCCCCCAATTATGCGTTAAAAGGTCGAGCCTCATATCCTGTCAAAGGTTCTGCGAATCCTTTTCTCAAGGGAGCTACCCTTGAGAGCCTCTTCCTATTTAGCATACAGGATGGTCAAAGACTCTGAGCAGGATCGGATGGAAGGTTGCCATGTTTGGTGTGTATCCTGTCCAGCAGTTGGCTCTACGAGCCAGTTTAGAACCGCGCCTGAAAGCAGTACGGTCCAGCTTTTGACGCATATCCGCAACTGTGGCGCAATTTTTGACAGAGATCGTGTCCATTGGTCCATTCACGCAGAAAATGAGCAGAAAACTCATTCCAATCTGGACTAGAGGACAGCAAGTGCGTCAAACCGGATAGGTTATGAATTAAAACAGCAAAAAAACTGTATTTGGTCCAGCCAAAGCGAGTGTTTTTGACAAGAGAAGATCCTGCTAACAGTTACGATAAAAAAAGGCCAGTAGCCTCTTCAGACTCCTGGCTGTTCCTGTAAAAACCCTGCCATTTGTTCAGAACACATCTCACCATTTTCTCCCTGTCCGAATTTGGCGTGACGGGCGGCGGAGAGGCAGCATTGAACCATCCGAAACTGCCCCGAAACTTAGGGCACAAACCGTTTCCAATGACCTTCGGAGACAACTTCGACGACGCCATCAACCACTTGTATGGCGGTTTGATCGTCAATCGCGTAGGACGGCACCGGCATGCCAATGGCCCATCTTTCAGCGCGGGCCAGGGTATTGTACGGCAGATCGGGATTATCCAGGTGCGGAAATATCGCAAAATCAACCAGTCCTAGCGTTCTATCGCCACCGGTGGGCGGATCCCAGCCGACGAAATGCTCCCCGATGTTGGGGGTCATCACCATGCTCCCGGCGCTCAGTCCCACATAGACCGTCTCGCGCCCAAGCTCCGGCAAGAGGTCGGCCAGTCCGGATTGCCGCATCCAGTAGCACAGATACAGGGGATCGCCACCGTTCACCAGCAGGACGTCAGTCTCCCGGACCATGGGAACCCAAAGCTCTTTATCGATGCTGGGCAGTGCGGTGAGCTCCAGCACACCCAAGGACTTCCAGCCCAATTCGCACATGGGGGTTTCGGGCTCTCGTCCGCTGATGAACCGCCATGCGTGGACGGCACCACCGCGCTGGGCGTAGTTCGCAGTGGGGATGCAGAGGGCGCTTGACTCGGCAATCGGTTTGCCTAGTAGATCAACCAGCGCGTTGTGGACGCTCGTGTTTTTGATGCCAGCCGAGGTGAGAAGAAATTTCATGATGCCTCTCGCTTTCTGATTTCATGGGAACAGATCAGGCTTCTCCAGTCCCTCTCGCGAGAGACTGAAGCAGAATGACTGAAGACACGTCACGACTGCATTTCTCCCAGCCTTCTGGTCGTCTGTTCGAAGCTCGCAGTCTTGCGCACAAAGGTCTTGCGCTCCCTCATTGCATGCAAGACATTCTACCGTCAAACCTGCGCAAAAA
>CAVUVQ010000003.1:0-55816 GCA_963744875.1 uncultured Chloroflexia bacterium | reverse complement strand
TTGCCGAATTGTGCCATATGTTTTGCCGCACGTGGTCAAGGTTGCCATCCGAAAATCTTCTTTACCCATCTAGACCAGGACAAACGCTTCTGTTAAGATAGACACGCAGAGTGATGATACGGAACGAGATGAAAGGGAGTTCTCAAGTGAATTGGGCAACATTTGCCATACAGAAGCTACAGGCAGGACAGCAAGCGCAGATCAAGCCACGAGGACACTCAATGACAGGGAAAGTCAATGACGGAGACCTGGTGACGCTCCAGCCTTGCTCTCCAGAGCAGTTACAGGTGGGTGACATTGTCCTGGTCCAGGTGAAAGGGAATGTCTATCTGCACTTAATCAAGGCGATTGACCAAAAACGGTTTCTGATCGGGAATAATCGCGGAGGCATAAATGGCTGGGTTGGTTCTCATGCCATCTATGGTCGTGCGACCCAGATTGAGGGACGCTAGCGTGCTTCGCTTGCTTCCTCTGATGAGGCGTAATACACTTTTTTGAGTGGGACATGTTGTTTCAATGTCGTATTACTTGCGGCAAAATATATGGCACAAATCGGCAAATCATTCTGGCAAAGGGCAACATGTTGCGCAACACTCAGCTACCGAAAGCGCAACACTCCGGTACAATCTACACAAGTGCTAATGTCGGAGGGCAAAACCTGCTCACTTCGGATGTCTTTTACCAGCCCACTCGCGAAACGCCCCTATGCAACAGGATTTAAGCATCGCTATCTCGATACGATGATTATCAGTTTCAATCGCCCATTCGCGAAACGCCCCTATGCAACTATGCGCATTGATCTCTTGTTGTGTCCACAGGTGAATGAGTTTCAATTGCCCACTTCGCGAAATCACCCTATACGGGAATCTAAAAAAATAAATCATCCAGAAAGTGCTATCGCATAAAGATGATACAGTAGGGATAAAAACTCTGGAAGGACGGAAGGTGGAATTGACGGAGGAAGTCAAAGAACTACTGATACAGACAACAAGATCGCTCAAAGGCAGTGAGAAATGCTTATTCATGGCACGGACGGTAAGGATATTGGGAAAAGGAGGGCAACGTCGAGCAGAAAAGGAGTTGGGCTGGAATCGTGGAACAATCAGAAAAGGCGAGCATGAACTGAAAAGCAGACTAGTGTGTGTGGATGCTTTCAATCAGCGAGGCAGGAAACGCAGTGAAGAACATCTGCCAAACTTACTGAAAGATATCACTGCCATCGTAGATGGACAAAGCCAGGCTGATCCGCAGTTTCGCAGTGCTCGACTCTACACGCGGTTGACCGCTGCAGAAATCCGTTGCCAGTTGATCACGGCGTTCCATTACACCGATGCGGAATTACCAACGACAGCCACGATCACGACCAAGCTAAACAAGTTGGGGTATTCCCTCAGAAAGGTGGCTAAGACGCAACCCCAAAAAAACTCCCAGAAACGGATGCTATCTTCGATCACCTAAAACAGGTCAACGCGGAGGCCGATGCGCAAGACTCGACCTTACGCCTTTCAATGGATGCCAAAGCTGCGATCAAAGTCGGTCCCTTTGCACGGGGAGGAAAAAGCCGGGTTCTGACTAAAGCGGCAGACCATGATTTTGAGGCCCAAGCCACCGTCACGCCGGTGGGCATTTTCCTTCCCGCTTTAGATGGTTTTCTCTTATGGTGTGACGTCCAAAGTCACCAGCGACTGTCTGGTAGATCGTCTGGTCCAGTGGTGGGAGAGCGTGAAAGAGCGCTTTGTTCAGATCAAGACACTCATCATCAATCTGGATAATGGACCAGAGAATCACAGCCATCGTACACAGTTCATGCAGCGTTTGCTCGAATTTGCGCAAAAATATCAAGTTTCCGTCTGTTTGGCGTATTATCCACCCTATCATAGTAAATATAATCCAGTTGAGCGATGTTGGGGCATTTTAGAACAGCACTGGAATGGGGCCTTGCTCGATTCAGTGGATGCCATCAGCCACTTTGCCCAAACGATGATCTGGAAAGGGAATCATCCGATGGTCGAATTGGTGACAACCGTCTATCAGACTGGGGTGAAGCTAACCAAGGAAGCCATGCAGGTGGTGGAAACCCACCTCCAACGATGGCCTTCCTTGGAGAAATGGTTCGTCGATATTACATATTCTCCGCCAGTTGGCAGAGATGATTAATTTTTGAGAATCCCTGAGAGATAGAGCAGTGGTGGCTCTTGGATAAAGGAAGATGGGTGCTTGATTAAGAACGATACCGGTCTAGAGGTGTCATTGCCCTCTTTAAACCAGTGCCTTTTCTTCTGATTTGGGCATGGTGGCTAACACGATGTGCACTTTTTTCCGCAACGCACCACCCTCTTTTGTATTATACGCCTCTAATACCCAATCAAGCTGCTCAAGAATATCCCGTGATGGATAGTGAAGAAGAAATTCAAGATCAACAGTTCTTCTGATATTTTGATAGCGCAATCTTCCTAATAAACTCAGTATTTCGTATTGAACCTCTTCAGTGATGTCTTTTTCTTGCACGATCAGATCTTGTGCATGTAAATTCTGCCATTATTTCATCGTAAGTGGGTTGTGGTTCCCTGCGCAATTCACGTTTGCGATTGGCATTGAACTCACCACGGGAAATACAGACGGGACAACCACATCTAGCATATTGGCGTACATTTGGACCATAGCGCCATCCTACCACCTGAGATACCTCGCGAACTTTGTGAATCTCTTTGGGCTGAATGGTGCGCATAATAATGAGTTCATAGCCGCGAGGATCATCCACTGACAAGAGTTGGCGATGAGCCTCAACAACAGGAATATGCTGGTGTTCAGTACCATAATGTCCAAACCAGACCATCTCATCATCAGGAATACGAAAATGGATGCCCATGATATGGCGTTGATTGGTGCGTCTCAATTCTCTCAACCACTGATGCGAAAGATAATAGTTTTGCATGACAGGCAAACAGTAGACACCTGATTCTCCTTTAGCTATGCCTGAGTGTAGAATTCGCTTGATATTTTTTTCTGGTGTTAAATGAACCAGCATCGTCATAGATTGCTTCCCATGCTTTTTTATTCTTTGTCGAAAGACGACGAGCACTGCCTTTTAATTCTTTTGCTGTCTTGACCAGCAATTCTTGCACTTCTTCCGTCCGTTCCATCTTCCATCTTCCCAGATCTTTTTAGCTTCTAGTTTATCATCTCTGGGCAAGAGGGTGTCTGGGATGATTTAATTTTTTATCTTCCCTACAACGGCTCATCAGCTTTGCCGCATCCTCAACAGTGATGAGCGTTTCAATCGCCCACTCGCGAAACGCCCCTATGCAACAATGGCCCGTAAGGCGCTCAAGGCGTCAGGCTTTACACGTTTCAATCGCCCACTCGCGAAACGCCCCTATGCAACAAGACGCCTTGCTATCCGTGAGTCAAGATGCCATCTTGGACGTTTCAATCGCCCACTCGCGAAACGCCCCTATGCAACAATGACTTAGAAATGCCAGGCATTGCTGCAGTGGCCTTGACTGGTTTCAATCGCCCACTCGCGAAACGCCCCTATGCAACACGATCTCGGCAAACTGGATGCATCGCATCGCGAATGACTACGTCACTGATCGCGATAGTTTCAATCGCCCACTCGCGAAACGCCCCTATGCAACCATGATCAATGCTGGCTGCGCTGGATCACGTGCCAAAGTTTCAATCGCCCACTCGCGAAATGCCCCTATGCAACCACATGCAGTACACGAGCGGTTGCACTCTCTGTAACATAGGTGGTTTCAATCGCCCACTTGCGAAACGCCCCTATGCAACTCAGATCGTACGAATCCGCTGGCATCTATCGCGGTATTCATTCACGTTTCAATCGCCCACTCGCGAAACGCCCCTATGCAACTTGCCATCATTGCGAGGCGGTATCTCTGCATAGCTGTTTCAATCGCCCACTCGCGAAACGCCCCTATGCAACCAATCAATAGGAGGAGTCAATGACGATCAAGCGGTTTCAATCGCCCACTCGCGAAACGCCCCTATGCAACTGATGTCAATCGTGCGCTCATCAACGATTCAGACTGGTTTCAATCGCCCACTCTGCGAAACGCCCCTATGCAACCCCTTCACAAAAGAGACGGCATTCCAGGCGGCTGGAAGACCCCATTTGCGAGAGGCTCATTTTCAAGAGCTAGTATACCACACAATTTTGGCCTGTTTTTCATTCTTTACCCCTTCCATCAGCCTGGGAGGACGTGCGAGAGGCTCAGCTCAACGCCTTCACAGCCGAGCCTCTCGCCCAATTCCCTTGATCGCACTTCCATCAATGACACGAACTTGCCCCATCCCCATCGTTGTTTTTGAGCCGATACCAGCGTAACAGGCAAAACTTGCCAGGGTTGCAATTTGAGTGGCATATCCATCTCCGGTTTTTATCTGATATCGACAGGAACCCTCAAACCCCTTCTGCGCATATTCGCGCAAGACAACTCGTCCCGTGCACAACTCATAATCACTCACAATGACCTGCTCTGCCACAAATTCTCGTATCCCCTGCCGATCCATACGCACAACCTCGGGCGCATAGCGATTCCACGTTCGTGCAAGACTATCCCAAATAAAAACTGGATCAGGAAAAAGGGCAAAGTTCCGCTTGCCGAGACTGAATGCACAGGGACTGGCAAATTGGAAGGTGACACTTGATCGGGCTGGAGTACTTGCCAATGTCTGCCAGTCGGTATAACTGGCCCAGCCATCGCTATTGGATGTAGGGGTCGAGAGGACACGCGCGAGTTGGAAGGTCGCGGCATCCAGGTGTAACAGGATATCTCTACTCGCCAGGAAATGGCTGCTCAGTCGCTGCCAGAGCGAACCTCCATCGAGCAGGGTGATGTGCAACCGATAGCTTTGGCCCGCTCTGATTGCGTAATGTCCATCGTGAGCTATTGCGCCTAGCAGTAGAGAGACAGTGAATGGTCGGTATTCCGGCTCATTGTGCAGACGACTGGCAAGATCATTGTCGGTCTGTCTCACCAGGTCAAGGAAGAGGGCGTGTGTGTGATCTCCGCGCAGAGCTGGTATAGAGGTCGTGTTGGTTGCCGTGAGTTCGAGGATGAGGGAGTAGAGATAATTGTTCGTCATATTTCCTCCCAATCGAAAAGATGACTTCCCCTGGTCGATGCCTTTTTGACCATATATCTTGCTCCTATAACATTGTTCTCATAGGCAATGTGCAATGCGGCACTTCCAACAACAAACATATATTCATGTTCACCTTCCTCTCCAAAATCTACGCGTAATGTGTTGGTAAACAAAGATGTGATTTTGCTGAGCTTATTCAATGCAATAGCCTCTGGTCCGATGGCCGGGACAGCATAAAATGTCATGTAGGTTTGCTCGAAGAGCACATTTATTTCTGCTGGAATTGGCCGTCCATCATTGGAACGCAACTTCAATCCTTCTATCGCAGTCAGCTTACTACAATAGCGCTCTTCCCACCGCTTCTTCGTCAATGATGCATTGCAGTTGAAAGTAAACACGTAAGCGCGGCTCTTGTGGCCCTCGTATTTCACAACTCAATTGTATTTGCTTATCGACACTTTGTTGTGCACTCTCTAGCATGTCACGATAGTGGGGCTGTTCTTTATCATACCAATCAGCTCTGTAGTTTTGTACGATATGGAGCGCCGAATAGGTTGTATACTCAGCACTTGCCAGGAAACCTACAGGATCATAAGCCAGGGCCAGTGGCGGCTGGAAATTGTCACGGAAGCTGAAACGAGCCGCTGCTATAAAGTATTCTTCTATCTCATCTAGACGTTTTGCTTCGGCCTCATCCATCTTATGTCTCTTTTGCAAATTCTTTTCTATAGATTGGGCCTCTGCTTCGTCAATACGATCAAGCCTCTCCCATGCAATCTCAGGTTGCTCATCCATTGAACGCACAATGACGCTAGCAACTCCAAAATGTTTTGAGCTAGCATCTTGTAGCAATTTGGAGAGGAGCGTCTTGATCTTCAGATATCTCTGGATATTGGAGGTTACTGTAGCAAAACTACGTGTATTTTTCATGCCGTATACTTCGGCAACCGCCAGGTAGAGTTGCTCTGCCTGCTGCTTTTCATCGCTGGACAATGCCTTTTTGATATGGTATAGCGGGAGAAAGGCTTCGGCAATGGCACCACTACGAATATAGGCATATATTCCATTTTTTGGCGGTAATGTCGCATTCACCAGGGCATTCAATACCCTTCTTTCCATGCTGATTACCATTCGTCTCGCAGGCTTGCTGTAGTTCCTTCATAAGCTCGTCAGGTACAATCGCATAGACATCACTGGGTATATCAGTGATCTCTTTTCCTAGCACACGAGCCGCTCTTCCCAAACGCTGGATAAATTCGTCGGAGCTGCGTGCATCGAAAAAAAGAAAATCGATGCTCTGTCTCTTCTTCCCCGGACGCCCAAAGTTATAGCCAATATCCACGGTCGGCGTTGCCATTAAGAGGGGCGCGTACTTATTCTGCTCACGTGATTGAGCCTGTTCAGCACCTGTCAGGCGACCTGTATAGGTATTGCCCTTGCCGCCATATGCCTGATATATTTCGTTGATACGCCATAATGCACTGCTAATACATGCTCCATGCCTTCCCTCGTGCAACCAACCCGTAACCTCGTTTTTTCTCTCGTTCGCCAGGCTTACCAGTCCATTATCAAAAGCTTCCGTGCTCCATAGCTGGAGTTTTACGGGTGCCAATGCAGGCGTTTTTTGCAGCTCCGGCGGCTCATTACCCGGCTCAATAGATGCAATGTTGAGCTTCAAGGCCTGGAGATATCTTTTAATCTCTTTGGTCGGGGTCGCAGTTAGTAAGCACACTTTGCGTCCCTCTGCAAAATAGCCCCATTCACGCGATAACGTCAGAAAGAAGAGGAAGTTGGCACATTGCTTCGCGTTATAGTAATGGAACTCATCGATGATAATGTACTGGAATTTGTCAACGAATGTCCTGAAAAGCACTCTCTGATCATGTGCATTTCCCAGGCCGTAGAGCGCGTAATAGAAGATATCGGGATTGATCACCAGAACATAGGGACGGTGTCCTGTTATGTGATAACCGTCGCTATCAATTTTCACTGAGCGGGGATCTTCCAACATCTGGTATAGACGATCCCCTTGACGTATAAATTTTTCACCCAGATGCTGCTGCCCTAATTCTTTTATCGTTGCAGCATCCAGTCGCAATACAATATAGTCCAGGCCATTCTTCTTTACAAAAGCCTCTACATCCTGCTCATGCTGCCGCAACAACTCATTGGTCGGTGCGATAAATAGCACATTTGCATTGTTTTCATGCCTGTTTTTTCGATATGCCTCATTGAGATCGAGTAATCGTAATAAAGCAGCTTTTGTCTTGCCTGTGCCCGTGTTGTAACTATTGACAGTAATATCGGCATCCTTCTCCATGTAGGTGCACCACTGATGATACAGTGGTGCAGATCCTAATGCTTTCTGGATCTTCGTGTACCCTTCTGCTGTTTCTGGAGCCAACGCCTCATAATGTGAGGCCAGTTCAAGTTCGATCATAGCTTCTCAACTCCATAACGCATCCCTACCGGTAATAACTTCTTATTACTCAGTTGCCAGAACTGCCCACTCATTTGTACATCACGGAGTATCGGTGCCGGATGAATATTGTAGGAAGAGAAAACCAGCAAACTCGCGGTATTTTCGATGTCAGCAGCGTTGAGTATGCCATACACGCTTGCATCGTTGCTCTGAAGTTCCTGTGGTGTCTCTGGCTTCTTCCAGGTGACACGCGCTTTGCTCATAAATTTTCCCAGCCGTATATACGGCAAAAGTCGAGGACCCTTGCCCTGCGCAATAAGATGATCACGATCAAGTAGAAAAAAGTGTGCCTGACTGTGAAGACCAAGCATGCGAATACGCCCACTCTGAGGAAAGTTGGTGGCCCTGACTTTTTCCTTCTGATCGCGTTGCATTGTTACGGCATTCTGTGCAAAACGTGTATAGTAACTATCAATCTGACCATTGAACCGCGTAAGTGTCATACGCAAAGAACTGAAATGAGCTGGTGTGATGTAGAGTCCTTGCACATTTAAAGGCGTAAGATCCTCTTTGTAGCGTGGACCGCCATCCCAACGATATGGCGCATTGCATAATCCCAGTGCATACGTCAGAGCGTAATTCCCAATTAATGGCTCACTGGCATAGAGCGGATCAATTTCACGACTGGCATAGAAGGTATGCTCCATGAGTTGCAAGTCAGCAGGATAGATATGCATCACCTTCACCTATTTCCGTGGATAGCTATCTGTCAGCGTCGTTAACGTGCTTACCAGCTCTTTTTGCTCATAATAGAGTGCGGCAATTCCCTGAAGTTCTTGTTGTAATACCTCACCAGTTAAAATTACTGGCTTCTGACTGAATATGCCTGGGATTAAGCTATCAATAGAACTTACTACAGCATGCTCGACTGCTGCATCATCGAGTGGAAAGGGCAATTCCGCTTTGTTTTCAGGTTTGAGCCGGTCATACACATCCTGCGTCAGCTCTAAATTGCTGAATAGCTCACAGTCGCTGAAAACAACGGCCACGATCGTATTCTTGATCTTTCCTATTCGACTGGAGATGGCTCCATAACGCTCACTGCGTATAATGTTGCCAACAACATACTGTAGCTCGGGCAGTGTCACATCTTTGAGCGTCTCGATATCTAGAAAATGGGTCTGAGGACGAACGTACTCATCTTTGTTAATGCTTCTGCTTGCCTCACCAGTTTCTGGGTTGCGCATCGTGCCATTATCGAATGTTGCATTAAATGTACGACGTGCGGCAATCTGAGCCACTGAGCCAAGCGAATAGGCATCATCCGTCATGACACGACTCTTCTGTGCTCCACCGCCGCCTGCCGCAAAGCCATACAGAAAACAGTCGATACAGTGCTCACAGGGGGCATTTGTATTCAGCATGCATATCTTGCCATCTTTATTCTTCCTGAGTAGCTCGTGTTTGTTTAAGAACTCGCGCCCCATACGCCGCTCAACCGCTGTTTGCTTACGTTTGCTGATAACAACGCGGCGGATCGGGGTCGTGTCGATCATTCCTGCACTGACGGTCTCTTTCACCAACTCTTCGCCACTGCCTTCAGTACGGAAGATGGCTTCCGATCCCGTTTTGCGAATGATAAAGAGACTGGCATAGTATCCCTTGGGCAGGTTGCTATAGTCCTTCAAAATGTAATTCTGTTCTCTGTAGTGTTCAAATGCGCTCATGATGTGTTTCTCCTCTTCACTTTACTTCGTCAGTATCTGTTGTCTTTTGCTGATTTTCCTCTATTTGTTCCTGGTCAGCTTGCTCTTTTGTCCGCTCGGGGAGAGCATTGCGGTAGTAGGTAAGATAGGCGCTGCGGATTAATTTGTTCCGTTGCAGGAGGCGATTAACATCTCCTTCATGTATCTTCGCTAAAATGCCATCAAAGAAAAGATCGACATACACACGTATCTGATCTTGTTTTATATCGCGTTTGTCTCGCCCCAACCTGTATTTAGCTTCGGTGATGCGATCAATATGGTCAAAAATGTCGCGTTCGGAAGCACGTCGTACCAGGTCGCGCATATCCTCTTTTGGTTCTCGCTCAAGGTTTTCCAGGATGATATCGAGCGGTTTGAGAATAGAATTGCGCTTGAATGAGCGCCCTTTGAGATGTTCCTCAACGGCGAGAACGGCCATTTGTCTCAATTGTTCCATAAAAACATTACTCCTTTACTAATTCAGCTAAGAATGGTGCAACACGCTTGCTGAGGGAAATTGCCATCTGTTCAGGCGCAATACGTTGAGTTGATAGGTTATTGTTACTTCCCCCACGCTTATTCGCCGTTGCCTTGCCTTTGTCTGTTTTCCGATGTGTCTCTTTCACCTGTTTTTCAATCGTCAGGTCAACAACGCGATAGATAGACAAAGGATCATCCGTCAGTGCCATAGCTGTCTCAAGCAAGAAATCCTCGCTATCTTCCGGGCTTAAATTGAGTTGTCTGGATAACTGATAGAGCACGGAGAGGCGCTGCGGAATGTTTTCATACGCGGCATAACCATTCTTGTCCAACCGCTCATATTGCCAGTGCTGTTGATGTTCAGCATAAAGCGCGCCACCGCCCTTTACCTGCCCATCCCAATAGGTTTCGAGACTACAATACTCATTGGTTGGCAAGAGCCAGCGCAGGTTCAGGGGAATTCCGTCGGCAAAGAAGGCCAGACCATGTTCGGCCATATAATCATTGCTCAGCAGCGGAAAAGGCGTGCGCGACAGCGCCACGCGACATCCAAAGAAATCGGCGATCATCAACGCATGGGTCAGGGCAAAGATAAATTGCTGCGCGTAATTCTCTCCCGGCGCATTCAGTGGCAAGGTAGGCGTATTCAAGGTGGCCTCGCTAAATTGCGGCACGCTGATACCATTTACTTTTGTCGCACTCGGCTCAAATTGAGATCCATTTTTGTCATCAATTTTTTGTGCTTGCCTTACAGCTTGATTGCTTAATGCCTTCTCATGCTGTCTGCTCCAGGCTTTATAATAGTTGTCTTTTTTGAACAAGAAGCATTGGCTATCTTCATGCACAATGTTTTTAAGCGTAGAGTACAGCGCATCCTGGTATGATCTGGTGAAGAAGGCATAAGGGTATAGGTGTAAGTAAAAGTTGGTATACTGATCGCTGCCTTTTTTAAAAGAGACGCGCATCAACTTTTCCAGGATCAGTTGAGTGCGGCAGATCGGGCACACATTGCGTTTGGGTTCGCCACTCCCGCCCCTGAGCCGATTGCTAAACACCTGGACGCCCATATTGGTAGGCACTTCCGGACCCATCAATTTTGTGGTCGACGATGAGGAACTGCACATGCAACACTGCTTATGCCGAGCGCTGACATAATAACGAAGGTGTGCGGTGAAGTCGCGTATAACGCCAGCGCCTTGTATTTCGAGGTGCTCAGAGAGATAATCTTGTAGATCATGATCATCGACGAGTTTCTCTACTTGCTCTCCTACCAAACTGGTTATATTAGTAAGCATGCGCTCAAAAAGTGTATCGATGCTATCTTCACAGTCACGGGCGATGAAATAGGCACGTCTATACGCGTTGACCTGGTTATACAATGCATAATTCTTCGTTGGCAGGTGAAGTTGAGTATAAACATGTGTCCAGGGATCACGCTGATGGGCTTTCTTCAGTTCGTCTTTGAGATGATCATTGAGCAGATTGTAATAAGCCAGCGCCAACTCACCTCGCTTGAGGAGATCCTGCTCCAATGGAACGATAGGCTCGGTCTGACTGAGCAATTCTCTTGCCTGAGCGGAGATCGTGGGATCCGCATGATTTGTGGCCGTCTCAATATCAGCATGCAGCTTTGGATGATACACACTATGCCAACTCTGCGAGTATGACTTACTATCCACTCGTTTGCGGATCGTGTACATCATAGTGGTGAAACTGGCACCACTATCTATAGCCGCCTGCGAGACTCTTATTCCAAGCTGGCTGGCTTTGATAAGCTGAGACAGACCATTCGCTTTTTTCTCTTCTATTGTTCTGCTTAGAAGTTGTGCAATGTTATGAGTATCGTCCTCAGACCAGGTAAATGCTTCTCGTTCAGGCAGCAGATAGGCCACACCATCAGGATAATAGAGCAGGTCTGCGATGAGAGAATGATCATTGCTCGTATGACGGTTCTGCAAGTACTCAACAACAGTATTATGAATAAGGTTACTAAACACCGCTCGATTTTCGCCCAGGCGATGCGTCACCCAACGCCAGCGTTTCTCTGCAACCGCATTGACACTCGCTAAGAAATTTTGTTTGTGATTATTCTCCGAAAGAGTATGCGAAAGGTCAAGGTTATCGACCGCATACATCAGATTCCCCAGTTCCTTTAATCGCCCATGTGGAAGCATATATTTACGATTCATCTGATTCAGATCAGTTACGGGCCTTGCATTATGTTGATGTAGTAGCATTAGCAGCCGGATATCTTCCAGATAACCTTGCCATTCAGGAAAAAAGCGTCCAATATCTATACGCCTCAATTCCTTTTCGACGTTTTCACATGTGGCGATATTAATGTAACTTAACGTAACGTCTCTGCCACCATAGGGAGGTATCTTATTCAAGTCATGGATTGTATAGGCGCTGAAAAGCAGTTGCTCTTCAAGGTCGTTGATATCGATGATATGGGCCGCACGCAACTTATGGAAGATATTAATGCCATCAAGGACGTGCACATAATAGTTTTGTCCCTGTTTATTGCCTCCCTGGATAATCCAGCGATACTCTTTCATTGGACCACTGGCTACATTCTTATAATAGTTTGCCAGCCAGTTGATTTGTTTCTCATCTGGCTCCTCATCGAGAAACCATGTCAGTTCTGTGTCTTCTGACATAATCCCAACCTCCATCACAAATGTCATATTTTTCTTGCCCACTGAGAGTATAGTGGATACCCTTGTGCGCAATTGCGCTCAACCCTCTGCTGTAAGATATCTCTGAAAGTGAGTCGCCACTGGCAACATCAACTCCAGAAGCTCTGGAGGAGACTCGACCGTGCAGTTTTCGCCGTAGCGCAACAGTATCTGACGAGCCTCAAAAAGATTGCCAATTTTAGCCGTAATCGTGGCCGAACCATCAGCATGCAGCTCAATATCCTGCTCTGGAAAATGCTGGCTCACACTGTTACGCGCAATGATGGGAGTGAGGTGATAACGCAATACATACGTACGTGCGGATGGACGGGTACGCATTACGGTCTTTCGCAACATGTTCGCTGTACCAGGCAGAATATAGTCCAGGCGAAATTGAAGCTCTTTTTCGTAATCAATGCTCCATCCATGCAGATAGACATGCCCATCTTTGTAACGCAATGGCTGCGGCTCAATCACATGGCGTACCTCTTCCCCTTTACTGGGTGATCGATACACAAACGCGAGTTGCTGTCCACGCAAAATGGCTCTCTCTATCTCGGTAAGAGTCGTCGCATCAAGCTCACTATAATCAGTTCTTTCGGAGAGTTCGATGTTCAGCGCACGCCGCTTTTCCACGATCGCTCTCTGCTGCTCTTCAGGCAGACGACTCATCATAAAAGAGAGGAGATCCTGGACATCATGAGCATAAGGAATTGTCTTCTTATGAAAGGTATCCAGCACCAACGCAAAGGCTGCCAGATGTTTCTGACTCAAGGCTAAACCAAAGGGGGTATCCAGGAGAACATAGCGCTTCTCTTTATCGTCATAATCAATCTGGTAGTCGAGGCGTAATGCGCGTAAGTCACGACGAAATTGATACTGCTGCTTACGGGCAATCGTTTCGGGATCGTCTGCCTCGTCATATTGCCAGTGATGATCGCGATCCATTGCTGCAATAATTTCGTCATTGCGCTGTGGACCCTGATGCAGTAAAGCCAGTAGTGCTTTGCGCCGTCGCGTCGCACGCCCAGCTACAGATTTACTTTGCATAGTTTCCATTACCTTCCCTTGCAAGATGATGGGGTTTAACTGAGCTATCATAACTCTGTTAAAGATCATCTGTCAAGCAAATAGCAACAAAAAGATATCTTGTATAAAATAGGAGGTTGATACGGTTGGAAGATGCAGAAACGTTATTCATTCCCATCTCCCATCTCAATGCCTACGCCTATTGCCCACGGCGTTTCTACTACGAATTTGTATTGGGTGAGATGGTTGTCAATGAACATGTCCTTGAGGGTCAGCAATTGCACGAACGCGTTGATATGCCCGGCAGCACAACACGTGGCGAAAGAGTCCAGATGCGGCGTCTCTATCTTTGCGCTCCACAGTTGGGCGTCATTGGCTATTGCGATCTGGTCGAAGCGGAAGGCGATCCTACCGATCTAGCAGCACTGGCGCGTGAGCACAAACTTTTTCCCGTGGAATACAAAAAGGGCAAATTGGGAAAATGGCTCTCCGACCACGTTCAGCTCTGTGTGCAGGCTCTGGCCCTAGAAGAAGTGTTAGGGCTCGATGCTGGCTGCATTGAGCGTGGCTATGTTTTTTATATTGGCTCGGCCAGGCGCGATGAAGTGGTTATCGATGAAGGTTTGCGCACTCAAACCCTGGTCGCCCTCACCGCTGCTCATACACTGGCACTTCAGAGTACGCCACCTGCACCGATCAAAAATTGGCGCAAGTGTCGCGATTGTTCTCTAGAACCCATCTGCCTGCCACGCGAGGTGTTGGCGATGCAGACCGAACACAATACAGGGGGAAAAGAATGGCAATAGTCTATCTCACCGAGCAACAGGCATGGGTGAAACGTGAAGGTAACTGCCTGATTGTACACGTTCCTGAACGCAACGAACAGGGAGCCGTGCAAGGGAAACGTGAACGCAAAATGACGATCCCACTCTTTAAAGTAGAAGAGATCATGGTCTTCGGCGATATTACGTTGACCACGCCTGCCCTGACCAGCCTGCTTGATGCGCGTATCTCAATTACCTATCTGAGCAGCCATGGTCGCTATCTGGGACAACTCAGCCCGGTGCTGACCAGAAATAGTCTCCTACGCCTGGCTCAACATGGCACCCATATCAGTTTTCTGCGTCGGCATGCCCTGGCACAACGCTTTGTCACCGGCAAACTGCGTAATATGAAGACCCTGTTGATGCGTTATCAAAGAACCTATCCTGAAATCTCGGCAGCGCCCCAGATCGAAAGCCTACAACGCTGCATCCTGGCGGCAGAGCAAACACCTTGCCAGCAGGAGGTTGTCCACGAAGCTGAAATCGATGGCGAGGGCATGTCTCTTCGCGAACCGAACACGGAACCAACCGAAGCAGGCACATCCATTGCCACAATGTCTGATCGGATGCATGGACTGGGAACGCTGCTCGGCTGTGAAGGGGCTGGTAGTGCAGCCTACTTTGGCGTCTTTGGGCAACTCATTCGCTGCGGCTGGGAGCATGGTTTCACGAAACGCACACGTCGCCCACCCACTGATCCCGTCAATGCGCTGCTCAGCTATGGATATGTTATCCTGACATCTCAGATTGCCAGTGTGCTTGCCAGCGTCGGCTTTGATCCCTACATTGGCTATCTCCATGCCTCTCGTTATGGCAAGCCTGCACTTGCTCTGGATCTGATGGAAGAGTTTCGCCCGGTCATTGTTGACTCAGTCGTCTTGAGCCTGCTGAACAACCATCAACTGGAGCCAAAAGATTTCCATCGGGAACTCAATAGTACGCTGATGACGGAGACCACCAAGCGTCTCTTTTTACAGAAATTCGAGGATCGCATGCAGGAGACCATCAAGCATCCCGTTTTTGGGTACACCGTCTCCTACCGTCGTTGTATCGAATTGCAGGCTCGCCTGTTAGGAAAATATCTCACCGACGAAGTTGAGCACTACACGCCATTTGGGATACGTTAATGGAGAAACGGAAAGAGGTGGGGGTGCAGGCGCGTGGGATCAGGGAGAGTACGCTCTACGTTGTTGCCTATGATATCCCGGATGATAAGCGGCGTACCAAGGTACATCGTACCTTAAAAGGTTTTGGGAAATGGACGGAGTTCTCGCTTTTTGAATGTTTTCTGACACGGAAAGAACTTCTCATCATGCGTGCAAAGCTGGACAAATATCTTGATGGTACTTGTGATCGTGTACGCATCTATACAATCTGCGAGACGTGCCTGGGCAAGATCGATACCCTGGGTATTCCCGAACCGAAGGAGGAGACAAGTTACTTGATTTAGCGCTGGTGGGAAGGATGTCTGCCAGAAGTCATACGCGAGAGGCTCGGCTGTGAATGTGTTGAGCTGAGCCTCTCGCACGGCCTCCCAGGCTGATAGAGCGGGTGAAGTGTGAAAAATAGGTCCAAAATGTGTGGTATACTAGCCCTTGAAAATGAGCCTCTCGCGAATGGGGCCTTCCAACGGCTTGGAGGGCGGTCTCTTTTGTGAAGGGGTTGTATAGGGGCGTTTCGCGAGTGGGCGATTGAAACTGCTTTGTATGAAAATACGTTTGATGGGGTATCTACCGTTGTATAGGGGCGTTTCGCGAGTGGGCGATTGAAACTTTCCATAATCGCTCTCTCACTTCCTCTGTATGATTATGTTGTATAGGGGCGTTTCGCGAGTGGGCGATTGAAACAACTCTTGTAAGCTGGAATGGAGTACAGCCAGCGAATGTTGTATAGGGGCGTTTCGCGAGTGGGCGATTGAAACAGGAAATAATACAGTTTCGTCGCTATCGTTGATATTTCCGTTGTATAGGGGCGTTTCGCGAGTGGGCGATTGAAACTTGAACTACACACCAAACTCACCAACCACGTCGACGCCGTTGTATAGGGGCGTTTCGCGAGTGGGCGATTGAAACACTTGCACCCATGTTGCGCCGAGCGAATCATTGAGTTGTATAGGGGCGTTTCGCGAGTGGGCGATTGAAACAAGCCGATCCCCGCGCTGGTGAGGTCAAGTGGTGCAAGGTTGTATAGGGGCGTTTCGCGAGTGGGCGATTGAAACCTTCCCAGACTGGCGCGACATCATCACGGTGAAGGTGTTGTATAGGGGCGTTTCGCGAGTGGGCGATTGAAACATTAGGTTCGTCGGGGTTGGCCTTCATCTATGTACGCGAAGTTGCATGGGGGTGTTTCGCGAGTGGGCGATTGAAACCAGAATGTCCAGAATGATGCAACGGGCACCATCCCAAAGTTGCATGGGGGCGTTTCGCGAGTGGGCGATTGAAACTGACTGATGAGCAATTCCAGGCGTGGCGTAATTATGGTTGCATGGGGGCGTTTCGCGAGTGGGCGATTGAAACAACACGGCGTTAAGCCGTCTGGAAGCCTCAGGCGGGTTGCATAGGGGCGTTTCGCGAGTGGGCGATTGAAACAGATTGGTAAAGTGCATATCGGCTCGTTGGAGATCACAGTTGTATAGGGTTGTTTCGCGAGTGGGCGATTGAAACAGCACCACTATGGTATACTAGAGAACACAATCAAGGTTGTATAGGGTTGTTTCGCGAGTGGGCGATTGAAACACAAACCAGGCCGTCGTTACCAGGCCGAGTAACGATGGTTGCATAGGGTTATTTCGCGAGTGGGCGATTGAAACTTGGCAGCCAACCGGGAAGGGGAAGTGAGAAGCGTGCGTTGTATAGGGTTATTTCGCGAGTGGGCGATTGAAAGAGTCACATTGCCAAGTGTCAAATTGCCAATATTGGCGTTGTGTAGATCGCCTATGATTGTAGAGATGAGTGGGTATTTGTTTTGAAAAGTTGGAGAACGATCTCTACACATCATACTTGATCATGAGGGGGTACGTATTTGGGCACTTTTGGTTTGCAGGAAAACAAGCCACCTGAGAGAGCTAGAACGTCCAGCCTGGCTGGTATACTTTTCTCGCAGATCCCTACGACTGTGTAGAGGAGCAGACACTTGTGAGAAAGAGGAACCTCCCATGCTTATCGTCAATGATGAACATCGCGTGCGGGCAGGCGTGTGCAATCTAGACGAGGTGTGTCCCTACTGCGGATTCACCTTTGCCGAGTACCCGCTTATCCTGAGCGACGATGCCGAACAAATCGTGTATCATGCCGCCTGCGCTCTTCAGCTTGCCAAAGAGGTCCTGGTTGACCTCTTTACGTTCTTCCGTCCGCCAACGCCATACGGCCCCCTGTTTACTCTTACACAGCCTTCGCCTGCCCCAAATCGAGAAGGAGGTAGCAATGCAATCAACGGATCTTGAAGAGATTAAGGCCGCTTTGTGGTAGCAAGCATCTCATCCGTGTACCCAGGTGAGCTGGGGCGTGGCACAAGTGATGGCGGTAAGAAAAATCCGTTCTCACTCGCGCCTTTGCTTCTTCTGCCATTGCCTCGAATGGCCTGTGAAGCGACTCTAGAGGCTCATGATAGATTTTCGCACGAATCCTAGCTATACCTCAGATACACGCTGCCTACCGAGCAGCGGTAATCTTGTCACCCCAATAAGCAAAAAACCGATGAGGCAAGACCAGAATCCAGGCCCACTTACATTTATCAAGATGCTGCGCCACCCTAAACTCTGCATAATTAAGACATGAAAGGATGAAAATTATAATACAGAGAAGAAGACCTATTTGGCCGATATTTTTGTACAATCGACTCGTAGAAATCCTTTGACGACGCCGCAATTTCCAAATTTCTCCTCCTAACTCAAAAATGATAAGTGCAGCAAGGAGCCAAAAAGGAGTAACCAAAAGGAATCCTCCGACGAGTTTAGGGACGGTTTGAGGGACGGTTTGAGCGACGAAGGGAAAGGTCATGAGATTCCACGCAGAGGGGCCCTCTAAAAGATGCCCGTGAGTATTAAAAGGAGCAATGTACCAGGGTAAAAAGAAAAAACCAATAAGAAGGAGAAGGTTGCCTAGAAAAAGGAGGGCAATTTTTGTTCTCTTGTTCATGATATCTCCTAAGTGGTACATCCACCAAGCTATGGTAAAATAGAAACAGCTCAACAAAGAGACTCTTCATGCCGTAGCGCTCAAATTGGTCAGCTTGATAATGTAGCGTTCGTTCGCTGGCTCCGATTTCTTTGGCACGTTCAGCCGCCGTCTCGCCGAAAAGTACGACGGGGCGTATTTTTTCATACATCTGCTGTTCCGGCCAGAGTGAATATTGCTGGATCTCTTGCCAATCGTGGGTGCGTGCTCGGCGCCGGCGCTTGCACGCAGGCATAACGACCACCTTTTCGCTCTGTTTTCTTCTCTCTACTGATAGGTCGGTTTGTCCTGACAAAAGTAACACCAATAGCTTTGACAGTCTGAGAAGTAGCCATTTCGGGCTACTGGCTTCCCTTTACATTCTGTCCCTCTTCTGCGTATATTCTTGTTTTACCCGCAAACCAAAAGTACCCAAATACGTACCCCCCTCGTGATCAAGTATCCTACACATCCCTCCACAATTTTTCCAATCACCTCCACAATCTCTACCGCAAAATGCGTGTCTCCACGAAATAAAAGGCTATCTCTCTAATCACCTCAATACAACCTCCACAAGGCTACACATCTATGAAAAAGCTACGTGCACAAACCGTCCACAACAAGAATAAAGACCAACCGCCAGCAAACGAGACCAAAAACGATGCGCTTTTTTCATTACATCCCCGCAAATAAAGCACGCTCCATTGGCCTCCCATATGCTTTTATGCCCTGAAAGCAGGACGCGCAGATCCCTCACTTTTGAGCCAGATCATCATTCGTGCCCCCTTGTCTGCCTCTTTTTCTCTGATATACATTCAGTAATGTTTTTTGGAATTGTTCACCGGCTATTGAGCTTGCTCTAGCAACGGACGGGCAGATCAGCCTCACGATCCTGGAACCCCTTTTCCAGTGCTGTTGAGCCTGGCTCCAGCGGAACCACAGGACGATTGGTCATCGTACACGACCCGTGCCGCATCAACACGTTCTCGATGCATACTCATACGATACACAGAAAGGAGGCTTTCCCAACAAGAGGGATAGTGTGCCTTTCTGTGCTTTTTGCGTTGAAAGGAACCATCTTCCTTATGAAGAAAAAACAACCCTCTTATCAGCCCAATCCCAGATTTCAGAAACGTCTGCTGGCCGAAAAAGAAGCCAAGCTGGATCTTCTGGAACAGCATCTGTCGCAAATTGATCAAAGCATTCTTGATGCGCAAGATCGTTTAGAGCAAGAGCAACAACGCCAGGACGCGGAATACCTCCGTCTGAATGATGAATTGACTCTGCTTCTGGCAACTCCTCCAGCAACGGATGGACGTGATGATGCACGGCGGATGAAGCAAACCAATCAACGTCCCTTGACTGAAAAAGAAGTTCAGCTTCAGGCCAAAAAACGCCTCTCGCCGGGTATCGTTCTCAGTCTGTTCAACCGCCAACTGATGTCAATCCAATTGATCGAGTTCCGGGCATTACGCCAGGAAATCAGGCGGGACTACACCGCTGAATGCCAGCAATTGGAACGACAGGTTCATCATTTGCGAACCTCACGTCCCTTTGGTCAGGAACGACAATTGCAGATCGAGTGTTCACACCTCCAACGCGAGTATGAACGCCTTACCTTGCAATCTGAGTTGTTACAGATCGAAATAGACTCGCTCAGGAATGTCCTTCCTTGAGAATCCCACTCTCGCATCATACGTGGGACAGCACATTGGAATTGGCCCAATTTTGGGCTTTTTCCGCTTGTTCTCTTCCATAAAGCAATCTTCCCATGTTTCCCTCTCCAGATTATTCGTCGCAAGCCAACAACCCCCTCAGCTTTTTGCAGGGTATTTTTTATCCTAGAAATGAGTATTTCATAACAGAAAGGCAATAGACGCATGAAAAATGAGAAAGAGAGTCCTCACATTGCGGTACAGATCCTTTACGCAGCTCTGGTTACTGGCGAAGAGCATGCCATCCTTTCAGTGCTTCAACAACACTTCCCGCTTCCTGATGAACACCTGCTTGCGGAATTACATGCGGTAATGGTCGCGTATTCCACGCTCCTCTCCCATCTCGATATCATTGCTGCCGCAATGCGTCCCGATTTTTTCGGGTTGAGAGTACTTATCAAGCAGGTAATGGTGAAGCGGCTTCAAGATGAGAAGCTGATCCTATAAGTAAGAAACAGGAGGCGATGATGGATCGCATTCGTGGCCCACCTCCGGACGATTTGATGAAGCGGTTGCTTCGCCGAATTGTCCGTTTTTTGTTGCCGTTCATTTTGATTTGATTGAGATAAGGAGAACTGTTATGACCATCCGACCACTTTCAACCATTCTGGCCGAACTTTCCACACTGATACAAGCGCTGGCCGACCAACACGTCCCACCCATTCCTTTTGATGAGGAACTGGCGATGACAAATCGTGTGCTCCTACACGGCAATGACTCGTTAGTGTTCCGAGCCATTGAGGTATTCGTTCTCAGTGCTCATGCATCGGGCTTGACACAAGAGCCAGCGCTGCAACACGCTTCCGCCTACATGGAAGCGGTGCAGGTCTTACGAATGAGTGGCAGGGATCTTCCTGCCGACTTGTAACATTTTATGATTGTTCATCAAAAAAGGCAACAACAAACCCCACCTCGCCAAAGGTGGGGTTTGTCAGGCATGCTGACGCACACCCAGTTCTTCATGGGAGTAAGCGTAGCATGCCTCGTTGCTGTTTGTCAAGAAGGAGTTTTTCCAATGATTTTTCCTACCATCACGGATCGCGACGAGTGGAATTACCTGGATACGTTAACGGAATATGCCCGCGTCGGTTATCCCCATTCGGCGGATCAAGATTATTATGCTCGCATTCTGCGGTATAAATATCCACAATGTCATGCGCAGACCACGGCAACGGCCTTTCATATCCTGCAACCAGGCATCAGTTCAGCGGCGGTTCCTTTCACGGAGCAACAGATGGCTCGACACCGCCTTTTTGATGCCTTTGAAACCTCTCATAGTGCTCAGACAGCCACCAAAAACAAATGGCTGCAAGCACTCAGGAAGAATCGGCTGCTTCCCGAACGTTCTTAACTCTTCTTTCTCATACAACTGTTCTTGCCCATATCCATTCCGATGGATATGGGCTTTTCATATCCCAAGGAGAAAAACGTATGATCCTCCAACACACACATCCAACCCTTCCTTTCGTCCCCAATCCTTGTGTCCCCTATGGCGCACAGGGATTGGATTCCTCGGTTCTGATCTGGCGTCACGATCAGGAAGACCCAATCGTTTGCTTCCCAAACGCGTTTCAAACGACTCTCTCGGTAGTGGACTGGTCTCACGATGGCAGGATGTTGCTGGCCGGAAGCATGACCGGGGAAGTCCTGGTTTGGGATTTCACCACAGGAGAGCGGATACTGGCAAATCGTCATGCCCATTCCTATGCCTCAATCTGCGGACTCTCGTGGGCACCTGGAGGTGCGTATCTCGTGGCAATCACGATGGCGCAGACGATCCAGATCTGGCACGTCGCGACCCGGACGTGCCTGGTTCTGCCCTGTCAGGGAAGCACCACGACGATCACGTGGAAACTTGATGGCAGCGGGTTCAAGACCAATGATGGCGTTATCTGGAAAGGGGAGCGCTGATGAATCGTTCGCTCTCCATCCTGGTAATACACTCTTCACCTACCGTCGGCCAATTGCTGGCAAATACCCTTCAGAATCGGGGGCATCAGGTGCTGTGTTTTCTGGATTCGGTAATCGCACTTCAGGCGCTCTTTCAAACGAAGACCATTCCCTTGCCTGATCTGCTTTTCATCCACATTACGAGTACCTCTCAACTCACGGGGTATGAGGTGCTCAGGCTCTTGCGAACACACGGTCCCAAGATTCCGACCGTAGTCATTTCCCCACCTGATGACACCTTGCTTCAGCTCAAAGCATACCTGGCAGGGGCTTCTTTCTTCCTGGGAGAACCCATTCGCCTTCAGCAGGCCGTTGCGGTTGCTCAGTACATTGCCAAGCGATCAGATCCTCACCAATAACCTCACTTGTTGCGAGGCATGTGATACATTGCTCCTCTTCACAGGAGAGTGTGCCGCATGCCTCATTGTTTTTTATCACAAGAGGAAAAAATGAAAATAACTCTCATTCCTGTTCCCCTGCTCGTTGTTATTGATCCAACACCAACGTTTCCCCTGATCCTCAAAGCGATTCTTCGTCGTGCCGAATGCCCTGAGGTTTCCATCGCCGCGTTTCAAACAACCGAGCAGGCAATATTCTGGCTCAGTGGGAAAATGGATCAGAAAAAGGCTACCTATCCCTTTGTGTCGCCATGGGATGCATATCCGGCACTGCGACCTCCGACAATTGCGATTATGAGTCTGCATTTTCTTCCTGATGAGCGCGACAGTGTGATGGATCGCTTCTATTGCCACTTTCCGAAAACCGCTCTTCTCACGACCTCTACGCAAGAAGCCTATCTTGCAATGGACAATCGCTGGGACGAGGTGTACTGGCGGCGCGTTGTTTCCCACCTGCCCCGACCGGCCCGAGAGATCGACGTGGTTGAACGCATCGCCCCACTGCTGCGGGGTCGAGGACCGTGGTCGAGAGCGGTCCTCTTGTCTCGCTAATGGTCCGCCAATACCCCTGGTCACCAGACACTGAACCGGGGGTATTGTCCGTTGAAATCCTTTTCAAGGAGATTTTGTATGGTTGCACATCCGAGTGTGAAACGCTCGTTTCCCCGTGGACGCACCGCGAATGGGGATGACATCTTTATCATCACCTGGCAAGACCTGGAGGTCTTTTCCCAGGTGCAGAAGACGGGCGCATGGTATCGCACCTATTGCCCAATCCATGGCAGCGATCATCAACGTTCGCTCTCGATCAAGGCTACGACAGGTTTTGGGCATTGCTTTCGTTGCCTGACGAACGTGTTTGTGGCCGACTTCGATCCGCAGCTCGCGTTACGTTTGCAACAACGAGAGCAGCAGGAAACGCTCCCCAGCCGGCAGCCTGCTCTTGCACACTCACCTACGCCTCTCCAGAAGCGTCCGCTCAACGATTGGCAGGCAGAGGAGGTGCAGATCCTCTCCGATCTTCACGCTCAGGGAGCCTTGCATCTGGATCGTACCGTCGCCTGGAATGCGCAGGCGTATCTGGAAGCCCGGCATATTCCTGTGCAGGTGGCGATCGCTCTGGGCGTGGGCTATCTGGAACGGGGTGCCAGCGAACGGTATGAGCATCGTTTCTTGCAGCGCTGGGAGGATCGCCTGCTTTTTCCCTTAGCGACTCCTGGCTTATCACAGGCAGATCCAGCCCAGGGTTTTGCAGGGCGCTTGATCTGGCACTGGCAGAGTTGCGTCGATGAAAAAGCGCATCAACGCTACCTGGAACAGCACGAGCGGAAACGCTGGATCAAGACCAATCCAGCAGGCTGGTTTTGGGAGCCGCAGCACCTTCCCACCGCCGATCCGCTGATCGTGGTTGAGGGGCCGTTTGACCGCCTGGCTGTGCTGGCCGATGGACATTTTCAGGCCGAAGAAGTTGTCGCACTGGTGGGAACGGCCTTACAGCCGCACTGGCTCTCAGGAGTACCAAAGGTGCTTTTGGCCCTCGATGCGGATCAAGGGGGCAAAGAGGCCAGTACGCGCATTGAGCAGCAGCTTCGTGGGAAGCAGATCCTCGTGGAAGTCTGTTCGCCCCAGGACGATGCTGGCAAGGACTGGAGTGAGTGTTACCGCAACCAGGGCAGTCGTGGCCTGGAGATACTCTATGCACATCAAACGTTACTGGCCCATGACCTCTAAATCCCCTCTTGTGAGGTTCTCTCTTTGTCTCTCAAAAAAACAGTTTCAACCGCCTCTGGGAATTCCATCCAGAGGCGGTTTTTCATACTACAAAGGAACGATCCATGAAAACAACCGTTTTACGTGAACAGCTTCAACAGTATGGCATTCAGTCCTTCTCCAATGAGGAATTGCTGGCCCTCATCTGCTCACCAGAGTCCACTACCGAGCGGGTGCAGGTGCTGCGGAATATGCAGAAACTCTTTGCCACGTCTGGTGATTTGCAAGGGGTCTTGTGTGCTGAGTTTGGTGACCTCTGTCTGGCGCATGGCTTTGGGGAGCACCGAGCGGCTCAATTGCAAGCGGTGCTCGAATTTGCCAAACGTTTGGCCACTTTCTCACCGACCAAAAAATATCAAATCCGGAGTGCCGATGATGCCTTCTCCCTGGTTCGCATGGACATGATGTACCTGGATACCGAGCAGTTTCGGGTGCTGGTTCTCGATACAAAAAATCAGGTGTTGACTAATCATTGCCTCTATCAAGGAACCATTAATAGTGCGGTATTACGGGTCGCAGAAATCTTCCGACCCGCAATCGCTCGTAAGGCTGCAAATATTATTGTCTGCCATAACCATCCCAGCGGTGATTCCACGCCCTCCCCCGAAGATCTCGATGTGACCACCCAATTGGTCGAAGCTGGAAAGCTGCTCGATATCAAGGTTCTTGATCATCTGATTATCGGCAATCCGCGCTTTGTGAGCCTCAAAGAACGCATGCGCTGGTAACTGTTCCTTCTACGATGACTTTTTCTAGACGGTCAGACCTCGCGCTCCCTCCATCATGGAGCGCAAGGTCTGACCGCCTTTTGCATTTTTTCCAGGAGAAAATATATGACGACTCAACGAACACTCGCATCCCTTAAAGAAGCCCTTCAGCAGCCCTTTGCCCCCGAAACCATTCAGTTTTTACCCAAAGAAATCCGGCAGGAGAATGGGAGATACGTGTGTCTCGCATTGCCCTATGCCAATAAACGCGTGTATGAAGACCGACTCAATGAACTCGTTTTTGGCGAATGGAGTACCCCTGCAACGCATCCATATGCCCAAGGAAATAAGCTCATTATCCCAGTCACCGTCGTCATTCTGGGGGTAGCGCACACGGACTATGGGGAAGCCTACCTGACCACGACAGGCAAGAATGGCAGCACTCGCGAGGACGATAACACGGCAACAGAAGCCTATTCCCAGGCGTTTCGTCGTGCCTGTGCCAAGTTCTTGCTTGGGCGCTACCTTTATGATCTCCCTAAGCAGTCCTTCCCCTATGATCCCAAAGCGAAGCGCATCGCCATTTCCAAAGCGGAGCAGATCGCCTGGGTGGAGAAACTCTACCTGCAATGTGGCCTGATCACATCTTGCAAGTCTCCCATTCCTTCCGTGGCTCAGCAAAGCATTCCCGTACAACCAGCGATAACGACTGAGATCACCGTGTCCCAGCAACAAGAATCGACAGCCATTAAGGCATCCCAACCGTCGACAACGTATCCCACATCCTACACGGATACCTTTCTCGATTGGGTCTGTCGCAGTGTCGATCGTGACCCGAAGCGCATCCAAGGTATCTGCACCTTCTATCAGGTTCAAGAACTGGCGAAGCTTTCAAGTGGGCAACGTCAGGAGTTGACCAAACGCCTCCGCAGACAGGCGAATGAACAGCAGCAATCAGCTTCTGCTAGGACCGCGTCGGTATAACGTTCCCACTCTTCACAGACCTTGCAATGAACACTCATCGTGGGTTTTTCAGGAGCCTTGCGCCAGCAGGCTCATTCATAGAAAGGAAACAATCGATGGCAATTCCCATCACTTCTCAGGAACCCTTACTCGTTGAACAAACGACGTTACCCAAATTGACTGTACGCGGCAAAAGCAATGAAGCGCTTCTCGAAGCCTATGTCAATGCGTATGTGGTTGGCAAAGAACCGGAACCGTTGACGAATGGCAAGCGAGCAACGCCACTCTATTACCTCTCTCTGGTTGCACAACATGGTCAAGGCACCACATTGCAAGCCGTCTTCGCGCGTCTGGTCAATATTCATAGTCGTGGGGCAACCCTCGATGGCGTTGGTGAAGTGTTTCTGGCACACCATCGGCAGCGCCTCGCCTCGTGTGGGTATACCGTGCATTGGAATTTTGAGCAAGCGGAGGTACAGCCGGAGCGCGATCTACATGCCGTCATCGAAAGCAATATGCTCACCATTTGCGATCCGGTGCGTGCGATGGCAGTGAAGTCACGCCGGGAGCGGACCACGACAAAGCAGCATCGTGAGAAGGCACGTGCCTCCCTCTCAACAATCAAAGGTGGCAAGCAAGCGGATATTCAAGAAGTACGGCATCGCGAACAGAATCCACTCTTCCTCTTGCTGGTACCCAGTTGGTATCAGGAGAGAACGATACAGCACCAGATGCACTTTGCTTTTCTTGATCCACGTGTGCCTTGGCCGCTTGATCCTTCCTGGTCCCAGTTTCTCTGGGAGCGCGGCCAGGAACGCAAAGAAATTGAGCGTTTGAAGACCTGGAGCTACACACCGCCTCTGCTCAATGCGGAGGAAAGCTCGGATGGAATTGACGATGCCGAACCAACTTCAGTTCCCTTCCTGGCGGATGCGTATCTGTGCCGCCCTCATCTCGCTCAGCTCTATCACGACCTTGCGGACGCCTTGCGTTCTGGGCGTCTGACGGCTCATCAAATACGTCATCTGGCTGCTCTTCCGACGGTACCGGCTCTCCCATCTCCGTTAGAACCTGCTGCGCTTGTTGCAAACTTTTAAACGCTTCTTCACGTTTCTCTTGTTTCTTGCCCCTGCTTGGCTATACCACCAAGCAGGGGCAATTCCATTTTTGGAGGAAAATCATGTCTCGCATTGCAGGAAAAGAAAAACTGCTGTACTATCCCACCCCAGCATGCATTGTTGATGCGCTGGCCCCCTATCTGACCCCTCGTCGCTATGGAGTCAGTCGCTTGCTGGACCCCTGTGCAGGGAAAGGGGAAGCGTTAGCTCAACTCACCAATCATCTGAGAACCAAACTTCCCACATATCATCGGATGGCATTTCAGACCTATGGCATCGAACCAGAATTGACGCGTGCCAAAGCCGCCAGCGCCAGCCTGGATCACGTGCTGCAAGCCAGCTTTTTCTCGACGACCCTTTCCAATGGCGAAGGCCCAGATGGTGGGTGGCAACTCTGTTTTCTCAACCCACCCTATGATACCGACACGGAAATTACCCACAATGGTCGCAAAACACGATTAGAGGTCAATTTCCTCCAACGTGCGTCGTTCAAGCTCTGCCCTGAAGGTATCCTCATCTGGATCGTTCCCCAGGCATCGCTCCGACCAGCGGCAAAATTCCTGGCCTCCCATTATACGCAGTTGTTTTGCGTGCGCTTTCCCGACGATCGCTACCAACCCGATCCAGAGAAGCGCGAGGAGGTGTCGCTCTATGCGCAATTTCATCAGGTCGTCGTGTTTGGGGTACGTCGCGCCATGACGGTCTCTCCAACAGAAGCCGCTATCGCACAGATCCAGTCCTGGGCCGCAGCAGGGTCAGACCTTCCAATCCTTCCCCTCCATGAGCGCATCCCAACGGCACCCGATTATAGCATTCCAGCGGCCCGTTCACCAGAGTTACGCCATTTCTTTAATGGAAACTATGATCCCGATCGCACCGCCAACCTTGTCCTTGAACAAACGAATGCATCTGGCCGCTATAAAACAGGACTCTGGAGCAATCAAGAGTATCTTGCCGCACGCCTGCCAGATCCCTCGTCCATGGGATTAGGACTGGGACAACCTCTGGCCCCATTAAAAAAGGCTCATCTGGCGGTCCTCTCCGTCGCAGGCATCGCCAACCGAGCGGTTCTCACCAGTGAGGATGGGCAGCAACAGGTGATTGTCAAAGGAACGGTGCGCAAGGTTCCCGTTGTTGAGCAGTATGAGGATGACAAGGAGATTATTGAGCGTGTCACCGATACCTTTGAGTCATCACTCTGGGGGATCAATCTGCAATCGGGCACCCTGATTCGGGTATTAACGGGTCAGACGAGCGGCGTCCCACGCGGCGTTGAGTATGAGCCAGTACCGCTCGGAGATTTTCTTACCCAATTTGGGGCCAGCCTTGCCGAACAGGTGGATCAGGCGAATCCTCCCCGCTATACTGGCGAGGACCAATTGCCCTGGATACGCAAGGCTCTTCCCTTGTTGAAACGCCAACCGCTGGGCAAGCAACGCGAGATTATTGCCGCCCATGTCAATGCATTGCTTCGCCCGGCCACCCAGGCTCAACAAGCCTTGCTCGAACGCGGGGCACTCACCGCCGAAATGTCGACGGGAAAGACATTTCTGGCACTGGCAACCGCCTTCCTGGCGGATCTGGCGGTCTGTGGTGCCATGAGCGATGCTCCAGAGGGATTGCGCCATCCCGACCTCTTTCCGCTGGTGATCCTGTGTCCACCAATCATGGCCTATAAGTGGAAACGCGAGGCCGAAAAGACCATCCCCGGCGTGAAGGCGGTCGTGATTCGTCGTATGGGGAAACCCGCGAAGCAGGAGGAAATTGAGGTCGATGAGGATGAGGCTGCCGTCTCTTCCGATGAGGCGTTGGCACAGTTTCGCCAGTTTGACCCGAGTTTCTCAGGCTCCTCGCTCTCAGCCATTGGTGCTCTCGATCGCGCCATGCAGCGCATCCAGTATGATCTGGCAGAATGGCAGGCGGCATACGAGCAGGCGTTTTTGCTGGAAAAAGAACCTCCACGCAAGCCTTGCCATATCATTATTCTCACGGGGAGTACCGCCAAGCTGGGGATGGACTGGATGCCGATTTACCGCATGAAAGTTCCGCGCTCTCGTCATCCCGAGACCAGGAAACTCACCGCCCGGCGTAACGATGAAGGGCAGATCGTCGCCATGCCGTGTTGCCCCCATTGTTTCCACCTCATCAAAAATGAGCGTGAGATGGAACGGCTCAAAAAGAGTGGGGAAGAATGGCGTGAGTTGTTCAAACAGGTTGACGAGCTACGCGCGAAAGGCCATCTGGAGACCTGGCGCGAAGAGATACTGCTTCCACCAACGATCTACCTGAGCGAAAAAGAGGTGCTTGGGACCAAGGATCGCCGGATCAAACGGCGCTGCATTGACTGTGGAGAGCCACTCTGGCAGCACGTTCCGGCACGTCCGAAGGAATGGCAGCCGTATTCCATCCTGCGCATGGATGAGCGCAATAAAAAGCCGTTGCCTCTCCCCTCCCATGATCGACACATTCCTGGCCTGAGCACGACCTTTCAGCGTCGGTATCCCCTGGCAAAATATATCCAGCAGCGCTATCGCCATGTCTTTGGGTTGCTGATCGCCGACGAGATCCATGAGGGTCGCGATGGATCTGCCCTCAACTTTGCACGACAACGCTTAGCGAATGCGACGAAGGGTGGGCGCATGCTTGGCCTCACGGGCACGCTCTCCAATGGATACGCTGGGAGCCTCTTCCGATTCGCCTATGTGATGAGTCCGGCGGTGCGACGTGACTTTGCCTACGCAGAAGAAGAGCGCTGGATCGATCTCTATGGCAAGCGGCAAACCACGAGGAAGACCTACAAAGGGGAGGTTGGCACAGGTTCCAGTAGCGACCGCCGGGTGGGGTCGCCCCAGATTCGGGAATTGGCTGGCTTTGCGCCCGTCGGACTGACCTATATTCTCCCCTGTTCCAGCTTTCTGGAACTCTCCGATGTAGCTCCGGCTCTGCCGCCCTATGAAGAAGAAACTCACCTGGTTGAGATGGACCGTGATGTCGATCGAGCCTACGAGCATTTCCGGGAAGAAGCAACCCGCGAATTAGGGCATATGTTGGCGGCGGGTGATACCTCTGGCCTTTCCGCCTGGTGGAATGCGATGCTCCATTACCCGAATATGCCCTATCGAGGATGGACCTGCGTGATCAAAAAGACGGGCGAGATCTTTGGCAAAGCACCTGCATTCGACGCGAACCGGGTCTATGCCAAAGAGCAGGCTGTTCATTCACGCCGTGCAGCACGAAGTGAACGAGGGGCGCAAAGTACTGCTCTATACCGAGAACACCGGCTACTACGATATCATGCCCCGGCTCAAAATGCTGTTGGAGAGCCGGGTCAAAGGGCGTTTTGGCAAGCCACTCAAGGTGGTGCTGCTCTATAGCAATACCGTCGAACCCATTGACCGGGAAGCATGGCTCGACCAGCAGGTCAACGCGGGATGCGATGTCCTGATCTGCAACCCCAAGCTGGTTAAGGTCGGATTGGATCTCCTCAGCTTTCCGACGGTGATGTATGTCAGTTTCCCCACCTCGGTTTCTGATCTGCGCCAGTCATCGCGGCGTCCTTATCGCATTGGACAGACGCAGCCCGTCAAGGTCATCTTCTTTGTCTACCCCACCATGGAAGCCAATTTGTTACGCTTGTTGGCCCTCAAGATGAAGGCCAGCCTGATGGTTGAGGGGAAACTACCCGGCGAAGGACTGGTCACCTTTGGCGAAGAGGAAAGTGAGAACGAAACGGAGATGGTGCTGCATCTGGCACGTGAGATCCTGGCCAGCCTGGAAAAGGGAGAGACCCAGGCTGACATGATGCAGCGTGCTCAGGAACTGCAAGACCTGTTCAAAGAGAATACGCGCATCGAACAGGAAAAGAACCAATTGCTGAACCAGGATGAGCCTGTCGAGGTTGACTTCAAGCCTATTATCGTCGAGTCGTTTCCACCAGCCGAGCCGCTTGATGAACGTTCGGAGCAAGCGTCACACCTACCAGGAGAAACGTCACCCGTCACACCATCGTCACCTTCGCCAGTTGATGCAAGCAAGAGTGTGAAACGTGCGGCAAAGACCAGGAAGAAAGCCACTTCTCAAGCGACGGATGAGCGTGTCACGGTGACCATTATTCAAACGGGGATCACCTCAGGCAAGGATCCCTGGGCCGCGCTACGAGACAAATACCTGCCTGCAAAGAAGCGGAGGAAGTCACAAAAAAGCCTGTCCGAGAGTCAACCTGATCTCTGGAGTCTTGTGGAGAATATGGTCGTCGAACAGGCTCCGGTAGCACAACAAGACGAAGAAACCACGAGTGAAGAGCTCCAACAACTCACCCTTTTTTAACCAAGTCTATCCAGAGGGGAGAGGCATGTACTGAGACATGCTTCTCTCCCTCTTTGTATGCAAAAAAGGTGCAATGTATGCAAATTTCAGAACAATCCCTACGCTCAGCACACTTCTTCGCAGGTGCCGGGGGAGACATGTGCGGTTTTTCCCTGGCAGGCTTGAGGCCGACGTTTGCCGTGGAGATCAATCAGTCTCGATGCAAGACGCTGCGGCTCAATTTTCCACAGTGCAAGATCTTTGAGGGGCCAATCCAACACGTGCTGCTGGCCAACTACCCTTCAGGGGAAATCCCCATTTTCTTCATTACGTTCCCATGCGACAGGTATACCCTGGCCGCCAATATCCATGGCACCTGCACGGGTGACGCGCTGTACCTGGAAGCCTTGCGAGAGGTTGTGTTGCGCTATCCGGAAATGGTCATCCTGGAAAACGTTTTGGGCATCAAGCGTTTTTTGCGGGTCATGGAAACGTTTCGCGCTCTTCCCCTTTATTATTGCACGGAATGTGTGCTCTACGGAGAGGATTTCTCGTTGCAAAAGAAGGCACGGGTCTTCTTGATCCTACATCGCCAACCCTTCACCTTTGGCAACATCGAGGCCTATCAATTGCCAAGGCGTGGGAAGTCCTTACGCGAGTATCTGGAGATGGATATCCCGATCCCGACCATTCCCCCCTATGTCTATACTCGCCTCGATGGAAACCCCAGTGCATCCGGCAAGGTCTACCGGGATCGTCCCAGGATCTATCATCCCGACCAGCAGGAACCCGTGAATCTCTTCACCAACGCCGATCGTGATAAAAGCCTTTTTCTCGTGCATGACGAGCGTGCGCCTCGTGGGGTCCGTCCATTTCATCCACGGGAGGTCGCGAACTTGCATGGCTTCCCCAAATCGTATCAGTTCGTTGGCTCGGAGTGCCAAACCATGGGCATGATCGTGGATTCGGTGATGCCGCTGATGGCCTACGCGCTGGCGGGGACAATCCGTGCTTACTTCGAGGCAACCCCAAGCTTAGCTGAGGTGCCGAAACCATTGGGCCATCGTGAAATCCCTTCGACGCGACAGCGGCAAATCGACGATGCGTTGCATATCCTGCACGAACCGGATCCAATCGGGGATGTGGAGCAGATGGCATTATGGGCATGAACGGCACCTATCCCATTTTTCACACCACCATTAGCGCAAAAGAACTTCGCCCGAACATGCCATCGGTTCCATTCCTCCTCTCCGCAGCCAGTTTCCTCAAGCAAGATAGCAAAGGTCGCTGCTCGTTACGCAAGCCTCGCTATCTACCTGCAAGTATGGTGCGGGGAGCCGATTGTGGAGGCTTTACAGTGGCGATGCGCTGGGGAGGACGCTATCGCTTTACGCGGGATCAGTACCTTGTTTGGCTGGCAGCCTGGCAACCGCAATGGGCAGCCGTTTTTGACATGCCGTGCCTCTCTGAGACGGGGGGATATCCTGGACCAAAGGTGGTTGAGGAGCGACAACGCTGGACAACGGCGATGGCCTGGGAGTTCTGGGAATGGCATTGGGATGCTCCGTGGACATGGACTCCGACGATTCAGGGGTACACACTCTCCGAGTATGAACAGCATGCGCGAGAATTGGTCGATCTTATTCGGCAGATGCAGGCATATTATACCGATCCCGGTCGTATTGATGATGATGAAGAGACTGATCGCGTGAATGCCTTTCGTGTTGGGATTGGCAGTCTTTGCAGACGATCCCCCTCATTCATCCTTGAGGTCATCACGCGTATCCAGGCTATCATCGGGGCAGATATTCCCTTGCACGTGTGGGCTGGAAAGCTCAAATTGCTCCAATCGGGCATTGCATTACCGGGAGTGATCTCATGTGATACTGGAGCATGGAATGGACTCTTTGGGTATGAGCATGAGAAGCGGCGTAAAAGTGGCTTGACGGTGGTGGAGTATAGCTGGCAGGTCAAGCATCCTGCCTATATGCGTAAAGTGGCACAGGCACAACAACACCCACAGCAACAAGGACTGGATTGGATTGATGTGTTTCGCGCCGGACCATTCCCCGATCCGATGCAGCTTATGGAACAGCTTACCCAATTTTATTAAAGAAATGGAAAATACAAAGCCCATTGGAAATGTATCCAGTGGGCAGTTGTCTGCCTTGTCACCACTTTGCAACATCTCATAGGGATGAACTGTCATCAGGGCATACGGTTGTCCTTGCATATTTCTCTCTCATATGGTATGCTTCCTCTGTCCGAAAGACGATTTTCTATCAAAAAAAGAGGTGAAGAAAATGGATACAGAGAGTGAATATATCGAGGGCGACGAGGAGGAATTCGAGGATGACGACAATTTTGAGGAAACAGAAGATGATTTCGATGATGACTTCGAGAGCATCTATGATGACCCTCTCCTTGGAATTCTTTTCGAGTAGTTCTGTTTTTGAAGCGTCCCTTACAAGCAGAGGAGGAATGTTAATCATTCAAATGACATTCCTCCTCTGCTCTTTTCGTAGGAGTTTTTCTCCAAAAAGGGGCTTTTTTGCCTGTAAAAGCATCATTGCGATGAAATAATCCCATCGCTGCCTTTTTTGAGAAGATGGCTTGCCACCTGCTTGCACGGCCCTTTTTTGGTCTGACTGTATTCTTTTCTCTGCATATAATTTGTAGTCTGGTAGAGCGATGCATGGGTCTCTGTTCAGTGAGATCTTGCCTTCACCGAGATCCGCGCAAATTGATGTACTTCTCTTTGCTAAATGGGTGAATAGCTCATTCTCTCTGCTATTTGGCTTACTCACATGCATCTGACGAAAGAGAAGAATTTAATGGGCTGCTCCTTGCAATTCGCTCACCTCACGCGCAAACGTCTTTGCCATTGTCGCTTGCCGGGCATCATCACTCTTCTGGAATGCATCCCGCCAGATCTGCCAGGTCTTGATGGCTTGCGCGAAACTTCCTGCATCCGTGGTGAACTGGGTCGCAATATCTGCCAGTTGACCGCAGGTAATGCGCCGCTGGACCATTGCTGGCTCCTCACTTTCTTGCAGGGGACGTGAAAGGGTGCGCCATCCCACGAGAAGATCTGCTAGCGTGACATCCGTGGGGATAAAGATGCTCAGTTGTTGTAGTGTGCTGGCTGTTGCGAATGCACGCGGTGGCGGCTGCAATTGCCCTTTGATGGCTTCAATCATCTGGTCGAGATGGATCATGAGTCCTTTCCTCTCCGCACTTGGGTCTGGGAAACTCTGGGTGTTCCATTGCTTGACGACCTTTGCAATACCGGCAACAACATTCGTAAATCCCTCGTCCTGGGGCTTCCATGCGGTGATTGGTTTCTGCCCATCTGGGAGCGCTTGCAGTTTATCAAATGGCGGCATCTCTAGATACACTGGGCGCAAGATGATCGGGATAACACGCGCTTCTTTGCGTTCGTGCCGTTTAATCGCCTGCTGTATTTGCATACTATAACAATAATCCGAAGCGATGAATGAACTACTTGCCAGGAGCAGGATTATCTGAGCATCGTTGAGATAAGTTTCCATTGCTTGTTTCCACGCCGTTCCGGCATGAATATTTCCATAGTCCGCTATCGTAATAAGTTGGCTGCGTTCTAACGCACTGAGATGCTTTTTTAAGGTGCTTGCCATGCGCACATCTTCATGATCATAACAAAAGAGCATTTGTATTGCCATGACACAACGTTTCCTTTTCCCTATTTTTGCTGGACATGTGTCCTTTTCCACTGCCGCGCAAATGATGATACCAATTATATGACGATTCTCTTATCAAGATTGCGTAAAGATTACCTCATAAACAGACGACCATGCTGCTCTTCATTTCAATCAGATTGCGACCCCGTCATTGGTTGAATTGAGCAAAGAGCAGATCACGCTGTTCTCAATATTCTCAACACTATGATATACTCACTGTACTTGTCATAAAAATATATTGGGGTCTATGCCAAATGTGTAAAGGCAGAGGGCATGCAAAGAGGTAATGTGTATGGGTCGTTACGACAATCTCAGGCGTATTGAGCAACTCGATCTCGAAAAAGACCATGTTGCCATCTACGAACTGACGAGCTGCTATGAATTTCCCTGGGATATCACGCGTGCGCTCGAAGTTGCGCTCTATCGCACCTACTGCGTCCCCAGCATCTCGATGTTGCTACAAAAAACAGGTGAATTCACCCACCACCCACAGAAGCGGTATGATGATACTGCTCTCATCATCAACGAGATGACGGCATCGGGCTACGATAGCGAACAAGGACGTGCGGCCCAGCGCCGGATGAATCGCATCCACAAACAGTATGATATCTCCAACGATGATTACCTGTATGTCCTCTCGGTCTTTATTTATGAGCCAGTGCGCTGGCTTGAACGCTTTGGCTGGCGGAGGATGAGCGAAAAGGAAAAATTGGCATCTTACTCTTGTTGGTGTGAGATTGGGCGGCGTATGAACATCAAGGACATTCCAGAAAGTTATGAAGCTTTTGAGCAATTCAGCGTCAACTACGAACGTGAACACTTTTGCTATGCAGAGAGTAATCGAGTGATTGGTGAGGCCACACGTGATCTTTTCCTGAGTTGGTTTCCTGTTCCACAATTCGTGCGCACCTGGCTCAGACCGGCTATTTATGCCCTGCTTGATGACGCGATGCTGGATGCTTTTGGTTTTCCTCATCCACCTCGTTGGTTGCGCCAATCGCTTGCAACGACGCTCAAAATGCGTGCCTTTGCGTTGCGCTTCTTCCCACCTCGCAAGAAACCATTCATCTATAGCAGGGACTTGAAGCACCGCAGCTATCCTCATGGCTATACTCTCGCTGATCTAGGGCCATATAGCATGCTTCCTCTGCTCAATGGCACTCAGAGTTCTCAATAACGTCCAAAAGATTTGGGCATCATACTTAAAGAATTAGAGATAGAACTCATAAAAGAGAGAGATGGGAGCCTCCGTCCACAATTCTGCATAGGGAAAGCAGCCTGGATACTCTTCGACGCGTTCGAGTTGACGGACCTTTTGCAGAAAGAACGCCATCGATGCGGGATGGATGCGCCACCCTCTGCGCAAGAATTGGTTCCAACTTGCGCGACCTTGCAGGGAAGGTCTTTCCCTTGGTTTTGCGTTTTGTCCAAATGACGGCGGAAAAAGCCGTGTATACGATTCCCAATTGTAGAGCCATGATCCACCCACGACCCACAATGCATCAGGATGGGTGCGTTGGATCTCTTGAAACATTGCCCGCAATTCCTCCTTGCGCTGATCAATACGCAAATGACTGAGGGGTCCATGTGCAGACTGATCATAGTCACCAAAGTGAAGTTTTATTTTCTTTGTTGTTGCATTGTAATTATAAGCAAAACACCCCCAATGGGTTTGTTCTTCGGCAGATGTGGGAATGGTGGGATAGCGTTGAAGGTAATAGTCGTACGTATACTGTACGGGATCAGTGGTAAGATGCAATCCGTCAAGATACGTTTCCCAAATAGGATTCATGGGATCAAAACTCCAATCCAGGCCAAAGATGCGATAAAAAGCAGTGGAGCGCAAAACCACCTGTTCGAGCATTTTCTGTTCAATTTCAGCGATTTTTTGTGCCATCGCTATCTGTATCACGAAGAATTCCTTTTGATATATTGGTGAAGGATTTGAGATCAAGGGGGAATCTCCTTTGCTCAAAGATGAAACTGCCTTCATTTTCATTTGGAATGAACTGGCGAGAGATGCCGCTCTCTTACAGGAAACATGCTTATGTGTTCAGATGATGCTTGATCAATGGAAACGGTTCTGAAATATGTCCGCAATCTTGCTGTATTGTATCATCTCCTCTTCACAAAATGGGTCATCTGAGAATATGGTATTGTGTGAGAAGAAGCATCGTGTTTCGCATTTGAGAGGAGACACCATCTCATGATCTCGACTGTTGTCCTCAAAAATGGTACCCTGCTGGATGGGACTGGGAGTCCTCCACAACCGCAGCGAACCCTCGTCATTCAGCATGGGCGGATCGTCTCCCTTGGGGATGAAGGCCATTGGGTCGCGTCTCCGGAAGAACTGGTGACAACCCTTGATCTCACCGGGCGCTATGTCCTGCCTGGCCTCATTGATTGCCATGTGCATCTCGCGGGCAATGGCGCACCCGATAGTCGCTTACAGGGAAATGCTGGATGGGCAACGTTGCTCATGCTCAACCATGCACAGAAGAGCCTGGCCGCTGGTATTACAACGGTACGTGACGTTGGTGGAAGGCATGGCTTAGAATTTGCCGTCCGCCGAGCACTGGAAGAGGGGATGTGGGCCGGGCCACGCATGCAACTTGCAGGCAAACTCCTCTCCATCACATCCGCAGGCACAGAATACTACGAGGGAATGTATCGTGAGGCCGATGGGGTGGAGGAGGTGCGCAAAGCCACACGTGAGCAATTGAAAGCCGGTGCCGATCTCATCAAAGTGATGGCCACCGGTGCGATTCTCACGCCCAACGAAATTCCGGGTGCCGTCCAGTTCGGCCTGGAGGAGTTGCGGGTCGCAGTGGAGGAAGCAAACAAGGTGGGCAAACCCGTTGCCGCGCACGCCCATGGCATTCAAGGGATACGCAATTCGGTTGCCGCCGGAGTCAAGACGGTCGAGCATGGCACGTATTTACATCAAGATACACAAGTCATTGAGACCATGGCTGAGCGTGGCATCTTTTTGGTGCCAACGCTCAAAGCCGGGTTCGATGTCCTGCAAGGTGAACGCCCCGGCGTGCCAGCGTGGATTCAGGAGAAATTGAAATACGTTCAGGACGATGCCATCCGCAGCGTCCAGTCAGCGGTCCAAGGAGGTGTTCCCATCGCGATGGGGACAGATGCCGCGACGCCCTATAACTTTCATGGGGACAATGCAATGGAGCTGGTCTGGATGTGTGAAGCCGGTCTTTCCCCCATGCAAGCTATTGTCTCAGCGACCTCCAATGCAGCACGGGCGCTGGGATGGGAGAACTGGCTTGGCACGCTGGAACTGGGGAAGGTGGCCGATCTGATCGTACTCACGAAAAATCCGCTGGAAGAGATCGCCGTGCTCGCCGATCAACGCACCATCGAGTTCGTCATGAAAGAAGGCCAAGTTGTTGCCCGACCTCCATATGCAAATGAGAGGGATGTGCCGGAAGCGCTTCTGGCGGGTGCCTGGATTTGTTGTGGCTTGCCTTCAAGCAGGCAAGAGGATTGACACACTTGAGAAAGCCTTTCAGCAGATTTGAGAAACACAGAGCGAGGAAGAGGATGGCAACACACGTGCACCCATATGGTCTCTGGGATCCCTGGCTGCCAGAGGACGTGGCCCATTGGGAGACCATTCCAGAACGGGGGCTAACTGCTGTGCTTCTCTATATGCAAGCTTTCTGACCATAGGCAAAGAGTCCCTCTCCTCTGTGCAAAAACGAATGAAGCAAGTATAGTGGATTGCAAGATGAGTAATCGAGCGAGCAGAGGAGGAAGGATGGAGAGCACAGACACAGGCAGTTCAAGGTCTATCAACTGCGCATCTGGATACGAAAAATCAGCCCTCAGATTTGGCGTCGCTTGCTCGTACGAAGCGACAGCACGATTGCCGAGCTTCATGACATCCTGCAAGTGGCATTCGGCTGGTCGGATGAGCACCTGCACCAATTCCTCATTCGTGGGAAGCCGTATGGGATTGGGAGAATTGGTGGCATCATCTTCGACGATAATCCGCGCCAGGTACAACTCCGTGACTTTCACTTCCGCTGCAAGGAAACCTGGGTGTATGAGTATGACTTGACCGATTGGTGGCAGCATGAAATTCGTCTGGAACAGGTTCTCCCCTTTGATCCCGCGAAGCAGTATCCCGTCTGCATCGCAGGGAAACGACGCGGACCACTGAGGATTGTGGTGGCCCATGGGCGTTTATGGAGCTGCAAGACGAGTATCCTCAGTGGAAAGTCCTGCCTCAGTTTGCGCAACTCCTGCTTGACCACCGTGATGATCTGGATGATTACCAGGATGAATTCCGACGCCTGGCCTACTGGGTGGTCTGCGAGAACTGTGATCGGCAAGCCGTCAACCATCGCCTGGCTGAATATGGCACCAGACAGGAGAGAAAGGAAGCGCTGATGCGTATCCGGGTACAAGTGCTCATTGAATCAGACCAGGAGGCTACTCCTCTGCATGTTGAGGAAGTGGCCTGCTTCGAGCGAGATCAACTCGCGCCAGAAACGCTTGGGTTACGGCTGGATGAAGCGAAACAGATGCTGGCCGGCGTCCAGCAGGTGATGACCGCGAGCCAGTCGAAGACTATGTAGAACAGCAGCGCCAGTGCTCCCACTGCCAGCAACCTCTCGCGTATAAAGGACATCACCAGATCAGCGTGCGAACCCTCTTTGGCAAACTGACGCTCTCCAGTCCACGCCTGTATACCTGTTCCTGCCAACCCCAACAGAAGCGCAGTTGGAGTCCGGTCGCCGCGCTGTTCTCTGAACGGAGCACCCCAGAACTGCTCTGTCAGGAGGTTCGCTGGGCCTCGCTGCTCTCCTATGGCGTGACGATCAAGCTCCTGGGCGATCTGTTGCCGATGGAACATCAACTGAGTACCTCAACCATTTCACGGCACGTTCATCAGGTGGCCGAGCGTCTCGAAGGCGAACTGGGCGACGAGCAACCCTCTTTATCAAGGGCTGTCCTGCTGAGTGGTACGAACTGCCCGAACCGGCTGCGCCACTTGTGGTGAGCCTGGATGGCGGCTATGTTCACGCCCGCTCGGAGACGCAGCGCAAGGATGGCTCGTTTGAAGTCATCGTCGGGAAAAGCACCACTGGAGAGGGAGCCACCACCCGCTTCGGGCTGGTTTCCGGCTATGATACCAAGCCGAGGCGACGACTCTTTGAAGTGTTGCAGGCCAGGGCTTGCAAATGAACCAGGCGATCACGTTTCTTACTGATGGGGGAGACACCGTTCGTGATCTGACGGAAGGTCACAGTCCGCAAAGCTCGCCATATTTTAGACTGGTTTCATATTGCCATGCGTCTGACAGTGCTGGGTCAAATGGCCAAAGGGGTGCCAGTCGAGCACAAAGGAGAGAAGTTCGAGGAAGAACTGGAGCGGGTCAAATGGTTTCTCTGGCATAGTAATGTCTATAAAGCACTACAATTGCTGGAGTGGCTGGAACAGGACATTGATGCCGAGGCAAGCCCAGAAGCCCGGAAGCTGGCCAGAACCTTGCATGAGTTTGACCACTATATCCGTACCAATCAATCCTCCATTCCCAATTATGGCGACCGCTACCGCAATGGAGAAGCCGATCTCCTCATCAGTTGCTGAATCCTCAGTCAACCAGATTATCAGCAAGCGATTTGTGAAAAAGCAACAAATGCGCTGGAGCAGGCGCGGCGCTCATCTGCTGTTACAGATCCGAACGCGGGTGCTCGACGACACACTTCACTAGCGACCTTTCAGCGTTGGTATCCTGGCATGGGAGCAGGACGAATTCCCGCAGGAGCCAGCAGTGACCGCCAGTTGAGTGCTGCTTGGGCACTTTTGCAGGCGCAGATCACGTAGAGAAGCTGTTTCAAGCTTGGTTGGCGCGAAAAGAAAATTTTTCTGACGTTACTAGTGATAGCGTGTCGACGTTCCCACTCGCGCGCTTTGCGTTTGGCGGCCTCGCGGTTGTCGGCGATGTAGCGTTCCAGGCTGCGCAAGGAGGTATGTCCGCTAAAGCGTTTGAGGTCCACTTCGGTGTAATCATGGGCAGCACGCAGACTGATGGCGGTGTGGCGCAGTTGGTGGAGATCCCAGTCGGGAGTATAGCCTTTCCAGAGCGTGTCGGCCTGCCGGTACGAGAGACGTGCGTAGCCGTCGGCGTCCAGATCAGCACGGCGAGGCAGACGTGCTTTGCGATGGGTCACGAAGAGCGGTCCTGAAGTCGGATATCCGCGTGTCGCCAGGTACTTATCCAGCAGGGTCCCGACGGCACGCGAGAAGAACATCTCGCGCGGGCGATCGCCTTTGCCATGAAGACGAATGGAGCGATCCGACCAGGAAATGTCCTCGATGTCGATGGAGAGGGCTTCCTGAGAGCGAAGACCTCCATCATAGATCAGCCAGAAGAGCGCACGATCGCGCGGGTCCTCGATCTTTCGCAACACCGACTCGACCTTTTGTGCGTCCAGGGCCCGAGCCACCCGTTTCCCTTCCGGTTTCCGTTCCATCCCATCCAGGAGCGCTCTGTCACCCATCCCTGATCGCGAAGCCACCGGGTGAAACTCGCAGCGCAGCCAGACGCCGATTGTAGGTGGCAGGTGCGAGGGCTTCCTGGCGTGCAAGAAACCCTGGAGAACGTCAGTGGTAAGTGCGGTGACTGGTTTCTGACCGACCTCTGCGAACAGCGGCGCCAGGTCTTCCGTGTAACTTTCGCGGGTTCGCCGCGCGAATGAGGAGACCTCAAGGAACTGCTCAAATGCATGTGCCAGCGTCAAGGGTGAAGAAGACGTGTGTTTTCATGAGTTATTGCACCTAATGCGGAAAATAGTGTATACTTTTGTTGAGGTTCAGTGTAGCGTTTTAGTGGAATGTGGCAAGCTATCGCACCTAATGGGCTATTAGCTGCGATAGCTTCCCCTCATTAAGTCGAATGGTCCAATAGTGGAACCAGTGTTGCCTTCTTCCCTATTCTCACCTGTCTGGCGGATTTCTCGGTTGTCAAATGACAACGATGCAGGAGGCTTAAACGGTGACATCTCAGCATATGACAGACGATCCCTTGTCCCTTGGTACACAGTATCGGATAGGTGCCCATAGGGCTACCTACAAACTTCCTCCCTTTTCCCAAAGGGCCGGTGGCCTCCCCCTTGCCCTCGTCTGCCTCGATCTTCTTCATTAGCAGCGTTACTGGAATGGGATTGATCATGAGAGGTACCTTCGACTATCTCGACTCCCCGAGCCGTCTTGTTGCAATCGTTGGTTGCGTAGTGATTGCCATCTTGAGCTTGCTCCTCGGGTCGTCATCTATCTACGAAGCCATTGAGACTCGTACATTGCGTCTGTTGCTTTATGATGAGGGGTTGATCTTTGTGCAACAGACATCTCTCCAGGCCATTTCCTGGCAACAGGTCCAGGCTGTCTGGCATCAGGTGATTGATGAGTCCTCTCCTACGGATACTTCCCGAAGCACTCGACATATCTATACCGTGAGCTGTACTGATGGTACAAAAATTATAATCGGCAAGACATATCAACTTGAGCAAATGAAGCGAATCGGACTCCTGATTGAAAAAGCCACCGCCCGTTATCTTTTCCCTCCGCCTTGAACACTTATCAGATGGGTCAGCCAGTTCTCTTTGGACCGTTGACGGTCACACAAGAAGGATTGACTTATCAGTCGAAAAGTACTCCCTTGGAGCGAAGTCAAAAGCATCAAGATCTCTGAATCTGGACGGTCATCATCAGAAAGCAAGGGAAATGGTTTATTGGGCATATGTCAGTCTAGGGGCTGTACCAAATGTTGAAGTGTTCAAGATGCTCGTGGATCACATAAGAGGGATATCGCTTTCAGGGGTAGACACCCCCAGGGCTGTGATTGACGGAGCGTTCTAGGAAATGGCCCATATCGTTATCATACCCCATTTACAAGCCCACAGAAATTGTTCCAGATGGAATGAAAAAGCTTGCAACTTTTAAGGGGTATCCTGTTGACTTACGTTTACAACAGTTTCGCAAAGTGCCACTTGGAGGCATTCCCATGAAAATAGTTACTTACGTTGCCATCATTGACAAAATTCCCGGCTTTGGCTGTATTATCTGCTTATGTGCTAGTTTCTGGTTTTTTTACGGAACAAAAAATACAGCTTTAGGCAATCTTTGTCTGGCTTTGGGCATTTCCATCGGATTACTTTCACTTGGATGTACATACTACGAAAAGAAGATCATGCGAGAGAAGTTCATCAATAATCCACAACAATACACACAACAGGGGTAGTAATAGCCATACGGACTAAATACATTCCTTATGATTACGCTCCGAATTTGCACTTTGCGACGGTTCGTTTTCACAACACGAACGGAGTTGTCCAATTGGTGGAAACGGGCAACAATAGCATTTCTGCTATTGTGGGTGATAAAGTCGAATTAGCCTACGCACCTGGACAACCTAAAACCGTGATTATAATCGCTAAGGATACCGAGCAAGGCAAAAAGAAGGCCGGAGTCCTCGATGCATTCCTGCTCAACCAGAAGTTCAAATAGTGCTAGTCGGGGGTTTTTGCATATCCCTTCAAACGAGTACACCGTTTCGGGGGATATGCAAAAACCCCCTCCGAGTAGCCATTTGGAAATTAAAACCTGAAATGTCGTTTTTATGGTGAGTAGTAGTATTGTACCTTGTCAGGTGAGAACCGTTCCCATTTCCGATAACGAAGGTTAGCAAGAAGAAATAAAAGCCCCGATTTTCCCTGGTTTATTTCTGCTAATGCTCCGGAAAACCCGCATTTTAGACTTCTGCTAAGGTTTATGAAGCATCGGGCAAAAATGGCTGTCTCAGGAAAATCCTTGTCATATACCATTAATACTCGAGGGCCTCTATCAGCAGGTGAGGTATAAGCTGGGTATGTCGTATGATGTTGGCTGGTAGCAGAAAATGCTTCAGCCGCATATGCCTGAACTAGCGCCCCATTGGATCTTAAGAGCGCACAGAAGTTACCTGAATGGAACGAGATACTTTCCGTGTAATCTAGTTCTTTTGACATGCACGAAGGAGGGATCAACTATAATGAAACAACAACTATCCTCTCAGTTTGAACTGGGATCTTTGCAGAAAGCATATAGAAGCCAGGGGATGTGGATAGGGTTTATTGTGTTTATGTTTATCATGGCCTCTCTCTCTCTTCTTATTCTGTTGAATAGCCTGGATAGTATCGAATATATAGTTTTTTTGATAGCAATGGCTCTTCTGTTCATATTGATGCTTGTCTCGGTTTTGCATCTGGATAGAAGATCCGTTCGCATTTCCGTTTATGAAGAAGGCTTCGTCTACCAACAATTTACCAGTCGCCAAGTTATTCTCTGGTCTGATATTGGCTCTATCAAGCGCATAGTTGATGGACAACCGGACTACAAAAGTCCTGGGGTCTTACACGCATTATAAATTCTTTAATAAGGATGGTGAGAAATTATTGATACTGGAGTTCGAGGGTAACTGGCAGAGACAAAAGAGAAAGATTGTAGAGATGATAGAACAGACAATCTCCTCAATCCTCGCTCCCACTGCCCTTGCGGCATATCAGCAGGGCGATCAGTCTCATTTGGAATTGTAACGCTCTCGCAGCGTGGAGTGTCTTCGGATAGGATAAGCTAACCCGGTCATCACCTGCCAAGAAAAATGGTTCCACTTTTGGTTAAAAACTAATACGAGAATTTGAGGAATGTATTTGTTGGGAATCATAGCCAATGCCGGCTCCAATAAAAGGTTGGATATCCCAATGCACACCCCCACGTAGATAAGGGCAAATCCCATAATAGGTTAGCCATATACGAGGAAGTTTGGAAATGTCCATGCTTGGAAGAACCTTGTCCAAAGAAATGGATTTTCTTTATCTCATTTCTTCTAAAGGCATATTCAGCTTCCAAATTCAAGCCATAATTCCAACAATAACCCAATGAACCTGCAATAATATACCCTGCCTTATATTTGGTTTTGCTTTCATCGGATTGGAGTGTTTTGCAAAAAATTAGCTCCGCCAAAAATCTTGGCATAGAAATTCGTCTCATCTACACAACAGCTGTCTTCATAAATGCAGGATTCATCACACCATTCTTGTGCTTGTGCATCTAGCTGGTATGAAAAATAAGAGTGACATTAAAAGTAACGGAATATTTTTTTTCATTTCGATTATCTCATTGTTATTTTTCATTTTTGCAAGACACGTTTTAGAATTTCGCTGCTCCGTAATCCGATCATCATCGCTGGTGCTGCAGTATTGATATCAGGAATCACCGGACAGATGGAGTTGTCCGCTACAAAAACGTTCTTTGTGCCATAAACACGTGTGTCGCCATCTACCACACCTCCAGCTTCAGAGGAGCCATTTTACAATGCGATACAAAGTGGTGTACATCCAATGAAAGATTGCTATTATTTTTCACGTACGACTCAACCACATGCGTCGTTATAACCCGAAAGGATGACTAGGTTGATCGGGTCGCTTAGAATGGGTTTAAGTAGGAAAGGAATGGGTCAAGATGACTAGTTGCTCTAGCAGATTGCGAATATAGACCTTGACGGCATTCTTCATATTCTCAAGGTCTACAGGATCTTGGTAAAAGCCGTCGTCCGCTGCGGCTATCTGAAATGAATTGTCACTTTGGATTTTGACACTCCCCTCACTCACTGGATTCAAAAGCTCAAATCCAATGGCCACTAGCGGCAGGGGTATCTGTGCGCTAGCCGGTATGTATTCGAACAAAATCTGCAGCATTCGCGGGTCGCTGGCACTTCCGCCCACTACAGGCAAGTAGACATTATTGATAGTAAATGCATACGGAGCTCCAGGCAGGTACGCCATTACAGTGCGGATTTGCCAGCAAAGTAATGAAGATGAGCGGATGGTTTTGGAGATGTTTTCCTACGTTTTCATTGATGAAAACGGGCTTGATGCCTGCATTCTTTAGCACTTCAGCAGGACCAATACCCGAAAGCTGTAGCAACTTGCTACTGTTGATGCCACCTGCCAAAACAACAGCTTTCCGAGCTCGTGCTTCAAAGAGTTTGCCGTCCTTCATATATTTTACTTTTTTGGCACGCCCATGTTTGTCAAATACTATTTTCACTGCGACTGAATCGAAGAGCACAAACAGTTTGTGTCCATTCACTCCATGACCCTCTGGCGTCATCACTTTGTTATTTAAAAAGGCTGTCGCGCTGCTCACACGTTTGGTGCCTGTAGGATTAATAAACCACTGAGAGCGAGGGTCTATGCAATTTTCTACACTCGGATCATTATAGTCCACTCACCGTTGGAATTCCAGGAAATGCTGCCTGTGTTGCCGGCAATAGCACCTGGCTGTTATCTGAGAAACCGTAGGAGTCTGTAGCACATTGAGAGAACCATTATCTCCTCGCGCCCCTGGTGTGATTGTCAATCCTTGGTAGTTCTCAAGCTCCTTGAATGTTGCCAGAATATTGTCCAAGCTCCAATTTTTGCTGCCAGAAATTTCTTCCCAATGGGAGTACATGCGTTTGAGCCACGGCCATAGTATAATCCATTAATCGATGAGCCCCGCCCAACAGCATTCCTGTTGTCCAATCACTTGTTCGTCCATTGAGCCCTGGCATTGGTAAAGTTTGATTCCATCCTGGCCAAAAATACTTGGACTTTCCTGTTCCAGCCAATAGGAATGCCGGCAGGCCAACAGCCTCTATTGCCGGATCATCTGTTAAATTTGGCCCGCCCTCTATTCCTAATACGGAAAATTGACCTTTCTCTGACAGCTTGCTCATCAATATGCAACCCGCCGCTCCACCACCCACTACGATGATATCTGCCTCTAGTTTGTTTCCCGACATTTTGCATCGATAAGGAGAAGATGGATCGCCAAAAAGATTGACTGTAGCAGTGATTAAAGCGAGAGTAATAAATTTGATTTTCATAGTTGAATCCTCCGCGACACACTATCAATAACAAAATTGTTGTTGTCAAGAAATTTGTTTGCAGAGTTGGCCTGACCTGATTTTCATTGCAATGAGAATTTGCTTGAGGCATTCGGGTTCAGAAAAATTCCAAAAAGGATTTTCAGCAGAAGAATGGAGAAGTTTACGAAAACGAACACATAGGTTAGAGATAGGTTGAGACTTAAAATGGGTTTTTTGGCTGTTGATGCCAGCGGAGATAACAGGGATTGTAGCCGTTGTGTTATTGAATATTTTAAACTTTCATCATAGGGTGAACGGATTGGGTGATCCCAGACAGTATTAGGCCAAGCAGGATCGTTTATATTCCTGCCAATTACATGAATATGCAACTGAGGAGTTTTATTCCCAATGGCTGCAACATTTAATTGAGTGAGTTCAAACTCCTTCCACATAATTTTCTGGACATAGTCCAACTCTTTGATTAATTGCAGTTGATCTGATTCTGTCAAATCCATCATGCGAGAAATATTCTGCCGTCGAGGAACAAGAAAAAGCCATGGATAATGTTTTTCATCTTCTAAAAGTACACGACAAAGCGGAAAATCAGCGATAAATATTTTTTTGGCAAGATTAGGGTGAAGATCAAAAGTCATCTATTAACCTTTCAATAAAATAATCTAATAAATTATCCAGCATATCATTAAAATCCGATAAATTCCAGAAGCAAAATCCAATTCTTAGAGGGACTCTGCATCTCATTAGAAGAGCAGATTAATAAAAAAATACAAGCTTAACTTGCGATTCCTTCAGGTGATGATTTACAGTTTGAGGCCAAAATGGTCCGACGAAGTTCTGGAGTGCGACGATGATTTGCATACGCATCAAGCAAAGGGATCAGCCTGCCCTCAGCCCAACGGGCTGGAATAGTTATAGCCTAGGGCAACGCCCTAGGTGACCTGAGAGAGGAATATGCAGCCTGTAGGGCTGCGACTGAGAATCCTAAGATTTACCTTAAGGGTAAGAATGCTCTAGTCGCAGCCCTACAGGCTGCATATCTTCTTCCAGTTACCTAGGGCGTTGCCCTAGGCTATAACTATTCCAGCCCGTTGGGCTGAGGGCGGGCGTTGCGCGATCCCTTAGCTTGATGCGTATGCAAGTCATCGCCGCACTCCAAAATGCTTGGCATCGGGTTTTATTAGTTTTAGTAGACAGAGGAGTTTTTTAAATTATAATTCTCTTCCATTAGTGAAGATCGAGTTAGCGATTACCATTATCTTTTAGTAGAAGGAGTAAAGATGTCAAACATTGTGGTGAAAGACGCGGTTATTTTTATAACAGGTGCTAGCCGTAAAAGAGGTATCGGACACGCCTTAGTAGAAGAGGCAGTTAAAAGAGGCGCCAAAAAGGTTTACGCAACAGCCAGAAATATTTCTCAACTTGATAGTCTTGCTTCCAAGTACCCAGGAATTGTCATTCCGCTAAGTTTGGATGTAACAAATAAGAGTGAAGTCGACCAAGTCGCACAAGATGCCAGCGATACCCAAATTTTAATCAACAATGCAGGGTTTGCGGGATATTCTGGCATTTGCTTTGGCTATAATGAAGAAACAGCAAGGCAAGAACTTGAAGTTAATTATTTTGGGTTGATTAATCTCATTCGTGCTTTCTGCAGAACACTTATAAAAAATCAAAATGTGGCGATCGCAAACGTTATCTCTATAGGTGGATTATCTGCTTTTCCTATGGCTGCCACATACTCAGCCTCAAAAGCTGCAGCCCACTCCCTAACGCAGTCCGTAAGAGCAGAATTGACACCTCACGGCATCTCAGTTTTTGGGGTATATCCTGGACCCATTGATACAGATATGTCCGATGGGTTGGATTTTGGGAAAGAAACTCCCGCTAATGCTGCTGTTCAAAATATAGACGGGATTGAACAAGGAATTGAAGATATCACTACAGATGACTTTGCTGATGATTTTGTCAAAAAACTTAGGTTAGACCCCAAAGTAGTTGAAAAAGACATCGGTGATTTTGTCCCATAAGATGCCAGAAGATCTTTGAAATGAACTGTTCAAAGTGTACTCGAACTAGATGATGAGAATGCAGTCATTTCACTCTCAGATTCAGGTAAAGGCAAAACAGGATCAGTAAAAGGATTTACGTGTTACCGAATGCCTCAAGCTCTCCTTGCTTTGCAAGCAATTGGCTTAAATAAATTTGACTCTGATGAAAATGATAGTCCCTTTTCTTGTGTCACTCGACCTAATTCAGCTTGCAGAATTGCAATATTCTGTAGTGCGATTCGTGATTCAGCGCTTGCTCCATCTTCTATTGATGGACTAGCAATTTGTCTCCTCAGTTCGTCATACTCTTGTTGAACACTTTGCAAATCAGTTTTCAATTGCGCAATTTCAGCAAGTGCCCTTGGCAAATCGTCATTTTGTGGAACTTTTCCTGATTCAAGAAGTTTAGTATACTTTAGTTTAGTTGCTTTCAGCACTTTATCTTTTTTCGTTAAAGCTTCTTTAAGTTCGGCAATTTCAATATTCAAAGCGTCAAGCTGCGCCTTTTTATTTTCTCTGGATTTTTGCGCTGCTTCACGATTTTGTTGTTTTCTTATAGCTTTTTTTATTTCATCAGGATCTTTGGAATCCTCATCAAACTCAAGCTCAACATTTTTTCTTTTTCTATTTATCTTTGGTGCAGTTTGATTTGTTACTTGTTCCGCTGCGTAAGCTTCTGATGCCTTTTCTGTTTACCTGCATCAATAGCTGAACTAAAGGTTTCAAAACTCACTCTCCCTCTACCTCTGCCCCTACCCCGGCCTCTACCTCTGCCTCTACCCCGTCCTCTGCCTTTTGCAACAGAAGCAGCAGCAGAGGAACTCGAAGTAGAAGAGTGGACTTCACTAGAAGACGCAGATAAAGAATCGATGCTTGAACTCTGTTGAAATGATTCGAGTGCGAAAGGTGCTGCTGCAGGATATAATCCAGATTTAAAACCTAAAGAATCATGATCTAGTTTATTCATATTTATCCTCTGAAGATTTCCAGAGCTAAAATTAATAGAAAAATCAATTGAATTCAAGAGTGTTCATGCCATCAGTTTGAATTTGACTGTTAGGGAATTCTTCTCGCAGAAGCGAGTAAAGTGTATCAGAATCAGGTGATTGTTTACAGTTTGAGGCCAAAAAGGCCCGACGAAGTTCTGGAGTGCGTGCGAGTCATCGAGCGCGCAACGTGTATACTTAATAACTTGTGGGACCTAAGCGTGAATGGATATAGGTTGAGGAACACAAACTATTGAGTATACACGTTGCGCGCTCGATTACTCGGCGCGAACACAAGAGCGGCGATGACTCGCCGCACTCCAGAATGCTTCGCATCGGGTTGTGTTGATTATTTTTTGCTTCCACGAAAGAGTAGTTATTTAAGAAATAACGCATTCCCCCTGAGAAGAAAGATTATTCTGCGGAATTCCTCGTGCCTGCAAAGCCTCTTGAAGGCTAATGATCTCCTGCATAATCAGCTGCTTTTTCTTAAGTTCAGCCATTATAAGCTCTTGATTTCCACTTTGACATGCCCTATCAAATCTCACCCTTGCTGCTATTAGCTTTTCGTTTGCTTGTTCAAGTTGTTTTTGCAGTACGGAAGTCTACGCTATTAAATGTGGTGCGTGAGAAACTGCAACTGAATCGTTCCTCCAAGTCCTTTAAAAGCTTCACTAAGTTTATCCACTTCCTCTGTTGATGCCTGTGAAGCGGCTTCATCGTTCTTTGCTTCTGGTAATATCTGAACTGCAACTTCACTTACTTTTTTCGTAACAGTGGCTCTAAGGGCGCCTTCTTGGTTAACAATCCTGATTTGGTAAGTATCACCAGGCTCAAAAACAGGAAGTTCATTAATGAAAACAGGCCGATCGTGTCTACGCGCACAACGCCGCCACGCCCGGCTTCCGCAGCCCAGATCCTGCCCCAACCTGTGGACCGACCGCGGCAGCGATGGCGGTGTAAACGGCCGCCCCGAAACCCTTCCTCAGCAGCTCCACGTTTTTGCTGCCCGCTTCAACCCGCTGCGCTGGCAGCAGCCGGAGCGGCATTTCCGCGACTGGGCCGCGCACATGCTGGACAGCGGCGTGAAACTGACCGTTATCGAGTGCCAGGTACCGGAGAACGGCCTTATCTGTGCGCGCGCCACGTCAACCACGTGGCCGTGCGCGCCGATAGCTGGGCGTGGAGCAAAGAGAACCTGTTGAACCTCGGCGTCGCACGGGTGCCGCACGCCAAATACATCTGCTTCTCCGATGCCGACGTGTTCCACCGCCGCGCTTCCTGGGCTGGCGAGACAGTAGAGGCGATGCAGCATTACCGCATCGGTCAACCATGGTCGGATGCCTACGACCTCGGCCCCAGACGACGAACACATCCAGCACCACGTTTCGTTCTGTCGGCAATGGCTGCACGGGCAGCCGGTGGTGCCGGAGGGTCCGAACTGGTGGCGTTTCAATGGCGGTCCCTACGATTACCCGCACTCCGGCTATTGCTGGTTCGTCCGGCGCGAGGTGCTGGACTGGGTGGGCGGCCTGATCGAGATCGCCGGCATGGGCAGCGCGGATCACCACATGGCCCTCGCTCTCGCCGGCAAGGTCGCGCGCAGCGTGCCGGGAGGCACCGCACCGTCGTATCTCGCGCACCTGGAACGCTGGCAGCAGCGCGCGGCGCTGGCGGTAAACGGGCGCATCGGGTTCGTCCACGGCACGGTCGAGCATCGCTTTCACGGCCGCAAAGCGGATCGCGGCTATCTGAGCCGCTCGCAGATATTCGTCCGGCACGGCTTCGACCCAGACACCGACCTCAAGCGCAACAGTTTCGGCGTGATGGAGTGGGCAGGCAACAAGCCCGAGCTCGAACGCGAGTGGGAGCTGTATTTGCGCGCCCGCGCGGAGGACGTGGGCCTCGTTGGCCTGATCGACGTCGGCGTTTCCCGCCACACACCGTCACCCTACCTGGAGAACCCGGACATGGTGCTTCCTCGCGACCGGAGGATGGCGGCGGTGCTGCGCGCACTGCTGATGGTGGGCGTGCTGCTGCTCGGTTTCGGCGTGCTTCTGTTGCTTGGCGTTGGAATGGCCTGATGTTCCATCCCCATATGCTGATCCTGGCCGCGCACGTCCTGCTGCGCGCAACAGTGACGCCTGTCATCGGCGCGCCACAGCACATCGAGGCGGCGTTTCCAGATCTCGCCGCCTGCCGGCTGGTGGGCGCGGAGATCGCCGCCGCGGCGCCTGCGGACGATGTGGCTTTCACCTGCACCATGAGGTTCGCGGCATGAGTGCCTTCGACACCTGCCTCGCCTTCACGCTGCGCGAGGAGGGTGGTGCGGTGAACAACCCGCACGACCCCGGCGGCTTCACCCTTCCGCGGGGTCACGCTCGCGACCTTCCGCTGGTGGGCTGACAACCCGGGCGCGACCAGCAACGACCTGCTGGCGATCTCCGACGATGCGCTCGCGGCGCTGTATGGCGGCCTCTATTGGAACCCGATCAACGGTGGCGCGCTGCCGCCGGCGGTCGCGATGCTGGTGTTCGACTTCGCGGTCAACGCTGGCCCGCGCCGCTCGGCAATGCTGCTGCAGCAGGCGGTCGGCACCGAGCAGGACGGCAGCATTGGCCCGATCACGCTCGCAGCGGTGGCGTCGGACAACGCGACGTTTCTGGTCGGGCGCCTCGCGCAGTTCCGCGCCGATTACTATCGCAGCCTGACGGCCCTGTTCCCCACCTTTCGCCGCGCTGGATGGCGCGTACCAATGCCTGCGAGGCGGCGGCAATCGCGCTTCTACCCCTTGACCCCGGAGCTTGACATGGACCTCAACGCCATCCTCGCGCTGATGCCGGCGCAGTATCTCGGCTATGTCTCGGCTGCGATCGCGGTCGCAGCGGCACTGACAGCGACGTTGCCGCCACCCGCCAGCCGCTCGACCCTGTGGGGCCGCATCTACAGCGTGCTCGACTTCGTCGCGCTGAACATCGGCCACGGCAAGACGGCCGCGAGGGTCGCTTCCGAGATGCCGGTGTCGGAACGTGAGCACCATGCGTGATCTGGCTTCTCGGCCTTGCGCCGGTCGCCGCCGCGGCGCCGCTCGTCCGGCGCTTCCGCCGACTGGCGTGGGGGTTGGCGATGCTGGTCGCGAACTACGCGGTGTGCAGATCAGGCGCGGCAGCCGCTGAGCCGATCAGACCTTATCAAACCATTGTAAGAAATAACCGGGGCTTCTGTGACGGGCATTCTCGCCGCGACGGCGCTGCTGCTATTTCTTCTCGCCGGCTGCGCAACGCAGACCACATCGGCCGCCCTGACCGCGGCCGAGGCCAGCGCGACCGACCTCGTGTCGCTGGAGCAGCAGGTCCAGGTGTCCGGCGCGACCGTCACACCGGCCGAACTGACAGCCCTGACGAACGCCGTCGCGGCCGCTCAGGCTGGCGTGGTCGACCTGACCGGCGACAACTCGCAGGCGTCGAGCGTGCTCGCCTGCATCACGGCGGCGCTTCAGGAGATCGAGCCATTCCTGCCGGAGATCTCGGCCGTGATTGGGATTCTCGCCACACAGACTTCGCCCGTCGCTGCTGTACCTGCTCGGGCACTCCCGGCACTCGTTCAGCTGCAGGCCAACATGAAGCAGACGACTGCGCGCAGCGGCCTGATATACACGTCGAGCGTTGGGCGCCGGCACCGCGTCTCTGGACGATAACTGCCAGACGATGCGCAGGCTGCCGCTCGTCAAATCGACGGATTGATCCCTTCTATGATGGAGCACCCCATGCGCAATATGCTGCTCGCCGCCACCGCCCTCGCGCCGTTCGCCGCGCACGCCGCCACATACACCGTCGTCGCCCCCGGCACGACGCCCGCCGCCGGGCAGTTCGTTCTCGCTCAACGCGCTGTATCAGGCGCAGAAGTCAGCACCCTTCCTTCAGCCCGGCGACGAAGTGGATGTGCAGGCCGGCACCTACGTCAGCCCCAGCACCGAGGCCGAGTTCTGGAATATCGGCACGCCGAGTGCCCCCGGTCACATTCAAGGCGGTCGGCGGCTACGCCTACTGTTCCAGCACCGGCGGCGTCGATAAGGGAGAGCTGACCTTCGTCAGCAGCGACGTGGTGGTGGACGGCTTCATCTTCGCCGGCAATCCCGGCGGTGCCTCCGACAATGCGGCCGGTATCCGTCTCAGCGTCAACTACGGCGTGCTCGATGCGAACGGTCTTCCGTATCCCCAACAATGTCGTCACTGTCAAGAACAGCGGCTTCCTGACCGCAGCGAGATAGGCCTCCTCGCCGACGACTGCTCCTCGTCGCACCTGCTCTCCGGTCAGTATTGGCCACACCAGCAGCGGGCATCGCCTACACCAATGGCACATGCTCGCCTGACTCTGATCAATGACTACCTCTCGGGCAATGGCAACGGGATCGGCACCGACCACCAGATTTACGTCGATCGTTATGACCAGTTCACCATCACCGGCAGCCTGATCATGGGCGGCCAGGACGGGCACCTGGTCAAGAGCCGCGCCTTCAACACCGACATTGAGAACTCTCGCCTGATCGGCGGCCCGTTCGCGATCGGCAACAGCCTCATCGACGTGCCGGTGGGCGGCAATCTCACGCTCAAGGGCAGCACGCTCGAAATCGGCCGCTTCAATTACAATGGGTTCATCAACTACAATGAGGAAGCGTGGCCGCCCCGGAGCCCTCATTGAACAATGCCGGGCAAACTCTTCGTCATCACCGGGAATGCTTTCGTCGATGACTGGTCCGCCACGGCGGGGCCGTCGCCCTACTACTACACGCCGCGGCTGCTTTGGGATGACAGCACCGACACGAGCAAGGGCACCGCACCCGCGACGCACGCGCCTTCCCGGCAAGCCCGCAACGATCACCTTCATCGGCAACCACGTCTACAGCCACGTCCTCAATGCGGGCAACGTCGTCCAGACGCTCGCGACTTTTGGGCCGGCGGTCGATGGCAGCAACACCTTCACGGACAATGCTGCGGCCGGCTCCCGATCCGGCGATCGACACCGACGAACCGTAACCGACGAACAGCCGTAGCCTAGCACTGCAATGCAGACGCTGAGCGTCTCCGCCGACCCGCTGCCGAATGGCGACGGCACCTATACCGATCCGCAGGTTGTGTTCTGGTGGAACGGTCTGCCGCTCACGCCAGGCCTCGCGACCGTCACCGCCGACCAGACCACGGGCGCCACGCAGACGCTCACCTATCAGGTTCCGGCGATCGCGGGCGCGCCGAACTTTCGCGGCGCCAGCAGACCAACGGCATCTGCTGCCTCGGTCTCTTCCCGACCACCATCACGGCGACCAGCAGGCTCCAAGGTCATCGGCGTGCTTGCACTTTTCCGAACCATCGCCAGCAGAACGGCCACATCTTCACGATCGGCTGGAACGCGAACACCATCGGCGGTATCACGCTGCCCGCCAATTATCAGGCGGCGATCACGGTCTTGGTCGATGCCGACCATTTCTCCTTCGTGGCGCCGTCTCCGGCGACCAGCAATGGCACCCCTGGCCACGCAGGTCTATACCTGCAAGGAGAACTCCGAGGGCGATGCTCTCAACCTGCTGACCGCCTCGCTGGGCGGGGGCGCGGCGATCCCCGATCACGGTGCCTTCTCCAGGGCGGCGTGCAGGACTTTCGTGTTCCCGGCCGGTAGCGTGACGCCGCCTCCGGTTGACACCACGCCGCCGGTGCTGGCGACCCCGGCCGTTCTCACGGTCGCTGCTGGCGGCACAGGCGATCGT
>CAVUVQ010000002.1:0-740513 GCA_963744875.1 uncultured Chloroflexia bacterium | reverse complement strand
CGATCTGGGGATGGTGCGTTTTCTTGAACGTGAAGGGTACGCACGCCAGGAAATGTCCTATCATTGTTACCGCCAACCGCTGATCGAGCCAGTGCCAGCACCCATTTTGCCCACAGGATTTACGCTTCGCCCGGTTGCAGGAGAGGCTGAGGCCGAGCTGCGAGCTGCGCTTCACCGTGATGCTTTTTTTCCACAGGGGAGCAAGACCTATGAGGAAGGAACCTTGCGACAACTAGCAGTGATGCAGATGCCTGGATACGATCCTCAGCTCGATCTAATGGTTATGGCCCCTGATGGCACGCCAGTAGCTGGTTGCATTTGCTGGGTGGACCCGGTGAACCGCGTGGGCCTGTTTGAACCGGTAGGAACGCGCCCACAATTTCGTCGTCAAGGTTTGGCAACGGCGCTGATGCTTGGCGGGTTACAGCGCTTACGCGAACGGGGAATGCAGGCGGCATTGGTGATAGGCGCTCATCCCGGGAAGGAGGAGAAGAGTACGGAGTTTACTTCCTCGCGTTTCGTTTATGAAGCCGTCGGCTTTCAATTACTGTGTCGGACATACCTGTATCACAAGGTGTTTGCACCTCCTGTCTAAATGCCTATCTTTCCCTTTTTCTGGAGGAGAAAGAGAGGGGAGATGACCATGGCGTGCCATCTCCCTTCCTTCAACCAGATCTGAAGATACGTTTCGGTCTGGAGGATGAAGTGAACGTGTAAGAAGATCCAGATTTAAACAGCGAAATACGGAGAGAACAAGAAAAACACTCTCCACGCATTCTGTTCTTGATCACCAACGATCAATCGTCAAGAACTTGACTTGCCGCTTTGGCGGTTGCATGCAAAAGGGGAGGCTTCTGCGCTCCCCCTCCCACGCGTCTGGCTCCTTCAGCAGACCCTGATGCGGCAAAGCGGACAGGAGTGGCGGGACTCCAGGCCGAGAGATCTTTCCCTTGACGTAGCAACGTCCATTCGATGAGCAGCCGACGCGTCGCCTCAGCGCGGGTCAACCCACCCCATTCCTGGCAATAGGTATCCAACTCACGCAATGCATCATGATCTTTGGGCAGGCTGGTATTCCAATACTCATCACTGGTCGCACGCATTTACTTGTCCTCCCAGCGCTCTTCATCCAGGGAGGCTGCCAGTTCCGCATAGCCGCAGATATTGGCGTATTCGGGATCGGGCACCGTCACCAGATGGCAGTCCTCAAGAGCCTGGCGAATGACCTTTTCAACATAATAGGCCCCTCCACCTCCCAGGTAGATGGTGTCGAATTGTGTTCCAGCAGGAGCGCCTTCGATATTCCAGGCTCCCACCAGGAAGGAGGTGAGCGGTTGGGCAAGGCGCTTGATGGAGTCTTCAATGGTTTCCGTGATCTCCTGCTCTGGAAGGATGCCTGTTCCGATGGCAATGGGTGGATAAGGACGCTGGTGCGCATAGGCCGTGAGCAGAGCATGGGCTTTCTCAACCGAGAGCTTGCGCCGATACCGCTGACCCAACTGCTGCACATCCTCCACCACCTGGCCCACCCCGAATTGCTCCCCCTTGCAGAACCGACCAACCAGCCGCTGCCCATTGGCCGCGACGAGATCGGTGGTTCGTTCGCCCACATCGATAATTGCCTGTTCACTTCCAGCATCCCCACAATGAATGAGAATGCCTTGCCCTTCCATCGCGACATAACCACAGGTGACCTTCACCTCACGCGCCCGTCCGTTGAAACTGAAACAATAGTGCTGGGAGAGGGCTTGCTTGACCTGCTGACGTCGTACACGGTCATAGAGCGTGACGGGGAGAGCCGTGACCATGCGGATCTCGAAGCACCGTTCGGGAATGAGGATACAGGCGAGGCAGAGCAACAAGATCTGTGCATGCAGAGACCAGTACCGTCGTTCATCGTTGAAGGCATTATGACTATGGGTGCCATGCTCCAGGAGATTGCCGAGGAAGTACGTGCGATCCTGCCAGGTCAACACATAGTCGTCGCCCTGAAGGGCATCGGCAAGCGTGGTTTCAAGAGCGCTCCCCTTGAGCAAGGTCGTAATATCGCCGTCAGCGAGAAAGCTGGGAAGGGTTGCCAGATCCTGGGCCAGGGCAAGCCCATCAGCAGGAATAACTTTCAATCCGGAGAAGGCGGAGCCGACTTCAAATCCAGCATAGTAGAGAGGGAAATGCGTGTTCATCTCTAAGATCCTTTCCTGTCATGAGACAGCGGTGAGTAAAACAGTCCATACCAATGCGGTACGCGTACAGAAATGTGGTGTACTTGTCCCGAGAAATCCTTGAAAACGCTCTCGGTACGAGCATTTCCAGGCTGTGTCCACCATTTCTCGGGACGAGTACAACGATGGTGCGTACCAGCATTTCGAGAGAGGGCAGGAATGGCCGTTTGTCCCTTCCTGCCCTCGCCTGATCTTTTCGTGTGACGAAAACAGGCAGCGCGTGTGAATCCTTCCTCGCTACTTTTTGTTCCCCTGCTGGTCCGCTGGTTTATATCCCCGGCGCCGTGTCTCTCGTGGCCCTGGGATACTTGCCGGGAGATGATCGCCAGGGCTGTACTTCCTCTTCTGCGCTTGAATAGTCTCATCGTTCATATGCATATAGAGCTTCACCGTCGTCATATCCTCATGCCCAAGCAAATCCTGCAAGCTGAACGGATCGTTGCCCAAAATGAGGTAGCGGATCGCAAACGTGTGACGAAAAATGTGTGGACTGATCCGTTTCCCCGTAATTCCGGTCCGCTTTTTCAAGCGAGCAAACAGTAAGGTAATGCCATTTTTCGTCAATGGTAGCCTCGTTTCGGCGAGGAAGAGATGATCCTCCCCAAGGCTGCCCCATTCCTCTAATTCCTTCTCATCAGGCCGATGACGATCCACATATTGGAGCACGTTGCGCAGGCAGTTTTGTCCCAGGGCAATGCGGCGTTCCTTTGATCCTTTCCCCTTGACGGTAATCATGCCTTTCTTGCGATCAAAATCGGCTAATCGGAGGTGGGTCAGTTCTGAAACACGAATGCCAGTATCATAGAAAAGCCAGAGAATTGCACGATTGCGGACGGCGGCACGCTCGGCAAAACGCCCCTCTTCATTGGGAGGTGCACACGCAAGCAGCAGCTTTTCAAACTCCTCATCGGTAATCGTCTGGATCAAGGGCCGCCCAACTTTAGGAAACACGACCCGATCAAAGGGATTCTCGGCAAGCAGGTTCTGGCGCACCAGCCAGTGAAAAAAGGCACGAGCCGACCGGGCATAGGTTTGGATCGTTCGTTCACTGCGTATTTTTCCCCGTGCTCCCGGTGTTTTGCGCATGGAGGCAAACCACGCGCTAATATCAGGAGCATCGATCCCTGTGATGACGGTAATCTCTCGCTCGTGTTGCAGGTAGGTTTGCAGAAGGCCGAGGGCCGTTTGATGCCACTCGATGGTTTTGTCGCTGTGATTGCCCCCTTCATGATCGTCGATATAGTCTTGGATCGCACGCGCTACCGTAACGTTTTTACGATTTTTTGCGCTCACGTGGGGCTTTTCTTCTGCTGGGGAATGAGCAAGCTCTTGCTTCTCTTGCGTCTGCACATCCAATTTCGTGCGTTGTGCTCTGGCACGTGCCTGGGTCACGCCTTTTCCTCCTCGGGAGCGACCACGGGAAGGGGATGGCTCTGGAACGGACAGGTTTTCATTGGTAGAAGATGGCGATTGTGTGGTGTTGCGTGAAACCATGAGTGTCTTCTCTCTTTCAGTGAAACATCCCAGATCCTGTACGAACAGGGTCTGGGTCTATCCTACCAGCCCAAGGGGGGCAGGCAAGAGGAAAGAAGAGGGAGTCGAGAGGCAGGGCAGGCTGGGGCAGGGTGTCCCATCCTCGGATGAGCAGAGTGTTCCGCCGCTGGAAGGGCAGGCTGTTATTGCCAGATGGAGGCAGGATGGCGCATCCCCCAAAACAGGCGGTCGCGTCCATGGGAGGCAGGATGTCCCATACCCAATGGCAGAATGTTCCTTGTTTTCGGCCTTGTGACACCCAAATTTGCGGCAGGATTTCGGACACCAAAGGGCAGGATGTTGCGTTTTTTGATCCCTTATGACACCCAAATTTCCGGCAAGGTGTTGCATGCCAGGAGGCAGGCGGTTGCCCACATGTGCGGCAAGCTGTCGCCTTAGACGAGGCAGGATGTGCACCAAATGAATGGCAGGGTGTCGTTGGACGGGTTTGGTCCCCAAAACATAATCGATCCCCTTGCTGACCTGATCACTGGACGCTTCTTCTGAAGCGGCCTGTCATGGGCCTGCAAAGGGACGATTGACACGAAAAAAGCGGGAGACGAGATTTCGAACTCGCGACAGCCTGCTTGGAAGGCAGGAACTCTACCACTGAGTTACTCCCGCGTGATCGGGGTGCGCGGACTTCGAACCGCGGACCTCCTGGTCCCAAACCAGGCACGCTACCAACTGCGCCACACCCCGTTGACGTTCTGAACTATACCATGCTTCCAGTACCCTGTCAAGTACTTCCACAGCCTTTTTCACCTTTTCTCTCCATCACCCTATACCCCCAGATAGAAAAAACTTCCACACACAGAAGTGCTCTCTATTCTCCCCAATATAACTCGATCTTGCCAAAACGCACCGTATCACCCACAGTTACACCAGCCTCCTCTAATGCCTTCGTCACACCCATCTTTCTGAGCGTTACCTGCAAGCGATCCATGCTCTCCTCACTATCCTGGTTGGTCATACCCACCGTACGCTCTACACGCTTACCATGCACCACGTACACATCATCCTCCTTCGTAATCGTAAAGGCATCGTCCGGCTGAGGACGCAACACCACTCCATCCTGCATCTCCAGCGCCTGAGCCGCAGCACGCTCCGCCTCCTCCTGCTGTATCTCTAGCAAGCGATGCGACGCATATTGCATCAGTTCTTCCGTCCCCTGATGAGCCGCCGCCGAAATGGCAAAGACAGTGTATCCTGCCGCCTCAGCCTTTGCTTTGAGATCCGGCCACAACTCCTGCGCCTCCGGAATATCCATCTTATTCAAAACAACGATCTGCGGTCGCGACGCCAATTGCTCATCGTACGCCTGCAATTCACGATTAATAGTCTCGAAATCCTCCCACGGATCACGATCAAATGCAGCCCCATCCAACATATGTATCAATAAGCGTGTACGCTGGACGTGCCGCAAGAATTCATGACCCAACCCCACACCTTCAGCCGCACCCTCAATCAAACCTGGAATATCCGCCAGTACAAAACTATACCCATCCCCCTGCCGCGCCTGCCCAATCTCAACCACACCCAGATTTGGAGCCAGCGTCGTAAAGGGATAATCAGCGATCTTGGGATGCGCCGCCGTCACAACAGATAATAACGTCGACTTGCCAGCATTCGGATAACCCACTAGTCCAACATCAGCAATCAAACGCAACTCAAGCGTGATCCAGCGCTCCTCACCAGGCTCACCCCTCTGCGATTCTTTGGGAGCCTGATGCGTCGAGGTCGCATAATGCACATTGCCCAGACCTCCACGACCACCACGCGCAACCATCACATTCTGACCCGGATCAATCAAATCCGCAATCACCTGATGCGTGTCAGCATCACGAATAATCGTGCCACAAGGCACCGTTAGCGTGATATCTTCTCCCTTGGCACCATGCATCTTCTGCCCCGCTCCCGCACCACCACTCTCAGCCTTAAAATGCTGCCGATAACGAAAATCGATCAACGTATTTACATTTGTCGTGGCTTCAAAGTAGACACTCCCACCTCTACCACCATCGCCTCCGTCTGGCCCACCATTGGGCGCAAACTTCTCACGCCGAAAGTGGATCGAGCCATCTCCACCGTTACCGGCCTTTACATAGATTTTTGTATGATCGAAGAGCATAATTTATCCTCAGCAATAGAATGCAGTGAAATTTCTTGTTGTATAGTGACATGGAGTATACCACATTGAATGAATTCGTGGTAGTAGAGGTTTTCCCTCGCACAATCACTATTGACAAAAAGACGCTTTTCCCTCTTGACTCTCATGTAACACGAGAGTGTATGCTCCCTCTAGAGAAACTTCTCTGCTGAGATCAGAAATGGGAGAACATATCGTGCTCAAAATTGGTGAATTCGCTCGGGTGGGTCAGGTGTCCGTCGCTACCCTGCGTCACTATGATCAATACGGCTTGCTCAAACCAACAACCCTGGACCAGGAAACGGGCTATCGCTATTATGCACTCGATCAACTTCCACGCTTGAATCGCATCTTAGCTCTCAAAGACCTGGGCTTTCCTCTAGAACAAATTGCTCAATTCCTTGAGAACGATCTCTCCCTTGAACAACTACGCAGCATGTTCAAACTGAAACAGGCACAGACGCAACTTATGATCGATACAGAACAGGCTCGCCTATCACGGATCGCCGCCCGCTTACAGCAGATTGAACAGGAGGGGAAAATGCCCGTATACGAAGTGCTCCTGAAAGAGGTCGCCGCTTTGCATGTCGCCTCTATTCACGCAATCATTCCACTACACAGTAGTTTACAAACTAGTTCCACATATCTCTATACAAAAATTATTGCCTACCTGAGCCAGGAACATATCCCGTATGCACAACCACCGCTGCTCCTGCTCCATTCCCGCTCTGAACAACGTGATGATGGTCTCTCTATAGATGCTGAAGCCGCCATCCCATTACCAATCGAACTGCCAGCTAACACGCAAATCAACAGCCGTACATTGCCCGGTGGCTTGATGGCAAGCACCGTTCATACCGGCAATGATCTCTCTGTGGGTCAGGCATACGCCACTCTGCATCGCTGGATGAGAGAGAACAAATACCAGCTCGTTGGCCCACCGCGCCTGCTACACCTCCAGCGCGAGGAACATATACATCCAGACCAGTACGTCACCGAAGTGCAATTTCCCGTCGCGAAGCAGTACGTGTAAAATAATATCTTCCGTCTATTAAGTACGTCCAGGTGCCTTGACATCAGCTACATTATTGTGGTGCATTCCCACCGATTAAGCTCAGCGTATTAGATAATAATGAAATATTTCTCATTTAAGCATCAAGCATTTTTCAAGCATAACCAGAACCCTAATGGCGGCTTGTCGATGGTCACAAAACCACCTGGGTCAAACGCAACAAAGAAGAAGTTATGGAGACTATCCCCCATACTTTTCACACCTGCTGCATAATACGAGTTACCATAACCATTCTGTCCCAACTGATAGAAGTTCATAAAAATGGAGACCAGGATGACAACGCTTAGCAATAGACGCCTCCACAACGGTGACCAACCCCTGGCGGGGAGTTCGTTAGGGCCATCAACTATTGATGGGGGCATCGTTATTGTTGAACTCATTGCTATTTTCCTTTTGAATGTAATACCTGTCAAGGTTGACTGGGCTTTGGACTGGCTTTCCCAGTCGAGAACGGAAGGGCTTATCAATCGCGCCCCTACAATGCCTTGACTGAACCGTTTCCCTTGCTATTGATCACTATAACGTAAGCTTGTCAAAACCCGTGAAAGATATGTAAGGAAAATGCTCGTTTTCGCTTTGTACTTCTCTGATATTTGCTCCATCAATTGACCTTTGCGGTTTCTGTATGATACGCTTCCCTCATAGAATACCCACCGAATACAGCGAACGAAGGTAAAGCATACATGCAGATTGACCCCCTGGCACTCCTGCAACTCGCGCAACTGGCCGACAGTGCCTTGCCAATCGGCGCAACCGCCCACTCTTTTGGTCTGGAGACCCTGGTGGCCGAAGGAACTCTCACCGTCGAGTCGCTGGCACCTTTTCTACATGACTATCTGAAAGAAAGCGGAACGTTCGAGAGCAGCTTCTGCCGCCTCGGCTACAGGCTAACGACTGACCTGGATAACGATTTCGCCACCGGCTGGCTGGCACTCAATGCACGCCTCGGCGCTTACAAAACCGCCCGCGAGAGCCGGACCGCCAGCGCTACCCTCGGACGCCGCCTGCTACAACTCGTCCTGGGCGTGGAGGATCATGCTCGGATACGCCAGGCGCTCCAGATAGCGAAAGATGCCAGGGAAGATATTCACTACAGCCCCGCCTTTGGCCTGGTTGGCGGTATACTAGGAATAGGTGAGGATGCAATCGTACTTGCACATCTGCAACAAACATTGCTCGGACTCGTTTCAGCCTGTCAGCGCCTGTTACCGCTCGGTCAAAGTCACGCCAGTAGCATTGTGTGGCACCTCAAGCCCACATTGATCACCTGCACCGAGCAGAGTGCTGCCGTTGATGAGATCGCGCTTTTTACGCCGCTCCTGGATATTGCCAGCATGCGCCACCCGGTCTTGACAACACGCTTATTTATCAGTTGAGCACCGTCAATCTCTTACCTGAAAGGTAAATACACAATGACGGCTATTCGGAGAAGCCTGTATGCATAAAGAGTTGCTGGCCCATAGAGTTAAGGGACGCTTATCCATGACCTTTGCCTACGATGACACGTCCCAACTGACACGTATGGTAGTATGTGATCATGAGCCACCTCTAAGAGTTATACGCGCTTTTCCGCTCACAGGTGGCTCTACATTAGTCCACATGCACAACCTTTCGGGAGGCATCCTGGGCGGAGACCAATTGTCGATCAGCGCCAACATTGGACCCCACGCCAGCGTACAACTCACATCCACCAGCGCCACCAGGATCTATCGCAGTTCGCTCACAACTCCTATCGCAACACAGACTTATTCCATCCAGATACAAGAAGGAGGCTTGCTAGAATATCTGCCCGATCCACTTATTCCTTTCGCTGGCTCACGCTATCAACAGCAGACCCATATCAACCTGGCACAGGATGCGGGACTGTTCTGGTGGGAAATCATCACACCGGGGCGTACGGCACGTGGAGAAGTATTCGACTACGAACAACTACACCTCGCAACGGAAATCACCGCTCAAGGCAAGCCCCTGGCGCTCGAGCACATGAAGATCGAACCACAACAACGCGCACCCTCGTCTTTTATACGGCTCGGCTCTTTTCCCTATTTTTGCAGCTTCTATATCTGTAAAGTTGGCATGGAAGCGACACGTTGGCTGCAGATAGAACAACAATTCAGCACACTGGCACAAGAAATGAGCCGACCCATGGACATTTCCTGGGGCGTAAGCACCCTCGTCGCACACGGTCTGGTTGTTCGTGCCGTCAGTCGACAAGGCAGAGACATCTCTGCAGGACTGCTTGCATTCTGGCGGGCAGCAAAACTCATACTCTATGGACAAGAAGCAATTCCACCACGTAAAATTTATTGAAAAGTTCAACCACAAATACACGTTTGTGCTCACGGCAGGGCAGTGTCATGACGCGACCAAATTGGAAGCCATGATGGAGCAAGGGGCCGTCAAGCGAGGAGGGCGAGGCGTCCCAGGTTGCGACCAAAGCGCGTCTTGGGAGATAAAGCGTACAGGAGTCGCAAGATCCGGCATTACCTCAAAGGCCGAGGAATTAACTACACTATTCCCCACCGTAGCGACGAGACGCGCACCGGACCGTTTAACCGGGCCTTGTATAAAGAGCGCAATTACATCGAACGTCTGATCAATCGTCTGAAGCAGTTCCGGCGTGTGGCCACGCGTTATGAGAAACGCGCGGCCAATTTCCTGGCGATGGTCGCGCTTGCCTCTATCATGCTCTGGTTATGATTTGCAAGCACGGCCTAGACTAGACCCCTACGCCAATTGGACGCCGCAACGACCAATCTGATTCGTATTAGAGTCGGTAAACCAGACGTTGCCTTCTGGCCCGGTTGTGATAGCTAGAGGTCTGGCATCAGAATTGCCCAGGCTTATCTCAGTGATTGCGCCATTAAGGGTAATGTACCCGACCCTGTTCTTGCTGGAGTCCGTAAACCACAGGTTGCTATCCCGTGCTGCCGTGATGTCAACGGGTATACTGCCAGCAGAGATCCCCGTAAACTCGCTGACCTCGCCAGTGGGGGTGATGCGCCCGATCTTGTTCCCACTGCTTTCCACAAACCATAGATTGGCATCTGGTCCCGCGGTGATGCCACGAGGATTACTGCCAGCAGTAATTCCCGCGCCAAACTCAGTGATCACGCCAGCAGGAGTGATGCGTCCGATCTTGTTCCCATTGCTTTCTGTAAACCACAGGTTGCCATCCGGCCCCACTGTAATGTTTGAGAGCCCACTGTTAGCGGTAATCCCCGCGCCAAACTCAGTGATCACGCCAGCAGGAGTGATGCGCCCGATCTTGTTCCCATTGCTTTCTGTAAACCACAGGTTGCCATCCGGTCCCGCGGTGATGCCACGAGGATTACTTCCAGCAGTAATTCCCGCGCTAAACTCAGTGATCACGCCAGCAGGAGTGATGCGTCCGATCATGCTTGCACCGGCTTCCGTAAACCACACGTTGCCATCCGGTCCCCCTGTGATGCCATAGGGATAACTGCTGGCGGTAATCCCGTCGCTAAACTCAGTAACCACGCCAGAAGGGGTAATACGTGCTATCCTGTTTCCACTGCTTTCTACAAACCACAGGTTGCCATCCGGTCCCGTTGCAATGGCTAAGGGATTACTATTGTATGTGATACCCGTGCTAAACTCGCTGCAAACGGGCGCGGCTTGCCCTGCTGGTCCCTGAGGTCCCCTGGGCCCCGCTGGTCCCTGAGGTCCCGGTGTTCCTCCTGTATTCCCATACACCTGAACCTCCCAGAGGGAATAGTTTGTACGTGCAGGTGAATAGTGAGTTGCATACACACGAATATAGCGACCAATCCCGGAAAGTCCTGTCAGGCTCTCGTTCCCACCAGCCCCCGTCGTTGTACTATAGATCGATTTCCATGTTGTTTGATCGATAGAAACCTGAATCTGATAAATTGTAGCGTATGCCCTTTCCCAGGCCAGGTTTACCCCGCTGATAACATACGCACTTCCAAGGTCAATCTGCAGCCATTCAGTTCCATGGCGCGGCCCTGATGACCAGCGCGTGGTCAAATTTCCATCCACTGCGTTCCCTGCTCCAAGCTGGGTAGTCTCTAGAGAAGATGCGGTTGCATGCTTATTTAAGGCTAGATTGACAACCCCCAATGACGCCCCTAGCCGGGATTTAGAACTGTTATGATAGAAATGCCCAGAAGGAGGCCACTTACTGGCTACACTTCGTATGTGGGCAGACACGCCTGAAGTCGTACAGATTGTCAGCAAAACAAGCAGTACGAAATTTGGCGCAAATAGAATTGCTCGCTGCTTCATTCTCATTCCTTTCTTAAAGAAAGTACTGTTTTTGAGAGAGGAATAAGCTTTTTCTCTATCCCTATACCCAATCATTGAAATACTCCTCTCTCACCTTTCCCTTTTCTTCCAACACCATTGCTCGCGTGGAAATGATGGAAATATTCCTTGTTTCATACTTCCTCCCAACGCATTCATTGGCTTACGATCAGTATAGAGAAATCATAAAAAGAGCTATTGGCACAATGCAGCACAACTTTATGGGAAAAATCCTGTCAGTATAAATTTTGGTACATGCATATATATATATTTTGCACCCCTCTATAGTAAAAAAATATAGCCTCTGATTGTACATACAGAAATATCCATCAAGCAGAAAGAGAAGTAAAATGCGCTTTATGGTAAACAGCAATCAAAATGTAGCCAGAAAACGGCGCTTTATGGTAAGCATCTTTTCCCTGTTGATTTTGTTGATAGGCCTGGCTGCATGGACAACAGCAGCAGAAGCGGTCTCATCACATTCACAAACAGGAAGCAATACAAATAAAACGAAACAATGCTTGGGTAGCGCAAGGAGTACTAAACATGCTCGCCCGAATGATGGTCCTGGAAGGTGTACTTGTCCACCAGGACCTCAGGGACCGCAAGGCCCCATTGGGCCTAAAGGGCCTAAAGGAGCCATTGGGCCTAAAGGGGCTACAGGACCTCAGGGACCACAAGGACCTCAGGGACCAGCCGGTGGTCCTACTGGACCTGCTGGACCCACGGGAGCTACCGGACCTGCTGGACCCACGGGAGTTACTGGACCCACTGGACCCAGGGGAGCTACCGGACCCGCTGGACCCACGGGAGTCGCCGGGCCTGCTGGAACCACTGGACCCACTGGACCTGCTGGAACCACTGGACCCGCTGGACCCACGGGAGTCGCTGGGCCTGCTGGACCCACGGGAGTTACCGGACCTGCTGGAACCACTGGACCCACGGGAGCTACCGGACCCGCTGGACCCACGGGAGCTACCGGACCCGCTGGACCATCAGGTGGTGCATCCGAATACGGATACGTTTACAACCTGGGTAGCCGGGCTATACCAATAGAGGGTGACATTAGCTTTGATACAAATGGTGTTCTCACGGCTGGAATCGCTCATGCAATCGGAGCCTCTCAAATTCATGTTATTAGTGCGGGTGACTACAAGGTTACCTTTTCCGTATCGACTGCAGAACCGAACCAATTCGCACTATTTGTAAATGGAGTCGAGGTTCCGGGAACCGTATATGCTTCAGGAGCTGGCACCCAGCAAAACGTCGGGCAAGCTATCATCACTTTAGGAGCTAACGATGTTCTGACCCTCAGGAATCATAGCTCCTGGGCGGCTGCTACTCTTCAAACGTTTGCCGGGGGCACGCAAGCGAACGTCAATGCTTCTATTACCATCGAAAACTCGCGTAGTTTCGAATGGATGGATAAATGTTTTAGTGTACATAATTCACGAACCAGGGGTGCACCCAAATTTGGGGTTCTTCCGCTCCGGCCTCTCTGTAAGAAAAGAAGCCCTCCAAGCGGCTTTCTATGCTCGTTGCTCTGGATTTCGCCCTATTGATGAGCACATTCCGTGCGGAAGAACCGATTTTGGGGGTACCCGAACATGGAAGTGGGGGAATTCCAGCTCTACCGCATCGGGGGCTTCAAAGGACATCGGTGGTATAATAAACACCTGGACCGAATGCGCTCGAAGCGAGATCGCTGCAAAAAGGGGGCGCGAAGGTATACTCGCTTGACCCAGGTCTATAAACGTATTTCAGAACGGAAGCATAACAAACAACGTGACAGTCTGCATAAAGCATCCCATCTCCTGGCACACAAAGTGGTTGAGAGAACCGTTGTGATCGGAGACCTTTCCCAGAAGCAGATGGTCACGAATGCTCACAAAGAGCGCAACAAGCATCTCAAGCGGTGGACAACGAGTGGGGTCTCTTCACCTTTGTGCAGATGCTCACATACATTAGAAAGGCAGGATCAGGTGCACCTTACACAACGAGAGCAGGAAAAATTATTATTGTTTGTCGCAGCAGAGCTGGCTCGCAAACGCCAGGGGCGCGGTCTGAAACTCAACTATCCCGAAGCCATCGCTATTTTGTCCGCCGAAATTCTGGAAGCTGCCCGCGATGGGAAAAGCGTCTCCGAGATCATGTCATTCGGAGCGACCATTTTGAAGCGCGAGGATGTGATGGACGGGATCGCCGAGATGATCCACGATGTCCAGGTCGAGGCAACGTTTCCCGATGGTACAAAGCTCGTCACCATTCATGATCCTATTCGATAGAAAGGCAGAGTACGCAATGAAACCTGGCGAATATTTGCTGAACGAAGGCGCGATCCTTGCGAATAACGGGCGCAAGACAACCACGATCCTCGTCAAAAATACAGGTGATCGACCCATTCAGGTAGGGAGTCACTATCACTTTTTTGAGGTCAATCGCGGCCTGGATTTTGATCGACCCGCTGCATACGGGATGCGCCTGAACATTGCCGCAGGCACCGCCATCCGTTTTGAACCAGGCGAAGAGAAAGAGATTCACCTGGTAACCTTTGGCGGCTCACGGATCGTGTATGGTCACAATGGACAGGTCAATGGTCCCCTACAATAAAAAATTGTGCCTTATAGGTCAATGAACGGTCAGCTTGAGTGCCACGGCAGTCAAGAAAAACGCAAATGCCAGGATCGCTGCCCAGACCCCGACAATATGGAACCGTTCCGCACGCTTAACTAACGCCTTCCAATTCTTCGGTGGTGCGCTGAGTTGCCAGTCTGCGGTGGCACTATTGATAGGGACGGTGCCGACGACTCTGATCAAGATCCAGGTGCACACGGCAAACACTGCCGCACACCGAAACCAAAAGCCGGGTGCACCAGCATTGAGAATTGTCAGGGCAATCCCTAACACTGCCGTTGGCGCAAAAAAGGCAGGCACCAGTACACGCAACCTCATTACCAGCGCTTGCCGAAGCTGAAGCTGCGCATGTTCGTCCAACATCTCGGAAGGTCCACGCAAACCGTAGTGGATCACGAACTCGATGCCAGCCAACATACCAGCAAAGAATATATTCACAAAGTCGAGTACAGTGACGGGATTCATATTGCTTTTTCCTTTGCACCTATACTATTTTAAGTTGCCAGATGTTTAGATATTAATACTTAACTCCTGAAGAATAAACGATATATCGTATTGTGTCAAGGCTGTGGTTGACGAATTATGCAGGGGTGCTCAAAAATGAAAAATGTGATGGAGTAGAATAGTGGACATTTTTCATTTTTCAATCCGCGCAATACTTCTGTTGATCACGATCATCGCCAATCATTCGGCGCGGGTATGGAAAGTGCTGCTGGCGGTAGCACAAGATGAGCAGAGACTGGAGCGCGGTTGGAGGATAATTGTCGTTCATCGAAGTCGCGCCAGGGCCAAATTGAAGCAATTGAACAAAGGGAGAAACATGTGAAAGAACGAGACGAACGAGACACGCCAGAGGTCGATGAATGTTCCTTTATCGATAGGCAGGCCGTGGGCGAGAAACCCGCCCACACGAAATCGAAGGAGGACAGGGGAACCGGGGCGGAAGCAACACCACGCCTCCACCTCCACATGCCAGACCTTCAGTTGCTCCGCCTCGACCACGCGCCAGCTCTGCTTGCGTTCGAGCGGGAGAATCGGGCCTACTTCGCGGCGTCGATACCGGATCGGGGGGACGAGTTCTTCGCCGAGTTCGACACGCAGCATGCGCAAATGCTCGCGTGGCAGGCCGCCGGGACGGCTTACTTTCACCTGCTGGTGGCCGAGGGCGGCGAGGTAGTGGGACGGGTGAACCTGGTCGAAGTGGCAGACGGGTCGGCGGAACTGGGGTACCGGATCGCGCAGAAGGCTGCGGGGCAAGGACTGGCCACAGCGGCGGTACGTAAGGTGCGCGAAGCTCGCCGCCACCGAGTACGGACTCACAAAGCTGCATGCGAGGGTCACGCTGGGCAATCCGGCTTCGCGCAAGGTACTTGAACACAACGGATTCGTCGCCGTCGGCGAACTCACGCTCAACGACAAGCCAGCCAGATCCTACATCTGCGAGCTCCGGTGACGCAACGCACTCGCCGCATGACCAACCGTCAGATCACGAGCTCTTGTTTTTCCTCTCCAATTTACAAAATTTCAGTGAAAGAAACTTGACGAGCCAGTTCATCTGACGGAACCCATGACCACTGTAGGGACCCGATTGATCGCGTCAAGCAATTCATTGAGGCGTATACAAAGTGCAATGCGGGTATTCTGTACAAATACGCTTCAATGAATTGCTTGACGCGATCAATCGGGTCCCTACCCTGTCACATGATTATAACGGCATTGTGTGATCAAAATAAGAAATAGCGCTGCGCCAGCGGGAGTACATCAGCAGGCTCACAGGTAAGCAACGCGCCATCGGCACGCACCTCATAGGTCTCTGGATCAACCTCAATAACGGGCGTGGCATCGTTAAGCTTCATATCAGCCTTGCCAATGTTGCGACAATGCTCAACTGCAACAGGTATCTTTTTCAGCCCCAGTTGTGCTGGCAGATCCGCCTCAAGTGCCGCCTGCGAGGTAAATAACAGGCTCGTTGCCGCCGTCGCGCCACCAAAAGAACCAAACATTGGGCGATAAAGCACGGGCTGCGGCGTCGGAATAGAGGCGTTGGCATCACCCATCACGCTCCACGCAATAAAGCCTCCCTTGACGATCATATCGGGCTTGACACCAAAGAAGGCTGGACGCCAGAGCACCAGGTCAGCCAGTTTACCCGCTTCAATCGAGCCGATGGTGTGCGCCACCCCATGCGTAATGGCGGGATTGATCGTATACTTGGCAACGTAACGCTTGACACGAAAATTATCGTTGCGCTCAGAATCCTGAGCGAGTGGACCACGCTGCACTTTCATTTTATGCGCGGTCTGCCACGTGCGCGTCACAACCTCGCCGACGCGCCCCATGGCTTGCGAATCACTGGAAAGCATACTAAAAACACCCAGATCGTGCAAAATATCTTCAGCCGCAATCGTTTCTGGACGGATACGGCTCTCGGCAAATGCAACATCTTCAGGCACTTGCGGGTTAAGGTGATGACAGACCATTAGCATATCTAAGTGTTCTGCAAGGGTATTCGATGTAAAAGGCATAGTTGGGTTAGTAGAGGATGGCAAAATATTTGGGAATGAGGCAATGCGAATAATATCAGGTGCATGCCCCCCACCAGCTCCTTCTGTATGATAGGTATGAATGGTTCGCCCTGCAATCGCCGCAATGGTATCTTCCACAAAGCCCGCTTCGTTGATCGTATCGGTATGGATCGCAACCTGCACATCGTACTGATCGGCGACCTTCAAGCACGTATCGATAGCGGCAGGCGTAGTGCCCCAATCCTCATGCAACTTCAGTCCACAGGCTCCAGCACGGATCTGCTCAATCAGGGGTGCCTCCGTGGCGGTATTCCCTTTCCCGAGAAAGCCGAAATTCACCGGCCAGTGCTCAGCCGCTTGCAACATACGGGCGAGGTTCCAGGCACCGGGCGTGCAGGTCGTTGCATTCGTGCCTGTTGCGGGCCCCGTTCCCCCACCAATCATGGTCGTGATGCCATTGGAAAGCGCTTCGTAAACCTGCTGCGGAGAAATAAAGTGAATATGGGAGTCAACGCCACCCGCCGTCACGATCATGTTCTCACCGGCAATCACTTCGGTGCTGGAACCAACAATCAGGTCAGGATCAACACCTTCCATAATATCAGGATTGCCCGCCTTGCCAACTTTGACAATGCGCCCATCCTTGACCCCGATATCGCCTTTGACGATCCCCCAATGGTCAATAATGAGAGCATTGGTAATCACCAGGTCAAGTGCTCCATGTGGCCCCTCACGCATCGCCCGGCTGCTCTGACCCATACCATCACGAATGACTTTGCCGCCACCAAATGTAATTTCATCACCATAAACGGTAAAATCTTTCTCCACCTCGATGATCAGCTCGGTGTCGGCAAGGCGCACGCGATCACCCGTGGTAGGACCGTAGAGGTCAGCATACGTGCGACGTGGAATGTTCAAACTCATATCCGATGCTCTCCTGCTTCTTATCTATATGAATGACCAACCTGCAAGATACAAAAAGCAGGTTTTTTCCTGCTCTGATTACCATGATAGTATATCATTCAGATGACGCCCCGATGGCTCTGTCAAACGTTGATCAACAAGGAGAAGCCCATCCACATAGGGACCATCTAACGTAGGGGGTTTAACCATTGCGATATAACCAGATGCGTTGCATAATAAAGGTATAGCGGCGCAACGCTCTTCCCTGATTCTAGCAAACATGAAAGAGAATATTTGAATGACGGCGAACGATTTTACGCGAGCATTTCGCGTGGGCATTGCAGGTCCAGTTGGTAGTGGCAAAACCGCGCTCGTTGATAGTCTGAGCAAGCGTCTCTGGCCTCATTATAGCCTTGCGGTAGTTACGAATGACATCTATACAAAAGAAGATGCCGAATTTTTGTTGCGCCAGGGCACGTTACCGCTGGAACGCATACGCGGCGTTGAGACGGGTGGTTGCCCCCATGCGGCGATCCGTGAAGATGCCTCAATGAACCTGGAAGCTATTGCCGACCTGGAAGAAAATCTGCCCGGCCTCGAATTACTTTTTGTCGAGAGCGGCGGCGATAACCTGGCTGCTTCCTTTAGTCCGGAACTGGTCGACGTGTCCATTTATGTCATCGATGTGTCTGGAGGCGACAAAATACCACGCAAAGGTGGCCCCGGCATCACACGCTCAGAACTGTTAGTCATCAATAAAATCGATCTGGCCCCCTATGTAGGGGCTTCGCTAGAAGTTATGGAACGAGATGCACGCCTCCAACGCGGCAAACAACCATTCGTTTTCACCAACCTGAAGGATGGAACTGGTCTGAATGTAATTATCGATTGGTTGCAGCAACATCTTCAGACGCCGCAAGAGCTACGCCGCCACATTATCGATGCCCATGCACCTTACGTTGGGCAGGCTCATAGTCACGAACACGAGCACCATCACCACTAGAACTTAGAAACCCGGTGGCTGCATTCGCCCTTGCAGCCCAGATCCTCCTGAATACCACAAAGATCGGCAACCTGACGGACCAGCGTTTCTAACTGATGCATGTTGAGCTGATCAGCAACAAAAAACCAGACCTCTTTCAGATTGGTCTGGCTATCACATCCTCACGCTTTATTTCCACCAGACCGTACCAGTTACCAAATTTTTCACTTGCAATCTGTTCTAAGCAAGATTGCCAGCAATCCAGAAGTCAAACCGATGTCAGGTTTCAATCATTGCTACGATATTAGGGATGATACCAATTTTTCTTAAGAAAGGACAGATATGGACCAATCGCAGCCATCACAATTCAAACACAATGACTCTGCTGAGATTGTGCTCTTCGAGCGCTATGGTTATATCCTCTTTACCTATATTCGCAAATATACACTCACACGTGAGGATGCCGAAGACATCACATCAGAGGTCTTTACAGCCGCTCTCATGCGAAATGACCTGAACTATTTACGGCCTGAAGACCGACTGGCATGGCTAAAAAAAGTGACACGCAATAAACTCGTCGATAACTACAGAAAGTTAAATCGTCATGTAACAGTCAATATCGATCTCTTTGCCGAAATTCTTTATGATAATGAGGAACCAGAACAAATCCTGCTACAGAACGAGGTTCGCAATCAATTACGCTCACATATTCAACAACTTCCATCATTACAACAGCAACTTCTTTATTTACGTTATGTTCATAACCTGAGATGCTCTGAGATTGCCGTTCTCATGAATAAAAGCGAAGCAGCGATCAGCCAACTTCTTACGCGTACCAGAACAGCGCTACGTGCAGCCTACAGTAACCAGGAGAAGAAGGAGAGCAGAGAATGCTAGAACACAACGAGTTAACGCAAGACGAACAACTCTATCCAGGTCTCACTAAGCAATTACAAGAGAATTATCCAATCAATCAGGTCGACCAACAATCGCTCCAACGTATTCGTGCCCGCATCCAGCAAACGCACATGGTAGCTGTTCAACAGAACAATTATCAGGAAAATATGCGTACAGGACAATTTGTCTTTCCACCAGCACAACGACCCGGCCCCTGGCGTTGGCGCGTCGGAGTTCTGGCTGCACTCCTTTTGATCACACTTCTGGTCGGCACATTCATTGCTCTGAAATCTAATAATCCTCCAATGACTGGAATAACGCCCATAGAAAAACCTGAAAATACGCCCGTAGTACCAATGAAAAATCAACCTTCTCTCATTCAAATAAACATGAAAAGTCCAACAACCGGATGGGGAGAAGCAATGTCCACCGTGGATGGAAGCCTGCCACATCGTGTTATTGTACGTACAATAGACGGCGGCAAATCCTGGAATGAAAGCCGACTTCCTGACTCATATACAAGTTTCAGAAGTTCTTTTTTCCTGGATGACACAACCGCCTGGGTGATCCCTGGTTCAAGCTTCGATACGTCAGGGACGCCGCTTCTACGTACCCTTGATGGCGGCAAATCCTGGCAAAAATTTATGATACCAGGAGAGACATCAGAGATTACCTTTGTGGATAAACAAAATGGTTGGGCTACAGATGTATTACAAAAAGGACAAACCGCCATGGATCAAGAACTGGCAATCTTCCATACTATAGACGGCGGCAAATCCTGGCGGTTAATGAGCAAAGCACAAACAGGTGCAACGAATACAACTCCCGGCCCGTTTCCTACTGGAGAGGTTGGACAAGCAACGTTTCTCAATGCCCAGATCGGTTGGTTTGTTAGATATACTATGCTCATTGAAGGCCATGGATCGGTACATAAATCGCTCTACATTACTCAGGATAGCGGGAAGAGCTGGCAAGTGCAACAACTGCCACAATCAGACGAAATAATGCCCGCTCCCAATATAGATAGCGGAGATAAAGTAATAGCCACCATCTCTCAACCCAGGTTCTTTGATGCTCAACATGGAAGCCTGTTTGTTTACGTCAACGATCAGAAAAAGATCCACATCTACTTTTATAATACAGGTGACGGTGGACAAACATGGCAACTAACAGGAGGCAAATTTAGTAAGGTTGTAAATAACAAAACTATGGGTCCTACCGGCGTTACCCTCATTGATGCTACTCATTTTCTTCTTATAGAGAAAAATGAGATAGACATATACGAACTTACAGGGGGACAGTGGCTAGAAAAATATAAGATGACGACGGGTAATGAATTCAACAATTTTAGCGATGTGAATTTTATCAATGAACATGTTGGCTGGTTCGTAGCCGAAAAGGCTATCATAGTAAATAAGAAGACAAATGACCAGACGTTTACGTCTCTCATCTATTTTACAAACAATGGAGGTAAATCCTGGAATGAGATACAGCAAAGTAGTTATGTAGAGCCCCGTAATCTCTCAGGAGGTTAAGACTGAGGGGAACGGACCTACCCACTGTATTCTTACAAACTGTATTCTTTGATAATAGAAATGGAATTGAAGCATGAAGCATCGTATTCTTTTAATCAGCGCACTGACTCTGGTGATCGCTCTTGTTGTCGTTATGGGGATCGTTTTTTCGTCCCTTGTCTCTGCTTTTCAAAGCACAAATGGCTCGTCCACTCTCCCTCTATTTTCTGCAAGGCGACTCCAACAAGCGCCCCTACCCCAACAGATACGCCGCTTCCACCTACACCCACTGATACACCCACACAGGTTCCGCCGACGCCCACACCAACGCCTCTCGTCAATGGTTCCTCTGCATACCTGATGGATGCCACCTCAGGTCGGGTGCTCTTGAATGTAGATGGTCATCTGCGTGTGTCCATGTGGAGCACAACGAAAATCATGACCGCCCTTCTCGCGATTGAACAATTGCAGCCTGATCTGGTCGTAACGATCCAACAGGCCGAGCTTGACGAGGTACCAGGTGATATGAGCGTCGCCCAATTACATGCCACCGACCAGATGAGCATACGCCACCTCCTGTATGGCTTGCTTTTACCTTCGGGGAGCGACGCTGCGGTGGTGCTGGCCCACGCCGTCTCTGGCGATACAGCCAGCTTTGTTACCCTCATGAACACCAGGGCGGCTCAGCTTGGTTTAAAGGATACCCACTATCAGAATCCTTATGGAGCAGGTGAAGCCGGTCAGTACTCAAGTGCTGCCGATCTGGTAACACTTGCTCGCGTTGCTATGGGCTATCCGCTCTTTGCCCAGATTGTTTCAACCCAGAACTATCACCTGGACCCCAATTTATCTCACTATAAATATGACTGGACGAATATTCTCACGTCGTTTCTCCAGAGTTACCCAGGTGCCAATGGGATCAAAACGGGATCGAATGCGGCGGGAACTGACTGGTGCCTGGTCTTCTCTGCGTATCGCAATGGTCGTTTGCTCATTGGCGCTGAGATGCAGGCTCCTTCATATACACAGGTCTTTACAGATGGGCAGAACATTCTCACTAGAGGTTTTGCCTCGTAGGAGATTAGTGAGGATCAGTGGCAGGGGAGCTTCACAAGCTTGCTCTACTACTCTCTGAAAATGAGACAAGCTCCCATGCTTCAACTGTGTAAACTAAAAGGCTATTTCAGTCACCGGGTACCAGTACGTCGACCAGGGAGCGCGAAAAAGAGCGCTAATAACAGCGTCAAAATAACGCTTGCTGGCACGTAGATAAAAGCCAGAATAAATGTGACTACATAAGCTAAAGGGCCGTAACGGTACTGATTGGTAATAGCATCTACTGACTCTTGATCTACATCATGCGCCAATAAACGGTTCTTGTACGAGGCGTAACGCCAGAGCAGGTAAAAACTGATCGCCAGGAATATATTTGTTCCACTATACAGCAAGACAGCATCATGATATTCGGGATGCGTTATATAGGATGCCAGCAACGCAGTGGGGAAAGGGATAAAAACAATCACGAGCAAAAGCAAAAGATTAAGGACAAAAAGATTTGTATCCACACGCTTAATATGTGTGAAGAGCCGATGGTGATTCATCCACATGACACCAATTGTCGCAAAACTGGTGACAAAGGCTAAATAAATAGGCCATTGATCACGCAAAAGATTCCACAAATCTGCATCAGGTATTGGGTTCGTTGGATTTGATAGTCCATGAATATTCAACACCAATAAGGTAATCGCAACGGCAAATACGCCATCGCTAAACGCCTCTACACGTCCAGTTTCTTTGTCATCCACGCTTGCTTATTCTCCAGATTCATTGATTCGCACAAAAAAAATCGCTACTATCTTGCTCCAGGAACAAATAGCCCTGCTATAGTATATGCATACCAGGGTTACTTGTCACTATACTTTTCTACTGTTTTTTCGCCTTGACAATTTCTGCTAGAATGCTTATACTGCTCGCAATTTCCTTCGGTAAGCCTCTCCAAATAGAGCATACAATTGAGCGAACATACAATTGGGGACTGAACGGAAAAGGAGCTTTATGCAATCTCAGCCTGATACAAATCCCTCCCCCTTTCTACAACGTGACAGTTCTACTTACCAGAATGTTATCCCCTGGTGGAATGACCTTCCCCCCAATGTGATCAACGAACTGGTGCTACCAACCGATACCAGCATTCCTTCCCAGAGCATTGATGTAGCTATTATCGGGGCCGGCGTGGCTGGATTGAGCGCCGCCCTGAGCGCACAGAGCTGCCGGGGCACAGGTGATCGTTCTGGAAAAAGAGGCATGGGTGGGCTACGGCGCGACCGGACGTAACGCTGGCATCCTCAGTGCTGGCATCAACATGAGCCTCAGTGATCTCCCACTTGAGAGTCCCGGCTATGCCCTCTGGTCGGAAACAATACAGGCGCTCCTTTCCCTTATAAAAGACGCTGCACAACCAGACACCCTGCTTCAAGCACATTTAACAGGAGCCATCAGTCTCGCCGAAAGCAAAAATGCCGCCCGTTTGCTTGCTCGCGAAGCACAGACACGCAATGCGGCAGGATTACATGCGGAGCTATGGACACCTGAGCAAGTAACTGAACTTACAGCAGGCCGTCTCAATGTCACCTCTGTACTGAGTGCACTCTGGCTTCCCGATGAGGGTCGTATCCAACCCCTCACCTTGCTTGCACATCTGGCAAGACAGGCTCGCCGTTCTGGCGTGCTCATCACAGGAAATACCCACGCAACCGATTATCAGGCAGTGAGTAGAGATCAACAGCGCTACTGGCAGATTACGCTGGCCGATGGAAGAACCCTCAAAGCACGAACTCTGATCCAGGCCATTGGACCCACGACGCAACCTAATGCCCGCATCTACGCATTGGCGTTCAAAGCAGACCTGCCCGACACGTTCCCACTCTTCTGGGACGCTTCACCATACACCTATGCCGATTTCCGACCCGGCAACGGGCGACTTGGCGTCAGTGGGGGGCGCTATGGAAAAGCTGGCGTGACGCGACACGATACACGATACCATCAACGCCTGGCCGATGCCGCCCGTCACTGGCTCCCCGAACTGGCCCATCAGCAACCATACGCAACATGGGCCGTCGATCTACAGGTCGCAGCGGATATGGTGCCAACGTTGCGCTCCTCTGGGTGATATCGCACCCGGATTCAGTATTGAAGGTCTTGGAGCACTGGGCGTCCTCCCTGGCATTGTGTTGGGAAAACGTGCAGGTGCTGCTGCACATGGGTAGCACGCACGTGCTATTCGCTCCGCTCATTGACACCCCTACAGCATCGGGCATGAGATGCATCGAAGAGGAAACATTGTAGGGATGCATGAATGGGCGAACCCCGTACACCATGGGGATCGGCTTCTCGACGTGCGCTATAATATATCTGGTTCTACCACGACCATGTTGGTATAAAATGTGCTGTTGCCACCAAAATCTGCCAAACGATCAGATGTGGTCCAATTGATGTTGCGCTGATCAGGACTGAACTGCGGCCACCAGACAGTAGTCGTCGCTAGAACACCAGCACGCACATCCTCCGTCACCTCAGCAACCAAACGACACCAACCTCGCTCGTTACTTACGCGTACCATCTGCCCACTACGAATACCGCGGGCTTCAGCATCCAGGGGGTGGATACGTAAAGTGGGCGCACCCTCTTTCGCAATCAAACGTTCCTGATTCCCCAGCGTTGAACTAATAAAATGATGGGCGGCAGGACTTAAAAGCGGCAAAAGGTCTTTCGTCACACCATCAACCTTCTTTTGGCGTGGAGCATCTTCCTCTGGCCTCCAATCCGGCACAGGATCATAACCTTTTTCGATGGCTTGCGCAGCATAAAATTCCACCTTGCCCGATGGGGTGAGAAAAACTCCATCGGCAAAAGGAATCTTCTCGTGCTCCGGAATGTTGAGTGGTATAGCTCCCTCGACCTTCAAACGCTCAAGAGTTATGCCATCAAGATAAGCATTCTGCGCAGCCGTCGTTGTAAAAACATCACGAATAATGGCATCCGCATCATCTTGCAACCAGGCATCCTGAAATCCCATCTTCTCTGCAAGAGCCCGCATCACATCCCAATTGCTGCGTGCTTCCCCCAAAGGCGCAATGGCGGGCGTGTTATATTGCAACGTCAGATGACCGTAGGGCTTATGCAGATCGACCTGCTCTAGCTGGCTGGTCGCTGGTAAAATAATATCTGCATAGCGAGCCGTCTCTGTGAGAAAGAGTTCATGGACGACGGTAAAGAGATCCTCGCGTCGCAATCCCTCAGCAATCTTGCCCGTATTTGGTGAGGATGCCGCTGGATTCCCGTTATAGACATAGAGCGCGTTAATTGGCGGATCAGCTTCCCCTGTCAGAATCGCCCCCAGGCGGTTCATATTCAGCGTACGAGGAGCTGGCGGGCAGGCTGCTTCATGCTCACGAGCCAGTGTCTCCCGATCCCATTTGAGCCAATCACTGGTGCTATACATCAAGCCGCCACCCAGTTTCCCATATTGACCAGTAACAGCCGGAAGACAGGCCAAAGTACGCACCGTCTGCCCACCGTTCGTATGTCGATTAATGCCATCGCTCACTCGCAGTAATGCAGGTGTGCTGGTTGCATAACTACGTGCAAGTTCAACAATAATCTCAGGCGCAAGGCCTGTTATCTGAGCAGCACGTTCGGGAGGATATTGTAAAATACGCTCTAGCAGGTGTTCCCACCCGATGGTGTTCTGCGCGATCCAGTCCGCATCATGTAGTCCCTCAGTAACCATTACATGCATCATTGAAAGCGCGAGAGCTGCATCCGTTCCAGGGACAGGCTGAATATGCTGATTAGCGGAGCGAGCGGTTAGCGTACGAATTGGATCAATCACAATGATACGCGAACCATTGCGCTGAGCTTCGCGTAGAAATGGCATAATGTGTGGTGCTGTGCTGGCTGGATTGCTGCCCCAGATCAAAATCAATTTGCTATGGATCAGCATCTCGGGCGCGGGAGCCAGCCGTCCACCTATCGTCAAACGCACCGCTTCCTCGGCTGCGTGACCACAAATGGCACGTTCCAGGCGACACGCACCCAACCGATTCCAGAAGCGCGTATCGGTAACGGCTCCCTGTACCATACCAAGCGTTCCAGCATAGCTATAAGGTAAAATACATTGTGCACCGTCGCGAGCAATTATTGCCTGCCAGCGTTCCGCAATCTCAGAGAGCGCGGCATCCCAGGAGATACGCTCAAATGTTGCATTCCCCTTTGGCCCAACACGACGCAGCGGATAAAGCAGCCGTTCTGGATGATAAACACGTTCTAAGTAACGATTCACCTTGGCGCAGAGCCAGCCACGCGTTACTGGATGATCAGCACGACCACGCACACTTATCGCTCGCCCATGTTCATCGACGTGTGTCTCCAGAGCACAACAATCGGGGCAATCATGGGGGCATGATCCATACACAACACGCAGATTGCTCTCACTGTGACCAGGTACCTTGGATGCCATGCTTTTGTGTGATCCTTTCGGGGTAAATTGCTCGCTAGTCCCATGAACCTGTAGCAGTTAACCAGTCGAGCAGAGTTTCGGGCATATGCGAGACCGCCGCCTCGCGTTGTGAACAACGCGGAAGGCTATGTAGCACCATCGATCCATACTCTTTTGAAATGATGCGACGATCAAACATCACCACGATATTGCGCTTTGTATCGCCCCATACGATTTTGTTTAGAGCACGACGTATACGCAAGGCTGCCACGGGTACCGTCAACTGATGGAGTTGATCAGAATAGTTTTCAGCCCGCGCGGCAGTTGGTGGATCGTTCAAGACAGGCATGGGCAAACGTGCAATAACGAGGCAAGTGGGGGAACGCACAATATCTTCCGCACCATCCCAGAAGCTGCCCGTACCCAACAAAACTACACGCTCTTGCTTCTGATAGACCTGCCAGAGTTGCCGGGGAGAGCCATCAACCCCTTGCCCCAACACAAGAATACCACGCGTCTCCAGGAGAGGCTTTATAGTCGCATAGGAGCTACGTAAAGCAGCATGTGAGGTGAAAAGGACCACGGTTTGCCCCTCCAAAGCGGTCGCAATCTGGATGAGAGCTTCATCTAAGTGACGTTGATATTGAGGGGCATTGGGTTCAGGAACATCATTGGGAAAGTACAACAGCGTCTGTTCGTGATGCTCCGAGACCACGGAAAAAGCCGGGGAAGCCTCGTTCTCCAGCCCAAACCGTCCACGCGAGAAGGCAAAAGAGCTGTCGACAGAGAGTGCCGCGCCAACAAAAATAGTGCTTTTCTGCTCTGATAACAGGAGACGACGCAGCAGAGTCGATGTCTGAACCAGTTGCGCATAGAGCGTGGGTGCCTCATCAGCAGTCGGTGCTGGAGATTGATGTGATCCCTGTTGGGCAGAAGAGGGCGGCGAGGGGGGCATACGTAGCCAATAGACGGTATCTCCGTCAGCCAGCGCCATAGCCTGTTGCCCACGCTGTTTTTGTTCCAAAATCTGTCGGGCGGCAATTGCCAATTCAGAAGCAACGGAACTATCCTCTCCACTGCCAATCTCAAGACGATGCCGATTACGTTGCGTCGTCAAGATAATTTTCTCAGCTTCACATGCCAGATCAATTACTGCCTGCAAACGTTGCGATGATTGTTGCCAGGCATGTTCTGCATCCCCCCAGGAGCTGAGATGGCGGATAGAGCTATTTAAGCGCAGAGGTTGATCGACACGATCATTGCCACGCCCGCCATGCGCACGGCCTGCATATTCGCTACGCCCTTTATCTTTTCCCCCTGCACCTTGCTGCAGAAATTCCTCCAGCAAGCGGTTAAAACAACCAAACAGTTTCTCAACTGACATACGGGCCTGGCGCAGAGCTTGAAACCAGTTCTGCATCCGCGCGTCCAACTCTGCTTTAGGAATGGTTGGTGTGGTGGAGAGACCACCCGGCCCATTCTCACGCAACGAGGGGGCTGCAAGTGCCAGTAAGCCTTGATAACGACCATCCGGTAGCTCTGTGCCAATCGTATTGAGCATTCTAAAGAGGCGGGCCTGATCCAATTCAGTATTACTCCAGCGTGCATTCTCCTCCTCTAGCAGATCTGCATCCAGAATCAGGCGGCGATCAATGCCTTTAAGGAGCGAATGGGGCTGCGATAGATCATCAAAGAGTCCTGCGTAGGTTGTTACCACGATCTGAGCTGCCTTCACCCGTTCTTCAGCCAGACTCACAAAGCAATACCCTTTGCGCCGATAGGTACAGCGTTCATAGATCGTTTTCGAGCGGGAATCAGCTGATGGGATCCGCTCAACCCCGGAAGAGATGCGTTCCCATGCAGACATCTCTTGTGGAAGGAGCGTCAATTCACTGCGCTCACCCGTTAGCGTCTGCTGCGCCCACAAACCCAGTTTGGCAAGCCCGCGAGCCTGCTCTGCCGTCAATTCACCACTGGTACGACGCAACGCTGCACCAAACCAACGATGGGTACAAAGATATCCACCCCGCTCAGCCAGATATGCCACCGGGAGTTGACTTTTCAAGAGAGTTTGCAAGTGTGGAAGTACCGTATCAACGAGACGACGTGCATTATGCTGGTTAGAACAGGCAATAATCAGCCGTGGTAAGGGAACATCGCCTTTGCTAGAAGACTCGACGAACCACTCCAGGGTTGGCAGCAAGCCAGGAGTATAGTCGCTACCACCGATGGTAATCTCCATCAAGAGCGTCGTGCGTTGTTCTAACGCCTCGCGTATGGCTGAACGTGCCATCTGGGAGGCCTCACGGATAGATGATGTATCCTGTTCGGGAATCACCTCTACATGGGTTTCCAATTGTTCTAACGTTTTCAGCGCCCCCTCGGACGCATGGGGAACAGCGGAAACCTGTTCCGGTGTAGTTTCTTGCTGACGCGCAATGGCAAAAGAGAGTATGCGCGGATCCATGCCCAGTTGCGCTGCAAAACGATCACCCAGGCTCCCACGTGCCAGCCCGCCACGTACGCCATCAAGTTCCTGGCGATCACGCAACTCCTGGCGGAAGAAATGCAACAACGGCCAGGAACGAGGCGCATCCAGATTCGCCAGATCTTTCAATAAAGCCAGATCCACAGATTGCAAGCGTTCATGTAAAGCCAGAAATACATCCATAGCCAGCACGGTATCGACCATGGCACGGTGGCGATCTTCGGGTACGCTAATGCCAAGAGACTCCGCCACCTGGCCCAGATTATAGCTGCTCAGCGAGGGAAGAAGGACGGTAGCCAGTTCAAACGTATCCACCAGGGGATTATTGCGTGCCAGTCCCCGACGCTGCAGAAAATTCACATCAAAGGGAATACTGTGGCCTACGATTGGCAGATCGCCTAGAAAGAGTTGCAATTTTTTGGAAATCGTCTCGAAGGGAGGTGCTCCGATAAGTTGCTCTGGCTTAATACCGGTCAGGCGTTGTACCCGATAGGGAATAGAACGTCCGGGGGATACAAATGTCTCGAATGTCTCAATAACTTCTTTTCCCTGAAATTTGATGGCCGCAACCTCAAGAATAGCATCCTGATCTGCGTGCAATCCCGTAGTCTCCAGATCAAGAGCCACGCGCACAGCGGATTTTTTCGCCATAGTTCCCTATTCCTCTAAGTTTCTCTATTCTTGCTTACAGTATTATTTATATTCACGCTATTCCTTGGAGGATGGGGATAGCGGCCAATTTTCAAGTAATTCACGAGCCTTAGCGGCGGCCAGCCCACGATGGCTGATACGGTTTTTATGCTCCGGAGGAAGTTCAGCAGTCGTTCTTCCAAGTTCTGGAACCAGAAAAATAGGATCATACCCAAAACCATTGGTGCCACGAGGAGCATCAGCTATCACCCCTTCAATCACCCCTTCCACGCTACGACAATAGCCAGATGGTTCTGCAAGCGAGATAACGCAACGAAAGCGAGCAGTACGTTGCTCTTGCGGCATGCCCTGAAGTTGCTCTAGAATCGCACGGAAGCGCTCCTCATAAGACGTATTCAGACCCATAAAACGAGCAGAATAAATGCCTGGAGCACCACCAAGGGCATCAATTTCTAAACCGGAATCGTCAGCAAGCGAGAGCATCCCTGAAACTTGCGCATAAGTACGTGCTTTCAGCTCTGCATTTTCCTGAAATGTGCTTCCGGTCTCTTCTACGTCCATGTCTAGCTGGATGTCAGCAAGCGAAAATAAAGTAAAAGGTAAACGAGCGAAAATAACATGAAACTCATCTAACTTATGACGGTTCGTCGTTGCCAACAGCAGGGCGTGCATGTATATCTCCAAACTAGACAGATTTGACCATTGTCCCACATCTTATCATATCATAGTGAAGTTGTCGAGGTTGCACTTCTCAATTTTTTTCTAAACTGGCGAGAAAAAGTGCTTGACACAGAAGAAGTTTATGATTATAATCTGCTATGTCTGAAAGATGTTTTAGGGAGCGCTCAAAGCGTTTCGCCGTATTCGTCTAGCGTATCTAGCCGGTGTAGCTCAGTGGTAGAGCAATGCTTTCGTAAAGCATGGGTCGCGGGTTCAATTCCCATCACCGGCTCTTATATTTCATAGTCTTGCGCCCAACGAACGCCTTTTGCTTGATTGTTGGCCGTTGGCTCTACACGAAGCGTTCCATCCGCACTGCTATATCTTCTACTGGTATGAGATAGACTTTTTCTGTGTACTCACAATAGACAGCAAAGTAATCTATTTCTTCGCGCGTATAAGGTTTTCTAGTTTTATTAAACCAATTAGAGCTACATGCATTAAATCTAATCACTCCCTCCTTATATCGCCCTGCTTTACATTGGAGTCGAAAGAATTGAGCATCTTTCTCAATGACCATATCATAGCGCCGCCCTTCTCCAAAGGGAATAAGAACGGTGTATCCATATTTCATCACTTCGGCAAGGATAAGCCCCTGCGCGTGCTCCCCAATATCGTTTGGTGTGAGTTTTGCTTTGATAGTATCCATAAATTTCACTGCACCTTGCAAGATATTGAAAATATCTGTATGCAACTCTTGTATCAATTTCGTATTATCAAGACTATGAGTCTTCGTTACAGCCTGCTAAGAAGATCTTACTCTTGTCACATTGATCCAGGGTTAAAATCAGGTTGGAGAAATGGTTGAGGTTTCTCTTTTTCAGGAAACACTTCTTAACAAAAGCGCACTTAATAACCTTAAATATTTATTCATGTATGAATAAATCATCCTGAAGATGAGACAAACAAGAACCGTATCACACTATAAAGGCGGATTGGACTGAAGAAATTGCTGGACGAGCGGCTCAACCTCCAGGAAAGGCTGATGCATCGCGGCTGGTGCAGTCAGGTTTAACGTAAGAATTTTGCGATTGAGTTCGCGTAACGTGGTCTCGTATTCGCTGACAGCTTTCTCTACCATGCTATTGTAAGTGCGCTTTTCGCTGGCAAGTGGGGGGACACGACGTGTGCGCAAGCGTTTTCCCTGCTCTGTAACACGTTTCAGTTTCGCTTCCGCACGCTCTCGTTCCTTACGAATCTCGTTAGCAAGCTCGATCTCCGGCGGGGCAAAACCATTACTTTTAAGAATGTGATAGGCCATGGTTTTATCGCCCGCATAAGGATTATCATCAAGCTCTAAGGGTTTGCCAGTTCCTGGTAGATTCGCGAATTCCCCTCTTTCTTGCGCCTCCTGGATCAGCTCTTCAATATAATCTTGATACTTTTTACCACGTTTTCTGCCAACATTTTCGGAGGCATTGATGCTTTTTTTCTCAGGCTCTTTGCGCCAATCAACGAAATCCATGGGCTTCCTCTGTTTTCCTGCTATCTTTCGCTATCCTTTTTTCTTTTCTACACTCCTATTATAATGGATTGCGCAGCCCTCTGTGCAACCTCATACACCTGGGCAAGTGGAATATCTTGCTCCTGCGCAATACGTTTGCACTCCTCATATTCAGGGGCAACACTGATAATGTGGGAACCCAGACGCTTCACCTTTACATTCATAGTCCCAAATGGAGTGGCGATATCCTGTTGGGTGCGCTGCGCTTTTCGGCGTTGCACCTGTTGAATACGTACTCCCAGGGTGCTTGTTTCGCGCAAGAGAAGTTGGGAGAGGCGCTCACCCTCTTCAAGCGAACAGATAACGGTGATTTGTGTTGCTGGACGATTTTTCTTCATTTGCAGAGGTGCATAACTCACATCCAGCGCTCCCGCAGAAAACAGACGCTCCATCAATCCTCCAAGCAACTCGCCATTCATGTTATCAATATTTGATTCGATCACCGTGACCCAATCGGCATCCGGCTCTTCGTCCCCCATATCGCCATTGCTCAGATCCCGACCCAGGCACAGGCGCAGGCAGTTAGGCCAGGGGAAGCGCTTGCGTCCAAATCCATAACCTACATTTTCGATGGCGATCATGGGCTTCTCAAACCGTGCAAGAGTTGCCAGGATAGCAGCCCCCGTTGGAGTCACCAGTTCACCTTCGGCAGACAATGGCCGCCAGGGAGCACCCACACGCCGTAATATCTCCAGCGTCGCCGGTGCAGGAACAGGAAGCAGACCGTGAGCGGTTTGCACATGACCATGTGTTAAGGGCAAAGGAGATGCATATACTTGTGTGATACCAAGCACCTCAAGACCAATTGCGGCCCCTGTGATGTCTACAATGGCGTCGATCGCTCCCACTTCATGAAAATGTACCTCTTCTATACTCGATCTATGGACCGTTGCTTCAGCTTCAGCCAGACAATGAAAGATAGCAAGCGCCGTTTCGCGTATACGCTGCGGAAGCGCGGAGGCGTGGTAGAGAGCAGTAATATCTGAAAGGTGACGTGTTGGCTGCTCTTGTTCTGAGAGAATCACATCGAAACGAGAGCCATGTATTCCCTTATCAGAAAATGGATCCAGAGCGAGTTGATAATCATTGATCGGCAATTGCGCCAACATCTCTTTCAAGCTCTCAAAGGAGAGGCCAGCATCAAGCAGCGCCCCCAGAAACATATCACCACTGACGCCAGAATGACAATCCAGATACGCAATTTTTTTGGTCATAACTTTTTCTCTACCTGTTTTCGTATTCAATAATCCTGCACCAGCTAGATCTTTGACGATCCGATAACTGCTCACTAGCGATCAACGCCTGATGGAACGATACCCTATCTTCTTTAGCAGACACAGAATAGGTACCCCGCTGCTCTGCAATCTTCTGGTGATTCCCTGCCCTCTTATCAGGGATATGCTGACTACTTCCGGCCAGGTATGCTTGAATGACATACAACGGCTGTTGGAGCACCCGCGCCATACGCCTGGAAAGTTCCAGAGGGATACTCGCAGCGTCTATGCTGTGACGCTCTAATTGCACCACAATATCAACGCTCAGATCAAGTTCTTGCGCCAGGGAAGAAAATGAGAGAGAACTTTTATCCCTTTTCACAAGCAGCGTTGGAATTTGACATGGCCGATTAGTTTCAGGCACATGATACCGGGCACGTTCTAAAGCCAATTGAGAAACTTCAGAGAGCACTTCACTACCATCCATTTTTTGCAGGATATGTTCTTCAAAAGCATGATAATATGCAATGAAATCCACAAGCGCGTCGATATAAGTTGGATAGCGAACAAGATACTCACTCAGAAATGGCCTTCGTCCAGCCTGGACTTGTTCAACGTATTGAGCGGTAATATACACGACCTCTTCGTTGTGCTTTTTAGTCCGCAATGTGTTATTCTTCAAGATCTAATGCCTCACGTAACAAATTCAATGCCTCACGCCTACGATTACGTACCGTACGATCGGTGATATCCAGTACGTGGGCCACCTCTTTCTCCGATCTCCCTTCCCAATAGAGGAGAAGCACAACTGCTTTTAGTTTGACGGGCAAAAGCATAACGAGACGTAACAGGTCACTTGCCTCAATCGCCAGTAACATCCCATGTGCTCGCTCATCTTCGATTTCCAACACGCAGGTGCTTCCATCTCCTTGCAACAACGGCTGATCCAACCGTGTTACCAGTGCTCGCGGAATACGTGTCCCCTGTTTCACCTCCCTGTCACACCAACGTCCCTCACGCATCATAAAGGCTTGATAGACATGCCTGCGCTCAAACTGGAGAGCATGCAGAAAATTTTCTTCCCAGAATGGACGTTGCCGATCCACTAACGCACGCAGCAGGCTCTCATACAAATCAGCGCACAGATCACATAAAAGAGCCTGCCGCTCATCTGGTGTAAGGGCAAGCATTTTGAGCACACTGGCGGCCCAGTATTCATTGCTTTGTTGAATCCGACGCACAATCGTGGAGAAAATTTTATTGCGTCCCGGCTCATCCCCATACTCAACCGCTCTGCGCAAGCAACACACCAATACTTCAGCAGGCGTATCCACGGCTTCAACGATCTTCCAGAACTCATCAGTCGCGTAGACAGGAAAAACAGGACGACAGTGAGAACAAACTGGATCATGCACCACCACCTCTTCAGCATAAGCCCACACACTTTCCGCTACAAATTCACTTTCCACCTTACCCAGACCTCCATAAAGATATTTATATCTGTATTTAGATACAGTATATGCATCTTCATGTACAGTGTCAAATTTCTTTGTGTATATCTTTCTTATTTATTAATACGGGGAAAATAGAAAAAAGCGGAAATTTTAGATGCCATTGAATTGATTGGTCACCCAGGTCTATTTCTTTCAGGAGAGCGGGAAACAACATAGCACGATTGCTTTGCGTTGTTTCCCTTGTCAGACGAGGTACATTATTTTCCGCTCTTGTGAAATTCCAGTGAGTCACGATAAATCTCAACATAGCGTTTCGCAGAAGCGTACCAGGAATGATCAGCCGCCATACCATGCTTCTGGATCGTATGCCAGGCATCTTTGAAGCGATAGACGGAGAGGGCGCGTACAATAGCGGCGAAGAGTTCCCAGGCATCGTAGTTATCAAATACGAAGCCATTCCCTTCACCCGTGAGCGTATTATACTCCTGCACTGTATCAGCCAGGCCACCAACATGACGCACAATGGGCACACTACCATAGCGCATAGCAATCATCTGGCTCAGCCCACAAGGTTCAAAGCGAGATGGCATCAGAAACATATCACTGCCAGCATATATACGTTGCGCCAATTCAGTGTTAAAGGTCAGGAAGATGGCAATTTGCTCAGGATGACGCGCGGCCAGATTTTGTAGCAATTCATGATAATGCTGATCACCAATGCCTAATACAATAAATTGCACGCCTTGCGTCAGCAATGGCTGAATAATCCGTGCGATCAGATCGAGTCCTTTCTGATCCGTCAAACGCGAAATCATCGCCAGCAGAGGTACGTCGTTCTGAACAGGCAGGTGGGCGTATTCTTGCAAGAATGCTTTATTCTCCGCCCGTTTGTCAAGGGAATCAGCATCATAATGGGTATGGATGTAACGGTCCGTCGCCGGATTCGCTTCCTGATAATCAACCCCGTTGAGCACACCAAACAAACGATCACGACGCGAACGCAATAAGTGGTCCAGTTTCTCGCCAAATGTTGGCGTCAAGATCTCCTGGGAATAGCGTTCACTTACCGTTGTAATAGCATCGGAAAATAAGATGCCTCGCCCCATAATATCTACAACATTCGCCAGTTCGGTAATCTGAGGATAAAGAAAACCTCCGGTGGCTACACCCGCAACTTCAAGGATACGATACCCAAAAATTCCTTGATACGCGAGATTATGGATTGTGTAGACCGTAGCAGCATTCGCAAACAAAGGATCAGTATGATAAACTGTATGCATCCAATTTGGAACAATGCCAGTATGCCAATCATTACAGTGGACAATATCTGGCGACCAGTTCAACGCACGCACCGCCTCCAGGGCAGCACGACAGAATAAGATGAAACGTTCACCATCGTCTGTGTAACCGTAGATATTCTCACGATCAAAATAACGTGGCGCATCTATCATATAAACCGGAATATGATCCCCTATCTCCCCCTCGCATACACTCACTGGCACCTGAAAACTTCCCATTCTCACCGAAACAGACGCAAAGATCGTCTTCAAACGGAAATGCTCAAGATCAACCTGTCTGTAACGCGGCATTATCAAGCGCACATCATGACCTAGCGCCTGGAGAGCTTTCGGCAACGCCCCCACCACATCTGCTAACCCACCCACCTTGGCAAATGGCACAATTTCTGCAGCAAGGATCAGAACCTTAAGGGGCTGCTCACACTGCATACATAGTTCCTCCCACTCTCGAATTATTCTCCATTATAGCATGCCCAACCACCACGCGTACAAAAAAAGGGTGGAAAGATGAATAACTATTCATCCCTCCACCCCTTATAGTCTTCTGCAATTCTCGCTGCTTCAATCAGACTTTGTAGCGATTGCGTGTCAGGAAGTAGAACTGGATGCCTCCCAGGATAGCCATCAACACGACCACCACCATCGCATCTGGTGCGACAATAGGGGGTGGCTGATTGGCAGCGGCTGGCAGAGGTCCAACGCCCATACCACCAACAAAAGGAATATTTGGTTCCACTTCGGGGAACGTTGGGATCGAGAAGAAGGCAAACGCTGCAAGGTAAACGAAGAAGCAGGTGCCTACAACGAGCCATTGGCCGAGACATCCCAGATTATTCTCGCCCACAACTGCAAATTCGCGCCGAGCTACCGTAGTCCAGATAACTGCGGCAATCAACATGCCAGCCGCCAGCATCATTGCAATCAAGATCTGACTGGGCGCTGTATGGATCAGGAGCGTCGCTCCTGCAATAACTGCTGTCGTTACCACACCACTAATTATCACGGCATTGCGGTGCGATTTCCAGCCCCAGATCGCCGCCATGAGCATTGCAAAGAAGTTTACGGTAATAATCGCATCGACTATATAGCCGCCTTCCTGTGAGAATGCACAGCTACCAGGGACAAATGCCTTACGAGCACAAACAGTCAGGTAATCTCCTATACCGACGCCACCAATAACCCAATAATGCATCCAGGCGATCAAAGGATAGACAGCAAACCAGGCCAGGATGAGAAGCACGCCCGTCTGGGCAAGCCCAAGTGCACCAACCATGTACAGAATGCGCATTGTACGCTTCCGCACCGGACGCATTAAGTAATGCAGCCGTAACGCAAATGCACCCGCAGTCATAAAAATGGATGCCGCCAGCACGATTCCTGCACATAATGTGACCAACCGATCGCCAAAGAACGGGCGATCAGGGAACAACTGCGTGCCCAATCCTGCAATATCAACATAAGTATAGAAAACCATGAAAATGACGAGTAAAAGAGATCCTAGAATAATCATCCAACGAATCGCGGGCGTAGTTCCAGGATCACGACGATCTGGATTACGCTGCTCACGAATAGCAAGCTGACTATAGAAAATCATGGCTGCGCCAACGGCAAAGAGGACGATGGCAATCATGACAAAATCAACCGCTTGCGGCTGAAACCAGAGCACTTTCCCACCCAGGACGGGATTCCAGGTCGTTGTTGTCGTGGGGAAAAACTGGTTACAGTTTTGCTGAGTTGCAGAACACCCGGTCAAGGTAGACCATAAAAGTAGCGCAACTCCACCCAGAGACAGAACCGTCCCCAGACCCGTAAAGATGATCGGTGGCACCACAGGCTTGGGGTCAAAGAGCAAGACGATCACCTGGACGATCGCAAAACCTCCCAGACAGACCAATCCCAGACCCAGCGACCCGATCTCCAGCCCTTGCAGGCTGGCAGCAGTCATCTGTAAGTAAATGTAACCAGGGAGCTGCCCTATCAAAATAGCGGCAACGAGAAAGAAGCCGACAGCGAAAATCAGCGCACGCGCCCATGAAATTCGTTCAGGTACTCCCTGTTGTTGTACTTGTTGCATGGATCGCAATCCCTTTCAACATGTCGTTCACATGCGTCACAACGACATGACCAGCGATCAAAGTAACGCATATGGCATCCCTTTGCTGAGATGCCATATGACATCAATTATTTCGTAATGATCAACTCCGCCAGCATCGCAGGATGAATACGGCAGTAGTAGTAGACCCTATGGTCAGGGTTCAAATTGTATGCCGCCATCGTTACGGTATACGTAAATGTGCCACCAGTCTTCACATACTTAGTCGGATCATTACCAGAGTCAAAAATCAACGGATTTGGTTTTGGAGAGGCCGTCGGGTCATCTCCACTCAGTGCCGTGACGGTATGAGCCTGACTGGTTGAATTCTTCCAGGTGATGACTGTACCCACCTTCACCGTAACATTAATTGGACTGAAACATGAAGGCGTACATGCAGCTCCCGCTGGCGGATTTACCATATCTAATGTAACCGCCTTCAGCTTCGTATCATCAACCGGCGTACCAAATTGCCCGTTTGTTCCCAGATCTACCGCAGCCTGGTACTGAGTCGGATATGTACTCTGTACATAATCGAGCAAACCGTTAAATCCGTTCCCTACAGACTTTGGATACCCCTGCTTCTGCATATATGTTGGATCGGCAGAACGGATCAACTGAAAGACGTATTGTACCTGGTTGGCATCTAGCGCACCACCGTATGTCTGACTCATTGGAATCGCTCCCGCCGTAGTAGGTGCCGGTACTTTGGGATTATAAACCCCTGCCTCGATAACGCGTAGAAGATCCTGGTCGCTCAATTGATTCAAATCTGCAATGGTATATCCATTGTATTTCAGTGACCCTGGTACTAATTTACTATTTCTGACTGCATAACATTGAGAAGTGCAATATTGGGCATAAAGCTGCATTCCACTCGTAATAGCTGTTACTTCCTGGTTGTTCTTCTGACTGGCTTCAAAACCCGTCTCTCTAATCCAGAAGATCGGTATCATGATTGAAACAATAGACAGCATCGCCAGTGCGCCATAGCCGGTCTTCTCAACCGCGTTCGTACGCGAGTAGAATAAATACAGAAAACCAACCGCGACGACCAGCAGCACAATAATGCCCACGGCAGCCTGTCCAAAATTTACCATAAAACACTACCTTTTAGTTGATTGGCTCAACGCTCTCCAGTTACTTTAAAACAAAGAGAGCGTTAATAACCACAATTCATCATGCTATGTACACTGTACTGTTGGTGCTGCAATCAAACGTGTGGTCTGATCTGGATGAGGCACCGTATTATTCAAAGTACCCGTGTCCACTGTAATATCTTCTCCCGAGAAGGTCAGTGCAAAACGATCGGTACTTCTTGGTGCTGGCCCGTCAAGATATTCACCATCAACATTGTAGTGTGAACCATGACAGGGACATTTAAAGCTAATACAGGTATCTCGAAAATCAAACGTACAACCCAGGTGAACACAACGTTGATAGATCGCAACCCAGTAGGAACCATCAGCGCTATCTTTCACAATGTTCTCTGCACCCAATTGATCAGAGAGTTCCGACCCATTTAAGAAAAATTTCGTGTCTTTCGACAGGTGCACCAGATACGTTTTTGCTTGCTGACGATAGTAGACACCGGCAACATTTTTCTTGAAGTTTGCTGGCAATGCCGCCGGAAAATCAGTCTTCTTGCCAACACTAATGGGCGAACCAAATTGACCAGCAAGATTGGGATAGAGCATATATAATGCCCCCGCCACGCTTGCTCCTGTTGAAATTCCCCATACCGCCAGCATAGAACGCCGCACGAAGCGTCGGCGCGATATACGTTGCTTTGCAATCTCCGCCGCCTCAGCGCCGCCACCATGAAGTACTTCATACTGCTGCGGCGTAATAGGCGGCCTGTTGATATTATCTATACTCATAACTTGTTGTTTCCTCGCCTAAAGGTCGAAGTAGACGCCGTTTTGCCAGGGCCATGCCCACAACCAACCTGGACCACGGAAGAAACTACCCGCCAGTGTAATCACCGCCCAGAACATGAGAAACATCGTGAATGTCACGATAGCAACTTTACGATCCGCATAGGCACGACTTGGATTACGGTCTACATAGGGCAACACAGCCAGTGCAGCCAATGTCAGTCCAGGTACAAGCACACCAGCGGTCGTTGGTGGGAAGTAATGCAACAGTTCCTGTAACCCCAGGAAGTACCATGGTGCCTTCGCTGGGTTAGGCGTGACATTCGGATTGGCTGGCCCTTGCAGTGGTGCATTAATTTGCAACGATAGCAACGTTACCATCACCATCACCGCTGTAGCCGCAAAGAATTCACGTACCAGCAGATGCGGCCACACAAAGACTGAGTCTTCAAGCGGCTTCTCCACACGCGTGATCGCTTCTTGCCGTACCACCGCCAGCGTACGATATCGTCGCTGCGTCGCAGATGCCTGCGTTTCTACCTGCGGCTCTTTCTGTTCAATTGACATATAAGCATCCTCTCAAGAACATCCTAGTGCATTTACACTTGACCTCTTCGGGTTCGAAAGATATATTTTCCCCGCTGGAGGCGGATGAAGCTCCCAATCTTTCTCGACCCACTTGAGGGTACTGAAATTAACGCGTTACGCCAACTGCCGAACGCTCAGCCGCCTCACGCGCCTCCAACTCACGACGAGATGGTGGGGGTGGACCAGCTTCGCCACCGTCCTTACGAATACGCCAGAAGTGAACCGCCATCAATAACGCACCAGCCAATGGGAGCAGTATCACGTGACCCACGTAGAAGCGTATCAATGTCGCCTGACCTACAGCTCCACCTCCCACCAGCACTTTGTAGACGGGATCGCCCAAAAGCGGTGCGTATGGAGCAAGATTGGTGCCAACGGTGATAGCCCAGAGAGCGATCTGATCCCATGGCAACAGATAACCTGTGAAACTCAGGAACAATGTTACAAAGAACAATAATACACCCACCACCCAGTTAAACTCCCGTGGTGGCTTATAAGCGCCATGGTAGAAAACACGTATCATATGCAACGTCACCGACACCACCATCAGGTGGGCCGCCCAACGATGCATATTACGCACAAGGGTACCAAATGAGACAGCGCTATTAATCTGATTAATGTTTTGATAAGCTAAATCGGTACTCGGAATGTAATAAAACATAAGAAAGACGCCGGTAATCGTCAAAAGCAGGAATAAGAAGAAGGAAATACCACCCATACACCACGTATAGGTTACCTTCATCGCCTTCCGGCTAACTTTGACAGGGTGGAGATGCAGAAATACGTTCCCCATCATCACCAGTGACTGATTTAAGGGAGTATCGGGATAGCCGTGACGGAAGACGGAACGCCAGACCTGGCTTTCTACGATCTTCTGCGTCGCCACATCAAGCAAGCTTTTGTTAGTAGTAGAGCCCACTTTGCCTCCTCTAAAGGATTAAGTCTTGATCAAATTGAAAGATATCGTTGCACAAAGCTCTTATGCCGCGTCGCCGATTATACCATCTTTTAGGCGACCCGGAAACCCCTCTGTTCCTAATGGGTTTCCCTCCCCTGAAAAAAAGTTCTAAACCGTTCGCATCAGACGCAATTACAACATCCTCTTGACAAGATTATAATGAATAGCGCTCCTTAAATGGAAGATGAGCAACCATCTATCACAATCCCATCGCGAATCCGCACAGAGTAACAGATGTAGCTTACTCCCAGGTAGTGGGAACAGACATCAGGTGCTCACCTGATTTTTTAGCATGATACACCTGATTCGACTCCAACAACTCTCTATTTGACAGCAAACGTAGAGACCCGCTACAATTACTATAAAGAAGAGCAAGAAATATTCCAGATAAAGAGAGTTTCTCATGATTAAATCTAGCGGTAAATATCGCGATATCATACAGAACAACAGCTTGTTAAAACCGTTGCTCACTATACCCGTTTTCTATAGAGTGCTTATTGCAAATAGTTTGATCATTTTCATTGGTGCCACCGGCGGGACATGGTTGGCATCCCAATTAAATACCCTGCCTTCGGCACCAACCATCCTGGTCATCTTCGTCACCGTCGGCTGGCTCGTTAGCGTCGCCTTGAACTTTGTGGTGCTCCAGATCGCCTTCCGCCCCTTGATCGATCTGGGCAAGGTCATGAGTCGCGTCCAATCTGGCGAAAGTACCCAACGCGCACCACTTACCGGCATGGATCCGCAGGCTGATCAACTGGCACGTACCTTTAATATGATGCTAGAAGCAATCGATGAGGCAAATCGGTTACGTGCCACGCAGATCCTGAATGCGATGGAGGAGGAACGCAAGCGCATCGCACGCGAACTTCATGACGAGACTTCCCAGGTTCTCACCTCTCTGCTGATTAGCCTGGCTATCCTTGAAGAATCGATTACGACCCAGGAAGCTCGCAACCGCATCGCCGACACCCGCAAGCTGGCTCATCAAACGCTTCGTGCCATTCGCAACCTGAGCATCGATCTGCGCCCCAGTGCTCTTGATGACCTTGGACTCCTGCCAGCACTGCGCTGGTACGTTAAAGAATATCAGCAAAAATTTGCGATCAGCGTCGATTTACAGGTCACCGGCTTCAAAGAGCGCCTCCCGGCAGACATGGAAACAGCCTTGTATCGTATCGTCCAGGAATCTTTGACCAACGTTGCCCGTCATGCTCAAGCACATCACGTAAGTGTCATTATGAAGGAAGATAACGATGCTATTTATGCAACCATTAGCGATGATGGTATCGGCTTCGACGCCGATCAACTGCAAAAAACACCCGGACCTGGACAGGAACATGGCTGGGGACTGGTTGGAATGCACGAACGATCACGCCTGCTCGATGGCTCCCTCACCATCAATTCTCATCCAGCAAGTGGGACGGTTGTTCGGGTACACCTCCCACGCCCACTTCCACCTGCTCTCCCAGATCCTCAAACAGCTCAAACGGTGGGGAATATATGAAAATACGGATTTTACTGGCCGACGACCATACGATCTTACGCGCCGGCTTGAAGATGATGCTTAACGCACAACCCGATATGGAGGTTGTTGGCGAGGCTCAGGATGGCCGCCACGCCATTACTGAAACGCAACGCTTACAGCCAGATATCGTTCTTATGGATATCACTATGCCCGATATCAATGGCATTGAAGCAACAAAGCAGATCAAAAAACTGGCTCCCGACGTGCGAATCCTGGTCCTTACGATGCATGAACATGATGAGTATGTCTTCCAGGCACTACGGGCAGGCGCTTCCGGATACATGCTCAAAGAAGCTGCAGACACGGAGTTGATCACCGCCCTGCATGTGATACAAAGTGGGCAATTTTATCTCTCACCCACCGCTCAATCCATTATGGTGGGAGATTATCTGCAACGCGTACGCACGGGAGAAGAGAAGGATAGCTATAGCACTCTGACTGAGCGCGAACGCGAGATCCTCAAACTGGTCGCGGAAGGCCATACCAATAATCAGATCGCCGAGCGCCTCGTCATCAGCCCTAAAACTGTGGACACGCATCGCACCCATATCATGGATAAGCTTAACCTGCATAGCCGCGCTGAACTCGTGAAATACGCCATGCGGCGCGGCTTGCTGGAAGACTAAAATAGACCCTCAAGAGAGATACCTGGAACGCCGACAAGCTCCGAACCTATCTCTCTTCGTCTTCATCGTCGAAGTCGAGCGCATCACTATGCTCTTCTGCAAAATATTCGTCACTATAAAAACCAACATCCTTACCAACATACACGCTCACGAGAAAATCATCGCGCGGCATATCCGCTGACAACACTAGATCTTCATCAATCTGCTCGATCAGCTTGGTCAGATCAGTCTCCTCAAGCTCTCGCTCCAGAATAAGTGTGCCATGTACCGCCGTAGTGGTAAAGTGAATATCTACTGTTCCCAATCGATTATTACTTTGCAGGCTACTCCCCTGCATAATGTAATAGCCCTCAGAATGAGGGGTGCGAAAATGACGCTCGAAATGAATATCATCCATTCAATACATTGTCACGCAGATGCATCTATTCTACTGCGTGCTCCTTTCTCCGTATCTCAACCGTTGTCTCGGGAGCATTTTACATAACCTTCAATTGCAAGCTCCAGCAAATGATCAGCCAATGCAATAATTGCAGTGGTCATTATACCATAGACGGCTTTTCGTTGGTACCTACTTGCAGAAGTAACGTAATTCCTGCTAATATAGCGACATAGAGATCAAGTGCGTAATTTAATTAAAACTCATCCATTGGTCAGTAAGGTCGGAGCACGGATTTCCCTGCTGGATGGAATGCTGGCATCTCGTTACTGTGCACTTGATAACTACAGTATCCGAAAGGAGTTGCCCTATCTCTCTCTTGACATAGAGACAGACAGGCGTCGCATTTTTGATGACACAAACCCCCAATTCACAGCATACCAAACAGAAAGACATGCTTACACCTCAGCAAGAAGCAAGCACCATTTCGGATCAGATCCGCCTGGGCAAGCTGAGCATGGAGATCAGTATTGCCTTGACCAGGGAGGAAACTCTCCAGGGCATGCTCACAGCCTGTACGCAAACGCTGGTTCACCATCTGGACGCCGCCTTTGCTCGTATCTGGATCTTGAATGAAGAGACAAACATCCTGGAATTACACGCCAGCTCAGGCATTTATACACATCTGGATGGTGGTCATGCCCGCGTACCAGTCGGTGCACTTAAAAATTGGCCTGATCGCTTCTGAACGTCAACCACACCTGACAAATGAGGTGATTGGTGATCCGCGTGTCGGCAATCAGGAATGGGCACGACGCGAAGGGATGGTCGCTTTTGCAGGCTATCCTCTGCTCATAGGCGAACGCTTGATCGGCGTCGTGGCACTCTTTGCGCGTTATCCTTTGCATGATGCTGCCCTACAAGCCATGGCAACTATTGCAAACGGAATAGCTCTGGGCATCGAACGCATGCGCATACAGGAGGAACGCACCCGCCTGCTCATGCGCGAACAGGCAGCCCGTATCGAAGCTGAACTTTCTCAAGAACGTCTGAAACTGGCACAACGCGTCGGACGGATCGGAACCTTTGAGTGGGATATCAAGCAGAGGCGCATTGTCTGGTCACCTGAACTTGAAGCACTGTATGGCTTACCTACCAACGAGAATAGCACCGATGTAGACTGGGTACAGCGCATTCACCCCGACGACTTAAAACTGGTTGAAGAAAACCTTTCTGCAGCTATCGCGGGTGGCCCTCCCTTGAATGTCGAATATCGAGCAGTCTGGCCCGATGCGACCGAACATTGGCTCCTCGTCAAAGGGGAGATCACCTCCTATGATGAGCAAAACCATCCCCTGCGCATGATTGGTGTGAACATTGACATCTCCGAACGTAAAGCTGCAGAACTGCAACTGGCACTTATGTATCAAAATCTACAAGATCTCAATGCTACCCTGGAACTAAAAGTAGAACAACGTACCGAAGTTCTACGTCAACTCAATACAGAATTACAACGCAGCAACCAGGAGCTACAAGATTTCGCCTACGTTGCCTCCCACGATTTACAAGAGCCATTGCGCAAAATACAGGCGTTTGGCAACCTGCTGGAAGAAGAATTTGGATCCGAGTTGGGCGATGGCAAAGCCTATATCGAGCGTATGCGCAATGCTGCCACCCGTATGCGCGTCCTGATAGACGACCTGCTCACCTTCTCCAGGGTCACCACAAAGGGCGCACCCTTCGCTCAGATTGATCTTAACGCAATTGTACGCCAGGTGATTGATGATGTAGAGCCACGCCTGCACGCCACGCATGGTCATATCGAAGCACAACCTCTTCCCGTCATTGAAGCAGACCCAGGACAAATGCATCAGATGCTCCAGAACCTTATCGTCAATGGCCTGAAATTTCATCGACCCGACGTTCCTCCTAATGTCAGAGTCTTTGCTGAAACCAGGATAATATCTTCTGCTGAGCTTGAAACAACTTCACCATCAACAGAACAATACTGTCTGATCTCTATTGAAGATAATGGTATCGGCTTTGATGAGAAGTATTTAGATCGTATCTTTACTGTATTTCAGCGCCTGCATGGCAAAAGCGATTACGAAGGAACTGGCATTGGTCTGGCTGTGGTACGCAAAATTGTCGAACGCCACAGTGGTACTATCACCGCCAAAAGCACCATTGGCAAAGGCACGACGTTTATCATAACATTACCTATCACACAACAAAAAACGAAAGAGACTGATATTTGATGATCAAACCACAACCCATTATCATTTTAATGGCCGATGACGACGAGGACGATATTCTTCTTACGCAAAAAGCGTTGCAAAAAGGCAAATTGCTGAATACGCTCTATAGCGTCAAAGACGGTGAAGAACTTCTGGATTACCTTCTGCTCCGTGGCAACTTTACCGATCCAGCACGCGCTCCACGACCCGGCATCATTCTGCTTGACTTAAATATGCCTAAAAAAGATGGACGCGAAGCTCTGAGAGAAATTAAAGCGCACGCCGATCTACAGGATATCCCCATCGTTGTATTTACAACCTCGAAGGCGGAAGAAGATATCTATCGCTCCTATAAATTGGGAGTCAATTCTTTCATTACGAAACCAGTTACGTTTGAAAATATGATTGAAGTAATGCGGGCATTGGGAAAGTATTGGTTTGAAATTGTAACCCTGCCCGCTGAAACAAAGAAAGGGACTTATGGAGACGCGCCCAGCAACGAAAATTCTCCTCATTGAAGATGATGAGGACGATTATATTCTCCTGCAAAAGGTTCTGACGAAGATTCCTAAAGGACGTTATACGTTATTATGGGAACGCTCATATGCATCTGGCCTCGCCTTTATGCTCACAGGCGAACATGATCTTTGTGTGCTGGATTATCGTCTGGGCGCTCACACAGGCATTGAACTGCTCAAAACTGCACGCAACCAGGGCTATAACCGCCCCATTATCCTGCTTACGGGTGCCAATGAGGGCGATATCGACATTCTGGCACTACAAGCAGGGGCCGATGATTATATCTCTAAAGAGCAATTGCAAGGTGAATTGTTTCACCGCATCATTCGTTATGCCATCGAACGCAAAAAGGCAGAGCATGAGCGCGAACTATTAATCAGTGAACAGATCGCGGCACGGGAACTGGAAAGCAAACGCAACGAGTTTATTGGGATGGTTGTCCACGAACTCAAAACCCCGATCACCAGCCTCAAAGGGTTCGCGCAACTCCTTTATAAACGCTGCCTGCGCATAGGTGATGAGCAAACAGCTCAATTTGCTTCCCGCATGGACACACAAATTACGAAGCTCACTGCCCTGGTGGACGACTTTCTTGATGTCACACGCCTGGCTGAGGGAAAACTTCAATTTGTCGAGGACTATTTCCCCTTCGATACCCTGGTTACAGAGATCGTACAGGAAATTCAGTTTATCAACGAGCATCAGACCATCATTCAAGAAGGCATAACCAATAAAACTATCTGGGGAGACCGCACGCGTATCGGACAGGTCATTACTAACCTGCTAACCAATGCCATGAAATACGCTCCCAACACCGAGCGTATTGTGGTAAAAGCAACCTCCGCTACGGATACCGTCACTCTTTGCGTCCAGGACTTCGGCCCCGGTATTCCCAAAAATCTGCAAAGTAAAATCTTTGATCCTTTCTACCGAATTGAAAAAAACTGGCACGGAACAGCCTCTGGCCTCGGCTTAGGCCTCCATATTGCTGCCGAAATTATCAAACGGCAAGATGGTCATCTCTGGGTAGAAAGTGAGGAAGGTAAAGGCGCTACATTCTGCTTTACCCTTCCTATTGAGCGCGAACATAGTTAATAATTTATATGACTATAAGAATTTCAAGGAACTACGCATGGGTACAAAAAACTCTTTTTCCCAATCCGCATAATTGTTCTGTGGCGCTTGCTGCACAATCATGAAGAGCTGGCTTCCATGCATCGTTGCTAATAAAGTGTCCGTGTAACTGGCACCGCTTTGCTGCATGGTTCCTTGCATCTGTTGCCAGCTTGCTCCCGCAAAAGTAAGTGTGGCACCCGCTTTCACTCCACTCATTCCCATCTTCGTCGCCTGCTGCTGCAATGCCTCCATCACAGTCCCACTACTGGTAGTTACCATAATATCGACCTGTCCTATATGATTGCTTGCATAGAAATGGGCGGTGGACTTGCCTGCATCAACTTGTTTCTGCCACCCATTGGGATAGAGCAATGCTATACCCAACTGAGGATCGCTGAAACCCACCTGTGCTTGAATAACCGGATCATTGCCAGACTGTTGAGAAAGTAACATCATAGCACCCAACGCACCCAATCCACCCAGCAGCAGGACAACTAGCAGGACAACAATAGGCCAACGTCGCCGCCGTCGACGAACAGGGGGAGTTGAAGCCGCACTTTCGGCCCGATGACCACTATCAGACACATTCTGGTAATCTGGAGAAGGCACGTGTGAAACTGCTTGCGGTTGAAAGGCTGTTGACAAAGCGGGATTTGCAGCTTCTGAAGAGGCGGATTTTGCACGCGTACGCCAGTCCTCCACAAAATTCTCCCGCGCCTCTGATTGGGTCGCCGGTATCGATAGAAATGGACTTGATTGTACTATTTCAACAGGCTGCTCTTGCACACGTGATTGCTTTTCAACCGGCACAGCCATTGAGCGGGTCGGTAGATCCTCAACTGGCACACCCACACCCTGCGTCGGCACATCTTCAACTGGCACATCCACACCCTGCGTCGGTACATCCTCCACTGGCGCATCTACTACTTGCGTCGGCACATCCTCCACTGGCGTATTCATTGCATCCTTAACTGGTACAGCAAGCGCCCGTGTTGGTAGATCTTCAACAGCCATTTCTTCCACATCTACTTGTGCATGCGTCTCTTCAACCTCCCCTACATCCGTACGCATCTCGCGTACAGGTGCTGCTTCATCATTGGAAGATGTCGATATAGGAGCACCCTCATTTTGCTCGTCCGCTCTCTGGGTGCGTACAGATGGCTCTCTAGCAGATACATGCGTAACAGGGGCCGGCCATGCTGGCGTTGATGTCGCTGCTTGAGCAGATGCACGCATCATTCGCTTCACTCCTGCTTGTCTGGGGGACATGCGAGATGGCGACAACTGCTTCGTCTTTTCCAAAGCCGCTAATGCATCATCCTCAATGTCTGGTTGTGGAGTTTCTGGTAGCTTCTCCTGGGGCACGCCTTCCCCAACAGCAAGCGGCAAAGAAGCATGAGACGCCTGGTTCTCAACAACTCCGGAGTCCGGCTCCTGCACCTCTGGCGTTTTAGCAGACTCATCTGGCTCTCGCCTTAAACGAACGGGAGACAATTCAGCCACCTGTTCGCGCAAAACACGCCTGTGTCTTTCTTGCGGTTCATCCGAAGAGGGCGCGAATGGCGCTAAAGAACCTTTCTCGCCATTTTTTGATGCAGATAATGATTGATGACTGAAAGGATGAGAAGGTACAAGCATTCCACAGTTATTGCAAAAACGGGCATCTTCTTTCGGTAAATCTGTCCCACAATATTTACATTGTATAGCCATAAAAATATTCTCCAACAACTGGCTCGTCAGGAGCCTACATTAATATATACACTATCCTAAAAGATGCTTTGAATCAAGTAATTTGCCTGCATTTCAGACATAATAGTTATATACACCTATACATAAGGTAGGGACCCGGTTCGACCGCGTCCGCCATTGATCGACCTGGGGCATACGGTCCATCAATGGCGGACGCGGTCGAACCGGGTCCCTACCTTATTTCACCGATAACAATGCTTCGCGCTCCGCAACTGTCTCGTAGGCCTCCTGATTTTTGACTATCTCAACCAGCTTTTTGCGCCCCTTAGGACTCCCAATCATCAGCACGCCAACGAGTTTATTGTCGCGGAAGAAGAGCTTGCGATAATTTTCATTGCCCTTCTCACCCGGTTCACGCCGCGAAAGGGTCGTTAGCTCGGGATTACCCGACTCGGCTGTCCCCACAACAGCAATATTTACGTCAAATAAAGGACTGGTATAGGTCGGTACATCCAGATATGCCTGGTGACCACCAGCCATATTGGCCCCCACCAGACGCCCATGAGCCAGGGCATTGTCCCAGGTACCCATGGTATGGTGACGGTTGATCGCTGTATCAAAAAACTCGGCCACATCACCTGCCGCGTAGACCCCTTCAACATTGGTCTCTAAATATTCGTTGACCACAATCCCATTGCGTACCTCAATTGGGGTTTTGGCGAGAAGATGCGTATTGAGCGTAATCCCCAGCCCAATCCCAATCATATCCGCCTGAATCTCGCGTCCCTGTCTGGTCTTCACATAACTGGGCACGCCATTCTTCGGAACAACCTCTTCAATCTCATCGCCATGAATAACTTCGACCCCAAACTTCTTTGCAATATTGTCAACAACCTCACCTCCATCGGGATCTAACGCGCTACGCAACCAGTAGGGGCCACGCATCAGCCAGGTCGTATCCAACTTGCGCACTGCAAAACCATCACAGAGTTCATAAGAAATAAAGCTACCGCCATACGCGAGTGCAGTCCGCGACTCTAGCATACGCTCAATAATGGTTTTTGTATCGTCGAGCGTCACAAAATTGTAAATATGCTTGACACCATCGGCACCGGGCACACGCAGCGGATTCGCCCAGCCACCTGTCGCAATCAATAACGCGTCATAGGGAAAATGCTCTCCCTTATCAGTCACAATCACACGCTCATCTGTATGGATCTCGGTGACCAGCGTCTCCCGCACCAGTTGAATATTTCGCTGCTCGTGCCACGCCAAATCGCGAATCATCACCTTCTGTTCGACGATCACGCCCTGTAAAAAACGTGGCAGCGAGACACGATTGTACAGCGGATAGGGTTCATTTGTGAACAAATGAATACTGCAATTCGGATCGTTTTTGCGCAACGTCTCTGCCGCCGTCGTGCCCGCTACGCCATTGCCAATAATAACATATCGTTTCTCGTGTGTCGTCAAACAAATATCTCCTTGTTTACAAACCTGTCGTATTGCAGACAGCAACTCTTCTCCTATAAGTTCTAAAATCTTAGCATAGTTTGCCGGATAACGCTATAGTTAGTTCGCACAAAGCACAACAAGATAAATAAACTCTTCTGAGATTTATGTGGGCTTGCCTTCTAGACCATATTTCATTATACTTTAAATAGAGGTGCCAACCTTTCCTCCCCTGTCCTCGTAGCACACGTATAGTTTAGCTTTGTCCTTCGTTAGACAGATTGTACTCATGGAGGAGAACTGTACATGCTCACAACTGGCCCTGCTGCCCAATTTTTGCATTGTTGCAAACGTCTACTCAAGCCACTTCTTATTGCGTTCACCCTGCTCCTTACCATCGTCCCCGTAGCATTCGCCTCTCCACATAGGGCTTCCTTATCTGGCCCTAAGAAGTACTACCTCGCTCTAGGCGACTCGCTCGCCTTCGGCTATCAACCCGACCTTGACTTTGATGATGGATACGTCAATGATTTCTCCGTCAACTTGCAGACACATGGCGTCAGCTCCGACGCGAATATGAGCTGCCCAGGCGAAACAAGCATCACCTTCCTCAATGGCAAGTGTCCCGCTCCCATCTTACGCAAATATCCGTATATCGGATCACAGCTCAACGCAGCCGTGTGGTATCTCCATCGCCATGCAGGTCAGGTCAGCCCCGTCACACTTGATATCGGTGCCAATGATGTTTTACCTGATATCAATACAAAAACATGTACGGTCAACATTAGCAAATTCAACGCCGATCTTGCTACCGTTGACGCAAATCTCACACAATCAATCTTGCCAGCCTTACGCTCAGCTCTGACCGTCAACGGCCAGATAACGGGCGATCTCCTGGTAATGAACTACTATAATGCGTACCAGAATATCTGCCCTTCCACAGGTGTCTATCTGCAGATGCTCAATAGCCATCTCGCCAATGACATCGCTGGATATGGGTCGCTGATCGATGTTTTCTCTGCCTTCGGTGGTCCAGCACAACCGCACGTCTGCGCATACACCTGGATGTGTACCATCTTTAAGGATATTCACCCTAAAGATGCGGGCTACAGCGTTATCGCTTCAGCCTTCGAAACCGACACCGGATATTAGTAGGGGCCCGATTGATCGCGCCCACGGGTATCCATCGCGCCCACCGTACAATCCACGTTTACGACGCCTGGCTGAATCAATCATCCTTCATCCAGGCTTCTCACTATGTGAACATTCATAATTTGAAACAATGATGTACCATACACCTTTTCCTCCCCATTTTTTTACTTACACGTTGGTAGATTTTCTGATCTGTCCCCATCTTTTCCAGCCCTTTTTTTTAGGATTTCGAATCAACTCCCCGCAAAACTTTTTTCATACCCACCCGTGTGCTATTTTTTGTGGTCACGAAAACTCCCCACTCGTTACAAAACAGAGTATAGTTTCTCTTAAAAAAAAGGTATCACAACCATGTCAATCATAAAATTGTTGCTCGTCGATGATCACGGCCCATTACGCAAAGCCCTGCATGAAGGTTTAGAAGCAACTGGGGCCATACAAGTTGTCGGCGAAGCAGCCACCGGGCAGGAGGCAATTACGCGTGCGCTGGAGCTTGATATGGATGTTATATTGATGGATGTACAGTTACAGGACCCACAGACTGGTCGCACTGCTCTGAGCGGCGTCAGCGCTGCTGTTGCGATCAGGCGCGAACGTCCACGTACGCCCGTCGTGTTCTATTCGATTCAGGACGACGATGAATATTATCGCGAGTTCCGTGCCTCAGGTATCCTGACACATTACGCCTATGTACGTAAAAGTAATTATCTCTTGCCAGGCATGCTTGTTCCCTTGCTGCGCGATGCCATTAATGGCCGTAGCCTCGTCGATCCCGAGATTGAAGACCGCGTTCAGGAAGTGCGCGACCTCGACGAGCAATCTCCACGCGCTCTGCTAGAACCAAACGAACTGCGCGTGGCTGAACTAATGGCGCAGGGCATGACCAATGAGCAGATCGCGTTACGCCTGAACCTGTATGATAAACGTGCGGTGAGTCGCACCAATGGGCGCATCTACGCCTCGTGGGGACTGAACGAAAACGCGGTCGATGATAAGGTTGCTCGCGCCAGGGCCACCCTGATCTATATCCTTAATCGTACGATTATGTGGGACGAGAATGGTGTCGCATTGGTCCAGGACCGCCGGGGCGATTGGGTCCCACTCTATAAAGAAGAAAATTGATATGCCACTGGTCACACTCTCGGAACCTATCTATCTGTTTCAGACGATAGCGCTCGCCCTCTCAATCTTTAATCTGGTCTCCTTCCTCTGGTTGGCCTGTACGGTCTGGCTGAATGGCAATCGTGCCAGCCTGATCGCTCGCGTCGGCGCGGTCGGCCTGGGCCTCTCTGCGCTGTTTTTCTTTATCCACACCCTGCTTATCTCGACTCCTCTGACAATCACCGCCCGCCTGGTTACAGCGGATTTCTTATGGCACCTGATCTGGTTACCAGCGCTCGGCGTGCCCTATATCTGGTTCGTGATTGGTCTTCACTACGCCTCGCTGATGAACGTAAAATGGCGGCAATACCGTCCCCTGCTGTTAATCGCCAGCGCTCTACTAGGCCTGGCCGTCCTGCTACTCCTTATGCTCAATCAAGCAACGTTTACCTTCGCTGGCACCATTCGCTTGCTTGGCTATAGCGATGTCATCAGCGATGCAGAGATAGCGATCACCTCTCCTCTCATCCTGCTACCAGTGCTCTTTCTTTGTTATGTAACATTTTGTGCCATTAGTATCTGGTTTACCCCCAACCGCGTGATCAGGCTCGCACGCATTCTCTGGTATGCCTGTACTGGACATTTGAAGCGTAGATCGTTCGTGAAACGCCTGGCCGATGCCTTCTGGGACGACCGGGTCGCGGCTGATACCCTGGACGAGCCGGAACTCTCCTGGCATCTCGCACGTCCCGGCCTGTTGTTTGCTGCGTTGTTAATGGTGAGTCTGACCACTACTCTTGGTGTACTGGGCGTCTGGTCGATGCTCAACTGGCTGAAGTGGCGTCCTGCCGAACATTTCTCTCCTCCACCAGCAACTTTAACGATGCTTCCATTCAATCTGGTATTGCTGGATGTGTTTGCAACTGGCCTCGTCGCGCTGATCATTCTGCTGATCGGGTATGCCATCGTACGCCATGGCATCTTGATCGAGCGCCCACTGGCACGGAGCGGCTTTTTTGAACAATGGCGCGGCATCGTGATCGTGGATACCACACTTGCGCTCTTTATCGCGCTCCTGGTCGTGCTGACGCGCAGTAATCTGGGTGGCTTGCTGATCATCACCTGCCTCGCAACCGGAGCTTACGCGCTCTTTACATGGAGCAGCTATACCGCCCATGATCGTTATATCGCCCTGTTGGGACCTTTCTTGCAAAGTACGAACGCACGCCACTGGCTCAACACCGATCTCCAAAAGACCGAACAGGGCATGGAAAGCCTCTTTTTTCACCTCTGCAATGATGTCCTTGAGGTGCAATGCGCCCGCCTGATCGTTCTGACGGGAACGGTGAAGCGCAGCTTTGATTATCGCTGGCCCACCGACGCCAGCCAGCTACAGGCCGAGGAGACCGCAACATCCTTGCGCGAACAACGGCTCTCGACGGCGCGTCCCGTTCACCCATACAGCAACCATGCCTACAGGATCAGGATGCAATGGCATAATCAACCCGTCATCTGCTGGGTCTTGCCCATTTATGATGAGTTCGGTCTCGTTGCCAAGCTCTATCTCGGCCCGCGCCAGGACCGCAGCGTCTTTACCGACGAGGATATGGATCTCGCACACGCCTGTGGGCAGCGCATTCTGGACACCTTGCGCGACCATGAAGCGATGCTCACCGTCGCGGGACTCTTACGTCGCCGCATCGTAGACGTAAAGCTGCTGGGTGCACAACAACGTCGCGTGTTGCACGACGAAATCCTGCCGCAGATGCACCTGGCCCTCTTACGCCTGGAAACCCTGCGCCCACGTATCACCGCATCCCAGATCGACACAGACACATCTCCCAGCGAACCAGCACTCAACGAAGCCATCGACATTATCGCCCAGGCGCATCGTCACCTTGCCACGATGATGCGTGCCACCACCACCAGCGCACCCCATCGCCTCGAACGCGACGGCATGATGCACGCCATTCGCACCATGATCCGGCAAGACTTCCATCAAGCGTTCGACGAAATCGTATGGAACGTGCCGGAAGAGACCGCCACGCACATCGACGAGATCGTGCCGCCCGCCATCGCCGAACTGATCTTCGCCGCCATCCAGGAAGTGCTACGCAACGCCGCCCGCCATGCCCGTGGCTCCGATATTCACCGTCATCTACGCCTGACTATCACAGCCGCCTATGATCCACACCTGGAGATCACCGTGACGGACGACGGCGTAGGCATCATCTCCGCCAGTAGTTCCACAACCGGAACTGGCGGTGGCTTATTGACACATAGCGCCTTGCTGGCTATAGCCGGGGGAAGCTTGACCGTGAAAAGTGCGCCAGGTGAAGGTGTTGCGGTACGGATATTGTTGCCTGGTGAAGTGTTACGGTAGGAACTCGATTGCATCGCGTCCGCCATTCATGGAATACCCCCCAATTTAATCAATCGCAGACGCGGTACAACCTGATCCCTACCATTGACAATACCAACTCCAAAATGTTATATAATTCATGAACCTGTTTCGATGAAATTTATAAAATTTACCATGAATTTCATCAACATGAAAGTAATCGTACAGAAACGATGACACGAGAGATTCTGCCTCTCTCTGTTTCTGTATAATTAGTAGTTCGTACGATCCAGCCCTTCTAGGAATGAGCTAAGGAATGCTCGAAGGAGAAACTATGGGAAGCAAAGGACGCTTTCAAACAACGAGGTTCGTCTTTATCGCACTAACGTTCTGCTGTATTGCAACATTCAGCACGCTCAACATGGCACGGTCATCCACCGTGGTCAGAGCGGCAAGCTGCCCCTCAACATGTGGCTCGTATAATGTCCCCGGACTTGGTGCTCGTAAGCAACAGATTTTAAACACGGGTGGTAACTCACTTGACCTTGCCATTGCGATGATGGAAACGGAAACCATGCAAGCCAATTATACATATGGAGATGGTAAAAGCGGCGATGCGGCCAATTTTGGCATCTTCAAGCAGAACTGGTATATGCTCAGAACATCGGTTTCCCAATATCAGAGCTATGGGTCCGGCTCTTATAATGCAGGTGCCGCTCTCAACAGCAACCTGAGCTGGGATATCCAATGCCTGCACACTAGCCAGAACCATTACGGATTATACAAGTGGTTTGGGGGTCAACGCGACGGTCAGACCGGCCTCAACAATCCAGGCACAGCGGACATCAATAATTACAGGAATGGCGTCTATTGGCTCCAAAGTCAGATCACAAACGGCCACATGTCCGATAATGTACGCTTCTGGCTGACTGGTGTCCCACCCATTTAAAAACTCATAGGGGGCAATTAACCTCAGACTGACACTCCGCAAGTATTGGGGGTCTTGCGGAGTGTCACCAGTACACAGGTGTCAAGACGCTGCTTTATACTGAAAGAGCATCTTCCCACTCTGCGTCTCCCAGACCTGGACGATATTTTCGAGAAAACCAGCGGCAAGGTATTTTCCATCTGGTGTACAGGTCAAAGCCCAGATGCGCGACACAACATTCATATCAACCTGTCTGTAGGTGTGAACCGTATGACCATCCGTAACATTCCAACTCTTGACTCCTCCGCTATCGTCTCCAGTCACAATCACCTCACTACCAGGCAACCAGATCAGTGCACCGAGATTGGGAACCTGATACCGCTTGAGGTGCCCTCCGTCGAGAGCATCCCAGATGTGCACAGTATCGGCAACTCCCAATGCGATCCGCTTGCTATCAGGGGACCAGGCCATGATATCAGAAAAGTTTGCTCCTCCCCCTGACGATGCCTTGTGAGAGACCCTGGTAGGTAAAAAGCAAATTACCTGTGTGGGCATCTCTCACCCAGGCAACCAGAGGACCTTCGGGTCCACTGCCAGTAACAAGATAGCGACCATCAGGAGACCAGCTCGCGGTTGTACCATCACAGGTATAGAGAAGGGCAGCATCTGTAACACTCCAGACATACAACCTCCCTGCCCAGTACTCACTGGCGGCGATTAACTTCCCATCGGGCGACCATACCAGAGGAAAAAGATCATATGAGGAACCAGTACCCTTATAGGTAATAAGCAGAGCACCACTTTGAGCATCCCAGATATTGAGTACCACTCCACCTGATGAAGCAATCGACTTCCCATCGGGCGACCAGCCCACGCTTTCAATCAGATTGGTTGGACTGCGGCGTGTGAAAAGCAACTTCTGGTGCCGAACATCCCAGACCTGCAAAAGACCATTGCTTCCTCCAAAGGCAACACGACCCCCATCGGGCGAAAGCGCAACCGAATTGACCTGTCGCACTGGCGGCGAGAACTTTGATCCTGGTGTGGACAGGCGGGGCGAAGCTGACGGAAAAGTGCCAATACCACTACGAACACGGAAAACCGTCCACACAACACCGGGCAGAACCAGCAACCCGAGAGCGACCGGGCCACCCAGTAAAAGTGCACGTCTGGGTAGTCGCACAGGCGTAACCACGGCGGTTGCTTGCGCACGTCGGCCACGAACTATCCCCACCAGAATGCCACTACCAAACCCAACAATGCCACCTATAACACCACTGGGGAACCACGGAACCGCGAACAATACGCGAGCCAGATCCGCTGCAAGATGAAGCAAAATAACCGGTCGTGAGCCATAGAGGATGCGCTCTGTATGAAAGTCCTGTCTTAAGACCAGCATCGTCCATGACCATGTCGTCCAAAAATACACCAGCACCGCGACAAACAACGTGACAAAGACGGCTGTGAAACCCGCCCTGACCACGCGCCGCTTAACGAACGCATCCTTCCTTGCTACAAGGGCAACCACAATAACGCTACCAATCAAGGCGAGCAGGGAAGGTGTTGTATAGGGATTTAATAAAAAGAACATATCGTGGGTCAGATCCTCTTTCCCTTATTTTGAGTTTCAAGTATAACACAGACGTATTTGCATGCCTATATTTCTAAAAGCAATGATACGTCATTAGCAATAGTTCCACGATCGGGGCTGGTGGAGGGTTGTTGACACATAGTGCATTGTTGGCTATTGCGGGTGGAGGTTGACGATGAAGAGCACGCCGGGTGAGGGTGTTGCCATGCGGCGCGATCGTTCCCGCGACGGGTTTCTGAAGGGCACCCCTACACCATCTTGTTACATTCCACAAACTCCATTCGCGGCACCATACACATAAACACATGTGTCTACTCACCCTTTTAATCATGTCTTTACCCTCTAGCAATCCATTTCAAGGATGCGTATACTCAAAATACATATTTATCCTTACCCATTCCTATCCATCCTGAACGTCTCTACCATAAATACACAACATAAATCGAAATCAGGAGCAACTACCATGATCTTAGTTACTGGAGCCACAGGCTATATTGGACGCCATCTAGTCAACCAACTCGTAGCTCAGGGCGAACGCCCACGCTGCCTTGTACGTGATCCCAATCGGGCCGCTACAATTTTACCAGCCGACAAGGTTGATTTTGTGCACGGCGATACCACCCAACCCTCTCTCATCAAGGCCGCCGTCCAGGGCATCGATACGATCATCCACACAGCATTTATCACCGCTGATCGCAAAGCATTGTCAAGCCATTACTATGAAGAGACCAATGTACATGGCACTTCAAATCTCATTGCAGCCGCTAAAGATGCTGGCGTGCAGCGTATCATTGAACTCAGCGGCCTGGGCACAAAGCCCGACAAGCCCGGCACCTATATGGAGGGACGCTTCCTGGCCGAGAAAATGCTGATCGATAGCGGCCTCAACTGGACCATTATTCGGCCATCCGTGCTCTTTGGCAAAGACGCTTCGTTCATCAAGGGATTGGTCGATCTACTACGTACGGCTCCCGTCGCGCCCCTTATTGGCGGCGGCAAAACTGAGTTTCAGCCCATCTATGTCGAGGATGTCGTGACAGTGATCATGAAGGTGCTGGAAGACCCTACGCGTACAAACGGACACATTTATACTATCGGTGGCCCTGAATACTATTCGTTTAGCCAGATTTACGATCTTTTGCTGCATGCGATGGGCACACGTCGCCCCAAAATCTATGCTCCCACACCGCTGGTTGGCATCGGCGCGGCTGTGATGGAAGCTGTCCTGCCTAAACCACCACTAACAAAAGCAGCCATGACCCTTTTCTCCTACGATAATATCACCGATCTCAACGCTGTTGAGCGTGACTTCGGCTTTACACCGCTGTCCTTTAAGCAATACCTGCAAGAACATGGCGTATAGAATTTCGTTAACCTTTTGGAAATCTCTGTGCTATAATGGGTAAGCATGCACGTATATACAATACGAGAGCGCATGCTTATCTTTTTGTATCTGCCGTCTTTTTAGCAGAATGTCTGTAGCAGGGATGCGCTCCAGAACTAACACGTCCATACCTGGGGGAGTTGCACAGAAACGCCTTTTCTCTACCCCTCTGTATACTTAGATGGAGGAAGTCGTGACATCGTCGCTTGATTCGACACGGAATACTGCTAATGATCTACGCTTGCTAGGTGAAAGGCTGGTGGGTCTTTCACGCACACTACATGAACATGCTCGTAAGCTAGAAATTGCGGTTGAGGGCCGCTATGCTGGCGAGATGGATAATCCACGCGTTGCTCTCCTCAGCGACGCACTCAATGTCAGTCGCTCCGTCGATATGGAATTGGGTAAACTGGATCTCTCGCTACAAAGTATTGCGCAAAAATTGCAGGCTCCCGCTCAGTCGAATGGAGACTCGTCCACGACACCTTCCACAAAGTTTGACCGTGAGCGCGAAGCTCTGGCAACCAGTATTTCGCACCTGAAACAGGAACGCAATGAACTCAGCATCCTCTACGAAATCGCTCGCGCCCTTAATTCAACCCTGGAATTTGATGAAGTCTTGCGCCTGGTGATGGATCGCGTCATCGAATTCGTCAGCGCCGATCGTGGCTTCTTGATGCTGGTCCATCCCATCACGGGACAGCCAGAATTCAGGATGGCACGCGACAAAAAAGCACACACGATCCCCGAAAGCGAGTTCGCCACCGCACAGATCAGTCGCAGCACCGTCATGCGCGTCATCAGCACACGCGAGCCGATCCTGACCGATGATGCACAAACCGACAAATCGTTGCAGGGAATGGAAAGCATCGTGAACTTCGGTATCCGCTCCGTTATGTGCGCCCCCCTGATCGTACGCACAACGTGCATCGGCGCGGTCTACGTTGATAGTCGCATCAACGCACACCTCTTCGGTCCCAAACATCGCGATCTGCTGCTGGCCTTCTGCAATCAAGCCGCCATCGCCATCGATAATGCACGCCTCTTTGCCGATCTCAATATAGCAATCCAGCAGGTCAAAGAAGACAAGCGCTATATGGATAACATCTTCGGTTCCGTCGCCAATGGCATCATTACGACGGATTCCGCTGGCATCATTACGACATTCAATGCCGCCGCCAGTATTATTCTTACGCTCAATCCTGATACCGTTATCGGCAAACATTACCAGGAAGCGTTCAAGTCCATACCCCAGGCTGGATTGGCTGACCTCTTACACAACACGCCTTTGCCGCAAGAATATACGACTTCTGTACCGCACGATGTTGATTGTCAACTTCCTGGTCGTGAAGGCAAGATCAATCTAAGCTGTTCCGTGTCCTCACTGCACGATTCGCAGGGAACGGATATCGGTATGGCGCTGGTGATCGATGATCGTACCGAACTGAAACGCTCGGAGGCCCAGGCGAAACGGATTCGTCGCCTGTTTGAACGCTACGTCCATCCAAATGTAGTAGACCAGTTGATCAAAAATCCCATGGCCCTTAACCTCGGTGGCGAGACCAAAGAGATCTCGGTCGTCTTCGCCGACATCCGTGGCTACACAAGCTTAAGCGAGCGCATGGCCCCGGAAGCCGTGATGAACCTGATCAATCGCTATCTCCAGATTATGTGCGAGGCCATCTGGGACGAAAAAGGGACGATCACAGCCTTCCAGGGCGATGCATTGATGGCTATCTTCAATGCGCCACTGGAACAAAAAGATCACGCATTACGAGCAGTGCGCTCGGCCTGGAAGATGCGGCAAGCTGTGGAGCAGTATCAATATTCGCAACCACAGGAAACAATTGTGCGCTATGGCATTGGCGTCAATACAGGTCTGGCAACCGTGGGCAATGTGGGATCACAGGAACGCCTGCAGAACTATACCGCCATTGGGGATGTGGTCAACGTTGCGTCACGCCTGCAAAATAATGCCACGGACAATAACATTTACCTGAACGATTCAACCTACATCCAGGTCTATCGCCAGGTGAGGGTCAGCAAGCCCTTCTCGATGCAGGTTAAAAACAAGTCGGTCCCACTTAATGTCCATTGCCTGGTGGGACTGGTGAACAATTAGAGGTTCTTGCGCAAAACAAAACCCATCTGCTCAACACGCACAAAACCAAACCATTCATACAGGCGATGGGCATGCGTATTGTTATCCTGGGTGTTTAACATAACGCGTGAAACATGTGCATTGGCGAAGAACTTTAGTGCTTCGGCCATCAAGCGTGCGCCGATACCCTGTCTATTCACCGAAGGATGTACGGCGATACGCACCAGGTAACCTGCATCAGCATCGATGGTATTAAACTGATAGCCCACCACCCGCCCATTTAATTCTGCAACCACAAAATAGGGATGGGTCGCCACAATATCGCTAAATGCGGTGCTATCATAGCGCCAGAGATCCTCGAAACACGCCTCCTCAATTCCTAGCAATGCAGGGAGATCGCTGAGTAGTCTGACCGGGCGAATCGTGACTTGCTGGTTACCGGATGTAGGCACGTGAAAATCGTATTTATCGTAGGAGTAGAGCTGACGATACGGCACAAAGCCGCGTGTCAGCAGTGTATTGCGTAGCCAGTCATGTGCAGCGTCGTTCCCTGAATAATGGAGATAACGCACACCGGAGAGAATGAGATACGCCGAAATTTCCTCCAGAAGTTGATTGAGAACGCGGGAATATTTGGTGCTTTCTGTCCAACTTACGCCAAAGCCACCAATCCAGGCACAGGGAGAACTGAGTACCTGTGAGATCAGAAAGCCATACAATGAATTACCAGAAAATGCCCCAACTGCTGGATAATGCTTCAGTTGCCCCGGCAGTTCTTCCAGGGTGAATCGCTGGTAGATATATTCAGAGGTATGCAGCAGCCGCTCAATCAGCCGTACATCGTCGGCGGTGAGCAGGCGTATCTGTTCTCGTGACACCATAAATCCTCTTCTCTATGCGACCTCAATAGAAAAAAGTAGTGTATCTAGTGTATCTTCTCTGCATGTACTACGTCAATGATTGCTCTTTTTGTACGATTTTAAAACTTGACTCGAGTGGCTTATGCACGCATCGTCAACTTCGTTGACAATATATGCGTAACTATGGTATTCTCTTTTTGGGCAAACATATCCACTGTTTTTGGTAGGAATGGTGCTCTTCACTTCTCTTTAGGAACAAGAGACAGTATTTGGTCAAGGAGGACAACTTATGCGTACCATCCCAGTAAAATGGGTCATGATTGGGCTTGTTATCTGCTCGCTCGTCGCCTCTGCAACATATTTTAGCGGGCACTCAACCCACGCGGCAACGACCAGCAAGGCGGTCACTAAGTACGATTGGCTCCAATTCAGCTTGAATGAAGAGAAAAGCGGTGACGATACACTGGAGACAACGCTTAATTTATCCAATGTCGGAAAACTCAAAGCGCTTTTCAAAGTCGCCCTTCCTTCCTCGCCCGATGGTGCTCCTGTCCTGTTAACAAACGTGAAAACTGCGAGCGGAGTAGTCAGAGATCTTGTCTTCGTCACGACTGAACGTGGACATCTCATTGCTATGGATGCTCATACGGGAGTACAGGTCTGGTCGAAATTTTTTAATGTTGGGGCCGGCCTGACAAATTCTGCTCCAGCGATTGACCCTAACCGAAAATATATCTATAGCGCCGGGGTCGAGGATGGCAAAGTCCATAAGGTCAATGTGGCCGATGGCACAGAAGTCATCGGCGGAGGATGGCCAGAACAGATCGGGCCAGCAAACATAAAAGCTTCCTCAGAACTGGCAATTGCTACGGCAAAAGATGGCGTGAGCTATCTCTATGCCAGCCAGGCGTATGGTAAGGGGCACGAGACCGTGATCGATCTTGGAACTGGTTCCAAACATGTGTTTAATACCGTGTGTGCGAACCAACCTGATGTGCTGTTTGGCACACCCGGTGCTCCAACTTGTACATTGAGTGGTGCCGAACCGTGGTCACGACCTGGTGCCGTCTATGATCCGGCACTGGATAAAACTTTTGTCACAACTGGTACATACACACAGTTCCAGGCTGGCATCGATTGGGTACAAAGCTTGCTGGCACTCCCTCCCGATGGGCATACTGTACTCAAAAATGGGGGTGGGTATCCTTCTGATAGCTATACACCAACCGATTGGAAAGCATCGGTAGCTTCGGACAGTGACATTGGAAGCACCAACATCACCATTTTGCCGACCAATCCGAAGAGTAAGTATCCCAATCTCGGTGTATCAGGCGGCAAAGACGCAAAATTGCGCCTTTACAATCTCGCCAATTTAAGCGGCAAGGGTGGTCCAGGCAACCTTGGTGGACAACTCAGCATTATAAATGCGCCGCAAGGTGGATTGATACGTTCTAAGGGAGCTTCGTGGGTCAATCCAAAAGACGGAAGCATCTGGCTCTTTGTCCCAGGCGATAAAGGCATTGCCGGGATACAATACGTGGTCGACAGCGCTGGCAATCCGAGTTTAGTAACGCGTTGGGTCTTGAAGAATGGTTGGACGACCTCCGCTATTGTTGCTAATGGTATTCTCTTTGCCGCCGTTGGTGGTGGTGAGCATACGGCAACGACGGCAACTCACACCCTGCAAGCGCTCAATCCTACGACAGGAGCCATTGTCTGGTCAACTCCGATTGGGCAGTTTCACTGGGCCAGCCCCATCGTTGCTAACGGCATCCTCTACATGCCCGATGGCAATGCCGGTGAGCCATTCGAGAATGCTACAGGTCACCTTAACGCCTGGACGCTTTAAATGGGTGAGGGTATGTGGGCGCTTCTCGGCTTTGTAAACCGCGCCCCCACATTATCCCAATCCCCTGACCCATTTGGGCTGATGGTTAGAATGAAAAGTTACGCTGAGCACTGAGGGCGACTTCGCTGCTCAGCATAACCTCCTTCCCTATTCGGGGATCACCTGGCAATGTTCAAGGGGAAATTCCAGCCACAGGTGTTGCTCAATCTGAAGCTGGAATTCAGGGAAGGCAAACACGGGGAGTGATCTCACTTCGTCTAACGCTATCAATGTACGCCACTGACCACCCACAAATCACACATGAGGTATGCGATACCTTGCCTTCAAGCACATAGGAACGTTGGAACATCGATGTACGCTGATACATGTTGTCAAACGTGTTCATGGTAGGATTATGCCTCCTTCAGAAAAAGGACTCGTAAAACTTGTTTCTATGAACACTTGTTACAATAAATATATGTTACAATAGAGATGGAAGGAAAATGTTCCTCGTTTTTGTTTGCTGTGAAAGGAGCTTGCTCTATGGAATGGGCTGTAACGATAGCTGCATTTCTCGCGTCGGCAGTAGAATTTGTCGAAGCGTTCACGATTGTGCTCGTTGTTGGCATTACAATCAACTGGCGTAGTGCGATGATCGGGGCGCTGGCTGCGGCTGTAACCCTGGCCGTCATCGTCGCCATCTTCGGCACGGCGATCGTCGTTTACGTTCCTATCAATCTTTTGCGCCTGATCGTCGGATTTATCCTGATCCTTTTTGGTTTGAAATGGTTGAAAAAGGCCATCCTGCGCTATAGCGGCTTGAAGGCGTTGCATGATGAAGAAGCAATTTTTGAAGAGAACATGGCAGCAATGCGTGCACGTGGAGAAGACATCACGCAGATTCAGCCAACCGCCGTTGCGCTTTCTTATAAATCGGTCCTGCTTGAAGGGTTAGAAGTAGCTTTTATCGTGATCACCTTTGGCAGTAATGCTACGGCCCAGACGGGTAGTGCTATCGGCGGAATCGGTTCGGCTGCTATCGGCGCAATCGTCGCTGGCATCCTCGTCATTCTACTTGGAGCGCTCGTACGTGCCCCCTTGAAACAGATCCCCGAAAATACGCTCAAGTTCGTAGTGGGAATTATGCTCACATCGTTTGGCACATTCTGGATGATTGAAGGCTTTAAAGTCGAATGGCCTCTTGCCGATGCGTTCATTCCTATCCTCGCGGCCATTTACCTGCTCGCTTCGTTCGCATTTGTGATGTGGTTAAGAAGCCAGCGGCGCTCAATAGTGTCAGCCACAAAGAGCAAAAGTCAGGTAGGATAAAACGAGAGAAAGGTTCATAAGCGATGAAAGCTATTAAAGCGGTCTATAATTTCATTGTAGGAGACATGGTTATTCTCGTTGGCATCGTGCTGGTGTTTCTCGTGCTCCTACTGATCAATAATGTTGCGGCTCTAACACCCATTCGTGCTTATTCGGGAGCCATTCTGGTTGTCGTCACACTTCTAGTGCTCGGTATATCGCTGAGCCGCGAACTGGTTGGAAGAGAGAAGGCGTAACGACGCGAACAACGCGGGTTAATGAATGGTACCCTTACACCATTGCAAACGAGCGTGGGGATGCCTGTCCGACGCTTCTTCATGCTTTATGTTGATTACTCCGCTCAGTGCGCCGTGGATGAAGTTGTTTCTTCTCGGTCACGAGCGGAGTAGTGTGTGACTCATCCTCCTCCTGTTTGAGGAACACTTTTTCTTCAAACTCTTCAAGCATCTTTGCACAACGTTCAATGCTGTGTTTTGCCACATCGCGCTGTGCGGCCCCAAACCAATCACGTTCGACGACGCGATCATACCAGCGGCGAATCTTGTCCAGTTCCTGCCCGATCTCTTCTGCTTCCGCATAGGTGAAGTTCTGGCGAAACGTTTCAAACTCGATCTCTTTGCTGAAGTTGACATCACAATTCTCAATGATCTCATCATATTGGAGGTTGCTCTGGGCGATGAAACCATCGATAATCTTGGCCTCTTCATCCTGAGGAAGCTCACTGAGGGGTAAAAGATGATAATTCCCGCCTTGCTCTGTGATGCGCTCCGTAATTTTTTGCAATATCGCAAGCAAGGTGTCCAGTTCGGGTAGAATACAGACGCTTTGTTGCAGATAGAGCGCCCCCATTTTCTTCAGTTCACGCCACACGCCCACACGAGCGCCCGATGGCTGGCTTGGCACCTGGTAAATCAAAAGCACATAGCGGTGAAGGTCCATCTCATTACTCCAACCATTTCAGAAAACGGTAGGGACCCGATTGCATCGCGTCCGTGATTCATCAGCATTAGGCCGCCAGTCAATAAATTACGGACGCGATGCAATCGGGTCCCTACCATATTTCTCGTATTGCATGTTCATATCGTTTTTTCGAAATAGTTGGAGTCAACACGCAAGGTAACATCCCTACGCCAATTCCAACGATTTCCTTTAAATGTTATTCATCACAAACTCTATTGTAGCATACCAGACTCTCTCAGCGGGCTTCAAGGGATCTCGGTTTCCGGAGAAGCCTTCGAGGAGACTCCCTCCTCTGACGGGATCGCTACCTGAAGGACGCGTACGCCCTGCATATCAAGCCAGTAGTGACCATTTGTCTGTGAGACGCGGATGAGTACCCTATCGCAGGAAGGACAGCGGATGATCGTTCCCATACCATGCATGTAGGCGGCAAGCGCACCAATCGCATCGGTTGCGCTGCAGCTCGTACAGGTTGCCCGCACGAGCGTCATTTCAAAAGGGAAGATCTGTTGTAGGACGCCCCCGGCAGTGTTACCGTCAAGCTTGTTTTCTTCCATTATGCTTCTCCTGTTGGCCCGAAGCGTTCGGTCCTGATGCGTCCTGGTTCGTATCCCAGGGCTACAAGACTCGCTGCGGCTGTTTCGACAAAGGGTGTAGGACCACAAATAAACATCCAGGGACGTTGATCAAGCGGCCACACGACCTCGCGCAGAATAGCGGTATCGATCCGGCGCTGATAGCCCGTCCATCCAGATGGTTGCACGCGGGTCAGCGTATACACCACCTCAAGGAGCGTTGTACTCTTGACGAGGCGATCGAGTTCGTCATAATAGATCACATCTTCATAGGAGCGTGCCGAATAGAGCAAACGGATCGGAATAGTGCTCCCTACAGCGATGCGATGACGGATCATTGCCATCAACGGCACAATACCTGATCCGCCAGCTATCAGTAAAAGTGGGCCACCCATCTGCGTCGTCCAGACGAAATAGCCTCCAATGGGGCCGCGCAGTTCTAGTTTATCACCAACGTGTAATTCATCGACGAGGTAGGGCGATACTTCGCCGTCATCCAGTTCTTCGATGGTGAGCGTCAGGCGTTGATCTTGCTCAGGGGGCGAGGCAATAGAGTAGCTGCGCTCAACCTGATAGCCGTCTTCGGCGGTGAGTCGCACATCCACATGCTGGCCCGGTTGATGCCCTCTCCAATTGGGAACGGCCAGCGTGATGCTCTTCGCTCGTACCGTCTCTTTCTGGATCGCAATCACCTCGCCAAATTGCCAGCTTAATCGCCCTGGTAGCGTTCTTCTTTCCATGGATCTCCGTGATTGTTATAGCCAAGTGATTCCCAGAAGCCCGGTTCATCATGATCAAGCAATTGGAGACCTCGGACCCACTTGGCGCTTTTCCAGAAATAGAGGTGAGGGACCAGCAGGCGTGCCGGGCCACCGTGTTGAGGTGCGAGCGGTTCTCCTTCATAAGTGTCTACCACCCAGGCCTTCCCATCCAATACTTCGTCAAGGGGAAGATTCGTGGTATAGCCACCATCGCTAAAGGCAACCACATATTCGGCACTATACTCGACTTCCTTCAGCAGCAGATCGAGGGAGACGCCTTCCCAATGGGTATCCAGTTTCGACCACTTGGTCACGCAGTGGATATCTTTGGTGATTGGTTCATGTGGCAATGCGCGAAACTCGTCCCAGCTCCAGTGTTTTGCGTTATCTACCTCGCCGAGCAGAGAGAAATCCCACTTTTCGAGTGGTGTGTGCGGGGTTGGTCCTGCTGAGAGGACGGGAAAGCCATGCTCAAGATACTGTCCTGGCGGTATTCTTCCGCTAACATCGCTCTTCTGACGACGCCCTCGGAACCCGCGCGAAATGAATCCTTCACTCATTTTCTGACCTCCTGATCTGCTTTTCGTTTAGCTCATCATGTCTTTTATTGTATCATATGTGGTTGGGAAAGGGGAGTTTGTGAGAGTGGAGAAACATGGAAATTGGGACACGCAACGAGGCAAAGCTGAAAACCATTCTCCTCTATCATAGTTTTGAAGCCCATAAAATCATTTAATTTTTTACTCTACTAAACGTCTTAATAATATAAAAGCCCATAAGCTTAAGTGCTTCTATTCAGAACGGGGAGAAAGAAACGTGAAACAAAATCAAAGATTGTCCTTTACAGCCTGGACAACTATCATAGGCGTCATAGTTTCACTTCTATTAGCCATCATTCCCCTCATTTTTAACCAAAATATCTCTCTTAGCTTATTAATCGGCATTGTTGGTATGGCTGCAACCTATCTTTTTGATGTAGGTATCAAGGTTAGAGAAAATGAGGAGCTTATTTCCAGTAGGACCGAGTCGCTCCAAACGAGCATGAGTGTATTAGTTGAAAGAGAAGGAGATGAGATCAAGAGAGCAATCAAACTTGGAGAATACTTGACAAAAGATGATGCATTACGCAAAACTATAGAAGAAATTGTAGATGCATGTGAGAATGTAAAAAGCTTAAATGTTGACGCTTTTACTAGAAAGACAGATGATTACTTAAGAAAGTGTAACAAGCTTATCAATGATCTTTCTGATGGGGAAGAAGTTTTGAAGAGCAACTTCAGTTTTCTTCCAGCGGAACGCTGTCTTCATAAGAGTATTGCCCAGGTTGTTATGTCTACAGAACCTCTTTATCTGAATAGCGTATTTGGAAGAAAAATGATTGAGAAACAAAAAGAATGTATTAACCTTAACAGAAACATCACATTTATCTGGCTTCAAGAGAAGCATATTCTTGAAGATCCAAAATTTCGCCAATTGGTTCAAGAACAACAAAACGCTAAAGTGGAAGTGCTCATTGCAGAAAAGGAAAATATTTCAAAAGACCTCTGGAAAGATTATGGAATAGTTGATGATAAATATTACTATATATCCAGCTTTGACAATGGTAAACCTGACACAGATAATATCTCGACTAACCAAGATACGCTACATAGTTTAGAAGAGGATTTAATCGTTTAAAAGTTGCAGCCGAAACAATTTTCTCATCCTTGGTCCACAAGCCGAGAAAATGCCTTAAATTAACGGCGCGAAAAGCCTTGTGAAACATTTACACCCAGGCTCAACGCTCCATTTTAACATGTGTAATGAAAAATCAAAGCAACACCATATTAAACATCAAAAAAAGGGGATTAGCACACTATAAGCAGCGTATTCTATGTCTTTCAATCAGTTTCAAAAACCCATCACGCCTTCAACCACTTAGCAACCTCAGGCGCGAAATACGTAATGATCATATCTGCACCTGCACGCCTGATCCCGGTCAATACCTCCATCACGATGCGCTGCTCATCAATCCAGCCGTTCTGCGCGGCGGCCTTGACCATTGAATATTCGCCACTTACATTATATGCAGCGATCGGCAGGTTACAGGCGTCCCGTACCTGGCGAATGACATCCAGATAGGCCATGGCTGGCTTGACCATGACGATGTCGGCACCTTCGGCTATGTCTAGCTCAACCTCGCGTAGTGCCTCGCGGGCGTTGGCGGGGTCCATCTGATAGGAGCGGCGATCTCCGAATTGGGGCGTTGAACCGGCGGCCTCACGGAAGGGGCCGTAGAAACCGGAGGCGAATTTGGCGGAATAGGCCATGATGGGTGCCTGATTAAAGCTGTGCTCGTCGAGGAGAGAGCGGATCGCTCCAACACGTCCATCCATCATGTCCGAGGGCGCGACGATATCAGCACCAGCTTCGACATGCGAAAGGGCCATCTGCCCCAACAATTGCAGCGACTTGTCGTTCTGGACGGTGCCGTTGTGGATGACGCCGCAATGGCCATGGCTGGTATATTCGCACAGGCAAACGTCAGTGATCACCAGCATAGCAGGCACTTCGGCTTTGATACGTCTGATTGCCTGCTGGATAATCCCCTGGTCGGCATAGGCTTGCGATCCCACTTCGTCCTTGTCATTGGGAATGCCGAAGAGGAGGACGGCGGGAATGCCCAGATTGGCGATGCGCTCAACTTCTCTTCCCAGGTGCTCTAAGGGCCATTGCATAATTCCTGGCATGGATGCTATTTCGTGCGGTTCGCTGATGCCCTCAGCCACGAACAGGGGGTAGATTAGTTGATCTGTATGTAAACGCGTCTCGCGTACAAGGCCACGTAGTCTATCATTCTGGCGCGTACGGCGTAAGCGGACGGTTGGGAAATTTGACATTGTCATTACTCCTGCATGGTGTAAGATACATTGATTTGTTGACTGATGATTTTATGGCATCACATTAAACGGATTGGACGTGGGCGTCTGGCTATGGCCCGGCTACCGATGATTGCCAGGACGGTTGCGGCAATCCAGAACGGAATGGCAAGAGCATACCAGGTGTTGATATAAAAAAGATTGATGCAGACAAATCCGCCCAGGCCGCTGACCAGCGTGATGAGGCTGGCGACAATCGGACGACGCCTCAAGAGCATGAGTGCGATACTGGGAACAACGGCTAACAGGAGCGCCATCGATGCTACCCAGATGCGTGTGCTATATGCAGGATCAGATCCAACGGCGACAAGGGCTGAAATGCTACAAATGAGTCCAATTGCGCTGCCTGTTATGGCCAGGATGAGTGCGATACGCTGCATATGGTATGCTCCTTTACCTGCTAGACATCAATTACCGTTTCAATATACACCTCTATGAATTGCTGGACACAATAATGCGGTTTCAATAAATAATCCGGATACGGTTTCGGTAGGGACCCGGTTCGACCGCGTCCGCGATTTATCGGTTGATGCGTTCCCCACACGAAATGATCGATAAATCGCGGACGCGGTCGAACCGGGTCCCTACCATTTTCGGCATGCATTATCATGTCCCTACGATTGCATTAACACCGCTTTCACAGCCTTTACCGTTTCTTCGAGCATAGCATCATCTAGTGCGAGAGAGATGAAACAAGACTCAAATTGGGATGGTGGTAGATAGATGCCACGCGCTAACATTTGCCAGAAGTATTGGGCAAAGCGGGCGGTATTCGAGCGCTTTGCAATTGTGTAATTTGTGACGGGTTCGTTATGGAAGTAGAGACAGAACATGGCTCCGATCCGTACCACCTGGGCTTCGGTATGGCTATCATGGACGGCTTTGCTCAGGCCTTCTGCAAGCAACTGGCTTTTGTGCTCAAGCTGTTCATATTGGCCGGGTTTGCGCAATTCGGTCAGTGTGGCGATGCCTGCCGCCATTGCCAGGGGATTGCCGGAGAGCGTGCCCGCCTGATACATAGTGCCAACCGGAGCGACCATTTGCATAATATCGCGCCGGCCACCGTATGCGCCGACTGGAAGCCCACCACCGATGATTTTGCCGAAGCAGGTCAGGTCAGGCGTGATGCCAACACGTTCCTGCATACCACCGAGCGCGACACGGAAACCTGTCATCACTTCATCGAAGATCAAGAGAGCACCGTATTGCTGTGTGAGTTCGTGTAGTTTCTCCAGGAAACCGGGCTGTGGTAATACGAGGCCCATGTTCGCGGCGACTGGCTCAACGATGATCGCGGCTATATCGTCGGGATAGGTGCGGAAGAGTTGCTCAACGGCGGCACTATCGTTATATTCGGCGATGAGCGTGTTTGCGGTTGCCTGCGCTGGAACACCGGGACTGTCGGGCAGACCCATGGTGGCAACTCCCGAACCCGCCTGGACCAACAACATATCAGCGTGTCCATGGTAGCAGCCACTGAATTTGATGATCTTATCTTTGCCTGTAAAAGCGCGTGCCAGGCGCAATGCGCTCATCGTCGCTTCGGTCCCCGAATTGACGAAGCGGATCATCTCGACCGATGGGACACTGGCGATGACAAGTTTTGCCAGTTCGCTTTCGGCCTGCGTCGGAGCACCGAAGCTAAAGCCGCGCTTGCTCGCCTCTATAACGGCATCGAGCACAGATGGATAGGCATGGCCCAGGATCATTGGCCCCCAGGACTGGACATAATCGAGGTAACGGTTGCCATCAACATCGTGCAGATAAGGCCCATTTGCTGATGCGATAAAAACGGGGTTGCCACCTACGCCTCGAAACGCACGCACAGGGCTATTTACGCCGCCTGGAAGCAGCGTCTGAGCCTCCTCGAAGAGGTCGTGTGAACGTGAGAGCGTGAGATCATTCCCCGCATAAGATTGACTCGTCATAGTTGTTACGCCCCTATCGATTCCAGAATGTCCTCGATTGATTGGAACACGCAGGTAAACATTGGTGTATCACGTAAAGTGTACATGCTCGCCTCGGTGCTGCGCAACTCCTGCACGAGGTCAAGGAAATCGGCGATCTCATCCGTTTCAAAGGCAACCACAAATTCCTGGTCATCCAGCCCGTAAGAATAGGTCGTATTGAGCGAGACGTTGGGATAGGTCAGGCCGACACGAATATGCTCGTTCATCATGCGCTTGCGATCTTCCATCGGCAAGGCATACCAGGCACGCGTCTTCACGAATGGATAGACGAAGAGGTATTTCCTGTCGGTAGGTGTGATGACGAGGCGAGGATCATGAGCACCACGCGCGTTTTTACCAACATATACGGAACGCTTGGTCATGGAAAGAAAAGCCTGAGACTCACGTAGATAGGGTCCCATAGCACTGCGACGGATCTGGCTACTCAATGTGCGCAGTTCTTCGATATCATAGACGGCTTGCCAGACCATAAAATCGCAATCGGAGCGTACTCCGTAGAGGCCATAGGTACGCAACAGAGCATCTTCGCCATAGGAGGCAAAGATCTGTTGCAACTGCTCTTTGCCTCGCTCACGCACCTCAACTGGAAGCAATTGCCATTGTGGATCAAGCTTATAGAAAGTAAAGCGCACTAACTGACGTGGCTGCTTTGGTTTTGGTTGCGCGGGAGCAGGCGTGGGTGCTGTCTGTGTTATATCGTATTGGGTTGCTATACTTTGCTCTGTCATCTATTTTCCTCGCTTTGAACTATTGCTTTTACAAGACCATCAATCGTGAACTCTTTCGCTTCGAGATCCACCCGCAGACCGAGTTCAAGCGCCGTCTGGGCAGTAATTGGACCAATACAGGCAAGAGTTGGGTATGCAAGCAGCATTTCTTGCTTCACGTCATCTTGCATGACACTCTGAAGCCACGTGTTAAAATTACGGACGGTAGAGGAACTGGTAAAGGTTAAAATATCCAATTGACGCTGGCGCAACATATCCAGTATCGCACGGCCACTCTCATCATCGCGAGCAACGGTGTGCGTATAGTATGCCGCCACTTCATCTACCTGTGCGCCCGCCTCTTGCAGTGTGGTGACCAGGACTTTACGTGCTTCAGCAGCTCGCGCCAGCAGAATACGCTGTCCTGCCAGCGGATTACCACGCTGCTCGGCATCTTCGATCAAGGCGGCGGCAACGCCTTCCGCAATATATTCATCAGGAACGAGATCCGTAACAATGCCATAACTTGCCAGGGCTGCCGCAGTGGCCGGGCCAATCGCCGCCACACGGACATTCTGGAGCGATGCTGGATCGTAGCCCAGGATACGCAAACGTTCACAACAGATCGTCACACCGTTGGCACTGGTGAAGACTAGCCAGTTATAAAACGAGGCTGAATTCCCATACGGTTCATACAGATGTTTTAACGCGGCATCCAGTTCGCGCCAATCCTGCGGAGGAACGATGCGAATGGTGGGAAACTCGATGGGAATAGCTCCCAGATCTCTCAACTGCTCGCTTAAAACGCTGGCCTGATTGCGTGTGCGCGTCACCAGGACACGTTTTCCTTGCAATGGTGTTGTGGTGGTACTTTGCTCAAACATGCTGGCTCTCCTGCTCTCTACTGTTATCGATAGCGGAAATGATTTCGTTAGCGCCCTGTGCAAGAGCATCCTCCGCCATCATGACACCGAGTTGCTCGGCATGTTCGATACTGGTCTCCGGCGTCCAGGGCATCTGTTGCGCAACACGAATACGCCGTTGCCCATCCAGGCTGGTAACCAGTCCGTGCAAGACCAGCATACCATCAATCATCTCACCATATGCGGCAACAGGCAAGTAACAGCCAGCGCCCAGGTGACGCATAAACATGCGCTCCGCACCTGTCGCAGCCTGGACAGCAGGATCATGCAGAGGAGCTAACAGTTCACGCCATTCTGGCTCGTCGCGGATCTCTAATCCCAGCGCACCCTGTCCGGGAGCCGGCAGGAGCAGATCGATGGGAAAGTAAGCGAGGCGATCTTCCAGGCGCTTTTGCAGATCCATGCGATGCAAGCCAGCGGCTGCCAGGAGAATACCGTCATAGTCACCAGCCTCCAGTTTGCGCAAACGCGTATCCACATTGCCACGCAACGGCAAAATGTCAGCATCTGGATTGAGCCAGCGAATCTGAGCGGTACGGCGTAAACTGCATGTTCCAATACGCAAGAATGGAGTAAGTAGAGAGTCTGCTGCGACTGGAAACAGGCCTGTCGGTGAGATCTGGAAGGGTACATTGGAGACAAAGACATCGCGCACATCTTCACGTGGACCAGTCACGACCACACGCATACCATCCGGCTGCGCGGTAGGTAGATCTTTCAAACTATGCACCGCCAGATCGATGCGTCGTTCAGCAAGTGCACGCTCAATCTCGGTCACAAAGACACCATCCCCACCGATACGTGTCAGGGGCAGATCAGTGATGCGGTCACCTGTCGTGCGAATCTGTTCTATTGTTATTTCAAGATCAGGCCAGTGCTGACGTAGGCGCTGAATCACCCAATGAGTTTGTATCATTGCCAGTTTGCTGGCTCGTGTGCCGAGAATTATTCGTTTCATCATCTTCTTTTTCCAGATTAAAAAGATAGCGTGCAGCTTCAGCATAGACATGACCCTGACCGGAAGCGGCGGCATCTTTGAGTTTTAAGGTAGGAGTATGCAATAATTTATTCATGAGTCGCGTGGTCAATTCCTGCACAGCAGCGACCTCGCGTTCAGAAAGTGTATGAGAGAGTTGTCGTAACGTGCGAGCCAGTTCTTGTTGGCGCAAGAGATCGGCGTGCTGACGTAGATCACTGATCGTATCAACGACACTAAGAGAGGCCAACCAGCGTTGAAAAGAAGTAGCCTCTTCAGCGATGATCATGCGCACATGCTCGACTTCCTGCATGCGTAGAGAAATGCCACGCTCGACCTCGGTCTGTAGATCATCCAGATTATAGAGATGGATCGTGGGAAGTTGAGCAACGGCGGGTTCGATATCACGCGGGAGCGCAATATCAATAAGCAATAGAGAGCGACCTGCACGCTGCGCCACGACACGTTGCATCAATTCCAGCGTAATAATGGCACGCGATGCCGTAGTGGAACTGATCACGACATCGGCGTCAACCAGAGCTTCGGCGAGTTCTGTAAATGGACGATGGGTCGCGCCGAGCGATTGCGCCAGGTCAACGGCATGTGCAAGGGTGCGATTAATGATGACGAGCTGCTGAGCGCCATTAGAGCGCATATTCTTCGCCGCCAACTCGCTCATCTGGCCGGAACCAACCAGCAGAACACGGGCATCGTGAATAGAGGGAAATAGATGACGAGCCAGTTGTACCGCGACGTGGCTGACTGAAGCAGCATTACGACTGATAGCCGTTTCGCTGCGAGCACGTTTTCCAGCCACCAATGCGCTGCGAAAGAGCGTAGACAAAATGGGACCAGAATAGCCGCCAGACTGAGCAATCTCAAGCGCCTCCACGACCTGTCCCTGAATCTGGGGCTCACCTGGTACCAGAGAGTACAGCCCAGAGGCCACGCCAAAGAGATGCTCGACCACCTGCTCATCGACGAGAGTATAACAATGCCCAACGAGTTCATCCTGTTCCACAGCGCGTTGCTCACCCAATATACGTAACAACTCTGCACGTCCCTGGTTTTCATCGACGCATATGGCATAAAATTCTATCCGGTTGCAAGTAGAAAGCAACACGCATTCCTGTGTTACCTCCCTGGCGAGGGTAAGTAGCGAGGGAATTTGACGTGTTGAACAGGCGAGACGTTCACGCAAAGCGATGGATGCCGTAGTATGATCCGCACCGACAACGACAATATGCATGCAAACCTCATAAATCTCAAAAAAATTCAGTCACCTATAGAGATTTTAGCGTTTTTTTTCTTTTCGTCAAGCCCCCTACCCCTCATATTGTAGGAAACTTTACCCTATCTTTTCATCAGGGATTTACCTGAGTTTCTTTCTAACCAACATATTTTACACATTGCGACGAAAATGCTCTTACGATTGAATGCATTAGTAGAAGAAATGACTACTGCATGTGAACCATGAGGGTCTCGTCCGTTAAGTGTATAAAGGCCCAAATTTGTTGTTTATTCTGAAGGAACAGTCAACCGGGTTCACATAAAAATTATTTCAGAATGATTCTGAGTAACAATAATGGTAGGCGTCGTATTGTATAGACGCAGCGAACACTGATTTTTATTGAGAAAAGGTAATATATTCCATGTATCGCTGTCCCAGATGCAATGTTGAACTTTCACTGGATGCCCACTTTTGTCCCCGTTGTGGCTTTAATCAAACGAATGCCAGAATGCAAAAGGTGGCTTCACAACAGGCTGCTCGCAGCAATACCCCCCCGGTCACGCCGATGCCAATCCCATCAACGCCGGTCCTGCCGCCACCATCGATAAATCCAGGTACGCCAACGGAACTTCCCCCCCCACCGTTGACGCCGCCAGCACCATCATTACGTCCTGCGCAGCCAGCAGGCAAACAAACCATTCCCCCACGGCCCGCACTTAACAAACAAGCTAGCATACCGGTTCAGTCAGTGCGTCCGATTGATGCACCCGTTCCTCCCCCAACGTTAGGAATCCGACAACAAATCTCACCTGCTCTGGCGGAGAATGCTCTACAACAAAAGAATAAAGATGCGGTTCCTCCCAGTCCTATTAGTCCAGTCAAGACAAACACGCCGCCAAAGACCGGACCTGCAACACCCCCGCCACCATCCAGACAAGCAGCTTCTGAAAAGCGACGTTGATCAAGCGGTAACATCTGCTAATCAGAAGCCTCATCCAGAAGAAGGCCCGAACGGTATAAAGTTAGAAGATAAACAAACGTCAGCAGATGAAGCAAAGGCGCAAGGATTCTCGTTAACGAAACGTTATATAGCTGAGCAAGAAACGAGGCACCAGGCGGCATTCCCCGTGAACAATGCCGCAAACGTCCCTGTAGATATGCCTCCCGTCAGACAGGTACAGAATGAAGCCGCGCTCCAGGTTCCTGGCATGCACCAGGGAGTTGGGGTTGCACAGACTATACCTCATCCTGATATCGCACAGGACTTTGATCCCTTCACGGGCGAGGGTGCAGAAAGCCGGATCGCCACCAGTAAAGCAGCCGAACACTGGCGGCAGAGTTGGCGTGACCGCCAACGCGCTGAAGCTGGGCCGGCAGTGGGCATCACACGCGGTCAGGCTGATGTTCCAGAGCCGCTCATGGCGATGCAGCATAGCATTGCACGGATGCGGGCGATTATTCTCCCTAAAGACACTGGCAATACTCCAGGGAAAAACTTTGGCTTCTGGGTCACTCTTATCCTCCTGCTCTGTATTATCGGTGGGCTGTGTGCTTATGTGATCTCAACGTACGCTCCGTCTGGACAACTCGCCGCGCAAATTTCCGGGGCCGGTAGTGTCTCTCCCACATTGACATTACAGGGAACACATACAAAAACGATTAACGCGGGGCAAACTCTGCACTTGCGCGGGACATACTTTGGACCCAATCATGCAATCACATTTATTCTTGATACAACAACCCTTTCCACTGCTCCTGTCCAGAGCGATAATAAAGGGACATTCAATACCTCACTAACTATTCCTACAACATGGCTGACCGGAAACTACGCACTACAGGCACAGGATAATCAGGGCGGCTTGCATGCATTTCTGGATCTTCAGATACTGCCCGTTACTCCGACAATGAGCAACAACACGTCCCTGGTACTTACGATAAATGGTCAACCTCTTCCAACAACAGGGCTGGCATTCCACGAGGTTGTGGGCAACAACAGTCAAACATCACAGCGTATCACGCTCACAAATAGCGGTGATGTGCCTGTACAATGGAGCGCCTCAGCACTGGCTGATAATAACTTGAACTGGTTGATTATCAATGATGGGCAAACAGGGGGTCGACTCGATATTCAGGGAACCGATAGCATTGGTATCAGTGTTAATACGGTTGGGCTTACCAGTAGCACAAAACCCTATCTGGGCAGCTTCATCTTGACCGTCAATCAGACGCAGGCCATCGTTCCCGTCTCTTTGACCATACAAAATACCTCGCTTGAAGTGGTTGTTAATCCTAACCCGGTCATCGCATATCTTCAGGGAGGAAATGGGAGTTGTAAGCCAACCACACTCACATTGATCAATCTCAGCAGTCAGGTTGTCACCTGGAACGCCAATCCCTACGATATAGATAAGCCTCATATCCACCTGGATGGTCTGACGACGGACCAGGGGACGCTTGATCCGCAAGGATTACCGAATGATACAAAGGTGATTCAGATCACGTGCATAGGTGCACAGGCGGGGGAAAAATTGTATCATATTAGCGTCTACTATAACGGTGTTCCGGTAAATGTACCTGTAACCGTGCGGTTTGGATAATATCTGAGCAGGGAAATGGGAGAATGGACTTATGCCTATTGATCCACGCCTGATCGCTATTTTCTGTCTAGTTTTTATCGTTCTGGGCGTCTTTAGCATCGTGAACGGACGCAAACGCTTGCTAGAAGCTCGGGCACAGGGACAGAAAATAGCCTGGTACAGGCACATCAGCATTCTAACCGGGATAGAATATATCCTGCTGGCGCTTACCTTTTTAACCAGTATCAGTATCAACGCAGGCTGGTTGCCGAAGAGCTGGACGGCATTCCTGATCCCTTTTTACCTGATTATGCTTCTCGCATCACTTGCGCTGGCCTGTATTGTGATCTATCAGGTATTTCGCTCGCCACGTCGCGCCCGGCCAGTTCCTCAGACGGTCAATAAAAGTGCTACGGTAAGGACGGGAAGAGTCGTTGAAGCAGATCCCGAACCTGAAATGACTGAGGAGGAACGCATCATTCATGCACGCAAGCGGCGCGAACGACGCCAGAAAGCGGCTGAAGCCAGGCGCAGGCGAGCAGGAAAAGCGTAGGGGTGTCACCCTGCGTACGCCCACAAGGTGCATCAAAAATCCATAAACGTACGTAAAATGGTAGGGACCCGATTGTATCGCGTCCGTAATTTATCAACCTGGGAGGCCATCCAATGAATTGCGGACGCGATACAATCGGGTCCCTACCATTTTACGCGTATTGCAGGATTGGGGAGATGGTGCTCCTACGCAAGTTGTGAGTTCACAGCCCTTCCAATGTCAATTGCAATTCGTTGAGCGCAGTATGGGCATCAAAGTGGGCATGTAGCTGGATGATGCGACCGTTGACATTCTGGCCGCTACCAGCAGGCGCAACGCTATCAATCAGTGTAATGGCGTCAAGCAATTGCAGAGCTGGATTGAGTGGAACAGTTACCGCATGTCCGCATCTGAGTCCGTGTTTCCTGGGCTAACAGAAAGGCGGCTTTCTGGCTACATTGTGTTGTGCTAGTGAGTTTTGGATCAACATGGTAGAGCAAACGCTCAAGCCCTAACAGGTGGAGATGAGCATCATCGAAGACCTCGGCTGTCGTCAACGAACCTGCTACCCCACTTGCGGGTAGTTTGCCGCTGACGATAATATGATTTGCACGCTGATCATTACTACCAAAGGTGACTGTTTCAATTTCAGGCTGGTAGCTCCACACAGGAGCATCGCTACTGGCAAGCTCACGAAATTGCAGCGTCTCATCCTGATCAAGAAAGTATGCAAGGCCGTACGTGGTACACAATTCGTTCAAGGCATGGCGATAGGACTGGCCCGCCTGCATAACAAACGATGACACACTCTGGCTGATCTGTGATGTTGTGGGAAGAACGATTGAAAACAGGCCTGCCAGCGCACATACCTCCGTCACCAGATAGCCCAACGTTCGATTGGTATACGTACTCTGGTAACGGGCGAGCAGGTCAAGATTGCGTGATAGATCACGTGCCACCAGCACTACTTGATTCTCTTGCGGTGAGCGCACAAAACGTATCTGCTCCAGGTGAAAAACGCCAACCTTCACAACATTGGATGAACCAGTTTTATAGCCTTCACTCACTACCGATGCGGCATTTAAACCAATTGGCTGATAGGAAGAAGAGGTCGTCACCAGTGTATTATAGACGCCGTGCGCGTTATCAAGCACGATTTCGAGGCGCGAGGGTTGCCCTATCTTCTCCTGGCGCTGGTAAGATAATACCGCGTTGGATACATCAAGGTACTGCGTTGAATTGCTCGCTTGAAAGATTGGAGCGCTATAAATGGTTGGCAAGGCAGCCAGATAATAGCGTGCCCCTGCCGTGCCAGTATTCGGTGTGGGCAGTTTCAGGGCCAGAGCACCATACGTGCAGGTCATATCATGGACGATCAGACCTTGCGACCAGTGAACCAGATCGCTGGACTGACGCAGGCGCGGATAACTGTATAATGTGCCCGTGAGCGCCCCGGAATCGGATTCGATACAGGTCAGAGTATAGAGGCCATCTGCGAATGAGAGATGGGGAGCGCTACGTCCAATCGCGTTGCTTGTCGTTGCCGCGATCGTGACGCCACTACTCCAGATGCTGCCAATCGGATTGAACGTAGAGGTAGCGAGGCTATACCCATCGGAAGAGACAATGGTATAGATTGTTCCGCTCCATGTTACAGCGAGACCTGCTCCATAGGTAAGCGGGGTCAGGGTCCAGGTATTCAACGCAGACCAGGTACCAGCGGAATAAAAGGAGCAGCCAACAGCGTCTCCACCCAGAACATCGTAGAGAAAAAACACATCGTTATTGCCAGCACTCGCAACACCTTTGAGCAATGCACCGCCAGGAGGAGTTACGACACTGATGGGACCAGCCCAGGACACGCCATTGTTGGTTGATGTCCAGACCCAGAGATTGTTTCCACCCGTACCACGCTGGGCAAAAGCACGCAGGGTTCCAGAGGAATTAGAGATGGCACAACCACCATCCTGAAACATGAGATTTGTTGAGCCAGGCAACGTTGTCCAGGTCGACCATTGGGTAGATTGAGAAGGGTCGGTGATGCGCTGCACCTGAAAATTGGAGACAAAACCGGAGCCGCCACGGGTGACCTGAACACGAATGATGCTGTTATCACTGGCGATACACCCATCATTCCAGGCGTCCGTGCTGCCCGTCTGGTAAGGGGCATAATGAATCACATGATCTTCAATCGTTACGGTGAGGGCTGGACTGCGCGTCAATGAGTTGAGGGCTGTAAGGAGTGAGCCAGCGAGGGGACGAACCATGAGGGGAAAGCCTTTCTTGAGTGGCGAATGGGGTAAGAGCAAAACGATAATTTTGAAAAGTGGTGCTTTTTGGGATACACCCTATACACCGATGGCTGGATTGAGGGGACGAATGATAATTTTGAAAAGTGGTGTTTTTTAGTATACACGGTATACACGAATGACTGGATTGAGGGGACGAACGTTGGAATGTTGGAAGGGGTGTCGCTGTATGCTTACTTACCAGGAAGTATACATGGGATTGGTAGGATTTGCAAGAAGGGTGTGGGGTGAACAGAGGTGCTTCTCATTGTTTTGAAGAGGTGCCTATGGTATACTTTGGGCAAGAAAAAATTGTGTCTTTGCATTATGAGGAGCACCGGGAAGTCTGGTCGGTCAGCGGGGTCGTGTGCCCGTTTTGCGAACGCGAAACGGGTATTAGACCGCAATCGATCAGATGAGACGCGGTGCTTTTCTTATGTAGAAGAGTAGCGACAAAGGATAATGCCGTTTATGCCGACAACACTCTCACTACTCTTTGGCTTGCTGGTCGCGATTGTTATTCTGGCGACCCTGGCGACACGATTGAACATACCTTATGCCATCTTGCTGGTTATTGGGGGTCTTGTCCTTGGCTTCATTCCAGGGCTTCCCAACATTGCGTTCAATCCAGAGTTGATCCTGGCGCTCTTTCTGCCGCCGCTGATCTACGCCTCTGCCTGGCTCACCTCCTGGCGTGAATTCCGTACCAGCCTGCGCCCCATCTTGCAGTTGTCTCTTGGCCTTGTGCTGATCACGACGCTTGCAATTGCCGTTGTAGCTCATATGCTTGCGAACCTCCCCTGGCCGGTCGCCTTTGTGCTGGGGGCAGTCATCTCACCCACTGATGCCGTGGCGGCCAGCGCAACCGCCAAGAACCTGGGCCTCCCACGTCGCATCATGACCGTGATCGAAGGCGAGAGCATGGTCAATGATGCCACCGGACTCGTCGTCTATCGCTTCGCAGTCGTCGCAGTACTGACCGGAAGCTTCTCGCTCTGGCAGGCTGGTCTCCAGTTTCTCATCGTCGGGCTGGGAGGGCTACTCGTTGGATTGGTCATCGCCTGGCCTATCGCCTGGCTACACCGTCACCTGGACGACGCAGCCATCGAAATTACTATCACACTGCTCACCCCTTATGCCGCTTATCTGGTGGCCAATGCCTTCCAGGTCTCCGGAGTGCTGGCAGTGCTTTCCGCTGGACTCTTCTTGAGTCGACAGTCGTCGCGTTTCTTCTCATCCAATACGCGCCTGCAAGCCAATGCTGTCTGGAACGTCCTGGTCTTCCTGCTCAATGGCCTGCTCTTTCTGCTGATAGGGTTGCAATTGCGTGGCATCGTCGTGAGTAGTGCGAATTACTCACTGCTCACTTTGATCTGGCAGGCACTACTCATCAGTCTTGCGGTTATTGTTGTGCGTTTTCTCTGGATATTTTCCGCAACCTCTCTCTTGCGCCTGGTCCGTATTCGTTCGTCTGTGCGAGATCCATCTCTAAATGCACGTTTTTCGACAATCATCGCCTGGGTTGGTATGCGCGGAGGTCTCTCACTCGCGGCAGCACTGGCACTTCCCCTTTCACAAGGCGGTGGTGTCCTGTTTCCACAGCGTGATCTTGTGATCTTCTTCACCTTTGGGGTCATTCTGGTTACCTTGCTCGGGCAGGGACTGAGCCTGGGACCCCTCATCCAACGACTAGGTCTCAAACAGGATGGCTCACTCGAACGAGAGCATGCATTAGCACATCTAGCAGCAGGGCGAGCAGCACTGGGGCGACTGGATGAGTTGGCGACCCAGGCTCATGACTCCCAGGACCAGGAGGTAGTGGTCCATCTCCGCTCCCACTATACACAAAAAGTGGAAGGACTCACAAAAGTTCTGGATGGGATGGGAGATGAACGCTTCGAGGATCTTGCTCCCAGCGGGCAACGGATGCGACAAGAGGTACTGGTAGCCGAACGGATGGCCGTGATCAGACTGCGTGACCAGGGCCGCATTGATGATGAAACGCTCCGTCTGGTTGAACAGGAACTGAATCTGGAAGAGCAGCGAGGAGTAGGATAAAGCATGCTGTATACGTTCATGAGAGTGTGCGAGGATTATCTGAGAAAGCTGTTCAACACATTCTGGTTCCTACCCACGCTGGTTTCTCTGCTGGGTCCATTACTGGCTTTTTTATTCCTGGAACTGGATCAGCATCTCAGCCTCGACCACACCCCCTTCCTTTTTCATGAAGGAACGGCGGAGGCCGACATGATCCTCTCCACCATTGCAGGTTCGTTGATTACAGTGGCGGGACTGACATTCTCGATCACGATTGTCGTTCTCCAACTGGTTTCCAGTCAATATACACCGCGAGCCTTACGAGGCTTCTTACAGGATCGTGTCACCCAGACAGTGGCTGGAGGGTTCTTCGCAATTTTTGCATATTCGCTGCTTGTACTTGCGGTGATCCACGCCCCGACTCCCATCGGTCACGATTTTTACCCCACGCTCAGTGTTACGCTGGCGCTTGGCCTTGGCTTCCTGGGATTGGCACTGCTCCTGATCTTCGTTCATCATACTGGGCAGGTGATTCAGGTTGCAGACATTGCTGCACGCATTGCCGCGCAGACGCTGCTGGCGATTGATCACCCCTATCCCATACTCATTAATGAGGTGCGTGCAGATGAGGTCACAGCGCATCTGATTCAGGGTTGGCGAAGCAGGGAGGGGGAACTAGCTCGTATTCAAGCTGTATCGATTGGCTATGTGCAAAGAGTAGAACTGGCCCGGCTCATGAGAGAGCTACGTTCTCCTGGAATCCACCTTCGTTTCCTGATATGCCCAGGAGATTTTGTGACGAGTGAGACGGTGATTGCTGAGGTTCGACCATCCAGGCTGGTTGATCCTGATTTTCTCCAGACCATTCACAAACATCTTATCATTGAACGCGAACGAGATATTGTGCAAGATGCACGCTTTGGTGTCCGTCAGATAGCAGATATCGCTCTGCGGGCTCTCTCACCTGCCGTAAATGATCCAACAACGGGCGTTCTATGTATCAAGTATTTGCAAGCTGTTTTCGAGCGCCTGGTTCAGTCATTTCCCCGAGCCAGCGGTCTATCGATTTGCAGGTGGAACAAGCACTCTGGAAATCCATCAACCAACATTTGAGGAATACTTGCAGGTATTTGCCGAAATTGGACATTATGCAGGGGGAAATATCCGTGTCATCACGACCTTATTGAACGCGCTGACGTGTGTGGAGGAGGTTACGATCCTTCTCAAGATGCACGAGCTACAAAAAAAGCTGAAGGAGATGCAAGCGACGGTAACCACACAAGGGATCTCTCAGGGGGCATTGCAGAAGAAGGAAATACAGGATCAAGGATATTCTACAATAAGTTGATAGATGCCATAAATGGAGAGGCGCGACGGGTTTAATGATGGTTAATGGCGCGAAGGGTTTAATGATAGGTAGGGACGCGACGGGCTTAATGCTGGGTAGGGACGCGACGGGCTTATAAATTGCGCCCCTACACCATTGGAAACGGTTAATCTATTTTTGGGGCTATGGATTGGTTGATCTCCCAGAGGTTGCCTTCTGGATCGGCGAAGTGTGCTGTACGTAGCCCCCAGGGCTGGTCGGTTGGGGGTCTGAGGAACGTGACGCCTGCGGCGTTGAGCGTCTTATAGGTGGCATCGACATCCTCAACGCCAGCGGCCAGAAGGACACGAGGAGTTCCATCGATTTTGAACTCATTGGGGTCTGAGCCTAGCAGGTCTGCTGCACCGGAGATCGAGAGCAGGATCAGGTAGCGCTCTTGCAGAAGGAAATTGGAAGAACTGGCATCGCTCCCTGCATAGGGAAGTTTGAGCGTATCTCGATAAAAAGCCGTACATCTGGCAAGGTCGCGGACGAACACTACCGTCGCCATTATCCCGTTGATCATGTTTTATACCTCTTTACCTTATTCTCTGTTGAGTCAGCACGAGAGTCAATGAGCGTGCAAATCATGCCTACTCTCGGGTGGAGAGGGGTGGCACGTCTGTACTCGACAATGAGTAGTTTAGCAGAGAAGGTGAGGCAAAACTTCTCCTACCTTGCTCTTTTTAATGGGAAGAGGGGTAGGGGCGTCACCTTACGTCATCGGCTCCAACTATTTCGGAAAAAAATGACGCAAGCACGACACGAATGCTTGTAATGCGCGTAAAACGGTAGGGACCCGATTGGATCGCGTCCGTGACTTATCAACTGTGGGCCACGATTCCATGAATGGCGGACGCGATCCAATCGGGTCCCTACCGTTTTACGCGTTTTTCTGTTTTTTTGATGCATTATTTTTGGCGAATCCCTCAATTGTTGGAGTCAATGTTCTACCCCTCTTCCCAATGTTTCCCCTTAGAGGATGAGGAAAGCTCCTGGGGCCGTCCACCTATCTGGAGCCAGGCGGCCTCTACACATTGTTTTAAGAGCAAGACATTTGTCAGGGGTCCAACTCCACCGGGCGTGGGTGTGAGTGCGCCAGCGACTTCGCTTACCGAGGCAAAGTCTACATCGCCGACGATGCCACCCTCTGGCTTCGCGTTGATGCCCACGTCGATCACGGTTGCGCCGGGGCGTACTATCTCAGCGGTCACCATATTGGGACGCCCGACAGCGGCGATCAGCACATCGGCCTGCTTCGTGAAAAATGGCAGGTTGAATGTACGCGAATGGCAGACAGTGACGGTAGCATTTTTTTGCAAGAGCATCATGGAGAGCGGTTTGCCTACCACATTGCTACGACCAAGGATCACGACACGCTTCCCTGCTAATGGTGTATGGGTGCGCTCCAGAATTTCCATCACTGCCGCTGCCGTCGATGGGAGGAAGCTGGGCAGGCCGAGAAAGAGGTTGCCCGCGCTGTGGGGACTGATGCCATCGATATCTTTCTCCATCGCGATGGTATCGGCAACCATCTTCTGGGATAGATGCGGCGGCAAAGGCATCTGTACGATGATGCCCTGAGTTGCGGGATCGCTATTCAGGTGAACGAGAAGAGCATAGAGTTCATCAGCCGAAGCAGTAGCGGGAAGAGATTCTAAGCGAGCCTGAACGCCAACATCGGAGGCGATACGTAAAATAGCTTTGGTGTAGACGCCGGAAGCCGCATCGCCCTCAACGCGCACGATTACCAGGCCAGGTGCCTGTCCGCATGTCTCTGTATAGCGACGGATATCTGCACGCAATTCTGCGCGGATCTCCATTCCCATGGCACGTCCATCGATAATTGTTGCAGTCAAGCTCGCTCTCCCACTTTATTGACAACTTGCTGGCTATAAGCAGCGATTGTATCTAATGCCACGCCCAGGCGATTGCTTAATGTATTTACCAGTTCGAGGTCTTTCATTGCACGCAGGTTGGTACGAACCATCCATGATGCGCCCGTGCCAGCGCTAGAGGTCAGGGCCACGGCAGTGGCGATATCGCTCAGCACGTTTGCATTGCCAATCTCGGCGATGCGTAGACAGTATTGTGCCAGTTCAGCGGAACATTCCGCAATCTCCAGAGGAACCAGGGCGGCATTGGCAAGTTGTTTTTGCATAGCACCTGTGCGTGCCGTCTTCTCTTCGGGGGTTGTGCGCGGCAATTTGAAGGTAGCGGAGAGGTGTCCATAGGCCTCGATATCTTCCTGCATGAGTTGTTGGAAACGTGCTCGCAGACGCTCGGTGTGCTGAGAAATGGTTTCGATCTCTTGCTGAACAGTGGCGTATGCGTCCTTGCCCAGGGTGAGACGGGCAACCATGCTGGCGAGTGCTGCCCCCATTGCGCCACTGAGGGCAGCGGCTGAGCCACCTCCAGGCGTTGGCTGGGAGGATGCCAGTTCGTCGAGATAGGTTTGTAATGGTTTATCTAAGTACATGTGATCTCTTTCTAAAATAATGGGATGGTAGCAATGATCGTGTACATTCTAACATTGATGGGGTCATGGCGTCGAGAGTCTTATTCCTCTGATCCGGAAGAGCAAGGGGGGAATCTTTGAGTTACCTATTCTTTGTACAAAACGTGACAAGAATGTCAAAAGACAAAGACCTTATAGGTGATTTTTCAAGAAGATGAAAGGATCAAAAGTACAATGAACATTATGAATGTATTCACGGAGATCTGTTGCCTTATCCCTTGCCCTATAGGCCTGGTTATTTTTGCGATTCCACCCACGCTTGCCGTCATACGACGGCGGAAGGCTGTGCTCGCTGCTAATCAGACGGTAGGAACTGATATAGAATCATAGGATACATTGGTAGAGGCATTTCCGATGATGTAATAGGGGCAAGGCGGGCTTATAAATCCACCTACTCCAACAAATTGAAATATGCGCAAAAGCACATAAAAGCATGGAAGACGGTAGGGGACCGATTGTATCGCGTCCGTGATTGATCAACCCTGAGCCACAATTCCATGAATGGCGGACGCGATACAATCGGGTCCCTACCGTTTTACGTGTCTTCCAGGCATGAACGTTGTGCTTGCGTCATTTTTTCCGAAATCGTTGGAGTCAATGGCTTATAAATCGCGCCCCTACATCATCGGGAAGGTCTCAGATGAAAGTACATTGCTTTTATCTGATCACGCTTCTTTACAGGATTCTTTTTTTGATTATATACTATCTATAACAACTAAAGAGGAAGTTGGAGTATTTTTTTCAGGTTCATTGTATTGCTCATCATACTTCTGCGAGGGAGCAGATGAAATGGAATCAGGGCAAAACTTTTTCGCAAGCGAACTGCTTCCCCAGGCGCTATTCAAGGGCCGCTATCTCATTGTAGGCAAGATTGGAGAAGGCGGCTTCGGTTCGGTTTATAAAGCGCGGGACACTCAGGATAGAGAGCGCCTGGTTGCGATCAAAGAAGTGAGTCTGCAGGGATTACCTCCGCAGGTAATGATTGAAGCGACCAATGCTTTCCAGCGTGAAGTCAGTTTATTAGCACAACTGGAGCATGCCAATCTCCCGCGCCTGTATGAGCACTTTCAGGAACCTGAGCACTGGTATCTGATTATGGATTTTATAGAGGGCGAAACGCTTGAAGAATATCAGAGCAAGATACCCAACAAACGCCTTCAACTAAGCGAGACACTTGATATCGGGCTGCAACTCTGTACGGTCCTGGAGTATTTACATAACCAACAGCCGCCAATAATCTTTCGCGATCTTAAACCCGCCAACATCATGCGCACACCTACAGGAAAAATCTACTTGATTGATTTTGGTATTGCCCGCTATTTCAAGCAGGGGCAGGCGAAAGATACGATTGCGCTTGGCTCACCTGGATATGCGGCACCGGAACAGTATGGCAAAGCGCAAACGACTCCACAGGCCGATATCTATAGCCTGGGAGCCGTTTTGCATCAATTATTGACGGCGCGAGATCCTTCAGAAGCGCACTTCCGCTTTCTACCACTGCGACCCAAAAGCACTCAAAGCTCCTCTGATCCTGGATCGCTCACCACGAGTATGGTGGATGTGCTGGTAAACACGCTTGAAACACTTATCGCCAATATGCTTGCCATGAATGTAAGTAGCAGGCCACGCGATATAGCTTCCGTAAAACATGAATTGCATGTGATAGACACACTCTGGTCCGATATCTGCAAGGGGTTCTGGCGACCAAAGCTGGGATATTCTCAGCAGGGACGCAAGTCTTGAGCATGTAAGGGTGCGACGATATCAGCTTACCGCATTTGCAAACGATTCGATGCGGGCACGCAGGTCGGCGGGGCTAAAGGGTTTGATGAGGTACCCGATGGCACCATGGCGATAGCCCTCCTCCATCTCGGTGCGTTGCGCAAAAGCTGTCACGAAGATAATGGGAATATGGGCCAGTTCAGGGCGTGATTTTACAGCATCCGCGAGTTGAAAACCATCACAGTTGGGCATAGAGACATCGGTAAAGATGAGGTCTGGTTGCTCACGCTCAATAAGTGCCAGCCCTTCAACGCCATCTGATGCCATGTAGACCTCGTGTAATGTGGTGCGCAACATCGCGCGAATCAACTTTTGAATACGCACTTCATCTTCACAAAAAACTATTTTAGCCATACTATTCCTCTTCCTGTATATCTTCATTTGAAATCGGCAATGCAAAGTGAAAAGTAGAACCCTTATCCAGTACACTTTCAGCCCAAATCTTTCCATGATGCATTTGTAAAATCTGACGCGCTATCGGAAGCCCTAAGCCTGTTCCCTTAATATAGCGCGGCGAGTTAGACTCATATGACCAGGCATGCATTTCAAACACCTGATCGAGAGCAGAAGCGGCAATGCCCACACCGTTATCATGCACAAATACATGTACGGACTCATCTTCAACGCAACTACACAAATGGATCTCACCGCCTTCAGGCGAATACTTGATAGCATTGTTCAGAAGGTTCGTTACGACCAGGCTTAAGCGATCATAATCACCCGCCAAAAGTGGGAGATGTTCAGCGAGTTGAAGGTGAAGTTGATGTTCTGGTGCGGTAGGGCGGATACGTTGTACCACAGCGACAATGATTTCATTCAGGTCAATCGGCTCAAGATGAAGTTGCACCTGGCCCGATTTCATTTGATCGAGATCGAGTAACTGATTTATCATGCGACTCAAGCGTCTGGCGTCTACGTTAATATCAGAGGCATACTCTTTTAACTCCTGAAAGCTGAAATCCTCATCGCGCATCAGTTCGCTAAAGCCTTGAATAGCCGTTAACGTGGTACGGAATTCGTGATTGACAACCGAGACAAAATCGCTTTGCATACGGTTCAAGTACTCGCGCTGCTCGTTTGCCATCTGTAGAGCGCGTAGAGCACGTGAGAGTTCTACTTCCGCCCATTTGCGCTCCGTCAATTCCTGTTCGCGCTCGACCTGGGTTGCCAGGAGGCGGGCCAGCACAACCAGCAGTTTGGCTTGCGTGAGGCTCAATTGGCGCGGCTCGGGATCGATGGTGGAAAGTGCCCCGAAGAAGGTACCATCGGAGAGAACGATTGGCACTCCGATATAGCACCCGGTGCTGGGAAGCGCTGCCAGGGCAGAGAGTGTTGCTATTGTGGGATCACTATAGAGATTCTCCCTTACCAATAACGTTGGACCATCTTTACTACTGATCATTACGGGAAAGTGTGGTGAGAGGAGTGCGACTGTACCAACCTCTACATTGCAGGTGCTCGACTCATTATGGGCCGCAATCACTTCAAATTTTCCACTATCCTGCCGAATAAGCGAAAAAAAGCTAGAGCGCGTTGCCAGTTGCTCCGTTACGAGTTGGAGGATTGCCTCTCTTGCAGCTTGTAATGTGCTAAAGCCTCGTTGGGAAAGTGCGGACAGACTATCAAGATAGGCAGCCGCGTCTCTATTTGTCCTTGTATGTGTCATATCTGCACCTTTTCTACCCGGTCACGATTGCCTTATGGGGCGGACGGGCTTATTAATCGCGCCCCTACAAGGGTTCGTTGCCTCATGGGGCGGACGGGCTTATTAACCGCGCCCCTACAAGGATTTGTTGCCCTTTGAATGAGCATTACAGCGTATCGCTCCATCCTTCTGTAATGTAAAAAACCGTATAATCAAACTCTGAGGCTATCTCTGTGCTTCTAGCAAAGGTTCAGGTATGCTCAGAGGACAAAAAAACAGTATCGTATGTAAGTTCTATGTCCAGTATAAAGGGGGGACCAACTCGTTTGGATGGTTGGGGAATGCATGGGAAATATTCGAGGGGCGCACGGGCTTATTCCACTTCGTTGCAAGGGTGGACGGGCTTATTCCACTTCGTTCGGGGGCGCACGGGCTTATTCCACTTCGTTGCATTGCGCCCCTACTATTCATTTTCGTTATTTTTAAACGTCGACGTATCCGTTGCGCCAACGCTCGATGGCAATTTTGATTGTACGAATGTATTGCCCTTCATCGTTGGAATCGCTGGAGGGAGCATACACCGGAATGATTTGTTCTATCGTCGAGAGATGCCATTCCCCTACATATTTCTCTGAAATCAGCTTATACCAGTCGGCAAAGCCTGCTTCCCAGGTTTTATACATACGATATCCTTTATACTGTGCTTCTCCTGAGGCTGCACGGATATTCCCCAATGCGTGGGTGACCGTTGCAACTCCTTTTGTGCCGAAGTTGCTCTCTTCCAGGAAAAAGGCCAGCGCATATGCGGGATTAATGCCCGCTTTTACGCCATCGTTATAGAGGATCTGCCCCTTGCCACTGGCTGGCGAATTGTAGTATTCAAGCACGTTATTAATAAATTGGGCATCTATGGTTGGTTTGCCCACAACGTTATAGACCTTCAACGGTGGCAGTGTGGGCACGGGTGTACTGGTTGGAGGAAGAGAGGTCAGCCGATTAAGAGAGCCAAAAAAGGAGAAGAGTGTGCTGCTGAGAAGCAATAATATGCAGAGAGCAATCATCATAAGTGTAAGGCAAGTAAACAGTATTACAATGGGTAAACGTCGCCTGGGACGCTTTGATGGATTGGGATAGGAATTGGGTATGGGTTGATAAGGTGGTGAAGGTGGATATTGTTGTGGATAATAAGAGTTCGACATTGCTACCCTTTCTATTCTTGTACTGTGTCTAGTACGAATGAGGTTGCGATGTGTTTCATGGGTTGCAAAAGTGGCTAGATAATGGGGTGCTTGCGTTTCAAATAAACAGCAGTGTATACTTGAAGAAGTGAAGATTTATTCGTAACTAAACAGAATAAATAGATACAAGAGAAGAAGGCTCATTGATGAAACGTTGGTTTAGCAGAGTCAGAAGGCTCTGGATTAAGCTAAATACCATGGCAGAACAATCTCAGACTTTGAGAGTTGATGCGAAGGTGCTGGCTGAGGCTCCTCCTGTTATACACCAGCCTCCTTTACTTTGAAAAAACAGCGAATTTCAGTGAAATTGTTATAAGCTCATAGCACATAAGCTTATAACAACTTCTTTTGGCACTGTGGCAAAGTAACAATGATACGGTCAGAGGTTACTTGATTTCGAGTTTCTCATTCTCTCCGCCGGGGTTTTTACCACCTGTGGCTAGATTTTTGGCTGCTGTATAGATGGCTCCGACCTTGCCTCCGGGGGCGTCCCAGTATTCGGCACTGGTAACTGTTACCTTCAAGAGTGCTACGTTGGGGTCGTCCTGTCCATTTGGGAACCAGGCTTTGACAAAGGGATTCCAGAGTTCTTTGATTTTCTGTTTGTCACGTACTAACTGCCCGGTCCCTACGACGGAAACGAATAGGTTGTCATCGGGTTTGGCATAGCTGATGTTGACCTGTCTGTGCTGTTGGACATCGTCTACTTTGGCTGAGTCGGCGTAAGTAAAGAACCAGAGATCGCCGTCGAATTCCATCTCTTGCGTTGCCATGGGGCGGCTCCGGAGCGTTCCGTCTTCTTCCGCCGTGGTGAGCATGGCTATACGTATGCCTTTGATCTTTTCGGCAAGACGTTTTGTGTCATTGGTGGATGTATCGTTATGAGCCATGTTTTTTCTCCTTCATGCTGTTTCAGAAATTGATATGGATATCGAACCTGGACGCCTTCCCCCATGAATGGGGCAAGCGGCATGGGCGCGATAAATCGGGCCCCTACAGGAGGTACACGCAAAAAGCAGGTTAAGCGATGCAGAAAAAGGGGCTGGTTTATTTTTGCCAGATAGCGAGTGAATTTTCGCGTCGTTCGCTTAATGTGGCAAGTTCGACGCGGGTGGGGGACCATGCCAGCAGGAGTTGTCCAGGGAGGACCATGGAGGGGTCTGGCTCGTCGGAGAAACCGAATAACAGGCGCTTCTCGTTGGAGGTCATGCCGATGCGGCGCTCGGTTGAAATGCTGAGCATACGGGGCATCGCGGGCAACTTTTCCCACTGAAACGTTTGCATTCTGGTGTGAACGTTCCAGCCTACGATGCGGTTATCGCGGAAGGCTGCAACCAGCAAGGAGCCATCCGGGGACCAGGCCAGGCTGGTGACTTTCTGACCCGGTGGCACGATCCTCCAGGCAGGCGTCTGCTGCGCAATATTCCAGCACCATACAGCTCCGTTACTTGCACCGAGCGCCAATAGGGTACCATCTGGTGACCAGCGCAACGTTCCGGCATTACCACAACGCAGCGTTTCCGTGGACAGTAGTTGTGGCGCAGGTGATCGTGATCTGCTTAAAGCGTTGGAAGGTAACATGTAGATCCGCACCTGATCCTCCACCCATAGAGCCAGTTGTCCCCGGCTAGACCAGTCCAGGCCTTCGACAGCACGTTGAGTGGACTTTAAGATCAGTGGGAATGCCTCTTGCGTATTGCTATCCCAAAAATGGATCTCACCCTGCATACTGATCGCCAGCTCATGTCCTTTTGGCGACCAGCATAGACAGGTGGCCTGGAGCGCCCGCGTCGTCTGCACTTCCTGTATGTAGCCGTCACTGGCGATGATGAGGGGCGCATAACTATAACATGCACAGGCAAGCAGACTCCCATTCGGTGACCAGCTCAGCGTGCGGGGACGAGCAGGAAGATCGTGGCGCACAACGGTTGAGAGTGGCAAACGCGTCAGTACGATTTCTCCCTTGTTAAACTGCGCACCATTTCCTCTGAGTGGCTTTGCGGGCAGAGGCTCGTCGAGTACCTGCTCGTGGTCGTTTTCAAGGGGATCAAGCGCGATAACGATAGCTGGTTCAATCGGCTTGATTGGGGGAACAGTTAGCGGATTTTGGGGACGAGCGGGGAGAACCGTTGTCTTCGTCTGAGCTATATCGAAGCGTTCAGTCGGGGCGATGGCGCTACGTTTCATAACATCCATAAGCACACGCTGCAACTCTTGAGCGAACTTCAAAATGGTGGGGAAGCGGCGTCCGGGGTTTTTCTCCAGTGCCTGGAGGATGACCGCATCAACATCCGGCGCATTGATGCGACCAGGATTGAGCTGACTGGGCGCAACTGGCCTATCGTGTACATGGGCATGGGCATACTCTTCATTGGTGCCAGCCTGGATCGGCAGCTTTCCGGTGAGCAGGTGACAGGCCATTACCGCCAGCGCATATTGATCGGAGGCGCAGTTAACTTTCCCGGCGATCTGTTCGGGTGCCATATAAGCAAAGGTGCCGAGGATATCACTTGCCATGCTAGATGAGGAATCTTGCCAGCGCGAGATCCCAAAATCGCACAGATAGATGTGGGCGATGCGACGGGTATTATGTACCGAACGCACGAGGAAGTTGCCGGGTTTTACATCCTGATGCACAATCTGAGGTGTACGCGTATGCAGGTATAAGAGGCTCTCGGCTGCTTGTAGAATAACATCGGCGGTTTGCGGCAATGACCAATGCTCCCAGGGTGGACCAGCCATAATGAGGTCAGCAAGTGAACCTTCTGAAATATAGGGAGAGACGAGGAATGGGCGTGGACGATCTTCATAAGCAAACTCGCCATAGTCGATGATGGGCAGGATATAGGGATGTTGCAGGCTGCGTGCAATCTCTATTTCACGCCAAAAGCGTTCGTAGCTTTTGCGGTTGCGTCGATCATCTTCGTTGATGACCTTCATAATTTTGAGCACAACACGTTTCTGTGAGTAGGTATCAAGGGCCAACCAGAGTTCGCTCATCCCTCCACTTTTCATAGCCTCCTGCATTTGATACCGTTCGTTTGCCATATGTATTCTCCGGGGAGCGGCGGGCGGCGTAAACGCGGCCCATACATGTGGGCGACGATAAATCGGGCCCCTACGGATTTGGGCCGCGTAGTGCCTGATTCTCTTTTGTCGCCTGTTTCAATTGGACGCTGAGTGCATTGCGCTCTTTTATGGCCTGATCCAGGGCGGAACGAAGAGAGTTTTTTTCTTTCGTTGCCTGCTCCAGGCTGACACGTACTGCATCTCTATCGCGTTTGATGTCATCTAGCTCGTCACCACGAAAGCCATGTTCGCGGCTCATCTTCTCCAACTCGTCCTCAGCAGCAAGGGCACGGTTCTGCTCGTTGAGGATACGTAGGGTCAGCGCTGCCGTCTCTTTTTGATGGGTATCTTTTTCGTCCTCTAGATCCTGCTGTAGTTTTGTGACCATGGGAGCATAACGCCAACCGAGCAAGACGCTTGTCAGTTCGTGAAGTGGGCTGTCCTCTTTACTGGCATCACGCAATTCTTGCAGCTTGCGGGCATTCCAATGGCCGCCGGCAAGCAAACCACCAAGAGCGCGTAAAGAGATGGCAAACTGATCTGGTGAAAGAACACCTGTGCGCGTGGAGGAGATGCCACCATACTTGCTCAGATTTTGCGCGAACTCCACGACAACCTCGGGCGCAATCATCATGCCGAGGATCGCTGCCAGTTCGGCGCGTAAATCAATGGAGGTGGCGGGATCGCTAAACACTTCTAACAATGCTTTTTGCGTCTCGGCACCGAGTAATGGGAGGACATAGGTCAGTTGTTTACGATGCTGCGGATGATCATCCAGGCTCTGTACCAGATGATCAAAGATAGCATGCTCACCTAATAAGAGTAAGAGGGCAATGATGCGTAAATTCGTCTCCTCTACCCCATGCGTCTGTACATAATCGATCAGTTCGGGGATCATGATACGATCGGCATAGGACTGCTGCGACTCGTCTTGAATACGATCTAATAGCAAGGAGACCGCCATAGAGATGTCTTCCGCCCGATGACTGACGAGGAGCGCGACCAGTTCATCCTGGATCACCTCGGTCGGCATATTGTGGAAGACTTCCAGTGCGGCGGCACGGCGGGCGGGATTATTTTTATCACTATGCGCATTCCAGATGAAAGGGAGGGCGGGAACGCCGATATCACGCAGAATCAACTTCGCGGCTCTGGCGACCGCAGGATCCTGATGGACGATCATTTCTCCCACGCGTGGAACAGACGGGGCACCGATTTTGATAAGCGCGACCTCTGCGCCACGCCGCCGTTCATCGATGGAGAGGGCCTGTAACAGAACATCCAATATTTCATTCTGTAGACCTGGTTTGTGTACAAGGCCCACGAATGCCTCTGAAACGTCATCGACCAGGTGAGCATCCTCCAGACCCTCTAGCAACGGGGGTATGCTCACATCAGCCAACTCATTCGTGAGCACACTGAGAAGCAGATTGCGTGCCTGATCGGGAGGGCGCGGATTGAAAAGGGAGATGATCTCATGCAACACAGCGGACTCATCCTCGCTCTGGCGTACCAGTGCGACCAGAATACGTTGTGCACGCTCACGCGCCGCGCTACGCTGATCATCCAGGCCCGATATCAGTGGACGCAGAATGACGGACCCAAACTGTGGCAAAATGGCGGCAGCAGCATCACCGCGTTCGTGTTCACCCAACAGCTCAACCAGAGGTGAGATGGCCTCCAGGTATTGCAGAATGATAGTGGTGATCACTCTACGCAATGGCGTCTGGTGCAGTCCTTCTAATAATGCAGGCACAACTATTGGACCCGCCATATCATTCAGCACCTGCTGAGCATAATCGCGGATAAGTTCATTCCTGTCTAAAAGGTGCCTGACGAGCACATGGGCCGCTTCCGAACCCTGCATCTTGAAGAGCTGCAAAATCTGTTGTACCAGTAGATCGCTAGCCTGCTCCAATATCTGGACCAGTCGCTCGGCAGGGAACGGCTTCATACCAAGTAAAGCGCGGCGTATGCGTTGTGTTACCGCCGATTCCTGCGGCACATCGAGCGCGGCAATCAGGTCATTAAATGCAACCTCACCGAGCTGGCTTAAGGCATTCACAGCCTCTTCGCACAACAGCGGATTTGTATCTGAAAGCACGGAAAGGAGAGGGGGCACAACACGTGGCTCTTCAGGGAACTGAGCGAGTGCCTGGATGGTTGCAATTGCCAGCAAAGGTTCCAGGCGCGGCGTCTGCAACAGGGTAATGAGTGATGGGATCGAGCGTGTATCATGGATTTTTTCCAGTACCTGCACCAGCAAACGCGTACGCTCCGGCACGATATCTAATAATACGGCAAGTAGTGGTTCAATGACCGCGTTGCCAATCGTGATTAAAATCTGGGCGGCCCGCTCGGCTACGGCAGAACTGGGATCGGAAAGAACCAGATCAAGCAGGCCAGGGATGCTCTCCGGCGCATAAAAGCGTAAGACATCCGCCAATTGCTGTTGCACAGAGGGAGATGTATCATGGATGAGATGCAGGAGACGCGGCAACGCGCGGGGATCATGAATGGTCTTAAAAATCTCCACAACGCGTGTACGCAAGAGTTCCGCCTGTTGGTCCAACAAGACAAGCAAAAACGGTGTGGCGGGGGTACCAATCTCCTGTAGGGTGCGGGTCACATTGCGTGCAGCAACCTCATTCTGAGATGGCAGATAGCGTAGCAACGCCTCGATTACCTTCTCTGAACGCGTATTTTGTGCCCCATTGGCAGCGACTTCTCGGCATTGGCGTACCAAAATTTGCATCGCTTGCTGCTGCACGTCTGGCTCGGACTGATAATTGGAGGTGAGCACAGGAACCAACGTATCCAGAATGCGCTGGTATTGCATGGGTGTTACTTTACGCAATAATGCCTGCTCATCGAGAAAGCGGCCCAGTATGGTCAAAGAAGCGCGATGGATACGCATTCTAAACGGCGTTGCGCTACGATTCTCTAATTCACGTAACACGCTGACGAGGGTCAGCTCAGGACCCAGGCGGATCAAGCCATTGGTAGCCCGCTCGACAATAAAAGGCTCGGTATCACTGAGACGCGCAACCAATGGTTCGACAGAGCGCACATCACTTGTGCCACCCAGGATATTGATAGCAGCGGCACGTAAGCGGATACTTCTTTCAGGAGCGGGCTGGCTCAACCTGACGGCACGATCAACAACGGTGCCACCAAAGCGGGCCAACACACGCACAAGACGCTTCACCTGCGCCTCATAAGCGACGTTGTCGACGGCATCCTGCAACTGCGTGAAGAGGAGTTCGGGGACGATATTCTGATCGAGCAGGGTCAGCAATTCATCAACCCCATCAACCATGATCAGAGGCAGGAGCGAGCGATAGACCTCCTGACCACCTTCCTCGGCACAACGGGTAAAGATACGCGCCAGTTCTTCGCGTGCAGCACGATTGCGTACGGCGATAGAGAGCGCCTCCTCCACACTGGAAGGTAACAGGACTGTACGTTGCACCTCAGCCTGCGGAGGCGTCCACAGAACACCAACACAGACCAGGGCGAGCGCTAATGCTTGCAGGACGTAGGCCGGGTTGTTGCTTCCCAGCGTGCCAAAGCGCTCAGCCAGGAGCAGGGGATTATCCAGTAAACCGGCCCAGATTGCCACTGGCTCACTCCAGCGTCCAACATTCTCCAGCAACTCTTCGCGTATGATCTGAACAGACGAACGCTTTTTGTTCACGGCAAAGAAATATTCAGCGACAAAATATTCGGCAATTAGCTCATGACGGAAGCTTAATACGCCATTGGGACTGATCTCGATCAGAGCGGCACTCAGTGAAAATTGTAGGAGTTGTGCCAGGTCATCATATGGCTCTGAAGGCGGATCAGCGCTATCTTCCGCAGAGGAGAATGGACCCTGTGCCTGGTGCTCATCGAGCCAGAATTGCAATTCGTCGGCCAGTTCAACAAAGCCGGGGCCACCACGCACCTCGCCGCCAATGACCAGAGCTGGAGTGGAGACGCGCAACTGAATAGCATTACGATCATTGGCCCAGCGTGCGGCACAGGCGATCTCGCTCAAGAAGCGAATGACCTCTGTTTCCGGAGGTGCGCCACGATTCCATTTTGGCTGCTGTTGCTCATATTCGATCAGTTGCTTTACATACTCGCGTAAAAGACGACCACGGGTATCGATCAGTTTACCGCGCTCAACGCCAATTTTATCGATGATGCCCATTAACGTAAAGAGCATCATGGGATTGGTGCAGTGATAACGCAAACGACTGCGATCAATCACCTGCATGATTTGTCCCGCAGTATGCCGCCACTGTTTCCCTTGCGAGGTAACATAGGTCTCCACAAACTCGTAGACCTGCTCAGGTTGGAGAGGATAAATCACGACGCGCTCGGCCTGTCCCTCATCCACCAATTGCACAAACTCGCTCTGCTCACGATAATCGACCTCGCGGCAGGTCATGACGAGGCGATTCTCTGTTGTGCGCATGAGGCCCACCAGTTCCTGGCTGACCTGGGAAAGATAGTTACTATCCACCTCATTGAGGCCATCGCATAACAACAAAAGGCGTCCCTGTTGAGCCAGACGATCTACATAAGGACGCAGAGAGCGCATGCCCGGCAAGTCGCTTTCATAGAGGAAATCGAGAATTGTCGCATGTGGCTCTTCGGGCATATCATCCACTGGTGAAGGTTGCACCTTCTTCAGGTACAGGCTATAGTTCTTCATCGGAACATAGACTGGAATGCGCTTGCGCCTGAGTGCAAGAGTGAACGGCTGTTGCGAGGCGGTATATTGGTAGACGCGCAAAGCCGTTGTTTTGCCAGCGCCGGGCACGCCTAAAATCAACTGATGCGCATCTTGCTGCTGCACCAGGTCGAGGATAGAGACCTGCTCCTCCTGAATAGATACGGTGGGAGCATTTGTGGCTGGCTCATACTCATCAAGCGCCCGACGGATATTCGTCAAGGCCGTCAAGGGGGTATAGAGATCATGATATTGCTGCTGGGCTTTATGGACACTACGTAAGTACACAATGAGACCGGCTGGTCGAATAAGGAAAAATGTGAGAAGAGAAAAAGCCAGCAATGCAACGAACACGATAAGTAGAATAATGGGGAGGGACGCGAGCAAAGGGGAGAGATGCCCGGGAATTGCGCCTGGAACATGAAATGGATTGAGGAGAGAAATAGCAAGAAGGACGCACACTGCAAGGATGAGAGTTATGCCGCCTCCAATAAAAAAACTGGTTAATATACGATGCGGTTGCCGTATGCTCTCTCGCTGTACATCTGTATGAGTAACGAATTCCTGCTCCTGTAGCATTGCAATCCCCCGATATCTTTGCCGCGAATGGTGATAGTGGAGACAGTATAGACTATTTTTCCAGATATGAGCAAATAATAGTAATTATCGATAGCCCCCACCCGGGTTCCGCTCACATATCTTATAAGACGTTTGTATACCAGAGACTATAAAATTCTGAGAAACGTGTATCTTGCCTCACCACTATACACAAAAGTACCAATACTGTACACCAGGTAGGACTATTTCCTCTCTTCTCATCTAAAATAGAGAAGTACATTTCTATAAAAATTATCTGTTTTTCGTTTTTAATGTATTGGTTCATTAAAAGGCATGAAATTGATCGCGGTAGAGAGGCCCGATGAGCGCGTCCAATGCCATGAACTATAGCTTCTCATACCGGAAATGCCTGTTCTATTTTATACAGGCCGATAAATCGACGGACGCGATAAATCTGATCCCTACGCCTTTGCGTCCAATGCAAAAACCTGACGGACACCAGCGGCTTTCCTTCTGTAGCGAAATATTTCTATATTACGGTATACTACTTTCTGTAGTACCAAAACAAAATTCTTGAGCTTTGCGTTACAACTCTTGTGTATAACGCGTTCAAAACAACGAACCTATTATTCTGTACTCTTTATACTAAAGTGTAAACTATTTTCTCTGTAAGGGGGGGTCACATTCTATGGAGCCAACCAGCCCCTGGTCATCAAAAAAGCTATATAGCGATACAAATGAGCAGGACGGAACCCAGAAGCAACTTATTGGTGGGCACTTTCTCGATAGCAAAAAGGTATACAAGAATTTTCTTGCGGCGTTAGATACTATCAAATTGGCAAATGTCAGGATTGAAGTCGCTACTGCTAATATAGCGAATAATTCACAGGCCCAGGAGATCATTGAAGATAAACCCACCAATATCGAAACTGAACGGCGGAGGGAAACTGACACATCAAATGTACAGAATAAGAAGGAAGAAGCTGTAGGCTCGCTTGAGCAACAGCAGGAGAACGGCGCTGCCGCGACATCTATTATTCAGGATACACCTACCACCAAGCTAAATAAAGGCAAAGATACAGGTGAAGGGACGATAGATGAGACGAACCAGGCAGCCATGCCAGAGACGCCTGTTCCGGAAGAGATTATAGAGGGGGTCGACGGTGAGGTGGAGGACATACCTATTGATAGATATGATACGGGAAAGATGGTTGTCACGGTTGTCCCTGCTCCACCTCCACTTGTATCTTCTCCCAATCCTCCGTCGGCTGGTATAAAAAGAGGAACAGCCATATTATTGATTGCATTGCTTGCGATTGTTGCACTGCAAGGACTCACGATTGGTCCCACCCAGTTTCTTGGGGCACAGGGATGGGCGTCTGTACTAGGCGGTCCAGCAATCCAGGGCAACCCGAATTTACTTAGCAATCTCAAAAAACAGATTATCCATTCTGTAAAACCCGGCTCCACGGCAACGGTAAAAGTCCAGATGACACCTGATCAATATATTGATCTTATTGTAAATAAAATGACATTAGATCAAAAGCTGGGCCAGATGATGATTGTGCAGTTTACGGGCGCGACGTACTCTCTGCCAATCAGTACTATGCTGAGCCAATATAATGTTGGTGCTGTGCTCGTTTTTACTGCTAACGGCAACGTGGTAGACAAAGGTCAATTAACGAGCCTTATTCGACAAATGAAAAGTGGTAGCACAACGATTCCGCTGGCGGTTGCGATTGACCAGGAAGGTGGGCCGGTAGATCGTCTCGTCAACCTGGATGGGCCACGGTCGTCGGCGGCCACGATTGGAGCGACCAATGATCCTAAGCAGGCGAGGCTGGCTGGTATGCAAGATGCACAAGATCTTACCTCATACGGTTTTAATCTCAACCTTGCACCAGTGGTCGATGTGACGAACGTCTACAATCCGCAGATGGATGGACGCACATTTGGCAGTACGCCTGGGCAGGTGACGAAGATGGCGGGCGCATACCTGCAAGGATTACAGAAGAGCGGTAAGGTTGTAGGAACCCTCAAACACTTTCCAGGTCTGGGCGATGTAGGTACAGATCCACATCTTGGCATTCCGCAATTGACGCGTTCCAAGAGCGATCTGGAAGCGATTGATTGGGCACCCTATCGAGCCTTGATAAAGAGCGGTAATGTGCATGCGATTATGGTCACCCATGAAATTGTAGAGGCGCTCGATAGTACAGAGCCATCTTCATTATCGCCAAAGGTTATCCAGGGCATTCTACGCAAGGAACTGGGCTTTCAGGGTGTGATCATGACAGATAGTCTGACGATGGATGCCCTGACAGCGTATGCGACCATGTCACAGGCTGCAGTTTTATCCGTCGAAGCTGGTGCGGACCTGTTGATGGGAGCATCCAGTCCTGATGATGTGGCCTCTATGTTTCAAAGCATCAAACAAGCTATGAGTAGTGGAACAATAACACAACAACGGATTAATGAATCGGTCCACCGTATACTTATGATGAAATATGCAATGGGGCTACTTCCCATTCCAAAGAATTAAGGGGGCTACTGCGGATGATTGCATCAAGTACCAGCAAAACAGAGATGAAAAGAAACTGGCGTACTTCAGATAATATTATTGTCGGGATGGTTATAGTAGAGACTCTTCTCGTCACGATGGCATTAGTTCCGGCTCAGTTATGGACGCGGCTACTACCGCATTCCACTGGTGCCGCGCTGAATGGACCATTCCCATCTGCAATTGCGCCGCTGATTACTGCACTGATTTACCTCTTACCAACGTTTATTGGATTGTTATGTCGTAGCTGGCAGCGTGCGTTACTGTGCGCGACATTGCCGGCGTGGCTTGGGCTGGGGATGTTTGTCATTGCGGCCACGTTTAAAGTTGGTGTGTTCTATCTGGTTTCGTCCGATCACGTCACCGCCAATGTCAGTGTCCTTGAATTATTCGCCGCACTAGGAGGGATTGGCTGGCTGATACGACATTTTTTTAAAATAAGTTAAAATAAATTATGCAAAAAATAAAGTTACGCCCTGCGCGTTTGATACGCGTACCTACTGATCAGTTAGCGGGTTTTGCTCTGGCGACGGCGACGAACGAAGGTGGGCGCATTATGGGAAGCGAGGATGGATTGAATATTCGACAAAATGAACCAGAAAGTCTGTCAACAGACCCCCCAACAACATCACCGGGCACCTTAGAGAATACTCTCCCGGCAGGAATGCCCCAGGGCGAGACTGAAGCAAGACGTTTGCTACAGCGTACACCTGGCAATTACCTGTTGAACCAGATCTATGGCTTCTGGTTCCTGATCTCACTTTTCTTACTAACAATTATCATCACGCGCAAGGTTCCGACTGAGGAATATGGCATCTACGCCATTACTCAGACTGCATATAATACCATTCTCTACATATTCGCCTTCGGTATGGAAGACGCGACCACAACGTACGTTCCGCGCATCTTTGCCGAGCATGGTGAAGCCTCGGCTGCACTGTTGGTCAGGCGCTTGTTGTTACTGCGTACGCTCATCGTAGTTATTGTTACGAGCGTCCTGCTGTTTGGGATGCCTGGGGTTGCAACGGTGATGGCTGCGATCCCTATTTCCGGGGCAACGGGTGTTGCAGCAGCGCTGCGTGATCCGGTCCTCCTGTCGCATATCACGCCTGTTGCGCTCTACGTATTGGGCAGCAGTATTGCCAGTTTGCTCCAGGCTGTGTGTGCTGGATTGATGCGCATCCGCATCGTTTTCGTGATTGGAAGTTTAACGCAGGTAGCGGTGCTGGGTATAAGCTTCATAGTATTACAATTAGGATGGGGTATTAATAGCGTATTGTGGACGCTGGCAGTCTGCTCTCTCCTCAACGCCACTGCATTTATCCTCTGGCAGGCAAAGTTTATTTTTACGCGTGGTGCAACTTACAAGCAACCCCTCATGCCACTGATTCGCCTGAGCCTTTCTGCATGGCAGACCAATCTGATTCAAGGTGCTTTACTGAAACAGATTTCAGTCATTCTGCTCGGCGTCTTTGCCATCACGGCAGTCGTGGGTCGCATCAATACGGGCTATTTCAATCTCTCATTTCAACTTGCGGATGGGGCCAATCTTCTGCTTGTTACTGGGTTCGGCGGTGTGGCCAGTGCGGCACTTGCTGCGGCATTCGTGGGGAGTAACAACGAGAGGCTCTCGCGCTCCTGGCAGGCGCTGGTGAAAATCGAGACGCTGCTGGCTGCGCCCGGCCTCATCTTCTGCCTGTTCAACTCGGCAAACATTGTGCAGGCGCTCTATGGCACGCGCTACCTGGCGGTGGGACCACTCTTCGCCATCTTTCTCTTTTTCAATATTTTCGCGCGTATTCTAGGGACCACAATTAACCAATACGCACTCTACGTTACCGGGAGAGCACGCCTGGTTGTGCTGAGTGAGTGGGCTGGACTGGTAGGGGTGGTTATCCTGGGGATAGTGCTTATTCCGCATTACGGAGCCGCTGGCGCGTTAATTGCGGATGGCATCTCGCGCATTATCACTGGTGTATTGATGTTAGCTTTTCTATGGAATGCTCTTCCGCACAAATACCCGCTGGGATTTACGATACGCTTCCTGCTGGCACTAACGATCGCGGCGTTGCCAGGAATTTTATGGCATCCGACGAGCCGCATTTTGCTGGGACTCTCTGGTTGCCTCTTCCTGGTGCTCTGTACGGGGTTGCTGCTGCTGCTCAAGCCGTTGACTGCAGAGGATATGACGATGCTGGGGGGATTGAATACAAGGCTCACACGCTATTTGCGCTGGTTTGCAGCAAGCAAGCCAGTGGATCAGAAACATTAAAAAAGTGCAGGCAACGATAATTATAAAAAACATAATACCGTTGCTGCACTTTTTTAACCACCTGAAGGGGATGCGGGTATAACAACATGGAAAGTGGAGCCTTTTCCCATGGTGCTCTCCACCCAGATGCTCCCGTGGTGCATTTCGACAATCTGGCGTACAATCGGTAATCCCAGTCCAGTGCCTCCGATGTAGCGGGTTGCTTTTGACTCTACACGGGCATAGCGTTCAAAGATCTGCTCCATTTCTTCTGCTGGAACACCAATACCATGGTCCTCCACAAAAAAATGAACATTGCCATCTTCCCACTTGCTGCCTACTAGAATTGTGCCCCCGGCGGGCGAATATTTGATAGCATTCGTGATAAGATTTGTGATAACCTGCGTAAGCTTATCACTATCTGCCTGGATGAGAGGAATATCTTCATCCAGTTCAAACTGGATCTGACCCCGCTGTGAGCCAATGAGAGCACGTGTAACATTCTCGTGCAAGAGGGCATTTATGACTACCTGCTCCCAATTCATCTCTACATGCCCCGATTTCATACGTTCCAGATCAAGGAGATCATTGATCAGGCGCGTCAATCGGATCGCATCATTGTGAATATCGTCTGCATATTCTTGCGTATCATCACTGTCCAGACTGCCCTCGCGTATCATTTCACTGAACCCCAGAATGCCGGTCAGTGCCGTTCTAAATTCGTGTCCAACGACGGAGAGAAAGTCGCTCTGAATACGGTTCTGCACTACCAATTTTTCGTTTTGTAAGGCCAGCCACATATACATTTTATTGATTTCATGGAATAGTGCATAGAGGACAAAGATAGCCGTCATTAATCCATCTACCCGCGATACATACCAGCCAATGCTATATCGCCCACCAGCGTATAAGCTCAAAGAGACGTTTATAAATGATGCTAATATACTGACACGCAGCCAAAGATGCAGGACCTTCTGACTACGTAGCAGAAAAAATGCACTGAGGCACATCAAACCGTTTAAACTGAACACGAAGACACTCACAAAAGGAATAAGGACCGGCGGGGGATTTCTATTCAATATATCTGGTAACAGGTGATATGGATCGATCGCGATAAAAGAAAAAATGAGTACAAGGAAGAGAATAGCAAGTATGAGGAAGAGGAAAACGCGTTTCGTCGTTCTCTGAGAGAGTTGCATCGTCGTGTAGTGCCTCTCAATCAGCACATAGACAAAGATACCACACGAATAACCAACCTGCCAGAATATCCAGAGCCAGCTTGGCGCATATAAGCCAGCATTGAATAAACCATAGGTCGAGAAAGCTTTAGGAAGCGTCAAGAGATAAGGAATGTTGATCAAGCTGACATAAAGGTAAATGCCACCAAGGATCGCTAAGGAGGGCAGACGAGTACTGAGAAACTGGCCTAAAAGTAAATCCGCAGTCAGCAGGGCGGCAAAGATAGTTAGAACGGTAAATATCACTGCGAAGGCAGGCTGACTGGGGCCGCCTATGGTCGCATAACGATAGGCAGCCAGGCAAAAGAGGATCAACAGAACGCTGACGAACAAGGCAATACGACGATGTAGTACAGTTGTTTTTGTACTATTCAGGCTGTGTATTTCCTCACGTGGAGGCTGCACTTTTAAGGGGTTACTTTTACGAGAAGAGTCTGATTTCAATTGTGTGATAGACATAGAGTCACTCTGCTCCAGTTATTACTCTCCGTAATCATACACATCTTTTTTCTTTTGTTTATCACGCTGTTGTTTCCATAAGGACGATATATCAAACGCTTTTATCAAAGGCCAGGGGAAGCCAAACTTGTGTTGAGAAGAGGCACCTGAAGCATGGGCATTCCGCAAAAAATTGCTTTGGGACGCCTTTCCTACCCCATTCTCGGATAAATAAAAGGTCGTATCCAACTGGTGCTTCATCACGAAAATATGCTCTTTATAAGCATGGTGATCGTACGTCTGTATTTCAGACGACAAGATAACATAGTGTATTTTGAGTACTCGTGGGGCAGCTAAAGCAGTCTGGGTAAGCTTGCTAAAACATGCGAGATACCCCATAAATAAACAGAATAGTAATATATAAACAGTGCGACGCATAACGCCTCCAGGGCCGGGGAAAAGATCACAAAAATGTATCGGTAGAAATTACTACTATCACTTACACGATAGCACGATCAAAAAGCGAAGTTTATCAATGAGGATGGCAAGCGGGGTAGGAGCGTCACCCAATAATCGTTTAAATAGCGAGAAAAACGGTATTGGGTGACGCTCCTACCCCACATTTCTTTAATGGACGGAGAGCCATGATGAACACGAACAATACAGGTTATTTGACCGAACCATCGTAGATACCCATGATTGTGTTGAGGAACTTCACGGCGTCTTCACGTTTGCGCTGGAACGAGTTGCGGCCAATGATCGAACCGAAGCCGCCGCCATCGCGAATAGCACGCGCCTCATCAAAGACCTGATCATCAGCAGCGGTCGCACCACCGGAGAAAATCACGATGCGGCGACCATTGAAGGAGCTTTGAATGACGTGATGTACGCGCTCAGTCAGCGTTGAGACAGGAATCTCATACTTCTGATAGACCTTCTGGGCCTCGGGTAGTTCCACACGGGCGCTGGGGAGTTTTACTTTGATGATATCCGCACCCAGTTGAGCCGCAATCTGAGCGGCGTAGGTCACGACATCAATGGAGGTCTCGCCCTCTTTGCTAATGCCATTACCACGTGGATATGACCACACGACGACGGCAAGACCAGCAGCCTTCGCCTCAGCGGCCAGTTCGCGCAACTGCTCGTACATCAGATTACGCTCGGCTGATCCTGGATAAATAGTGAAACCAACTGCGACACAACCGAGGCGCAAAGCATCTTCCACGCCAGAAGTAATGGCTGAGATAGGATCCTTCTCATCAAGGAGGGTGTCATGATTGTTGCACTTGAGGATAAGTGGAATGTCGCCGACAAAATCGTCGACAGCCGCCTCAAGGGAGCCTAGAGGAGCGGCATATGCATTACAACCAGCCTCAATTGCCAACTGGAAATGATATCCTGGATCATAACCGGCTGGATTGGGAGCAAAACTACGGGCCGGGCCATGTTCAAAACCCTGGTCGACAGGCAGAATGACTAGCTTGCCAGTGCCAGCGAGGCGACCATGATTCAGGAGGCGAGCAAGATTGGTACGCACACCAGCGTTTTCACTAGAGTACCAACTTAAAATTTCGCGAACGCGATCGTTCATCGTGTGTATTTCCTTTCGAGTCTATTTAAAAGTTATCTTAAAAAGGTTTGGACGGAGTATTCGGTACTGATGGCTGTATTGTACCACGGAGTTGCCTCTGGTGAAAATATTCCGCCAGTTTGTCTTCAGATACAGTTTATTTGAATAGGAGCCTATTCAGGTCATGTGGCAAAGCAGTTTTTGCTTGTATAAGAGCCGTGGGCAAGCACAAGCATTGTTACCACGTTGCGATTGATACGTTTCTATACCATGGTAGTAAGAATTATATTCCTCTATAATAGTGTTAATTATAGGAAATACATCAATAACCCGGTAATAATGTAAGGATTCAGCTACGGGTATGTACGACGAAGGAGAAATATATAATGGTTGGTAATGGCTTCGATTCCATCGCACAGGCAGTAATAGAACAAAAACTGATGATGGATAAGCTAGAGGAAGAAAATCGCGAGTTACGTCGTCAGCTTGCAGATTTAAGGGCAGGACACGGTATTTTCATCGAAATCGCCGGGGAGCGCTTCCCACTACGGGGAGAAATACCCGCACCGCAAGCTTTTGTTACACGTGTGCAGCAACAAGACTTTGCACCGTCTACAACTCCAGCGCCAGAAGTGCCCGTATCGAATACGAGCAACCACGAAGAAATGGCTGAATTTGCTCCTACGATGGAACTACCTCCTGTAGAAAATCCTGCGACAGAGAAGGAAGAGCAGAAAAAAGCACCAACCTTCCTGGAAGAGATTATGATTGACGAGTTTGCCGCCACTTCAACCTCTCCGATGGCTGTCTGGAAAGGCCCAAGCAGAGATCAGCAACAGGAACAGATCGATGAGGAGAAAAAGGCGGCATTGCGGCGTGAATTGATGGGAAGCTTTCTGCTCGAATAAAATAATGCCAGGACCTTATTTGCTCCTGGCGCTTCTCTTAGCCTGTTAAATCAATGTAGTGTACACGACGAGGCGCAGTGTCGTCTGATGCTGGCTAGGAATCCAATCACCAGCGCAGGTGATTAAATTCAGATACTTCCCTCCGGAATTCCCGAATATCTCTTGCAATGGTGCCTGGTTGGGGGGATAAGAAGCTACCTGCGTCACCCGAAAACGCAATGGGGCACTCTTTCCAGCAAACACGGTCACGATATCGCCTGGTTGCATATTGCGTAAGTTCCAGAACACCGCAGGCGCTCCTCCCGGACGATCAAGGTGTCCAGCAATGACCGCGCTTCCATTTTCACCGGGATGGGGTCCTAGATGGTACCAGCCCACGCCCTCCCATGGATTCTGCGTTGGTGTAGCGAGATCTCCATTAGATAATACGCCGATATTTTCTACTGGCGCATCAACTCCAATACTGGGAATAAGCAAGCGGCTTGGATTACTCATAGTTGGGGTTGGCGTCACTGCAGGTACGATAGGAGTTGTGGCAAATGTAGGGGTGGGTTTGTGCGCTGTAGGCACAGGCATGGGTGACGCAGAGAGTGTTGTTGTACCGCACGCACTGAGTGCCAGTAGACAAAGGCACAAACAAAACGCTTTTCTTATGGTGTACATACACGATATTTCCTTAGATCAATAATTAGAGTTCTCATTTTTGCTAGAATCTGACTCTCCACATTTTACCTACCAGCTAAGAATTTCTCAAGTATGGAGGCTCACGAGGTGATAATGCTCCCACGAGCCTCCATAATAGTATACGCATTTTCGTGCGCACTGGACCTACTTTTAGCGTTTCCCAACAAAGCGACGCGCTGCAACGCCGGACCCAATCAACACGAGGGCCATAATGCCCAGAAGTTCGGGAAGGAAAGGAGTGCTGGCAGGCGCAAGAGGACGTGGGTCACTACCAGTACCGGGCATACCGGGGGTGCCATTGACGGTCGCCAACACGAACTTGAGAGCAGGGCTGCCTTTAAACAAACCGACGGCAAAGACGCTATTGACGGTACCTGCGCTCAACGTAGCAGAAACAGGGACGGTTGCGTTGGCACTCGTCGCCGTTACATTAAAGGTATAGGCAGCAGGAGCCACGCTGAGGTAATCACTGGCATTTTTATAGGTAAGTGCGGTAATCACCGTATTGCCACCAGCAGCTACATTCACAGGGCCAGCATTGGGAGAAAGATGGTAGACACGAACTTTCGCCTGACTGGGATCCATCAGGTTGTTGTCGCTAAAGGCTGCCAGGCCAAAGCTATTCGCGTCAGTACCAATCGCAGCGACTGTATAAATGGCACCAGCATCTACTGACACCGTCTGGTTGATGACCGAGGCACCAATACCTTTCCCTGCTGGTGCAACTTGAATACGATGCGGACCAGCCGGCACTGCTACATAACCTGTCACAGTACCGAAGGCAAAATTGCTCAATAATTTTCCACCATCGACAAAAACATCCACGTCACCCGCCGCTGGTGAAGCGTGTACAACACGTACGAATGCATTATCAGCCGGTGCTGCTGCAACTGGCAAAGCCTGTACAGCAAACGCTGCAACGAGAAACAGGACGCCTAATTTTACTGCAACATGGCGCAGCATCAGGATTACGCGTTGATTCATCATTATGTTCTCTCCTTAGTACATACTGTCTACATGTTTCCCGATGCTACCAGCATTTATTTTATAGATAGAAGGTGGTAAGCAAAAGGAAACGTTCAAGAGATCGTAAGCGATCACAGAATAGAGATGTTGGTTTTTGGGCAAAGTAGTAAAATCCTTTACCCCTTTTCTCGAAACTGGTCATTCAGGGGTAATTCAAGACGTACGGGAACATTTCGCTACCCTTTTTACCATACTATCTCGTCTTATGTGTATAGAAGAGATTCCGTTCCAGGCCAGAAATTTTGTTGGGTAAAAAACAGCAACGAGAAGAGGATTTGTGAAGTGTCACAGGAAGCAGTAGGAGAGGATCTGGGCAATAACACAATACTGGGTGCTGGTGAACATCATGAGCTGGATCTCAAAAATAATGCAGTTGCACTCGTCCAGCGTTGTCGCGCAGGTGATGAACGGGCTTTTGCACTTATCGCCGATCAGTATGGTGGATTACTGCTACGCACTGCATATTTACTTCTGCGGGACGAAGAGGCGGCTAAAGATGTTGTACAGGAAGCATTAATTCTTGCCTGGAAAAATATGGATCAGTTACGTGAGCCAACATTTTTACGAGCGTGGCTTATAAAGATTGTTGTGAATCAGACGACAGGTGTAAAAAGGCAACTGGCCCGTAAAGCGACACTCTTGCGTGAACAATTTACACAACAGTATATAAATACGACGATCCATACAGCCGATCTTCAACGTGGATATCTGGAAGATACTATTGATCTGGAACGTGCTATCGAACAACTTCCTCTAAATCAGCGTGTTGTCATTGTCCTCTTTTACTACCATCGGATGACGATGCCAGAAGTTGCAATCATGCTAGGTGTTGCCGAGAATACGCTACGTAAACGCCTACAATCTGCCCTTGATAAGATACGGCGGGTTTTGCAGGAAGACGTGACAATTGCACACAATGGTAATCTGTCCCAGGAGCAAGTTAATCCGCATATCCATATACAGCGGGGAGGGGCGAGATGAATGATAATCACAATGAAGAGGTAGAGCATCAGATTCAGGATGAGCAGCCACAAAAACTTCACCCGGAGCATATACTAGAGGCGCGTATCTCCCATGCATTGCAAAAGCAAGCTGCACATATACAATTTAGTGGGGAGCTGCGCAACCATATTATGCAAAATTTACCCTCACAGCATAGAACTGGTCAGCGTCGTTTTCTCGTCCCAGCGTTTGCGCTAGCGGCAGTGCTGCTCATCGTCTTCTCTCTGAGTACCTATCTGCTCTTAAATCAACAACCCTCCATCCACTATACCTTGCACCAGGTTATAACGGTCCCTCCCGAACTCGCGCATGGGGGGCTGCTTCTCTCGTTGGACCCGACAGGGCAGCGCCTCGTTTACCAACCGGCCAATCAATCTGGAGTTATGTACACCGCGAACATCAACGATCCTTTGACCAGCAACGTTCTGGCGATGCGTTATGCACACACGGTGGGATGGTCGCCCGATGGGACTGAGCTTATTACGACAGTTTTGCCAGAAGGGGCCACAAATCCGTTGCTTGCCCTGGTGCGGGTTGGTGAATATATGAAGCCGCTTGGACCTGATGCCGAGGCCGCGAGCTGGTCATCCACTTCCACACAGCAGATCCTTTACATCACACAGGCTCATAATCGTACGCAACTCTGGACTACAACACCTGCCGGGCAAGCATCACAACAGATAGCGAGCATGAATATCTCGTTACCTGTTCAGCAGATGGTATGGTCACACGATGGTCAGGAACTTGCGCTGCTTATGACGAATGAGAATGGACGGGGGAACACACTCTCTGTGATGGATGCACGTACCCATACGTTGAATACAATCGTTAAAACAGATATACAGACGATAGGGACGCTTAGCTGGTCGCCGGATAAACATGATCTGCTCTATCAGCAAAGTGATGCACGGGGACATACGACGCTGCATGCGCTAGATGTAGATCAACATAAAGAGCTTTTCGCACTCACCATCCAGAAAAAGCTCGCGGGTTGGAGCTGGTCGCCGGATAGTAACGCAATTGTTTATAGCGATGGAGGAACGCTTCATACGTATACGTTGCATGGAATGAGCATTCAACTTCCCCATAGCAAGATGCCGGTCAGTATTATCCATTCTGGCTCAAGGATGGGCGCATCCTTTACATGAACGTCGTTCATGAAGAGGGTCAGCTTGCCATTCTTACAAAAATGTAAATGAAACAAAGTGCTCGCCACCGCCTATATACCAATAAACGCCCATGATTTGTGGGCGTTTATTGGTATATAGGCGGTGGCGGACTGGTGGGCGGTGGCGAGCACCGCCCCTACGGTTATTGAATCTGGAATGGGATAGTGGATTGCTGAGTTGCCCCCGTAGATGCATTGGCAAGCAGTAAGAGAGTGAAACTCGTGCTTCCCTGGGGGACCAGGAAGAGAGCATTGCCCGTCTGGTTTGTTTGACCGGAAGCGGCACTCAAGGGGATAGTGTCACTTTCGGCTGTGGCTTTTGTATCACCAGTTTGCAGGCGAATGTAATTACCTGGATACGCATCAAATGACTGACCAGAATTATTATCTATCTTCAATGTCAAAATCACATACATCTGTCCCTTAGGAGCCTGCTGATTATCACCGCTGAGCTGCGCCGTAGCACTCACGAGCGTCCATTTTGTATTGACATACATTGTTGATGTGCCAGGAGTAATAGTCTTTGGCTGGTACTTCGTGACATCAGGATTATTCCCCAAAGGCACGGAGATCTGTGCCTCACTGGCTTTACCGAGTTGCAACGTCAGCTTACTTACATCTACAGTGGAACTGGCCGGAAAATCGATCCAATCTGTACGCGTCACGGCTGCGTCTGGACCACTGGAATATTGAGCGTTGAAGGGGATTACACTGGTACCATCAGGCATAATCAGGCGCATAACATCGCCATAATAATAACTTGAAGAATGAGCAGTTTTGTTACTTTCCTTGAGGTCGATGCGCACAATCACAGAACTTGAGGAAGAACTCGTCTCATCAGGAAAACCACCTGCCTGTTTAACATCTACAATAGTCATATCGACATCCGCGTATTTAATACTTGCATTGACTGGTGAGGTAGTGAGTGGCACAAGGGTGGGAGTCGCATTACTGGTACTATTTCCTGTTGTATTGCTTGTTGTATAGGTTGTCTGGCTAACCTTGCTCACATTAGAACTGATGGCATGATAGACAAAGAAGCCAACTCCACCACACAGCGCTACTGCCAGCACAATGATCGCCAGCATGCCGCAACCGATCTGACCCAGTACACTTTTAGAGGAGTCCTTCTGTGGCGTCGCATACGATGGAGGAGGCTGATACCCCATTTGTGGTGGCTGGTAGTTTGTTTGAGGGGGGGGAAATGAAGATTGAGAATACCCCTCTGAGGGGGGCGGAGGTGGTGGTGTTTCCAGGTATGTTCCCATTTCTGGAAGTGAACTGGCACTGTTGGGAGTTAGCTCTGTTGGTTGGTAAGCGCTCGGTTCCACGATCGATCCACAGTTAGAGCAAAAACGCTGACCTGGTGTAAGGGGCGTACTGCATTTAGGACATAAACGATTAGAGTTTTGTGCCATTGTTTCTCTCCTGATAATAAATGAACATTTTATGGAAGTTGAAAATCCTTTGTGACCTGATCAAAACCACTTTGCGGCTGTGCCAACATGATTAATGTAAGCGTTGTAGCATCTTGTGGAACAAGAAATGTGGCCGTCCCTGTTTTACCGGTTGCGCCAGCAGCGAACGAGACTGGTAACGTAGTATCCACAGGTGTGGCAGTTATGTTGCCTGCCTTCAAGCGAATATAGTCATAGGGGGAACCAGAAATCGCTGTTTGTGCAAGTGTATTATCTACATTGAGCATCACAGTAACATAATGCATGCCTTTACTGGCCTGTTTCCCACTGATGCTTAACTGCGTGATAGCATTGACCAGTGACCAATTCAATCCCAGGTATTGGAAGGTGCCAGTGAGATTTGTCGTTTTCGGTGCATACTGAGCAAGGTTGGTTCCTTGAAGAAGGGGAACATTCACTTGCTCCTCATCTGCTGCCCCCAGTTTTAATACAAGTTGACTAACTTTTGTATCAGTAGGAACAGCAAAATCTACAATACTGGTCTGTGTTGCGCCTGGAGCAACCCCAATATTTCCCTTAACATACGTGGGGGTAAGAACTTTTCCTCCTGGTAGTGCCAGAGTGGCGATACTATTGTACATAAGGTTCATCGGAATGGTCGTTTTGTTCTCAGCCTGTAGATGCACCCGAACCATGCCATCAGTAGCGGTATTCGGATCATCAAGAAAGCGTTGTGATTGCTCAACTTTTAATACGGACATAGTTACACCGGCATATATTACCGTTGCATTTATTGATGATGCAGTAATAACTGGCTGTGTGTTATTAGCCACATTAAGGTAGTGTAAAGCCAGATACCCGCCACCGCCCAAAAGGATCAGAATAAGAAGAAGGATAATAAACAGCCTCAATCCACCACGCCGCCGGGGTGTCTGCGCAGGTGCCGATGGGGGTGCATTATAGCCTGCATATGGTGATTGTGCAAAAGGTTGCTGAGCAGGGGAAGGCTGACCCCATGTTGCATCAAAGCCGGGTTGCGATGCCTGTTGAAAGCTGGGTTGCGATGGTTGTTGAAAACCGGGTTGTGATGCCTGTTGAAAGCCGGGTTGTGATGGTTGCTGAAAGCCGGGTTGTGATGCCTGTCTGCCATACTGTTGAAAAGGTTGACCAGGCTCAAAAGGAGGCTGGATACCTGGCTCTGAGGTAGGCCTTGCCTGGGGTTGAAAACCGGGTTGCGATGGTTGATATCCAGGCTGTGCTGATACTTGTGGTGCCTGCTGGGGAAGCCAGGGTAGCAGATCAAGATTGCACCTGGGACACAAACGCTGAGAGGGAACTGTTTCAGCACCACAGCGTGGACAAAAACGCGGGAAACCCTGGGCCATAGCCATTCCTCCTGTGTGATGAGTACCGCTGTAGTAATTTGGACACTTTGTCCCATCACATTGTACTCTTACTGTACCACACACGTATAGAATGGCTATGAATTAGTTCACTTATTCCCGATGCGGGCGTCGTAAACGTGGCCCCTACTGGAAATGACTCGTTACGACCTGGTAGAAATCGGCCAGGTTGGGCGTTCCCAGGCCAGAAGAAAAGTCCCAGCCAGGGGTAGCGGGATAATACAGATTATTACCACGCGTCACGTCATAATAAGGATTTGCGCCACTGCTCTGATCAGCGACGGCATAGAATTGTTGTGCGGTGGAGGGCAAATTTGCCAGCTTATGAATCTGTTGCAACATCCCCTGATTCACCAACGCAAGACCGGCTGCCCAGATCGGTGCTGCCGCACTGGTGCCGCCAACTGCTCCCCAGCGTCCCTGAAAGTAGACGGCGAGCGCATACGCGGCGGCTGATACATCTGGGAGTTGGCGATTGTTACGTGAATAGCGATTATTGACACCACTAGAGTTCTGCCAACCGGGGCGTTGAAAGACTACACTATTGCCACCACCACTTCCCCATGCATTCTTACAACTGGATTGATTTGAGCCATCGGACCAGACGGCTTCATTCGCACGACCCTGCGTTCCATTGGGCGTCAGAATGGTGCCACCAACCGCCGTCACCCAGGGATCACTGGCCGGGAAACTAACTGAAAGATCACCATAACGCTGCGACGTAAAGGCTCCACAATCACCGCTTGCTACAAACACGGTCATATGCAAGATACGCGTCAATTGCTGGAAACTGCTATCCAGTGCCTGCATGTCTTGCGAGGTCATGTCGCCTTCGGCAGTCCCTAAGCTGATACTCACGACATTGCCAGCGCTATTATTATTCACATTATCACTGATCAATTGCTGCAACTCGTCATTGACATTTACCCATACATCGTTTGTATTATCGCTGCCATCCGTCTGATACACCTTGATGTTGGTAGCACGAGCCAGTCCCGCAACCATCTCAATATCAAGCGTCGACTCGCCGAGCGCCTGTTGTGGAGAGCCGTCAACATCTGTCACGGAAAAATGATTCGAGGGGAACTTAATGCAATCGAAGTAGTTCTGAACATCCTGCTGATATGCACCATCGATCTCAATCAGATTGACGGTCATATTTTCACCATGCAGGCCACGGTTCCAGAGTTGGCTATAGCCATAAGCACCAGCAACCTCACGGGGTAACAGCGTCTGATCGAGGGGAGAACAATCCTGCCCAGGTCGCGTCTGTGAGCTTGCTACGGGAGGCTGATTGAACTGCATAGAGAAATCGTGTATCGGCCCCGCGCTATAGTTATCGAGACCAGTCACGGCATCAATCGAATTTGCTAGAAAGCCGGGCAGTTTCGGAGCTGAACTGGGAGCAAAAAATGTACGTCCGTTATAGTTGTGAAGCACGAACTTTGTTTGCAGCAATTTCGCGAACGTACTGGCCTTTGCATCGACCGATAAATTTGTACGCAATTTACTCAGTTTGAGCGAAATCCCCTGCAGGCTAAAGAAATCCTTGATTTTTTGATAGGTAGCATCACTGATCCCAATCTTATTGGCAAAGCTTTCCAGCTTAGAACGTTGGCCTGGTTGACCCCGCTGTTGATCTGCCTGCTTTAATAAATTGGGATCAAGCTTGAATGTGAAACGCACATGCAACTGTGTCTTATCCGGTAGAGGGCCGGTGACAGGCGATTTCAGAGCCTGGGCGGGAATACCAAGATTGAGATTCGTAATTTGCAGTGGTTGGGGGGTACCACAGCTAGCCAGGGGAGCGAGTAACAAGAAAAAACCGAGGACGATAGCCCGTCCAGTCAGAGAGCGCCAGGTTCTATACAAGAGCGCCATACAGAAAACCTCCCTATATCAACCATCTGCCACGAAGGGCATGGATCATAATTCCACAGTGCAATAGAAATATATCAATGCACCCTTGTATCACGGATGATAGAGGGAAAAGAGTTCAAGCAAAGTCGGGATAACCAGGAGGATCAGAGCACTACTATTCAGCCGCAATTCACTACACCTTTATTTTTGGGAATTATGTCTTCCTTACGTCTAGATAATACGTGTAGAAAAAGAGCCTTATCATATGCAAATCCTTATAGCATGTAAAGAGGAGAAAAACGGATGAGTACCCATCTTCCTATAAAATTGCATTATGGCAGAACATTCCTCATTGTGTTCGGCTTGTTATTGTTGTTGTTTGCGGTGAGCACTGGGTGTGTATATGCCAATACAGTGACGATCAATGATCAATCAGGGGTATTGAATAGTAACAAAGTGCGCTCTGATGCCGCGCAATTACCTGTCTCTGTGTTGATTTATACGACCCGTACATTTACTGGTGATCAGGCAGCACTTGATAATGATGCCAGGAGCCACTTATCTGGCACCAACATGGTTGATATTGCAGATTGATACGGTGCAACGACACCTCTCCATTCAAAGTGGCTCACAGGTTAAATTGTCTGATGGGCAGGCAAGTAATGCGGTAGATGCTTTTAAAAATAACTTTAATAATGGCGACTATACTGGAGCAACTATTGCAGCAGTTGATTCAATACATGATGCGCTCACGGGTGGAACTTCAAGTGGCGGTATGACGCCGATAGGAACTATTGTTGCCAGCATATTAGGAGTAGCGTTCCTCCTTATCGTTGTATTGGCTATCGTAGTGGCTATTCGTAATCGACGTAGGGGCGGGCCTCCCAGGAATGGTGGCAGGCGTTGGGGTAATCAGGAATGGAACAACGGTAACCGAGGCTATTATCCCTATCCTGTTTATACTAACGGTGCCAATAATCCAGGCTCAAGTGGCAGCTACGGAGGAGCCGGGAGTAGCTTTGGCGGGGGAGGGTTTGGTGGTGGTGCCGGAGGTAGTTTCGGCGGGGGAGGCAGCACTGGTGGAGGAGCCGGTGGAAGCTTCTAGGATCTTTTCTATGGACATCTCTTTACTTGAGATGTCCATAAATTTTAGCTGATCCTTTTTGCGCCTTAAATTATGCTACTTCCTATCGTCAAACAATTTTATCCACATCTTCTATTGGGTTCACACCACAAAGTAGTGTACAATACACAACAAATAGCGACTGGATGGAGGGGACTAAAAGCGCCGAACAGGGAAAAAGCATGAATTTAAAAAACCTACAATCTCTGGTCAGGATGAAGAGAAAAGGGCTTTTGCACAGGAAGCACGTTATCATCGACAGCCTGTTAGCATTGGGAAGCATTTTTTCCCTTACTGGCCTTATCTACCTGTTTCAGCTTTATCCAAAGGTTCCCGATAGCTTCCTGATCTATCTACTGGCTATTCTCGCACTTGCAGCTTTGCGTGGTCTCTATGCGTCATTGCTTGCATCATTACTTGCTTTCTTCTTGTTTGATTTTCTATTCATCCCTTCTGTGTATAGTTTGACGGTTGCCAAATTTACGGATATTTTGACGTTGATTGTTTTCCTGATCACGGCCATCGTAACCAGCCAACTTACTTCGGCATTACGCCAGAGGGCAGAGGATGCAAGTCAGCGCGAACGAGAAACACGCGTGCTCTACGATATATTACGAGCAACCAATCGGCAAGATGATGTCAGGCACCAACTGTCGATTCTAGCGCGTTCTATCATCGAAATATATGCGCCTGTGGGGATATATGATTGCGCGTTTCTGCTCCCTCACGATGACGGCACATTTTTGATCCTGGCAAGCGCTCATACTCCTGTTGAACAGGTACAACTTTCCAGAGACGAAGCTTCTATGATAAAGTGGGTAAAAACACATGGTAACCCGGTAAATATAAAAGATACGTCGCCCATGAATATGCATAAATCGCGCAAAGAAAAGCGGAGTAAAGCAAACAAAAGCCTGGTAATACGTCCATATATACGACTCATTCCATTACAAACGGAACAACAGGTCATTGGCATTCTGCGTTTAAATATCGAGGAGGATGTGGAATGCACGCCACTAGAGGACGGCATTGGGAAGGAATACGATCATCCCACATCGCAGGGTATCTTTTTCTCTGCATTTCTAGAGCAGGCGGTTACGATTATTGAACGAGGGCGTCTGAGAAACGAAAGCTTACAGGCAAAGATACTGCAAAAAACGGATGCGCTCCGTTCAGCATTGCTCTCATCAGTGTCACATGATTTACGTACACCTCTGGCTACCATTAAGACCTCAGCAACAAGTTTGCAGCAAAAGGGGGTAGAATGGAATGAGGATGCTCGCCAGAGTTTTATCGCGGCAATCGAACGTGAAGCCGATAGACTCAATGGGTTGGTAGAGAACTTACTGGATATGTCGCGCATTGAAGCCGGAGCATTGCATCCGGAAAAAGTCTGGTATCCTCTTGATGAACTAATACATGATGCCCTGGAGCGTATGCATGAGCAACTACAAGGGCGGAAAGTTCTGGTCGATATTGCAGAGACGTTCCCTCCTGTAGAGATCGATTCTGTGCAGATTGACCAGGTCATAACCAATATTATTGAAAATGCTATTCACCATACACCAGCAGGTTCGCCAATTGATATAATCATGTATCACACAGAAAAGCAGGTTCATGTGAGTATTGCTGATCGCGGTCCGGGGATTCTACCAGCAGAGAGGGAGCGCATTTTCGATAAGTTTTATCGCGTACTGGGAGATCCTCCTATGAGCACCTATTCGCGTGGCTCAGGGCTTGGGCTGGCGATCTGCCGTGCATTGATTGAAGCTCATGAAGGGCAGATATGGGTAGAGTCAAGAAAAGGTGGCGGTGCTGTATTTCATTTTACGCTTCCATTGAGCAAAATAGAGGATAGTTATGAGTAAACGTAAAGCAAGTATTCTCATAGTTGACGACGAGGATGAGATTTTGCGGGCGCTGCAGAGAAGCCTGGCAGCACATGGTTATGAGGTCTTCACAGCGCATAATGGCGAAAAAGCGCTTGCAACCATAGAGCAACAGACGCTCCATCTGGTGTTATTAGATCTCGGATTGCCGGGAATGAGCGGATTGGAGGTATGCAAACGTGTGAGAGCACAATCCGATCTGCCAATTATCGTCATCTCGGTGAAAAACAAAGAACGCGATAAAGTCCTGGCACTTGATTTAGGAGCCGATGATTATGTTTCCAAGCCCTTTGGCATTAATGAAGTCCTGGCACGTATTCGGGTCGCGCTGCGTCATGCTTCCCATCAATCCGTCCAAACCGAGCCATCATTTACGGCGGGACTATTACATGTAGATTTCGCGCAACGCCTTGTCTTCGTAAATGGGAAAGAGGTAAAACTCACGCCAACAGAATATGACTTATTAAACGTGTTTATTCAGAACCGGGGCAAAATTATCACTCAACAGATGCTACTCACCCAGGTATGGGGGGCAAATAATGAGGCAAAGGCATCATATCTACATGTTTATGTCGGGCAGTTACGTAAAAAAATCGAGCCAGACCCGGCACATCCACATTTTTTTCTCACTATTTCAGGTGTGGGCTATCGTTTTAGCGGAGACGAACTGGAGTCCTCAGAGGAGAAGTTCTCATAACTGGCATTTCCAGCTTCTACAAGTTGCTCCTGCACACGATGGCGAGCATGTACCTTTCCTTTGCCAGTACTACAACTATAGCAGGAAGGAACACAATTCTCCGGCGTTGTCCCACCACGAGGCAACGGAATCACATGGCTCATAATCTCAAATGGCTTATTCTGACAATACGCGCATAACCACGCAAATTGCTCTAGAATTAAGAGCCAATCTACCAGAGTTAGCGTTGCTTCCGCTTCTAACGAGCGTGCATGCTGAACCTGCGACTTCACACGATCAATTTCGCGAATGAGAAGCAGATAATTTTCCTCCGTTCCTGCCAGTTGACGTATTCTTTTCACGCGGAAGTACTTCCGTTCACAGATCCACTGAGCAATACGTAATAATTCTCGTCTATCTTCTTGTATCACAGTTTCATTACTTTCATGCAAGGTGGGATAGGGTGTATGAATAAAGCAAGGAGTCCCATCAAACGCTCTCACAGGTGAGATGATTTGCTAGAACCCCTTGACCAACACACTAACTCTACGCGATTTTCGTATCTACTCTTGTGAGAGAACCGGACTATCTATTGGCTCAACAGAGGCAAGCGTTCCTGCATGTCCATTATGTCCATTGGAAGAACCTGCAACAGCCAGGGCATATTCAGGATAAGCAGACGCGCCATGCTCATGAATATCCAGACCCTCAAGCTCACCCTCTTTCGAGACACGAAGCACACCAACATATTTGAGGGCATACATCATGATCAACGAAATCGCCAGAGTTGCAATTACCGTTGCACCGGAACCAAGCAATTGCTTGAGCAACTGAGTAACACCACCGCCGTAGAACAGGCCAGTGACGACGCTACTGGTATCAGGACCAGTCGCCGTAGCGGCTCCGTACGTGCCTGCTGCGAACAGACCAAGCGAGAGCGTGCCCCAGATACCAGCGAAAAGGTGGACGGGGACGGCCCCAATTGGATCGTCAATGCGCAGGTACTCCAACAGATCCAGGCCCCAGACCACGACAAGGGCTGCAACGACACCGATGAAAAAGGCTCCAATCGGGTCGACCCAATAACAGGGACAAGTAATGGCAACCAGTCCTGCTAAGAAGCCGTTGACAGTTAAACCGAGATCCCACTTTTTCGTACGGGCATATGCGATGAATAAGGCAACGAGACCAGCAGAACAGGCGGCAAGTGTCGTATTGAACGAAACGCGTCCAATGCCTACGGTATCAAGGGCTGAAAGCGTGCTACCGGGATTAAAGCCATACCAGCCGAACCAGAGGATCAAGCCGCCAACAGCGCCAATCACCAGATCATGAGCAGGAGGAGGTCCGCCACCATCACGTTTGAAGATGCGTCCCAGGCGAGGGCCAAGGGCAAGAGCACCAGCTAAGGAGATAGCCCCACCAATGCTATGGACGACGGTTGAACCTGCAAAATCATGGAAGCCAGCGATAGCCAGCCAACCATCAGGACCCCAGGACCAGTGGCCGATAATGGGATAGATAAAACCAGTGACACCAATACTATAAAGAATGTCGCCCCAGAAGCCACAACGGCCAATCATTGCACCAGAAGTAATCGTCGAAGCGGTATCAGCAAATGCGAACTGGAAGACCCAGAAAGCAAGGAGAGGAACACCAGTTGTCATATAGGTAGATGGCAGGCCCATCAGGAAGAAACCCTGAGTCCCAATAAAACCACTACCAGGCTCAAACATAAAGGCGAAGCCCCAGGCCCAGAATAAAATACCACAGATACAAGTGTCAGCAATACCTTCGACCAGGATATTCACAGATTCACGAGAACGCGCGAAACCTGCTTCTAACATCACAAAGCCAACCTGCATACAGAAGACCAGGAACGCCGCAACTAGCGTCCAGACAGTATTGACTGCGTTCATCTCTGGGGTAGGTCCAGAGGCACCAGTCGCAGCGTGCACTGCAGCGGGGAGCAAGGTCCATATTGCGACCATAACCAATGCCAACCCCAGCAGTTTACCGCCCATTTTTAGGGCGACATAACGACGGATCTGGGGATCTTGCCAATTAGTGCGCATGCGATCCCAGGCAGTACGAAGAAGTGTCGTCATCATACGATCAGTCCTTTCAGCCAGAATAATTCCAGGGAAAACTTTTTCGGATGGGCTTCATGCTCTTCTCAGCAATGAGTAACAGAGGCAGGCGTAGAAAAAAGCCACCCGGTCCCATTAAGGGAGGGATCTTCATCGATACACTTCATTTCTTTCTCGTTGGAATAAGTATAAGGTTTGGCTCTGTATGATTGTAGATGCAATCTACATGAATTCCCATCGCCATCATTGTGCATAGTGCACAATGATGGCCCATTTATTTAGAAATTATTGAGGTTATCACCAATTTTATTGATATATTTTTTAGAAAGCATCCATATTACTTTAGAATTTCTTTAGAATATAGAAAGGTTCTTGTGCAGTTTGTACATTACTTGAGGCATAGTCTGGAGGCAAAAGCGAGCAGCAGAGTACATTGGCTGCTTGCTGTGGTGTAGGAGAACAAACGAATTTTCTTCTAAATTTGATGGACAATAATACGTTTTATATACATTTGATTGTAGAGGAAATACCTTTCCATGCTCAATGAGCGGACAATTTGTCTTACTCATCGAGCACGCAAGTTTTTCCTGTTTGTGCGCCGTTCAATTTCCCTGGGTGCTAATAAAGATAGCGACCCAGGTACATCAGGTACAGGTACAGGCTCACCGTAACAATCACCAGATACCCAAGGTAAGTTGGGACGCCATGCATTGAATACGTGGAGAGGAAATTCCAACTTAGCAAGGCTATATTGAGCAAAAGTACGGGAATGATATATACTTTTAGTAAAGTTGGACTTTTCTTAGACACACCTCACCTCATCTATCTAAGAGATGTTCTCTTCTCGTTTCCTATTGAAGAAGCATCTTCTCTTTTAATTTTTATGGTCACAGTAGGATACATCGCTCCTGAAGCGGAACCCATAGAGCGGTTCTTCAGTTCTAGATCCTTGACAATGGAATACGCAGCTCAGCCATGCACGATCTTTACGTATCTCATGCGCAGGGATACCTGTTCTATCTTACTATCGGCAATGGCTCCCTTATCCAGGAGAGACAATAGGGGAGGCGTCCAGCCGTCGTGGCTGGTACAGGAGAAGTCATACATTGCGTATCTATGGCTCTTGAGACTCGTCATACATAGACGATCTACATTATCATTTGCTTTTTGTATCATTGTAATGATAGCATACATATTCACAAAATGTCAATGCGAAGCATAACATAATACATCTTTAACAATAATCTGAACCTTTCGCCCTATTTGTTACTTAAGAAGATGATTGATGGTTGTCGCCATTTAGCCCTTTAAACCGTATTATAAAATAGTAGAAAAATCCATGAGAAACGGTAGGTAATAACAACGATGAGCGACGAACAGACAAAGAAAAAAACGATCCTGGTGGTAGAAGATGATCCGGATATCGGCGCAATTTTTATGCGCCTGTTAGTTGATGAGACACCCTATGAAACGGTCCTGGTGACTGATCCACTTGAGGCATTAGAAGTGATCAAAGCCATTAACCCTATTCTCTTCATCCTCAACTACAGGCTTCCTCATATTAATGGACTTGATCTCTATGACCGTCTGCATGCCCAGCCTGAGTTTGCGCATATACCGGCGATGATGGTAAGTGCGAACCTTCCTGATGATGAGTTAGCCCAACGTGGGATTGTGGGATTAGAAAAGCCTGTCGACATTAATGACTTTGTAGACGCAGTTAAACAACTTGCCTGCTAGTGTTATGAATTAAGGCCCAGTAATGGTATAATGAGGAGAACATTTGGAAAATATATTCTATACAATGAGGACTGGGGCGCATGGCAGAATTCAAAGTAGAGGCACCATTTCAACCAACTGGCGATCAGCCGGTTGCGATCGCTCAGTTGGTTGAGGGCATTAGAAGTGGACAAAAGGAACAGACATTATTAGGCGTCACGGGCAGCGGTAAAACGTACACAGTTGCCAAGATTGTCGAGCAGGTGCAAAAACCAACGCTGGTGCTTGCCCCCAACAAAACATTAGCAGCACAACTTTACAGTGAATATAAAGAGTTCTTCCCCAACAATGCCGTTGAGTACTTTGTCTCCTACTACGATTACTATCAACCAGAGGCATATATTGCACGTACAGACACCTATGTTGAAAAAGAGAGTATGGTCAATGAAGAGATTGAGAAGCTGCGCCTCTCCACGACCCGCAGCCTTTTTGAGCGTAAGGATGTATTGATCGTCGCATCCGTCTCCTGCATCTATGGGCTAGGTAGTCCAGAAGAATATGGCGAAGTTGTGCTCACAATAAAGGTGGGAGAAGAGCGACGCCGTGATAAAATCTTACGCCACCTGAACGAGATTCAATATGAGCGTAACGATGCCAACTTTGTGCGCGGGCGTTTCAGAGTACGCGGCGATGTGCTGGAGATCTTCCCGGCATATGAAGATGTTGCAGTACGCATCGAGTTCTTTGGCGACGAGATTGAGCGTATGACTGAGATCGATCCGCTCACTGGTGAGGTGTTGGGCAAACGCCAGCGCCTCGACATTTATCCCGCCAAACACTGGGTTACGACGCAGGAACGTCTGAATGAAGCAATCAAACTGATCGAAAAGGAACTAGAGGAACGATTAGCGGTTTTAGAGACAGAGGGCAAGATATTGGAAGCCGCCCGTTTGAAGCAACGCACCAATTTTGATATGGAGATGTTGCGCGAGACGGGGTTCTGCTCAGGCGTTGAGAACTACTCGCGTCACCTGGCAGGGCGAGCGGCGGGCGACCAGCCGTGGACGTTACTTGACTATCTACCGGATGATTTTCTGCTGGTCGTCGATGAATCGCATGTAGCATTACCCCAGGTACGAGGTATGTTCGCGGGTGATCGTTCGCGTAAGCAAGTACTTGTTGACTATGGCTTCCGGCTCCCTTCAGCTATGGATAACCGCCCCCTCACCTTCACGGAGTTTGAGCAGCAGATCAACCAGGCACTGTTCGTCTCGGCAACGCCTGGCCCCTATGAATACGAGCATAGCGAGACCATCGTGGAGCAACTCATTCGTCCAACGGGGCTGATCGATCCAGAAATCAGTGTGCGACCCACGAAGGGACAGATCGACGATCTATTGGCGGAGATCCGGATACGCGTCTCAAAAGGGCAGCGCGTCCTGGTCACCACATTGACCAAGAAAATGGCCGAAGATCTTGCTGACTATATGCAAGAATTGAATATCAAGGTTCATTACCTGCACTCGGAGATCGACACGATTGAGCGTATAGAGATATTGCGCGATCTGCGTCTGGGGGTGTATGACGTGGTAGTAGGCATCAATCTCTTGCGCGAAGGACTCGATCTACCGGAAGTCTCACTGGTTGCTATTCTGGATGCCGATAAAGAAGGGTTCTTGCGCTCAGAGGGATCGCTGGTGCAGATGATCGGACGCGCCGCTCGTCACGTTGAGGGGAGCGTCATTATGTACGCAGATAAAACGACGCGCTCGATGCAGCGTGCAATCGATGAAACCAATCGTCGTCGTACGCTACAACTCGCTTATAATGAACGGCATAACATTACTCCACGGGGCATCAAGAAAGAAGTGAAGGCACTTACAGAACGCATTAAGGCGATGAGTGGGGTCGATGAAAAGGCAGCCGATGGGAAAACAGCAGCCGCTGTCCTGGCAACATTGCCGAGGGATGAAGCGGTGCGCCTGATCAAAGATCTGGAATCACAGATGCGTACAGCAGCCAAACAGCTCGATTTCGAGAAGGCTGCCCAGTTGCGCGACCAGGTTATTGCAGTGAGACGCTCAATGGTTGAGTGATTGCAGGCAAGTGAGAAAAAAAGGGAACTCCGTCCATCCAGGAGAAAGGCGTAGGTGCACCTACTCCAACAAATTGAAAGATGCGCCAAAAATGATGCGTCAAAAACACAGAAAAGCATGGAAAACGGTAGGGACCCGATTGGATCGCGTCCGGATTTATCAACCCTGAGCTCACAATTCCATAAATGGCGGACGCGATCCAATCGGGTCCCTACCGTTTTACGTGTATTCCAGGCATGAACGTTGTGCTTGCATCATTTTTTCCGAAATAGTTGGAGTCAATGACGCAAGGTGACGCCCCTACGCCTTTCCCCATGTTTCCCTTCTACATTTCTTAAAGCAAATATACCTTACGCTTTCTCAAAAAACAATAGGAAGCGAAAAAAATACTTATATATGCTATCACTACTTCCCAAAATTGAGTAGCATTCACTCACACAGCATTTTCTCCATCTGATACAATAATGACTATTGGCCTACGGCCCTTTTTTTATTATTCCAGAAAGGATTGCTCTCAATGCATCATCACGATACTCATCCCTCCCACGATCACGCGGCGGATCACTCTGAGCCAGACAATTATCTGGGTGGCGCACAGATTTTGCCACGCCGTATCCGTCCCGATATGACCGTCGTGGAATTGATTGATGAACAGTACCAGGCATATAATGCCGCCCGTCTCAATGAGGCGGCGCGGCTCTATGTGGAAAAGATGCTCTCGCCCGAAGAGGATGTCACGATTGGTTTGACCATGGCGGGCGCGTTGACTCCCGCTGGATTGGGCGGCTGTCTGATCTCACTGATGGAGAATGGCTTCATCGACTTTATCGTTAGCACGGGCGCGAACCTCTATCACGATATGCACTACGCGCTGGCAATGTCGCTGCATCGTGGCGATTTTCGTCTGGACGATACGAAGTTGCAGGAAGCAGGCGTAATTCGTATCTACGACATTTTGTTTGACGATAAAGTGCTTCTCGACACCGACGCCTTTGTGCGCGAGAGCCTCAAAAGCTTGCCCAATCGTCCCATCTCTACCTCAGAATTGCACCATCATCTGGGCACACAATTGCTCAATGCTGGTGTGAAGCCCGAGTATTCGGTGCTGGCACAGGCGGCGGCATGGAACGTGCCCATCTACACCTCATCTCCTGGTGACTCGTCGATTGGCATGAATGTGGCACGCAACGCCCTGGATGGGAGCAAGTTGACGCTCGATCCCCTGGCCGATGTGAACGAAACCACTGCGATCGTGCTCTCAGCAACACGTAATGGGGTTATCATTCTGGGTGGTGGGAGCCCCAAAAACTTCTACTTGCAGACACAACCACAATTATGGGAAGTGCTCGGCATCAACAAAGGTGGGCATGACTACTTTATCCAGATCACAGCGGATGCTCCCCACTGGGGTGGGCTCTCGGGAGCGACCCCTTCAGAAGCCGTTTCGTGGGGCAAAATCAAGCCAGATCACCTCAAAGATACTGTTGTTATCTATGGCGACTCGACCATTGCTCTACCTCTGCTCAGCGCCTACGCAATTAGCAAAGCACGGCCACGGCCCCGCAAGGAACTTTTTACACGCCGTGAAGAGCTACTTAATACATTAAAAGACGCGTACGAAGCAGGAAAAAAGGTCCGTCCCTGATAGCAATCAACCTAATGGCTAGTCTTTATCGCTATTAGGTTGATTGGAAGATAGCTTCGAGTGGGCAGTACATTGGGATTTAGGTAGATATGTACTGACGTTTAGGTAGAAAGCCAGTCGCCATTAGATCAAAGTATCTTCTTCCTTTTTGCATTAGCTTGACAACCTAATGTATAATATCTTTCTGTGTGGAAAATTTAGATCGCACACAAGAGAGACCATGTGGTAGCCCTTTTAGAGCAAGAGGGTCTTGAGAAAACAATCAGGAGGAAGACAAAATGCTTGTCCATTTGATGCTTGAACTTTATAACTGTGACCGGGAACGGCTGAGCAATGAGCCACTTCTGCGCCGCGTCCTGGACGAATATCCTGGGCGTGTCGATATGGAGAAAGTCAGCCCTGTACATCTTTACGATATTGAAACGTCCAATCCGCTCGATGCAGGCATGTCGGGTTTTGTGGTCATTGCCCAGAGTCATATTAGCATGCATGCCTGGCCCGAATATGGTGAGGTTGATATCGATATCTGCTCATGTAAAGAATTCAGTCAGGAAGATGCCATAGCCTTCGCCAAAGAGATGTTCCAGAGCGATGATGTAGAGGCCCATTTTGTCATTCGCGGCAATCGTTCTCTGCGCCCGGATGTGCCCGATCCCATCCGTTACGAGGCTGCTATGAACGCTCGACTCGCCAGAACGGGGGTTCGGTAAAGGCAATAAACGTACGAAGCTAGCAACGTTCAACGTTGTGAGCAATGACTATGGTGGATGAGGCGCTCTTCATTTTATGAGAAGTGCCTCATCCTTCTTTTTAGAGTAATGTGGCATAATAATTAACGAGAATATGTCCTACCTGGGAACAAGAAAAGAGCAGCAACAAGCGTGGAAGAAGCACATATCACACAGTTTGGCGCACCCGACGCCCCCTATTGCGACCCGGCTACAGCACAAGTCACTATTATCCCGGCCCCGCTTGAATATAGCGTGTGCTATATGAAAGGCACAGAGCATGGACCGCAGGCTATTCTAGATGCATCAAGCCAGATGGAGCTTTATGATGAGGAGTTGGATTGTTGCCCAATTGAAGCTGGAGTCTACACCCGGCCACTTTTAGATTATAGCGGCATGGATCACGCTGCGGCATTGCAAGCTACAGGAAATGCGGTACGTGAAGTATTGCGACAGGGTCAGCTTCCACTGACGCTCGGTGGTGAGCACTCCCTTTCGGCACCTGTCATTGCGGCGGTACATGAGCAGTATCCTGACCTTACAGTCGTTCATATTGATGCTCATGGGGATCTACGCGACGAATATGAGGGAACACCACTTTCGCACGCCTCCATCGAACGCCGTGTCGTCGATATGGGTATTCCCCTGCTGGAGATTGGTATTCGTAGCTTCAGCCCCGAAGAAGCTGAGTTCATGAAAACGCGTCCCAACGTTTCTATTGTATGGGCCTATCAGATAGCAAGAGGAATTGCCGCTATTCCCTGGGAACGGCTGAGCGCACACACCTATGTTACCATCGACCTGGACGCCTTCGATCCCGGCGAGATGCCTGCGGTAGGAACGCCCGAACCCGGCGGCCTTTCCTGGTACCAGGTGCTGGACCTCTTCCGTGAGATATGCGCACGCACAACTATTGTTGGTATGGATGTTGTTGAATTATGTCCAATGCCGGGCCAGGTGCGGGCAGATTTTCTGGCGGCCAGGCTGGTCTATAAGATGATCGGCTATCGCTTTTTTTCATCTGCAACTAATAGCATAGTTTCTCGTTAGAATAGGAGAGACAAGATTCTCACCAATACGAGAAGCACTTAAAATTGCGCAAATCAGAGAAGTCAGGAAAGGACGCACATAGGAGCCAATGTTTAAAGCGTTCCTACATAAGCAAGAGGAGCAGGAGCAAAAACACCTGCCAACAGCTCTTCTCTTGCTGAGCATCGTATGTATAGCACTACTCTTTGCCAGTTGCGACACTTCGACTGTCTCAACACCACAGAGCGGCCAGAGCACTACATTTACCGGATCATCGACGCAACAACAGATCACATACAATACCAGTGCGAACGAGGTGCTTATACGAACGTTTTACGGAGGTGGTGAAAAAGGAACGTTTAATCTGGGTCCCCAACTCAGCATCTATGGTGATGGAACGTATATTCTGGGCTTGAAGCAGCAAGGCAAGCTCGATACCACTACCTTGCAGCAATTACTCAACACCCTCGTGGATACGGACGGGCTACTCACATTCAAGCGTCAGTTATTCTTCGATATTCCAGATCAGGACGCCACCTTTCTGGATGTGAATATCAATGGCAAGCACCTGGAATTGATGTATGGTGCGTTTGGCAGTCAACCAGCGAGTGCGCAAGATAAAGATGAATATCAGCGCCTGGGAAAAGCACTCGCAACGATCTCCCACACGTTAGAGGGACCGACCACGGCATATCAGGGAAGGACATTTGCGCTGCTCACCTACCAGACATTCAGCGCCAACCTGCAACAGACGATCCCCAACTGGCCCATTTCCGACTTCACGCTGGCACAGGCGGCAACATTTGAATGTGGAGTTATTCCTGAAGATGATGTCAGTTCTAATCCAACCGTGCCTTGCCTGCAATTCACCATTCCAGCACATGCAATCCTCTTGAATACAGGGCAGATACAAAGCATTGAAGCGGCATTGAATGGAAAACAGCAGGGAGATTTTTTTGAAAATAATCAATATTATACGGTCATGTTGCGTCCTCTCTTACCGGATGAACTCCAAAACAACACGCTAGCGATGTTTGGTAGCTCACAAACGCAATTTATCGGCGTGCCTTTACTTGATGGTTCAGTACCACCAGTACCAACACCAACACCAGTTAAATGAATTTTGAGCACGAGAAGGTAGTCGCTATACTTTTTACAGCCATTATGTGTTATAATAAGGGAGACGTGCCCCCATGCAACCAGCCATTTGCAGTATAGAAAATAATAGCGCGTCAAGCTTTCTAAAGTAGGTGCGAAACAAGCCAACGAGAGGCAGTTTTTTTAAGGATTTTGCCGATCTAACCACCACTTAATACAGCACCAACCCCCATACGGCTCGACCGTGAAAGGATTTATGACCAGAGAATTCAACAAGCAACGACGAGATGACTCGCGCCCGTCATTTCGTGACCGATCCTCAAACAACTATGGAGAAGAGCGATCATCGCACCCGGCACGACCACGCCTGAACCGCGAAACAGTTGATCGCGCGTGGGAATCCGGAGCACAGCAGAAGCACGCGGACTATCGTTCACGTAGCAACAATGGGCAGCCACCCCGTAATAACTGGCGCAATAATCAGCAACCATCAGAGTATTCCTCCTCACAGAATGGTCATGGTGGCAGCAGACCCTATAACAACCGACAGGAGCACTATCGGGACAATCCCCGCAGCTTCGAGCGCACCTCCGACGATCCCAATGGTCCTCGGAATCCACGCGCACGCTCCTTTAACCCAAACAACACAAATCGGCAACCTTACGACAATTCCCGCCCTGGCGAACGGCGACCTTATGACAACGCTCGTCCCGGCGAGCGCAGACCTTACGACAATTCCCGCCCCGGTGAACGACGACCTTATGACAATGCTCATCCCGGCGAGCGCAGACCTTATGACAACGCTCGTCCCGGAGCACGACGACCTTATGACAATTCTCGTCCTGATGAGCGATCGGGGCCAGGGGCGCGACCAGACTATCGACGTGATACTAATCGTCCAGGAAATCGAGACGAGCGCTTTCAGAGTCAAGACCGGGGAAGAGACAATCGACGCCCTGATTTTGAGCGCAACGAACGCCCATTCTCGAATAACCGCCGGGGACCAACAGGACAATATAGTCCACGTCCTGGCTCTGACACGCGTAATCCCCGCTGGCAAAGCCGTACATGGACGCGTCGTGAAGCTTCGCCAGAGGAGCAGCAAGAGCATTCATCTCGCACCTCTTACAATGAACAGTTTGAGGGCGATTACGAACGCTTTAACAACAATGAGGATCGTCCCGCACCACGTGACATACCTCGTCGAAGTAGTAGGCCAGAAGGGAATGTCTCACGGGGCAAGCCTCGACAACATGAAGAGGAAGAGCGCCATGTTACACGCCTACCCGATGGTCGCGTCATTAAAGGCCCACGTCCACTGCAACGCCAGGAAGCTCGCTTCTGGACAGAGGTCACTGATGATACCGAAAGTCTCGTTGGGAACATCCAGCCAGGGGCAAAAGATGTAGACACAACACAAAACGTCGCAACGGACGCTGCACAATTGGTCGAAGTCGATGCACCTGTATCTGACGCCGAGATCGATGCAACCGCACCTGAGGCTGAGGCTGAAGACAAACCCTCCAAAAACCTCGTACGCGGAGCGCTAGCGCAACGGTACGTAACAGGAAAACTGGAGACACAAAAGAGAAAGTCCGGGGCGTCAAAGGTCCCAGACCATCACAACGCGGCTATAAGTGGCCCACAACATAATATGGTAGGGACCCGATTGTATCGCGTCCGCGATTTATCGACCCCACCCATAGGTCAATGAATTGCGGACGCGATACAATCGGGTCCCTACCATATTACATACAATTTTAACATACCATTTTTTCAATGGAGACAGGCACAATGTCCACTTCCCTCTATCCCAGCTATCTTCAGCTTTATGAAACTGGTGAATTGGCAGAACGAGCGGCAGCAGCGTGGGAAGTACTACGAAGTTGTACGATCTGCCCACAAAATTGTCGCTGCGATCGGATCGCTGGCAAAACTGGCGTCTGCCGCTCAGGTACAGAGGCCATCGTTGCATCATGGAATGTACACAGACGCGAAGAGCCACCGATTAGCGGCACACGTGGAGCTGGCACAATTTTCTTTGGCTACTGCCAGGCACGCTGCACCTATTGTCAGAACTTCTCGCTCAGCCAGGGTGGCCTGGGGCACAGGGTTGGTCCCGAACGGCTGGCTGATATGATGCTCTACCTACAGAAAAAGCAGTGCCATAACCTCGACCTCGTCACACCAACACATTTCGTGCCTCAGATTCTCGCAGCGCTTGTAGTCGCCTGTGGCAAGGGTCTACGCTTGCCCCTCGTCTACAATTGCGCGGGCTACGAGAACCTGGAAACGCTCCAGCTTCTGGATGGCGTCGTTGACATTTATCTTCCCGATGCCAAATATGCCGACAACAAAAACGCGCTCCGCACCTCTAAAATGCCCAGGTATGTGGATCATAATCAGATAACATTGCGCGAGATGTATCGCCAAGTTGGTCCCCTACAACTCGATGAAGAAGGCATTGCACGCCGTGGCCTGTTAATACGTCACCTTGTTATGCCGGAAGACATCTCTGGAACAGGTGATGTGCTGCACTGGATCGCCGATGAACTGGGTTCTGATACACCTGTCAGCCTGATGGACCAGTATTTTCCGGCGTGGAAAGCCGTCAATGATCCTGTTCTCAATCGTCGCCTGACGTGGAGTGAGTACAGTACGGCGCTTGATGCTCTTGATGACGCTGGCCTGACAGCAGGATATGTACAGGAAGACCTGATTGAGGTTGACACAACGTCTGATGTGTAGTTAATAGCGGCGGCGGCACATCTGTAGCGAGATTTAGATGCCTATACCCTATGAGTTTATAGACGATACGCGCTATAATCTAAGAGAGCCTGCTATAAACTTCGTGGGAAGTTGTGGCGTGTTCCAATGGATAAAGCACCTCTTCATCCAGGCAGGGCATGTGCCAGAAGAATGCGAAATGGAGTTTTTTGTATCATGAATAGTACGGCCACATTGAGCCGATTGTTTGCGGATATACAGGATGATCTCGAACAGGTAGATATTACATTTCAGGAACGAGCGACATCAGGGCTTGATATCCTCAATTCTGCATCAATGCATGCAATTGCGTCCCCTGGAAAACGTCTGCGAACAGCGATCACCTTGCTCGCGGGGAAGTTAAATACATATCGTTTTGATAAACTGCTTCCTCTTAGTGTTGCTTATGAGATGGTGCATCTGGCGACCCTTATCCACGATGATATTATCGATGAGGCAAAAACACGGCGTGGAAATCCGACCGTCAATGCGGTGTGGGGCGATAAAATCGCTATCCTGCTCGGTGATTATTACTTAGCGAAGACTGCCGGGTTGATTGCCGACGTTGAAGATTTTCGCATTGACCATCTCTTCTCCGATACGGTTGCGACCGTCTGTGAAGGGACTATTCTGGAGATAATGACTGCCGGACGTATCGATCTCAGCGTCGAAACGTACTACGAGAAAATTAAGCATAAAACGGCCTGTCTCATCGCTGCTTGCAGCAAAGGTGGTGCAATAGTCAGTGGGGCAACGGACGAAGAGATCGTGTTCCTCTACGATTATGGCATAAACCTGGGCATTGCGTTCCAGATCATCGACGACATTCTGGACTATACCGAAGACCAATCAACGATCGGGAAACCGGCTGGCAACGATCTGCGCCAGGGTATGGTGACGCTCCCGCTGATCTATGCATTGCAGGAACAGTCTGATGGTCTGGCGCAAAAAGTCCAACCATTGCTCAATGGAGCCGCACAATCCGAGGAAGAGATACAGGCCGTGATCGCAAGTGTGACGGAAGGCCATGGCATCAGGCAATCCCAGGAAGACGCCCAGACATATGCACAAAAAGCACGTGAAGCACTCCACCACTTCCCTGAATCCAAGAACCGCGACGTGCTAGATGAGCTAATTGACTTCGTCGTGAGGCGCAAAAATTAATTGTAGGGGCCCGATTTATCGCGCCCGTTGGAGTGTCAATATCATGGCAAGAATATCACTAGAAGAAAAGTTTAAAGAGACGGGGGGCAAGCGCCCTTACGTGCAACGCCTTTTCGGTCGCATTGCGCGTATCTATGATCCGATGAACCGTTTGATGAGCTTTGGCCTTGATCGCTATTGGCGTGCCCGTGCAGCCCGCTACCTGGCTCTGGGCACAGGTGAAACAGGTCTTGATCTTGGAGCAGGGACCGCCGACCTCTCCATCGCCGTCATTCGTGGTTCTGGACCGGGAACCCATATGATCGGGATGGACATCACGCCGGAAATGCTGGAGCAGGGACGTAGTAAACTGGTCCGATTGGGATTACAGGATCGTATTGATCTACGCGTGGGCGACGCTGAACACATCGATCTACCGGACAACAGCGTCGATGGCTGCTGCTCCGCCTTTACCGTACGCAATCTAACCGATATTCGCCAGGGTTTCCGCGAAATGCTGCGCGTGGTGCGACCAGGAGGACGAGTTGTCTGCCTGGAGATCAGTCACCCACCCGGCAAAATCTTCGGAGGATTGTTCTACCTCTACTTCTATAAGCTGGCCCCTCTCTTCGGGACGCTGATAGGGAAAGCATTTGAGGAGTATAACTACCTGCCCAATTCGCTGACGACCTTCCCAGATGCTCCAACATTAAAGATGATGATGGAGGAAGTGGGCTGGAGCGATGTGCGCTTTTATCAGCCTAGCAGGGGTATTGTTGCTATTCATGTTGGGACGAAAGCGGAATAGTAGCAAGCTAAATCAGCGCTTGCCACTACGTCCCATTGGCAATCCACCCAAAAATCCCTCCAGTGCCTTCGCCAGATCATAGAGCTGCGCCGCCTCCACTACGGAGACTTCGTGCCCGGCATGTCCCACCTGGTAGAGCAGTTGGACTGATGGATGCTTTGCCGGAGCCTGTGATGGCTCAGACGCGGCAGAGCCAAGCAGCGATGCACGCATCGCATCAACGCTGGCATTGACCTGCTCCAGGTTGGCAATATCAATAAAGCTTGCCGACCTGGGGGCATTCTTCCCTTGCCTGTTGGCAGAGCGGCTCGCCTCCCATTGACGGCGTGCCTGTTTGCCGGCAGCACAATAACAAAATTGGGGATTCTCCGAATCGGAGTTTTGTAAACCTGTATCATCACAGATAGGGCAGATAGGCATTGATGATCTCCTCTTTTTATTTGCGTTGAATGGGGTGCACACGGGATAATGAATGGCACCCCTACATCATGAAATTGTTACTGAACAAGAGTCCAGGCTAGTCGGGCAGCCCTAAGAGAGACATTGGGTGTTGCTCAAATAATCTTTTAGCATATGCTCACAATCAAAGGCCATATGTCCAAAGACTTCTTCGGGTTGATGCCAGCAGGTTTTTCCCTCGCCCGAGCCACGCTCCGCTCCATCGATAATCACACCTTTGTAGGCGATAGAGACGGCACGCAACCGGGGATCGCGCTCTAATGCCGAATAGATGCCAACGAGACCTGTGAGCTTCACATTGTAGCCTGTTTCCTCACTCGCTTCGCGCACCACACATTGCTCCAGCGTTTCTTTGTAGCGCACAATCCCACCAGGGATCGTATATCCCAGACCATCAGAGCGCTCAATCAGCAGAAATTTACCGTCACGCTCGATAATCACACACCCACTCAATATCGGCGAGATCTGCCCCAATGTGAGCAATGCAATCAAGCGAAAGATAATGCCTGCGAGCAGCCCTTTAATCTTCTCTTTCATCGTCCACTTGCTTTCCTTGTTCCCTATCATCAACTGGCTCAGCGGAGGTCGGCGCATCGTTTGTTGTGTGCGCTGCCTGCAGTATAGCAATCACCTCTTCTGCCACGCCGATAAAGGCTTGCGCGACGGGAGATTCCGGCATGCTTATGACTACTGGATGTCCCTTATCTCCACTGACAACGGCGGCTGGATCAAGCGGGATCTGGCCCAAAAGGTGCAGATCATCGAGCAGAATACGCGCCTCCTGGCTGCGAGGGAAAATATCTACACGTTCGCCGCAATGAGGACAGAGAAAGCCATCCATATTCTGCACAAGGCCCAATACAGGTACATTTGCGGCTTGAAACATTGCCAGAGCTTTGGACGTATCGATGCGGGCAATATCCTGGGGAGTTGTGACCAACACTGCCCCATCGAGCTGCATCTCACGACAGAGCGTTGCCTGTGGCTCACTGGTGCCTGGTGGCAGGTCAATGATCAGATAATCCAGTTCGCCCCAATCGACCGAGTAGAGCAATTGCCGGATGAGCATTCCCAGCACATCAGGCATGGGAGCAACGGCCTGCTCCTCCCCAATGAAAAATCCCACAGACATAATCTTAATACCATAGCGCGGCAATGGCTTGATCTTCGCTTCGGGCGGGATATCTTTCCGTTCGGCTAGAGGAAGGACAGCCTCTGATCCCTTGCTGGCCGCTTTTCTGCGTACGCCCAGCATCATTGGGATACTGGGACCATAGGCATCGCCGTCGAGGAGGCCCACTCGTGCACCTTTTTTGCCTAGAGCCACCGCCAGATTGACACTGACCGTTGATTTGCCGACCCCGCCTTTGCCACTGCCAACCACCAGCAATGTACCGACGCTTTCTAATCGCGCTCGCTTTGTACGTCGCACACTCGTTCTCCCTACTTCTTTTCCAATTAGTCTCTTGAGCTAGTATAAGATGATCATACTGATTTGGCAAGATTTTATTAAACTCCTTGCCTCACCATAGAGAAATTATTATATAATAAACCTTATAATGAATTCGGCAGGATAAAACTTGTAAAAGGAGAGCTATGCTTTCACTTTCTTCGCTTCAGGAATACCTCTGCTTTAAAGCTCGTCAACACCACGAAGTTGTTTTCCTTCCTCCTTTTAATCTTTTCCTCCATACGACCGACTTCAGCACAGAATCAAACTATGCTATTCCAGATCCTTCTGAGAGTGATAGTCTTCCAGAGAGCCTGATCAAACTGCACAACACCTTTATAGAGTATGGTCGAAAACCTTGTCTTGTATTCATCGAAGAATTATTTCCACATCTCACCACTGTTCTGCGCTCTTCAGCATGGTCTCAGCAAAAGCGTTTACAGATCATGATCTGCACTCTAGAAACCTATCATGCGACCATCGATATCCCAGGATTAACGATCATTACCCTTAGTAGCCGCTCTTCGTTAGAGGAAATATGTGAGGGGCTTGATACCAATGCATCTGGCTTCGACTCACAGGCAGAACGGGTGACTTCCCAGGAAGCAGAGAGATTTCGTCAAGACCTCATTCTTAGCCGTGCGTTTACCACACGACTCCATGGACAACCAGTTGGTGCAGGGATGTTCACTGATATCCATGAAGATTTGACCGAACTCGTTGGGATTACAACCCTGGAACCATTTCGCCGTCGTGGAATTGCCACCGCATTGACGGCCCATATGACACAAATAGCGTTTAAGCAAGGGGCACGACAGGTCTTCCTCATAGCAGTGAATGAACTAGCCAGTCACATTTATGAGCGTGTGGGATTTCGCCCATATGCAACATATGTGCATTACGAATATCTACCCCATTGAATAAGTGACTCCCTCCACCATTTCAAATAGAAAGAGTAACATTGGCTCTTGTGAGAACTATACCACTCTGTTTATAGTAAACTATAAGAAATTTCTCTGTTAACACATGGGAGCGCCTGCATGTATCGCTTACTTGCTATCGATCTGGATGGAACCCTTCTCTCACCACAAAAACTGATCACACGGCGCACGTATAGCGCCCTTATGCAAGCCGTCGCGGCTGGTATGAAGCTGGTCATTGCCACTGGTCAGACGTTGAATGTATTGCGAGCTGTCTGCACGGATCTCCCCTTAAACGCGCCACAAATTATCTATAACGGCGCAATTATCGCCGATATTGCTACGGGCACAATTATATATGAGCAATTGGTCCCACAGGAGCATATTTTATCTACGCTTGCACTGCTGCAAGAGGCCAATCTTTATCGCGGCTATCACACCCACGAACACGTGTATGTTGATCATAGTACTCCAGGTGCCCAGAAATGGTATCACCCACCGGTTCCTGCTGTAATAGAGGTTGCCGATGTCGCAAGCATCTATCCGCAACCGTGTATTAAGCTGGTAGGGGTAGGTGATGAAGACACATTACGCGCAAAACGACAGAAACTGGAAAGCCAGTTGGCCGATCAACTTTATGTCACGCAGGCATCGCGAGACCTGTTGGAATTCCTTCATCCTGCCGTTTCTAAAGGTAATGCGCTCAAGTTTCTGGCGCAGAGATTAGCTGTTGCGCCTGAAGAGATCGTTGCGTTTGGCGATAACCATAACGATATTGGTATGCTCACATTCGCGGGCCTGGGCATCGCAATGGGTAATGCGCACGACGAAGTGAAAGCGGCGGCAAATTATGTCACGTCGCGTAACAGCGAGGATGGAGTTGCCGTGGCTCTGGAGAAAATGGTGCTCCCATATTTAGAAGCACCCTCTGTGTAAAAACGGCACTGGCATAAAATGTTGTTATGGCGTACCATGTAATAATAAGCGGTTCAGTTCAATATCTATTCAATACGCGAGGTTACATGTCAAGTTCAGAGCAAACTTCTTCTCCGCTGCTGGAGAAGGATCAGATTATTCCAGCTTTTACACTGCCCGGAACCGATGGGATGCCGCATGGACCATGGGATTATAAGCAGCGCGAACACCTGGTATTATTATTTATGCGTAGCGCAACGATGGATGCAACACGCGAACTGTTGCGCACATTTGCCAGCCACTACACAGAGTTTCGCGAGGAGTACTGCGCCATTCTAGGTATCACGGCTGATGCCGTACTCGCCAATTTACAGGTGCAAGAACAACTACGCCTGCCTTTCCCTCTGTTAGCTGATCCAACGGGGAGAGTCATCCAGCGCTATACGGCATGGGAAGCAGCTACGCGTTCGGTAAAGCCCTGTATCATTCTGGCGGATCGTTATAATGCACTCTATGAGCAATGGAGCGCAGATGACGAAGCGTCACTTCCTGCCATCAAAGAATTACTGGAGACCCTTCAGTACATGAATAAATTGTGTGCACTTTAATTTCTACAGCCAGAAGGATTTTGAGCTGTCATCATTTATCTCACGAGAGGATAACAATGCACGACGAACAAGCTTCCACCCATCCATGGAATATTGACACGCTGCTCGTCCACGGTGGACAGCAGAGAAAGGCAGGTAATGACGCCGGCACACCAACCATTCAACCTATTTATGCCAGCACTACATATCACTATGAAGATGTAGAAGATCTGGATAAAGCATTCGGCGGCAGCACCTCAACAGGTGAGCCTGCATTCGTCTATGCGCGTCAGACCAATCCCAACGCGCATACATTTGAAACGGCGGTGGCCCAGGCTGAAGGAGGTATAGGGGCAATCGCGCTTGGCTCTGGTATGGCGGCCATTCACACGGCTCTATTAGCGGCGGGACTTGTATCAGGGACAAAAATTGTGGCATCGAAGGATATGTATGGTCCAACCGTAAGCCTGCTGCAAAAGGTTTTCGCACCAACCGGGGTCGAGATCGTCTTAAGCGATCTGTGCTGCATTGATGCGGCGAAGTTCATCCATCAAGAGCAGCCGGATGTCATTTATGTCGAAACTATCTCTAATCCCCTGGTCAAAGTCGTCGATCTGGATGCCATCAGCGCTGCCGCACGCGAAGTGGGAGCCGTCACCATCGTTGATAGTACATTTACGACCCCTTGCCTGCTCAAACCAATTGAACATGGTTTCGATCTTGTGGTGCATAGTGCCACAAAATATATCAGTGGACACGGCGATAGCACGGGAGGTGTAGCCGTCAGTGCCAAAAATGCTCTGCTCGATCAACTGCGTAGTTATGCAATCTTGCTGGGAGCAATGCTCAGTCCCTTTGAAGCGCACTTGATGATGCGCGGACTGCGCACCATGGCATTGCGCATGGAACGTCATTGTCATAATGCATTGCAGGTAGCACGCTTTCTGGAAGAGCATCCTGCGGTTGCCAGAGTCTATTATCCTGGCCTCGCCAGCCATCCTCAACATGCATTGGCTGGCAGGCTGTTAAAGAATGAACTGTATGGAGGCTTGCTGGCATTTGAGTTGAAGGCCCAATCACGCGAGGCGGCATATCGGTTTATGAACAATCTCAAGCTCTGCATGCCCGTGACAACATTGGGTGATGTCTTCTCGGAGGTGAGCTATCCTGCCATATCGTCACACCGCACATTGACCGTAGCGGAACGAAACAAGATGGGTATCACGGAGGGCTGTATCCGCCTGTCCGTGGGTATTGAGCATATCGATGATATCGTGCAGGATCTGGATCAGGCGCTTACACAATGATGAAATGGTAACGACCGGATTGATGACTCCACTGGGAAATTTGCCTGGGCAAGAAAAGGCTTCCGGCATGTGCCATTGTATCGGTATGTAGGGACCATCTTTAGAGCGTCTGACAATTTATTGACGTGCTTATCCCGAAAATGAACATCAATAAATTGTCAGACGCTCTAAAGATGGTCCCTACGGTGGAAAATTGGCGTTTGACCTCGTATTACGAGTGACTTTTGCCGAAGAAGCCGCCACGTTTGCGGGCAGATGGGGGCACAAAACGCTCGACCTGAGAGGCAAGCACTCGTCCATTGAGAATCGTCTCGTGCGCCCAGAGCAGGTCTGCATATTGCACTCCGGTCCGTTTCTCCTCCAACGCGTGGATAGCGGCGGCGATACAGACCTCGCGGAAATGGCTGCCAGGTTGCCCCAGGAGTTGAGATGCAATCCGTGCATGCTCATCTTCGCGGTAAGCAGTACCCAGAAAGCGTTTCAAGAAACGCAGTGCAAGCTCTTCATCTTCGACCAGGCCGATCTCGATCAGCATATCTACACGACCGGGACGATCACGAATACGTGGATCAATGCTATCTGGATCATTACTGGTCGCCAGCAAAAGTGTGCCGGCTGGATTGTCTGGCGTAGCAACACCATCAAGCACATTGAGCACCAATTGCATTTCATGCGCATCCGAGACAAACATCTCAAAGTCCTCGACCAGGACCAACGTCGGAATTTTGGCCTCGGCGGCGTTATGTAACGCATAGGAAAGGTGCTGCCACGAACTGGTGTTACGGCCCTTTTGAGGCGCACAGACGTAGAGAACTAATCCACCCTGCTTTACGTGCCGTGCGCCCTCGGCTTTGAGTAAAGTTGTTTTTCCAGTTCCCGGAGGACCGATTAACAAAACTTTACGCAGACGAGGCACATGCAATGCGGCATAACGTTTGAGCATCTCTGCCGAGAAGATCTGGCGCTGCGCTGCAACCTGAACCAACGTCTCGGGTGCAAGCACAACATCATCGAAGCTTGTACGCTTGATAACATCGACCAGCTTGTCATCGCCACCAATGATCTCGACGCTGCCACGTCGTGCCCGACTGGCGATGCTTTTACGCAGCTCGTCCATCAATTCCAGAAATGCCAGCCACTCATCCTGCCGACCAGACGGAATGGCCGCGATTACCTCAATGATGCCATCTTCAGTGCTGCTATCATCGCAGAAGCGCACGGAAAGCGCAGACCAGCCAGAGGCAAAGGTGTAACAAAGCCAGCCATAAGGAATGCCCGGCACAGTGCCCCGCTGCCCGACTTTCGCATGATGGAGTAAATCAGGCTGCAAGAGAGGTATTCCCGCACGATTTGCCGCAATAGTAGCAGCTTCTGGTGGAGCCTCGATCGAGCGCCAGCTTACCAATTGTCCCAGGGGCATACGCTTGCGGCGCTTGCCAATGGCAACCATCTTATCAAGCAAGAGAGGATGATGCTCGGTCGCGATACGGCTACGCGAAAGGGAATCAAGTAGTAAAGGCTCACCATCCATCTCTAACTCGTGCCACAGACTATAGAGGGCTGCAACCACAATCTCCTGGCGAAACACGCGCACATGGCGCATGATTTGTGGAGTATTTGTACTCAAATCTTTGTGAGGAGAGGTGAGCAGCTCATGGTTGATTGAGTGGATTCGTTCAAGACTTTCCATACTATTTTCCCTCTTATGGCTTCTCGCCCAGCCAGAAGGGCACTAAAACATCAGGTCAATTTCATAATAACATGCTGTTTGCTTTTTGTCAACGTTCATTTATGACAATTTTACATTTCCGCGAGGTCTCCATCCCGCCGGGGAAACATTGGGAATGTGGGTAGGGGCGTCACCTTGTGTCATTGACTCCAACTATTTCGGAAAAAAATGACGCAAGCACGACACGAATGCCTGGAATGCACGTAAAACGGTAGGGACCCGATTGCATCGCGTCCGCCATTCATGAAATCGTGGCCCACGGGTGATCAATCACGGACGCGATACAATCGGGTCCCTACCGTTTTACGTATTTTTCTGTGTTTTTGATGCATCATTTTTACCAAATCCCTCAATTTGTTGGAGTCAATGCACCTTGTGTGCGCCCAATACCGTTTCAATACCGAGAACCTTAATGGATGGAAATACTTTTCGCGAACAGAACGGGAAGAGCGACATAGATAAGTATTGTTCTTCTCTATTCTTTCTTGTTGGGATAAAAGCGGTACATAAACGCTGCAATACTTTCATAGGGCCGATACGTGATATTATTACAGACGAAGAAACGGAGATCAAACAAAAGCATGGCCCGCACAACACCTTTACCCGCATTGCAACAACGCGATTTTCGTTTGTTGTGGATAGGACAATTATTTTCAACCGTCGGCTCTCAGATGCAACTTATTGTCGTCAACTGGCATGTTTATCTACTATTACGCGGCCAGGTGGATAGAATAGCGCTTCTCGGCTGGCATATTTCACTGAACGCACAGGCTGTTGGCCTGGGGATGTTGGGCGCGGTACGCATTCTTCCCATTTTTCTGTTCGCATTTCTTGGTGGCGCGATCGCTGACCATAGGGATCGACGGCACATCATCCTCTGGTCACAGATACTGGCGTGCCTCTGTGCCGGATTGTTGGGAGTATTGACGCTCAGAGGAAATATCACGATAGGGTTGCTCTACCTGTTTACAGCACTTGACGCCGCCATCAATGCGTTCAATGAACCTGCCCAGATCGCACTCTATCCCGAATTGATTCCAGCAGAGCATCTTCCGAATGCAGCCACACTGTTTGCATTACTCTGGCAGGTGGGAACTATTATCGGGCCAATGCTGGCCGGCATCCTGCTTGTAGCCTTCCCGATTGGTATCACCTATCTGCTGAACGCTGGTTCGTTCCTCGTTGTCTTATTGGCTGTTCTGCTTATGCACCATCGAAGCACCGTGCAAAAAGGGGATCGTGCGGCATTTAACTGGCGTGAGATGCTTGATGGCTTTCACTTTGTGCGCCGTACACGACTCATCTGGAGCACGATGATCCTTGATGCCTTTGCCACATTTTTCGCTTCGGCCCGCACCATGCTTCCCCTTGTAGCAACGCAGATACTACATACTGGTGCACAGGGCTACGGTTTTCTAGCAACCGCTCAGCCAGTCGGTGCAGTCTTGACCGGGGGGGTTATGGCAATGAGAAAACCTGTGCGACGGCAAGGGAGTATATTCCTGGCAAGTGTTGCGCTCTACGCATTGGCGACCGCTCTATTTGGGGTTTCATCTCTTTTTATCTTCTCATACCTGTTCTTTGCGCTCACTGGTGTTGGTGATACGATCTCCACGGTGATCCGCACAACGATTCGCTTACAGTGGACGCCTGCTGAACTACGCGGTCGCATGACGGCGGTGCAGATGGTGCTGGCATTTGGGGGACCACAGTTGGGTGAGGTGGAATCTGGTCTGGTGGCGGCACTGATGGGGGCTTCATTTACGATTTTCACGGGTGGTATGATTACGTTGCTTATTGTCGGGTGGGTAGCATGGCGTTATCCTGAATTGAGAATGTATACTCATAACCATGAGTAGGTACATGAAAGGAGAAGTTGCTAAATGTATCAACCATTTCGTTTTGGTGTGATCGCCAGTACGACTCAATCGCGACAAAGTTGGATCTCCACCGCTCGACGGGTCGAAGAGTTGGGTTATACAACGTTATTAGCACAGGATAATCCCCTTAATGGGCTTGCCTCTTTCGCTGCTCTAACTATGGCCGTTGAAGCAACAACTTCATTACGTGTTGGCTCTTTCGCCTTTTGTAATGATTACCGACATCCAGCACTTCTAGCCAGAGAGGTCGCCATGCTGGATCTCTTGTCTGAAGGTCGCTTTGAATTTGGGATAGGGATAGGTGGTGATGCTGCACAATATACACCATTGGGACTCCCGTTTGAAACGGAAGACATTCGTATCAGTCGCCTTGAAGAAGCTCTTTATATTCTTAAAGCTCTATTCCTTGAGGGGAGAGTTAATTTTTCCGGAACACACTACACCCTTACAAACATGAAAGAAACACCAAAACCATTTCAGAAACCGCATCCGCTCATATGTATGCATGGAGCAAGTAAGCGTATGCTTACACTTGCCGCACGAGAAGCAGATATCGTTGGGATTGAACCTAAATTAATGAATACGGGTACAGGTATTGATACGGAGGATGTATCTCTTACACAGAAGATCGGATGGATACGAGAGGCAGCAGGAGAGCGTTTCGCACAAATAGAATTATGCAAAACGGCCTTTGATCTCTGGCCTACTGATGGGCCGATCAAAGTTCTTGTGGGAGGGAATTTTCCATTTATGCATATGCGTACTGATCAGATTGTAACTTACCTTCTTGATCAAAGAGCAGATTCAGGAATATCCTATATTCAGATAATTGATGCACAGATGGAAAACTTTGCGCCAGTGGTTGCGCAACTCGCCGGAAAATGATTTTGTGTATGGCGCTTTCGCTTTATATTTCGTCAACCCGTGGAATGGATACAAAAGAGGCCAATTAACAGGTTGACGAAATATCAGACCATCATTGCAGTAGACAGAGGAAATGCTATTTTGTATGCCTGATATACTTACCAGGAACAATATCCTCAGCCTCGCCACCTTCGGCAGAAGACATTACGTACAGCATACCGGCGTCGGACTTGATGACACAATCATTGGTGACGGAGCGGACGCCGGGAAAGCCTTTGGCGATCTCTGTGGCGGCGGCTTTCTGCTCGGGAGTGTGCACAGCACCACTCAAGCGTACCTCGCCCAGGCGAGGATACACCCCGATGGGCAGCTCACGTGTGCGCGGATCACGAGACAGAGTCATCGCCAGGCTACTTGCCAGTTCATCATCACTTATAAGGTGATTCTTGATCTCTAACAAACCTGGAACGCCAAGCACCTGATCCTGAACGATATCACTGCGCAAGACGCTGGAGATGTTGCCATCGAGATAGAGCACGCTATCCAACACGCGGATATTCATGCCCTTGAAATCGACATGCAGGGGAGTCAGATCCATCAATATTTCTCCAACCTCACGCTGCAATTCCGCGTCGTTCCGATACGGAGCTAGCGTTTGCAAAGTCGCCTCTGGCATCGAGACCAGAATGTGCCCTGGCTCTAATGAGGTGACATATTGTTGTTGGATCAGGGTACTTTGTCCTGGCTTTACATGATGCGCTACACAATAAGCAAATTCGCCGCTCTGGGGATGCACTGCGATCATTTGCAATAGACCTTTAGCAGCTAGAATCCGCCAGTTGCACGACGGTCTTTGCATCCAGTAGCAGTGCAGGGGCCTGCGTTGCGCTAGCGAGCAACTCGTCGCGTGTAATAGTGAGTGTGATGCCCTCACCGGTTGCATCGGCAATCGTTTCATATGGTGGGTAGACTGTCTTGCCGAAGAAGCGGTTTTGCTTTACCCCGATGGAAGTCATGCGCCGGGTGGTGGGATCAAAGCCAACAGAAGTGAGCACGCCTTCTTCGCCATCGGAACAGAATATTTTTCTGCCGAATTGAAACTTTTGCATTTCAGAGATTGATGTTGATTTTTCCATGTATTTTAGCCTCGTGTCATCAAAAATATGAGAGTGGAGCGCCATAGACGCGCTCTATTATAGCTCTTAATACAGAGTGTAGCACGTTCTTATGAATTGTGACAACCTGCATTTTTGTTGTCCACTATGCCTTAGCTTTAGAGTGCTAATGTAGGTGAACCGGACTCTTGCAGCGGCCCAAAAATCGCATCGACGGCCTCTGGGGCATAGCGTTCGACGATCTTCTCCGTGATGGCATTGGCGCGACAGATCTCACCAAACATGCTGGCACTGCGACGGGGAATACGCTCCTGCGTCTCCGGATCGACCTCAATCAAGCCAAAGCGTACATGCCAGCCATTGTTCCATTCAAAATTATCGACCAGCGTCCAATGGAAATAGCCACGGATGGGAACACCCTCGCGCAATGCTCGATGGAGCATTGCAAGGTGCTCCAAAATCGCTTGCGGACGACGACTATCCTGCACATCGGAAAAGCCGTTCTCAGTGATGTAAAGAGGTTTGTTGCCACGCGTGCGCCGATAAACAGCCTTCAATACCCGATAGAGGCCAGCCGGGTAGATTTCGCCAAAGCTGTCATCAAGACCTGGATCATTACGCAGTGCTCCTTCGCGCACGAAACGTCGTCCAAAGGCCTCGGTAGCCACGGTGGGATCGAAGCGTACCATCTCGCGTGTGTAGTAGTTTACGCCATGATAATCTCTGGCCCCCGCTGCTCGCGCGATGGGTGAGAGCAACATGTTTGCAGGAAAAGTAAACTTGCCCGTCTCGCCTGCTTGCAATGGTGCCCAATTGAAAAATGTATCCTGCACCCTGGCGACGCTACGATCTAGCGGCGATAGCGGGCTGGCTGGATCAAAGAGGCGATAGTGTAGACAATAACCAATTTGTGCTTCCGGCTGTAGAGCACGCATAGCATAGAATGCTTCGACATGAGCCTGTAGCAGGTTGCGCAACACAAACAATGCCGTAGTCGTATCCTGCTCACCAGGGGGGAAAACGCCGGTCTGATAGCCCTGGATCGCGTATACATTTGGTTCATTTATGGTTATCCAGAAGCTGCATAGGTCGCGTAACGCTGCTACAACATGTGTTACATACCGTACAAAGAAGCGGATATTATCCATGCGAGCAAAGCCATTGCGCTCGGCAAACCAGAGTGGATCGGTAAAATGATGCAACGTTATGACGGGGGTAATATGTCGACGACGCAGGTCCATCAACATAGCACGATAACGGTCCAGTGCGGCACTATCCCATTGACCCTCAATGGGTTCGACGCGGCTCCATTCAATGCTCAGGCGTAGCGCATTATTCTCCATCTGCTCCGCCCGCTCAAAATCCTGCTCGGCCAGGTGCCACCAGTTAGCAGCTTCGCCACACTGCTCACCACTGAGAATGTGGCCCTGTTGCTCCCATCGATACCATTGATTATTGGTGTTTCCTCCTTCGCATTGGTGAGACGACGACGCTGTGCCCCATAAAAACCCCTCAGGAAAACGCAGAATGCGCTGCTGTGCCATACCAAAAGCTACCTTTCAACACTATGTTCCCCATAGAAAAATGGCGACTACTTATTTAGACGTATCATGCTAACAGCTAGTATACAATGAGCGCATGGGATTATAAATGGCACCCCTACACCATATTCATCAGGAATGGGGCTGTATTACGCTCCTCGGATCACTTGCAGCGAGGGACCCTTTAAATTCCAGTAACTAGCCAGTTTGCTTACCAGCTCATGCTGCCGCAGTTGGACAACATCAGGAGTCCATTCACGTGTATTTATCACCTGCGAAGTTACGACAAAAGGAGAGACGCCCAGGCGATTTGAAAAGTAGATTTCTTTCTTCCGGGCAAAATCATAGTTATTGGCATCACGATTCTTCTGGCGGGAAAGCAGCACAAGATTGCCCAGTCGATGCACCCAACGACCCTGCAAATCACCTGGGAACGCCCTCATCCATTCACTATTGAGGGCTGGCTTTTGCGGCAATACGTGCTCAACAGAGATCGTTGGATAGTCATAACTTGCACTGCCATCGGAAAGGAGGGCATCGAGACGCAGAAGAACATACTTACATAAACTGCTATTGAGATTCACATAAATGTTGCCGTTCAAGGCTTTATAGATGTCACGCTGCTCTTCATCGGTAAGCTGGAGAGGAGAATCGTTGCCGTAAATATTAGTTCCTTGCTTGATCGTTAATTGCAAATGTCGATAGCGTTCAGAGCGTTTATTATAGGACATATTCAGCAATAACAGGCCGACGGAGAGGCGATCAAGATCCTGCAAAAAATGGAGCACCCGGTCAAAATTATTCTTGTTCCTGCCCCAATACTGGAGAGCTGCAGGTAGCCATTCTTTGTGGGGGAGGCGGTTGAGCCAGCGTAAGAGTTCTTCAATCTCAGGGGCATGTGGTGCTCCCTTGCAATCTGCTGTATTCATCGTATGAAGAATATAGCCATATGGATGTAATAAATGGTCGATGAGTTGTTGTGCCGTCATTCTGCGTTGAGTGGTTGGATAGACATATGTCTGAAACTCTTCCAACAGATTTTTGCGTACCCGCACATTTGCCGAGAGAACACGAATGAGGAGCAGAAGATTCTGAAAGTCATCGCTCCCCAGCAACACTTCAATTTCTTCCCATTTATTTGTATATTCTTCCTGCTCTTCTCCTGGAATATCACCGATGATTTGTGCTTTGAGAATGTCGGCGTACGAAAGATTGCGGCCACGATCATTCAGAACGGAGAAGATACGATAGGCAGTATCAAAATCTGCGGTAGAGACAACGACGACGAAACAATTATTCACGAGAAATCTGCCCAGGTTGATGCGTTCTGCTTCAGATAGGTGCTGCAAACGCTGCATATAAGCCAATGCATTATCGCGAATATTGCGCTGGCTCTCAGAGAGCGCCATTGGGGGCAATGAGATAAGGTTTCTTATCCCATGTTCGGCCTGAATATATGTTTGAAAGAATTCGACGTCGCGCTTACGCAATGTGAGACGATAACGGCTTGGTGTGCCAGCAAAAGTATTCGCTCTCTCATAGAGAAAAGGTTCCAGGTCACCAGCTTTGTCCTCTTTAATTGATGCACGTAAAACCGCCAGTAATATAGTGATAGTAGTGAGTCGTTGTTGCCCATCGATGACCTCGGAGTCTGGTTTATCACCCTTGGTCAACACAATGCTCCCCAGAAAATAGGGCGCTGCTTCTTCCAGGTTCTGTTTGCCATCCTCCATTGCATTTAGCAGATCCTCGAGTAACATTCCAGCTTCCTCAGTAGTCCAGGAATAAGGGCGTTGATAGAGAGGAATAGTGAAAGCGAATTCGTCGCTGAAGATTTTTTTGATTTCACATTGCCGCGTGTCAATGCTCACTCGGCCCATACACTTACTCCTGTTCTCGTTCGTCATTTGTAGATAAGGAAGATCGCCATTCAAAAAACCTGGGGAAGATCTGGCAATCATATACCACATTGTATAACGTTTTCTATCTATAGAAAAAAAGCTTAATGCTTTGCTTCTTGCTTCGTCAAGAAATATGGACTAATGGGTCTCTATATACTACATCTAATATAAATGGCCCTGTAAAATACGCAAAATAGTAGGGACCCGCTTGATCGCGTCTCACGATCAAGCGGGTCCCTACGGTTTTAGAACATTACTCGCGGATACCACGGGCTGGTAGCGGACGAAGTAATGGACTCATCATTGGCAAGCTCTTCTTGCTGCGCGGGAGGCGCTGACGTACAAGGTAATTGGGTGCATTCGCCAGATCGTTTTTCTCAAGCGTGACATCTTCACCGAGGCGGTTGAAGAAGGAAAGCTCGAAGTTCGGCGTCTCGCCCAGTGCTCCGTGAGGGCAGACCTCTACACAGTCGCCGCAGAAGATGCAGCGATCCAGTGCAAAGGCGTAGCGCGTTAACGTGCGCTCAGCCATCATCAAAGAGCCTGTTGGGCAGACCTGGGCACAGGCACCACACGAGACACAATCGGTATCGTGCAGGCTGACATTGAATGGCGTTGCAACGATAGTATCGAAGCCCTTCCCAAACATTCCGTAACAGTCAGGGCCGATTACATCATGACAGACACGCACGCACTGCGTACAGTTGATGCACTTGTTGGGATCGCGCAGGATGAAGCTGTGTGACATATCAAGATCATAATCGTGATAGTCGCTCGGCTCTCCATCATGGAAGCGATTATCGGCCAATCCGTGCTCAATACTATACTTTTGCAGGTCACATTGTCCAGCAGCCGGGCAAGCACATTGCAGGCAACGTGCAGCTTCACGCTCAGCCTGTTCCTGTAGATAGCCAGTCTCAATCAACTGAAAGTTGCGCTTGCGCTGCTCATAAGGCAACATAGGCATCTTTACCTTGGGTTCAACTGGCTTGTAGGGAACAATATCGAAGAGATCGGCTTTGCGCTCTTCCAGTTCGAGACGGCGTGCCACTTCATTCATGTCTTCGCCGAGCAGGAATGAATGAATGGAACGAGCACCTAATTTTCCCTGGCCCACTCCTTCAATGATCGTCTTTGCGCCCATCTGGCAGTCACCACCAGCAAACACGCCCTCGCGATCCGTCATAAAGTTGTGGGGGTTGGTCTGGACGGTCTTCCATTTTGTCCATTTGATGCCTGATTGCTCGTTAAGAACTCGTGTATCGACAGCCTGGCCGATAGCAGGTATCAAGGTATCACATTTGATAGTGAACTCGGAGCCTTCGACAGGGACAGGACGACGACGACCGCTGGCATCGGGCTCGCCTGGTTTCGTTTTCTGATACTCGACACCGACGACTTTTCCGTCCTCAACCACGACGCGTTTCTGCGCAACACGCAGGACCAGTTCGGTTCCTTCAGCTTCACCATCCTCAACTTCTTCCTGCGTCGCCCCCATATCGCTACGGCCACGATAATAAGTTGTGTGAACCTTGGCACCCAGGCGCAGAGAGGTACGTGTGCAGTCAAATGTGGTAAAGCCACCACCAATGACGACCACTTCTTTGGTATCATCGACTGGCACGGGCTTGCCTTCTACCTTTTCACCCAGGTAAGAAATAGCGTTAACCACGCCCTCGGCATCTTCACCCGGTATGCGCATCTTGTTGCTGGTCCAGCAACCAATAGCAAGATAGACAGCGTCGAAGCCCTGAGCAAAGAGATCATCAATGGTAAAATCATCGCCTAACTTGACGTTTGTCTGCAGGTCCACGCCAAGCTGCCAGACACCGTCGATCTCACGATCCATCATATCCTTGGGCAAGCGATACTCTGGAATACCATAACGCAGCATGCCACCTGGCTGAGGCTGCATGTCAAAAACTTTACAGTAATGACCTTTCAACGCCAGATAGTACGCGCACGTCAGGCCGGCAGGGCCAGCACCCACGATCGCTACTTTCTTACCTGTTGGTGGATCCTTCAGATAAGGGATGGGCGGATCCAGCAGCGAATATTCGGCGGCGTGCCCATGCATACGGCAGATAGCGATCTCTTCTTCCACCAGTTTGCGGCGGCAGGCTTTCTGACAGGGAGCCGGGCAGGTCAGGCCCAGAATATAGGGGAAAGGCAAGACCTCTTTGACGAGGCGAGCGGCCTCTTTCATGGAGCCCTTCGCGATGAGTTCCAGGTATCCGGGAATGTCAATGTGTGTAGGGCAATCCATCTGGCAGGGAGGCTGACAATAGGCATTGTGGTCAGAGAGCATCATCTCCAGATTGGTGCGCCGAATATGAAATAGTTCATCTGAATTCGTCGTCACCACCATACCCGGAGTGGCAGCAGTGTTACAGGAAGGTAGCGGTCGGCTCTCACCTTCGATATGCACCAGGCACATGCGACAGGCAGAGGTCGGTTCCAGCTTCTCATCATTACATAAATTTGGGATATCGCTGATCCCATTATCGACAGCGACGCTCAGGATAGCCTGGCCCTGATAAGCCTGCATGACCTTGCCATCAATGGTGATCGTAAAACTGGGCTGACCCACACTATTACGCACCAGAGGTCCTTGCGGCTCCTGAGTGATCGGCGAAAAAGTATCTCGGACTGATATAGCCATCTAGTTATAATTCCTCTTTATGCGCTGCGAAATTCAACTACGGCAAGACATGCTTGGTTACAAAACGATGCGAACGTACGGGTACACATGTGCCTGTTGGGCATTGCTGCTCCTGCACGTGTAATGTAAAGTGTTCGGGCCAGTAACGCCTTGCAGTCTTGTATGGATTAGGGGCCTGGACACCAAAGCCACATAGTGAGCCATTAGGTACGTATGCTGCAAATTCGTCCAATACGTCAAGATCGCCACTGACGCCAAGATCACTGATAACCCCTTCTAACAGACCAGTCATCCGCTTCACGCCCAGGCGACAGGGGACACACTTGCCACACGACTCTTTGCTCAAATAGTGGGTGCGTTCCATAGACCAGGCAACCATACAGGTGTCTATAGGGAGCAATTCCAGGATACTGGATCCCACTATTGCGCCCGCTTCTTCCAATGGATCAAAATCGTACGGAGTGTCGAGCAACGATACAGGCAATGCGCCGCCTTCAGCACCACCTACAACGATGGCACGTATTTCCTCATCAGTATGTTTCAGTTCTGCATGTGCAAGGATATCACGTAGCGACGTTCCAAAAGGTACTTCAACCACATGCGGCTCGCTGTCAGTACCAAAATCGTAGACGGTTAAGAGCTTGGTGCCACCAGTGGTTGCGGAACCAATACTGGCAAATGACTGCTGCGCCATCACGCACGATCAGGGGAACATTCACCAGCGTCTCAATATTATTGATTGCCGTTGGTTTATCCCACAAACCGTATTGACTTGGGTAAGATGGACGCTGCTCAGGCATGCCACGACGACCTTTAATGAGGGCCATCTGTACCGTCTCTTCGCCACCCATAAAGCCAATATCCACGCCCAATACGTTGATCGTACAACTAAAATCGGTACCCAGGATATCGCGGCCAACCAGATTGGCATCCAGAGCCTCGCGCAATGCCTGCTGCACCGCTTCAATACCTTCGTGGAACGAGCTGCGTGCGAACAGATACGCTTCTGATGCGCCGACAGCATACGCTGCGAGGACGATGCTTTCGATGACCTGGTGAGGATTGGTTTCCAGCAATGTACGAGCTACGAGCGAGCGGCTATCGGCATCGTAGGCATTGCAAATAACATATTTCGGTGCATCGTCAACCTGCTGCACGAGCCGCCACTTCTCGCCAGTGAGGCGACCAGCGCCACCACGCCCGCGCAATTTCGCGTCGATAACTTGCTGGATGATCTGGTTGGGCGTCTGCTGACTAATAGCAGTTTCTAACGCTTTATAACCATCGGTTTCACGATATGCGGCAAGGGTGCGGATAGCAGAACCATCCTGGCGCAGGATGCGATAAGAATTTGAAAAATCAGGCATTGGGCTGCCTCACATGATTAATATTGCCCCACACGCCGCGCGTGTCAGGTGCCAGGCCGCGTACAGGTTGATCGTCGCGCTTGATACCTTTTACAGCGGGTGCAGGTTTGAATTTCGGACTCATAGTTGCGATGCCAAAAAGATCGCTCAGGTCTACGCCACGCGCCTGGACGATACGCTTTGCTGCGGACAATGGGAGATACCCATAGAGGTCCATCACTGCATCCAGCAATGCAGGCAGTGCGCCCGCTTCATATGACCATGTTTCCAGCCACGCATCGACCGGTGCCAGATCAATCTCTGGTTCCAGATAATCCTTCACAGGCATGGAGACACAGGGTGGTACGGGCTTATGAAAGTATTCTGTGGCATATTCCGAGACACGGGTAGTATAGAAACCATTCTTAGGAGTACCCGAAGCAGGTGGAATCTTACGTGGGGTAAACTTCTCTGCTCCATCGCGAATGTACGATTCATACCAGGGACGATGCACAAAATTGTACGCCGGCTCATATTCAATCGTAATTGCGCGTGGAGGGCACGCCTTTTCGCAAAGAAGGCAGGCTTCACACTTCAGATTGAACTCGCGATCGAGTCCTCCCTCGGCGATCAATTGGATCAAGCCGCGACTACGGGGAGGGAGCTTTGGCTTTTCATAAGGGTAGAGCCGGGTCACCTTGGGCCGAAACATGTGGCTTAAGGTTAAGCTCATACCTTCAAGGATACCACGCATTTATGACTCCTCTATTTCTTGTTCGCCACGAATTTTCAGACCTTGTTTCAGGATTTTCTCACGTAGTTTTAGAATACCCTCGATTAATGCCTCCGGACGTGGAGGGCAACCGGGTACATAGACATCAACGGGAACAATCGTATCGACGCCCTGAACGGTATAATAACTATCATAGAATTCGCCACCAGAATTCGCACATTGTCCCATACTGAGGACCCATTTTGGCTCCGGCATCTGCTCCCAGAGTAAACGGAGGCGTGGTCCCATCTTGACGGAGACGGTGCCAGCTACGATCATAAGATCAGCCTGCCGTGGGCTGGAGCGAAAGACCTCAGACCCAAAGCGCGAGAGATCATAATGCGCCTGTGCCGTAGCCATCATCTCGATGGCGCAGCAGGCCAGACCATAGCCAAGCGGCCAGACGGATTTTGAACGCGCCCAGTTCTGAGCCCACTGGAGCATATCTGCCAGGCTGGTCAACTGGACCGGTAGTTCCTGATCGCCGGGGGTATATTCTTGAGGACCAGAGGCCATTGTTAGTGGCACCGCTTTGCGACGCACGGGCGAGACTGGCGTATTCTCATTTTGCTTTATTTCACTGCCCATAAAAATGCTCCTCTGCAACAGTCTAGCAGTGCCTGTTGCTCGGTTTAGAAATGATTGCAGGGTTTAAGATATGAGATGGGGGTCGCTATAATTACACTCCACCTTGCTGCCCCTATTATAGCACGCGAATGCTAGATGCGCTATTACGAAGACGCTCATGATCGACCAGATACGCCACCTTAAACACGTTCCCTATCTATATTAACCAATCACCAAATACTATAAGTTTATGACAATTGAGCATCCGCAAAATATAACCGTGCAGAATACTCATCTTGAAGAAAATGACCCTGAACATGCTAGAATATAGTGATGACAGATTGATGCAATGGCCGGAGGAACTGCAATCATAATATGATCAGATGAAATATACAAAGGATACTGGGACCCTCTCCGTGGAAGTGGCTGTCGTGTCTATAGTTCTGATATGAAGGTTTTCATCTCGAAACACGCATTCCATCCGAGTGTGTGATATAATCCCGAGATCGTGATACAATTCGAGTCATCCAATTTCCACGCCTCGTGGTTGCAGTATTTCCCGAAAGAGACTCGCGACAGTTACATGGAAACTCCAAAAGTAGATGCCCATACATCGGAAAATATGAAGGAGCACACATTTGGGTACATACAACATAGCTGTCTTATCGGGTGACGGCATTGGTCCCGAGGTTACTGAACAGGCAATACACGTTCTGCAAACTATTGGTGAGCAGTACGGCCATACATTTACATTCCATAAAGCATTAGTGGGTATTGCCGCCCTTGAAGCTGAGGGAGACGCCATCTCAGATGCTACGATGGAACTTTGCCAGAAGAGCGATGCCATTCTCTTTGGTGCCGTCGGTGGTGCATCTGGCATGGAAACAAAATTTACCATCAAGCCTGAAAAGGCGCTGTTCCGCCTGCGCAAAGAGCTTGAACTTTATGCTAACCTGCGTCCGGTGAAACCACTCAAGGCGTTACTGAATGCTTCGACTATTAAGCTTGAAGTTTTGCAAGGAACGGACCTGCTGGTGGTACGCGAATTGACGGGTGGCCTCTATTTTGGGAAACCAAGCGAGATTCGTGAGACCGACCATGGAGTGGAAGCGATCGACACGCTTATCTACACGGAAGCTGAGATCGAGCGTATTGTGCGTACGGCCTTCGATCTGGCACGCGGACGACGTAAAAAGTTGACCTCAGTCGATAAAGTGAATGTTTTAAGTGCTTCACGGCTCTGGCGGCGTGTTGCGGAGCGTGTCGCCGCCGATTATCCAGACGTTGAGTTCGATTCACTCCTCGTCGATGCCTGCTCTATGCACCTGATTCGGCGGCCAGCAAGCTTTGATGTCATTGTCACGGAGAACATGTTTGGCGATATTCTCACCGATGAAGCTTCAATGCTGGCTGGTTCAATGGGAATGCTCCCATCCGCAAGCCTGGGAACGCGACAGAATGGTTATGGCTTGTTTGGACTGTATGAGCCAATTCACGGTTCGGCACCTGATATAGCCGGACAGGGAAAGGCCAACCCCATTGCGGCCATCTTATCGGCAGCGATGTTGTTACGGTACTCGCTTGGTCTTCAACGAGAGGCTGAGGCAATTGAGGCTGCAGTTGAGCAGACTATTAATGCAGGCTATCGTACAGAAGATCTGCGCGAAGAGGGCAAAACGCTCCTGGGAACAGAGGCAATGGGGAATCAGATAGTACATACGGTGAGCCGCATCCCCGTCTAATTAAATGTAGGGGCCGATGGGCTTATAAATGGCACCCCTACACCATCGAGGACCACTAAATGGTGTAGGGGTGCCATTTATAAGCTCGCGTGGGCAACCCTAGCCCATCATAGGTTGGGGACAGGGGCCCAGGAGGTGTAACCTCTCCTGGGCCTTTGCAAGTTCCTCCTGCACGGTCTGGAGATCGATCGTCTCGTGCGCAGATGGATCTTGCGTTCCCTGGCTGGCGTCTAGAGGTTCAGCAAGCTGCGCCTCTAGACGCGTAATTTCTTCCTCAGGGACTGGCGTAATGCGTACCAGCGCGTCACAGCACGTTCAACACCCACATTCTCACCTTCCTGACTAACGAGCAACGGCACCATAAACTAGAGTGTTCAAGGTATTCAGCAAGTCTTCATCCTGGTATGGCTTCACAACATATGCACTCGCGCCAAGCTGCATCGCACGCTGTTGATGCTTTGAAGCTGCACGCGATGTAAGTACCACAAGAGGAAGCGTACGATATTGCTCCTGAGCACGTACCGTTGCAATCAACTCATAGCCATCCATACGCGGCATTTCAATATCAAGCAAGACAGCAGCCGGCGTTTCGTAGGAGATCATCTCCAGCGCCTCAACTCCATCGCGGGCCATTTGAACCTCCCAGCCGCGTTGCTTCAACATATTGCTTACAACACGACGCACGCTGGGGCTATCATCCACGACAAGAACATGCTTTCCGCGCTTAGGTTGCGATACCGCAGCGGGTGCGGCACGTCCTGGGACGTTCTGTTTAACAGGTGGCGAGACATCGATAGTTTGCCTCAGAGAAACAGGTGGAGTGCCTATTTCTTCTGGCTGCTGAGGGATGGTGGATATATTAGGCATGATGTTGGATATATCCGCCAATTTTTGACGCTGTGAGAGCAGTTCTGTCAATTCCAGAATAAGCACGACGCGCCCATTACCCAGGACTGTTCCACCGAGGATGCCATGTACGTGGCGCAAGTGCGGTCCCAGGTTCTTCGTCACGATATCCTGTTTACTCTTGATCTCCTCAACCATCAAAGCAACACGATGACCACCGGCATTGATTAACAACACCTGTGACTTTTCATCGAGTGGTCCCGATGGAAACGAAAGATACTGCGAAAGCGTATTCAACAGGTAGACTTCATTGCGAACCGCCAGAGCAGGTTGTCCAGCTACAGTAGTACGTTTGAAGTTATCGAGGCGACCAATAGCCTCTACCATGACGGTTGGAATGGCAAACTGCTGTGTGCCCACCTTTACCATCATAGCGCTCTGGATCGCCAGGCTGGTGGGGAACTTCATAATAAATGAGGTTCCATGACCAAGCGTCGAATTGACCGCAAGAGTACCTCGGAGGCGCGAGACGCTATCACGCACCACGTCAAGACCTACACCACGTCCACTCTCTTCACTCAGCACCTCAGCGGTTGAAAAACCGGAGAGGAAGATAAGATCCAGGACATCAGCTTCGTTGAGAATTTGATCCGGACGGATCAAGCCACGATGAATAGCTGTGTTGCGTACGTGTTCAAGATCGATACCGGAGCCATCATCGCTCACAGTGATCACTACCTGGTTACCCTCATACGCTGCCGATAGCTTTATCTGCCCAACTGGTGATTTGCCCTTCTGGGTACGGATATCAGGCGTCTCAATCGCATGATTCACGGCGTTACGGATGAGGTGCAGCAATGGGCCGGCGATTTCCTCGAAGACGGTGCGATCAACCTCTGTATCTTCACCTTCGAGCAAGAATTCAAAATCCTTACCTTGTTTCAGCGCAACGGCACGCGCCGCACGATAGAGACGTGGGGCCATTGAAGATAGTGGCACCAGACGTATCTTCATGAGACGATCCTGGAATGTTGTGTTGAGACGGTTTTCACGGGCGAAGATACCCTCTGCCTCACGAATGATGGTATCCATCTCGGTACTCAGGGTCGTCATATCCGAAATACCCTCACTCAAGCCACGCGCCAGTTGATGGAATTCGGTATAACGATCAAGCTCCAGCTCATCAAATTCCACCAGATGAGCTGGTTCAGTTGTATGATTATTCTGATTACTTACACCATGATTACTGCCACTCGTTAAGCTCCGTTGAGCCTGCGAATGGTCGCCCTCACCCGGCATAACTTGCACCGCATGTCCACTGGGCAAAGTAGCAGCTTCAAAGCGGCTCTCCAACTTTTGACCGACACCATAAAGGCGGTTGCTACTGACACCAACATCGGCAACGAGGCGGACAAGGCGTTGGATACGCTCTTCCAGCACACTACGATTGACCAGCAACTCACCAAAGAGATTGACCAGTTCATCTAACTTCTGCAAACGTACACGAACGCTCAATTCGCCACGCATGGTGCGTTGAGCATTTGTCTCAACAGATTGACCATCGGCGACGACCCCTGCGACTCCACTGGTATCCGCGATATGATCATCGGTTCTATCCGTTTCAGTATCGATGTACTCGTCCGCGTGACCTTGTGGTAGGGGTGTGCTATGTTCCTCACCAAGTAGGTCGATATAGCGCATACGAAGGCTATGTACTCTTGCTTCAGCAGCACCCATTTCAGATGCACGACCAGAAATCAAGCTATCCAGCGTCTCGGCGGTATCCAGGATCAGGCTGAGTTCAAACGACGAGATCGTTGTAGTACCTTCCATAATGCTATCCAGTAGATCTTCGGAAATGTGGCTGAGATCGGCAATAGCACGGAAGCCCATCATGCCTGCTGCACCTTTGAGTGTATGAGTTGCGCGGCGGATCACCTGAACCAGTTCAAGATTCTGTGGCGATTTTTCTAATGCCGCAACATGCATACTGATCGTTTGCAGGTGTTCCTCTGCTTCGGCCCGGAAAATCTCGGCAGCCTCTTCACCCAGATCTGCCCCGATAGACGATTGGTACGTTTCAGGAGCAGAGGAAGAAGGTAGAGGAAGTACTGGTGGAAGCGAGGAGCTGAGATGGCCTGGCACTTCACTAACAAGGTGACCCGTTACCTCACTGGCACGTTCAACAAAGTTTGAAACAGAGGATGGAGACTCACGATTCATTGTTGCTTGTGCGGAGGAGAGAAGTTCTTGTTCATTCGCAGTGATCTGTTTCAGGAACTCTTGTCGTACCTGAATTTCTATTTCACTGCGCAGGCGTGCTTCCAGGTCTTCTTGCGATTCAACATAATTCGGACCAACCACACGTTCTTGCAAACGCCTGCGTTCTTCAAGTTCCTGGCGCATCTCAAGGCGTATCTGTTGCTCCATTTCAGCGCGTTGTGTAAGAGAGATGGGATGCGCGGCATATTCCTGCTGAATCTGCTGGCGTAGCTGAGCTTCCATTTCGGCGCGTATTGCAGCAAGATCGCCTTGACGTTCAAAGGTTACACGCTCACGCAATTCATCCTGATCACGTGTAGCTTGCATCTCCCATTGTGACCAGACTGGCTTTTCCCCTGAGCCCTGAGAAGCTTTATCTTGCACCTGCCGAAATGCTTCGCCAAAGGAAGAGAGTGACGCCTGCAGTTGTTGAAATGCACCATTCATCTGCTCATCAGTTAACGCTGCCCCTTGCGTAATCTGAGAGATCTGATCCAGCACTTTCTTCAGCTTACTATTGGCAACCCACATTACTGAGAGTGGAAGGTAGCGTCTGACATGTTCGGGACTATTACGCAGATTCAGGCCCATTGCCTGACCAGCCCAGTCCTCCATACGATCGAGAGCATCCTTTGACCCATCCAAAAAGCCTTTAAACTCGTTACGTTGTGCTTCAATGACAGAAGCAGCATCGCGTAACTGAGCAACGAGATTTTTTAAGGAAGAGGCCTCCATCTCCAATTGTTGCGCATCCTTCTGCACGTCTTCATAAATCTGCATAGAGGCATCGGAGTGAGCAACAAGATCAGTGCTATTTGAGCCGGTAGCCACAAATGGCAAGGGATCCTCCCAGGGTTGCTCGAAGACTGGCTCGCTTTTTACCGGTTGGTAGACTGGCGGCTCATTCTTCACTGGCTGAGGTGCTGAAACAGCAGGTTCCTTACGAGTTGAGGCAACCAGCGCATCAAGAGCACTGGGTTGGAATGATGGGGTGGTCGAGAATGCAGGAGGCGCAATCTCTGGCTCGTCAAAGAATTGCACAGGTTGATCAAAGGTATCAGGAGGTGTCGCAGTCTCTTCAGGCCATGAGATCTCTTCTCCTGCATCAATGGCAGGGGTACGGAAAGAGGCCAGCACTTCATCAAAAGATGGCATTGAAGGTGCGGGCATTGTATGAGCAGGGATATCAAATTGTTGCGGCTGCCCAGAGAATGTGTAGAACTCCTGGTGTTGTGGCTCATTGAGAGCGGGACGATCCTCTACCTCCTGTACAGGAGGAGAGTAAATAGAAACGGCGGGCATAGATTGAGAAGCTTGAGCAGATAGGGACGACGCTTCGACGAAAGCACGATAGCGTGAATAATCGGCGTCATCCTCTGCGATTACCGCCTCCTCATCGATGCCGTTACGGATACCCTCTAAGAGTTGATGCAAGCGACCGAGCGAACGACGTAAAAGGCCAAGAGTAGGCTCGTCGAGCGTCGTTATGCCATCCAATGCATCCCCTAGAATATCTTCCATGCCATGAGCCACATGTGCGAGGCCAGGAAAATCCATCATGGAAGCAGAACCGCCAATGGTATGAGTGCGGCGGTACGTTTCTTCAAGGGCATCCATGTCGCCAGGTGAGTGCGTCAGACGCTCAAGGTTCGTCTCGATTTCCGGCAAATAACTATTCACCTCTTCGATAAACGAATCAAGGACTGATAGTTTATCAAATGTATTCGACATGTTGCGCGTACCCACTTAACTACTGTGATACTACTTGCATATCATTCACCTAAAGATCAAGGGGTGAGACTGTTCCCAGCCTCATCCCTGAGATTTCTAGAGAGACATCAATATACATGATAGCACCAACACGCTACAAGCCAGCCTACCCATTATTTGGGAAGGGAGTCTGGTCTTGATTAAACAATAATTGGCTCTGGTTCTGCTGATTCTGAAAATTTTGCGAATTTGGAACCGCCCCACCCTGTTGCCAACGTGGGCGAGGAGCAGGCTGCCCTGACTGGCCGGGAGGTGGTAACAGGTTCGGGTTAGAAACAGGCGGCTGATTTCTATTCGAAAATGGCGGCTGGTTCTGGAAGCTAAACGGTGATGTGCCCTCGCTAAACTGTTGGGAGCCATTGCCACCAAAGTTTACCCTATCAAAACCGTTACTGTCGCCAGGGTTCTGTTGATTGCCAAATTGACCACCAAAGCCACGCCCACTATCAAATTCTGGCGACCCAAAGCCCTGCTGGTTTCCACCATACTGCTGGTTTCCACCATTCCCACCATACTGCTGTATCCCACCATACTGCTGGTTTCCACCATTCCCACCATACTGCTGATTATTACCGTTCCCACCATATTGCTGATTCCCAGAGAAGCCTTGTTGTCCAACAGAGAAACCCTGCTGTGCTCCGCCGTTTGCTTGAGTACTAAAAGGTGGCTGTGGTGACCCGAAGCCTCCCATGCCTCCAAAATCCTGTTGCTGCTGGTTGTTAAATGCATACTGATTATTGGCTGAGCGAGCACCAGAAAGAGCTACCAGGGAACCAGAATTGCCAGGTTCAGGCAGTGGAGGGAAATTGCCCGCGAAACTATTGCCTGCCAGGTTCTGCCCCCAATCGCCATCCATATTCTGCAACATGGCGGCTGAGAACATCTGCTCACCACTATTATCGCCCATTTCCGTTACGGATGTCATATTGGGGAATGAACCCAACATTTCATTGTTGCGCTCAGGCAAACGGAAGGTTGATACAGAAGATCGGAGCTGTTCAGATAATTCAGCCAGGTAACTGACGCTCACTGCAGCTTCCTGCGTTCCTGCGTCGGTCTGACGAGTGATCTCCGAGATACGTCCCATGGTGACTGCGACGGCTTCAGAAACGGTCGTCTGTTCGTTTGCGGCGCGTGCAATGCTCTCGATCATTTGCGCCTGGCGCTCTACCGCGCCATAAATGGAGTTCAGAGCGCGACCTGCCTCGTCAGCCAGTTGCGACCCCTTCACCACTTCCTGGGTGCTATCTTCCATAGCGACCACAGCTTCATAGGTATCACCTTGAATGCTCTTCACCAGAGTAGCGATACGTTTTGTCGATTCGGTTGAGCGCTCTGCCAGAAGGCGGATTTCGTCGGCCACAACGGCAAAACCGCGTCCATGTTCACCAGCCATTGCTGACTGAATAGCGGCGTTCAATGCGAGCAGGTTTGTCTGGTCAGCGATATCTTCGATGATGCGCACGATTTCGCCGATTTCGTTGGATCGTTCACCCAGACGCTTGATTTTCTTCGATGTTTCCTGTACATTCTCGCGGATGACTACCATGCCTTCGATGGTCTGACGTACTGACTGCTGACCATTTGCGGCGTTACGCAAAGCTTCCTGAGCCATTTCGGCACTCAGTTGGGCGTTACGAGCAACGTTTTGAATAAAGATAGCCAGTGCTTCTACGGCTTCAGTGGTCTGCGAGATCTGAGCAACCTGTGTTTCAGAAGCCTGTGCGAGTTCAGCGGACCCATCAAGGATACGGCGTGTGGCATTGGTTACCTGTACAGCGGTGGATTGAACACGACCCACCACCTTCGCCAGTTCCTCAATCATGTAGTTAAATGAGTCGGCTAGAACGCCCAGAGTATCGGGTGTTACTTCTGCCTGGACGCGCAGATCTCCATCACCGACTGCACTTACTTCTTGTAATAATTTCTCAATTTGCGCTTGCAAAGCAGCCGCATCGCTCCCAGTACCACCACCTAAAGGTGATTGAGAGACGTTATTGGTTTGATTATCAAGAAGTGTATTGACAGACATGGAAAGAAGGGCAAAGTCGTCACTGCCATTGACAACTGCACGGACGGTGCGATCACCGCTGGTGTAGTCACGGCACACTTCGGCCAATTGCTGTAAACGATCTCGAATACGACCATGTATGACATAATTAATGACCATGACGCTTAAGAGAATAACCACTGCACAGATAAGGACAGCAATCATCAGCGTGAAATGATCAAGAGAAGTGGATAACCAACTTAATAAAGCAAGCAGGATGACGGGGATACCAATTGAAGTAAATAACCCCAATTGCATCAATGCATTGACCGTCATTCCACCGCTGTTGCGCTCCGGATTCATACGCCAGACCTCCCTATTGACAAAAATATATCTATGATTTCGAGATAAGCAATCACCGATGTGATTGCTCCCTTTTCTACCAGGTATCAGCCAGGGATCTTGTATTGTTGGATTTTCTCTGAAAAAAGAAGGCGTGGTACATCTAGAATAACCACCAGACGGTGGGTAAGCAGTGCACATCCTACAGTATAGGGAAGAACCCATTGTGGAATAGCAGCCTGGCGCACATTTCCATTTATGATAGTATCTGGCGGGATGGGTAACATCTCACTGACGCCATCCACCACAAAGCAGATCACCATTTCATTATATTGTAATGACAATAAACGCGTACGTGGGGAATAGGGAAGCAATTCCAGACCCAAAAGCATCCGCATATCGACAACCGAGACGATAGAACCACGCAGGTTCATCACACCTCGCACCCAGGGAACAACATTCGGAACGGGAGTAAGATCGGCCAGCCGCTCCACCCCTTGAACAAACTCAGCCTTCACCGCCAGTTCTTGATCAGCCAATGAGAAGACAAGGTATTGTTCGTTGTTAGCAAGAGCAGTGCCTCTTGGGGAGACAGCACCCTCTATCGAAGCCGCGACACCCTGTAAGGCCAGGGATTGAGCCGCGGAAGGCGATAGAGAACGTAGCTGTTGAACAATGCTTAAAACTTCTTGTTGAGATTTTCTTAGATCTTCACTTGACACTCAATTACTCCCAATTGCAAAGACACTGTTGTCTTGCTACCCCTCCGCAAGATCCCCGGCTGGACCCTCCGTCTCTCTACTGGCTACCTCTAAATGAGGCGGCGTACACTGGCGACTAGCTCATCGCTATTGAAGGGCTTAGTGAGATAGAGATCAGCCCCTTGTCGCAGACCCCAGGCTTTGTCTAACGGAGTACTCTTACTTGTTAACAAGATAATCGGAATGTGTCTGCTCACCTCCGAAATTCTTGAGTTTCCTACACAACTGAAAACCGTTTTGCTTTGGCAAAACTACATCGAGCACAATACATTGTGGACGTTCTTTAAAAACCTTCTCTACTGCCTCATCTCCATCAACAGCGGTGACAACTTCAAACCCACTATTACGCAATGGCCCAACGATCATTGTTAATTCCGTCCAACTATCGTCCACAACGAGAACTTTCTGCCCCGGCATCTAATTATAACCTTTCCTTTATAAACCACACTAGTGCAATGGGAAATAAAGGCTATTTTCCTTCCAGATCTCTCCCATAGTGAGGAGGTGGAGAGAACATATGGTTTTAACCACGATAGCGCAAGCGCGGGCGCATACCTTCTTGCTGCATAGGCATACGTTCTTGCCAGTTTACAAGATGTTTTTTGACTGTCTGCACCAATTCTACAGAATCAAAGGGCTTGGTCAGATACTCCGTCGATCCGGCAAGTCGCCCACGCATCTTATCAAACAAACCATCTTTCCCACTGAGCATGATAATTGGAATCTGGCGAAACTGCAAGTTTTTTCGTATAATCTGGCAAATATGGTACCCATCCATACGTGGAAGTTGAATATCAAGCAAGATAACTGCTGGCATTTCGTCGGCAACAGAAGTAAGTGCACTTAAACCATCGCTGGCAGTAATCACACGAATATGCTCTCGTTGCAGAGTCATCTGGACAATTTTGCGTACTGTAGGACTATCATCTACAACCAGCACTGTTGGTTCTGCCATTTATATTGACCTCCTTCTTGTTTCAGGCGACCAGAACGCTTCTCCTTCACCATGTGGAACCCCACTCCTTTGTTGTACGATGCCGGGGGGGGAGGATGCTATACCATCACGACCTCGTGCTATTTGTGTATTACGATGTGCACGATAAACCTGATATTGCTGCACTTCGTGCTCAATTTCAGATAGAAAAATCTTCCATGCAACATTCAACTGACGACCAGTATGGGAATTGCCAACCTCATCACGCAACAATTCCGCGAAAATCAGCCGCAGGAACGCCGCAAGCCCCTGCACACCTTCCCAGTAAAACTCCTCCAATTGATCACCTTTTACAACCTTATTCAGGCTTAAAATAGGCTCACAATCCAATTGACCATAAGCAAACGTTGTTGTATCCAGGATCGGATACTGTTGGCGTGCCAACATCTGTAGGGGTTGCGTGAAACGACGCTCTAAATAACGCACAACATCCATAGGGGGAATATGGCCGCGTCCACGCAAGGTTCTTGCATATTTTCCATGATGAATGAGCAGGCCATTGATACATTCAGCAAGCGTGGTGATCAAACCGAGGAGATGTTGATCCGCATTCGTGGCAGTGCGCTGCTGCGCAAGTGTATATTGGCACTTAATAATAATATTGGAGAGATCTTGCTGTAGCTCTGTCTCTAACGCTGTATCCACTACCTCTATCAGGTTAAGCTCAACCAGGTGATGCATGATACGCGCAACCCGCGCCTCAGGAGTCATAAGCACTAACGAGATTGCTTGTAAGGGAAGTTCACCATTCGAGAGGCAGAGCACTTCAATGCTCTCTTGATTTAAACCGAGGCTTCGTACATCTCTGCTCACCTCTGGCTGCCAGCGGGCGACCGTGGTACGCGCCAGGTTTCTCACACCTTCATTAGCTATTTCTTCCCACTCATCAGCCTGACGGAGCGCCTCTAGTAAGACCGAATCAACATCTAATGGCTGCATTCGGCTCTCCATGGGAACCAGTTGTCGATGAAAAGCAAAACGGCCATTGACCCAACGCATCGCGTGACCTGTTGATTGAGTAACAGTGAACTCAAGGCGACGCTGCATCTCATTTGCGGTCATCCATCCACGCTCAACCAGTAGCGCCAGGGCCATCTGCATATCCCCCTGGGCCACTTCACGTATCGTCTGCGCACGTGCTGGATCCAAACGGCCTATCAAACAAAGCATGCCGAGTAAATCAGGCTGCGGCACTCCATCTTCGTGCAATCCTACGATTTGACCCTTACGCAGGCTGATAGAGAGCGTCTCCGGTCCTGAAGACACAAAGAGCTTGCCAGATTTCCCACTGAGGGCGAGCATTTTTAGAATAGATTGAAGACCCAACGTTTGCAAGTCTCCATCCATGATACGATCCTGCTGCTCCATCTTATCCAGTTCCTTTACCAGACTAGCCTACGAAAACTATTTCTTCCCCACAGTTTTTCTCTTTTTTCTCGATTTTCATGTATTATTCAGCACAAACTTGCTTAATTGCATGTAATAGATGTTCAACATGAAATGGCTTATCAACATATGCAACGGATTTCCCTTCTAGATATGAGCGAGCACGTGTTCCCTCCAGCGAAGGTAAGGCACTCATCACGACAAAACCCGGCATCATATGTTCCGCTCCCACTGCAAGGCAGCGCATAACCTGATAACCATTCATCCATGGCATAATAAGATCTGTCACAATACATTCGGGATACCAATCTAACCATTGCTCTAATGCCTCCAGGCCATTATATGCCACCTCTACCTCATACCCTGATTCATAAAGTAAACATTGTTGTACTGCATGCGCAAGATTTACGTCATCATCTACTATCAACACACGCACTTTCTCACGCCTGGATGTTCCTGAACCACGCCTGGGTGTGGCAAACAAAAGGCGTTGCAGCACGCTTAGATAGCGTTGCAAATGGCCCATCTCAAACGGCATTTGCAACAAGGCAACCGCTCCAATCTGCTCAAGCATATTACGCGAAACTGAACGACTACTCAAAGCAATTGTTAGAGAAGCTCGCAAGCGTTGTCTGCCCGCTACAAATATATTCTGCTGTAAAGCAGATATACCATCTCCTTTTTTCAAGAAGGAGACAGAAGCATCTACATCATACAGAAGAATATCTCCCTCCAACACAGAAAATTCATCACTTGCTTCACTCTCAACGTCCATTGTTAAAGCAGTGGGAAACCCTATTACCTCATGACCCCAACATTGAATATTGGTGGTTACGACACGACCAATATTATCTTGCAACCCGACGCACAAAATACGCAGTGGTCGCCATTGATACATATGTTTCTTCCTCAATGATCATGAAAACAGCGTTATACTTGATCTCCCCCAGACAGGTACCCCTCAAAAAGTAAAGAGTGTAACCCCTCGCAAGTGTACCCTTCCTCCCATTAGATAGCTATTAAAAATTTTGATAAGGTATTAAAATTCTATTAATTATTTAGCCTTCCAATCGTGTACGAAAAACGTATCCTATGCCAGGTTCTGTTATGATGTAACGTGGACGAGAGGGTTCCACTTCAACCTTGAGCCTGAGCTGCCGTATATAGACGCGCAAGTAGTCAGCTTCTTCCCCATATTCTGGGCCCCATACTGCTCTTAATAAAGAACGATGCGTCAACACTTTCCCGGCATATAACATCAATTGTCGTAATAATTCAAATTCCGTCGGGGTCAGGCGTACCTCATTTTCACCAACACGCACCATACGACGCGCGATATTCATATACAAATAGCCATCTTCGCTACCAAGTTCCTCTGGCTCGCGCTCGCTGGTCACTTCCGTTACCTGGGCACGCCGTAAACATGCACGCACCCTGGCCTGTAACTCATCATTGCTAAACGGTTTTGTAAGATAATCATCGGCACCCAGATCAAGCGCACGCACTTTCTGCTTCTCTTCAGTCGCCGCCGACAATACAATCACTGGCAGTTGGGGTGAGAGATCGCGAATTTTTATACACACATCCAGCCCATTCAGTCCACCCGGCAAATAAAGATCAAGCAATACCAGATCTGGTTGCTGCATCTGCACCATCTCTATCGCCTGTGCACCGTCGCCAGCGACCAGTACCTCATACCCCCCCGCAGTAAGATTACGACGTAAAATACGCTGAATAGGAATCTCATCATCAACCACGAGTATGCGCTTCCCCTTTGCTCTCATCTCTCATCCTCCCCTCTAGTTTCACGTACCTGTGTTGTTTCCTTTACAGAACGAGATATAAGCGGTTGCGTTACCCAGCCACCTGTCAACGAAAGCTTCTCTGGTGCGGTTTGAGGATAAATAGGAATGGTGAAAACAAAACATGATCCCCCGCCTGAAAGTCCCTCTACTTTGATATGTCCCTGGTGCGCCTCAATAATACCCTTACAGATCGCCAGGCCTAATCCATTACTATCGGAACCGGGACTATAAAAAGACTGAAAAATACGCTCACGTTCTTGCTCTGGCACTTCATAAGCATAGTCAAGCACGCGTACGCACAAGAGCTTTTGGCTCTCTCCAACAACCTCTACCTGGATGCCAATCTCTAATTGCTGTGAACTACTACGGACGACATTCTCTAGCAAATTATAAAAAACACGCTCCAATTGCACATGGTCAACATAAACGAGTGGAAGGTGGGCTGGAAATTGTGTACACACCGCTCTCCCTGCCAACACACGCTCTACCTTCATTAATGCTCCATATACCACCTCTGTAACATCGCACCACTCCTTCTCAAGCACTAATGCCCCCATCTCTATACGTGAGAGTTCAACTAATGCATTGACCAGTACGGTGAGATGATCGGCCTCCACATCGATATCCTCCAGCATCGCACGGCGATCGTGCTCCTCCCATTCAACATCTGCCTGCAGCAGTCCGGTCACTGCCGCTTTGATGGTGGTCAATGGAGTGCGCAAGTCGTGTGATACCGCTGATAGGAGCGTTGAACGGTTCTTCTCGTCACGCACCTGTTCCGTCACATCCCGAACCTGTAACGCGTTTGCACTGATCTGGCCCTGCTGATTATAAAGTGGGTAGCGCGTAAATTGGTAGTAATGGTCAGAAGAAACATGCTCTGAAAGAGAACGGCGCCCATTCATCCCCTGGTGCATCACAGGGGCGTACAATGGTTCCTCCGCCAGCACACAACGCAACTCTTGTTGGTATACATTCCCAAGCATAAACTCTTGTAAATACTGCTGCACCTCTTCCACATTTCTTACACGAGGAAGCAGCTTGGAAAATGCGGATTCTATCGTGATATGCGCGTTTACCTGCTCCAAAAAATGCAGACTGTAGGTAGCGGTAATCTGTTCTAGCCGTATATCGCACAACATTTCAGCCGCAGGGTTCAGATAGACACAATTGCCCCTGAAATCAATCACAAACCACGCATCTTTCACTCCGTCAGTTGATTGTTTCACCTGTAGCAGTAAGCGACTCAGTTCACTCAACATGCCAGTACGTGCTAATGCGGCTTCTGCCGTCTGTGTCAAAAGTGAAAGGGTGTCTGCAAGTGGCTCTTTACGCTCATCATCCAGGCTATCCCCTTCCTGAACAAACCCTGGCTCCAGAAATGGTACGTCTCTCTCCTCATCGTTGAACATCCCTTCCACCATGGCAAAAGGATCATCTTGCTCTTCGGATAAAATAGCCTGCAGCCCCTGTTCACTCTGGGTCAACAGATGGTCGCCAATAAAACGCATGAGGCTGGCAAAGCTGACCCCAAAGATGCGCTGCGTCTCTTCTCGCATCTGCATAAACTGCTTATACTCGGCTTGCTCTTCTCGCTCAGAAGATTCATACGCATGAGAAGTAGTGGTAGATTCATAATGTGCACGCTCAAGGTGCTCTATCGCTTCTTGAAAACGGCTGCGTTGATGTGCTGACGCTAACAAGATGCCATTATGAATTGCTACGGTCGCCTGACTGGCAAAAAGTGAGAGGATATCTATTTTTAGTGGGGTAAAGCCACCTGGCTCCGTTGAACAAAGTAATAAGGCACCGTAAACCGTTGTCCCAGTTACAAGGGGATAACAAAAAACGGAGTGGATGTCAAATTGCGAAAATAATTCGTTGCTACGTGGAAAACGTGCATCTTTGGCGATATCCTGAGAGAAAAATGGGCGTCGTTGCTGCAATGATTGACCAATGATACATTGTTCACTGATCGGTATAGAATGGGCAAACGCACGCTCCAACGTTTCCACATCTAGACCTGCATGTGCTTCTACACGCAAATGCCCCTCACGACGCTCTTGCATCACAATTAAAGAAGCCACATTCAACGACTCCGCAATGCCATTCACAATCTGATTCAGAATCGTTGAGAGATCCATCTTCGAAGTAAGGGCGCTGGAAACATTCTTTAAAACCTGGCGTTGCCGATTTTGAATCTCGGCACTTCCACCAAGCTGCGCACTTTCAATAGCAGAAGCTACAACCTGTGCAACAGCACCTACTAAGCGCTGCAACGTAACATCTGTATAAATATGCTCAACTGTACTCCCCAGTTCAAGCGTTCCCAGTACACTATCCTCAACTCTTAGCGGTACAATAAGCGTTGAACGCAACTGATGAAATCCACTGAGAGCATCACCACTTACCGATGGAGGTCCATCCAGGCCCATAGGATATTCATTCACCACCATTTCTGGCTCTTGCAATATCCGCGCCAACATTGACTCTTCGCGTGGCAATTGATGTTGCAACGTCTGCCAGCTCCCCCCCTCACGCCGACATACCACGACCCGCACCGCCAGACGATCATGACGCAGCAACACAATCCCGAATATATCAAAAGAGATAGCTTGCTCTAATTCAGCGGCAAGCCGTGTATAGTCAGGTCGTATTCCACGAACGCTGGAAACAATACGTGCCACCCGTTCGACAATAGCAGACTCTTCAAAAATAGACGTTTGTGATCTCTCTTCCATTTGTATTCTCAGGTGCCATAAGCCTCGTAAACACGTTCCCTACACAAATATAATTACATTATGTTACATTGTGTTACATTTTTCTTATAAGGCATACAATGTAACATAATGTAACACGAAGCGCTACAAATTATTCCCCTCGTACCGCAACAAAGTATACCATACCCACACGGGCTTGCGTCAACTTTCTCACCGTTGAGCTATTACTAACCTGTGGTGTATAGTGTAACACACCTGACTTCGCCGTCTCTCCTCCACCGCTTCTAACTTATCACCATTTATTCACCAGGCTCTTTCTCTTTGTCTTCTGTATAAATATTCCTCGTCATAAGGAATGTCCAGCCCTTTGTACTTGAGCAGTTTGAATATCGTGACGCAGGCGTTTAATCCGTTGACGATAGGCATCTTCAGGCTGGCGATAACCCAACTTGGGTTTGTCTCCCATACTGACATGCCATTTACGAAATGCCAATCCGATCTCGGTTTGATATAATGCTCTTACACGCATCCATTGCTTCCACCCACTATGCCACAAAACACGTCGCTCCTCTTTTGTGCGTTGAAACGAGTTTTGCAATAATGCATACTCGTCGACACGGACGACTCCATTGCTCACTTCAAAAGCAAGGAACTCTCTGATAACCGCAGCTTCATGCGCCAGGGACTTGATCAGGACATAGAGCAGACCTAGCTGGGCGATAAATGGGGGAATATAATTACAAATTATTGCGATTAATGAAACGGTAACTAAGCCTGGATCATTGAATGCAATAGCGTTGGCGAAAAAATCTACAAAATCAAAGACGCTGTGCAATCCCACTGCAACCAGATAGCCCAGCAGTGGGATTACTATCTGCCGCCAACGTATGTGTGTGTGACGCATATAACCAAGCGCAGCACCAAAACAGATTGTAAAAGTTGAATGCGAGAGCCAGCCCAACACGACACGCCCAACGATTAGAAATGCCAGAAAATCTCTTGAGTATAAAGCAAAATAGACGAAGTTCTCTACCATAGCGAACCCGGCACCGATCAGTGCCCCATACACAATACCGTCTGTCACGTTATCAAATTCGTCTCGCAACACCACAAAAAGTAAGAGTAGACCCAGACCTTTTACTGATTCTTCTGTAATACCAGCATTGAGTCCTTTAAAAATGGAAAAGAGCAGATCATTTTGGCCCCAGATTGGTTGCATCAGGCTAATAACACTTTTTTCGATAAATAAGGATGGAGGGATTGCGATAATAGCCCCCCAGAGAAATGCTGCCAGGCGCAAAAACCAGGGTTCACGCTCATAGCGATCGATAAAACTCACCAGCATATTGATCACCAGGGCGGGGATTAAAGGAATAGTGAGTGCCGCCACAATACTTGAAGGTCCATTTTGCGTCAGGGCCGATATCCCAATCACGCTATTCAACACGATGGTAATAATCGCACTTATGACAAGAATACTGATCCCCACCCCTGCAATCAACCAACGTGTACGTATTCCCATCCGTTGTGGCAAGGCAAATTGCATCGTTACGCCCGCCCCTAGCAAACTTGCCTCTTCCTCGTCCCATGCCGGGGAGAGTTGTTCCGCTTCAGACTGCTCTGACATAGAATGCACGATACGCAATGACGGCGGTGTGGCAAATCTTTGCTCATCGATTGCCTCCTCCGCCCCATTCAATTGTTCAGTTTTAGTGGTCTTAAATAGCTTTAAAAAACTATTTTCATGTCCATTCCGTCGTCCATTTTCATGCGATGGAACTTCATGCGAAAGATCCTGAAACGCTTGAGGAGAAGGCGACGAACTGGAAAATGGTGGCAAAGAGGATGACAAAATTTGCGTGGCTTCGTCAGAAATATTCTCCTGTGGGGCAATTAACTGAAGCATTGTATTGCCTAATACGAGGAAATCCTGCGGCTGCAACACCTGGCAATCTCCTCCGGTCACGACGTGTCCATTGACGCGCACCACATTTTGCGCCGTCAAGTTGAAAATTAACCAGCCATGTTCAGTTCTTACAAGGCGAGCATGTTCGCGCGAGACGGTCGGCTCCATCAAGATAATATCATTGCTTAAAGCTCGCCCGATCGTGGTCTCTGGCTTTTTCAGCAGGTGTACCAATCGCTCTTCAGGCAACCAGCCTGAGGGATAACGGTCCCGCCCACTGGATGCTATATCAGCAGAGGCACGCACGCGTACAATACGCAACGCTCCATAATTCTGACTCATATTTTAATTCCAGACATACACCCATCACTCACTTGTTATATTCCTGCATTCTGTGCTCTACTATATCACCTTCCTGAATGTAAGGGAAAGTTTATAGGAACTGTTCAGGTTTGTGACTTAAATGTGATAATTCACAGTAGGATGAAGGCCTTTTGGATAGGTAGAAAGATCAGACTCAGCATAAAACTAAAACAACCACACTACTTTTAGTATTTTACATGTTCATAACATCATTCACACTGTGACCGCCCATAAACACCACTCGACCAGATAGTCATGCTGCTTTACAAAAATTGTTAGAAAAGAGTCTCCTTATCAAAGAGGAAAAAATGCAGGTAGATCTCAAGCCGGATTTCTCTCGCGTGATTACTTTTGGACACTGCAGAGAAATTGGATAGTCACGTTCGTGAAAATACACGCGAATTGACATAAGCCACTGGCAAGTGTTTTCACTTCACCAATGGCTTATGTCGTGGCTGATCTGCTATCGCACCTCCTCTAAGAGGAGGAAGATCTTCTTTTCAACAGTGTGAGATCGACTCTAAAATCGGTCTCATTTTTGCGTTTCAATCCCTGACGGGTAGACGGATACTTTCTATCCTCACAACCGAGTATACATGCATCACAAAAGAATTTCAACTTTTTGCCAGCCAATCTAGCATATTTTTATGTTTTCATGCAGATTCGCCCATTCCTATGCTATACTCCCCCGATATAAAGGGAGGTAGATAAGGTCACCAGGAACATATTTTGACACATGCGAGACAACCACGACTGCCCTCTCTAACTGGGGTGAATAACAGGCAATCCATGGCACGCCGATAATCGTATTATAAAGGTGAACCAGTGCTGTTACCAACCAGAGCGGTAATTTGCCATTCAAAATAATACCCTGCTCTATGGGGACGGACGGGAAAAACAATTGTTCTGCTTCTGTATAATTCAAATAATTATCGATCAATCGGACAGTAAGCACATTCACATTTTCATATTTCCATATATCAGTGCTAACGGATTGTGTGGTTGTGCTACCAATTGCAAGTTGCGGCAGTTTCACCCAGCCCAGGCGTGGATCGAACTGGTAGAAAGGCTGCGGGCAGACATGGTTCACCAGTGCTCCGTACACCCAGTTCGTGCCACGACCATAGATCGCTAGTGGTACGCCATGTGGGAGCATTGCCAGGAGCACTTGAAGCATCGCAGGCTCCCAGCGTTCGGAGTGAGGGGCAAACGCTTGTAACAAGGTATCAAGATCAATCACTGGAGCAGGAGCTTCGTTGAAATAATTCTGGCGGAGTTCTCCCGTTGAATAGGAAGTGAACAGTGTATGGATACATGCGACGAGCAGATCGAACAGAGGACCTTGCACCTGTGTATGGCGCGTTAATCCGCTTAATGTCCCTTCAACTAATGGGAACCGAGAAGTAATCGTACTTGCGCCATTTAGTACAGAATGAATACGAGCCAGGGGTAGCAAATTATTGTCTTCGACCAGTTGTAACCAGAAGCGAGTCGAAGTCTCGTCCTCCGGTGGAAGGAGCAAGAGCGAATGTGTACAACGACGCATAATGCTCATCTGCCATTCGGCTGGTCGACCACCTACATCAACCAGAAAGGGGAAATGGCGCTGTTCCAGGGCATTGCATACATTCTTGACAAACGCGGGTTGCCATTGCCCTTTGATGCGGATCATGCGCACCGCGTCGCCATCGCTCTCTTGCGACCAATCGCCTTCTCCATCGGGACAGGCTCGGATGACATAATGATCTATATAACGTTTGCGTAATGCTTGTGTCAGACTATACGTGAGCACCGATTTTCCCATATGAGGCGGTCCACCGATCAGTATCGCCGGTAGGGAATGAACCAAGGGAACCTCCTTATGCCAGAAAGAGAAAGCCATGTCGGAACCTGAATACATCCACACGCTGTTGGCAACTGTCGGCGGACAGCCTCAGGTCGTTACTTTTACGCTCGACTTACTGCTACAACAAAATATTCCCATTAGCGAGGTCCATATTGTCCACCCTGCAACTACCCATAATCCACGCATGGAACGCTCGCTCCAACTGCTCAAGGACGAATTCTCCGGTGATCACTACTCCAATGGGCAGATTATTCAATTCCGTAATCATGTCTTGCAGCACAATGGCCTTCCACTGGAAGAGATTACTGACGAGGACAGCGCCGATGATGTGCTCAATACCATGCACGCCCTCATCCTCCAGTTGAAAGAACGTCATTGTATCGTCCACTTCTCGATCAGCGGTGGACGACGCCTCATACCGCTCCTCTCCCTTTCCGCTGCCATCCTAAGCTTTGGACATGAGGATCGTATGTGGCACATCTACACTCCTCACTCCGTTCTCAAACGTGCGGAAGATGGGGCGCTCATGCACGTTTCCCCAGAAGATAATGTGCGCCTGATCCCTGTTCCTCTCGCTCGCCTGAGCGCAGATTTACGTTCGCAACTGGCCTCGGTACACTCAAACCTCCCTGAAACCGATCACCCAAGCGCTAAAGAGATCATTCGCGCACAGGAAGAAATTGCAGAAGCTGAAGAATTGGAACATTGCGATCATGTGATCCAACAACTCACACACCGCCAGTTCGAGGTGCTACAGGCATTCGCCCATGGACTCCACCCTTCGGCAGTCGCCGCACAGTTATCCATCTCAGCCCCTACTGTAAGTACACATACCACTGTTCTTCTAGGGTTGTGCCGTGAAGAATGGTCTATTAAAGCAAGGGAACGACTTGATTATCGCTTCCTCCAACTTAAGTTTGGCAGATATTTGAAAACATAGATCTGGCTTCTCCATCCTTCCTGGGAAAATCAGTTTTTGCTTTTTCTCTCGTTTATTTTAGCATAAAGGATTTATTCCATGCAAAAGGGCATTTTTGATGTGCGCACTCTTACTCCTCTCTTCCTGAGTGGAGCAGATCAAAGCAGCGCAGAACTGCGTACCCCTCCCCTACGTGGCGTCTTGCGCTACTGGCAACGCGCATTGGTTGGTGGTATGGTTGGTACCGATACACACGGACTCGCCATTGTTCAACAAGCTGAGCGCGATCTTTTTGGTGCAACTGACCAAAGCTCTACCTTCACAATCAAACTAGCGCATTCATCTCCTCCTACTCAAGCTTTTAATGAGCGTATGAACTTTCGGCAGGGAACACAACGGCAGACAACAGGTACCGGTTATCTGCTCTGGTCTATGGCACAACGTGGCAGGCCCGAAAGAGAGAATTTCAAACCAGCTCACCAGTATTTTCTGCCTGGCACCAGTTTTCAAGTCACATTGGCCGTTCGTAATGGCAACGAAAAGCAACTTCGGCAGGCTATTGCCCTCCTCTGGTTGCTCACTCATCTAGGTGGCCTGGGTTCACGTTCACGCCGTTGTGCTGGCAGCCTGGTCGCTTATCCAATCGCACCTCTACCTCTATGTAGCGATCTTTCTTTTGATCTCCCAACGCAGCCACACGAGCTTAAAGATCAGCTCGAACACGGTATTGCTGCTGCCCAAATGCTTCACGATGTAGAACGCCGCGCACCACAAACTGCAAATTTCGATATATTGGCGCGTGATGCATGTCGCATCTGGATACTGCAAGATGCACAACCCTGGCTGAGTTGCGAGGTAGCGCTGCAAACTATCGGAAAAAGGCTGCAAGAGTATCGGCATTCCCTCCACATTGCACAACGCAAAATCTTTGGCCTGCCCCTTCCTCCACTTTCCCAGCAACGCAGACCTTCACCCTTACTCTTACGCATCGCCGCACTACGTAACAACAGCTATGTAGGAATTGCGCTTCTCTTTAAAACCACTGGCAGCGATGTGAAATATGAAGACTATACCATCATCGAACAATGGATACCCTCCTTCTCTGGAGCGCTGGAGGTAACACTGTGACCATGCCCTCCCAAGAACTCCAGATACCACAATATTTGCTGCTCTTCTCATTGGGACCAGTGCAATCGTTTATCGCACAGGCACGTAAGGCACGCGACCTGTGGTCAGGCAGTTTCCTGCTCTCCCTCCTGATGGAAGCTGGCATGCAGGATATAGATCGCACAGCCCTCATCTTTCCTGCTGAGCCTGTACTGGACGCCAAGAATATTCCGGACCTTCCAAATAAATATGTTGCCTATTTCTCCAACTTCCATACCGCCCAGATGACAGTGCTGAACAGTATACAACGGATCGAAGAGCGCTGGTTAAGTATTTGCGAGGATGTCTGGCAAAAAAATTTGCGCCCTTTTGCAGGTACATCTCACATTACAACACGGACGATCTGGGAGCGGCAGATCAGTCCCGAAGCACTCTTTGAAATCTTCTGGGTCATCGTTGCACGCAATGGCAAAGACTATCCCACCTGGCTACGACAGGCCCAGGAAGCACTGGCCGCTCGCAAACGTTCCCGTACCGTGAAATGGTTCCCAGAGAAGATCCTCTGGAATGAGCCAGGTGAAAAAAGCACAATCTCCGGTGAGCGCGAGGCGTTACGCGGAGAGGAAGCTTCCCGCGCCGCAATCCGTTCATTCTGGAAAGGTATCGCCACCACGTTCCCACACGATCTTAATCAAAGCGGCGACGAGCAACTCGATGCGCTTGATATGGTGAAACGCTTCGCTTTCCATGCACGGGCTTTCACTACGAAAAATATCGATGCTTCCTTTCCCTCGACCAGTTCCATCGCTACCGCCTCCTATGTCAGACAACTCCTTGCCAGCACGCTTCCCCAGACAGAGATACAGGATTGGCTCCATGCCACACGCGATCCACTCAATAGAATGGCAACCGACACCATTCCCGCGCTTACAGCACTGGTCAATAACGACGCTACGAAACGGGCCATCCTTAGTCGCGATGGAGATTGCTTCTTTCCCGAAACCTTCACAGCCTATCGCTTGCGAAAAGACTACTCCATCGCACCCGACTATCAGGCTGTAAACTGGGCTGCACGTGGGAGAAAGGCGCTCACAAAATTGTTTGCCGCCTCTGACCGCGCCGGTATCGTCCGGCCAACGCCCTACTATGCCATGATCCAGATGGATGGCGATAAAATGGGCCCACTCGTAGGCGGTGTGGTAGACGAAGATGAACATAATGCGATCAGCAGGGCCGTCTCAAACTTTTCACGCAGACAGGCACCAGGACTCGTTCATGAGCGCTATCCAGCCCGGCTCGTCTACACTGGCGGCGATGACACTTTCGCCCTCGCTCCTTTAACCCAGGACTACGCGCAAAATGAAGGCCACACGTTAGAGGAAACTGGTCAGCAACCTATCACAACCGTTCTCGCCCTGGTCGATCAATTGCAGCAAGCATATTGCCATGAAGTGCGGGCTGCAGTACAAAGTGAAGAGAGAAAACGCAACGTTACCACCAGCATAGGTATTGCCATTGCGCACCATTATACAGCACTCTCCACTGTACGACGCATTGCCAGAGAAGCCGAAGAGTTGGCGAAAAAGCAGTATGGACGTAATGCTCTGGTTGTCACGATCCTGCGCCGTTCCGGTGAGCAGACGCGGGTAGGATGCCACTGGCAGTACATTAGCGAACGTAATGGGCAAAAAGTTATACTACAGCCACTCCTACTTTTAGCAACGTTCCATGAACTATTCGCGCATGCTTCTCTCTCTCCACGTTGTGTGTACCTGCTTTTAGAAGAGGCACCAACCTTGATTGCGCTAGAACCGAGAGCACAACAGAGCGAGATCATGCGTATCTTGCAACACCAACAGGATGGGCATCTTTCAAAACAATGCATACGCTCTCTAGCTCAACAGATGACCGAACTGGCACAGGCGATGGACCATGATGAGCAACGTCCCTCTCAACAACTCCCCTTCGCGCTCGAACTGCATGCAGAAGAGAGACGCTATGGATTAATTGAGATTATAGGCTGGCTGCTGGTGCTGCTCTTCCTGGCAAGAAAGGAGCACGCATAGTGCGTATATTTATTCAACCATGCGAACTTCTCCTGTTTCGTACCGGCCACCCGTTTAACGCAGGCGAAAATCATTATGCGGATACGCTCTTTCCTCCTACGCCCGAAACATTGCAGGGAGCATTACGTGCCACGATTGCTTCTTATTGGAATCCTGATAAGTCACTGGCCGAAGTTTTCCAGGATCCGGAACTCGTCGCTCTAATCGGAGATCAAGAACACTATGGTCGCTTCTTTATTACAGGCATCGCGCTCGGCAGACGCAGCAAAGACGCGGCCCCCACATCCTCTGTCGAGCGCCTCTTTCCCATGCCAGCTCATTTTCTGATTGAAGAGAGCGGATTGACACAACCTGTACGCCTGCAACCTCGCCCGTATGATCCTGAGATCGCAAGCAACCTGCCTGATACGATGCAACTCCTCTATCCAGAGCGAGCAGTGCAGAGCAAGCTTGAACCACTACGAGGCTGGTTAAGCGAGCAGAGTTTACAAAAAATCTTACATAGGCAGGAAGCTATCGAACTTTCCGAGGTTATTGATCCTGCAACGATATATACATACGAACTACGCCAGGGTATCGGCATCAACAATCAAAGCAAAACAACTGCTGAGGGCCAGTTCTACCAGGCACGCATGATACGTATGAATCATCGCAGCGACGACCCCTTTATGTATGGGTTTGTCGTGGATATTCGTTTAGTGCAAACACCCCCCCAGGGAACGATGATGTCCGATCAACTTGTCTCCGACGACCAGACGCAGCGCCTGCTCAGGTTGCCGGAGCAAGGTTGGATGCTTCTCGGAGGTGAAAGGCGGGCCGCTCGTTTTGAAGTAATTTTTCCCCCTTCGAATACATCGGCAGCGTTAGAACAACGAGCAACAGGGACATTACTCTATCTGGCAACACCAGCCTCTTTCACGCAAGGATGGCAACCCCAGACATGGCCTGTCTTAGAGCCTATTGCAGTCGCCATGGAGCGCTATCAGCCGATAGGCGGCTGGCAACTTAATCCAGGGAACGCTGGAGGGAAAAGCAAAACATTACGTCGCTGCGTCCCGGCGGGCAGCGTGTATTTTTTCAATAAGGCTGTACCTAAAATAGATCCGTTTACCGATTACGGCGGTCAGATCGGCTATGGCATCACGTATATAGGAGATTACACACGAATGATCACAGCAACAACGATGCTCTATCTCTATGTAGAGACACCACTACATGCCGGTATGGGTTCAGGTTTGAGCAGCATCGACCAGCCCATTCAGCGTGAACGTACAACGCAATATCCCACGATCCAGGGGAGCAGCATCAAAGGGAAGCTACGCGCCCTGGCCGAGGAGGAGATTGAAGATGCTGGACTCGTCAATGCAATATTTGGTCCCCCGCCCATGACCGGCGAAACAAGCGATCATGCAGGAGCATTGATTGCAGGCGATGCACGCATTCTTCTCTTTCCCGTACGTTCACTCAGCGGCGTCTTCGCCTACACGACCTCCTGTGACGTACTTGCACGTTTCAAACGCGACATCGAACGAACGAACACTAACAAGTCCACAACTCTTCCCTGGCACTTGCCTGATAAACCGGTGCCGGGCAGCGCACTTGTCACAACAAATAGCGATGTACAGGCGCATAATAGCCTCGTCCTGGAAGAATTTAGCTTTACCGCTCAAGACAGCACCCAGGTTGATGAGATTGCGGCATGGTTGGCGGAACATACCTTGCCTGAAAGTGGTACTGATGATTACTGGTCCGTCAGGCTGAAAAATTCGCTCGTGGTTTTGCCTGAGAATGACTTTCGCGATTTTACGCTCTACGCGACAGAAGTTATCACCCGTGTCCGTATCGATAGAAATACAAAGACGGCTGCCAGGGGAGCACTCTGGACCGAAGAACATCTACCCACTGATACACTCCTCTACGTTCCGATGTATGCTACAGACACGCGACGCAATGGGAAAGAGAGCCTCAAAATTCCAGGCAGGCAGGTGCTAGAAACGCTCAAAACGCAAGATAGGGCGCGCGGGGGCTATCTGCAACTGGGTGGCGATGAAACAGTTGGGCGTGGCATGGTACACGTCCGTTGGGATTTAACGGAGAAGGAATAAAGATGAGCAACGAAATGCGCCTGCCACAACGTCGCAATAGCGAACAGGAACGTGGTCGACAGGCATGGGAGAACATTCGCGAGATTCAACAGCGCAACAGCGACGCATTAGAGAGAGAATATCGCTCCCTGACCCGCCGCCTGAACACCATGATCCAGATCAACGGATTGGGCCAGACGCTTGGCTATCTCAAAGCAAAAGGGAAGAACGATAGCAATAAAGCGCAGTATCTCTTGCTCAAACACCTTACAGAATGGATGCGTGTCCCCCAGCATTTTGCAACTGAGAATAGAGCCGTATTGGAGCAGGGACATGATGGTCTGCTGCGCTGGATAACCGATGCAGGGACTGACAGCACAGATTACCGTCGAGCCACAACAGAATGTATGGCCTTTGGAATCTGGCTACGTCGCTTCGCTGAAGGAGAACTGCAAGAACCAGATAACGAGGAGCGATGAGCATAATGGAAATCACCTACTATCTTCCCAGAAAAACAACCGCTGCTATGCAATGATGGGCGTATGCAACAATGTAAAAATCTGGGCTTATTACTACATAAGTATGCACCACAGGCAACGCTACAGAGCGGTGCACAAAAAAATCAGTGGCTCCGTACTATTCTAAGTAACGAGCTTATCGACGCCGACTTAAGCATGCAAGCTTATCGACGCTGGCACGCTATGACCGTGACGTTAGGAGCACAGCACTTCCACGCGAAGACTGACTGGCGTCTGGCACAAGGTCTTAGCAATGAAACAGTGCTCGAAACCGATCTCACATTGCATCCCCTGTATGGCCTTCCAATCATCCCTGGGAGTGCGTTAAAGGGATTATGCAGAAATTACGTTACGAGCGAGGTAAGCGAACACGCAAGTAAAAATATTGACGAAGATGATGAGACCATTCAACGTATCTTTGGTTCGCCAGATCAGAGTGGCACGGTTATTTTCTTCGATGCTCTACCGGTTGAAGGGAAAGCAACCTTTGCGCTTGACATTATCAACGTCCATTATCCAGATTACTATAACAGGGGAAAAGCGCCCATTAACGATCAGCGTCCCAATCCAGTGCTATTTCTGACCGTAGAGGACACCATCTTCGCCTTCGCGCTCGCACCCCGCAATGTTAAACGAGCGGAACAGGGAAACGATGTCACGATAGCTAGCAAATGGCTACAAGAAGCGTTGCAAGAATGGGGAATTGGAGGCAAAACGAGCGCTGGATATGGCTATTTCACGCCTCAATGACCCGAAATCAGTACCTCTCTCGTCTATTATCCATAAGAATTTTTTTATTTATTGGTGTAATAATAGAAAATCATATAATACATGAACTTTATGCTTGATTATAAAAATTTTCAGAAAAGAATGTATAATAGTGGTAACTTATTATCACTAGAGAAGAGGGAAGAACAGTAACCATCTTTACAAGGATATAACACATGCTCGTACTCAATTTTACGCACCCACTCACCGCCGAGCAATGTGCACAAATCGAGGCACTTGCGCAGGATACGATTGAGGAAGTACGTATGATCTACGTACAGATCAATCACACAGAGCCACTGGGGCCACAAATTACCTGTATAGTCAACAATATTGGACTCTCGTGTGAAGAATGGCAGACGCAGCCACTGCTCATCAATCCTCCTGGCTATGCGCAAGCGGCATCTGTCCTGTTAGCAGAAATCCATGGGCGCGTCGGCCATTTCCCCACAGTAGTACGTCTGCGGCCAAAAAACGGTTTTATTACCTGTTATGAAGTTGTAGAACTCCTTAATCTGCAGAGCGTCCGTGAGTCTGCACGTGTGTTCCGCTAGTTAGCGTTCAAGTTATACAGTTCTGGTCTCGCTAGCAATATATTGCCCTAAAAATGTGAAACGTTTACTCATCCTCAAGAGTATTATAAGTAGTTAGTGGACTCATTCACCTGGCATGTTAATAGGCTATATAAAGAATAATAGTTACGGTACTTTTTCGTGCAGGATAAAGAGTACACTACATGTTTCACCGTTTAATTGTACATCTTTATGTCTTAAGGAGGAAAAGAATGCAAGCTCTTGAACGTCGTCAACGACCCCTCGGTGTGAGTATCATTGCAATTGTTCTACTCGTTTTTGGAATTTTGGCACTTATCCTCTCTGTTTTTGCCCTCATAGCATTATCTGCCAGTCATAATGCTGTTTTAGATGCCGGTGCCGTAGTTGTATTGATCATTGCCATGATTATTGCAGTTGCAGAAATCGTCCTCTTTTGGGGACTATGGACACTGAAGCCCTGGGCGTTCTGGGCTACGGCAATCGTCGAGGCGATCGGTGTTGTAAATCACTGTATGGCTTGCTGGTACAACACAACAGTGTAGGGTCTGCAATTCTTGGCTTGATTATCCCACTTGCGATACTGATCTACCTGTTTGCTGATCGCAATGTGCGTGCTGCATTCCGCACCTGATCGATCTACACATACATTTTTAGAGGGACGCTACACAGTGTATGTGTAGCGTTTTTGTGTGCTGCTGACCCCGAATAGGAATAGGCATGCTCCTCGACTCCAAAGGCGAAGACCGTGATGATCGTGTTGGTCCCATTATAGGTCCGGCGCAACACCCGCTCACCTGAGGCATCGTAGAGATTCCACTCTTCTTGACTATTGACCGAACTACTCCATCTCACCAGATGATCTAGACCATCGTAGGCGAGCGTTAGAGTGATGCCATCTCGCACCTGCGTGGTGACGCTTTTCTAGCATACCAACATCAAATATGACTAAATATCAATCATCTCAAGAGGCTCGCCTTCACGGAATTATGTCTCCTCTATTTTTACCTCCCAAAGTGTTGCCACAAAATTATTTTTCAATAGCGAGTCATCCCCAATAGGATCCCAGCCTGCAGTCGCAATGAGTCCACTGCGAGACCAATCCATGCCAGTTAAACTGGGAAATGGTGCCCCCTCACCCCGTAAGGAGACATATGCTCTATAGGCTCCCACGGGACGCTGCTCCCAGAGATCCCAAATCTCGATCTCCCCATAATATTCCCCGATTGCGAGATACCGTCCATCTGGCGAAAAACGAACATCCGTTGGATGCCGAGGATATCCCCATGACCTGGGAAGCTCTATCCGCGTATCAGATGCAAAGTTCTTGCCACTACGTAGGTGAAGAGTCCCATTCCCGTCGGTATGATCAACAAAAGCAAGCACATCACCTTGGGGAGAAAAAATTAACTGGGAAGCTTCACAAGGAAATGACACCCCACTCCATTGCACTTCTAGCCGTTCATTATCAATGTGCCAGACATACACTACATTCTGGGAAGCAGGCAGTGAACAGCAGGCAACCAGAGTCCTTTGCTGCGGAGAATAGGCCAGTAGATAAATGGGAGTAGACGCATTGGACTCGTACCCTCCCTCCTGAGCCTCGGCAGATCGAGGAACAGGGCTGCCCGAAAACGACAAGATGATTCGTTGGTGGGCAATATCCCACAAACGCACAATTCCTGCTCGATCACCAGTGAACAAGAGAGAGGAAGTGGAGGCAAAGGTCAGGTCACGTACTCCATCTTTGTGCCCTGGTAAGGCTGCAATCAGATCTCCCGTGGATGCCCAAATGCGGACCGTATCATCATCACAAGCAGTTGCAAAACAGGTACCATTCGGTGCATACACCGCAGGTCCGATACATCCTTCATACCCTTTTAATTCACAGAGAAATGTGTGGTGAATAGTATCCCAGAGATAGACTGGACGGGCATATGACGTCGTGACAGTAACAGATACAAGACGAGTTCCATCAGGTGAGAGAGTAACATACACTTCCCAATCATGCCCACGAAACGTTTCTACCGATTGGATGGAGAGCGCGCCTAGTGGGACATACTCCTTATTCTGTTCATCGTTCTGTTCCATGAAAGTTCTCCTCTTTGGGAAAATTACATCATAAAAACGCGTTTGTATATACCAGAAACCCAAGGACAAAGAGACCTCTCGTTTACCTGGGGTAAAATAAATCAGCAGCCTTCGTTTCCTGTTTCATTCACATCAAGTATATATCAGGTAAACTCTGTATGTTTACCTGATATATAAATGGGCATTACTGGCAATGAAACTCTAAGCTGTATGCCTGTTCATCCAAACGACTCTCTGCTCTCCTTTCTGTACCTGAAAAAATCACGTATCCAACATGAACCCCAAAGTCTTCAGTCGTTTATGGATACTGACGATTGACAAGATTATTCAGGTCATCAATCCAAGTTACATTAATCGTTGATCCTGTTTGATTAGCAATCACCTCTTAGAAGTGGGTCACATGATGCACAGGGACCAGATCCTGCGGGTCCGCCCTCCAGATCAATCTGAATATTCGCATTCCACCAATTTGGGTTACGTATGATCTCTGCACATATTTGCCACTCAGCGCAAGCACCTGCACCCGTCTCTTGATTCACTATGTATTTAGACGCACGGTATCCTTCAATGGGGTCTCCTCCAGGGGTCCACTCACCTGATAATCTCCTTATTGGATCTTGTCCGTCTGTTGTAGCTTCGGCTGAAACGCCTCTATCCTTAGGACGCGGTTTGGTGGCGTTTTAGATTTTGCTCTTCTCTCCACCTTTTCAGTTCTTCCTGTTTTTTCTCTAAAATTTATCCTCTGGGGAAGGGGGAGATGCTGCGTGCCCTCCTCCGGGAGGTTGATTTCCCTGGCCTCCCCCTCCGGCCTGCGTTTGGGGCGGTGAGGAATCAACGTTATTTTGACGCGGTGGATCAAAACCTATAGGACTAGCCGGAGGAAGTGTCCCACTCGCAAGATTTTGAGGAGTCAACAACATTAAAGCCGTAGCTGCCACCGCACTTATTCCCAATAGCAGTAAAAATGGCGTTGCTACAGGGGCGACGGCAACAGCACCTAGCGCTGGGAGCGGCTCCGTAGTTACAAATTGTTGGGCATCTTGCTCTACTTCTGTCGCTGCCTGCTTAATATCTTGGACAAGACTTCCCAGATCTCCCCATATCGATAGTCCAGTAGGATCATTATAGGTTTCTGGGTTCCCCGCCACATACGCATACGGGTTCATCCCCGATCCGTTCCCCTGCACCACATCCGCCGACAAAAACACGCCCACCACCGGATCATAGTACCTCGCCCCATAATAATCCAACCCCGCCACAAAATCCGTGAATTGCCCTGTGAACCCCTTGCTGGTACTGATCGTTCCTTGCAGCACCCGCCGATTGCCATATGGCCCATACACCTGATCCCCCAGCACCACCGCCGCTCCATTGGGCAAATTGTTGAAACTAGACACCACACTCCCGAGCGTATCCGTCAACAGGAAATTGGTCGTCGGCGATCCCGGTGAAGTCCCATCCCACGTTCCCAACGTCTGCCCACCCAGATCATAATAATAGGTGTTGCTGGTGTTGGTATCCGTACTGCCCGATCCCGAGTAGGAGTAGGCGTGCTCCTCGACCCCAAAGGCGAAGACGGTGATCACCGTGTTGGTCCCATCATACGTCCGGCGCAACACTCGTTCACCCGAGGCATCGTAGAGGTTCCACTCCTGTTGACTATTGACTGAACTACTCCACCGCACGAGATGATCCAGCCCATCATACTTGAGGGTGCGGGTAATGCCTCCACGCACCTGACTGGCGGTATTGCCCCAACTATCATAGGTGCCCGTGTAGTCCACCGTCCCCTTGCTCGCACACGTTGGCGTCGAAGCGGTTTGCGACAGGTTGCTGAGTTGATGGGGATGGGCACTATCACAGTAGAGGTACTGTTCCTGGGTCGTCCCTCCATTCAGCGGCCCTTTCCATAATTGGCCCAGGTTGGTGTAGGCGTACTGATTGGTGTAATTGCCTCCCAGCGTGCTCTGGTACTGGATATTGCCACACGTCCCATTTCCTGCCGAGGGAACCGTCGCGTTGTTGCTGGACCAGATCAGGCGGTTCTGTTCGTCATAACAGAAGTTCTGGACTTCGCTTCCTCCGGTGCCACTTTGTCCGGAGACAGCGGCTTCGGTGGCCGTTCGACTGAGCACGTTGCCCACGGCATCGTAACCGATCTGATCGTTGAAGAGCGTCGTCCCGTTGCTCTGCCACGTCGTGGTCGTGCCGATGGGACGCAGAACAGGATCGTAGCTCATTGTGCTGATCGCAACAGGGGAACCGCTCGTACTGAGGTAGCTCATCCCTCCGATCAGTCCCTGTCCATTGTAGGTAAGCGTGGCCAGATTGGCGGTTCCCACGCTATTGTTGCTGACTCCGGTGAGCGTTCCCGTGGTGCCATCATACGCCTGGCTGGTGGTATAGCCACCGCTTCCTCCCACGGTGGTCTGCATCATCATCGGCTGGTCGGCGTCGTTGTAGCTCTGGGTTTGCTGGTATTGCGGGAACGTCGGGAAGGGTAACGTGCCTCCGGTGACCGCCATGTTCAACCGCGAGGTGATCAATCGCCCACGCTGGTCGTGCTGCCAGTTCTGCGTCACCGTGCCCTGCGCGTTGTCGGGACTGGGCAGGTAGGTGATGGCGACACTCTGGGTCAGCTCTCCCACCGGGTAATTGCTTCCCGTCCAGGTGACGCCACCCGGATCGGCATCGTAGGTGTTCTTGACGAAGGGATTGGCTCCACTGCTACATGCCCCATGCACGTCGGCAGTCGGGGTGGCATCCTGCACACAGCCCACACGTCCGAGCAGGTCCACGCTGTAGCCCAATGTGCGCGTACCGGAGACATCGCTGATCATGGCTCCATCAGCATCGTAGGTATAGGTGTGCGTCCCACGATCCGGATCAGCAATGCTGGTCTCACGGCCCTGATCGTCGTATTGCGCCGTCGTGGTCACGCTGGTGATCGTCTGGCCCGATTGGGGTACCAGGTCTTTCACTGTGATTGAGGTGGGCAGATTGAGTACATTGTACTGCGTCGCGGTCTGTTTGACGGGCGTGAGTGTTCCCCCCGCTTTGCCGCTGTCAGTCTGTGTATAGCGCGTTCGCCCCAATGCATCGGTGAAGCTGACGGCGACATGCCCATTGGCATCGGTGCCTGTGCTGGTCGCGTAGGTGGCGCTATCCCCGCTCGCAGTACCCAATCCATAGGCCTGCTGGTGGTCTTGCCTGCTGCATCCAGCGCACTGACGGTGCGTCCCAACGCATCCAACGTTACCAGGGTACCCGGTGTACTAGTATAATTGTTGGGATCGACCCAGGCCGTTTGACTGGCGAGCGTGAACGGCTGGCTGCTGAACACCGTGTGGAGATGGTCGTTGTAGAGCGTGAAGCTCACGATGGTGTGCGATCCATCGGCAGATGGCGTCTGCGTCTCCACGGCTCGTCCCACCTGATCATAGAACGTACGACTGATGGCGCTACTGTACTGCACGCTGTTGCTGTCCTGGTGCATGCACGGCAAGACGCTACTATCGGTGCAGGTCGAGATGATCTGGGACTGATTGGTGTAGCTGCCTGCTTCCCCAGGCGCTTTGGCCTGCACGGTCTTGTTGCCACTGGCATCATAGCTATAGGCAAGGCTGCTCGTCTGGGCATTGACATCAACCGTGCTGATGGGCACCTGCCCCTGATTGCCATCGTAGCTGGTGGTCGTCGCCTGGGAGAAGGCGTTCTTCTGGGTGGTGGGCAGACCACTCTGTCCATCGTAGCTCATGCACGAACTATAATGTCCACCCGTCCAGGCACTGTTGACATACGTCGGGGCCGTGGTGACGGTACACCCTGCGCTGCTGTAGAGGCTGGGTGTACTTACTCCTCGCGCATCGACGCCTGTCAGGACCTGCCCATTGCCGTTGTAGCCCACATAACTGGTGAGCGTGGCTCCTGCGGCATGATTGGCACAATTGCTGTAGCTGCTCGTGGTCGTGGGCCAGCCTGCCACCACCGGAGGAAGGCCAGCCGCTACGCCTTGATCATAGGTGATGTCCTGGCATTGCCAGACATGCGCACTGGCATCATCAACTTCACTGTGGGTCACCGGGTGAATGTTGTAGTAGACCTGTCCACTCACGGTCTGATCCGTTGGGGTATACGTCCACTTTTTCGTCACCGTTGGCGCATTGGAACTGGTAATCACTTGCTGTTGCAGATTGTGATAGGTCCCCGCCGGGTGGAAGGTGCCTCCACTATAGTCGTCATAACTATTGTCTTGCTGGACCCAGGGGGCATTTGTGTTGCCCGTTCCGGTCTGCTCGTAGTCCGTTGTGCGCGTTGTCGTGGGAATGATTTCGCACGGCATATACGCGGTATAGGATGGGTCGCTATAGCAGGATGCGTTGGTTGAATTGTTGCCAGCATAGGTATTGAGCGTTTTGCTGAGCAGCTTATTGGGATCAACGGCTCCCCCACTATAGACATCCGTTTCGTAGAGTTGCCCGGAGGTATAGTTGCCACTGAACCCTTCGGAGGTGTTCCACCCTTCGGTGCTGGCATAGTTCTCCGCCGTCACATCACCTGCCGGACTAGTGATATAGACCTCGGTGAAGCCATGAAACTCTCCGTGGTAGTAGTCTTGCCAGTCTCCCTCTCCCTGGGGATACCAGGTATAGCCGGTACAGGTAGTCAGGCCCGCACTATCGGCGGGACAGGGCGAGGGCGTGCTCCAGGCCGACATGCTATAGGCGTAGGTCGTCGTCGCCGGAGTCAGGGTACTCGAACTGCTATCGGTACCAACTGTGGTGATGGTATGCACGATCTGCACCGTCCAGGCTTGGTCGTCGGGATAGGCGAAACTGCCGGTACAGGTGTTGGTGTGAACGGTACAGTAAGTGGGATCATAGCGATTATCGGTACCACTATTGGGCGTGCCATGCGTGTTATTGTGGGCCGTTTCGTAGCTAATGGTCTCGCCCGTCCCACTGCTATGATCGTGATAATCGGAGAGATAATCCCAGTAGTTGTTATTCCCAAATTTGCCGTAACTCAGCGTTTGCGAACTGTCACTATACACATTACTCAGCCCGGTATAGTGGAAGGTCACGGCGGGGAGCGCATGCCCGGTCCCGTTTTGATACACGGTGGGGGTAATGCTGTTGAGCACATGTTCACCAGCACACCACGCTGAGGCTCCCGTGCGAGCATCGGTACAATGATGATAGCTGCCCTCGCTATTGGAGAGGCTATAGCTATAATCGGGATGGGGAGTCGTCGTATCGCTGCCTACATAGCTCTTGATCGTCTGCAAGCTATAGGTGCTCATCACGGTCGGAGCATTGACCCCATTCGGATCGTTGACGGGATCATCACAGCGCAAGGTGACTGGAAGGAGGCACCCTGTGATCCGTTCCATAGGCCGTCACGAATTGAATGCCTCCGGCAGGAAGGCCGTGACACCTTTGTAGAGAAAATCGACGGTGCCGGAGAGGGAACCACCACTGGCACCCGTCCCATAGGTGATCTGCTTGATGACGGCATCACGAACTGTGGAGCCTGCAGACTATCTTGGAGATAAGACACGGCGGTGTAGCGCGTCGAGGTGCCTGGTCCCTCATTGGCGGGCGTGACCCGATCCAGGTCCCAGCGATAGTTGGTCCGTGTCCCGGTCGTGCTGGTGCTGTATTGCAGCGAGTCCGTCGTACAGCCATATTCATAGTACGTTCCAGCCGGATCCCAGACATGAAAACAGGGTTGGGTTGCTCCTTGAGGCGTCACTTGCTGGATCTTGAGATGGGAGACATGTTCGGTGTAGTAGGTCGTTCCACCGCTGGTCGTGGGAATGAGGCGATCACTGACATTGTCGACGCCCGAGAGGAAATACCAGTTGCCGCTGAGGGCACTACCAGCGGGATAATTAATCATGCTGATCGAACCCAGGGACATGCTCCAGCCTTCGCCTGGGCTATCAGCAGGGGAGGTGGGTTCGTAGCGCTGATTGGTGCTCTCGCTCGAATAGATCAGTTGCACAGTGGGCGTGGTGCCGTTGGGACCGGGAGCGACCGTGATGGGGTAGACATAAGAGAGTTGGCCCGTATTGGGCTGGACCGTTGCCAGTAAGGGTTTGGGAGGAGCCTGATTGGTAGGGGTACCACTACCAACGCTGGCAATGCTGCCAATCATGGTGGTCTGAGCCGTGAGCGTATGAGTCGCGGCGTTGTTGCTCATCGGCACACTCCATCCACTCACGGATGTTTTGGCGGTCACCGCCTGGTTGATCTCGGCTGGCCACGTGAGCAAGAGTTTGCCGGGATCAAGGCCCAGCCCTTGCAGATCAGCAGGGGTATAGTGGAACTGGATGGTGATGGGATGACGCAAACAAATCCCGGTGAGGACGTGGCCCTGTGCATCACTGAACTGGAACTGGTAGAAGCCCAGGGAGTCCACATTTCCCGTGCTCGTTCCCAGGCGTTGGGTGATCGTGAGATGGACCCCTTGAGCCTGGACCGTTGAGGCCACCGAAGTCTTTGTGGTGGCACTCATGGCCCCAGATGCATCAATGGCTCCTGCGGGAATGCTCACCGTGAGTCGTCCATCGCTGCCATGGATCTGCAAGGGAGCCGTCGTTGCCGCTGGTGAAGATACGAGAAAAGCGGGAGTGACGACTTGCTGCAATGGTGTCATATGAATCGACTCAGAGCTGGGAAGTACTTTCGCCGGTTTTTTTTGCAATTCTTTCGCAAAATGGGAAACAGGTGGTTCTTTGGGATACACAAATGGCTTGAGGGCTGGCGCTTTCTGCGCCAGGAATTTCCCAACCGTGGTGGTAGCATGCACTGGTGGAATTGGGGAGACGGCGGCAGCATGAGCTTGCAGGGTGAGCACGCTATTACCTGGAACACCGGAAAAGAGCAACAGGCTTAGTAGAAAGGAAAATACGATGTGAGAAAGTCCGCCGACGTGGACGAGAGGTGCCGATCTTTATGCTATCCCCATAGACGTGTATGCTACTATAGAACCAGAAAATATTCTATCAAGGCAACCCCTTGATAACCAACACGAGTGTGTGCATGAAGAAAGAAACATACTACCTGGCACCTGAAACACTACATGTCTTACAGCAAGCGGCACAGTTTTTTAGCACCAGCCCGGCCTATCTGGTTGGTGGCTCGGTACGCGATGTATTATTACATGTTCCCTGCACCGATTGGGACATTGTAACCGTCGGCGATACGCCGCGCCTGGCACGCCAACTCGCGCATATCCTCGGCGGCCACTCTGCTCACATGAACGATAAAGCCAGCCGCATCACGATCAAGCGAAATCAGCAGGAGATACTTCTGGATATCTCGCCTCTGCGCGGTAACACCATCGAAGAAGATCTGCGGCTACGCGACTTCACCATCAATGCAATCGCTATTCCACTCTCAGAAGCGGTAGCTAGCCTGGCCAATGAAACAGCGCTTCCTTTGCTTGATCCCTTCCATGGTCATGCTGATCTGGCGCATCATTGCTTGCGGGCTGTTGATGATGCCACATTCCAGGATGATCCTTTGCGTATGTTGCGAGCGGTGCGTTTTATGCAGCGTTATCAGCTCACCATTGAACCACATACCGCCCAGATGTTGACGCGTGATGCTGCGTTGCTGACTCGAACCGCCCCCGAACGCATTCATGATGAATTACAGGCCATCCTGCAACCTCCTGGTGCCACCACCCGTTTGCGCTTCCTGGATAGCCATGGCCTCTTTACCACACTCATACCAGAATTTATTCCTGCTCGTGGCATGCAGCAACCAGAGTTGCATCACTGGGATGTACTGGAACATTCGCTTGAAACCGTGGGCTATCTTGAACATCTGGCAACACTCTTACAGCAAACGCCGGATCAGATCGAGCACTCGCCTCTAGAACTGAATGGGCAGGGCGATCTGCTCGCAATACAGGCACTCCTGCAAGAGGCGGAAGTGCAACAGCTCTTTTCTTTTGAACACCTGACATCGGCTCCCATGAAGATGGCGGCCCTGCTCCACGATATCGGCAAAACGACGACTTATACTGTGAGCGAGGAGGGCGATATTCGTTTTTATGGGCACCCACAGGCAGGTATCCCTCTAGTACAGCAGATTCTGCGCCGCCTGAGTGCCAGCATTCAAGAGCGTCGTCTCGCACAACAGGTAGCTGGACACCATATGCGTCCGGGTCAGCTTAGCCGCGATACTGTCACGCAACGGGCGATACGGCGCTATTTCGTCGATCTTGGACCTACAGGAATCTCTGTCGCACTGATCTCGCTGGCCGACCATCTTGCCATGCGCGGACCAGAACCCCTCACCGTATCCTGGGAACGTCACCTGGCAACCGTGCGTGTCCTCCTCAATACTTATATTCGTGAGCGCGAGCGCATCCTTCCACCGCGCCTGATCCAGCCGGATGAACTCATTCGCCGCCTGAATCTTACGCCCGGTCCTATTATAGGTAAACTACTGGAAGCCATTGCCGAAGCTCAGACGGAGAACAAGATATATTCAAAAGAAGAGGCGCTCTGGCTGGCTGAGGAGATCCTACAAAACACGGAAATGGAAAAATAATATCCATCTGGATGGGCATTATAGTTGACAAGAAGCGTCTCATGGCGTACCATTACATTGGCTAAATATGTAAGGGCGACACCAGAGTGTTCGCCCTCGCTTGCCAATATGGAGTTTTTTGTGAAGACGATTGCAATATTTTATCAGGGACTCAAGGAAGACACAACCCGCTTCGCAGCCCAACTCGCACCGATATTAGAAAAGCAAGGACACCGGGTCCGCTCCGTCGATATTCGTACTGAGGGACCAGAATGTGCCGACTCTTCGTTCCAGGGCTATGATATGGCGCTGGTCCTGGGTGGTGATGGTACTATTGTGCACGCCGCGCGTCTGTGCGCATGCATCAATCTGCCCATTATCGGTATCGACTTTGGGCGTGTAGGTTTCCTGACCGAGCTTGAACCCGGCGAAGTCGAGAAGGATCTCAGCTATTTCCTTAATGGAGATAAAAGTGTCTGGATTGATGAACGGGCTATGCTGCGTGGAGTCTTGAAACAAGATGGGCGCGAGGAAGAGTTTCTGGCACTCAATGATATTGTGATCGCTCGTGGCACCTGGCCGCGCGGTGTACGCATCAATGTCTGGGTAGACGATTATTACTATAATACTACCTATGCTGATGGCATGATCCTTTCGACCGCAACCGGCTCCACTGCCTATAATATGGCGGTCGGCGGCCCTCTCTTGCACCCGCAAGTGCGCAGCCTGGTCCTTTCACCTATCGCGCCACACCTGGCCGCCAATCGCTCACTGGTCCTACAACCTGAAGCGAAGGTGCGTCTGCAAATCTTTACAAACGCACAAAATGGCGTCTTTTCAGCCGATGGACAGTTGAACCGCGAAGTAAAGGATGGTGCCACCGTCACCGTAGAAAAAAGTCCATATATTACGCGTTTTCTCAGACGAAGACCACCAACGTATTTTTATCAGATCATCAATGCCAAGTTAAAAAATGATGGCATGCCAGCCAGCGAAAGTCACTATGTTACTTGAATTAAGCATTAAAGATTTCGCAATCATCGACAGCTTGCATCTGCGCCTCAATCGTCTTTTCAATGTTTTCACCGGGGAGACAGGTGCAGGCAAATCGATTATTATCGACGCCGTAAACGCCCTGCTCGGCGGCAAGATCGGTGCAGAGTTCGTACGCGCAGGCTGCGAACGCGCCACCGTAGAAGGCGTCTTTTCTATTGAAGCACTGCCATCCGTAAGCAACGAATGGCAACCGCTCGAAGTCTTCGCACACGCCAGCGGCAATGGAGCCAGCACATTGTTTGAAGCACTTGAGCAAGCCGAAACTCGTTCCACACAACCCTTACCAGCCGCCGATCCCGATAGTGCTGATGCAAGCGTTGCCCTCGCCGCCCTACTCCTGGAATACGATATTACGCCTGAAGATGGGCAGATCATCCTTTCGCGCGATATCTTCCGCTCTGGACGTACCGTCGCACGTATCAATGGACGCGCCCTATCACAACAGGTCTTACAACAGGTCGCAAGCTGGCTGGTCGACATCCACGGTCAGAGCGAACACATGAGCCTGCTGCGGCCAGAACAGCATATCAATTTCCTCGACCGCTACGCCGAACTTCTTCAGCAACGCGATGAGTTAGGACGCAAAGTAGGCGAATGGCGCAACGCACGTAAAACGCTGCAATCACTGCAACAAAATGTACACGAGCAGGAGCGCCGCGCCGAATTCCTGCGCTTCGAGATTGAAGAGATCGAAAAGGCTAACCTGCGCTCCGGCGAGATCGAAGAACTGGAAGAAGAGCGCAAAGTCCTTAGCAACGCTGAACGCTTACGCGAACTCTGCGCACTTGTCTATGGTTCCATTAAAGGTACGGATTTAGCCGATGCCGAATTCAAACCAGCCCTTGATCAGTTGCGCGTGGCACAACGTAGCTTGAGCGAACTGGTACGCCTGGATAAGAGCATGGAAGAGTTCTCCGAGACGCTCTCCGAAGCTATCTACCAGCTTGAAGATGTGGCAGCCAGCGTCAGCAGCTACGAAGCCGACATCGAAGATAATCCGCGTCGCCTGGCCGATATTGAAGATCGCCTTGACCAGATCGCCAAGCTCAGGCGCAAATATGGACATGACATCGAAGAGATTCTGCAAAGAGCGACTGACGATCAGGCCGAACTTGATACCATCACCAACCGCGATGAACTGGTCGCGCAACTGCAACAACAGGATGGACAATTCAGGGCTGAGATTGGCGCTCTGGCACAACAGATCTCGCTACGACGCACTGAAGCCGCACAACGCCTTGCTACTGCGATGGAGGAGCAACTGAATGACCTGAATATGCGCCGCGCACGCTTCCAGGTTGAAATTCAGCAAGTACCAGACGAAGAAGGCGTCCCGGCACACATCAACGATCAGTCCGTACAGGCCTATGCCTGCGACCAGACAGGCATTGATCGCGTCCAGTTCCTGATCGCTCCTAACCCAGGTGAACCATTCAAACCACTGACAAAGATCGCCTCTGGTGGTGAAACATCGCGCCTGATGCTGGCTCTCAAAACCATTCTCGCCGATGCCGATGCTACTCCAACGCTTATCTTCGACGAGATCGATTCCGGCATCAGTGGACGCAGCGGACAGGTCGTGGGAGAAAAATTGTGGCAACTGACCGGCAATCACCAGGTCATCTGCGTCACCCATCTGCCACAGATCGCCGCTTTTGCCGACACTCACTATAATGTGAATAAGCAGATTCTCGACGACCGCACCATTACGATTGTCAACGAATTGCGCCCGGAGCAGCGTGTACGCGAGATCGCTCACATTATGGGAGGCAGCGTCAGCGAATTCTCCATGAAAAGCGCCGAAGAGATGCTGGCACGCTCTTATCTATGGAAAGAGAATAAAACACGCAATATCGCCAATTAGATGGACTATGTAGGAGATTCCATGCCCTCAGTCGTTATTATTGGTGCCGGAAGTAGTGGACTGGCAGCCGCCCATACGCTCCGTGATGCTGGACACACTGTCACCATTTTTGAGAAAAGTCGCGGCGTCGGTGGCCGTGCGGCAACACGCACCCGTGAGGGCTTTATCTATGACTACGGCGCGAATTATATCAAGCCAGGAGCATCCGCCAGCGTAGAACTGATTACAAAACGTTTCTATACGCCGGACCTCATTGACATTAAAAAACCTGTCTGGACCTTTGACGGCTCACAACATATTCAAGAGGGCGATCCTGCTCAGAACGCCGAACCCAAATGGTCCTATCGTTATGGCCTTACCACTCTCTCCCGGCTTATGGCAAAGGGACTGAATGTTCATCTGACCGTACGTATCGCACGTATGCAACAACAGGCAAACAGATGGATTCTTTATAATGATGTTGGAGAAAGTGTAGGCATGTTTGACCAGGTGCTCATCACCATTCCCGCCAATCAGGCCATCTCTCTCATACAGGCAAGCGACCTTCAACAGGATTTGAGCACAATGATCAGCTCACATCTTGCGGAGGCACGTTATAATTCATTGATCTCAGTCCTGTTCGGCTATACCCCACGGCCTGCAATACGTCCTTATTATGCGCTGGTCAATACCGATAGGGAACACGCGATCTCCTGGCTCTCGTGGGAACATGAAAAAGATCCTGAACGCGCTCCCATCAACGCTGGATTACTGATGGCGCAGATGGCTCCTCAATATAGTCAAGAGCACTGGCAGAGCACAGACGAGGAAATATATCGCGACGTAGCTCCACGTATTGCCAGCCTGATCGACGAAGCATTGCCGACACCATTTTTCACCGATATTCAACGTTGGCGCTATGCCTTGCCCGCTCAGAAAGCCGATGCAGACGCTCTTAATGCCGTCACGTTACCGTCAGGATTGGCATTCTGCGGTGATGGCTTTGTGGGTGGACGCGTTCACCTGGCCCTTGAACATGGAATGACAGTAGCGCACCAACTTATCAAGCAACACATTTAGTTAAAAATACTATGGAGAGATTTATTTATGCTGCCTTTTTTAGCCCAGGAGACCCAGGACGAAACTCGCCACACTCGCTGAGCGTTATGGTCAACCTCTGGTACGTAATGTTGATCTCGGTCAAACGCGCCAGTTCGATCCCATCAATAAAAGTGATCGCTACGGCGAAGTGTGCATGGTTGTACGGCGCAAAAACGGACGCCTGCTCACTATGAAGAAGACGTTTTATCCCACAGGCGCATACCGACTTCTGACAGGGGGCATCAATCATGGTGAAGCGATCTTCGCTGCCCTGCTACGCGAGACAAACGAGGAAACCGGTCTGCAAGTGGAGGTCAAACGCTTCCTCGTTGCCGCCGCATACATAACAACCGCAACGGGAGAGCAACCCGTCTTCTATACCTTCGCCTTCTTGCTTGATGAGATAGGGGGCACGCTCGGAGTGATCGACGAAGATGAACGCGTAGAGGCATTTGTGGAAATCGAGCCAGCGGAACTCCCCCAACGGGCCGCATTTCTAGAACAGATAGATGGGCCATCATTCAGTGCAGAGGTCGACGGAAATTGGAGCGATTGGGGGAAATTTCGCGCCGCCATTCATCAACTCGTATGGGAAGCCCTGAACCAGGGGAAAGAGGTGTAGCCCATGTATGGTATAATATGTAGAGCCAATACAGAAAAACAGAAATCTCCATCACATTATATCGAAGGAACTGGCGTATGGAAAAAAAATTAATGAGCACCGTAGCATTATTTGCCGTCTTCATCGGCTTTCTCTTGTGGGGCGGATCGTTACTCGTCTCCTCAATAACATCCCATACAGGCGATAAAGAAAACATCGTCTATAGTTTATTGTTGCTGGGATGTGCAGGCTATGCTCTGGTGTCAATTCTAATGCTACCACGCAAAAACCAATCGTAATTGTACTTACAAGCAGGAATAGAATACATGGATAATCAACAGTCAACAACGGCGTTGGCCGTTCGTTTAGCCACTACCGATGACATCGCACTGATTGAGAGACTCGATAGCTTTAGTGCATCGCCAACCCGTGACATTCATCGCGACATGGAAAAATACTTCGGCTCCGTTGACCCCTCCACACACGAACATACATTTATTTTTATCGCGGAAATAGCAGGGGTCGCAGCGGGCAAAGCTGAACTCATGCTCCCACCAATCGAAGTAACGCAAGCAGTTGGCTATGTGAAGAGAGTTATTGTGCATCCCGACTTTCGCGGGCGTGGATTGGCAAAACATCTGATGCAACATATGGTCAACTTTGCCCATAGTACTTATCAGCTAAAAGCCATTGATCTACATGTGTGGGACAAAAATTTTGCCGCCATTCGTCTCTACGAAGAAATGGGATTTGAACTACAGCATCGCGAATTATACTATCGCCTCCCACTTGAATAAGCGCTATCTGTAACAAAGGCCTCTCCCCATCCGTGCTTCAATTGAGAAAGCATTACTTTTTTCTGCTTATTTCTCTGCTATTTGTGACGCCACTCTTCCTCTTTTCGTTGTAAAACTAGGATTGGGAGAGCCGGCACGCAAAAGACAATCTAGTTGGCACGGGGTTTCCTGATACTTCGCTGGGAGGTAAACACGCCTATCCCCCTGTTTCATAAGCAACCAATTAGCACATACGGAAAAGATACACATAGCATTATGATCTGGGGTAAAGCGAACCAAGTTATGCAACAGCAACCTGCACTCACACATACTACGCAAGTACCAACCCAAAAACCCTTGCTGCAATATCGATGGATGCGCTACTTCTTTACAGAAGATGACGCAACAGGCATCTACTCCATCTCCCACATCCAACGGCGTGCCGTGTGGATTGCCCTGGCATTCATACTTCAAGCCATCAGTACAACCGATTTTAATGGGATCTTTCCCTTCTTAAAACCCTTCAACTCTTTCCTTCCTACACCACTGATCTTTGCAAGCTTCTTCGCAATATGGATGGCGTTTCGCCGCCCTTCATCTCACCAGGCGAAAGCAAAACAGGATAAACAAAAACACACAACGACACTCTTACAACGCCTCATCCTCATCGTTACCTTTGGCTTCGCTATCGGCGGCTCCGTCATGATGATTATGGGCATTGAACAGAGCTTTTCAGCCCCCACAACTCACCAATGACGGTACTTCCCTTGATACCAATGCCGCCATGTTACTACTGGAAGGCCGTAATCCCTACACTGACTCCAATATGCTGGATCTGGCACGAAAATTTAAACTTCTGCCAGACTGGACAACGCCTCTGCGCGTTGGTCAATTCGCAAATCGTCTTGATTATCCGAAAATGACCGAGTTATCGAGCGTACTCGACACTGATAATAAAGCTGGAAATGCCCCTGAATTTGAATCGAAAGTTAGCTATCCCGCGCTCTCATTTCTGACCCTTGTTCCCTTTACTCTATTTAAAAATTACAACGTGCTGTCCTTTTATGTACTCAGCTATCTAGTATTGATAGCTGTAGCCTGGAAAATGGTTCGTCCAGAGTTGCGCCCATGGGTACTTTTATTGAGCCTGGCAAATGTACCGATGTGGTCATCAACCATTGGTGGCAACCTCGATGTCTTCAACACCCTCCTGCTCGTTGTAGCCTGGCTGCTGCGCGATAAACGCTGGTGGTCCGCCATCTTTCTCGGGCTGGCGATTGCAACCAAACAGATCGCCTGGTACTTCATTCCCTTCTATATTATTATGGTCTTGCGCAACTACGGGCTTAAAGAAACCGTCTATCGCACACTCATTACAAGCGGTGTCGGCCTTGCCATCAACCTGCCATTCATTCTCTGGAACGCCCATGCGTGGCTGGCGGGCATCATGGCCCCGATAGGAGATCCGATGTTCCCATTGGGCGTGGGCATTGTCAATCTGAGCACGTCCCACTTGCTCCCCTACTTCCCATCATGGGTCTATACTGTGCTCGAAGGGGTTGCCCTGGTCGCCTCACTGGTCTGGTACTGGCGCATCTGCAAAAAGCGTCCGGAAGCAGCTATGCTGTTGGCGGTTCTACCGCTCTTCTTTGCATGGCGCAGTTTACCTTCATACTTTTACTGCATCGCCTACCCGGTCTTCGTGCTGATGAGTAGCAGGAGAACACGCCGCTCTCTTCCCGCTGGCTCAGTGACCATACCTAATGAGCCTACGCACGATTTGCAACCCTCGACCACCAGGGAGATGGGTGTTCCCGTCTAATAACTAACATCACCCTTTTCCCTTCTCGACTCTTTCCTCTCTTCGTGGTACAATCACGTGCGAGAAGATGCCGTCGCGCGGAGTGAAGAGAAGAGAAAAATATTATGCCACGTAAAAAAGAAAGTGTTCCATTTCTTTCGGAAGAAGAGAATACTCAAGTACAATATCTGCTTGAAAACTATCAGCCGATCGCACAGGCTCTACGTCAGAGTACCGATCAGGCACACATAGAGAATGCTTTGTCCGCCATCGATGAGTTGTCAGAGGCAGCTCAGGTTGTGTTGCTCAAAGCATTGGCAAAGGAAAATACTATTGATGCCGCCGATATTCTGATCGCGGTCAATACGGTAAGCACACAAAAAGAGGCTCGCAAAGAAGCTCGTCGCTCGCTTATTCGTCTGGAAGGCGCAAAAATCTATCCTCAATGGGTTCCACCAGTTGTAGCGTCCCCCATTGCGCAGATCAATGTAGAACACCCCCCTCGCTTCTGGAAAGGTCTGGTCACGCAGGCGCGAGAAGAGGGTCAGGTTCAGTTGTTGCTCAGTTGGGAGCAGGGATACGATTATAGGGATGCCCGCCTCGTCGTCCTTCTGCTCGACTACTGGAGCGATGGGGTCAAAGACATTCATATTGAACTCGGCAGCAAACATCATGTGGACGAGCATATCAGCGAAATGCGGGCAAAGTTTCCCGTTCCCCTCGTTGATTGCACACTGGCAGAGGGGAAGCGTCTGTTAGAGGAGGCGCTCTCCGTCAATGTCTGGCGCGGCACCACTCCACATAAAGAGTACCGCCATCGCCAGCAACTTATGAATGATCTGATCCTTGAAGCAACCGATCTGGGGCAGGATCGCAACCAGACATTTATCAATCCCGAATTGACTGAGGCTGAGGTTGCCATCAACTTTATCGGCGCATGGTCTATGGGTGACTACGGTCTGGCCTATGATCTGCTTACAGACGGCAATAGTGTACGCGAAGGACTCTCGCGTATTGAATGGCTTGAACGCCGCCGCGCCTGGTCCGATGAAGCACATCCTACACGCATGGAACTGGGCTTCGTCCATGAACGAGAACAAACGCAAAGCGCCCTCTGGCTTCCCACATCTATTACCAGCCGCCAGAGTGTACGCAAGGAGATCGAGCTTGGCTGGTCGCTTGAGCTGACCGAGACACCGCTGGGCGCAACATTACACGAGATGCCCCTGGGCACTGCTGTAAATAAAATGACTGGTCGTCACTGGTTCTGGACATCTTATACGCTCATACGCGAACAAGGCATGTGGCGCATTCAGTCGATCAGTGATGAGGGTGCCAACGTTCAAGGCCTCTCTATTAATGAGCTACAGAAGCGCATTAAAGAGTATGAGGACGCCATTCAGGAAGCGATTAAAAAACGCTTTACCGATCAACAAGAGGCCATTGAAGAACTTGCGTGGCGCATTACTCAGCTCCTACACTTCTCGGACGCTTTGATTGTCCATTTGCCACTGGATCGCTCCGTCTACGAAGAGGCGTATGGTCGCTCTGTTGGAGCAGGGAATCCAGAGCGCAGCCTGGTATATCTTGAACGCATGGCACAGCGCTTCACCGAACAACGCGGCGCAACGTTGCGCACCCTGGGTGCGACACAATTGACCCAGGCATATAACGATGCAAATCGCAATCTGGAAGCTCGTGCGGAAGAATTTGCCGCGTTGGCAGAAAAAAACCTGCGCGAGGCCATCGCTATCGACAACGTTGCCACCAGCCACCTGCTCCTCGCCGAGATGCTCCTGAGCGTGGACCGCGACGACGAAGCCGAAGCAGAGTTCCAACAAGCCATTTCCTTATCGCCTACACCTGAGGAGGAAGCGGCATTAGAAGCAGGTCTGGGCAATCTTGCCATGCGCCGTGAGCAGCTTGAAGAGGCCATTCCTCACTATGAACGGGTGATACAACTCGATCCCGAGTACACCGGTATCTGGTTCAATCTTGGCTTTGCACATCGTCACCTTCAACGCTTTGATGAAGCGCTCGAAGCGTACAAACACGCCGTCCAGCAAGAACCCAACGACATGCGTACATATTCAGAAATGACGGCCATTTATATGAATAAAGGCGATAAACAACAGGCAAGAGCAATCATTGAACAGGGTGTACACGCCAACCCGGATTCAGCTCACCTGCACGCACTGTTCGCTTCGGTACTTTCTACATTGGATGATCAGCGAGCAGCGCAACGGGAACTGGCCGAAGCTGAGGCCATTGATCCCGACATAGAGATCATCCCACGCGTACGCCAACAGCTTCAAGCAGCAAAGAAAAAATAGTACTCCCAGGGTAGGGGCGTCACCTTGCGTGCGCCCACGTGCCAGCGACATCGTGCTACGTGGGCGCACGCAAGGTGACGCCCCTACCCTGGGAAAAGTTGGGAAGGATGGAGAAAACACCATGCCATCAAAAAAACAAAAGAATACTCCGAAAAAGCAATCCATAATTTCAGCTTCTCAGGAAGAAGATACACAGGTACAACAACAACTTACAAATTATCTGCAGATCGCCACTACACTCTATAACAGCAGCGATACCAGTCAGGCTGAGGCCGCCCTCATACCTATCACGAGCCTCTCAGAAGCCGGGCAGATATTACTGCTTCAGGCTCTTTCGAGAGAAAAAACGAAGGAGGCGGCTGATGTTCTTCTCGCAATGAATACATTTGCGCCCCTGAAAGAGGCTCGTAAAGAGGCTCGTCGCTCACTTATTCGCCTGGAAGCTTCCAGGCTCTATCCACAATGGACGCCACCTGCACCTCCTGCGCCAGTTGTGCCAGAGGAGATAGTGTCCGACAAATCCACCGCGTTTCTGGAAAGGGCAGTTCACCGACACCAGGGCGGTGGGAGAGATGCAATTACTCCTCTTCTGGGAGCAAGGGAATAATTATAAAGAAATAAGAACCCTTGGCTTCTTGCTCGACTTCTCGCATGGAGGTGTAAAAGATTTCTTTACTGAAACAAATAGCAAGCGCCACATGGAAAACCGTATAGAGCATATGCGTGAACAGTTCGGCAACATTGCGCTGGTCGATTGTAGCCTGGCCGATGGGAAGCGCCTGCTTGAAGAGGCACTTGAAGTCAATCAACAATATGGCACAAAACCGCATTTAGATTACACACGCAACCTGTCGCTGGTCCGTCACCTGGTGTTGGACGCACCGGATGAAGGCCATGTGCCAGAGAAAAGCAACGAGGAGCAGCCAGAGGGACTGCGCTTCGACGAAGCCAGGAATATTCTTGATCAACTAATGGATCTGGAACTGGGTCCAGAAGAGACGGTTGCTGGCTTTCTGGATACATGGCTGAGAGGAGACTACGAAGCCGCCTATACAACTCTGGCAAAGGATAGCCCTCTCCGTGAAGGTCTGACCTCCGAAGAATGGGTGGCCCGTCGACTCACCTGGGCCGAACAGGCCCATCCCACACAGGGCAAATCCGAGATTGCCTTCAGACACGATGACGACGAGGATGATGCAGATGAGGAGGACGCCGACGCAAATGAGGAAATTACCACCCCTTCTGTGCTTGAACCTGAAGTCACGGATACGCTCCCAGAAGTTGAGGCTTTCTGGTCCCTTGTCTTAACAGATACAGAAGCAGACAGTGGGTTGAAAGAATTGCCCCAGGCAACGGCTGTCTATAAAGCAACTGGACGGCACTGGTTCTGGACAAAATACACGTTGGTACGCGAAGGCAATGAATGGCGCATCCTTAGCATGATCGACGCGGGAGCACAAGCACTCACGTTGCCGCTGGAGGAGCTTCAGGAACAACTGGCAGAGATCGTCGAGTTCGCAGAAGAGCAGTTAGAACTGGTGGGAGCAATAACCGATGAGGAGGAACTTGACGACGAGGACGAGGATGCAACATTAGAGGATGAAGAACTTGACGACGAGGACGACGAGGACGACGATTTAACAGATCTGGAGTTTGAGGAACTGGCAGAACATTTTGAAGAGATGATGTGGGTTACGACGCGTGCTATGCATTATACTGATGCCTTGATTGCACAAACGTCCGAAGATGCCTCCCTCTACGAGATGGGCTATGATCAGGCCACCGCAATTCAAGAAAATGAGCGGGCAGCAGTATATGCAGAAATGCAAGCCGAACGTTTCCCCGCAATGCGTAGCGAGGCCTTACGCAGACTGGCAATGGCCCAGCTCAATATCGCCAAAACCTATGAAGAAAATAACGACTTAGAACATTCTTATTCCTTCATCGCAGAGGCCGAAAAAACATTGCGCACCTCTATAGCTACCGACAATGCCCCTATAGGCAACATTTTGCTGGCTGAGACGCTCATAGCACAGAAAAAGCAGATGGACGAAGCTAAACAACTTCTCCAACAGGTTCTCACACTACCAGATATTGACCCCAAAGAGTCTACGCTGGCCGAGGCTGGCCTGGGCCATATCGCCCAGGAGCAAGAGAACTATGAACAGGCATTACAACACTACCAGAGAGCAGTAGAAATCAGTCCCGACCTGCCGAGTATGTGGTTCAACATCGGCCTGATGCAACGTCAACTGGGCCAGCTCGAAGAGGCCGAAGAGAGTCATCGGCGCAGTATCGATGAAAATCCAACTGAGACGGGTGCCTATATCGACCTTGCAGGTATCTATAGTGACAGCAACGAGTTGGATGCCGCTGAAGAAGTATTGGAGGAAGGCATAGAGATCAACCCCGATGCCGCCGAACTGCTGGCTGCGATGGCATTGGTTTACATCAACAAAGGCGATCTGCGCCATGCAAAGGAATACCTGGACGATGCTGAAGATATCGATGAAGAACTCGATATTGTTCAGGCCGTACATGGATACTATGACGAGGCCCGCCAGGCACAACAACAACGACCACAAAAACAAAAAGGAAAGTCACGAAAATTTAAGAAAAAATGAGTAACGAGGAATTACAAGAACGCTCCATAACTTACAAGACGGTCACGCTGGGTGCGCTGACACGTGAAGGTGATGCACTCGCTGAAATTAGTGAGCTGGACGCGGACGGCGAACCATTTACCCGTTCCCTCCGCGTACCGGCTGGCTTGCCGGGAGAACACGTCACTATCGCGATCGAAGCGCCTCCCATCCCACGTCCGGGTCGCCATAGACGCCACTGGAAACCTCGTCCGCCGCGCGTATGGATTACTGAAATTCATCAGCCTTCACCACTGCGCATTGAGGCTCCTTGCCCTGTTTTTGGCACATGTGGGGGATGTCAGTTGCAGCACATGAACTATGAAGCACAACTCGCGTGGAAACGGCATGTGGTCCAACAATTGCTGCTCGATATCGGCGGCTTTAGCGATCCACCGTTGTTAGATACGGTACCGTGTGCTATTCCCTGGCACTATCGCAATCATATGCGCTTCTCCGTCAATCGCAGTGGACAGGTGGGACTAACTGCACGTGGAAGCCATCGCGTGCTTCCCCTCGCTGCATGTCCCATTGCGCATGAAAAGATCAATCGCGCGTTGGACATCATCAACGAGCAGGAGAACCCACGCCCCCAGGTTTTAATACGTTGCAGCGATGTCAGTAACCAGATTCTTATCCAGCCCACCCCTTCGCCCGCAATAGCGCAGCGGCTCGGCGACGCAGGACTGGATCTGCGCAACGAAACGATGGAAGAAGTTCTCTCGGGAGCAACTTTTCGCATCCGCCCCAGCTCGTTTTTCCAGACGAATACGGCCCAGGCCGAGAAAATGGTGCAGATGATACGCGCAGGCTTGCTGAATTCCGCGCCCAACGTGCCGCTAGACAAACTGACTATCGTCGATGCCTATTGCGGCGTTGGCACCTTCGCCCGCGTCCTGGCGCAACACGTGGGCAAAGTAATTGCCATCGAAGAGTCGGCCAGCGCAATCAAGGATGCACAGTGGAATCTGCGCGACATCTCTAATGTAGAGATTCTCAAAGGCAAGGTGGAGGCGATGCTCCCCAATCTTGCCACACACATCGATGGACTGGTGATTGATCCACCACGTGCAGGCTGCCAGCAGGTTATATTGGACGCCCTGGTGGAGAACCCGGTCACACGTATCGTATACGTCTCGTGTGATCCCTCGACGCTGGCACGTGACCTCAATATCCTTTGCCACCTTCATCCCGTCTATCAGCTACGCTCGGTCCAACCGCTTGACATGTTTCCGCAGACGGCCCATATCGAATGCGTGGCGCTCCTGGAGCGTGTATCGTGACGACAAACTCTCTTCCATTATTGCTGGCATCCGCTTCACCCAGACGGCGACAGATCATAAGCCAGCTCGGTCTCCCTTTCACGGTTGGCGTCGCACCGATTGACGAAGATGCCATGCAAAAAACCTATCAAGGACCCGTCGAAAAATTAGGACAATGGACGGCTGAGCAGAAAGCCCTCGCCATTCACACATTACCAGAAGCGACCAACCGTATCGTCATCACAGCGGATACTACGGTCGTACTGGATGATCAAGAATTAGGCAAACCACGCGACAAAGAACATGCACGCATGTTGTTACTCTCCCTGCGTGATCGCTGGCACCACGTCATCACAGGGGTTGTTGTTAGCGCAATCGTTGATGGTGAACTACGTCTGCATGGTGCCAGTTGTGATACGCCCGTATTGATGCGACCATACAGCGAAGAGGAGATCACTGCCTATATCGCAACGGGCGATCCAATGGATAAAGCGGGAGCATACGGCATTCAGCATTCACAGTTCCAACCTACTGAGCGTATCAATGGCTGCTATTTCAACGTTGTTGGCTTGCCATTATGCACGCTGGTTACATTGCTGGCTGAGTTCAATGTCTTCCCGATTGCCAGAGAACCGAAGGGAACGGTCTGCCCATGGTCGGAGCGATGTCTGAAACCTTGAACCCTATACGTGGCCGCTACGCTCCCAGCCCGACCGGTGAACTCCATCTGGGAAATCTACGTACGGCATTGTTCGCGTGGCTTTTCGCACGCGCCGCTCATGGCAAATTTGTGTTACGTATAGAAGATCTCGATCAACCACGTGTGCGTCCTGAGGCAACCGCACGCATGCTTACGGACCTGCGCTGGCTGGGACTGGACTGGGATGAAGGTCCCGATTGCGCTGGCCCCCACGCTCCATATATACAAAGCGAACGCCAGACAATCTATCAGCATTACCTGCAACAATTACGTGAAGCTCATCTCGTTTATCCATGTTATTGTAGCCGCACAGAGGTAGCCCAGGCTGCTCGCATCGCCAGCGCACCTCAGCAAGGTTCAGAAGAGGGACCGCGCTATCCCGGCAACTGTCGTCACCTGACGCAGCAGCAATGTAGAGATTATGAGGCCAGAGGAAGGCGGCCAGCCCTGCGCTTTCGCGTCGATGATGAACGTATGGTCACCTTCAACGATCTCATTGTCGGAACTGTAACTCAGCAGGTACAGCACGCAGTCGGCGACTTTATTCTCTGTCGTTCAGATGGAATAATAGCCTACCAATTTGCCGTTGTAATTGATGATGGGTTGATGCACATCAATCAAATTGTACGCGGTGCGGATTTACTCGCCTCCACAGCCAGGCAAATTTTACTCTTTGAAGCGCTAGGTTTCCCAATTCCAACCTTCGCTCACGTCCCTCTCATGCTTGATGAACAGGGAAAACGTCTCGCCAAACGTACGCTCAGCAGCGGAATTGAGCCGTTACGGGCACAAGGACTCACACCCACGCAGATCATAGGACAGCTCGCAGCAAGCTGTGGCCTGGTTGAATATGGTACAGAGACTAGCCCAAATGAGCTTGCACGACAGTATTCTCAACAATCATATGATATAATGCCCGCAAAGTTACGGAATTACAATCTTCATTTTTAAGTCAGAGAGCTGAGTTTTTAAGAAAACAATGTTATTTATAATAAACACTATTGATACTAACCCGACAAAAAATATGGTCACAAGCACGGTTGATCTATCGCTGCGTATTGTCTTAACCGGACTTGTGATTATCACAGCCCTGGTCATCGGACTTCTGTTACGACGTGCATTAGTCAACCGACTGAAAAAAAACACCGATCTCGATGCATGGCTAGTACAGACGCTTGGTATTATTGTTGTGATACCAACATTGATCATAGCAGCAGTGGCGACACCGGTTATCCTCTTATGGAGTATCAGCAAACTAAATGAACTGTGGATACAGGTCACTTCTTACCTGAAACTGGATCAGAATACGATTATCTCATCTTCAAGAAATACGATTGCAACTATTTTTCTGATTGCTTTAGGCATCGGTGTGGCGCGTACAGTCAGAAATCTTACCGTGCGTGGGCTAGAAAAAAATCGCATAGACATCAATATGCGCACGCTCATCGGGCGTATCTTCTTTATTCTTATTCTCGCCCTCGCCGCCTTCTGGATTCTTTCGCTCTGGAATATTCCGGTCGGACTGCCAGTCGCAACAGTTGGCATCGTCACATTAGCCCTTACGGTCGCGATACAGGATATTCTGAAAGATCTGGTCGCCGGCTTTTATATCCTGATCGAGCGCCCCTTCTTTATCGGCAACCTGATCAGTACTGCAACGTATACAGGGCGTGTTGAAAATGTAGAGCTACGGGCAACGAAACTGCGCCTCATCAGTGGAGAGGAGGTCACCATCCCAAACTCGCTCGTCTTCGGTGGGATCGTGGTAAATAACTCCTATTATGGCGAAAGACGTGCCAGTATTACAGTCACCATGCCACAGGAAGATTTTCAAAAAGACGAAACCCCCGAACGCGTTCTCGCCGCCGTCCATGAGATCGAGCATGTTCTGGAAAAACCAGAGCCGACCATCCTATTCAGTAGCTACACGGAACAAAAGATCACGCTCACACTACGCTTCTGGATCGCCACCGAGCAACCCTCTACGGTTACCGATGTTATGTATACTATCCATACCGTTTTTCCACAGGCCGACCTGGCCGTGATAGAACCCGCAGGAAATGTATGATAGGCATCTGGTACCACAGCGTTGCCTGAAGGAGTTGTTATACGTTGGAAAAGTATGAACCGGAGAAGCGACGTATTGGCTTAATGGGAGGCACCTTTGATCCCATCCATTACGGACATCTCGTTATTGCGGAAGAGGTACGCATAGCACTTGACCTGGCTGAGATGATCTTTATCCCGACCGGGCAGCCACCACATAAGCCGGGACGCGTGATCACACCAGCCGGGCAACGCCTGGCGATGCTTGAACTGGCGATCGCTTCTAATCCGCACTTTACCATTTCGCTCATTGAGATGGATCGACCAGGACTTTCGTACATGGTCGACACCTTGCGTCTCTTACGTGCACAAATGGGCACCGACGTGGAACTCTCTTTTGTCATTGGCTGGGATAGCCTGGAAGAGCTTCACACCTGGCATGACCCACAGGGAATCCTGGCACAACTTGATACCCTGGTGGCAGTAGGGCGTCCCGGCTATATGGACGAGGGTGAGTATAATGATACACAGTTGGAGACACGCTTACCTGGGATCTCACAACGCCTGCACGTTGTTCAGGCACCACGGCTTAGCATCTCCTCGACTGACCTGCGCCAACGTATAGCACAGGGCAAACCAATTAAATATCAGGTACCGGAAGCCGTCGAGCAGTACATCTTTACACACGGTCTCTACGGGTCAGATAACAGGGAAGCATAGAAAGCAAAAGAAACCATGCCTATGATGCATTTTGAATTAGGCGACCGCTTACGCCTGCGCAAGCAACACCCATGCGGAAATTTCGACTGGGAAGTTGTTCGTCTGGGGGCCGATATTGGTCTGCGCTGCGAAAAATGTGGTCGCCGTGTCCTGCTTCCACGTTCAGAAGTTGAACGCCGCACAAAGCAAGTATTACCTCGTCTGGAGAAAAAAGACGACTTTTTTGATGAAGAGTAGCATTTTAATTACAAAAAATAGATAAGAAACGTAAAATACGTTAGGAGTGAATATTGCATGGCACATGTCAATCGAGGTGAGGGATTTCTCACATTGCTGAAGAAGAGAGATTTTCTCCGCATCTGGCTGGCTCAGCTCCTCTCCATGACGATATTCAACGCGTCTAACTATGCTCTGCTTATCTTAATTGAGAACGCCACACATTCAACAACCCTCGTTGGCCTCGCCATTATCAGCTTTAGCATCCCCGCTGTCCTCTTTGGCGCTCCTGCAGGTGTCTTTGTGGATCATATGGATAAGCGCCGTGTGCTCTGGGCCAGCAATTGTTTGCGTGCTCTGGCAACCTTCCTCTTTGTTGGTGTGCTGCTCGTTAACCATACCCTGCTGGTAGCTGTCTATCTGCTTACCTTTCTCATCTCTGCAATCAGCCAGTTCTTTGCGCCCGCCGAAGGTTCCGCAATCCCTCTTCTGGTCAGTGAAGATGAATTGATGCCCGCACTCTCCCTCTTCAACATCACATTTATGCTCTCGCAGGCTCTGGGCTTTATTCTTTTCGCTCCGCTGGCCTTAAGTTTCTTACCAACATTCCATATTTATACCTTCACCATTGATCCTATTATTCAATTATACGCACTTGTAGGTATTTTCTACATTGTATGTGCTATTTTAATTCTAATGATCCCTCATGAAAAATTGGCACAGAAGAAGCAGACTCAACAAAAGACGGGTCCTCTCACCGAAGAAACCATCAACGCATTTCATGAAGTATTGAACGAAACGTATCAGGGTTGGAGCTTCGTGCGCAGAAACAAGGGACTTTTTCTCGGCATCATCCAGCTCTCATTTGCAGGCGTCCTACTCCTGGTCATCAGCCAGCTTGCAACACCCATCGTCACACAATTGCTTAAACTCCCATCGAATGCAATGGCGTTCATCTTTGCCCCAGCGGGTATTGGCCTCGTCTCAGGCTCAGTACTCATGCCACGTATTACCCGTTACATTGGCAAGCCACGTGCCATCTTTATCGGTACGATTATGTTCACGATTGCTACCATCCTCTTACCGCTAACGGTCAAAATGGCGCGTTTTCTGCAACCAGATGCATGGGTTGGTAATCCGCTTTTGCTCGTTACTGTCGCTCTTATCATGTTCGCCGCTGGCCTCGCTATCGACTTCATCAATCTACCCGCGCTTACTAGCGTGCAAGAGTTGACACCAGATTGGATTAAGGGGCGCGTGCTGGCATTACAACTCGTGCTTTACAACGCCTGTGCCATTCCCATTATCCTATTCATCGGCATCTTCGCTGACATTTTTGGTATAAATCGTGTCTTATATTTATTATCCATTGGCGCAATCATGTTTGGGGCATGGGGTATTTATTATAGATATAAACACCGCAAACAGATAGATGGTGGCAATGAAATCAGTGACGAACGGGAAAAACCAGAACTGGACACAATTGCGCCATGAATATACCAAAAATGTTAGAAACAACTTGACTATGCTATACAGAAGCGTCTACAATGGTTAGAGAGAAAAGCCCGGCATTGAGAGCGGAAAAATGACAGATACCAGACTCATGCAACAATTAGCGCCCTACCTACCATGGCTGATCATTGCAGCCGTGTTTATACTTTTCGCGCTTTTACGTGCAACGCGCAAGGGATTACGTCAACGCGTAGATGAGATCGGCTATCGCCTCTTTGGTGAGAGAGGACTGCTCGTCTGGTTCTGGCTGAATGCACCCGGTGTGATGCTCCACGAAATGAGTCATGCCATCGCTGTTCTGTTCTTCAGACCCTTCGGATTTCGTATCACGAGCATTACATTTTTCCGCATCAAGCCAGTGGAGCAAAGAGATGCACGCGGGCGTGTCATGCGCAGTGGAAATCGGCAATCGCTCCAACTTGGCGAGGTTCAATATGTTCGGCCCCAGGGTCGCATTATGAGCTACGTTGGGGATGGATTGAGCGGCGTCGCGCCACTCTTTGGTGGGATCATCGCGTTCATCTTCCTCTACTGGGTCGCCACTGGCTACAATCTCTGGGACATCCCACTTGACATCAACCAGCACCTGCAAATTCTCCGTCCCGGCTGGCCCCTCTGGACGTTGATCTTCGCCCCCTACCTGATTCTTACGGTCACGTCTGAACTCTGGCCCAGCTCGCAGGACTGGAAAGGTGCTCGCTGGTTCGTGTGCACCTTTCTCGCTCTCGTTATTCTCGCCCTGCTCGCCTTCTGGTACTTCCACCATATTAATGAGACACAGGTGCTTGCGGTAAGCACCTTTATCGCCTCGCGCATCAACTTCGCATTGTTTATTCTACTGGCGCTCGATCTGGCCTTTTTGATTGTTGCTGAATTGATTGCCAGGGCATTGCGCCACTAAGATACACAGAGTCACGCTGCTACTTTGGCTGATATGTGAGTACCACGACCCCAGAAGAACGCGCCTCGGTGTTGACTAAACTCATCTATTGTGTTTGCAGTTTGCACGTAAGTCTACACTCCTCTTCCAAAACGATAAAGCACAACCGGAAATAACCAGGAGCATGGAATGTCGCCTCAGCAACAGGGGCGACCTTGTCGCTGAGGCGACTGCATCATTTCAACCTATCCACCTATAAGAGGGAAACTGAATATGTTGCTATTCTTAATCCAACTCGACTACTGGCAGGCCGTGTACGCCGAGAATGGTGGAGATTTCGCTGCCGTGATGGATGTCATGTTCGAGCACATGCCAGATGATCCACTGGAGCGAAACTGCGGGTCTCACTTCTCCAGATAGACGCGCCGCATCCAACCACATCTGGGCGAATGGCTGGAGCGCAGGCTCGACCAGTTTCGCGTGACGCACACGTTCCGCCTGATCCAGGGGCGGGAAGACCTGCTCAAGATCAGCAGGGGTCAGGCGGGCAAGCGTCTGCTGGATCATCTGCCAGGTCTTCTCAAGTCCGGCAACCAGTTCTGCCGCCGAGTGTAATGGATCCACGCCCCCCTCACAGACTCCCAGAGCCCATAATTCGAGGGAAGTAAGATCGGCGCTCCCCTCGCCCATCCGTGCGTGGAACCACCAGGCGCGATCTGCGACAATATGCGTCGCGTACATGCCAATCGACCAGTTTTGCGGCGAGTTGCGCAAGGCAAGCTGCTCTCCTGTAAGGGGCGCGATGGCCGCGACAAGACGCTGCTGGTAGATACCCCAACCCGCGTAGAAGGGGAAGAGTGAAAGCTGATGTTCTGTCATGATAGTTATTCCTTGCTTTTTTCTAAGAGAAAAATCTGACACCTCTTTGCCGCACGCTTCTCCATATCTCTAAACACCATCAAATGCTCGCTTGATCACTATGCGCCGTCTCGCTTTGGCAAAGCCAGAAGTCCATCAAGCTGGAAGCAGGCCTGCGCATTCCAGGCATAGAATGCCTGAGCGCTCATGCCTGATGAGAGACACGCGATAGATGGAAGCAAGAATGATAGCGTCTGTTTCACCGTCTGAACAGGAAACAGGATGGAGTTAGCAGCACACTGACATAGATGTCAAAACCTCCTCAAAAAGCGAGTGAATACTTCACTACTATACAAAGAGAGAGATGATCCTGTCAAGGATGGGTTGGCGACCTTGCATTACCCAACGGCATGGTGGTGACGCCGGACAACTTGACGCTGATCATCTCCGCGTCCTTCACCTCAAACAATCACAATAAAAACTAAGGCCAATGCTTTAACAACCAGTCCAGAAACGTTTCAGACGAATTCAGCCAGCCATCCTGGTTCAGAAAATTATTGACACTGTACGACTGCGCTTGCGTTGCCGTCAACTGATGCGACCATGAGACGCGTGCCGATGGATTCGCACCCGCTCCAGTGCTATTGTACTCCGCAAAGTAGGCCGTCTTATAATTAGATGTATTGTCCCAGTTTGCCCAACCCGTCGGTTTGATGCTGGCATCCATAGAGGTATTGAGAAAAACGACACGTGCGTACGGTCCCCAGGGTCGTCCAAGAATAGTAGAATTGGAGGGCGTTCCCGTAATCTTACACCCATCGAACACATAGCCCGTCGTCTCGCTCGCATTCTGGCGATATTGTGCAGTGATTCCCCAGCCATTGAGGCTCTGGATCTGACATTGGTTGAAGTACGCGGTGGCATCCCCGAAGATGTAATCGGTGCGACCATCAATGTACACGCTGTTATAGTATTGACGACCCTTCCAGGCCAACAATGTATCTTGCCAACCGAGGAAACGTACATGGTAGAAGTTCGCACGGTCGCCCGCTACATCGATTGCAACGGCCTGCCCAACCGCGCCCGCAGTATTCTGGAAGGTGAGATTGACCGCGAGGAAATCTGGCGCATTGATAAATACACTGGCACTGGTAGCAGTATTATAGGTTCCTCCACCGGGCATCGGTTTACCACTATAGTTGTTGTGCGTAATAATGGTCTTGCTCTCATCTTGACCAGCAAACGTGATAAATGGCTTGTTAGTGGGCACCGTTACCACTTCATCATAGGTTCCATCCTTGATATAAATCACCGTTCTGGTTGTGTTATTGGATGGCACAGCATTGACCGCCGCCTGCACTGTACTATACTGCCCACTACCATCCTTCGCCACGATTAACGTCTTGATCGTATAGGTTGCAGCCTTTGTCGTACTGACGATGCCACTAAACAGTACACCCGCCAGAAAAATACAGGTCATCCATACAAAAACATTTCTTGCGCTCATAAAGCGTCCGCTCATATTTGTGTTCCTCCCTGAAGCACAGGTATCTTCGGTCAGATACCCCCTAAAAAATACGAGTACATGCTCACCCGTTTCGTTCCAGGTCAACCGATGGAAGATGGAGAGTACTTTCTCTCTCTTCTGTGACCGGTCACAAGATAGTGTAAACGAGATTTGTAGTGAAAGTCAAGTATACTGTGCAAAGAGAATTATATTGAAAAATATCGTTTGTAATTCGCCCTCTTCTATGCTACTCTTAGAAACACAACACGTGGAGGAGAGGTAGCGCTTAGATGAGTCTCACAACACAAAGCAGGACAGCAATGAACACAACTCCATACAGCTCTATGATCACAACTGCTGATACTGTACCGGGACCAGGGCAAGGCAACTGGACCTACGAAGATTATGCCGCCATGCCAGATGACGGAAAGCGCTACCAGATTGTGGATGGAGTGCTTTTTATGTCACCTTCCCCTGACCCAAGACATCAGGATACTGTCGGAGCCATCTTTGCCTGCTTGCGAGATTACACCCTTCGTAACCAATTAGGGAAAGTTTATATCGCCCCGTTAGATGTTGAACTCAACCCCAAAACCGTCGTCCAACCTGACGTGTTGGTCATCCTGCATGCTCACCTTGAGAGAATTTCCGCTCAACGCATTATTGGCGCTCCTGATCTCGTTGTCGAAGTTGCTTCACCCGGCACAACTGGCTTTGATCGCCGCGAGAAACAGGATGCCTATGCACATGCAGGTGTCTCTGAGTATTGGATTGCCAGTCCCGCCTCTCATACCGTCGAATTACTCATTTTAGAGAACACTGCATATCGTTCTCTCGGTATTTTTCAGGGGCAACAGACTCTTCCTTCAACGGTGGTATCCGGGTTTTCTGTGTCTGTTGAACAGTTTTTTGTCTAAACTATGGTGCTTGCAGAAACGTTGTTTTCTATGCTACTATCGATTTGTTACTAAGTGGTGGAGGTGCTTCAAAATGGACTTGCTAACGAAAGGCCGCACGCAGATGACCTTAACACCAGGTAGTTTACCTGTAGCCACTCCTGCTAATACAATCCAGGGACCAGAGCAGGGTCAGTGGACCTACGAGGACTACGCCGCAATACCAGACGATGGGAAGCGTTACGAAGTGGTAAATGGAGTGCTTTTTATGTCACCTTCCCCTGATCAACAACATCAGGATACTGTCGGAGCCATCTTTGCTTACTTATGGAATCATATTAATCTGGGAATGCTCGGACGTGTATATATTGCACCTTTTGATGTCGAACTGACATCTCACACCATTTGTCAACCAGATGTACTCGTCATCCTCAACGCGAACATGAGCAAAATCTCCGGTAAACGTATCATGGGTGCCCCTGACCTTGTGATTGAAGTCGCCTCTCCCAGTACGGCCAGATATGATCGACGTGAAAAGCTTGATGCCTATGCCAGGTCAGGTGTAACTGAATACTGGATCGCAGAACCAACTTCACGCACTATTGAAATATTGACTATAGAGGTCGGCATCTATCATTCACATGGCATTTTTGAAGGGAAAATGCCTCCTTCTTCAAAAGTCATCCCTGACTTTCCCATACTCGTCGAGCAGCTCTTTGCCTTTGTGTAAAGAGTGCCTTTGCTACGTTTTATCCGGATACGATGCTCTCGCCAGGAGAACTGGGCATAAATGCCTGCTTTAACCAACACCAACATAGGTATTGATAGATACACACAAAATCAGGCATTTGAAAGGATTCTCAGCGAATGCATCTATCATTCAAACGAACTCCTCTCTGGCATCAACCCGCTTTCATCAAACTCTGGATGGGTCAGACTATTTCTCTCTTTGGGTCGGCCATCACTACTCTCGCGCTTCCATTAACCGCCATTTCTATCTTACACGCCAATGCTCAACAGATGGGATTCCTTTTCGCTCTCAGCCAGGTACCTCCACTCCTCTTTGGACTCATAATAGGTGCATGGGTGGATCGTATCCATCGCCGCCCACTCCTCATGATTGCCGATCTAGGTCGTGCGCTTTTATTGCTGCTCATCCCTCTGACAAGTATTTTACATCTTCTACACATCGAAATTCTCTATGTAGTGAGTTTTCTCGCGGCTACCCTCTCAGTTATTTTTACGATTGCCTCACGCTCGTTTCTCCCCTCACTTCTTCAACGTAAGCACCTGATTGAGGGCAATAGCGCCCTTCAACTGAGTCAATCAGCCGCCCAAATTGTGGGGCCAAACCTCGCAGGTACTTTAATCCAACTTGTCACTGCTCCTCTAGCAATTATTGTGGACAGCCTCTCCTTTATTCTCTCCGTACTCTTTGTCTGGCGTATTCGTGGCACAGAACCTCCTATACAAAAACATCAACAACATCTCTGGAGAGAAATTAGAGAAGGGCTACAGATTGTGATAAGCCATCCAATCTTGCGTGTCATTGCTGCAAGCAATGGAACAGCAAATATCTTCTGGGGAGTACAATTGGCTATACTGATGTTATATATGACACGCCAACTGACCATAAATGCTATCTGGCTTGGGATCATTTACGCATGTGGAAATATCGGTTTCTTACTTGGAACACTCCTGGCAAAACATGTTGTGCGCTGGTGGGGCCTCGGACCAGCGCTGATTCTCACCCCACTAGTGAGTATTTTTGGAGCAGTCCTGATTCCCATCGCACACGGTTCGCTAATAGAAATTGTAATCACTTTATCTACCGCGCAATTGCTCACAGTTGCACCACTCATTATCTATCATATTCATGAAGTGAGTCTTCGCCAGGTAATAACACCCAACGAAATGCAGGGCCGTGTAAATGCTACTATGCAAGTGATCAGTTGGGCTACGACACCCATTGGCGCATTACTAGGAGGATGGCTGGGTGAAAATATTGGCTTGCGCCCAACCCTCTTTGTTGTTGCCGGAGGACTTATTCTAGCTCAACCCTGGCTGTTATTTTCTCCACTCCGTACACTCCGTACACTTCCTGTCATAATAGAAGGTGACGCCTCTCCTCAATTCTGAAGATAGGTATTCACCAATCAAATTTATCAATCAAAAACGTACGACTGTAATGCAACAATATAGGGCTCCCATGCGGACACACAGCCGGAGCTGCAACGTTCGCCAATGCCTTAATGAGCGCTATTTGCTCTCCTATACCAAGCTCACGCCCACGACGCATCGCTGAACGGCAGGCAAGGCCGATCAGTAGATGATCCTCCCAATCAGGACTATCTTCGGCGGCGATCTCTGCCAGTTCATTTAGATGCGCGACAAGTTGCTCATTTCCTTCACTGGTCGGGACTGAGCGGATGAGGAAGCTACGACCACCAAAGCGTTCGCACTCTAATCCCAGGCCACGCAACATAGGCAGACGTTGCTCTAACAGATCTGCCTGATGACGCTTCATTTCAATCATCACTGGTTCCAATAAAAGATGCGCATCCATCGCTTCATCGCCCCGGCTACCTGCACTGGTATGGCGCAGATGCTCATAGATGACGCGTTCATGTGCCCTATGTTGATCAACCAGGTACAGGCTACCATCGGGCGCTTCGGCAAGAATTACTGCTTGCTGTAACTGGGCCAGTGGACGCAGACTGGCGATCACCTCCGCTGTTCCTGGCGGTGCCTGCTCTGCCCGATACCCCTCAGCCGACTCGGCAATGTGTAAACCACGTCGCCGTGGGCCGGGTAGGCGACGTTGATTCGCCAGCACTGGACCAGGAAAATTTATCGCTTCAGGTAACGCTGGACTATGCTCCAATACAGCCCGTACAGCCTGCGACAGCGCGGCTGCAACCTGATCTTCATGGGCCAGTTGTACCTCCGTTTTGGCTGGATGGACATTGGCATCCACCTCGTCTGTTGGCAGATCAATAAACAAAACCAGCAAGGGATGCTTTCCTTTAGACAACAGGCCACGATATCCCTGCTCCAATGCATCCTGTAGCGGACGCGATTGTACCCAGCGCCCATTGACAAACAACGTCACGTACTGACGACTATTCTGTGCCAGCACACGATTAGCAATAAAGCCGTGAATACGATAATGCACACCATCACTTACGTCAATTGGATGAAGCATCTCATGCAACGGCAGATGATAGAGTTCGGCCAGGGTCACAACCAGATCATTGGAGCCGCCAGTCTGCAATGCAACATGTTCATCGAGCGTTAAATTGAAGCGTACAGATGGATATCCAACGGCATAGCGGCGTAACAGTTGCAAAACGTGATTATTCTCAGTACGTGCGCCACGCATAAATTTCAGGCGGGCCGGAACGTTATAGAAGAGATCGCGTACGGTCACCGTTGTACCATGTGGGCGTGCACGACGACTGCGATGCGTAATCTCTCCCCCACGCACAGTTATCTGTAATGCAGGTTGCTCCTCGTCACCTTCGGTTTCAATGGCACGGCTCACCAGTTCGACCTCAGCTACGGCGGTCACACTTGCCAATGCCTCGCCACGAAAGCCCAACGTTTGCAGGCGGCTCAAGTCTTCGACGGTGGTGATTTTGCTGGTGGTATGCCGCTGGTAGACATGCTCCAGTTCGTCTTCGGGAATGCCATATCCATCATCGGTGACGCGAATCAGGCGCAAGCCACCTCCACGCAATTCGACCCGAATGTCATGTGCGCCCGCATCCAGCGCATTCTCAATTAACTCTTTGACCACTGATACTGGACGCTCGATCACCTCACCGGCGGCAATGCGTTCGGCAACATCGGGCGCGAGTACCAGGAGGGGCGTTCTTTGCATTGAAATCATAATTATACAGGCTTTCCATGAGCGTAGAGGCCCGATATCCTGCGCTTCTTTTGCATCAAAAATAAGAGATTAAGGGCATCCAACGGCGTAATTGCGCAGACATCGATGGCATCCAGATCAGGTTCGCCCGCCTGCTCCAATGCCGTAGCGATTGTGCGAGCTTCCACGCTTTGCCATTCGTAACGTCCATTCGTCTCGGCAACCATCACACCATCACCATTATGCGTATAGGCACCAACAGCCAGTTCTCCTCCCATCCGCGCAAAAATATCTTGCTTCTCACCTGTGGGGCGTCCGTTCTCCAGATGCTGCAACACGGCTTCGGCACGGCGCACAATACTCTGGGGCATGCCCGCCAGTTTCGCTACGTGTACACCATAACTGCGCCCAATACTGCCCGGCGCGACGCGATGCAGAAACACAATATTCCCTTGCTCGTCGTCGCTGATCGCCATCGTACAGACACTGAGATGAGATAGTTCATTAGCCATCGAAGCCAGTTCGTGATAGTGCGTCGCAAATAATGTACGCGCACCCGTTTCGTTATGGAGATGTTCGACGACGGCACGCGCAATGGCTAATCCATCATATGTGCTAGTGCCCCTGCCAATCTCGTCGAGGATGATCAGGCTGTGCCTTGTCGCATGATGCAGAATGGTTGCGGTCTCTTCCATCTCGACCATAAAAGTACTCTTGCCAGATGCGATATCGTCCTCAGCACCCACACGCGTAAAAATACGATCAACGAGCCCAATCTGCGCTTTACGTGCCGGAACAAAGCTGCCAATCTGGGCGAGCAATGTAATCAATGCAACCTGCCGCAGATAGGTTGATTTGCCAGCCATATTGGGACCTGTGAGCAACATAACTCGTGTGCCCTCGTCGGCCTCCAACAAAGAGTCATTGGGAATGAAGACATCGCCGTCCAGCGTATACTCGACGACCGGGTGCCGTCCACCGACGATCTCCAGGCGCTGCCCATGCTCCAAGACTGGTCGGACATAGCCCTGATGGGCGGCAACTTCTGCCAGGCTCAAGAGGACATCCACACGCGCAACGGCAGTAGCGGTCTTGACCAGTTGGGGATAAAAAGCGCTCAATTGACGCAAGAGATCGGTGTAGATGCTACGCTCCATCTCTTCGATACGCTCGGTGGCGCTGAGGATACGCGCTTCGTGCTCTTTGAGTTCAGGCGTGATAAAGCGTTCGGCATTCACCAACGTCTGCTTGCGCATATAATCGGACGGAACCAGCTTGACGTTGGCATTGCTGACCTCGATATAATAGCCAAAGACTTTGTTAAAACCGACCCTGAGATTTTTGATACGCGTCCGTTCGCGCTCACGAGCCTCCAATGAAACCATCCAGCGGCGCGAGTCACGGATCGATGCAAAGAGTTCATCAAGCTCAGGATGAAAGCCGGAACGGATTATGCGTCCATCGTCTCCCTGCTCATCTTCTTCGCCGAGACGCATCAAAGCATGACTGATGAGGTCTGAAACTTCTGGACAGGGATCAAGTTCTTCTGCCAGTTCTTGCAAGAGTGGAGCTTCACAGCCTTGCAACAAATTACGCAGCTTCGGCATACCATCGAGATACTCGCGCAACCCCAGCACTTCACTGCGTACGGCGCTTCCCTGGCGGATACGTCCGGCAATACGCTCCAGATCACCCAGTCCCTGCAAAGACATCGTGAAACGGCTGCGCAGTGCGGGGCTTTCGTAGAGTTCTTCGACGCTGGCTAAACGCGCATTCAGCAGACTCAAATCAAGCAGAGGTTGCGTGAGCGTTTTGCGCAGGAGTCGTGCTCCCATTGGCGTGATTGTACGATCCAGCACGCTGAGCAAACTTCCTTGCACTGTGTTGCTGCGTGTTCCCTGTAAGAGTTCCAGGTTGCGCTGCGTGTGGGCATCAAGCACCATAAAGCTGGTTGTACGATACGAACGCAGGCCAGTCAAGAGTGAGAGCAGCGCCACATTCATCTTTTCCAGATAGGCAACAATGGCACCAGAGGCGGCGATAGCCTGTGGGACCTGGGCACAGCCATAAGCGTCCAAAGATTGTACGCCAAAGTGACGACATAAGCGCGTCTGTGCAGTTTCCTGTTGGAAAAAGTGTGCGGGACAGGATGTCAACGTCACGGTTTTTGAGGGAAACTGATAGGCATCCTTATGCATACCTTCGAGCAAGAGGCACTCAACCGGGGCAGGCGTTGCAACTCGGCATCCAGGGCAACGGGCAACTCATCAGGCGTAAACCAGGTCACGGTAAACTCGCCTGTGCTGACATCAACGGCGGCCAATGCAGTCTGGGTACGACCAGGGGCAATGGCGACCAGATAGTTATTCTGACGTGCAGGCAAAAGGTTCGGTTCTGAAAGCGTACCAGCCGTCAGGACACGCGTTACAGCACGATCGACGACACCCTTCCCAACCTCGCCCACCTGTTCGCAGATTGCAACTCGATACCCCCGATGCACCAGTTTGCCAACATAATTATCTAGAGCATGCAGTGGGATGCCTGCTAAGGGAATACGCTCACCATTATCGGAACTATAGCCACGGCTGGTCAGCACAATCTGTAGCTCACGAGCAGTGATATAGGCATCATCGTCAAATGTCTCGTAGAAATCTCCCACCTGATAGAGAAGGATCGCATCAGGATACTGGCTTTTGATCTGTAAATATTGTCTCCGTGCGGGCGTCGACATGGGTGTTTCCCTCTATTATTCCAATTTTCCACTGCTCAGAATCGAACACATGTACATTACTCTATTCTTACAGGATTGTCAAAAGGCGGTACTGTCGCAAGTGGAGCTACAATCTGGTAATATAAGAGGAAATAAATTGGAAGAGTTTCCAGAAGAGAGTATGCAAACCGATGGTTCCTTCAGAATATACGAATTTCTTTATTACTGCAGCAACAGCAGGAGGGGCACTGATCGGTCTCCTCTTCGTCGCCATCTCCCTTGCACCAGAACGCACAGTGCAGGCCAATGCTCCAGTCGAATCACGCATTGTGGCAGGAAGTACCTTCACGGCCCTGTTGAATGCCTTCTTTATCTCCCTCGGAGGACTACTGCCACACACAAACATTGGCTGGTTTGCAATCACTTTTAGCATTATTGGAGTGCTCAATAGCTTGAGCCAGGCGCGTACCCTGCTCAATCCCTGGCCCTCCTGGCAAAATGCGCTGCGCAGAACATGGCTAACCGTCGTCAGCCTTTGTATCTACGTAACTGAATTGGTGGCTTCTATACAACTCCTTATAGCACCAAAGAATGCAGATCCCGTCTCCTACCTGGGACTCAGTATGCTCATCATTTATGTTATTGCTCTGCTACGAGCCTGGGAATTGCTGGGCGCACAACGCACGGGGTTGATGGCATGGCTGAATCCCCTCTATGATCTCAATAAAGGGGATTCAGAAACAAGTACACAGCCGCCAGATGGAAAGCAAAAGGATGCAGTATAACAACTAATCCTGCCGGGTAAGATGCGAAAGTTGCCATTCCTGCCGTCTCATCCATTCAGCGCTATCGATCCCATCCCGACTGTCATATCCCCAAAGCATGGCCGCTATATCTAATAGAACGAATAATATAAATGCGATGATAAGTATTCCCATATACGCCCTCCTGAGTCAGGTAATCATAGTCGTCTACTGTGCTACCAATGATTTATGTAATACACGCGCCAGGCGTCCAATGCCTTCTCTGATGCGTTCTGGCTCATCATGCGAGTAGTTCAAGCGCATTGTATTCTGTCCACCCCCGTTGGGATAGAATGACGCGCCGGGCACGAAGACCACATTGCGCTCCACTGCCTGCTTCAGCAATACCGTCGCGTCGCTTCCCTCGGGCAAGGTCACCCACAAAAACATGCCTCCCTCGGGATGTGTCCATTTCACCTCTTCAGGGAAATACTCTTCCATCGCCGCCAACATCGCATCACGGCGCTCTTGATACACGCGCCGAATCAGATGCACATGCTCATCCAGAAAACCGTCTTTCAATAACTCATAGGCAATCATCTGCGTAAAAGAGGCTGTATGCAAATCTACACCTTGTTTGGCCTGCACCAATTTGTTGATTACCTGAGATGGTGCGATCACCCACCCCAGGCGCATTCCCGGTGCCATAATCTTCGAGAACGTGCCGAGGTAGATTGCGTTTCCTTGATAGATTCCTTCTTGCTGCTCTCCCTCAAGTGTCAGAAGCGATGGCAGATGCTCGCCCTCGAAACGTAACTCACCATAAGGATCGTCCTCAACGATTGGCACTCCATAACGTTGCGCCTGTTGCACGAGGGCATGCCTCCGTTGCCCAGTTAATGTAACACCCGTCGGATTTTGAAAGTTTGGCAGCACGTAGATATATTTTGGATTCTGCTGCAGCGCCTCTTCTAGATGATCGGTCTGCATACCCTGCTCATCGGCTACCACCGTTATATAGGCAGCTCCATAGCTGTTCCATGCCTGAAGTGCCCCCATATACGTAGGAGCCTCGACAAGGACGCGATCCCCAGGATCAAGCATAATCTTTCCCAGGAGATCTAACGCTTGCTGCGAACCGGAGACTATCAATACATTATCGACCGTAAGCTTCAAATTCCCGTGTGACATCCTCTGGGCCAATAGTTCGCGCAACGGTCGATAGCCTTCCGTCGCGCCATATTGTAGCGCCTGCTCTCCACGTTCCGTTAGTACCTTATGGGTTGCTATCTCCACGCGCTCTACGGGAAATACTTCTGGCGCTGGAAGTCCTCCTGCAAAAGAAATCATCTCTGGCTGTTCCGTGACCTTGAGCAGCTCTCGTATCGCCGAACTCTTCATTTGTTGCACACGTTGCGCAAACTTTTTCTCCCATTGGACTTCCATTTTCGTATTGTCTCCTTTGTTGCTGCTGTCTAAGATTGGTGTTTGTATAACCTAACTGTAAATTCTTCTCCGCAACTTGTACAGATACAATCTCCACCACGTATAGGAGACAATCGTAGGGGTTCAGTTGATCTCGCCCACGTGTAGGGGACGCGTTTACGACGCCCACGGGTCACATAAGTGAGTCACGTGGGCGAGATCAATTGAACCCCTACGATTGTCTCCCTCCAATAGACTGGATTGACTCTGTACAATTTTACATATTTCCTCTACAGTTAGGTAAGGGAATAACCATAGTGCCTTCAGTCCAGGAGAGATACATGAAGCTTTCGCTACAACGCAAGAATGATCTGCCTCTTTATCGTCAGATAGCCAATCAGATACGCGAATATATTCGGACGGGCGCTCTCCCGGTCGGTAGCCGTCTGCCAACCATTCGCGAACTCGCCCATGAATATGGTCTGACGCGCCTGACGGTCCAGAGCGCTTATGCCGAATTGCAGTCAGAAGGACTGGTCGAAGCTGGCGTTGGACGCGGCACGTTTGTAGCTGATCATCTTCCAATTCCAACTTCTCTACACACACCACCTGTTCCCACCCTATCTCCACCATCCTGGTTGAGCCAGGGCATTCTCGCCGATATGATGCGTATGACAGCACACCCCGATCTGCTTTCTTTCGCGCAGGCCATTCCCGAATCTACTACGTTTCCGACACAGGAACTGGGCCGCTCACTGCGGATCGCGCTGGACGATCCCGCTTCTCTCAGCTATAGTTCAACGCAAGGCGAACTCTCATTACGCGAACAGGTCGCCCATATTCTGCTCGATCGTGGCATCGTCACACCTCCTGACCTGATAATGATTACCTCCGGCGCACAGCAAGCCATCGACCTGGCGTTACGCGCATTTGTCTCTCGTGAAGATGTTATTCTCGTTGAAGAGCCTACTTATGTCGGCATGCTCGAGCTCGCCGCGCAACGGGAGCAACGCATTGTAAGCATTCCCTCGGACGAACATGGCATCCTGCCCGATGCGGTGGAAGTAGCCTGCAAACGCCATCACCCTCGCCTGCTCTATCTGATACCAACATTTCATAATCCTACAGGACTTTCCCTCTCAAATGAACGCAGGCAGGCATTACTCCGCCTCGCACGCACCTACGACTTTCTGATCTTTGAGGATGATGTTGCTGGCATGCTTGCTTATGCCGACTCATCTACGCCCGCCTTAAAAGCATCTGATCCCGATGGGCGGGTCATCTATGCCACTAGTTTCTCTAAAGTGCTGCTGCCGGGCGTTCGTCTTGGCATAATTGTTGCTGAAGAAAAATATCTGTTGCCCTTGCTCGCGGCTAAACGTACCAGCGATCTCTTTAGCTCTCCATTGCTTCAACGTGCACTCGCCGATTATCTGCATCGCCATCATCTGAGTACACATCTACAACGCGTACGCCCCCTATACTATGCTCGCCGCGATGCAATGCTCTCCGCTCTGCAACGGCACTTGCCCGAATGCTCGTGGACCTGCCCGTCAGGTGGCTTCAATCTCTGGGTCACATTTCCAGAACAGATTAACGAACGCGACTTCTATCTCCAGGCAATCGAACGCGGCGTGGGTATCGCTCCTGGAGCAGCATTCTTTCTACAACCACAGGCACGTGCCCATATGCGCCTGAGCTTTGGCGCACACACGCCTGCGCAGATCGAGCAAGGGATTGCAATTCTTGGGGAGTTGTTGCATATACAATTGCGCTATCTACAACGGATCGCCGCTCACACTGGTTTTACGAGTTCTTTATTATAAAGATTTATGAGGAGTTTTATTTATGAACAAATTCATGCTTCCTGATATTATTGCTGCACGGGAGCAAACAGGCCACCTTTACCACGAATTCTTACGCGTCCCAACAATGAGCGTAGGATTATATCAATTGAAGGCGGGAAGTTCTGACCTACAAGAGCCTCATACAGAAGATGAAGTGTATTACATCGTGCGGGGACGGGCACAGATACAAGTGGGTGAGGAGCACGCATCTGTTGAACCAGGCTCGCTTGTCTTCGTCGCTGCAAACATTGAGCATCGTTTTCATACTATCATAGAGGACCTGACGGTACTTGTCTTTTTCGCTCCAGCTGAATATTCACGACGTTAATTCCAGCTTTAATGCAGACGTACAAGCAAACGATACAAATTGCATGCTCGCTTGCTTGCCATGTGAGGAATATTTTAGCTTAAATAGAAGCTATAATCGGCCAAAGTACCAGCCTTATTACGAATATGTACCTTCAACTCTCCATGTACATTATGGTACGTACCAGTGCCACCAATGATCGCAAGAACCGAATTGGCACTATTATCGTAGCTCGGTCCTTCTACGCTGATCTGACCACCCTTGAGAAAGACCGTCCAATTACACTCCCAGACTTTCCCAACAATTGTACGTATACAGCTTCCACTCTCGGAACCTATCTGCTTTTTATTAGCTGCATCGTAAATAGGATCAGCAAAAGGGTTGAGATCTCCTACTGAGTCACCTTTGGCTCCAAGATCAATTATCACATTGGTATAATGTTCCACAACATGGATAACGCTGTAGCTTGCCGCGTGTACACTGGCACGACTGCTTACACTCAGTCCAATAGCCAGAACAATAGCTAACAATGCAATCACTATTGAAGAGGAAAAAAACTTTCTGATCATCACATCTCCTTTATGAGAAATACCTGCACTGAACACCTTCGGTGCTCTACGAGCAACACCATTGCCGTATATAACCAGTATATAAATAGGTGCCAATAGACGCTCACGGCAAATCCAAAGTTGCGAAGATGTGTTACAATTCCCAATAATAACAAAAAGGGTTAAATTAGAAAAACCATGAGAAATTCACGCCTGAAAAGCTTGTATGAGAAGCAATGGTATTGGTACGTAGCCGCACTCCTCTGCCTGGGATTAAGCATTTATTGGTTTGTTCGGTTCTCCACGAGCCATGACCATCAAGATCTGATCGTTGCGTGCATCACGCTGGGCATTGGAGCCCTCGCCATCTGGCGCGGCTTCCAACCTCCTCCACAGGAACCGCCCGATCTGGAAAAGATGGGATAACCTTTCCTCTTCCTCTTCCTTCAACGTAAAGATGGACGTATCCAGAAAGGGACACTCATGAAAGGTAAGCTTGCCCTCACACTAGCTTCTTTTGCACTCAGTACCGCCGTCATTGTACGTTTCATACGCAGCTATCTACAATGGAAACAAACAATGCTGCAACGTCTGCAAGCCAATAGCTCTATCACAGACACCACTTCAGGCCCCATAGAATATAGTATAGAAGGCGAAGGACCGGCTCTCCTTCTTTTACATGGCTCTCCCGGTGGATACGATCAAAGCATGGCTACGGCCCATATGTTTAAAAACGATCATTTCACCTATATTGCGATCTCACGCCCTGGTTACCTGCGTACCCCTCTACAACAAAAATCGCCCGCCGCCCAGGCTGATCTCTATGCAGCACTACTTGATAGGTTAGACATTCAGAAAGCAACCGTCATCGGCACATCTGGCGGTGGCCCTTCCGCACTGCAATTTGCGTTACGCCACCCGGAACGTTGTAGCGGCTTAATTATGATATGTGGCGTCTCGCAATACTACTCTGAGCAAGAGATGCTTGCGGCACTACCGCCGATCCGCAAATTCTTCACATCACTATCAGAACTCTTTATCTCTTCCAAAAATCCCACCCTCTTCCTCATTGAAAGCGCCCTTCGCTATCTCCCATACCCACCCATACCAGAAGAACTTCTTCAATCCCTTAGCATGCGCGAGTTACGTAAAGTCGGCTATGCCAATGACATGGAGCAGTTTGCACATATCAGCAACTATCCCCTGGAACAGATTACAACTCCAACGCTCGTCTTACACGGTGATCAAGATAGAGATGTCTCGATCAAAGATGCGGAACTGGTGGCAAGCAAAGTTCCACATGCAAAATTCATTATTGATAAAGGTGGCACCCATCTCTTTTTTTTCCGGCATCATAAGAGAGTTATCCCTCTTATCCTCGATTTTTTGGCTCAGACAAAAGAAAACCAGAATAAACTCTAACTCTCAGATATCCAGCTCTACGGCAACTGGCAATGAGGTACGCGACCACCCGGTGAGATCATCACTATCGCGGGGCGTGTATTTATCTAAAACTAGCTTACGAGCAAGCACATCCTCTTCCCCACTTCCCACAATACGCGCCTGCCCATTGAAGGTGCTTTTATCAATTCTGACCTGTACAGCAGGATTTTTGAGTACATTCTTGACCCAATCGGACTTCTCCCGCCCACCTGCAAGCATGTAGAGCGTCTTTCCAGCAAGAGCAAACCAGATCTCTATAGTATGGGAACGCCCCGAGACGCGTCCTGTTGTTGTCAGATAACAAAAATCCTCTTCTTTTAATTGGTCCAGATCTATGTTCGTCATGGTAACCTCGCTTAAATCTTCAGTAAATATTTATGAAAACCTTTAGATTGGAAATCTCTCATCCTTCTCCAATCCATCTCCAACGCTACCAGTATATGCTACAGCTAACCTGATTGGGAAGAACCATACAGGCAAAATAGAAGAAGATGGAACGATGAAAGTCTTATGGCAATTGGATGCGTTGCGCTATGAGGTACGCGTGACTGGCATTCTTTTATTCAGCATACCACTATTCTTCGCGTTTGGTATGGCTGCTTAGCATCATGGCTCATTGACGATAAGCAGTCAACCGGGGCAAGGTACAACAGTGCTTCTCTCGCTTCCCGCAATTCACACCCGTGCGTAGAAAGCAAACATAACACATAATTTATGAGCTTAATTGTATAACAAATACCGATACACAATTAAGCTTGCTAGCATCTATTTCTACTGTCGCACAACAACAGTTTTCGCGACTCGATCACCCAGGCGCTGCCGCTGTGGTGATGTCCAGATGAGAATTGCGCCAACCAGGTACGCTCCAATTCCATCAATGATACGCAGCAGGTTACGGATAATAGACTCTGACCATCCAATCGGCGACCCATCTACTTTCACGACCCGTAAACCAAGCAGCATTTTGCCGATCGTAGCTCCACGCATTGCCTCCATCGTGAATACATAGACTAACGAGATGATGCTTATCACCGTATCCGCTAACGCTGGAACAGAGCGCAGGAGTAAAAAGATAATGCTATTAACGACTCCTAATAGCACTCCATCAATGAGAAGTGCCACAAAGCGTCTTCCGACACCAACATACTGAAGTTGTGACTGCATCGAATATTGAGGATAAGAATCAGGATATGCTTGCATAGATTTTTCCCTTCAGAAACACTAAAGTAGCTAAAGACAAGACTAAAGGTCTCCGGTCTTCTCACTTGTTCAAGGAGAAAGACCTCTCAAAAAACCTATCGGCTGGAATGAAGAGATTCTTTAGAATGGCTCATCAGAATAGCTCATCCATGCAATTTTTTTAGTTTTTTTTGCTATCTGGAACAGTTATTAGGGAACCATTTCCCATCATCAAACGTACATCTAATGTCAAATACAAAAATATTGCGCTATAAAAAAAGAGGTAGCAATGGCTGAACTTGAAGCACCTATTAAAGATGTAACCGTCTACTCCGATCGCGCCCTGATCACACGACGGGGCACCCTCCAATTAGAAGCTGGTGAACACGAACTACGCATCAACAATCTTCCACAATTTATACGCGATTCGCTACGCGCCGCCGGGCAAGGGCCAGAGGGAACACGTATCTTAAACGTCGATGTAACCACAGCGTTTCTACAGTCGACCACCAGAAGAGGAGTTACTCAACTTACAAAATGCATTGGAGCAGTTACAGCAAAATCAGCAACTTCTCCATACCAGGCAGGATTCTCTTAACGATCGCCGCCAATGGTTACGCGCTCTGGGCGAACAATCACACGATTTCGCGAAAGGGTTGGCACAGGGACAGATGAAGCCCGATGATTGCGCAACCTTCTTTAGCTTTATGGCAAATCAGGCAGTGCAGGATGCGGAGGCGGCTCAGCAGTTGGAAAACGAGATGAAGCGTGTCCAGCAGGATATCGACGCCCGGCAACGCGAACTCTGGCAGAAGCAGGGAGATCAATCGCCAGATCGTCTCGCCGCTGTGGTCAGCGTAGAACTGGCACAGGCGGGCGAATTTGAACTGGAACTCTCTTACCTGGTCACGAACGCTTCCTGGTATCCTCAATATGATGTACGTGTACAGATGCATGAAGACCAGAGCGCCGGTGAAGTCGAATTGAGCTATATCGGCATGGTACAGCAAACGACAGGCGAACGTTGGGAGAATGTAAGCCTCGCGCTCTCTACGGCCCGGCCCAGCCTTGCAGCCGTGCTTCCCGAACTTGATCCCTGGTATCTCAACGTCTATGCACCACCTCCCCCGCCAATGGCAGCCAGATTTGCGGGTGCTCCCATGGCTTCCTCCAGTGGAGTAGCCCCCCAATATACTTTAACCCAACAGTTAAGGAAATCCTCAGGCAGTGCCGAGAGCTTCGAGGATGCAGTACTATCAATGCCTGTCGCCGCTCCTGCCAGTATCGCCACAGCAACCATCGAGCATACCGGCACCTCCGTTGTCTTCCACGTGGGCCGCTCCGTAGACATTCCTTCGGACAACACTCCACATAAAACGACGATAGCACGCGAGAATCTCCCCTGCTCATTCGATTACGTCAGCGCACCCGCAATTGAGGAATACGCTCATCTGCGTGCAGCTATTACGAACACCAGCGCCCACGTCCTGCTCAAAGGCTCCGCCAGCATCTTCTTAAGCGGCGAGTACGTCGGCACCACTCAGATCAAGCAAACAGCTCCTACCGAGGAGTTCAAGGTCTTCCTGGGCATCGACGATAGCATCAAGATCAAACGCGAGTTGATTGAACGCTCGGTAGATAAGGGCAATATCCTGCAAAACGATATTCGCCGCATCACCTATGCCTATCGCATCACTGTACATAACTATGCGGCGGTGAGCAAGAAAATCGTTCTGCGCGATCGTTTGCCAGTGGCGCAGCATGAACGCATCAAGATCAAAAATCAGACCATACAGCCACCACCAGTGGAACGGACAAAGCTAGAAATTATGATCTGGCGCTTTCCTTTACCTGCCGATGGCGAACAAAAAATCGAGTATCGCTTCGTTGTTGAGCACGCGCAGGATTTGCAGGTGGTCGGGTTACCTTCGTAGAGATGCTACATGGGAAGCATGAGATTATTTTTGCATCTTATCGTCTATTAGGACATGATGGACCATAAGATGCAATTTGGAGACATTGGTATACTGAACAGGAGAGGATAGTGGAAGGGGGAATCTCCTGTTTACATGACAAAAATATGGGATGCTTTAATGAAAATGCTTGTGCGTGCTAATCCACAAGATTTTGTGTCGTTCCTCACCCAGGAAACGTACTATCAGGGTGATGTGACCAACGAATTGATTATCCGTTCCGTGGATGCGGACTTTCTCTGTCAGGCGACAAAAAATGAGCAAGATATAATCGTCCATGCGGAATATCAGCGTCGTCGTGACAAAAATATGGCTCGCCGCCTCTGGGAATATAACGTCGCAACATCATTTCTCACCAAATTACCTGTGCTCTCGTTCGCGATCTATCTGCGGAAAGAGCAAAATATCGCTACTTCTCCTTACAAGATAGAGATTGATGGGGAATTAGTGCATCTCTTTTACTACAAAAATATTTTCCTGTGGAAGGAAGTACCAGAAAGGCTGCTCCAGCCAGGTTTCGCAGGATTATTGCCCTTGCTCCCACTGATGAAAGGTGCCAAACGGACACGCGATGAGACAATCGGAAACATGGTAGAGGGCTTGAGAAGTGCGGGCAAAGACAATATACTAGCATTAGGATATGCATTTGCCGGACTCATCTACAAAACAGAGGACGATAAAGAATGGCTCAAAAGGAGGTTTGCAATGTTTCACGACGTTCTTGAAGACTCCTGGTCCTATCAGGAAATGGTACAAAAAGGCATTGATGTAGGTCTCCAAAAGGACTGGATCAAGGTCTCCAAAAGGGCTTGATCAAGGTATTAAACAGGGTGAATTAATAGCAGCCCACTCGTTTCTGGCACGGATTATCGAGAAACACTTCCCTGCATTACTTTCCCTTGCACTAAGAAAAGCGGAACATCTTAAAACTGTCGATGCGTTCAATAGCGTAATTGATAAACTTCTCGAAGCACAAACAGTGGAACAAGCCAGAGAGGCGCTCGAAGAAGACGCTCAATAATCATAATATTGCCCCTTCATCTTCACATTGAGCCGCAAGATAACTTCAGCAGAGCAGGAGCAAACGGGGTCATCGCTTTATAGGTCAGCACTTCTTCTGGCATCGTCCTACTCATATTGAACATACGACGCGCCCTATCAACGCTATCAATAACCTGATCCAGGGAAGATTGATAGGTATGGATAGTAAAGAGCACAGCGTTTGTTCTCGGGAGACGGGTGAGCGCTTGCCGCTCTATACGCAAAAAACAACGCTCACCAACATTCTCGTGGGTGATCTCTTGAGATGCTTGCTGCTCTTCATAATGAAAACGAGGCGTGTGATTGAGGCGAGAAGTTGCTTTAATAGACCAGTTCAGACGCCACACCGCTCTGCCAATCTTCAACCGATCCAGTAAAAGCGTAGAGGAGCGCCCCAGATACTCGGCAAACAATGGCACGCTTTGATGAATATCCAAAAATGATTGCTCCATTTTATCATCCAGGCACCAGGCATTGGGAAAACAGAGCTGGCCCGCAACCAGTACCATGCTTCCTCCTTCTTCGGTACGTTGCAAGACTAAGAGATCTTCCTGCACCTGCCGTCCAACCCAATCCAATGGAGATTGTGGCAAACTCTCGCTTTTCCCAAACACAAAGTGCGTCTCTTCACCCAACAATTGATTGCGCCACGTCCAGTCATCTCCATCTTTAATAAGCATAAAATACTGTGGATAATGGATTAGCCATATTTTGCAGCACCAACGCTACCACATCCCACTGCATAAGTTCGCTATCCGGCACCGCTTGAAAATAATCGTGATGCGCGTTCAATAATAGCTCATTCTTAAGCATCAATTCATCCTGATAGTGCAACTGATCAATCTCGATCAGGCAGCCACTCTCAAGCGCCTGCACACCCATAGCCATCTTGTAGGTATCGTCTTTAAAGGGGAAATATGGCAGCAAGTTGGATTCTCCTCTATTCCAGGGGAAGGCACTACATGATAGTTCTGACATCTATTATAGCAGGTTCATTTCACAGTTCCATCCTGATGTCTCGCACATAAATATGCGTACGCCTTCATATATTAATCCCGGATTAAATTAAAATTTGACAATCTTTCCTATCAATTTGATAAATATTGCATTCTCTTAAAAAATAGTGTATAATAGAACTATCTCATAAATCTTCCCGCGAGTTCTGTCCTGGCATCCACGTCTTCTTATGTGAACCAGCCACTCAGAGCAAATCTTTTAGCAAAGGATCGTCATTTCTGGGATGGTTTTGTTTTCTCTCACACTTCTCTGTCTCCTCCTTGCTCCACCATGTCAATCTAAAAATAGAGGTGTCTCAGAATTGAGCGCCAGGGAAAGGGATCACATCCTTGAATAAACAACGCATACGAAGCATTGCATCACAAGCGAGCAGTAAATATCTGATGAATCATATCGCCGGCGTAATGGACATGGTGCAAGACACAGGTGGTGCATTGGATGAAGAGACACTCACTGCCATCGAAGCGCAAGTAAAATCTATCGCAGAAGAACTGGCCTATCAAGTGCAAGAACAACGTGTAGGAGTACTTTTGACAAAGAAGACTCCTCCACTATATATGAAGAGACAAAGAGATCTGGACGATGATGAGCGTTCCAGATAAAGAAAGAGCATGAACAATGAATAATGCAGATTACTTGAAACAGAAAAATGTTTCGCCACAGACATCGACCTACCGTGAATTACTGGAAGTCCTTGATAGCTACGAGGATAACCACTGGTGGGCGTCCGAGGATCCTCGCACTCGTGCTTACTATCAGACGTTGGATGAGAGTCATTCGCTCATTCTTCCCTATCGCCAATACGTGACTGATCTTACAGCGTTGCTTGGACGCGAGGTTCATCTCTCTGAGATAAGGATGAGCAATAAGACGCTGCTTAGAGAAGAAGTCCAGCAAGCGTGGCAGGTTAGCGAACTCGTATAAGATCCAGCTCTCAATCGCCTTTGATTGATAAGAGTAGAGATTATAACAGTAGAAAGTAAATATTATGCCTTATCAGAATCCTCTTACTATCCTTTTGTCAGGAAAAGCGGCCTGGAATAGATGGCGGCTGGCCTACGCTGATGTACAGGGATATGAGCCAGACCTTCACGTGGCTCAACTCCGTGGCGTCGATCTGCATGGAGCCGATCTGCATAGGGCTGATCTCACCGAAGCCAACCTGCGCGAAACGGATCTCACCGAGGCCAACCTGCAAGAAGCGGACCTGCGTCATGCTGATTTAAGAAATGCAAACCTGAGTGGGGCCAATCTCTGGCGTACAAACCTGCGTGGAGCCGATCTACGTAACGCCAACCTCTCTCACGCAAATCTGGAGGGTGCTGACCTTAATCTCGTCGATTTTCGTGGGGCCGATCTTCAAGACACCAATATGGCGAAAACTCTTCTTCTTCATACTGCACTCTTCGATGAAGTACCAGAAGTCAGTAAAGTGGATCTTCATCTCCCTGCAGCCTAGTAGAGCGCCTTTGTCGTCGAAAGCAACTCGTATGGCTATAAGCCACTCGATCATTTAAAATACTCACCAAATAGGGATGCCGCTGAAATAAAACGAATACCCTATTTGTTCTAACAATGGAACAGGTTTGATTTCTTCATGAACTCCAGGTACAGTATCCATGGGCCTGTCTTACTCAACTCTTTCTCTCTTCTTTAACTCGAAGAATAATCATAACCAGCAACGACGCACACTTCCAAATGGCCGCCACATGCTTCTCCCTTTTGGCAAGAGGGATTATTCACAAGACATAACCAATTTATCCATTCCAGAAAGGATCAGGGCACAATCTTCTTCGATAGAGCGCCCTGAACAGTATTAAACCATGAGCACACAAATCGACATGAAAAACATCCCACAGGAAAACATGCAACATCTTCCAGATACCCCCGATCAGGAGGGCACCTTCATCGGGTCAGGCGTACTCGATATCATTGATGAAGGCTTTGGTTTTCTCAGAAGAGAACGCTTCCTCCCAGGTCCACTTGATGTTTACATCTCGGCGTCCCAGATTCGGCGTTTCGGCTTGCGTCAGGGCGATCAGATAGAGGGTCAGATGCGTCCATCTAAAGAACATGAACGTTTCGCGGGATTGCTGCGGGTCGAGACGGTCAATGGGTTGGACCCAGAAGCTGCACAGCGTCGCCCACACTTTGAACTTTTGACTCCAGTGTTTCCACATGAACAGTTCAACCTGGAGACCGTGCCAACGAACCTCTCTGGCCGCCTCATTAATCTGGTTGCTCCCATTGGACGTGGTCAGCGTGGGCTTATCGTTTCGCCTCCAAAGGCGGGCAAGACCCTCCTGCTGAAATCTATTGCCAATTCTATCCTTCAGAATCACCCAGATGTCCATCTGTTAATGGTCCTTATTGGGGAGCGACCAGAAGAGGTCACCGATCTAGAGCGCTCCGTGCCTGCCGAGATCGTCAGTTCGACCTTCGACGAACCAACACAGACCCACACGCGTCTCGCCGAAATGGCTCTGGAACGCGCCAAACGCCTTGTCGAAAGCGGGCGAGATGTAGTAATGCTGGTAGATAGCCTGACGCGTTTAAGCCGGGCCTACAACCTGGACGTGGAATCTAGTGGGCGTAGCCTCTCAGGCGGTCTCGATGCAGCCGCCCTGGAGAAACCCAAGCACTTCTTTGGTGCAGCTCGCAAGCTTGAAGAAGGCGGCAGCTTAACAATCATGGCAACTATCCTTGTAGATACCGGTAGCCGTATGGACGATGTGATCTACGAAGAGTTTAAGGGAACAGGCAATCTAGAATTGATCCTCAACCGGAAGTTGGCCGAGCGCCGCAGTTTCCCGGCCATCGATATTGCACTCTCTGGCACGCGCCGCGAAGAATTGCTCTACGATGATCGGACATATCGGGCCGTGGTTCTCATGCGCCGTATGTTCTCGACGCTATCCGATCAACGTGGCCTTGAGGCGATGGAGGCTTTTCTCCAGCAACTATCAAAAACAAACAAGAATGCGGATTTTCTGGCAACCCACTTGAAAAATCTGGCGTAGTACCTGGTAGACACGATCCCGAGTTCCTCCATCCTCATTTTGCATCTGTTTTTTCAGAGCTTCCACGTTTACACCTTCGGCTCATAAACCGATCCGCAAGAGATTGCACGTGGGTTGTTGTAGATGATAGAGTAATATGGTTCGCATTTGTATGTCGAGTTTCCAGGCAAAACACCTGGGAACTTTATATTCCAGAATTCCTCGTTGTGCGACACTGTTTCCTCGTTCAAAGCAAGGAGAAAGCTGATGATCATAATTCGCCCTGCTCATGAAAATGATCTCATCCAGATGCAGAATGTATTTTATCTGAACGAAATACAAGGAATAGAAGCACCTCCACCTCCAGGCAATATTTCACCTGCCCTCCGCCACATTCTTTCTACGGGCAATATGTATGTAGCCGAACAAGGTAACCAGATACTCGCCTTCACAGGCGCTATTACCCGCAGCACAACAACCTTCCTCACTGATCTGTTTGTGCATCCAGAGGCACAATCGACTGGATTGGGCAAAATGGTGCTTCAACGTGCCCTTCCATCAGATGAGCTGACCCGTTGTACAATGAGTTCGACCGACCCACGCGCTCAGGCACTCTATATTCGTGCTGGGATGCAACCGCAATTCCCGAACTTTAATCTTCAATGGGATGGATCATCATCCGCAAACATGCCTGACAGCCCCGTTGAAGCGGTTGCAGCCGACATCGCGGACCCGGCACTTCTCCAATGGGATACCGAGATAAGCGGACGAGCACGACCAATGGATCACGCCTTTTGGCTGAAAGAACAACAGGCGATCCCTTTATGGTTTTTACATAAAGGCGAGACTATAGGATATGGTTATGTACGCGTGAGTACGACAAATCTGTGGTATCCTGAAATCTGTATCGTTGGGCCACTTGGCGTTAAAGCTTCGGAAAATGTGACTGATTGCATACTGGCCGCTATTCATTGGGCACGCAAACAGGCTAAAGTAATACGTATTGATATACCGGGACACTACTCCTGTCTGGCAACGCTGCTCGATTGTGGGTTCCACATCAACTATGTAGAACTTTTTGTTGCCAGTACGCCCTTACCCTTCTTTGATGCACAAAGATACATTTCATCTGGATCGGATCTACTTTGACAACCATTTGAAAGCTTGCCTATAAGGAGCACCCCATCATGCTTGCTTACGTTTTCTGGCACTGGCCCCTTGCAACAATATCTGAGCAAGGCTACATTGATCGTCTCATTGCATTTCATCAATCTTTGCACAAACATGCTTTTCCCGGCTTCCATTCCTCCCACGCCTTCCAAATTGGGAACACGCCCTGGGGACCACCCGATCAGTCTCTCTATGAAGATTGGTATTTCGTAGAGAACTTTGCTACGCTCGAAACGCTGAATCAGATGGCCGTCGCGCCTATCAATAAAACGCCGCATGATTATGCCGCACAATATGCTGCTGGCGGGACAGCGGGAGTATATCAACTCTGTGCAGGCGAAGCTGATCCATCTCATGCCCACAATGCTTGCTGGTTCGGCAAACCAACGGGCATGAGCTATGAAGCCTTTCTTTCCCTTGTACGTCCTCTTGTTACTGAAAATGGTGGAGCATTGTGGCAACGCCAGATGACACTGGGACCAGCACCAGAGTTTCTGCTGGTGGGCACCTGTTGCTCCCAGATTGCCTGATGGGATGACGGGCATAAAACTTTCATTAGCCCTGGTACAATTATGATACTATAAGGGAAAGAGTAGAAAGCTGGAAGGAACTGAGAGGAACGATACATTATGATTTAGCCAGAACAACAAGAAAACGGTTTGCCAAAGATTGTTATCCAACATCCCCATACAGGGATGATTTTAGAAGGATCTAGTTGGAATACTATACAAGCTTTCTATAATGACCGTGTAAATGACGGCTTGCCCTGCGAACCTCTCTATGATCTTGTCAAGGCCATAACAGCCTCCCCTTATGCATTCCTTCTTCATGCTATCACTTCCCACACCGATCTTCTTGTGTCTGGATATAGCCCTTTTGAAGTAAATCGTGATATGGTGGGGATAGAATATCTTTATCAGGGAAAGCAGTTCCTGTTTACTTATCGAGAACATCCCTGGAAAAGTCGGTCAGGCTGGAGAAAGATCTGCTCTGCAGATGAAAGCAAACAAGTTTTTGAACATCTCATTATTCATACACTGAAATGGATTCCTCAGGAGTTTCGGCGAGCCAAAGCAAAAGAGTATGAGCAAGCAGGGTTTCCTTCTTTTGTTGTTTAAAATCTTTTGCTCCCAGATCAATATTTTCACGCGAGGTCGTCCCAGATATAGAGTGGATCACGTACCGCTCTTTGTAGAGGCATCTTTACCCTAATAATAAGGATAAAGCAAAAATACGTGGATCGAGATACCAATGAAGATATCCCAATCCACGTAGTACTACACACTTATTCGTACCGCAGCACTTCAAGTGGGCGCACGCGTACAGCACCCCACGCGACAAGAGTTGCGGTAATCATCGCCAGCAGTGCGATCCCTACAATCAAGCCGATCGCGATATACCAGCTCACGCCGAAAGCACTCTTGAAGACAAAGTGACCGAGCAGACTCGTTATAAACGTAACGAGCAACATTGCCAGCAGCGCTCCCGTCGCACCTACGACGCCGTTTTCAATCAGCACCTCGCCCAGAATTGTTTTGCTGGTATATCCGACCGATTTGAGGATACCCAGTTCGCGCCGTCGTTCCAGCATCGCCAGCGCCACCGCATTAGCAATGATAATCACACCGGCCAGCAACGAGAGCGACGCAATCAGGACGAGCACTTCCAGAACATCATTCAACGCTTGATCAATGTAATCGGTAAGGCCCGCCAGACTAAACACCGCTGCATTCGGTGCAACCTGCCCGATCTTGTTCAACGCACTGCCAACTTTATCAGAGTCGATTTTCATATAAAAAGTGGTTGTGGGAGCGCCACCTGGTGCAAGTGCCGTCACCAGATTGGTTGATGTCAACATCGCAGTCCCATTAGAACTGCGATAGACGCCCACAACGGTCAGGGTACGCATACTCTTACGATCCTGACCAAGCACGGTAATAGTACTTCCTAGCTTGATGTGACCCTTCAACGGATCAAGGTGAAAAACGCTCCAACCAAGCAAAACATTATTGGTGCCCGCATCTGAAGCATTGAGGTTACGACCATCGGTAATCGTCACTGTTTTCGCATCTGGCAACTGATTATGCGCCAGATCATACCCAGAGAGATTACTCAGGTAATATGTGGCTCCAGCGAGTCCCAATGAACTGAAGCTTGGCTGCGAACTTCCCTTCGGGAACAGGCTGAACAGCGGCTTCCCATCGATGCTCTGCGGCACAACGGACGTTTGCACGCTCTCCTGCGTATGAGCCGGCGTCAGGCCAGGAATTGTTGGCAAACTGGCCTGTAAATTTGCGGTATCCTTCGCTCCCGTCGTCACCTGTACGTTGTAGCTCAAACTGTTTTCGATGACGGAGTTTAGCTGGTCACGCAGGTCCTGCCCCAGCACGAGCAAAAGCCCAATCGTAAAGACGCCGACGAATAAAGACAATAACGTCACCGTCGTACGCCCACGTTGCCGCCCAATGTTGCGAAAAGCCATCTTCATGCTTATCTTCCATGAACGCGGCAGTAAGACAACCACAAATCCCAATAAAGACATCACAACCAGCAGAACGCCGAATGCTGGCAGCGCGAACCATAGCAGTACCGATAACACCAGTGCCGCTCCTACCAGCGCTATGTAGCCCGCACTGAAACGCTCCGGCACCGGCAGCAGACCGATCACCAGCACCACCAGGGTGAAGATGAGGCTGAGTAAACCCAGGAAGATGAAGGTGCCATAAACAGCGCTGACACCCAGAACAACGTCGTTGAGAATAAACACGGCCATCAGGCAGAAAAGCACCGAGAGCAGCACTAATAAACCAATTATCAATGCAATGCTGGCAGCACGATTACTACCAGGCATCTCGCGAATAACGTTCAATGGTCGGATATTCGCCGCCTGTACAATAGGCATCAGGCCAAAAATGAGCGCAGTGAACAGACCAATCAGTACGCCACCCCCGATAATGCGTGGATCGAGCTGAAATGGGATCGTCAAGGGATAAAACTGCTGAATCACGGCGAGTACCCCATAGCTCACACCCGTGGCGATAGCAGCCCCAAGAACACCACCAATCAGACCAAGCAACCCCGCTTCCAGACCAAACAACAGGTATAGATCAAAACGACGATACCCCACCGTCTTCAACATCGCAATCTCGATCCTGCGTCGTGAGAGCAATACCTGCATCGTATTAACGATCCCTACACCACCAATCAAGAGCGCCAACAGACCCGCAATCTCAAGAAACTTCTTGATCAGGTCGCTCTGGTCCTGCGTTGATTTGAGCGCCTGATCCGCTGTTTGTACGTTCGCCAATGGAAATTTGTTTTCAATTGCACTACTCGCCTGATTTACATGACTCGTCGTTATATCAATAGCATTATATGTAAGCGCGATAGACGGCGCAGCGGCCTGATAATCGTGTACTGAGAGCAGCATGACGCCGCTTGTCTGCGCGAATATACCTGTATCCGCAACAATACCCACAATTTTCGCTGGAATGGTGACGGCTGTCTGATTGCCAGTAGTTGTATGCAGATTGAAGTTATCGCCAACTTTTTTGTTATATTGTTTGACGAACGCCTGATCTACGATCACCTGATTGTTGGTGAGCAGGGTGGATATCGTTCCATTGGAAGGTTCATTAAATTTCGGCGGCGTTACCACAGGAAATGTCGCGGGATCGACCACCTCAACAGAAAAAGATTGGCGTATCGATGCAACAAGCCCATTCGAGCCGTTAGTATTGATAAGTGGGGTATAGCTACTGATCGTTCCGTTGCTCTTAAGGGTATCAAAAAAAGAAAGATCGCTCTGCACAAAAGGAACGCTGTATGTGCTGACGGCGATATCACCACCATTGGTATCGCGCACGTTGCTGGTGAAGGCGTTGTTGATCATCTGGCCTACAGATTGCAGTGCAACAATTGCCATCACACCTACGGCGACACAGAATAGGGCCAGGATTGTACGCTGCCCTCCACGCCACAATGAACGCGACGTGTAGTTGAAGTACATGGAAGCCTTCATTGCGTCACTCTCCCATCGGCTGCCATCTCAAGATCAGCGATACGTCCGTCAACGATACGAATGGAGCGGTCCGCATGCGAGGCAACCACGGGATCATGTGTGGCGATAATAAAGGTCTTGCCCGTCTGCTGGCGCAAGTATGCGATGAGTTTGAGTACATTTTCACCGTTCTTCGCATCCAGGTTGCCGGTTGGTTCATCGGCAATCACCAATGCAGGGTCCGTAGCTAAAGAACGCGCAATAGCCACACGCTGCTGCTCACCGCCGGAGAGTTGATTGGGTCGGTGCTTCAAACGGTGCGAAAGGCCAACCAGGTTGAGCAATTCTTTTGCACGCATCGAGGGCGTCCCTTTGTGCTTGCCCACATAAAGAGGAACCTCAACGTTCTCCTGCGCCGTCAAGGTCGGGATCAGGTTGTATGCCTGGAAAACCATGCCGATCTTTCCGTTGCGCACAGCAGCCAGTTTTCCCTCAGTCATATGCGTAATATCTACGCCATCGATCAAGACCTGCCCGGTCGTAGGATTATCCAACCCTGCAATAATACCCAGCAAGGTGCTCTTTCCTGAACCGGATGGTCCCACGATAGCGATAAATTCACCACTTTTTATCTGAAAGCTAATCCCACGTAGAATATCGATCCGCTCACGCCCTAAGGGCAAGCTTTTTGTGATATCGCGCACATCCATTACCACGTTGGCAGATTCATAATTTGGTAATATAGGTTCCTGTACGTTTTCTCTTTGTAATGCATTGATATCATCCATAGTAAGTTTTTCGCTCCTCTGTATAGCTAATCGAAAGGATTACACCGTTCCAGGGGTCACAGTTTATAGCAGTATGCTATACAATAGATAACATATTGCTAATTCTTTGTCAAGGGTTGCAGAGCTATAATCTCAGGAGAAATTCCGATTCTCATCCCGAATATAAGCCCATGCGGCCAACGCGCAAAAACTACAGCATAAGCGACCAGAATGAGCAGGTGCACACCTAAAGGCCGATTATCTGTATTGGCCGTACTGCCAACAATGATCCAGGCAATCTGGCCGAGATGGTAAGTAGGCAGGTAAGGAGCAATATTGCGGATGAGATCGGGCATGAGAGAGATCGGCAACCAGAGTCCCGACGCGAAGGAGAGCAACAAAGTCAAAATTGTCGAGAGTGCGGTAGTCAGGTTAGGTGTGCCAATCAAACCAAGGAAGAGTCCCTAACATGCTCAGAGGAATCATTCCGACCACCATCATCCCAAGTAGTTCGGCCCAGATCGCCAGATCCATATGCACTCTTCCACTCAAGCCTGCGACGGCGAAGAGCAACAATATGGAGATTATTCCGGTCAATATGATCATTAGCAACTTACTCCCCAGGAAGAGTGCGGCACTCATTGGTGTTGTGCGCAAGAAGTTTATTCCAACCGAGAGAGCGTTCATTGGCAAGAGAGATGCTAAACGTCTGGAATGCAACGATGAACGCTCCATAAGCCGCATATGAGGCTACGATGGTAGATCCAAAAGTCGCAGGGAAGGTAAAGCCAAAGATGAGAAAGAAGAGCGTTGGAAAGCCTATGCCAAAGACTAATGCAGGTGGATTGCGGAATACCTTTAACATCTCACAGTAGAAAAAGTAGCCTGCGGGAGACGCTTTGCGGTGCGTGGTAAGGATTACTTCGCTGATTGCTCTGAAATGTGCTCGGATGATGATGTAGCCATGTTTCTTGTTCCTTCCATGCTAAGGATTGATCATCACGTTTTCTGCATTATGCCGTATGTTTGCCGTTATCCGTCAGTGCCAGGAACGCTTCTTCGAGTCCAGCACCCACAACTTCGAGATCACTCAACTCGATCTCGTTCCTAAAAAGTGGTGCCAGGATGGCCTCAGGCTGCTTTGTATAGATCTCAAATTTGTTGTTGCTATGTTGCACAAATTGCGCTCCAGCAAGTTCATTTAGCTCCTCAACAGAGTTACCAGCAGCACGAAAACGCACATGTTTGCCTCCAACGTGGCCCTTGATCTCATCAGGCGTGCCATCGGCGATAATCTGCCCCTGGTTGATCACAACGATACGTTTCGCCAGGGCATCAGCTTCTTCCAGATTATGCGTCGTCAGGATGATTGTTTTGCCGTGTTTAATCTGAAGATTGATCTGGTCCCAAAAGTTGCGCCGTGACTCCACATCAAGTCCTGTAGTAGGTTCATCGAGAAAGAGCACATCGGGATTGCCGACAAGGGCGAGGGCAAAGTAGACACGCTGCTTCTGTCCACCAGAGAGCCTGCCCAGGCGTGTATTGGTTTTATCGGTCAGTCCGGCCATCTTGATTGCTTCCTGTGTGAGCATGGGATTATCATGAAAGCGTCCGAAAAGCTCAACGAGTTCGCGTACTTTGAGCGTTTCCGGCACGCCCGATTCCTGGAGCATGACGCCGATATGCTTACGATGGTTGGCGAGGCGTGGGTTCTCACCAAAAAGCGTGACACTACCGCTGCTTGCTCGCCGCATACCAAGCATCAGCGCAATAGAGGTTGACTTGCCAGCTCCATTCGGACCCAGAAAGGCCACAACTTCACCTGGTTCAACCTTGAGGCTAATATCTCTTACCGCCTGGACGCTCCCATAATTCTTGGTGACATGATTTAACTCAACTGCGGGGATCGTTGACATGAGATGTATTCTCCTTATATCTGAAACACGTTACAATCCTAATACACACTATTGATCTTCATTTGATCCACCACATGAACATCGTAGTGACCCAATTCATAGTGCCCTTCAATGAATTGGTAGACGCTATGAATTGGGTCACTACGATGTCAATAGAGCGCTCTTCAAAAATGCCAGTATCTTCGGCCAGGAATCCGCAACCGAGGCAGCCGTATCCTTGACCGTGCCGCCAACAGCTAATCCCTGCACACGCTTCACGAATGGGGGCAGAAAAGGATACCCATAAGGAAAGCTTACAAAATGGCCAGCACCCTGATAGTGAAGATGCTGGTCAGAGAAGGGATGATGATGCTCTATGAGCCGCTTCATCACCAGTTCGGAAAAGAGCGTTGAAGGCCACATCTGGTCGTCATCTCCTGAGATCAGCAAGATCGGCCCCTGCGTGTTTTCGACCGGAATGGTGGCCTCCTCCAAATGTTTGTGATCATTCAGAGTAGTGAGGAACATGTCACGCATAGGAAATGATTGCACTCGGCATGCTCTGCCACGCGAGCTTTAATGCCAATAACGGTGTAAACTTAACGACCGCTTGTTGTAAAGGCTGACCGTGATACGTCCAGGCCGACCGGGAATAATTGTTCCCATCGATACCAGACTGCACTAATCCGCTAGAGGAACACGCCACAACGGCATTGATGGCTGGGAAGGTCGCCCCGAGCAATAGAGCCAGTTCACCACCTCTGGAGAGACCAAGCACGCCAATTTTGTCACTCTGGATAAGTCTACGTTCCTGAAGCCAGGAAATAGCCGTCTCAAAGTACTCCAATGGGATATGGACAAGGTTTTTCGATAATCCTTCAGCGCCAAAGTAGGCCAGGGTAAGCGCGGCGAAGCCATGTGAAGCGAGAAGCGCAGCTTGATTCTCGCGTATCTGCCCATCAGAACCACTCAAAATGATGATAGCTGGTAACGGATCGGAACGCACTGGATAAAAGAAGGTTCCGACCAGCCCCTGCTCTCGCACAGCCACACGCAGCACATCCTCGACAATAAAGCGCCGTTTCACACGCGTTGCAGCAATAGCCATACCATCAATTTCTACGATCAGGTCTATTTCGATAAATGTCGATCCCTGAGTCAAAAAGGGTATCGGCGACTTCTGGTGAACTGGCATCATTGACCAGAACAAACCCATTGGATCAACATGGTGATAGCTTCCTGCGACCGGTTGCTGCGTCGCAACATCAATCTGACCATTGCTATCTGCAACAAATGATGCCGAAGAGGCCCACTTGTTATCTACACTATCGCGCGTATGTGCCCAGAGCGTGGCGGTTTGACCGGACGACAAACCACTAAGTCGTATCGTAATCGGTTCATCGACCAACGCGTTGAGAGGTGTAACATCGAGATGGATACTCATCTTGTTAGCGCTATCGGGACTCATAATAAATGTCCTTTCGTGCTATCAATCCCGCCATCACTGTTCACCTGGCGACTACTTTCCAATATCTCCCTGAGCGCATTACGATGCTCCAGAAATGCATTTCTGCCAGCTTCGGTAGCCTGAATATATGTCTGTGGCTTGTTACGCACAAATGTCTTTGTGATGGTGAGATAGTCGGCCTCTTCCAACTTATGCAGGTGCGCACCCAGGTTGCCATCGGTTAGCTCAAGTGCTTCTTTGAGCAATGCGAACTTCATCTGTGTCTCTGGCGGAAGCGCAACTAGCATTGCCATAATACGGAGACGCACAGGCTGATGAATAATCTCGTTAAGGGACGCCATGGTTATTTTCGCCTCAGAAAGTAGTGCCCGGCAGATAAGTGGTAATCCTGCAAAAACTGCTGACCACAACCAGAAGTAGTGAGGTACCAGATAGTACCCTATCACCACATAAGGTGATCCGCCACACCAAGCACAATAGCTGTCGTCTGCCGAAACCATAAACCTGCGCAGATATATCTGAACATTGTGGCGGTAATCCAGAGTATTGAGGCCTGTGGTGGAGTCAAGGGGAAATACAATAAGCCAGAGAATAACAAAGCCATAAAGCACCCCATAGAACATGCCCAGGCGCGAACTGATGAAGGCCGCCTGCGATCCCGGAACTATGCGCATACGCCTTCCTTGCATTATACCGACGACAGTGGAACCCGCAATACCACATAATACCATTATTGTCCATATAGCAGAAATCCATTGCGGTTGAAACTGACTGACAAGAAAACCAACCGTCCAGACGATCCCCAGAGCAACATATGGTAAGCCCAGATATTGAAAACACCTCGCGCCGTTCTGGTCGCTTGCTGGATATCATTCAGCGCCGTCTGCGCCTCTTCAGGCGTAATATTCATTGCTTCTCCCTCTTTATTCTCTTATTACAGAGTACTCTGTAATATAGAGTACTCTGTAATGAGAGATTTGTCAAGGGGCACATGGAAGAAACGGAGGATGAAGGCCCAAACGGATTTGCTATTGCAATTATTGACATCTTCAACTATAATTGCGTAACGAAAACGTTCTCTTCCCATTTTTATTCTCAATGGAAGCCAGCGTATTCAAATATACAAATACGATACCTATTTCTAACTTGGAGGATTTTTATGTCTAAGCGTCATGTGACACGCTTTTCTCTTGGCACCCTTTTGCTTCTCATACTTTCTGCTTTTATTGTAGCCTGTGGCTCATCTAGTGCAACTACATCGCCTAAAGCAACCGCTACGGCACCCCACTCCCTCGCCAACGTCTAGCGTTACGTTGACAACGTACAAAGGGACTGGCTACATGATAGGGTATCCACAGGGATGGACTATGAGTGGTAGTGGTCAACAGGTTCAGATTTCAGATGCCGCCCAGGATAATCTGCTCGTCCAAACAGAAACAACCACATCTCAATCAAGTTCCACCAATACTCAGCTTATGCAGGTCGTTATGCAAAGCGTGCTGAATGTATTGAAACAGGGGTCAAAGGATTATAAAGAAATGAGTGTGGCACCAAAAGCGACCATTGGAGGTACAATCTGGAATCAAAAGGCTGCAACGATGACAGATCCTAAGCTCGGTCCAATTCAGTTTAACATTCTCTATACGCAAAACCCAAAACATCCCGGTCAAATCTTTATCATGGTTTATGGGGCAACTCAGAAAACCTTTGACACGATCAATAATAAAGATTTCCAGCCAATGCTCAAGTCATTCCAATTTCAGGCTTAAAGCTTCTTTTGTTAAAGATATAACAGCGTAAAGAGGGAGGGTATATACAGCCAATATAGCGGTTGTGCATTCCCCCTAAGTGACAAAATGTGCCGCATGACTGCATTTCCACTTAATCTCCTCGGCTTTGAGAGGTATACTTTTCTTGCTGGAGTCTGTAGGAGCTACCATTCTTTCTCGACCTGCTTGAGGATACTGAAAAAATTACATCGCATCCAACATCCCCCGTATAAACCCGACCGCAACCGAGACCCAATCAAACGCACGCGTCCAATCTACCCACTCCCGTTGCGTGGGCCAACCTGGCTTATAGCGCGGTATCATCTCCTTAGGCATCACCACTGCCCACTTGCTGCCCTCGCCCAGGCCACCAGGGGTGAGGCGAATACAGATATTAAAGACCGTCTCTTTTGGCAGATGCATCTTCCAATCCGGCAACGTCTTCAATAAGGGGTCATTACGCCAGATGCTAAAAAGCGCCGGATCTTCTGGTGCGCCATTCTCCGACCGTTTGAGCGTGATCACCTGTCCAACCACCGCCGAACGCTGCCACTCGGGAAACCGCAGCCAGACAGAGTAGCGATACTCATCCAGGCCCATCGCTTTGATAAATTCGCGATATCCCTCACGTTCCAGGCGACGCTCCGTATCTTTCTGCCACAACTGAACCATCGCGTCCAGGCGCTTCTTCTTTTCTTCCACGCTCAAAAGTGCGAATGAACCCGTATCAGATGGATAGTGTTGCGCTTGCATATAAAATTCTCGCTTTTCCGTGTTCCTCAGTTGCCGACAGGAAATTTCACCGCTACAATAATGTTTGGCAGCACATTACACATATCCCCCAGAATGGATGGAGAGCCAGATTGCTGGACAATACTGCTGCAACCAACCCGTTAAATCGTGCGCTAATGGGGCAACAAACGTACGTCGTTCATTATCAGGATAGCTTTGCAATGTCAGGCTACTGGCATGGAGAAACTGACGTGCAAGCCCGGCCTCCGCCGTCCCCGCTTCAGGGACTGGTGCATACATCTGATCACCCACGATCGCATACCCTGCCGCTGCGAGATGGGCGCGTATCTGGTGTGTGCGACCCGTCACAGGCTGTACCGCAAGCAAGGCAAAACGTCCCTCGCGTGCCAGCACCCTGACGAGCGTTGTCGCATGCTGCCCATCGGCACCAACAATACAGCGACGACGTTCGTCAGGATCACGCTGCAAAGGACCATCCAATACAAGCTCACTATCGTCAGAAAAAAGTGCGTTGGGAGCAACAGCAAGCTCGCTTCCATCAGCCAATCGGCTATTTACGCTAAATGTTGTGCGCGGATGTGCCCATTCTGGCGCTCCATGCGACACAACTGCAAGATAACGCTTTGTGAGCGTGTGTGCATGAAACTGGCGCACCAGGTGTCGTCGCGCGCGTTCCGTGCGTGCCAGTGCGACAACGCCCGATGTATCTTTGTCCAGGCGATGCAGCAGGCAAGGTCGCGGCAACAGACCCTCCTCTTTCAGCAGGCGCTCCGTACGCTTCTGACGCAACATCACCTGCACATCTGCGGGTGCTCCCGCCCACTCCGCCTCATCCGGCAATTCCGGCACCTGCCAGTTCTCCGGTTCCTGTTGCGCCATATAGACCAGCAACGCATCCCACAGTGTATCGTCTGCATGCTTATAGGTGGGATGAATCACGACGCCCGCAGGTTTATTGATAATCAGCAGGTGATGATCCTGATAAATGACTGCAATATCGGTAACTTCCATCACGTCCTCTTCACAAACCCGCCGAAGGTGTGATTATTTCCGAAACATTCTCAACTACGGAAGGAAGCGATGTCTGTTCCTCTTCAATGAGGACGAGAGATGCCGCCGGGAGAATAAAACAAAAACGGCTCCCTTCTCCAGCCCGCCCTGTACTCTCTACCCAGATGCGTCCTTCCAGTGCTTCAACCAGTTGCTTACAGATGTACAATCCCAGCCCGGTTCCCCTGATCGATCCGGCAATGTCGCGTTGCAGTCGTACAAATTTCTCAAAAAGCAAGGACATCTCTGCCGCCGGAATACCCGGCCCCATGTCTTTTACGCTAATACAAATGTACTTTGCTTCAGATGAGTCAGTAGTTTCCATTCTGATGACTTGCATCGCATCTGTGTTCGTAAGAGCCCCATTTGTATTGCCCATTGGAAAAGAGTTATGCCCAGAAATCTCTGCTGTATGTGCGTCGATCATATAAGGTTGTGCACTTATAATCACAGCCGTCTCTTTTGGCGCATACTTAAAGGCATTGGAGAGCAAGTTCAGAATGATCCGATGCACATACTCCCGGTCGGCTTTTACCGCCAGTGTTGCGGGAACATTCACCTCAAGAGAATACTCACGCGATCGACGTGGCTCGAAGAGATCGAGAACATCACGCACAACATCAGCAACCGGGACAACGTCAATATGCAGAGGTTTCTCCTGATAACTGCCACGAATAGCATCTAGAATAGTACTGATAAGACGCTGAAGCTCCTCACAGCCATGCAGAGCAAACTCAATAAAGCGGGTTTGTAACGCCTGATCCATACCAGTATGCTCACGCAACAGGTCCAGATAGCCTTGCATTTCGGTCAAAGGGGTACGCAATTCATGATTAACATTCAGCAGGAACTGGTCTTTGAGTTCATTCAAGCGAAGTTGTTGTTCATAAGAAGCCGCGACCTGGACAGTCTGAGCTTCCAGTTGACGGTTGGCATTGCTGAGAGCTTCATTTTTTCTGTGCAACTCTTGCTGCATACGCTGTAATTCTTTATTATAGAAGATCGTCTCGCGAATGGCAAAGAATTGACGCAACAGAACCATTCCCAGCAACGCAAATCCCCCCACATATACCCCATTAGCTAACGCCTGGTTAGTATCCGTACGCCAGGTGTAAACAGTCAAAGCAATGACCGCAGGAATCAGCACATAAGGTAACAGGGAATTCCACTCAGAAGAATGCCTCTGGCTGGAAGATGCTACAACATCTTCCCCAATAGACGTTTCAGGCACAGATGTACGTCGCCTTTGAGCGATATTGAAAGCCTGAGCCGCTAATCCAATAAGCATATAACCAATCGGCCAGCCAACATCTTGCAAACCATTCACATAGGTACCTTGCAATGTCTGGTAATCGTAGATGCTATCGGTAATCACAACAATGATTAAACCAGCCGAGAGGAGAAGAACGACCGAACGTAGTGCAGAAATGTTCGTACGAAAAGAGATACGCAAGACGCAGAAAATTAACACGAGGTCGAAAAAGGGATAGGCGCTCCCAGCAATCTTCGCCAGCACCGTTTCGTCCCCTTGTAGCATCGTAGGGCCAAGAACAAAGTACCAACTAAAAGTTACTAACGCCGTCATAATCATGAAGGCATCGAGCGAAACCCGCGAACGCGTGATGCCTGAAAGTGGGCGAATAGGCAAGAGAAGAATGCCCAATAGCAGAAAAGGAAAGGTACTTAAATAACCAACATCAGCCCAGGACGGAAATGGGGCCCAGTGATGCATATCATAATAGGTATAAATTATCTGTCCAATACACTGGCAAAAGATGCCTACAGCAAACAAAAGTGGCACCCACCCCTGCAACGCATGAGTGGCGACACGATCCGCACTTTTGCGCCAGGGCCACTTCAGGCCGACAAAGCAGAGAAGCGTTGCCAGAAACCATCCGAGCATTTGCCCAATATCATCCCCAAGCACAAAAAAACGTTGGGTGCCAGGTTTGAACAGAACCCAGGTCAGGAAGATGCTGTTAAACACGATAACAAGCGTGACGCTGTACCAGAAAGATCGTACAGATGGTTCTCGTGTTGCATCCATTGTATCTCGCTCCCGGTCTCGTATATAAATGTTGTGCAAACCTGTTTCCTATGCACATATTATTCTATGGGCACGCATCCCTGACGAACCCGAATGATATATCGTGTTATTCTCATTACTAATTTTATATTAGTATAACAGCTTCAACCATACAGGTCCACCTATATAGGAAACATGGCAGAGCTATACTTTCATTCCTCAAGACGCTCTACATCAATGACGAGTTGGTGGATGCAACTGCCGCGATTGCGCTGGTCTGGGCGTCGGTGGAAGAGCCCCTGACAAAGAAACAGGTCCTCCCTCTTTCACAATAGAAGTTTGCTCGTCTCTTAGCTTGAAAGCTCCCACAGACGAACGTAATTGCTCTACCAGTTTGGTTAAACGCCACATCGTCTGAGACGCGTTCCGCGTACTATCACTATTCTTACGTGCTTCATCGGAAACATCCTGCAAAATCTGCAAAACTCCTTTCGACATTACCGATTGCTGGGTAACCATCGTATTGATACTCTCGATGGCCTGCGCCTGCTGTTCTACACCATTGAAAATAGAGTCAAGCGCCTTCTCGGCCTGCTGGGCCAATCCTGTGCCACGCGCAGTTTCCTGCTCGCTTTCATGCACAGAAATAGCGACATTACCAATATTTTCATTCACATTACGCACAAGAGAAGCAATCATACTGGCCTGATCCTTTGTTTGCTCAGACAGGCGACGTATATCAGAAGCAACCGCCGCAAATCCTGTGCCATTTTCGCCAGCCGTCGCCGCCTGAATCGTCGCATCCAGGGCCAGCCAATTCGTATGATGGGCAATGCTGGAAATGACCGAGACGATATGATTGATTTCACGTGAGTTATCCCTGAGCAATTGAACTTTCGCCGCCGTCGCTTGTACATTCTCATAAATATGGTTCATACCCACAACGGTCTGTTGTACTGCTCCCCGTCCATCATAAGCAGTCTGCCGCGTCTCACGTGCAAATGTATAAAGCGTCTGTGTACGCTCAGTAACCTTACGCGTAGAATCTGCCATCTGTTGCATCGTAGCAACCGCATTCGTCATTTCCAGAATCTGATGATCGTTAATCTTCACTAACTCGGACATTCGCGTCTGCGTGGTGGCCGTCAACATCTCTACCTGGTACGCAACCATCTTCACACGGATCACCAGATTGCTCAATTCGCGGATCATAAAATTAAAAGAGTTGGCAAGAAAACCCATAGCGTCATTCGTCACCTCCGCCTGCATACGTAGATCACCTTCGCCAATACTCGTTACCTCGGCAATCAACTTGTCAACACGAAACTGTAAAAAATCTCTCTGCCCCTGCACATCTTGCATAAGCTGACCAATACTATCAAGCATCGTGTTCATTGAAGCTGCCACAGTATAAATCTCGTCTCGACTCGCAATCGCTGCACGAGCATCAGTTTCACCCTTGGCAATACGGCTCGTAAGATCAACCAGTTGACGCAAAGGACGCGTAATAGTTAGATTGATCACATAACTGATGAGAAAAATGACTAGCGTACTGAAAAGAAACGCAAAAATAGTGCCGAATAAAATAGGATTGATCTGATACGTATTCACCTGCGCCACAACCTGACCAAGGCTCTCCGTCAGCGCAACAAGGTTATCAAGGTTGCCTTTAAGGGGCAGATAGAGCAGATTGGCCTGCGCCTGATCAAGCATGAAAGTTGTCGCACTGCTACGCTGTTGCAAATCACCCAGGGTCGTAGTCTGCGCCTTCACATAATTATTCCACTGCAAATTGACGATAAAGAGGGTCGTATGTTGGCTCACAGACGCCTGGTTACCTTGCGCATTATTGCGCAACACATCATGCACACTCTTCATACTTCCAGACGTCTCGATCTGATAACCTTGTTGATAAGTAGCAAGCTTCTGCTTAAAATCATTGGTCAGTTCAGCAATCTCACGCTGGATCTGCACCGTTTGTATCGGCGTGTTAATATCCGTGGCATTTAAACCGGCCAGCAAGGCATTCATACGCAAGAGATCCGCCTGCATATCAGTAGAAAGCTTCACCGCCTCGTTCGTCGTTTTGACCGTTTGATTGATGTTAACCAATGTACTGATATACGAGCTGCCGAGGATGGCAATCACGATACCTGGAATAATGGCGATGAGTGCTGCCGCAACCAGAAGACGCCGCGAGATCGGCATCGTAGTAAGAAAGCGAAGCATTGTTCAGTCCCCTTTCCTCAGAAAACTAATCCCTGCTTGCCTGGATAACCAGGAGAGATCGTATAAAAACTAGCGAAGCTCGATGGGTTGCTAGAGACCGCACAATTCACGCGTAAATAGCTCTCACGTCAGCGGTCAATCGATTGAGTCTTGACTGAACGTTTGCCCCTTGAGCGATTTCTTGTAAGGCCGTGACAATAACCGCCGCCGCCGTACTATAACGTGGACCATAGGCGGGGGGGCGCATAGTCGGAATAACCGTAGAGATAAACATACGACTGATAGGGTCGGCATAATATTTGCTATAGAGCGCAGAAGTATTGAAACTTTTATGAGGCAACATCCCACCCTCGGGTATCAGGAAAGAGGTGATCACGTCGCTGGATGTGGTCAGAAAATCGATCAGTTTCCAGGCAAGATCTTTATTAGTGGAGGCTGCTGATACCGCCAGTTGATGGATATCCGCACACGTAACTGGCCGGGAGACTCCTGGTCCGGTCGGGGTTGTAGTTACAGCAAACGTTGTGTTTACCTGCTGCACTGAACTATATACGGGATTCAAGTTACCTAGGATGCCCGTCAGATAAGGACCATCCAATTTGAAGGCAATCTGGTTATCAGCCATTAGCTGGCGCACATCTTTAATAGCTAAATCGAGCGGCGTCCAACGATTTTTTGCGGCATTTTGCAGCCATTTGAATGCAGCAACAGTTCCATCATCAGCCCAATTGATGGTCACATGACCGTTTCCATCATCACGCATTGGATTGCCCCCGAACGTCCAGATCCAGGGCCAGAAACCAACCAGCGCATATTCTGTCTTCGATGTATCAATACCAAGGGGGTACGCATTGTCAGGAAGGTACGCTCGCAGAACCGTCATAGCCTGATTGAGTTCGTCAATCGTACGCGGTGGCTGATTTGCATTTAATCCGGCTGCCTTAAGCAAGTTTTTGCTATACCAGAAGCCATGCGGGGTAATACTAAATGGGACCGCATAGAGCGCCCCTTTATACGTACCCGTTTCAAAACTATTCGGAAATGCATCCGCACGCCATGATTGGGGCACAAATGCATTAAGGTCCGTGAGCACCCCCTTTGCTCCTAACGCATACGGCCAGTTGCCGCTCAACTCCATCACATCCATCGTAATGTTTGCCTGGCTTGCCTTCGTTAGCTGATCCAACACTTGATCAAATGGGATACCTATGTTGTTCACCTGAACCTGGTTCTGATTCTCAAATGCCTGCAGCGCCTTATCAATATCAGTTCTCGTGGCCGTTTCAGCCGATGCCCAGTTCGCAAAACTAAGGCTACTTTCTATCGTGTCATTGCTACTGCATGCCGGAAGTGAAAGTCCCAGGGTACTGAATGAGAGACCAAGAGCAGCAGCACGCAGCAGAAATTGACGGCGGCTGGTCCTTCCCTCAAAAAATTCTTGAACCACTTCATCGTTGTCGCTCATTGACATTATTGCTCCCTACCAGTTTCTTCGTAAGAAGGTTCTATCTATAACAGGTACGGCATCTTGCATACAAAATAGATGCTAAGAAAGCATTCGTTGCTTTTGGCCTTTTATCATAACATCCTGCTTACCATAATAGGAAACTTATGTAAAAAAGTACTATGTCAAGAGATGGAGCCTGCAAAATATGATAATATGAAACGTTTTCTAACTGATATCGTTCCTGACAAATACATGATCTTTGCTAAAAAGTCTCCAAAAGGGTGTATTTAATATTTATGTCGCCCATTGTATTATCAAAAACTACTCATCATAAAGCTGTGCGACCAGACACACTCAGGATAGCTTCTCAGCAAAATTAGTGTAAATGCTAAAAGTGATCCATTGAACTTTCAGCTACGTAGTAGTATCATAGAGAAGTAGTAGACGAAACGGAGCTAACCTATGATCTGCCAGGATATTGAAGAATTATCAGGTGCGTATGTCCTCGACGCAGTCACGCCACAAGAGCGCCAAGAGGTAGAGGAGCATCTTGTCGCATGTCCAGATTGTACCCAACTGGTGCAAGAGCTTCAATCTGTGGCAGACCTTTTACCCCTATCGGTCCCCCCAGTTGAACCAGCACCTTCGTTAAAAGCACGTGTGCTGACCAGCATTCAAGTCGATGCCGATCAAACAACTCAATGGAATCGGCCCAGAAGGAACAGAAGGTGGCGCAACTGGACAAATCAACTCGTCGCCGTAGCCGCTATACTGGTTCTGCTCTTACTTGGCGCGATGACCGCCTGGAATATCTCGCTGCAACAACAATTATCCCATGTCCCAACCTATGTTAGCTATGCCGTCAAAGGGACCTCAGCTATTCCAGGAGCAAGCGGGCAACTCCTCTATATTCCCAGCAAGAATATAACCATTTTAACGGTCCAGGGTCTACCACAAACACAAAATAACCAGATCTATCAGGGCTGGTTGTTGCGTGGCAATCAACCAATAAGTATAGGTGTGCTCAACATCCATAATGGCGTTGCAAGTGGAAGTTTTCAGGGCAATGTCCAGGGCTATGATACAACAGCCGTGAGCCTTGAGCCTGGACCAGGAGCAAGCCAGAATGCACCCAAAGGTCAGATTGTGGCAACAGGAAAGTTAAATATATCTACCTCGACAGGATACGGTGTCGTATAATGTATCTTTGTGGGGTAGTACTCATAAAAAGGGGCTGGAGAAGAGGGTTACCATGCGAAAAATTAGGCGCGTTGAACCACAGGGGGAACAATATGATACGCGGGCTACGGCAGACCTCAGCGATGAAGAATTACTCCATGCAATAGCAGATAAGAAAGTCTGGGCTATGGAGCCTCTTTATGACCGGTACAGCCACTTGCTTTATTCGCTTGCGTATCGTGTAGTTACGGATAATCAGGTTGCAGAAGATCTGCTTCAGGAGACTTTTTTTGCTGTGTGGCGCAACGCCTCATCCTATTCTGCACAGTCTGGCCTGGTACGTAGCTGGCTAATCTCCATCATTCATCATCGCGCTATCGACTATCTACGCAGTTTGCGTAGACGTGGGGGAGCAAACAAAGTTCCTCTGGAAGATATCGAACATGAGGAAAGTATGGCCGTGCCGGATGTGTGGGACGAAGCATGGCTCGACATTCAAGGAGCACAGGTACGCACCGCCCTCCTCCAACTCTCCCAGGAACAACGAAACGTGATCGAACTTGCCTATTTTAAAGGCTGGACGCACTCCGAAATTGCTGAAGGATGCCAGATTCCCCTCGGCACCGTAAAAGCACGTATGCGCCTGGGCCTTGCCCGCTTACGACGCATACTGCAAGAAATGGGCGTCGAAGGCCTCTAACGCTCTTTCTTCGGCCCATATTTTCTTACCCTATACATGTTTATCAAAGCAATCATCAGCAGGATGCCCCCTACGCATATGCCAGGCAACCAGGAAGGATATTGTGGGACAAAATTGGGATCACTGCCAGTCTGAGGCATACCCGGTGTACCTGCGATCTCTGTGGACACAAAACGAATCTGTGTATTCCCTTTGACCGGCCCAACAGCGAAGATACTGGTCACAGTCCAGGGCTTCACAACCGTCGAGAGCGGTGAAGGCGCATACTGGGCCGCACCAGCAAGATTGAAGGTATATGAACCAGCAGGAACATCAACATAATTACTGGCTTGCGGATACGAAAGTCCCTGCACAATCGTAGCACTCCCCGCTTCTACACTCACCGCGCCTGCAAATGGAGAGAGGTGATAAATGCGCACCTTGGCACCATTCCCCGCCACAAGATTGTTATCCTTGAAGACCCCAAACGAGAAACCGCTCGCATTCGTCCCCAATGCCGCCACTGTATAAGTATCACCCTCAGCAACCGTCATCGTTTGCGTGACCAGAGAAGCATTGATGCCTTTACCAATCAGCGCGATCTGCAATTTATGAGATCCAGCGGGTAAGGGCACATAATCCGTAACAGTCCCAAACTCAAAGTTGCTCAGGATTTTCTGACCATCGACAAACGCATCCACAATGCCAATATCGGGCGAGGCATGAATGATACGCACGAAAGCTGGATGCGTCGTGGCAGCACGAACTGTTCCTGGCTGGACACAAAAAAGGGCAAGTAGTGCAAAGACACCGAGTCCAGCAGCGAAACGACGAGTCAGCCGATGCGAGAGATTGTACAGTTTCATTATGGTATTTCTTTCCTTCATCTCAACTACCCATCGAGACAAAACTGTTTTCATAGAATGGGATAGCATCTGACAATTCTGCATCTGTATACGCCCACTCGATGAAAACGGATTACAGGAAGTCTATAAATGGATTTATAAATCCACTGTAATCCAGTTTTCATAAAACTGCGTAGTCGTGTATGAGTGATTGCTCCGGAGTTACAGCAAACTCATACATATGTGGAGTGAGAACCATGTAATGCTAGAATTGCAGAGTCGATTACATACAGAGATCCTGAAAAAGATTCTTTTGGTTGCATGGATTATTATGAAAACAGGTTGTCATTGCTTATCATAAATAAGTAGCAACCTTACATTAGTTGTTTTTAAGAAGGAGAACGGCTCATGGCCCCTATATTCGCTCGTTTCTGCCCTCAGTGCGGCACATCCCTTGATGAGAAAACCCATGCATGTGCAGCCTGTGATATCCAGATAGATGACAGGTTCTACGCTCCTGACTCTGTACAGGCAAAGAAGATGGCTATCGAGGAGACTGACGAAGCTCGCGAAGCCACCAATAATTTGTTCGCATCATTAACCGCTCAGAGATCGCGTAGAACCTTGTTCAAAGGCGCAATCGCAGCGGCTTCAGGAGCAGCTATCGTAGGAGCTGCTGCATTGTATGCACCGAGCTTTACCAGTGCAAATGCACTCAAGACATCTGCTCAAACGCATGTCCAGGCAAAGCAAGCTCAGGTTTTAAAGGCGCAAAACGCCAATAAATTTAGAGTAGCAAGCAATGCTGATGACTCTATTGTGTCAATCCTGACCGTTGCTCGTACGGCTGAGCAGTTGGCCGTGACATTCTATAGTAATGGCATTGCAAACGCCGATAAGCTTGGTATTACAGGCGATGATCTGGCCTATCTCAAAGCTGCACTCGTTGAAGAGCAAATTCACCAGCAGTTCTTCACTGCTAATGGTGGTCAATCGCTCGCCACCACGTTCAGCTTCCCAAAGGGTGCCAGTACATTCACCGATCTTACGACATTCATCTCAACCCAGCAGCAGTTGGAAGGCGTCTTCGACTCAGCATTCCTGGCCGCCATTATGGAATTTGCTCAGTTGGGACGACCTGATCTTGCCCAGATCGCTGGTCAGGTTGCCTGTATCGAAGCTGAGCATCGTGCATTAGGACGCTCCATTGGAAAATTGTCGCCAGCAGATAACTGGGCCTTCACACCTGTGATGGTGACATCTGTTGGTGCCGCTCCTACCCTGGTAACGCAGGCCGGCTACCTTAGCCCGACAACCGGCAATAGCTACACCTATCAAGAGGTGAGCACCAGTGGCGCTGGCGTAGAACAGGTCAAACCCTATTCTATGAGCACCGGTACAGTCGTCGGCAACGGCTAATAACCGGTAGGGACCCGATTGCATCGCGTCCGCAATTCATTGAATGGCGGTGAATGGCGGTTCAGGGTTGATCAATCACGGACGCGATGTAATCGCGTCCCTACCATTTTTTGCCAAATTATTGTATTTAATGCATCATATATAAACTCACACATCACGGATTGAATTTGCAAGGGAAACGGGTCATGGAACAGGAAACATTACAATTATGTCCACGTTGCCAGATGACAACCAGCACAAAAGGGGAACTCTGCGCAATATGTAGCACAAACACGGAATTAATAGGTACTGGAGATGACCCCTTTGAAGATGATGACAAAACGGTGCGTGCTAATGCACGGCTATCATCACGCCTGTACTTAAAAGCTGTGCAGCAATCATCTCCACAGCCCGTTTCTCCAGTAGTATCTCAAGATAAGGCACCTTCAACGCAACCGCTTGCACGCACCAGGAAACGCTTCAAAGAAAAAAGTGGGATACGGATCGCGTGTGGAGCGGCTATACTATTACTCCTTTTCCTACTCATTACCGATATAACTAACTATACAGGAACAAATCAGGCACAACAGCAGGCTCAGCAGCTAAAAGAGCAGCTCGACTATCAGATCTGGCAAGTGCAGGGGAATGGTGTGCCAGCGTCATTTCTCGCTCCACTCTTCAAACAAGAGCAGTTGGTAGATAATGCTCCTGGTGCGCTGACCGTATTACGTAATCCGCTTGTAACAGAATACTATCAACATCAGGCACAGCAATATCGCGTCCTACTCACACAAGTACCTGCTATTGTGACGAATGCGACCTCCCAATTACAGATCCAGGCGCAAGGGGATATGCAGAATCTACAAACAGCACTGGCACGTATAGGGACACTGGGCACGGGTAATATACAGATGTTCGCCGCACACCTGAGCCAGGAACAGCTCTCTTTTTCTACCGCTCACCAGCTATCCGATTATGTAGCCATCAGCACAGATGCACGCGCGTCGATTGCCGGGCTGCACGAAATGGCAAGTGCGTTTCAACTTTTAACAGATTTATCACACGCCATCAATACAATGAAAGTGGCCCACCTTAATATATCAAGCATACAAACTGCCTATAAAAACGATCTGCAACAGTTTACTTCAGCAACCCGGATCAGCGATTTCCAGCAGTTGAGCCAGCAGATTACCTCACAGGATGAGCAACTTACAGAGATCTCCATCCAGTCATTCCCTTATCTCAGCATTGCCAGATTGAACGAGTTTCAGGCACAGATTGAACAATTGCAAACCTACGGCGGGAAGAGCACAGCCTATCAGGCACGTCTAAGTGCCGACCAGATAAGCGCTGCGGCTGCACATACAACTTCCGATAAACTGGCCTTTTTCCAGAGTATTGACACAGATATTGCGGCAATCCACGCTCCACTCATACGCAACCAGGCGCATTACCAGTTGCGCCAGTTTCAAAATGAAGTTGTAGCATGGGGAAAAGCCCATCTCTATCATGATAGCTATGATGGGCAAAATTATATGCTTGATAACGGCTACATGAATGCCGGTGTGGGGCAGCAGCTTACCAGCGATCTGGCAAGTGCGCAGACAACCACCGATTTTGAGAATGTCGTAGATGAGATTAATAATGCGTTCTTCAATCTCCACATGTTCGAGAGCGATTACAAAGACCAGACAGCTTATAATCGTGTGCATGCCAGCGATCTACAAATGATCTCCCATTATGCACTGCAAAAGCGGCAAGTGCTGATGGTCTCGTTAGCGGAACAGACGATGCGCGTCTACCAGAATGGGAAGCTGGTGAAATCTTTTATTGTAACGACGGGGAGACAGGAGTTGCCCTCAATTCCAGGCGTATGGTCAGTGCTGGCTCGCAGATCGCCCGTTATCTTTCAATCTGGTGAGCCCAAAAGCTCTCCCTACTGGTTTCCTGATACGCCCATTCAGTACGCATTACTTTACCATCTAGGTGGATACTTTGTACATGACGCGCCATGGCGCTTAGCATTTGGGCCGGGAACGCAATTCCCGCATGCTGACCCCATCGGAACGTCTGCGTACAACTTTGATGGTAGTCACGGCTGCATCAATCTTCAGGAGAGCGATGCCGCCTGGGTCTATACACATACAGGCTGGAATACGGCCATCGTGATCTATTAATTGCAAGGGAGACAAACATGCAAGAGGCTCAAATGATCGCCCCGATCGGGACGCAATTGCAGGGCCGCTATGTCATAGAGGATCTGCTAGGACAGGGCGGCTTTAGCGCCGTCTACATCGTGAAAGATCGCAAATTAGGTGGCAAGCGCTTTGCAATCAAGGAACTGAAGAATCAAAGCAGGCCGGAAAGAGAACGCTTTTTATTCGAGTGTGAAATCCTCAAACGCCTGCATCATCCAGCTCTACCCATGGTCAGCCATCTGTTTGAAGACAATAACCAGACCTACATGCTCATGGAATATATCGATGGATTTAACCTTGAGAGATTACGGAAGCAGCAAGCTGAGGAGCGCTTTACACTCTCTGAAGTACTTGCGTTATTAGCGCCTGTTGTCGATGCGGTCAGCTATCTGCACAGGCAGCCAATACCCGTCTTGCATCGTGATATCAAGCCGGCCAACATAGTGCAAAAAGAAAATGGGCAGACAGTCCTGGTCGATTTCGGTATTGCCAAAGAGTATCATCCCGACACGACGACAACTGCGATACGTCATTGTTCGGCAGGTTATAGTGCACCCGAGCAATATAGTGGCGTGGGCACCGATCCGCGCAGCGATATCTACAGCCTGGGAGCAACCTGTTATACTCTACTGACGGGCACAGTCCCCATGGATGCATTACAGCGCACAACAACATTTGTCACCAAAGGAAAAGACCCTCAACCAGCGCTCAATGAACTTGTACCGACCCTGTCGATCCCGGTCACCCTCGTACTTCAACGTGCCATGGCAATCAGCGCTGAACGGCGTTATGCAACCGTTGCTGAGTTCTGGCAAGCATTAAACAACGCCGCAGCACTGCCACCAACGATAGAGCAGGTCGAAGAACAGGAAGGTACGCCACAGAAGACGCTTAACAAAGCTGCTGGAACGCATCCGAGAAGTATGCACATGCCTCTTCCAGTGGATGCAGGCCGGAGCCACTGGCGCATCATCATTCCAATAGTGATACTTGTCGCGTTGCTTCTTGGAGGTGGCATACCTCTCACCACATTCCTTATAAGCAAACATACAACCAGTACAACAGGTGTGCAACATATTGCACATAAGACGATACCCACAATTGTTCCTGTCGCCCAACCAGAGCTTGCGCGACAATACAAAGGCACAGTAGATAACCTTCTCACCAAAACCACTACCGAGATGACCCTGACGCAAGTACAACAAAACGGGCAGGTGATCAACGGCAACTTCACCGGAATAGAGAGGAAGAGTACATTCTCAGGCGTGCGCGATACTTCAAAACATCTTTTTTTCACCATTGCGCCCTCTAACGGTCAGGCATCACTGTTTTTCGAGGGATCAGTTCGCACGGATGGAAACCTGGTGGGAAACTATTGTCAGCAGGATACAGCGGGACAATGCGTAGGTGATTATGGCGTATGGAGCGTTGGAGCAGTTGTGAAATGAGCCAAAAATTTCGATCGATACCCACATTGTGGTCACAAATGCCGATCACAATGCGTAGGGGCGGTGCTCGTCACCCATTGACTCCAACTATTTCGGAAAAAAATGATGCAAGCACGACACGCATTGCAGGCATTCGTGTCGTGCTTGCATCATTTTTGGCGAAACCCTCAATTTGTTGGAGTCAATGACCCAGGGTGACACCCCTACACATCTGGATCAATCTTGTATCGCCAATAGAACTTCCTCACCCGCGCGGCATCACACGTAGCAAGCGCGAGGCATGAGTATTCAGAGTAGCACTAAAGCTGCTGGAAAAGGAACCGAGACTCTTATGACTCCACAGATCGCGCACAGTTGCAGCACCACTGATACCCAGGCTGCTCCAATTGGCCGTGACCGTCGCCGCAGATGCACCCAGATTAAAGAGCGCAACGGTATAGCTACCATCTCTGTTCTTCGTATACCAGACTTGCTGCTCGCTGGCTTGTGAAACGGGCACAGCAGCCCTACCCTGTTGATCTACTGCAATCACTTCCCTATTCGTGAGCAGAGAAAGCCCATAACTGGTCATATGAGTGAGATCATCACCAGCGTAAAGGGGAGCAGCTTCTATAGCCCAGAGTGTGACATAGCTTTGTTTTTCATCGTTGGTAAGACCATCCAGAGCATTGCTATCGGCCACATTGAGAGAATCCAGGTCATTCCATCCTCCCGGTTGAGCAAGCGGTGCCCACTTTGGCACATCAGTGAATCTGGTAGCAACGCTGTTCCAATCAACCAGTTGGGTCGTAGTGGGACAGCTTGAGTAGCACTGGACATCACCATCAATGCGCCACGCGTTAGAATACTGCCGCCAAAAACTGATATTATTGATGTCTAGCCAATTCGAGAGATCGAAGAGAATGGGACGCCCACTCTGACGCAAAGCATCTGACCATGCCTGAACATCTTGCTGATTCCAATCTCCAACGGCATCAATTTTGAGGAAATCCACTCCCCAGGAGGCAAACAGGTCGGCCCAGGAATTGAGAAATGCCTGAGCACCAGGTTTAGAATAATCAATGTAGTACATAACATTGCCGAAACCACCCCAGTTATTCTGGTATTTGCTCGTATTGGCAATGTCTTGAGCATGATAAGGTGTACCCTCAATAGGCGTATTCTGATTAACGGCTGCTACCGGAATACCCGAGGTTACATAAATGCCGAATTTGAGTCCCCGCTGGTGAACATATTTAGCTACTGCCGCAATACCATTAGGGAATTGTGCAGGATTCGTGACCCAACGTCCATACTGATCTACGGTTGTTCCGGGGTTAAGATAATAGTGGTCATCCAGCAGAACATAATTGTAGCCATATGCTTTTAATTTACTTGCCTCGACATTGGCCTGCGCCTCAATGTTGGCTTCTGTGGGATAACCACCGTCAAAACTATAGGTGCTCCAACCCATGAATGGAGTCTTTGCAACACCATTATCCTCAGCGTGAGCAACAAGCGCTATCCTGCTACTACCTATCCCTGAGAAAGCTGTTGCTGCCAGTATGGCAACAAACAAAATAGTGAGGTGACTTTTCAAGAACGTTCTTTGCTTTCCGCGCATAATACTTTCACTCCTTGAATGGTACGAACGTCGCGTCAATAACTTTAATGAATTTCACCGTGAAATTCATTAAAAATGGGGTCAGGACGAATGTATCATTTTGGGTACAAACTTGTCAATACCCTTACTATTGTAGATAAGATGAGTTTCTTGCGCTGTTTATAGAGAACATCACAGCTTTTATAAGGCAAATAAATAATTTTCAGCATAAGTATAAAACATATAAGCGTTGAAAATGACTCTATATTCAATGAATATTTTTCTGAAGGTATGCAAGTAAAGGTCCTTCTCTTGTGTGACTAGGTCCCTTTTAAAGAGCCGAACAGGCAAAATATCTGGTGGCTAAAGTAGAATATCCGATCAGGAATAATAGCGTCTGCCCATACGTTATATCCTCGTATGCAACAAAAAATACATAGGTAGAGGACGAATGGACGAGGTGTGGAGGGGACTTATGGCTATTATTACACATATGTTGGGAAGCGGTATAGGTACAAATGTCACAAAAAAAAACTTTTGCGAAAACCTGTTACTCTGACATAGTCTATTGCGTTCTTGTCTGTTATGAGGCTCCTCACTAGATATTCTTATGAGGAGCTAAGATTATTCTCAGGTTGTTCTAAGGATGTCTAAAAAATAGTCTAAAAGAGAGAAGTGTTGTGTCAATGGTTGGGAAGAACGAAATCAATCGCACGTACATGCCGATTAATTCGTACGGAGTCATCGGTGATTGTCATTCAGCGGTGTTGATATCACCGGATGGAGCGGTAGACTGGGGATGTCTACCGGACTTTGATAGCCCGGCCATCTTCTGCCGTTTGCTCGATGCTGAGCATGGAGGGTACTTCCAGATCGCGCCCACCGAAGGAACGATTCCTGGTTCGCAGCGCTATTTACGGGGCAGCAACGTCTTACAAACACGTTATGCCAGCACTGCAGGCGAGATTGTACTCACAGATTTCATGCCGGTAGAGACGCTACGTGCATGGCCTTATCAGGGAATGAATAACAACACCTGGACGGCTCGTGAAGATGGCTCCTGCCACAGTCTGGTGCGTATTGTAGAATGCACCCACGGCGAGATCTCCGTGACGATGAAGCTACGCGTTAGCCCGGATTACGCGGCTTCACCATGCCAGATTATACTGGCACCAGACAATAAAGGGGCCCTTATCACCAGCGCACGGCAGCACGTTGGGCTGGCAATTGTAGGTAGTGGTCTTTTATCATTGCCCTTTACCGTTGAGGTCAGCGAGGAGGACGGCGACTGGCATCCCACCCTCGTAGCCAGCATGACGTTAACCGAGGGAGAATGTCTGACGTTCGCGCTCGGTGTAGGACGTACGGCTCAAGCTGCACAGCGACTGGTAGAGACAGAGTTACACCAGCGCAACTTTGATGCAGAACTGGCCCATACGTTGCATCGTTGGCGCACGTGGCTGGCTGGTTGCACCTATCACGGACCCTATGAAGATTGGGTCCAACGTAGTGCACTTGCCTTGAAGATGATGACCTACGCGCCAACAGGAGCTGTGGTTGCCGCGCCTACTACATCTTTACCGGAGGAGCTGGGTGGCGTACGCAACTGGGATTACCGCTTTACCTGGTTACGTGACGCTTCCTTTACGCTCTACGCACTCAATATGGTTGGTTTCACGGATGAATCGCGGGCATTTACGCACTGGTTACGCCGCCTCTCAATTGCAGATGGTGCGGACATGCAGATTATGTACGGCATTCGCGGTGAACGTGACCTGACCGAGCAAGAGCTCCCCCACCTCAGCGGGTATAACGATTCGCGCCCGGTCCGCATCGGCAACGGTGCAGCAAGCCAGAAGCAACTGGACATCTTCGGCGAGGTACTGGACTGTATCCATCTCTACCAACACCAGGATAGCCTGGAGCGTTATGGAGAGAAGCTCGAAGGTCCATTGTGGGATATGATGCGCACCATCGTCAACCACGTCTGCGATCACTGGCATGAGACCGACAGCGGCATCTGGGAAGTCAGAAGCGAGCCTCGACACTTCGTCTATTCTAAAATTATGTGCTGGGTCGCCCTTGATCGCGGCATCAAGGTAGCGGAACAGCATCACCTGGAAGCCGATCTCACACGCTGGCATGCCATCCGCGACGAGATCCGCGCCGACATCCTGACCCACGGCTATAACCCGGCAATAGGCGCATTTACACAATCCTATGGCGATAGCACCTTAGATGCATCCAACCTGGTATTGCCACTGGTCGGTTTCATTCCGGCGGACGATCCACGCATGCGCTCAACGGTTGATCGCATCATAGAAAAACTGACGGATGAGCATGGATTTGTCTATCGTTACATCTCAGACGACGGGCTGGCTGGCTCAGAGGGAACCTTCGGCCTTTGCACCTTCTGGCTGGTCGACAACCTGGCGTTACAGGGCCGCATCACAGAGGCACGTTCGCTTTTTGAACGTTTGCTAACATATGCTGGTCGCCTGGGCCTCTTCTCCGAAGAGATCGACACGCGCAACAACATCGCATTAGGGAATTATCCGCAAGCGTTTACTCATATAGCACTTATCAATAGCGCGACAAACCTGCGCAAGGCCGAGATACGTAACAATTCCGAGCATCATACCGATCCAGTCATCGCCGCGATCCGCTTACAGAAGCTCTAATAAGTGGACCTACAAAAGAAAACGATGGTCTATTCATTCTTTGTTTGACCATCGTTTTCTTTGTGCCCGTTTGCCAGAAAACGCATTCCTGTTGAGGAGAAAAGATAGCCCTTGATAGCATCTTCAGGTGGTCTTACAAAGAGACGACCACTTTTCTGGCAGATACACCCTTGATTTGAGCATCGAACCCGGCTTGTATGTACTCGAGACCAGTCCCGATGACATAGGGAGCAGGCGCAGCTACATAGCGGCCCGACGCGAGAGCCTCTTCTTGGAGACGCCATGGATCCGACGCACCCATAATGGTGTCCGACATGTTCTCCCCGATTTTCCCTCCATGCCAGCAGCAATTCATGGAGAAGAGGAAAAGGGATCCACTGCGTGATTGATCCTCTCAAAGCGCGTTATAAAGTGCCTGTCCCCACTCTGAAACTGCTGTTCCTCGCGATTTCTCAAAAAAACGACACTCGACTCATAATACACCATTTCGCAGCTTGTCTGTTGTATTTTCCTGGGAGAGCTAGGTATACTTCTCTTGTATCTTCTCTCTCGTAGTGCCCTGCAAGCAAAAGACAGTACGTTTGCTCCTCCTGCGGGTTCGTATGGTTGTTCACGTGGTTGAAGTACCTGATTTCTTCAGGAAAGAATGAGGATACATTCATGTCTGGTCTTCCCTTGCTTCATGCGTTCTGGTTGTTTCTTTGTCTCCTGATCGTCATCTTTTATCTTCTTCGTCTCATCAATGGGCATCGATGGCTCTGTCACATCGATGTCGAAAACGAAGTGGGACATGGACTCATGGCGGCTGGGATGGCATGGATGCTTGCCCCAGAGAATTTCCTGAGCCCTTCCCTTCTTTTCTGGAGTAGCGTCCTTTTTGCCTTTGCCACGGCGTGGTGGACTGGTCGCTTGTTGGTACACAAACCGCTGGTAGCTTTTCTGCTCGGAAAAACCGACCAACCTTCCGCTGTTCAATCTGATGCGATTCATATCCTCATGCACAGTGGAATGTGTTATATGTTTCTCCTCATGGGGAATATGGCGCTCAGCATGAGTTCTCCCGCCCGTTGTGTAAATTCTCTCTTCTTTGCTGCCTTTGCCTTCCTCACCGTTTTTTATGGACGAGAGGTGGTCGCAGACCTTCAGCAAACGAGGAGAGATGGTCTCCAACTCGGCGCAAATGTGGCACATGTTCTCATGAGTGCAATCATGTGCTGGATGTTTCTCGACATGATCTACATGACGATGACGATGAGCCCCCTATGAGAGTTGCTTCCCTCGAAGAACACTCTTTGCTCTCCGTCTCTCTCCGTTTAAAGAATATACTGATAATTAAAACATATCACAGCCATTCTCGAAAACCTCTTTTTATCCCAAAACCAGGGGGATTTTTCGAGAGTAAATTACAGGTTCTATTGCATAACAGAAAACATTTCAGTCATCAATCAGGACTTTTTTGCCCTGTCTCGCTTTTTCTCGATCCGCAACCCCCATTCACCGCATCGCACCCTTGCTCCTGCACCCATAAGCTCAATCAGCATGGTGTATAGGGTGTACCCCAAAAGATCCCGAATTCGCAAAATCATCTTTCCACGTCACATCCCGCATCACAATTCATGACGCCTTTCTCTGGGCGCACATAGACACACTTCACCCACCTGAACCTTGCAATTCCTTAATCAATCAGGTATTCTTCCTAAAGAAAGATCTTCTCTAGCACCATCCTCCCCCACCACGAACAGGAGCTACACCTTCTATGTTACATGACCCTATCCTCATCAATGATTGGCACGTCGTCGCATATGCACCCGACCTCAAAGCCGATAAACCTATGGCGGTCCGTTTGCTCGATGAAGACATCGTCTTGTGGCGCGTCAATGAAAAGATCCACGCATGGCGCGATCTGTGCGTCCATCGCGGAACACGGCTCTCGCTCGGAAAAATCCAGGGCGCGACGCTCATGTGTCCCTATCACGGCTGGACGTATGACGAAACCGGCCAATGCATTCGTTTCCCGGCCCATCCAACCCAGACACCACCTAAAACCGCCTGCACTAAAACCTATCAGGTACGTGAGCAATATAACTGGATCTGGGTCTGCCTGGGCAATCCAACACAGGATATTGCGCCCTTTACACAGTGGGATGATCCATCATTTCGTAAAGTCCACTGTGGACCCTATCACTATAACGCCAGTGGGCCACGGGCAATTGAGAACTTTCTGGATGTAGCCCATTTCCCGTTTGTGCACCAGGGCTACCTGGGCGATCCCGAACGGCCCGAGATTAACGACTATGAAGTTGAAATTCGTCCCGATGGCGTGACGGCACGCGATATTACTGTCTGGCAACCCGATCCCGATGGTTCAGGCGCAGGAGCCAGCGTCACCTATACCTACGATGTCCTACGCAGCCTGACAGCTTTTTTTATTAAATCCTCATCTGGCCCACGTTTCGCCATGTATTTTACGGTGACGCCCGTCTCCGAACTACGCTCAATCGCCTGGACGCATGTCGCAATGGATTATGGCGACATGTCTGAAGAAGCGGTGCGCAACTTTCAAGATGTGATCACGTTGCAGGATGTGCCGATCGTAGAGTCACAAAGACCGGAACTATTACCACTCGATCTACAGGCCGAACTACATCTGCGCTCCGATCGCACGGCTGTGGCATATCGGAAATGGTTGCGCCAATTAGGATTGAGTTTTGGTACAGCATAGTAAAATATAAAATTACTTTGAAACACCTTAAACTATTGCATATTACGTCAAAGTAATCTATAATCTCCTTAGAGATGTTTATTTTATTGATATTACTAAGGAGATATCCATGGAACGCTTATTGACGACAGAAGATGTCGCAGAATTGCTAAGGATCGACCCAGTCACAGTCAGGAGGCTGGTCACACGCGGAGAATTGATCGCATATCGTATTGCAGGCGAATATCGTTTTACATCAACCAATGTCGAGAAATTCGTAGAGGGTCAACAGGTCGTAGTTAATGCAAAAAGTCCAAAAAATCCGTTTGCTAGATTCACCGAGCGGGCACGCAAAGTGCTATCAATGGCAAACGAGGAAGCCTACCAGTACCATCATGATGGTGTTGGAACCGAGCACATATTATTGGGCATCATAGGTGAAGGCGAGGGGATCGCCGCTAAAGCTCTACTAGACCTGTTGCAGGTACCTGTTAGTGAGATCAGGAAACTGATCGAAGAGTTGCATCCCACTGGAGAACAGACAGTCGGGGCTGGACTTCTTGAAATGACACCGCAAGGGAAAGAGAGCATCGAATTGGCTGTGCAGGAAGCTCGCACACTCGATCATCACTACATAGGTACCGAGCACCTGCTGCTAGGTTTGCTGCGTGAGGAAGATACTATTGCCAGTCAAGTATTACGCAAGGCCGGGATAACGCTGGAAGAAACGCGCACTCATATCAAGCAATTGCTTGGGACGAAAAAACCCAACCGCCTCAAGCAACTCCTTGCATCAAAAGATGCTTCTGAGCAAAAACAGGATGAGGAACTGTAAAAAAGGGAAAAGGGTAGGGGGCGTCACATTGCCAGGACGAATCCCCTATAAATATCCCTGTTCTGAAACGAAATGCCTTTCTCAAGCATACTATAGGTAACCAATAAGGTTTACTATCGTTGTAGAGGAGGAAATAATAGCTGATGAATGCCTTAAGTATTGGTCATGCCGAACTGTATATCTATCCCGAAAAGGTGGCGGCGCAAGATACCATCGTTAGCCCGCAGAGGATAGATATCGCAGACATGGCAGAATTGGTAAGAGTACTGCAAATGATGCCCGTAGAAACCAGCTTCAGCGTGCTACTGGTGATGAACGATTGTGTAGTAGGCAATGGGAAGTATTTCATGACGCACGAAACCATTACCGTGTTGCATGAATATGGAGCATGTGCAGGCTTCATCGCCAAACCGCTGAACCTCATTAAAGAAACACAGGCTCAGCAAGCCCAGAATATGGATAGCTGAGACTTCAATGCGGCCTGCCGCGCCCTTGCGGTGGGCCTTTCCTTCTTTGATCTTGCAAACGATTTCCACTACCTCCACCCTTCACCTTACGCTGTTCGCCAGGTCTTGCCCCCTGCTTCTTACCCACTCCCAACATAGCCTGCGCCTCCTCCACATGCCCATGACTCTCCAACCACACCCGTGCACGCTCATGCAACTCACGTAAGCTTGCACTGCCAGCAATCATCATGTACATTGTAAATTCCGGATCAGTCGGCAGTGCATCAGCATGCCATTGTTTTTCGTCTATAAGAAATTGCTGTACCCGTTGCACATCTAGCGTACGCAGTACAGCGTCTAAACGCTGCCGAAAATTAGCGTAATCAGTCATGTTTTTTGCTCCTACAAAGATCGAGATACTGGCACAATAATCGAAATACCTGGGCGCGATCTGATAAATCACGGGCGCGATAAATCGGGCCCCTACTAGTTTAATCGTGTCAGATCATCGGGAACGTTCTTTGCGATGATCTGGCGCATAAAGGGCACCTCACGGCGCAAGATGGCGATCTCCTCTTGTAAACGTTGACGCGTCGAGGTAAGTTCCAGAAAGTGCTGTTTTTGCTCCTCCTGGATATCCAGGAAGTAGGCAATAAAATGCGATAGATCCTCTGGCACCTCTGGCAAACTGGCATCAACCTCGCTGTCGCCATCCGACGCCTCTAATAACATTCCGAGATAGGCACTGAAGAGGCTGTATGCCCGCCGGGTGAGCGTGAAAAGCTCGTTCTCTGGCTCGGCAACGTCCTCGAACGGCTCAACCAGACCCGAGAGATAGGGCCGCTCTCGATGCTCACTGACAATGCGAAAACGTTTGATGCCAATCGCCATAAAGGTGTAACGACCATCATCCAGGCGCGTTAAATTACTGATGTCAACCATTGTTCCTACCGAATATGGCTTCTCGTTGAGATGTTGGCTCTCTGGACGTGCCAGCACAATACCAAATGGCCTCTCTTCACGTTGACAATCCATAATCATCTGACGATAACGCATCTCAAAGACGTGCAACGGCGAGACGGTTCCAGGGAAAAGCACTACGTTTAAGGGAAATAAGGGCAATTCTATCGCTGTTGCGGACATTAGATTTCTCCCCTTCTGATACTTGTTGTTTCGCTAATAACGCCAGACATGCCGCAAGTCATGATCAGTTCAAGCTGCACACGTTATCCCTCGCAAGCTCTGGTGTGATTCTTTTCTCTTTCTATTATAAAATAGCGAAAACAGATCTATTCTACAAGAGTTTCTTTCAGGAAGGCCACTTATGACAATCAAAGCCGTTATTTTCGATCTATTCGACGTTCTTTTCCTTGCTGAAGACCTTACGCAACGTCGTGCCTACGAACAACGCATGGGATTAGCAGAGAATGAACTTCTCCATACGATGCTCCGTACTCCAAAATTTAGAGAGGCCGTGACAGGACATATATCCGCTTCTGCACTATGGCAAGATGTCGCATTTAGAGTGGGAGATACTCCTCAAAACTGGCAGACTATCGCCAACATCTTCTTCTCAGCCAATCGCGTGAATACAGAACTGGTCGCATTTATCCGCACTCTGCGACCATACTACAAAACAGCTATTCTTAGTAATGCCCCATATGATATACGTACACAGGTAACACAACGCTTTCATCTGGACGATGAGGTTGATACGATTATCATCTCGGCAGAGGAAGGCATGCGAAAGCCACAACCTGAAATTTTCCACCTCGCGGCTGATCGTCTACATGTACACCCCTCGGAAGTGCTTTTTGTTGATGATAGCACCCGCTTCGTTGAGGGCGCTCAAGCCGTTGGTATGATTGGTGTCCAATTTAAGGATAGTCGACAAACCATCATAGATATACAGAAATACCTCAATATTAATCTGTAGTGGTCATGTTCTGCCTATTTTGTGCCTGGTGTTACCTTCCAGGTGCCCGTCACACTACCACTGGCCTTATAGGTGCCATTCAACGAGCTATCAACATTGATGGTTCCACTAAACGTGATAGGCCCACCCTTACTATCGGTGCCTGCAAATTGAATGCTATTATCCGTGCCAACCGTCCCGCTCACCGAAATCGTGCCATCGAACATTCCAGTAAAGTTTTTCTGGTCCTGCGTGATAATCGTCAGTGTCATAGTACCGCTCTTGGCCGTCGAATTGTTATAGAAGTTTCCACTGTAATTCGTAAACAGCAGGGGATAGACCAGCGGCGAGGGATTTGGCGCTGCCTTCCACGTTCCTTTCTGCCCATTTGTGATGGTGTATGTCCCACTCATTGCACCTTGCTTATCGATTACGCCAGTAAAGGTTGAAGAAAGGCTACCACCAGCACCAATACTAACGATGACAAACTGGATAGCATCGGTACGCGAGACGGTCCCATTAAATGTGCCATTACCAACAAGAGGAAGGCCAAACTGAATAGAGCCGCTAATTTTACCTGCATCCTGCACAACTGCCGTCATCGCCATCTCGGAATCCTGATTGTACGTTGTGTTATGCGCAAGGCCACTATATGCACCCGCGATAGCAGGATAAGGCACAGGTGTCGGTTTCGGGGGGATAGTCGGTCCAAATGCGTTATGCACAACCAGGAAACTCACAACGCTTCCCACTGCGACAAGCAGTATGAGCGCCGTGACAATTACAGTCAAGAGCGTTTTATTACGACCACCACGGGGGTTGGTTGGTGGCATAACAGGGGATGGTGGTATATAAGGGGGCTGCATGGGGAATGTGGGTGCATAGGGATCTGACGCTTGCGGATACGTTGGCAACGAATTACCCGCCTGATATGGGGGTGGGGGTGGAGGTGGGGGCGTATTTCCCTGCTGATACGGTCCATAGGGAGATTGATTGCCAGGTTCAAAAGGATAATTATTCACGAAGTACCCCTCTTTATGTAAAATAATCGCGTATACTAACTACTTCGTTCTTAGTATCTCTCTTTTCCACATCGAAAGTATATGGCATAAGATCGAATATTCGTTATGCACAACATATTATATATGACGAACTATTTGTAGTAGTTTAGTGCAATTAGTATACAGCATTTCCACCTCTACCACAATAGAATTAGGAGTCAGATTATCTCCCTGCAGGGGTCCGCATGCGATTGAAGTAGGTCACCTGGGAAAGAGAAAGAGTTGAAGGCCAACGGGGACAACGGGAGAGAAGAGCAATCCGAGAGAGGGACAATCGAGGAGAGAAGCAACCGGGCTTATTCGCTCCGCTCATCCATTGACTCCAACTATTTCGGAAAAAAATGACGCAAGCACGACACGAATGCCTGCAATGCGCGTAAAACGGTAGGGACCCGATTGCATCGCGTCCGCCATTCATGGAATCGTGGCCACGGGCGATCAATCCCGGACGCGATGCAATCGGGTCCCTACCGTTTTACGCGTTTTTCTGTGTTTTTGATGCATCATTTTTGGCGAATCCCTCAATTTGTTGGAGTCAATGGATGAGCGGAGCGAATAAGCCCGTGCACCCCACCACACCATGCGTGCACCCGCGCACCACGCCATATAAGTTATGTATCAGGCGTTACAATTGCTCTGGATGCTTTTTGCGCCAATAACGCATATAGCCCTGAACGGTCATTGCATAGTTAGTTGCAATCTCATAACGCGCAATCGCATGGGCGTCACTGGTGGCTCGTTGCAGTTCTGGCTGCGTTTGCTTGACGAGCATTTCAGTGATCTCCTCCTCATTTTTACCATCGCGCATCGCCACCAGCACAAAATCACCCCAGGCATAGAGTTTTTCACGCAGATGTTCAATATGTGATGTGATGTTCTTTGTAGGTCCGAAGTGCGCCAGGTATAACACATCAGGGCGCAACTTTTTGATCTTGTCGATGCTGGCGGACCATGCCTCTATATCCAGATCCGGCGGTGGTGTGGGCGGGCGCACGTAATCAATGCCTTGCAGACGCACACCAGCGACATCACCGGCGAAGAGCTCTCCAGAATGCACATCAAAGAATATCACGTGATGAACGGCATGTCCGGGCGTGTAATGCACTTCCAGACGGCGACCAGTAATATTGAGAACATCACCATCTTCCATCACTTTGAGGCGCTCCTGAGGAACCGATTCTATTGTGCCCCATAGCTCCTCCATACGCCCACCATAGATGCGTTCCGCGCTGGCTACGACCTTTGATGTATCGAGCAGGTGCGGTGCTCCCTTGCTATGCACATAGACCGTCGCCTTTGGCATATGACGGAGGAGGGAGCCAGTCATACCTGCGTGATCAAGATGAATATGCGTCAAGATCAGGTGGGTCACATCCGCAGGATCCAGGCCGGACTCGCGGATGGCTGCCAGTTGATCTTCAAGCATGCTGCCGGGACCGGGATCGATGAGCGCGATCTCATCTCCTCCATTGAGTAGATAGGACCCGACGATACCGGGTTCGCCCAGGAATGGTAGAGAGATCTGCCACAGACCTGAGCGCAGTTGTGTTGCGGCTGCCAAATTCTGCTCCTTTTTCTACTTCTTCAACGAAATGGCCTTCGCCTGTGTGAACAGGAGCAGGTAATCTCTACCACCCGCCTTCGAGTCTGTTCCAGACATATTGAAGCCACCGAAGGGATGAACGCCCACAAGAGCGCCTGTACTCTTACGATTGAAGTACAAATTGCCGACGTGATATTCTTCTCTGGCCCGTTCAATGCGCTGCGCATCACGTGAGTAGAGCGACCCGGTCAATCCGTATTCGGTATCGTTGGCAATATGTAGCGCATCATCAAAGTCTTTTGCCTTAATAACAGCCAGCACAGGGCCAAAGATCTCTTCCTGCGCGATCCGTGCGTGTGGGTCTACATCGGCAATAATGGTAGGCTCGATAAAGTAACCGGGGCCAGAGTGTCCACCGCCCACCAGGAGCCGTCCCTCCCCCTTGCCAATCTCGATGTATTCAAGGATTTTCTTCATTGCATTCTCATCGACGACCGGCCCCATATAGGTCTCAGGCTTCGTCACATCGCCCAGCGTCAGCTTTTTCGTACGCTCGACCACTTTCTGTAACACTGAGTCATAGACCTGCTCAACAATAATAGCACGCGAGCCAGCGGAACACTTCTGACCCTGGAAGCCAAATGCGGAAGCAACGATCGCCTCGGCGGCGGCGTCAAGGTCGGCTGTTTCATCGACGACCACGGCATCTTTGCCGCCCATCTCCAGAATGGAGCGCTTGAGCCAGCGTTGTCCCTGCTGGTGCTTTGCAGCTCGTTCGTATATGCGCAGACCTACATCGCGTGATCCGGTGAAGGCGATGAAGCGGAGTTGTGAATTATCCACCAGTGCATCGCCGACGACCGCACCCGATCCGGGCAAGAAATTGACGACGCCGGGGGGCAATCCGACCGCTTCAAGGATGCGCATAAATTCGGCAGCGATGGCTGCTGCCGTACTGGCCGGTTTGAGAATGACGGTATTGCCCGTCACAAAAGCCGCGCTGGTCATACCAATCATGATCGCGCACGGAAAGTTCCAGGGTGGAATAACCGCGCCGACACCCAATGGAATGTAGAACAGCCTATTCTCCTCGCTCGGAATACGCGTCATTGGTTGCTCATCAGCCAGGCGTATCATCTCACGAGCGTAGAATTCCAGGAAGTCAATGGCCTCGGCGGTATCTGCATCAGCCTCAATCCAGCTCTTCCCAACCTCATAAATCATCCAGGCATTCATAATGAAGCGGCGCTGGCGTAAGAGATCGGCTGCCTTGAAGAGGTACCCCGCCCGCTCTTCTGCGGGAACGCGCTTCCAGGTAGCAAAGGTGGTATTGGCAACCTGTACGGCCTCATTGGCCTGCTCGACGGTTGCACGTGCAAAATAGCCCACCACCTGCTCTGGCTGCGAAGGGTTAAGCGAGGCGAATGTATCCTCGTTGCTGATCTTCTTGCCCCCGATCACCAATGGATAAGTGCGTCCAAACTCGCTTCTAACCTGTGCCAGAGCCTCTGCCTGGGCCTGCCTGATTTCTTCTTTCGTAAAATCAACGACGGCTTCGTTTATAAAGGGCGTATGTGCACGCGATACAACACTCTCAAAAACTTTTGCCATGAAATGTACTCCTTGTAGGGGCCCGATTGATCACGCCCGAACGCGTGGGCGCGATCAATCGGGCCTCTACACTATTGCGAGAGATCAATAGAAGATGGATAGAGTGAAATTATATGCTTGCTCTCATTGTATCACGTTTGCTGCTGCTGATTTTTGAAAAGGGTGAGTTGGATCAACATTCCTATATTCCAGCATTTTGCGACCATTACAAAAGCTTCTTAGCTCTGTCGCGCCAATACCTTAAGAATACACTCCCTGTACATCGCACTGCTTCCCTTCTGCTAATTCTACTCCGCACAGTAAAAGATAGGATATCTATAAAGCTACCATGTTCATGGGATAGATATGCTTAATATTCACAAGTATCTATTCACATTCCTCCTATACTGGTTACAAATGAAGCTTCCCATTGCCAGAGCCACGGGCATCAGATAACGAGAAAGAGCAAGAACTATATGGTTGACTCTATGCAACAACAACAAGAGCTTGTTCAGAGTGAACAAAACTTTCGCCTGCTGGCAGATGCCATGCCGCAAATTGTCTGGACAGCCCGTCCCGATGGCTGGCTCGATTACTATAATCAGAAATGGTTTGATTATACAGGAATGACATTCGCTCAAACGCAAGGCTGGGGCTGGGCTGCCGCATTGCATCCGGACGACTTGCAGCAAAGCCTTGAGGCATGGATGCTTGCGATAAAAACTGGCGAGATTTTCGAGATTGAGTATCGCCTCAAGCAGGCATCTGATACTCCATATCGCTGGCATCTTAGCCGGGCACTGCCAGTAAGGGACGAGCATGGAAAAGTCCTCAAATGGTTTGGCACCTGCACCGATATTCAGAATAGGAAGTTTGCTGAACAAAAACTTGTCCATCAGCTCTTACGAGAGCAGGATGCAAGAAAAGATGCCGAACAGGCAGGCATGACGCTACTTCAGTTGAATCAGGCACAACGCAATTTCATCGCCGTCATCAGTCACGAATTCCAGGGCAACATTGACGAGCATCCAGGGATTTAGCGCTCTTCTGCGTGATGAAGATTTTGATGTCGCCGAAATAAGAGAATACGCCAATGACATTCACACCGATGCTCTACGCCTGCATCGCATGATCGATAATTTGCTTGACCTGGAAAAGATACGGGCCGGCAAAATGAAGCTAACCCCGGAAGCTGTGGACCTGAACGAACTTGTGAAGGAAGCCGTCGAACGGACTCGCCTGACATCTTTGTGGCACACCATTTCTTTTCAGGGTGATGAGCACCTCCCAGCGATAGAGGCGGACCGCGACAAAATCATGCAGGTCCTGACAAATCTACTCTCTAATGCGGTAAAGTACTCGCCCCATGGCGGAGAAATTCACGTAACCTGTGCATTAGAAGACGCAGGTGTACATGTCTCCGTACAAGATGAAGGCATAGGCATTCATCCAGATATGCTCGATCAGGTATTTATTCCGTATAGTCGCATTCATTCAGCCGCGACTCAATATATTCAGGGAGCCGGATTGGGCCTCCCCATTGTGCGCCAGATCATTGAAATGCATACGGGGAAAGTCTGGGTGGAAAGCGAGCTGGAGCATGGCTCGTGCTTCCATTTTATGCTTCCACTGCATTTACCAGTCATGCCATCATCCGATAATGAAATACCTCGGAGTACCACTACACCTACCAGGGCAAACTTTAGTAAGGCGGCTATCAGTAAGACCGCATCTGTGCTCCCATCATAGGATTCAGACACCATAGTGTCAGGCACATCATAGCATCAGGAACATCATGGGCGTACTGAGGCAACGGATGATTGGGAACGCAATGGATGATCGGGATGGATGATCGGGAATGCACGGGCTTGTTCGCTCCGCTCACCGCACCCCTACCTCGTTGGGGGTACTGCCTCCTTGTCACCTATCAGGGGCTTTTAATCGTGTTGAATACAGAGTACTTCCGCTAAAACGTTCGTCGTGTATGTCTACCCCTTTTTAGCTGGAGAATACAGATCTCTACGTAGAGATCCGTATAACGCATTCACCTCTTCACCTGGTCATTGATAAAATGAGAGGAGTCGGTTATGCTTCTGGCAATGCTTGCAGTCGACCCGTTGCGACTGCACCTCAATGTCCTGGATTTCGGTATCCTAATTATCTACTTTGCCCTGGTCATTACTATCGGCGTCCTCGCCCGGCGTGCCATCGCCACTAGCGAGGATTTTCTGCTGGCCGGACGCTCCTTACCCGCCTGGATCACTGGACTCGCCTTTGTCTCCGCTAACCTCGGTGCCATTGAGATCCTCGGTATGGCGGCCAATGGTGCCCAGTACGGCTGGTCCACCGTCCACTTCTACTGGATCGGTGCTGTCCCGGCCATGGTCTTCCTCGGTCTGGTGATGATGCCCTTCTACTACGGTTCGCGGGTGCGTAGCGTTCCCGAATACCTGCGTCGTCGCTTCAACGCACCGACCCACCTCTTCAATGCGCTCACATTCGCCGTCTCCACTGTGCTCATCGCCGGGGTCAATCTCTATGCCCTGGGGATTATCCTGGAGGCACTGCTGGGCTGGCCATTGTGGCTTTCCATCATCGTCGCGGCTGGCTTTGTGCTGGCCTATATCACGCTCGGTGGCCTCTCCGGCGCGATTTACAACGAGGTTCTGCAATTCTTCGTGATCCTGGCCGGACTCATCCCTATCGTGATCGTTGGGCTGGCGCATGTCGGCGGCTGGTCTGGCTTGCAAACCGCAGTGATGCACACATCCCTGGGTCAAGATGCCTTCCACGCATGGAAGGGCATCGGTATCCCCTGGTCCAACCCGCTGGGCGATTGGATCGGCATTGTCTTTGGGCTTGGCTTCGTGCTCTCGTTTGGCTACTGGACAACCAACTTTGCTGAAGTGCAGCGAGCACTCTCGGCCAAGGACCTCTCAGCCGGGCAGCGCACTCCTCTCATCGGTGCCTTTCCCAAAATCTTCATTCCTTTCCTGACTATCATCCCTGGCCTGCTCGCTCTAATCCTGGTGCCACACCTGGGCACTCCCTCGGGCCTTCCCTACAATGACGCGATCCCGCTGCTGATGAACCAGTTCCTGCCCAACGGGGTGCTCGGCATAGCGATGGCTGGCCTGATGGCGGCCTTTATGGCTGGGATGGCGGCCAACGTCTCCGCATTCAATACGGTGTTCACCTATGACATCTGGCAATCCTACGTCCGCCGCGACCGTTCCGACAACTACTATCTCCGAGTCGGCCAGATCGTGACTATCGTCGGGGTGCTGATCGGAATCCTGACCGCCTTCATTGCAGCAGGCTACAGCAACATTATGAACTATATCCAGTTGCTGTTCTCGTTCTTCAACGCCCCACTATTCGCGACGTTCATCATTGCGATGTTCTGGAAGCGGGTCTCGCCGTGGTCGGGTATTCTCGGGCTGGCAGCAGGCACGCTTGCCGCAGCGATCTTCCACTTTGTGGCGTTCAACCTGCCGTACTTCTATCCCGGCGGCCACATCGACGCGGCGCACCTCACCATCAACGCCCAGATGCAGAACTTCTACGGGGCCATTGCCGCCTTCCTGGCCGACGCGCTGGTGACCGTCATCGTGACCTACCTGGGCAAAGCAAAGCCGCTGTCCGAGCTGGGCGGTCTGGTCTGGGGCGTCCCGGATCCCAACGCGCCCGACCCATCGAAGATAGCCCGGCCACCGTGGTGGAAGTCGCCAGCGGTGCTCGGATGGACCGCAATCGGCATCACGGTCTTGCTCTCCCTGATCTTCATCTAGTCGCAAGAAACGAAAGGAGCATATAATGAGCCAACAGTCGGCCCAGCCAAAGCCGTTGCCATCGGCGGCAGCCAAACTATTCGACCTGCGCATCCTGATCGGAGGCCTGTTCACTCTCTATGGGGTGATACTGATTTTTGCCGGGATCTTCGACGGTCCAGCAGAAATACGGAAAGCATCCGGCATCAACATCAACCTGTGGATGGGCATCGCCATGCTGATCCTCGGGCTGCTGTTCCTGCTGTGGTGGCGCGTTCTGCCAGTTCTACGCCCCGCAGACGACTCGTCACAAGAGGTCGAACCCGACGCACAACGTACCTCTGAGATCTTACCGGACAAAGGCACAAGTGCTCCCGAAGCAGAGCGTGAGGGGTGATCCCACATCCCCTTAGCCGCGTCCCACACGCTGATGGTATCTGCTTATCGGCGTGTGGGAACTCGTCTCGTCGCAGCGCTGAGGAGCCGAATATGACCTGTATACTCCTCAGCGGTCTGACTCTACAACAAACCGCTCAATTCTTTTTCATAGAACTCCTATTTATACTCTCTTTTTGCAGAGAGAGCCTTTTCGTTTTATACTACACGAAGTAGAGAAAAAAGGATTGGAGTATCTATTATGCCAGAGCAGGTATCAATTCCGGATTAAGCATTGCGTTGAGCACCGGGATAAACATGGGACTGCTATTAGGGATAAGTGGGGGATTGTTTGTGTGGCTATTGACTGGCGGAATAGCAGTATTACGTCATATGACGATTTGGGTTCTGCTCGGGCGTTCACATACCTTTCCCCAACAAACACTGGCATTTCTCGAAGATGCAACGGCTCGCATTTTGCTTCGACGCGTCGGAGGTGGGTATAGTTTCATGCACCGTTTACTGCTGTAGAATGCGCCATTTTCCTGATACATGAAATACAGAATGATGCACACTAGCATGAGTGCTTTTTCCTCGCTTTCATAGTATACTAGCAGCTACAATTAACAGTAGCACTATTGGAGGCAAGATTATTATGGCTCGACAAGAATTTCCTATTGAACAACAATTACGCAAAGATATCATAGATGCACAGAAAGCTCGCGACCAGACACGCCTGGATACATTACGGATGGCCCTGGGCGCAATTCATAATCTTGAGGTCGCACGCACAGATCGCAAAAATCCTGAGTATGGGCAGCCTCTGACGGAAGCCGACACAATGAAAGTATTAGAACAGGAAATCAAAAAGCGCAATCAGGCGATCCCTCTTTATGAGCAGGGCGGTCGCACAGAACTGGTCCAAAAAGAACGGCGCGAACTGGATATATTGCAGGCCTATGTACAGGCGGGACAGATGAGCGACGACGAGATCCGGGCCATTGTCAGCCAATTAATCGCCGAACATGGCGGGGAGTTCCGGAAAGTGATGCCCCTGGCCTCTAAAGAAACTCGTGGTCGCGCCGATGGAAAACGTGTTAACACGATTGTGCGCGAGATGACCCAGTAACCTTTATGTATTCATAACGTTCTCATTTGAGTCAAAATGAGAACGTTTCTTCTGAAAACCATCGCATCCCTCACCCAGGTAGAATCCCTTCCTCCCTCAAAAGTATGAGAAAATATCCATCTCATACGTGATCTCATTCCGACCTCCTCAATGCTACACTTCACCACAAGGCACCGGACGTACAAATTGCGTCCATAAGTGCCCCCTATACAAACAGATAATAGCATCTCAAAAAAGGAGTAACGTTATGGAAAATCAATCTCCTCATCTCGACAAACCCTGTATTATCCGCACGCATCGACTTACGAAAGCATTTGGCACCCTGGTCGCCGTTAATGATCTTCAGCTCCAGGTTATGCGTGGCGATGTCTTCGGCTTTCTTGGACCCAATGGATCAGGTAAGACGACAACAATCCGCATGCTACTGGGCCTGATTCGTCCAACCACCGGGCATATTCAGCTCTTTGGCATGGATGCAGACAAACATCGCTCAGCCATCCTGCCACGTATCGGCGCGATCATCGAAACACCCGTCTTTTATCCTTACCTTTCAGGCATCGATAATCTACGCACGATCGCGGCCAGCTCTAATATGCAACTGGGCAACGTCAATCAACAGCGCATCGATGAAATACTCGATATCGTTGACCTGCGTACCCGTGCAAATGACGCTTACCGCAAATACTCCCTGGGCATGAAACAACGTCTGGGTATTGGTGCTGCTCTGCTCGCCGATCCAGAACTGGTGCTGCTCGATGAACCCACCAATGGGCTTGACCCTGAAGGAGTTCACGAGATTCGCCAGTTGATTCAGCGCCTGTCCTCGCTGGGCAAGACCATCTTTCTCTCCAGCCACATTCTCTATGAGGTACAACAGGTCTGCAATCGCGTCGCCATCCTACAAAAAGGTAACATGCTCAGACAAGGCAACGTTGACGAACTCCTGCGCGAAGGCGAGCAGCTCATCGTACGCTTCGATACTCCTGAAGAGACGGAACACGCTCTCTCTATCCTCCAACAAGCGAGCAAAGATACACTGACCTGGATCTCGGCGGTCGGCCAGAAAACTGATCAGCAAAATACGCTTGCTCTCTCTGTACAAAACTCTACCACACACTCATCGAAACTCACGGCACTCCTGGCTCAATACCAACTCTTCATCGCCGAGATGTATCCTCACCATACCAGCCTGGAGGAGTTTTACCTGGATGTAACCAATCAAGCAACCAGGGACACCCATGCCGAGATGATGGCCCTGGCCGCAACTCCCTCAATGACACCTGAATTGACGAATAGCAGAAAGCGAGGCCAATAATGAGCACAACCCTGCAATCACTTCCCACACAACCCGTTCCAACTGCACCACGCACCCCCTCGGTCGTGATGGGTAGATCAGACTATCTGAGCGTCCTACTGCGCCTTGTGGCGATGGAACTCTATAAATTGCGCCGCCGTGCACTCTCGAAAGTGTTACCAATCGTTGCCTTGAGCATCATTCTCCTGACAGTTCTAGCAGCCGTCCTTGCTCTAAACGCTGAAATGAGCAAACCTGCCGCCAGTTTTGCACCTGTGCTCTGTTCTCAAGCACCACAATTAAAACCACCTGATTGCATCAACCACCAGCCCACACAGGCAGAACTGGCACAATACAAACAGAAGGCTATTACGAGTAGTGCCAGTTTACTCCGTCTCCCTTTTTCACTATTCGGCTTCATCAGCATAGCCGTCACCTATAGTATCTTAACGCCTTTAATTATCATTCTGGCCGGAGTTATAGTAGGGGGAGAATATAGCCTTGGAACGGTACGCCTGATTTTCACGCGCGGCCCCACTCGTATCCAGTTTCTGCTTGCTAAATTGCTGACAGCTCTCATCGGCACCGTAATAGGATTGCTTGTTATAACGTTGATCGGTATAGCTCTGGGCTACATGTTCAGTTTCATCTCCGGCACGACACCAGGTTTTCATTTCTTTACGGGCCTATGGCTGGCACACGCTCTACTCTACCTGCTTGTGGCTATGCTCGGCTGGTTCACCTATACGATGGTTGCGCTCTTCTTCGCGACACTGGGACGTTCCACCACAGCGGGGATCGTAGCCGGACTCATGTGGCTCTTTATGGAATCAATTTTAAACAATGTCCTGAGCCTGTTTTCCGGCATGGTTGGAGGCGCTATCGGCAACTTTTTGAAAGCTCTACCTGATTACCTTATCAGCAGCAACGTTAACGCTCTCTTGCAAAATCAGGCTCACTTTATTGTAGGCTTCCCCGCCTCATCATTATCAAATCTACATGCCCTGCTCGTTCTGGCGGGATACCTGATTGTTTTCGTTGCTCTGCCCTGCTTGCTCACCGTTCAACGCGACATAACACATTAGTTCAAGATCTGTAGGATAACTATAAAGGCTATCCTACAGATAAATATTCACATAACGTATAATAGAATATAATCACAGGTAATAGGGAAGGATCAGACCTATTGTACTCATGGATAAGGATATGAAGCACAAAAACATAAGCGCTAAACATACTCTATCCCCCACACTCCAGCCACGTCTCAAATGGTCTGGATTGCAGGCACGGATGACCTTCTCTTACGTCTGGGTCACCATCGCCTGGGTACTCCTCCTGGAACTACTCACGATCTTTATCGTACTTATTATCGCTATCTCTTTTCACCCCAATACTAATACGCTTATTCCTATGATAGAACGCACCGCACAGAATACCGCCAGCCAGCTTAGCAAACAACTTACAACGACAAAACTTTCAGATTTGAAACTTGGCAATCCTAATGAACATTCCCTCACTGGCGGTACGACGAAAGATAATAGTATTGATATACCATACGTAGCTCAACGCTATTCTGACAACCAACAAATAGTCTTTGCTTTGCTCATCACACCAGATGATAAAATAGCAGTTAGCTCCTATCCAGCTCGCTATACAGTCAAAGCCTCTACCTCCCAGCTACTTCCGTATGCGACGCATGCTATTACTACAGCTATGGCTGGTTTAGCAAACAAGGGTTCACTCTATCCAACAGTAAGCGGAAATACCGTTTTGGGCACAGCAGTACCCGTCTGGAACCAGCATCGTATCGTTGGGGTCCTTTATATAGAAGACCCTTATACAAATATTGATTGGACAAACTTGCCGGGTGTCCTAAAAGGCATAGGAATACTATTATTCATCAGTGGTCTTATTGCCTTGCTACTCTCCGCACCAATTGGCGGCATCTTTGGCCTCGTTACAACTCGTGGATTGGTACATCGCTTACGCAACCTTGTGTCCGCCACAACGCTCTTCGCCGATGGCAATTATGAACAGCGTGTTCTCGTTACGCGCAAAGATGAGGTTGGACAATTGGAGCAACAATTCAATCGCATGGCGGAGCAACTCGTCGAAAGCATCGCGCAACGCCAGGAGTTAGCAGAGCAAAACGCACGCCTGTCCGAGCGATCACGCATCTCACGCGAGCTACATGATGCCATCTCACAGGATCTATTCTCATTGAGCATGCTAGCAGGTGGTCTGCAAACAGCTCTACCGCACGATTCTCCCCTACAAACACAGATCACAACGTTAGGCACAACGACCACAAATACCATTCGTGAAATGCGGGCATTGCTGCTCGAACTACGTCCCATGCAACTCGAAGCCCTGGGCCTGACTGATGGACTCAAAGAGCTTGCCATCGGCTATACTACTCGTCTCGGCATTGTTGTACATACCGAAATAGCACCTGTTCTATTGAGCGCCAAAGCTGAACATGCCTTGCTTCGTATCAGTCAGGAGGCGCTGGCAAACGCGGTTCGTCACGCTAACGCTACTGATATCAGGCTTGCGCTTCTCTCCCACGAAAAACATGTTACACTTACAATTAGCGACAATGGTTCCGGCTTCAGTCCCGACGAGAGCAAAATACAGCATGGCCTGGGATTGCGCTTGATGCAGGAACGTGTGCAGGAACTGAACGGTACATTTACTCTTGAGAGCACCCCCGGTCAGGGCACATGTATACATATTCGTTTACCAGAGGAGCACCCCTGTGATTCAAGTCTTGATTGTTGATGATCATGCCGTCGTAAGGCAAGGCATCCGCTTTCTTCTAGAGCAACAACCAGATATCGTTGTCGTAGGCGAAGGCTGTAACGGCACACAGGCCATCAAGCTGGCTACTGATCTGCTACCCGATGTGATTCTGCTTGACCTGCTCATGCCGGAGATGGATGGGGTTACGGCGGTACGTGAGATCAAGCGCATCACGCCCGCAACGCAGATCATCGTGCTGACCTCGTATTATGAGGATGATCAGATCTTTGGGGTCATCAAATCTGGTGCCCTCTCATATCTGCTTAAGGACACTACTCCCCACGACCTGGTTACCGCTGTACGGGCTGCCGCGCGTGGAGAAAGCGTCTTACATCCTATGGTCGCCGCCCGCGTCTTGCGCGAAATGAAGCAGCAATCGCCTCTGAACGAACTGACGCCACGCGAATTAGAGGTGCTCATGCGTATCGCTCGTGGACGTTCCAATCACGAAATCGCGCTCGATCTCGGCATTGGGGAACAAACGGTTAAAACGCACGTCTCCAACATTCTCTCCAAGCTCCACCTCGCCGATCGTACGCAGGCAGCCATTTATGCTCTACAGCAACGCCTGGTGCCGCTTAAGGAGGCGCTGGATGAGAAAGAGTAAGCAGAAGGTTGAGGAATAAGAAAGGATGATCTCTTTGAAGAATCAAGCAGCAGTATTATATGCACCATACGATGTACGCCTGGAGGAGAGAGCGATGCCCGAGGTAGGACCAGGGGATGTCCTTATCGAGGTGAAAGCTGTTGGCGTCTGTGGATCAGATGTGCATTACTACGAACATGGCCGTATTGGCTCTTACATTGTCCGTGAACCCCTCATTCTCGGTCATGAAGCCGCCGGCGTGATCGTTGCCGCGGGTGCAAACGTCAGTCAACAGAGAATAGGCGAGCGCGTGGCAATTGAGCCAGGCATACCGGATGGAGTGTGTGAACAATGCCGGGCCGGACACTATAATCTGTGCCCAAATGTGCGTTTCTTTGGCACGCCACCCATTGATGGTGCCTTCGCAAACTATGTTGCCATCCCCGAGAGTTTTGCCTACCATCTCCCTGAGAACATGTCAAACGAAGAAGGTGCTATGATTGAGCCACTTTCGGTTGGCCTCTGGGCCTGTCGCAAAGCGGGCCTGCGTGGAGGGGACCATGTCCTGATAACTGGTGCGGGTCCGGTTGGCCTGCTCGCTATGAAGGTGGCCTTTGCACTGGGCGCGACCTCCGTCACTATAACCGATGTCTCCCCATCACGGCTGAAGGCCGCACAACAGTTTGGCGCGACCAGGACCATCAACGTCGCTGAACAGTCCCTGGCGCAGGTTCCTTTAAACGCTGATGTGCTATTAGAGTGTTCAGGCAACCAACAGGCACTGATAGATGGTATTCGCTCCCTACGTCCTGCAGGAGTTGCCGTTGCCATAGGTATGAATCCGGGTGAAACGTTGAACGTACCACTCTCCTTTATACAAAACAGGGAGATCACACTCACTGGGACGTTCCGTTACGCCAATACCTATGCAGATGCCATCGCACTGGTCGCTGCCGGCCATATCGATGTAAAATCTATCATCACAGGTCACTACGCATTAAAGGATGCGGAACAAGCTCTCCAGGCAACCCGCCATGATACGACTGCGATCAAATCCATTGTTTTACCTTAAGATAGGAGTCATTATCAATGGCACTATTAGGTATTGATCTAGGCACAAGCTCAGTCAAAGTCATTGTGCTGGACACGCAAGGACACCAATTGAGCCTGAGCAAAGCGGGCTATGCAGTCACGTCTCCATTGCCAGGATGGTCCGAGAGTGATCCCAACGAGTGGTGGGGAGCTACGGTATTTGCTGTAAAAACAGCACTGGCCCAGGTTCCCCACGTCGAGATCACGGCTATTGGTCTCTCCGGGCAGATGCATGGTGTAGTCCTTGCAAACGAAAAAGGACTGCCTCTACGGGCAGCCCTTCTCTGGGCTGACCAGAGGGCTCAGGAGGAACTTGCACGATATCGAAAGCTGCCCACACCTCTCTTAGAGCGTCTGGCAAATCCGCTTGTGCCAGGTATGGCTGGTCCGATGCTATGCTGGCTGGCAGAGCACGAAGCATCCTCTTATCAAGAGGCTCGTTGGGCACTACAACCAAAAGACTGGCTACGCTTTCGTTTGACCGATGAGGCTGCAACCGATCCCAGCGATGCCTCCGCTACCTTGCTCTATGATTTTCAAACAGAAGATTGGGACAATGATGTTATTGCAGCGCTCGGTCTGAACCGTCACCTGCTACCACCAATCCTATCTTCCGGGGCCATAGCTGGTAAGCTCTCTCCACGTGCCGCCGAAGCGCTCAACCTGCCTGCGGAACTGCCTGTGGCAACAGGGGCCGCCGATACAGCAGCAGCGGCACTTGGCACTGGTCTTCTCACTCCTGGCCCTATTCAACTTACTCTTGGGACCGGGGCACAATTGATCCAACTCACCTCGAAGCCTGCTGCCGATCCAACCAGGCGCACTCATCTCTACCGTGCGGCGGACGGGGTTCATTGGTATGCCATGGCAGCAGTGCAAAACGCTGGCCTCGCCCTTGAATGGGTACGCCAGATGCTCAATACCACCTGGGATGATATCTACGCGAGTGCTGCCACCGTATCTCCTGGCGCTGGTGGTCTACTCTTTTTGCCTTACCTGACAGGAGAGCGTTCGCACCATCCCGTCCCCGAGAGCACGGGAGCCTTCCTTGGTTTACGTATCGATCATCGACGTGAACATCTCCTGCATGCTGCCCTCGAAGGTGTTGCCTTCGGTATTCGTGTCGCCTTCGAGGCTCTTCCAGCATCAAGCCAGACAACCACGTTACGTCTGGCTGGAGGAGGTAGCGAACATCCCGCCTGGCGTCAAATGCTCGCCGATATTCTGAACCGCGAACTTCTCACTGTCGATACCCCTGCTGCTTCCGCACGCGGTGCCGCTCTGCTCGGCGGGATCGCAAGCGGTATCTGGACCGATACCCAGGCAACACACTCAATCGCCCCTCATACATCCCTCGTTGCTGTACCTTCGGCTGAGCGAGTAGCAGTCTATAACAAAATATATACGAAGTATCTTGAGGCCATCAACAAAAAATGACTGGACTCCACTAAGATATTCGTCTGAAACGGGCAACATAGCTTGTAGCATATCCAAAGAGTGATCTATGCTTAGAGCATAGAAATCGTCTTGGAAGCACGCTAAAAGCAGCATACACTGTGCATATCAGTGTGTCTATCATACTCACTCGACATTCAAGAAACAGGAGACCATGATGCCCATGCATGCTTCTTCAGAAGTCGAACCACGTTTCAAGAGTGATTTCTGGAAATTCTGGACGGGACAAACGATCTCAACACTTGGAAGTTCGTTTACCAGCTTTGCCTTCCCATTGCTGATCTTTCAACTTACTGGCTCCGCTCTCAATCTCTCGCTTACAGTTGTCGTCACTGTTCTTCCTTACCTTCTCTTCGGTCTGGTCATCGGTGCCTGGGTTGATCGGGTGAACCGCAAACGTGTGATGGTAGCAACAGATCTCATGCGAGCGCTTGTGATTGCCTCGGTTCCACTCGCTTCCCTTCAAGGACTACTCTCGGTCTGGTGGATTTACGCTGTGGCGTTTCTTCAATCCACCCTGACCATCTGCTTTGATGCAGCGAATTTTGCCGCGATTCCGAGCCTGGTCCGAAAGGATGATTTGGTAACAGCCAATGGGCGAGTGCAAGCAGGCTATTCGATTGCGAAAGTTGGTGGTCCACTGCTCGGTGGTTTGCTTCTCCTGGTGATTCCTCTGCCGAGGTTGTTGCTGATTGATACTGTCTCTTTCCTCATTTCAGCCGGTTCCCTCCTGCTCATCACCGCAAGTTTTAATGCCTCTCTGGATGGAAAACAGCCACCGACGAATTTGTACCACGACATTGGCGAGGGCTTACATATTGTGCTGAAGCACCCCATCTTGCGCTGGATCACCCTCCTGCTCCTGTTAGTCAATTTTATCCTGCCGACTTCGAACGCTCAACTGGTACTCTTCGCCAAGCAATGGTTTAGCGCAGGTGACACGCAGGTCGGGTTGCTCTATGCTGGTGGAAGTCTAGGCACAGTTCTCTTCGCGCTCACAGCCGGGCGATTCCGTAAACGCTGGTCCCTGGGCACCATTGCCCTTGGAGCACTGATGATGGAGGGAATATTTACGGCTTTGACACCTCTCACACACTGGTATTGGATGCTCCTCTTCCTCTGGGCATGCCGGAGCGGCGTAGATGTGCTCTTTGCCATCACTTCCTACAGCCTGGCGCAACTCGCTGTCCCCCACCAATTCCTTGGTCGCATCATCACCATTATCAGAGTCTTGACCTGGTCGACAGCCTCGCTTGGAGCCTTGCTTGGTGGCCTTGCGCTTGAACATACACAGAATGTCGCCCTGGTCTATGCAGTGATTGGTCTGCTGATCTTTGGGATTACCTTCATGTTCTTCTTAACCCCTTTGGGGCATACCGAAAGATATCTCCCTTACAACGAGTCGCCCCAGGGTCAGAAGGAACGCCCAGTCTCACCTTGAGCATGCACAATACCTTCTCTTTCTTCTCTTCTGATCAATTCGCTCTGTTTTGAAGGTTTGTACCCTCTTCTCTCTAAAAGCTAATTGAACTGACCACCAGTCAAAGCACCCGTCCTCAATCAGGATGAAACAAGGCTAAGCATCGGGATTGTTCAGTGCAAGGTAAGCCCCTGCTTTATACTCGTTGTCTTCGTAGCCCTCTTATGTAATGAAAAAAGAGACAGCTTCGACGAAGCATCTCTTCTCTTTAGTGGGCAATACAGAACTTGAATCTGTGACCTTTGCGATGTCAACGCAACGCTCTAACCAACTGAGCTAATTGCCCATGACCCTTGAACGAAAATAATAATAGCACTGCCTCCCTTCTTGTCAAGCCATTTTGCTACGAACTTGAAAAAGACAGATACAATAAGCCTATCTTTCACCGAGAAACATGTCGAATAATGATAAACAAAACATTTAGCACTAGAATGCCCAGGACAATAAAAGTGATTGCGATCCCTCTTCGTTTTTTGTCCTCTGCAATCGGTTCACTCCATGCGCCGATTATACGATACAGCGAAATAGGCGAATCAATATATATATGCAAGAACACTGTACCTGATCAAATGGATTATTGTCAATACACTATACTGGTACAGGAAGGTACAAAGTAAATCGTTATATTACACCTTGACACAGCATGAAGCGCTTTTTTATCGTTGGAGAATTGCTCAATTTCGTTAATTTTGCTCACATGTAGAGATAAAAAAAGCTCTTGAATGGCTATAGAAACTCTTTTTGTGTGCCAGTCGAAAAGTAGATTCCTGATCCTCCTTTTAAAAAACTTCTTCACGTATATATAAAAGTACTCATTACAATGTAAATATCGGTCCATTATAAATTAATGCGTCTAAAACATATCTTTTACCCTGGCAGATGAAGGTAAATAGGGTCATATCATTTGCTTAAGGATAGATACATTGTTTATTTGTCAGAATTTTCCTTGACGAAATGGCTTTTATCCGTTATGCTTGAGCTGTAGACATTGAGGTGATTGCGATCCACTTCTTTCTTCGTTTCTTCTCTGCTCCCGTATGCCTTTTTATTGGTTTCGATGGGAGATTGACTCCTCCATCGAGAAGCTTCTTTATGGCATATATTTCTTTATGCTGGATAAGATGTCTTGCAATGATTCTATGATGGGAGCCTCTATGTTGAAAACGACTCCTGACCTTTTTCCTGCTCGCCCACAACACATGGGTATGCATTGGGGGGTCCGAGCGTTCTTGCTTCTCTTTTTATGTATTTTACTTGTATGGACGGATATCTTTTCGGGATGGACGGCGACGCCTGCACACGCGGCGACTCAGCCTGATCCCAATCCTCCTCTGACTGCACCATCCTGGTTGCAGCCTCCAACACCTGTTAGCCCACCCGATCTGGGCATTTATACCACAAATCAGCAGAATGCAACGCTGACTCCTATTCCTCATGCTGAGGTAAAAATGCCTACCCCTGTGACGGTTCCTTTGACGACCGCAGCGCAGCAGGTGTTGAGCCAGGACAATATCTTTGAAGTGGATGTTGCCACCGACAGCGTGAGTACATCCCAGATTCAAGCGGCTGGAGGAACGATCTCCCTCAAGGTCAGCCAGACGGCAGCGATGTCGGGAGGTGGATCAAGTGGAAAGCTTGACCTGGGAACATATCAGGTCGATTTTCTGGATGCTCAGGGAAATCTCATCACAGACCTTGCTCTGGCACATCCATTCACCTTCCGCTATCACCTTCCTCAGGCACAGCAGAGTTGGCTGTGGCAAGATCAGAAGATTGATGCCATCTGGCAGCCTTCTGCATCTGCTCAATCCGCTCTGAAAGCTGCAGCGAAAACAGCAACATCGCCTGCTCCCGTCTCCCCACAGCTCCTGGTGGCACAGAAAGATCCAACGTCACCGGTGTGGAGCGTGAGTACGAATTTAAGTGTTCCATCGTCAACACCTGCGACAAGCACGAAACCTGCGGCAACGGTCAATCCAACACCAACACCATTGGCAGTCACGCCAATGGCAACAACCAATCCAACTGCGACGCCAGTGGTAAATGTTACACCAACGCCAACAACCACTACACCATCAACGTCGTCGGCAGCCACGCCAACAGCAACGACCAATCCAACTGCGACACCATCGGCAGGTATCACACCGACGCCAACAACCAATCCAACACCGACGCCAACGGCAAGTGTCACGCCGACACCCGCTCCATCACCGGCTCCAGCGGTGGCGTTTGCGAGCAGTTCAATCGCATTCAGCACCGAAGCACCGACCGCCAGTTGGGGCAAGACAAAGGATGTGGATGTCGGTCTGAGTTCGGGTTCGCTCACCAATAGCTATCCCTTGAGCTTGCCTCCCGGTCCCGGTGGACTCACACCTCCTTTGAACCTGAGCTATAGTAGTGGTTCGGTCAATGAGAGCCATAATGTGCAGGGAGCCTCTTCCTGGGTGGGCCAGGGCTGGAATCTGAGCCTGGGTTCGATCAGTTGGAGCCAGCAAAATGTTACATCGGGATTAGGAACGACCACGCTGGAGAGTAGCTGGAACATCAGTGATCCCAATGGACTCAGTGGTCAATTGATTCCTCCTGATATCAAAGCGTCAACCAATGGGACGCTGGTTCCATCTATGGGTTCCTTGCCCTCACAATATATCTGGCATACCGCTCCCGAGAGCCATGCCAAAATACAGGAAGTCGATTTCAATGGACAGCCCTGCTGGCATGTGTGGTTGCCCAATGGGACCATCGAAGAGTTTGGTTGTGTGGATGAAGCCAGGCAGACTGCCATAGATACCAATGGCGTGCGCAATACCTATCGCTGGGATTTGAATTTGATCGTGGATCGCTATGGCAACCAGATCCGCATCCATTATCAACGCAACTATCCCGCCGGTGGCAGTGTGCGCGATGCACAGATCTCTTCCGTTGAATATGATGATCTTTCTTGTCATAATATTCCCTTTAATGGAGCCACTGCGGAATGTAGCTCCTGGCATCCGCTGATCAAGATCATTTTTGATGCCACGACGAAGCCCGCCAGACTAACCAATGCGACCGGGTGCCAGAACTGGACATCGACGGCCTATCGCTGTGATGATCCGGTGGATCTCTCCAGTTCGGGCGGTTTGCCGATTGCTAACGCGCTCACAACCTATGTGCTCAACGATCTGCAAGTCCAGGTCAACGGCCATGTGCTGCGCCGCTACAACTTCTCCTATAATCAGGGAGGGCCGCAAACGATCACCGAAGTTTATAGTGGGCAGAAAGAGAGCGTGGCCGGGTACCTCACCCTGACGAAGATCCAACAACTGGGGACCGATGGGGCAACGCTCAATGCTCCGGTAACCACGATGGGGTATGTTGAGCAGACACAACACTATCTGGATATTAAGACGGGTGCCAACGCGATCCCATCAACCAATTGTGGTCCCGCCTGGACGCCTCGCGATGGCAATGGCTGCTTCCGCTGGCAGCAGAGCTACAACAGCTACTACCTCTCCACCATCGATAATGGCATGGGCTGGCATGCGCAGATGACCTGGCAGGAAGGGCACAGCAACACCCATGGAGTCGATAGTGGTGCCGCCAATAATCCTTTTACCTGCAATGGCAAGCAGACCATAACCAACTGGTGTGGCGAAGCCGATGACATGAATTGGAGCCGCATCGTGCTAACCCAGCGCGTGGAGTTGAACAATGGCGTCAACTCGACATGGAAGTATCAGTACTATCTCAATGGTCTGTCCTCCAAACCCTGTGCGACATGTGCCTGGGGCAACACCTGGGGCAACCAGAACGATGTGGACGCCGCCGACTACTACAATGGGCAATTTACCAGTTATGCGGAAACAGTGGTGACCAATCCCGATAGCACCTCGCAGATCAATTACTTTGCCTCAACACCGGGCTGGGGCCTGGCGACCAGCGGGATCACCTGTTATGTGCCTGGTGGCAATTGTAATGTCACCCCATATTGGAATGAAGATCCAGCTGCGGCAGGCAAGCTCAAGACGCAGGAGAACTTCAACGCCAGTGGGGCCTTAATGCAGGTGACGCAAAACCAGTACACGCTGAATTGCCCACCTGCAGGAGTGGCAGGCAGTCAGAATGCGGCTGGTGCCCCCTATGATCCCGGCAATCACTACCTCTTTAGTGAACTGGACAAGAACAATCCCGTGGTCGTGTGTGATCCGCGCATCTCACAACAGGATACCTACCAGGTCGATGGGGTAACCAATTTCGCCGGATATCAGAGTGATGCACGCGTCGTACACAAAACAGTGAAGACCAGCTATGATGGAGATAATCGTGGTGTGGGAGGCTATGATTATGGCAATGTGAATACGGTGGATACGACGAGCAACGATGTCGGTGGGCAGCATTTTGTGCAGAACACGGCCTACTATCCTAACGATAATATCAATGGTCTCGTCTACCTGACGGATCTGCCCGCCTTTGTCACCAATCAGGATGCTGCCGGAACGTACTTTGGCTGTACCGCGCTGGTCTATGGCAACAATGCCTCAGCTCCCCATGCACCCAACGTGCCCTCGGTGAGCCAGCAGATCGGCTATCCCAATCAGAGTGGTGGGTGTGCACCCCCGACCATTTCGACGCAGCATACCTACAATAATTCCGGCAATCCCATCGCCGCGACGGATGCGGATGGGCATCAGGGATGTACGATGAATGGGGCGCAATATAGTGCGTGTGCCAGCTATGATGGCTTCCAGACACACCTGACACAGGCGCTCAATGCGAAGAACCAGGCGGTGAACTATCACTACGATACGTCCCTGGCCAGTGGAGGATACGGACAATGGTTACTGGCCTCAAGCGACGCCAACGGACAAATGACCAGTTATGGCTATGACGTATTAGGGCGCTTAACCTCAGTTGTGAAGCCAGGGGACACGGCAAATGCTCCCACAGTCAGTTACGCCTATACCAATACGTGTACGGTTGGGATCACGGTTCCATGTCTGCGCCTGGATACAACGACGCGCGTGAGCGGTGCGAGTACGACGACGACCCGGCAATGGTTTGATGGGATGGGACAGTTGGTGCAAACCCAGACACCAGGACCCAACCCATCGGCTAATGTGCTGGTGACCTATACCATCTATGACGATCTGGGACGTGCGATCACGCAGAGCTTACCCTACGCCATTGCCAATCCGACCAATGCGTATGTGACCCCGGATCTCAATCAGGCCCGCACGGCGACGCGCTATGATGGCCTGAGTCGACCTATAGGCAGCATCTCGTATGGACCCAACGCGAAGATCTTTACCCAATCGACAATCACCTATACGGTTGCCAGGGGCGTTGCCAGTTTCAATGTCGGCACGAACATCCCCTTTGAGCAGACCATCACGCTGGATGCCTATGGACATCAATCGGTGCAGTATACCGATGCGTTGGGACGCGATCGCTACGAGCAGGTCTTTGATGGAACGAGCAGTCCCTATTCGGTCGTGCGCACAGTGCAATACAACCAGGACGAGGTGGGCAATGTCACATCGGTGGTGACCTATGATAACACCTCGTATGGATTAGTGCGTACCAATGCAACCTATGATGGACTCAAGCGACGCATCGGCTTCAACGACTGGGATCTGGGCGATTGTAATCGTGGCCCCTTGCTTCCCTCCTGTAGCAATACGTCGGATAGTGCCTGGAAGTACACCTACGATGGGGATGGCAATGTGCTCAGCCAGACCGATCCGCGCAATGTGAGCACCTATACCAACTATGACGTGTTGGATCGCCCGTTGTGTCATGGGACGGCAGCCAACCAAGTCAATCCTTGCCAGAGTGGCGCATACGCGACCTACTTTTACGATAGTTATGACAATAGTAGTAATCCGGGAGTGGCCTTTCCGTCGGGGTGTACAGCTCCTGGTGGAACTTCCGTTTCAGTGGGAGAAAAGGTTGCGGAAACCTTTAGTAGTGTAGCAGGCAATGGATGGCGTTGTTACGGCTACGATGTCCGTGGACAGACCGTTGCCAGTGGACTTTCAGTGACAGCCGATGGACAAACGACGACTCAGAATGTGTCTATGAGCTATAATGATCTTGGAAAGATGACCAGCCTGACCTATCCTGATGGAGAGATCGTTGCTTCGAATTATGACAGCAATGGGTATTTCCGTGGGATGAGCAATTCCAATGGAGCGATAGTTAGTGCGGTACAGTATACTAATGCCGGGCAATTAGCTGGTATGACACTCGGGGGCATGATTTTCCAGGGAGCGCCAACAACAAGTGTTCAAACCAACTTTGGGTATGATGAGATTCAACGACCACTTTCAACAAGTGCCGCGATTAATGGAAATCCCATTTTTAATCAATCGCGCATCTATGACAATGTTGGGAACGTTATTGGGCTGGATACGACTCTTCCAACAATGAGTGGAGGAAGCCAGACCGATAACCAATCGTTCTGTTACGATGCTCTCAATCGATTGGTGTGGGCAGGTAACAGTGGAACTCCATCGGGAGGAGATCATTGTGGCTCGACTCCAGGAGGAACTACGGATGCAAATTATCAGCAGTTGTTGAGCTATGATGTAATAGATCGCTTCATTGCAGGGCCAGCAGGAACAACAACCTATGACCCTTTGCATATTCACGCCGCCACTTCAGTAAGTTCTGTCCCTAATCAATATGCGAGTTATGATGCGATGGGCAATATGACCTGTCGCAATATAGATACAACTACGGCTCATAGCTGCGATGCATCACAAACTGGGGCAACCATGACCTATGATAATGAGGGTCGCCTTACGAGCTGGAATGCTCCGAGTGGAACAACTGAGAGTGATCAATTCCTCTATGATAATGAGGGTAACCGTGTATTGCAACGAGCCAGTACAACAACGGGAGGAACAACAGCAGTTACTGATACAATTACCTTCGATCACTATACCGAGACGAAGTATTCTCAATGGAAAAGCAACAACAACCAGGTACTACACTGCTCATGGTCAGTTTGTTGCGATGACGATTGGAAGTAGTTGGTACTACATTATCCCCGATCTCTTAGGGAATATCACACTCGTATTAAACAGTGATGGATTCGTGAAGGCAACACAACTGTTTGCCCCCTATGGGACCGTACGATATTCTGATGGAGTGATGCCGACTCCCTACGGTTTTACTGGCCAACAAATGGATGTACAAACAGGGCTGATCTACGATAATTTTCGCTATTATGACCCGATAAGTGGACAGTTTACACGAACTGATACCATAGATACGAACATGAGTGGGTCAGATACGTATGCGTATGTTGGTTGTAATCCTGTAACGATGAATGATCCTACTGGGCATGATGGAATTGATGAAAATGATCCCTACATACAATATGTAGGAGCATGGTATCAAATGTTGCATCCATTGAGTCAGGTGAGTACAAATAAATTCATCATTCCCAACTCGAAAGTTCCAGACTATAATGTTCCGCTATCAAAATGGGATTTCCAGGGAGGGACACCGGGTCGTGATGGGCGTCCAGATATCGTTTCTGAGAATGGTAACACTGGTACACTTATAAAAACGGTTTGGGAAGTGAAATCAAGTCCTCTTGACCCTGCTAAGCGTGGAGCAGATTTTGCTGGCACAGGTACGATACAATACGGTGTTAACCAGGCTCAGTGGTATGCCACAAGGGCAGAAATAGAGGCAGCTAAGGGAAATTACAATTTAGCCGGATACTGGCAGGTAGGTAGTAAATCTAATGATGTTTCGATAGGCATTGCCATGAAGCTGTGTTTGAACGTTTGTACTGTTGATTTTAATGATGGCACAGTGATGCAGATCATGGTGCATACGCCTGGAGTATTAGGCTATAGGTTCGTGAATAGACCAGATCAGCCTGCCGAAGAACCCGCGGTTCAAGATATTAAAAATCGGTTGGGGCAAAGTGTTTCAACTCAAATTATGATAGATATCTTAACAGGTGTCTTGACAGGAGGTCTGTTGGGTGGTGGAGGTGACAGCCCAGGCCCCGCAGCGGCACCAGCACCTATTGTTGGACGTGGATGTAGTTTTACATCTGAAACGAGGGTTGGTACGATTGGGGGTACGAAGGAGATAGGACAACTCGTGGAGGGAAATCAGGTGCTCTCGTACAATCCTGTCACCCATCAGATGGAGGATCAGTCAGTGCTTCATGTCTGGCGTCATATGGATAATGATCTGGTCGATATAACTCTTCTCTTCCCTTCTGATTCTCATGGACAGCGAGATTCCAGGGAAGTACTTCACACCACGAGTAACCATCCATTTTTAACGTTGGAGGACAACTTTTTACCTGCGGAAAAATTAACTGCTGGATTGCATTTGCAACGTGCTGACGGAAAAGTGGGGGTTGTATTCGAGGTGAAGCATGTTTCAGGCACTCAGACCATGTATAATCTAGAAGTTGCCAATGATCATACATTTACGGTTGGTGCTGGCTCATGGATTGTTCACAACATGGTTACATGTATGTGAGTAGAAGTAACTTCAGGAAAAACAAAGTACTCTTCTTCCTTCCCATTTTGGGAAGGGAGAAAGGAGTACAATGTTTTTTCCATCTTCCGAACAAAAAAATGTATTGATGTTGAAATTTCCTATAAGTCATTAGGTGCGTAGGAGGAATTATGACAGTCACAACAGAGCTTTTTTCATATTCCTATCATAGGCCAGAGGATCCTATAGATACTGCTGATTGGTCCCCTGATGGAAATTGGATTGCATGTGGAACCAGAAAAGGAGCTATCCTCTTGTTTGAGGCGACCACAGGGAAGGAGAAAGCCAGCTATCAGATTGGAAAGATGGGAACCCGAGCTCTTGAGTGGTTTCCCGATAGTCAACATCTTCTCACGTGGTTTGAAAATACTCTCATGATTTGTCATGCCTGGACAGGTGAAAGGCGAGTGCTCTATCAACATGGAAATGAAGGAGAAGAAGGGGGTGGGGGCTTTGGGGCTGTTCTGAGACCTCCTCTGGGTCTTATGATTGCTTCTTCAGCGTATGAAGACGAGGAACCGACCGTCCAGGTTCGTGAAGTAGAAACAGGGCGTCGTATCGCGATGTTTTCCCCTCGCGAACCATTTGATGAGGATCAAGCACAACATGCAGAAGCAGGACTTCCAGTGTATTACCCTCCCTTCTATCCCATCAGTTGGTCTCCTCTTGGGAATTATATTGCTATGGGGCAAGATTATAAGGTGCATATCTGGGAGCCATCGACCGATCAACGCGTGTTTTTGCATTCGGTTGCAAGCAGAATTTATTCACTAGAAAGGATTGAGACCTTTGCCTGGCCGCCAGATGAGCAATACCTTGTTTTTGCACGAGAAGAGAAACTTACTGATACGGCACACACAGAACATATCATCGAAGTTTGGGATTGGGCTGCTGGAGAACGATGGAGCACCTATCGAGGTCATACAAATGTCATACGGTATATGCAATGGTTGTCGGGAAAGGACCAGATAGTGTCTGTGAGCGAAAATGAAATGCATCTCTGGGATGCACACACGGGCATTGGTATTACGCGTTCCGTTCTCCCTGTTGAAGAACATACCGTGTTTTCTGATGCGGTTCTCTCACCAGATCGTTCACAAGTAGCTCTCGTTGGGATAAGATATCTGCCTGGAGATACTCAGGAAGGCTTGCTTTGTGTGTGGCGTCATGGGCTTGATCTTTCGTAATTCGCTTCGTTTGTGATAGTCAAAGAGCGAGCAGGCACTCCATCTTCGCCTGCTCGCCCTGTATTCCCTCTAGAAGAGGTCAATCCCTGTCAGAACTACCCCTTCGAGCCGTTCAGCAATGCCGTAGGCAACGGCTGGCGCTGTTATGGCTACGATGCACGAGGACAGACCACCAGCAGCGGCCTCTCGGTGACCGCCGATGGACAGACCACCACACAGACCGCGTTGATGAGCTACAACGACGCTGGCGCTGTGACCAGCCTGACCTATCCCAATGGAGAGATCCTGAGCTCCAATTATGACAATGCAGGCTATCTGCGCTCGTTGTACTTTGGGGACGCGAATAGCAGCGATCCCGTTGCGTTCCTGAGTGGACAGATCAGCTACACCAATACAGGCCAACTCTCTGGCCTTGCCATTGGTGGTAATGGAGCCAAAGCCAGCATCCCAACGCCCGTGTTCAGTACCACACTCGGCTACGATGGCATCCAGCGACCGATCAGCAGCAGCGCCACCGTCACCGGAGCCAGTGCGCCCCTGTGGAGTCTGACGCGCACCCTGGATAATGTCGGCAACGTGCTGCAAACCACCTCCACCGTGCCCACTACGACAGGGAGCAGCGTCACCGACACCCAATCCTTCTGTTATGATGCCTTGAGCCGTCTCACCTGGGCTGGCAACAATGGAACGCCTATAGGAGCAGATCACTGTGGGTCCATGCCCACTGGCAGCACCACCCCTGGGTATTCGCATGTCTACGCCTACGATGCCATCGATCGCATGATCAGCGGCGACGCGGGGACGATGGTCTATGGAGATGCCACGCATGTGCATGCCGCCACGTACGTAAGCAGCGTGCCCAATCAGTACGCCAGCTACGATGTGATGGGCAACATGACGTGTCGCACCACCGATACCAGCGGTGGGCAGAGTTGTGCCCCAGGAGTGCAGACGGGTGCCCAACTTAGCTATGACAATCTGGGTCGCCTGGCAAGTTGGACAGGAGCCAATGGACTTCAGTCAAGCGAGCAGTATCTCTACGACAACGAGGGCAACCGGGTCTTGCGCCACGATAGTGTCACCAGCGGGACCACTACCACGACTGACACCATCACTTTCGACGAGTTGACTGACGTAAGCATAGTGAATGGAGCCACGCCCACCATCACCAACTACTACAGCGTCGCCGGTCAGCGCGTGGCAATGCGCAAGGGAGCCATCCTGTCGTATCTATTGCCCGATTTCCTGGGCAGTGATAGTATCGCCCTCAACAGTGATGGGACGGTGCAAGCGGTGCAACTATTCGCCCCCTATGGAAGCGGTGCGCTATAGCGATCAGGTGATGCCGACCGATTACAACTTCACGGGGCAACGCCTGGATAGCATGACGGGATTGATCTATGACAATGCACGATACTATGATCCGGTGAGTGGGAGGTTCACGCGAGCCGACACGGTGCAGACCAACACGACGGGGATGGACCCGTATGCCTATGTGGGCGATAATCCGGAGACCTGGGTAGACCCAACAGGACTGATGGTTGCTCAGGCCGACTCAGCAGATGGTTCACCAGCCGTTGATGATCCAAGTGGCCTGGGCCAACTCTGGGGTGATATTCAAGATTATCTGAATAGTCAGAATCCGGTTGTCAGTGGTGTAGAGGTGGATGCCGCTGTTGTAACGGCTCCGATTTGGGTTCCTTTCGTGTTGGGTGGGCTGCTTCTTACAATACCATCTGATAGTGCAATCCCATCGAACAATTCAAATGATAATCAGTCCCAGAACACGTCGGTATCACCAACACCGGAGGCTACTCCAGCAACTAACACTGATGGAGCAGGCGCACGTGGTCCCACCGGCTTTCGGAGTTGGCAAGAACAATATGTGTATAATAACATTTCGACCCTTTTTCCGGGAGAGGCATATGTTAAAAATGATCGACGTGTTGATAGCCTTGGCCGTCCTACACATTCTAAGTCGGGAGGCACCGATATTGATCTTGAAACCACCAATAAAGTGATCAATATTGGAGATGCTGCAAAATTTTACGATTTCAACGGCGTGCAACAGAAAAGTTCTATCGATAGTTTCCGTAATGGAATGGTTAAGTATCAACTCTATGCGGCATCTGTTGGCAAACCAGTAGTCTTTGCATATGACATATCACGAGGTTTAGCGATACCAACTGATGTTCAGACGTGGTTGGCAAAGAGGAATATCTCTGTGCAATACTTTAAGTCAAAGTAATAAAATAAAGGTTGCAAAGACCTAATACATTATAAACATATTAAGTCTTTGCAACCTTAGGAATTTAAAAGTGTAGATGTAAATAAAATAGATAAGAGAGAAAATTTGTGGGTTTAGAACTATTATACAATTGTACGATGGAGGTCGGACGAGGCACTTCCTACTGGTGGCCATTAGTATGTGAGGTTCTGCGAGATCATGATTTCAGATTTGGAGAGCCAACATTGCCAGGAAGGAAGAGCAGCTACTTTTATAGTAGATATCTGTCCCCTTATGAAGGAGAACGAGAAGAGGCCGAACTACGAATTGGTTCATTTAGGGATGTTTGGGATGAGGTGTATCAAGAGGTTGGCGCAGTTATATTGCCTTTTATATGGAGAGATGGGGACTTCTCAGTGGAAGTAAGTTTTCATCCTCGTTTTGGCTCTTATAGCGAACAAGAACCACCTCATGTAGGAATCGTTTTCATGCTCACAGGAGGGCAAATCCATGATGTGACATCTAAAGAAGCGAGAGACATGATCAAGAGAGTCTTTTTATGCTTCAAAGACCTCTACGAGTTATGTACACCAATTGCAGCAGAGATTTATTGGCAAGATAATGATTTTCGCTATGCTCCTTGGGCTCTTTTTGATAAGATGCCACCTGACAAATATATTGCACGTAACCCATCTCGACTCCCTGCAGGGATTTCTTCTCCATCAGATTATCATCTTGTTAAAAAGCCTCTCTCGGATGGAAATTTTCTTTTTCTCTTCGATCCTATCCCGATCCCATCTCGCCAAAGTTGGGCGGAAGATCCTACAATGATGGGATGGGAGTTTCTCACTCTCTTTGAGCAAGAAGACGACTGGATAGATGTTGTGTGAATTGAGGTTTGGTCTTACCTTGCATTTGGAATAGACCCAATTTTTGGGAGGCTCAAGCCTGAGTGTTGAGTCCCCAAACATTGGGTCAAGTTCACTTCCCCCCCCGCCCCCCCGCACGTAGGTCCCCCCCGCCCCTCCCGGTCCGCCTCTGTCCGCCGCCGGCCAGGGCCGCACAAACCAGGGTTCCTGGAGCGATGAGGCTTCCACCCTTGTGCATCCGCCGGCTCTCTCGCTGGTCAGGATCGTCGGCCTCGGCGGTCGCGTGCGGCGTCTGCTGCGCGGGCGCGGGGGGCGGGGGCTCGCTCTCGTTCTCGCTCCGGGCGCGGGCTCTAACCGTGGACTGACCTCCAGGGCCACGATCCTGTCTCAAGCGTCCTCGTCTGCCAACTGTCCGGGAAAAATGCTCAATCCCCCAGGCGATTCACAGCGATGGGGAAGGAAGCGAGCAGGGAGTTCTGGCATGGATCCAGCGCCGGATCGTTCACTGACTGGCAGAGGTGGGCTGCTGCATAATATTGACGTAGTCCATGAAACGGCACTCACTTCTCGTTTTCTCTTCCGTGCACGCGATGACACAGGTCTAGACACTGTCCAAAGCAGCGGTCGTGACTTAACTCGATTTGCCCTACGGCTTTACTCGATCCCTTCGCCACGATCTTTCATGCGAAAGACTTCCCACTGATGAAATGACCTCGGCATGATGCAACAAACGATCGAGCAAAGCCGTCGCTAACACGTCATCACCCACAAACCCCCATTCAGCGAAACTGGTATTCGAGGTCAGATGATGAGTCCTTTTCGTAGCGTCCCGGACCAACTCAAAAAAGGAGGCGATTGCTCCGCCGTGAGTTTGGTGTATCCAATCTCATCAATGACCAAGACCCGAGGAGTCAGGTACCGACGCAGCGCTGCCTTCTCAGCTCGGATGAGGAACACTGCAAGGTCCTCGCAATCGATAACGAGTAAACAGACCGTGTAATTCCTCAAGAGCTTTGACGCCAAGCTAATAGCCAGATGCGTTTTCCCACTCCCGGCGGTCCCAAAAAGACCACATTGCGATTGTTTTACATAGACAATCGCTAACTCCCAGATGTGCCGCTCATCCATCGAGGCTAACGAGAAATCGAACGCTTCGAGCGTTTTGTAGATTGGCAATTTTGCGGCCTTTAAACGTTTCTCTTGCGCCGAAAACTTGCGACCTCCACTTCCATCGTCAAGACTCGTCGCAGAAACGCCTCATAGGTCAAACTGTGCATTCGGCTTGATCGTACACCTGGGCATCCCTTTTCCAAATGCGTAGAGAGAGAGCTTTGAGTAACTCGTTCATGCTTTCACCTCCACCCGAAGAGGTGATCATAGTCAGAGAGCGATCGGACAACGACAGTTGGGACTTCGATCTGATGCCAAGCGGCTTATCCATTCTCCGAAGCGCAGGCGTGGGAGACACCCCAGCAAATTGCTCCGGATGAAAGACGATTTCCTGAGAACGAGGCTGCTTGTGGACCGTTGCAATCAGGTGTCCCTGGTGATACATACTCAGCGTGCGATGTCGTTCCCGCACCAGGACCACCGAACCCGCGACGGGAGGATGCGATGGCAAACCATAAAGGACCCCATCGTAGGAAACGAAGCCATCCCAACTGACCTTGCGTTCCTCGGCCCCAAAGCGATGCCAGCCACCGTCGCCGGGCAGGGGCGAGAGGTGTTCTTCGACCCACAAATCCATGGGGACTCGTCTGGTGGTGCGATGCACTTTCTGGTTGAGTCGATCACACCAGGCTTTCGCTTGCTCGTTGAGATTATCAATATCGGTAAAACGGACTCCTGGCCAAACCCCTTTTTGATCACCCCAACGCTGCGCTCCACTTTGCCTTTTGTTTGAGGTTTGTACGGCTTACAGACGCGTGGAGCGATCCCAAGGGTGGTCATGAAATCGGCAAAGAGGGGATTCCATTTCGGCTCATCGTCCTCCATTTCGAGGAAGACACTCTTCATTCGATCGGTGAGAGCGGCTCTGGGGAAGCCATCGAAATACTCGAAGGCCTCCATCATGCAGCGGATCATCGTTGGGGTATCACAGCGTTTGACAAACGTCACAAAACGCATGCGCGAATAGCCAAGCACTGCTGTAAACCCATAGAGCTTGCGAGCCTGGCCTTTCTGCTCGTAATGCACTTCGCCCCAGTCATATTGCATCTGTTCTCCTGGCTTCGTTTCATACCAAATCACGGGTTGATGACCAACATTGTGGGACGAAGGGACGCACATAATCTCTCAGAATGGTCCCGTTGCCCTGGTAGCCTTGCTCACGTAAACGTTCGAGCATGCTTTCACAGTTGTACAAATGGTCCTCCTGATCCAGCGGTGGATCTGCGCTTTGTAGGGATCCAGCATCGAAACTCGTTCTGGCCGTGGGACGGCTTCAGGTTTGCCTCGCAAGTACCGACGAACCGTGTTGCGTGCAATTCCTAATTCTCGTGCAATCGCGCGAATGGACTTCCCTTGCGCGACAATTCATGTATGTGTGAATGGTGCCACTCCTTTTCATGGCTCCTCCTTGTGTCTTAAGATAACACTAAGGTAGAGCCTGCGAGGGAGTGGGTCAACTCTCTGCGTTATTTCTGGGCCAATTGTACACCGCTACTAACACTCATTTATTTATTGCTTTACTCAGAGAAATGGAGTTGTTTTTGCGATAGATGCTTCGCCCACGGGTCTGGTTGCTCTTGCTTCTCGAAAAGGTTGGAACATGCCCCAGGGGATGGACATACCTATGTCACAGGAGGCTCTAGTATGCCTTCTACTAACCTCCCTCTTCCAGTTGATCAATTGCTCGCTCTGATTCGTGAGCGTTTTTCTACTCAATTAGAACAATATCGCATCGTTTTAGATGATGGAAACACAGAAGGTCAAAATATCTGATTGGAGTTGACCCGATTTTGGGAATCTCAACATGTTTATCACTTGCATGCTTAAAAAGATACTTTCCTATTCAGGGAGTGTGAAAAACTCACTCCCTGTCTGTCACAAAGGAGAAAGAACACAGATGGGATTGTGGAATAAGTCATTAGAAGAGATCCTTGAGAGATATAATGCCAAACTTGAGGGAAACTATCCCAGGCATGTCGCTTCGGCTTTTTTTGCTGTAAGCTATGATGATAGTCCACCCGCTTCAGAAATAGGACCACCCTATCCCTGGCCACGCGATGAGGAGGAAATCGTCACAGAGGCGATTGAGGCTTTTGCGCAGCGATGGGGCGGCCTCTCAGATGAAATATTTCTTCGCGCTCTCCATAAAACCCAGGGCCGTGACCATCTCGTTGCTCTTTTTGCCCTTGGCTACGATACCACGTTCCCCGCTGAAGAGGTGCTCTCCCCCTTTTTAGCGAGTGAGGATCTGCTGGAACGCTGCGCTGCGGCCATTGTATTGGGATTACGACATGATGAGCGTGCCATACCCGTTTTGGAAGAATACTTGCTTGCCGATGTTCCTCTCATTGAGGTTCCATCACACCTCTCTTCCAAGCGTCGTTGGCGTGTTCAACCGGAAGCAGAGATATGGTTTAGCAGCTATCGCCAACGGATTGTTGGGTTAGTCACGACCTGGGGGCCAGATTCCATGAATGTAGTTCTCCAAAAAGCGTTTCTCAAATATTGGGAACAAGAACAAAACAGTTACTATCCTCTCTACAGTCTTCCAGATGGAATTATATATGCATTAGGAAGAAGAGGAATATTGAATGCAATACAAGAAATATCCTTGCCTGACTTCCATCAACGCATCACAACGATATATTTTGCATTAGGTATATTGCATGCCGACGACCGATTTAATGATATGCGTGGAGAAATGCTGCGTAATAATGAATTAAAACAAGAAGTTATTTCTACTTGTGTTGCATCGCTAGGTTTCTCGATACAGCAAGCGCAGCAGTACGTCAAAATGTATCCCTTCGATTCCGTTAAGCGTGATACGAGAAAAACCCATTAAAATGAGTTTGGACTTCTGCTCATTTTTCCTACAATCTTGGCTGGAAGGTTCCTTGTACCTGCTCTTCCTTCCTGATAACAGTTTGTAAACCCTTCACAAAAAAGAAAACCACAGAATTTGAAGGAACTTCAAAAAGGAAAAACGATGACAGCGATGGGAAGTCAAGATATCATCCTCTATGTGCCTAAATCAAACATATTTACGGCTGCTCTTGTAGGGCTTTTTTTACCCCTTGGATGTATCCTTCCTTTTTTTGGAGGATGGCAACTCCCAATTCTTTTGTGCAGCCTTTTCTTCATTATTATAGGAGGATTTGGACCTTTCATGATTTGGAAGATGTTTCATGATCCTATTCTTGTTGTCAATTCTGAAGGGATTTTCAGCCGAGCGTCTTTTCTTATAAAATGGGAAGAGATTGACTCCATCTACAGCCTTCATGGGAGAGGCAGGGTTGCTTTTGCTATAAACGCCTCATCTTCTGGCCTCATTTCTTTTTTTTCTCGGCGTGGGACGCGTATTCCCAGACAAATGGATGTAACAGTACCTCAACAAGCTCTTGTTATTTCCTCTACGAATCTCCCGCTTCCAGTAGATCAATTGCTCACCCTCATTCACGAACGCTTCTCTACTCAATTAGAACAATACCACATCGTGTTAGATGATGGACACACAGAAGATCAAAACCTCTGATACCACGTTCATCTCCCCAAAAAGTATTCAATTTGTGGTCACTTCTTTTGACTGAAAAATTCTCTTCACTGAAAAAAAGTGTTCACTTTATGGTCACTTTGCCCTTTTTTTACCTTGCATATATCGAAATGCAATGCTATACTGAATCCGGTGCCGCAGTATCTGATGTATTGATCAGACTACTACCCCCAACTTTTTTGAGTTATACATAGAAAAATATCGATAAGTCTATTTTGTAGGAAGGCGTGGATTCTATGCTTCCCTCGGCTCCTGGGCCGACTGTACATAGTAAGCGGTCTCTATTTTTTCATATTCATAAAAAACATTTAATGGGTATCGCTGGCGTGATGCTCTTGCTTTTCCTCATATTTGTTGAGCTTGCACCCACTACCGTTCAAGCTGTCGCGGCACAACATCATACCGCCGCAACCGTCAATGAGGGATGTGATCACTTTACCTTTTCTTCCGATGGGAATCCTTTTGTACTCTGCCCAGGCCCCTATCCCACTGGTGGAAACTGCGTCTGGTGGGCATGGGAACAATGGCACCTATTGGGCTACGATCTCCCACTCAATTGGGGCAATGCCGCCGATTGGATCGTTGACGCTGAAGCCTCAGGCCTACCCCTGGGCACAACTCCACGTGTTGGCTCGATCGCTGTATTTCCACGCGCCGATGGAGTGTGGGCTTTTGGTGCCGCAGGGCACGTGGCCTTTGTGACCGCCGTAAGCTCCGATGGCTCAACCTTTAATGTGACCTATCAAAACTATGGTGATCCAACCCCAATGTATGTTGGCACTGGCTATAACGTCTCCCTTATCAATGAGCCTCAGTTCCAGAATGGCAGCATGCGCTTCATTTATTTTCCACGCCTGATCGATCCACAACGCTTTGCCAACTTGCAAGGTATTGGCAATAATGATCCATCCGTGATCGCGGCAGCGAATAAGCAACTGACAACTGGCTCCTCGTCTATTGGTAGCAACAGTAATACGAGTAGCGCCAGTTCTGTACAAACGCTCACAAATGATCGATTAGCCATGGGCATCTCTCCAGCCGCTTCTCAACAGGAGTTTAACGCCGATTTTACCGGCACAGGCTATAGTGATCTCCTGCTCTACAATCGGCAACAGGGACAGCTTCACGTGCTTGAACTGACTCACCCACAACCCGTTGCACTTCCTACATCAGTCAATGCGATCCACGTGGTACCTCACGCCGGCTATAACGTCATGGACCCCACCGCACCATTGGATTCATCTCCTCGCTATGTAAATCTTGGAGATGCCATCACGCCCGCTGGCTCCTGGGGATCGGCGCTGGATATCCATGTGGGAGATTTTCAAGGCTCAGGTAAATCCGATATTCTCCTCTATGATCGCACAACAGGTGTCATACAATTGCTCAGCCTGACTCCACAATTGACCATAGAAAAACATGTTACCCTCTCAGGATGGGGAACAGGATGGGAACTCTACACCGGACGCTTTGACGGCAAACGCAGTGGCCTGCTTATGTACAATCGCTTCGCATCGCAAGATCCAAATGCAGCATCGACTACCAATTCACCTACGCCTGCACCGGTTGGTAACCCGACTGATGGGCCAGGAACTACACCAGGCACAACATCAACGCCAGGCACAACACCTACGCCAGGCTCGACTCCTACTGCTACTCCAAAACCGACTAAAACACCGAAGCCAACCGCTTCACCGATTCCGACCGCGACGCCGAAACCAACCGCTTCGCCAACGGCAACACCACATCCTCCTACCGTGACACCGACGCCGATGCCGCAACCTCCTACCGCGACGCCAACGCCCGTGCCACCAACGCCGACACCGCTTCCACAAGCGCCCACGGCAACACCTGTACCAACGGTGGCACCAACGCTAACTCCAATCCCAACCGTGGCACCAACACCACAACCTACGACAAGCTCTACTGGTACGGCTGGTACAGCAGGCGTATGTCCGACGCCTACAGCAGCAACACCGACACCTGCGACTACAACACCTACACCCACGCCATGTACAGCTTCGGCAACCAATGCCACGCCAGGTGTAGTGTCAAATGCCGCGCTCGCCACTTCAGCGCATCCACTTATGGATATCATGGCACCTGCCACAACACCTCCGCTGGATGTAAGCACCAGTGATGTCACTGCGGACTCACCCACAGATTGGACCACCCAGGGACGAACCGCAAACATTCTTGTCCTCGACTTTGATAAGAATCTCAACGTGCTCCATCAACAGGAATACACCACCTGGCATTCAAGCTGGGAGGTCTATGTAGGCAGCTTTGCGACCGGAAACCGTGATGGCGTCTTCCTCTATGATCGCGTTGTCGGCGAGGGCCGTATGCTTGATTTCGATAACACACTGACGGTACAAGATTTCCAGGGACTCCATAACCTCACTGGGAACTGGGTTGTCGCCAGCGGCGACTTTAATGCCTCAGGTCGCGCACAACTGCTTCTCTATGATCCCAGCAGCGGCGATGCCCAATTCCTGTCATTCAATAAAGACCTGTCACAGGCAAATCAAGTTACGCAATCGAGTTGGGGCACCAACCTCGTACTCTATGTCGGTCACTTTGGTACCCCGGCCCTGAGCGTCATGCTCTACGATCCACAGGCCGGCACCAGTACATTCATTGCTTTTGATGCATCGTTGCAGATTGCACATCAATATACGGTCAAGAGTTGGGATCAAAGCTGGCAGGTGCTGGTTGGTGCCTTCATGGATCGTTCGCGCTGCCTCACCAATGGCACCTGCAAGAATGGCGATGATATCCTGGTGCTCAATCGGGCAACGGGCCAGTTGGCGCAGTATGTCTTCTCCTTTGGCATCAAGTTCCAGGTCTATGATAACCGCGTCCAGGCATTTGTACGCAATGGGGTCGTCTCTGATGACCATCTTAATGCCATTGATACCACAACCTTCAACGTGATGACGACTCTGAAGACGAGTATCCGTAACGAGGAATTGTACTGAGTCGTGATACAATAACGACTATGCGACATATATTTTTGATCGGGCTTTCGGGGAGTGGAAAAAGTACTGTTGGTCGCCTGCTAGAACGGGATCTGGGCATGCCATTGCTCGATATCGACGCGCTCATCGAGGAGGAATGTGGTGAGCGCATCCCGGCAATCTTTGCACATCATGGCGAGGAGTATTTCCGCTCTTGTGAAAGTCTTCTCCTGGATCGGGTAACCCGCACGCAGAACGCTGCCATCATCTCGACGGGTGGAGGCATCGTTACGCGTGCAGAGAATCGCGCCTTGATGGCCGGGCGCGGTGTGCGCGTCTATCTACAAGTCGAGCCAGCCCTTGCGCTCCAACGTTTACAAACTCAACAGGAGCTGGCAATCGCACAAAATATAGTCTTTGAAGCGCGTCCACTCCTCGCAGGACCCGACCCTCTCGCCTCATTACATCACCTGCTCTCTGCACGTGCCAGTTGGTATCAGGAAGCTGAACTGATTTGCTCTACCCTGAATAAAAGTGCAAGACAGGTGGCAAGGGAGATAATAGCAATGCTCAATAGCGCTGGTGAACTCGAAACTGTTGCGCCCATTGTACGGCACATTAAGACTGGCGATGGCTATGATGCAATCGTCGACTGGGGTGGCCTGGGACGCCTGGGAGATTATCTTAAACAATTACAGATTCCAGCAAGGATATTCCTCTTCACCGATAGTAACCTGGAGCAGCTCTATGCCTCAACACTGCTACCACATCTGGAGCAGGCTGGCTTTGAGCCTCACCTGTATGTGATACCAGCAGGCGAGGGCAGTAAATCGCTTGCACAACTCAGCGCGATCTATGATTGGCTGGTAGAGCGACAGGCTGAGAGGCGTGAAGCTATCATTGCCTTCGGCGGCGGTGTTGTTGGTGACCTGGTTGGGTATGTAGCAGCAAGCTACTTGCGCGGCGTGCCCCTGATCCAGGTGCCAACCTCGCTGCTGGCCCAGGTCGATTCATCAATTGGCGGGAAGACGGGCATCAATCATCCGCAAGGAAAGAATCTGATCGGCGCATTCTACTCCCCACGCCTGGTGCTGGCCGATCCCGCCGTATTGTTAACGTTGCCGGAGCGAGAACGCACAGAGGGATGGGCAGAAATCGTAAAGTATGGTATCATACTCGATGCCGAATTGTTTGCTCAATTGGAGGCGCATGCGGATACGTTGCGAGCATTTTCTCATCCCCCTGTACCTCTGCTTTGCCAGATTATCGCCCGCTGCATTGACTTGAAAGCAATGGTGATCGAAGAAGATGAGCGTGAGCAGGGACTACGTGCCATTCTCAATTATGGACACACACTCGCTCATGCGTTGGAGAACGTCTCAGGATACGGAGAATGGTTGCATGGGGAGGCCGTATCGCTCGGAATGGTGGCCGCAGCCATGCTGGCACAACAAGCTGATATGTTTCCAGCCGCCGCTGCTGAACGGCAAAATACGTTACTGGCTGCGTTGGGATTGCCAACGGCCTATCATGGAACGCTGCACACACAGGATATCCTGGCGAAGATACAGCTCGATAAAAAAGTCGTTGGGAAGCGTGTGCGTTGGATCATGCCACGCCAGATCGGCGACGTGATTGTAACACAGATGCCTGATGAACTGGTCGAACGCGTCGTGACAACCTTTTTTGGTACATCGAAATTGTAGGGGCGCGGTTTACAAGCCCACGCGGTTTACAAGCCCGCCCAACGATAAACGAAGCAAAGAGAAATAACCATGAGTCAAGAAGCTATCAACCAACTTCGCACATGGATGACCGGGCAGGGTCTGGACGCCTTCCTGGTATCGCAACCACAGAATTGCTCCTATCTGAGCGGCTGGCTGAATGATGATACCGAGGGCGCAGGACTACTCCTGGTAGGAGCGCAAGAGCAAATATTGATGACAAACCCTTTATATGCAGAAGCCGCACGCAAAGAAGCGACTGGCTGGGAAGTGCTTATTCCTGAGTCGCGGCACTATGCACCAGCCGTTGCCGCCGAGGCGAAGAAGCATAACTGGGAGAAGATTGGCTTTGAGTCGTCGGTAATCAGCTTTGCAGAGTACGAGAAATTGCGTGATGCGGGCAGCTATACATTGCAGCCATTTGAGTATAGCTTTATCGATCGCCTACGCCAGGTCAAGCAGCCATATGAAATAGAACTGCTCAAACGGGCAATTGCAATTACAGATGAAACGTTTGCGCATATCTGTGCCTGGATTCAGCCCGGAGTAAGCGAGAAAGAGATCCAATGGGAGATCCAACGTTTTATGATGGAGCAGGGCGCGGATGGCCTGGCGTTTGAAACGATTGTGGCATCCGGCCCAAATGGAACCATGCCTCATGCCCATGCCAGCCAACGCCGCATCCAACGTGGTGAGCTAATCACCATTGACATGGGTGCTCGCTACAAAGGCTATTGCGCCGATATGACGCGCACCATCTGCCTGGGAGAACCCGCCGAAGCCCGTATGCGTGAGGTTTATGATGCAATACTACAGGCAATGAAGACCTGTGAAGCTGGCTTACATGCCGGGGTCTCAGGCTTTGAGGCCGATGCCCTGGCACGCGATGTGCTCGCAAGTGCCGGACTGGCGCAATATTATGTGCATAGCACCGGCCACGGAGTAGGTTTGCAGATTCACGAAGGGCCAAACCTTTCGCAACGCGCACCGAAAGATACACCATTGCAGGCTGGCAGTGTGGTTACTGTAGAACCGGGCGTCTATATCGACGGCTGGACTGGTGCACGTGTTGAAGATTGTGTATTGCTAAAAGAAGATGGCGTTGAGGTATTAACGCAATCACCAACCGAACTGGTGATCCAACGCTAAAGGAGACATTTTTACATGGTATCTACTGGTGAACTAAAAAAAGGGTTGACCATTGAATTTGAAGGACAACCTTGTAGTATTATTGAGTGGCAACACGTCAAAATAGGCCGCGGCGGCGCTATTGTGCGCTTGAAATTGCGCAATCTGCGTACCGGATCCATTTTTGACCGCACCTGCGATGCCGGCGATAAATTTCGCCGCCTGACGCTTGACCGTTCAACTGTAACCTTCCAGTATCAGGAAGAAGATCAGTATCATTTTATGGATGTCAGTACCTTCGAGGATATTGTATTGAGCGAGAAGCAACTGGGCGATGCCAAAAGTTACCTGATTGATAACCTGGAACTGGATATTGTACGTTATAATGATGAGCCAATCTCGGTAGAATTACCAGAGAAGCTCGTCTTGCGCGTCACCTATACAGAGCCGGGATACAAAGGGGATACCGCGACAGGTGGCACCAAACCAGCCACAACAGAGACCGGCCTGGTCGTGCAAGTACCATTGTTTGTCGCAACCGACGATCTCATCCGCGTGAATACATCCACCGGAGCATACGTCGAACGCGTGTAAAAAAGAGGAGAGCACACTATGGATGGCAACAGGCATCATCCCCACAAGGTGGAGACACGCTCCAATGGAGAATATGATCCCGCCACACAGATAAATATCGAGCAATTGCAACGCCTGGTCCGCCTGCTCGATGGGAGCGATGTTTCTGAAATTGAGGTAAGACAGGGCGGGGAAGACATGCAAGGGATGCACCTGTTGTTACGGAAAGCCAGGGCGGCTGAGGGCAGCGAACAAATTCTCGTGTCCCTACCGACCGACAACAAAGGTGCCGTCGTATTGGATGCTCCCAAAGAAACGAAACACACAGTTACAGCACCGCTCGTTGGCCTTTTCCACGTCTGGGCCAGGCCCAAAGGAGGCACTCTCGTCGCGGTAGGTGATACCGTGAAGATAGGTCAGGTGGTAGGCACCATCCAGTCACTGAATATCATTAACGAGGTCGAGTCACACGTGGCTGGACGGGTCAGCGAAATATTTGTGCTAGATGGGCAGGCGGTAGAATATGGGCAACCATTGATGACTATCGACGGTTTGGAGGAGGCATAGGCGGCATGTATCTGCCAGATGAGCTGGATGCTTCCCCTGTGATCAGCGTCACGGGACTTGCCCTGTACCTGAAAGAGTTGTTGGAAACAAATGACATCTTGCAGAATATCTGGGTACATGGTGAGATCTCTAACTGCAAAACATATCCTTCGGGGCATTGCTATTTTACTCTAAAAGAGGGCGATGCCCAGATTCCTTGCGTGTTTTTCAAATACTCACGCATGCGCTCCTCCGCGCCCGAACTACGTAATGGCATGGCCATAGCCGTCAATGGACGCGTGGCCTTTTACGAACGTGATGGGAAAGTTCAATTTTATGCCGAAAGCGTCAAACTCATAGGAGAAGGAGCGCTTTTTCAACGCTTCGAACAACTCAAAACACGCCTGTCCGCCGAAGGTCTTTTTGACGCCGAACGCAAGCGACCTCTACCATCGCAACCAACCATGATCGGTATCGTCACATCACTTCAGGCCGCCGCTCTACGTGATATGCTACGTGTCTTGCGTACAAGATACCCACTCGTACAGGTCGTGCTCGCACCAGCCCTGGTCCAGGGAGCCGAGGCACCCGCTTCGATTGCGGCTGCTCTGGATCTGTTGAATGAACATGGCGAGGCTGAAGTCATTATTGTGGGACGTGGCGGTGGCTCAATCGAGGAATTGTGGGCATTCAATGAAGAGGTGGTGGCACGCGCTATAGCACGTTCGCGTATCCCCGTGATCAGTGGCGTTGGTCACGAAACTGATACCACCATCGCCGATTTCGTCGCGGACCACCGCGCTTCTACGCCAACTGCCGCCGCGACCGCCGCCGTTCCTGATATTGAGATGTGGCGCGTGGATGTGGCTGAAAAACAACGCCTCCTGAGCGATTTGATGCGCGAACACCTCTACGATCTACGCGATCAGTTGGAACAGGCACAACACGATCTGCAACGTGCAAGCCCACTGAGTATGATCAATAATCGTCGCCAGCAACTCGATGAGGCAACCGAACGCCTACAAACACATATGCAACATAGTATTTCATTGCGTAACGAACGCTTACGTGGCATGGCACTACAACTTCACTCATTAAGTCCTCTACTCACCATTGCACGCGGCTACGCCGTCGTGCGTCGCGAAGTAGATCAGAGTATCGTCAGTAGTGTGCAACAGGTAGAAAGCGGCGATCAATTAACGATCCAGGTGCAGGATGGTCGTATTCCTGTCGAAGTAGTGAAGGTGACGAAAAATGGAAGCGTTAACATTTGAAGAGGCATTCGCACAACTTGAAAGTGCGATTGCTGCATTACAAGATGGACAGATGCCCCTTGAGAGCGCATTACAGCAGTATCAAGATGGCATGAAACTGGCACAATATTGTAATGAGTTATTGCAAAAAGCTGAATTAAGCGTTCAACAGTTAAGCATTGATAGCACCGGGGCGCTGTCGATGCAGCCCCTTGATCTGTAACAGGGGAGAGATACTATTTTTATGATAAATAACACACTTTTCGAGAACCGCGTGCTGGTGGCAGCATTTTTGGCATGGGCAATTGCACAGGTGACAAAGACGATCTACGATCTCTTCAAACAACGCAAACTTGTAGTTGGACGCCTGGTCTCATCAGGGGGCATGCCTAGCTCCCACTCATCCCTCGTCACCGGACTGGCAACTGCAACAGGGCGTGTGGCTGGCATAGGATCAGTTGCCTTCGCCGTTACCGTGGTGCTGGCAGGTATTGTCATGTACGATGCCGCCGGCGTACGACGAGCTGTAAGCATTCAAGCCCGTATCCTCAATCAGATGATCGATGAAGCATTTCAAGGGAAACCCTTTGCGGAGAAGCGCCTGCGCGAATTAATAGGTCATACACCAATTCAGGTGTTCGTTGGCGGACTCCTTGGCATTGCGGTGGGGCTGCTTATGACTATGTAGCAACTTCCTCTCTTTCATAATTCATCCACCAAAAAACGCTGTACCAATCGTACACAGAATGAAAAGAAAATATGTAGCTCATCTTCAAAATAAGTTCTACACTCGCAATAGATAAAATTTGTGAGATAGTACCAGTTGATTCCATTGCAATTTGATGATCTACAGGTTATAGTATTTACTAGAGTAACACTCTAATTTAGATTAATCTGGCTGGTTGGTCAGTTTTTTGTAGATTTGATAAAAGTAATCCGCTCTGTAGCCGTAGGCGTTATCTAAGTATATGCTAGAGGGGAAGAGTATATACTTAGTAGTTTACAGATAGATACGCAACTCCAAACAAACTAACGTATCCATATCTGCGCTATTCTGTTCGGGATGCGAGTGTCAGGTAGTGTTCTCCGTATGCTACAGGCATATATTGACGCATTTCAAATCTTATCCTCTAAGGATCTGTACGTTCAACATCTACTGGTATGGAAGCCAGGGGCTAGCGAACGTTCGTAAGATATTTTTACTCTGGCTTACAAAGAATGAATTACATACTACATATATTGGACGAGAGCTAATGAAGCCAGAGGAAAAGCATGGGTCAATATATAGAAGACATCATGTAATGGATTTACAAAGAAAGAGGTACTACGATGAAGTTACTGGTCGTTGACAGTGACCGCGATCTCGTCGAGATGCTCACAAGTTGGCTGAAAACTCTTGGCTACGAAGTATATCGTGCTTATACGGCTGAAAGAGCCCGCAGTGAATGGATAGAGCAGCGACCCGATATAGTTATTATGGATACCGCATTGAAAGATGTGGATATGCTAACTATGTGCCGCGAATTACGCAATAAACATGACGCGCTGATTATTGTGGTGACGGATGAGAAAGATGTACGCGATGAAGTCCGTTGCCTCGAATCCGGGGCGGATGATTACTTGCGCAAACCATTCTTTCCTTCCCAGCTATTGGCACGCATCCGGGCTGTGGGTCGCAGATCTCGTTCGACGTTAGAGCGCCGACCATCTTCCGTTGTAACTGTTGGCCCTATTTGTATTGACTCGCTTCATAACGAAGTGACTGTGCATGGGAAAACGATGCGTCTGACGCCAACGGAAAGTAAGCTTCTCCACTTGCTGGCTATTAGTGCAAATGATGTGTGTACCGCCAATCAGATCGTAACCCATGTATGGGGCTATGATGGAGAGGGAGACGCAGGCCTGATAAAAGCTCATATACGTCACCTGCGCCAGAAAGTTGAGCCTGACCCTGGTAATCCTCACTATATTCTTACTGTACCAGGAGTAGGATATACGCTTATTCGTCGCCCTGCTGAAGAGGCAGATATGAAAGATGCCCCGCGTCCTTTACGTGTTGTCTCTATGTAATCTCTTCATATCTCATCCATTCACTGAACCAGAATATGGACATCGAATTGAGCAAATTACTGAAATGTGGCCAATCAGGAACGTTGTCTTTTGAGCCGATCAGCCGCAGAGATTACCTTCATTGCTCCATTCGATATCCCATGTGTGGATTGTCGGATCACAAGATACGGAGAAATAAGCGTACTCATAGGAGAAGGCGCACCTTCTTTTATAAAGGCCAGCACGCTGTCCACTGCAATACGTGCCAGTTCACGCTTGGGAATATGCACAGTGGTAAGCGCCGGACGCGTATGCTCGGCCTCCATAATATCATCAACACCAACCACTGCAACATCAGCAGGAATGCGCAACCCGGCGTCTTCAATTGCCCGCATAGCCCCTATTGCCATCGCATCATTCCCCGCAAATACTGCAGTAGGAGGCGTCCTCAACGCCAACAATGTACTCATCTCACGATATCCACTCTCAAATGACGAATCACCTGGGCGCTGATAGTCTTCTGACACCACGATCCCCGCTCGACCCAAAACAGCTCGAAATCCCTCCAGGCGTGTGCTTTGAACAGGCATTTCTAATATGGTCGCAATCCGTTGATGTCCCAGTTCGAGCAGATGTTGTGTGGCAAGTTCGCCCGCACTACGAAAATCAATATCGACAATGGGCACCTCATGCACAGGCACCTCAGCATTCCACACACTCAAAATGACCGGCTTGCCCATCTTTGCTAAAGCTACAGCATCACTGGTAGGTGCAGCGTTCCCTATAATGATGAAACCATCTACCCAACGACTGGCTAGACGCTCTAAATGACGCGTGCCCCGCCTGTAATCCCCATGCGACAACGCCAGTAAAATTTGATAATCGTGCGCGCCGGCAACACGCTCTATCTCCTCCACCACTTCAGAAAAGAATGGATTGGCAAGTGAAGGCAACAGAAGGGCAATAGTATACGTTTTGCCACGAGCCAGGCTTCGTGCAACCATATTTGGTCGATACCCCACCTCCTCAACAGCGGCCAGCACACGCTCACGCGTCTCCTCACGAACAGGCACACGCCCAGAAAGCACATTCGAAACAGTTGCAGCCGTAACCCCGGCCATCCGCGCAACATCATTGAGGGTCGACATCATTGCTCCTCTAGATATATGATTTGGCTTGACATTATAATGCTCCCATTAGTATAGTATATTTAAGCGCTTAAAGATATAGGTCGTAGGGGCCCGATTTATCACACCCTCCCATAGAGGCCGATTTATCACGCCCACCTACATATCGACAAAAGAAGGGAACTGGTACAGTGGCGTACACTATCGGGGTTGACTTTGGAACAGAATTGGGACGGGCAGTCCTGGTTGATACACGGGATGGTCGTGAAATTGCTACAGCGGTCCATCCCTATAGTGCAGGGGTGATCGACGAACAGTTGCCAGAAGGCGGCGTTCGCTTGCCACCAGATTGGGCATTGCAGGATCCTGCAGACTATTTGAGCGTCTTTCAACATACTATTCCTGCCGTTTTACGGCAGAGCGGCATCGATCCAGATGAAGTGAAAGGTGTCGGCATCGATTTCACCTCCTGCACGATGTTACCTACAAAGCGTGACGGAACTCCACTCTGCTTCCTACCCGAATGGCGTGCGAACCCCCATGCCTGGGTGAAGCTCTGGAAACATCACGCAGCACAACCACAGGCCGATCACATCAATAAAGTCGCCGAGGAACGCAACGAATACTGGCTCGCACGCTACGGCGGCAAATACTCTGCCGAATGGTTCTTCAGCAAAGCACTACAGATCCTTGAGGAAGCGCCCGCTGTATACGACGCGTCAGAACGCCTTATCGAAGCCGCCGACTGGGTCATATGGCAACTCACCGGACAGGAGACGCGCAATATCTGTACGGCTGGCTATAAAGCACTCTATCAAGACGGCAAATTTCCATCCGAGGATTTCTTCGCGGCGCTCAACCCGCGCTTCGCCGATGTCGTTTCAACACGCATGAGTACAGAACTACTTAAACTAGGCACAAAGGCTGGTGGCCTGAGCAAACAAGCAGCAGAGTGGACTGGACTTCCCATGGGCACGCCCGTTGCCGTCGCTAATGTCGATGCCCATGTTACGAATGCAGCGGTCGGCGCAGTCGGACCGGGTGAGTACGTTCTCATTATGGGAACCAGTACCTGCGACGTTCTGCTTGGCGAAGAACTACACGATGTCGATGGCATCTGTGGCGTGGTTAAGGATGGCGTCATCCCTGGCTTCTACGCCTATGAAGCCGGACAGAATGGCGTCGGCGATATCTTCGCCTGGTACCTGGAGCACGCTGTTCCACCCGAGATACACAACGCAGCTCAAGCGGCTGGCGTATCACTGCACACCTATCTCGAACAGGAATCGGCACGGCTTCAGCCAGGCGAGTCGGGTCTGTTAGCTCTAGATTGGTGGCTCGGCAATCGCTCTACCCTCGTCGATACCGATCTCACCGGACTGATCCTTGGTCTGACCGTCGCCACCACACCAGCGGAAATCTATCGTACGCTCATTGAGGCCACCGCATTTGGCGCAAAAACCATCATTGATGCCTATGAGCGTGGTGGTGTTCCAATTCATACGCTGATCGGTGCCGGCGGTCTTCCAGAGAAGAATCAACTACTGGCCCAGATCTATGCCGACGTTATCGGCAAACCATTATACCTTGCAGGCTCCTCTCAGGCACCAGCCCTGGGATCAGCAATCCACGCGGCAGTAGCAGCCGGGATCTACCCCGATATTCCCAGTGCCGCGCATGTCATGAGCAAACGTCGTCCAGAACCAGTTCTTCCACGCCCCGCATATCGTGCAGTCTATGATGCACTCTATGCTGATTACACTACACTGTATGATACCTTTGGGCGCGGCACCAACGATGTGATGAAACGACTCAAGCGCATACGCTTCCAGGCAAAGGGAGGACACTGATGTTATTAGCTGAATTACGCGCCGAGGTCTGCCACCTGCATGCCCTTCTACCAGCCAATAACCTGGTGGCCTGGACCAGCGGCAACATCTCCGGACGCGATCCCACAAGTGGCTTGATCGTCATCAAGCCTTCTGGCCTCAAATATGATCAGTTAACCCCTGAGAATATGGTCGTGGTTGATGATAACGGGCAAGTGGTGGAGGGCCAGCTTACGCCCTCCTCCGATACACTCTCACACTGCTACATCTATCGTCAACGATCCGATGTAGGTGGTGTGGTACACACTCACTCGCGCTACGCCACCGCATTCGCCGCCGTGGGACAGAGCATCCCTTGCGTGCTCACCGCCATGGGAGACGAGTTCGGGGGACCAATCCCCTGCGGCGGTTTCGCCCTCATCGGCGGAGAAGAAATCGGGCAAGAAGTGATACGCACCCTGGAAGGATCGCGCAGCCCCGCCGCGCTTCTGCAAAATCACGGCGTCTTTACTATAGGCAAAAATGCGGAAGCAGCGGTCAAAGCGGCAGTAATGACCGAGGACGTTGCCGCCACCGTCTGGCTTGCTCGCCAGCTAGGAAACCCATCTTCTCTTGCGCCCGAAGATGTCGATAAACTCCACTATCGCTACACACACGTATACGGTCAACGCTAATGTAGGAATCCGATTATGTTGTTTCAAGAAATAACCCGGACACAATTCCGGTAGGGACCCGGTTCGACCGCGTCCCTACCAGGGTCATCGTGAATTCGATGTTATGATTTCACACGGGCGCGATAAATCGGGCCCCTACATTATTTCATGTGCTTCTCAAGATTCTTGAAGAAATGATCAAGCGCACCCTTAACAGCAGTTTTAATCAGAAATTCTGGCGTCATTGCTATTTTTCCACTTAATGTGGCATTGGTTGCGTACTTAATGGTCGTCTGCACACCCTCATCAACAAGGTCAACAACACAACGCGCATTGATAGAGCCGAGCGAACTGCTGGGAGAACTCGTCAACACCAGGTGTGATGGTTCAACAACCTCTTCAGGCTTCACGAAAATCTCATGCTTCCCATTCAAACCAGGCAAATTCACTGAGAGTACCAACCGAATATGACGACCATTCTCAGGTGCCCACGGCATCTCAGCATACTCAGCCTCGCTACATCCCGGTATGCTCTCCTTGAGCACCTGGGGGTCGAGCAACGCCTGAAATACTTCTCGTTGACCCGCCCTGACCTTCTGTGATCCTACAATTTCCATCTGAAAACATATCCTTTCACTACTACACACAGCTACTTTTTCTATTGTACTCGGGCATTTTTGTATCGTTTGCTCACCTATAAACGTTCAATAATAGAAACATATGCCGTCGCATTTCCATAATAATAGACCTCTACCAATAAAGCAATCGATGGAGAATGAAGTACTAAATTTACATAATTATTCACTGACGGGAATAAGGATTTTAAAAAATGTTCACACAATATAGGATTGTAGAAATATGGGCAGGAGCGCTCGCAAGGTGACGCTCCTATCCCACATTCTCAACATTTCCCCTGCAAATGGTGATCTACAATGTAGAGTTTTATGAAACGCTCTAAGCTAAGAATAAGAGACGCGCATAAAGTTCATAATCCGTCAATATCATGTACCTTTTAGAAGCTCTTCAGTAGAGTAAGAGCATGGAGATAGAAAAAATACAATGCCCATAACAAGACGCGCCTTCTTAAAAGGAACGCTCGCTACAACATTTGGTCTCAGCGCAACTGGTGCTGGAACACTCTATTATGCACGCAATATAGAGCCAACGTGGTTTGATATTACACATCAGCAATTCTCATTGCCACGGCTTTCTAAAGCGTTTCACGGCTATAGGATGGTACAAATCTCTGACATCCATGCGGATGACACCTTTATGGTCGCTGGACGCGTGGCAAAACTGGTAGAAACGATCAATACATTAGGGGCCGATGTAATTGTTATCACAGGCGACTTTGTCACTTCTTACCGATCCGACTTGAAAGCTACCTTAGCACATTTAAGCAATTTACGGGCCAGGGATGGCGTTTTCGGAGTGCTCGGCAACCATGACCATCCTGCAGGTGTCGAATGGGTGCGTACGTGTTTGCAAGCTGGTCATGTGCAGGAACTCAATAACAAAACATATACCCTTCGACGCGGAAGTGACATGTTACATTTCGTTGGCCTGGATGATCTCTGGCCCACGAATTATGGAGTTCCTCCGTCTATCTGGACACACCTGCCCTTGTTAAATCAACTGACGACATCTCTACCAGATGAAGGTGCAGCCATCTTGCTCGTGCATGAGCCAGATTTTGCCGATGTAGCGGCTTATAATCAGCGGATTGATCTTCAGCTTTCTGGTCATTCCCACGGCGGTCAGGTACGCATTCCTTTTCATGGGCCGCTGATACTCCCACCCTTATCGCGCAAATATCCTATAGGGCTTTATTCTATTAGCAACATGCGACTTTACACCAATCGTGGACTTGGCATGCTACCACCCCAATTTCGCTTCGGTTGTCGACCAGAAATAGCGGTTATGGATCTTTTTAATTCCTGACACGATGAGACCCGATTTATCGCGCCTGCGTGTAAGATTCTGATTTATCAGACACAACACCCTCGGGCGCGATAAATCGGGTCCCTACCGTGTCGCTCCTCTTCCACGGCCAGCCAAGCTGCATACAGAGATAGCAGAGCACGGAAAAGAAGATCGTGATGATGGTCGTGTGAACAAGCGCCACCAGCAACTGGCCCTGCGTTATTACTGCCGTCATCCCCGTCAAAGCCTGCAACGTAATCAAAATGAACGCCCACCAGGCACCACGCACGATGTCACGCCGATTGCGATAACTGCGTACAGCAACGATCAAAAAAGCCAGCACAAGAAACCATAATAATGCCGCGACATAGCGATGCAGCACCTGGATACCAGCCAGCGTCGTAAAATTGGGAAGATAAGTAGAGCCACAGCCCGGCAGTTGCGTTCCACACCCTGTCACAGCCCCTGTATGAGCAACTAATGCTCCCGTATAGACGATAATATATGTGTAGACAGCCAATCCCCAGATAGCGATTTTCATTCCCTGAGATACAGGAGCCGCTTTTTCAGGTACACGTTGTTGATCCCTGTTAAGCTGGAAAAGGCGGATTGTGAGCAGGACGACACCGGCAAATGCAATCAGGGAAAGCCCAAAGTGAATAGAAAGAAGGATCTTTAGTTCAAAGGTTCCTTCATAGATCACGGTCAGAGCACCTAAGGCTCCCTGCACCAGCACAAAAAATATGCTCAAGAAACTAAACAATTTAGCGAGAAAATCACGCCGATAGAGCAACCACACGGCAATCGTCAGCACCAGCACTAATAGACCATCGGCGCTCGATGCAATACGGTGACTATACTCAGTCACGCCTTGAATAGTGAGCGTCCCAGGAATAATCTGACCATGACAGAAGGGCCAGGAATTTCCACATCCTTGTCCGGAACCACTATTGGTCACCAGTAAGCCCAACAGTAACATAATGTATGCGCCAATAGAGGTAATAACGGCAAATATTCTTACAAAACGACGAATGTCCACGTCTTTGTTCTCCTGCTTCTCTGGACGGTTTTATGCTCTTAAAATAAAGGCTATGATCGCAAATCAAGTCTGTAGAGATCATAGCGAAAGATTGGCAAGATGTCAAAGGCTGGATTATGCAAAAGGATTAGAGGTACTTTGCGACCAGTGCTAATAGCTCATTAACGTCAAATGGCTTGGCGAGGAAATTATCGGCACCAACGTCTTTGACGGATTGTTTCGCATTGGGGTGAGCGGAGATCATAATAATGGGAATATGCCTGGTCTCTGGCTGGCTCTTCAATTTCTGGCAGATTGTACGCCCATCTTTACCGGAAAGCAGCACATCCAGAATAATCAGATCTGGAAGATTTCCATTGGTCCCACGCAGATTTTCTGCATATTCGCCCTTCTCTGTTGTCGTGACATCATACCCTTCATCTTCCAGTGTCATCTGAAGTGCATCCAAAATATCTGGATCGTCATCAACAACTACAATCTTTTTGCTACCCATAGCGTGTACTTCCTTTGTTGCGAATAATCAGGAGATTTCTATTTTATCAGACGCATAGGGCAACGTAAAACAAAACACTGACCCCTTCCCTTTTTCGCTCACCACACGTGCCGTACCGCCATGCCGCTTGATAATTTCATGTGCGATATGTAAACCGATGCCCAGACCAGGATAGGTTCTTTCTTCTGGATCATTCACACGGTAGAAGCGATCGAAAAGGTGTTGCTGATGTTCTTTCGCAATACCAATCCCAAAATCCTGCACGCTCACGACAGCCGTCTCCTGCTCCTGCGCAACACGTACAATAACGCTATCGGCCTCCGGTGAATATTTGATTGCATTCATCAACAAATTCGTCAAAACCTGACCGATGCGCTCTTTATCACCCCACAGAGGTAAAATAACCTCGCCCTCAACACGTATGCTATGCCGTGTAGAAATCGCTTGGACATGCTCGACCGTTTCTGCGACGACTTCGTTCAGGTCAAATGACTCATGACGGAACTCAACTTTGCCTAACTCAAGCTTGGATACATCCAGCAAATCCTCGATCAACAACGTCAATTTCGCGATCTGAGCATCCATTTTCGTAAGTGAGCGCGTGAGATCCTCTTCACCCTGCCTGGCAAAACGCCTCTGCAACACTTGCGTATACATCTTGAGGCTGGTAATGGGCGTCCTTAATTCGTGAGAAGCTGTGGCAATGAACTCATCGCGCAAACGAATAGCATTCTGCGCTTCTCGATAAAGATACACATTATCCAGCGCCAACGCAATACGACGCGCCACTTCCTGCGCAAATTGAAGATCATCATCGCTGTAATGACGATGGGGCTGAATGGAAGAAAAGGTAATCGCACCAATCGTCTTTCCACGCGCAATGAGTGGCACACCCATATACGATCGCAAGCTCAACGTACCGACAAGAGCAAAGAGGGTCGGATTATCACGTGTCGTCGCTCGAACATCCTCTGAAACGACCGAGATTAATTCTGCCTGGCCCGTGGCGAGAAGCTTCTGCAAGCCATGGGTGGAACTGGCGCGATCTTTATATTGCTCATAAAGAGCCTGGACAAGCTTGTTTTTCTCAGGATCCACATGGTTGACGGTAATCTCTTTAATCTGTTGCTGATTGTCCACCAGAGCAATACGACAATAATCAGCCTGCGAGGGGATGAGTAAACGCGCAATTTCCTGGAGTGTAATCTCATGATCAAAGGAAGAAACTAGCAGTATGCTGACAGCATTAAGGAGTTGTAGCCGTTCCTCAGCCACTTTGCGCACAGTGATATCGCGAAAATTACCAATGATAGCCCGCACATCTGGATCGTGCAGTAAGTTCGTTCCTGTTCCCTCAAACCAGCCCCACGATCCATCTTTATGACGCAAACGATACTCCGCACTCAAACTCTTGCCTGCATGTTGGTGCAGTTCGTATGAGATCTCCTGCAAAGCTGAGATGTCATCTGGATGAACAAGCGTAAGAAATGACAGACCAATAAACTCAGCAGGAGTATAACCCAGGCTAGTGGTGATAGACGAACTCACATATGTCACGACTCCCTCATTATTAGCAAGCATAATGACATCAGCACTGTACTCAATAAGAGCACGAAACCTTCTTTCACCTGAACCCGGAGTTTCCTGTTTGCTAGCATGCAAATCGTCTTCTTCAGCATGTGTTGACATTTGAGCTTACCCCTAATCAGCCTGACATACAGGTTATTACCAACTGCAATATATCACCTTTGCTCTTTTTAGACAATATAGATCACACAAATATCCGGGCTATTTCACTTGCCGTATCAGTTGAACAAAGAGTCCACACCTGATATACTAAACCTATCAAACGAGAATAGCGTCTTGATAGTTTTTCTCTGTACCGAAACATCCATCCCAAATGGTCATGTTGCATAGGCGGTCTACGACAGACCCCCGGAACAAGTCTGAGCAGACCACCTCTTGCCTAGAAAATCAGGAGGAAACGGGTTTATGAAGGTTTATAGGGCGGAACGGATTCGCAATGTAGCATTAATCTCGCATGTTGGAGCTGGTAAAACGTCTCTGGTGGATGCCGCACTCTTCGATAGTGGTGCCGTCACACGCCAGGGCAAGGTTGACGAAGGTAGCTCTATTTCTGACTATGATCCCGATGAACTGAAACGGCGTATGTCTTTAAATGTAAAAGTGCTACCCGTTGAATGGAAAGATACAAAAATCAATTTTATCGATACTCCCGGCTACGCTGATTTCATCGGTGAAGTTAAAGCTGGCCTCCGCGTCGCCGATGCTGCTCTCGTAGTCGTGACCGCCGAAAAAGGTGTCGAGGTCGGTACAGAACTCACATGGCACTATGCCGATGAACGCAATCTTCCTCGTATTGTACTCGTCAATAAGCTCGACCGTGAAAATACTTCTTTCGATCAGGCGCTCGAATCATTACGCGCACAATTTGGCTCCCGCATTGTCCCTTTACAGGTTCCTATCGGTGAACAGACGAACTTCAAAGGCGTCGTTGATCTCGTCTCTCAAAAAGGCTATACGTTCGAGGGCGGCAATAAGGTACAGGAAATCCTCCTTCCAACCGATTTAGAGGATCGCATCAATGAATACCGCGACCAGCTCATCGAAGCAGCGGTAGAAAGCGACGACGATATCCTGGAAAAGTTCCTTGAAGGCGAGGAATTGAGCGACGAGGAGATCCTTTCGGTCGTCAAAAAGGGCACCTGCACCGGGCAACTTATTCCTGTACTCTGCGGCTCAGCAACCAAAAATATCGGCGTACAAACGCTCCTGGATACAATCATCGACTACCTTCCCAGCCCTGCCGATGTCATTGAAGAGGATGCGCAAGCCTTCGGCGATACCCTCTCGCTCTTCGTCTTCAAAACGGCTGCAGCTCAGGTTGGTACCCTCTCCACATTCCGCATCTATAGTGGAACGCTGAAACCCGATACCCATGTCCATAATGTTCAGACGAACGCGGACGAGCGTATCAGTCAGATCGTTGTTCCCCGTGGCAAATTGCAGGAAACAGCGTCAGAACTTTACGCGGGCGACTTTGCGACAGCCCCAAAGTTGACTAATACACATACTGGCGATACACTGGTTGGCAATAAAGATACAAGCAAAGTGCTACAACCAATCAATTTCCCTTCCCCAGTCTATACGGTGACCGTGGTTCCCAAGAGCCAGGCCGATCTAGATAAAATGGGCAATGCACTCTCCCGCATCGTTCAAGAGGATCGCACCTTGCAGGTCTCGCGTGATCCCGAAACGGCTGAAGTCTTGTTATCCGGTATGGGAGAGGCGCATCTGCAAATCGTTGTCGAAGGGATTAAACGTAAGTACGCTGTGGACCTGGATACAAGAGAACCCCGCGTCTCTTATCGTGAGACGATCCGCAAGAAGGCGCGTGCCAATGGCCGTCATAAACGCCAGAGTGGTGGTCATGGACAATTTGGTGATGTCTGGTTAGAGATCGAGCCACTCCCACATGAAAGCGAGGAGACGTTCATCTTTGAAGACAAGATCGTCGGCGGCGTCGTCCCCGGTCAATATATTCCTGGCGTCGAAAAGGGTGTACGCGAAGCACTCAAGCGTGGCTTCCTCTCCGGCAATCCGATGGTTTACGTCAAAGTCGCCCTGGTCGATGGAAAATATCATCCCGTTGACTCCTCGGCACAATCGTTTGAAGTCGCGGCATCATTGGGCATGCACGAAGCTGTTCCTCTGGCTAATCCCGTACTGCTGGAACCAATTATGAGCGTGACCATTACAGTACCAGAGAACAACATGGGCGATGTGATGAGCGATATCAATACCAAACGTGGACGCGTGCTTGGTATGGAGGCACTGGATAACGGTATGCAGCAGATTACGGCTACTGTGCCCCAGGCCGAGATGCTGCACTATGCAACCGATCTGCGCTCTATCACTCAGGGACGTGGCTCCTTCAAAATGGAGTTCTCACAATACGAAGAGGTGCCCGCAAACGTACAACAAGAGATCGTCGCTCAACACGCTCAACACGCATAATAGGCTTATGGCGGGCTTATAAATGGCACCCGTACACTATTTGGGATACCGTTGCATCTGGTATCCCACGAATGGTGTACGGGTGCCATTTATAAGCCCGCCCTGGACCCCCACATTTTCGCTTCCAATCCTGCTTTGACTGCAGGCCACTCGCTCTCTATAATGCTATAATAGACCGAGTGGCGATAGGAACCATCGGGCATAATTACGTGATTGCGCAATGTACCCTCCTTCACCGCACCGATACGTTCCATGGCACGCTGCGACTTGAAATTCAGATGATGCGTCTTCAGTTGTACACGAATTGCACCCCATGTCTCGAAAGCATAGTGTAACAACAAATATTTACATTCGGTATTGATCCCCGTACGCTGAACCGAGGGCGAGAGCCAGGTCCAACCAATCTCTAGACCCCGCTGAGAAGACTTAATATCGAGGAAACGCGTCGAGCCAACCGCACGATTTTGTGCGAGATTGATGATGGCGAAGGGCAAAGCTGTACCCTGTTCCTGTTCTTGTAGTGCCGTAGCAATGTACTTCTCCATCTCAGCCAACGAGCGAACAGGTGGTATAGTCATATAGGTCCATATGGTCGGATCTTGAGCCGCCTCATACAGCTCAGCCGCATGTCTCATCTGCAATGGCTCCAGGCGTACGAGCTTCCCTGTAAGCGTAACAGGCTCTATCTTCTGCATTGATAATCCTTCCTACAAAGATGTGTATCAATTTTATGGTAACAAAGGTATTGCAGAGAGACAAGAGCCAATCATCACCGAGCGATAGGGGCCAGCAGATAATGGAGTTTGCATAACGAATCTAGATCCCATCTCGATCATCCCTCTCTTCCGTGTATACCGTGTATCCCAAAAGATCCCGGTTTTCATTTTTTAAACCCCATGATCGCACTCGCCATCCAGGCATTGTGCGATAATATCCCAGACAATTATTATAGAAAAAATCAGGAGACAGGGTATGCAATCTTCTATTCATTATCCTTCAACAACTTTAAAGCCCCATCGCGATGAAAGCTTATTGGGTGGGCACGCGTGGATCTTCTCAGGCGCGTTACAACAGCCTCCACGTTGGGTAGAAGCTGGCGGCCTGCTCGACGTGAAATCGGCGACCGGACAGTTCGTGGCACGCGGTTACTATAATCCACACACCGATATCGCTATCCGCATTCTGACGCGCAATCCCGAAGAGATGATCGATGGTGAATTCTTGCGTCAGCGCATACAGAGAGCAATAGCATTGCGGAGCGTCTTCGATCCCGCCATCACAAATGCTTATCGTTTGATACATTCCGAGGGCGATGGTCTCCCTGGCCTGGTCGTCGATCGCTTCAACGATATCCTGGTAGTACAGATCCAGACGGCAGGCATGGAAAAATTACGCACGCAACTCATCGAAGCGTTAATGCAGGAAACACAGGTCGCTGGCATACTGCTGCGCAACGATAGCACTGCACGCCGCCGCGAAGGTCTGGAGGTCGAGGAACCCATCGTCGTTGCAGGCGAGGTTCCCGCACAGGTGACGATCCGCGAGAATGGCATTCAGTTCCTGGTCGATCCATGGCATGGACAGAAAACTGGCTTCTTTCTCGATCAGCGGGATAAGCGTGAAGCGTTACGTAAATACGCTCATGGCAAACGCGTCTTGAACTGCTTCAGCTATACAGGCGGCTTCTCCATCTACGCAGCGCTAACAAGTACAGAGACGCACGTGACCAGCGTTGATGTCTCAGCACCCGCAATGGATGCAGCGCGTCAGCATTTTACGCTCAATGGATTAGACCCCGAACAGCACGAGTTCGTCACCGCCGATGTGTTCGACTATCTTGAAGCAGCACAACGCAATGGAGAACTCTTCGATGTCGTGGTGCTTGATCCACCAGCGTTTGCCAAAACGAAGGATGCTCGCGCCCAGGCCCTCAAGGCCTATCGTCGCCTGAACACATTAGCTATGCAGGTACTACGTCCCGATGGAATTCTCCTGACCTGCTCCTGTTCTGGCGTTGTCGGCATGGATGATCTAATGGGCATTCTGTCACAAAGTGCGCAAAGGTGGCACCGTGGCGTGCAGTTATTGGAAACCTATACCCACGGTGTTGATCATCCAACCAATCTGGCAATGCCGGAAACGGTCTATCTCAAGGCGATTTTTTGCCGGGTTTCGGGCAATTGGTAGAGCGAGCGGGCTTATAAATGGCCTGGGCTTATGGGTGGCGCGAGCTTATAAGCCCGCTTCCGACGCCGATGGTGTATGGGTGCCATTTATAAGCCCGTCTGCGCCTCAAATTGATATGTGCCTGAAACAAACTCTGCCGCCTCACCATGCAGGTGTCCAGAGTAGGCCCATTGTATCAGCCTGGCGTCTATCCGTTCACCATGTACCGAACATTCGATCTCGGTGATAGAGCAGTTATGGTTTTCCACATGGATTAATTGTTCTATATCTACATCAGTACAAATATTAGCGATGGTGCCAGTAATAATGCCACCATGCGCCACCACCACGATATTGCGATTATCTTTGTGGGCGCTGATCTCGCGTATCCCCGAACGCATCCGTGCCAGAAGCATTGTATAGTTTTCGCCATCGGGAAACATCGTATCGTGCTTACCGGCCTTCCAATCTTGTAGAATACGCTCGTGTAGCGCCCAGTTTTCGGCATTCGGTGGACGCCCCTCCAACGATCCAACATTGACTTCGCGGAATTGTTCCACAATACTCACGGAAAGATGGTCTTCCTGCGCAATAATGTCAGCCGTTTCCCTGGCTCGTTTGAGGGGAGAAGAATAGATCTCATCAATCCGTTTATCTCTAAAATAGGCAGCCGTCTGTTGCGCTTGCAAGATACCTTTAGGCGTGAGAGAATAATCGACAAGTCTGTGGGAGAACTCTTTGGTAAGGTTGGCAACATTTTCGGCGTGGCGTACCAGGTAGATGGTGTTCATGAATATTTACAGTCTTTCCAGTTCTTGTTTTTTCAATTAAGACAGTTCTTTTTCTCTCCTCTATTATAGTGCGTTTGTGTTAAGGGGATGTCAAGCAATGTATATAGCAATCACAGAGAGTCGATATGGTGTGCTAAAGTAATAAGGGCAAAGATATCAAGCATTCTCTGCTTGTCAGGCATGCATTTTACCAACAAGGAAAATCATATGCATATACCACCACAACTACTCAAAAATACATTTGATCCATTGCCTTTAGGTAGCATTCATCCCACTGGCTGGCTCCTCAACCAGCTTCGCATCCAGGCCAATGGCTTAAGTGGGCACCTTGACGAAATCTGGCCCGACATCGCAGATAGCGCATGGATTGGTGGCAGCGGCGAAGGTTGGGAACGTGCTCCCTATTGGCTCGATGGCCTGGTCCCATTAGCATTTTTGCTGGATGATGAGCACTTGAAAGGCAAAGTGCAGCACTGGATGAACTACATTCTCGACCACCAGCAAGATGATGGCTGGCTAGGACCAATACACGATGAAAAGTATGGCTATCGGTATGATCCCTGGCCTGTGTATGTCCTACTCAAAGCGCTCACACAATACCATGAGGCAACCTCTGATCCACGTGTGATCCCTGCAATGGAGCGTTTCTTGCACCGCTTGCAAGAGCAATTGGAACAAACACCACTGACTTCCTGGGCACAATTGCGCGGTGCCGATCTTGTTCTCAGCATCTACTGGCTCTACAGGCGTACACATGCAGAATGGTTACTCGCTCTAGCACACACCGTACAGCAGCAAACCTTTGACTGGCAAGCCCAATTCGTAGATTTCCCCTACAAAGAGAAGCAGACGGAATGGAAGTTCCAGAGCCACGTCGTCAATAACGCGATGGCGCTAAAACAACCTGCGCTCTGGTATCAACTCACGCATAACGAAGTTGACAGACAAGCGGTCGAACACATGATAGAGACGTTGGATACCTATCATGGGCAGGTGACGGGCGTCTTCTCCGGTGACGAGGTGCTGGCAGGCAAAAATCCCTCGCAAGGAACCGAACTCTGCGCGGTCGTCGAGTATATGTTCTCTCTAGAGACGCTGCTTGCTATCTCTGGTACACCAGGCTTTGCTGACCGCCTGGAACGCATTGCTTTTAACGCGCTTCCTGCAACATTCAAACCTGATATGTGGGCGCACCAGTATGATCAGCAGGTCAACCAGGTCATTTGCGCCATCGCGGAGGATCGCCTGTACACGACAAATGGACCGGACGCGAATATCTTTGGTCTGGCACCGAACTTTGGGTGCTGTACCGCTAACATGCACCAGGGATGGCCTAAACTGGCTACACATCTCTGGATGCAAGGCACTGATGATAGCCTGGTTGCACTTGTGTATGCACCTTGCAACGTCTCAACTATCGTAGCAGGCGTTCCTGTACATATTGAGGTCCAGACGCTGTATCCCTTCGAGGAGGATGTATATATTCGTGTGTCCAGCGAACGGCCTGTGCACTTTCCCTTACAATTGCGTATTCCATCCTGGGCGCACGAGGCGACAATAGAGCTAGATGAGCAGGCAAGCGAGCATGTGCAAGCGGGTACTTTTTATGTAATTGAGCGAGAGTGGAATACACCAACGTCCATTCATCTACGCCTGTCCATGCCAATCAGGACGCAGACGCGCAACGCTAATAGTATGGCTATCGAACGTGGTCCACTGGTGTATTCTCTTCAATTCAACGCCCAATGGCGACAAATCGGGGGAGAATTACCCCATGCAGATTGGGAAGTTCATCCACTGGCACCCTGGAACTATGCATTGGAGATTGACCGCATACATCCCGAACGTTCCTGTACGCTCGTTTCTCACCCTGTTGGCACCGTGCCATTTTCGCCAGAAGGTGCGCCAATCCAGTTCCATATGTATGGAAGACGTGTGCCAGCATGGACAATTGAACATAATGCGGCTGGCCCATTGCCGCAAAGCCCCGTAAGTTCGACGGAGCCACGAGAAGAACTAACGCTCATTCCATACGGCTGCACCGATCTGCGCGTGACAGAATTTCCAACGTTGTAGGGGCACGATGTCTGGTGGGTTAAATCTGGCTCTACCCTCCTGCCCTGCACACACGAATACCACCACTACCAGTCTTTATCTTTAAGGGTGCTTGAGAACTATATGCAGTCGCAGACCCGTCAAATTCGTTCAAGACGCGACCAGAGCCAGTTGATGCCTGCAAACGAAACGAAGCATCGGGCGCAAGGGTGAGTTGAACAGAACCACTACCCGTTTTCATCTCATAATTGCCACGTGGATCAAGGGTGCCATCATAGGTGATTGAGCCACTTCCCGTTTTCATACGTGATGTTGCTTCCAGAGCAGAACGCAGCAACTCGATCCTGCCATTGCCGCTGCTCACGAGGATCGGTATTGACCCGTTGTTCGTCGGGCACTTGATATTGCGGTGGCCTCGGCATACCTTCCTGACTTTGCATCACAGTTTACTCCTCGCATAATTGCGTCTTAAATAATAAGAGATCTCCTGATAAAAAGAACGTCAATTAGTAAAAGTCATCAAATGATATACGTATCGTATCGGGAAAAGTTTATTGCTGACATAACATTTGCTACAATTAATGTAGGGTTCAATTGATCACGCTCACGTGTCACCTCCACTATACACAAATTAGATACATAAAAGGATTTCAGGATACGTAATGGACACACAGAAAATATTGAATGATGTTGGGCACCGCCTCTATCCCGTCGCGAAGGGGCCGTGGGTGATGACGCAAGCCTGGAACGAGTTACTCTTCGCCCATTGGCCGCTCCAACCCGAAACATTACGCTCGTTACTACCACCAGCCTTAACACTCGATACGTTCGAGGGAGAGGCATGGGTTGGCGTTGTCCCTTTTCATATGAGCCAGGTACATCCCAGAAGCGTCCCATCGTTGCCCTGGATATCGCAATTCCCTGAGTTGAATGTACGTACCTATGTAAGCGTACAGGGGCTTCCTGGCGTCTACTTCTTTAGCCTGGATGCCGCCAATCCAGTTGCGGTCGCCATCGCACGCACGCTCTTTCGCCTTCCCTACTTCAACGCAACCATGCATAGTCAGCGCCTGATCGATACGATAGATTACCGTAGCCAGCGTACCCATCGTGATGCACCCGCCGCTGAATTTCGCGCTCTGTATCGTCCAATCGCGCCGATCTCTTATGCTGATCCAGGTTCACTTGAGCACTGGTTCACTGAGCGCTATTACCTCTACACCACAGCAGGAAATACCATCTATCGAGGCGATATTCACCATGGTCGCTGGCCTCTTCAGCAGGCTGAACTTGAAATAATAAGCAACACCATGGCCTCAGCACAAGGTATTCAGTTGCCCGATACTGCACCATTGGTGCATTATGCAAACTTGCAAGAGGTATTGATCTGGCCGTTACAGCGTGTTACGGCGAGTCAGCTAACGAGGTAGCTATCCTTTTTGTGAGAAGAGCCAGGGAAAGAAGGTAGCAACGGGTTGTGGCACTCCGGGCAACGAATATACATCGCCCCAGGTGCCATGTTTAAGACCAGGAAACTCGGTGTAAAGCGGCTTCCCACCAGCTCTCTTAATCGCGGCAAACATGTTCCTTGAACCACGTACTGTCACAACATTGTCTTTACTACCATGAAATATCCAGAGCGGGAGATGCTTTAGCAATGCTGCTTTCGTTGGATCGCCAGCACCAGCAATGGGAGCAGCAGCAGCGAAATAGTTGGGCCAGCGCTCAATAGCATCCCATACCCCAAAGGCTCCCGATGAGATCCCGGTGATGTAGCGACGACTGGCATCAATCCCTGAGTATTCGCGCTGCAAGGTGTTCAGAAGGTGCATCGTCATCACCAGCGTTATGGCTGGTTGTTGTTTTTGCACATAAAATCCCCGCATATAAAAGCCCTTATGCAACGATACATTGATCCATTGCTGCGATCTTGTGATCTGTGGCACGACAACGAAGCACGGCCAACGCTGCTGGATCTGTGGATTACCAGGGGCACTGTAGGTCGATGTCCAGACGCGCACGTACAATTGTTTGAGGAGCGTCGTCTGATTTTGAGCATGGCGTTCTTTTGGGGTTAATTTTCTCGCCATCGCCATGAAGGAGCAACACCAACGGATATTTCTGCTGGGAATTATAGTGATCAGGAATATACAGATAGTAGACCAGGGATCTCCCAGCACCATCTGTAAATGTTCGTTTGACGTAACCATATGTTAAGCTATTTACGGGCATTTCCCGTGCTACTCCATGTGCGGACGATACGCCTGCGACACGAGAGATTGCAGGGAAAATTATGATGCTAAGAACTAGCGTCGTTACAGCAGCAACCGTCGTCAGCAGAATAATTCTGTGCAGCATTGATTTTCTTATCAAGAAACAGAGCCTTTACTTTATAAAACGATGCCCATCAACATACCCTTTCATTATATACGGAGCATAGCAAAGAAATTTACAAGCCAACGTTTATTCCACCCCAACGCAGACTTATAAATTGCACCCCTACACCATTGGGAATGTGACTTTTATACCATCTAAAGTCCCCCTACAAACACTCCTGTAGACGCATAACAAAAACATGCTTCTCGCTTATTCTTTAGACAACAACAACAACAACGACAACAACAACTATTGAAAACGACATAAACAAAAAAGGAGCTACTAATTATGAGCACAGAGATAACCCTTACAAGTGAACAAAGCCAGAAGACAGAACGTAAAATTGTGATGGACGTACAGAATATCACGAAAAACCTTCCCCTCGGTCGTGAGAACATTGAAATTCTCAAAGGCATCAGCTTTCAGATTATGAGCGGCGAATTCGTCTCCATTGTCGGACCCTCCGGCTCGGGGAAAAGCACTCTGCTCGGCATCATTGCAGGCCTGGATAATCCCACCACCGGGCAGGTTTTGATCGATGGCATCAATATCACACGTATGAGTGAAGGCAAGCTGGCCGCCGTGCGCAATAGCAAGATCGGCATGATCTTCCAGGCATTCAACCTGATACCAACCTTAACGGCACAGGAAAACGTGGAAGTCCCGCTCTATGTTGGCAAACATAAAGTCTCACCATCGGCACGGGCACAGGAACTGTTAGAACAGGTTGGCCTCTCACATCGCCTCACCCATCGTCCCAATCAACTCTCAGGCGGCGAACAACAGCGTGTAGCCATCGCACGGGCACTGGCAACCGATCCCGCCTTCGTGATCGCCGACGAACCAACTGGCAACCTCGATGCAAAAAATGGCGAAAACGTCCTCAAACTCATCGCCGATCTACGCTCACAGACTGGCAAAACCTTTATTATCGCAACCCATGATCCCGTTGTAGCCTCCCATGCCGATCGCGCTATACGTATCGTCGATGGCAAAATAGCAACTATCGATACCTCTAACAACGTTATCACGCAGTAATCACGAATATATGAAAGGAGAAAAATCATGAAAATTTCAATGTACTTCAACTATACATCGCGCTCGCTCCTCCGTGGTGGGCAGCGCACAATCCTGGCGATATTCTGTGTGGCTGTGGGTGTGATGGCAATCGTTGCGCTCCAACTCGTCGGTGTGATGATGCAAAACTCATTGACCAGCAACGTGCGCGATCTGAATGGTGGAGATGTCTCAGCAACGGCTCAGAATAAACCCTTCACCGCAAGCGATCTGACGTTCTTCGCTCAGCTCAAAAGCAACGGTACCATCACCAACTATACTGCTGTGAGCACTGCAAATGGTGGCCTGAGCGCGGCGACTCCTTCATTCCAACAATTTCCAGTGAATGCGGTCGATCCCACCAGTTACCCACTTGTCTCAGCCCCGACATTCGTGGCTCCGGGTAATGGTCAGATCTCGCACCTGCTTACCAATAACCAGGTCATCGTGACGCAAAACTTTCTTGATCGTTACAACCAGAAATTGGGCGCTAGCTTCGATGTTTATATCAAATTGGCTACAGGTTCTGGTCGCACCCTTCATGTCACTATCGCTGGTATTATTGCCAACTCCGGTGGCTTTGCACAGGCCGGAAATCTGCTACTCATCTCAAATCAAGACTACCAGGCGGCCCCTGCCAGTGCAATAGCCTATAGTTCTGTCGATATGATCACAGCGGATGCTGCCCATACTACTACCGCCGCAAAGGCCATTAACCAGCAATTTCCGCTCGCCTCGACGCAGACGGTTGCCGATGTACTCAAAACTCAACAGACCTCTCTTGACCAGATTGACTACTTTCTAGAGATTGCAGGTCTCCTCGCCCTTCTTATCGGCGGCGTTGGTATCATCAACACCATGCAGGTCTTACTCTCACGCCGTAACACGGAGATTGCGACTCTGAAGACGGTGGGCTATCGACGCTTTGACCTCACTGTTCTCTTTGGTCTGGAAGCCAGTCTGCTTGGTCTGATTGGTGGCGTCGTTGGAGCCGCTGCGGCCATAGGTGTCAGCTATATCGTACGCGTGTTGGTAATAAATCTGGGCATCAACATCATTTTCCAGCTCAATCCCTGGACGCTTGCTGGTGGTGTCGCGATTGGCTTTGGGAGCGCATTAATCTTCGGTCTGATGCCTATCGTCCAGGCCGCCAATATTCGCCCGTTGAGCGTGATCCGCGAGATGCCCGTCACCAAAAGTGTCAGCAGTTCGCTTCTGACCCTGACCCTGCTGATCATCTTCTCCGTCCTGTTCTGTGCGCTGGCGATAGTTATCCTGAAGAATAATGTGTTGCTAGGCGTCGAAGTGGTCTATGGAGCCTTCGCCTTCCTGCTCCTGCTCGGCCTGCTCTTCAGCCTGATCATGTTGATTATCAGTAAGCTGCCTGTACCAGAACACATCAACTTTGGGTTTGTGGCCCTGGCACTCGGTAGTATCATTGTCTCAGTTTTGCTCTACCTGACGCTTCCGGTGTTCGGCATTCTTCTGCTTGCCATTGTACTGACCAGTATTGTCATCTCGCTCTCTACGTCCTCCTGGAAGGTCAGTATGAAGATGGCGCTGCGCAATATTGGACGCCGACGCACACGCACAACAACTACAGCGGTCGCTCTATTCGTCGGCATCTTCACCATCGGCTTAGTCGTAGCACTGGGACAGGATCTACAATCGCTCATCACAAAGGCCGTCAATCAGAGTCCCTATAATATCACCGCCGTCACCACGGGCACAGATTCGTCGCATCTGAGTACACAGCTTACTGCTATTCCTGGCCTCTCGAAGTCCTACCAGGACACCTTTACAACACCTGTACCAGTTGCGATTAACGGCAAGCCCTTACAGCAACTACTCCCAACAGGTATGCGTCGCGGTGAAGTCCTGCAGTTCCTTGGTTCAATAGAAGGGTACAATCTTGCTTCGACGCAACCCTCAGGTAAGATAAGCCAGGGACGTAACCTGAATGCAAGTGATGTGGGCACCAATAACATCCTGATTAGTGACCAGTTGGGCACCTCTGGCTCTGATAATATGAACCTGAAGCCCGGTGATACCATCACCTATGCCAGCATCGATGGCAAGACACAAAAAACGCTCACCATCGTTGGAGTGTATAATAGTGCCATCAGTCTCAGTCAGATAGGTTTTGTGCTGGCTCCATCCTCCGTTCCCACTGCGCTGAGTCCTGCGACAGCGGGTGTTTCTACCGTCATCTATATGGATATTGATACCGCTAAAGTCAACTCGGCCCTTGATACAATTGGTCGCCTCGCCCCAAATGCAACTGTAGAGAACGCTGCCGACATTACGGGTGCCTTCACCCAGCAACTCAGTAGCCTGGTCGATATCCTGGTCGCTATCGCCTCGCTCTCTATGATAGCAGGTGTGATCATCATCGCCAACTCGGTCGCGTTGGCAATGCTTGAGCGCAGACGTGAGATGGGTATCCTCAAATCGGTCGGCTACACCAGCGGGACCGTCCTGCGCGAGGTGTTGATTGAAAATGGCATCATCGGTACTATTGGAGCATTCGTCGCCCTCTTGCTGGTCGCCGCTGGTGTGACGATACTTGGACAACAACTGTTCCACATCACACTGACCATCTCGCCCTGGATCGTTGTTGCTCTGATTGGTGGTTCGACTCTGCTGACAATGGCGACCGCTGCCTTCATCGCCTGGAATGCGGTACGCGTTCGTCCTCTGGAAGTCCTGCGCTACGAATAATGTTACTGTAGGGGCCGCATTTATGACGCCCAGGTGTGGAACGATTCATCATGCACACACCTGGGCGTCATAAATGCGGCCACTATGGTATATGCATGTGGTATACTGGAAATGTTTCCTTCTGCTTTTGATTAGGGAAAAATTATGATCAAGAAACGCTTCACACGGCCTTTCCATAGCTTACGAGGAAAACTGACTCTCATCCTACACAGTGATTATGGTCTCGACACTGTTGCTTTTCGTGGTCGTATGTGTCGGCAGCGCACTCTTTATCTCTAGCTTCAATGCTCCCTTTTTTTTCGCAAGGATACTCCCACAGGAAACGTTGCAGGCACCACCTTATTTTGTACATGGTTCACCTGATCGCGAGGCTCTAGCAAGCTGGCTACACATCGTTAATGAGAATTTGCCCACTAAACAAGGACCATTTACCTTTCCTCAGCCTATTTTTCTCTCTGTAGTAGATGCCCAGGGCCGGACTATCACCTCAGTCGGGTCTCATCCTGCTCCTTCAGATGCTCTGCTTCAGGCTCAATTGTCCTCTCAAGATCGTGCCAGTCTTCGTTCCTTGCTGCATAATGTAAATGGAACAAAGAATATTGCCAATTCAGAAGCAGATGGCAAACTGGTAGCACTATCTGCCATTGTAGGGCCAAAGGGCAATGTAGAAGGTGCCCTGATCATGAAAATTTCCGCACCGGACAAATTTGAACTGTTCGTAGAATTTCTTCCATTAGTCGGATTCTTTACAATCATTATCACAACGATCGCTACCATTCTTGGTATTATCTCCGGCTACTACACTGCACACAAATTCACACGTCGTCTAAAAAGATTATCGCTGGCTGCCGACCGCTGGAGCAGGGGAGATTTCGCAGCAACCATCCATGATCCTTCAGAAGATGAGTTGGGACAGACATCGCTTCAGCTCAATCATATGGCCGGGCAGTTACAAAATTTGCTCTCCGCGCGGCAGAAACTCGCAACATTGGAAGAACGCAATCGCCTCGCTCGCGACCTGCATGATAGTGTCAAACAGCAAATCTTCGCCGTCTCTATGAAAGTCGGAGCCGTAAAGTTCTTGCTCCGACGTGATATTGATGCCGCTGAAGGGCACTTGAATGAAATCGAAAAACTTGTTCGCCAGGCACAACAGGAACTGACATCCCTTATTCGAGAACTACGCCCGGTTGCCCTTGAAGGGAAAGGACTTGTCGTCGCACTGCGCGAACTGGCAACCCAATGGGCTCAGCAGACGAATATCGTCGCGAATTTGAGCGCCGATGATGTCCAACCACTTCCCATTACTATAGAGGAGGCATTGTTCCGCATTGTACAGGAAGCACTCGCGAACGTGGCACGTCATAGTAAGGCAACCCTCGTACAAATAATATTGACAACGGTCGATGATACCGTTACGCTTTCCGTAATCGATAATGGTCTGGGTTTTGACACCGCGCAACAAGGGCATCTGGGAGTCGGTCTGCACTCGATGCAGGAGCGCATGAAAGCTCTTGGAGGAGACGTACACATCGAGAGTAGTCCTGAAAAAGGAACACGTATCGTTGCGGCCTGCAATCGTCTAGGTACTGTAAACGCACCCGAGCATATTTCCGGGTAGGGACAAGAATTGAAGGAGCATTCATGACAGACAAGATTTCTCTTTTACTGACGGATGACCATGCCATTGTACGACAGGGAATACGCGCCTTTTTAGAGCTACAGCCCGATCTCATGGTTATAGGTGAGGCCGACTCCGGCGAGAATGCAGTGCGTATGGCCAGCGAACTGGCTCCCGATATTGTGCTTATGGACCTTGTTATGCCTGGTATCGGCGGTGTAGAAGCGACCAGACAGGTGAAACAAGTCAGCCCCCATTCGCAGGTTATTGTGCTCACATCTTATCACGAGGATGAATATATCTTTCCCGCTCTGCGTGCCGGTGCACTCTCTTATGTCTTAAAGGATGTTGGACCAGAGGAATTAGCGGATATTGTACGCAAGGCGGCGTGCGGTGAGTCGATACTACATCCGCGTGTCGCCGCCCGTGTGGTGCAGGAACTTCGTGGTACAAGAACGGATACGCCTAATATTTTTACAGAGTTGAGTGAACGTGAACTGGATGTGTTGCGCTTGATTGCTGATGGGCGCTCCAATGCCGAGATCGCTAATAAATTGATCATCAGCGAAAAGACAGTCAAGGGGCACGTCAGCAATATTCTGGGCAAGTTGCATATGATGGATCGCACGCAAGCGGCTGTCTTTGCATGGCAGCAGGGATTCGTAACACGACACGATCCATAGTCGACAGCTCACTTATACGGCTTCGTAATCACGTAAAATTTCCTGTGCGGCGCGTATTCCTTCGCTCGCACCACCTTCCATGTAGCCCTGGGCCTGGACTGAACAATGCTCACCCGCAAAGTGGATTGGTCCCTGGCGTGCACCTTCGTACCCTGCAAAAAGCGTATATTGGCCTACACGCCAGCTAGAATAGCTTCCAAGTATGTGCGGATCGCCAGTTGGATAGCTTAACGCTGCCTTCCCCGTATAGTGAGCACTGATGCCGGGCAGAACGCGTTCCAGTTGTTGGAGACTGCGCTGAGCATACTCGCGCACCTTTTCCGATTCGTTAGCTGGTAGTATAGGGTTTATCAGGTGCTATAAGATGCTCCAATGGAGCCGCCTGTGAAGCTGACCAGAATGCCTTTCTCGCTCTCCTGGCCCTGTGTGCTATCCCATAAGACGCGAATATCCAGGTCCGTTGTGATGAAACCGTTATTTGGTTGGGGCCATGCTCCCTGCTCACGCCAGTAGCGCGTATCAAATTCTAGAAAGAGTTTGGAGTTTGTTCCATAGCCCAGTTGCGTGATTGCGGTCTGCTTCAGCTCATCAAAGCCCGCCTGGCTATAATCGACAAGACGTAACGTGCTAAAGGGAAGGGTGAGCACGGCATGATCACAGTTCACATCGATGTTGCCATTGTTGGTCTCGAACGTTAACGTCACCGACTCGTTGCGGTTGCGTCTAATAGCGATTAAGCGATGTTTGAGTTTGATACTCTCTTCAGGTAAATGCCGGGCAATAGCTTCTGGCAGACGCTGGTTGCCACCGACGACTCTAAAACTGCTCCCAAAGCCAGTTCCCAGGACAAATTGTCCAGGAGGTTGCAGACCAAGCAGGTAGACCAGGTTGAGCGAACTCTGCTCGCGGCTCTCCATGCCGTAGAGGCCAGTGCATGCTGTTTCAAGCAAACTTCCAAGGGGTGAGCTGTGTCCACCTTTCACGTAACGCTCGATCCAATCATAGGCGCTCAGATGGTCCAATTCGTATCCCAGGGCGGTGTAGTGTTGATAGGTCGTAGGATACTGCGCTTCTTGAGCCTGTTTGCGCATAATTTCATAGACGGGTGCGAAATCTTGTTCTTGCAGGGAATAGTAAGCACCCAGGAAATAGGCTATGTTGCGGGCATGTGGAGGGATGGATTGTTTCGACTCGGTGGTTGGCAAGCCGAAACGTTGAATCAGTGAGCAGAGCGTCTCCTGACCCTGGTCGATCAGTTCGCCGCACCACTCGGTCACCAGAGAATCGTCCCATGTCGTTGTATCGGAATGGATACGCCCACCGATCCGTTCGGATACCTCATAAAGGGTTGAGTTGAGGCCGGCGTCCTGTAATGTCAGGGCCGTTGTGAGTCCTGCGATACCAGCGCCAACGATAGCGATAGATGGATGTGCCATGCCTGCTCCTGTTTAGCTTGCCCTACCACGTTTCTTTCTCTGGCACTTCCCCTTCGACTGGTTCTACAGTGCGAGGCCGCTGCTCTGACGAAAGTGTTGCTGGTATCAATGCAAAATGGACGTTGCGGGCCAGAGCGCGTATCTGCTTGTCTGAACTGGCAACGGCGATCTCGCGACCCTGCTCCTGGGACCAGCGTGCAAGAACCCTCCATGCGATGGCGTGACGCAACTGTGTTTGATGAGGTACAACAAGAATAATGCTCTCATAGGGGAGCACGGCAAGGCGCTCCCGCACGTCTGTCATGGTTTCGTCGGTTCCTACGTAGACACGGTACTCCTCTGGTGTTTGATCGTGATACGTCAATGTTGTCCTCTTCCTTGCTAGCAGACACGCGCGGTACAGACATTTACCCCTACATTGTATATTTTAAAGGAAGAGTGCAGTAAGCACACGGACGACGTAAACGTGGCCCATACAATAGGCGCGATAAATCTGGCCTTTACATTGTATATTTTCAAGGAGGAGGATAACAAACACATCCATAATCACGTTGCTTTCTCTCATTATTTTACACTCTGCATAAAACCTTTAGTTTCCCAGCTCTTGCTTTCCTATATAGTCTCTTTTCCGTTTATCCTCCGCTTGGTGAGCTTACTCACACACTCTTCAACAACTTATGAACAACTTATGAACATCGAAAGTTTATCCTATTCTCAGAAAACGTGATATAAGCTTCACAAAAAAACGTAACTATCCATAAAAAAATAATCAGTGATCTAAGGGAAGCAAAAAATAAAACTCTCCCACTTGCCCAGATGGTTTGTAAATATCAGATATTCCTTACCAGCTATCTGGGATGATTAATAATTTTTGAGTCCCTAAAGTTAGAAAGGATTACTATGAGTATCGCATGTTTCCCCATCATGACTAGCTTAGCACCTTCTTTTATGCAGAGCGATCCTGGAGGTGGGGGACCTTGGCATCAATGCAATGAGCCACAAAAGCGGATGTAGTGATCCGCAAAGATTATTTGGGAAGGAGTATGGTTTGTCCTGGAAAATCATTAATGAGATCTTAGGTCTTGCAGTCACTGACGATGATTTCGCACATGACTTACTCACAAACTCTGTAGATGCAGTAGAGAAACGTGGCTATCGCTTGACCACAGAAGAGCGAGAAGCATTCCATCTCAGCTCTTCTGACACGCTTCTTTTGTTCAGTCAGCGTTTGCTTCGTAACTTATCAACTGCGCCCTCCAATGAAAGGGAATGAAACATCTATATTTGTTAAAGTCGAACGTGGGCAAACCTAGTTGGTAACTTATGAAGAAAACTAAATTCCAAATTCTCAGGCAAAAACGAGCTAGAAGATTTGTAGATAGCGATAGTATTCATTTAAGTGCATTCGTCTAGAGGTTGAAGGCACCTTCTTTTGAGAAGGAAAGAGAGGTTCAATTCCTGTATGCGCTCTTTCGCAACAATGCAGTTGTGATAAATACACTTTTCTTGGACTATCAGCAAAGAGAAAGGGAAAAAGTTCTCATCATACACACTTGTAAACTCATACTGCTGACTTTTTGTCAACTAACAAGTAATTTCTTATCTTTTCTGAGCATTTTTTACTTATGCTCTAGGCATTACAGAAATTACTATAATCGATTTTATCAGAATTTCGTGTTTTTGATGCTTATCAAAGTATCAACTGTCTCTTTTAGCGAATTTGTATATGTCATCTCTTCAATGACAAAGGGATGAAAAACGAAAGAAAGCAAATCACTATGTTTCGTAGAATTCTTCTCTCTCTTTGGCGTAGCAGCCTTATTGCTGACTTTTTTTGCCACTGCTGGTCAAGTTTACGCAGCTACTCCTTCTTCTGCTCCCCTTTCTGCCAATATTGCCTCTATGCAGAAAACATGCCAGGAGATAGCGATTGTCAGCTTAAGTACAAAAACACATTCCACCGACTGCCTCAAACAACGCCCAAAGGGTATCACTCCCAAAATTTATGTTCGGGGAAACGATTGTAGTGGCAATTTCTACGGTCTTACTCTAGAAACAGAAATTTTTAATTACAACTGGACGGCTAATCTCTGCTTCTATGGAAACGATAGTCAAACAGGCACAGATTACCTGGGTGTCAATATCTTTCAGGTCAACGAGATAATAAATGAGAATGCACGAGCTGGATGGTTTAGATGGTATCCAGCTGCTGCATTCCGTGTATTAGGGGGTAATGGAGGTTACTATTACTGGGGAGATGGCAATACAGGCGTAGAAATAACACAATTATGTGTTGGAAGTTCAATAGCAGGTCGTTGCTAAAGATTTTTTGACAAGCACTTTGTGCTTGTCAATCACCAAATGCTTACTTTTCTATTCGCCATATCCTTTACGATTAAAGGTATGAACAGCAACTATTCAAAGGATAACAAACCATGATGCGCAAAATACTAACCCTTTTTGGAATATCGGCCCTCCTTCTGGCAGCGTTCCTCTCTACTAATGGTAGCGCCTACGCGGCTACCCCTTCTTCTAACCCTGCGATGAATTTTACTACTATGCAGAAGACATGCGCTGTCATTCAAATTCATCTTAGTGGTTATACACATACGACTACCTGCCGTAAGAGCCGCATACAAAACAGTTCGAAGATAATACCTCTGATTAATAGGGACAACAACTGCTATACTCCTAATGACAGTCTAGAAATTTACAATTATAACTGGACATCCCTCCTTTGCTTTGAAGGAACGGGATATATGGGAGTAGCAATTTACAAGGTCAATGAAGTTGACGATGTCGATATGTCCATGACTAACGGGGCACATCCAGATTGGTTCAGATATTACGACGCACACGGAGGGCATTATCTCGGACAAAATCCTGGTGATATCGATGGCTTTGGTCCTACTGGCGTATACGTAACACAGTTGTGTATTGGAAGTAACGTTGGCGGCCATTGTTAAGCAATACACAGAAAAGTGTGTGATGACAGGGATATGAATAAAATCTAAAGATAGGTTTTACTACTAAAGCTTTTCTCAAACCACATGAGAAAAAGTCCTTTGCCAAGCTCACCCGCTCAGGAAATAGCAAATACTATCATTCTGATCGGGTGAGACTGTTTGCTTATACCGTTATACGATATATCTCTGAAAAAAACGGAATAAGAAAGAACGCGTTCTTAGCAATCGTTCGTAAGCTGCTGATAGAGCTTCTGAAGTGCAAAGCCTGGAGAGATAGCAAGTTCAGATTGCAAAATCTCATTACAGCGTTGATATTGTCGTATGGCAAGGCTTCTTTTCCCAATATGACCATAACAGCGCATCAATCCATAGTGAGCCTCTTCAGAGCAGGAATCAATAGCTAATATCTGCTGCCAATGAGATAGGCTTTTTTCAAATTGTTCATTATTCCAGAGTAATACGTGCAAGCTCTCGTTGAGCATTCATATAAAGTCCACGCAGTTCATCACGATGAGGTATACACCAGTTGCTATAAAATGGCTGAACATAATCACCACGATAAAGTTCAACCATAGCTCGTAAATGCTCTTCTGCTTGTTTGTCGTGTTCTCTATGCAAAGCTTCTTGAGCACTCAGATGATGATGTCGAAAGAGGGAGACATCATACCAAATGTCATCCCCATAAAGGATACTCAAGTCCAGCACATACGTACCCCTATGGGATATAATGCAGGCTCCCCCAATTACTTTACGTAGATAGTGCAAAGCCGAACAAATCGTTTGATCAATGTACTCTTCTTCCGACCAAAGGGCTTCCACAAGTTGCTCCTTGCCTCTTCGACCCTGATATTCGAGGAGAAAGAAAAACATTTCCATGAGACCAAGCCATGTTCCAACGAGCAACAGAAACTCCATCAATTGTCACCAGGGGTTCACCCAACGCCTGGATATGTAGCTTGACCTTTGATGAATACTCAAGACCTAAATTCTGCTGAGCAGAAAATATATTTTGCTCCTGAACTTCCTTATTTTCCCCCTGTCTATGCAGTATGGCTCGCCAGGTGTTTATGCAAGCCTTGCTAGAGAACTGTTGTATCGTCTTCCATATCTCAGAGAAACGACGTAGCTCGATTAAAGGGACATGTTCAAAGTATCCTTTCTGCACTATCTGCACCACCTTTTCCATGGATGCTTCCATTTCATCAAACCGATTAAGCCTATATTGGCAAACAGCAAGACGGATCAGACATTCAATGTGGGACCGTTTTAATTCTGCGCTTTGGACAAGTGGCTCAAGTAGGCTCAAGCATGTATACGCATTTGCGAAGTCTTGTTGGTACAACAAAATTGTGCCACGAACCAATTCATATCCGAGCGTTTCATATCCTGTTTGCTCTGTTGATACGATCGTTATTTGCGTGATTAGAATCTGGGCTGTGTGACTATCCTCCAGAAGCAGATGAGTCATAGCGAGTTCACAAAGGCATTGGTCATTTAGGCGACTGTCTCCCATTTGGCAAGCAATACGCAAGCTCTCTTCAAGAGCTAGGAGAGCCTGCGGGAGAGCCTGTACATCATTATAATTTGCTCCCAAATTAAATAGTGCATACGCCTCTCCGCTCTGAAAGCCTTCTTCCCGCGCCTTGCTAATAATATCTCTCAGCAGAGTTTCCGCTTCATGAAATGCTCCTTGGTTGCGTTTCAGGATAGCCATCCAGATGAGATTATTAATCTTCCCATGAGTATCATTGAGATACTCACAAAGAGCAATAGCGCGATTTCGATGATGTTCTGCAAGGACATAATTGCAAACAAAACTATAATTGTTTGCTAGACAGCTATGAATATATGCTGTTTGCTGTGTCGTACTACCATGTCCACTCAATTGAAGGGCCTGTTGAAGATAGGAAAGACCTTCCGTATAATTACCTAGAAGTGTTTTGCACACACCAAGACGAATAAAAGCAGGAATACGCAGCTCCATCTTATCTACAGAAATATATTTCAATGCTTCACTAGACATTTGTTGCGCCTGCGCATATTTTCCCTCTTTAAAGAAGATAGTACTGCGAGCAATGAGGATTTTTGCAAGCAGTGTGGGAAGAGTATCCTCATCGAATGCTGAGGATGGTTGCATCACCAATTGATACGCTTTCTCTAACAGAAGAGCAGCCTGAGAGTATTCATACTGAGTCAAATGCAGAGTAGCACGGATTAGTAAAAGGTGTGGGTATTGCTCACGAATGGAGATAGGAAGTAGCTCAAACCAGTCGGCGAGAGCCTGTTGCAGCATCAATTCTTCTGGTTTAAGAAGGGCTACCTTCATAATGATGTCTATGGCGATAGTATATTTTTGAGCGGCTAATGCATGAGTGATAGCCTGTTCGTAATCACCCAGCGTATGAAAAAAATCAGCCGCTCTCTGATGTAAGCAAATGGTACGCTCATACTGCGTGCTATGCAAATTCTCATAGAGCAACTGATGCAGAGTCGGATGAAGCCTATAGGTCGGATAGGCCCCTTGAGCAGGTATACGGGTGATGAAAAGGCCTTGCCTTTCTATATGAAGCAGAAGCTTCTCTGCATGTTCAATCTGTAGCAGATGATTGCATTGTGGTACACTCAAATTATGAAGCACCGATGTTTCTTGTAAAAAGAGAAATGCGTGCGCTTCCTCTACAAACACATCATTCTTTCTGTAGGAAAGAAGCGTATGTTAGTCGGTAAAAAGAGGAGGTAAGTTCCAAGAGGTATGAGAAAGTTCCGTAGCACCTGAGGAAGATAGACTTCCCAAGGGGGTAGCTAACAACATACCTGTGATCCATCCGTCAAAAGTGCTCACAAGTCGTTCTGCTTCCTCCTCCGAGATGGGGAATCCCTGAAGACGTGAAAACTCCTGAACCTCTTGTGGGGAGAAACGGAGTACATTGCTTCCTAACCCCAGAATTTGTCTGCATGCAAGAAGGGTGGTGAGTTCCAGGAATGGAACTGCACGACTCTCTATTATGAGTGAAAGTTTGGAAGGCATATTTTTCAAAAAATGGTTCAGTATAACCTGGATAGCATCGTCTTCATGCACTTCATGGTAGTCACAGAGGCAGAGAATAAAAGGGTGAGATATATACTGCTCCAGAGCAATTGTATAGCTATTAAGTACTCGTTTGCATTGCGACTGACTTCTAGACTGAAGCGCAGAAACTAGGTCTTGAAGAAAAGAAGCATGGAGTACTTGTTTAAGATCAGGAAACGCCTGACAGAAAATAGTGGTGAGTGTCTCTAAGAACACTGGAAGTTGTGTATCTGTATGGTCGAGAAAATACCAACCAACAGGAACCCGGTACCTTCTCACGAAATCCCCTATAAGGGTTGTTTTCCCATATCCTGCTGGAGCACGTACTAAAATAAGTTTATAGGCAGCCGATATTTGCTGAGGAGAAATGATGAGTGCCTCTTCGAGTGTATGAATAAGTGCTTCTCGAAAGAGGATAGGAGAAGGTAAGAGCGGTGGACTCGTTTTTCTTCCTTGATATACCATAAAAGAACCTCCCTATATTCTTAATAAAAGTCAATTAAAATTCTGAGAAAATAGTATGCATTTTTTTGCAAGTGCGGAGTAAAATCTACTTTGAGTTCTTGCTTCATTTGCTCATAATTGGATTGGTAGGGCGAGTGTTATCTCTAGTGCCGAAGTTCCTCTATGACAAGCAACATTCCTCCGAAAATGTATCACTATTAGATCTCTTCTGACTCCCCAAAGGCAGATATACATTCAATTGTCTACATGATAGATCTTTGTCGTGTTCATCTTTTGTAATAAGCACTTAAGAGTATGATAACTGCTACTTTATCAAGAGCACATCAACATTTCTCTCTTGATGCTCAAAAATTGCTCAATTTTTTAAACATTTAGATGCTAAATACCATTTTTAATACTATAGAACTAAAAAACATGGTGCCGTTTTACCTTATATACCATATAAATTATTAATGGTATTTTTTATATAATTAACATAGTAAATACATCTTGATCTTCACCGCCAAAGGGGGCAACGCTCATGAATCTAACCACAAGTGTGACAGGATGTTCAATGAAGCGAAGAGAACGAGCCTTTCAATTCATTGAACATCCTAGGGAAGAAAACAGTCACTATTTTTGGATTTCCGTTGAATGTGCTGTGGGATATCCGTCACGACCAGGCCAGGAAGGGCCGCCAATGCTCTTTTTAGTTGCAGAGCCGTCTGGTTGTGTAGGAAGTATTCCCACCAGTGTGCAACGACAAATTCGGGGAGGATCACGGTCAGCGTCTCCTCAAGATGCAGTTCACGGACCGTCTCGATATAGCTAAGCAAGGGACGAGTGAGGGAGCGATAGGGAGACTCGATGATGATCAGTTGCGTCTCTTCCTTTTTCGTCATATATTGCTGCAAGCGTGACCACTTCTCGTGGAGCACGTCTATATCGTGCGGATCGACGGCGACATGCACGGCGATGACATGTGGCGAGATGGAACGTGCGTAGGCAAGGCTTTGTAATGTAGCGCGATCTAGCTCTGAGACCGGGACAATAAAGCGATGCTGGATATCTCTGGCTCGTGCGGGTGTGTTGCTCTTTTGTTCGTACCAGGGCACGTTGGTCACGATGATCTCCGGGCGGAAGAAGAGAGCCAACTTGAGGCGAAAGATTTGTGAGTGTGCAAAGATCTGCGCAATGAGCGAGCGTGTGGCAACTTCTGGCAAAATGACTGTCACTGTTTCAGCGGCATGTTGTTCACGCATGGCATTGATGTACTTGAGCAGCAGGCGGACCAGAGAAGGCCCATCAGCATCAATGATATCAAGCTGGACCCGCTCCGCTTCCGTCAGGCTATTTTGCCATTCTTTCCACTGGCTATCCAGGGTTTCGGCTTTCTTTGCATCCTTTTTAATATAGACAGCGGTGACGTGCGACGAGATCGAGCGTGCATAGGCCATACTCTGGCGGGTTGCTTTGTCGAGTTTGATAATTGGGACAATCAGGCGATGCTGGATATCTTTCGGTGAAATGGGGAGATCGGTGGTGCGCTCACGTTCGACGCGCAGGTAGTGGCTTCTGATGCCCAGGAACATGAGAATGAGCAGAGGGATGAGCAGAACCACAACCCATGCACCCTCAAAGAATTTGGTGGTCGAGATAACAACCGCGACGATAAATGTTGCCAATGCACCCATGCCGTTAATAACCATGCTTCGCCTGGCGCTGGGCTGCTCCTTACGCAGCCGCCACCAGTGCCTTACCATACCACTTTGCGAGAGAGTAAACGACATAAACACACCGACGGCATACAGGTTCAGCAGGGTAGTAGTATCACCTTTGAAGACAACCAGCAGGAGACCAGCCAGGATTGCCAGCACGATGATGCCTATCGAGAAGGCCAGACGATCACCTCGGAAGGCAAACTGGTGTGGCAAGAAATGATCGCGAGCCAGCAGAGACGACAGGCGCGGGAAATCCGAGTAGCTGGTATTTGCCGCCAGAGTCAGAATGAAGAGCGTGGAGATCTGGAAGACTGGATACATAAAGGTTAATGGGCCATGGAAGACGGTCTGAGCGAGCTGTCCAATCACCGTCGGATTGCCACTTGCCACCGGTTCAATACCAAATGAGAGGGCAAGGATAGTGATACCAATAAACAGGGAGCCAAGAATCACCGCCATCCAGGTTAACGTGATCGCGGCATTGCGTGGTTCGGGCTTCTTAAATGCTGGAATACCATTGGAGATGGCCTCGACACCCGTCATAGCAGAACAGCCAGCGGCAAATGCTCTCAGGATCAAGAAGATCGTCAGCGGCTCTATCTGGGGGGCCGGGTGGAAATGACCGATGACAGATTGATGGTTTCCGATAAATGCCTCGACGATGCCGACCAGGATCAGCAGGAAGGCACTCACTATAAAGACGTAGGTCGGAATAGAAAAGACGGAACCGGACTCACGGACGCCACGCAGGTTCACCACTGTAATGAGAACGACCAGTGCGACATCGATGGGCACGATGTAGGGTTGCAGGGCATGAAAAGAGCGTTGCCAATGCCAGCACGCCAGCCGAGATACTCACCGAGACGGTGAGCACGTAATCGATCATGAGCGAGGCCGCCGCTACCAGGCCCGGCACAGTACCGAGATTATCTTTTGCGACAATGTAGGAGCCACCGCCATTAGGATAGGCGGGAATCGTCTGGCGATAGGAGAGCGCGACAATGCCAAGGAGGGCCACAATAGCGAAACAGATCAAGAGCGTATAGCCTAGATTGCCGGACCCGGCGAAGATCAGCGTGGCAAGGATTGCTTCGGTCGCGTATGCAACCGAGGAGATGGCGTCGGATGAGAGTACGGCCAGGGCTTTGAATTTGGTCAGGCGCTCGTGTTCTGCCTGGACAGTGGCGATAGGGGAGCCAATCAACACACGTTTGACCCCTGTGGTAAAGCGCTCCAGGCCGGTGCGTGGCGCTTGTGCGGCCTCGGTGGCCTCTAAAAGGCCCGAATCGAGGCGACGAAACATCGAATGAGAGGGACGCACCAGGCGTACACGAGTATCGCCGAGCCGACTTCCCTGCCGCACCTCCGTACGCAAGAGCATACTCGGATCTTCTTCGTCAATCACAGATGTTTCTGTGCCTTTACTGTCATCAAGATAATTCTGTGAGGATGAATTTTCTGGCATGTGTAATGCTCCTCCTGTGAGCCACCTGGTCGCAGAGTATACAGGTATCGATTCCAAGAATATAAGAAAAACAATTAGCGTACAATCTTCACTTCACGCTTCGTCCGGTTGTTTTAATAAGGGCCGGATACCCTTATTCAGGATACACACCAGAACGGTCAAAGAGGGGTAAAGATTGATGTGAAAGACCTAAATATTTGCTCAAGAAAGAGCTTTGGATGTTCAATGCAAGTTCAGGTAACGTTGGGCGATGCTCAAGATAGCGATCAATCGAGCCGTGCAGTGTGAATATTTGTGTCTTGCCAGTCGATCTGTTATGATGACAGGCACTGAAAAATATGTTTGAATTTTATGGGAATACGAGGATGCAGCGATGCGTGGAAAACGTGTATTAGTGATGGGCCTGGGCCTGCAAGGGTCTGGTATGGCCGCCGCCCGTTACGCGGCTCAGCAAGGTGCACTTGTACGGGTGACCGATATGAAATCCCCGGAGGTGCTGGCCCCAAGCGTACAGGCGTTGGCCGGCTTGCCGATTGAGTTTATTCTGGGTCGGCATCGCGAGGAAGATTTCATGTGGGCCGATATGGTCATTCGCAATCCGGGTGTCCCACGCTCCTCGCCTTATCTACTCCTGGCACAACAACATGGGGCACGCATTGAGATGGAGATTGCGCTCTTCTTCCTGGCCTGTCCTGGTCACATTCTCGGCGTCACTGGCACACGTGGCAAGACGACGACAGCGAGCCTGCTGTATGAGATACTGCGTGCCAGTGGTGCACCGACGTTGCTGGGCGGCAATGTAGCAGGCGTCGAAACGCTCTCACTGCTCCCTCAGATCAAGCCTGAGACGCAGGTGGTATTGGAGTTGTCGAGCTGGCAACTCGAAGGGCTCGCGCCGCATGCCATCAGCCCGGAGATAGCAGTTATGACGAATATCTATCCCGATCACCTCAATACATATAATGGGATGGAAGATTACGCAGAGGCTAAAGCCAACATTTTTCGCCATCAATCTCCCCAGGGGAAAGCGATCTTCAACTACGATAATCCCTGGACGCGCCGTTTTGGAGAGGAAGCGCCGGGACAGACATGGTTTACCAGCCTTGAACGCGGCGGCAGCTTCGCGCGTGGCTCTCAGGAGATCGTGCCATTTCCCTTTACCGATACGCCTCTGGCGGGTAAACACAACCTGGAAAACATTCTACTCGCCACCACTACCGCACGGCTGCTTGGTATAGCGGATGAGACGATTGCGGAGACGGTGCGTAAGTTTCGGGGCATTCCCCATCGGCTTGAGGATGTGCGTGAGTTGAATGGTGTGCGCTTCGTCAACGATAGTGCCAGCACAACTCCGGTTGCTGGGCGCGTCGGATTGGAGGCATTCAATGCGCCTATCGTGCTGGTAGCGGGTGGCAATACCAAACATCTTCCATTAGAACAATGGCCCGCGAGGATTATAGAGCGTTGTCGAGATGTTGTGTTACTCCCTGGAAGCGGCACGGATGAACTTCTACCGGCCCTGCATGAAGAGGTGCAACGGCAGAACGTTCCTGATCCTGTACGGGGCATCTTCTCCGACTTCACGCAAGCTCTGGATAAAGCGGTTGCGCTGGCGCGACCCGGCGATGTGCTGCTCCTGTCGCCGGGCTTCACTAGTTTTGGCATGTTCCTGAATGAATTTGATCGTGGCGACCAGTTTGTAAAGTACGTACGTGGACTCGATCATACTGTTTAAAAATTTGATAAAGTGTGTGTATTTTGTCAAATTCGGAATCTTTGGGGTACACCCTATACACCATGGTGGTTTATGAAGGGGTGTTTTGTCAAATTCGGGATCTTTTGGGGTACACGGTATACACGATGGTGGATGTGTGAGCCGGGAACAGAGTTGTGGTGAATGTGAACATTGTCAGCACAGGGATACGTAAGGTCGATAAATCGCGGACGCGATATAATCGGGTCCCTACCATTTCGACGTACATCTGGGTGTTTTTGATGCATCATTTCCGGTGAGTCTCCTGGTAGTTAGAGTAAGTGACGCCCCTACACAGCGGACCATCAACAAGATTAGAGTGAATGAGCTTGACAGAATACTCCATTTTGAGGGAATATGGGTAGTCAGGCGGGTAAAATCGATGGCGATCAGGGGATTCTATATTTATCCCAAATAGGGTGCGAAAGAGGGAAATATTATGCCAGAAGCGGCATTTGAGGCAAATGAGCGTTCTCAGATCTTACAACAATACCATCACATAGCGGTTGTTGGTCTTTCTAGTGAGGTATATAAACCTAGCTATGGGGTAAGCGCTTATATGCAAGGGGTTGGCTACGATATTATTCCTATTAATCCGCGTTACGTTGGTCAGGAGATATTGGGTAAACATGTGTATGGCTCTCTGACGGAGGCGAAGGAATCTGGCGAGCCAATCGAGATTGTGGATGTCTTCCGGCAGGCACATTATGTTCCCCAGGTTGCGGATGAGGCAATAAAGGTTGGAGCGAAGGCGGTCTGGTTGCAACTGGGTATTTGGAGTGAGGAGGCGGCACAGAAAGTTCGTGCGGCGGGTATTCCTTATGTCGAGGATCATTGTATTAAGGTGGAGCATTTGCGTTTGTTTGGGTAAGAGGAGGTCGGCATCGGATTGTGTAATCGAAAAATGATCTGTTGGCGCGTTATGTTACTGCCAGGCATTGTACTTTATGCACCTTTACGATAAAGGAGAAGCATTCAGGCATCAACAGAGAGAGTACAAACACTCCTGGAGAGAGAGGAAAACGTGCCCATGCAGCCTACGGAGCCAGAAAATGGCATTCCATCAACCTCCTCTATAGAACAAACCATACCAGCGTCATCAATATATACAAAAGGGCAATGGATAGATATAGGTATTGACCGTTTCAAGGCAAAACGCTATACAGAAGCACTGACTGCCTACGAGCAGGCTCTTCTCCTTGATCCCGATGACGCCTTTGCATATTGCTGCAAGGGTTTTACGCTGGAAAAACTCAAGGGGTATGAGGAGGCTCTCGTTGCTTACGAGCAAGCTATCCACCTTGATCCTGGTGACGCACTTGCATATTGCGGCAAGGGCTGTGCTTTAGATGCACTTATACGGCATGAAGAGGCTCTCGTTGCTTACGAGCAAGCCATTCGCCTCGATCCTGGTGACGCATTTACATATTACTATAAAGGCGTTGCTCTCAACAAGCTCAGGCGCTATGAAGAGGCTCTCAGTGCCCTTGAGCAGGCTCTTCTTCTCGATCCTGGTGAGGCCGACGATGCGTATTACAGTATAGGCTATGCTCTCAACAACCTCGAACGGCATGAAGAGGCCATCACCGCCTATGAGCAGGCTCTTCTCCTTGATCCTGATAATGCCAATGCGTATCACAATATGGGTATTGCTCTCCACGATCTCAGGCGCTATGAAGAAGCCATCCTCACTTACGAGCAAGCTCTTCTCCTTGATCCTAACGACGACATTGTCTATTATAATATGGGGCTTGCGCTCTATGACCTGATGCGTTATGAAGAAGCTCTCCGCGCTTTTGAACAAGCGATTCTTCTCAATCCTGATGAGGTTGAGGTACATTATTACAAAGGCCGTGCTCTCAATAGACTCAGGTGCCATGAGGAGGCTCTCCACGCTTACGAGCAAGTCATTCGCCTTGATCCCAATGACGCGTTTGCATATCGCTGTAAGGGTTTTACGCTGAAGTGGCTCAAAAGGTATGAGGAGGCTCTTAATACCTTTGAGCAGGCTCTTCTCCTTGATCCTGATAATGCCTTTGCATATTGCGGCAAAGGTAATGTTTTGGAAGACCTCAAGAGGTATGAGGAGGCTCTTAATATCTTTGAACAAGCGATTCTTCTTGATCCCAATGATCAGTGGTGCATTACAGCAAAGGCCGTACCCTCAACAGGCTCAGACGCTATGAGGAAGCGTTCAGGGCTTATGAGCAGTCAATTCTCCTTGATCCTGATAATGCCAATGCGTATCGCAACATGGGTATTGCTCTCAATGAACTCAAGCATTATGAAGAGGCTCTCCTCGCTTACGAGCAAGCCATCCTTCTTGATCCCAATGATGCCTTTACATATCGCTGCAAGGGTAATACTTTAGGTAAAATCGAACGCTATGAGGAAGCGCTTGATGCCTTTGAGCAAGCCATCCTCCTGGCTCCAAATATCGCCTTTGCATATCGTTGTAAAGGCGATGCATTATATGAACTCGAACGTTATGAAGAAGCTCTCCGTGCCTTTGAGCAGACTATACGTCTTGATCCCAATGACGCGTTTACATATCGCTACAAAGGGAGTGTTCTCTACGAACTCAGGCGCTATGAAGAGGCCATCCTCGCTTACGAGCAGGCGATTTTCTCGATCCTAACGACGACATTGTCTATTACAATATGGGCCTGGCTCTCTACGATCTCAAACGCTATGAAGAAGCTCTCCACGCCTATGAGCAAGCCATTCCTCTCGATCCCGATGATGCTTTTACGTATTACAATATGGGCGATACGCTCAAGCAGCTTGGTAGAGATGCGGAAGCGCAACAAGCGTACGAAAAAGCCCAGCAACTAAGTAATGAGTAGGGGCATCGCTAAAAAGGAAGCATACGCTGATGGGATATGTTATTGCGCGTTGGATCTTTAACGCAAGGATCTGACATTGGAGCAACGAGAGGCCGAGATTCAAGCGTTACGCGTGGTATGGTACTCGCAAATGGGTTCCGGGCTTTGGAGGCAAGGATAAGGTGCCCCCACGCCTTTCACGATTAATGGATCATTGTCCACAATGCCTGTGTATGGGGTCTAAGAGGCAAAGCATTGGTATCCACATGTTCGGGATCGACATAAAGGGGGAGCACAATGGTAAAAGTGCTGCCGGTACCAGGAATGCTTTGTACTTCCAGACGCCCGCCGTGGCGCTCAACGATCTTGCGCGAGATGTAGAGACCGAGTCCCAGGCCTGCACGTTCGCCGTTTTGTGGTTCAACGCCTGGAATGCGATAGAATTGCGCGAAGATGTGTGGTAGGAACTCAGGTGAAATACCGATGCCCATATCGCGTACGGCAATCATCGTTTCGTAGCCGGATTGCTGTAAGCTAATGGTGATTGGAGCACTCTTTGCCGAATATTTGCGGGCATTAGAGAGCAGATTGAGTAGCACCTGGCTGAAACGAGCTTCATCAACTTCGGCCTCGATGGGCTGATCTGTAAATTCGCTGGTCAGTTCGGGACCAGTTCCTGCCGTGTACTCGTTGAGCAGGCGGCGGCACAGGTCGACCAGGTTGCAGCGGGTGCGATGCAGGACAAACATATTCGTTTCGATGAGCGAAGTATCCAGTAGATCCTGTACAAGCACCTGAGTGCGCTCAAGCGATTTTTCCATGTCCAGCAGTCCCTGTTTTACTGTATCGGTGGAAGTATGCTGATCGAGTTGATGTTGGAGCACCTGAGTCATACGATGGAGATTATTGAGTGGCGTCTTCATTTCGTGTGAGACGATACTCAGGAACTTGTCTTTCGTTGCGTTAGCCTCAACCAGTTCGCGGGTGCGTTTCTGGACCATTGACTCAAGTGCGCGAGCGTGTTGTCCAAGGGCGATATGCTGTTCGCTAACGCGACGACGCAATTGACAGGTCTGGGTGGCACGTTGCAGGGCGGCTACAAAGGTATCGCGATCAATCGGCTTTTGAATGTAATCATATGCCCCGCCGCGTAAAGCACGGATTGCGAGATCATGTTCACCATGACCTGTGATCAGTATCACCGGGGTATCGGGACGCAATTCGCGAATCTTTGTCAGTAGTTCCAGGCCGTCCATACCGGGCATCTTGATGTCGCTCACAATGGCATCATAATCCATCTGCTGAATACGTTCAAGTGCTGCCAACGCGGCATCACACGTGTCGACTTTGATGCCTTTGAGACGTAAATAGATTGTCTGTGGCAATGCCTGGAGCAAGGCCGTATCGTCATCAACGATAAGAATCTGCGCGGTGTTCTGCATAAAAAACCTCTAGTCTTTTCCTATGATACGAATGACACCCGCAAAGCGGTTTCGCTTGCCAGTACTCATCCACCCGTCCATTTGCGGAGAAACACGCGGAATTTTCCATTGATCGGTGCAAAGAATACCCTTCAATGAATTGCCAGACGCCATAAATGTGGTCCCTACCCTTTCTACGTATGGTGCTCGTCCAAAAAGTATCAGTGAGAGGGGTACAGACCCTGGACTAGATTTTTTGGAACTATCGCAATTCTCGCCTTCTGTGGTATACTAAGGGTACCTGCATGGCGTAATGTTGCTCAGAGTAGATCGTCTATTGGAAGCTACGCGATACGGGACGTTTTGAGGGGAGAAGCCCCTAGAATTGAGATGAATAGATGTCGTTGACTGACCGCACCCTGTATTGTCGAGATTGCAATCAAGCATTCGCTTTTACTGTTGGTGAGCAGGAATTTTATGCAAGTCGGGGATTGACCAATGACCCGAGCCGTTGTCCAGAATGTCGGGCTGCCCGTAAGCAGTCGGGTGGTGGACAAAGGAGTTCATTTGGCCGTGGCGGCGGTGGCGGCGGTGGCGGTGGATTCCGCGACCGTGAAGCACGCCAGATGTATAACGCTACCTGTGCCAATTGTGGCAATGAAACACAGGTACCTTTTCAGCCGAGAGAAGACAGACCTGTCTATTGTAATGACTGCTACCAATCGCAACGTCCCGATCGTTCAAACGACCGACGATCACGCTGGTAATTCACATGAAGAAGATTGGGCTGTCCTTCCTGCAAAACCATAAGGGTTCTCTTCTTCTCGGTAAGCAGAGTATCAGGAAAGATTTTGTATGAAGATGAACAGCCAATCGCGGTCTTTTGCCAAACAAGTGCAGGTTGATTTACTCGCACTGGATGACGCCGACCTTTTTCATACCGTCAATCAGTGGGTGAGAAGCAATTCCGCTGGAGTCTATTTTGATGTACCAGAAGAGGTGCTCTCCGCATTAGGATACACTAGCGCCCCTGCGGAGTCTCAAACGCTCTCTCACCTTTCCTATAATAATGAAACAACTGCGCAGTGGGTTGCCCCTTCGCCAGAACAGCTTCGTACTCTCATTACAAACATGGACGTAAATACTTTTACGCACTACGTCATAACTACTGCCTTCCAGTCGCTGCACATCACCTATCCCGATTGGTATGAAGGCGTGACTTTCAATGCGCATCTCGCCAATTACTTGCGCTTGATGAAAAAGAAAACGACAAGCAATTGATACGAGTGGCTTTTTTAAGTAGGGGAAACAGGCTATACCGTCTGTAGTTGTTTGACCGGGCAGACGCTCAGATACACATCTAACAATTTCTCTGCACTCTCATCCCAACCTGGTAAAGCAATATGTCCTGGGATAAGCGGCTCTTCAATCTGTTGCAATGCTGCTGCTGCGACTTCAGCAGGAGAACTATGCAAAGGTATACAACGAATCAAACCCTGCTCCGCTAATTCTTGCATGCCTGCTGCATCCATACCAAGAACCGGACGCTGTAGCGATAGTGCCTCCATGACTGCAATAGGATGAGCTTCATATTCGCTCATTAATGCCACCAACGAAGCTTCTGTTAACACTCTAGTCATTGCTTTGCGATCGCTGGCCGGGATCGCACGGATCTCCACTCGATCAGCGACCCCTGCATTCTGAGCCAGCTTACGCAATGAGCTTTCGTAAGGGCCGGTGCCTAGAATTAAGAGGCGAGCATCAGGTCGGCGTTCACATATCTTTGGCATGGCCGCGATCATGTGCTGGTGCCCTTTGTAACGCTCCAAACGTCCTAAGGACACAATAAGGGTGTGGTCACCTGGGTCAGGTAGAAGGCTCGATACAGGTGGTAAGGTTGCTCCATTGGGAATAACGCTAAAGCGCTCAGATGGAAGATGTAAGACTTCACTGAAATATTTCGCTTCAAACTGCGATACACCAATCAAACGCTCGGCGTTAGCCAGTAGGGGTTGGAGCATTTTCCACTGAGCGGAACGAATCTTCGTACGGAACGGAGATGAATGACCGCCAGTGTGAAATGTGACCACAAAGGGAATATGCGCTCTGCGGGCTGCCAGCATAGCTAGCGGTGGCACGACCGTATGGATGCCCTGGCAATGCACAAGATCCCATGCGCCATGTTTAATAAGGGAATACATGGCAGGCGCAATATAGAAATCATTGTTGTTTAACAGGGCTGGAACGCGAATGATATGCATTCCTTCAGCATCGGCCTCTCTGGGCAAAGGTGTCGCGATCTGAGAGGGCATTGTAGTTAAAATTGTGACATCGACGTTGCGCTGGACCAGGCGGCGACCAACTTCGTACACATGTGTTTCTACACCTCCCATATAAGGAAAATAGCGAGCAGTGACCATCAACACACGCAGTCGGTCTCTTGTTCGTACGTTCATATTTCGTGCACCTCATCAATAATGCTACTTAATGTATCAGCAACCTTCTCATCTCCATATCGGCACGCTTTTGTTTTTCAGCAGCGCTTGTGAGAAGAGGATCAGTTCATCTTAAAAAGTCGCACCTTTTAGCTTTGCACCTTTTGTGTCAGCACCACCTAGATTTGCACCTTTCAGGTTCGCGCCTGTCAGGTCTGCGCCTTCCAGATTTGCTCCACTCAAGTCCGCGCCTGCCAGGTCTGCACCTGTAAACTTCGCTTTCGTGAGGATTGCGCCACGCAGACTACTTGAGGTGAGAATTACATTTGTGAATGTTGCACCGCTTAAGTTGGCTCCATCCAGATTCACTGAAGCCAGGTTCGCCTTCGTTAACGTAAGACTGGCCAGATTTGCCGTGGCAAGGGAGATAATTGGTCCTTTTTGCGCACCCGTATTGACCTGGATCAGGCCAACATCATGCAAAAACTGTATAACTACAGCCTTGCGTATTGGGTCCGCGCTAAAACTATTGAGGATGTCCGTCGTTCTTGTCTGGGCCAATGTCCTCTCTAAACTACCAGGGCGTGATTGCAGTAAAGGTGCGGACCTTGATATAAGCAGAGCCGATATACGATCTAAATAGGCAACCAGAGTCTCTTCATGCTCCTGATCCACAAGGCCCCCCAACTGCGCAATGACACTTGCTTCTGGCGTTGCAATTTGCTGCAGCATACTCTGCTGTTGCAGAATTTCTTCCTGGGTTGTGGACCCCTGCTCATTTGTCATCTGCTGTACCAGACGATCTTGCTGAACGCTTTGCTGGGTAGCGAAACGAGTTACACTTAAAAATATTGAGATTGCCACCACAAAGAGTAACAGGAGCGGCAACCAATCCCACAAAGTCTTTCCCCTGAAGCCTAGCAAACGGTATACTCCACTAGCCAGGCGGCGAAATACGTGGTAGATTGGTTTGAGGTTCAAGCGCAAACGAAAGCGGTGAAGACGTTTTGCATCCTTTCCCTTATTCTTACGGGGCAACTTGATACGCTTTTGATCTTTCGGAGCAACTGGGGGTAACCATAATTCGCTCTCACTTACTTTACTTCTTTGCAGAATTGCCGCCTCCTTCTGATTTCGCTGTGTCAGCGGCGGCAACCATAAGTTATTACCCGGCTCAATTGAATTGGATGATTTCATTTTTTCCCTCAAACAGCTTCGCGTACTGAGAATTATGTACGACGCAAGGAGCCTGGATTTTTCCCTGCAAACCAGCCCAGCAGTACCAGACAACCACAATAGAGGATAGTGGCGACAACATAGATAACGCACGTAGCAAAAAGCGCCTGTTTGCGAACCAGGAGGCTACTACCGGCATAAAAAATAAAGCCGATGAGAAGCGCAACGGTGAACAGGCCAACTTCAAAAGGCAGAGGATAGATGCGCTGATTCACAAAATACATAATGATGGTAAGAATAATGTAGGCGATGAGGGTTGATAGTGCCGCCCCCATCGATCCATAATGAGGGATCAAGATGAAATTTGCGGCAACATTGATTATGGCGGCAATCGTCATCACCAGAGCAATGAACCATGTTTTGCGTTTCACGCCAGTTCCAACCGTAAAGATGCTATAGATACCATAAAAGACGATTGATATAGCAATAATCGGGATAATTGGTGCTGATGAATGATAGGAGACCGGGAAGAGGATATTCAGCAGGGCCACGGCAACGAGTGAAAGTACAAATGCGGCGGCCAGCAAGAGAATACTAAACCAGCGAAAGACGGCTTGAAAAGCCTGTGCGGCGTCTTCTCGTTTGGCGATTGCAAACATGGCGGTGGGCCACGCCAGCGTAAAGGGGGCAAGAATCACCACGTTTAATGCGCCTCCCAGAGAATAGGCAACGCCGTAACTCGCGGTCTGCGATAGGGAACCCAGGCGACTGAGCAGGTAGCGATCGGAAAGCTGCAACACCCAGAATGAGAGCGTATTGAAGACCAGGGGGACGCCAAATGACACGAGATTGCGGACAATATCCATGCGGGAACTAATGCCAGCGCGCGAGAGGATAAGCGGCAAGGTGCACGCTACGATACAAGCATAGCCAACTCCGATTGCCAGGAGCGCACCAACTATCCCCATATGCAAGGGGCCGACAAAAAGAACCGTTGCGCCCAGAGCGACCAGTAGATTAACAATTGAGATGATCGAAAAGAAGGTGGCTCGACTCTCAGCACGCAGCCAGGCAAGTCCGGGTATAGAGAAATTTTGGATTAACACGACCACGGCAGCCATTTTTAGGGCAGCGCTAAAAGAGGCGTTTCCGAGCAGTAAAGTGGCCAATGGGGAAGCAATTAGTATAAATACAATCGTAAGCGGAATGGATGTGATAGCTAATAGAACAACTGTGGTTGAGAGCACCTTCAGACGATCCTGGTGGGACTCATAGTCATAATTATAGGCACGAAAAACCGCCGAGATCAGACCGAGTTGTGTGATCCCGGTGATCAGCAGAATAGCGGTATTAAGCACAACAAGTGCTCCGTAATCATTCGTCGAGAGTGAGTGCGTTAAAAATGGCGCGAGTACCAGGGCGATGATCGGCGCGGCCAGCGAGGAGAGGGCATAGATGCCAGAACTTTTGGCGAGGTCACGCATGAGGGTTACATATCCTTGTGCCTCTTCGATTAATCTGCCGCTTTTGGTGGTTTTCTGTCTATCTTGCACCTTAACTGAATGAGCCATAACAACCTCAACCTTCTATTTTGCGGTAGCCATCTCAAGGGCGGCGTTCTTTTCCTCTTCCTCAAAGAAGAGGCTTCTGAGGTATTGTGCATTCTTTGCAACATCAAAGCGTTCCTGAATAGTTTCGCGACCAGCCGCACCCAGGCGACGACAGAGGGATGGGTCGTCGAGCAGGCGTGCCAGGGCAGAGGCCAGGGCAGAACTATTCTGTGGAGGGACGAGCAGGCCATTTTTAGCGTCTGAGATCAGCTCTGGAATACCTGAGACAGGCGTGGAGACGACCGGTATCTGCATATACATAGCTTCCATAAGCGCATTTGGAATACCATCACGATCACCATCCCTGCCGATAATGCAAGGGAGTGCAACAATAGTGGCCTGTTGGTACATTTCGATGACTTGCTCATGTGTAGCGGGTCCAGGCAATTCTACAAAATCTGTCAGGCCGAGATTGCGTATCGTCTGCTCCAAGAGTGGGCGTTGGGGTCCATCTCCAACAATGCGACAGCGAAAATGGTAGCCTTGATCTTTGAGCAGGCCACAGGCCGAGACGAGATAGAACAAGCCTTTCTTTTCTACCAGGCGCGAGACCGCAAAAATCAAGGGAACGTCTCCAGTGTGCATGGGCATATCTGGTGGGAAGAGTTGCAGGTTCAAGCCTACATAGAGGCAATGAATGCGCTCAGCAACGGATGGGGTAGCCAGTTGTTGCAGGTAATGTTGATTATAGATACTACAGGTAGCCACAAAATGAGCCATGCCCATTTTGTATGCGAGGGTAGGTTTGCGCGAGAGAAAAATATCGTACGCATGGGTCATGAAGCTATAGGGAATATCTGTGAGTTGATGAACGATCTGGGCAACAGATGTAGCGCCAATCGCAAAATGCGCGTGCAAATGAGCAATTCCCTGTTGCTCGATCTGCTCAGCGACAAAGGCTCCATAACAGAGATACGAAAACGCCGAACGAGGATCATGATAGGCAAGAGTGAGTAGAGTTGTACGCAAAAAACTGCGGGGAGCCTTCAAAAAGCGGTGCATCAGCATAATCAGTAAGCTCGATCTGGACTGGTGGGAGAGATAGGTGATCGGTATCTGACCGCTCCATGCGCCAGTTGCTGTCTCGTGGGTGGCAGGCTTAAACAAAGAGAAGACACGTAACGACAAGCCCTGGCGCTGTAATTCCAGTATCTCCTGTAAGACGAACGTCTGGGAGAGCACAGGAAAGCTATCAAGCAAATAAGCAATTTCTGGTTGCTGTGAGTCGTGATAAGGATTCATCTAGCGTGCCTCTCTTCATTTCAAGTGGTATGGAAACGATGGCAAATATTGGCTCTCCGTCCTTCAGATTGGAAGCATGGATACCTTAAATTTTAGGATGCACAAATTCATGATACTCACCCGACAAAAACTTAAGTAGTACATTGTGATCCGGAGGCGGTCTTGTTACCTGGCAGGAGTTGCAGGGTGAGATGAACAGCGCGGTATACATGCGTTGGTTCATCAGCGCGATAAAGCCGTGCCTCGACAAAAACGCTACCATTCAGCGGTGGGTTGATGGGAACAACGATCTGCCAGGTTTTTTGTGGAGAGAGAACAACGAGTGGAAGAAGCGTTGGTTGCGCGTTATTTGTCGTCATGATAAGGTGGTACTTCATCTGCTTGAACTCAAAGCTATCGACGCCAATCAGAACGGAGCAGTTCTGACCAGGCTTTGCTGACTGTACCATCCAGAATTGCGTAAAGCCTTTGCGGTGCTGGTGGAGAGCACTAGAGTAGGAAAAGAGAAATGCGAAGATTACGATGCCAAGCGCGGCACAGATGAAGAGTTCGCCGACAAGATGTTTGCGTATATCCAGACGGATCTGCGAGAGCCAGAGGCCGTTCAGAGAATTTTTTCCCCGCAAGCACAAGGCAACGAGAGAGAGGACGATTACAAATGAACTAAGATAGCAGGCCCATGAAAGTCTCGTCAGCCCGATAGGAAAAAGATTAATGATGAGGCCGCTCAAGATATCAAGGGCGATACTTAAGCCGAAACTGAGGAGCAGACGACGTACACCATCAACCGGACGACGATGAAAGAGCACTTCAACGAACGTATAGCCTGGCAACAAAAAAATCAGCGGAAGTGCCAGTATCAACCCAACGACAGGTATATATCCTCGCTGCAAGGCCAGTAGTAGATTAAGCAATGCAATACTTATTATTACGAGCAGATCAGAATTTTTTATCATGTTTGTGTGCATGGAGCAACTCTCTTATATCAAAAACCACCATATCGCCACCGTCAAATATTTTATTCACCCCTGTCATCGTGTCAAATTTCATCATTACTGCTCGACTCACCGGTATTTTATGCATCATGGCACCGGGTTCACCTTTCTCGAAATAAGAACCAACGGCGGGCGGTGAGGTCGTCAGGCGGAGATCGACGACAAGATAGGTTAACTGACCACGCTCTATCAGGCTAAAATCTGCGGGAGTAAGCTGTGCATCAAAGAAAATCGTCGAGACATCAATATGATCCGCGATCGTATCGATAATACGCTGATTGCCAAATGTCGCCATTAGAAGTTGATTGGTGCGATCAGTTCCCATGTGATTATTCGATCCTAGATAGAGATGTGTCCATGTCGCGACCTGGATGCTCTCGATGTCGATGGAGCGCGAATCGGCTCCAACCACGTAAGGGCTGGGTGGTGCACCATAGCCGGAGCCACCCGACGAGACATAGCCACCCATAAACAGGAGCGTAATAGTGACGGTAATCATTAGAACGTGATACCAATGTAAGTGACGCGTCGGCCAGAACTGCACAATGAACACGGCTAATGCCGCACTTACAGCGACATAGAGGACCGCCGAGGCGCGATCCGCCAGTTGGATACCGCTATCCGATGTCTTGAGCACCTGACTGGCATGCAGGCCTAAAGCAACCAATCCAAGCTGGCAAACAAGAGCATTAGAACGATAGCGCTGCCAGAGGCAGACCAGGCCCAGGAGAATGATCACGAGAGTGAAATAGGTTCCATACTGAGCAAGATTCTTCTCCCAGGTCATCGGGGCATAGTTTGCAGTCGAAGCGGCCCCGGCAAAGTGTTTGCCGGGATGGCTGAATACCGTTGATAAAAATCCAAGTAGATAAGGAACCACAGTATTATTGGGAGATTCTGCCCAGGCAAAGGCCAGCGCAAGGCCCAGCACCGTTAACCAGGTCAATTGGGCACGAAATTTTGACGAAAGACGCAGCCAGCGATAGAGCACAGACCATATACCCAACAGCGCGATGAAGAAAAAGTCAGTTGCATGATGGGTACAGGTGAGGGCCGCCAACACAATCACCGCCATGAGGACAGTGGAACGGCGATCCCTCTTCACATTACGATAATTCTCTCGGACGTTCATGGCGGCAGAACCGACTAACAACAGGCTGGAGGAGGCTACGGATTTCAAACGTTTCACTTCTACTGACAGTGCCTGATAGGGAGTCATAATGCAAAAAATGACCAGAGCTAACGGCAAAGCCAGCGATTCGTAGGCATATTGAGTATCAAAAAAGAGAAAATGTGGATTTACCATATAGATAGCAGCGGCAATTGATCCGGTACGAGAGGATTGGAATAGCTCCTCGTTCATCGCAAAAAGTGTTAAGGTCATCGTCAAGCGAGCCACCCCTATCAGAATAAGTGATGCATAAAAAGGGCTAATGCCGCTTAACATACAGATGGCATTAGTGACGATTTCAAGGCCGGGATAATAAGGACTCACCGGCAAAAGAGAATTAGGAGTAAAGAGGTGCCCGCTCGCGATCACATCATTCTCTGTACGCCAATGCAGAAATTCATCATAAAGATAGAAATGGAGTGGGCTGGTCAGTGCTCTAATGCAATAGCAACCGACACCCGTGGTACAGAGCAAGATAACGCGCTCAATACGAGATGTATAGGGCGTGACAAGGCGTGCAAACATCGGTGTAAAGAGCATAAGAATACCGGGATAGAAAAAGTCGCGCAGCCTGCCTGGCCCTGCATTGCGCGAAATAGAGAAACCATAAGCGATCAGCAAAAGGCCCAGGGCACTGATTAGGATCAGGAGTGGAAGCCAGCCCCAACTGCCAAAGGGAGAGCGGCGTCTTTTTGCCTCACGCTTTGGATCGGGTGCTTCAGGTTCGGGATCGCGTGCACGTTTTAGTATGGGAGCAATTACGAAGCGCTTGATAGGTTTTCCGAGGAAGCGTCCCATTCTCCGCAAGATTCTAAAAACAATAAACTGGCGCAACAGGCGCTTCTCACTGCGCTTCTTCGTTACTTTTGGATGCTTTGATCCTGGGGTACGAGGAATTGGATGACGTATGCGGCTCAACAGGGCCAGAAACAACTGCTTGCGATGATTCAGTAAGCCGTGCAGTTGTTTGGAGATATGCATTAGATGCTTATAGAGGCCAACCCTGAAAAATAATTTCATACTATTTTCATCGGATCCTTTTATTATGATTATTACGCCCAAGAGGGCACACGGGCTTATTCGCTCCGCTCATCGCGCCCCTACAAATGCTCTGCGTCCTCCATTGGTTTCTCATCGCGCCCCTACAAATGATGTCCTGTGAGGTTCGATAGAGAATGATGGGCAGCAGCCGTTACAATCTTTTTTGTCTCTAATACTTCATGATATACTTGCTCAATACGTGGCACGACTGAGCTGGCCTGGAACATCTCCACGCGCCGTTTTGCCATCGCTCCCATATGTTCTTGTCGGGCGGGATCTTCCAACAAAGCTTGCAGTGCATCCTGTAATGCCTGGGGATCATCAGGGGGAACGAGTAGTCCTGTTTCGCCATCCGCCACAATATCAGTTAAACCGCCCATGCAAGAGGCGATTACGGGTTTACCCATCGACATGGCCTCCATCGCCACAGTGGGACAGGGATCGCGCCAGATCGAGGGAACAAGAGCAATAGAGCAGCGCTCCCAGGCGGCCATCACGGCATAATGAGGCCAATCTTTAAGGACAATGACATTCTCAGGGTTCTTCAGCCCTGGAAACGGCCAATCAGGTGTGGGATATCCGATAAGAACCAGGGGGGGCGCACTTCTGAGGCCTGCATAGGCACGCAGCAATATCTCTACCCCCTTCACGCGACTCAAACCACCTACAAAAAGTAGATACTTTTCGGCAGGGAGTTGTGCCAGATAGGGGGAGGCATCACCTTCTGCAAGGCCTGGATCGTCGGCCATAAAGTTGGGAATAACGAGAAAAGGGATTCGGCCATGCGCGAGTCTGTTCCCGGTAGCGACTGACTGACTGACGGCGATAAAGCGATCGACGGTGTTATGTGCGAACAAATTCATGGCCCAATTGCTCAAAACCGTAGGCACGCCACGCAGCGGACCATAATGGTTGGAAGCACAACTCAGGCATTTTGCGATACCCGGTCCACTACAGGGATTGCCATAATACATAAGGTCAACACGAGCACATGCGAAATTGTAATCATGCAAGGTTACAACGAGTCGCGCCTTGCTGCGTATTTTGAGAGGCAGAAATGAGCGCACGAGCCAGTTATGAGCATGCACGATCTGCGGTTGCTCCTTCTCAAGAACGTGCTGTAACTGCAGCATAATCTCTGGATCAGGGAAAGGCGGCGGATACTGACGCCCACTATTACTGAAGAGCCAGGGGAGGCGTTGCACCGAAGAACGCACGCGATAGACACGCACACCCTGGTCCATCTCAAACGCAGATTGATCTTTATGACGCATGGTAGCAACTGAAACATCGTGACCCCGTGCGACGAGTTCGTGGCTAAGGGTTCGGACGTGTTGTTCTATTCCCCCCAGAATTGGGTGATAGAACTGTGCAAGCATCAAAATACGCATAAGGCCTCCCTTCAATGATGGATCAATACCTCTAACAGTCGCCACGGAATAATAAATGGCTTCCCTACAGTGATCGGCCCATTCTATCGATATCCATATCAATTTTTGAAACAGCATAATTGCGTCCATACGTTAATAGGTAGACACCATAACATCATGATATATGCCCATCAGATAAGATTACGTACCTCCCAACGACTGCGCAGGTAAGCTAGTGGGCCATAGAGCAGGCCTTTACGGCGTAAGGTTAGAAGTTCTTTATAGATTACCTGGACGTAGCGAGGTAGAGGAGTTGCCTCGGTCTTAGTACGGGAACGTAATGTACAAAAAAGGGCGTAAGGAATCTTCTTCACGAAATCAAGGATAAGGTGTGGATTTTCGAGCAGCGACCTGGTCAAGTAGGCGGTGTAGCCCACAGAATGATTATAGGTTTGCTTACACAGGCCCAAATAGTCGCGACGATGTTGGTGATAGATCAAGGATGAAGGCTGGTAGACCAGTTTATAGCCCTGGGCGATGACCTGGAAAAACACGGCGATATCCTGACTACAGCGCACTGGACCAACGCGGCCGAGGGCGGGGTCGAAGCCACCCACACTACGTATAAAAGCAGCGGTTAATGCCATACTCGCGCCAGTACCGAAGCGTTCGGCGATATAGGGATGCAAAGGTAATTCAGCCTGATCGGCCTCGAAGGAGAAGATGCGTTGCTCGAAGCCTTTGTTATAGCCGCCAACTTCCTCGAAGAGAATCTGTGCCGGGGTATCAAGTTCCATGGGCAGAACGAGACCAGTGGCGCAGACCACGTCGCCATCACCTCTAAAACTTTTCACCATCTCGGCCAACCAGTAGGAGTCAACGACCACATCATCATCGGTAAACGCGAGTATTTCGCCTTTAGCAATTGCAATGCCACAGTTGCGTGCCCAGGAGGGACCTTGCCGATCCTCGCGTACGTAGCGTACTTCATGTGGGGGATCGGAAAGGTCTTCGATCAGCTTCACGGTTGCATTCGTATCCGGGGCATTATCGACCACGATGATTTCATATGCGGGATAATGCAAAGCCAGGAGTGAATTCAGGCAAGCGGTCAGTTGTCGAGGGCGATCATGGGTTGGAACGATCACGCTCACAAAAGGGGCATTAGCTAAAAGCTCTTCACGTTCCCTGGTACAAAGAGGAGAGGAGGGAGTTGGTACGCCATGTGCCGTAAGTTTTTTTATCTGAGGTAAGCCATCTTGTATCAGATGATGGTTAATCTGTACATGGAGATTGCGCCAGATCTGCCTGGCATATTCGTCGGGATGCAGTTTATCGGTACTAAATTGTAGCTCGACGATGCCCAGTGGATGTGAGTGTAACCGTACGAGGCAACGAGCACGTTCATAGGTACGCTCTTTTTTCTCATCAACGGCGGACAGAGTGGGAAGGGGCTGTCCGATCTCGACTTCTAACATACACACGGGAACATACTTCGACGACTGCGTAGTAATGGATACAGATTGCTTTTGTACCACTGCCATGACTATCTCCATCCTTTCGTTCATCTAAATGCGCGGAAGATACGCGAAAGTATCGACGTTGGCTTGATTGCTTATTTTCATCATAGCACTGAGCCCAAAGAATATTGAGAGCGTCTGGGCGGCCTTAAATTTCAGTTTGTCATGGTGAAGTTCATCAGATTAGTGCCATCCGAATGCCATTTACCATCAGGCGTCTCGAAGCTACTGAAGGCATATCCTGTGCTGGGAAGGTTGCTTTGTATCGTACGAGAGGCATCGATAGTGACCGATTGTCCTGGTTGCAGAGTCATTGCCCCCTTGTTTCCGAAATCGTCATTTGTGCCGTTCTCAGTGCGGGCGGCAATGAGCATATCGATAAAAACAAATGGTAGTGTGCAGCGATTCGTATATGTCACTGTTCCAGCAAGCGTTTCTCCCGAGTTCAGAGTTGTCGTTGCCAATTGCAGGGGTGAGGTTACTTGCAGGCCTAAACAGGGAGAATTGCTGGACGCCTGATAGACGCGTACGTAATCGATGATAGTAGATTGGGGGAAGGCAGTAGTTATATCTGGGGAGCCAGGCCAGTCACCCCCTACTGCCGCATCGAGTAACAGGTACATCGGAGTTTTGGGGAGGTTATTCGTGATGCGACATGTCTGCTTTCCATCAATGTACCAGGTGAGTGAGGTGGGATTCCAGATGAGCGAGAACACATGAAAAGCATGCGAAAGATTTTGATTAGTAATGACGCATTGGGGAACGGAGGTATTGTAGGTAGGAACGTTCAAGTGATAGGTCTGGTAAACGACTCTTGAGTCATTGACCATTTCCACTATATCGACTTCGTGATCTGCATTGGCGGTAAGCATCCACAAAGCGGGCCACATTCCCTGCCCTTTTGGAAAACGCACCCTGATATCAACACGCCCATAGAGAAAACTGAACTTGTTTTCTGTCGTAATAGCGCCAGAGGTATAGTTCGCATTCCCTAAACGCCTTTTATTACTCACAATGCCCAGATAGCCATTCTTTAAAGAATTGGCATTATAAGTAAAATATTGCGAACCGAAATTCAGGCAACAACTCTGATAACGGTACTTACCATAATCCTCGACATTCCATACTGAAGTATCCAATGATGGGCCATCGAACTCATCATGGAAAGTCAGTGCCCACCCTTTAATATCGGGTTTGTTGCTTCCCCCTAATTGAAGAGGAGTAGCCTGACTCAGCGGAGAAAGCTGAGGGAGCGAAGTATTGTTCGCGTTTTTTGTTTCTGGTATGGTAGCACAGGCGCTATAGCTAAAAATAGTGACTACCATAAAGGCGTACACAATACCTCTTAACCACAAATAAGAAGTAATGCGGCGATGCTGCAAATAAAACAATGCGGTTATACTCCTTTCTAGTACCCTTTCGACCAGATTACAAAAATCTTTAACCCTATACGAGCATAAAAACAGCTTAAGCATGCGGAGAAATAGGGGTGGGGGGATATTCTTTGAGGTTCAATCCAGAAGCGTTAAAGTATCAGACAAACCTGCCGATAGGGCATACTGTAAGTTAAATTTATCAGGTCTCCATCTTTGTGAGGAAAACGTTGAGAGTCACAATATCTCAATCTAAAGAAGGATAGAGGAGTAATGCAATGGCAATCGTCTCTGTTATTGGAACTGGTTATGTTGGTTTAGTTACAGGTACCTGCCTTGCGGATATGGGCAATCAGGTCACATGCGTTGACATCGTTGAGGAAAAAATCGAGCGCCTCAAACAGGGCATCCTTCCCATCTATGAACCTGACCTGGAAGAAGTGGTCGAGCGGAACGTGCGTGCTGATCGCTTGCATTTCACCACCAGCTATCACGAGGCGCTGGACCAGTGCGAATTTATCTTCATCGCGGTCAATACGCCTTCGGGTGTTAATCAGGGAAGCGCGGACATGCGTTACGTCGAGAGTGCAGCATGCAATATCGCGCAGGAACTTGATCATTACGCGATCATTATCAATAAAAGTACCGTCCCTGTAGGCAGTGGTGATGTTGTCTCACGTGTTATTTACGATAACCTCAAGCGTCCTGATGTAAAATTCTCGGTGGTCTCCAATCCTGAGTTCTTGCGTGAGGGGTCTGCCGTGCTGGATTTTCAGAATCCTGATCGCGTTGTGCTTGGTTCATCCGAAGCGGAGGCGGCTGGTGCGGTGGCGCGTCTGTATCTGTCCTTACGTGCGCCGATCATGATTACCGATCTCTATACTGCCGAAATGATCAAATATGCCTCGAACGCATTTTTGGCGACGAAGATCTCATTCATCAACGAAATTGCGCAGATCTGTGAACGCCTGGGAGCTGATGTGAAAGAGGTCGCGGTGGGCATGGGCTATGATAAACGCATTGGGCGTGCATTCCTGGATGCTGGTCTGGGTTATGGTGGCAGTTGTTTTCCCAAAGACGTGCGTGCGTTGGCCTACATGGCTGATGAAGCGGGGCTACATCCTCAGTTATTGCACGCCGTCATGGATATCAACCATGATCAGCGTCTCCTTGTAGTCGATAAGCTCACCAACTTGCTTGGCTCATTGCGCAATTGCACGATTGGCATCCTCGGTCTGGCCTTCAAACCCAATACCGATGATATGCGAGAAGCGCCCGCCATCGATATTATCCGTTGGGTCACGACGCAAGGGGCCAGAGTGCAGGTATACGATCCTATTGCCACTGAGACCGGGCGGGCCGCCCTTCATCTGGCTGGCATTCATATGGATGCGATCACATTTAGCAAAACGCCATATGAGGTGGCTCAAAACGCCGATGCGCTTGTTATTGTCACTGAGTGGAACGAGTTCAAATCGCTCAACATGCATCAGATCCGCAGTTCCATGCGTCGGCCTGTCCTGGTTGACGGGCGCAATATCTATGAGGCTGCGGATATGGAGCGCTGTGGCTTCATCTATCGTGGTATGGGGCGTGGAACTGCTGCGGCTCCCTCCATCCTCGCACCGGAAGACACAAGCAGCCTTATCAATCGACGCCCCACTCTCGCGCTGGTGTAGGGGCGTGATAAATCAGGCCTGCGTGTTCGTACCTGCGTGTGGATGAAACACATTCCCATCCCATCCTCCACCCGTGGGCGCGATCAATCAGGCCCTACGGAATAGCGCGTTTATCACATCCTAAAGATGTTCACTACCTTGTTTTGCGGTTGTCTGCGACGCAGTAGCGGGCTGCTTTACCGAGTAGAGGCGGAAATGCTGGCCCCACTGGTCAAGATCACGTTCGTACTGCATCCCGATCTTCTCGGCGATGTAGAGGGAGGCACGATTGCCCGGTGGGATCAGCGAGATCACGCGTGGAAAGCCCATTTGCTGCAACCCATAGTTCTTGAGCGCCTCAATGCCTTCGACTGCCAGGCCATGCTGCCAATAGGGACGAGCCAACACATAAGCCAGTTCTACCTCTGGCCGTTCCTCGACCTCCTGACGCAGGAGACCGCATTGTCCGATAAAGCGCTGATCCTCTTTCAGAATTGTAGCAAAGAAGGAATGCCCGTAGAGCTTGTATTCTTCGATGTATCTGCTCAGGATATGCTGCACCTCTTCGCGGCTACGCGGCCCACCTAAGAAGCGCATTACCTCTGGATCGGCGTAAAGTACCGCCAGATCATCCAGGTCGGAGAGCGTCAATGGTCGGAACAACAAATGTTCTGTCTCTAAAATAACCATAAAATCCTCACATCTTTATTTTATAATGCTGGTCTTAGCATAACTATCCATGCATTCCATTATATACTAAGCGGACCTGATTCGATTACCCGTCCTCGCCTTCATAAGCGGCACCAATGATCGCATTTATCTCACTGACTGGCAAGGGTTCGATATCAACGCGATCACCTTCGGCGGTGACGAGATAGATCTTCTTGTCCTCTGAGGCTGATGTTGTGCCATGCAAGAAATTATACAGGGTCTGTGCAATGTTTTGAGTTGCGATAACTGCCCTTTCGCCCTCTTTGCGAATGCCAATAGCGACCAGCACTGGTGCGGTGCGATCTTTTGGCTCGACCAGATCAACATCCACATCATGAATATGTTTTAACTCATGTTCGAGCACTTTCAGATGCTGTTCGCTGTCACCTATGAATTCTATGCTAACAGTTGTGAACATTTTTTTATGTATCCTCTTTTCACATTTTTCTAACCTTATTTTACACGCAAAATCCCAATTATGAAAGGCATCATGAGTCGGGCTCACTATCCTTTAAGGCTACAGGCCATTTCATTCATATATGTTCAATAATTTCATTGAAATAATCATCGTCATTGAGCATGGTTTTGTTGGATGCGCGGAGCGATCAAGCTCCGTGCCTTCCCGATCTTTATGGATGGAGGGCTAAATTCCAGTATTTGACAGCAGCTATTGACAACCATCATTAAAAATGGTACCACATATTCATTGAACATTTACTTTGTACACGATGAAACTTATCTATGGAAGGAGCCGTTTCGATGAAAGAAACCTCTAGCAAGTATCTGGCAAATCGTCGTTCGTTTCTACGTACCGCTGCCGCCCTGGGACTTGGTACCACGGGTGCGTCGTTGCTAAATTCGTTTGCTTCTATACCAGCTCTGGCCGAGGAGCGTGAACAAGGCTTTGTTGGTAGACGAGGTCCAAATTTCACATTGCGTGATGATGCATTCTATTTCGCGGGTACGAATAACTATTACCTGCATTACAATTCCCATTTCATGATCGATGATGTGCTCAACAATGCCGTAGCAATGGGATTGGCGGTCGTGCGTTTGTGGGGCTTCCTGGATGGTAATCCAGCAAATGGGTTTGTTATGCAGCCCACGCCGGGTGTTTATCCTGAGGCTGGCTATGAGCGTTTCGATTATACTGTCTGGAAGGCTCATCAGTTAGGGCTCAAACTTGTCGTTGCTCTTACCAATAACTGGAATGATTTCGGGGGTATGCAGCAATATGTCACCTGGTTTGGGGGTACAAATCATGATGAGTTCTATACAAATGACAAGATTAAAGACGCGTATAAAAATTACGTACGTCATTTCATCCATCGCAAAAATCGTTACACCAACCGTGTGCTAATTGAAGAGCCTGCCATTATGACATGGGAGTTGGCAAATGAGCCACGCTGCCAGTCTGATCCTACGGGCAACACGTTGCTAGCCTGGGCGCATGAGATGAGTTCTTTCATCAAAAGTATGGATTGGCGGCACCTGGTTGCAGTTGGGGATGAGGGCTTTTTCAATGATCCTGGCAGCACCGACTACACATATGATGGCGGCAGTGGCGTGGATTGGAGACGTTTGATTGCCCTTCCCACCATTGATTACGGTACCATGCATCTCTATCCGCAGGGGTGGGGCAAAGACGAGGCCTGGGCACTGCAATGGATTAAAGATCATCTACATGGTGCCCATATTGCGCGTAAGCCTGTCGTACTGGAAGAATATGGTTGGAACGATCTGGCGACGCGCGACGCCATTTATCAGGCCTGGCTCGATACCATGTACCGGGGAGGTGGGAATGGCGATCAATTCTGGATTCTGACCGGATTGCAAGACGACGGGACGCTTTATCCAAATTATGATGGATATCGGGTAACGTATCCGAGCAGCACGGCCAGCGTTATCTCGGCACATGCTGCTAAAATGAAAGCGAAATCGGATAGACGTATGTAAGATTTGATAGATCGCGCCCGTGTGTGATAATCATATAATGCGTATTATACACACACGGGCGCGATAAATCGGGCCCCTACCGTAGACAGAAATCCTGTCCACGTTCATCAGCAAAACAATGTCCACTAACAGTTAGAATCACTACCGCTTTGATGGTCGGAAACTGCTTGAGCGTTGCATTGATTTCAGCCATTACACGTGCATCGGTGCCAATACCGGGCGATGAAGTTGGGCGGCAGAAGCGCAATGTTGCCGTTCCAGCCTGCGTGACACTACCCCTTTTATTAAGAGTCAGCGTAAAGTCCGGCCCTCCAGTGGGGAAGGGTGCAAAGCAGTTAGATGGGCCAGTGAACAAGCTATTCAGTTCGGAGAAGTAGCCTGCACTATGCTCAGTCGTTGTTGGCCCTGCAATCAGCAACTGAATGGCAAAGGTTGCTACTCCAACAGTTGGTGAGACTCTATTAACGGGGAAGACAGCATTAAGATTAGTATTCACTTCTGGATATTTAGAAAAGAACACCTTGATGGGATATGTTTGTACCGTCGCCGCATGCGTCGTTTGAACACCAGAACGGACACCTGCACTCAGCAACGATGTCGAAGTCTGGTTTGTGCTACAGGCGCTCAATAGAAACACGAAAAGCATAAAAGATGACACCGCTACCAGTTTCACAAAACGAGGATGACGAGAAGAGCTTACCAGAACGTCGTTGTGTTGATTAGCCATACCATGCTCCTTTGAAGATGAAAGACATACATAGCGAATAATTGTGGACATACAATAGAAAAAGCATACTAGAAGAAGTCAAAGGTTATTGTTATTCCCCCTACCTGCACTGCCCCTATATACAGTATAACGATTTTTCATGATAAAGCTGTGAACTATCTCACAAACTTGTTTAGCGTCAAAATAATTATCTTTTTTGGAGTTATATGTCAGAAACGTCAATATTGATGAGTGATACAATTTAGAGATTATAAAACAAAAAGGAGCCGTCTATGAAATCCGCCCCTGCTTCTCCTCAAATGGGACGGCTGAGCCGTGGAGCGAAAATCCTCATTCTCGTTGTAAGCATGATCTGTATTCTTAGCTGCTTATGGAATTTTTGGATCACCATCAGTATTATTAGCATATTTGTTGCCTTATTTCAGATAGATAGTTTTCGTTCCTGGTTCTTTCCATCTATCAATAACCTTCTCAACACGCTTCCTCTGCATACGGGGAATGTGATTAAAGGTACAAAATGGGGAGCAAAGAAAGTCCGGGAGCGTGGACACATCGTTATTCTTATTATTCTTGTTGTATTCTTTATGAAAGATTACGTCCTTGCCCCCAATTTTTTCCAAATTATCCAGAAGCAAGTTGCGAACTATGTCTGCATTCAGAGCGATGTCGTCTCCTGTGGCAATGGTCTAGATGTTACTCTTCTGCAGGTGAATGGAAATGCTATGAATATCGGCATCGTTGGCTATGATTATCAGGATCAACAGAATAAAAAGGCGTTGCCGACGCCTTTCAATCAATTCGACGATCGTAATGATGATGCTGAACGGAAAGTTGAAAAATTAATCTTTGCAGAAAATACAAACAGTGGTACGCGACCATATGTAACAATTATTGTAGCGACTACGCTTAGTCAGACGATGAGTGATCCTGGTATCTCGTCTAGTGCGGGACTCGATACCCTGCGTGGTGCATATATGGCTCAGTACAACTACAATCATAATCCTGCAAACGATGGTAAGCCTGGACTTCATTTGCTTATCGCTAACTTCGGGACAAGAGATGCTGCTTCAATAACAGTTCCGCAAGTGATGGATCAGATCAAACTCTATGCAGATAGCGAGCCGCAACAATTTATAGGCGTCATGGGGTTTCCCTTTAGTAAACTTGTGACCTATGTGCTTGATGAGCGTTATAGAATTTCTCGCACAGATATTCCGATTATTACGCTCTGCCGCCGAAGCCAATTCTTTCACAGATGCCGGTACAGATAATGCCCCGACGCATTTCTATGATAATTTTTATGGCATTGCTCCTCCCGTCTCAGATGACAGTCAGGTTATCATTAATTTTATCCAGAAGCACCTTCTTCAAGCATCACAGGAGGCAAAAACAGCGGTTTTCGTAGATACAAAAGATCCATATAGTAAAGATTTGAGTAAAAGCGTTATACAGGCTTTAGGTGAAGGCAACAAAGAAAGGTATACGGTAGGGCAGACGGGACAGCTCGATAGTGATATTGCGGATGTTATCAAAAATGGGTACAATCAGATCTTCTTTGCAGGTTATGCCGATGATTTTAATATATTAAGAAATAAACTGAAAGCTAATCGTGCGACCCAAAATATTCCTATTATTGGTGGGGAGGGGTTATACTATCCCTATCCATCGGTATACGACAATAGCGGCAACACATACAATTTCGCGAAGCTCTTTTTCACTACAGACGCAGCCTATGCGCAAATTAATCCGCGTTTTTCTGACTATATCCCGAACTTTAGCTGTTCGGCACCAGAAGTGTTACCGGCCCCAGAAGCGTTTAATCGTGAGTTCTGTCACTGGTTCTACCATGCGGATCCGCCTGGTATATATGGCTATGCACTGCCAGCCTTTCATACTTTACTGATATATGACGCGGCTAATTTGTTTCTTAAGGCCTGGGATCAACGTGACGAGACCTCCTCTCCCTACATGGCAGCGATCGACAGGCAATTGCCAAGCACACCATTCGAGGGGATAAGCGGCCATATCCAATATACTTCCTCGACAGGTTTTCACCCTATCAGTAAAGCAACGGATTTCAAACCTATATATATTGCATGTACGAATAGCAAGGGTGATACGCTTATTGTTGCAGAATACCATGTAGATCACAGTAGTATTTCCGATGCGGGTATAATTTCTGAAGAGAGTTTTGATCAGCGTATGGAAAAGCAGTGTATCAACGGAGCATAGGTTGGTGTCAGGTATCTACGATATAAACATGCTGTGAAACGTTGTAGTAACGCGTAATCCCACAGGTCCATACCATTGCCCCTTTGCAATGTATGGACCTGTACACAAAAAGAGGAGAGCAAGAGATAGTTTGTTAAACGCTAGCAGGCGAGAGTAAGGCAGCGCTGAACTGGTTCACAGGACGTAGCAAACCGAGATTCTCGCGCAACGTACGGCCCTCGTACTCTGTCCGGAACAGGCCACGCTGACGCAGGATAGGTAGCACCAGATCTACAAACTCATCTAATCCACCGGGCAGGTAGGGTGGCATCAGATTGAAGCCGTCGGCAGCATCATTGACAAACCACTCTTCCAATCGATCGGCGATCTGTTCGGGTGTGCCCCAGATCGTCCAGTGTCCGCGAGCGCCAGCAATTGCTTGATACAACTGACGAATGGTAAGGTTCTCCCTACGTGCAAGGTCGGTTACCAACTTCTGGCGGCTCTTGTTAAGGTTCGTCTCTGGTAGGTCAGGCAAAGGACCATCCAGTGGATAAGAAGAGAGATCAAAGCCGCCGATGTTGCCGGAGAGCAGGGCCAGCCCAACCGAAGGGTGAATGAGATTCTGCAATTGATCGTACTTCGCTTTCGCCTCTTTTTCAGTGCGACCAATTACGGGAAAGACACCGGGCATAATCTTGAGGTGATCGGGTGAGCGTCCATATTGCGCCAGTCGCCCCTTGATACCTGCATAAAATGTCTGAGCTTCCTCTAGTGTCTGCTGAGCGGTGAAGATTACCTCGGCGGTCTGGGCCGCGAAATCTTGCCCATCTTCGGATGCGCCTGCCTGCACAATGACCGGGTATCCTTGCGGTGGACGAGCGACATTGAGCGGTCCCTGCACCGAAAAGTGCTTGCCCTTGTGGTTGAGAACGTGCAGCTTTTCGGGTTCAAAGTATAAACCTGTCTTTTTATCGCGGATGAAGGCATCATCATCCCAGCTATCCCACAGTCCGGTCACCACTTGCAGAAACTCGCGGGCACGTTCATAACGCAGAGCATGTTCCATATGCTTATCACGGTTGAAGTTCTGCGCCTCAGCTTCAGAGGCAGAAGTCACAACATTCCAGCCCGCACGACCATTGCTGAGGTAGTCCAGGGAAGCAAACTTGCGAGCAATATGATACGGCTCGTTATAGGTAGTGGAAGCTGTGGCGACCAATCCAATATGGTCCGTCACGGCTGAAAGGGCTGAGAGCAGAGTGAGCGGTTCAAAGTGAACGAGCTGACCTGAGCGGCTCAACGACTCAAGGTTGTGATCGCGGCGTACAGCTACACCATCTGCCAGGAAGGCCATATCAAATTTGGCCTTTTCGGCTGTTTGCGCCAGCCGTTTATAGTGTGTAAAGTCGAGGCCACCATCTGCATCTGAGTCTGGATGTCTCCAGGCGGCAACGTGATGACCAGTGTTCATCAAAAATGCGCCCAGTTTGAATTGTCCTTTTTTCGTACTCATGTGTGTCTCCTAAATATACCTTTATCAATTATCTGCAATTTTCTGGTTCCCAGTAGGATGCATTGCATCAGGCAGAGGCTGACGTTGCATTAGTACTGAATTGGCTAGCAGGGCGAACAAGACCAAGATTCTCACGTAATGTACGGCCTTCATATTCACTCCTGAAGAGACCACGACGACGCAATTCCGGCACCACATATGCGACGAAATCGTCCAATCCACCGGGCAGATAAGGCGGCATGATGTTAAAGCCATCGGCAGCATCGCTGACGAACCATTCCTCTAACTGATCAGCAATCTGCACAGGAGTGCCCCAGATGGTGCGATGCCCACGTGCCCCAGCGATGGCCAGGTACGTTTCGCGAATGGTTAACTTCTCTCTTCCTGCCAGGTCCTGTACCAATTTCAAGCGGCTCTTATTATTGTTGGTCTCTGGAAGATCCGGCAAGGGACCATCAAGCGGATAACGAGAAAGGTCAACATTCCCAACCAACCCGGAGAGCAGCGAGAGGCCTACGCTGGGATCAATCAAATCCTGGAGTTGCTCATACTTCTCTTTCGCCTCCGCTTCAGTCTGACCAATCACGGCAAAGATACCGGGCATAATCTTGAGCTGATCGGGAGAACGTCCATACCTTACCAACCTCTGCTTCAGGCCTGCATAGAACGCCTGTGCTTCCGCCAATGTTGGTTGGGCTGTAAAAATCACCTCGGCAACCTGTGCTGCGAAATCCTGCCCGTCCTCAGACGCTCCCGCCTGAACCAGGACTGGATATCCCTGGGGCGGACGTGCGACATTGAGGGGACCCCGTACTGAGAAATGCTTACTTTTGTGATTAAGAACATGCACCTTGTCAGGATCGACGTAAAGGCCCGATTCTTTATCACGGATAAAGGCATCATCATCCCAGCTATCCCACAATCCAGTCGCGACCCGCAAAAACTCGCGAGCACGCTCATAGCGCAATGCATGATCCATATGATGATCGCGGCTGAAGTTCTTCGCCTCTGCATCCTGCGAAGATGTCACAATATTCCAGCCCGCACGACCATTGCTGAGGTAGTCCAGGGAAGCAAACTTGCGGGCAATATGATACGGCTCGTTATAGGTTGTGGAAGCCGTCGCAACCAGGCCCACATGTTCCGTTACCGCCGACAACGCCGAGAGCAATGTAAGCGGTTCAAAACGTACCAGTTTACCTGACCGCTTCAACACGTCCGATCCCTGACCGCGATCTCCCCAGACCGCGTTCCCATCGGCGAGAAAGACCATGTCAAACTTCGCACGTTCGGCTGTTTGGGCCAGCCGTTTGTAAAATGAAAAATCCAGGCTACTATCTACAGGCACATCGGGATGACGCCAGGATGCTACATGATGACCACTATTTTGTAAAAATGCTCCTAGCTTGATCTGTCCTTTTTTCGTACTCATGAATGTTTCCTTTTAATCTCGACATGAGGGTCGTCAATACACAGACATCAGTTACAAGGCAGGTTCTCAGTTTCCGGTACCAACTACCGTAGGCAGTTCTAGATCGCTTACCGAAGAGGGAACTTTCGAGATCAAACCAATGGACTTCATGAAACTCGCATAGGCGATTAGACCAGATGGCGTCGTATCAAAGACGAGGCTCGTATCATCGAGCAACGTTTTGAACTGTGCTGCCGTACCACCACCACCGCTTACCTTATCTTGCGCCAGTTCCTGAGCAACCTCGTCGTGATGACTGGCGACATACGCTGACGATTCCTCAAGATCCTGGTAAACCTTTTTGCTGAAAGCCGGGTATTGATTATAGAAACTTTGTGGGAGCGCAATCACACCTGCACCTACAGGGCCAAAGGTATCTTGAGTGTGCAAAACAATATGTCCGCCAGCGGCAATCTCACGATTTTGAAAGGGAGCGCCAGAGAGTTGTGCGGCGATTTGACCGGTAAGTAGAGCCTGTTCACCATCAGCCGCACCAATCGCAACCAGGTTTTTATCCAGGGCGTGTGCATTGCCCAGTTGCTGTTGTGCAGCTTTGCGTAGTTGAATGGCTTGCTGGGCGTCAGGAGCAACCACGCCAATTTTATCGTTGGGGCCAAAATCCTTCAAACTCTTGAACTTAGGATTCATCGCCACTAGCCAGCTATCTCCCCGGCTTGTAGCAAGCAGGACCTTCCAATCCATGCCTTTATCCCAGCCCACCAGGAATGGTGGTATACCAAGAGTACCGATTTGCCCTTGACCAGAGAGAACAGCCTCGCGCACCGCCGATCCACTATTGACAACTTTCCATTGGAAGTTCGTATCAGGGAATTGCTTGTCTAACGTCTTCTGTAGCTTCAGAGAGATGAAGATGGCCGCTCCCAGGCCAGGTTGGTAAACGATAGTGAAAGATGACGGTGCATTCGATCCCGAACTGGCACTCGTTGAAGTGCCGCAGGCACTCGTAAATAAGACCAGGATCGCTAACAACAAAGGTAATGGGCGATAATGTTTGTTCATAACAATGCTCCTCTTGTTGAAAAAATCCACGCAGGCTGTTGTACACGCAGGCGCGATATCGAGCACCTACTGAGCCTGCTTCATGCCCCACTTGACAATAGTTTGTCGCTCGATCCACAGGAAGAACGTATCTAGAAGAACACCAAGTAGCGAAATGACAACTAAACCAGCAAAGATTGCAGGTGGATTGAGGAAGTAGCGGGCATTGTTGATATACCAGCCGAGTCCACCATTCGAGCCGGCTACACCAAAGACGATCTCGGCACCAACCACCGTACGCCAACCAAAGGCCCAGGCCAGACGTAAGCCGGATAGGATATGTGGAAGTGCGGCAGGTAAAAAGACATCACGTATGGTCTGTATGCGACTCAAGCCAAGATTAAGCGCAACCATGCGAGTTGTGGTACCGATCGTACGAAAACCTGTATCGGTGTTAGCAGAGATCGGCCAGACAGCTCCAAAGACCACTACAAAGATGATGGCAGATGGATTCAAGCCGAACCAGAGCATTGTCAATGGCAAAATGGCAATTCCAGGCAGAGGGCTGAACACGGCGGTGAGTACAGTCAACAGATAACGACCAAATTGCGAAAATGTAGACAATGAGGCCAGAGCCAGACCAATAAAGATGCCAATCCCCATCCCAATCACCAGATTCTGCAATGAAACCAGTATTGCCGATGGAAGCTGACCATTGATGGTGTCGGTAACAAGAGCCTGTACGGTTACAATAGGGGATGCCACCAGTAACGAGCTGGCACCACTCAATGAGACATACAACTGCCAGGCAACGATAAAGCTTACACCAATCAAAACATAGGGAAGCCAACCGGGCAGCCCACGCGCTTTTCTTTCAGTGGGACGAGATAGAGTCACACGCATCACTTCACCATCCTTTTTTACTCAACTGCACTCAGTTGTGCCACAACCTCTGAAACTGCTTGACGGCGAATGAGCAGTGATTGCAAATGTTTTGATATATCCGCAAATGCGGTATTACCAATGTCATTGGCATCGCTCGTATCAACAATCTCGCGAATTTGAGCTGGTGAGGCGGACATAACCATGACACGATGTCCTAAAAATACGGCTTCTTGAATGGAATGGGTCACTAATACAATGGTCACACCAGTACGTTTCCAGATATCGTTCAACTCTAATTGCAACTGATTGCGTGTGATGGCGTCCAGGGCACCGAATGGTTCATCCATCAGGAGCATATCTGGCTCCAGGGCAAGAGCCCGTGCAAGGGCCGCACGTTGTTTCATGCCACCCGAAAGCATATGTGGATACTTATCCTCTGCGCGTGCAACGTCGACCAGTTCCAGATAAAAACGGGCTTTGTTGATTGCCTCGTCTCTAGAGAGGTGCTTCGTAACCTGGAGCGCATAGACGATATTGCCCAGAACGGTGCGCCAGGCGAAAAGCTGCTCGAAATCCTGAAACACAAAGGCTCGATCTGGACCTGGACTCTTAACTGGCTTATCATTCACCAGCAGTTCTCCCTGTCGTGGTTTTAGCAATCCTCCAATAGCTTTGAGGAGTGTCGTCTTCCCACATCCAGAGGGTCCAATGATTACAAATTTCTCGCCACGCCGAATCGAGAAACTGGCGTCTTCAACAATGGTTGCACCTTGATCGCGTCCATGTGCATACCCTAGATACACATGAGAAATGCGAACAATCGCGTTGGTATCTTGCTGTCCCATGAAACTTTCCTTCTTTTCAACAACAACTGAACACAATTACAGGGATGTTTTGATGGTTATTCAGCGGCGTTGCTGACAAGATGGGCCGCATTGCTATGAAGCCGACCATATCGACTACGGAAGTAGAGAAGTGGCTGATGATGCGCCTGTGTGCTGGTCGAGATGACTTCGCCGATGAAGATTGAATGATCGCCACCAGGGTAACGCGTCACCAGGCGACACTCCAGGCTCGTCAAGGCATCGTCAAGCAAGGGGACGCCAAGCTGTCCGAGGCTATAAGAGATCGTAGAGAATTTGTCGGGTATACGGCGGGCAAAGTGTTGCGAGAGTTTCTCGGCATGCTCCGCCAGGATATTCACAGCAAATACTTCGCTCGCGACGATCAGATCATGAATATTGGCGTTTAGATCAATACCAACCAGCACAAGTGGGGGCCGCAATGACAGCGAACAAAACGAACTCACCGTTGTGCCGTGAAGCTGCCCGTGATGTTGTGTTGTGATTACAGTGACACCGGAGGCGAAATGACCCAGTGCCTGGCGAAATTCAGTTTGCTCTATACTCACCGTATTTCCTTCTTTCTGCTCGATTTAAAAGCTTCATTGCATGTTATTTGGGCATCGTAAACGCGGTCCGTCCAGTGGGCGCGATAAATCGGGACCCTACACCTGGGCGTCGTAAACGCGCCCCTACCGATTACCTACGCGTTCTGAATGGGCAATGCTGGGAGTTTGCGCAAGAAAACGTGCGAGAAGAAGCACTTCTTGCCCCAATTGCGTCAATTCTTCTAGTAATCTGCCCTGTGGCTGTTTCTGGGCATCAAAGTCCTTTGAAACAGCATAGATAGCTCTGGGAGGCGTATAGGCACCGAAGAAGCCGAATAGAGGACGCAACTGGTGCTCTAGAATGAGATAATGATGATCACTTCCTCCTGTAGCAAGCAATCCTACAACTTTGCCACGCAGGGGATCATGCCCCTTTGGATCATTGGGCACAAGGTCGAAAAAGTTCTTGAGCGCCCCGGTATACGATCCCCGATAGATGGGCGTGGCGACAAGATACGCATCAGCCTCCTCTACTCAGAGCAAGTGCTCGCCTTGTATCACTGTTGTAGTTATCAGAGGAGCGGCCATCACAAAATTCCAATGCAAAATCACGTAACTCCAACACCTCCGTCTCCACCGCACTGTCATAGGCTCTGGCCCCCGCAAGAGCAACATCCAGCACATTCCTCGTTCGCGATGGGGGTGCGCGTCAAGCTTCCATTGATCCCTAGCAGCTTAAAACTCATGCTTCCTCCTTTACAATTTTGCTCTCTATTTCTTAGTTGATTTATTTGATCAACTATATAAAGTATAGTAACTGGAAAGGGAGGCTTTGTCAATGAAAAACAGCTAAATCATAACAATTATGTATGATTTATATAACTTTTTGGAATGTGTATGTGAGAAAGTGGTCAGGTATATGGTGAGGCCATTTTTGAGGATACCTCCTCTTACCTCTTTTTTTGCCTCTCCTTGCTTTTAAGCTTACTTACGCATTACAATAAAAGGGTCAAAAGAGGAAGAATTTGTATATCATCCTGAGCATTCGGAGTCAGCAATGTCACAATCATTTGCAATAGATCTGCATTCACCACATTTCAAGGCCGATCCCTATCCAGTTTTTGCACGTGTACGTTCGGAAGATCCGGTGCACCTGACGGAATTTCCAGGCAATCGGAAGGGATGGCTGATTACACGCTATGAGGAAGCGGAGAAGGTATTACGAGACCCACGCTTCGTAAAAGATCCACGGCATGCATTTACGCCGGAACAATTGCAGCAACAATTTCCCGCATTGGCCACGCAAAAACCGGGGCATGAGCAGGCTTTCGCGTTCGACCGAAACATGCTAGGAACTGATCCGCCTGATCATACCCGGCTACGCTCCCTGGTCAATCTTTCTTTTACGCCGCGCTTTATTGAGCAATGGCGCGAACGCATTCAGACGATCACGAACGATTTGTTGGACGCCGTGCAGGATAAGGGAGAAATGGATCTCGTCGACGATCTGGCATTTCCGTTGCCAATCATCGTGATTACCGAGATGCTTGGCATACCACCTGAGGACCGCTTGAAGTTCCGCGCCTGGTCGAATAGCGTGATCGAAGCCTCGGGCAATCCTGAAGAGTTTCGGAAGCAGCGCGAAAAGTTAAGGGAGTTCCAGGAATATTTGCGTTTCTTGAGCAACGAAAAGCGCAATCACCTTTCGGATGATCTCTTGAGTCTGCTGATCCGTACCGAAGAGGCCGGCGATAAACTTTCTGAAGGCGAACTGATCTCAATGGTATTCTTGCTCCTTGTAGCGGGGCATGAAACAACGGTCAACCTGATCAGCAATGGTGCTCTGGCACTGATGACACATCCGGAGCAGATGCAGGCATTGAGGGAACACCCTGGAATGCTTAAGCCGGCGATCGAAGAGTTTTTGCGCTTTCATGGTCCATTGATGACTGCAACACAACGTTGGGCAAACGAAGATGTCGAACTCGCTGGGAAGCTCATTCGTAAGAGCGATTATGTGGTGGTCATTCTTGCCTCAGCGAACCATGATCCCGCTGCATTTCATAATCCCGACGATCTTGATATTACACGAAGCAGTAATCCACACCTTGCATTTGGCAAAGGTATCCATTACTGCCTCGGTGCTCCTCTAGCACGTTTAGAGGGGCAGGTTGCCATTGGCACGTTGCTGCAGCGCATGCCACATTTGCAACTGGCGGTTGATCCTAAAGAACTCGTGTGGCGGCCTGGAGCTCTTATTATGGGATTGCGTGCATTGCCCGTCACGTTTTAAGAATGACGAGAACGGGATTATAAATAGCACCCGTACACCAGAGTTAGAGCATTCGATATCGCGGTGTACGGGTCATTTATAATCCCGTCCTCGTTATCCCTTCAATCCGGTGCCGGCGACGCCTTGCACGATCTGGCGCTGGAAGAAGAGGAATACGATTAGCACGGGCACACCACCTAGCAATGCTGTTGCCATAATCTGGGCGTAACGGATACCAAATGATGTCTGGACGGTCGCCAGGCCGACAGGTAACGTCATCAAATTATTGCTGCTGATGACGATAAAGGGCCAGAGGAAGTTATTCCAGGAAGCGACGAAGGCGAAGATCGCCACGGCAGCGATAGCTGGTCGCGCCAGGGGCATCCAGATCTGCCAGTAGACTCTCCAAAGGCTCGCGCCATCCATCACAGCGGCTTCCTCTAATTCATAGGGAATGCCATCAAAGAACTGCTTGAAAATGAACACCGCGATTGGGGAGGCAAGCTGAGGCAAGATAATACCCCAGTAAGTATCAACCATATTCAGCGATTGCATCATTGCGAAAAGTGGCACGATCAGAATCTGCCCAGGCACCATGATGCCCGCCAGAATTATCCAGAAGAGAGTGTTTCGTCCACTAAAGGGGACACGCGAGAACGCAAATGCCGCTGTACTTGCCAGTAAGACGGTTACAATACTAATAATTGCCGAGGTCAGTATGCTGTTAAAATACCATGTCGGCAAATTTGTTGTGGCAAGCGTGGTAGCAAAAGCCTGTAATGTGAAGTGTGAGGCAAACCAGGATACAGGAATAGCGGTCGTCTCACCTTCCGGCTTCAATGCTGTATCTAATGCCCATAAGATGGGAATTAGCCAGATGAGGGCCATCACAATGAGTACAACAAAAGAGGTTCCGTTGGCTATACGTCTCTTCCTCTGCTCATCCAGTGTTTGCGCCCGTTCGCGTGGGCGGGTTGTTTCGCGGGCTACTGTCTGTGTTGACATCAGGCATTCCTCCTCTGGCGTGCAAGTACTAAGAACTGTCCAACAGAAACGATCAGGATCAGAATAAAGAGAATGTATGAAGCGGCAGATGCAAAGCCAACACGGAAGGTTGTAAATCCATTTTCATAGATGTATTGCACCGCGCCGCGTGTTGAGAAATTAGGGCCATCACCACTGCCCATCAGCAAGTATGCCTGCTGGAAGACTTGCAATGATGCAATCACCTGCAAAATGAGGATCAGGGTGGTTGTTCTATTTAGTAAGGGGATTGTGATCCAGCGGATGCGTGCCCATGCTCCTGCTCCATCGAGGGACGCAGCTTCGTTCAGCTCAGGCGAAATCTGCTGCATACCTGCCAGGTAGAGCACAAAATTGAAGCCGACCGTCCACCACACCGTCAAAATGATAACTGACAGCAATGCAATATGGGGATCAGACAACCAGCCAACCTCAGAAATATGGAGGTTGGTGAGTACGCCATTAATAAGGCCGAAGCCTGGTTGGTAGAGCCAGCTCCAGATCAATACAACTACAGAGACAGGCAACACAAAGGGTGCAAAGAAAACGGTGCGGAAAAAAGCCTGTCCTGGAATGGCACGGTTGACCAGTAACGCCAATGCCAGTGCAACGATGATGAGCAGAGGCGTACTGATGATCGTGAATAACAGGGTGACACCGAGTGATTGCCAGAATGCTGAATCGCTAAAAAGTAGCTGGTAGTTGCCCAGGCCAAGAAAATCGTTGGAGCCAAGGCCAGAAAGGGTCCAGTTAAAAAAGCTCATGCGCAAGCCGAGGATAATCGGCCAGATCAGAAAAAGCGCATAGATGATCAGAAACGGCAACACGAAGCTCAAGCCAGTTAGATTGGTGCGCAAGCGTTTGCCTTTTCCTCTCTTCACCTGTACTGCTGTCTGTGCGCTCCCGGCCTGCAACGTTGCTTCGGACATAGTAAGCTCCTTTCGGTGAGTCTTATCCCTATGATGGTCAAAATGGGAGTTTTATGGCCAACAGGTTTTCCATAGCTTTACGAAACTGGCGAATGCTTTGTGCGGGAGTACCCTGCCCATTTAAGGCAAGTTGGAATGCAGTCCCAGCCTCAATTTCTAATCGGGAGCCGGAGCCGCTGAACCATGCAGCAGGATCAATAACAATATTGGAGGCTACGCTGGCATAGTTTGATTGCGGCTTCAAACTTTTGTAGTTTGCGCTCTCGGTAACCGGAAGATATGCTGGTACATGTCCACCTTGAGCCCATGTGTAGCTATCCTTAAGCATAAAGCTGATGTACTGTAACGCAGCGGCTCTACTTACAGGATCGACAGAACTCTGGCGGGGTAACACAAAGGTATGCGAATCAGCCTGAGCGCGGTATTGACCATAGACCAGAGGGAAAGGAACCATATTAAATGGGGTCTTCTGCGTCTGGAAGGTCGTGACTTCCCACTCTCCATTCCAGAGCAGGCCTGATTTCCCACTTCCGAAGAGGGCGACTGAGCCAGCATAGTCAATATTCTGGGCGGCGACTTTACTGGTTACCGTGAGTTCGGTAATAAACGCAAGGGCCTGCTCGGCTTTGGTATCATCCATCAGCAGTTCTTTGCCATCGGGCGAGAACATCTGTGCTCCCATCTGGCTATAGAGGGTATAGAACAGCCGCCACGGGGTGACACCCTCAATCTCGAATACAACGCCATAGCTTCCTGATGCTTGCTTCAGGCTCTTCAGCGCACTGAGCAGAGCATCTGGTCCCTGTATTGGCTTGAGATTATTACTGGCATCGAGCAGGCCAGCTTTTTGGCGAGGTCGGTGTTGTAATACATGACAAACGGGTGCGTGTCCAGGGGAATAGCGTAGAGTTTTCCCTTATATTGGGCTTTTTGCCATAAAGAGGGAAGAAACTTGTCTTCGGTGATACCCACTTTAGCGAGTTCATTGAGGTCGAATGGGTCAAGCAGGTTTTGTTCCGCGAGGACAGTCATGCGTGTCATGTGTGAGATAGCTACGTCAGGAGAACGACCACCGGCTGCTGCCATTGACAGTTTAGTGTAGTATGGGTCTCCCCAGGTCAGTGTAACCGATTGCAGACCAATATGGGGATTAGCGGATTGAAAGGCATCTTCCATCTGGATCATACGCGCACCATCGCCGCCACCAAAGAGGTTCCAGAAAACGATATTTGCGCCAGTACCAGAAGTGGTAGAGGCTCCACATGCATCAAGCAATGTAAGCGCCACGGTGCCACTTACGCCTACTGCAAGGGTCTTTTCCATGAAAGTACGTCGCGTCATACGTCCGTTTCGTACTTTACCCGCCAATTCATCCAGAAATTCCTGTAGCTCAGATTTCATGTGAAATCCTTCCTGAATTGAAAAGCAACGATGCTTTTAGAGAGCTACGAAACTGCACTACGTTGACAGTTTACGAAAGGTGTTTTTCTGTCCAACCTCCTTTTTTAAGCGCGATGTAAATATACTCATGTAAACGAAAGAGATGAAAAGTATCATTAGAATTAAAGCACTACAATAAAGCACTATTTTACGTAAAGCTCTGTTTCATCATATTACCGCACCCTCTAGATTACTGCAAACTCTAGCAATCAGGCGCATATTGGATTTAGAGGGAGGCTGTGGATAGCGCGAGTAGAGGATCTGGGAGTATTGTAGTCAGAGGTACTAAATTTCGGCAATTTTACAAACCCCCTTGTTGACAAGGGGGTCAATTTTTTATATACAACACAGAACGTTTACGGATTCGCCTTCACAAAGCTTTCAATCTGCTCAATTTCGTCTTGATTGAGACGGAAGTCGGCGGCTCCGATATTTCTCTCCACCTGGTAAGGATGACGGCCTCCCACGATAGCAGCCGTGACGGCTGGATGACGTAGGGCCCAGGCGATAGCAACCTCACCTGGGGAGCGATCGTGTGCTTCCCCAATTTTTCGCAGCAGGTCGACGAGCTTGAGATTGCGTGAGAGACGGGGTTCGTTGAATTCAGGACTATTACGCCGCCAATCATCCTCGGGAAGCTTCTGCACAAAATCAGCGTTAATCGCCCCTGTCAACAACCCTGATTGCATCGGTGAATAGACAATCACTCCAATGTTATGTTCCTGGCAGAAGGGTAGAATGTCCTGCTCAATGTCACGCTTGATGAGCGAGTATGGGGGTTGGAGCGAGCTGATGGGAGCAATCTTCTGCGCTCGTTGCATCTGGTCAACGTTAAAGTTGGAGATCCCGATGTAGCGCACCTTTCCCTCTTTCTTGAATTGAGCCAGTGTACTCCAACCCTCCTCAACTTCCTCATCAGGATTAGGCCAGTGAATCTGGTAGAGGTCGATCACGTCGGTCTGGAGTCTGCGTAAACTGTTCTCAACCTCTTTACGCAACGAGTCGGCTTTCAACGTATTGCTGACCTCGCGCTTCTCATTCCAGACAGTTGAACATTTTGTGAAGACGTACGGTTTATTAGATCGCCCTTTAAGAGCGCGAGCGACAACCTCTTCCGAATGACCCAGGCCATAAGCGGCGGCTGTATCTATCCAGTTGATACCTAGATCCAGCGCTTTATGTATAGTTGCAATAGATTCGGCATCATCCTGTGATCCCCAGCCGCCAACCCAGCCGCCACCGCCGATGGCCCAGGTTCCCATGCCTAGAGGTGTAAGATGCATATCGGTATTGCCAAGCTGTTTTGTTTGCATATGAACTCCCTTGATGCTGCAATGTCTAAACGGATGCTCCATTCCTGGAAGAAACGCGTCCAAACAGGCTCACTCTTCCTACCTTGTTCCCTTTATAAGACAGAGACTGAATTTTTAAATGTAGTGCTGACACGAAGTACGTTTGCAAAAGGTTACAAGACAATTCGTCTTTTTATAAAAGGATGTACTCTCTAAAAATCTTTCTCAAGAAAGGGTGCAAAAGATTGTAACCTTTACCACTTTCTCTTCGTGTTGCCTGTGTTCCGTACATGGAATTTGCTTCCTTCTCAGTCATGTGAAGGGGATGAGAGAAATATTCCATAGGTGAATGCTTCATTATCATGGAGGGCATGCACGTGTTTATCAAACAGAGGAGAGTGATCTCCGCCTTAGTCCTATTAACGGGCGTCTCAATGATGGGGATCTTAGCAGGTTGTAGTAGCATCACATCAACCGCGACAGATGCAAGAACGATTACTTTTTGGAGTTCAAGCTCGGCGCAAAGTACGCAACAACTTATTGATACCTTTAATCAACAAAATAAGGGCCAGTACCACGTCGTATATAACGCTATCCCATATAATAACGAGACCGAGATTGTCAACTCGGCATTAACGGCTCACCGGGGACCTGATCTGCTCGAAGAATCTATCACCACGCTCGCTACTTATGCCTCTCTTGGCGTAGTGGAGCCGATCGAACCTTTTTTACAGCAGGCAGGCATCAATCCCAGCGCAGATTTTCCGCCTTCCATGTGGAATGACACGACGCTCAAGGGAGTTCATTACACGGCTCCCGTCGATGCAATTCCTACTCTGCTCTTTTACAACAAGGCTATGTTTAGACAGGCGGGCTTGAACCCGGATCAACCACCCACAAACGCACAGCAATTTATTCATGATGCACAATTGATGACAAAAGCCAGCCAGGGACAGTGGGGATATGTTCAGCAACCAGGCTGGCCCAATCAATTCTTGTATCCGGGCCTTCTGGCACAATTTGGCGGCCAACTTGCTGATGCCAACACACGTAAGGTATTGTTCAATAATCAAGCAGGCCGTAGTGCATTGCAGTTTGAGTGGGATAGTATCTTCAAATACCACGTTTCGCCTACAAACGCTTCATCGAACGAATACTATAACCTTTTCACCACTAATAAGAATGCAATGATGATGGATGGGGCGTATCAATATCCCTTGCTGCAAACGGCTTTGGGTAAGAATTTAGGGGTAGCCCAGATGCCTGTAATCGGCAACAAACAGGCCACATTTATGGGTGAACATTACTGGTGGGTCTTCAAAAACTCTCAGATGAATGCGACGAAGCAAGCAGGCATTGCTCGCTTTATGCGCTTCTACTATGATCATAGTATGGATATTGCAAAGATCGATGGTTTCTTACCCGCATGGGAACCAACGTTGCATACTGCTGCATTTCAAAAACTGCCCGGACTCAATCTTCAGGCACAGGCATTGGCCTTCGCGGTACATAATCCTTTAATTCCTAACTGGGGCACTACAGCATCTCCGCAATACCTGTACCAATATATTAGCCTCGCGTTGACGAACAAAACGTCACCACCGGAGGCATTAAATACCGCTGAGACGCAGACACAAAAGGAAATATCGGCGTTGTTAGAGTGAGAAATCTTGCCTGGGCATGATAAACGAACTTCTCACGCGATTTTCTTTTGAAACGAAAGGAATTGACGATTATGCTTCACCAACAAGTGATTGAGACAAAGCAGACTACGACAAAAACGGTAGAAAGAGCTGCTCAGCGTCAGCGTAGACGCACACAAAATTTTGGCTCCTTTGTCTTTGTAGTTCCTTACCTGATAGCATTTGCAGCATTTCTGGGTTTCCCGATTCTCTTTGGCATCTACATCAGCCTGAATCGATGGAATCTCCTCACGGGATCGCTCGGATTTGTTGGGCTGCAACAATACATTGATTTATTCAATCCAAACACCTACGCCGCCCAACAGTTCTGGAGCGGCATGCTGAACACTTTTGTATTCGTATTGATCAGCGTACCATTGCTGGTAATTATTCCGTTGCTGATCGCGAATGGGATTTACAGAGCCCCTTTTAAAGATCTTTTCCGCTCCATCTACTTCTTTCCAACTGTTCTTTCAGCGACTGCAGTGGGGAGTCTGTGGACATGGCTGTTAGCAACGCAGGGAGGCGCGATCAACTCAATGTTACATCTGAGTGTGCCCTGGCTGGTTGAACAGCCCTGGGCCTGGATCTCGATTGACCTGGCGACAGTCTGGTGGTCGTTGGGCTTCAATGTGATTATTATCTATGCGGGACTCATCCAGATTCCGCAATCAACAGTTGAAGCGGCGGCCATTGATGGAGCAGGGGCATTCCGCACATTCCTCTATGTCACCCTGCCGCAGTTGCGCAACGTCTTATCGTTCGTGGTTATTATCAGCACCATTGCATCATTTAACTTATTCGCCCAGCCTTATATTATGACATCAGGCGGACCTGGTTCATCAACGACAACGTTAAGCATGTATATCTATAACCAGGGCTTTAATGCTCTGAACATGGGTTCCGCAACGGCTATGGCATACATGATGGGCATTATCCTGGCAATTATCGCGTTCATTCAATACCGCTTTACGGGGGAGAGATAAGCATGCAGACGACGCATAAATTTGGCTTCTGGCTCAATACAGGCTTGCTGATCATAGGGGCCCTTATCATGATCTTTCCATTATTATGGTTGCTATCAACGGCATTCAAGCCAGAGGTATCAGCCTTTAATGGGCAACTCATTCCCACCAACCCCACGTTCGACAATTTTCGTCAAATTCTGACTCCCAATTCGGCGGCGGCGGTTCCACGCTGGCTCCTCAATTCGCTGATCGTCTCGATTGTTGCCTCTCTGCTGGTGGTACTAGTTGATTCACTGGCGGCCTATGCACTGGCGCGGCTGCATTTTTTCGGCAGCAAAGTACTTCTCTACCTGGTAATCGTCTCGCTGGTAGTACCTTTTATTGCACTGCTCATCCCGCTCTACTTAGAGTTCGCAGGCATGAATCTGCTCGACACCTATTGGGCGCTCATTCTGCCTTACAGTTCCAATGGCTTTGGTGTTTTCCTGCTCTATCAGTTCTTCAAGGCTATTCCTCTCGATCTGGAGGAAGCAGCGATTATCGATGGAGCCAGTAAGTTCCAGGTATGGCGACAAATCTTCGTTCCGCTAAGTATCCCGGCTACTACTACACTGGCACTTCTGACCTTTATGAATGTCTACAACGACTTTTTCTGGCCGCTTGTTTCTTCAACATCGCTTGCGATGCGCACGTTAACAGTGGGCGTGGCAATTATGGCTATCGGTGCATTTAACACCAATTATCCCTTGCTCATGGCATTAACGCTTTTCTCTGTTATTCCTATGCTGCTAGCATTTCTCTTTGCTCAGAAGCAACTGGTTCAAGGTGTTGCGACAAGTGGAATGAAAGAATAAGTACAAAATGTATCAAATCGTAGGTACCCGCTCCAGAAGTGGAGCGAGTACTCCCTGTGGTGCAAGATAATCTGGCCAGAAGCGTAACGAGTCTTCATGCGTAACAGTGTCATGCAATGTATAGCGAGTCCGAAGCGATGCCAACACATAGAGCAGTTCCATAGAGATCTGATCATAGTAGTAGCAGAACCAGTAGGACTCGCTATCAGCCGCTGAACGAGAGAAGCAAAAATGATGCGAAGAGTACGTTGCACTTACAGGTTGATCAATTTGGGCAAGTTGCGCAATAATTGCATCGAATTCTTCTAGCGAAGAGGCATTGATTGAGAGACTATGTCGATGTTCAAAGATGGTAGCGGTTATCATGTTTTTCTCCTGTGATTGGTATCCTGGATGCGTATCATGGACGATCGTATTCGAGCCGCGTCTACGGGTTTGTTCGCTCCGCTCACCACACCCCTACGTTCTCCTGGTCGCACACATTTGTAGGGGTGCGGTGAGCGGAGCGAACAAACCCGTTGTTCACTCACCACTCACTATGCCACTGGTTGCTCTTGTTCTCTTTTGCGCTCCCATAGATAACGGGAGAGAGCATCATCCAGTGATGGAAGCAATTGGCCGCGCTCACTTTGCAAAGCATACGAAATGGGATGGGACGCGCTACGATGTTGTATTGCCATTGCATTTTCCATCTTGTTTGTTGATTTCAGGCCTCTAGAATCTGCCACCTGTTGAGTAAGATCGGCCCAACTTATAGCTCCTCCATTCACCAGATGCCAGCGTCCTCGTTCGCCATCGATAAGCAGATCAAGGCAAGCATCAATCATATCGGGAATGTAGGTAGGCGAGACTATGATCTGGTCCATAACACCGGCGGGGTGGCCTTCCAACAGGTGTATATTTGGCCCGAAGTTGGAGTTCTCCCAGGGGCTAAACAAGGGACCAGTGCGGATCACGAGTGCCGCTGGACAGCGACGCAGAACCTGTTCCTCTAGCTCTGCTTGCATACGTCCACGTAAACACACAGGGGCTACCGGATCGCTTTCCACATAAGGTGTTTGCCGGGTGCCATCAAAAACCAGGTCTGATGAAAAGGCGACCAGGGGAATGTTTCGTTGGGCGCATACATCGGCGACAATGCCAGCGCTACGTACCTGCTGGCGATCCAGGTGTTCAGCACCAGAGTTTTCATTCTGTGTAGAACCACTACCAGCAAGAGAGATCACGGCCCAGGGATTCAGCTTTGCCAGAGTCATGTGCACTGAATGCGTATCGCGGGTATCCATCTCATGCTGCGTAATAAGCGTATAAGAGAGACAACGTACGTCACAAAGTCGTGCAAACGCCCTTCCCAGGCTGCTATTCGTAGCCTCAAGGATCAACAAAGGACGTTCTGGCAACGTATACTCTTGATAGCGTGTAGGAATAGAGGATATATTCTCAAGGTGCGACTGGTAAAAAAAGCGCTCAGATCGCCTCCACCAGCCGCTTTGGGCAAGCACGGGATGATCCGGCATCTTCCCTGCTGCCAATGTACGCATGACTTCTGCAAGAGCGGTTGGACGTGGATGAGGTCCACGTACGTCAAAAACTCCAGGCTCATAAAAACCAGCGACGCGCGTCACCAGGCTATTCCAATCGTAAGCACCTAGCAGCGACCATGCGGTTACAGCACGTACCTGTACGCCCTCTGCTCGTAAAGCCTGGGCGGCGCTCCAGGCACCCACTAGCCAGCGTAGTTGCTCCTCACGTGTACAGCCCAGATGGGCCTCCGTGATAGCCATGGGAATGTGATAGCGCTCCCAGGCTTCCTTCATGCGTTCATAGTAGCCTAGAGGCAAAGGGCTACCCGTATCGACGCGTACGGCTTCCACATCAATGTACGTATGCTGTTTATTCTCTGTACGTAGTTCAACCGGGTAGCGATCAATATGTTCGTCAAAAAAGCGCTCACTGGTGACGTAATAGTCAATGCCGAGTATATCGGGTGGGCAGGGATGATCGAGGAACCACTCAAGTTCCCCCTGCTGTATATTCGAAGCGAGCAGGAAGTTCCACATTACATGGTCGCGATCGAGGCGACCACATAAAAGATCGAAGGTCAGCCAGCGCCGTTCATTGTCCCAATCTGCCAGGTCAGCCAGCAAGGGAGTGCTGAACGTCTTGCCAAGATCTTCGTTCTGGATAAGTTGAGCAGACGGATTAATGCGGCGGATGGCCTGCATAGCAAGCACAGTAGCTCGACACTGGTTCAGCAGAATCCGTGCAAAAGTAGCATTATCATGTCCATGTGGATACCAATGACCATACAGTCCACTAAAGCGGGCAGTAGTTAACGGCTCATTGACAGGAGTATAGGATGCTACCCAGGGATAGCGCTGCGCAACCGCATCGGCAAATTGAGCCAGGCCTTCAGCAAAGGAAGGCTCAACGAGACTCGTATGACGTGGGCCGCTTCCATGATGGATAAGGCCAACAATAGGCTTGATACCAACAGTACGCAACAGGTTGAGGCGTTCATCTGCCCACGACCAGTCTGCCTGCTCAATGCCGTTGGGTGCAATGCGCTCCCACTGAATCGGGTAACGCAACGCACGCATACCTAGTTCGGCAAAGCGCTGAATATCACTCGGGCGATTGATGTGCCCGTTGCGCTCCAGTTGATCAAAGTAGGTATCACCTACGCGATTGACGGTACATTCCAGTCCGCCCCACATCTCAAGTGGCGGAAGAGGTTGGGATAAGCTCATTGTCTACATGCTCCAGATTTTGACGAGAAGAGATCTTGCGGAACAGACTTAATGCCTGAGCCACGACTTGATCCATGTTGTAATACTTGTAAGTTGCTAACCGACCAACAAAGTGCACACCCTCTGTAGCCTCGGCCAATACCTTGTATTGCTTGTACAATTCTGTATTCTCCGCACGCGGAATTGGATAATAGGGATCACCTTGCGCACGAGGATATTCGTAGACCATACTCGTTCTGGAATGCTCCTGTCCGGTAAGGTATTTGAATTCGGTCGCCCGCGTATAGGCGTAGTCATTGGGATAATTCACCACTGCCGCAGGTTGATAGACCGGAGTATCGATAGTCTTGATCTCAAAGTCCAGGGAACGGTAGGGCAGTTTCCCATAGCAATAGTGAAAGAACTCGTCAATTGGTCCCGTATAGATCAGTTCCTGGTAAGGAATGAAGTCCTGGATTTCTCGATAGTCCGTGTTCAACATCACTTTGATGTTAGGGTGAGCCAGCATGCGCTCAAACATGCGTGTATACCCATGCAACGGCATTACCTGATACGTGTCGGTAAAGTAGCGGCCATCGCGATTTGTGCGTGTGGGTACACGTGAGGTTACAGAGGCATCAAGCTCCGATGGATCAAGCCCCCACTGCTTACGCGTATAGTTGCGAAAGAACTTCTCGTAGAGTTCTCGTCCAACCTTACTGACCACAACATCCTCAGAGGTATGAAATCTGCTCACGCGGCTCCGCGACTGAAGCAAAAAACTCTTCAAGCTGGAATGAGGTCAGGTTTAATCCATAAAGTGTATTGATGGTATCCAGGTTGATGGGCATGGGTACAAGTTGACCATCGACACTGGCAAGCACACGATGCTGATAAGGCCTCCACTGCGTGAATTGGGAGAGGTATTCCACTACAGAAGACGCGTTCGTATGGAAGATGTGCGGACCGTACTTATGGACAAACAGGTCATCTTCATTATAATAATCGTAGGCATTACCACCAATGTGGTTGCGCTTGTCGATCAGCAATACTTTTTTATTAAGCTGACTGGCGAGACGCTCTGCTAAGACGCTTCCCGCAAAACCAGCTCCTACGATCAGGTAATCAAACATAGATGCTCTCCTGCCATAGGCCATCGATCTGGCGACTAACAACAATTTCTTCGATCAAATCTTTCATAGTACTCCATGTGGAATCCCATCCGGTACGCATGAGCAGATCATCAACGGCACTGAGATGAGCGGAGGGATCCTCGTCAAATGCAGCTTTAATCTCCAGGATGAACTCATCGGGATTATTGCCGATATGCACTAACCCCTTCTCCCCATACGGTTTAACGACATCACGGATAGGTGTAGACACGACGCGTTTTCCCCCTGCGAGGTACTCTAGCGTCTTCGTGGGGCTGATGAAACGGGTAGCCTCGTTGCATGCAAATGGAAGCAGCGCAACATCCCATCCTGCAAGATAGGTAGGCAATTCCTGATAGGGTTTTGGCCCCAGGTAATGAATGTTCTTTCGCTGAGGTAGATCAGAGGGATCAATTTTGATCACAGGCCCGATCAAGATCAGGTGCCAGTCGGGTTGAGCGTCAGCAATGAGCTCAAGCAGTTCAATATCCAGACGCTCGTCAAGAACGCCGTAAAATCCAAGGCGTGGGTGAGGTATCTGCATCTGATCACCAGGATCTTGCTGAGTATTATGCGCCTGGCGAAAGTGTGCAGCGTCAACACTACTTGGGAAAGCATATACGCGTGGATGCTTCTGGCGCTTTGCCTCGTAGAGGCTCTGACCACCGGTAAAGACAAGATCGGCACGCTCAAACAATTTCGCCTCACGCTCTTGTAATGCTAAAGGCGCATGTTTAAACGCCGACAGCTCATCCATGCAATCATAGACGGTCGCTAATGGCTTCAGATGTTCAGAAAAAGAGAGCGACATCGGCGTATAGTACCAGAGCACATACGCTTCAATCGCGTACGAAGCGAATAAATCGTTTACCAACTCACGCTGCAGTATGTCTACCTCCTGCCGCTTTGTCTCATCAACAGGCTGCATGTGTAGCCGATCGGCAACTTGTGTTAGTGTAGAAAAGTGGAGAGGGAGCAGAGGCGTGACAACGAACAACTGATCGGCACGCTGACTGATATCTAGACGAGCAGGGCCATCAATAAAGACGGGCTCCTCGAAGAAAAACACACGCCGCAGCTCAGCACAACGACTCAAAAGATGCTGAGGCCTCTGGTAGACGAAATCCCAGCGCAAATGAGAAAAACAAACGAGATCAAAGGCTGGAGAAGAAGCTCCTTGATCCGCTTTTAAAAGAGCATTGGATAGAACATGTTCTCGCATAATACGGTTCCTTTCTTACTCCATGAGAGAGAACGATTTCATGGCGTTCAGACCATTGTGTGAAAACATGATGAAAGAAGGTGATGGAAACAAAAAAGCATTTTCCTTCTTCATCCACAGCGAAGCCTATTCTGTACGGCTGGACGAGGAAGGCTGGCCTTGATTGACCTCCTGCACACACCCGATCTTCCGTAGATTGCTGGGTTTAAGGGTGCATCTCCCATACATCCTCTTCTAGAAGTTCCCAGGGATCTCACGCGTTAAGTGGAATTCCATGGAATTTCCATTACAACAAAAACACGTCTCCCAAAAGAAAAAGGTAACATAAAAAATTCCGGTGCGTCCATAACTTTAATTTGCACACTATTTTTCGCGTATGGTACAATCAAAAAACATATTCAATCAAAAAGAGAAGTACATCTTATGCAAGAAAAAAGTGCGAGCATTCATCCACGGCCACAATTGACACGAGCCAACTGGATAGATCTTGGCGGATCGTGGGGCTTTGCCTATGACGACAATAATGTCGGCCTCGACGAAAGTTGGCAACAACGCCGGGAGGTCTACACACACACCATCCAGGTTCCCTTTCCGCCCGAATCGCCAGCCAGCGGAATTGGTGATACTGGATTTCATCCTATTGTGTGGTATCGCCGTTCTTTCCAGACACCTGAACTCAATGGCAAGCATCTGCTATTGCATTGTGGTGCGATTGACTATAGGTCTCAGATATGGGTCAATGGACAACTTGTGGCCATGCATGAAGGTGGGCATACTCCATTCAGCGCTGACATCACCACCGCGCTCCATCCATCAGAAGAGCAGTTCATCGTCATCCGTGCAGAGGATGAACCTCAAGACCTGGCTCAACCACGAGGAAAGCAGGATTGGCAGGAGAAGCCGCATAATATCTGGTACCATCGCACGACAGGCATCTGGCAACCCGTCTGGTTGGAGACAGTTGCTTCTACCCATATTGAACAGGTGCGTTGGACTCCCGATATTGATCGCGGTGTGCTTGGTACTGTTGTGCAAATTCAGCATACGGGACTTGCGCCTTTACACCTTCGTGTCCAGTTGAGCTTACATGGAACGTTGCTGGCGGATGACATATTTCTTGTCCAGGCAAAAGAAGTGCAGCGGCAGATTGCGTTTGATCAGGCAGGTATGATGAGCAGAGAGAGCTTACTCTGGTCACCTGATCATCCCAATCTTGTGGAAGCCACGCTAACACTGCTTCACAACAATGAGATACTGGATGAAGTGCAAAGCTATGCAGGATTGCGCAGCGCAGGCATTGAAGGTGGACGCTTTTTGCTGAACGGGCGTCCATACTTTCTACGCCTCGTCCTGGAGCAAGGGTACTGGCCGCAGTCGCATCTCGCAGCGCCGAGCGTAGATGCATTGCGTCGCGAAGTGGAACTCACCAAAGAACTGGGTTTCAATGGGGTACGCATTCATCAGAAAGTTGAAGACCCGCGTTATCTCTACTGGTGCGACCGCCTTGGTCTCCTGGTCTGGGGCGAGATGGCAAATGCTTATGTCTTCTCACCTACAGCAATCGAGCGGCTAATACGCGAATGGTTTGATATCATGGATCGTGATTACAACCATCCCTGTATTGTAACGTGGGTTCCGCTTAACGAGAGTTGGGGAGTGCCCAATGTCACGCGCAATCCCGCCCAACGTCACTATGTTCAGGCGATCTATCACCTGACAAAAGCACTTGATACCACCCGGCCAGTGATCGGAAACGACGGATGGGAACACATCATCAGTGATATTCATGGTGTTCATGATTATGCATTCGACGGTCAGGCCTTGCGTGACCGTTACGGAAGCATTGAAGCGGTGCAACGCACAATCCGCGAGGTACAGCCGGGACATCACTTCGTCATCTTACCTGGCTATCACAATGATGGAGAGCCGATTATGTTAACTGAATTTGGGGGCATCAGTTATCAACCGGGCGTGAACAAACCGTGGTTTGGGTATGGGACTGTGAAAGATCAAAATGCTTTCCTCGCGAAATATCAGGAACTCTTAGATGCTATTCTGGATAGTCCAGCCATTGCCGGTTTCTGTTATACTCAACTGACTGATACGGGACAAGAAACGAATGGACTGCTCACGGCGAATCGAGAACCAAAACTCGCCATTGATCAGGTACGAGCGATTACGGATCGTGTCTCCGCTGCCATACCCGGTGATGTCATCACGCAAATGCAAAAAGCACAAAGCATAACACCATTCGCTAATGCCGCATTAGAAACGAATACTGATAGCTAACCATGCATACCTCTGGATCTCTATGCTTAAGGGGATTTGCGAGAAAAGCCATTGTACCCTCAGGTGTAGAGGCCTGTGCCCCCCCACCCGTGTACTGATGAACTCTCCGTAGGATCACGGGTGGTGGGGGCACTATTGACGCCCATTGACGCCAACAATTTGGGAAAAACGACGAGGGCATATGACGTTTGTGTTATACCTTATTAGGGAGCATCAGTTTGCCTGTAACGCCTGCAAGGATGGCTTGAATGCGTGGCAGGAGGGGAACCATCTGCTTTTTGCGCGAGACCAGTCCCTCCACAATTAATGAGTGCCCATCCTCCTCTAGAGGTACATTTAGAGCATCGGCAGCCGCGATCTCACCACCATAGACCAGCAGGTGGCAGCGCATATTGATGATGTCGACGATCATAAACAGGAAAGACGTATAGCCGCGATCGAGCGTGATGCGCTTCATGGCGGCCAGAAGTTCCTGTGTGCGTTTCTCTATCGTTGCCGGACTGGCAGTCTCGACGGTGCCAACGGCGAATTTTGCGTCGGAGACGGTGAACTCTTTAAAGTCGGAGGTGATCAACGCTTCGGCTGGCTTCTCGTTGAGATCGGTGGCGGCGGCGGCGAAGATGGCCTGACCAAATTTTTCGATGTCCTCGCCAGCGATAGCGGCCAGTTCGGCGGCGACGCGCTCATCACGTGGCGTACAGGTGGGCGAGCGCAAGATCAACGTGTCGTAGAGCAGACCAGCCAATAAGAGGCCAGCGACATCACGTGGGATGTCCACGCCAGCTTCATGGTAGAGACCAACGATGATGGTGCCTGTACAGCCCACGGGTTCGGCGCGAAACATAATTGGCTTGTTTGTGTGCACATCAGCGATACGGTGATGGTCGATGATGCCAAGGACTTCGGCCTCCTGGATGCCATCAACGGCCTGCGATTGCTCGTTATGGTCGACCAGGATGACACGCTTCGGGCGTGCATTGATGAGATCCGAACGAGTGATGTAACCGACCAGCTTACCATCGGTATCGACAACGGTCATAGAGCGCCGACGCGCCACGGTAGATTGAATCTCGCTTATATGATCTTCTGGATGACAATAACTGAACTCGCGGTTCATGATGTCCTGCACGCGTGCGCTCAAATTGATGAGGCGTATCGTCGTGAAGGTGTGGTGGCCAGTGCTGATGACCATCACGCCGTGTTGGCGAGCGGCGGTCAGTGTGCGCTCGGAAACGAGCAGATCGCCAGTGACGACGAGGGCGGCGGCTCCACGCTCGATAGCGATCAATTGTGCATCTTCGCGGTCCCCGATGACGACGAGACAGCCCTGTTCGATGTAATCGGCCATGGTATCGGCCTCCATCGCGGCGACCAGGATACGATTGCCGAGTTTGCGGCGACCTGGCACCAGCACGCGTCCTTTGAGCACATGAACAAGGTTGTCGCGTTCTAGCGGTATACGATTAACCACGCGGGGATCCAGGTCATTGAAGAACAATTTGGCGAAGTCTTCGTTTGCAACAATGCCATGGACCTTATTTGCGGAATCTACGACGGGCATTGAGCTGCGATCTTGTTCCTGTAACAATTGCCCGGCATCTAACAATGACTGGTCCATATAAACTGATGTAACGCCCCGGCGCATTGCATCACGAACTTGTAGATAGACATCATCGAGAGCTTCCGGTGGCTCTACCTGAAAGCGGTCCAGGATGAATTGCACTTCGGGCTTTAATTCTCCATTACGCGCGGCGATGGCATGTTCTTCGCCCTGTAACTGTAATAGGCGTGCATAGGCGTAGGCCGATGCGACTGAGTCCATATCAGAATTCTTGTGTCCAATCACGTAGATAGGTTGCGCCATAGTTTATCCCCTACTCTCTGAAAAAAAATCCTTGCTTCTCGCACGTACCAGACAACTGCTTCATTTGTTCTGGTGACGAAATTATGAAATTTGCACTATAATCGTAGCCGTACTCGACGCACTGTTACAAATATGATCCCTACTAAGAAAACTAATAATACACTGATGCTGATGATCAATGTAAGAGGTATGCCTGTCTTTCCCACTATGTTTATTTTTTTCAATACTGGTCTGACGGATGGTATCGTCGTCGTCAAAAATGGGCTAATCAATTTATCGTGCAATGTATCGTCTGGCATGGGTAATTGTACCTGCGGGTTAGACGGTGGAACTCCATTTCCTACATAGCCTGTATATATATTATGATAACTGATGGTCTGTAACGTGACAAGAAGAGTTTTCTTTACCGCGTTTGTGCTTGAAGTTGAGCTACTACTTAATGTGATAGTATAGGTACCTGTTCTGGTATAGGTGTGATGCACCTCTTTGCCAGTGGCCTGGGTGCTATCGCCAAAATCCCAGGTATAGGTAAGCGCATTATTGGTGCCATTTGCGGCAAAAGATGCATCAGCATTCAGGGCCAGATCCTGTCCTACACGTGTCTGTCCTACATCGCTGATGGTTACGATAGGAGTTCCAGATGACAGGGTGGAGGTTTCTCCCAATATCGTGGGTTGTTGGAGCATCCAGGTTGTGAGCATTCCCGGCAATGCCAGTGCCAGCATCAGTGCATTTGACTTTTGTGATCCATCTTGAGCAAAGGTATTCATGAGTTGGATCGTATCCTGTTTCTGATCAAAAGGGTATGACCATGCCGGAGGATGAGGATCATAGTAAGTAGAATTACCCACGAATGTGGCGCTGGGTATTCCGGCCAGGGTAAAGGGCATTTGATCGCTGGCCCCCAGTGTATCGTCAAGCTGTTGAATGTTACTCAATTGATCTGGTGTAAAGAGCGGTTGCGCAATATCTTGCTTGTTTGCTCCATGGTAGGTGAGAATCTGGAAACCAAGTGCCTGGAACTCTTGAAATACGGCGGGGACTGCCTGCTGCATCAACGCACGAAAACTGAGAATGTTTTTCTGCTGTGTCAACGAAAGCTTTTGCTGAGCTGGATACAGATCATTATTTTTAAGCGGTGACATATAGATGTAGAATGGCAGGAGGGGATTGGCAAGGCGTCCGAGGTAGCGTAAGGGATAGGCAATGCCGTTCTGCTCTTCGTTGAACATTGCGACGATGTTGGAGAGGTCGCCATTCACGGTATTGTTCACATAATGGAATGATCCAAGTAGCCCTTGCTCTTCGGCATCAAAGATAACGAAGCGCAATGTTCGGTCGGGATAGATATGATGGCTACGCCAGTATTGACCAAGCGCCCTGGCAACGCCAAGCTCGATAGCACAGCCGCTGGCATCATCGTTTGCGGATTGCGTGGAGATGGCTTCACCATCATAATGGCAACCAATAACTACTACCTGTTCGGGATGAATTGCGCCCGGCACGCTGACCTCAACATTGAAGGATGGGGTGACGGGTGGACGATGTGCCCAGCCAGGAGTAGAGAATGAATCATAACGTATCTGTGTCCCAAATCCTTGTAGATCGCGCGTCGCTTCTTGTGCCCAATAGTGCGCAAACTCATCATGTCCATTTGCGGATGGCGATAAATTCACGTCATAACCAGACTCACGATGCTGGAAATGGGTCGCCATAAAGAATAGTTGATTGTAGATATAGCTGGGGTCGACCGTGGGGAAATTTGCTGTTGTCTGCTGCCGCGTCACAGGGAAGGAAGCGGCACTGGTCGCACGTGTCGTTCCTGACAGAAGTATTGTTATAAGAAGAATTGTGTAGCTAATAGTACGTAGGTGCCTTTGCACAAAGAATATCCTTTTCAAAATGGATCTGTATCCTTCCATCTGAAAACCGCTACCTTGTCTCGGATTTGCTCAACAGGCCGACGACCTGCACAATTTGCATCTATAAATATACATGTATCAATTATCATAGCACAAACAGGCTAAACACGTTCGCATGTAATGAACGTTATCTTACCCTACCATTTTTACGAGTCATGGATCGAGTAGCCCTTTTTACTTATTTGTCAAGGAAAAGACGTGTCATCGTGATACACTCAGGATGAAAATGTAAGGGATGGAAGAGAACCTGTCTAAAAGCGCGAAATGTGAGAAGACCTATGCAAAAGCTTGAAGTGTTAATAGAAGAGAATGCGTTTGGCTCGGTACGTCCGGTTGAGGTCGTAGCGGATGCGCCCGTGGGTGCGCTTGTGCCTGCTCTGGTCGAGGAGTTGAAGCTTCCTCAGACGGACCTTTTTGGGAAGAAGCTAGTATATATGCTGCGTCATTCGGCTGGTGGACGCATTTTGCCGGAGCATTCGACGTTACTTGCTTCTGGTGTCGAGCCTGGTGCACGCCTGGCCCTTGATTCTTATGTGTTGGATGGAACGGTTGCGACGTTGGTGCAGAACGCGCCGAATATGGCTTCGCCTGATCCCGCTTTGCACTCTTCAGCAACCTTAGCCGATGCAGATAGCTTTGCACCTTTGAACGTCAGAAATACAACGGGTGGTCTACCTCCTCTGGAGGAGAGACCGCGTAAATGGCGGCGGCGTGCTTTCTTGCTGGTTGGTGCGGCTGTCCTTGGTGTTGGTGGAAGCGGTGTAGGGTATGCTGCCTATCGGGGCTATATTAATAATCCGTTTCATACGAATAGTGCAAAGACAAACACGGTGCCTCAGATTGTGCAAGCTCAGGCTAATCCTCCAGCTAAACCGAAGCCCGCATTTCCTACGATGGCGCAGGCTATTTTTACTTTTACACAGCACAAACAGATAGTGCGTTCTGTCGCCTGGTCTGCTGATGGGACATTGCTTGCCAGTGGATCTGATGATGCGCACGTTTTTATCTGGAATCCGAATGGCACGGTCCAGCATGATATTCCTCATCCTGGCTCTGTGCAGTCGCTGGCGTGGTCGCCTGACCAACAAAGATTGATGACTGGATCACTGAATCAGGTTGCATTTTATTCTGCCCAGAATGCGAACAGGATAGCATTACATCATCATGCAAAGGCGGTGACCAGCGTGGCCTGGGCGGCGCATAATCAGATGCTAGCGGTTTCTGCCGGGCAGGATAATCTTGCGCTGGTCTGGAATACGAATAATTATCAACGACAGGCAACTTTCCAGCGTCATACAACAGCTATTATGGGAGTTTCCTGGTCCGCTGATGGGCAGGTGGTTGCATCGGGCACGCAGGGGGGAGCGATACGTGTCTGGCAAGGGAATAATGCGCAAGAAATTCATGCTGGATACGCTATCAAAACCTCGGCGCGTGCGCTGGCCTTTGCGCCAACGGGTACGCAACTGGCAGTTGGTGGAAACGATGGCGTCGTGCGTATCTGGAACGGTCTCACCTGTCAGCAGCAAGGGAATGCCACGATTGCCAATCAGTGTCTTGATATGCCGATGCTGCTGCATGTATCAAACGCTGCCGTTCGCACTGTAGCCTGGTCTCCTGATGGACGCTTTCTGGCTGTTGGCAGTGATGATGGGAATGTGACGGTCTGGTATCCCGCTCAGAATCAGCAAAAGCCTATTTTGACGACAAAGCAGAATGCCAATGTACGTAGCCTGACATGGTCACCACAGGGAGATCAACTGGCCGCAGGTTCTGGCAATGTCGTGACCATCTTGAAGTTGATGTAGTGGGCATGGGCTTATAAACGGCACCCGTACACCATGGGGATAGGAGTATTGGGCGGCTGTCCCCATTTTAGCAGGCAGCTTCTTCCACAAAATGAACCAGCGTCTCCATATCATGCAATGCGCGAGCCGAGGTCTGGCTGCTCTGTTGAGGTACGCTTGCCAGTGCATCATAAGCTAACTGGCATTGTTGCTTCAGAAATTGCTGGCAGTATGCTTTCGTATGTGTGCATTCAAAGATCGCCAGCACATCCTCGACCTGTTGTTGTGTCAGAGGGTCCTCTTGCTGATAGATAGTATGCAGTTTTTGCTGGCTGTGTGCATCCGCGTGCTCAAGTGCATGTAATATGGGGAGGCTTTTCTTGCGTCGATAGACATCACCAGCAGGAGTTTTGCCCAATTCAGCGGTTGAGGCCCAGACGCCCAGCAGGTCGTCGCGCACCTGGAACGCGATCCCGATAGCCTTCCCGAAACTGCTCAGGCGTGTGATGATCTCTGTATCGCGCGTGCCCAGGGTCGCACCCATTTCGGCGGCGCAGGCCATTAGAGCGGCGGTCTTGCGACTAATCATATCGATATACATTGCGACAGAAATATCTTGACGAGCTTCAAAGCTGATATCCAGATATTGTCCTTCTGCCAGTATCAGGCATGAAAAATCGAGGAGTGCACCCAGTCTGGCGGCAATATCGCCCTCTACCCCTTTTGCGAGAACGTCCCATAATGTCAGGCGTGCCAGTGAAAACATACCGTCGCCCGTGTTAATTGCCTGGGGAACGCCCCAGAGCTTCCATACCGTCGGGCGGTGGCGGCGTTCAGCATCGCTATCCTCTATGTCGTCATGAATCAATGTGAAATTGTGTGTAAGTTCCAGTGCTACTGCGGCTGGTAAGGCGCGTTCCAGGTAGTCTAAATCATTGGTGAGTCCCCATGCACCGGACGCTTCATAGGCCATAAGGAGCAGGTTTGGGCGCAGCAGTTTGCCAGAATTGTTTTTTGTAGGAGCAAAGTTGGCATCTACCTGCCCGATATGATACTGGAGTTGCCCATAAAATGGAGCTAATGAGCTGCCGGCCCGCTCTTTTACCTGTTCAAATGTAGCATGTAAAGCATCATCAATGACTTGCTGATGACGTTGGAGTGTGGTTTGGATTGTTGATGACAAAACCATGTTGTTCGCATTGGGAGACGGTCAAACGCAGTCCGCCTCATCCCCTTTCTCTTCCGGTAATCTAAGGGTGCAGATAAAAAAACACTGCCGCTACAATCGTGCCAAACAGGGTAATCGCGCCTGCCAGCCCTTTAATCCCCCCAATTTTATAGAAAGGTGAGCACAGATCGCAATAGCGGTTGGTATATTGATAGCGATGTCCACGGAGGCCTTCGCGTGTAATGACTACATCATCGGTTTTGCGCTGTGTGTGCAGCTCATCACAAACATAGCGTCCACAGCCTTTGCAGATGAACTGATCAACGAAGTGCGAGGTCCTAGAAAGCGACCATTGATCGGGATAGACTTGCGTGCCGCAGACATAACATGCCTGCGTCTGAGCTATTTTCATCTGTTTTTCAGCGCAGGGTGAGTGTTGTTGTTTGGGAAAGTGATCCTGGCAGAAGCCACGATGGCAGTCTGGACATCGCCCGAGCGCTTCCTCATTGCATTCGTGGCAGCGTCGTTTGGCATGAACGGATGGCGGCTGATAGCGTTTCATTTCACCTGTATTATGCATCGTGTCCTCTCGCTATTCCTGAATATATGTTCTTTTGCAATCGTTTTAACATGCAAGTTTAATAAAAGATGTTCTGCTGTACAATCTATGGGTAATTATAGCAAAAAGTTGGGAAGAAATATAGCGATGGAAGGCAATGGGGGACGTTTTTCTTGCTGCCACGTAGGATTTTATGCTTGACGTTGCTGATCGCGATATCTGATACTGGTATATCAATGAATGGTAGTGCGAGGGCGTCACGTTGTCCGACAATTCCGTGGAAAAAACGAGATAATACAGGAAACGCGCCAAATACGGTAGGGACCTGATTCCACCGCGTCTGCGATTCATGGATTGTGTAGGGCGAGGTCGATAAATCGCGGACGCGGTGGAACCGGGTCCCTACCGTATTTGGCGCGTCGCGTGTTTTTGGTGCATTACTTTTGGAATATGGAGAGGTATATTTTATGCCAACGCAACTTTCCTCCACTGTCTGGGGTCAGCATCAATTGACGTGGGGTCAACAGACATATGTGATGGGGATAGTCAATATAACGCCCGATTTGTTTGCGGGCGATGGATTGGTTCGTGAAGGACTTTCCGAAGAGGACCTGGTGCGGCGTGCGATTGTGCAGGCGCAAGGTTTTGTTGCAGAGGGGGCTACGTTGCTTGATGTGGGCGGAGAATTGACACGGCCCGGTGCAGCCACCATCACAGTTACGCAGGAAATCGCACGGGTCGTTCCGGTGATTGAAGCGCTCCACGAAGTATTACCAGCAGAAGTGATGATCTCCATCGACACATATAAAGCCGAGGTAGCGCGACGAGCACTTGGTGCGGGAGCCTGCATTATCAATGATATCTGGGGCTTGCGCTATGATCCTGCGATGGCATCAGTTGCCAGCGAACATGGGGTTCCGGTCGTCTTGATGGCAAATATGCGTGGATACCAGAAGCATGAGATTGTCAGCGACGTGGTGCGGTTTCTCGCCAGGAGTATCGAGCAGGCGCTGGAAGCAGGGATCGCCTGGGAACACATTATCATTGATCCGGGCATCGGTTTTGGCACGACACCCGCAGAGAACCTTACTTTGTTGCAGCGGCTGGGAGAATTGCGTGTGCTTGGCCGTCCTATCCTGCTTGGTAACTCGCGCAAATCTACGATTGGCAAGGTACTTGGTGGATTGCCTGCTTCCGAACGGCTGGAAGGGACCGCTGCCTCTGTAGCGCTGGGTATTGCTCAGGGCGCTGATATTGTACGCGTGCATGATGTGCGTGAGATGATGCGTGTGGTAAAGATGAGTGATGCGATTGTGCGTGGAACGTTTACGTTGACGGATAATTGAGGATATTCGCGCAAAAAACCGGGTAGGGGCGTCACCTTGCGTGCGCCCGTTTCCCGATGAACATTCTTGCTGGTACATGGGCGCACGCAAGGTGACGCCCCTACCCGGTTTAGAGGGGAACGACTTTGAATTATCAGGAAGCACTGGCATATATTTACAGTTTTAGCAACTTTGAGCGTGGCGATTCTTACACGCGTGATCGAAACGAGAATCATGAACGGATCGCGCGACTTCTGGAGCAACTGGGCAATCCACAGCAAGAGTATGGAAGCACCCTGATTGCAGGAACAAAGGGGAAAGGCTCAACGGCTGCTCTCATCGAAAGTGTTTTGCGCCACGCAGATGTACGGACAGGTCTTTATACGCAGCCGGATCTACACACTTTTCGTGAACGAATGCGCGTCAATGGCCGTCTCATTAGTGAAGAGGAGGTCGCAGCACTTGTGCCAGAAATGGTGGACGCAATGGAGAAGGTTGAGCAGCACGATCTTGGCCCGTTCATCACCTATGAAATCGGTACTGCGCTCGCCTTTCTGTACTTTTATCGACAACAGGTGCAGCATGCGGTCGTCGAAGTTGGCATTGGAGGACGGCTGGATGCAACAAATATTCTAGAGCCACTGGTCTCCGTGATTACCTCTATTAGCTTTGATCACATGAACATTCTGGGGGATACGCTGGCTAAAATAGCGACTGAAAAGGCTGGTATTATCAAGCAGGGAGGTATAGTTGTCACATCGGCCCAGGCTCCAGAAGCATTGCTGGCCATCGCGGGCATCGCACGCCAACGGAATGCGCGTATGGTGCGTGTAGGTTCGGAAGGGGAAGATTCTGCCCAGGCCGAGGTGGATGCGGGCCGTTTGCCTGCATTAAGCTATTTCTATAGTTTGCAGGAGCATAGTACAGATCTGCCTGTTCAGCAGCGTTTTACGATAAGCACGCCACAGCAAGTGTACTCTGACCTTATTATTCCTCTTGCCGGACTGCATCAGCTCGAAAACGCAACGGTTGCGGTGGCTACACTCGACGTGTTGCGGGAACGAGGTGTTCTCTGGAGCGAGCAGGCTTTACGCGCTGGATTGCGTGGGGTGCATTGGCCTGCACGTATCGAGGTTGTGGGGAGTGACCCGACCATTGTCGTTGATGGTGCGCACAATGCTGATTCGATGCAGAAGTTGGTCCAGGCGTTACGTACCTCGTTTACGTTTCAGCGCCTGCTCATAGTCCTGAATATGAACCGAGATAAAGATCTGGTGGGGATTGTGCAGGCACTTGCGGATGTTGACATGGTTATTCTGACGCATATGAAGAGCAGTCCTCGTGCCGTTACTATTGAGGCAATGCGAGAGCTTTTTGCGAGCTATGCCCCTACTGTGCAGATTTTTAGTGCCGAGCAGAGTGAGCAGGCAATGGACCTTGCGCTTGACCTTGCCGATCGCAATGATCTGATCTGCGCTACAGGTTCGCTCTATCTGGCAGGTGAGGCATTGCGCTGGGCGGCTGCACATGGTGATGCTACGGCTGCCGCTGAGATTGAGGGAGTGGATCATTGATGTAGTGGTATGTCAAGGTTGATTGTGCCATGTTTACGATGCTCCATAGAATGGTAACCCTATAGTAGATGCTATAATGCTGAAATAGAATAATGTCATTCACCAGCACAGGGATAGTTACTATGCCTGGCTTCAATGAGGAGGTTCCGTTGTGCAAGGTTTGATGATGGACTATCAGTTGACGCTCACCCATGCGTTTCGGCGAGCTGAGCGCTATTTTCCACGGAAAGAGATTGTAACTCAGACTGAGGGGGAGGCGCATCGCTATACCTATGGCGAGTGGAGCAAGCGTGCCCAACAACTCGCCCATGCCTTGCATAAGGCTGGAGTCACGGATGGTGAGCGTATCGCCACCTTTGGCTGGAATACGTATCGCCACCTGGAACTGTATTACGCGGTTCCCTGTATGGGTGCGATGCTGCATACGCTCAACATTCGTCTTTTTGCTGAGCAGCTTGCCTATATCATCAATGATGCCGGGGATAAAATCATCTTTGTTGATGGTGATCTGGTGCCTGTGCTGGAGAAGGTCGCGGAGCAGATCCCCACGGTGAAGTTGTTTGTCATCATGGGTGAAGCGCCTTATGCTACAGAGAGGTTGCAGCCCTCAGTTGACTACGAAACGTTTATCGGCGATCAACCTGCGACCTATGAGTGGCCTGCACTGGCTGAAGATACAGCCGCTGCCATGTGTTACACCTCCGGTACCACAGGCAATCCCAAAGGCGTGATCTACAGTCATCGCTCGATCTTTCTCCATTCGATGGGGGTAGGACTCGCCGATGGTCCTGCACTTTCTGAGAATGATACGGTGTTACCGATTGTGCCAATGTTTCACGCTAATGCCTGGGGTTTTCCGCATGCGGCGGTGATGATGGGATCAAAGATAGTCTTGCCGGGGCGCTTTATGGACCCGTTACGCGTTGCAGCATTAATGGAAAAAGAGCGCGTCACCCTTTCGTCCGGAGTGCCAACGATCTGGATTGGACTTTTGAACTTGCTTGATAAAGAGCAATTTGATTTATCTGCATTACGGGCTATCTTCTGTGGAGGTTCAGCCGTGCCGCGTGCATTGATCGAGGGACTATATCGCAAGAATATCATCATCGTGCAGGCGTGGGGGATGACCGAAACGTCGCCGCTCGCCTCAGTTTCTAAGCTGCGCAGCTATCAACAGGATCTCCCGTTGGATGAGCAACTCGATATCAAGGGAAAGCAGGGGACGATGCTACCGGGCGTAGATTTCCGCGTAGTAGATATCGAGAGTGGGAATGAAGTGCCGTGGGATAATCAAAGCTTTGGTGAATTACAGGTACGGGGTCCGTGGATTGCGCGTGCTTACTACAACGATGCCGAATCCGCAGCGAAATTTGCCGATGGGTGGTTGCGTACGGGAGATGTGGCGGTTGTCGATAGCGATGGGATGATACAGCTTGTCGATCGCACGAAAGACCTGGTCAAATCGGGTGGAGAGTGGATATCATCGGTCGAACTTGAGGGACGGATCATGGGGCATCCCAAGATATTGGAGGCCTGCGTGATTGCAGTTCCCGATGCGAGGTGGTCGGAGCGTCCACTGGCGTATGCGGTACCCAAGCCAGATTTTGTGGGGAAGGTGACGAGCGAGGAGATTCTCGAATTTCTGCGTCCGCAGGTTGCGAAGTGGTGGTTGCCCGATGATGTCATCTTCATCGAAGCCATCCCCAAGACCAGCGTTGGGAAGTTCGACAAGAAGGTGTTGAGGGCACAACATGAGATGGGGAGTATTATGTGAGGATGGGATGAATTGAGAAGGTGTAGCGGCTCTGAGCGAAGGTTCGGGGCCACTTTTTGTGTGAAATTATTTCTGTTGCGATAGAGTCTGGATAGTACCTTTGGGATTGAGAAACGAGGGCACGGACATCTTTTAACTTATTTTGTGGACAGTACAATCGCAGTAACAGAAATATATCCCACAATCTCCCCAGCTATGCTATAATCTCCTTGAAAGAAATCTTATTGTTTCAATTATAAAAGGCTTAGAAGTAGTATGTCTGCCCTACAAACATCTGCCAACTATAACCAGCCTGATACTACACATTGTAAACGCTGCGGTAGTCTCCTACCTGCCCATGCAACTTTTTGTGGGACCTGCGGCGAACGAATAGTAGAAGAGACGAAGGAAGCACCGGATACAAACGATGTGGCTGATCGCTATCATGTTATATCGCTTGTACGTCGTCGTGCCTACGCACAACTCTTCCTGGCAATGGATAATCTACAACAACGACCCGCAGTAATCTGCGATATCGATATAAGTAGCCTGGATGAAGAGAAACGTGCCGAAGCCATCAAAGCTGCACAGCATGAATATGACCTGTTGCGTCGCTATAGCACCCCTGATGTAATGCCATTAATCGATCTGCGCTACTTCCAGGGCCATCTCTTCACCATTGCTGGCTGGCCATTTGCAAAAGAACCCGATCCACAGACACAAATTCATACGCTCCAGGATCTCTTACAAAGCGGTATTGGTTTACCTGATGAGCAAGTTGCAATTGCCTGGATGTACCGCCTGTGCCGGGCAGTACATAAGTTGCATAGCCAATTTATCATCATTGGAGACCTTGATCCTTACACGATTCTTGTAAGTGATGAGCATTATGATGGACTACCAGCTCTCATGGTCGGCTGGTTGCCATTACCGATACGTAGTCTTCTCCCTCCTGAAGCACTGAGTGGTCCGCAACACTTCAGCGCACCAGAAGTGCTAATGGGCAACACCGAATTAAGTTCAGATATCTATAGTCTGGGAGCGATCCTTTACCTTTTACTGACGGGAGTAGCTCCCACAGAACCTGAACGGCGCAAACAGCAGGCCTTACGTTCACCTCATGAGATTAATTCTCATGTGAGCATACGTCTCGCTGAAGTTGCGATGCGAGCACTGGCGATGGAAATTGAAGACCGCTTTACAGATGCTGAAGATATGGCTACAGCACTACTGGAATTGTCTTCCACCACAAAACCCATACCAGAAGCAAATACGTCTCATAAAGAGGAACTGGAGAAAACTGAAAAGCCTTTGCAGCGCGAGAAACTTGTGCGGCTTCTTCCTTCGCCCCCTGAAACAAGTGATGAACCACCTGATGATGCAGAGGAAGTTACGATATCAGTTGCGCCGATTCAAGCGCAACTCGCTCGTTGGTATATGTCCAGAATATCTACTGGCGATCTGAACTCCCCTCTAGTAGAAGGTGAAGTAGAGCAGAACAAGCAAGACATTGCACAGCAGGCAACTGTTTCATTTAACCCTCAAAAAGAAGAAATTCCTTCTATGACGGAGAGTGATCTGACGGAGGAAGCGCCACCTGCGGCATTGCCTGAGCCTCTTCCACGACCGATTGAGCCAACGGAGCAAGAAGAGCAGAAAATACCTGAAGGGAGCATTAAGAAGCGCTTCACAGGTGTTCTACCATTAGTGCCCCGAGCGGCTAAAGCACCTGCAAAGGGAAAAGCAGAGGATGGTACAAAAGAATCATTCCTGAAACGCCTGCAACGCTTTATCCTGGGTGAGCAACAACGGAGTAGTACGGCTGCGGCATTGATTGAAACGCCCTTGCGCATACAGCCAAATCAAGGCTACTCGTTGCGCATTCATCTTATGGGTCGTGAGGTGCCAACGCTCCCTGCTGGGGGGCGGAAGGGGGCACCAGCAGGCTTAAGTGCGCTTGTGCAGGGTGAAAAAGTGCATATCGAGGTGCGTTCGTCGCTCTTCCAGAATTACGCATACATTGTACAGCGAGCCACGGTGGAGATTCCGGCGCGTGGATACGCTGCAGAGGTCACCATTCCCATGCAAGCCCTGACGACCGGTCCCAGCGGACGACGTGAGCGCTTGCATATCTTCTTCTTAGATGCAAGTCGGCGTCCACTTTACGAAAAACCTTTCGTCATTGAGCTATTCATCTCGCATCTCGTCCAATCGGGACGCGAGGGGCACAACGTCCTGAACATTCCGATTTGATATCCTCCCCCGCTCAAAAGGCGGGGGACTTTGCTAGCTCATTATCATGCTTGCCTGATTATCCAAACAAGAAGACCGTTCCAGCCATCATTGCATAGAGAAGGATCAACAATAAACCTTCCAGCCATACCAATTCGCCATCTTTCGTGATCTCGCTAAAGAGGAACGTTGCCAGACCAAGTACTGCCAGTTCAATAATGTTAAAAACAAGGTCCAGTCGTTGTTTCATGAAGAAGCTGATCAGAACCAGGATAGGGGCGACAAGCAGTGCAATCTGGATGGATGAACCTGCCGAGGCTGCCAATACCATCCCCATGCGTTTATCCAGTGACATCGAGATCGTGTTGAAATATTCGGGTAAGCCACCGATCAATGGCAAAAAGACCAGTCCTACAAAAGCGGGATTCCAGCCTAACGCTGTAGTCACTGGCTCAATCGCACTGACCAGAATTTCCGACAGAATGGCAACGCCAATTGTAGCGAGCAAGAGAAACAACAAGCTGCGCCAGAGAGGAGGTTTCTGCACCAGTTCTTGTTGAACTGGAGGAGCGGCCTGCTTTCCTGCTTCGTGTGCCACAATCGCACCGAGGGTGCCATCAATCTGACGCAACATGCCGCTTTTATGGGCGACAGAGCTTTTCACAAGTTCACTGCGATAGGCAATCAGGCGTGTGATAGCTGCAATAGAATGCGCACCCAGAACAGGTGCAAACTGCCCTTCCTCCGGTCTTTCCTCTCCGCCTTTATCGCCTATATGAAAAACGCTAAAAAGAATAAACGAGATATAACCTACTAATAACAGAACAGCCACAAAATCGGAGAGAAGAAGTCCATGTTCTACAATTTGTTTCTGGTGCTCACGTGTTGCCAGCAATTCAGCGATCGTCGGTAGTGCAAGACTGGCAATACATAGAGCGAAGAGCGAGGCATACTGGCTGGCTGGCCGTGCTTCGAACTTCAGGCGTCCATGTTTGAAGCCACCAACGCAGACTGATACGCCCAGGACGAGCAAGGTATTGCCCAGAATAGTGCCGATGATCGAAGCTCTTACCACATCGACCAATCCTTGACTCAGAGCAAGAATACCGATAATCAATTCGGTCGCATTTCCGAAGGTAGCGAAGAGCAGGCCACCAATGCGTTCGCCAGTATACTCGGCAACACCTTCAACCGAATCGCCGATGAGGGCAGCTAATGGAACGATACCAAGAGCAGCAACAATAAAAATAAACAGGGATGATGCATGCACGAGTTCCAATATAGGAGCCAGGAGAGCAAAAACAAGCAAGAAATAGAGCCAGCGAGGCATAATTTATTCCTCCAAAGAGCAAATAATACAGAAGCAGATAAGCTTATCGCAAGGAATGTGTAACAAATGTTAAACCATATGAACAGATGCATATACTATCACGCATCAAGAAGAACAGGCAAGTATCACCATGAACCAGAATAGGGACCATCTTTAGAGCGTCTGACAATTTATTGAGGTGTTACATCGTGACACCTCAATAAATTGTCAGACGCTCTAAAGATGGTCCCTACCTTGATACAATGACGTTTGACAAAGTACTATGCGGCAGAAAATCCAAAGATGTGGATGTTGCTATTTGTAGGCAACTTAAGGCTTGCGACCGTCTTTCCTGCCTGCAGAGGAACCTGCATGTAGTACATGTAATTTTTTATCACGCGCTTGCCTTGCAGGCCATTCAGGTACTGCATCGTCAAAGCAACCGTGTTGCCTGGGGTACGTGCAGCCCAGTCATTAAAGCCCAACTGGAAGGTTTGCGTCGTGTTATCGGTATAGGTAATAGTGGCTGTTCCTGTCTGTGGGCCATTGGTCGATGAACCAAGGAAAGCCAGACGAGTGAAAGTTGCGGAGGGGTAGGGAATTGACTGACCCAACGCAATTGTGTTATCCGGGTATTCCGAATAACTATCGGCAGTTATAAAGGTGACGCCATTGAACTTAAAGTGCATGAGGCCATTCTGATCGGGCAGAGACATGCCAGCGGCATGGAGTGCTTCAATCGAATAGGCATCATACTGCCCATCAAGATTAGCAAAAAGGTTCGTCCCATATGTCGTACCATTATCGTGGCGAGCACCAACATTATTGTCAGCAGGGATTGCACTTGCGCCAACGGTAAAGACGTGCAACTGTCCTCTGGTCGTCGCTGAAGGCAGGGTTATGCTAGTTACGGTCTGGGTTGGATCTACCTGCACCTCTGTGTAGAACAAAAAGGTGTAGAAACTACGTGCGCCAGAGGGACCATTCAAGTACCTTTGGACGCCAAATGGGATATTTCCATACGATGCTGGATTATGTAAGGTATTGATAGTCCAATCGCTCAAGCAGAGCGAGAATGTCTGTGTGTTGCCACCAGCGTAGTTAATAGAGGCTGTTCCGCATGAAGGACCGTTGGTCGACGAACCGACGATGCCGACTCTGACAGCGCCTGCGACTGGAGATGCAATCTTTACCGTCTGACCCTTTGCCAGATAGTTATCGGGTGAACCGGCCAGAACATCAGGCATGGTCAAATTCATACCGCCATATTGAACGGTATTGCCTGGGGCCAGAGCACCGCCTGAGTTACTGATAATAGCCTGTTGTGAATAGCTGTTGCCGCCGCCATCAAGGTTACCAGCGCCAGTATTCGCATCGTCGCTCATGGCGACATTGTTGTAGAGGTTTGTATAGGCCGAACGTGTACCGACAGAGAAGATGTGGAGCTGGCCCCTACTTACACTGGTTGGCAACTTTACACTGCGGATTGTTTTTGCCGAATCTACAGCCACACTGGCATAAAAAACGTGGATTTTTATGTTCAGGCGACCCGTTCTGGCATTGAGATAGGTGGTCGATGTTACGATGTGATTCCCATAGGCGGGATTGGCCTGCGTCCAGTCGCTCATACCAAGCGGAAAGACGAGGGTTGTATTATCGGTATAAGTAACAACGGCATTGCCGACTGCCGGACCATTTGAGGCGGCACCAATAAAACCGAGAGTCGTCGCATTTGCAACGGGACTCAAGGGTAGTACCTGACCGGCGGCGGCATAATTGTTTGCTCTGCCGATAGGAGGATTGGGCCACAGAAAATTGATGCCATCATATACAAATGTCTTATTGAGTGTCACACCTGATAAAGCGAGAGCCTGAGCTGAATAGCTATGGCCAGCGCCATCGAAATTACCCTGGGTTGGTGCACTATCATTACTGGTACCAAGATTATTGTATGGAGGCAAAGAAGACGGCACAAGTGCATTATTCTTAAGTCCAACAACATGAAGTCTACTATTCAGCGCTTGATTGAGCTGATCAAGTTGTGCAGGGGTTGCCAGCGGACTACTACTGCTGCTCTGAGCGTGTGCAAAAAACAGATCGTTTACCGTAAAGCTCACAGTTGTAAGCAAAACAGCAATAAAAAGTAGAGACAAAATGATACGGTTACGCCCATTCACGAAGCGTCGTGGCGTAGGACGAGATCCCTCAGGTCCGATCACAGAATTTCATAGATGAAATTACTCCTGTTTCTTACAGAGAAGAAACCTTTTCAAGTTTACAGAACGAAGGATAAACATAAATCGGAATAGCGATAGTGGCATATGCGCATGAGTTATTATAAGGTGTTTTTTATACGCTGTCAATATACGATCCACTATATTAGAATTCTTGAAACATAAAGGTACATTTTGATACAATTTGAAACGTTGCATCTTAATTATAAAAACGCTTGAGGTAGAGAATTCTTTATAAACACAGTACTTTAGTACGTACTCCAGACTACTTACAATAGGGAAACAAATGTGTGATATGCTGTTGCAGCGAAAGTTATAAAGAAAGCAAAGGTCATGAAACACGATTTATTAGCACGTTTGCGTCGGAGCGGGTGGTATTATCTGCTGGGGGCACTGCTCCTCTTGCTGGGAGTGCCTTTTTATCAATTGTTGGTGCTTAACCCGTTGAATTACAACGCTATTCTTAGTAATCAGGGGAGCAATCATTTCGCATTCTACCTTGCCTGGATAAGCAACCATATGTTGCAATACATACTTTATCGTGTGCTACTAGTTGCGGCATTTGTGTTGCTGGTGACGCTCCCCTTCAACCTTTTCCGCATCATCGTTGCCCAGGAGATCGTAGACCAGCAGGAACGAGCGGACGAAGAGCAGGATGATGAGGAGCAAATGGGAGAGGATGGGATGCCGCCCTATGCGTGGCGAGGGAAGGGGTTCGCAGTGATTGCTGCCTGGGCTGGCCTTGCTGGTCTGGTCGCTTACATTCTAGGTGCGGTTATTGGAACGATATATATTCTAGGTGTCAGCAAAAGTACAGTTGTCCCTGGCGTCTTTACGATTCTCTACACTATTTTTTCCATTACGAGCAATACAATAGGAATTGGCCTGCTGGCCTTGAGCACCTTATTCTTCGGTGCACTTATTGCCAGAAGGGGGCGCAATCTCTGGCCGACGGTCTGGATCTTTTTCGGTTATATGGCCCTTGCCGTCGCTGCATTGTTAAGTGGAAGTGCTGTCGCTGTGGCCGGAGCACCGGGAGAACAGGCAACATTGACGACACCTGCATTTCTATTATTTGGATTATGGATATTGTGGCTGGGGATTATGCTTGTACGGTTAAAACCCGAAAAATAGCGGTGGCAAGTAATTGGGCGGTGGCAAGCACCGCCCCTACGAGGGTTCTTACAGCCATGGCTGGGATGCGAAGTCAATCTGGTTAAATTCTTCGGTACTTAAACGCCAGCCAATGGCAGCGGCGTTTTCGTTGGCCTGACGTTCATTTCTGGCACCAGGAATAGGAATAACAGCTTCGTCCCGGCAGAGTAGCCAGTTTAGAGCGATCTGACCAATTGTTTTGTCGTGAGTTTGTCCAATCTTCTCCATTGTTTGCAGCAATGGTTCCATTTTGAGGCGCTGGGAAGTGCGGAAATTGGGTGATTGTAAACGGCGCATTCTGCTCACGGCAGGAACTGAGGAATTACTGGAGCGGAACTTTCCAGTAAGCAAGCCCTGTTCCAGAGGACTATAAGCAATGAGTGCGACATTCAGTTCACGGCATGCAGCAAGCACGCCATTAGACTCAGGGTTACGATGCAAAAGGCTATAATGGACTTGATTGGATGCCAGGGGAATATCGTGACGTGCTAAACGAGCATGAGCTTTATGCATAAGTTTGGCGCTATAATTACTGACACCGACAGTGCGTACTTTACCCGTGCGTACGGCCTCAGCCAATGCATCCATCATGGCATTGACATTTATAAATGTGTAAGGCCAATGGATCTGGTAGAGGTCAATCTGAGAGACGCCGAGGCGCTCCAGAGAGGCGTCAAGGGCTTGCAGAAGGGTGCGAGCTGAGAGGCGATTGGGGAAAGGAGCAAATTTGCTGGCGATAATGATAGGGCGGCCTTCCTCCCGATAGCACTCGCCCAGGAGACGTTCAGAGGCTCCACTTCCATAGAGTTCGGCGGTATCGAAGAAGTTTAAGCCGGCATTGAGACAGGCACGATAAGCCTGTGAGACATCCTCGCGCGTATAGTTTTGTCCATATTGCCAGTAGCGGGTATCGCCCCAGCTCCATATACCCACACCGAGAGCGGGGACAGTCAGACCTGAAGCGCCTAGCTGACGTTGATCGACTTGTAGCATAGAATATCCTTTTTAGTATCAGTATGTGAAAGAATGGCGTACATACAACTATGTACGCCTTGTTCATATCATAACACCGATCAAAAAGAGGTGATCATCTAGCTTCAGCCGCTTTTTTCGAGAGAACCTCGTAGCCAGAGCGCCATATATCAATTGCTTCTTGAGCGCAACCCAATTCTTCCAATGCCTGAGCCCAGCGACCATAAATCTCAGCTCTATCGGCATATGCCTGTGTAGGATTGAGTAATTCGCTGGCCTTTTGATACCAGGAAACAGCTTCTTGCAGAAGTTGTTGCCGCTGTTCGCCATGAGCCCGGTGTGCCTCCTCATGCGAGATTTTACCCACGGCATGATAGACGGTGGCGCTCATCTGAACATTATGTGAGCGTTGCATTGTCTCCAGAGCAAGTTGACAATAACGACGAGCTTCTTCCAGGCGATCCTCTGCCATACGTACATCAGCCAGAGCAACACAATTGAGCATTGCCATTGTCGGGCCATTGTAACCAGTAGCGATTGCCAGAGACTCTGTATAGTGGTCGGAAGCTGCTCGTAGATCACCCAGCGAGAAGTTGATGCGTCCCATAAGATGATGCACGCGTGCCTCCATCTCACGATCCGCTCTCTTGCGGTAGAGTTGCAAAGCTTCCTCGCCGGCAGTTATAGCACGCGGAAAATCCCCAATGTGACGATAGGCATCACACAACCCATGGTAGACGTGGGCCATCTCTTCCTCATTATTATAATGACGACAGAGGCGTAACGCGTCCTCATAATGCTGAACGGCAGCGGAATAGAGGCCACGTACAATACAGGTCATGCCCAGATAATAACGGGCTTTAATGCGTACATTTGGCAAATAGACGCGCCGATCGTGTAAGACCTTCAAGCAGATAGTAAAATGGAGTGAGGCATCCTCATGGTGCCCCAGATTAATTGCAGCTTCCCCCAGGCGCAAAAGATAAAGAGACACGAGTTCTCGTTCCACCAGGGAATCGGCTTCATCTGTGAGTTTCACATTGGCAAGGAGCGGAGACAGCACCTCAACAGCTTCCTGCCATTGTTTTTGTTGGACGTAACACCATCCTAATAAATACGAAACGTTCTGTTGTAGTTTCTCATCGCTGGTATGAAGTGCTTGAAGGGCTGCTAGAGCTTCCCTACTCCGTCCTTCTTCCAGGTACAGACGAGCTCTATAGAGCAGCATCTGAGGATCAGACTGCGATGTCATGGTGCGTTTCCTCCCTTATAAATAAAATATGTACGATTATAACATATTTAATTATGTTTATGATAAGTTTTGTGAAGTAATTCTTTTCAAAGTCCATCATTGTTTAAGGATCAGCAATTGGGAGAAAAGAACCTTCAGCTTAAAATAAGAATAAAGAAAATGGGACGGGCATCTTGCATCTCCACCACCGCGCCCACAGAGTGGCAGAGAGATACCCGTTGTTCACAGTATATCGTACTTTACATGCTTACACAAGAAGATAGTACCAAAAGAGCGAAACGTTCCTTGCAGGAAGTATGCCCTCGTGATAGACTGAGAAAGAGGGGTAGGAGATCGCCTTCGGATAGTTCTAAGCTCTATTGGTGGACTTGCCCTTTAGGAAATGGATCAGGGAGAGAGTCGTATAACGTAGTTAGTATAAAATTGAAGAGGAAAGTATCGTGGATGTAGACCCCGAAATCAGCCACAGGAGATACGCCGTGCAAGGAAACCATCGTGCCGGAGATCGATTTGCTGGAAGACGCGTTGTGACGATAGGCGGTGGCTCAGGAACCTTTTCCATACTTTCGCATTTAAAAAAGTATTCATTGAACATTACCGCTATTGTTACCATGTCAGATAGTGGTGGAAGTTCGCGGAGGTTGATGGACGAATTTCGTCGTCAGTTGCCGTTGGGTGATCTGCGTATGTCATTGGTCGCACTGGCTCGCAACGGGGCGTTATGGCGTGAAATATTTATGCATCGCTTTGAGCAGACAGAAGTGGAGGGAGCGGAGCAATTGAGTGGTGTGGGGGGACACAGTCTGGGCAATCTCATCTTAAAGGGTCTCCAGGATATCAACAACGACGACCTTTTACTTGCCATAGAGGATGCTGAAGAGTTGCTTGACACTGCCGGTCATGTCGTCCCGGTCACGCTGGCGCAAACAACCATCTGCGCAGATCTAGAAGATGGCACGGTTATATGTGGCGAGACCGATATTGATACACGGGGCAAAAACCCTGGAACGGCGCTCTCGCCCATCAAGCGTTTGCGTATGATGCCAGAGAATGCCCCTGCCAGTGCCCAGGCGATACGAGCTATCAGGCGAGCCGATACCATTATTATTGGGCCAGGAGACCTTTATACCAGCCTGCTCCCCAATCTGCTTGTCCCTGATCTGGCACGTGCCATTCGTGAGGCTGATGCGGAAAAAGTCTACGTCTGTAACCTGATGACCAAGCATGGGGAGACAGATGGATATAAAGCGTCCGATTTTGTCAATGAGATTCATCGGTATCTGGGAGGGCGTGTTGACCGGGTACTTTTGAACGGTGGCACATTTTCACCGGATGTACTGAAAATGTATGAGGAGGAAGGGAGCGAGCCGGTTGTTATTGATCGTATGCCACTTGCACGACTCGTTCCCAGCGTGGTGGTTGAGCAGCTCAATCTGGAAGATGATACACTGGCGCGTCACGATCCCGGACGACTTGTACAGGCAATTTTCGCCAGTGATGCATCATAGTGCAAAAAAGCCAGGATTGGATAGAACACATAGCCCTGGCGAAGCCTCGCCAGGGCTAACGTAAACCCTTTGTGATGCTTTCAAATTCGGCACGAGGGAAGGCTCGCATAGTTTGAGTACGCATGCTTCCCTGTGCGATAGTACCAAGAATCAAGCGTGCGGCAATCTCATCATCGGGTGCTTCAGTAATCACGATGTAATCGTACTGGCCCATCACTAAATAGAAGCCCACCAATCTCCCACCGGCTTCCGTAATCGCGACATCAAAGGCTTGTAGACGTTCAGGAGCATTCTTCGCTTCCTTCACCCCTTGTTCAGTAAGGTTTACCAGACTGATGTAGGTCGGCATTAATTACCTCCATTTTGTGCATTAACAACTTCACCATTGAAGGGTTGATAGGGTGGTTCATCTTTTCTCATTGTACACGGTACTGATGCAAAGGTACAAGGGGATTACAACGCGACCGCTATCTCAATCTTGTAAACAACCAACCTTCACAGAGACCTGCCAGAACCCCTATAAGGGGGAACAGCGTTCTATGGCTTGTAGCAAGGTCCACGAGAGTAAAGAGGCCACTATTCAAAAGCAGGTAGGCGAATAGGGCCAGGACGCCGCCGATATAGGGGCGTACGAACCAGAGGATAATAACGAAGAGAGGCAGATGGATGCGACGTGCACGACCAAGTGCAACGATGCTACTTACGGTACCGCCAAGTATTCCATAAATGAGTAGCAGCCAGGGAACGCCCAATAGTTGCAGGCTCGGCGTCAGAAAACTGCTCATAAATCCCATGCCTTGCAACACCGCAAAAACCAGAATGAGCAATAAAATTACTATCTGATAGAGAGCCAGAGCAACCAGCCAGCGTGAAAAGGAAAGAACTACTGATCTCTGTACGATAGGTGTGACCGTGCTATTTTCCTTTTTCAGGGCTGGTATCGGGTCGGTATTCTGCTCACGGGGAAGAGGGGTTGCAACGCTACGGTTTTGCGTTTCTGCTGGCGGTTCAACTGAAGCGGGTTGGGCAGGTATATTGAGGTAATAGGCAGGTAATTTTTGTTTTCTGGCAAGAGTTCTAATGTGCCGAACGAGGAGGGTCATGGAGTCAGCCTGCTCCGGGGTAAAGAGGCGTAGTTGTTGGCGAGCAGTAGCGGTCAGTGTATATGTTCCGCATGCGATCTCACGTTCATGATACGTCTCGCGGACGGTGACCGAGACGGGGGCAAAAAGGCTGGTAGGCGTACCGGCTGTATGTATGCTATCGAGCAGAGAGGGTTGTTGATCGTTGTGTAGTGTCACGCGGCGTGGAACTCGATAGAGCACGCCCCAGACTTCCGCTTTGGGTTGTCCTGAGGGAACGATAGTGCACATAAATTGTTCTGTTTGCAGGATCTCTGCGAACATGAGGGTATATCCTCTTAAAACGGCGGGTCCATATAAAAAGGCGGCCCCGGCCAGACGCTCTGAACTATTAAGGAAGGTTTCTTCCATTTCCATACCATACTCAAACAGCCAGATAAATTCCTGGGGGCCATTTGTACTTTCAGGCTGGATAGAAACGTCAGTATTGCTGCTGGCGCGTTCCTGCTCATCGTCCTCCAATTCCTCTGGAAGAGGTGGGGCTGCTGGAGCCTGACCAGGAAAGACTGAACGCGTTGTGGTTTGTTCCTGTGCTGCTTGCTCATTGCCCGCCAGAAGAGCCTCGAAAGGAAGGGGGCGCGGAGTATTGCCTCGTATCACGGAGATGCCCGGTTCCATCTCCGTGGCTTCTTCAGTTTTATATGTTTCTGACCCTGGAGATGGTATTGCATCCCTGGATTGATCGTTGGCTGACGAATAGTGCTGATCTTGATCGCTTTCCACTGAACCTCGCTCCTTGCTCACGTGCCACCCATTTATTTTATTGAGAAATAGAGGATCTAAAAAGTTTTATAGGAACTCTCCCTCCTCATGATAGCGCGTTAGAATGGATTCGCCAAATGCATAGGACATGTAGGGGATACCTATCCTTCAGCAAGAGCATGTGCGTCCTTTTCAGCAGTAATGGCAATTGCCTGGATGTCCGCTAGAGTCAGGATGCCGCGCTCTGTAATCACTTTGCTGATCAGTGTATTTGGGGTATGGTCAAAGTAGAAATTGCGCACTGTTACTCCCGGCAAAGGCTGTTCCAAAACTTCTTCAGGCTCCTTTTCTTCTAAAAAGCTTTGAGCTTGCTGAAAATCGTCAGGCCATTGCTGTGGCGAGATTTTTAGCGTCTCACAGAGAACATAAAAAGGGATATGGTGCCCTTGGGCCGCATAAGCAAGTAAAGCGGTGCCAGCTTTGTTAAGCACATCGCCATTTGCCAGGATGCTATCAGCGCCGACGACGATGGCCTGGCATTGTGGCATAAAAATATCAGCCTGGGCATCGGTAAGCAAGGTCACGGGGAAATGCTGAGAACTGAGTGCACGCGCCATTTCGCGTCCTTCATAGCGTGGGCGGCCCTCCAACACAATCATCTGGGAAATCTGTTGACGATGAGCATTGAGCACATCAAGAACGGTGCCAGAGATGCTACACGTCATCAAGCAACCGGAAAGATAGGGTTGCGCATGCTCAGCGATACGCTCTGTAGCGGTATCATAGTCTTGTAGAAGGTGCTCTGCTGCCAGTGCTACTGCGTGAGGTCCACGTTGCGTATTCAGGATACGACCAACTGCGCTGGAGAGGGCTGCCATGGCAGGTCGTGCCTGGGCAAGCACTCGTCCTGTTGCAAGAAGGTGCTGCATCTGTTCCGCTTGTGAAGCCATTTGTTCCTGGGCAAGATCGTGCAGGATGCTGATTGTTTGCCGTACCAGCCAGCGCGATCCATGCTCGCGATCGTTCCGTACAGCCTCGATACGTTGCTCTATTGTAGTCATGGTTGTTATTTTTCCTTTCGTCGTTTTACGCCGGGTACAATCTCCTTTATCAAATAATACAAAATAGAGAGAGATGAGGCCAGGGATGGGAAATTGGCCTTATGGAAGACCAGCCAATTGGCACTGTTCCTTTTCAAAGAGATTGGTTACACTTACAGATATAAGCTGACAAGGGAGAAGAATATGCGACACCATGGCTCAGGCAATGAACCATTACCTGTTTTTACAACACCGATTTCCTCTTTCATCAAACTTGAGCGGGACAGTGGCATTCCCCTGTACCAGCAGATCTGCCAGGGATTGCGCGAGGCAATTCTTGCGGGCGAGTTGCCCGAAGGTACACGTCTGCCAACCGAGCGGGCGCTGGCACAGGAACTGGGCATCAATCGTACAACGGTGATGAATGCCTACCACGAACTGGCAAGCGAGGGATTGATCGAGGGACATGTGGGACGAGGCACACTGGTCAAGCGTAGTTATATGAGCCAGGACAATGATACTTTAGAAGATGATATGCCCTCCTGGCTGCTTGGATTGGCTGAGGGAGAAGATGCCATTCTGGGGCCTGATGCGCGTGTCTTAAGCGAGATGTCTGCATTGGGGGAACGCAAAGAGATCATCTCATTAGCTTCAAGCACACCCGCAACAGATCTCCTGCCAGCAGAGTTGTTACAAATGCTTTTTGCAGAAGGATTACAGCAGGCACGACAAAGTGCGCTGGGGTATTGTCCAGTTGAGGGGCTACAGAGTCTGAGGAGGGAGATCGCGGCACGGATGCGCAAGCATGGTATCGCCGTAGATACACAAAATATTCTTATTCTTTCGGGTGCCACGCAAGGCATCGGGCTGATCGGGCGCTTTCTCCTCAAAGCGGGCGACGAAGTCGTGGTCGAGGTGCCGACGTATCTGGGAGCCGTGCAGACATTCCGTGCACTGGGTGCCAGGGTCATCGGCGTGCCAACAGATACAGATGGGTTGCGCGTCGACCTGCTGGAATCGATTCTGGCGCGTCGGCGTCCACGTTTCATCTACACCTTGCCGACATTTCAGAATCCGACCGGGTTTGTGATGTCACCGGATCGGAAACGTCGTCTGCTCTTACTGGCGCGACGTTATCAGATACCCATTTTGGAGGATGATCCTTATCGAGAACTGTACTTTGAGGGCAAAGAGCCACAACCCTTGAAAGCACTGGACACACATGGATATGTTCTGTACCTGAGCACCTTTTCCAAAGTACTGGCACCGGGGCTACGTGTAGCATGGCTCGCTGCGCCTGATCCCATGATCGAGCGGATCTCACTACATAAGCAGATATTTGACCTTAATACCAATGCGTTGAGCCAATGGGCGGTTGCGGAATTGCTGCGCCAGAATCTATTGGATGGGCATATGGATATGTTACGTGAGCGTTATCGGCATAAGAGAGACGTGATGATCCGAGCCATTCAGAAATACTGGCCAGCCAATGTGCGTATCAGCCATCCGGGGGGAGGCTTTCATCTCTGGTGTCGCCTGCCGGGGGATATGCGAGCGCGTCTTCTCTTGCGCGAGTCGGCCCAGGAAGGGGTGGCGTTTGTCATTGGAGAACCATTTCATGTTGATGGTGGGGGTCAACAGCACATACGCTTAAGTTTCGCGGCTGCCGAAGAAGAGCAGATCGAAGAAGGCATCCGACGCATTGGTGATATCATGAAACGTATTCAGGCCAGACACACGAGCCAGAGCGAACGGGATACAGTCATTGAGCGCATTCCAATGGTGTAGGGGCTAGATTATGAGGTTTCAATCAATCATCCAGAAGAGGGTATGGTGATGCAAGATGAAGAAACCGATTGGGAGATCACGGAGCAGGGACTATATATTGCAACACGGGGTTTTCTCATTCGGCGGGGCTATTGTTGTGCAAACCGCTGCCGCAATTGCCCTTATATTAACTGGCATATGCAAGCGACATGGGAACCGGGACCAGCGGAACATGTGAAGTGTGTTCGAGGTGTGCCGAAAGCCATAATGGGCGCATATGCAATGTTACGCTTTCATGAAGAGCAACTGGATCAGGGAGAAGCAGGGCAAGAGGATCATCATCGGGAAATGATTGAGCATTATCGTTTGCTGGTGGAGTGTTGGGGAAATAGCATGACATAACAATAAAAAAATAAGAGGATAGAGCCTAGTTCTATCCTCTCGTTGCATGCTAATCTATGCTGCTCCTGGATACCACACAAAACTGACTCCGCTCATCGGGTAGGTAAAGTTTACGTAGGATAGAGTTGCCCACCCCCCCCCATTTGCGGACCAGTTCCAATCACTTGTATAAACAACTCCAGGACTAGGAATACTCTCTACAACAGCGACGTGTCCATATCCCCCTGCACCCAAGACGTAAGGTTGCAGAACAATAATAGAGTGAATATGCGGAGTAGAAGATACTACCCAACCCGCATTAGCCGCACCTGCCGCCCACTCATCTGCGTTACCCAGCCAGGTAACATAATGTCCAGTTATCGCATGGTAACGCATATTGGCCCAATAAGTACACTGACCATAAAAGAATCTGTCGAGTCCACCACCACCACTAATAGGGGCGCTCCCGGTGCTTCCGCCAGTACTGCCAGTACTGCCAGTACTTCCACTCATACTAGGAGGAGCGGTCGGAACGCCTGCATAGACCGCTGCGCCGTGATCGAAGCCATCTGTAGTAACAACCGTTGCAGTCGCTGCTTGCTGGGCGATCAAGGCGGTATCATTGCCTCTCACATTGGCGATATTCATCTGATCATTTGGAACACCCATGATAGATTTCAATATACTGCTTTTTCCGTTAGTACCAACCGGCAACACGGCAAACAGGGTGCTCAGGACGACCAGTGCGAGCACAGTGGTCACGATTGCATGCATAGCTGGCTTGCGGCGGCTTTCAGGTGGGCGAAGGCTAGAGCTTTTCCTGCCGGTGCCACGAATGATCACAGGGTGTCGCAAGGTGGTAGCGTTGCGATGCAAAGGAATAGCTGAGAATGCATCCGTCTTCACTTCAGTCAATTCACGTGTAACAAGAGGTGAAGGGCTGAGTGCCCGCGTCTGTGAACCTGGCTCAACGTCAGAAGCTGCCGAAGTGGATGATGTGTGGGGATTGCCCACTATAGGAGAGTATTCGGGGAAAGATAGTTGTTCCACGGGTGGTTGCGGTACATGCAAACCCGAGAGTTGCAATGGATCCGTGTTACCATGTTGTTCAACTGTACTGTTCTGGCGGTGATCTAGAGACGACATACGTATTTCCTTCATCCTTATAATTTATGTTAAGAGGACACCACTGCGACGCCCTATCCTTTTCCAATCAATCCTACTTATTGAATGTACTCACTCTAGGCCGCGAGGTCAACGAACTATGCGAGAGTGTAGGACTATAGGACTACAGCCATTTTCGCTTTCTCCACCGACATTTTCGTATCGGCATGTTTCATCGCGCTACTACTGGGAATTAATAGAGTCAATTCACTATCGAAAATTGTATGCGACATAACGGCATTAGCCTCTATTTTTAAAAAATTAGCACAACATTAAATTCGTTCTTACAGAGAAACTATCAACGTATAGATAAGTGTCGTCTGTTATTCATGTTAAAAAATGTGTTATTCTGATGGCACGAAACGTATATCATTGAAATGATGTCTGGGATCAGGCATCATACACAATGACAGAGATATGTAGAAGAGAACAAGAGGAACCTTACAGATGTCAATTATTGGAATCAAAGGTGATTGTACGGAGCGACGGAATACGCGTATGATCAGAAGTGGGTTAACCCGCTTCTCGCATTATACTTTTCCAATGCTATTGGCGCTCGTTTTGTTGATGGGCTGCGGTCCGGTCAGCGGGGCCAATGCTCAACCGGGAACAACGGCAACACACACAGCAACATCAATTCCTTCGCCAACGTCAACGGCTGTGAACCTGGATGCAAGCCCGTGTCCCGCTGATTTAAAAAGCATCCCGACCTGCTATACGCCACAGGTGTTTCGTGCCGCTTATGGCGTGGATAAACTGATCCAACAAGGGATTACGGGCAAGGGGCAGACGGTGATTGATATTGTTTCATTTGGCAGTCCAACCTTACAGCAGGACATGGATGTTTACGATAAACAATTTGGTTTGCCGCCTGTTAACATGCAGATTATTGCACCATTGAACGTGAAACCTTATGATCCGAATGGTGATCGCAGCGGCTGGGCTGGCGAAACGACGCTCGATGTAGAGGTCATCCATGCAATCGCGCCGGATGCAAAAATTGTCGTTCTGGTCAGTCCAGTTGCTGAAACGGAGGGAACGATCGGCCTACCTGAATTTCGGCAATTGGAGCAGTACACCATTGATCATAAGCTTGGCAATATCGTCTCACAGAGCTGGGCTGCTTCTGAGCTGACGCTTGAGGATGCGCAGGGACAGCAAGAACTGCAAAAGTGGGAAGCTTTGTATCAGAAAGCGACGACGCAGCAGGGCATGACCTATCTTTCCTCTTCGGGCGATAACGGAGCGACCGATTATAAGGATTTGCAGGCCAAACATATTGCTTCGGTCCCCACAACAGGTTTTCCCACCGATTCACCATGGGTCACCAGTGTGGGGGGGACGACACTGACACGTAGTGGTTCAACCTTCAGTGAGGAGGCATGGAGTGGCAGTGGTGGTGGCTTCAGTCGTTTTTACAAGACACCGAGTTATCAGCAAGCGTTGCCAGCCGCTGATCAGCAACAGTTGCAGGGGAGACGTGGTGTTCCTGATATCGCCGGGGCTGCAGATCCACGTACGGGCCTGGTCATCTATCAGAGTGGAGCATGGAATATGGTAGGGGGAACGAGTGCTGCGGCTCCTCTGTGGGCAGGGATCGTTGCGCTGGCGAATCAGATGGCGGGTCATCCGCTGGGTTTCATTAATCCTACGCTCTACAAGCTGGCTGCGTCGAGCAACTATGCACGAGATTTCCGTGATATTACGACTGGGGATAACACGAACACGCAGACAAACGTGCAGGGGTATCCAGCGGTGTCGGGGTGGGATCCGGTGACGGGCCTGGGTGCGCCACGTGCGGATAAGCTGGTGCCTGATCTGGTGGCGGCGATGAAATAGAAGATCAGATACTTCTGGTGTGAAATCCTTTCTAGCAATTTTCTGGTACATACCATGTTATACGCAAAAACGCATTCTTCCAACAAAGAATGCGTTTTTTTGCGTAATAAAGGATCTATAAAAAGAAGGTATGACTGATAACAGCCTTCACTTTCTTTTTTAATTCACTAAGGTGTGTACTGCCAGCAGGATACCTGACAAAAAACAAGCATAAAATATTAAAATTTCATACCTTGTAAAGCAACAAAAAAGGCTACTACAACAAGAATCAGAGCAATTGCCCATAATAAGATACTAGCTTTTTTAAAGGCCTGGGCTGTTGTGAAGGAAAGAACGGCCAGAAGTCCCAATACCCCTGCAATTGATCCGTGACCCAGCACTACTTGAACAACAGCGGCACACGTTAGCACTAATATAGCAATAAACAGAAAAAACCATAGTTGCTGTAAAGTGGACTGTTTCATCAGATTTTGCCTTCTCTTTTCTAGAACAAGCCAGGACAATGATAATCTCATTGGGAAAGCGGGTTCATCTGGTTGCTGCACCTGTTTGCGCACACAGAGCGTTCCATAGAGCATTTTTCCAAATTGTAGAGGAAAATGGCTATGGGTATCTGACGGCAGACATACTCGTTTAGACGATTGATAAAAGAGAAAACAAAATTGATAATCTGCTCTCTGCTCAAATGATGCCAGAAGTGCTTTTATTTCGTGAACGTCTGTATGCTCATTAAAATGCTGCAAGAAGGCAATCATATCCTCGATATATGAGAACAGTTCGAGGAAAAGATGGAAAGTGGAAAAGAAAACGATACAATTTGCTCTTGTTCTTCAGCTTAGCTTTTCCCTGTAGTGTCGAATGAGGCGGCAAGAAGAACCAGGAACGGTATGATGTTGCGTGCGGGAAGAGCGTAGAGATTGCGGCTTTTCTGCTCAATAAGGCCTACAGCCAGCAATTCTTTCAGGTGATGATAAAGCTGGCCTGCTGAAGAGATACCTGATGCTTCCTGTAGCTGTAAATTAGTTTTAGGGCCCTGAAGCAATTCGCGCAGTAGTGTGAGGCGTAGTGGACTTCCCAAGGCAGCAAATGTACGTGAAAACATCTCCGCTTCGTCATCTAAGAGTTGAAGAAGCCAGGGAACGGGGCGCTCCATTTGCCAACCATATTTAGCACCAGCAATGTGGGCAGCACCAGCGTAGATAACAGCTCCGCTCTTATCATCTAGCTCGTAGGGAAACCCCTGACGACTTTGCATCATGTGCAAGATACCAAAGTCCTCCGATGGCAAGGAAGGTAGCGGGGAAAGAGGGGAGGGATTTCTGGCTGCCTCTAAGACTGCCAGACGCTCTTGTAAGGAAGCTACGTTTTGTTCAAGCGTGAGCATCCGCTCTTCATCTGTACTCATTACTACTCTCTCTGGAACTTATCACGAACTATAAGGATATCGTTGCGTTTAAGGAAACCTTTCTCTGTGAAGATGATTGGTATGCCCATCCCATCACCAAAACGATCAGAACTGCCTCCATACTCTGCATGAATATGTAGATGTGGCTCACTGGTATTTCCAGAATTGCCGACTTTACTAAGCGGCTGTCCCTGGTGTACCTGCTCCCCTGGCTGTACTAAAACGCTGTTCTGCTGCAGATGAGCCAGGAGTATTTTCTTGCCTTGATACAGGATAATTATGTAATTGCCAGCAGCATGAGTATGATCCATGTCTGATGGCGCGAGATCGGTAAGGTCGTCAAACGCACTGACAATTATACCATCACAAGGGCTATAGACGATATCTCCGAAGATATAATACGCGTCAAGCTGTCGGGGATAGATACCTCGCGCCCTGGTTCCCCAACGATTGAGTTTGAGAATATCGTTCGCATAGTGCTGCGCCGTGTTGACAGCATGATAATTAATCACTTTGTTGCTTCCTCCATGACCAATAGCGTAGCAACCGGAACGCAGAGGAAAGGTCAGATGGAGAGTGGGTTCGTGATAGATATACCCACGTAGTGCAAGAGCACTGAAGCTGCCGAAATAGCCGATGAAAACAAGGGTTATCAGACTACCAAACCAGTTTGTAGTGAAGTGAACAGGCCACAAGGGAAGCCCACTCATTCTTGTGAACGATAGGACTACATCAACCAGAAATGCTAAAAGTACGACATAACGTAGATACATACTGCTGAAATGATATGGCACGATGATAAAAAGAAAAAGTGTCTCTGTAGCACTAAGGAGCAACAAGAATATCAATTCGCTCATGCTTGTATAGCCCCCGAAATACAATTGCCGGAACCACAAAAGTGGAAAGAAGATGCTTACCATAATAGAGGCAAACCAACTTCCCTTGACAATAAGTTGAATATGTCCTGTTTGCCTTTTCTTACCTTTCGATGCAGGTTTCTTTAAGGATGATTGATCAGTCACAGATTGCTCCCTCGTTTCAGATCTGAAAGCCCTCACTTAAAGTTTTTCTAATATTCTAGTATATCGATATTCCAGACCAATGTCAATGTGCAATCGGTAACAAACTAGCCTTTTATACTACTTTTTATTTCCTATCCAAAAATGCGTATTCTTATACGAGTACCACTTTATGAGAAGGAATCAGACAATGATCACAAGAAAAAGATGGATCGCAATTATGTTCATTATATTCAACATCATCTATATTACCGTCACCCTGCTTTTTATGAGGAATGAGTACCAGTTACCGGGGATCATTAACTTTATCTGGATCATGATTGGAAGTATAGGCGGGGTATGGTTTATCGATGTTTATAAGCACGCTAAAAAACCAATTCTACCAAATGAGATATGATACAATACATACTCAGCGTAACCAATAGCGATTTTCCGTCACTTGCTAGTGCTTCTCCATACTCTATTCTTTTGCAAGAAAAGGAGCGCCCTTTCATAATGACTGACAAACCACAGAATGGCCCGATCCGCGTTGGCGTCATTGGCCTCGGCTTTGCGGGAGCAACCGCTTTGAAATGTTACGCTAGCCTGCCGAATGTCCAGATAGTTGCGCTGGCAGGACAGGAAGAGGAGCGCCTGACTCAACTCGGCACAACCTTCGCCATACCCCATCTGTACAAACAGTATGAAGAATTGTTGGCACGCGATGATCTGGACGCAGTGAGCATTGGTGTTCCTAATAATCTGCACGCTCCCGTTGCAATTGCCGCTCTCGAACGTGGACTACACGTCTTATGCGAGAAACCACTGGCCCGCACAGGTACTGAAGCCGCAGCTATTGTGCAGGCAGCCATCCAAGCGAATCGCGTCCTACAGGTCGTCTTCAATCATCGTGAACGAGACGATGTGCACACCCTCAAGCGCTACATCAATGAAGGACAGTTGGGCGAGATTTATTATGCAAAGGCTTATTGGATGCGACGGCAGGGTATTCCTGGTGCTGGCTCCTGGTTCGTCAACAAAGAGATAGCTGGCGGCGGTCCCTTGATCGATCTGGGTAGTCATGTGCTGGATATGGCGCTCTATCTGTTGGATGAGCCATCTGTCGTCACGGCAAGCGCGTCCACGTATAATAAGCTTGGTATGCAAGGGATTGGGATTGATCCACGAGCGCAGAAATCTGGCGCAAATCACAAGTATGAAGTTGAAGATCTGGCAACGGCCTTCTTGCGCTTATCCACCGGCGCTACCTTGCTGCTTGAGAGCAGTTGGGCCACCCACAGTAGTGCTCAGAACGATTATGGCATCGTGCTCTACGGCACCCAGGGGGGAGCCGAGCTACGTGTACGACACTACCATACAGAAAATACGGTGACGATCTTTAAGGATGTCGATGGTGCACCCATTGATATTCATCCCAATGTGCAGGGTGGAGGGTTTCATAATGCCGTCGTCAGTAGTTTTATCGACAAGATCGTCAGTGGGAACTGGTCGCTCTATAATGGTAGTGAAGGTCTGCGCCGTGTGCGTATCATCGATGCCTGTTACGACTCGGCAGCACAGGGCAAAGAAGTGACACTTACTGCATTCTAATCTGTATCCCCAATCGTCTCCATACATACTGAAATGTGAAACCTTCTGCTCTTCTTTCGTGTTACAGCGCATAGAAACGAGAGAACATGGAGGGTTACAAATCTGGATAGGCAAGAGCATGCATATCTGACGGCAGATCAGGTCGACGGCTACTACGAACAACTGGTCGCAAAGTACTGGCAGCAGTTACACTCCTTCATCCAGCGTCGTACGAGCAATCGGCAAGACGCAGAGGATATTGTGCAGGAGGCATTTGTGCATGCCTACTATGCTCTAGAACGCTACCCGTTACAGCAGATACGTACCCTACAGGCCCGACCATGGTTATATAAAATAACCTGGAATGTCTACCGCAATTATATGAGTCGCACAAAGCCTCCACTTGCGCTCTCTCTCGATGACCATGATAGTGATTTACTACTTGAACTGGACGATGAATACGAAGAGCGACCCGACGCTATATTTGAACGGGGAGAGCGTCGACGTGAATTAGAATTGCTGGTCAATGAGTTACCAGAGCAGTACCGCGAAGTAATCAATCTCTACTATTTCGATGAACTTAGCCAGCAAGAGATCGCTGATCTGCTCAATCGGCCTGTAGGAACAATTAAGACGCACGTTTATCGCGGCCTACGTATGCTCAGAAAGACGCTGCAGATGAATGAAGGGAGGAGCATAAGATAATGAAACGCAACCATGATGAACGTCGCCTGACCCGCCATGCTCAGCAGCAACAGATATGGAGCACGGAATTTGTCGATCATGTGGAACTAGCCGATGTTGTCCCGTCGGCGTTATCTGCATTGGGTCTGGGACAGGCTGCGACCTATCTTGAGGCACATCCAGAATATCTTGTTGCCGCGCTCAAGCATAGCGATTGGACGATACGCACAGCAGCAGTACAGGTACAGGGGAAACGAGGCATGTCTCTTGAACCGCTACTCAATGCACTCCACGATGAAAATGCATCTGTGCGTGCAGCAGCCGCACGAGCTCTGGGTATACGTGAAAAAGACACTCCTATAGAGCCACTGGTTGAGGCATTGAAAGATCAAGAATGGCGTGTACGCACAGCTGCGGCAACGGCATTAGGTCGCTTAAAAAATAGAGCTCCGGTAGAGCCGCTGCTTCCTGTATTGCATGATGAAAATGCATCTGTACGGGCGGCAGCAGTCTGGGCGCTTGGCACATTGGGCGAACGAGCACCAATGGAATCGTTAGTGATCGCCCTGCAGGATAAAGCATGGGCAGTAAGGGAGGCAGCAGCCATGGCACTTCAAGAACAGGGTGAAAGGGCACCAGTAGGTCATTTATTAGCAGCACGTTGGGACGAAGATAGCTCCGTGCGCGAAGCCGTAGACAACGCGCTTGGGCAACGCTTCAATGAACAAGAAGGAGAGAAAATCATACCAGTTGGGACGAACTGGCAGTCATCCACCTGGATCCGTCTCGCGCTAGCGGCTTTATCAGTCTTTTCATTGATGTCGCTCACGAGTCTATCAACGAACAACACTTATATCGGTCGCTTCGGGCTTATAAGCCAGGTTGCTGCGACATTCGTCATCTGTCTGGCTATTGCATTGATCAACATTCTTTATCAACGTAAACCTGGCGGAACACCTCCTACCCGCAAACGCACTCATCAGCAAAGCGCACCTACACCTTTGCAAAACGCCATACTGGCAGGCTCTTCCGTCCTGACGTTGACACAGATTGCTTACTCTCTTCTTATGCAAGCGGGTTTTGCGTATGATCCTGTTATGACGACTGATACAGTTCACTTTATTCTGATCTGTCGCCTGATAACATTAGGTATTATAGCAACTACAGTGATTGTGATTAACACAATGTTCTTCACAAAACACTGAGGCATCTCATTTATGATCTGAAAAACATAGCAATAAAAACAGCATCTTCGTTTTGATTTTTCATATCAAAAAGTATGAAAAATCAAAACCCCTTATTAGAAAGGTCGCCTACCAATAAATGAATGTAATTATCGCCTCAAAAACTGGCTAGATAAGGGCTAGTAACCTTATACTAACCCTTTACTTACACACAATTCTGCGTTCAGCACAGAACCACCAGCAGCACCGCGAATTGTATTATGTCCCAACATCACGAACTTATAGCTCAGAATAGGGCAACGGCGCAGGCGTCCAAGCGTTACGGTCATGCCGTTGCCTGCGTCACGATCTCGCAAGGTCTGGGGTCGGTCCTGCTCGGTACGGTAGATCAGCGCACGTTCGGGGGCAGTCGGCAACTTGAGTTGTTGGGATTCAGGGATATAGTTTTCCCACGCGGCGATGACTTCTTCAGGAGTGACATCGCGCTCCAGTTCGATACTGGCGCATTCCAGATGCCCTTCACGTGTGGCGACACGGTTGCAATGCGCACTCACGACCAGAGGTGCATCCGTAAAGCCCTTTCCCTCTTGCCAGGAACCCAGCATTTTTAGCGTCTCTATCTCTAACTTCTCTTCTTCCCCACCGATGTAGGGAATCACATTGTCGAGAATATCGTACGAAGGTAGGCCTGGATAGCCTGCACCGGAGATCGCCTGCATAGTTGTGACCAGGACTTTGCGTAAACCGAACGCCTGTTGCAAAGGTTTGAGCGCCATCACGAGCGGGGTAGCACAGCAGTTCGCGTTGGTGACAATGCTGCCGGACCAGTTGCGCTCTTTACGTTGCTGCACAATCGCACCGATGTGATCGGCGTTGACTTCCGGGATAAGCAATGGCACATCTGGTGCCATGCGATAATTTTTGGCGTTGCTGAAGACGGCAACACCTGCGCGTGCCAATGCTAATTCAATGTCGCCCGCGACCTCGCCCGGTAACGCAGAGAAGGCGATTTTGATACCTGATAGCGCATCTGGCGTGCAGGATACAACGGGTAATGTGGCAACGGAAGTGGGCATTTCACTGCCAGAGAGCCGCCAATTCGTGACCTCACCATAGGGGCGTCCTCCATGTCTTTCGGAAGCCGCCAGCGCGACCAACTCGAACCAGGGATGCCCTTGCAGCAGTTCAATGAAGCGCTGTCCGACCATACCTGTTGCACCCAGGACCGCGACAGGAATACGTTTTTGGGGGTATGAGGACATAAAATATCCGCTCCTTTTATCAGAGTATTTGTTAGAATGCATTATTGATTGCGACAATCTGTGCGCAATGTTCCTCTTCGTGTTCAAGAAAGAATGTCAAGATCGCCAATAGCGTCATCGGTCCCCACTCTTCATGGATACCGATCCTTTGCCAGTCTTCTAACGCCAGAGAGCGCAATGTATTGACCAGTTCGGCCCTACGCAACGTAAAAAGACGCAACGATGCATGCAATTCGAGCTGCTCATAGCGTACAACCTCTGCCCAACGGCGCTCATCGTAGGCCACTAATACCACCGAGTCGCGTACCAGAATTGTGTACATGCGTGGTGTAAATATATCGTCGACGGCACGCATGTGCGCAAAAACCTCTATAAGCGACCAATCGTCTGGTAGAGGTCTAGCATGCAATTCCTCTTCGTTTCTGCCCTCTATTGCCTGGGCAATACGTCCGGGTATTGCTGCGCATCGGGAGAGTAGATTGTCTATAGAGTTCAAGTCCGACATTATTATACTCTCCTTGCCTACACACTCGGGCGCGATAAATCTGGCCCCTACCGTACATGTTCTTTCCGTCGTTCGTGTGCGGAATGTGCATGGCGCACTAATGGGATGACCGGGGCGATCAGGTCGCGATGCAGACAACGCAGAGCACTTTCAGCGTTGGAGTCCGCGATGATAAGCGTAATGCCTTGCTCGGATGCTCCCTGGCTGATTACGGGGATGTGCTCACGGGCGAGTGCGGTTACGGCGCGGGCTGGACTCATGGGATCGGAGGTGAAGCCAGAACCGATGCAGGCACATGCAGCCAGACCACGTCGACATGAGACTTTCCAGTTTTCCATATCGTGATGCAGCAAAGAAATGATCGAATCAGCAGCCTGTTCCTCGACGACGAAAGAAAGATGATGTCCCGATGATGAACAGATAGCGACGGGGGCTGCACCAGCACCAGCGGCCAGGGCAAAGACCTGTCCGGCATTCTCAGGTGCACCGAACATATCGGTACTTTCGACGGTGATCAATGCCAGCTTACGACGAAATGTGATGGCACATGCGCCGCTCTGCCCTTGTGATACAGGGCCAACGACAGTACCACGGATGTGTGGACGGAACGTATTACGCACACGTACGGGAATATTGCGATGGGCAATCGGGATAAGCGTGCGTGGATGGAGCACTTTTGCACCAAACCAGGAGAGACGCGCCGCCTCTGCATATGTGAGATGCGGCAAGAGACGCGCATTGGCAACCAGGCGTGGGTCTGCGGTCAGTACACCGTCCACATCGGTATAAATGGAAACTTCAGCACAATCAAGTGCGGCACCAATTACGGTTGCAGAATAGTCTGAACCGTTGCGACCAAGCGTCGTGACGAAGCCGGTGATGGTGCGGCCCATGAAACCAGCGGCGATTGGCACTATCTCTTGCTCAATGAGAGGTGAGAGCAACCTTGCGGCATTGGTGCGCGTCTCTTCGGTTAAAGGCTCGGCACCAACAACGACGCCAAAGGGCTGCGATGGATCGGTTTTAGGATGCGTGGTGATAATAATTTCCTGGCGCACAGGTTCTGCGTTCACTCCTAGATCACAGGCGGCTGCTGCGACAAGGCGAATGGAGAGACGTTCGCCCCAGGAGGCAACCGCGGCAGTTGGCAATGAAATCTCTACCCCTTGCGTGGCAAATTCGTGCAATGCATAAACATCTTTCGTCAGGAAGGTCAGGCATTCTTCAAGTTCCGCCACCAGAGCAGTATGCTTATCGGCGTTTTGCGCTACTATTTTCGCCGCATCAAGATGCTTTAAACGTAACAACGCAAGCTCTTTCTCGTACGCTTCCCGTTCACCTGCGCAGGCATGACGTGCAATACGCAAGAGTTGATCGGTCACGCCAGCCATTGCCGAGACGACAATAACTGGAAAGAAGGCATCGGATGCCTGATACTCCCGCCGGGCATTCTCGATAATCGCCGCCACCTGGCATATGCGCTCACCACTTCCGACAGATGTTCCACCGAATTTTAAGACGCTGACTTTTTTGTGCATTGCAACCACCATTGTTTCCCTATATGGGAACCTGATCCTTCAGCTTCCCTGAATTGATACGACTACACAGATACGATTTGTAAAGGTCAGTGGGACGCATGCGCAATCCCCGTACAGATGTGGTAGGGACCCGGTTCGACCGCGTCCGCCATTTATGGATGTCGGCCCCAGGTCGATGAATCGCGGACGCGGTCGAACCGGGTCCCTACCACATCTGGTTCATTTACATATTTCGCAGGTATTACGCGTTGGCAGGTGTACCTGCTTCAGCAACGGCTGCGGTGAGGGCACGATCCAGATCTTCGATGAGATCATCTACGGTCTCCAGACCAACGGATAGGCGAATGAAGTCGGGCGTGACGCCAGTCTCAAGCTGCTCCTGTTCCGTCAACTGTGAATGCGTGGTGCTGGCTGGATGAATGATCAGGGATTTTGCATCACCAACATTCGCCAGGTGCGAGAAGAGTTCGATATGACGGATCAGGTTCTTACCAGCTTCGAGACCACCTTTGATGCCAAAGCCAAGGATCGCACCAAAACCGTGTGTGAAGTACTTCTTCGCCAAGTTCATGCTGTGGATGGTTGGACAGGCCAGGATATGTAACCCATTCGACAGCTGAATGACCCTCAAGGAACTCGGCGACGCGCATTGCATTCTGGCTATGGCGCTCCATACGCAACGGCAATGTCTCCAACCCTTGTAGGAAGAGCCAGTCGTTGAAGGGGCTGGCGGCTGGACCGAGGTCACGCAACAATTGTACACGAGCTTTGATGATATAAGCCAGAGGACCAAGTGCCTCGACAAAACGCAAGCCATGATAGGAGGGATCAGCCTCCGTCAGGCCCGGGAACCTGCCGCTCGCAGCCCAGTCAAACTTGCCGCTATCGACGATAACGCCACCAATCGAGGTTCCATGACCACCGATGAATTTCGTTGCCGAGTGCACAATGATATCCACTCCATGTTTGAATGGTTGCACCAGGTAAGGAGTTGCCAGAGTATTATCGACAATGACCGGAATACCATGCTCATGGGCGATATCGGAAACGGCCTGGAAATCCAGCGTGTCCAGGCGAGGATTGCCTAGCGTCTCGGCGAAGATGGCTTTTGTACGCTCGTTAATGGCGCTGCGGAAATTGTTAGGATCGCGGCTATCCACAAAGCGCACGTTGATGCCAAGTTTGGGCAAGGTATAGTGGAACAGATTATAGGTACCACCGTAGAGACTTGCGGAAGAGACGATCTCATCGCCGGCTCCTGCGATATTGAGGATAGCCAGAGTTTCGGCAGCCTGTCCTGAGCTGGTTGCCAGTGCACCAACGCCTCCTTCGAGGGCTGCGATACGACGCTCAAATGCATCCTGAGTCGGATTCATAATGCGGGTATAGATATTACCAAATTGCTTGAGTCCAAAGAGATTTGCAGCATGTTCCGGGCTATCGAAGACGAAGGATGATGTCTGATAAATAGGAACGGCGCGAGCATTGGTTGCGCTATCGGCTGTCTCCTGTCCTGCATGTAACGAGAGCGTCTCAAAACCATAGCTACGATTACTATTAAGTGCCATGTTACTGATTACCTTTCTTCTGAAACAATCCGATCCAAAGCATCAGCCATCTGCTCCCACTCTTTGAGGAAAGCGTCATGACCATGCGGTGAATCCAGTTCCACATAGGTGGCATCTCCACCCAGGGCGCGTACTTTCTCAGCTAACCAGCGTACATGAGCAGCCGGGAAGAGAAAATCCGAACGGATACCAACAAACAGCGCCTTGCTACGTATACGACGGAGCGCGGCATCAAGCGAGGGATACCCCTCACTTACATCATATGAATCCATCGCGCGGCTCAGATACAGATAGCTATTTGCATCGAAGCGACGCGCCAGGAGATTACCTTGATGATAGAGATAACTCTCAACGTCAAAGCGCTTTCCCAGATCGGGAGAGCCGCTGGGTGCCGGAGTAGTAGTGTTCCAGGCTGGTTTGCGTGCGAAACGCTGCTCCATCACCTCTTCGCTTTGATAGGTAATCATTGCTAGCATACGTGCTATCGCAAGACCAGCATGTGGTCCCTGGCCGGGTTCATAATTACCACCTTGCCAGAGTGGATCGACCATAATAGCCTGTCTTTGCACCTCATTAAAGGCGATGGCCTGAGCAGTTAAAGCGGCTGTAGCGGCGATAACCGCGACCTTTGCGGACCATCTCAGGATAGGTCACAGCCCACTCTAAGGCCTGCTGACCACCGATAGATCCACCCGCAACCATCGCCAATTCACGCACACCAAAATGTTTGACCAGAGCACACTGAGCACGCACAATATCGCGCATAGTGATGACGGGAAAATCCATTCCGTAGGGACTGCCTGTAGCAGGATTGAGCGACGATGGACTGGTACTCCCGTAACAGCCTCCCAGAACATTCGAGCAGATCACGAAAGTAGCGTGACGTGTCGAACAGGCGGCCAGGACCAATCAGAGGATTCCACCAGGCCGCTTTAGGATCATCGGGACGCTCACTATCATGCGCATGTGAGTTTCCTGTGAGAGCATGCGTTATCAGGACGGCATTGTCAGCCTCAGCATTGAGAGAACCCCACGTTTCATATGCCAGCGTTACAGAATCCAACTGGCCTCCATTCTGCAATGGCAAAGAATCAAATGTATATGTAAACACCTGGCTAACAGGGGCATGTTGAGAATGACGAGCATTCAGGGTATCCAACTGCGTGGAATACTCTACCTGTGCCACCATCGCACACTCCTTTCCTGAAAATGGGAACAAAAAAACCCTCACCCTACAGGGGCGAGGGGTAAACGTCTTCGCGGTACCACCCTGGTTTTGCCGATGTCTCACGACATGCGGCCTTTGTGAGTACGATTAACCTGGAACATCATAAACGATCCAATGAAAAAGGTTAAGCGTACTCGGGCCTGTAACGGGACCACCCGGCTCAGTCTACTCGCCTGTAAGGGGTTTCAACTTGCAACTCAAAGGCCATTTTCAACGTTGGTACGGCGCTGGCTTCTCATCATCGCCAACTCTCTGTGGCCGCCCATCTCGCTTACTCTTCCTTCTCAAAGTTATAGCGTATTGATTTGATAAAAGTACGTAATGCGCAGGATAACAAAAAACCCCTGTTTTTCAGGGGCTATGCTGCATCGCTCTTCCCCTCATCTTGCGGAATAATGCTTATCCGCCGGAATTGGCACCCTGTATGCAACATTGCATACGGGTTGCCGGGCTTCATAGGGCCGTTTCCCTCCACCCTCTTGATGAGATCAGTTATTCACTGCGAATATTTATTTTTTAACCAGGGTGCCCATATGGACTCTCCCCACTTACTTATTGTTAACAAGTATACTCAAGGGAGGAAAGCTCTGTCAAGGTCAGAGACAGCATACTTCTATGTATAAAATATACATACATCAATATAAAAATGTCCGTGGGCATAGATACCACGGACATTTGCCAGTCTTTGTCAGGCAAACGGGCCGTTTTAAGAGCCTGAAGTTGGTGTTGCCGTCTTGTTATCTTTGAGTATCTGAGCAATCTGATGCAAATCTTTTGCGGCTTGATGAAGTGCAGCATGGGCTGTATCTTCTGCCGTCTTCACGCTTTTCAAGTTGGTTGTGTAGGTGGCATGATCCGTATTATAGTTTGCAGGCGTAAGGGTCGGGAATAATGAGATCGCTATATCAATCTGTGCTTCAGTTGTGGCAAGTTGGTGTTGATAATCATTGTAGAGTGTATTGAGTTCTGCCTGCTCACTGGCTGGTGCTTTGCTGATAGATTGCTGTAGTTGTGGCTCAAGCTTCTTTAATTTGCCCTCTAGCACACTTTCGATGGCAATGTGCAGTTTACGATAATCACGCGGGAGTACAACTGCAAAGATGCGTAACTCTGTATAAATGCTCTTGACATCCTGACGAGCTGTCTGAACATTTGTGTCTGCATCGATTCTGGTCTTCAAGGCTGTGAGATTGTTCTGGTTCGTCGTTATGTCGGCCTGCAATGCGGCTGACTGGTCGCTGCCAATATTGCCCTTGTTGAGCTGAGTGCTCACCTTACCACTTAAGGTAGTAAGGGCACTCTGACGTGATGCAATGGCCTGATTACCAAAAGTGATTACACACTGTACATCGTTTTTAGCACATTTGTCTGTTGGTCGTGATGCAGCAAACGTTGTTGTTGGCACAAAGAGTAATGCTATACTCACGATACCCATGGCTACGAAACAAAGCGCTATATATTTGATAGAAACCTTCAACATGATTGTCCCCTTTATTTTCTTTATAATCAATACGGAAGATGAGAAAGGGCTACACGACGCGGGCTTGTTCACGGGCTTGTTCGCTCCGCTCACTGCGCCCCTACATCTCATTCAAAACGGCTAGGGTTGTGGTGCATTTTCTTGCACTGATGATGAGGTATTTACGTCATTCTGTGCATTATCTAGAGATTGTAACGTCTTCTGAATTTGCTGATCCGTATTTTGCAATCCGGTTGCCATACCAGTACTGGTAGTATTGGATTGTACCGACGATTGTGAAGTCGACGAAACGGATTGTGGTGCGGTGGTGGATGCTGGTGCTGCTTGCTGTGGCTGTGTACCTCCGGTCGTTTGCACAACGGGTGTCCCCTGATTGGCAATATTACTGGAACAACCAGCCAGAGCGATCGTTAACATAAGTAGTGCTAGAGTGACCGTCCACATGCTCAGGCGACGGGTATGGATAGACCAGGTCATACTATTTCCCCCTACAATTTTAGATTGTGAGACCTTCATTACCCACAAATTGCGATGAACTTTCAATTATGGAACTGGGGTCTCGATTGGCAGTTATTTCTGTGCGATAAATGATTTCATCTTTATAACTGCTTCCTGACACTAATCATTCTACTCTGGTACATTCAAGAATTTGTTAAGATAGGTTAAATGTTTACTCAACAATTTGGATGGATAAAAATGGAGGGGCTCAGATTGATCGCGCTCACGGGTGTGACGACGAAATGAATTCGTCCCACACCCGTGAGCGCGATCAATCTGAGCCCCTCCACATGGGCGGCGTAAACGCGGCACCTACGTCATTACGAGGGCAAAAATTGGTTGCTGTACAGTTGATCAAAGTTTATGCTGTTGATGGGCTTGCCGGCTGCATCTTGAACCGCGCCTGCGTTGAGCATAAAATTGGGGTAGCCATGCCAGGCGGCAGCATCTTGCAGTCCCCATTTACGTCCGGGGTCGGCGTAGCGTGGGCTGAGATAGTCCTGACTGGCCAAAACAAGACCTGGATCGGGAAAAGCCCCTTTGTTTTGATTGAGTAAAATCTGTGCCGATGCGTTGACATTGGTGCGTGCAAACTCATAGCCACGAGTCGTAGCTGCCATAAAACGCTTCAACAGATCTGGTTGCTGCTTGATCTCATTGGGGCCTGCGATGATCGTTGGCGTGTAATAATCAGGGATACCGTTGTCCGTGATATAAAATTCGTTTAATTTTAAGCCTTCACGCTGTGCTTGAATGCCTTCCCAACCTTGATAGATCCACACGAAATCAATCTGCTTCGACTTCAATGCTTCGATAGGGTCAATATTGAGCGTTACGTTCTTGAATTTGCCAGTTCCGCCACTGTGCTTGATAATTGAGCTGACCACCGCTGACTTGTAAGGGGCTCCGAAGCCTCCGTATGTCTTGCCATCCAGGCCACGAGGACTGGTGATGCCGGAATCCGCACGTACAACGAGGGCTGAGGTGTTATGTTGCAGGATAGCGGCGATGGAGACGACTGGTTGCCCAACGGCATAATCGGCGACGACCGATTTGGTCGAACTTATTCCGACATCCGCTTTACCTGTACTTACCAGCGTATCGGGATTGACGCTGGACGAATAGGGCAGCAATTGCAGATCAATACCCTGATCACGATACCAACCCTTCGCCAGCGCAACATATATGCCTGTATGGTTAGTGTTAGGGGTCCAATCAAGTGCCAGCGTCATGTGGGTCAATTTGGTTGGCGTTCCCTGAGTAGTTGTTGTTGGGGTGGTGGGTTCGCGCTGTTGAATGACAAAAATACTTACGATGACAATGATCAACAGGACGGGTAGGGCAATAGTTAATAACAAACGTGTGCGAGAGTTCATGGATATCTCCTTTTATAGAAATAATGGTTCGCGCTACTTTATCGGATCTCCCGCTATGGGGTAGGACCATGTGCTTGCCACGCCCGCGTCCCGATGAACGCCGTCCACTTAAGCGGGCGGTGGCAAGCACCATTGACTCCAACGATTTCGGAAAAAATGACGGAAGCACGACACGAATGCTTGTAATGCGCGGAAAACGGTAGGGACCCGATTGTATCGCGTCCGCCATTCATGGAATCGTAGCCCACGGGTGATCAATCACGGACGCGATACAATCGGGTCCCTTACCGTTTTCCGCGCTTTTATGTTTTTTTGATGCATTACGCTTTGGCGAAACCCTTAATTCCGCATATGGACGCCCTGGTACCAGGGCAACGCGATCCGTTCGAGCAATGCTACGAAGCCAAATAAGCAGAGACTGAGCAGTGCAGTTACCAGGATGGCGGCAAAGACGAGAATGACCGCAAATGAGTGGGACGCATCTTCCATGTAAAGACCCAGTCCGCGCGAGGCGGCCACATATTCGCCAACGATGGCTCCGGTCATGCTATAAGTGGCGGCAATACGTAGGCCGGAGAAAAAGGATGGCATAGCTCCCGGCAAGCGCACCAGCCACAATTCCTGCCAGCGCGAGGCACGCATACTACGCATCAGGCGTACCAGATCAGGATCAGTTCCTAGCAGGCCATCGGAGCAGGCAACCGCGATAGGGAAGAAGCAATAGAGCGTGACCACGATCACTTTCGGGGCCAATTCAATGCCGAACCAGATGACCAGCAATGGTGCCAGGGCGATAATAGGGATTGTTTGTGAGATGACTAACAGAGGATAAACGGCTCTGCGTACCCAACTCGCCATATCTAGCAGGATCGCCAGTCCCAATCCCAGCACGGTAGCTATGGCCAGGCCAAGTACTGTTTCCAATAATGTCTGTAGTGTATGACCAGAGATCACGTCCCAGTTGGCGACCAGGGCCTGCACAACCGCAATTGGTGAAGGCAGCACACGTGAGCTGATCTGGCCGGAGTTCACATAGAGTTCCCATAGTAACAATACTGCTACGATAAGCAGAACAGCGGGACCATAGTTGGCAACCCGGCGCAGGCGTTGTGACGGAACAGATTGAGACTGCAGAGATATATTCATAGAGTTTGCTCCTTCATCAAGAGTGCGACAAGTTCCTGTTCAAGCCTGATGGATTGTTCTAACGCGAGATGCTCATGTTGGCGGGGTCGGGGTAGATCGACTTCGATGACGCGTAGAACCTGAGCCGGACGAGCGCTCAACACGTAAATACGATCAGATAATAGAATTGCCTCACGCACATCATGCGTAATGAAAAGGACGCTTGCATGGAGAGATTGCCAGAGATCGAGCAGCCACATCTGCAGCGACATACGCGTTAGAGCGTCGAGTGCGCCCAATGGTTCATCCAGTAACAGGAAGGAAGCATTGAATAAGACTGTGCGCAACAGGGCCACCCGCTGCTGCATTCCTCCTGAGAGGGTGGCTGGATAGTTGCGAGCGAACTCAGACAGGCCGAAACGTTTGAGCAGTTCATGGGCCTGTTCTAACGCCTGCTTACGTGGCACATGGCGCACATCCAGACCCAACATGACATTCTCCTCGACAGTACGCCAGGGAAGGAGCAGGGGTTGTTGCGGCATATACCCTGATTTACCCGCACGCGCCGTTCCACTCTCGCCATCGAACGATATGTGACCCCCATCTGGCTCATCGACGCCAGCGATAATGTTAAAAAGGGTACTTTTGCCGCAACCGCTGGGGCCGATCATGGTCACAAACTCGCCGTTATTGACGGTCAGATCGATGGGTTTCAATACTTCTAGAGTGCGTCGACCAGAGCGATAGAGCTTTGTGACGCCCTGTACTAGCAGTTTTGGTGTATCTCCGGTATGCATAGACCTCACCTCCGCGAGGCAACGTAGCAAGAGCAAAAAAAAGGCCACAACCCTCATCTAATTGGAAGGGTTGCGGCTCGAATCTGCATCAAAACAGGTAGCTCGGCACGCTGCATCCCTTCGCTGGTATTACCACAGATCAGGTTCATAGGGTCGGCAACCTTTTACGGTCGCCCTCTCAGCCGATTGGCTCCCCTGGCAGCAATTCAATGTTCTTTGTCAATAGGAACATGTATACGTTGTTAGGGATAGTATAGCACAAAAAGAGAGAGGAATGAATGCATCTATATCCTTTGAAAAGCACCCATTAGAGATGCAGGAAAAACAGCACGACAGGCATGTACACCTGTGATATACTTGTTTAGCTGCATCTATTTATCTATTTTCAATACAATTACCTCTTCCGGAAGGGGTTTTAATACACGAGGCACTCACTCCTTCTACTATTTTGTAACGTTTAGAGAGATTGGCATGTTATATAGTACAAGAGCACGAAAGAGAAAAGCAGGGATCGCTTCATGAATGATGACGTGCTCCTGCGTTTGTTGGCAACCGACCTGGATCGCTACTACGAATTGTTGTTGCGAAAGTATGGGAATACATTATATTCTTATGTGTATCAGCATATAAGAAATGTGGTTGACACCGACGATATTATGCAGGATACCTCTTTAAGGATATATACTGCTTTGAGAGGTTACTCGCAAGAACAGTTGTATGATATGAGCGGCAGGCTACGGCCCTGGCTTTATAAGGTGGCGAAAAGTGCGTATTTGACGTATATCGATAAACAAAAGCGCTTTCTGGCCCTCTCATTGGATACAGAGAGTGAGTTGTTTCTTGATGACGAAAGCTTAATTGACAGTGAACTACCCGAACACATACTAGAGCGCGAAGAGACAAGAGACAAGCTCGTCGGTCTTGTTGCTGAACTCCCGGCAAAATATCGCGAGGTTATCTATCTTCACTATTTTGATGATTTTAAGCTTTTTGAAATCGCCGATGTTTTACAGGAGCCTGAAGGAACCATACGGCAGAAAAAACGTCGTGGCCTGGCACTTTTACAGAAGGCCATCAACCGGGAGCAGAAAGAGGTTTAGTGGAACATGGAGCAGGATGATAAGGGTGCCCGGCCTGACAAAACCAATCCGCTGACTATCTGACGCGCCATCAGATCTGCTATCCAGGATGCTGGCTCCTCTGGGATTACAGGCTCCTGATACAACCCTTCATGCTGAATTACAGCCAGATGCCTGGCTGGTTGCACTCAAGAGTCAACAGTGGACTGAACGAGTTGCCGCTCTCCAGACATTACGCACACGAGCCGGGAATGTGCCAGTAAGGCTCGTCTTAGAAGCTCTGCACGACGAAAATGAACATGTACGAGCGGCAGCGGCAAGGGTGTTAGAAAAAGCACATGAGCAGGAAGTATTCCAGCAATTGTTCTCTGCTCTACACGATACGTCCTGGGCTGTGCGGGCTGCTGCTGCTCAAACATTGGGAAGGCTTGGGAGTCGGGCTGCAATAAAACCGCTGATCGAATTGATAGGTAACGACGAAGATGAAGCCGTGCGTGCTGCTGCGACTGAAGCGCTAGGGCACATGAAGGGTGCTGTTCCTCTACAACCGTTGCTACTGGCTTTACGGGATAGCAAGTGGCTTGTACGTGAAGCGGCGATCTCTGCATTGGCAAATTCGGGCCAGCATGTTCCACGAGAGGTCTTGCTAGCGGCGTCCCAGGATGCTGATATCGCCGTGCGTGCAGCCGCTTTGACTGCATTACAACGCCTGTACCCCGGAACCATGACTAGCATTGATACTATTGCGCAGGCTCAGACCCAATCTTTACCTGCACAGGAAGGTGCGGCAAATAGCACTTCGCAACATACATGGCGCTTGCTTTCTTTATGGCAGACTATAAAACAAATGTTGGGCAGGATTCAGCGGCCAGCTGTTTATGACACAGAGCAAGAAACAATACAATATGTTCCTCTGCCATCTGCTCCTTCATCAGGATCTGCGAGACGCTGGTCCCCAAAGGCTCAACCCCTGCTATCCTTGCTGGGAACGGCTGCAACCGTGCTTGTTGTCGTCAGTATCATCCTTGCCTCGTTCTTGCTCTTTCGAACTCGTCAATCTTCTGTAACGGGAGGAAGCAAACCAGCGGCGTGTCCGGTGAATTTAGTAACCAGCACAAGTCTGGGATGCGCGTTTTTTAGAAATAGCCTCGGACCTGATGCTTCAGGGCTAAATACTAGTAAGGGCATAAACGATATACTGGAGATCGATCTTAGTAACGTTCCCTGCTCCCGCTGCTGGTAAGAGCTATTATGCGTGGCTGCTCGGCTCGGCAACAAATCCTGAAAGTACGAGCGTTTTTCTCCGTCCACTCGCGGTTGAGCATGGAAACATTCATGCTATCTATCAAGAACCGCAGCAAAACGATTTGCTCACCGGGACAAGTGTTTTTCTCATTACAGAAGAAGCAAGCGGCGTTCAACCGATCGTTCCTTCACCGGATCAAAGTGCATGGCGCTATTATGATGCATTAGCGCAGACGCCCGATCCAAAGGATACAACGAACCATTTTAGCGTGTTGGATCATTTGCACCATCTGCTCACGTCCGATCCCCAGCTTGAAAGCGTGAACTTACACGGGGGGCTGGGAATCTGGCTGCAAAATAACGCACTGGCGATTATGAAGCAGGCACAACAGGCGCAGCAAGCGTTTACGCAACAGAATGTTCAGGCGCTACGTACGCAACTGACAGGCATCCTCACCTATCTAGATAGTTCCGTCTACGTCTATAAAGATCTTCCTGCGGGCACTATATTGCATAATGCCTCTACGGGTAATACGCGTGTAGCGATACTAACGTTAGATCCACTCAATCAGGTACCTGCCGGGTATGTTCAACATATCGCCTATCACCTTAATGCGATCGCCGCCAATCCATTTGCAACTACATATCAGAGAAACCAGGCGACAAAACTCACCAATACGCTTAGTGCAATCGAGACGCAATTTCAGCAAATTCGTACGAATGTGAAGACGCTGGTGAATATGAAGGACAAGCAACTCCTACAAGCTGGCAGTGGAGCGCTTCTAAACGCGTTGCTGACCCAGACATCTCAAGTTTATCAGGGTCAGGTGAGTGCTACCACTGGCACAATTCAGCAGGATGGGGTCACGCAATTGTATCAGGTGATGCAGATGTTGGCTGGATTTAATGTGCAGGTATATAAGCAATGAATGAGAGTATCAGCGCCGAACTGATATTTCCTGTAATAACCACGAGTTGCCATCGGGGTCGCTGAAAGAGACATACTTAACGCCGCCCATATCATCGACCGCGCCCACCTCAACGCCACGACTTGCGAGTGCCGCGCGAGCTTCGTTTATGTCTGCTACCACCAGATGCAAGCCCTTAATTGATCCTGGTTCACTATCTATGCCGAAACCAGTCCCAATCGCGATCGAGCAAGCCGATCCGGGTGGTGTAAGCTGTACTATTCGCATGCCATTGCCGGGCTGTACATCATGGTCGGCGTGAAATCCAACTTTTTCAACATAAAATGCTTTGGCGCGGTCAACATCCGTGACTGGAACTGGCACAAGTTCAAGCTTCATATCCATACTTCTTCTGGGGCCTTTCTACTCATTCAATGGTGTACACATAATAAAAGAGATGATGATCTGCTGTGTAAGCATAGTATATGAGGTCGGAAAAAACTTCTCCAATCTTGCTCTGTTATAGGGGTAGGATATAGGGATAATGCACATAGGGGTAGGGACCAGCTTGAGCGCGTCTCACAATTTATTGAGGTATTTACTCCGATGAAGATCTTCAATAAATTGTGAGACGCGCTCAAGCTGGTCCCTACGCCAGTTCAATCTCCTCCTCTTTCAATTGCAACAGTCCACGTGTCATACCATCTTCGTCAACAAACTCGACCTCGTATTCGTAATGAACCGAATTGTTGGTATAGACTGATACAACAGTTCCTATATCTCCGGCAGCCAGATCGACAGATGGTATCCCTTGCCACGCTGTTGAGCTATGAGCTAGGATATTGTGTTTGAGTTTGACTGCATCGTTTTCCTGTAACATCGATTGCTCCTACTTTGCTGGGATTGCTGTCACCAATCTTACAATGCCATCGTTATTTCTGATCCACGCGAATACTACATCGATGGTCTTACCGTTCTCGCCAACAATACTGATTACCTGATTGAATTTCGTTCCAAATTGTGTTACACCTGTCTCTACAGCACTAGAAGGATCGAAAACAATTTGCTGCGCAAGCTTATCCGCGTTATCTTTTGTGAAACCTAGCGCAAGTCTAAACCACTTTGCCTTTGGGCCGCCAGCAGGGTGATCAGGATTTAATAGATAGTCATTTAACTTTTTTGTAACACTTTCTTCTGTAGTAGCCGGCGGATTGCTCCCACTATTTGATCCTCCTGAGCCTTTACCATCAGGTTCATTTGATCCCCCATTTCCTGATCCCCCTGGCTCGTTAGGATCTCCACCTCCCGGATCATCAGTTCCACCATCTACTGGCCCATTTCCACCTCCGTTATTATTCCCACCTCCTCCGCTACTTCCACTACTATTATCATTAAACGGCCCATCATCAACATTGATATCCCCCGGTGTTGTCCCACCATCCGCTGTGATATCTCCTGAGTCCGCCACATTATCGATTCCATTGACAATTTCGTCAAGGTCTCCGGCGATCTGGGCATCTGCTTCGACCAACCCTTGGGCTGCTACCTCGGCACTGCCTGCCGCCGCTTCGGTTCCGCTGATGGCGGCGGCATCTGCGCTTCCCGCTGCTACCGTCAGGCCATCAGTGACCGGGTCCAATCCCAGTTGTAGCACATCCAGCACCACCAGACCTACTGTGAGCACTCCCATCCCGATGGCTAGCGAACTCTGTTGTGCCTGCTGTTCCTGCAATTGCTGCACCGTCTCGTCGATCTTTTGCGCAAGTCTGGTGAGCGCCTGGGCGGTGTTGTTCAGGGCGGTGACTGACTTCTGCGTGCTCTGATGATAGGTGTTCCAGGCTGTTGTGAAGTTCTGGCTGCCCGCGCCTGCCCAGGCATTGGCTCCATTGGCGAGATCCTGCGCCGACCAGTCCAGCCCGCGTGCCTGTAAACTCAGTTTTTGAGAGGCGTCGCTAAACTGTTGCGCACCGTGCTTGAGTTGCCCGGATAGATTTTGTAAGCTCTCAATATCCGACATCCTTATTCACTCCTGTTAAATTAGACATATATGCACATTGCTATTTACCTATCATTTACGTGGCATACCATTCTTGTCTGCATTCTGATAGTTATCGGCGGCAGTATTCAGATTGTGCGCAACCTCTAGTAAAGCATTGCCGAGGCTATCGGTGGCGTTATACCAGCGATTGCACAATCGTTCGAGCGCAGCTGGAGAGTGATGAAGTTCGGTGTACATTTCGTTGATCAATTGTCTGGCTGTACCACTCAGGTTGTTCATAAGGTCGAATGTATCCTGGGACGCCTTTTGGAAGGAGCCGGCGGTTTCGCGCAGGCGCGATGCTGAGACGTTTATATGATCACCATCATCGGGCATGATACGTATCCTTTCTGTATTGCATGTATTCACGCTATGAAGAGATCCTCTTCGGGAATTATTCCTCCATTACAACAAATTGATCTGGAAAGAGCACAACATTATCATAGGTATAAGTATTGGGAGCATTTTGATCAGGCTCCATGATGATATTTTCGTATTATTTCTTAGGCATCTTCTTGTAAGCCATCCCAGTTCTTCAGGTATTCTTCTTCACTGATATCTTCTATACTGGTTCCTCCAATCATGGCAAATTCATCGAATTGTTCATATTCATCACTCCCCTCTACTCCCACACACAAGTGGAGGCCAGCATAGTCGGCAAACATCTTCCAGATGATTTGATTAAGTTCTGGTTGTTGCCAGTTGAGTGGTTCTTCTGCCTCACCAATGTGGAAGTAATTGACACTTCCATCCGGGTGAAAGATCGCTTTTCCCAGGAAGACATAGATCTTACGATCTAGACAAGCAAAATCAGCGTAGCGACTCATCAGAATTGACTCCGTAATGGCCCTTGCCAGAGTACTTTTCCGTCTGGATCGACGATGGCTGTTTTTTCTCTTTTAGGTTCCTCTATCACAATAAATTAATCAAGCTCCAAGATGACATTTTTATATTATTTCTTAGGCTTAGGCGTCTTCTTGTAAGCCGTCCCAGCCTCTTAGATATTCCTCTTCGCTCGTATCTCCTATTCTTGAACCCCCAATCTTGTTAAAATCTGCTAATTCTTCATAGTCATCATCTCCCTCAACCATCACACGAAGATTGTGTCGTGCATGCTCAGCGAACATCTTCCAGATGATTTGATTCAGTTCTGGTCGTTGCCAGTTGAGTGGCTCTTCTGCCTCACCAATGTGGAAGTAATTGACACTTCCATCTTTGCGAAAAATCGCTTTTCCTAGAAAAAGTGATATTTTACAATCTATACAAGCAAAACTCGCATAACGACTCATTTCTTTTTTCCTCCTATTTAGTTAAGTTACCTTGCCAAAGTAAGTTTCCATCAGGATCAACAATAGTTATCTCTAACTTTTTGTACTTTGCAAGGCCAGAACCCTCATTTTTTTTCAAAAAACCACCAATCCAGCTATTTGCATTTGTTCCTCTTGGCACTTGTACAACCAGTTCTTTCGGAGCAGAATCTATACTAAACTGTTTGCCTAGATCTGAAAGCTCATTATCCAGGCTTTTTGATGATGTGAGGCTTTTTTCTTCTCGGATCAAGATCACTTCCCCTGTTTTCACATCAATGAACCTGACATCTGCACCTTTCACACCGCTACCTGCTACACGTGGGTAAGTTCCAGACGGACCATTTAACATGCTAATAGCATTTTTTCGCGTTAGAGGTAATTTCGGATTACTGTCCTCTATCAAGTTGGTAATGTTTGACTCAACTACATTGCTAACGTTCTCCGGTGCAATCCCCAACTTCACAAAATTCATAATAGTTTCAGGCGCAACTCCTTCCTGAATGAGAGGAAGTACAGCGTCAGGATTAACATTGGCTCTGGTAAGTTGTACTGCAATATCCTGGTTGACACCACCCTCAATAAAGGTTGCCACACTCTTTATATCTACACCTTTACTAATCCAGGCATTTATATAGTTGGCATCTACTCCATTGTTAAGCAAAATTGCGACGTCTTTTAAATTGACCTCGTCTTGAATCCATTGATCGACCTGATCAATTCCAACATTCTTTTCCAGGAGCGTCGCAACATCCTCTAAATTGGCTCCATTCTGATTCGCCTGCTCAATCAGAAGTTCAGCAAGGACTGGATCACCGACAGCATTCTCAATCCTTTGCTCTGGCGTTTGTGCAGCCGATCCCCCACCTGCATCATTTCTACTAATGTTATCATACAGACCTGGAGAGCTTGCCTCCCGATCCACCTGTGGGCAATCGCTCACCTCCTCTGCCATCGCCTCCAACTGGGAATTGAGGGCGGCAAGCGCCATAAAGATGGCGTTCTGGGCCTGCGATACCTGATCGAGGACCGATTGTTGCTCATTGGATGGCATTGAGGCGAAAATCGGTTGCAATTGGATCGACTGCTCGGCACGAATGGTGGGCAAGTTGCTTTCAATGGTCTGTGCCAGCGTCGTCATATTCCCTGCAGACGTGCTCATAAGCATCGACGCCTGTTGCAAACGGGCACGTCGTTCGAGCCATGCGCTGGCAAATGCTTCGCTGGAGAGTCCCTTCCATTGCATCACTCCATCATTGAGCACATGTGCAACGGCCCCTTCGAGCGTAATCACCTGCTGATCCAATTGTTGCGCAGCATTGGTATAGGTGCGTGCAATCTGCCCCAGGTCGCTCACCACGCGTTCCAGGTCGCTCGCACTCGTATTGTACATGGATGGCCTCCTTTCCTCTGTTCAGATCACCCCGGTAACCTGTTCGTTTAGGATCGATGATGGATAGCGTTCAAGGAATCTCCGGTATTAGCCCCCCTGGTATGCCCGGCAAAGGGTTGACTATCGGGTTCTGAGGATTGACTATCTTCGGAGGTTGCGGGGTGGGCGTCGGCTGAGGAGATGAGCCACCCATGTTCCCATTGATAACACCTGGGGGAAGGGTGATATTAATATGCCAGGGCATGGTGTCATCTGCAAGTTTTGTGAAGGTCTGGCTTGCGCTATCCTCAGTCTCTATGAATAAGTCGGAGACAATTTCTAGCGAGGTGCCGATCCGTTGTAATCCCCCAGACGCACATTGCATTGCTTCCCCAATACGCTCCTGAAGCTGTTCTAGTAAGCTCGCCATCCTGGCGAACTCAAGCACCAGCATCATGCTCCCGTTTGCCATCTGCACACTGCTTTTCACGCTTTGCAGCAACTCGTTCACCTGCTGTCCACCCTGGCGAAATGTTGGCGCGGTCATTTTCAATGCGTTTGTATCAACTGAGATCAGATCGCTGGATCCTCCCCCATCACCTGGAATATAAGCCATAAAGTGTAGACTCCTTTTCTATTGATCACGCTCGTCAGGCCAGTGCTACCTGTATAAGCGTCGATGGATGTCTCCGTTGTACCAGATAGCCACGACCGGGAGGCTGATTGGTCGCGGCCTGGTCGTGCAATAATTTTCCCTCTTGCCGATCTCCACTCATGATCAGGCCTGGACTACTGGTTTCGCGCAAACCTTTGAAGAGTGGCTCAAAGGATGAACTGGCGATGCCACTGATCGTCCTGGTGAGCACAACATGAAAACCGATGTCGCGGGCCTGGACGACCAGATCGCGTAGTGGCGTTAAAGCGGAACCGGCTGGCGACGCGATGGCATCATAATCGTCCACAAAGAGAAAGTAGTGCGGACCCGACCATGTTTTTGCGTTACGCAGGTCCTTCACCGATTGATAAGAATTGGGCAATGTGCGCTCTTTCAATTTGTTCGTCACGTAGTCTACGCTCTCCTTCAACGATGAGGGCATACGCATACTTGCATAGGTTAGATAATGCGCACTCTCGGTGATATCGAAAAGGTTGATAGTAGCGCGGCACTCGATTGCGGCGATCTGCACCTGCTCTGGAGAATAGCGTTGCGTCAATTCATGGATCATGACGCGCAAGAGATTTGTTTTGCCACACTCGGGATCGCCCAGAACCAGGAAATGTGGTCCCAGCGAGAACAGGTCAATGAAGAAAGGTTCCAGGCGAAATCCCTCCAGGCCAACTGGAATGCCCCTGGTGCCCGCTTTCTCTACACGACGCATCTCCTGCCGCCTGATCTGGAAGGGTAGCACGAGAACTGGCTGTGCCACCGATCCTTGCCAGACGTTGGCCTGCTCATGCAGGAAGGACAGCGTACGCTGAGCGGCGTGGGCGCTTTTGGGATCAGCACTCTCGATCCAGGGTTGGCATGCCTGAAACTGTAATTTATCGATCGTCAGGCCTCTGCCGGGCACACCCATAAGCAGTTCAGCGGCCTTCTTTTTATCAACCAGTGACTCGACGGGATCATTCAAACGCAGTTCCAGACGCGTACCAACATTGTCAAGGACTGGTTTGCGCACTTCGGCCCAGCGATTGGTTGCCAGAACGACATGAATCCCATACGTCAGTCCTGTCGTAACAAAGTTGGCAATTTCAGGCTCGATCTGCTCAAAGTCGTGTCGTAACTGGGCCAGATTGTCGATAACCAGGAAGACATCACCGAAGGGAAGGTCAGCGAATTCGCCTTGCTGGCGACGACTTCTATACATCGCCATGCTCTCGATATGATGATCACGGAATAACGCCTGGCGGTCGGCGATCACCTTTTGCATCAAACGGATCAGCAAGTGAATCTTCTCGCGATCATTCGGCGCACAAACGGTGCCGACGTGAGGCAAAGCTTCCAGCGAGCGCAGTTGACCCCCACCAAGATCAATGCAATAAAACTGCACATCACGAGGCGAATGAGTAAGCATAAAGGAGATCATCAAGGTCCGCAATAGGGTACTCTTGCCCGATTGTGGTGCTCCAACGATTGCCAGGTGCCCGCCTGCCCCGGAGAAATCCAACCGCAAGGGCACCTGCGCCTGCTCCAATGGTACATCCAGCAGGCCGATTGGAACGTGTAGCAAGCCAGTTGATGGAGGCTGCTGCCAGAGCCGCGTAGACAGGTTGTGATCAAGGAGTTGCTCAAGGCCAAACGCTTTGGCGAGTGGCGGCAACCAGACTTGATGGACCGCCGCCCGACGCGAAGCGGCCAGGCGTGCAATTGTCACATCCATTTCGGTGCGGTTCACATCAACAATTTCCGCGACCCTCCCATTATGTGCCAGTGTCCGGCAAGGAACAGCCTTGCCAGTTGGTGTAAATTCGCGGAGCATGTCGGACACGTTGATCTGCTGATTAGCCGCAATATAGGGTATGGAGATCAGGGCGGCCTTAAAACGTTGCGGCGTTTTGGCATCAATTTTGAGGTAACCAATACCGGGTGCCGAGGGGAGATAATAGGCGTCAGGCTTTCCTAAGACCGTCGAACTCTCGGCAGCGCTAAAAGTACGTAAACAGATGCGATAGCGCAAGTGACTTTCCAGCCCTTTGAGGCGTCCCTCTTCCAGGCGCTGGGTAGCGAGGAGCAGATGCAATCCGAGGCTACGCCCGATGCGCCCGATAGCCACGAAGAGTTCAAGAAAGTCAGGTCGATTGACTAACAATTCGGCAAATTCATCAACAATGAGTAGGAGATGCGGGAGCGGCTGCATGGTGTCGCGATTGGTTTGCCACTGCGCCCTGTACTGCTGAATATTATCCAGATTACCTGCCTCGTGGAGCATCCTTTGGCGGCGGCGCAACTCTCCCAACAATGAGGAATACATACGATCGATCAAAGCTGGTTCCCCCTCCAGATTTGTGATCATACCAGCGACATGCGGCAACGCCGCGAGATCGGCAAAAGAAGCGCCGCCCTTGAAATCGACGAAGACAAAGTTTACCTCGTCAGGATTATGGAGGATGGCCTGACTGATGACGAGCGTGCGCAACAATTCACTTTTTCCAGAGCCAGTCGCACCGACCACCAGACCGTGCGGACCATCCCCTTTCTCGGATGCCTCTTTCAAATCGAGCAGTAAGGGCTTGCCTTTCTCATGCTTACCAAGAGGCACGCGTAATACCGACTCTCTTTCGCGCTCGATCCACATCTGAGCAGGCTGAATGGCTTCTGGTGCAGGGATATTGAGCAAGTCGAGCAAGCGGACATCCTGCGCAAGATCCTCTATGGCCCCATCATTCTCCAGCACGAGCGAGGCCAGGCAACGTGCGATATGCTCACATGTTTGCATATTGGCATTACCGGGTACGATGCCGGTCATACGCTGCCCATCAAACTTCGTCACCTCAAATAGAAGCCAGTTCTCATCTGAGATGATGATACGGGCCTGGGTTTCGGCAGGCTCGCGGCTCTGTTCATCCACAATACACAGAACGGTTATGCCAAGCTTACCGGCATCACGAAAGAGTTCATCTATTTCTGGCATGCGTGCTAACTCGCCACCAAGGGTAAAGCCGTCTATCACGAAAATCAGGTGAGGTAATGCACGGCGTGCAGCATCTTCGTTTTGATCGGCATACAATTTGCGCCGCAATTCTAGCTCCGGCTTAATCTGTGTTTCGAGCAACTCAAGGCAATCATGCACATTATCAGCAAGTAAGCAAAGAGGTTGTGCATTCTGTGGTTTTGTGGCTTTGACCTGGCGTAAGCGTCGGGTGTGTGGGAGCCATTTGAGCCAGTTCCATTCTGAGGTCGAGCTAGCTGGGAAGCAGACGATACAGCGTACATCTTTGGGAGAATGGAAGGCGACGACCTGGCTAAGAATGGCACGTCCCAGAGCACGCGTGATCATATTTTTGCCTGTGATTGAGAGCAGGCCAATGGTTTGTAGTGAAATGGGCACAGGCTCATCATCCAAATGATGATATTGAGCGACCAGTTCTTCGGCTTTGCGCTGTAGTTCCGGCTCATATTGCGCCATGTAATCATTGCCGAGGCTCAGTCTGACGGGGCTAGACAAAGGTCGAGGTCCATGTCCTACGCTCACCTGCAAGAAATCAGGGTCCGCCGGACTGCGTTCCCAGAGATGGATGCGCTCAGTAACATTCTTCGCAAGGAGCGGCGGATCCGGGTAGAGAGTTCGGCTCACCTGTTGCTGAAGTTTAGTAATGGTTTGCAAGCGCACGCGTTGGGTTTCGAGGTACTTCAGGTATGCCGAGCGTGCATTAGCTCGCTGTATCTTAGCCACGCGGCGTTGAATAAGGCCCGTCGCCAATGCGGTGACGATGCTAAGAAGTGGTATAGCCAGGGCAATGAATGAGCATCAATGTCTGATGGCTACCATTGACAAAGTAGATCAGAAAAAAAAGCGATCCACCAAGAGCCCCCAGAACAGGCAACAAGAAATTGTAGTACTATAGTAGCTTTTCCTGTGGAAGAGGAGAGTTGAGGTGGAGAGGTGATCACAATCTCCTCAGTGGGCAAACCTGGTGGATAATCGCGGACAGGTATATGGAAGGTATGGACACTTTTGGGTCCGGGTGCCCGCTGAGGGGTTATGGAAACAGGATGTCGTTCAGGAGAAGGAACAGGTGTATGGATGCTCACCTGGCGCAAGGGTAGCGCCAGGCGAGGAGCAGGGACATACTTTTCGTGATCCATTTGTGGCACAGGTTGTGGCGATTGTGGCGAGACGTGACGCAACACAAGCGTCGCCCCATTTCCGACGCCAGCATCCGATAGCGACAGATGCTTATCCAGCGATGTGCCCGATTCGGCCAGAGCCAATGTCCAGGGAGCATGGTCTGTGGAGCGGCCATCGAGCGCCTGTGGATTGCATTGCGCCAGTAATTCTGGTAGCAACTTGCCGACAGGAATATCAGCGGGCAGTTGCAAATCTACGCGTTGTCCAGGCCCTAGCAGGGTCACGAGAAGTGTATGCATGGCTAGAAACGCGCACTCGTATCAACGGCACCGATCTGGGCCTCGAACTGTTTCAACTGCTGACTGACTTCTCCCAGGACCATGTGAACATTATTAATTTCGCGATTCCATTGTTCCATCAAGGTCACAAAATTCACCTGGGCATCGCCCTTCCAACTGACCATCGTGCCAATTTGATTCTGAACCTGCTGCATAACGGTCTCCAATTCGGCCTGTTTTTGTGCGAACTGGCTGGCGGTCGAGAGTACTTCACTGCGACTAACAGAGATAAGATCGCTCATAGATGATTTATCCTTTCAGCTTTTCATTGGTATTAGCATTCAACAGGACAGCTCTTTTGGGCCATCCATAAGGTATAACCAGGAAATTTCCAAAACGTTACAGAACAACGACAAAAGGAGATAAACAATTTGCGTGTAACGTTTTGGGAAATTCCACTGTTGATTATAGAGGAAGTCGCTATTCCTACACACGCCAGGATTACATTTTTTGAGAGAGTGAGATATGAAGGTCAAAAATTCTCTACAGGTAGAATCATCCCCGCCGGGACACGTTCCGCGCATACTCGTCAGCTATTATCATGCAACGATGGAGAGAAAAGAGTATATCCTTGTCTCGCGTCTGATTGCTGATCTAGAGGCAATTGGTCTCAATGTTATAGCCGATGACATACAAAACATACATATACCTCTACAATTACATGCCTATGATTGGATAGTGCTTATACAGACGAAAGACGCCTCAAGCTCTACATTCGTCAAGGAAAGGCTGGCGAAAGCTCTCTATCAAAATGAGGGTCGCCATCAAGGGATACTGCATGTCTTCGTTTCAGCGTCAGGAGATCAGAAAACACTGGCAGATGTGGAGGCATCCACAACCTTTGATGCAAGTATTGATTATCCGCGTGCGTTCGCTGGCATAGTACTCACGATCCATCCCGATTATCGGGCACGTCTCTATGGAGTGGAGCGTGGTGGAGCATCAGCAGGCATTGCTCCATCCAACTCTTTCTCAGGCATCTTCACCGACTTTTCACTCCGACCCGGACGAATGGCAGGCCAACGTCATCCACTTTATATACTGCTTATCGCTCTAACTATACTGATCCTTCTAGGAGCTATAATTACGCACTCTTTCGCCTCTTCATCTGTAAAAACGACAGCTATAAAAACGACAACGAGTATACAACATATAAGCAACCAGCATATAAACACGCCGACGACAACTACAACAGTGATGATGCCGCCAGAAATTGCCCTTTATAAGCAGGTAACCAACCGGACTCCTGTGCTCAATGACTCTTTACAGAGCCAGGGTGCAAGTCAATGGGAGATTATGCAGCAAAAGGGGTCATCCTGTGCATTCAGCAATGGCTCCTATCATGTCAGCATCCTACCGCCGTCTCAAGGTCACATACGTTACACGTGTCTGGCGCAAGGAGCCGGGGTCTTTACTAATTTTGCTATGCAAGTAGATATGCAGCTTCTACGAGGTGATGTAGGAGGAATGATCTTTCGTGCCAATGGACGTAGCAGTTACTCCTGGTTCTCCCTCGACTTGCGTGGTTGCTATAGACTGGTGCACTTCACAGCGAGTGGTCAGACACTGATTTGCTCAGATGATAAACATAGTTGCATTGCAATCAATATGCGGAATACCAATCAGCTTACGATGATTGCGCAGGGTAGTAATATATACCTATATATAAATGGGAAATTCATGAGCAAGATTTCTGATCCGTCTAGCATTAGAGGTAAGATTGGCCTGCTCGCAATTGAGCGCACGCAGCCTACGGACGTGGCATTTAGCAACTTGAAAGTATGGCAGTAGGCTTTTTTCAGCGGGAACAGAATGCGCATAGGCGGAGAAGGGAGTCGACAGGCAATTTACCAGGAAGGTGATGAGCCATAAATATATGGATCTGTATACACAACCTGCAACAACATCGACGCCAGCATTGATTATCTATCTGGTGGATACGAGCGATTCAATGAATAAGCGCTATGGTTCTGGCACGAAGATAGAGCTTGTCAATATAGCTTTGCGTGACTCGATACGCCGCCTGATGAGCCGTTCTATGCGCGATGGGGTCCCACAGCCGCAGTATCTTGTTGCCCTTCTGTCGTATAATACGGTGGTTACCGATGAGTTGAATGGCATTTGTAGCCTCCCAACCTTTGGGCAGACAGGTGTACCAACGCTGATTGCGCGTGGTGAGACTGATACCATAGCTGGATTTGCGGCAGTGGAAGAGCTTTTGCAGAACTACGATGCTTCATTGAAGCGCAGTTCTTCACTACGTAGACCGGCACCGCTCGTCTGTCATCTTACCGACGCAAATTTTACAATGGATGATCCTTCAGCAATTGTGAAACGCATTCAGCAAATGCAGTTTAGCGACGGATCGGTGCTGGTTGAACATATCTATATGGCAGAGAATATGCTTCGTCAGCCAGTACAAGATTGGTTAGAATGGGAGGGCGTCCTTAAATTGAACGATCTGGCCGATGGCAATGCCCAGAGGCTCTTTCAGCTTGCTTCTCCTATGCCTGATGTCTACCGTCAAAATATCAATAATTATGGCTATCACCTGCGTAAAGGTGCTCGCCTCTTCTTTCCGGGCATCACGCCTGAACTCATGAAGCTTGCATTCGCAGTCCCTGCTGGTTCACAATTACGGTAGACCAGAGTTATCCTGAAGGCGAGAAAGAAAGAGCATGCAAACCTTTAATCCACAACCAGGTGCACAGATCTCAATTGGAGAGACGCCCTACGAATTTATCTCTCACCATTTCTTTCCCGAAGACTCTCCTGGCGTTTATATCATCGAAGGCCAGGAAGCCTTTATCTGGCCGCTACATAATTTGAAAGATCGCACCTTCTGGGCACTTAAGGTCTTGAAGCCTGGATACCGTAGTGGGCGCATCGCGCGGGTAACTGTTACCTTACGGAACTACATAAAAGTATCGGGGTTCTTCCTGAGTCGGCGCATTTGTTTAACGCGACCAGAATATGATCGGATCATTGCGGTGTTTCCCGAACTGGAATATGCTATTCTGATGCCCTGGCTGCCCTGGAAAACATGGGCTGGCTTGATACGTTCACCAGAAGCCAGTGCTGCATATACTTTTCAGCAGGCACTTGATCTGGCACAGGCAACTGCACAGACGCTATTTGAGCTGGAGCAACGTGGATGTGCCCATACCGATATTGCCGGTAGCAACATGATGTACAGGCAGGACTTTAAACAGATAGAGTTGCTTGACCTGGAAGGACTCTATGTACCTGGCCTCCCGCCTCCTAAAAAACTCAGTTATGGTTCGCCGGGCTATCAACATCGTCGACCGGGGAAATATGGGCAATATTCGCCTTACGGAGATCGTTTCGCCGGGGCGATCTTGCTAATCGAGATGCTTACGTGGTGGAATCCCTCTGATCCGTGGGTTAACAGCGCCGAGCGCATCGACGCTGTTTCAACCTGAAGAATTGCAGCAATCATCTGGTCCGCGCTGGCAAATGGTCCGTGACCTGTTCTGGTCTCTTGACAAAACAGGGGCACTCCTCGATCTCTTCGATACAACCTGGCATGCAGCAAATCCTCAGTTGTGCCCGGATTTTGCCACGTGGGTTGGCGTACTACAACAAATTGCCCCGGATAATCCCCTTTCGTCCCCTACTTCTCCGTCTCCCTATTTGAGATCGAGATATACCGAGCAAGATGCCTGAGAAGACAACTCGCATGATGAATATCCTCGCTATCCCTTATTCAAAGCAGGCAACACTTCGTGAGCAAGCAGTTCTAACGTCGTAAAATCATGGGGGATGCTTCCGGCTCGGATCATGAAGTAGTCAAAGCCTGCCTCAACGAAGGGCTGGAGTTGTTCTGCAACTTGAGAAGGAGTTCCCACAAAGCCAGGGCCAAAGGGGCCGCGATGATTTGCGACAAGTTCTTTCACCTTCTGCTCAGTTGGAGCGCAGTAGGCACCAATCATAGCGGTGCGACGCAGTGTTTTTGGGTCGCGCCCTACAGTCTCGCAGGCGGCATCCAGAGCTTGCAATTGTGTTTTTGCTTTGTCCAGATCTTCAACTCCTGCGTTCCACCAATCGGCATAACGTGCAACCAGGCGCATCATGCGTGGTTGAAAACCGGCGATGAGCACAGGCGGAATTGGATCAGGATGTGGCAGACAATAGGCATTGGTCACTTGATGATATTTGCCTGCAAAGGTTACATTATCCTCACGCCATAATGCGTTGATAATCTGCAATTGCTCTTCCAACTCACTCACCCGCTGTCCCGGTGATGGAAAAGGGAGATTATATGCTTTCGCCTCTTCCTCGGCCCAGCCTGCGCCAAGACCAAAAATAAATTTACCCTGGCTCATATATTGGAAGGTAGTCGCCATTTTTGCTAACAGAGCAGGATTACGAAATAGCTGGCAGTTTACCAGGTGTCCATAGCGCAACTCCGGACGGAGTGCGGCAAGATAGGTAAGCATCGTCCATGCTTCAAATAATGGACGCTCGCCAAACTGGAGGTGGTCGGGTAGCCAGACCGAATTGAAGTGACCGACAATCATATCCAGAGCTGTGCGCAGGCCGCTGAGAAACTCTTGTTGAGGTAGACCTGGATTGCTAATAGGGACATTCAAACCAAATTGAATCTGTGTCATATGTCTTCTTTCTTTTTACGATAAGATCTCAATAAAATTATGAAAAATAGCTAATCCTCATTTAGACGTACCATCTGACTTAACGATGTCTTCGACACCATCCACACCATTATACCCACAATGAGTGCACAAACAATAATGAGCACAATGAGCGCAAGGATTAAAGAAGATGGAAAAATGATCTGGACTGGGATGGCGCTTTGCAAGCCATAAAATTGATTACTACCCAATACACTACCCAACCCAGTAACGGGAACGCTCGTGAAGATCAACGCTGGCACCACTGTGAAGATCAGAAACAGGCTGAAGAGCAGGCCAGTTACAAGGGCTGTTGCATAGACAATACACTGCTCCCATATTAGCACGCCAGCAACCTGATTTGGAGTCTGTTCCGAGGGCACGTAAAATCGCAAAATTGGTCTGACGAGCCTGCACGCTTATCCATGCTGCAAGCCAGTTACCAAGCAGGGATAAGAATAACGTAGTGATTGCTCCAATCGTCAAAATACCGATCAGGTTAAGGTACAGGGCATCATTTTGTAAGGCTTGTACGATAGCAACCCGATCATAGAGTGGAGTAAGTTGAAGGGGGTCATTGCTGAGAGCTGAATGTAATGTACGATCGCCAGCAGAACTCTGGTTAGCACGCACCCAGACATAATTTAATTTTGGAGTTGGAACGCCTGCATCAAAATGAGTTGTGTAGTAGTTCAGATAATTGGCGTAGTTGGCCACAACGGTCCCGGCAAACGTATTGCTACTATTTTGTGGAACGTGCAGGATCTCTTGCACAACCACAAATGGTATAGCCTCCGATTCCCCGGCTGTTTGGAGTGAAAATGAAGCTCCTACAGAAAGGTGGAGGGTATTCCAGAGCCTGCTATCGACCAACGCTGGAATACCTTTAGGGGTATTGGGCCCGGTCAGTTGTCTCATAAGTAAAGGGAAAGAGAGCTGCATATTCCACTGCTGCCAGTTAATCGTCTGAGCAAAGGTTTGGGCATCGACCGCATTTAGCTCAACGTTCAGAGATTGCGCATTATTATTGGTTGTTACCTCTTCCATATGGCCTGTGGAGGCTGCAACGACGCCTGGGAGATGACGATAGGCGGCAATAACACGTGATGCAGTCGGAACAAGCATGGGAAAATTAGTGAGCGCACCACTAAAATCTGCTCCCGTCTGATACGCCGCAACATCATAGGTATGCTGCGTTTGCGAAGCGGTAAAAACAAGGCTAAATATCACAAAAGCTATCGTAAAGGCAAGCAAAAGCGTCATGCGCACAAATTGCAAAGGAGAGCGTGCCATATAAGCAAATGCGAGCATAGGCGCGGCTCCCCGACCATTGATAGCCAGGTGTGCGAGGCGTCGCAGGAGGAGAGGAAAAAATCGTAAGAGCAGCAGAAGGGCGGCGATACAAAGAAAAACGGGTGCAACCAGGGCCAGTGGTGTCGAGACACGCACACTGGTAGCAGGATCGAGCGCCTGCGAGTTGACAACATATTGCGAGAGGGCGTAGCCAGTGAGAGCAATAATAGCTGCAATAACATCAAAATGGAGGCGTTGCCAGAAGGGGATAGTTGTTACGCGAGATGCCTCGCGCCGCAGGGCAAGTACGTCCCGGTTTGTTGTACGATATATCATCATCATCATCGTCACCACCGCCACACAGGCCGCACCCAGCGCATACCAGCGCATATCAAATAATGTGCTCCACGAAATAATATTCAAAGCATTCTGATCTTGCGGAAGCAAAAGATGTTGCATGATAACACGCACCAGCGCTATGGCAAGAAGTGGTCCAACTAGAAGGACTGCTATCGCCAGGGCAATGCTTTGTGTTATCAGCGCACCGATAATCTGACGACGACTGGCTCCCCGACTACGCAAAAGAGCTATCGCATCAGATTGACGGTTTACCAATAGCTCAGCAGTAATCACAAGAAAGAAAAGGACCAGGAGCAAGATTTGCAATGTGAGTAGCAGCACCGGAATTTGTTCTGTAGCGACACGATCACGATAGCGTTGCAGGTCACTAGAATTTCCATACACACCCACCGGCAGTCCCGTAATGGAGGGGGGAATGGTTGATACCACGAGTACATCTTTCAAAGCAGCCTGTTGATTGGGGATAAATACCTGCAGCGCTGAAATTTTGTCCAAAAGATCGTTTAACTGTATACTAGAAATGCGCGAAGGGTTCAAATGATAGTACCACACGAGATCAACTGGCAAAAGGAAGAACATATCAGGTTTCTGGAAACGCGCGAAGGTGTTAATCAAGGCATTATTCGAAACCAGCCCGTTAAATATAAGAAATGTGCCCTGACGCACGGGCTCAAAGCTATTTTCATGCCAGAAGACATCCTTGCCATTGGCTGCTTCAAATAATCCAACGACGCGCAACTTGAGCAAAGGAATTGTAAAAGATGGAACGAAACTACCTGGCTTAAATGAAGTAAGCTTGTAACTGAGCGTTATCTGCGAACCAATGTCTAGTCCCAAACTGTCAGCCGTAGCAGGCGTAATCGCCACCTCTAATCCACCATCATGTGGCAACCTCCCCTTTATAAGGGTTACATGTGGAGGTACATGAGAAATGTTTGCGCCATATAAAAACATGGTGTTATAGCTGCCATTTTTTTGTAGATCCGGTGCGATAATATCCATGCCTTGTGATTGAAGTGAAAATTCTGGTGGTCCACTCATATATTGTCCCAGGTTCTTCTGGATAGATGGTGTCAGTTGTTGCTCAATATGATGAACAATAGATGGTGTAATTGCAGAGGAATTGCTATCGAGTACAATATAGGGACTTTCCGGTGATGCGTTCAAAACGCCACGCAATCCTACAGTCGTGGAGACTTGCGAGAAAATAGGGATTGTGCAAACAAGCATTACGGCGGCAACCATGCCTAGACCAGTAACCGATAACAATAACCACGATTGGCGCAATCTCCATGCCGCGAGAGTAATGATCGTAAGAAACGGTGCAGACGTAGCGTGTTGCGCAGGTTCTCTGGTAGAAAGTGCCATTGCTTCTATTCCTCTCTCTTCCTTTTTCGCATTTAGAATAGATCAAAGCATATTTATAGCGTCCTTGATTACACAATTAGTTACGGTACCGATTAATGGGTTATACGTGCAGAGTATATCGTTGAGCATCTATTTTGTCAAGAGTAGATTTGTGTAGGAAATAAAAATTTAGTAGAGGTAACGGTCATCACCATAGGGACCAGCATGAGCGCGTCCACAATTTATTGAAGGTCCTCATTGGGGCAACACCTTCAATAAATTGTGGACGCGCTCATGCTGGTCCCTACCCCCGTTCGTTCGTACTAGAATTCGTTCGACTTTGTCTACCTGGGCAAAAGTGCGAACAAGCTCAGGCCAGCCAGGCGTGCTGGCTCAAGCACAATATTCGGGAAAATGGTCAGCACAATCAAAGCAAGGGTCGCCAATCCTAGAGAGATTGTCAGTCCCACAGGTGTCACCAGGCGATCGTTCTTCTGTGGCGCGTCGAAGAACATGGCCCTTACTACGCGTCCATAGTAGACCAACGAGATGATACTGTTCAGCAGAGCAATAATGACCAGCCAGCCCAGGCCAAGGCCCCATGAGGTCGTGAAGAGCACTACTTTACTGAAGAAGCCAGCCACCGGCGGAATTCCGCCTCAGCGAGAGCATACAGAGTGCTGTGCATGTGCTAAGAAATGGTGCACGTTTAAACAGGCCACGGAAATCCTCAATGCGCTCGCCGCCCGTCAGGTCAGCAAGGGCAATGATGCCGGAGAACGCGCCCAGGTTAGTGATGACGTAGACCATGATAAAGAACAGGGAAGCTGCAATACCGCCAGCGTTGCCACTCATGAAGCTGGCAATAAAGCCGACCATGATATAGCCCGCCTGTGCGATACTGGAATAGGCCATCATGCGCTTGACGTTGTTCTGGACCGCAGCGACTAAGTTCCCCAGCGTCATGGTGAGTACGGCAACGATAGAGAGCACAACGACCATCGTCGTCAGGTTGAGGTGTCCCAGGTTGCCATAGATAAAGACGCGGAAGAGTGCCGCGAAGCCAGCCGCTTTAGAGCCAACCGAGAAGAAAGCCGTAGCGGGCGTGGGCGATCCCTCATAGATGTCCGGTGCCCACATGTGGAAAGGGACCGCTGAGATCTTAAAGCCGAAGCCAGCCAGGATCAGCACTTCGGCAACCAGCAACAGGACGTTCCCCTGATGGATGTCGCGCAAGATAATCGTGGCAATACCCAGACCACCATTCGGCCCGCTAGCCAGTTCAGTTGTGCCTGTCAGACCATAGAGCAGGGTAAAACCATAGAGGAGAATAGCCGACGACATTGCACCCAGCAGGACATACTTGACCGATGCCTCCGCCGAGCGCTCGTTGGTGCGGATCAGACCGGCCATGATGTAAAGAGGAAAACTGGTTAATTCCAGAGAGATATAGATCGAGATCAGGTCGCCTGTACTCGCCATCAGCATCATGCCAGTGACAGAGAATAGCAAGAGCGTATAAAACTCGCCATCGGCCTGCACATATTTTGCGACATAGTTGTACGAAGCCAGGATCATGATAATGGCTATAAGCAGAAAAACGACCTGGAAAAAGAGAGAATATGGATCGACCACCAGCATATTGTAGAAGCCACGGTGCGTTGTTGTGCCCAACGTGACGATCTGCGAGATCGTAAAGGCCAGTGGCACTAGTAAGCCCACCAGCGCAACGCTCACAATGACGATACGCCGTTTTACAAACAGGTCGACCATCATCACCACCAGCGCCAGAATAGTCAGACTCAGTTCGGGCGCTAGCAGGTAGAGATCTCCTATACTAACAGACATATGAACTCCTTAAGCTCATCAGGCAAGCTCGCCCTTCCCTTGAAGCACTGGTTTATGCCAATACTTCAGGAGAAAACGGCGAGCATTGTCCCTACCTTATGAACGCCGTAGCTGCATGCATCAACTGTTGCAGGCTCGGTGTAATGGTTTGAATCAATGGCAATGGGTAGACACCGACGAAGACAATAATGCCCGCCAGTGCATAGAGTGGAATCATCTCACGCGCGTTGGCGTCTGGTAGCCAGTTCCACTTTGTATTAAACGGCCCATAGAAAACGCGCTTGATCATCCAGAGCAGATAGCCAGCCGTCAAAATCATCGTGAAGACCGCGATAATGGTGATCGTCGAGAGATTCTGGAAGCTACTGGTGAAGACCATGTACTCCGAGACGAAGCCTGCCAGGCCGGGCAGTCCCAATGAGGCCAGTGCGGCAAAGGTGAAGAGCGTCGCCAGCATCGGCATACGTTTGGCAACGCCTCCAAACACCGCAATCTCGCGTGTATGTGCATGATCGTAGATCACACCTACACAGAAGAAGAGCAGGCCTGAGATAATACCATGGCTAAACATCTGCACGGTTGCACCGGTCAGTGCCGCCATGCGGAACGTCTCACTACCACTACTGGCAGCAGCAGCCACACCGAGCAAAACGATACCCATGTGGCTAACGCTGGAGTAAGCGATCAGCTTCTTCATGTCCGTCTGGACAAGGCAGATTAACGCGCCATAGATGATGTTGATCACCGCCAATACCGCCAGCACCCCTGCGAACTGATGCACGCCACCTGGGAAGAGCGTTAAGCAGATACGGATCAGGCCATAGGCACCCATTTTCAGCAAGACGCCAGCCAGAATAACGCTCACTTCTGTCGGCGCATCGGTATGCGCATCCGGTAGCCAGGTGTGGAATGGGAACATTGGAATTTTGACTGCGAAGGAGACGAAGATCAACAGGAAGATCAGCAATGGCAAGCCCATCGTAATGCCGAAGACTACGGTAGTGCCATTAATCAGGTGTTGCGCGAAGTAGATCATGCTCGCGGTGGGTGTGCCACCGTGACTGACATTGGTAAAGTAGAGCAACAGAATACCGGCCAGCATGAAGACACTACCAAAGAACGTGTACAGCAGGAATTTCCAGGCTGAATAGATGCGTCCAGGCATGCCATGCTTGATCTGATTATTGCCCCAGATACCGATCAGCAGGAACATCGGGGCCAGTTCAACTTCCCAGAACAGGAAGAAGAGGATCAGATCCATCGCCATAAAGACGCCCATCACGCCAGCTTCTAGCAGCAGGATCAGAGCGATGTATTCTTTGACGCGGTCTTTTTCCCAGCCGCCGATAATCGCCAGCATCGTCAAGAGACCATTTAAGACTACCAGGGGCAAGCTCAAACCATCGACGCCCAATGCGAAGCTAACATTGAATGGTATGCTACCTGTGTTAAAGCTGATCCAGGGGGCACTATAAAAGTCTTGCAAGTGGGTGAGATCGCCAAAGTTATTCCCTGCGGCCAGCTTAAAGAACACAAAAAGGGTTATCGCGAAGACGAGGGCCGAGACGCCCAGGCCGATCCAACGCGCGATTTTCACCGGTGATGCATAGACCAACAAAGCGCCGATCACCGGGAACAGGATAATCCAGGTAAGATCACTGGAGAATATCGACATGATCTTTTTATCCTTTCACAAACGTGATCAGCACAATAACGATCACAGTTAAGACTGCCGCGCCACCAAAGAAGCCAACCATATACGATTGCACGCGACCGTTCTCCGTGCGGCGTATATCACCGCCTAAGAAGGTGACGAGGCTGGCAACGCCATTGACGATACCATCGATAACGTAGGTATCGAATGCCTGCGCGATATGCGCAAGACCAAACACGATATAACGCACAATCAAGTCGTACAGCGTATCAACGTAGTAGCGGTTAAACAGAATACGGTGCACTGTACGCAGGAGCGCGTTGTTCTGCACAACGGCTTCCAACTTTACGGCCTCCACGCGACAATACAGTACGTAAGCGACAGCTAATCCCACTAAGGAGACCAGCACACCGATCCAGGTATCAAACTTACTCAATAGCCCACCAATATCCAGGTTCGGCGCACCCTTCGTAGCATAGCTATAAAAGCCAGTCCAGTAACCAGCAAGTACCGTCGGAATAGCAAGCAGGATCAGCGGAATAGTCATGGTCCTTGGAGATTCATGGGGCTCACCTTCACCCCGATAGGTACCACCCCAGAGACCAAACACACGACCGTCCTTGCCGCCAAAGGCCAGAATATAAGCACGCAGCATGTAGAAAGCGGTCAGGCCAGCAGTTCCCAGCGTAAGGATATACAGACCCCATAACTGATGATCAAAGGTCAGGCCAATAATGCTTTCCTTACTGAAGAAGCCGGAGAAAAAGGGAAAGCCGGAGATAGCCAGGGTGGCAATCAACCAGGTAGCAGCGGTAATCGGCATACGCGTTGCCAGGCCGCCCATCACACGCATGTCCTGTACTTCGCGATGCGTGGCATGATGAAGGGAATGGAGCACGCTACCAGCACCCAGGAAGAGTAGTGCTTTAAAGAATGCATGTGTGAACAGGTGAAACATACCGATGCCAGATCCCAGGCCAGGATCGGCAAAGCCCGCGACGCCGATACCCACGAACATGTAGCCCAATTGACTGATCGTTGAGAAGGCCAGCACGCGTTTAAAGTCGCTCTGCACCAGGGCAATCGTCGCGGCAAATGCTGCGGTAATGGCTCCAATCCAGGCCACCACCTCAAATGCCTGCGGGCCAGCAGCAGCGAAGAGTGGATAGGTACGAGCCACCATATAGACACCAGCAGCCACCATAGTTGCGGCATGGATCAGTGCGCTTACGGGGGTCGGACCTTCCATAGCGGAAGGCAACCAGGTCTGGAGTGGGAACTGCGCAGATTTACCGATTGCGCCACAGAAGACCAGGATCATCGCCGTTGTCAGCAGCGCTTTATCCATCGAGCCAACGTGGGCAAGAATTGTTGCAAAGTCAAAGGAACCGGTGTTAGCAAACAAAATCATGATACCGGAAATGAAACCAACGTCACCGATACGGTTCATCACAAACGCCTGCACTGCTGCACTGGAGGGTGAGGGACGCTGCTCCTCGGGTTTGGCGCGTTTGTTGATCCAGAAACCGATCAGTAGATAAGAACTCAGGCCGACCAGTTCCCAGCCGATAAAGATAACCAGGAAGTTACGCGCAAACACGATCATCAGCATAGAGAAGACAAAAAGTGACAGGTACGAGTAGAAACGCGCATAGCCTGCCGAGTTCTCCATATAGCCCTGTGAGTAGAACTGTACCAGCAATGCAATAGTGGTTACCACCACCAGCATAGTAATTGAGAGATGGTCTATCTGGAAAGCGATTTGATACTGCCCGCCGAAGACTCCCCAGTTGTATTGAAAAATTGGTCCAGTAGGAAGTGGGGTAGCAGTGTCAAAAAACGCAGAACCCAGCAGCAGCGCCCAGGAGTAAATACAGGCCAGAGCCATGATCACCAGAGCGACATAACTACTAGCTCGTGCACCTGCTGTGAGGTGTGCTACTTTAGGATCTTCGTCGTCATCCAGCGGATTGACGTGTCCATCGTGCCCGCCATGCTCATCGTGGTCTTCGTGGCTGGTCTGAGCGGCTGCTGAAGGTTCATCACCCTCCGCGCCATGGGCTTCAACCGCGTGTGCCTCAGCGGCGGATGCAGGGTGTTCACCTTGCGGGCGGCTGAGCATATCCCACACGCGAGTGCCAAAAATGATCACCACGAACGCAAGAAGCGGGGCGAACAGAATCAGCCAGGAATATGTATAAAGTACATCCATACAATATCTGTGCGCAATCTGTCAGGGTTGACAGTGGAGACGCACACTCCTCTCTTTTCGCCTATCTGAATTATAATTTCAGCATATCGATCTCGCCAACATCCACTGTATTGCGTTTGCGATAGATTGCAATGATCATTGCAAGAGCAACGGCAGCTTCGGCAGCGGCCACAGTGATAATGAAAATAGCGAAGATTTGACCAGTTAGATAACTAGAATAAGGCTTCTCGGTATTAAAAAACGAGAAGGCCACCAGGGTGATATTCACTGCATTCAACATAATCTCGATGCCCATCAATACGGCAATAGCGTTGCGTTTAGAGATCGCACCGAAGAGGCCGATCACAAAAAGGGCACCACCGAGGATTAAAAAATGATTGAGAGTCAGTCCCATATTACTTATTCCTCTCTGCCGATGACAATTGCGCCAATAATCGCAACCAGCAGCACCAGCGAAGCAATTTCAAAGGGAAGCACATAACTATAGCCAGTCGGGCTGTACAGTAATTGACCGATGCGCACAACATTATTGACGCCAGCAGGTAACCGACCAGTGTTACTGGTGATATCAGTTATAACCATACGTGGACTTACAGTCGCGGCATACACTATACATGCGCCAAGAAAGGTACAGATGACCACAGCAACCCACCATTGCTTATTCGTCGGATTGGTGATGGGCTGTCCGCTGATGCGTGTCAGCATCAGAGCGAACAGAATGAGGATGGTCACTGCGCCCGCATAGATGAGGATCTGCACGATTGCAATGAATTCGGCGTTGAGCAAAAGATAAATACCAGAAGTTGCCGCGAACACCACCACGAGCGATAATGCACTGTGTACGATGTTGCGCAGCGTCACGACCAATAACGCCGCCACCACCAGGACAAACGCAATGATCCAAAACATAAGGGTGGGAAAATCCACCATAAAACATACCTCCGCGTTATTTCGGATTGTAATTTCAGTCTTGATAAAAAAAGAACATTACATCCAGGTTTCTCTGCTACATGTATTGTATCATCCATGACACGACGCAGAACCGGGTCATGGTGGAAGAAACTCCCTTAATTCTATCCCTTTGCGATTTTAGCAAAACTTGAGAGTTGTGACAAGGCCAATTTTAGCATACGCGTATAGTGCCATCACTTCCAGACACGCTATTGAGATGATTTCCGTTTCTTTCATCAGGGAAAGGGTATCTTTAGAAACGAGCGAACAGGGGTATTTGATAGTTACAAGGAGAAGGTACTGGGGTGATGGAAATAAATCATCCTTCCTGTCTGAAGAAGGCAGGAAGGATGAAATCGCCTTTGTTTAAAAAAGCAACAATTATAACAGGCTTGTTGCTTGAAATGAGGTAAAGGTAGCAGTGCTGTTAGGGCTGAGTTCCTGAATACTTATGCCACAATAACCTGTTAGAAATGTAACGTCTGTAGTTGTGATCATCCAGTTTGCGGGCTGAGCGTTATTCTTTGCCCAGGCAACAGCATACAGAGTTGTCCCAACAATACGGAAACGCACGTTATAGGCTATACCACCAGTTGCAGTAAAGGGTGCGGCTGCCAGTACAACTGGTGTACCAAGGACCATCTTCTGCACGACCAAACTCTGCACCATCAAGATAAGCTCTGTACCAGTTGTTGCCGTCCGTCCAGCGTAGCATAGCCCCCATGCCATTGTTCGTATACGTATTCAATGATCCACTAAACGTCACATCCGCATTGGTAGCCAATGGTCCTAATATGGCGTTGTAGAGCGCGGAACCATTTGTCACCTGCCCAGTATTATTCGTAATCGAGAAAGCAGAGGAGCTGTTCGCATCACCAGCCCAGGACTTGCCCACTTAAAGCTGTGCCCCAGTACGTCTGATTAGGTCCCACGAATTTATCCTGTGCCAAGGTAATACCTGACGCAGTCGCGGTGTTGGCAGAAGTAGTTGCAGTTCCACCGGCGTTAATCACGAGGTCGCGTGCGATATTAAACACGTCCGGCGATCCCATGCCACTCGCCATATCGTAATTTGACGTTGCAGAATAAAAAAGATTGTTCCCAGAGGTAATATCATGGAAGGGTGGATAGGCGTGTGCACCATTAAAGAGTCCATAGAGCACTGGATTGGCCTGACCCAACGACTTTTTCCCTTGCGCTTGCAGATACTGATTAATCAATGCAGTACTGGCGGCCCAGAGAGGTGCTCCAGCACTGGTTCCTCCGACATCATTCCAACCTGTGGAAGCACAAAGGGCAGCCTGGACGGTACAATAGACAGAGTACCCATAGTTACTATCGGCACCAGCACTGACATCGGGCACTTCACGCTTACCATTACTATAGCTATTCTGGACGCCAGGACCTTTTTGCCAACTCGGCAAAGAGAAGTAACTACTGAGGCCGCCACCACCGCCACTTCCCTGTAAATTCGTAAAGTTATCGTCTGGATTAGACCATACCGACTCGCTTGCAATAGTACTATTCGCGTTCAATTGAAGGGTAGTACCGCCTACACTCGTTACATAGGGGTCGCTGGATGGAGAATCTACACCTAAATTTGTATCGCCACAGTCATAAGCACCGGCATCACCGGCTGCGGAATAGAACGACATACCTTGTGACGCGCCTTGCTTGAAGAGGTTATCAAGCAATTGTAATTCAGCATTGCCAGAGTATGCTTCACATTCTCCCCAGCTTGTACTTACAATCTGCGCCTTGTTATCATTGATAATCTTCGCATAGGTATCATTAATTCCTTGCAGGGTATTAGGCCCTTCATAGACAAGGATATTCGAGTGCGGAGCAATCGCATCCACCATCTCTATATCGAGAGCAACCTCGCCAGCACCGGGACCGGCTGCACCATTATAATTGTCAACCATTACATTCGTCAGATTAGAGACCGCCGCTGTCGCTGATAGTGGGTTCGCCACCACAGAAGTGAGGGTTGTTGCAAGCGAGGCTGGATTGAAATACTGCATGTAATTTGTTACATCACTTGTCAGATATCCATCCATTTCAAAAAGCGCAATGGTCTGCTTGTCTCCCAGAAAACCAGCATTCTGCAACGGAGCCATATCGTATGCAGTCGATATATCCTTTGGTGCATAACCGATAGGAGTGGCTTTAGGTGCTAACTTTGCTTGCTGATAGTTGGGATGCAATTTAATACGATTATCCAGTCCCGTTACAGCAGTCACGAGCGATCTGATACTACGTGGCATTTTTATGGCTGAATTATTTGCATAGTACGTCTGTTTGCCATTCCTATAGGTATTGATGTGTACGCTAAACGCCTGTTGCGCCTGCGCCACGGTGCCCTCTACATTCAGCAATAGATTATCGGGTGCCACATCCGTCACGGTCATCCCCTGATCCTGAAAATAGCTCTCCACATGCTGAATTTGATCATCCGACGGCGCAAATTCCTGTGTGAACTGATCGGGCGTCAAATATTCGTGGTAGGTTGGCGAAGCAGGATCATACATGGCGCTCAGCAAATCATTGAATTCCCCCGAATGACGTATCTGTAACCCAACAGAAATGTCAAGAGTTTGTGATGCCGGTGCCGTCTGAACAAGGTCTGATTGAGCGATTGCCGGATCGACATGGCTATCCACAATAACAGGTGTATCGGCTTGCGCCACACCCCCTTTTATCAAGACGCCTGTCCCAATGATCAGGAGCAATAACCCCATCACAATCAGGCTGCGCAAGTAAGTGCGTTTCATAGTATCCCCCGTTACTATAAATTTCCATGGATAGCAATCTATCCATATAGAGTCAGCGATTAGCGATATCGATACATTAATATTTACACATAATGCTTTATCGCTAGAAATCTGTTCTTCAAACCTGATTTACAGCAAATTTTAGCATCTGAACTAGTACAAAAATAGCTAAAACAACAAATTTATACTGCGAGTCGCGACACTGCTATTCAGTTTCTCTATTTCCCATGACGTACAGATTGGAAACAGGTAACAGCAAAGCCATAAAAGAGACTGCGAAACAGGTACTTTTGTCACTTTTACGAGATTGTGAGATGGATAGAGTGCTATGTTTTTGGGTGCCTGGATAGTTTTACCTGGCATCCCTTGTTTTATTAAACTGTGCTATATGCAAATTTGTGGCACTTCCTGCATTTATGAGGGGGAATTAAATCCATGAAAAGAGGGCTGCTAGCGATTTAAGTAGTGTATTATGCGGAGCTTCTGGTAGAGAGGATTATACAAATAGAGGGGAAATAAGGACGTTGCAAGAATGCTTTGTTAGGGGCGCACACGAGATCACCTACTCCAACTACCGGAGCCAGAGAGCCAACTCCAAACGTACTCACGCGTCGCCACAACTGGCAAATCTCGCTGTCCAAGGGTATAATATGACATCAGAGGGTTCCTTTTTCTCTTTCAAAAAGACTTTTGAAAAAGATTGTCCTCTTTTTTCTCCTTTTTGCAATCCCCCTTTCTAATTAGTTGGAGCAGGTGATGCAAGATGACGCCCCTACGCCAATGAAGAGTTTAAATATTAACCACCATTTCGGGAGGAATTGAGCTGAAACAAGACAACGACGAACAACCAACCGCAAATAATTCAGCACCCGATGCCGCAATGCTCCCTTCATCCTCGCCAGAAGTAACGGCCACACACGCTTCCAATAGTGCATTGGCTTCCCATGATTTTCGTCTTTTATTGGGTGGAGTCGCCATTGGCATGATGGGGCAACAGATGATTTCGGTCGCCATTGGTTGGGAGTTGTACAACCGGACCAGTTCGGCACTCGTCCTTGGCGGCGTCGGTCTGGCACAGATTCTTCCGATCATCTTGCTGTTCCTTCCCGCCGGATATATTATTGATCGCTACAATCGCAAATACATTATGATCGCCGCTCAGATTGTGCTGGCCCTGGCATCGCTTGCCCTGGCTACTCTTTCCTATCGCCATGGACCGCTCTTCCTGATCTATGCCTGTCTGGTGGCAATTGGCAGCGCCCAGGCATTTAGTAGTCCTACCAGTTCAACCCTTGTTGCTCAAGTCATACCAGAGCAGGCATACGAGAACGCGATGACGTGGAGGAGTAGTGTAGCACAGTTATCGGCTGTATTAGGACCTGCTATTAGTGGCTTCTTGATAGGTATTTTTCATGACGCAACACCAGTATTCGTCGTCAACAGTATTGCCGCTACTTTCTTTGTCCTGTTGCTTGTTCTCATGCGCGTACGTCGCCAGAAAGCTCCCGCGTTTCAACAACGAACGCTCAGTTCATTAGTGGAGGGTCTGCGCTTTCTTGGCAAAACACAGGTCATGCTGGCAGCCATTACACTGGATCTTTTTGCCGTCTTGTTAGGAGGTGCGACGACTCTTTTACCTATTTTTGCACGAGACATTTTGCACGTGGGTCCTCTAGGCCTGGGCTGGTTGCAGGCAGCATCCTCCCTTGGAGCAGTGGCAATGGCATACTATCTCGCTCATCGCCCCCCGTTTGTAAGAGCCGGACGCACTTTGCTATTGGCTGTGGCCGGATTCGGACTGGTAACGATACTCTTTGGCCTGTCCCACTGGTTCTGGCTCTCACTCTTGCTGCTCTTCCTGCTTGGCGCTCTGGATAACATCAGCGTCGTTATTCGCAGTACGCTTGTGCTCATTCGCACACCCGACGAGATGCGTGGACGTGTCAGTTCCGTCAATTCGCTCTTTATTGGAACGTCTAATCAACTGGGAGGCTTTGAATTGGGGCTGACAGCACAGCTCTTCGGCCCGGTTATTGCGGTGGTTGCAGGGGGTATCGGCACCGTTCTTGTTGTACTTCTCGTCGCTCGCCTCTGGCCCGAGATGCGACGCTTGAGTACGTTACGTGAACATGATGGGTAAACACATAGTGGGATTAAATTTTATGCAGAGAGAAGTTCTTCTATAATATCGAGGAGCTTGTTCAGGTCAACAGGCTTACTGATACCGATAAGATGGCGCTCCTTGATATCATATTGCATCACCCCGGCTGTAGTTAAGATTGTTGGAATATTCTCTAGCTCTTTGATGGCATGCAGCCGATCATAAACCTCCAGCCCATTCATGCGTGGCAGATGATAATCTAGTATAATCAGGTCGGGCCGATACTCCTTAACAATCTCCAGTGCATGCGCACCATCAGGCACTAACAACGCTTGATGAGCAGTTTCTTCGGAAACGGTGCGTACAAGCATTTCTCCGATCAAGGCATCATCCTCAATGATCAGAATCAGTTTCATTGCCTCATGTTTATTGATTGAACCTTCTTTATGAACAGACATATGGTGGCTCCTATGTACGCCTGAGGATATTTATTATGAGCTTCTCTTATAGAACGTGCTATATGGTCATATGAGTTTCAAACTCAATAGGAACATACAAATAAGAGAGACCTGGTTACCCACCTCTCAAATATTCCTCATTTATCTGATCGTTACCTTTCATTGAACTGCGATTGAGGTAAATCAGCTACCCTCTAAATAACACCTTCAGCTAAGTAAAAAACCTGCCAATGTTGCTTATCCGACAGGTATTAACGCGAAGTCGTTTGGGTACTCTTGCTATTCTAAAGATGAGACCCTATCTGCCGAAATAAAAGGGATTTTCGGCTAGAATGTTTAACTTCAAGGAAGGATTCACATGCAAACATTTCAACGTATTCGTTCTCAAGCAATCCGTCAGGTGTCTGTATTACCAACAACGAAACTGCTCTTTTTCGATACACGTGTTGCCTGGTTGTGGCTGATTGTACGCCTGTATGTTGGCTACCAATGGCTGACCAGTGGTGTGGCAAAAGTCACTGGCTACTCTCTTGCTCCCAGCACGTTTGGTCAACATGTACAAGGGGGATCATGGCTTGTGGGTGGACATGGGGCAAAGGCCTTGCAAGGCTTCTTTACGCATTCTCTCTCGTTAGCTAGTGGCCCAAATCCTGTCATCCAGAGCTGGTATGCCGCGTTCTTGCAACATATTGCTCTGCCAGGCACCGGCGTATTTTGCTATCTGATCTCATTTGGAGAACTCTTTGTTGGCCTGGGTTTGATCCTCGGCATATTTACGGGGGCGGCTGCCTTCTTTGGCGCTCTCATGAATATGAACTATCTGCTGGCTGGTGCAATTAGCATCAACCCTATCCTGTTCCTGCTGGAAATCTTTCTGATCCTGGCATGGCGCATCTGCGGTTTCTACGGTGTTGATCGTTTCTTGCTTGCACGCTTGCGATACATACAAGTGAGTTCTGGCAGTGACGCTCAGGTCATACCAACTGAAGCATTGATAGTCAGAGAATAGGCACACGGATTTCAGCTTCCAATTGCGGTAGGGATGCCAGGTCGATAAATCAGGTCCCTACCGTTTTTACAACATTTCTCCACTTGCCTCCTCCACCTCACCTACCGTTTTCAAATGCCCAATTCGTTCCACCGTCTCTAATAATTTTCGGGCAGAGGTTCTCGTCAACGCACTTCTCACTCCTGGTAGAGCAGGCGGTGCCATACTCAGCTCATCCACACCCATTCCCATAAGCAACTGGGCCGCGTGTGGATCTCCGGCCATCTCGCCGCAAACAGCCACAGGTTTTCCCGCCTGACGACCGACTTCCGCGACACGACGTATCAGCCGCAGGACCGCCGGCTGCAAGGGCTGATAGAGGTATGCTACGGCTGCATTCGTACGATCACTGGCAACCGTATACTGCAGCAAATCATTCGCGCCAATGCTGAAGAAATCGGCCAGTTCGGCCAGTTCTGATGCCATAATGGCCGCCGCTGGCACCTCAACCATGATGCCCACAGGGACATGAGCGGGTACTGCGATACCACGTTTTTGCAGATCTTCATAGACTTGATCAAAGATTGCGCGTGCTGTACGTAGTTCCTCGACAGTTGTAATCATCGGAAACATGATATGCAGTTCTATATCCACCTCGACAGCCGCCTGTAATAAAGCGCTCAGTTGCTCTCTCAGCAATTGAGGATGTGCCAGGTGAATACGTATTCCGCGCAGGCCAAGCGCGGGATTTGCCTCGACAAAAGATCCAAGTACTGCATCAAGGGCTGGCAATGGCTTGTCCGCACCCGCATCTAATGTTCTGACAACGATTGGGCCAACACGTCCGACGCTATCACCTTTGAAAGCCCGAAATACCTTGACATAGCGCCTGCGTTGCTCGTCCTCATCAGGAAGTGTTGCCGATGTCGCGAAGAGAAATTCCGTACGCAGCAGACCGATACCTTCAGCTCCCCATTGACGAGCGGCTTCCGCCTCTGCCTCGTTTCCCACATTCGCCAACAAAGCAATGCGACGCCCCTGAAATGTAACGGGTTCGCGTGTTTGCTGAGCGGCAAGTTTATGTGCGGCCTGTTGCTTCTGCTGTAGCGCAAGGCGCGAAGCTAACTCGGCACGTACTTCTGCCGAGGGATGGAGATAAAGTCGCCCTGCATCGGCATCAAGCGCCAGCTCATCACCAGAACGAATCGCCTGTAAGGCTCCCTCGCTCAAACCAGCAAGAGCCGGGATACCAAGTGCACGCGCGAGAATTGCCGCATGCGCCGTTGGGCCTCCCTGCGTTGTACAGATGCCCAGCACGGTCGCAGGTCGCAGTTGTGCAGTATCCGATGGCGTCAAATTATGAGCAAGCAAAATGACAGGCGTGCTTAACGCACTGAGATCCTGGGTCTGGACCTTGTCGCTGCGTAACGAACGTAGCGCCCTACCCACAACATCACGCACATCGGCTGCCCGACCAGCAAAAAGTTCATCGCCCAGTTGCTCCAACGTCCTTGCCTGCTGCTCACCTGTACGCGCAAGCGCAGTTGCAGCATCTACGTATCGTTGCTCTATCATCTCCAACGCAGCATCTCTCAATGCTGGATCTAAGATCATCAACGCTTGTGCCTCAAAAATTGCTGCTTCGGCCTGGCCTGCATCTACCGCTAACTGCTTCGCCAACGTCGAAAGCTCATGGGCCGTCGCCTCCAATACGCTGCGCAAGGATGCCTGCTCAGATGAAACCTGTTGAGGAGAAATTGTGCGCGACTCTACTGTATTTAGATCAATGCTATCAGAGATATAGAGTAATGCAGGGCCAATGGCAACGCCCCGCGAGGCCGAAATACCCTGCCATACTTTACCGGTTGTCTCTATAGTCTTTGCAGAGGCGTGCGTCATTTCAGGTTGAGCAGGTTTTGAAGCATCTATAGAGAAGGTTGGAGCAGTTTCATAAAAATTCGCCTGTACAAGATCGCTAAACGCCTGTAAAGCTGCATCAGCATCTGTCCCACTGGCACGCAACGTAATCGTCGCGCCCTGACGCGCTCCCAGCGAGAGTATCCCCATGATGCTATTGGCATCCACCTGTTTTCCAGCCATCAACACCTGTATATGCGCCTGAAAACGTCCCGCCGTCTGGACAAAAAGTGCAGCGGGACGCGCATGCAGACCTGCCGGATTCGTTAACGTCAGTTGTATCTCGCTTGAATTTACTGTCGTCTCTAAAGGTGTAGATACGGAAGCTTCAATTGGTGTTGCCACATCTTCTTCAGACTGCTCCAACGGTTTGAGCAACCGCAATTGCTCGACATGCGCCGTTTTTTCCGCTGCCTGTTTGACTTCAGCAAGCGTATGACCAAGAGAGGCTTCGAGCGCTGCCGCGACAGCTCCCTCAACCAACGGCGCATAACTTAACATGACATGGACACGTTGATCATCGTCCAGCATCTCAAGCGCCATCTCTGCCGATAGAATAGCACTGCCCAGGTCGAGCAGAACCAGCACTCCATCTGGATTAGCCAGGGATTGAATGGCTGCGAGAATAGTATCGGCAGAAGTACCAAGCACATTAGCGCCTGCTCCCCCTGCTGCGGCAAGAGGAGTTTGTTTCTGCACCATCTGCCCCACGAGTTCGACCACTCCTTCGGCAAGGCGTGCGCTATGTGAAACAATGACCAGCCCGACAGTCATGATCAACCTCCACTAAGCACAAATTTCGGCAAGGCTACGTAACATAAACCAGCTCGACGTTGCGCCCGGATCCTGATGTCCAATACTACGCTCACCAAGATAGCTCGCACGTCCCTTCGTAGCGAGCAGTGGGATCGTTGCCTTCATTCCTTCTTCGGCGGCAGAGCTGGCACGAGCAGTAATTTCGGCCAGGGAAAGACCTTGATTGAGGGCCCGCTGCGCGGCTTCAAGCGCCGGCTGCAAGGCATCAATCATCGTCTTTTCACCTGCATGCGCTTTCCCACGCGCGATAATGCCATTGAGAAATGCTTCGAGCAGCGCTACGACATCAACAGAACTCAGCTCTTGCTTATTGGCAGATGCCGCACTGGCACGCAAAAAAGCGGTGCCATAAAGAGGTCCACTGGCTCCGCCGACGGTCGATACCAGCGTGGTACCAACTGTTTTCAATTGGGCTGCAATGTCGGTCCCGGCCATCGCTGGAAATTTAGCGCGTACCGCCTGGAAGCCTCGATCCATGTTGGAACCATGATCTGCATCCCCAATAGCAGAATCAAGCTGTGTTAAATAGGAGGCGTTCTCATGAAGTACTTCTGCGATACGCTCCAACCAATGTAAAATATCCTCGTTGGTCATTTCACCATATCCTCGTTGTTTTGTATATTTTTGATGGTAGGGTCGATAAATCGCGGACGCGATGCAATCGGGTCTCTACCATTTTTTCGTCTATCTAATGATCATCGGGTGCCCTACCATTTTTTCGCCTATCTAATGATCATCACATCCCCCAGCGTAGTCCAGGGGTGTGTACGGGTGCATCCCAGTATTTGATCATCTCGTCATCGAGGCGCACAAGGGTGATGGAACAGCCAGCCATCTCCAGAGACGTGATATAGTTTCCAACCAGGGAACGCGCAATGGTGATGTTCTTGCCACCAAGCAGGCGATTAAGCGCATCAAATACAATGTAGAGTTCGATCAAAGGCGTTCCGCCCATACCATTGACCATTGCCAGTACCTGTTCACCGGCTTTCAGTTCCAGATCTTCGATGACGGGCATAGCAAGCATTTCGGTGATCTCTGCGGCTGAGGCCAGTTTGACGCGGCGGCGACCAGGTTCACCATGAATGCCAATACCGATCTCCATCTCATCTTCGCCCAGCTCAAAGGTTGGTTTCCCGGCTGCTGGCACGGTGCAGGAAGTGAGCGCCATGCCCATACTACGCCCCTGGTTATTGACTTTTTGTGCTAAAGCAGCTACGGCGCTAAGAGGTGCACGGGTTTCAGCCAGGCCACCAACAATCTTCTCCAGCAGCACAGTGACGCCCACACCACGACGACCAGCGGTATAGAGGCTATCCTGTACGGCCACATCATCGTTTGTGACGACGGTGGCAACTTCGATGCCATCGGCGGCAGCCAGTTCAGCGGCCATCTCGAAATTGAGCACATCACCTGTATAATTTTTGATGATATGCAGCACGCCCGCTCCACCATCGACGGCCCGCGTCGCAGCCAACATCTGGTCAGGCACGGGCGAGGTAAAGACGGCTCCGGCACAGGCTGCATCAAGCATCCCCTGACCAACAAATCCACCATGCATGGGTTCATGACCACTGCCACCACCAGAGATCACCCCTACTTTCCCATGGACAGGCGCGTCTCGCCTCACAACAATTTGCTGCTCTATATCAACCCGAATCAGGTCGGAATGGGCGGCTAGCATTCCTGCAAGTGCTTCTTTGACGACATCCTCTGGCCGGTTGATCAACTTCTTCATCGTAGTTACCTTTCTGCCATTCGTTTGGGGACACACATGTGTAGGATTTCCAAACACATAGGATTTCCAAATGTATAGGGAGGACATATAGGGACACACCTGGGCGCGATCAATCAGGCCCCTACATTGTTTGGGTCATTTTGTTGGCAATTGTTTGCTCTTGCATACTGTTACGATACGCATCTACCAGGGACTGTTGTTGTGCTGGTGACCAGTTTAGTTCTTTTGCCATGAGCGATGCGATTTCATCAACGACTCCCAGGCCACTCTGCCTGTCTTCAAGGATGATCGACGTACGGTGCGCTAAAATGTCGTATGGCGTCATTGCCATTTCATAGCGACAGGCATAGATTACTTCGGCCTTGATATAAGGAAGATCGTCAATCAAACGCTCTGCCAGAGTTGCATCACCCTCTATTAGATCCAACAACGTCTGCGCATTCGTGCCATAATTGTAGCCCAGGTGCTCCACTATTTCGGTTGCCAGACCAGTTGCGGCACCTTTACGCGTTAACTCACGCTTCATCGCGGGCCAGCCAGCACTTCCTTGTAGTGGAAGCGATTGCGTTGGATGCACCGGTTTTGCTCCATCGCGACGGCTCAATACATCCACGGTATCCTGTGCCATACGACGATAGGTGGTTAACTTGCCGCCTGTGATGGTGACTAAACCCGATGGTCCTTCGATGACTGCATGGGTACGCGAGAGCTTTGCCGTCGATTTGTTCGCCTGACGCGGTTTCACTAATGGACGATAACCTGCATATGTGCTCACAATATCTTTCTCGGTCAGGTTTACAGACATATAGCGATTCAGATACTTGAGGAGGTAGGTAACATCCTCTTGCGTAGCGACCGGGGAATCCAGGTCACCAGAGCCGGTATCGGTTGTGCCAAAGATCGCGCGTGACTCCCAGGGCACCACAAAAAGGATACGTTTGTCCTCTGTCTCCGGCAACACAATTGCTGAGTCACCAAGTTTGAGAGCTTCACGTGTAAGCACCAGGTGTACACCTTTGCTCGGCTCAACCTGGATCTGCGATTCCTCACCAGTGAGCGCCTCAACCTGTTCGGTGTAGACGCCTGTGGCATTCACAATATGACGCGCCTGGATCGTGATCTCCTGGTCGCCCAGTTTATCGTATACATGCGCCCCATGCACTTTCCCATTTTCATCGCTCAGAAAGGACGTTACCTCGGTGTAGTTCGTGATCGTCGCTCCATACTGTGCCGCCGTATTGATAAGCGCCATCGTGAGGCGAGCATCGTTGGTCTGCCCATCGTAATAGACAAAACCTTCTTTTAGTCCTTCCTGCACAAGTGCCGGAGCCATTTTCAAAACATCTTCACGCTTTAAGTGACGATGCCGCTGTATATTACGTCGACCGGCCAGAATATCGTAGAGCCAGAGGCCGATATCGAGCAGAAAGCTCAAACCAATCCCACCCGGCGTCGTAATTGGCATGCCCACGGGATGACGATCACCCTCGTAGATTGGCAGTACGAATGCTACCGGGCGTACCAGATAAGGCACGTTTTGCAGCATAATACCGCGCTCAACCAGAGCTTCATGCACCAGGGCAAAATCAAATTCGGGCAGGTAACGGATACCCCCATGCACTAGCTTGGTCGATTTGCTGCTCGTTCCACTCGCAAAGTCTGTTTTCTCAACGAGTGCAACCTTATAACCACGCGTCACAGCGTCGAGTGCAACACCAGCTCCCGTGACACCTCCTCCGATAACCAGAACATCAAACCGATTGTCACCCAGATCGGCAAGGTTATGCGTGCGCACTGTTGATGATAATGTTTGCATAGTGCTTGCAGAAATACAACGCATGTTGCTTACCTATGCTTCGTATTTCCGTCCTTTCCATTTCGTAATGAACACTCTTTGCAGGTGTCCGCTACCATAATTCCGTCCCCTTCGTGCAGGGATTTCCTATAGATACTACGTTTCAATCTACTGTACCGTACCGATATGTTCCTTGACAAGGGAACTTCATAAAGATTTGCCCACCATCACACACTATCCTCCCCCACCAACACATCCTTCGCACGAAAAATGTGTCGGTGAGAGAATACAACTACATGGCTGGTTCACGTACAGCTTCGCCTTTTGTCTCAGTATCACCCGACTTCTCTAGACCCTTGGCCGTAATCACTCTCCCGATAGTGAAGTCGTAAATGAGCGCTCCAACAACACCTCCTGCAAGAGGCGCTACGATTGGAACCCAGAAGTAGAAGTTGTTGACGGAAAAGCTTTCGCCGCCGCTGACAATCGCCATCCACAGGCGAGGGCCGAAGTCACGAGCAGGATTGATGGCATATCCAGTATTGAGGCCGAAGGATGCGCCAATGGCAACGATCAATAAGCCAATGATAAGAGGATTGAGGTTTCCCTGCACAGGCTGATTGCGCCCATCAGTAATTGCGAATATCAAGCCAACAAGCAAGGCGGTTCCAATAAACTCATCACCAAAGGCCCCAAACGTGCCAACAAAAGACTTCGGACTGGTATAGAACACGCCACCTACCGCGTCGGCCACGTTCTTTGCCCCTGTCATATTGACAATCGCACCATGATAGACAAAGAAGAGAATAGCGGCAGCTACGAATGCTCCCAGGACCTGCGCTGCCCAGTAAGGCAGGACCTTGTTCCACGCCAGCTTGCCACGTACCGCAAGCGCCAACGTTACCGCTGGATTCAGATGCGCTCCACTAATCGCTCCCGTTACATAGATGCCAAGCATAACGGCAAGCCCCCACCCAAAGATGATTACAATCCACTCGTTTGCGAACGAACCCAGCCCCGTGAACAATGCAAATGTGGCAACACAGCCGTCACCAAAGAGGATCAGGATCATTGTACCGAAAAATTCACCGATACATTCACCCATTGTACCCGCAAGCGCTGCTGGCCTTTGCATAACTCGACTCGCCATGACGTTTACTCACTTTCTTTGAGCAGTCAACCCTACATCGGGTTGAAACGATGAGATAATTAGAACAAACGATGTACTCTATTGAATGGATGTAGGGAAGCAAACACCCCATCCCTACATCCCAGTGAGATTTAGGCCTTCTCCCAGTGCATGGAACGCTCGACTGCTCGTTTCCAATCGGCATACAGCGCTTCGCGCTGATCCGCGCCCATCTTTGGCTCGAAGGTACGATCGATGGCCCATTGTTTGGCGACTTCGTCAGGACCACTCCAGAAGCCAACGGCAATGCCTGCGAGGTAGGCTGCTCCGAGGGCTGTTGTCTCCGCAACCTTTGGTCGCTGGACCGGCACCCCTAGAATATCGGCCTGGAACTGCATCAGGAGATTGTTCACTACAGCGCCACCATCGACGCGTAGCGTTTTCAAGTCTACTTTGCTGTCGGCAATCATCGCTTCGAGCACATCACGCGTCTGGTAACACATCGACTCAAGCGTTGCGCGTGCGACATGTCCGATAGTGGAACCACGTGTGAGGCCGATAATAGTGCCACGTGCGTGGGAGTCCCAATACGGTGCGCCAAGGCCAACGAAGGCTGGTACGAGGTAGACGCCGCCATTATCGGGTTCCTCTGCCGCCAATGCTTCCACATCAACGCTGTTCTTAATCGCCTTCAATCCATCGCGCAACCACTGGACGGCTGCACCGGTGACAAAGATACTGCCTTCAAGAGCATAGGTGAGTTGAGGATGATCTGCATTCCCCAGGCCCCAGGCAAGCGTTGTGAGCAGTCCGTTCTGTGAAGGGACACCCTTGCTGCCGGTATTCATGAGCATGAAGCAGCCTGTACCATAGGTATTTTTCGCCATGCCAACTTCGTAGCACGCCTGCCCAAAAGTAGCGGCCTGCTGATCGCCTGCATCGCCGGCCATGGGAATAGGTGCGCCAAAGAACTCAGCATCGGTCTCGCCAAAGATGCCGCTTGAAGGTAAAACTTTGGGCAACATTGAACGTGGAATCCCAAATTCTTTCAGGATCACATCATCCCACGTGCCGTTATAGATATTGAAGAGTAATGTACGTGACGCATTGGAATAGTCCGTTACATGGACGCGGCCCTTGGAGAGACGCCACATCAGGAACGTATCGACATTGCCAAAGAGCAGTTCACCACGATCAGCTTTTTCACGTGCGCCCGGCACATTATCAAGGATCCACTTTACTTTGGTGCCTGAGAAGTATGCATCCGTCACCAGGCCAGTGCGAGCACGCAGCTCTTTGTCGAAACCTTTGGCCGTCAATTCCTCACAAATAGGAACCGTCAAACGACTCTGCCAGACAATCGCATTAAACACTGCCTTGCCAGTATTCTTATCCCAGACGATGGCCGTTTCACGCTGATTGGTAATACCGAGCGCAGCTATATCGGAAACCGTAGCGCCAGCCTTCTTGATAACCTCTTGCGCCACATTCAACTGACTTGACCAGATCGCCTCTGGATCATGCTCAACGAGGCCCGGAGCTGGATAGATCTGGGGAAACTCCTGTTGCACAACGCTGACTATTGCACCATCATGGTCGAAAAGAATGGCGCGTGAACTTGTTGTCCCTTGATCCAATGCGAGGATATACTTTGCCATAGTTAGCCCTCTTTCTGCTGAAACGCACTCTCTGCGTCTTGCTAAACGACGACGTACCAGGTAAAGACTGGCAGCAATGCCGATCTTTAAGAAAAAATACACGAGTATAGAAGCCTATGCAGAAAATACTCTACACAGGAGAAATCTGTCAATCAGAACTGTCTTTCTCTTATGTTAACCATAACTCCGGTCTTACTGCTGTCACAGCCACCGCACCAGCACGCAGTACCGCCTCCACCTGACGAGCCGTGGAAATTAATCCAGAGCCTATAAATGGCAATGGCAGATACCTCAATAGATCGGTCGGTAAGGAAGGAATGACTAGAGCGGGTGAGAGATCAAGCATATCGACATACTGCGTATCAACGGATTCTATAGCCGTCTCCAGCCCGGTTGAATCTACCGCAAAGATGCGCTGTATCGTCTCCAGGCCAACGTTCTTGCCCAGGGACAGGATCTTCGGGTGATTAGATACAATACCTGTGATGTGTACATGATTGATGAGATAAGAGAGACCAGCGGCATCAGGATAAATACCATCCATGTGGTCAACATTCACAAATACAGTATACCCTCGCTGCTGTGCTGCCTCCATCAACATCACAAAATCGAAGAGATTACAGTGACGTAATAGAATAACTCTCCCGCGCGAGTGTTCTAATAATTGCGTAAATTGCACACGATTTTCAACAACAGGGATGACCTTGTACTGTACTTGAAGAGCTGTTAAAGATCTGCAGAATTGTGTAACCATATGATACCCCTTGCTCTAACAGAAAAAACAAAAAAGCCCTAAGCCTCCTCAGGATGGCTCAGGACTTTTCATTTCACTGTCCCTAGCACAGATGAAGTTGTTTTTTTTGCAGAATCTTCACGTGTGATACAAAATACTAGTCTGGTTTTCCACTCCTTCGTGTAAAATGCACAATGTATGAGGTGGAACTGCTACGAACAACATTGTTTCGAGTTCCCGACTATGCAAGAGTCTGGAGTTGTCATATAATGATGATACTCAACTTCGGTCCCTTTTGTCAAGAGGTTTACGACCGTTACTCACATATTTGTTGCAAAACGTCTCGCCTATGGAAAATACTGTGATCAAGCAAGAGTTTCTGCGCCTGGCACGCATGTACCCGGTCGCCGCCGCAATTAAATCGCGTGAAGATATGGAAATTGCATTATCTAGTGATGTAATACTTCTATTTATACTCAAGAGCGATGGATTACAACTCGCATCATTTATAGCACAAGCCCATCAACGCGGCAAAGGTGTCGTCGTACATGTTGATCTAGTCAGTGGTGTCGGCAAAGATCGGCCCGGCATTCAATATCTACGCCAGAATGGAGTAGACGCTATTATCACCAGTCGCTCCCCCCTCATCGCTGCTGCACGTGCGGAAGGACTGACGACAATTCAGCGTCTCCTCCTCGTGGATGACGCCTCGTTAGAAAGTGGAATGAAGACCATCGCACGTTCCCAACCTGATATCGTTGAAGTTCTCCCCGGCATTATTTTTCCGGAGGTTGCGGATAAACTTCATAAGGTCCTGCCCGGACCATTCATTGCTGGCGGCTTCATCCGTACCCAAAATGATGTTACGCGGCTGCAGGAAGCTGGCGCAATTTTGTGCAGTAGTAGCGCATACCCACTCTGGAAACGTGCAACGAAAGAATAAAACGAGAAAGCGTCTCGTCTCAAGGAATACATATGTTATACAATGTAAGCTAACGCCTTACAAAAACCCTCCTCGAATTAGCCTGTCAGCTTAAGCACGAAAGGTAAAGTATGGAAAAAAAGCAGAGCCAACATTCACCAGAGTTCAGCATAATTTGGAGTTGGATTCAGTTTCCAATACTCGTCTTGCTGCTGATTGCAAGCGTTATCTGGCTCACTCTTCAACAAGGCCGCATGACGCTTCAGATAGAACAGCAGCAGCATACTACCGAACTCCTGATGGCGCAGAACCAGCAACAGGAAGCTTTACTGAGCAGCTATATCGATGCTATTTCAGATCTGATGGTACATGATAAGCTTTTCACAGCTAAACCCAACGATCCAGCCACTGTTATCGCTGAAGCACGAACACAAGAGACCCTCAACAAACTCGATGCGAGCCATAAAGCAACGCTCATGAGTTTTCTTTACAGCACAAAGCTGATCGGGAATGATTATCACATTATTAGCATGATTGGTGCTAATCTTCATGATGCTGATTTGCACAATATTGATTTGAGAGACACATATTTAATCGGCGCGAATCTCTCGGGAGCTAATCTGCAAGGCGCAAACTTGACGTTCGCGACTCTGAACTACGTAGACCTGAGTGGAGCTGACCTCAGCAGGGCCAACCTCTCTGGTAGCGAGCTATCTTCTGTCAATCTGATGGGAGCCAACCTGAGCAAAACTAACCTGAAAGATGCATTTAACCTGGGAAATACTGTCCTCACGCAAGCAAAATCGCTCTCAGGCACCACTATGCCAGATGGAACAGTACATTCTTAGCTAAGGCAAACAAGAGCAATGATGAGTATAGACAATCCCTCATGTATCCCCATTCTGAGTAGACTGAAAGTGATATAGTAAAAGCTGACTTTATTTCTACACTCAGAGGAGCATTCAAACGTGGAAGACGACAGGACAGATATCCAGCAACCTATCGGCAAAGCACCTTTTTTTGAGCAGCCACATAAAAGCCACAAACACATCCATGACTCAGACGACTTTCTCGCAGCCTTTTCCAGTTACTGGTTGGAATCGGCTGATACCATCATCTACGCTATTGTTGGTACATCCTTCTTACTGGGAGCATTGTGCGCACTGATCTACAGCTTCTGGGACTTTGGCGTTGAGATGACAAATGCTCTCACCAGAACTGGCATCACCGGAATAGCACCCGTCATCATTCAGTTTGTCTCTGACCTTCTGCTCGTCCTTATCATCATGGAGGTTTTGGGCACGGTCCTTCACTATCTTAAAGCGCACGCAACCTCTTTACGCCCGTTTCTCTTCATCGGCATTGTCTCCGCCACGCGCAGTATTCTCTCCATTGGTGCCCGGCTCTCCATCGCTGGGAGCAATGTAGAGCCGGCTGAATTTACGCGTGCCATGATAGAATTGGGCGTGAGCGCCGCCGTCGTGCTGGCACTGGGCGTTACGATCAAACTGCTCGGCAAGCAGCTCGAAGATAACGCGTCAGGAACATAATTCTCAGCAAGAGATCATACTTTATGGCTTCAACACGACTTTGATACATTCATCCTCTTTATGTTTGAAGATGTCGTATGCATAAGGGGCTTCGTCCAGGCTCAGGCGATGGGTGATCACAAAAGACGGATCGATCTCGCCATTTTCAATACGTTCAAGCAAGGGGTGCAGATAGCGATGCATGTGCGTCTGCCCCATCTTGAATGTCAGCCCCTTGGCGAAGGCAGCTCCAAATGGAAGCTTGTCCAGCAACCCACCATAGACACCGGGGATGGAGACCGTGCCACCTTTACGACACGCCTGCATTGCTTGCCTGAGTACATGTGGACGATCAGTGGTCATACGGGCCTTCTGACGTGCGTTATCGTAGACAAGATCCACGCCGGTTCCGTGTGCTTCCAGACCGACCGCATCGATGCAGGCATCAGGTCCATTCCCACCAGTCATTTGCTTGAGTTCCTCGATAACATCGGTTCCTTCAAAATTGATGACCTCCGCGCGACCTTGCTCCTGCGCCATCTTCAGACGTTCGGGAATGCGATCAATCGCGATCACGCGCTCAGCCCCTAAAAGATAGGCGCTCTTAATCGCAAACTGACCCACAGGACCACATCCCCATACGGCTACGATATCGCCAGGTTGAATATTGCAGTTCTCTGCCGCCATATAGCCCGTAGGGAAGATATCCGAAAGGAATAACACTTGCTCATCAGTCAAGCCAGATGGCACCTTGATTGGACCAACATCGGCATAAGGGACGCGCACATATTCCGCCTGCCCACCTGCATATCCCCCATAGAGATGGGAATATCCATAGAGACCCGATGCCGAGAAGCCATACATCGCCTCAGCCAGCCATGCATTGGGATTAGAGTTATCGCACAACGACCACAGCCCCTTCTCACAATAGAAGCAGCGTCCACATGCGATGGTGAATGGGACAACGACGCGATCACCTTTTTTCAGATTTTCGACGCTGGGTCCGACCTCAACGACCTCGCCCATAAACTCATGTCCGATGATATCTCCCTTCTTCATCGTGGGGATATAGCCATCGTAAAGATGCAGATCCGAACCACAGATGGCCGTCGTCGTGATTTTTATAATGGCATCACGTGGATTAATGATCTCAGGATCGGGAACATTCTCAACACGTACTTTATGAGCGCCATACCAACATAGTGCTTTCATGCTACCAGCTCCTTATTTTCTGCCTTTACCCGTTGGTTGTCCTTTAACAGTCGCAACTTCGCCCGCCTCCATAACCTCTTTGAAACGCCGCAACGTCTCCAGAGTTTCATGATCATCGACGATGCTGAAGCGTTTGCGCAGTTTGCTCCAGAATGGCCCCTGAGGTGAATAATAGTCGAGCGTCAGCGTTACAATACTCCCCCGCCCATCGGGAGCAGCCTTGAATTGTATTTTGCCAGCATTCGCCGTGATTGGATCACCATGAGTATGCCACGCAATTCCCCTACCCGGCAGGTCTTCCAAAATTTCCGCATTCCATTCAACCGTGTCCCCAGAAGCATTCTGTGCAACCCAATGGGAAGAACGCTCACCCGTCTTCGTCACAGACTCAATGTTCTGCATGTACAAAGGAGTTTTCTCAACATCATACCAGAATTCGTAGAGTTCTTCAGGTGGACGTTTAATGGTCAATGAACGCTGTACACGGAAGCCTTTATCGTCGGGAATCTCAGCCACCGTCTCTCCCCGTCTTCGCTGTGCTGTATTGATATTCAGTCCCTGATAGGCGAAACTATGCCCGGTTACACCACGATAAAGCAAGCTTCCACCAAGCAATCCTAGACCAGCACCGGACCAGTCCCGGCGTGCGACACCATAGACAAGTAGTGCTCCTCCACCAATAGCTGATACCCAACGCTCGACCATGCCTACATTTTCGCTGCTTAGTGTTTGCTCAACAGGTGAATATATATCTGTTCTATCTTGTGCTGTAGCTATACTACGAACCATAAATCACCCTTTCATATACTACTTGCTTTTTGTTAAAAGAATATTTCGACAGTGTAATCACGAAATTATGCGGTAACAAGTTTCGTTCAACAGGAGGGATTAGCTAAAATCGGTACACCAAAAATCGATAAATACGTGTAAAACGGTAGAGACCTGATTGCATCGCGTCCGCAATTGATTGATCCCTGTCATAGGATTGATGAATCACGGACGCGATGCAATCGCGTCCCTACCGTTTTACACGTATCACATATATTAATGCGTGGCATCGCCCATATCAGAAGGTGGACGGAAATCTCCGGGACGCCCTGGATAAGGGGCCAGTCCTGCACCAGGACCAAGCTCCTCAGTGGCAAGTGCCAGGCGTATTGCCTTCTCCTGTAACGCAAGCGCAATCAGTTCAACAGTTTGATCAAGAGAAAGTACAGCGGTATTCAGAGTAACGTCATACAAAAGTGCATCATCGGACCTTCGGTGATGAACGGTTTGCAAATAACGCATACGATCCTGGTCCTTTATCTGAATACGCGTGCGTGCCTCATCATGAGTAACGCCCTCACGACGCATCACATAGGTGACCCGCTGCTCAAACGGTGCCACAATACGCACATGCAGCACATCACGATGTTGCTCTAAAAGAACCTGGGAACCACGACCAACAATAACGACATGCCCACTGGCTACCGCTCCCTCAACGACACGTTTGAGCGCTTCCTGATAGCTTGAACCATCCATCGTTGAAGGCAATGGAGAAATGGTGAAAAGCGTTGGCTGCATTGCCTGCAAGCTACTCAAAATACGCGACGTTATGCTTTCGGCGTATTCATCCTGTACCTCAGCTTCTGCTACGCTAACGCCCAATTCCTGGGCGACACGCACAACAATTTCATGGTCGACCAACTGCCATTGCAGATACTTTGCCAGCCGCTGAGCAACCTCACCACCTCCACTACCATACTGACGTGAGATTGTAATAGCTCGCATCTGCGCGATACTATTGTGATCCAGCTCCATGGGTTTCTCCCTTTCTGCGCGTGTTCCTTCTCGCGAAATGCTTTTCTACGCGTGTTCCTTCTCGCGAAACACTTTGATCTGAGTGCAATGGTCGTTTGTATGCGTATAGAGATCAGTGATCAGATCGGCAAGGCAATGCTGCTTCCTCCAAGGGATCGTCCCTATCTGGGTAATCTTCTCAGAAGGGGTCTTTGCCAGCAAGTCGCTTGACTGCAATTGAGTTTCGTTATACTCATCGACGACCTGTTGAGCCGTATGGTACTGGCGTGCAGCGACCTCGCTGGTATTAAATTCTGCTCGTTGCTGGTTAACGAATTTATCTAAGTAGGGGGTTGGTACATCGCTCACCAATGTATTGAGAAGATCGACGAGCAGGTGTTCATATGAGATGAGATGCGCAATAGTATCTTTGACTGACCAGTCCCCACATGCTCCTGGCGTATCCCATTGATCTTCGGGAAAATCGTCGACGGTCTGGAGCACCATCATATGACTCTGTTCTAGCAATGCTGCTGTGTTCATACTATTTCCTTCTTTTCTACGATATACATGCCTCTTACGATAAACGTCAAAAATAGGTGTACAATAGTTTACACGCACCTGATCGTAAAAAGGATGAACTAACCCACATCACAACTTAGCAGGAAGGTGTCTGGAGGTCGCTCGTATAATCTGAGACGCTCCATGTACCATTGGCAGCTTTATGAACTGTCAGATACAACCTGTACGCCTGCGCTAACTTTGTACGTGTGAGCGTGAAACTGTATTTCTCCGTCCCATTCTGAATCTGCGGATTGCTATCCTGGATATACTGTGTAATCGCTCCATCGCAACGATCAAAGAGTTGCCCCTCTGCTAAAAATGTGTTGCGCGGAATCTGTTTCGCTAACGATGGATCAAAATCATTATATGCCTGGCTATAACTTTTACGCGAGAGCGCCTGCAGAAAATTGTTCGCCTCGGCTACAGCAGCAGCGGTTCCAGGGCCCGAACTGGAAGATGTGAAGGTGCTATATAGATGATACGCACCATAGCCGAGGCCACACAGCAGTAGTGGCACAAGAATAATGGTCAATGCCAGGGCACGCACACTTCGTTTAACCACGCGTCCGGCACGTTTTTTAACACGTGGAACATCTAACTCACGAAGCGGGGCTATAGGATTACTTACTGACGCCATTTTAATGGGTGGAGCAGTAGCCTGGCTGATGGGAGTCGTATTTCCAGAAAACCTCGGCTGATTAACGGATACTTTTTTCTCCGGTGGGGTAACGTAAATAGTGTTTGCAAAGGGTGGAGTTAGCCTGAGAGAATTTTGATAAGCCTGCTCTAGAGCATCAGCAAAGTCCTGCACACGGGCAAAACGCTCATGAGGGTCCTTCTCCAACGCTTTTAGAATGACGCGCTCAACCTCTGACGGAACTGCGGCATAATTGTGCATGGGAGGCGGTGCGGTGGAAAGATGCTGCGTCACTACCTCCATATATGATCCAGTAAAAGGTCGCGCACCACAGAGCCACTCGTAGACAACAACCGCCAACGCATACTGATCGCTGGCCGGACGCGCTTTACCCTGAATCTGCTCCGGGGCCATATACGCCATCGTTCCCATCACTGTATCTTCTGTACTCTGTGAGAGCGATGTCTCCGCTATCAACGCAATACCAAAATCGCTCAGAAGGAGGTCGCCGTTCTGCCCAATCAACATATTTTCAGGCTTCACATCACGATGCACCAACCGTCGATCATGAGCATACTGTAACGCGGAAGCCATCTGCTTCACATAAGGAACAACAGTTGCGAGAGGAAGCCGTGACCCTTTGGGATGACGCTGGCGCAATGTGCCGTTAGGCGCATAATCCATGACCAATAGAGGGGTATACTGATCCACATCAAAATCCAGCACACGGATGACATGCGGGTGGATCAGGTGTGCAATGGTCTGTGCCTCCATACGGAAACGTTCGATATCCTCGTTTACCAGTTGTGTGTGCAACACTTTGATCGCAGCAAGCGTCCGGATATAGATATGTTCGCCAAGGTAGACATCGGCAAAACCACCATGTCCCAATAATTTGCTTAATCGATAATTTCCAATGTTTTGTCCTGCACGATCGATCATATATCGCTACTGACTTTCTTATTGTATCAGGAGATCTATCCGAACTCTACATCATTTAAAGAGCTTCTAAACTGGTGAAAGATGGAAATATACAATGTTGTTCTCTTTTAGTACGTGGGATAGGGACAATGCGTTTCGTCGCAGCGACGATTAAAACGGTTGGGCGGAGAGGTGCGTCAAAAATCGAGAAACGCGCCGAATATGGTAGGAACCCGATTGCATCGCGTCCGTGATTGATCATCCGTGGGCCACGATTCCATGAATGGCGGACGCGATACAATCGGGTCCCTACCATATTTGCGACATTACACCTATTTAGTGCGATTCTGCGTCGTTTCTTCCCATATCAAGCTAGCAGATAACGTGCAAAAAACGCCAATACACGTTGCTCGTACTCTGCGGTGTGCGCTTTAATTGCTCCGACATGGCCTCCACTGGGGGCGATCCACTGCTGTTTGGGCACTTTTGCTGCCATATAGAGTTGATGCTCACCCGCCAGAGGAGTGGTTGTGTTATGATCGTCAGCCGAATGAATGAGGAATACAGCACGGGGCGCGATCTGAGCGATCACAGCAACAGGACGGCTATCAGCAAGGTGCGCACCGATGAGCGTATCAACAAGTGCTGGCTCATATGGTAGGAGAGGCAAGGTGAATGGTGGTCTAGAGATATTGCCCATATGCTCAATCTGGGCACTTTCATCTACCCAGGCGCTATCGGCAACGGTTGCGGCGATGGCTGGTTCGCGTGCAGCAGCCATCAAGGCGATTCCTGCACCCAAGGAAATGCCCAGCAATCCGAAATGCTTTCCAGTGAGATCCGAGCGACCTTTGAGGTATTGGACGGCACCAAGCACATCGTCTGGTTCTCGTGCACCTAACGTAATATCCCAGCCGGAACTGGCCCCACTGCCACGACTATCATAAAGCAGAACATTGTAACCTGCCTTGTACAAGAAACGTGCATAAGGTAGCATTTCAAAACGCGAACCCTTGAAACCATGGACAAGAATAACTGTAGGCGCATGAACTGATACAACAGCTAACCAGCCAGATAGAAGCACACCATCAGAGGCATGAAACTGGACCTCCTGCACCGGAATTCCGGCCAGCGATGCCGCAGGGGCTGAGCGTCCGGATCTATTCATGACAAGCGTGATTGCTCGTACCGCTGGCAGCAGTGCCCAGATGAGAATGAGAGATGCACAAATGCATAGGATTATGCGCTTATAATTGGAAATCAATACAAAGAAACGTTTTGTTGGAGGAGCTACAGTGGAGGATATTCCATTCTCTTTCAATTGCTTTTTTCACCTTTCACATTTTTGTTCCCAATACAAAAAATGTTATTACAGACAATACCTATTCAGTTCAAAAGACTCTCGACAACTATCTCGCCAATGAAGCATACTTAAGAGGTAGACCTATATTATGCATAGACAAAAAAATATACGTAGCTGCTTTCACAGCGGTTGCGTTATCAGTGGAAAATGGAGCAAAACGATTTATGAGCTTTCCGGCATATCCTCAAACTGACCGTCAGAAGCAGATTGTAACCATTGCGCAAGAGCTGGCCGAGGTATTTGCACGTCGCGCAGCAGAGTATGATTGGGAAGGCAAGTTTCCCTTTGAGAACTACGCCGATCTGCAAAAGAGTGGCTATTTGACGCTGACCGTCCCACGCGAGTACGGTGGCTGGGGAGCAGACGTGCTTGAGGTCACACTGGCACAGTACTATCTGGGGCAAGGATGTGCATCAACGGCGCTGGTAATGGGCATGCACCTGACACATATCGCACGCATGGGTGAGGGATTAAAGGGTCAAAACACTCCCAACGAACTCTTTGAGCGCATCTGCCGGGCTGTCGTAGAGGACGGCGCAGTGCTGAACACAGCGGTCAGCGAACCTGCAACGGGAAGTCCCAGCCGTGGCGGGCGTCCATCCACTACGGCCCGGCGTCAACCAGACGGCTCCTGGCTGATTAATGGGCGCAAGACGTATACGACTGGCAGTTCAGTATTGAAGCTCATTCCCGTTGGATGCAGTATTGTCGATGAAGCAAATGGACAACTCCCTCCCCTGACGGCTGAACGTGGCTCATTTCTGGTCTATGGAGATGCGCCCGGCGTCCATATAGAGCAAACGTGGAACTCCCTGGCGATGCGTCTGTCGGGCAGCAATGACCTGATCTTAGAAGATGTGCACGTTGAACCCTGGGCGTACATGGATGCAAACATGCCCATGAAACCCGGTGACATGGAAGCTCAGCAACGCCATGCAGCCTGGGGCTTACCCATTGCAGCTCTATACCTGGGTATTGCCCAGGCAGCTCGCAATGAGGCAATCCAGTTTGCGCAGCGCCGTCGCCCAAACTCACTCGATCGCCCCATTGCCAGCGTCCCACACATCCAGGAGAAAGTGGCAAAGATAGAACTGGCATTATTGCAAGGTAATGCCGTCCTCTTTGGTCTGGCGGCACAATATGGAAGCGATCCAACTAGCGTGCCCATCAGCCAGTTTGCCGCAGCTAAATACCTGGCAACCAATTTAGCAATTGAGATCACCGACCTGGCGATGCGCGTCGTTGGCGGTGCCAGTCTGGCGATAAGCGGCTCCATGCAGCGTCACTATCGCGATATACGCGCGGGGCTGCACCATCCCCCCATGGATGATGTGACGCTGGGGCAACTGGCAAAGGATGCGCTGGAGATAAAGGAATAAGTATATAGATCTGCTTAGCCCTCCCTATTAATAATTGTCACGGGTAGTATAATATAACATATACCCGTGACAATTATATTTTTGTAAAGTAGTGGAGGAGAATACATAAAGTATGGCACCCAAAACAGATCGCCCACACATGGATCCCCGCCTGGCGGAACGTATTAAACGCAAAAAAGCTCAACTTGATGCCTATCGTCCTCTCCCCCCTGATACAGTGCGTCGTTTGAACGAAGACCTGCGTGTCTTCTTAACCTATCACTCTAACGCAATCGAGGGCAATAGCCTGACATTGCAGGAAACACAGATGGTTATCGATTATGGCATTACAATTCACGGACACCCTTTGCGTGAATATCTGGAGGCGTCCAATCATGCTGAAGCTTATATTTACGTAACCCGACTGGTGGAAAAGAATGAACGTATCACCCGCGATACTATTCTCACGCTCCATAGTCTTGTTATGGATAAAATTTTAGAATCGAAGGGACGCTTTCGGACCGTTCCCGTCTACATTCGTGGCTCGAATATGACGCCTCCCCCGGCTGATCAGGTAGAGAGGCTCATGCGCGAATGGCTAGTGTGGATTAATCGTGCCGGATTAGAATATGATCCGGTCACACGAGCCGCAATTGCTCATCATGGTTTTGAAGCCGTACACGGTTTCGAGGATGGGAATGGTAGAGTTGGACGCTTGCTTCTCAACCTGATGCTTATGCAAGAGGGCTATCCACCTGCCTTATTGCTCAATGATTGGCGCACACGCTACATTCATGGCCTGATGAGCGCCAATACTGGCAATTATGGTCCACTCATGAATATCATTGGTCAATCCGTCGAAGGGGGCCTGGACCTCTATCTAGAAGCTTGTGCCACCGTTCCTGGCTATCAACTCTTACGCGATCTGGTTGATAGCTCCGGATATCCTTTAGAATATCTAAGCTGGCTGGCACGCCAGGGGCGTATTGATGCCGTCAAACGTGGTGGGCGATGGTATAGCACTCCCCAGGCCATCACACAATACAAAGCAGAAGCAGAACAGGGCAAAAAAAAGCGTGGACGACCACCCTCCACTAACAAATAACATATCAGCCGTATTCACAATACCCTCGCAACATCTAACCCCATCATGTATAATAAACACTACAAGACATTTCACAAACCCTATCATGTCTTGGAAACGTCCTATAACACATTTCAGCAACGAGGTACACAACATATGAGAATCCTACTGGCGATCAGCACGGCGAACGAGAGCATCTCTACGCGCCTGGCTACCAGCGAGGAATAACACAACAACGGTAGTCAAGGCCGCTGTAAAGATTTTTTGCCTCTCATCCAGGCTTATTCATTATGTCTCCGTTCGCACGCGCTCCCCTCAAACGCACTATTCCCTCTTTTTTACACATGTTTTTTTGCAGCACCTGTCTGCACACTCAAGAAATTCGAGGATAGAATGCGACATCGCGATGCGTACGTGACATACCTGCTGATCCAGGGATTGTTTTCGCTCTTCTTTTTTATGATCGTCACCGTCAATATGGTCTATCAGGTAGAGGTAGCCCACTTAAATCCGTTGCAACTGGTCCTGGTGGGAACGATGCTGGAGGTCACAGCATTTATATCACAGGTCCCAACTGGGGTGCTGGCCGATGTGTTTAGCCGCCGCTGGTCCATTATTATCGGCATCTTTCTCACAGGTGCGGGTTTCGTGCTGGAAGGATCAATTCCGCAATTTGGCACGATCCTGCTCTCTCAACTGGGCTGGGGCATTGGTTCAAGCTTCATCTCAGGAGCTGAGGAAGCATGGATCGCCTCTGAAGTGGGCGAGGAAAACGTGGGCCGGGCATACATGCGCGGCTCACAGATCGGGCAGGCTGGCGCATTGGTAGGAGCCGTGATCAGCGTAGCACTGGCAAGCATACACCTCAATTTGCCAATCATACTCGGCGGCATCCTCTTCATGATACTGGCTGTATGCCTGCTCTTCTTTATGCCGGAACATCATTTCCAGCACGATAACACAAACAGTGAACGCCCAACATGGAGAAGCATGGGTGAGACGTTCAGGAATGGGGGCCGCCTGGTACGTGCCAGCCCTTTACTGCTGACCATTGTAGCGATCCCGCTCTTCCTGGGTCTGGCTAGCGAAGGATTAGATCGCCTCTGGACGGCCCATATTGTCACGAATTTTACGCTACCAACCTTAGGACCACTCAATGCAGTAACCTGGTTCGCAGTCATACGCGGCGGCGTGATGATCCTGGGCATCATAGTCGTCGAGTTAGTACAACGTCGCTTCAAAGGAGATATAAAAGGAGCCGTCCCACGCCTGCTGCTGATCTTAAATCTTGTTCAAATCGTTTGCGTACTCACCTTTGCCCTGGCTGGCAACTTTGCCCTGGCCCTGATCAGCTACTGGGGATATGCAATATTGCGTAGCACAATCAATCCCATCTATTCAACCTGGCTCACACAGAACAGTGACGCAAAGGTACGCGCCACCATCATCTCTATGAGCGGCCAGCTCGATGCAGTGGGACAGATCGTCGGTGGCCCGATTGTCGGGGTTATAGGCACACTGGTTTCAATTCGGGCCGCTTTGCTGGCCGCCGGAGCGCTGATGACTCCGGTGCTCTTCCTCTTTATGCGAGCCTTACGTCTGGAAAAGAAGCAGAGCACAGGAAAATCGTAGCTCACTCCACAGTCTGATCCTGAAAGATGGCTGCATGAAGTTCTTCCGTGTATGATCCCCGATGGATGCGTCGCCTGATGTGTGGCATATGGATGCGCTTGTACCCACGACGTATCCTCGGTGGACGGACTTCAAGAGAGAGGCGTACAGATGACCAGATAAACATAGCTATCGCTAGCAACGCAATGAGAAGGCCGAGGGCTTCAAGGAGGTTCTGATGCACCGCAAAACCTAAAAACCCGACAAGAATAGCCGCGAACAAGAGGATGAGCCAGCGTTTCAAGCGCGTTCTCGCTTCCTGGGGTCCTTCTTTCAGCACATCTGTAGAGGTAAGACGAGCCGGTACCCCACTTCACATATTTACATAAAAGTTATGCCTCTATGTCTATTACGTTTTACAAGCACAGTACATATACAGCGTAACATGAAATTTGCAAAATTGCGCTGTTTCTCAAAGCTATGTAACAAAGTGAGAACACACTGGTGAAATCAGCCCATCCTACTCCCAGGAGCGTTACGGGCATAGAAGGCCCAATACCCTTGCGTGTTTCCATAACGATTGAGAATTTGTTGCATTGCGCTTGCTGTAAGGTCTGGGCCATAAATCTGAGCGGCTGCTTTTTTTATTTCTTTATCGTTTAGTGAGACACGTTCCGTACGACCAAGGCCACGCACCAGGAGAAAGTGGGAGGACCACGCGCCGAAGCCTCGTATGGCCTGTATCTGGGCTGCCACCTCATCATAATTACCTGTGCGCAGAAATTGTTCGTCTACGCTGGTAAAAAATGCGATGACGGAACTCAGATACTCCACTTTGCGCGGATTGCGTACAACTTCTGCCAGTTCGTCGAGAGGTACTGCCGCCAGTTGCTCCACCTCTGGAAAAGCCCATTGCGTTCCTTCCGGCAGACGTGATAGATGTGCCCCAACGTTGCACCAGGGCCATTTTTGTGCGATGTGCCATGGCAAGGGGATTACGTTGCGCGAGAATCGCCCAGCAAGCGATCTCAAATGGCGTCAAAAATTTTGGCTGATGGAGACCATAGAGGTGTTCCATCACGGGCGCAAAGGCTGGATCAGTACGTCCGATAGCATAGAAAGGCTGCAGATCATCGTCGAGGCTCAGGAAGAAACGGATACGATCGATGACGGCACCCAGCTCTGGCTCGCTCAAAGGATGTTCCGCGTAGAGCGTATAGGCGACGCGCGGTTCTTCCAAAGTACCAGTATTGCGCACGCTAAAAGCAATAGCGCGACCATGGAGCGTGACCGCTTTCGTTATCGAATCAGGGGCGAGAGCTTGTTCACCTGCCGTTGGTGTAAAATCGCCCAGAAATGCGAGCGTCTTTGCAAAATCAAAGGGTGCACGGGGTGTGAGTGTGCCTGTAATCTGGTGAAGATGGTTAGTTGTAAGCATGGTGCCTCCTCGTCTCTCTCCTGTTTAACTATCAATACCCTCTTTATTCGGACTCACAGATAGTATAACTGAGACAAGTGACAGCAGTATGTCAGTAGGAATCCGCATTACGACCAACCATCAAAGCTTTCATACCTGTTATGCTTTTCCAAAGCGACGCGATGTTCGATACACATCTGCCAGCATCAGAGAGGACATTTCCTCTCTGGCGTCTACATCAGGTTGCCGTCTTCAGTGATTTTGAAGGTATGACCTTCTTCGTCGACATACGTTCCATCTTGCCGAAGTTCAAAATTGCTGGAGGAGGCAAGTTGCCCGTTTGCTGCCTCTAAGGTCTTCTGGTAGAAACCTGGCTCTAAATTTGCAAGGAGTTGGCCTCCACTTACCGCGTCAATTGCAATGACAGTTTTCCACGTTATATCTTTTTCAGGCTCTGAGAGTTGCTGGTTAATGCGAAATGTGCCACTATTATTCAGGCGGAGATCAACAGGTATGTCAATCCGTACTTTCATGTGTGCAGGCTCCTCTTCTATTTTTTGAGTGAGTTGACGACAGATATGAACAGAACGCGATGTCGCGTTCTGCTTTGATTTCTTTATGAAATACGCCACTATTATACATCAATCGGCGTCTGATGACTTTGTGTCCCTGGTATCAATAAGCCAGATAATTTTCTTGGGTGCATATTTACCATCTTGCAAAGGAATGCAAGACATTGATTTTATGTTTTTTTTCATTTATACTATACAATGTGAGAAGCTTCACAAACAGGGAGAATGCCGCTCTCAACAAATCACCTCATTTCCTCCTCTCAATGCCGATGGGGCTGTTTCATCTAATAATGAAGCAGAAATCCTTGATCATATGCTGATCAATAGCTACACTTTCTCCGTCCTCATAAGCGTGTTCCTTTGTGCAGTAAGATAACACGTCTACTACCGTTTAGCCACACCGAGAGGAGAATATGCTCAATGGCTCAGGACTTCCCTACTCCCACCCCTACCAATTACAGTGAACGCCTCTACAATGAAGATCTCGCGCCGGTTCCCTCTGACAAACGTACCTGGAAAACGTATAGTATCTTTGCTATGTGGATGTCTGATGTCCATAGCATTGGTGGATATACGTTCGCAGCCGGGCTATTTTTTCTAGGATTAGCAGGCTGGCAGGTCTTACTCGCGCTGATCATTGGCATTTTTCTCGTCTATTTTGGCATGTGCCTCATGGGATTGGCTGGCTTCAAAGCTGGCGTTCCTTATCCAGTACTGGCAAGGCTAAGCTTCGGGCTCTTTGGTGCTAATATCCCGGCGCTTATCCGCGCCATAATTGGCATTTTCTGGTATGGCATTCAGACATACCTGGCATCCGTCGCTTTTGTTGTACTGCTTCTACGCATCTTCCCAAATCTTACCTCAATGGCACAAGGAGATTTCCTGGGCCTCTCTTTGCTAGGATGGCTCTGCTTCCTTGGCCTCTGGCTGTTTCAACTGCTCCTCTTCCAACGCGGCATGGAAACTATTCGTAAATACCAGGACTGGTGCGGCCCTATTGTCTATGTCTTGATGATCGTACTCCTGATCTGGATCATCACCCAGGCTGGTAGTCGTTTTAGCCTGAACATCAGCCCTCAAGCCATCTCGCCAGGAGCAGCAGTTCTGCAATTCTTTACCGCAATCGCTCTGGTAGTCGCATACTTCTCTACCCTGCTCCTTAATTTCTGTGACTTCTCACGCCTCACACCTTCCAAAAAAACGATCTGGCTCGGAAATTTCTTCGGGCTACCACTTAACTTTACCGCATTCTCAGTTGTGAGCGTTCTAGTAACTGCCGGCAGTATCGCCGTCTTTGGACATGCGATCACCGATCCGGTGCTCATTGTTGGGAAGATACCAAACACATTTGCCTTAATTGTGGGTGCTCTTACCTTTGTTGTAGCAACCGTAGGCATCAATATTGTGGCGAATTTCGTTTCTCCCGCTTATGATCTGGCGAATGTGGCACCACGCTACATCACCTTTCGCCGTGGCGGCATCATCGCAGCAATTGGGGCACTCGTCGTACTCCCCTGGAAGATCTACGCCAATCCATTCGCCATCAATTACTTTCTTGGCGGCCTGGCGGCTTTTCTTGGCCCCCTTTTCGGTATTATTATCGTCGATTACTACCTCATTAAACGCGGGAATATCGAGGTGGACGGATTATATATCAGCGGGCCAACTTCTCCCTACTGGTATCAACAAGGAGTCAATGTGAGGGCGGTTGTGTCATTTGCTATTGCCGCTGCCATCTCCGCAACCTTTGCGCTGGTGCCTTTCTTCGCGGGAATTGCTCCCTTTTCCTGGTTTATCGGGACAATCATTGGTGGCTCGATCTATTGGATCGTAATGCTAAATGCAACAAGCAGTAAGAGTGCGCTCAAACCAGAGACAGTAGAGTCCATTGAGACAGGAATGTAGAGGATACCAGATTTAAGACACATAGACATTTTTAAAATCTCTGTGAGATAAAGTCTGGCATAGACGTAGTATAAAATAGTTACTGTTGACTCTCCCTTCAAGTGCCAATGGGAGAGTCGGTACGTACGTCTGGATAGGTAACAGAGAAAATGTCTATTTCCACCATCTGTATCTATCATGGATTCCTTTTTTGAACACATTGTTCTTTTCTCGAGGAGGATTTTATGCGCTGGAGATCAAAGCGAACACTCGTGACCTCATGCTCTTTCCTGGCGATACTCATGCTACTACTCGCCGCTTGCGGCCCATCGGGGGCAACATCTCCCGCTAGTACCGCCACCACTAGCAGTACAAACTGTCAAAGGCGGAACCTGGATTGATGATCTCTTGAAGATGCCAGTTCGCTTCTCCCCAATGGCTCAACTGAAACGTATGCCGTAGTGCATTGATCAGACGATCTGGGCACCATTGTTTCTGGGTACCCCAACAGGACAGATCACTACCGGATTGGCCGCAGAAAGTACCAACCTCAGGCGAACGGTGATATTTCCTCCGATCTCAAAACCTGGACATTCAAACTCAAACCCGGCTTGAAATGGTCAGATGGGCAACCATTGACAGCTAAAGATATTGATTTTACCTGGAAGCTCTGGAAAATGCTAGCTTTGGTGCAGCCACTACCACTAGGCTATAATCTCATCAAGTCCACGACCGTCTCAAGTGATAACCTATCGATCACCTTCCATCTCTCCCAGGCCATTTTCACCATTTCCTCTCAGTATGGGTAGATGGCGTCAATGCACCGATGCCAGAACATATCTTTGCCAGTATGAAACCTGCCGATGTTCTGAAATCACGCAGAAACTTGAACCCTACGGTCAGCAGTGGACCCTTTACTATGACTACGAGCAAACCGGGAACCAGTATGTGGTGACGCGCAATCCTAACTACTATCAGGCTGCACAGGGGCTTCCTTATCTCGATAGTATCGTCTTTCGCGTTGTGCAGATCAGGATACCATCCTGAAAGATCTTCCAATCCGGCGCTATCAATTCCGTCCTGGTTTCTTGATGTGACCAAAACATCATCTTTAAAGCGCTCAGTCGAATTATACTCTGGACAGGCCCCTGCCTCCGCTGGCTACGAAGCTATCTTCTTTAATGAGAAAAATCCGCTCTTAAAGGATGTGACTATACGGCAAAGCAGTCGCACTGGCGATCAACCCAGCAACGCTCATCTCGATCGCACGCCATGGTCAGGCAGCTCCACTTTGTACCGATCACCCCAGTGGCGTTCATCCAGGCTTCCAGACTGATGCTCCCTGCCCCAAGTATGATCCCGCCGCCGCAAAGACGCTGCTGGAAAATGCTGGCTGGAAGCTTGGTCCGATAACGTCTTTGCAAAGAATGGACAGAGGTTCGAATTCATTATTCTACAACTGCCAATAATGCATGGCGTGCCGAAGACGAGGCCATCCTGCAACAGGAATCTGGCCGCAATCGGCATCAAGATCGATATCACCAACTATCCAGGCAGCACGTTCTTCGGTACGGTTCTTCCACAAGGACAGGTCAGCAAATATGGGATGGCCGAGTTCGAGGAAACCTACACCTATGATGCCGACGATGCCTCGAATGTCTTCGCCTGCAATCAGTTCCCAACCGCAGCAAATAGCTATGGTGGTGGCAACTATGCATTCTACTGCAATCCCGCACTGGATAAGTTGTTCATCCAGGAGCAACAGACGGCAGATCCAGCTGCTCGTCAGCAATCTTCAACCAGATCCACCAGATCTACCTCGACAGATTTCCCTTTTGTTACAGAATATGAGCCTCATGATATCGCCGTAGTAAAAAATACTGGACACAATTATGTGGTTGGTGCAGAAGGCGCATCTGAGACAGTCAATGTTATGAATTGGTGGTGCACAGGCGGCAAATGCTAACAGCGCATACACAAAAGGGGTAGACACATGCTCTGTTGATTTACCCTTGGTACGCTTTATAGAAAAGCCTCTGGGGAAGTTTCTATAACACTTCCTCAGAGGCTTGCTTCTATCTCATAGGAATTGTTATACTAGGGTCAACTAATCGCTTTCCTCTTCCACAGCGACAACTATGCTACGTCTTGACATGGAGGACCACTAATGGGAAGATACATTATCAGAAGGGTATTGCAAGCCATACCCTTGCTTTTCCTGGTTTCCATCGCCATGTTTGGACTAATCCATCTTTTACCAGGAGGCCCAGTTGGTGCGTTTCTGAATCCGCGCTTAAGTGCACAGGGCCGCGCCAACATTGAAGCCCGCTTTGGCTTGAATGATCCCTTGCCAATACAATATATCAAGTGGTTACGCAATGCCTTTCAAGGCAATTTTGGCTTTTCTTTCGAAACCAATCAACCAGTACCCAGGTACTGGGCGAACATTTTCCCTCCAACCTCGAACTATTTGTCGCAGCCCTGTCGGTTGCGCTCGTCATTGCCATCATCTTAGGGACGATTTCAGCCGATGCGTCAAAATAGCGCAACCGATTATGTTGTGACATCTCTCTGCGTATTTCGGCCTCTCTATGCCAGTCTTCTTCTTCGCTCTTATCGCACAAGAAATCTTTGGCGTGAGCTCTGCATCTGCTACCAACTCTCAGGCATCGCAACCGCTGGCGTCACATATGATGCCTTTAATAGCGCATGGGACAATTTCAATCATTTGCTCTTACCGATGCTCGTCCTGGCAACTGGCTTTATAGCTGAGTGGAGCCGATATCTGCGCTCCAGTATGATTGAAGTGAAAAAACAAGACTATATCCGCACCGCCCAGGCAAAAGGTGTAAGCACCGTTCAGGTTCTAATACGGCATGCCTTACGTAATGCACTGATCCCACTTGTCACGATTGTCGCCATCGACTTCGGTGCTATCGCAGGTGGCGCGGCCATTACAGAGACGGTCTTTGCGTGGCCGGGTGTAGGACGCCTCTTTCTCGACTTGCTTGATGCTAGAGACTATCCCGTACTCCTCTCAATGCTGGTTATTGCAGCCGCATTCGTGATCGCCGCAAACCTGATCGCTGATATACTCTATGCGGTGATTGACCCACGCATACGCTACTCATAAAGATTGGAGGTAAAGTTATGGATTCATCAGAGCAACTTAATAGCCTCCATTATTCGACGATTTAGATCCAGTTGTAGAGAGTCACCCCCGCCCTGGTACAAAAGCGCCGTAGCCAAGGACGTATCATCTTTGATCGCTTCGTACGCAACCGGGTTGCGCTGGGCGGTGCGATCTTTCTCATCCTCCTCTTTCTCCTGTGCTTCCTTGGGACCAACTAGTGACAGGACATAATCAACCTGATCTCCAGCATCTCACAAGTGTCTCAGATACCTTTGCGCCGCCTTCCGCAACATTTCCTCTAGGAACCGATGATGTTGGACGTGACGAATTTGCTCGGGCTATGGCTGGAGGGCAGGTTTCGCTTATCGTTGGTCTCCTCTCAATGCTTGTCTCTATCATCCTTGGGCGTCAGCCATTGGCGCTTTCGCTGGCTTCTTCGGCGGCATCATTGATAATATTCTTATGCGGCATCACCGATGTTGTCTTAGCTGTACCACTCTATCTCTTACTCTTCGTCTCTCATCCGCATCTGACCGACCATACGCCCAAAAGTGTTATCTTCCTGATCGCCATCTTTGGCTGGACAACCGCCGCGCGCCTCGTACGCAGCGAATTCATTGCGCATCGAGAACGTGAATATGTCATGGCCGCACGCACGATAGGCGCCAAAAATCTGCGCTTGATGTTCCGCCATATCTTGCCCAATGCCGCCGGCCCGATTATCGTCAATGCAACACTACTTATCGGCATCAATATCATCCTTGAGTCGGTCCTCAGCTTCTTCGGCTTTGGTATTCAGGTACCCTTTGCCAGTTGGGGCAATATGATTAGCTATGGTCAAGGCTTCCTCGACTCTGATCCCTGCTTGTGCTTATCCCTGGCATCCTGATTTTCTTAACGGTGCTCAGCTTTAATCTGGTTGGTGATGGCTTGCGCGATGCCCTTGATCCCTATATGACCGAGCGCTAAATGAAAGATATAAAGTAGAAAAATGCTTGAATGACTACCTGTTAGAATGTGCAGGACCTCAAGATCTATTTTAAAGTCAAGGCTGGCAGTATCCGTGCCGTTGATGGCGTGAACTTTGTCGTCAAACCGGGAGAGAAAGTTGCTATCGTCGGAGAGAGTGGTTGTGGCAAAAGCGTGACGGCGCTCTCTATCATGCATCTGATCGCGCAACCCCCGGGTGAATATGCTGGTGGCAGCATCTTCTTTGAAGATGAGGATCTGCTCGCATTGCATGAAAAAGACTTGCAGAAGATCCGTGGCGGCCAGATCGGCATGATCTTCCAAGATCCTATGAGTAGCCTTAATCCAACCATGACGATTGGCAAACAGATCGTCGAGGGACTCAAGATCCATCGCAAACTTAATAATTCTCAGGCTCGCCAACGTGCTACAGAGTTATTGCAGCAGGTTGGTATTCCCGTCCCTCATGAACGCTTCAATGCCTATCCCCATCAGTTCAGCGGCGGCATGCGCCAGCGCGTGATGATCGCGATTGCCCTGGCTTGCAATCCCAAATTGCTCATTGCCGATGAGCCAACCACCGCTCTCGATGTGACCGTACAGGCTCAGATCCTTGAATTGATCAGTGCCATCTGCAATGAATTCCAGACTGCACTCATCCTGATTACCCATGACCTGGGAGTGGTTGCGGGTATGACCGATAGAGTAGTAGTGATGTATGCTGGCAAGATAATGGAAGAAGCGACGACCGACGAACTCTTTGCCAATCCTCGTCATCCCTACACAATTGGACTCCTTTCCTCCGTAACGCGGCTCGACGAAGTGCGCCAGTCAGAGTTGCGAACCATCGATGGCGCGCCACCCGATCTCTTACAACCGCCTTCTGGTTGCCCGTTCATGCCGCGCTGCGATCATGCTCGCTCTATCTGTCGTACCATGCCACCTCTTGATGCCGTGGCTGGGAACGACACGCACCGCAAAGCCTGCTGGGTTGACGTTACCGATCCTAAAGAACAGGCATACGCTGAACGCCGTCTCCAGACCCGACAAGCGGCACAGCGTGCGGCTATTGGAGCGGCTGCTGGCAAATTGCAAGGAGAATAAGTGATGGTTGATACAGTTGATACAGTCGATACAGTCGTTGCCAATAACACATTACTTGATGTGCATGACTTGAAGATGCACTTTCCCATCACGCAGGGCATCCTTATACAACGCGTCGTTGGCTACGTGCGTGCGGTCGATGGGGTGAGCTTTAGCATCGAACGCGGAAAAACGCTGGGACTCGTTGGTGAAAGTGGCTCCGGCAAAACGACGATTGGACGTACCCTGATCAGGCTCTATAAGCCAACCGCAGGCCAGATCATTTTCGATAAACAGGACCTGGCACAGCTCAATGGTGAACCACTTCGCCAGTTGCGCCAGAATATTCAGATGATCTTTCAGGACCCATTTGCCTCGCTCAATCCACGCTTCACGATTGGCTCGCTGATCTCCGAGCCGATGCGTATCTACAAATTGGGTTCAAACAAGGAAATTCGGGCACGCACTGAGGATTTGTTGCAGATCGTGGGATTACGTCCAGAGTATATCGACCGCTATCCTCATGAGTTTAGTGGTGGTCAGCGACAACGTATCGTCGTCGCCCGTGCGCTCTCGATTAATCCCGAGTTCGTCATTGCCGATGAGCCTGTCTCAGCCCTTGATGTCTCCATCCGCGCCCAGGTTCTGAACCTGTTGCAAAGGTTACAGCAGCAATTTAATCTGACCTACCTGTTTGTCTCGCATGATCTTAGCGTTGTACGCCACGTGGCGGATCGCATCGCAGTCATGTATCTTGGAAAGTTTGTCGAAATGGCCGACCGCGACGAACTCTATACGGCACCGAAGCATCCCTATACAAAGGCGCTACTCTCAGCTGTACCAATCCCTGATCCTAAAATAGAGCGGAAGCGGCAACGTATTATTCTCTCAGGCGATCTGCCCAGCCCCATCAATATCCCGAGTGGATGTCGTTTCCATCAGCGTTGCCCCATGGTACAACAAATCTGCCGCGAGGTAGAACCGGCCTTTGAGGCGAAAGAGGGCCACGAACACTACGCCGCCTGCCATTTCTCCGACCAGGTGTCATAGCCTGCTGCGGCGTTCAAGTCGTTTGATACGTGCCAATAAACGGATACGGGCATTGATATGATGCGCATCAAACGGCTTGACGACGTAATCATCGGCACCAGCATCAAAGCCAGCAACTTTATCATGAAGGGTGTTAAAGGAAGTTAGAAGCATGATTGGTAGATGGTCCATGGCCGTGGTGCTACGTATATGACGGCAAAGATCCAGCCCGCTCTCCTCACCTACCATCACTTCAGTAATCAGAATATCTGGTACGAACGTCTCGAAGCTTGCAAGTGCTTCACTCACCGAAGCAACGCTATATACCACAAAGCCATTCTCAAGAGCATGTTGCGTCTTCTCACGTGCATTCTGATCCCCATCTATGAGCAATATATGGAGTCGACGTAATCCCTGGGACTTACGCATACGTTGCTCGTCGTGAGGTATGTTTGGTGCACCTAAACGTTCCATAATGGTTACAGCAGGCATACATTCTTCTATAGTAAGAAGAGAATGTATGGTTCCCCTTATTCCTCCAGCATGCGCAACAAGACAGAGCATAACACGCTACGCTCCGTGTAGTTGCTAATCACGTTCCGCCTGCGTTTGCACCAGGTAATCGTTCCGATTCTGGCGCTCTCCCGGTGTGAGGCGTAAAACACGTTCGATTGCTGCATTCAAGGCAGTTGGTTTAAACGGTTTCGTAAGGTATTCATCAGCTCCCGAAAGCAGGCCTGTCACCTGATCTTCTTCGCGCGTCATCGCGCTGAGAATGATCAGCGGCGTATTCGCCGTGCGTGGGTCGCCCCGTAAGCAACGTACCAGTTGGTATCCATCCATACGTGGCATTTTTACATCAATGATCACACAATCCGGCTCTTCCGCAAAAATACGTTCTAGCCCCTGTACACCATCATAGGCGACAATGACTTGATAGGAGCCTTGCAGGTTCACTGCATATTTAATCAACTCCACAATGGTCGGATTATCATCGATAACCAATACTTTTTTCATAAAACACGTGCGTGCGTGTCACTCACAGGCATCCAGGCCTGAGAAAGATACACGCCTCTCCTTTCTTGCTCGTGGTGTGTCTCGCACTGTTTCCACATGGGACCTGTACCGTCGGGCAAAAAAACCACCTTCAGGTGTAAAGTCCCCACCCCACCTCTGTAAAGTGGAGGATCTAACTCTCCTTGCGAAGTGTCATACACTGTACTGGTTACAGGTCTAGAAAGGTATTTGCACCCATTGCATTGTAACACAGTTATGTGCCTCTGCCAACTTATTATCTATTCTTACTACTCCCCTCAATAAACAGACACGAGAAATTACCTCTCTCTTTACTATCGGACAGATCATCCCCTTTCTTTAGCCTCTTTAGCACAAGACTTTTCAATTCTAGAAGGGTACAGGCGCAATTGATAAGCCCGGCCCTTCTAAAATTGAAATGCCTGCCCTTTAGCACCAAAGAGATGCTATGATTTTATCCGTATGTTAGAATAGGAAGGATTGCGTGTCCAGAGCTAGCACAGGAGAGACAATTATGCTCGATCGCTATTCACGACAGACCCTGTTTGGGCCAATTGGAAAAGAGGGCCAGGAACGCCTGCGCTCTGCATCGGTTTTGCTTGTAGGGTGCGGCGCATTGGGCACTGTGCTCGCGAACAATTTGTGTCGCGCTGGCATCGGCCACCTTATCATTGCCGATCGGGATTACGTCGAATTGAATAATTTGCAACGCCAGATCCTTTTCGATGAAGATGATGTCGCACGCCATATCCCCAAGGCGATCGCTGCCGCTGAAAAATTGCAGCGCGTCAATAGCGAGGTACGCGTTGATGCTCTGGTAGAAGATATTAACGCCGATGGCATCGAAACACTTGTGCAAAAAACAGACCTCGTACTTGACGCAACCGATAATTTCGAGACGCGCTACCTGCTCAACGACGTATGCATAAAATATCAGCGACCCTGGATCTATAGCGGCGTCATCGCTTCTTACGGCGTCACCATGAACATTCTTCCAGGTGACACCGCCTGTCTGCGTTGCGTCTTTCCAGAGATGCCCCTACCAGGCACAACCGCAACCTGCGATACTGCAGGCATCCTCAATGGCGTTGTGGGCGCTATGACCGGTATCGCCTCAACTGAAGCGCTCAAAATTTTGCTGAAAAGCGAGAAAATCAGTCGCGACCTGGTGACATTAGACCTCTGGGAAAATGTGTTTGACCGCATCGAACTCCCACGCCAGCCCGACTGTCCCGCCTGCGGGCAGCACCAGTATGAGTTCCTGGATACACTGACAGGCACACATAGTACCAGTCTCTGTGGACGCAATGCCGTTCAAGTACGTGCGAATACGGGTCCAAATAAGATCCGGCTCGACTTCTCCCGGCTGGCCGAACGCCTGCGTCTGGTTGGTGAGATCAACTATAACGAGTTCCTGCTGCATGGTCATATCGATGGCTATGAACTGACGGTCTTCCCTGATGCTCGTGCCATCATCAAAGGAACGGACGATGAACAGGTGGCGCGTTCGGTATACGCACGCTATATTGGCATGTGAGAACTTGTACTTATAAGGTGCAATTGTTATAATAGCCATGGACTTTATCAGGGGTAGAGGATACCGAAGATTTTTTAAGGAAGTGAAACCTCTCATATTATGAATGAACATATTCTTGTTTGTGTAGCCTGGCCGTATGCAAAAAGCTCTACCCATGTCGGGCAGGTCGTAGGCGCATACCTGCCAGCGGATACATTTGCACGCTATCATCGAATGGCAGGCAATCATGTACTCATGGTTTCCGGCAGCGATGAGCATGGAACCCCTATTCTGGTGGATGCCGAGAAGCAAGGGATTTCTCCACGCGAGTTTGTGGCACGCTACCATAAGCAGATCTGCGAAGTGTGGGAACGCCTTGGCATCTCCTGGGATCTCTACACCGAAACGGGTACCGCCAACCATTATCGCATCACCCAGGATTTCTTTCTCACGCTGCACGATAAAGGGTACATCTACAAAGATACGATGCTCTCCGCGTACAGTCCAGCGGACAGGCGCTTCTTACCTGACCGCTATATTGAAGGAACCTGCCCCATTTGTGGCTATACGCAAGCCCGTGGCGATCAATGCGACAATTGCGGTCATACGCTTGATCCCATCGATCTGATCAATCCACACAGCCGCCTGAACCAGGGCGAGGACAATAAAATAGAGATGCGCGAGACTGAGCATTTCTTCCTGGATCTGCCAAAGCTACAAGAACCATTGCTAGAATGGCTCTCCAAAGAAAAAGATCACTGGCGGCAAAATACGCTCACCTTCGCAATGAACTGGCTGAAAGATGGCCTGCACGCTCGTGCCATCACACGCGATCTGGATTGGGGCGTCCCCATTCCCCTGGAAGGCTACGAGGATAAGCGCATCTATGTCTGGTTCGACGCCGTGATTGGCTACTACTCAGCCTCCGTTGAATGGGCCGAGAAGCAAGGGACGCCGGAAGCCTGGAAAACCTGGTGGGTGCCCGAACAGACCGATCCGCCTGTAAAGCCCTATTACTTTATCGGTAAAGACAACATCCCCTTCCACACGATCATCTGGCCCGCTATGCTGCTCGGTTATGGTAACCGCAACTTGCCCTATGACGTGCCCGCCAACGAATTTATGACCATGAGCGGAGCCAAGGCATCGAGCAGTCGCGGCAATGTGATCTGGACAAAGGATGTGCTGGATCTTTATGGAGCCGATGCTCTACGCTACTACCTCTCGGCCACCGCACCCGAAGGACGCGATACCGACTTTACGTTCGATGAATTGATTCGGCGCAATAATGACGAACTGGTGGCAACATATGGAAACGCGGTGCATCGTACATTAAGCTTCTTGCAAAGCAAGTTCGGCGGTGTGGTTCCAGAACCTCAAGCACTGCGCGAGGCGGATCGTGAAATCCTGGCTGAAGCTGAACGCGGCTTTGGGCTGGTTGGACATAATATTGCACTCTGCCACTTCAAGGATGGCCTGAATGCGGCAATGGCCGTTGCACGTGCCGCCAACCGTTACCTGGACGAGCAGGCACCATGGAAGCAGATTAAAGTTGACCGCGAGGCTGCTGGCACAACCATTTACGTAATGATCCAGATCATCAGTAGTATGCGCTTACTGTTTTGCCCATATCTGCCCTTCTCTTCACAGAAACTGCACGAGTACCTGGGCTTTGAGGGCGATGTAAGCAAAGAATTCTGGAGTCCGGAGACAGTTCCTGCAGGTATCACGCTGCCACAACCGGCACCACTATTCCCGAAATTGGAAGAGCATATAAGTGTGTGACGCCTCTATAGCAATGTGAGAGGAAGTATACATCAGCATGGTTCAAGAATATATCGAGATTCGTGGCGCACGCGAGAACAATCTCAAGAACGTCTCACTGAGGCTGCCCAAGCGCAAAATCACCATTTTTACTGGCGTGTCTGGTTCGGGAAAATCGTCAGTGGTGTTTGATACCATTGCCAACGAAGCGCAACGGCTGTTGTTTGAGAATTTTAGCATGTTTCTTCGCAACTTTCTGCCACGCTATCCCCAACCGGATGCTGATGCGATTGAGAACTTGAGCATGGCAACGATTGTTGACCAGAAGCGCCTGGGTGGCGGCTCACACTCGACGGTGGGAACCGTTACCGACATTGCGTCGGTGCTGCGCCTGATCTTTTCGCGCCTCGGCAAACCATACGTGGGCTATGCAAATGCGTTTTCCTTCAACGATCCTCAGGGCATGTGTCCGGAGTGTAATGGGCTTGGCCGCAAGGTCGGCATTACGCTGGAAGCGCTGATTGATACAACAAAATCGCTGAACGAGGGAGCTGTCATCGCCCCAGGACTGGCTACCTGGGAAAGCGATCTTTATGGACATTCGGGCTTCTTCGACAACGACAAGAAGATAGCCGATTATACACCAGAGGAACTGGACCTGCTTCTCTATAGCGAATCGCGCAAACATACGGGTCTGGCATACAACACCTATGAAGGTCTGGTGTACAAGTTCAATCGCAAGTTCGTTGCGCGGGACATCCAGACGCTCTCGTCTCGCATACGACAAAAGGTTGAGCCCTTTTTGAAGCTCGGTCCTTGCCCACTTTGCAAGGGTGCCCGGCTCAATCAAGCAGCACTGAGTTGTAAGATCAACGGGTACACTATTGCCGAGCTGTCAGCGCTGGAGGTTGATGAACTGCTGGAAGTGGTGAAAGCGTTCGGAGATCCAGCGGCGGCACCGATCGTTCGCACCTTGACCGAGCGGCTCCAGCACCTGGTGGAGATCGGTCTGGGGTACCTGAGCCTGGATCGACTAACCGATACGCTCTCCGGAGGTGAATCCCAACGTGTCAAGATGGTCAAGCATCTCAATGGAAGCCTCGTGGATGCCATGTATATCTTTGATGAACCCAGTATCGGGCTGCACCCGCGAGATGTCCACCGCTTGAACGAACTCCTGGAGCAATTACGAGATAAAGGCAACACGGTGATTGTGGTGGAGCATGACCCTGAGGTCATCAAGGGTGCTGACTACATTGTGGATATGGGACCGTATGCCGGGAGTGAAGGTGGTCGGGTCGTATACGAAGGCAGTTACGCTGGCCTGCTTGAAGCTGATACTCTGACCGGCACCCATTTGCTCCACACAAGGCCGCTCAAAGAAATATTCCGACAGGCGAGCGGCACTTTGCCAATTGTCCATGCCAGAGTCAACAACCTGAAGGATGTCAGCGTGGATATTCCCACTGGCGTCTTGACGGTAATCACCGGCGTGGCCGGCTCAGGCAAGAGTTCACTGATCAATGAAGCTTTTCTGCACCAGCACCGGGAGGCGGTGGTGATTGACCAATCATCCCTGAGCACATCCAGTCGCTCCAATCCCGCAACCTATACCGGCATTATGGATGACGTGCGCAAGGCCTTCGCGGTGGCCAACCATGCTGATGCCGGTCTGTTTAGTTTTAACTCAAAGGGTGCCTGTTCCAATTGTCAGGGACTTGGCGTAACCTACACGGACCTTGGCTTCCTTGAGGGTGTCAAGCTTCCTTGCGACGTGTGCGGTGGGAAGCGCTTTAAGGACGAGGTATTGGCCTACACTTTGAACGGAAAATCCATTGCGGATGTGTTGAACCTGACCATTCACCAGGCGCTGGCGTTTTTGAAGATCAAAGAAGTGCAGCCAAAGCTCCAGGCGCTAAGCGACGTGGGATTGGACTACCTGACCCTTGGTCAGCCCCTGAGTACTCTCTCAGGGGGCGAATGCCAGCGTATTAAATTGGCCAGCGAACTTCACAAGAAGGGCAGTATCTATGTGATGGATGAGCCGACGACCGGGCTACACCTCTCGGATATTGGTCACCTGCTGACCATTATGAACCGATTGGTCGATGCTGGAAATACGGTGATTGTGATTGAGCACCACCTGGATATCATTCGCAACGCCGATTGGGTGATTGATATGGGGCCAGAAGGTGGCAATAAGGGTGGCACAGTGATCTTTGAGGGAACGCCACGAGAACTGCTCAACGCAAAGCATTCGCTGACGAGTCAGTATCTGTGATAGACTCGTCAGCCACGGTCGATGCCTATGTTTCGCGCCGAATTCCCACATCTTCCCATTTTTGACGCATCATTTCCAGGCATCAAACACCGAAACGATTCAGAACCTTCAATTCGCTCACACCTCCATGCAGAGGTATCTGTTTCACAGCAAGCGCAACGCGATTTTCCGCATTGAGCACCTCCCAATAAGCATGCAATACCTCCCCGGCATCTCCATCGAGAGGAAGCAGCAGAGGATCGCCCTGAAAACTGGGCAGCGGCGACCCATCACCATTATAGGTAGTCAAACCAACGCCAAATCCCGCGGCAGGTAGCGCTGGACGGTAGATAAAGCGATCAGTGCGTTGAGGATCGATAGGATTAGCCTTTAGAATACTGAGAGAGATCCCTGGCTCCTCACCTCTAAAGTCAAGCATTCCACTGATACGAGGCGTGTAATGTGGTGCATCCGGTTCGTGTTCACGTTTTGCTAAAGCCGAGTCAAACGAACCATCAGTCTGGAGTTCATGATATATGCTACGCGTCTGATCACCGTTGCTAACGATATATATATCTGGCAACTCAAGCATGGCATCATAGATAATCAGGCTCGGATCAATGAGTAGGCTGGCATCAACGGGTTCTGTACGCAACGTCCCATCGACGGCAACAAACTTGCGATTACGGCTTTGTGTACTGCGACCCATGATCCAATACACCATCAACCAGGCATCCAGGCGGGAAGAGCGCCCAATAACCAGGCCACGTCCCGGATAAGGGTTGCGCCGAAGATGAGTGTCGAGATTTGTGGTAGCGATAGTAGTAGCATTTGTTATCATACAATTTTTCCCTTATGTGGCCTGGACGGGTTTGTAAACGGCACCCGTACACCATTACATTCGTTCGTCTCTTAAGGAAGTGCTGATCCATCGTAGGGGCGCGGTTTACAAGCCCGTCTGGGACCATAACCTCATCGTCCGGGACCACCCTTATTCAGATGTATCAGGATTAAGGCGTTTGCCCATAAAAACGGCGATCTCATGTGCCTGGGGGCCTGGCGGATAGAAGTGCTGGTTGATACTCCAGATTTCCAGGCCGTTGCGCAAGTAGAATTGGATGGCCGGATAGTTCGTGTTTTGTGTTTCGAGGACAATGGCCCAGCAGTCATGTTCGCGTGCCCAATCGGAGGCGCAACTTAAGAGCAAAGAGCCAACCCCATAACGCCGAGATTGTCGATCAACAATGAGATCCTGAATACGCACAACTGAGCGCCACTTCTCAACATTCAAAAGAATGCCGCCCGCAATCACCCCATCAACCAGGGCAACATAGCCGCCTTCAACGTTCTGCAATTTGGCCTCAACATCGCCCAGCGCATTCTCATATTCACGGAAGTTCTTGTAGAGAGGCAGATCAACGGATGTCTCGACCAGCTCCAGGGCAAATGCGATCTGATCATCAAGGATCGTATCAACATCCTCGCGGATAAGATGATTCTCCACACGGAGCGTGTAGATGCGATCTGTCTCAAAGTTGTAATCAAGTTCGTACAAGGCTGGAGCATCGTTGACATGTACTGCACGCACTTCAATGTGAGGAGTTCCCTTATCCATTGTCATAGCCCCTTTTTTTCTATTGATTGAACCTGGGGTAGAGACGTACGCCGGCGACGCCCTGCCCCAGGTTCAATCCGTGCATTCCTACGAGAACTGGTAACCCGTCAGTTGGGCACCAAGGCAAGCAGCACCAACAACACCAGAAAAATCACCCAGTTTTGCACGTAAAATTGGCGTCTTTGAAGGTGCGGCAAGTGCGGTCGTCCGTGCACGACGAACGGCGGTCTCAAAGAGAAGATCGACAGCTTCGATAACCCCGCCACCCAGGATGATACAATCAGGATTATAGAAGTTCAGAATAGAACCGAGGGCGCGACCCAGGTAATCGCCAGCCTCCTCAATAATCTCAATAGTTAGCTCATCCTTTTGCTGAATGGCACTGGCGAGAATGCCTGAGCGGATAACGGTCTCTCCCTGACGCAACTGGCGAGCAGCATCATCGGCCAGAATGGAGGGGCGTCCATGATGTATCTCTGCCATGATTGCTTTCGTAATGGCGGTACGAGAGGCATAGGCTTCCAGGCAACCACGTCCACCACAGCCGCAGATACGACCATTGGCCTCAATAATTGTGTGCCCCACCTCACCCGCTGTTCCCGTAAGACCAGTGTAAAGATGACCATTCTGGACGATACCAGAACCAATGCCGGTGCCGATAAAGATACACACAAAGTTGTTGTATCCATGACCAGAGCCAAAGATATTTTCACCCTGTGCGGCAACCTCTACATCATTGCCAACATAGACGGGCTTGCCAAATTGATTTCCCAGAATCTCACCTAAAGGCATATCATGCACACCCAGGTTAGGGGCATCCACGACCACGCCTTTCTTACGGTCGATCTGTCCCGCTGCACCAACACCAAGCGCAATAATAGCATCATCGGGCGAGAGGTTGGCAGCACTTATAGCGGCTGTTGCCAGTTCGATGGTACGCTGAGAGACAAAGTCCTGCCCCCGTTCGGCACGCGTACGTTTGCGTGCTGAACCGACGACTTCGCCAGACGTTATATCGACGACAGCGGCGAGCGTTTTTGTTCCACCCAGATCGATACCCAGGGCATAGGCTTTTTGTTTCGACATACGTTTCTCATTTCTTGAAAGGTAGGCTCAAACCAGGAGACACATCCAGGTCGAGACCATGCTGCTCACCTCGATAGAGATGAAAGAAAGCGGCACTGGCAATCATAGCAGCGTTATCGGTACAGAAATCAATGGGAGGATAACTGAGACAAATCCTGAGGGGAAGCAATTCCTGCTCCAGGCGAGCACGCAGACTGGCATTTGCAGCCACACCGCCTGCCAGTACAACCTGCTTAACGTGGTATTCCTGGGCCGCCAGGCGCGTTTTGACTGCCAGCACATCGACGATTGCTTCCTGAAAGCTTGAAGCCAGGAGGGCAACATTGGCCGGGCCTTTTTGTGTTGCCTGCGCACCCATGCGCGTATATTGGCTGACCTGCCGTCCCTCTCCAGTCGTACGTGTATGATCTTCTGTTGCTCCCTCGGCAAGATGCAACATAGCGGTTTTCAGGCCGCTAAAACTGAAATCGTAGGTACTGCGCAGCCATGCACGAGGCAGACGATAGGCCGCGCGCGCAAGGGTTAAGGGCTTTTTTTGCTGTTGCAACTCCTCTTCAATCTTTTGTGCGGCATTCTGGATCGCAGGACCCCCAGGATAGCCCAGGCCGAGGATACGTGCGACCTTGTCAAAAGCCTCTCCAGCCGCATCATCACGCGTGCGTCCGAGCAACTCGTACTGGCCGTGATTGCGTACGAGCACGAGTTCGCTATGAGCACCGGAGATCACAAGGCAAATTAAAGGGAAGATAGGGTCGCCTTTACGATAGCTCCAGTCGCCATCAGTCTCACTCTGCACAACTGGAGCATCCCCATTATGTAACCAGTTGGCATAGATATGGGCTTCCAGGTGATTCACACCCAGGAAAGGGAGATTGCGAGCGAGAGCCAGTGTTTTACCGACGGTCAGGCCAACGAGAAGGGAACCAGCAAGGCCAGGGCCATAGGTCGCCGCAACAGCATCGATATCGCTCCAGGAGCAAGAGGCCTGCTCCATAGCGGTTTCAATCACGGGAATAATGGCAGCAAGTTGCTGGCGGGAGGCCACTTCCGGCACAACACCGCCATAACGGTTATAAATCTCGATCTGCGAGGCAACCACATTGGAGAGAAGGTAGCGCCCATCTCTCACCAGGGCGGCCCCGGTTTCATCACAAGAGCTTTCGATACCAAGTACAAGCATAACATAAGTCCCTAAAGCGGCATTATTGGGCATCCAATTTTGTCATAAGGGCAGATTTCAATTCCTGAAATTTCTGCTTATATGCTGGAGAATTGATCTCATCAGTCCACATAATCAAAGCATCTTCTTGATTATCACTATAGTAACGACGACGGACTCCAGCCTGACGAAAGCCGTATTTCCGATAGAGGTTCTGAGCCACAAAGTTCGAGACACGGACTTCGAGGGTAACCCAACGAGCGCCAATACTATACGCAGTATCGATAAGACTGACCAGCAAAAATTCGCCCAGGCCGTGTTGACGGAAATCGGGATGAGTAGCAATCGTCGTAATGTGGGCCTCATCCACCATCAGCCAGAGGCCAGCGAAGCCAATAATTGACGCAAGTTCAGGTGAGGAGATAGTTACAGAGGGACGGCTGGGCAGGAGCGAAAGGGGAAAGAGGCGACTTTTGCGCGGCCTTTCCGGCTCCTGAGGCTGTACGACTGTACGCTCTTCAACAATTTGCTTATCGCGTAACACGATGTAATGCGCCCAGCGATTGTCCTGTAGCTCCTTGCGATATGCGCTTGGAGGCCAGGTCGAAGGGTACGCCAGGCGCTCGATCTCAATGACGCGAGGCACGTCTGGCATCGTCATTCGGTCAATGACGTAACGCACCTTCTTTCCTTTCTATCTGACTAATTGACACCACCAAGCAGCGCTCGTTTACGCGTACTTGTTGTAATAGAAGGACGCCGCAAATAGAGTGGTTCGAGTAATAGAGGATCATCCTCTTCACCCTTCTGCAAACGTTGAAATGCCAGCATAGCAAGTACTGAACTTCGTCGTGCTGATTGCAGACCAGTGACAAAAAGACAATTTTCCTGCATCTGTGTATGTAATGCCTGGCGAGACGCCGCGCTTATCTCTCCACAAAAGAGAAACGGCGGCAACGCGCGTTCCCCAGGTACACCAACCCATTCATTCGCGTGCTCCAGCAAATGCATACTCAGACGCTGCGGCGGCAACATGAGATATTCACTCAACTGATGCATACGATAGGTCACATTCCCATCTGCTCTCCGCTACTTCATCAAACATATAAGAGGCAGCATACAGTTCGCCGCGTCCAGCCTCCAGGATTGCACAGACTGGCGCACGCCATTGCTGCTGTTGAGTGGCAATGATATCCAAAGTACTCACGCCCAACAACGGTTTTTTTAACGCAAAGGCCAGCGCCTTGGCTGTAGAAAGCGCGACGCGTACCCCATTGAAGGATCCAGGCCCGGTCGCTACTGCCACCGCATCTATCTGCTCCATAGTCAACTGACATTCAGCAAGCATATGCTGAATGTGGCCTAAAAGTTCCACGCTGTGATTGGTGCCAGCGTTCCATATGTATTCGCCCGACAGCTCATCTTCGGTGCATAACGCGACGCTGGACTGGCGGGTAGAGGTATCAAGAGCTAGCAGTAGCATATGTGTTTTTCTGAAACTGTCGTAATAATTCACAATAACGCGTGCCTGTCGCAGTAAGTAGCAGGCTGCGTTTGGTTTCACTCATCGACTTCAGGCGGATGCTCAGATGACCATCCGACCATAATTCGGCGGCTTTGTCTGCCCATTCGACCACACAGACACCAGAGCCGTCGTAGAAATAGTCTTCGAAGCCAAGATCCAGTATCTCCTCAGGGTCATCCAGGCGATAGAGATCAAAGTGATAGAGAGCTGGACCACGTTGTGGGGATCGTCCAGCCTGCACCTGCCCGGAATACTCTTTTAGCAAAGTAAAGGTCGGGCTACTGACCATTTCGGAGATCCCCATGCCCATTGCGAGACCTTGAGTAAAGGTTGTTTTGCCTGAGCCAAGCTGCCCTTCGAGTAAGAGCAGTTCGCCACCACGCAGGAGATCGCCCAGGCGCATACCCAGACGCTGTGTCTGTGCAGAACTATGACTGACAATATCGAGTGTGCAGGTCACATCTTCTTGCGTATTATCAAGCAAACAAACAACCTCACTTCGTCAACATTTCTTAGGACAACGTGTTTGCCATTATAACATATTAGAGGGTAATTTCGCTCAACGAAGTTTTGCCCCACAGCTACGGCAATACAATGCATTTGGACGCAAAGGATTGCCACAATTAGGGCAGGCATTTGAGCCAGCCGCGCCAGCCGTTGGACCTGCACCCGGACCCGATGTAGACGAGGGTGGTGGTGGCGGCGCAGTTGAATGTGGTGACGGTGGCGCATAATTCATTGTCGGAGTCGGACCAAGTTGATCCGCCGGATAAGGCTCGTTCTTAATCTCCTGCAATTGTGCCTCACGCGTTTTCGCATCGTGATCCAGCTCAAAAACGCTGGCACACAACCGACTCAGTTGCGAATCGCTCAATGCACCCTGCTGATAGAGATTCATAGCTACCTGACCGAGTTCGTCCATCAACTGACGACGCTGCTCCATCAGCTTATCGATCTCAGTTTGTTTGCTACGCAGACGTAATTGCTTTTGCGTCTCCCAGCTTGTGCGACTCACTGCCGTATTGAAAAGATTCTTAGCAGATTCCATAAAATCGGACATCATCTGCCTCCATATCGTAATTTATTATAAACAGGCATCTCCTCGTGGATGCCCCCTACCCGCTGATTGCATGTTGATAGATGCGTATTTCTTCAAGTTTGCCATGGATACTAAGCTGCACAGCGACGACATCCACGCGCCATGAGCGCTCGGAACAGGTATGAACATCGATATAGTGATGAGCCACCTCTACGATCTTACGCTGCTTGCGCAGGTCCACCGCCTCCTCAGGTAGCCCATAAGCGTTGCCCCGGCGCGTTTTTACCTCCACGAAGACCAGGTCTTCCTCGTGTTCCGCCACCAGATCGATCTCGCCATAACGACAACGAAAATTGCGTTCTAGAATAGTATATCCCATACTGAGCAATTTTTCCGCTGCCAGGCGTTCTCCCAGGCGACCTAAACCCTGGCGTGCAGTCGTATCAGTTGCACGGCCTTTATCAGTTGTGTCTATCAGGCACCTTCTTCTGTCCCTATAACTAACTACGTAACCCCACCCATTTGTGTTGTATATGCTCGCTTATAGAACCTCTGCGAGGTCAGTGTATCACACCACGCATATCCTGAAAACTCTTCAAGACCTTCCTGCATAATTCGTGAATGCCCAGAAGAGCCAGAGCAGTGAGCATATTCCAAAGCTCACAATAGGATTCCAGAAGCTACTAATGATAGACGCGCACATAATCAACAAGCATCTTCTGAGGAAACACCGTAGCGACATTGGGACGGCCAGGCCAGAGGCCACCAACTTCATTGTCAAGTAGAATGAAGAAAGGATGATCGAAGACCCATTTCCCATCACGAGCAACGATCTTATGATCAATTGTGAAGTAGTTTTTACCATCTACGAAGAAGCGAATGCGGGCACTATCCCATTGCACTGCGAAAATGTGATATGCATTGGAGAAGCGGCCATGTGCAAGGATGTAAGGTTTCCCAATTCCCTTAAAAGCATATCCAGGGCCATGGACAGTTCCGTGAACAATTGCAGGTTCACGGCCAATATTCTCCATAGCATCGATTTCGCCGCATTCAGGCCAACGCGTCCCTGTCGCGATATTGCCTCCTAGCAACCAGAATGCAGGCCAGATTCCTTCTCCAGCAGGCATCTTAATACGTGCTTCAAAACGTCCATAGGTGAACTGGGCATTGATCTTCGTGTTTATACGTGCAGAAGTATACTGACATGATCCATACCAACATTGATAATGCGCTGGATTCCCCTTACGAGCCTCAAGTACCAGTTGTCCATGCCCATTCAGATACGCATTCTTGTTATTGGTATCATACTCCAACTGGCTATTTCCCCAACCATCACCTCCAACATAGGCTCTCCACCTGTTCTGATCAGGCAAACTCCCGATGCGACCATTAAATTCGTCGTCCCAGATCAGTTTGCTCTTTGCCTGATGAGGTGTCGATGCATAGGCAAGACCGTTTGCAAATAGTTGTGCAAAGATAGCAGCCAGAATGAGTACAAGTAACCGTCCTCGTTTTTGTTGATACAATGAAGCACCTCTTTAGGGGATGTATCGTCAGGTCAATTGAACTGACATATTACATTTCTAAAGAACATGATACAGACATCTCCAAATTTCTCTATCCAGTGATAAAGTTGTGCACAATTTCCGCACCAGGTTGGAGTGCCCACTGAGTCATTATCAAACAAGGGGTGGTCGCAGGCAATATTCTAGCGAGCCAGTTTCTTGCGCATCCAATCCGCCTGTTGCGGACGATGCTTGTAAGGAATGTTATTGCAGACGTGATTGCCATCCTCAAAAAGCCATAGCTCTGCACCCGCAACTTCTGCCGCTATGCGTTTCCCTTGTGAAGGTGGCACAAGTCGATCTTTTTCACCCTGGATCACAAGCAACGGACTGCGAACCTTCTCTGCGACACCTTGCAAGTTGAATCGCGTTAACTTGTTGAGCGCTTCTTCCTCAGTTGCACCCTTGAGACGATGGATCAACGTTTCACGGCTGATCTGAGGTCGCCCCCTGAAGTTCTCAGCTTGATCATAGGGTCCGCAGTTCTCAACCGTTGCCTTTATACGTGGCTCAAAGGCGGCGGCACGCACCACGAATTGTCCACCAAAACTTACACCCATTAAACCTACATGCTGCGCATCCACATCCGCCCGTCCCTCAAGGTAATCAATCGCATACTTAATAGGAACCTCGTAATCATGGCGCAGCGCAAACTCAAACTCCATTTCACCCTGACCCGGCCCATCGATAGCTAACACAGCCATCCCACGCCGCAAAAAGTCATTCCCATATACATGCAACTCTTCCTTCACCGAATCCAGACCAGGCACCAGAATCACGACCGGCGGTTTAGGGGTATGCCAGGGTTTACGCAGAACGCCATACATCGTCGCACCACCCTCGTAAGGAATGGCGACACGTTCACCTGGAAAATCGAAATATGGTAAAGCTCGCTGATAGTCACGCACCACATGCTCGTGTGCTACGCGCAGTTCCTGGGGCCGATGCACAAACAGATATTTCCCAAAGTGATACGAGATGGCCGCATGAAAGTAGTGATACGCCGCTGATTCATACTGCCCATCAGCCTCTGCCTGCTCTCCCATCTGCTCGTGCATAGCTCCACATTCAGACCATTTCTGGCACCAATCATCCCAACGCTCTATGTTATTGGTGACGCGTTGAAAATCGTTGGGGTCCACACCATTGGAGACAAATCTAGGTGCCCAGTTGTCGATCGCACTCTGTACACGTTCATCTCTTGCCATCTGTTTGTCCTTTCAATAGAAATTTATAGGTGAGCACCGGGCACCGGGCTTATTCCACTTCGTTGCATCGCGCCCCTACTCTTCCGGTGGTGCCACCAGAGATGCCTTTTCGCGGCCCTGTTGTGGACCTTTGAACTTCGATAGCGTGCCACCCAGGTAAAGGCGACCAATCTCAGGATTGTTGAGAATATCTGTATGCGATCCCACAAGGCGCACCTGCCCACTTTCTAGCACAACGCCCGTATTAGAGATGCTCAGTCCCGTGCGTGCATTTTGCTCGACAAGCAGGATCGTTCTGCCGTTGCTCTGCATCACTTTGATCGTCTCTATGACCTGCTTGAACGTCTTGGGGTCCAGTCCCATCGATGGTTCGTCCAGCAAGATCACACGCGGATCCAGCATCAAGCAACGTGCAAACTCAACCAGGCGCTGCTGCCCACCCGAAAGGTTACCAGCTTTATCATGAGCACGTGTTTTGACTACAGGAAATAACTCTTCGACTTCGTGTAAACGGCGCTCTACGAGGGCCGAGTCATGGAGTGTATAGGCTCCCAGCCGCACATTTTGTCGCACCGACATGCTGGCAAACAGACTATGGCTTTGCGGCACCTGCACTATCCCCAACGCCAATACCTGCCGTGGTGAGAGTCCAACCAGGGAATGACCATCAAAGGTGATCTCGCCCGCACGTGGCTTTAACAGCCCACTGAGGACGCGCAACACGGTCGACTTACCGGCTCCATTTGGTCCCACAATACAGGTTGTGGTTCCCTGCTCCACCTCTATGCTCACGCCCTTCAGCACATCGCTCCCATCATAGCCAGCATACACATTATTCAATCTCAATAGCATCTTTTTAGTCTCCCAGATAGGCTTCCAGTACAGCAGGATTTTCGCTCACTTCCTCTGGCAGCCCTTCAGCAATTTTGGTACCACGATGCATAACGATCACCTTGTGGCACAGGTTCATCACAAATTCCATATTATGCTCAACCACCAGAAACGTGACGCCGCGCTGGTTAAGGGTGCTGATACGCTCGGACAGGTAATTAACCATCGTCGGATTGATGCCCCCGGCTGGCTCGTCCAGCAAAATAACCTGCGGGTCGGCAATCAACACAAAGGCAAACTCCAACAATTTCTTCTGCCCAAAAGACAGGCTCCCGCCCTGTAAATCTTTCAGTGAGGCCAGGCCCACAAAGTCCAGCAATTCAAGGGCACGCTTTTGCTCGTGGGTAGAACTCCAACGACTGATCAAACCTTTAAAGTCATTGCGCTGAGCCGCCACATGCATATTTTCCATAACCGTCATGCGCGGAAAGATGCGCGTCAACTGAAAGGTACGCCCGATCCCCAGGCGGAAGACTTTATTGGGCGCTGCATTCGTAATCGTCTGTTCGCGGAAACGCACCTGCCCACTATCGACCCGTTCATAGCCTGTCATAATATTAAACAGGGTAGTTTTTCCCGATCCATTGGGTCCAATCAAGCCCGTAATGGTGCCGGGTTCCACGCTGACGGAACATGTGTCCAACGCATTAATGCCCCCAAATGATTTAGAAATATCTTGCGCTTCCAATAAGCTCATGCTGTGATTACCTTTCGCTCAAACCGTCTTCTCGTTGGTTATAGACTCCTCCTCGTATGGCCCTGCTTGATCACGCCCACCGCTACCATCCCCACTTGCTCCGCTTACCGCAACGGCTATGCTTTTCTGTAGACTTCTCTGGCGTGCATATTGAAATTTGATCCAACGCTCGTTCAAAGTTGGAATGATGCCGCGCGGCAATAAAAGCATGATAACCAGGAAGAGTGCTCCGTAGATGATGAGGTAATAGCCGTTCGCCCCATATTGTAAGGTGAAATATTGCTGAGCAGGTTCCAGAATAAAAGCGCCCAGGATAGGACCGCTAATTGTTCCCAGACCGCCCAGATAGGCCATCAGCACCACTGCAATATCGAAGGTTGCATCGAAGCCCGAAGCAGGGTAAATCGACTCGACAAAGTAGGCCCAGATCGCTCCCACCATCCCCACGATCAGCGCGGAGATTACAAAAGCCACCAGTTTGGATGGTCCTGTACTCACACCAAGACCCAACGCCCGGTCCTCATCATCGCGCACGGCCAATAAACCCAGGCCATACTTGGAATTGCGCACCCACCATGAGATGGCAATAGACGCAATCAGCACGACCAGGGCTACATAATAGAACGGGAAGTTAAAGAAATCACCACTCCAGTCGAGTGGAATAGGTAAGCTCAGACCGGTAGAACCATTCGTGACACTTCTCAAGTTATAAGAAAAGAGTTGCAAGATAAAGAACATGGCGATAGTGATGACGACAAACGTATGCCGCCGCACGCGTAACGCAATCCAACCCAGCGGGATTGCGAAGATTGCTGCCACCAACCCGGCAAGCGGCACCAGTAAAAAGGGCAGATAGCCACCAGAAAGCTTCCAATCCTGGCACATAATAGCCATTGCATATCCACCTAATCCGAAGTAGGCGGCATGCCCCAACGAAACATAGCCTGTATAGCCAGAGAAGATATTCCAACCCGTAGCAGCGGCGGCAAAAATCAGCGTGAAGATCGCGATGGTGGTTACGGCAGGATTTGAGAATACCAGCGGGAACACAATCACAATCACCAGTAGCAGGAGCAATCCGACTGTTTTAAAAATCCTCATTGCTTCCTCCCTTCCACCTGCCCAAGCAATCCCTGCGGACGCAGCAGCAGAATGACCACGAGGAGAATGAAAAAGACCGTGCTGGCCCAGACAGGCGACCACACCACTGACGTAATATCTTCAATCACCAGCATACTCACAGAAGCAATCAGCGCCCCTGATAAACTGCCCATCCCTCCGAAAATAATGATTGCGAGCAGGCGCGAGATTAAATCATACGAACTACCAGCATTGAAGGCATTAGTAGCCCCAAACGCCATACCACCAGCAGCCGCTAAAGCAATGCCAATCCCAAACGTAATTGCCGAAACCCGCTCGACATTGATGCCAATAAGTTCAGCGGCAGTTCTATTCTCCATCGAAGCCCGCACGCTATAACCAAATTTGGTGCGATAGAGCAACAGGTACAGGCCACCCAGCAAGACTAAAGCCAGTAGAAAGCCGAATACGTAGATATAGGAGAGATAGAAGTCTCCAACGCGAAACGAAGCAGTGATATACCAGGCTTGCAGCTTCACGTTATTGGCCGAGAAACGCACGTTGAGCACGCCTTCAATGATCAGTGCTATCCCATATGTGACCAGGATAGAAAGCATCGTACGGTCACGCTTAATCGGACGAATAAAGAACCACTCGATCAATAAGCCCAGAAGAAACATTATCGGTAAAGTAATGAGTAGCCCAACGAAAAGATCGATATGCAAATTCTGTTGCAGAAAATAGCTCAGATACGCCCCCAGAATGACCAGCGCCCCCTGACCAACATTGATAATGTTCATTACCCCGAAGACCAATGTCAATCCGGACGCCATCAAGGCATATACTCCCCCGGTGAGTATTCCAATGACAATTGCTTCAATAATAAGGCTCACAATCCCCCCTTTCCGGCAGAGAAGTTGGGTAACGACAAAATCTGCCTACCAGGTACAATGAAAAATAAATAAACGATGACTCATCTAAGTAGCCTCGAATGGGTAGCCCCGAATGGGATAGCCCCGGGCTTATTCCACTCCGTTCCATCGCGCCCCTACTACAGTGTTTTCCGGATTTTTTCTTTTCGCCTTTCATACGTTTCCTACCATAGTAGGGGCGCAATGGAACGGAGTGGAATAAGCTCGGGCGCTCACCACCAACGCGCTTCTAAGAGCACCCGGGCGGTGGCAAGCACACGCCCCTACGTAGCGTATGGGACTTAAGGCCACGCTGGCTTGGGATACTCAGGAGCCTTCGTCGCCTGAGATGCGGGATAGACCGATATTAATGACCCCTTCTGCCACTGGAACAGGTAGCCAGTTGCAAGTACGTTTTGTCCCTGATCATCAAACTTCACAGGCCCTTGTACTGTCTGGAACGTTGCACCGGAATGAAGTTCATTGATGATTTTTGTATTGTCGATGCTGTTAAGCTTTGTCGCGGCCTGTTGCAATGTCTGCCCTACCGAGAAAGCTTCCGCCACGTCCGCGCTGATGGCATCGGCTGTGCCACCATACTTTGCCAGGAAATCCTTCACCATCTGCGCATTCTGAAAGGTGTTGATACCCGGATACCAGCCACCATTTGGCACGAATACACCTTCAGCGGAGGCAACACCGCCAATAGCTTTGGTAAACTGCCCACCCTGGTCCGGTCCAGCAGTCGCAATAACGGCCTGCGGATTGTAATGCTGCTGCTTGAACGCCTGAATATAGGCAACGATATCGGGCAAGAGTGTACCCGTTACGATAACCTGCGCTTTTGAATTAATCATCTTTTGCGCAATAGGCGTATAGTCCGTTGTCTCTGCTGGATAGACCTGGTAGGAAACCGTTTTGACGCCAGCCTGTTCCAGGTATTTCTTTGCTGTATCTACCTGTGGCTGTGTAAATGGATCATCCTGCGTAGCATACGCTGCCGTGGCTGGTCGCTGCGCCGCTGGCAAAGACTGGATATACTGCGTAAAACTCACCAGTAGATTCGCAACGGGTGCAGAAACATCGAAAAGATTATGCAAGCCCTGCGTAAAGACCGAAGGACCACCACCCGCACCTTCAATAAAGGCATATTGATAACGATTAGCCACAACTGACGCCGGTTTCGTCAGCAGAGAAGAGAACGGTCCAAATACCAGATCACAATGATCAACCGTAATCAACTTTTGGTAGTTCGTGACCACCTGCGTCGTACTACTGGCATCAGAAACGATATCCAGTTTTACCTGCCGACCAAGAATACCACCATTTTTGTTGACCGTATCGGCCCACAGTTGATACCCTTGCTGGAATGCCAGACCATCGGCAGAGAAGTCGCCGGATAGCGACAATGAAATACCAATCTTAATGGGCGTCTTCGGCTGACTGGAGCTACTCGATGTCGTAGAACTTCCACCACAGGCACTAAATATGAAAAGCGCGACAAACAACAAACCAACGCTCTTCAAGGCATTGAAGTTCCATAAGACAGTTCGTCTACTCATGGGTGACCTCCGTTTTATTGGGGAGTGACATCCAACACGTACTTCCATGGCTGCCCTCCATTTACCGTGGAGTAACATGATAGTTACCCCATTTCTATTCAGTAACCATCATGGCCACTGCTGTAATTTTATCTTTATACACTTGTTTTGTAAATAAATTCACTATCTAAAACTCAATCTCCGTAATTTTAATAAGGAAATATGCGCATCCTTAATGTAATCTTCATGCTAAAAGTGCCAGGGGTTCTTCAATAAATGTTGCCATGCTCTCCAAAAACCTTGCTCCCCTTGCACCATCTACCACCCGATGATCACAGGAAAGCGTGAGAACCATCATTGGCTGCACTACAGCTTGACCATGCACAGCAACAACCCGCTCCGCGATACGCCCAACCGCCAGGATCGCCGCCTGCGGTTGATTGATAATGGCGTTGAATGCGTCAACATTGTACATACCAAGGTTGCTGATCGTGAATGTGCCACCGCTGATGTCCGCTGGTCGCAATTTGCCCGCCTGCGCCTTTGCCACCAGCTCCACACGTTGCTGCGCAATCTCTCCCAGGCTCAGTGTATCCGCACGGTGGATTACTGGCACCACCAACCCATCCTCAATCGCTACCGCTAACCCCACATGGATCTCCGATTGGAGTGTTATCTTGCCCGCAGCCCATGCTGCATTCAAACGCGGATGGATGCGCAGAGCCGTCGCCACAATTTTCACGAGCAGGTCTGTGTAGGTCACTTTTACGGATGAAGGTGTAGGAGATGTGGGTATGGAAGACGTGGGCGCGATCAATCGGGCCCCTACGATGTGCTCACGCCAGGTTATGAGGCGGCTCGCATTGACTTCACGCGTGAGATAAAAGTGTGGCACATCTGTCCAACTCTGTGTTGTACGCTCCGCCATCACGCGCCACGTCGTACTCAACGTTGGATCTTTAGCTCCATTCGTCATTGCATCTGGCTCTTCATGATGTGCCACCGTGGGGGTCCGATTGATCGCGCCGTTATCTCTCACACCCGAATGTGCCAGAACATCCGCCGCTAACACGGCACCACCTGGCCCACTACCTGGAATCTCTACAAGATTTTTCCCTCCCTCAACCGCCAGACGACGCGCTTTCGGCGATGCCATCACCAGGCGCGGAGAAGTGGCGAGAGATTGCTGGCGCTGAAGATACGTCAACACATCAGCCTTCTGAATGCGCTTGCCAGTAGTCTTCACCTGACTTAAATCTATATTGTGGTCGGCAGCTATACGCGCAGCAAGCATGCTTGCTGCCGTCATAGGGCGTGCATTCGTTTCAGATCCAGTCGTTTCAGGCAAAGGGAGGGGATCCATCAATATAGAAGCACTCGTGGTTCTTGGATCGTTGGTAGGAGGCACAACGGAAGGCGGGGAAACTTGCGGCTCTTCTTTCTGCACCTCTACTTCGCTGGCTGAAAGGATATGCGCGATTACCTGTCCCACTGGCACATCATCTCCAGCCGCTGCCGCTACATGTGCAAGCACACCATCTGCCGGAGACTCAATCTCCACCGTCGCTTTATCGGTCTCGATCTCCGCCAGAGGTTCACCTTTGGTGACGTGTTCGCCCTCCACCTTGAGCCACTGCACAATCTTGCCTGTATCCTGTGACATACCTAGCGCTGGTAATATGACATCCTTAGCCATCGTTGGCCTCCCAAATGGTCTCAACCAGGTGACGCCCCTACCCTGATGGAGATCCCTTTATAGTGTCTCTGTATTCAAATGCGATTGTGTATCACGCGTTGTTGACAGAGGACCGTCAACTGTGTAATAACGCACACCCGCGACAAGCAATTTTTCGGCGGGAAAACGCGTAATGACTTCGCAGCCGTTCTTTGTCACAATCAACTGCTCTTCGATACGCGCGGCAGACCAGCCATCGGATGCAGGCCAGAATGTCTCAAGGGCAAAAACCATTCCCTCTTCGATGACTTCGGGATGATCGAGCGACACCAGCCGACTGAAAATGGGTTTCTCCCAGATCGACAGCCCAACGCCATGCCCATATTGCAAGGCAAAGGCCGCTTCTTCATTGGGGAAACCGAACTCCTGCGCCTTTGGCCACAGCTTCACAACATCAGCGGTCGTGACTCCTGGCCGAATAGCGTTGATCGCTACATCCAGCAGATAGCGACAATGTTTATAGGCGTCCACCTGCGCCTGTGAAGCGCTGCCTACGGCGAAAGTTCGGTAGTAACAGGTGCGATAGCCGTTATAGCTATGCAAAATATCGAAGTACGCGGGATCACCAGGCCGCAACGCACGATCGGTATACACATGCGGATGCGGACTACACCGTTCGCCCGAAATGGCATTCACCCCTTCAACATGCTCCGAACCCAGATCATACAAAACTTTATTGACCAGACCCAACGCACTCGTTTTCGCGGAAACCCGGCCTGAGGGCACGATAGAGTTCATCATAGGCGGCGTCGACCATCATACAGGCGGTGGCAAGCAAGGTGATCTCATCCTGCATCTTAATCAAACGGGCTTGCTGCATCAACTGCTGCCCATCCACAACTTTGATCCCCTCGGCCTGTAAAGCGAAAAGCACCGGCAGCTCAATCACATCGACTCCCAATGGAGAACCGAGCAGGCCACGCTCTTCCAGCTCGATGCGAATCTTTCGTGCCACATCTTCGGCCCGGCCAGACTCAGGCGACATAGCACCACGCTGCGTGGAGATACCCGCACGCGAACGCTCACCCAACCAGGGCGAATAGAGCTGATGATGACGTGCTGCCGAACCAAAGTCCCACATGATCGGCTCATCATCCTGGGGCAACAATGAGAAGCGTGCCAGTTTATCCATCGCCCACGTCCCGATATGCGTTGCCGTGATATAACGTATATTGTTCATATCGAAACAGAGCAACGCGCCCATCTCTGACTCTTTGAGGAGCTTTTTGATGCGTGCAAGACGCTCTGTGCGCAAGCGTTCAAAATTCACGCGCTCTTCCCAGTCAACACCCATCAAGCCATATGTTCTGATCGCCATCCATTTTCTCCTTTGAAATGTTTAGACACGCCCACAGAGCGTTTTTGCAAGCTCCATCACGGTGTTCGCAGTTGGAACGGTCAGGTCCTCCAGGACCGGCGAGAAGGGCACAGGTACATCCATTGCTCCCATACGCTTCACCGGAGCATCCAGATAGTAGAATGCCCCGTCGGCGATGACCGCTGCCATTTCTGCCGTCACCCCATAGCGTTCGTAGCCTTCATCAATCACAATCGCACGACTGGTCTTCTTTGCGGATTCTATCAATGCCTGCTTATCAAGTGGAAATGTAGTGCGCGGATCAACGACTTCAGCGCTGATCCCAATGGTCTCTAGTTGCTCCGCCGCCTCTAAAGCTATCTGTACCATGCTACTCGTGGCGACCAGCGTGATATCAGTTCCCACCCGTTTTACATCCGCGACCCCAAAGGGAATCGTGTAATCACCCTCCGGCACCTCTCCTTTGAGCTGATACATCATCTTGTCTTCAAAAAAGATGATCGGATTATCGTCGCGGATCGCTGTTTTCAATAAGCCTTTTGCATCGTAGGGAGTCGATGGCAACACGACCTTCAAGCCCGGCACATGGCTGACCCAGGCATGCAAACTCTGGCTATGTTGCGCGGCTGTGCGACGCGTGGCTCCCAGTGTGGTTCGTACAACCAGCGGCACTTTGAGCTTACCACCAGACATGTAATGAACTTTGGCTGCCTGATTGACAATCTGATCCATGGCTAGCGCGATAAAGTCGCCAAACATAATATCCACGATTGGACGCATGCCCGTCATTGCGCCACCAACACCCAGACCAGTAATACCTGCTTCGGAAATAGGAGTATCGATTACACGCATGGTGCCGAACTCTTCGACCAGCCCGGAGAGCACTTTGAACGGCGTGCCAGCCTCGGCGACATCCTCGCCCATGATAAATACCCGTGGGTCGCGTCGCATCTCTTCGGCCAACGCTTCGCGGATCGCCTGACCAAGCGTGATGACGCGCACATCCTGTTCGGTGCTTTTGACGGTGGCATTAAGCATAGACATCTTTATCTACCTCGCTCAAATCTGGATAGGGAGCATCGAGAGCAAACCGTTCTCCCGCTTCAATCTCTTCCTCTACACGCTGCGCGATCTGTTGCAACGTCTCGTTATCGGCTATCCCCTGTTCGAGCAGCCAGTCCGCCAGTAATTTTAGGGGATCGCGCTGCGTCTTCCAATGCTCTTCCTCTTCTTTGGCGCGATAGTACCCACGCTGGATATCACCAACATGATGGCCCATATAGCGATAGGTATCACACAACAGAAAACCGGGTCCCTCACCACGACGAGCACGCTCAATCAGGCGCGAGGCCGTTGCATACACGAGACGCACATCCTGCCCATCCACCTGTTCCGTCTGAATGCCAAATGCTCTGGCCCGTGTGCTTATCTCGCCCGCCGTCGTCTCCGAGTAGTGGGTGTACTCGTTATACATGTTGTTCTCGCACACATAGACAATCGGCAGTTTCCATAAGGATGCCATATTCATCACTTCGTACAGCACGCCCTGCCCAAGTGCGCCATCGCCGAAGAAGCACACCGAGACCAGATTATTCCCAAGCATCTTGTTTGACATGGCCGATCCGGTAGCGATGCCTGCGCTCCCTCCCACGATAGCATTGGCACCCAGGTTGCCTGTATCCTGGTCAGCAATATGCATCGAGCCGCCCTTACCATGACAGTAGCCCGCATCTTTACCGAGCAGTTCAGCAAACATGCGATCAACTGTAGCGCCCTTCGCCAGACAGTGTCCATGCCCACGATGCGTGCTGGTGATGTAGTCCTCACGCCGCAACGCCTGACATACACCAACGGCGATCGCCTCCTCTCCAATATAGAGATGGGCAAGGCCGGGCATTTTGGCCGCGAAATACAACTGGTTCACGTGCTCTTCAAAGAGACGAATTTTCAACATCTGCTCATACATAAGCGTCCACTGCTCGGATCCCTCGTTCCCGGCCACCAGATCCGTACCACCAGGTTGGGATGTTTCAGGTTGCAACATAGGCTTGTGTCTCCAGAGAGGTTACAGATCTACATCAGACATACGCGCCAGAACTTTATACACAATCGCGAAATCGTGTTCCGCCAGTCCCATCGCACGAGCAGCAGTAAGCATCTGGTTACTGATAGCGACAGTGGGTAGCGCAACATCCAGTTCCCTGCCCAGTTCTTCTGCGAGCAGCATATCTTTCTGCATCATGTTCACATTAAACCAGGCTTCCTCTGGCATATTCAGTATAAATGGTGTGCGATATTTCAGCGAAGGTGAGGCAATCACGCTATTGAGCATCACCTCAAGCGCTGTTTCAGCAGGAATGCCACCCTTAATCGCCAGCAATAGCCCCTCGCAAAAACCGACGAACTGCACCTGTAGATTGAGGTTGATGGCAATCTTCATCAAGACCGCCTGACCATTTTTGCCAACGTAGTTCACTTTTGGCCCGATGTCCAGCAGGACTGGCTTTATCTGCTCAAAGGCTGACTCGTCGCCGCCTACCATCAAAGAGAGGTTGCCCTGCTCAAGGGTGATGACGCTCCCTGATACGGGCGAATCGAACATGTGAGCGCCCTTTTCAGCCACTCTGGCCGCGAGGTGACGTGAAGCTGCGGGACTCACAGTACTCATATCAACAAATATTTTCGTCTTATCCAGGCCCGCCAGTATCCCATCAGGCCCATTAAATACTTCGTGCAATGCATTCGTGTTGGTAACCATTGTGAACACTATATCGGCGGCCTCCACCACAGCTCGCGGCGAGTCACCCCAATGCATACCGGCATCGAGCAACCATTGCGCCTTCGCCTTTGTACGATTATAGCCAGTAACCGTATGACCAGCATCGAGTAAACGCTTCGTTACGCGACCACCCATGGCACCTAACCCGATATATCCAAGATTAGCCATAAGCACCTCCCACTGGACAGTTTGAAATATTACGATTGTACACACACCGCACACGCGGGCGCGATAAATCGGGCCCCTACACGGATCCCGCGCTCACATCTTCGCGCACCTGTAACAGGTGGGCTCCCATTGCAGCACGAGCGGATGCTGGATCGCGCCTGATTACGCATTCTAGAATACGCCGATGATGCATCTGGCCACGCTGAGGACCACCCTCAACCATAAAGATCTGTTTGCGCTGTTCGCTTAATAAATTCACAATAGAGTTCAGTAACGTCAGAATAAGCGCGTTTTGCGTCGCCTGTGCCAGAGCCTCATGAAAATTGTTATCGGCAGCAATAAATGCATCCGCATCTGTCAGACTTTCATCCATCACCCGGATGGCTTCGCGCATCGCAACAATCTCTTTTTCGGTTGCACGAGCAGCCGCCAACGCGGCAATCTCCGTCTCCAGAATCGCACGCACCTCGACCAGATTATCTGAACTACCTACTTCGCCTGACTTCATTTTCATGAGCAGGCCAATCGAATTTTCCATAGCTGCACGCGCCCCATCAACTACAATCGTGCCTCGACCAGGACGCATATCCACCAATCCCTTTTGAGCCAGAATTTTCATAGCCTCTCGTACCGCTGTACGACTCACCTGAAATTGTTCAGCCAGTTCCCGCTCGGTCGGCAAGCGATCCCCCACACGCAATTCGCCATCTAAAATCCGTTTTTCAATTTGCTCTGCTACCCGCTCAAAAACTTTCACGGACTGAATTGGAGCATACATAGAGTCTCTCTTCTCCCCATCAGGCAAGCTATTTCCCTATAGCCAGGGCGACAGGAATAAATGGTATGATCATCTAATAATTATACTTATATCTTTCTCAAAGTCAAGTGAGCGGGCGGGCGGGCGGGCTTATTCCACTTCGTTGCATTGTGCCCCTACGCATCATGCATTGGGACACAAGATCACTCAAAAACGGAATAAACAATAGTAGGGGCACAATGCAACGAAGTGGAATAAGCCCGCCCGCCCGCTCACCACATCAAAATATTACATCCTAACAGTTGCACTAATGGTATGACCAACAGTATGATTTGAACAATTGAGCCTGTTTTTAGCAAAAACTTCATTGAACAGGCTTTCATGATAGCTACTCTAACAGAAAATTTGTGTTCTCTGGTAGAGTAACATATCTTTATTAATGTACCCACGTAATAGTATTCGCTTAATCAGGATAATTGACACTATCTCCCCTGAATGGTATGGTCAGTAGACAATCTTATCAACGAAATTGCTGAAACGTTTAGATAAAGAAACAGTAATGAACGATGCATAAACACAATCAAACAACAGGATTAGAACGTCGACGCGAAGATTACACCTCTATCACTGGCCGCTCTCTCTACGTCGATGATCTCAAATCTCTCCCAGGCCATCCCCCCGCCCTGCATATGGTTGTTGTGCGTAGCCCCTACGCCCACGCCGCAATTACTTCCATCCAACTCGACATGGCAAAAGCTCTGCCGGGCGTTGTAGCAGCATTTACGGGCGCGGAACTGGTCAGCGATATGCGCCCACTCGAAAGTATTCCCTTGCCAGGACTGCACAGACCCGAACGCCGCCCCCTTGCTGTAGGTCGCGCACGCTATGTGGGCGATCCCGTTGCCATTATCATCGCCGAAAGCCTCGCCATCGCCGAAGATGCCCGCGACCTGGTTGACATTGACTATAACCCTCTCCCGGTAGTCGTTGACCCGGAAGCAGCCCTTGCACCGGATGCCCCTCGTTTGTATGATGAGCTTGATTCCAATCTCGCATTTGAACAACGCTCGGATGGCGGTGATATTCAGGCTGCATTTGCGCAGGCTGACCATATCATTCGTCTGCGCCTCGTCAATCAGCGCCTTGCCCCCAGTTCTCTTGAGCCACGGGCTTGCCTGTTCGATTTCGATGCCACCAGTAGCGAACTTACAGCCTGGGTCTCGTCGCAGGCTGTCTTCCGCGCAAGAGATACGCTGGCAAGCTTCCTCGGCCTTGAGCGCAGCCACATCCATGTCCATAATGCAAACGTTGGGGGAGCATTTGGCGCGAAAAACAATTTCCTTGGTGAAGAAATTATCGCCGCATTACTGGCGATAAAGCTGGGACGAACGGTCAAGTGGATTGAGCAGCGGAGCGAAAACTTGCAGGCTCAATCGCAAGGGCGCGGCCAGATAAACTATGTTGAAGCGGCAGTTCGGAATGATGGCAAGCTACTTGGCATGCGCACCCATTCAATCGCCGACCTGGGCGCGTTTCTCAGCTTTGCGACGGCAATGATACCTGCTCGCACACCATCAATGGTCTGTGGACCATACGAGATACCAGCTCTGGAAAGTCGGATGACTGGCGTTTTTACGAATAAAGCCACCACTGCACCTTATCGTGGTGCGGGACGCCCGGAAGCCACCTACATCGTAGAACGCACCATGGATCGCATCGCGCATGAGCTGAAACTTGATCCCGCTGAGGTACGCCGCCGCAATTTTATTTCACCCCAGGCCTTCCCTCATAAAACCATCACCGGCATTGTGTATGATAGCGGCAATTATCAGCTTGCCCTCGAACGTGTATTAGAAATTGGCGATTACGCGGGTTGGCGTGCCAAACAACGCCAGTATCGCGCACAATCCCGCCTGCTGGGCATTGGTCTTGCCTCATTCATCGAGTTGTCCGGCGACGCTTTCACTCCTCCGAATGCTCCTCGCGAGGCTGCTACCGTACGCATACGCCGCGACGGGACGATCCTGCTTCAGTGCGGCGTCTCCCACAATGGCCAGGGCCACTTCACGGCCTTCGCGCAAATTGTGTCAACTGCTTTAAATGTATCTCCTGCCAGCGTGGAAGTTCAGATGAATGACAGCGACCTGCCTGGCTATAGCATCGGCACCTATAGCAGTCGGATCACGCAGGTAGCTGGTCCCGCCGCATTACTCGCCGCCGAAGCCGTCAAAGAAAAAGCGTTCCTGCTCGCATCTGATGTGCTGGAAGCAGCCCCCGCTGATCTTATACTGGAAAACGGGCAGATACTGGTGCGTGGCACGCCTGCACGCTCGATTGCTTTGGGCGAACTGGCACGGATGGTTGAAGAACAACCCGACCTTATCAAACACGAAGCGCCTAACCCGGCCAATGGTGCTCCTATCGAAGGGCTGGCAGCGTGGCACGACTTTAGCTCGCCGGGCGCAACATACTCATCCGGCACTCACCTTGCTGTAGTTGAGATCGATCCCGAAACGGGCGAAGTAAAGATCGTAAGGTATGTGGCCGTCGATGACTGTGGACGCGTACTCAATCACTACCTGGTCGAAGCTCAGATCCATGGTGGGCTGGCACAGGGCATCGGGCAGGCTCTCTACGAAGAAGTTGTCTACGATCAGGATGGTCAGTTACTCACTGGCACCTTCATGGATTATGCCATGCCAAACGCTCAGATGGTGCCAGCTTTTGTGACCGATTTTATCGAAACGCCATCCCCCTATAATCCGCTGGGCGCAAAAGGTGCGGGCGAATCGGGCTGTATCGCCGGGCCGCCTGCAATCGTCAATGCCGTACTGGATGCTCTTGCTCCCTATGGAATTAAAGCAATCGATATGCCACTCAAACCCGAGAAAGTCTGGTCTTTGTTGCAAGCAAAGGGCCAGACGGGCTTGTAAACCGATTGGCTTCAACTATTTGGGAAAAATGACGCAAGCACGACGCTCAGGCCTGGAATACGCGGAAAACGGCACCCCTACACCATGGGGTTCGGTGAACAGAGTAGTAGAGGAGCAACATCATGCAAATGCGTGCAATGGTACTTGAAGAGTTTGGGGGCACACTCACGCTCCAGACCCGGCCCGTACCTGAACCCGGCTCGGGTGAGGTATTGGTACAGGTGGTAGCGTGTGGAGCAGGCCTTACCCTGGAGAGTATACGCTCAGGCCATCTCGGTGGGTCCACGCCACGCATCATGGGCCACGAATACTCAGGAACGATTGCAGCTCTGGGCGCAGGAGTCGAGAACTGGCGTGAGGGCGATGCCGTGACGGGTTCTTTTTATCTCTTCTGCGGCAACTGTGTAATGTGTTCTTCTGGTCGTGAGACGTTATGTATCAATAACAAGGGCAATATCGGGGCAAAAATCGACGGCGCATTTGCCGAATATGTCGTCATTCCAGCGCGTAATCTCGTCCGCATCCCGACAGGAGTTGCCCTACGTGAAGCGGGCGTCATTGCCGATGCGGTGGCAACACCTTACCATATAGCACGTGAACGGGCACACATCGTCGCTGGTCAACGCGTCGCGATTATTGGCGCAGGCGGTGGAGTCGGCATCCATATGCTCCAGGTAGCAAAAGCTTTTGGCGCATTCGTCATTGCCGTAGAGCGCGATCCTGCTAAAATAAAGCGTCTGCGTGACTTCAACATCGACGCTCTGATCGATTCCTCTATGGAATCCTGGCAAAGCGATCTCATAGAGGCTGCCAGTGGTCAACTTGACGCCTGCATTGATTTCGTTGGCACCCCCGTTACGACGAGTGGTGGCATCGCCGCCCTTGGACGCGGTGGTATCTTCGTCATAGTGGGAACGTTGCCCGCATTGCGCTCGGATAAAAGTGCGGTCATCTCGGTTGCCCCTATGTACCTCATCAACAAAGAGATCACCATCACCGGGACAAGATATGCCACGCGTGCAGAGATCGCACACTCATTACAACTCGTGCGCGACGGCAGTGTAAAACCCATTATAGGCGCATCTTTCCCCCTGGCACAGGCTGAAGATGCGCTCGAAGCGATCCGACGTAATCAGGTATTTGGGCGTGTTCTCATTGATTGCACGCTTTAGGCGAATACGCAGTCAGAGTTCAAGAGGTGTCCCCTCACCTCTCGAACTATCCAGCAAGCAAGCCAACGGTGACTAGCACCGCCCCTATGCCTAGAGTGTCCCGTTAGCCAGTTCTTTAAGAACCGAGATCGCGGGCGAAAATGCATACAGGGTACCTGTTGTTTGCACTTTGCGCAGGAAATCTGCTTGCAAGTCTGGCCCACCAACATGCTTCAAGGTGATCGGAGACGGACGTGTAGCATCCCCAATGATGGGATCGGGACCAGTTACGGCCTCAACTCCATGCTCAATACCTGGCACTGGGAAGGATGCGTTATTGACCCATACCTGCATCAAAAACTCGAATTGTTTTTCTATGCTAGCCATATAGGCCACGAAAACCAATCCCTCGCTCCGCGTTGGCATCAAATCCTTCCCCACGCTCCGGCTCGTAATGATTGCCAAAGGGCACACCACGACGCATGATACGCTTGGCCCGGTTAGTACCGAAAGGAAAATTGTGCTGACGTGGATACACCTTACGAATATGACCGAAGTGTGGGCAGCGTAAACCGTCCGGATCATCAGTCACGTGAATCGTATCCACATCGCGCTGCATGAAATTGAAGTTGTTGATCTCTGCATCACCAGTAAGACCATTGTCCGTATCAGGCGAAAGGTCAACCGGTGTTCCGCTCTTCCAACGCCCAACCATTAAAGCTCCGATCCTGTCGCGCAGTGGATCATCCGCCGCTAGAGGATTCAGATTTTGCTGCTCTTGCTCTTCAAAACCCGGTACATCCTGATTTAAGCGGCGGAAAACCTGGAACGAGCCATTGAGCATCCACTTGAGATCTGCTGGTGGCACAAATTGCGGGCCAGAGGCTGGTTCCACTGGTTGGCCCAGGATGAATTCGCCAGCCTGGATAATCTCAGTGCCGGGATGTCCCTGAACATACCCAAGTGTCGCCGTAGGATCTACTGTAGTAGCGCTGAGATCTGCTGGATCGAAGCCCTTTACGCCGGGCTGGGATATACCATCCTTATACCCAAACTGCTCATGTCCTCGCAGATCACCTGGAAGCGTTGCCCCACGTTGCTCATAAACAATGCTCAGGCCATATTGAGCTGTGAGCGTTTTGAGCTTTTGTACTTCTACTGCCAGGTCATCCGGATCGTCGGACTGAATATTCAGCATTGCATGAACAGGCTGATCTCTCCGTCCCACAACCCAATGTGATGGATCGCTGGGACCTGTATCACCATTGATACTTGCCGCGCTTGCTTCCGGACCCGCCGCAAAAGAGGTGAAGTTCTGCGCAATAAGCGCTGTCGAAGGATCAGCATTGAGCAACACTTTGAGTCCATCAACTGTAAAACTGATGTTCACCCAGGTTGCCTTCAGGTTGACTGGATCTTTCCCTCCGGCATTATGACGTGCAAGACTAAACAGTGTATTGAACGCCGCAACATCTTTCGTGTCTGCAATAGAAGGAACGAGTTCTTTGAGCCATGCCCGCCCATGATACTGGTCAGGAAAGCGCAAGAAAAGGTAGAGGCGGTAATCTTTGTTGAAGCCCGCCAGAATATCCCCCTGGATCTCCGTAGAAGTTCTGAGAGGCAGATCCGCTGCCGGCGTGGAAACTGGAGTCGGCGTAGGAGTTGGGGTAGGTGTGGGAACTGAGACTGGCGGAATGTGCAGTACCTGGCCTGGGAATATAAGATTAGGATTCTTGCCAATTGTCTGCATATTTGCCTGGTAGATCTTCGGCCACTCCGCCCCACTGCCATAAGCACGCACCGCGATCTCCCATAAGCTATCGCCAGCATGCACAACATAATCTTTACCCGCTACAATGGATAGAGTTTGAACCATTTGACCCTCCCGGTCTGTGCTTACTATTCACATAAGAGGTTCAGTACAAAATGAATTGCTTATACGTTTAAAAACACTACTATTCTTAACATCAAGGGCTTGGGTGAGCAATTCGAGACAAAGCTGATAGCTTTGCGATGCTCTACATTATGCTAGACGTTACATATCTCCTTTATTAGCGTGTCAAAATATACTATGCAGAAATATTGGGTCTCGGTCCATTAAGGAGAATAGAGATAGAGGCGTGGAGGCGTGGGTGCGCACGGGCTTATTCGCTCCGCTCATTGCGCCCCTACCAGGGCGGTTACGAGCTGCAAAAGATGATAAAACAATTGTAGGGGCGCAATGAGCGGAGCGAATAAGCCCGTGTGCTCCACCCCGTCCGTGCGTCCCCTCATGCACCTTGCATCATCTACATACTAAGCGTCCAGAAACCCGTTCATAGCCGCCGTCGGACGCCTCGTGGTCGGATCCCAGGCCGTCAGGGTATAATCAGTAAAAGGAGCGTAACCCTCCGGTTCCCAGAAGAACACTCCCAGTCCACCGAAGCCTTTGACCCCTCGGATGTATGCCGCCAGTGAAGCCCTCGTCCCATTGGGATCACCCAACGGCCCACCAAACTCAATCTGCATCACCTTCTTACCGTAACGCGTCTGAAAGTTAGCCATATCCGTAATGATGCCCGGTATATTGCTACCACTACCATAGGATGAGAACGCCGTAATATCCCATTTGCCACCGTACTTTTTGTAGGAATCGAAGAAAGTCTGCACAATCGTAGTTTTTTGGGGCTGACCAAGATGTATCATAACCGGCACTGAAGGAAAAACCTGCTTGACGCTCGCGTATCCTGCGTTAAGCAATCCGGTCATTTGATCGGGATGATGCACAACACTACCATTTGGCAGACAGACGCCCGAGTTGATTTCGTTGCCAACGGCGACCCAGCCGGGTGTGACGTTGCTGCTCTTCATGGCCTTCATAAAACCCAACACATAATTGCCCAGAGCAGTACGCATCTGGCTATACGTCATATTGGCCCATGCAGCAGGCGGATGCTGTTTCCCGACCGAGTTCCAGGTATCGCCGAGCTGGAAACCGATGATCACGGGTAAGCCAGCGTTTTTACAACGAACGGCCATCGCGATAGTCTCGGCCTGGTTACAATGCCCATTCGCCGGATCGCTCGATGGATTGACCCATGTGCGCAGGCTGATCGCGTTGATACCATAGCCCTTCAAAATAGTGAGGAGATCCTGCTTGACACCATTAGCATTGTTGAATGTATAGCCATGCGCCTCCATCTGTGGCAACCAACTCACATCCGCACCCTTGATAAAAGTAGATGCAGCATCAGCAGTAACAGGAGACAAAGCGCTCTCTAACGCAAGCGCTCCACCCGCCCCAAGCACAAGTGCACCCGCTCCACCAACCTTGAGCATTGTACGCCTGCTCATCCCCTCTTGCTTCAAACTGGTCCTGATTTCGTCGTCCATAACGGTCCTTTTCCTTTCATCTTCATCGGAAGCGCCGATACGTGATTCATTCACGGCGCTAACTTCCTTGTTTTCCAGAGATACATAAGCACCCGTTCTCCTCGCAAGAACTTGCAGATATGCCGTTAGCATACAGCCATAGTGTTCTATTGGCAATTCATAATATCATGACTTGAGCAATATCGCCATGCCACATTCGAGCCAGATCCATTATGGTGAGCAACACTTATTTGAGCAGGTCAGCATAGACTATTTTGCCGTCTCGTTGCCTGATTTCCTGGTCTTCGAGGACGATTTACAGAAGCGCAACCAGGTCCATTGTTTCTACATGCAAGGGCTCGGTCACCTGGGATTGCAAGAACTGGCTGAAGCTCGCATTCATCTAACGCAAGCGCTAGAGTTGGATCCTGATCACCAGGGAGCACGAGTGCATCTGGCAATGATTACGCAATGATAAGTCCTCTCTTGCTGGGACAGGTTAGCATGGACACAATCTGGGAGTAAGAACATTATTGTCTATCCCGTCCATCTTGAATGAAGCGAGGTGGTATAGCATCCACAAGCCAGGTCATATCGTTGCCATAATAGAAATGAATTCCCTGTTGATGTGCCTGTCGGGCATCAATATGAAGAATGACTGGGTGCCGGGTTTTGCGCAGTGCGACAGAGCGTGCAGTTGCCTCATCAGATGAAAGATGGACATACTGACGCTGCATCGGCTTAAGTCCTTGCACATTGATCATTTGTGCAGCTTCTGGCGTCGTCCCGTGAAAGAGTATAGCTGGAGGAATAACCGGTTCTCGTATAACTTTCTGCGCCAGAGAGTGTCCATAACACGCACGGATCATCCCCTCGTAGAGCTCGAACCGTTGTTTGCCAGGTTGGGCAAGAAGAGCAACAACATCATCAACGGTGACCGTCTGCAAGGAATGTTGCTGACGAAGTGCTGCAAGCAATTCATCCAGGGGAGCCCATCCTTCCTCATCAAGTGTCAGACCAAATTGTTCTGGATGGTGGCGCAAGGCATAGGCCATAGTACGACTTAATTTTGTGAATTGTCCTTCCATTTGCTATCATTCCCCTCATCATTTAATATCTTCAATTAGTTTCTTCCTCTTTAACAAGCTTTACGCTAAATTGTGCTTGAGTTCTAGGCCACAATAAATCCTCATCATTTCAAACTCGTCATTGCAATTGGATATTATGCTATGCTTCCATCATAATTTGGGTACCCTTTTCAAATAAGTATTATAATAGCCGCAGATTGAATTAGCAATTTCCTATATATCGCCGAGGAAATAAACACTCATGGATCTGGATTGGTCGCAGCAATCACCCCACATACGCACTCTCTACCATTCCTGGCAGGCAGGCGATGGATACGAAGAGGCCGTGCTTATGGCTTCGGAAGCCCGACTTGGTATTCGTCTGCCAACTAGCCTTCGGGCTTTCTATCAGACATGGGGTCGACGCCGTGATCTAACACAAACATATGAAAGCCTGCTAGAACCGGATGCATTGGTAATGTGGTCAGATGCACTCGTTTTCTGCGCAGAGAATCAGGGTGCTTGCTGCTGGGCAATACAGCGCGAGGACTTGAATAAGTCCAATCCCCCGATCGTGATTGCTGACGCTGAGTTGGATTGGGAGATCCATGCGCCGCTTACCTGGCGGCCCAACTATCCTCACCTGTCTGACTTCCTCGATGACCTTACATATAAGCACGCTCTCTGCGGCGGAGCCATTCATGGTGGTTTTACCAACGGCTTTCGTCACCAGGAATACCAGAATATATGGCTTGAGCAACACTGGCACCGCATAACCGTTGGTCCACTATGCTTTGGATTGACACCGGAAGCAGCCTGTTATAACCTGCCTTTTTATGTGCGAGATAATCAAGCGCTTGCCTGGTTTTACGGCTGTAGTGTCGCAGCGCGTTCGCTTGAGACACTCGACGAGATCAGTCAGGCACTCCAGGTTACGTGGGTACAACAATGGTAAATCGGACTGGATGGTCTTCACCTATCGATCAAGCAAGCTGTGATATCTGGGTTTATGAGAGTGAAGGGCAGGAAGTAAAACGATTTGAACAGCGCTGGGGAGGATACGAAATTGAGACCCTTTACTCCTCGACCCCAAAGACAAAGATGGTGAGCACCGTGTTGGTCCCCTCATACGTCCGGCGCAACACCCGTTCGCCCGACGCATCGTAGAGATTCCACTCTTGCTGACTATTGACCGAACTACTCCAACGCACTAGATGATCCAACCCATCGTAGGAGAGCGTTCGGGTGATCCCTCCCCGGAGTTGACTGGCCGTATTGCCCCAACTCTCATAACTCCCCGTGTAATCCACCGTTCCCTTGCTCGCACAGGTTAGCGTAGAGGGGGTTTGCGACAGATTGTTCAGTTGGTGAGGGTGAGCACTATCACAGTAGAGGTATTGCTCCTGAGTGCTGCCTCCATTCATTGGCCCTGCCGCAATTGGCTCAGGTTGGTGTAATTGCCCCCCAGCGTGCTCTGATACGTCGCGCTCCCGCACGTTCCATTGCCTGCCGAAGGAACCGTCGCGTTGTTGCTCGCCCAGATCAAGCGGTTCTGCTCGTCATAACAGAAGTTCTGCGTTTCGCTTCCATCGGTGCCACTTTGTCCGGTGACGGCGGCTAATGCACAGGAAAATATTCATACATCAAAAATGCAACAAGCATAAAAATATACAAATGTCAGATGATGGTTTGATTTCTTATCCCGCCAAACGAGCAATCTCTTTAATTGATTTCTTCCTCTTTAACAAGTTTTACACTAACTTGTGCCTCAGTGCTATGAGGGTGATATGAAACGACCAAATGACAAACCCTTAACGTTTCTGCTTCAAAACACTTCCAGGTCATTTCCCAATTTCGTTCTTCCCAAGAATTATCAGGAGACATTCTCAGAGGATCTATCTCTTGCCATGAGACTAATATTGAAGTAGTAAAACGCTCTTTTAAGAATGTTGCGCCTTGTTGTATCGCCAGGGTAATATCATCCGCTTCATCTGATAAAAGATCCACTGTTTCTACCAGATCAATATTTGTAGAACAAATAGGCTGAAAAATATACCGCTTCTGTGGATTCGACCAGTCTACTTGCCAGATCCCAGCCGCATAAACATATCCATTATTTTTCACCTGAATAATCAAACGGTCAAGCTCCGATATCCTCAAATCTTCTAGCATCAGAGTCTCTCTCAGTAATTGATACATCGTGATCTCGTCGCGTAAACTCTCATGCACCATCATTGTGATGCTATCATATTCATCAGTATAGGACTGTGTCATTGAATATGCTTGCACATTGATGTGTGCCTCAATTTGCATATCCTCTGTTGGTTGAATCGCATAGAGAATAAGCACCTCATTTAGAATATTTTGCATACTTTACAACTTTCTTTCAAATCTCCGACAAAAACTGAACATGGTGCTTCACAAATTGAGAGCGACCAGGCAAGATGCAAAGATACTATGCTCCTGGGGAATACACCCTAAACAATGATAATGGATCGCCAATATCAAGAGAATAAGTGACTGTTTGAACAGTCTAGTACACATGGGCAGAAATATCCTTGTGATCAAACATCAGCTGTAATACCTTGATATGTCCACCTGAAAGGATGGGCCATTGTCCAATTATAGTAAGCAAGAAAAGCAAATATTTGCTGCTTGAGATCATCCAAAGAACGAAAGTTCCCTCGCTTGAGCAGCTTGCGCGCCAGAATACTGAGCCAAATTTCAATCTGGTTCATCCAGGAGGCATGCTTGGGATCATGTAAGAACGCCGCACGCGTTTCCATTGACCGCAAAATACCGCTTTTGCCTTTTGTTCCCAGTGTTTCCAGCGAGATGCCTTCTCTCTCGGCAACCCAGCACACTAACGACTCTGATTGATGGGTATTCAGGTTATCCAGGAGAATATGCCATTTGGTGGCTGTGGAATCGCTGGCGATCAAACGTTGTAGGTGAGCGAGGCAGTCTGCCTCATTGCGCGTTGGCCTGCATGTCGGTTCGATCACCTGTCCGGTGACGACATCAAGGTTGAAAAACCACGAGAGCGTGCCATGCCGAATATACTCGAATTCACGCCGCAGGACGTGGTCTGCTCTCATCGGTAAATCGGGGTGCAGTCGCTCCAAAGCTTGGACTCCCGTCAATTCATCCATGCTGATCGTCCGTTCTCTTCGCTCGGCTGCTTGAACTGCGGTCGCATAGAGCGCGCAGCCTTCATTGATTTTCTGCTCGCGCTGCGCATCGGGAACCTCCGTTAACCAGTAACGAAATCGGTGCGGTTGGAAGCCCCCTTTTTGAGCAAACGAGCCGCGTTCCGCCACGAGATCCGCTCGACGATACCTCTCCGCATCATCTCGTCAGCGATTTCTTGCCCGCTCCACTGGCTAATTGGACGACCTGATTGGCTTGGAGCTTCACAGGCGAGCACCTCCATCTGGCAGCGTTGCTCGGCACTGATGCGTGCAGGAACTCCAGGACGGGGAGCATCGGCTAAACGCTCTTCCACTGCACGTTCTTTGAGATCGATGCCCTGTTGGGCTGCCCAGCGACCTCGCCACAAGCGCACCGTTTCCACACTGACTGACAACTCTTGCGCAATCATGACATTGCTCTTTCCTTCCCCAGTAGCCAGCACGATCCGTGTTCGCAACACGAGGTGTTGTCCACTCTTGTGCCGTTTGGTTATCTTCACTAACGCTGCTCGTTCTTCTTCTCGTAACGGGATCGGAATTGCTCGTTTTGGCATCTAATCTCCTCTTAACTTTTTTCTCTTACTCTCTCAAGCCATAGTAGTCCACTAACCCACGTGGGTCTCCTTTTCCGTAAGGAAGAGGATCTGAAGTAAAACGCAAGAGATAACGATAGGTCTGCTGTTGGTAGGGTTCGTCTACGACAAATGGACCCTCTAACAGAAGAAACGTGACCGTTTTAAAAGCATTCTCCTCAGTTCTTTCAAACATCTTTCTTCCCCCCCAGAAAGGTGTCCAGTAGGGATCAACCGTGTCAAAGAACTCGAAATGGATCTGCATATCAGCAGAGATTTCATAACGAAAATTGATGAGGCTTCGTAATGCCTGACTCTCGCCTTGCATCATCTGACCGGTCCCATCCTGATGAAATGCTATAGCGAGCAGAAAATCATACCATTGGAGACCCGCATTCCAACGATGAGAAGTATGCAAAATGTCCCTGATCTGTTCAATTGTTCTGCTCATCAGTGAACCCTTTCACCCTTTTAAAGCCATCAATTGCGTATCCAGCAGACGAATGTAGTCTCTGCCATACTGGCCATTTTCTAGCTCGTCAAACAGATGGGCTGGAAGATCCTGTGCTATCTCAGTACTACAAGAACCTGCCGCCAGGGCAATAGCCGCTACCGTATCCACATCACCGGAAAACTGAATGCATGTCTTCAACAAATCCCCCATTGTATCGCATCTCGTAAGAGCAGTCACTGCAGCCTGCACGCTCATCCATCCCTGGGACTTTACTTCACCCGTCCAGAGACTTGCGAAGTTCCCATGCGCCTGTTCTTCCAAGAAGATACTAAGTTCAGATTTGGGGCCAAGCTGGTAGAGAAAATAGTGCGTCATGAGTGCGGCTGCGACTGCGGCATGAATGCCTTTGGGCGTGTTATGAGTCAGAGCAGCTTGAATGGTACAACGCTCAATGACGAGGGAAATAGTGGGATAGACACCTATTGGTGCGGCACGCATAGCTGCGCCACTCTTCTCGCTGTTTGGGCGAATGTCTCTGAGAAACTGCTCGCCGTCGCGCACATGTTCTAAAAAGTGAGAGAAACCGGTTGCGTATCCCTCTCTTGGATCACGCTGAAAGACCTTCACAAACCGATCCGCCAGCAATGCGGGCTTCCAGGGTTCTCCTGAAACCATGGCCTCCACAATAGCCAGGCTCATCTGAGTATCGTCTGTATAGCAACCAGGCTGGATGTGATGCCTGGGGTGTTTCACGTAACCGGAAAGGGTATTGTGCTGGAGAATCATCTCTCTCTCGACATATTCAAAACCAGCTCCATAGGCATCGCCAATCGCAAGTTCAAGTAACATGTAGTGTTCTCTCTTTCTAGAAGGATGGTGAAGGAGCTTGCCTAGAGGCTTGGGGGACATCTGGCAACTGCTCATGCGAGCGCAGCTCACCCTCCAGATCCTGGAGCAATCCTTCTCTCTTGTTTCTCAAATGCAACGGATGAATAGGTTGCTCCCCTTGACCGATGCAGCCAGAGGGGCAAGAAGCGCTTCAAGAGAGAGGGGTGCTGTCGAAGAACAGCTTGCTCGCTGTCATCGTGAGAGACGGGATCCTGGGGACTGCCAGCTTGGAGAACAGCTTCCTCTTTTTGCCCATCATCTCTCAGGAGAGTGATCACCGTGTCAACGGGTATGGCAACTTTTGTGTTCTCGCTCAATTGCTCCACGATGGTTTGAATGGTTGGAGCGTCCTGGCTGAGATGATGGCCCCCGTATGCGAGTGTTTTTCTGCCTCCATCAATCTGGATCGTCAGCGTCGTTTTTCTGTTGTCAAGCCAGGCTTTTAACGCGGTCGCGATGGCAGAGGAAGAGAGGATGCCCGAACTGATCACGATGATGATCTGAAGAAGAGCGCCATTCTTCTCAGATGGTGCGCCTTTTTTCGAGGCAAATGGGAGCCCGAATGTGTTTTCCATTCCGTTGTTCTCCTGAGAGGCTGGTGTGATTTCTTCTTTTCGCGCCGAACCAGCACTTCTTAGTGTTAAATATACACTATTTCGAGTAGAAATGCCACCCTGGAGCACCCCGTTATTGCCAGATGGACTGCGCTGGTATGCACTCAATACACCATCGCCAAAGACGCACGTAGAGTTTGCAGGTGTGAAGAAGACACCGACTCGCCTTTTTCTCCTATTCTATCACATAGTGATTTATGCCCACATATACTAGATAATCACAAATTAGTTCTGGAATGACTTCCTGAGAAGCTTTAGAATTAATTTGTGATTATCTAGACTGTTCAAACTTGTTTCCTTGATCTATACGCACCTTACATCTTGCGTTAGCCAATTACCACCAATAGAATTGTACCATCCCCATGTTCCGATGCCACCAGACAAAAAGTCCTGCATTTGCGTCTCTCGAATTTGCTGCATTTTGCAGAACATCTCCCCATGCACCTTGTCTTATATTGGTACTACAACTACTACAAGGCTGATATTCACTAATAACGTGAACCGCGTAATTCTCTCCTGGCTCAGCATTTTTCTGAAGCCACGTTGCGGCATCATCAACAGCTAGACTCTCTGCATGAGAATCATAACCATCCACAGAAGTTCCCCAATAGAGGTAGCCAGGACGATATTTGAGATTGCCGTTAGCATCTGTGATGACAAGCCCACCAACATCTGGATTACCTCTATCTTTGCCCCCTACAAACCTATTTTGAGCGCTTCCTGTGTCAACAGCCGTCTGCAAAACATCTGATGGTGCGGGATAGTTTGGATCGGATGTTGATTTTGTAGAAGCTGGAGATCCTCCATCACTTGATGCTGCAATATCCCCCAACTCCCCTTGCTCTTCCCACTCCCTCCCTTGTCATAACAATTGTACGCCAATGTACACAGCGCGAAAGGAGACCCCGTACTCCCTCGGTAAATGGTGGGAACATTCGCCATTACCGATGTTTGTGTCAAGGAGCAAAAACCAGTAAAACAACTGAGAGCCGTTGTACTCACACGTACAGGTCTTGACACGACAAGAGTGGTCGGAATTTCCAGATTGGCCCAGAAGTTACAGCCAAACTTCGTACAGGCATCTGGTTGAAGTGAGGGAAACGTTAGATTTGACGGGTTGATTGGAACAATAGGTGGAGAAGAGGCTTCTCCCGAAGAACTCCCTCCGCTCCCTCCACAGGTTCCATCACCGTCACAAATATAGTGGTTCCCTGTCGGATCAGTCGCTGTCTCCGGATTTCCTCCCACATACCCATAGGGATTCATCCCCTGCGCATTCCCCTGCATCGTATCCGCCGAGACAAACACGCCCACCACCGGATCATAGTACCGCGCCCCGTAATAATCCAACCCCGCCACAAAGTCCGTGAATTGCCCCGTGAACCCCTTGCTCGTACTGATCGTCCCCTGCTGCACCCGCCGATTGCCATACGGCCCATACACCTGATCCCCCAAGACCACCGCCGCTCCATTGGGCAAATTGTTGAAACTGGAGACCACACTGCCCAGCGTATCCGTCAACAAGAAATTCATTGCAAATTGTTGAAGCTGGACACCACACTCCCAAGCGTATCGGTCAACAGGAAATTCGTCGTCGGCGAACCCGGCGAGGTGCCATCCCACGTTCCCAACGTCCGTCCACCCAATGTGTAATAATAGGTGTTGCTCGTGTTGGTATCACTACTGCCCGATCCCGAATAGGAGTAGGCATGCTCCTCGACCCCAAAGGCGAAGACCGTGAGCACCGTGTTGGTCCCATCATACGTGCGGCGCAACACTCGCTCACCCGAGGCATCGTAGAGGTTCCACTCCTGCTTGACTATTGACCGAACTACTCCACCGCACCAGATGATCCAGCCCATCATACTTCAAGGTGCGGGTGATGCCTCCTCGGAGCTGACTGGCCGTGTTGCCCCAACTATCATAACTTCCCGTGTAGTCCACCGTCCCCTTGCTGGCACAGGTTGGCGTGGAGGCGGTTTGCGACAGGTTGCTCAGTTGATGGGGATGCGCACTATCACAATAGAGGTACTGCTCCTGGGTACTGCCTCCATTCATCGGTCCTTGCCACAATTGGCCCAGGTTGGTGTAAGCATACCGATTGGTGTAATTGCCACCAAGCGTGCTCTGATACGTCGCGCTCCCACACGTTCCATTTCCTGCCGAAGGCACGGTGGCGTTGTTGCTGGCCCAGATTAAGCGGTTCTGCTCGTCATAACAGAAGTTCTGCGTTTCGTTGCCTCCGGTGCCACTTTGTCCGGAGACGGCGGCTTCGGTGGCGGTGCGACTGAGCACATTACCCACCGCATCGTAGCCCACCTGATCGGTGAAGAGCGTCGTCCCGTTGCTCTGCCACGTCGTCGTGGTGCCGGTGGGACGCAGATCTCCATCGTAGCTCATCGTGCTCGTGGCAACGGGAGAGCCAGGGCCATTGGTACTGAGATAACTCATTCCTCCGATGAGGCCTTGTCCGTTGTAGGACAGGGTCGCCAGATTGGCCACTCCGGTACTGTTGTTGCTGACTCCGGTGAGCGTGCCCGTGGTGCCATCATACGCCTGGCTGGTGGTATAGCCGCCACTGCCTCCCACGGTGGTTTGCATCATCATCGGTTGGTTCGCGTCGTTGTAGGTCTGCGTCTGCTGATATTGCGGGAACGTGGGGAACGGCAACGAGCCTCCGGTGACGGCCATATTCAACCGTGAGGTGATCAGCCGTCCGCGTTGGTCGTGCTGCCAGTTCTGGGTCACCGTGCCCTGCGCGTTGTCGGGGCTGGGCAGATACGTAATCGCCACGCTCTGCGTGAGTTCTCCCACCGGGTAGTTGCTTCCCGTCCAGCTCACACCACCCGGATCAGCATCGTAGGTGTTCTTGACGAAGGGATTGGCTCCGCTGGTACACGCTCCATGCACATCGGCGGTTGGCGTGGCATCCTGCACACAGCCCACTCGTCCTAAGAGATCGTAGCTATAGCCGATGGTGCGCGATCCTGAGACATCACTAATCATATTACCATCGGCATCGTAGGTGTAGGTGTGCGTCCCACGATCCGGATCAGCAATGCTCGTCTCGCGTCCCAGGTCGTCGTACTGCGCCGTCGTGGTCACACTGGTGATCGTCTGCCCCGATTGCGGCGCCAGGTCTTTCACCGTGATCGAGGTCGGCTGGTTCAAGACATTGTACTGCGTCGTCGTCTGCTTGATTGGCGTGAGCGTCCCCCCGGCTTTGCCACTGTCGCTCTGACTGTAGAGGGTGCGGCCCAGAGCATCGGTCCAACTCTCGGCGACGTGCCCATTGGCATCGGTCCCGGTGCTAGTGGCATAGGTGTTGCTATCCCCACTGATCGTACCCAGGCCATAGGCGCTGCTCGTCGTCTTGCCCACGGCGTCCAGCACACTCACAGGCCGACCCAGCGGATCGAGCGTCGTGAGCGTTCCCGGCGTGCTGCTGTAGCTGTTGGGATCCACCCAGGCCGTTTGACTGGCCAGCGTGAACGGCTGACTGCTGAAGACGGTATGTGCCGCGTCGTTGTAGAGCGTGAAGCTGACAATGGTATGCGATCCATCGGAGGAGGGCGTTTGCTGCTCGACCGCTCGTCCTAGTTGGTCGTAGAACGTGCGACTGAGGGCACTGCTGTACTGGAGACTATTGCTGTCCTCCTGCACACACGGCAACACGCTGCTATCGGTGCAGGCAGAGATCATTTGAGACTGCGTGGTATAAGCGCCCGTCTCCCCAGGCGCTTTGACTTGCACGGTCTTGTTGCTACTGCTCGGGTAGCTATAGCTCATGCTCGTGGTTTGTCCGTTGAGATCGACGGTGCTGATGGGAATCTGCCCTTGCAAGTAATCATAATTGGTCGTGCTTGTCTGGGAGAATGCATTGGTCTGGGTCGTGGGTTGCCCATGTTGCACATCATAGAGCGTACAACTGCTGTAGTGCCCTGCGGTCCAGGCACTGTTGATATAGGTGGGAGCAACACTGGGCGTGCACCCGGAACTGCTATAGAGGCTGGGCGTGCTCACTCCACGCGCATCGACGCCAACCAGAGCCTGTCCATTACCGTTGTAGCCGGCATAGCTGGTGAGCGTGGCTCCCGCCGCATGATTGGCACAATTGCTGTAGCTGCTCGTGGTCGTGGGCCAGCCTGCCGCCGGGTGGGGCAGCCCTGCGGCGATCCCCTGATCATAGGTGATGTCCTGGCATTGCCAGATATGCCCACTGGCATCATCGACTTCACTATGACTCACCTGGTGGATGTTGTAGTAGACCTGGGTCCCCACCGTCGTGTCAGTGGGAGTGTACGTCCACTTCTTCGTCATCGTCGGCGCATTCGAGCTGCTCGTCACCTGTTGCAACAGATTGTGATAGCCCCCGAAGGTGCCAAAGGCCTTCGTTGTGCTGTAGTCATCGTAGGTATTGTCCTGCTGCACCCACGGCGCGTTGGGATTGCTGGCTCCCGTTTGCTCGTAATTGGTCGTACGACTCCTGGTCAGCACCACTTCGCAAGGCACGTATGCATTGTAGGAGGGATCGCTATAACACGAGGTGTTCGTCGAATTGTTGCCGGCATAGGTGTTGAGCGTCTTGCTGTACAGTTTGTTGGGATCGACGGTTCCTCCTTTGTAGACATCCTGCTCGTAGAGTTGCCCGGAGGTGTAGTTGCCACTGTATCCTTCGGCGGTGCCCCATCCTTCGGTACTGGCATAGTTCTGAGCCGTCACATCTCCCGCCGAACTGGTGATATAGACCCAGGAGAAGCCATGGAATTCCCCATGATAGTAGTCCTGCCAGTCCCCTTCGCCTTGGGGATACCAGGTGTAGCCCGTACAGTTGGTCAGGCCCGTACTATCAGCAGGACACGTTCCCCCCCAGTCCGACATCTGGTAGGCATAGGTCGTCGTGGCTGGAGTCAGGCTGCTCGAACTACTATCGGTGCCCACGGTGGTGATCGTATGCACGATCTGCACCGTCCAGGATTTGTCACCGGGATTGGCAAACACTCCGGTACAGGTCGTATACGTCGAGCAATAGGTGGGATCGTAGCGATTATCGCTGCCCGTATTGGGGGTCCCGTGCGTGTTGTTGTACCCCGTCTGATACGTGACCGTTTCTCCAGCTCCACTGCTATGATCGTGGTAGGTTGCCAGATAGTACCAGTAGTTGCTGTTGCCAAAGGTATTGGTGCCAACTTTCTGAGTGGTGTCGATGTAATTGTTATGTTCTCCGGCATAGGTAAAGGTCACCGAAGGAAGCACATGGGCCACCCGACTCTGATAGACGGTGAGGGTAATGCTGTTGAGGACATGCTCTCCCGCACACCAGGCATTGGCTCCTGTGCGAGCATCCAGGCACGCATGATAGCTCCCCTCACTATTGGCGAGGCTGTAACTGTAGTCGGGTTGAGGAGGATTGCTTGCATTTCCGTTTCTTCTATGTATACTAATAGAGAGAACAAGGAATATACCCTACGCAATCTCCCTCTTGTTTTCTTCTCTCACCTGCACATCTCTCCCTCGAAGGATTTGTGTATACCGTGTAGGGTAAAAGATCCCAATTTTGAGAATTTCACCGCCACCTACCAAAGGGCTCCCCTTGAAAGATCCCCCACCTCACAACAAATATAGTGTCAAAAACACACTAAGGTGGCGTACACGCAAACTCAGGTGCCCATGAATTGTCCTCCCACCTTACATCACAGGCAACCATCAGTTACTTCCACACCCCATACCAGGCTCCGACATACGCAAAATCCTTACGGTTAACGAATTTTATTACCCATATGAAACCCAATGCATCTAAAGCCATTAAAAACATTCAGGTGAATAATCAGGTAGAAGGCTGATGTGCATACCCTGGTCCGAGTGGCATACTACGAGGGACAAGAAAATAACGAAAACACACACGCAGGGTACAGAGACGAACCCTTTTCGATCCAAGGAGTGCATTCAATGAGTGCAGAAACATTAGCCCGTCTACAATTTGGCACCACCATCGTCTATCACTATCTCTTTGTCCCATTGACACTGGGATTGGTGTTGCTTATAGCGATCATGGAAACATTCTACGTTCGTAGTGGAAATAGCGTTTATAAACGCATGGCCCAGTTCTGGGGCAAACTCTTTATTATCAATTTCGCGCTGGGCGTGATCACAGGGATTGTGCAAGAATTTCAGTTCGGTATGAACTGGTCCAACTACTCACGCTTCATCGGCGATGTCATTGGAGCCTCGTTAGCCCTTGAAACGCTGCTGGCATTCTTCCTGGAATTGACCTTCCTGGGCATCTGGATCTTCGGTTGGGAGCGTCTCTCGAAGAAGATGCACCTGGCAGCGATCTGGCTGGTCGTGCTGGGCTCCTACCTCTCGACTTTCTGGATCCTCGTTGCAAACTCGTTTATGCAACACCCGGTCGGTTATGTACTCAAAAATGGGCACGCTGAGATGACCAACTTCTGGGCACTCATCACCAACTCGACGCTGGCCTACCAGACCCCGCATGTAGTAGCAGGCGCGATCACAACTGGTGCCTTCTTCGTCGTCGGCGTCAGCGCTTACCACCTGCTGAAAAAGACGAAGGACCAGGAGTTTTACCAACGCTCGATGCATATGTCACTCATCGTGGCCCTGTTCTCAGGCATCGTCTCCGTCGTTGTAGGCCATATATATGGACAATATGACATCCTTAACCAACCTATGAAGATGGCAGCGGCTGAGGCGATCTGGAATACCCAACAGCCGGCAGCACTTGCGCTGTTCGCCATTCCAGATGCACAGACACATACCAACATTTTCTCAATTAGCATCCCGTACCTGTTGAGCTTCCTCTCAAACTGGAGCTTCACCAGTCCGGTCGAGGGCATTAATCAGATCCAGGCAACCTACGTCCATCTCTATGGCCCTGGCAACTATATCCCTGACGTAACCATAGCCTTCTACAGCTTCCGCGCGATGCTGAGCGTCGGCCTCTTGATGGTGCTTATTGCAGCGGTTGCCCTGTTCCTGTTCACCTGGAAAAGGCAGCTTTTCAATAATCGTTGGGTCTTGCGTGGCCTTGTTGCATCGATTGCTCTACCCTATATCGCAAATACTTGTGGATGGTTGCTTGGTGAGATGGGTCGCCAGCCATGGGCTGTGTTCGGTCTGTTAAAGACGGTGAACGCCGTCTCTCCATCCGTCACGTTCGCCGAGGTGATTGTGACATTGATCGCGTTCTTTGTGCTCTACGGTATCCTGGCCGTCATCGATGGCTACCTGCTCTTCAAGACTGCACGTAAGGGTTCTCCTGAAGAAGTGACGACCGTACAGACGGAAGAAAAACAACTCGTCGTTACCTTCTAACGAGAAAGTACAACAATCATGGACTTACAAATACTCTGGTTTATTCTGATCGGTGTCCTGCTCACAGGCTTCTTCTTTCTGGAAGGTTTTGACTATGGCGTCGGGATACTCCTCCCTTTCCTGGGCAAAAACGATACTGAACGACGCATGATCATGAACTCGATTGGTCCCTTCTGGGATGGCAACGAGGTCTGGTTAATCGCTGCTGGTGGCGCGATGTTTGCCGCATTCCCTGATTGGTATGCAACGCTCTTCAGTGGCTTCTATCCCGAGGTGTTCCTGATCCTCTTTGCGCTCATCCTGCGAGGGGCTGCATTCGAGTTTCGTAGCCAGCGCGAAAGCCCACGCTGGCGTATGTGCTGGGATTGGGTCATCTTTGTCGGTAGTGTGCTCCCTGGCTTCTTCTGGGGCATTATCATTGGCAACCTGATGCATGGCGTGCCAATTGATGCGCAAGGCAATTACGCAGGCACCTTTTTAACGCCACTCAATCCCTTTGCCCTGCTCGTAGGATTGACCTTTGACATATTCTTTTTGCTCCACGGGGCCATCTTCCTGAGCTTGCGCGAGAACGGAGCCCTGGTGCAACGCGCACAACATGTGGCAACATCGGGCATGGTTCGTCAACCTGCTCATGATCGCGCTTGTCGTGATCACAGGCTCCACCATGACCAACGTATTCAAAGAGGTATTGCTGAATCCGCGCATCGTGCCCCTTGACTATATACTTGGCGCGGCGCTGGTCGCACAATTCTGGCTCAATATGCGTGGTCGCAGTGGTTGGTCTTTCGCAATGTCATTCGTCGTCGTTCTACTCGCAGCCGCAATTGTGCTATTGTGCCTCTTCCCAGATGTAATGGTTTCCAGCCTCAATCCAGCCTGGAGTCTGACGATCCGAAACGCTAGCGCAAACTCCTACTCGATGGTCGTCATAAGCTGGATTGGCTTGACCATCCTTCCCTTTGTGATATTCTATCAAGCGTGGAACTATTGGGTTTTCCGCAAAAGGATCGAACCGCACGCTATTGGACATTATTAATAATGGATGGGAACAAGCAATCGCATTCCATCCATGGTGTACGGGTGCCATTTATAAGCCCGTCTATTGCACCCATTAACGATTGTAGGCATACATATGAACATCAATAAAAAACTTCTTCGCTATGTAAAAACAATGTACCTTTATGTTGTGATCGTGGGCATATTGGGTTTGCTGACCGCGCTTTGCATTATTGCGCAGGCCAATTTTATCGCGCAAATTATCAACGCGGCATTTCTTCTCAAACAATCTCTGGCAAGCTTGCAGGGGGTATTCACCCTCCTGCTCGCAGTGCTCCTTATAAGAGCACTACTGATATGGGGGGGAGAGGTCATCACCAACGTGGTCTCCTGCCGCGTGAAAAGCGATCTGCGCAGTCGCCTCTTCGCCTATCTTTTCAAGCTTGGTCCGCTCTATACACGAGGCGAGCGCAGCGGCGAGATCGTCAACACAAGCGCCGATGGGGTAGAGACGCTCGACGCCTACTTTATTCAGTTTTTCCCTCAGCTCACGACAACGTTGATTATTCCCGCTGTAATCCTTATCACGGTCTTTAAATTTGATCTTCTCTCAGGCATTGTGCTACTCCTCACATGGCCGATCTTGCCCATTTTCATGATCCTGATCGGGATACAAGCCAACGCGATGACGAAAAAGCGCTGGCAACTATTGAGCCAGTTAAGCGCTCATTTCCTGGACGTTCTGCAAGGCCTGACCACGTTGAAACTCTTCGGTCGTGCCAGTGTACAGGAAGAGACCATCCGCAGAGTGAGCGAGCAGTATGGCGACATCACCATGAAGGTACTGCGTGTCGCATTCCTCTCCTCATTTGTGATGGAAATGGGAGCCACCCTTAGCACGGCGATTGTAGCGGTCGAGATTGGTCTGCGCCTGCTCTACGGCGGTATTCCCTTCGCATCAGCCCTCTTTATTCTGTTGCTGGCACCAGAGTTCTACCTCCCACTACGCTCGCTAGGCACACAATTTCATGCCAGTATGGATAGCGCAGCCAGCGCCGAACGCATCTTTGACATCCTGGAAACACCACTTCCCGCGATATCAGCAAGCAACAAAACAACTTCTGCTGATATCACCCTTCATCAGGCGCTGGCATTTCAAGATGTCCATTACAGCTACCCAGCCACCGACGATAGGCAAACAACAAAAGAGGCGTTACAAGGCATCTCCTTTACAGTACAACCAGGGCAAAAGGTAGCATTTGTGGGCGCGAGTGGCGCAGGCAAAACAACTATCGCCAGCCTGCTCTTGCGCTTTATGGAGCCAACCAGCGGCACGATTACTATAGACGACCAACCCATCCAGCAACTTACAGCGCAGGAATGGCGCAAGTTGGTCGCATGGCAACCACAACATCCTTATGTATTTAACACAACCGTCGCCGCAAATATCCGCCTGGGATGTACAAATGCGCCGATGGAAGAGGTAATCAAGGTGGCTAAAGCAGCCGACATGCACGATTTTATTCAGACACTTCCCTATGGCTATGAGACAATCATTGGTGAGCGTGGGACGCGTCTGAGTGGAGGACAGGTGCAACGCCTGAGCCTGGCACGCGCGTTTCTGAAGGATGCACCGATCCTGATCGTCGATGAGGCAACTTCTACCCTGGATGTTGAGAGCGAGGCACGCGTGTTTCAAACCATCAACAACGTCATGAAAGATCGCATGATACTCATCATCGCGCATCGCCTCAACACCATCAAAGATGCCGACCAGATTATTGTTTTGCAGGAGGGACGCATCGCCGCCCATGGCACGCATCAGAGCCTGCTCCAGAGTTCTCCCCTCTACCAGCACATGATACAAGCCTATGAGGGAAAGGAGGTCACGCTATGAAAAGCACCTTTGAGCGTCTCCTACGGCTTGCATGGCCCGTGCGCAAATGGATGCTTCTTTCAGCATTACTGGGAACGGCGACAGTGATAAGCGGCATCGGACTGGCTGCAACATCGGCCTACCTGATCTCGCAGGCCGCGCTTCATCCCTCAGAGGCTGATCTGGCAATAGCGATCGTAGGTGTACGCTTCTTCGGGATCGCTCGTGGTGGACTGCGCTACCTGGAACGTCTCGTCTCACATCGAGCTGCCTTCCGCCTCCTTGCCAATATGCGCGTCTGGTTCTATAAAGCGCTTGTCCCCCTGGCTCCTGCTCGCTTGATCACATTGAGAGATGGTGCACAACAGGAACTACGCAGTGGCGATATATTGCGCCGTGCCGTATCGGATGTGGACATTCTGCAAAATTTCTATATTCGTGTGCTCGCTCCTCCAATCATTGCCTGTCTGGTTGCTATCATTATGGGACTCTTCCTGGGAGTATTCGGTAGCATCTTCGGCCTCGTATATCTGAGCGTCTTCTTGCTCGCCAGCGTCGTTGTGCCCTTGCTCGCTCACCTGACGGCTCGTCGCCTGGGACAGAACATTATCACCATACGCGCAGAACTACAGGCACAGCTCGTCGATAGCGTCCAGGGCATCGCCGACCTCGTTGCCTTTGGACAGGAACAGCGCCAGCTTGCAGATATCCAATCTGTAACAAATAAGCTCAACAAAATGCAGATGGCGATGGCTTACATCGGAGGAACCCAGAACGCATTGAGCAATTTCTTCATGAACGTGACCGCCTGGCTTATGCTCTTTATCGCCATCCCATTTGTGCACAGCGGACAACTGAATGGCATCTTCCTGGCACTATTGGTGCTCTCAGCCCTTGCCAGCTTTGAGATTGTACTGCCGTTACCTGGAGCATTTCAGCAACTTGGCAGCAATCTCAAAGCCGCCAGCAGACTCTTCGAGATCGTTGATGCCCAGCCAGCCATCAACGATCCCCAACAACCCACGCCATTGCCGCAAGACACGACGCTGGCTGTTGAACATCTCAACTTCCGTTATGCGCTCAATGAGCCATATGTCTTGCAGGATATCAACGTTACGCTCAAAAAAGAACAATGTCTGCTACTGGTTGGCCCCAGCGGATCAGGCAAATCAACGCTCACACGTCTGCTTTTGCGCTTCTTCGACTATCAAGAAGGGCACATTACACTTGGCGATCAAGAGTTACATACCATTCGTCAGGAAGATCTCTATACGTTGGTGAGCGTAGTCGAGCAGGATACGCACCTCTTCAATACCACAATCCGTGAAAACCTGATGCTTGCCCGACCAGCAGCGAGCGAAGCAGAGATGATCGAAGCCGCCCAGAAAGCACAACTGCACACTTTTGTGCAAACGCTCCCTAAAGGCTATGATACGCAGGTTGGAGAAGAGGGGCTACACCTGAGTGGAGGTGAACGCCAACGCATCGCCATTGCACGTGCATTCCTGAAAGACGCTCCCATCGTTATTCTCGATGAGCCAACTGTCAACCTGGACGCAATCACCGAACAGAGCGTGTTGCAAGCAATCCAATCCTTGCGGCAGGGGCGAGCAACCTTGCTAGTAACGCATCGCCTGGTTGAGATGGAGATGGCCGACGAGATTCTAGTCTTGCAGGATGGTCATATTGTCGAACGTGGAACCCATGCTACCCTATTGGAAAATGAAGGAGTTTATTGGCATATGTGGCGACAACAACAGAATGGTGTTCTTCTATCGCAATAAAATTTTGTAAGAGAGGAATAGGAAGGGATAACTTCTATCCCTTCAATTCCCATAAGTAACTAACATCGGCGGTGGCTTCAGTGCAAGTACCTGTTGAGGAGTCATTAATGTCTTTGCCTCAATATGGTAAAACATCTTGAAGCCGCCATAACGAAAATTATGGTACTTCTGCATATCCTGGCCCACCCAACTGTTATACTGAAAGGTTTTATCCGCCTGATCCCCTGTATAACCACCAACACTATCGATATGGATAACTACATCGACGCGCGGATCGTTGAGCAGATCTCGCTTATCGGCAATCTCCGCCACCCCAGCATTATAAGGATTTTTCAGGCCATCCCCATCGGGCCGATATTGATGCAACAACAGGATTTTGCGTGGCACATGGTACTTCATTGGAATTTCGGCCAATGCTTGAATGATCGGATTGAGATCGGAGGCATGCACATTGCTCAGATTAATGCCTGGAATCCCATCGTGGCGTGGGAACATCCACTCTGGATCTACCGCCAATTCCACAAATGAGTAACGCTCCAGGTAAGGCAGGAAAAAATTGACTTCTTGCTTCACAGGAGCCAATCCAAAATCAAGATCTAAAAATAAGATGAGATTGTTTTGTTGACAAAAATCGATATAAGCCTGAATGGTTGCAGAGTCCAGGTGATGACTATACGTTCCCGCAGGCCCAGGAAAACCGTCGGGCACACTGGCAACCAGGTCGATGCCCGGTTGTACAGGATGAAGAGGATCCAGATCCTGATAGGCCGCCGCCTGGGCACGTAAATTGCTTAACATGGTTGAGGTGAGTTGATAAGCTGGCCCGGTAGCTTCCGCGCCAGGAATAGCGTAGAAAGCCACCACCCGATGCGTTGGCAACACAGCCCCCACATTAGGATCAAATGGCTTCGGTGTCGGTGTCGGCGTCATCGTCGGAGTCGGTATAATCACAGGCTTAAGCGCATGTGATTTATTTGAACCCTGTAGCTGGGCAAAGAACGGATAAAAAACGATCTCCACAGTACCTACGATGAGAATACCTAACACAAGAAAGCCCACAAAGAGCGGTAGAGTACGTGATCGCCTGCGGCCTCCCTTTGTTGAACTCAACTTGCTCGTAGGAGCCATAGAAATCTCATTCGAACTTGACGACAAACTCAACTTGCTCGTGGGGGTTTTGGCAATCTTATCGAGAGACTTATCGCTATATCCATTCATATAAATGTATCCCTCACACTCTTAAAAAAACGCCAGCTTGAACCTGAGGTGCGACTATTCCAGAGACACTTGCCCATCGTTGGCACGTATCATGGGACTATTCTTTTCATAAAATAGCTCCTACGAATGATAACACCATTATAGTTCAGTTGATCGCATATAGTACTTTAGGCGAGGGTCAATTTTATACCAGACACACAAGCGACTGGCCCAACATTTTTATTGTCAGGCCAGTCGCTTGCTTAAAAAAACGTGTCTACAATAACGCTACTTACCAGCATTATTCATGATGGTCTGAGCAGCCGCAGGCCAGTTTCCAGCGGTAAAGGTGTTATTCGTCACCACATCATGATTGGCATTGCAATGGGCTGAAGTCCCTTTGCTACCATTACAAATGAGGTAATCGGTGTACACATAATTATTTTCCACGGTGTTGTAGGCAATGTTGGTTTGTGACATTGAGAGCCAATAGGTCACCTTCCCTACAACATTATAGGTGTCAGTGAAATGTTGCGAACCCTCGTCATGATAGATTGCTCTACCAGCAGAGCCACCATTGTAGATGTAGTTATGGTTCTCTACAGATCCGGGTTGGCTGCTCAAGGTGTAGATGCTACCACCTTCACCCACCACCTGCAACGTGTCATGCACAAGGTTGTAGGTGATCTGGTTGTTCTGTGCGTAGGAATTGGTGCCCCAGCCCCAACCCACCGAGATACCAGTGTTGGTTATATTATAGACGCTATTACGTGTCATCAGGGTATTTTTACTGTACCCGACCCAGATACCGGCGGCATCTGCGTAAACCTTCCCGACATTGTAAACCTGGTTGTGTAGAATGGTATTCCCACTCGTCATCTGATTGGCATTGGTCGTGGCAAAATCGGTCACTTCCCCAAGCTGTATTCCATTGGAGGCAATGTCCGTGATGGCGTTATTTGAAATGGTGTTGTTCTGCGCACCATTGCCAAAGTCGATTGCAGCACCACCCAGATGCGTAAAGATACTATTTGTTAAGGTGATGTTGTGCGAAAACTGGAACGAGACATTGCCGAGCGTCTTGGCAGGAGCGGCATTATTGATCCACAGGATGCCCGATTGATTATCGGCATAACCCTGATTGCCAGCGGGTTGCAGCCACGTAGCATACTCAAAGGTAATGCCTGAGAAGGTGATGTTGTGTAAAGGCTCTGTGATGCTTGTTCCGCTGCCATCAATTAGTTTTTCCACCGTTGGAGCAACCACCTGTGCAGTCGTCATATTTTCGCCTGAGCGTGGGATGTAGTAGAGGTAGCCACCGCTACGATCCAGATACCAGTCACCAGCATTTTGCAGCAACTCATATGCGTTTTCAACATAGGTCACTGAATTCATTTGTACAAGACCTTGCCCATTATAGGGATGCCCTGGATTAGGCGAGGTACCTGCATTATTCCAGCACGGCGTCTGCATAGTGATATTTGTTCCACTAATCCTGGCAACAGGGCAACTCAGGTATTTCCAACCAGCTATTGTGACGATCTGAATGTCTGTCGGATTGCGCCAGGTCTGCATCGCTGTATTGGTAGTCGTCCAACCCGCAGTCGTCTTGGTAAAGCCCGCTGGATTTTTAGCACTTTTGGTAATATTTGCACGCACCCCATTTACATAGAGTTGAAGGGTCTGCAGTGAGGTGCTCACAGGAGCACGATAGATATTCTTCGAGCTATTATAAAGCGACCAGCCGGTAATGGTAGCTCCACCGCTAATGATGGGAGTTTCACCGGGATAGGCCTGGTAAATAACGTTGAACCCATTTGTGCCTGAATCCTTCTGCGTTGGCTTATCACGGAATAAGAGGCTGCTGGTAAGCGTATAGGTTCCACCGCGCAGATCGACGATAATATCACCCGTCATATTGCTATTGATGGTGCGTACCTTTGCCTGCGCACTGATAAGAGAGCAGGGGACGGCTAATGAGCAAGTGCTACCACTACCTGTTGGCGACGCATAGAGAGTCGCCTGGGTTGCTGCATGAGCGGGGGTTATAGATGAAAATACCAGGGAAGCTCCCAGGCCAATTGCAAAAACCAGGCCAAGGAAAATGAGGAAGCTGGCTCTGCCATTCCATTTATGATGAGACATACGGTATTTCTCCTTTAATGATCGTGTAAACCAGGTTATGAAGGACTACATCCTTCCGTGTGAAAACCATTTAAATCAAGGAAGGGATGTCTCAATTAGAGACATCCACGACCAGGTATTGAAATTATCGAGATCAGTCGGCCTCCAACTTTACGGTGTCATACATAACTCCACCACCGCTACTCACGTTAGTTGCGCGGAAGGTGAGAGTGTTGGCACCCGCTCTTAATGAAGACGCTGCGAAATTGATGGTGAAACGGTGATAATAACCGCTCTGGTTGGCACTGCGATAAATGCCTGCATCATTGACGTAGGAAGGGAATGATCCTACATTTCTACCATTCACACCAACGCTAATACTCGCCGTCCTGGATGATCCAGCAAGGGCCACTGTCAAATGAGCATTGCCGCTATACGTTTTACTAAGATTGAAGTTTATCGTCCAGGTCCCTACATGAGTCTGCGCATAATACCAGTTATTGGCCGGAGTGCTCTGACCGATCGTATAGGTCAGGTTGGCCGGAACCTGGTTAAACAAGCCATACTGACGTGGGACATTTCCTAGATTGAACTCATCCGCTTTACGATCAGCTGTGCCAATCTGCCAGAGGGAATTTGTATATTGTGGAGGCGACCAGGTCAATGCGCCCAGATTCACCGTTGCACCGCTCACGTTGATATTGTCACGTTCATACTGATCCGTCACACTACCAACAGCGCCGCCAGCGGTACTTCCCCCGTTAGCATAAGCGTACAAGCTATAGGTTTCCGGACGAACTTCGGGTATGCTGAAATTACCACTGCCATCGGCCTGGGTAGAGAAGATGTAATCTGAACCCTGGGCATAGAGATCACCACCTGGTTTCGCCAGTACTACCGTGGCACCTGCCGCTGGCTGCCCATTCGCCAGACGTAATGTGCCAGTTACGGTTGTGCGTGCGAGCGGATAATGAGCATTGGATAGCCACGTATAGGGCCATGCGGCGTCTTCTGTAGCAACCTGAGACTGAGCATCGGAAATGCTTCCATTATTGAAGTAGAGCAACCATGGTCCATAAATCTTCCCATTGGGGATGGCTACGGAAGGTGTTCCAAAGTGGCTGGCCGAGAGCATATTGAGCACCGTGCCATCGCCGCTGTTCGCTTCAACATGAACGGTCAGTTCTTGCTTCATCGGCCCGCCATTGACATATTCATGGCTAGGTGAGATCATCCAAACTCCATAACCACCACCATAGACACCATGCAGCGCATCTTGCTGCACATAAGTGGTCGCATCATATTTGGTGTAAATCGACCCATCCGCCAACTGATAGGTTAAATCCTGCAAAACTTTCGCACTATTGATCTGGCTCAACGTGGGAAAAGCAATTGAACGTACACTGTTATATCCAGTACGGAAGATGCTGCCATTCACACGATAAATTGTGCGAAACTCGCCTACAGTGCCGATGCCCGTTGCTACAAAGTAGGAATAGAGACCACTGACTCCGCTACGCACAACATAGTGAAGTTCCCCCCAACTACTGGTATAAGCAAGATCTACCATCGTTGATGTATTAGTAATGACATTCAACCCGGTAGCACTAAAACCTGTTCCTCCATTGATGGAACTGTAAAAGCCAGCCGCTGATCCAATAAGTTCTTTTCCATTCCAGACAAGGGAAGTACCCTTACCCGTACTATTGAACTTGACGGTATAGATGCCATTGGAAACAGTCGCGTTCCTCCCCGACACCGAAAGCGTGACAGAACCGGCTGCTAAGGAGGTATGACCTCGCTGGGTCAGACTTATCGTAAAGAGTCCCAATGCTAGCATAGCCAGTACTATTCCACGTAGAACAACAGGATGCTTTCCTTGCATCTTCATTTTTCAGATTCCTTTCTTTTTGCTTCTTCTTCCTTTGAAGAATAAATTCATTTGCACTATCAAGCGTCTTCGCAATGCACAAATGAATTTCAATATGTTCTAGCTCTTCTTTTACCTCCTTGCTAATACTCTTTCTCCGCTCGTTGTGCGAATGAGCGGAGAAAGGATAGTAACGCTAACCCTACACAATAGAGATATTATCAAACCGGGCATTGATCCATTTGCTGACCAGCAAACCAATCTGCCCATGGGTATATGTCGTATCGTTGACGCTGGCAACGCTTTTCTTATCGATAAGTGCCTGAATGGTACCGTTCTTCAGGATCAAGGAAAGCGTATGCCAGTTATTCAAGCTAAAAGGGACAGTGCCCGAAGCCAGCGTCGTGTCCTGAATTGTGTTGCTGGTAGTGGATGCCTCTTTGAAGAGTGTCCAGATGCCTGTGTTGGTTACACGTAGATGATAACCTACGACAGCGCCACCCAATCTGACCTGGCTGACGAGATTTCCGATCAGTTCAAGGTAACCAGCCTGCTCAAGCAACACATCCGCACTGACCTGGTAATTGGTCCAATTGATATCGCCCATAACGGTAAGCGGGGCCGTCGGTGAGCCACTATGCCATGCGATAGGTGGCGTCGTAATAACCTGACGAAGGGCCATGCCAGTGCGACCTCCACCCGCCGCATACGTTTCAAATGCCCCATTGACATCAGAGAAGTAGCGGACAAGCTTACCAGAGGCATAAGCATCAAAGTTCTCAGTGTATGGCAATGCTAAACCTTTTGAGGCTGGCGGGGTCGCGGTGCCCTTACCCTGTCCTGTTGTGGTAGTCAGACTATAGGCGTACCCAGGCTGCAACGTCAATGAGAAAGCTCCATTAACAGGCGTGATGTCCTTCTGGCGTATAAAATGCTCACTATCGCTTGTCGAATTGAAATTCGTGGCCCATACATGGATGGTTCCGGTGGAAAGCCCTCCCGTAACAGTGAAACTGGCCGTCTGAGCAGCCTTTGCCGCCATCGTCTCGATAATGACGCTATAGTCTTTGCCGTTGCTCGATTTGAGTGTAACATAACTACCATTCGTGTTGCTGCTACCCCCACCCAGGTAACCAGAGGCACTTTTAAGATATTGCCAACCGGGCTGCGTGAATTGGGCCGTGTGCGCCATCGCCCAGATATCTCTGCCAATAAAATAGTTCCCTGACCATGGTTGCTCGGCAAGTAGCAATCCAGCACCTGCAAAAGGGAGCGTGGGATACCAGGCTGCCGCCAGATTCCATCTTATATCACCTGTGATTCCCTCAGAGATATAATCATCATTGAGCGTCTGAACAACAAACTTGTAACCAACATCCGTTTGATAGGTTGCATTTTCACTGGCCCAGAGCGGCTTTTTCAGGCTGATGGCATCAGCGGTAGGCGGTCGCGTCGCAGGATAATGCGACCCGACAATATCAATCGCATTATTAAATGCAGCATCGTTTTTCATGTCGGTCGCCACGGCCCAGCCAGCATCGTCAGAGGCAACGACTTTGGTCGTCAATCCATTGCTCACCAGCGCCTTTTTGAGATCCTCGTACCAGATCTTGTTCCAACCGCTCTCGTTCCAGCCACCAATATAGTCAATGTGCAGACCATGATCCGATTGGGCATGCTGAATCCAGTTAATAATGTAGGTTATGTTGTCGTGCGACCAGAATGGATGTTTGGCATCGATGTCAGGACTGGCCTGGAACCAACCTGGAGCACCCCATTCCAATCCATAGAGTTTGATGTTGGGGTTGCGTGCTTTGGCCTGTTCCATCAGCCACCATTCGTAGCCACGATTGTAGTTCTGATCGGTACGACTGCGCATATGACTGGCCTCTGCTCCATTGGTCGAATTGGTATCACCACCAATTTCGACTTTGAAGATATGTAGACTGGCTCCATAGTTCGGCTTGAAGAGATAATCCAGAATCTCACCCTGTTGTTTAGCAGGATAGTCAAACAGCAGACGAGAAGTACCACCACCTCCACTGATAGCACCAATACCATAAAAGAGGTTTCCACTACTTGCCCCATTAATGGTGATCGATGTTGAAGCCTGAGAGGCGGCATGCACAACACCTTCTCCAACCAGCGTTGCCGCCACAGCTCCACCACCAAGAACTCCCAGAAAGCGACGACGGTCCATGTCCTTGCTCATATGTTACAAACTCCTCTTTTTCTTTTCATATACTCCCTGAGACAATATTATGTATTATGGAAATACATAATATTGTCTCAGGACTATCTACCTGTGCCACGCATAGGATACTCAATACGTGTCCCATTGACGTAATAAGGACAGGCAGAGCGATGACTGAGTACGCCATTCTCTCTCCGCTGCAACTCAGCATAGATGAGGAGAGAAATACCCTGTCTACCAGGATTACAGGCAATGAAATAACGTACATGCTCAGTAATTGATGCATATAGAAGCACTAGAATAACTGGGGAAAATCATTAGAGATGGAAAAGGTGTACGCGTGGAGCGCATGCGACTTGTGCTTTGTCTTAAAGAGCTTATGCTCAATTGAGGTACACCACCGGAAAAATCTGAGTAGCTTATCAATCTGTCCTCCTTGACCAAATGGCGCTTTTATGTTGACTCTATCTATCAAGCTGTGACCGATGCGCTCCTTGCCCGGTTCTATTACGCCAATTTTTATGAGACCGTTCCGAATAAAGAATAAATCACGAAGAGATAGTTTGTCAAGTGATATAACATTTTACCTGTTGAGGTATCTCTTACGCCACAAGCAATGATACTTAAATAGACTCCATCAACTCTCTTGTGAAACCTCCGCGATGCGACGCCTCAGAAAAGAGCGCTCTCGTTCATTATGACAAAGATTGAGCGCCTGTTTATAGGCAGCATCAGCTTCTTGCAAGCGGCCTACACGCCATAAAAAATCAGCTTTAGTGGAGTAGAAAAGATGGTAATCGTGGAGCGACTTCTCCATTTCGGGTCGTTCAAGCAGAGCAAGGCCACGCAAGGGACCATCGGCCATCGCGATAGCTACTACCCTATTTAGCTCAATCACTGGCGAAGGTGCGATGCGCATCAATATGGCATACAAAGTGGCAATTTGCGCCCAATCGGTATCGCTTGCCTTCTCCACCTGTACATGTAAAGCACTGATAGCCGCCTGGATCTGATAAGTTCCAGGCCGTTTCATAGATAGTGCCTGATCGAGTACAGCCATTCCTTCTTGCTTCTTTTTGGGATTCCAGAGAGAGCGATCCTGCTCAGCTAATAAAACAAGCTCACCATCTGGCCCAACACGAGCACTGCTTCGTGAATCGTGCAAGAGCATCAAGGAGAGCAATCCCAACGCTTCAGGAAGGACGTTATGTAATGCTTCCTTAGACAGTAGCAAGGTCAAAACGCGAGCCAACCGGATAGCCTCATCACATAGTTCTCGCCGCATCAACTCATCACCAGTTGTGACCTCGTACCCTTCGTTAAAAATGAGGTAGAGCACAAACAGTACAGACTCAACGCGCTCCTCCAATACGTCGATTGATGGAACGCGATAAGGAATACCTGCATCCTTGATCTTGCGCTTGGCTCGCACCAGTCGCTGTGCCATCGTTGGTAAAGGAACAAGAAATGCACTGGCAATCTCACTGGTCGATAATCCACCGAGTGTATGCAAGGTCAATGCTACCTGCGCCTCCAATGCCAATGCGGGATGGCAACAGGTGAACATTAACTTGAGCCGATCATCTGGAATGGCAAGATCCTGCATCTCCTCTGATCCCCCGTGTCCTTCCTGCTCAACGAGTGCCTGCAGAATCTCTTGCTTACGCGCAAATGTACTATCACGGCGCAGGCGGTCGATAGCTTTGCGTCGCGCCGTGGTAGTAATCCAGGCACCAGGATTGCTGGGTATACCATCAATGGACCAGTGTTCAAGGGCAACAAGTAACGCATCCTGAAGCGCATCCTCCGCCAGCTCGAAATCCCTCACAGTACTAATCAAGGTAGCAAGAATGCGATCAGCTTCCAGACGAAAAGTATGCGCGATAATCTGATGCGTTGTCTCCATTACCCCCTCAACCATTTATTCACCAAACTCCATGATCGGACGGATCTCAATTGAGCCATGTGAAACCGCCGGAATCTTCGCGGCAAACGCAATTGCTTCGTCAAGATCCTTGCAGTTCAGCAGATAATATCCGCCCAGTTGCTCTTTCGTCTCGGCAAAAGGGCCATCTGTAGTCAGCGTTTTGCCGTCACGCACACGCACAGTTGTTGCAGCATTAATAGGCATAAGAGCTTCTCCAGCGATAAAAACACCTTTTCTCTGTATTTCTTCGCTAAAAGCACCATAAGCTGCATACTCTACACCTAATGCTTCTTGACTCCACTGAGCGCGAGCAGCCTCGTTTTCGTAGATCATCAGTAAGTAACGCATTGTTTCCCTCCAGAAAAGTATACTCTCTTTTTATGAAGAACGTCTCTTCGTTCTTCTACTTAAACGACGAATGAAAAAGAGGTATATCGACAGGTTAAACAACCGGTTTCTGAGCGCTATAACTTTTACATATCCTGTTTGTTCACATTCCCACTTTGCACCTTCATTGCGCTTGAGAGCGTCAAACCAAGAGCGCTTAAGCAACACATACCCGCAACCGTCTGAATGATAGCGGCCCAGGGATGCGAGAAAATGAACATCGCAGTTACACCATGTGGATCAAGATGAAGGAGACCAGAGAAAACGAGCAGGCCAACAACCTCGTTACTGCCAACTTGCCCAGGCGGATTTGGTAGAATGTAGAAAAGATTGTAGACGGCATAGCCAAAGATGGCGAGGCCGAAAGGAATCGATACGCCCACCGTCCAGAAAGCCAATAGAGCGAAAAGGCCATCACATAAAACGGCAACGATGGTCAGTAACACCGCTGGAATGAAAATTTTGGGCTGGCGTGCTCCCGCCAGTAAGGCATCCACAAAATTGGTGGCAAAATCTTCGATCTTGCTTCCCGCACCCCTGGGCAATGCTCGCGTCATGCGCTGCAACAGAATAATAGCAGCATCGCGTTTCCAGGCTGCCAGTGCAATAAAACCGATCAGCATGACCAACAGGAAGCCAACCAGACCAAGCACCAACCAGAGGCGAATGTCCATCTTGATACCCAGTACCGGAACGATTGCCATAATAATGAGCGCGGGCAAGAGATCAAGCGCCTTATCCATAGCAACGGTGGGTAACGATTGGCTGATCGGAATGTTTGCAACACGCTTGAGCATCAAACTCTTCGCCACTTCGCCACCACGGATAGGAAGCAAAAAATTGAGAAAAACACCTACCAGGAAAAGCTGTACCGCTTTGAGCGTACTGACCTTTCCAATCGGATTTAAGAAAAGTTTCCAGCGTACACCACGAATGCTAAAAGCGGCCAGAAAAGCGCAACCACACAGCAGAGCATAGATAATCCCACGCGGTGTTGTTAAATGGGAACGAACGATACCAACAGTCGTAGGAATATCAATGTAGTGCGCTATAAGAAAGAGAAAACCAACACCAATGGCCAGACCAAGCACGATTTTTGTAATAGGAGCTACGAGAAACACCCTCCACTTCGGCAATGGTTTCGTCACCAGAATAATTGGATTAAGGGCTAGCGGCTCAAACGTAAGAACAGAGCTACTGAGACCACTACCTTCTTGATTTTCACCGACTACACCGCTATCTACTTCCTCTTGTCCAGGTTGAAACCCTAAAGATGCTGAGAGCAAATGACCGATTTGTCCCTGTAATTTATCTTGCCCCTTTTGCATATAAGCCTCACAATCGTACTAACCCATCCCTGTAATATTCACAGCACCCAAACATAGAGTGTGTGAAGATATCCTTAAACCAATTTTTTGGGTGAGGAAAATAGTTATGCATCTAAAGAAACTCACCCCATCACTCGAAAAACGCTAACGTTTACGCCATACGGAGAAATAGCCTGTTCCATAGACATCATGAAATGGAATTTTAGCCACAAGTTCGTACTTTTTACTCTGGTTGATATCATCAGTGATACTTAGCGCCGTTGCATGGTCAAATCCATAATTCAGTTGAATTATGTCAAAATATCCATCATTTATCGCCTTAGCATATGCATCATCACCAATATAATAACGTCCCTGCTTGTCAGTATATTGAAAGAAATCGAGCCCGATCCACTGCCAGTTATAGGTATTATCGCGTAAGTTGTAGCGCGAAACTTCGTATTGCTCCATCAGATAGTGACCATTACCAGAACGTACCTGTGTATTGAGCATATAAGCAAGCTTAGTTGTATCAGGCCAGGCAGTGTACATATCGTATGCTTCTTGTGCGCCTACAAAGAGTAGAGCGAGACAGATAGCGACACCCGATAGCCAATAGCGACCAGACGAAAACTTGTGCCGGAAACCTGATAAAGACGCCAATGCATATCCTGCCGCTGGCGCTGCAAAAAACATAGAAAATCCTAGATGTTTATCTAGAGAAATGAGTTCATATTTATAAACGTGATAAGCAGGCACGAGTAATGTCGAACCAAGGAGTAAGAATATAATGAAGAGCTGCCTCTTACGGGCAAAGAAAAGACTTACCAGTGCAACTCCATAGGCTAAACCAATCATTTGAACTATATGAAGGACTAATGTCAAACGTGGAGTTCCCTGCTCAACTACACGACTCGTTGTAGTTGCCGCGAGTGCATGAAGCATGTCCGGGTCAAAATGAATAATGACATAAGTTGCTATTACTGCTGACACTACGAGGGATACGCCACACAGGAATCCACGTATCAGCATGCTTGCCCATCCGCGTTTCAACAAAGTACATAATATGAGCATAGCAAGGATGGAGGGAATGAATAACAGTGCAGCATACTTTGCTCCAAATGCAAGTACGAGAAATGGGCCAACCATTAATGCCCACCAGGGTCGGCGCGTATAACCTGTTTTCACCGCCAGTGCCATCGCAATAGCAAGGAGGCAGATGCAGAGAGGGTCATAAGTCGCTAAGCGGCTTAAAAAAAGGATCGGCCCCTGGCATACGAGAAAGATGGCGGCAAATATGGCGCTGGGCTGATTAAAAAGCTTTTTTGTTACATAATAAGCACATGATGTCACAATCAGCATACAGAGAACACTGAATGCACGTACAAGCTGAATGCCACCAGCCATGTTAAGGGCACCGGCAATAAGCGGATAGATATAAGGATTGCCTGAAAAATAGTAGCTATAGTTATCGAGCAAGGGCAATCCACCAAACCAGTGTTCTAAGATCTGTTGGCCGGCATAGACATAAAGTGCCTCATCTTGAAAAGCCGTATTCTGTAACAGTACCCAGGCAACCACGGCCTGAAAGGCCAGGACCAGAGGTAATGACCAGCGTGCTAGCTTTGGGTCTACCGACGAGTGCTTACGCACTATTTTTTTCGTTTTATTAAGTGGCTGAGCAGTAGAAACTTCGATCACAATTCCGTCCTTATTTTCACTTGTCTTGCTTACTTCTCTATTAAGAATATTTCTCCTTTAGACGAAGGTGATATACACAAAAGAATTTTCAATTGTGTTTTTTACTCACCCTCATCTCAACACCTGCTACCCGTAAGCCCGAATTTCTTTCTGCAAACCGAGCGCGATATGGCGCATAACTGCTAGCGAAGCAGGATCGGATGTAAGGGACCAGCTTTTAATTTGTGCCCTGGTCGCATTGAGTTCTGGCCCACCTTCATGATAGAGCAATGCATGGATGTGCGGGATATCACTGACCGCCTGCCCAAGTGTTGTTAACCATGCCGCCTTTTGAGCTGCGGGCCCGTTCACACTCGCCTCTACAATAATTGGTTTTGTAGGATAGCGATTCGTCAGATCTATGAGCACAGTCTCAGGATCACCCCATTTTGTACCCGGATAATCAATAAAACTTTGCAAAACGGCATCGATAGTCGAAAGCGGCGGAGCATATATCTGATCTTGTAGCGGGTCAGCCGGTGCCCAGACCCAGGCCACATTGTCCGCTCCTACCTTATGAAAAATGGATTGTACATGCAACCAGGCTTTTGCAACATCCTCTGGAATACCACCATTGGCAACACCTGATGATAACGACCAGTTACGATCAGCATGCTGCAAAATCGTCAGATAAACTGGTTGACCGTATGCACGAATATCCCTGGCCCATCTCTGGATATCCTGGTCATGGTCTCCGTTATAAATCGCGGGCAAATTAGCATCCAGAGGCGGTTTATTATGAGGACCAAAAACCCCAAACTGGAGGGTGATCCAGGGGCGTGCATGCTGAGTCGCTAACTGATTCGCCCAGGATGCATCGAACTGATCATGAATATCCTGCGTGCGCCCAATAATCGAAAACTGGGTGCCGAGATCATGCGCTAAGAGCGGCGGTTGACTCTTTAATAACTGCACAGGCAGTGAGACACCAAAATAGGGAGCGGGTCTATAATCCTGCGCAATCAAAAATGGTTTGGGGTCGTGACTCAAAAACGACAAAGAGCCATTGATAAGCATAGGGCCAGCAACTAACGCCGCCAGCACCAGATTCCACACGGGATACAGCCCTCGCTTGCGATTTAATAACTTTGTGGGATATGACTGACTGGCAATCCCCTGCTGAGTCGCCCCAGATTTCTGCGCGGCTCTATGGAAACGTACATCTTTGATGTTCAGCCAGAGAAAGCTACCCAGCATCACCATTGAGTAAATTACCCACAAGAGACTGATGAAAAGAGATGTCTGTTCCTGCCCTTTAGCCTGGGTAGCCCAGACAAGACAGGCGATACATAGCAAGAAGAGAAAGGAATAGATATGTAGATATGCGAACGAACGCTTCCCGCCACCCTGTTTTGAAGTCACAGAGAAACCAACTTTACGCTGTAGGATAACGGAGAGCAGGCTTCCGATCAAAGCCGGGAAAGAGCCAAAGCCGATAATAATACCACGCAAGCCAGTAATACCACGCGCAGAATACCATAACGCCGTAAAGCTAAGCACACAATAGGGGAGGAAATGCAATAAGAATGCACCCAGAGTGGAACCGCGTACAGCAGGCACTCCCGTAAAAATGAAGAGAATAGGGCTGATCAGATAGATCAGATCGCGCAGGCCACACAGGTAATGGGTGCAGGCCAGGAAGTATTGAATGCGTTGCCCAATATTTAAACCATGTTTTTTAGGCAATAAGATATCACGCCAATGAGTACGAAACACGCCTAATGTGCCAATAGCCCAGCGCTGCTGCTGCTTAAGGTAGGATGGCACATCTAACGGCCCCATACCAGTAGCGAGGATATCTGTGAGATAGACGCTACGCCAGGAAGGATGCAAGGCAATAGAGGCTGCAAAATCTTCCGTCACAGAATCCTGCGGCAAGCCACCGATTTCATCTAGCGCGGCGGCCCGAATAACAACATTCGTTCCACAGATAAACGCTGCATTGAGCGCCGCTTTTCCTGGACAGAGTAAGTTGTAAAACATTGACTGCTGGTCGTCTGCCCAACGTGATACCGGGTTATCCAGATTGGAATAGTATTGACCGGTCTGTACCCATCCCATATGTTGATCGCTAAAAGGTGGGATCGTTTTGAGAAGAAAATCTGGTTTAGCAACCTGGTCCGCGTCAAAGATGACGATAAACGCATCATTTGTAGCATGGAGTTTCTGACGTGCATTCTCAATATTACCCGCCTTCGCACCACCACCGATAGTACGCGTGACACAGGTAATCTCTAACTCCAACGCCAGAGCCTCAACATCTTGCCAGCTATCAGTCTTCGCAACACGCCCATCATTACAAAGAACAATAGTTACCTTGCCGTGCGGATAACAGTCCAGATATTTGTCGCGGGCGGCGATAACTCCTTCAAGGGTTGGCCTGAGGATCGCTACACCTTCGTTGACAGTAGGAATAAAAATGAAAATCGGATGGTCGTGTCGGATCGCTCCCGTACACAATCTTTGGAGCAGGCCAGGGCCAGACTGTAAATTGAAACCCAAAGGCATGAATTGCGCCTAACGTCTCCGCAAACAGGAGCGGCACAGAAATCCACCAGGCAGGCCAGTTTGCCACCACAAAACGCCAACTCAAGTAATCAATACTGGCAACCCCAACGGCAACAGCCAACAACATGGTTACCATATGATCACGTTTGACATTTTTCGTGAAGACAATTGCAGTGGCAATACATAAAGCAGCCGCCACTGCCAGCAGACCCGGTAGTACGTAGACAACCCAGCCAAGGGCCAGCAATACAACTGCTACAGCCACAATGGATTGGAGTTTTCTAGAACGCTTTTTCTTGCCAGACAAGCGAAATTTCCCTGAGGATTTTTTCTGTCGCTCCGGTTGTAACCTGCGCTCTATCTCATCAGCGGAAACCTCTACTAACTGCGTAAATGGCACTTCAAGATCTGTAATTTTGAGCGTTTTAGCGGCTTCACTCCCTTCCATACTTAACGCGTCACTATCTCGCTCCGTTATTTCCTCTTCCTCTGCTACCAATTCTTCGCTATCTCGCTCCGCTATTTCCTCTTCCCCCACCATCAACTCCTCACCATCTCCCTCAGTTGTTTCTTCCTCCACTATCAACTCCTCATCATCTTCCTCAACTATTTCCCCTTCCTCCGCTACCAATTCTTCACTATCTCGCTCCGCTATTTCCTCTTCCCCCACCATCAACTCCTCACCATCTCCCTCAGTTGTTTCTTCCTCTGCTATCAACTCCTCAATGGATGGCATTGATGATATTTTACCCCTCTGTTTAATACGGTTAAGAGAGGAGGAACGTGAAACGCTGCTACTCACAGTTGGAGAAGGAAAGATAAGGCGATTGAAGATGACAAAATCCACGCAAGCCATCACAACAAAGACAATAACATTGACATTTGTCGATATTTCTACAAAAAAGGTATGCAGGATGAGCAAAAGTGCGGTAATCAGTATGTTTAGAAGAAGAGTTATGCTTACCTTCCATACACGTCCAACATGTGGCACTTCAAGGAACAGACGAGCGATATGTTGCAAAGTCATAATCCCTTGCCGCATATTTGCTTTACTCTGTCCATGAGCGCGTGTTTGAAAATGGTAAGGGACTTCAAGGGCATCATGCCACTGACAGCGAAGGAGGAGTTCAAGTAAAATTTTGTAGCCGATAGGACGGAGAGACACATCTGCCAGTAACGAACGTCGTAAGAGAAAGAAGCCACCCAGGGGGTCAGAGATGTTACGCAATCGCTCTGGGAAGAGAAGTTTGGCGATCGATTTTAAGCCAATAGAAAAGAAACGACGCCCAGGACTGGCTAATCCTCGATAACTTCCACCATCAATGTAGCGGCTGGCTAATACCAGGTCTACATCTTCTGCAAGTGCACGATCATAAAACACACGCAACTGCTCTGGAGGATGTTGGAGGTCAGCATCAATGACCGCAACATAGTTGGCCTGGGCTCTAGTCATACCAAAGACAACAGCCGTTGCTAATCCCCCCACACGTTCACTACCAGCTAACCGATGCTCCAGGCGAATATAAAGCTGGTCGTTATCCATTGTACGTACAACATCTTTAATGATTTCTGGCGTGTCATCATCGCTATCATCGACAAAAATAATTTCCACAGCCAGGCTATCTAAAGCAGCACGTAATGCTTCAACAAGAGGACGAATATTATCTTGTTCATTTCTAGTTGGGATGACGACACTTAAATCAAGGGTGAGAGGGGCAATAGATTGCAAAATAGTCTGATTGCTGTTTCGTAACCATCCCCGAATATATTTTTCCCGCGCTACGGCGGCTAATTTCTGTGTTGGTGCCAGTACATCTAAATTCGCTAGCTCATATGAATGACTTTCAGTACTCATGTATAGCTTTCCTTCCCGAAAGCGATATATCTGTTTTCGAGCATATTTCCCCTACTACCTATCTAAATCTCCTCAACAAGGCACAAAAGCACATTGAGAAGATCGTAGATTTTTCTTCATCGAAATGTAATTTGTTAACAACAAGAAAAAGCTAAAAACGTTTTGCGACTCTTCACTAATGATAGACAAAATGCACTTTAACCATATAGCCACTTTTCTACCTCTCCAAATGAGGATTATATAATCCTTGCATCGAGACTATATGTAATCACATGTATACAAATTTCGATTATCTATCAATCATCGGTGAATTATTTTTACTGCAAAAAATTGACTCTTTGAACGCAAAAAGTTTAAATGATTGCGAAAAGCAAGTTCTTTGCAAGTGAAGAGCGAGACAGCGTAGAAACCGATCTGCAATGATGGTCTATTTTGTCTTACCATAATCGGGTGGAAATCCTCTCCCCACTTACCTGCATTGGCAAGTAACCCACACCCTCATGACGAGACCAGGGTGATGCCATCTTCCCCTCGACGCATCCATCTCGACATTTTGAATACACGTATTTTGTGTGCATGCACTCCCCCTTAGTATAGGCAACTTGTCAAGAAATATCAAGCGATTTTTATCCAAATAAATTTTAGTAGTTAAAATACCTACATCAACCAACAGTCGTTTTATTAAATTTTTATGGAATAGAATAACAGCGTTTTAAAATTTAAATAAGAGTGGCTTTTTTTTATACTTTCGATCTATAATTATGATACGTTTGCATCTTGTTGAGTTAAGATTCCTGTGAGATACTACTTCTGCTAGGATCTTTCTAAATTTCACTGCGTTTATACAGTTTTTATCCATTGCGCACCCAGACTTTTTTTTGCACTAGCCCAAATTTGCTAGAAGAGCTAGATTGAATGAGAATACGAGCAACTATAGGTTTGATGATACAAAATTTGCTGTATATGCTACATCTGTACAGGCTTTTATAGGTATTTTGAATATGGAGATGAACTCTCATGTTGTACAAATCGAAGAAAATTTTGTTGAGTCTGGCGGCTTTAGGCTTGATCATCGCCAGCATTAGTGTTGTCATGATGAATACGCTTCACTCGCATGCTGACAGTGCACTTGCGATGAGTGCTACAGATTACTATGCACCCGGCACTGACCCATGGGGAACCACATTTGATAGTAGTGGCCGCGTCTGGGTTGCATTGCCGGGGTGTGATCTTTCACCAAAATGTCTCACCAGCACTCCTCCTGGTAAAATTGCATTATTCAATCCTGTTACCCATAGTTGGATTGTGACGGTCTCCCTCCCCAGTGGATATGGTCAACCGCTTTTCGTAGCAGTAGATCACAGCGGGAATGTCTGGTTTACGATGCCAGTCACTAATACGATCGCCGTCTATAAGCCTGGCGCAAATACGATAAGCAGTTGGGCCGTTCCGACCAGTGGCGCTGGTCCCTGGGACCTGGCAATCGATTCTAAAGGCACTCATCTGGTTCACTGAACATTATGTTAATAAAATAGGCTTGTTTAATCCTACTACGGACACGTTTCAGGAGATCTCAACGCCCTCACTCAATAGCAACCCCTACGGCATCACAATTGATGCCTCTGATAATGTCTGGTTTACTGAAAATACCGATAGTGTCGCTCTCATCGGAGAGTATACGAATGGCACGCTGAATGAATATAAAATCCGCAATTCGGCTACGGCTGGTACAGGCCTGACCCCACATATGATCAGTATCGCTCCCAATGGCGATGTATGGTGGTCGGAAGGCTGGGTCAGTTCTATTGCAGTACTGAGAATTGCTTCCGCTCAACCAGGAACAAACAACGGTGTGACGGAATATCGTTACACCCCTTCCTGTAGCAACTGCGGCTCTCATACTTCAGGCATCAGCGTAGGGAAACAAGGCTACGTCTGGCTAGATGACTCATTGCAGAACACATACGGTGCATTTCCACTGGATGCCAGTAGTGGTTTCACTTTCTTCAATGCTCCTTCTGGCGGCCATCCTCACGATGGCATGAATGTTGACGCACAAAATAATGTGTGGTTTAACGAGGAGTTCGCGAATAAACTTGCTGAAGCATCGGTAGCCACCAATGTCACTCCAACCGTTGGCGCAACCAGTACCCCGTCACCCACACCTATCATATCTGGCACACCCGGCACGATCCTGGGCAAGGATACATTCCAACGCGCCAATCAAACATTCTGGGGCAATGCTTCGGATGGGCAAAATTGGGGTGCCGACGCCAATACGCAAAACGTCTTCTCCATTGTGAATAACGTTGGTCAGGTCGCTAATGCCGGCAACGCGTATAGCGCTGTTCTGGGTCCCGGAGCCTCAGACTCTGAAGTGCTACTCACCGGTTCAATCAGTGCCTTCAATAACTCCAATTTTGGCGCGATCTTACGCTGGACCGATAACAACGACTGGTATAAAGCGTATCTCGACGGAACTAGCCTGGTCCTCCAGGCAAAAGTGAGTGGTGCCTATAAAACATTGAGCGTAACACCCTTTGCAGCAACCGCTGGAACGCCTTATTCGTTGCGCTTCACTGCAATCGGCACAACTCTCTCTGCAAAAGTCTGGCCCGCCAGCACTGCCGAACCAGCAACATGGACAGCAACGGTGACTGATAGTGGCCTTGCTTCCGGTCGGGCTGGCCTGCGCATGCAGGTTCCCGGCGGCGTCACAGTTTCGTTCACCTCTTTCCAGGCCGATATCCCTGGTGGTTCATCGCCAACGGCGACACCAACTACTACCGCGACACCAGGTGTAACTCCAACGGCAACGACGACGGCGACACCAGGTGTTACCCCAACCCGACCCTACCCCACGGCGACAACAACACCAGGTGTAACTCCAACGGGCACACCAACATCGTTAGCACAAGACAGCTTCCAGCGAGCTAACCAGGCTCATTGGGGTATCGCCTCCAATGGTCAAACCTGGGGCGGCGATGCAAACACAGCGAACTCATTCTCAATCTCTAGCAATACTGGTCTCGTTTCTAACACCTCCACCAGTTATAGTGCGGTGCTTGGAGCAACGACTACAAATTCTGAGATCTACATGAATGCTTCGATCAGTAATTTTGCAAGCAACAACTTTGGCGGTGTTCTACGCTGGACCGACGGAAACAACTGGTACAAAGCGTACATCGATGGAAACAGCCTGATCATTCAGAAAAAGGTGAGCGGTTCATCGACGATACTTGCAAGTGTACCCTTCGCGGCTAAAGCTGCTACCTCGTATTCCATCCATTTCCGCGTCGTTGGCTCGACACTGACCGCCAACGTCTGGGCCTCTTCGGGCACCGAACCCTCTGGCTGGATGGCAACGGCAACTGATACCAGCTTGACTTCTGGCTATTGCGGTATGCGCTTCCTGGCACAAGGCTCAACTATCGCAGTCACTTCATTCCTGGCTCAGGCACTTTAGTTACCAGAAAAGATAGGGTTGCCTCCGGCAGAGGCAACCCTATCTTTATCTCATGTAAGCTACATGAACATAAAAAAATGATGAATTTGCTCCTTCATCACACAAAATATAGCGTAAAAGAGCCGAATATGTTAGACTATTGAATATCTCCAGTGGAAATCTGGGAATTTGTATCTAACCTCAATCGCAGTTCTCTCAACCAGGAGAAGAGCCGCAACCGATACCATCCATGCCCTTCTTATAAAAGGAAGAGAAATCAGAAAAAATTATGGAAGGAACCCAAAAATGCATGCATTATTTAGAAAACGTTTACTCTGCTGCGTTAGAAACACGCTTCCAGCCCTGCTCATTCTAAGTGCGTGGTTTGTCTTCGCAGGTGGAACCGCTCAAGCCACGGCATCGGTCCACACAATTCAACCATCATCGTTCTTCGATCCAGATGCTGGCCGTGAACCATTACCCAGGAATGATGGCTGGGCCGCGGCTGAAGGTGGAACGTCAGGGGGCGCAACCGCTTCTCTCGCCCATGTCTACACCGTCAGCAATCGGGAGCAACTTGTACAGGCTCTCGGAGGTGACAATACCGGAGCTGATACTACTCCAAAGATTATTTATATTAAAGGCGTCATTAACGGAAACGAGGATGACGCTGGCAACCCACTCACCTGCGCCGACTATGCCGCCAATGGTTATTCACTTGCCGCTTATCTCGCCGCCTACGATCCAACCGTGTGGGGCACCACTACAGTTCCCAGTGGTCCGCTGGAAGATGCTCGTCTAGCCTCCCAACTCAATCAAGCTAAGCGTGTTCAGATCTATATCCCCTCAAATACAACGATCATTGGCACGAATGCTCGCGTGATCGGTGCCAACTTTATGGTCAAGGGTGTCAACAACGTCATCATTCGCAATATCCAGTTTGAGAACGCCTCTGACTGTTTCCCACAATGGGATCCGACCGATGGTGCAACTGGCAACTGGAACTCCCAATACGATAATATCTCTGTTTATAACGCGACCCATGTCTGGGTTGACCACAATTCGTTCACTGATGCAAATCAACCTGACAGCCTGCAACCAACGTATTTCGGCAGGGAATATCAGCAACATGACGGCTCGCTCGACATCACCAAAGGCGCTGACCTCGTCACCGTCTCATGGAATCGCTTCACCAATCATGATAAAACAATGCTCATCGGGTCAACGGACAATCCAGCCTACGATGTTGGCAAACTGCGCGTTACAATACACCACAATGCCTTCGAAAACACTCTCGAACGCACGCCACGAGTACGTTATGGTCAAGTCCATATCTATAATAACTATTACAACCAGGCAACAAACACCGCTCTGCAATATGCCCTTGGTGTTGGCATAGCATCCCAGATCTATGCACAAAACAATTACTACGTGCTTCCCACTGGCTTCTCTGCGGCTAAGATCATCAAGGTCTACAAGGGAACAACGATTCACACTCAGGGCGATCTTGTGAATGGGCAGGCGGTCGACTTGCTGGCAGCCTACAATGCGGCTAACATTCCAGCCCTGAGTGGAACAGTTAGCTGGACTCCACAGTTCCATACCCACATCGACCCGACGCAAAATGTGCCAGATCTTGTACGCGAAAAAGCTGGGGCAAGCAGCTTCATTACAGTAGCGCAAAATGGCAAGGACGACTTCACCTCCGTTCAGGCTGCGATCAACTCCGTTCCCGTAAATAACGCGATGAACACGACCATCTTCATCGCCCCCGGTACATATAATGAAGTCGTGAAGGTTGCTACAAATCAGCCATATATTACATTGACAGGCGAGACGCGCCGCCCGAAAGATACCGTGATCGCCTTCAATAACTGGTCTGGCAGTCCGGCACCTGGCGGAGGTACGCTCGGAACGTCTGGGAGTGCAACGGCGACGTTCAATGCCAACGACTTCACCGCACGCTTCCTCACCTTTGCAAATACCTTTGATCCGGCAAGTCAACCGCAGACAAATCAACATCAGGCTGTGGCCGTGAAAACAAGTGGAGATCGTATGATCTTCGATAACGACACCTTCCTCGGTAACCAGGATACCCTTTACGTAAACACGCCTGGCGTCACGATTGCAGCTCGCCAGCTATTCACTAATAGTTACATCGAGGGTACGATTGACTTCATTTTTGGACGAGCAACGGCAGTGTTCGATCGGGACAACATCTTCATTAAGAGCACTACCGGCACGGGTCCAAAGATGACTGCGGCATCAACTGAAGCAGCGCAACCCTATGGCTTTCTTATTATCAACAGTAAAGTTAAGTCATCCTCTGCCCCAGGAACTGCCTATCTGGGTCGCCCCTGGCCTGCAACCGCAACGGCCAATGCACAGGTTACGGTTCGTGACACCTGGTTACCAGATGCCCTTGCCGCTGCCCCCTGGCAGAGTTGGACAAGTCCTCCATTGCCATGGCAGAACGTACGCTTTGCTGAGTACAACAATCGTGGCCCCGGTGCAGCGATAAATGCCGATCGGCCACAACTCACACCAGCTCAGGCCGCATTGCAAACACCGTTTACCTATCTCATCGGACAGGATAATTGGACTCCTGACATGCTGATCGTGCCCGATCGATAGCAACCTGACATTGCTGTTGATGGCATCTTTGCTGAGATGCCATCAACAGTGACCCTATTGAGTATTCTTGAATTGAGAGTAGTTCTTTTAGGAAGGTAAACATTTCAGGTAGCAAATTGACAATACCTTATTCCTATTAGTAATCTTTGCCCTGAATTTTTATTATATACTATAAAAGAACTATCATTATTAGTCCATAAAGGTTTGCAAAGAGACAAAAAGATGTCTTCGTAGGTCAAATTCACTTATATGTTAGTATAGAGAAAGAAGTACATTCATGCCAGGAGAAGCATCTACACAAAATAGTTCTTTATTTTGTGCCCTTGTTGAACACAACACCGATGCCATCATGCTGATCACTTCAGATGACATTATTACCTATGCAAACCCTGCAACCGCACGTCTTACTGGCTATGCCCCTGGAGATCTAGAGGGAATGAATAGTTTGACCCTTATTCATCCCGATGATCGGAGAAACCTGAAAGAGCATTTAACCTGTTTGATCAAACAGGATGAGAATGCGTGCTCGTTAGAATATCGGTTGTGCTGCAAAGACGGAATTTGGAAATGGACAGAATGCACCTTCACAAATCTTCTACACAACCGACAGGTTGAAGCGATTATGTGCCAGTTACGTGACATCACCCGGCACAAACAGCTCCTTGCAAACGAACAGGCGGCACACACCTATGCCGAAGGTAAATTCCTCTCCCTCGTTAAATCCAATATTATGGGGATAATGGTGACCGATCAGGAAGGAAGAATGTATGAAATCAATGACCGCTTAGTACAACAATTGGGCTATAGCAAGGAAGAATTACTTGATGGGGATATACGCGTAAAGGATCTGATTATGCCTGAATATCAGGTAGCACGGACGCGTGCCTGGAAGACCCTTCGCTCCCATGGTGCTTCACTGCCCGAGGAAAAAGAATATATACGTAAAGATGGGAGCTGCTTTCCTGCTCTGGTAACAGCTACCACAATTAATGAGGAACATAGTCGTGCTCTGGTGATGCTCCTTGATATTTCCGATCGGCGAGAAGCAGAGCAGCGAAAACAAGAATTTCTGGGTATGGTGAGCCATGAACTCAGAACTCCGCTCACAGCTATTCAGGGTTTTCTGGAATTGATGCAGATGTACGTCGACCGCCTCTCGCATACTTCTTCAACAGGAACCACTAATCTTTTGCACACTCTTGAGGCAATGTTGCAGCAGGCATTACGTCAAACAGAAATAGAAACGCGCCTGGTAGCAGAACTTCTAGATGTATCACGCATGGAGATGCAGAAATTTGACATATCGCTGCAACTATGTAATCTGACCACCATTGTGCAGCAGGTGATTGCCAATCAGCAACAGGTAGTTCCCACGGCTACAATAGAACTGATATTGCCACCACAAGCAGTGCTGCCCGTAGAGGCTGATCCAGACCGCATCGAACAGGTACTCACTAACTATCTGGTGAATGCCTTTAAGTATTCCGCTCCTGAGCAGAAAGTTCGTGTACGACTGTCCGTGGAAGGTTTCATGGTGCGTGTGTCCGTCTGTGACCAGGGGCCAGGATTGACCTCAGAGCAACAACAATGCGTCTGGGATCGTTTTTATCAGGTAAAAGACTCCCGACATCATAACGCCGACGGGGGATTGGGGCTGGGATTATATATTGTCCGCACGATTATAGCGCAACATCAGGGACAGGTCGGGGTCGAGAGCGTGCCAGGTCAGGGGGCGACCTTCTGGTTTATGCTGCCATTAGCAGATGAGTCAGTGCAGGACTAAGCGATTGATCAGCCCAGGGTAAAAAAAGGCATAAAAAAAGAGCTCATCTATCTTGAACACTTTGTTCTCGCTAGATCGAGCCCTATGCGGAGAATGTCTGTTTCAACTTCTTACGGGTTCGTGTACTACGGTTACAACGCATCCATTCCACTGCTCCCTGACCTATAATGGTCGGACGAGACGACTTGTGGAAAACTGTGCGATTACCTGCATACAGATCGTCGCTCATAGAACCTCCCTTGTAGTAGTTGTTCGAGGCAATAATTCATACCCATAGAACCTCCTCTAATATACTGGTGCCATTGAAAAGAACCAGCCATAACGAGTTGAGAGTGCAGTTTACTCTCCTCTACAATATATAACGTTTGTATCTCTATTTTGTCACATCTAATTTGCCACATTACATCAACATTCTGTCAGATATGTGATAGAGAAGCTACATCGGACATCCCTGGCTTTCAATGAGTAGACGGTATTCCTGCGCAAGCTCTTGATCAAGATGACTGGCAACGTTCGTGAGGAAGTTTGTTCTGGCAGATAGATCTGCATGAGCAATACTCTTTCTTAGATCCACAGCTCGCAAACCTCGCTGAATAGCTTGCAAATAGCGCCTATCAGGCGTGCTATCTATACTGGCAACATTATGAATAAGCATCTGAATACTGTTCAGTTCGCTTTTCTCTAACGCCGCCTGCACGATCTCCGGCTCCACTAGAGGCTTCATCAATTGGAACAAATAGGTATTGTGAACTTCCCCACTGTTATAAAGCAAGAGGGCAAATTGCTTGAGGTCTGCACTCGCTACCCGCTCCCCTATATCTACATCTGCCAGCAGGCTTATAGCATCATAAACAAGCTCATCTCCAACTTCTGGTATCTGCTTGATGCGTACCATAAACTTCCCTATTTCCTCTAAAGATTCTGTTTGCAGGTGCTCTTTGAGAAAGCGATCATGGAACAGTCGATAGCTCTGACGGAAATAAAAATAGCGGGGCTTCAAAAAGCTGCCAATAGCTCCCAGTTCAGACCGATTGAAGATAGCGACCATGTCCTCCGGCGTAAACTGCCCTAAAAATTGTTGGCGAAACAACTTGTGCGAGACCTTACTGAATTGTCCAACCATACTAATCGAGGCTTCTTTTGTACGGCAGAGAGCCGCCAGACCCTCCGGTGAAAGCGCTTCAAGCAACTTATTTGCCATCAATGGTGAGATACGCTGACAACTATGCAGTACCCAATAGAGATGCTGAAGGTTCTCCGTTTCAGCCTTCTGTGCCAACCAATCAACCCCTATCATGACAATAAAACGCTCCCTGTACTCCTGCGACAGCTCTAGCTCACGCATTATCTCGACGACCTGCCATATCAGATTGAGATTACTCTCACGTGCTCTCTGAACTAGAAGTTCTAGAGAAATCTTCTCCAGCAGCATCCTGGCCTTTGTTGGGGCTATTCCTTTCAATAAGTCGATCATTTTGTAGAAGTGCGCCAGGCCTGTCGGTGGTGCGTGTTCGTATTGTGCTATCAACACATCCACCCGCAGCAATTCAACAACTTGCTTGAGCTGCACCGGTGGATACCCCAGGTCACGCAACTGCTCTATCATAAAGAGAAAATTACTCGCTGTAATGTGGATAAGCAATGTTTCATTGGAGATACTTACCAACAATGCGTGTCCTTGCGGCGGAAAGATTCCTTTCAATACCCGCACTAATTGGAAAAAACTCTGTATGCTCTGCTCCTCTACACGCTTGATGCAATGCTCCAGATTTACCATTGCAACGACTTGCTTCGCAACCTCACCATTGATTTGTTGTAGATTTTGCAGCAGTAAAGCGATCTCCTGAAAAGGATAGGCTACGACCCTTAAGCAGAGATCACGTATTCCTATGTCTTCTAGTAATCGAGTCAACAATTCTTGAGCACGTGTTGCATCGATCCTTGCCAGCCTGAACAAATAATTTATGGCATCGCTGAGGTTGCCCGTCTCGAATTGCTGGACAGCACACTCTTGTAACTCGCGCTCTTTGAGCAAGCGCTCCAGAATAAGTTTTTGTTTCTGCTGTGCTAGTCGTTCATACACTTCCATATAATTGAGAGGACTGGTTCCTAAATAAGCGCGTAATGCCTCTATAGTGCTATTTCTCAGATGCTTCCAGGTTACGCGACCATAGCGATAGTAGATATATGCCTCTAATAGTTCGCGTGCCTCGGCTGGATGAAAAGCCAGATCGTAGAGCATACCATAATTCTGGGCCGTAGCACCTGTTAATAGCTTCTCCTCCTGGAGCTGCTGCACCTCTTGATGCGGAAGATGAGACTCAACGAAAAAGTTATGGGCGCGAATTTCATACTGACGCAAAGCACATAGTTTTGGCAAGGCATCCTTCCAACGCGAACAATAGCGCTTGATCATAACCTGGTAAACAGCATCCAGCTTCACCTCACTCAGACGTCCGCCAAGCTCGCTCCACGCCTCCAGCCGGCTCTTCGATACCACCAGATTATGAGCGTGTTGCCTCTTGAGCAGTTTTGCCTCGTCTTCCAGCAACTCAGCATAGCGTTCTGGGTCCTGTCGCCGATAATAGGTTGCATATTTTTCAATCATCCCCCAGTACACATCTTCCGAGCGCGTTTTGATAGTTGCATCACGACATGCCTCAAAATAATGGTAGACAGCCCACGGCACCTCCTCCTCACCAGCAGAGGCACGCGAAATCAAAAGGCATTGCGCATGCTCTGGTGGCTGCTCTTCCCATTGCTGACAAAACTCATTAACTTCCTCCGGCGCAAGATGGCAATTATCCAACAGGTAGAGCACGCCTTTGTGGTCATGGCTGCGCATCAACTGATACCACCTGCGGCCCTCTCCCTCTTTTGCTTTTTCGGCATCTTTATACGCAACCGTGTAATGCTCACGCTCCTGAAGCTGTTTCGCCAGTGCAATAGCCAATACGGTCTTGCCTGCCGCCTGTGATCCTGTTAGCAGCACACGCCTTTTTTCATGCAGCATTTGGAAGAGTTCAGTGCTCTGCTTTGTGGATACATAAATCAGGTCTCGCTCAAAATCATCCTCGCCAGGGAAACGAAGCCGTGAAGGCTTTAAATAGCTCTCCAAAGACATAAAATCGCTCGTCTGCTCACCGGGGAGGCGCGTAATATCCTGGCTGACATCAACCACACGCGCCAGATCACCGCTACGCAATTGCTCAATAACCTGACGGATACCTCTGCTGACATTGAGAAACGCCTGATCCAGATCTTCCCATACCGTAATCGGTCTCGCACCTGTAGGTAGAACCTGGAGTTTCGCAAAAGGCGCACCCTCCCAATCGACGGGCCGTAACAGGATGGGAACAACATAGGCTTCCCCAGCCTTATGCAATTCCATTGCACGCGTCATTTCAATGCTCAAACAATAATCCGATTCCATAAAATCAGGACTGATGAGGAGCAAAATGAGGGATGAGCTATTGAGATGTGTGTCGATATCAAACGCCCAATCAGACCCGGCAACGATCATACGATCATGCCACGCTTGAATAAAACCTTGTTGGCGCAGATTGCTCAAATGCTTCTCTAGCTCACGACGAAAAATCTCATCTTTATGTGCATAAGAATAAAAAACCTGGATAGGCTTTACTGGTACTTGCATCATCGATAACTATTCATAACTTTCCTACAATGGCGGCTACACATCTTCAGCATCACAAATAAATACTTTTTTCTGTAGCATATTCAAATATATCATACAATCAGGTAAGGGAGATATGGTCAGATAGAACTATTTGATTGACAGCTTGTCCACTACTTGTTACTCTGTAACATAGATCGATGTAAATTGGAGGGATTGCCAGAAATTGCACTAACTATTTACAAGGATGTAAATCTATGCCGGGGGAGCATAAATCTCGATGACTAGAGAAGATGATCTAATAAATGAAAAGATTGAGGGCTATCACATTGCGGCTGAGCTTATCTCTAATTCCTTTCGTTCAATCTTCTTAGGCGAAAGTATCTCTTCAACTGATCCACACCAGCTCGTTGTTATTGAACTATTTTATAGCATAACTGCTTACACACAACAGGAGCAACAGGATATCCTTCACAAGATTTCTGTTCTTCAACAGGTGGATCATTCTCATATTTTACCAATCCTGGCAGCAGGCTTTCACAAAGAGATCCTTTATATTATTACCGAATATTTGCCCTCCGGATCGCTTTATGACCGCTTCCAACGTAGAGATGCGGGGCAGCCGATGCCAATCAAAGAAGCCATCCTCACATTGGCACAGGTAGGACAGGCGCTTTATTACGCCCACCAGCGGCAGATGGTCCACGGTTCTTTAAGCCCCCACAATGTGTTATTCACGGCACAAAATGAGGCATTGGTAGCGGGCTTCCATCACCATGCTCTTCGGCTGGCAGATGAGGAGAATGCCAGAGAAGAGATCTCCATTTATCGATCTCCTGAGCAACTGCCCGGTGAGGCAAGTGAGAAAGGTGATCAATATGCTCTGGGCTGCCTCGCCTATGCCCTCTTTACAGGCTCTCAGGCGTTTACGGTTCCTTCGGTAAATACACCGGGCATCTACTACAAAACAAAGTCGCTCATCTCGCCAGGACGTATGAATTCAGGCCTGCCGCTCTATATCGAAAATGCAATCCTGAAGGCTATGTCTAAAGAACCTGATCAACGCTATCCGGATATCGCCGCCTTTCTCAGTGCATTAGGAATCCCTTCTGCTGGCAGAAAAAGTGAGTTGAAAGAAACAGTAGCACTTCTTGCGCAAATCATGCAAGAGGGACCAACAGACATGTCCATCACACCGGGATTAGAGGTAGATACACTTGAAACCGTTAAGATGCTCGAAGTGGCTGCCACACGCGATGGCAAGCGGGCCAATTCCGACACCTTTTCATTGCTCCCTTTAGATAAAGCACTACCCTTCAATGCAACATTATCTGCTGCAGCCGATACACATGAGAAAGTACAACCTTCCTCCGGATTCCTACTGATGTATGGAAAACGGGGTGCATCTTCTTTGCGTAACGTCAGGAAAAACTTTACGGCCAGGCCACGTAGAACATCTGCTGTGATACTATGCCTGATCGCTATCATGATTGTATGTGTGACCATACTGGTCGATTTGAACTTTTCGCCATCCGCAAAAAGAGTGGCAACACTTCCATCTATGCATAAAACATCCATAACGACTTCCTCAACGCAAGCGGGTACCAGGACTACCCTCCGCACACCATCGTCTACCATCGGTATAACCATTCCTTCTCGCAAGGCAACACCTCAACAGAAAGCTACTCCAACGGCTACTCCGACAACTGCTCCCACTTCTGCACCAACGGTTGCCCCTACTTCTGCGCCAGCACAAGTACCGGTAGCCCTCAACTCATTCTTTAATAATGAGGGATTTGGAAATGTGCCAGGTCAGGCAAACTTCGATGGCAATGGTTACTCCTACCCGGCCAACCAATTTCCATCTGGTGGACAAATTAGCATACAGGGTGTGCCATACCAGTTTCCATACACTGGCTCAAGTACAAATAATAATGTTGTTGCTTCCGGACAAACAATTTCACTCACACTGGGCAAGTATCGAAAAGCTTTTGTCCTCGCCTCCGCAAGCTGGGGTCCAGTAAGTGGAACAATAATCATCAAATACACTGATGGTTCCACAAGCAACCGATTTGTGACAGTATCAGACTGGTATTCCAACTCTGGCCCTCTGAATGCAACCTATCGCTACACCCCAAATAGTATGGATAACCATCCTGTGTGTATCTACGCAATCCCCATCAGCCTGGATTCCACACGCGTTGCTGATGCGCTCATATTGCCTTATCAACTATCAGGGCCGTATCAGAATGGTCGTATGCATATATTTGCGCTGACTTTGTTGTCGTGACCTTTGCTAACCCTTTCTTTTTCAAGCACAATTTTCGCATACCTTGCCTGAATGCTCTTTCCCCGAAGAGCGTTTTGTGTGTGAGGCAGGATGAAGTTCAGGTCGTGGTACAATAATGACTAGCATCGCCATGAAGGCGATATATGTAAACAAAGGATTATACAATGACGTTGCGTCCATATCACGATGCCAATAATCTGCTCAGCGGAGTTCCTCTGCCCGATCTTGTCTTGCTGCGCCAACACTTTCCGCGCCCACAGCTTGCAGATATTGCAGAACATGTAGCAGTGACGCTTGAAAAAAACGAAGTGGCAACACGTATCGCACCGGGTGCACGCATCGCAATCGGTGTCGGTAGCCGGGGTGTGGCGAACATCGCCTTGATTATCCATACATTGGTAAGCACACTTCGTCGCTATGGAGCTGACCCATTTGTATTTCCGGCGATGGGTAGTCACGGTGGTGCAACTTCTGCAGGGCAATTAGAGGTCCTGACAAGCCTGGGCGTGACTGAAGAATATATTGGCGCTCCCATCATATCCTCGCTTGAGGTCGATCAGCTTGGCTCATTGCCCAATGGCTTACCCGTCTATATCGATCATGCAGCCCATGTGGCTGATGGCATCATACTGGTGAATCGGATTAAGCCGCACACAGATTTCGCCGCCCCGATTGAAAGCGGTCTGGCAAAGATGGCTGTGATTGGCATGGGCAAGCATAAAAGCGCTCTAGCAATGCATTCGTGGGGCCTTGAAGGTCTGACCATCCACGTAGCAGAGGCGGCGCAATTTGTGATGCAACATGCCACAATCCTCTTTGGCCTGGCTATTATTGAGAATGCATACGACGAGGTTGCCGAGATCGTATACGTTCCACCCGCAGATATCGGAACCGGGCCTGAGCGCGTATTATTAGAACGTGCCAAATCATTCATGCCGCGCCTTCCCTGGGAAACGCTTGACGTGCTGATCATTGATGAAATGGGCAAAGATATTAGTGGAGCGGGCATGGACCCTAATATCATTGGGAGAATGCGCTGGGGCAAGCAAAAAGCTACGGCAACCGACATCACCAGTATCGCCGTCCTCGACCTGACCGCTGCCTCACACGGGAATGCCATTGGGCTTGGCCTCGCTGATTTTACCACGCAGCACGTTCTCGCAAAAGTAGATACGCAATCTTTCTACATTAACAGTATAACCGCCGGGGTGATCGCGCTCAATTCCACAAAGATACCAATGGTGCTGGAGACTGAACGCGAGGCCGTTGCAGCAGCGATACGCGCCTGTGGCCGCCCCGATCTCACAAAGATACATATAGCACGCATCAAGAATACCCTCAACCTGGAGTACATTCTCGCCAGTGGGTCAACCTTGCAAGACCTGCGAGCTGATAGCAGCGTTGAAGTAGTGGGCAAGGTTGATCCTTTTCCTGTTGAAGCTGATGGGACGCTCACAACATTTGAACGTATTCTGGCTGGCACACGGGCACGATAAATATGGCTTCTTTATCCTTCCCATCTTCCCAATAGCAACCCGACTGCGTGCTCATAGCTAGAGATCACACATACCAGATCTTCAAGTAAAAGAGCAACGTTGCTCAGGTGGGCAAGAATCTCATTGCGCTTATGAGAATTTTCATCAAGGCTTTCGCGCATAAAGGTCAGGAATGCTTTGGAGTCGCTGACACGCCTGGAGAGGGTACCTTTCATTTTATTGAGGCGCTGATGCTCAAGAAATGTATCCGATAGAGATGCCACTGATTGGTTGACTATCTCTGCTGATGTAAGGTGTCTCTGATCAGGGGAAGAGAGCTTCTCGGTATCGATGTGCACATCATTGCCTTCTAATACTTTAGACAGGGTGCGTACAAGCTCCATAAACATATAATAGAGATCGGCAATAAAGGTACGTATGCTATGTAGAAGATCCTCAGTTGGGCTGACAAAGGCATTCTGACAGTTATTAAGGAGGCATTGTACTTCATTGAGCGCCGAGATAACTGTATCGAAGCGTACTACAAACGTGCTGATATTATTGCTTTGCCTGGTATCTATATAGGCATGATAGATGCGGTATAACTCCTGCAAGGCGGCATGCGCCTGCTTATCGTTATGTGTTTTCTCTACCATTGGAACAGACATCATTCTACCTGCCTGCTGAAACTGGGGAGTTGGCTGTATAGTTTGTGTTGACGCATCCTGCGTAAAACCTGTACGTAAGGAGCGCAGGCTAGTATCGATATCAGCAATCAACTCATTTTTCTGTTCTCCACTTAAGACAGAGTTATATTTAATAACGCTGCGACAAGTGAAGATGGTGCTTATAATCTGTTCCAGACGCTGCGTGGAGTCTGGCTGAAATTCATTTGACATAGATGTACTAACTCTTTCTATAATATTTCCAGGTGCGCCTATCTTTATCTGTAGAGAAGGGACATCGACACGTAGCGCCTCACGTACATCATGGGAAAAAAATACATACGAGAGGGAGGTAAAGTGGCTGAGATGCAACTGCACGACCTGGCCTCGATAGGCAACGCCAGGGATTAGCGTGAGCAGCGGAAAGGCTTCTCCACGCAGCACCTTATGAGATGCATGCATAAAGACCAGTGTGACAAGAATACCATCGACAATAAGCGCGATAATCACAAGTAGTGCCAGTGCAATAAAGATGCGACGCCTACGCCTGAGTTCGGCCCGTCGGCGCACGCTGGGCAATGGCCTCAGTGACAATGGACGACTATCTATATCGCCTTCGTGCATCATTTTTGATGTCGGCAGAAATTGTATTTCCACACAAGGCATCGGCACAGTTTGAAAGGATTTCTGCTCAGAATAATCAAGTAATGATGATTGACAACTCTCACAGAAAATTGCTGGCTCTGCACAAACATTTCTACAGCGCAAACATTGCTTCATAGTATTCATAAAATTATATCGCCCCTTTACCACTTGATCCACCAGACATAATCGAATAGAACCATAAATCTCTATCCGATTATAACATTCTTCTATAATCCTGACTAATATCACATTTATTTTAGCCAATTTGTACTTTTAATTTACAAAACAGTTATTCGCATTTTATTTACATAAAATAATTGCTTGTGTTTAATCTCTTTATTTTACATAGTGATCCTTTTATTACAGATGATACTGGTAAGAAATTGCTTCTTGTGTTGGCGTAAAACCGCGCGTTCGATTGAAGCGGGCGATTGGGAGACAAGCCAGTGTAGGGCTGTGAGGAGCAACGGCAGATATAGAGTTCGACATCATGAAGTAGAGACACGAGAGCTGCAAAATCATGCTCTACTTCAAAATGGCGCTAGATGAAGGCATTACTTAAGTTCATCGCCTTACCTCAAACTCACAAGATTTTTAAATCAGGCGCAATGGTTGGCGAGCAGGATAGTTGCGGGCTGGTGTCAACAGTACAGTATCGTCCAGATTAAGTTCTTTGGCGGCCTCGCGAATACCTCTATCGGCGATGTGCTCAAGGATAGCGCTATCGTCGATGCGGAAATCGTTTAGAATGTTGGGGCGCAGATAGACCAGGAAATCTTTCTCAGTGAGCCAGAGGACAAGGGAGTGGAGCGCAATAGCAACGAAGAAAATAAGCAAAATAGCACTAAATAGTGAGGGTATTGCTGCTGAGCCGCTGGCCGCGGATATAATGAAACCGATGAGCATGAGCAGGAACAGAGCACCGAGCACGGCGATGCGCACTGGACTCAAGGTGGGCTGGACGGTGGTTGTGCGTGAGATGTAGAGATCATTGCCAAAGGGTGTTACATAGATGAAGATGTTAGCTGGCGCACGTTCGATGCGCACATAGTCACGCTCTTCTAACACTGCATCACGTTCGGAGAGATGTTCCTGGCTGACTTTCAATTCGTTGGGATAGCGCTGCTGAACCTTTTCCACAATGGCCGAACGCAGGTCTGAGGGCAATACTTGCTTGCCATCCAGGAGCCAGGAGGTGTGCATGAGAGGCGTACCCTTGCCAGCAAATGCACGCTGCACGACAGGTAAGCCCTGACCCGTATTATGTTGCCTGGCTGGTTGGAAATAGGGTTGACCTGGTGCTGGTTGCATTCCGATCTGTCCTGGTGCTTGCATCTCTGGTTGGCCCGGTGCTGGTTGCATGTTTGGAAAGGGAACCTGTTGCTGCTGCTGATACATGCCGCCAGGTGCGCCATAAGGATCGCCCCCCTGACCATAAGCTGGCCCTCCGGGTTGCAAGGCTTGTAACGCTGATTCTGCTGTTGGAGAGGGCTGAGGAGTAAAGGGTGCTGGCCCTGCTGCCGGTTGTGCTGGTCTGTATGCTTGTGGAGCACCGCCTGCTTGCGGAGGGTTTGTCTGTGCTGCGTAGCCGCCCATATTGGCAATATGCGGTGGTGCAGCAGGTGAGGGAGCAGGTGCATAGTTATTCAGAGGGGCAGCATCTTCAGCCGCTGAGAACCTGTAACCACAACGGGAGCAAAAGATCGCCTGATCATGATTTTCCTGTGAACATTGGGGACAGATACGGACCATAAAACCTCCTGAGAGAACGCATTTAAAGTAATTCAGCTAGCTTCTTCTGCAAACGATCATAAAGTTCAGAATGCTTTTGTTCGCTGATCTCGCCCATAATCAGACGCTCATCCAGTTTGTCCAGCATCTCTTGGACTTTCTCGCGTGTCATTGGACTGCCTGGCGCAGAAGGCACTGTTGTATTAGATGTCAGGGGGCCGCTGTTTGTATGCGAAGGCCCACTAGTATAACTACCTGATGGCAGTGCCGGAGTAGCCATTCCATTATTAGGAACGATTGAACCGGTAATTGTTGTCAGAGGCATGACTGATGAGTTAGCAGGTGGTTGCCCGAGGAGTTGATTGGCAAGTTGTGGGCGATTATCAACCAGGGTACCCTCGCCTGGATTAAGCGCCAGAGCTTCGATAGCCTCAATGCGTTTGATATCGAGTGGGTCCACGCCGATGCTTTGCTGGCTCTGCATCATTTCTATGCTAACCTGACCAAGTGCTCGCAATTTAGCGGCCTCGATTTGCGCTGTGAAATAGGCTTTCTGTGCCGCTAACTGCTCAAGTGTGAGATCACCCTTCGCTCCTTCGATCTGGGCTTCTCTCTCGAAAGAAACAATCGTCCGACCTGCCGCTGCCTGAAGAAAAACGTCGGGAACATTTTGCCCTTCAATAGTGAGGCCAATAAATTCGAGACCCCAGCGCTCAAATGTTGGCTGCAATACCTCACGTGCGGCCTCGAAAAACTCGCGCCGCGCAGTCTGGAACTCCATCACGCTCCGGCGTGCCATCTGCTCACGTAACAGAGAGTTTACATCGGTCTTAGTGAATGATTGCAACTGTTCCTCTTTATAGACCTGGGCATTGCCGACGACGTTGAAGTAGAACGCTTCGGGATCTTTTATCTTCGTTGTGTAATAGCCATGGGCACCGATGCTGATGCGATCCTGCGTCAGAACGTCAGTCACGCCCCAGCGCAAACGAATCTCTTTTGTCGACATCCATATGACTTCAATCTGGTCGCGCACCCTGATATGGCTCACATCATACAGGCCCGGCGACAGCAAGACTCCACGTTCGCTTCCCACCTCTAAGCGGCCATTTTTAAGTAGCATGACCATCTCGTTTTCACTGACGAGCAGTCCTTGCATACTCATAAACGAGGCCGCCATGCGCACATCGGGATCGGGTACACGCCACGCCAGGCCATCCTTCGTTGGATTCGTCATTACTACCTGACGCCATGATAGAGGCATAAAACCAAAACGCTGCCCGATACGCCGTACATCGGTATCAGTATTATCTATAAAGCGAATACCCCAATTCACAAATGCATGTAGTAATCCCATGAGATTTTTCCCTTTTTCTAGAGAACCGGCCCCGGTTCATGCAAGAATTTTTGCGTTTGCTTCAACGCATGCTCCACATGTTGATTAATCCCATTCAAGCGGCCTACAATCATAGTTCTTTGTTTATTTTTCACAGTATAACAGACAGACGCTACAGGTAAATACAGTACACCAATCATACGAACAGCAAGTATTTTTAGTTCGGTTTCGTGTGTGTAGGTATATGCTTTCATTGCTCGTGCGGCCATATCATAGGTCATGACTGCGGGCAGTGAGACGATCTGTTTGTCTAACAATTGAAAACTTTGCAGCCCCACCTGTACAAGTGGTAATGCGGAATCTGTGTTTACGACAGGAGTTATAACAGGTGCCTCCTCAGTGGAGGTTGCGTCCACCAACAAAAATCCTTTATGTACACTGACCTTCTTAGTCAGTACGCCACCACTTACTGCACTATAACTGAGTTCAGCAACCCAGTAAGGATGGTAATGCTGTGCCTGCACCTGAGCCGTCTCACCCGCCATACCAAGGGTTGCTTTGCGCCTATTAGCCTCAACGGTGGCTTCGAGCCAGCTCCAATCCTTCACGACAGGCAAGGGAGCGTCTCCGGCCTGTGCCGCCAGCACACGCCCGACTGAGGTGAGTAACCATAACAGGTGTTCGGCATTTTGAAATTTTGCCAGACTATTGGCATAACGCAGCAAGCGTATATAAAAGGGTTTAAATTCTTCGGACTGTGTACGAGTGACGAATTCAAAACTGGTGGCAACGGCCAATACGATGCGAGCAACGGTGATGTCCTTCTGGATGCCCTGCTCAAGCGGACTGGTATAAAGCGGATTATAAGTACAGACACGCGCTAATTGATATGCCTTATTGAGTTGGGCAAGAACATTGTTTATCTGTAGTAAAAGCTTTTCGGGCGTCACTCTGCGGCCCTCGGCCAGCGTAGAAATGAGCAGGTCCAGGAGTAAAATATCGCCGCTCATGCGTGCATCCAACACATGAATATAAGAGAGATAATGTTCGTCACCAATCTTTTGCGCGTATGCTTGATAGTCTTTTTGCAAGGCTGTAACGTTCTGGCGTACAGTATGATAGGAAGCAAATGTTGGTGAGAGTTGGTGCTGCGCGATATTGGTATAATAGATCAGGCTTAGAACACGCATCTGCAGTTGCTGCAACTTCTCTTTGTCATCCTGTACGACGGCAAAATCCTGCAATTGTTGTGCCATGACGCGCGTCGAGAGCGTCTTTAACCACTGATTATTGCCTCGCGCCATTGTTGTAAGGCGTGTATCGGGGCGATAATCGCGAAAATGCTTTGTCTCTTCGATCTGCACGAGGGGCGCTTCCAGTACGTTTTCAAACGCTTCCAGGCGACGATCAATGTCTTTCTTGAGCGTGGGATACAGAGATTCGGTGAAGATGAAACGGCGTGCATTGACATCGACGCTACTGGCTCCGGTATATCCGCTGCCAACAATCATCTGATCAAGCCATGCCTTCAATTCCTGCTTGAGTTGTTGGGCGTTATCCTGGCTCTGACGGACCGTGTAAACGGTATCACAGAAGGGACATTGCACTGGCCGGGTCAGATCCTGTCCGGGCTGAAGCGCTGTGGGTGCAGCACATTTTGGGCAGGCCAGCACCTCTATTGTATAGTGGGGTTGCTCATCTGATGGTGGGATAGGTGTTGGTACGTGCTGTACTAAGGGGGCGGGGATAAATGTATCGATATTATCTTCGGTTTTACGTTCGCCGTTGGTTGGCGCTATGGTAAGGATACGGCCTGTTTCTCTGGTGGCGATTTCCTGTAGTTGCTGCGTCCATTTTTGTTTGAGCGTATCATAAGTTGCCTGGTCGATCCTCCCCATTGAGATCTGTACGTCCAGCGAGTCGAGAATAGTTTGTATGTCCTGTTTATCCACGAGCAACTCCAGGTCTGGTTTGTAAATTACAGTGTTGTCGACAGCCACACGATCATATAAACGTGATCATTACAGGTATCCAAGTGACCTTGTGTGGGTGCTAATGTTTGAATTGAAGCCTGTTGACGCGTTCTTCAAGCAGTTGAATGCGTTTAAAGGCCACATCAAGCTTAGCGGTCATTTCTTTGCGCACTCTTTCAGCTTCTTCCGTTGCCTTGAATGTGATCATTGAGCCACAGGGAGTGCAGATGGCGACGCGCATGCTCTCCAGATTAGCGGCGGAAACGTCCTGATTGAGACTTTCGAGCAGGCGTTGCGTGTATGGCGTCACGGTTGCGCGACACATCGAAAAGTGCAGTTCATAACCGCGCACCTCGCGATGACAGAGCCAGCATGTACGTGAGAGACGCCAGTTGTCCAGCAATGTGGCTACTCTTTGCGCCCAGGATGCATCATCACAACGGCGAAACGCCTGTAATGCTAGCGCGAGATCATCAATGGCAACGGCGGGATCGCGGTCTTTTTTCAGCATGGCCTCATAAAAATGATACATGCCATGATGATAGAGGTGGCGCTCGCTGACCTTCCCATCATGTCCTACGCCCGATACAACGTACTCGTAGGTGATCAGTTGCTGCTGAAGGATGGCCTCAAATTTTGTGCTGGCGATTTTATGTAGGTCGCGCAAACGTAGTATATCATTCTGTGATGCGCTGGCAATCGTGGCTTCGATCAGGCGGCAATCCAGTTCGGCACACAGCGGTCCGGTTGCCATACGTTCCATTTGTAGGCCGATGCATTCGATCTCTTGCAAGCCACGCAAGGCTTTGAGCAGGGGATCAAGCAGGTTCGCGTTGCCCGTGGTGAGATAGCGATACAGCAGCGCATTGGCCGTTGCCTGCCCTGCCAGGAGCAAATTGCCGCGTTCAGAAGCCCTTTTTGCCGCCTCATCAAAGAGTTGTGCCGCGCGGGAGAAATCCTTCATCAGCACGCCCTTCTCGAAGGCGCGGTTATACATTTCGTTTTCGCTAAGGCCAAATCCTACGGCGAGACGCACATTCTCGAAGATCTTACTCATTTTTTCAATCTCCAAATTTAATAGCCACATATCTATTTTAAGTTGTTCCTGGGTGTATAGCAACCCCCCGAGCAGAGTTTCCAGAGATTAATAGATTACACTGAGGCAGAATAGAACAATATGACACGCAACAAAATGGAGTTGCATTGATAATGACGTTTGTGGGGGAGGGATTTTAAAGGGATGAAAAAGCATTATTCATACATTGTAATAAAGCGCTGGACGCCGCCAACCCCATTGCAGTATAGTGTTGAGCGTCGTAAACGATGTATCTGGCTGGATCGTGCTGTTTAACGATAATTGTTTCCATTGCGGAGGATGACCTTCTACATTATATGACGAATAGACAGGGTTTTCTTCAAAATCGATGGTACGCGGACTTGTCTCGAATAGAGATACCCGCTAGGAGTGGAGAAGTAGTAGATGGCAAAGGAGATTATATGGTAAGGGAAGATAGGCTTCCAGTATCCATAATGGTGCTGTTTGTATGTATGATGATAGTTTTGAGTGCGTGCGATACGAACATATCTGCTCAGGGAATACAGGTCCCTAAAACAGCGTATCCCTCTACCCAGGAGACGACTCCTGCGGGAAGCGTTGCAGTGCAGGTGAGCGTTCCGACAAGTATGCGCACAAGTCCCTTTAATGTTGAGCGTAAGTTGACTGTTCCACCCAACTTTAAAATTGCGGTGTATGCTCGTATCCCTGACGCACGTTTTATGGCGCTTGCTCCCAATGGCGATCTCCTGGTCTCGGAACCCGGCGAAGGGAAAGTCGTCCTGGTGCGCTCCGTTTTGCATGGCGATCCCCGTATCTTCAATTTTGTGACTGGCTTGCGCAAACCGCATGATATTGTATTTCATGCCATTGGCAAAACAACGTATGTTTATATCTCTGAGACTAATCAGATCAATCGTTTCATCTATCATCCAGGCGATACGGTAGCACATAATCGACAGGTAGTTGTCGCAGGTCTGCCCGATAGTAGCTTACCTGAACTGCACGGGACTTATGGGCATGAACTGAAGAATATTGCGCTCGATTCGCATGATAAGCTGTACGTGTCGATTGGCTCTACCTGCAATGCCTGTGTGTCTGATACCCGGAGCAATCCTGAACGGGCGGCGATCTATCAATATAATGCAGATGGTAGTCACAGACGCCTGTATGCTCAGGGACTGCGCAATGCCGAGGGACTGGCGTTTCTGCCAGGTACAAATCAATTATGGGTAGCCGTAAATAACCGGGATAATATTGCGTATCCGTTCCGCGATGCAAGCGGCAACTATCAGAAGGTGCTGCCTGCCTATGTCGATAATCATCCTCCTGAGGAGTTCATTGCTGTACGCGATGGGGGCAATTATGGCTGGCCGTTCTGCAATCCTGATCCCGATAAAACTGTTAATAACATGCCTTTTGATCGCGATGTGGAGTTCAACGCGAATGGACATGTCAATTGCAATAAGATGGATCGCATCACGAAAGGTATTCAGGCTCACTCAGCGCCACTCGGATTGACCTTTTTGCAAAACACAAACGTATCCGACAAGCTATCGCCATGGAGCGTTGATAGCGCTCCATGGCTCGTGGAATCGTACTCTTAAAACAGGATATAAATTGATCTACTTCCCCTGGAACGCCTCTACACAAAAACCGGGCAATCAGGTCGATCTGGTGACTGGCTGGCTGGATACGAAGAAGCAGGACGTATGGGGCCGCCCGGTTGATAGTGCTGTCGATGCACAGGGGAACATTCTGATCTCCGACGATCTCAGTGGGACGGTATATAAATTGACTTATACGGGAAAGCGATAAAGCATATTCAGGGACGCTGTCCCAACACGGTTTATTGTTTTCCCAATGACAACAAAACCTATCCTTTGGTAAAGCCGTTGCGCAGGATTGCCTACACGTACACTGAGCACAACTGAGCTGTAGCGCTTTTCCGCAGCGGCAAGAACATGAGTTAGCAGTCGGGTTCCTACACCGCTCCCGGTGTAATTGGGTAGCACCGCGATTGCTAACTCAGGAGTGAGATCATTCACATAGCTGATCGTTTTTTCGGTGCCAATGAGCAAACGTATCCAGGCAGCGCCGATGGGCTGATTGCTCTCTGTATCAAGTGCGAGGCAGCCGATATCTGTCTCGCGCCCCCAGTCCTTGACATATTTCAGTAGATCAGGGTTCTGCTTTGCAGCTTCAGAAGATATTGCGCCTTCTTCAGCCATATGCGCGGCATGGTATAACATTTCCCAGAGGAACGGCTCATCATCTTTTGTGACCGGACGGATGCGATAGCTCATTTATTCTTCCAGTCGATAGCGTTTTTTGTATCTTACACGTGACGAACTCATCTCAATATTACGCTCATCCAGCAGCATATAATAATAATCCAGGATTTTACTGGCAACATATGGCCATGCGTACTGGTGAACTTTCCGTTGACCATTCTCGCTGAAGAGACGCCGCAATGGCTCATTATCGAGCAAGTAGCCAATTGCATTCGCCAGTTCGCGGCTATCGCGTGGTGGCGTGAGCAGCCCATCGGTACCCGAATCGACGACGGTAGCATAACCAGGGATATTGCTGGCAACGATCGGTTTGCCTGCCGCCATTGCCTCCAGCAAAACGACGCCCATGCTTTCACCAGTGATCGCGGGTGCACAAAAGAGATCCGCGGTGGCAAAGTAACGTGGTAGATCAGCATCCGGGATATAGCCGGTAAAGATCACATCCTGCAAGCCATGACGTTGTACATAGCGTTGAAAAGCATAGCGCAGGCGTCCCTCGCCAACGAAGATAAAACGTGTATTGGGATGATTTTCGCGAATCAAAGGGATGGCACGCAACAAATACTTTGAACCTTTACGGCGTTCAAAACGTCCAACAAATAAAATGTTCTGCTTACCATCACGAAATTCTGGTAGAGGCTGCACGTCATGATGGAAACGCTCCAGGTCAACACCATTGGGGATGATCTGATAGTCCGTCGTGAAGTAACGCGAAACGAACTGATGCGCAGCAGTGGAGACCGCAATATGTCCATCCAGGCGACGGAAGTAGGGGCGGAGAAATGGTGCGGCGGAAGCATACGCCAGGTGATAGGGAGAAGCGATACTACTGGCCTGGGTAAAGGTATGGAAGGTGCCCACGTTTAACGTACGCGAGAAGCGCAAGGTGGTGAGGGAGAGACCAGGGACCAGCGGCTCATGAATGTGTAGGACATCGAAACGCTCGCGCTGTAGAATGTCGCGCACATGCCATGAAAGCATAGGATCAATCGCAATGCGGGCAATCGAGCCATTGAAAGGTAAGGGTGCGGTTTTCCCCATGCCATAAAAGAGATGTTTTTCCGCCAGAATACCCTTCGTCTCTTTGCCAGGTGCGAGGACGCGTACCTCGTGACCCAGGAGGATAAACTGCTCAGCCAGGTGACGAATATGCTCACGCACGCCTCCTGGATAGTTCCAATCATACGGTGATACAATACCAATTTTCATTTGCCGCCTCCCCCTTGCCCCGAATATTTCTGTGTGCGCCCATGGCGAACAGTACTCAGCCGTTTTTGTGTCACGCAATCCCCCAATCAATTGTCACAATTAGCATGCGTACTCCGATATTGTGTAGTCCCTTTATAAAATATTTTATCCCCCTTCATCACCACTCCCACCATAGTACTTATCCTCTCTCTATCATATAATGCTTTTGTTAAGAGATATGTTACACGAATATCATAAATGATACTCAACCTTATGTCAAAGTGAACATATGGGTTGACGCATTACGAGAGATACGGGTTTCATAAACGCTCATCGGACATCGGTTTGATTGCCTTATCCCAATGTGGATACAAAAGCGAACATTACGTTTAAGGATTGTTAAAAAATTATTATGAGTACACCAGCATCTGAAGGATACAGTAAGGCTGATATCCATATGCATACCAATCTGGGCGATGGATGGGCCAGTCCCGCTCGTGTGATTGAGCAGGCAGACGCAACGTGGCTTGCAGGTGATTGCCATCACGGATCACGATCACGTTGAGGGAGCTAAACGTGTCGCCGATCTGCTCGCCCAACAGGAAAAGCCGCCTTTTCAGTTGATTCGGGGCGTCGAGGTGAGCACGCGGCAAGGCCATCTGTTGGGACTCTTCGTGGAACGTGCGCCCAAAGCATTGCGCTCCGTTGAAGAGAGCATCGAGGCTATCAAAGAGCAGGGTGGGCTGGTAATTATTCCTCATCCGCTTGGTCGCCTGGTTCCCAGTTTGAGTCGTGCTAAAATTGATGAATTGCTGAACAAAGGGTTCTCCATCGATGGTATTGAGATCTATAATCCCTCGCCCGCCAATGCCTCGATGCGCGATACGGTACGGGCAGCAAATGAGCAGTGGCGTTTCGCGGATATTGGTGGCAGCGATGCGCACTTCTGGCAACATATCGGTGCAGCCTACACGCTCTTTCCGGGTAGTACGAGCGATGAATTGCGACAGGGTATTGTTGAGCGAACGGTGCATGCCGGGGGACAAGAGACGCCTCCTGCACATCTTCCCGTTGCAGCCTATGTTGCACAATGTGCCTGGAGCTGGTTCGTAGATCCGCCACGACGTGTGATGCGCTCGCTCAAGGGTTCGTCATAATCATCTTATACGTTTCCGTCCAGATCGGTGCAAAGGCCATCCACTGATCGGGATGGTCAGCGATATTTTGTTCCAGAAGAGCCACGATTGCTTGCTGTATCTCATCCGCATTCGTGGCCTGCTCTTCTGAAAGCGCCAGCGATATAGGGAAGAAGCGACCGTATATCGCTCCCTCAGGTGTGCGCCAGCCACAGGCACCCACGACTGTAGCTCCAGTTCGTTTTGCTAGTTGTGCAACGCCCACGGGGAGGCGAGCGGTGGCACCGAAGAAGGTCATTTCGCTGCTCTGGCCTTCGATGGCACGATCAGCCGTAAGCAAGATGGCTTTGTTGCTACGTAATTTCTGAAACAGGACACGCATTCCAGCACTTCCCTGTAGTGGAAGAACATGGGTACCATTCTTACTGCGCAGATTTGTAATCAGATCGAGCATACGTGGATCTTGCAACTGTTCCACGGGAAGAGTGAGATCGTAGCCAGAAAGCGAGACCCATTGGAACAGGTAGTTGAATGGGCCAATGTGTGCTGAAGAGATGATAACGCCTTTGCCAACTGTGAATGCAGCCTCGAAATGTTCCTTGCCTTCTATATGTATTTCGCGCATGATGCGAGCTGGTTTGCGGGAAGCGAGTGAGAACATGGTCAGGTAGTTCAACACATTATTATAGAACATTGTCTGTACTGTATAACGCAATTTTCGTCGTCCCATGGGAGTGTTCAGCACCTGAGATCCCAACACGTGCAACATATTCTGGGTGGCTTGCTCTCTTGCTTTAGTAGCTACAAACCAGGCGACCAGTCCTGCAATGCGTGCAATAATCTCAAGCAGCCAGCCGGGGAGCCAGGGAATCAGTTTAATGGCTAATAGGAAAAGAGTATACATTATGATAGAGTCTCCTGGGGCCAGAAGGGTCGGAACATGTACCATTGGCTCGGCCACGCGCGTATCATGACTTCGAGGGCATCATAGGTGTATTGTGTCAGGCGTATCACTTCTCTTTCGCGCTCGGCTGGTCCTTTATATGGGCGTGGTGTAATCGGATCGAAGCAGCGGACATAGAACTGATGATGATGCCCATACCAGACATAACCAGGGACAATGGAAGCGCCACTCATCACGGCCATCGTTGCAGGTCCGCTCGGCACATAGGTTGTGCGCCCGAAAAACTGGATGGGCGTGCCTTCCTGTGGTGAAAGGGGACGATCAGCGACGAGAGCGACCGCTTCATTTTTTTGTAAGACGCGCAAAATACGTCGCGCTGAACTTTCCATTGGAATGACCGTAATACCCTTGTCTCTGCGTTGATTCTGCAAAAGATCATTCAGGCGCGGATCACTAAAGGTTTCCGTTACGCCTGAGAGTGGATAATGGCGACCGACCAGGGCACCCGCAAGGTCCCAGTTGCCAAAGTGAGCGGTGGCGATGACAACCCCTTTTCCCAATTGTAATGCCTGATCCAGAAACTGTGACCATGTTCCTCCAGGGGTAAGATCGCGCATGTTGTCTTCAACATAGGCCATATCTGTATAGGGAAAATACATAAAATCCGATGCATAGCGTCCATAATTGTACCATGAAGTAAAAGCCAGGCGTTGCACGTAGGGATCATGCGGCGAACGTCCGGTTACCTGAGCCATATTCTGCACTGTCACCTGACGTTTTGCCTGCCAGGCAAGATATGTTGCAGCACTCAGGACAGAGCCAACGGAGTGCCTAATAGGGCGTGGCGTCCACTTCGCAAGTGTACCACTACCACGCGCAAACCAATATGCTGCTGACACAAATCCTCCCAGTCGCTTCCTCTCTCAAAAAGTTATGTTCCGAGAGGAATGCGCACTTTCTTGTTGTGCATTGTATAGTTTTGCCACTATACGCCTATACAGTATGTTTGCCTGAGGCAAAGATGTCAAGTAGTTACGCCGCTTTCTTGCCATACATGCGCCAGTATAATGATTTTAGAGGGAAGATATTTCTCAGGAGTACGCTATATTCTGGTCCCTGGTGCTTCTGGAGGGGCGTAATGCCGTTTCAATACCAAGAACAATATTGGGAACCCTGTTCGGGGAAATGGATGCTGTTTCCCTCCCCGAACTGTTACAGGGTCCATTTTTTTATCTAAACGGTATTGTTTGCATGCGAAATGACCCCCCTACCCGGTTCACATAAAATAATAGGAGCGCAAATATGCAAGATCCGTTAAATGAATCAATCGATATTCAGCGGCCAGCACAAACCTCTATAAGCCGGAGAGAGGTGTTGTCGAAGGGTTTGCAATGTATGACAATAGGAGCAGGTCTCCTTGTGAGTAGTAATACCACTATTGTACAGGCGAAGGAGACGATTGCACATAGCGTCGGTACGCCTGATACATTAATTATTACCTGGAATAATTTGGCGCTGCAAATGATTCGCTTAACCCATCCTGGTCCGCCAATAACTGCGCGTGCTCTGGCAATCCTCCATACCAGTATCTATGATGCCTGGGCTGCGTATAATCCTGTTGCAGTTGGTACGCGTCTGGGTGCAACGTTGCGGCGGCCTGCCAATGAGCGTACGCTTGCCAATAAGCAGAAAGCGATCAGTTATGCAGCGTATGGGGCATTGGCCTCTCTCTTTCCCAGTGGAGTACCCCAGTTCAAGGCTATGATGCAAAAACTGGGCTATGATCCTGCTGATACTTCGACCGACATCAGTACCCCATCCGGCGTTGGCAATGTGGCGGCGCAAGCGGTGATGGCGTTTCGTGCTAATGATGGCGCAAATCAGCTTGGTAACCTGCATGTTGGTGTTTACTCCGATTATCTGAACTACGTGCCAAAGAACACGCCTGATGGCATCAAAGATCCCAATAGCTGGCAGCCTTTGCGGGTCTCAGACGGCCATCATGGGCAGGTTGTACAGAAATATGCGACCGCCTGCTGCGGCTTTATCGCGCCTTTTGCACTGAACTCCGGCGCACAGTTCCGGCCTGGACCGCCGGCAACCTATCCTTCACCTATGTATATCGCGCAGGCCAAACAAATTCTGGACTACAGCGCCAACTTAACCGACAGGCAGAAAGTTATTGCAGAGTACTGGGCAGATGGTCCCGGCAGCGAACAACCGCCTGGACACTGGAATCTGTTCGCGCAGTTTGTAGCGCAGCGTGAGCATTATGATCTGGATACAAATGTGAAACTGTTTTTTATACTGACCAACGCGATCTTTGATGCTGGTATCGCGGCCTGGGATTGTAAACTCTACTACAACTCTGCACGCCCCATTACGGCTATACACTATCTCTTTAACAAGAAGTCTGTTAAAGCCTGGGCAGGTCCCTACAAAGGAACACAGCTGATTCAGGGTCAGAACTGGCTTCCCTATCAGGCTGCGACGGTGGTAACACCAGCTTTTCCAGAGCATGTGTCCGGTCATAGCATTTTTAGCGCCAGCGGAGCTAGTGTTCTCAAGCGTTTTACTGGCAGCGACAGCTTCGGATTTTCGCATACTGTGAAGGCAAAGAGTTCTCTCTTTGAGCCTGGGCTGGTTCCTGCACAGGATATTACGTTATCCTATCCCACATTTAGTAGTGCAGCAGACGAAGCTGGTATTTCGCGCCGTTACGGTGGTATTCACTTTGAGCGCGGCGATCTTACCGGAAGGGCGATGGGCCTTCAGGTTGCTCATCAAGCCTGGAATAAGGCTCTGGCTTATATTCACGGGACCGTATAACTATAATGCGAGCCTTGTCTGGTTCTCAACATATCCTTCGAGAGATGAGGGGTATGGATATATGTGAGGGAGGAAAGAAGCTTTACGTAGAATGACTATAATGACTTTGCTTCGTTATTATTAACAGGTATGTGTGAGCGCCGGGCTTATTCCACTTCGTTCCATTGCGCCCCTACAATACCATGTACGAGATGCAAATACATATAAAAAACAATGAGGTTTTGGATGAAGCACTACTCAAAAAAGGACTGGCGTGTGTTGCTGGTTGTCTGGACTGCCATGCTGTTACCGCTTGCATTTGGCTTCCTCGCCATTCATATCGAGACCGAGCCTGTGCTTGTCATCAGCGGATGGATCTCGCTCATTGTCGCACTGCTGCTCATACTCGCCCTCAGTGCACTCGCTTTCCCACTTTATTATGAGGTCGAGGTGACCGTTTTGCGCATCCGCAGCGGGCTGTTGCGGCAGGAGATTCCGCTGGCATCCATCCAGGCTGTTTTCCCGACGCGCAATCCCCTGGTCGCTGCCGCATGGTCCCTGGATCGCTTGCAGGTCAATTATCAGTTGGGGAAGCGTTCGCTCTGCGCATTGATTGCACCACGAGACACGGCCAGCTTCTTACGTGAGCTTGCGGAACATGATGATAGTCTAGAGATGAAAGCGAACGCCCTGATGCGCCGCCAGCCCTGCTAAAGCGGCGCATTGCATTGCCAATTTACAGTGCGGGTGGAATACTCTGAGCAAAACGAAAGAAATTTGCGGCATCATAGGTAGCTTTGATATGTTGCAAGCGTGCTAAATTCGTACCGTAATAGGCATGTTGCCAGTCAGTCAGGTACGGATCAATATAGTTTTGATAGGCAGTACCACTGGCATACGGACGCATTGCTTGCCAGGTGTCAGTCAACCATGTGTGGTTTGCCGAGACAACCGAGCTGGCATCCCCGACGGTCCAGCCAGCCGAGTACTGGGCTGAAAAGAGGTCGTTACGATGCGTAAATGCCGTTGCCTCCACCGGAACGCGATTGATGGCACCACCTGACGCATCGAGTCCAATGCCACCATCGGCAAGGATGGAAGAATTATGACGGCGCGTAACCGCATTCACCAGATTATTGACGCCCTGGAGCGATAGCAGTTTCGTAAAGTAGTCAGACTTCGCACCAGCTGTAACACGCTGCACGCTGCCATTGGGAGTTTGAGTTGGCAGATGGCATTGGCCCACGCTCTCTTGATAACAGCCCGCCTCGTAGAGCATCGTATTCAGCACATTGTCGCTCCATACATAACGACTGATGGGAGCTACCCCGATCTTGTTGGTCAGTTGCGCCAGCAGCGTATTAAGCGGCGCGATATCACCCACATAGACGCCGTTGATTTGAATAAGTGGATCAGAGTTCTTGTTGCTGGTGGCCTGGAGCAAGCAATTGGACCATATCTCATCTGGAGCCTGAGGTGCCCAGTGTTGCCAGGCATCAACGACAGTGGCGGCACTGCTCCACGGCCAGCGCAATGTGAAGAGTGAAAGGGCACCAACGGCATAGGTGCGGAAGGTGAATGAGGTGACGATACCAAAGTTGCCGCCACCACCACCACGCAATGCCCAGAAGAGATCCGCATTCGAGTTCGCGTTGCAGGTAAGCACGCGGCCATCGGCAACAACGACCTGCGCTGAAAGAAGACTATCGCACGTCAGGCCAAATTTGCGCCCAAGCACACCTACTCCTCCACCTAATGTCAGACCAGAGATGCCTACTGTTGGACATGAGCCAGCCGGAAGCGTCAAACCCTGTTGAGCCAGGCCGGAGTAGACATCGATTAACTTCGCGCCGGCTCCTATCGTAGCCGTTCCGGCACTGGCGTTCACGGATACGGTGTTCATGCGTGTGACATCCACTACTATACCAGTCGTCGTTGAATACCCTGCGTACGAATGACCACCGCAACGAGGCACAAGAGGCAGATTGAAGCGATGCGCAAAGGCAAGGCAGGCCTGAACATCTGCGGGCGAGATACAGTAAGCAACTGCCTGCGGTGAAACGTTATCGAAGCGTGGATCGAAGAGGCGACGCGCAACAGCATATTGTGAACTGCCCGGACGCACGAGGGGACCTTTCAGGCTATTTGCCAGTTTTGTCCAATCGCTATTGGTGAGCGAAGGTGGTCGTGTGGGCGTAGGTGGCTGTGTCGGTGACGGTGGTCTAGTTGCGCTCGGGGTTGCACCAGCGGAAACCGACGAACCATCCTGGCAGGCAGCTAATAATCCCGTCAGCGAACCCAGGGCGCTGAGCGCAAGGAATTCGCGACGGTTTATCTCTCTACGAGTATGATCACGCGGCTGTTCTTGCTCTTCAATATTCTCTATTAACATAATTTATATGTACACTCTTCTCTTTTTGCTTTGCTTAATAAGCGGATATTACCATTTTATATAGGGAAGGACAAGGGATATTTCTATCGCTAAATATGTTAATGTAATTATCTGCCATATCCTCGCGAACAATGTGCTGGATGGTTACCCCTGGCAAGGAGAGGTGTCAGGGTATCCATACTTTTGCATTGTTGAACGATGCCTCTGTGGTTGGTTTTGAGCCATTGGTGGGATCGCCGCTGAAAGTTCCTATCGTACCACTTTTATATTTATTATTAGTCAACTTTTTAACCAGTTGCCCATTGATCCAGAACTTGAGTGACGTTCCTCTTGCAAGCACACTCAAAGTGTTTTTTTGCTTGAAGCCTTTATGAATTGCTGGGTTGAGTTGTGGAGTAATCAGGAAGCTATCATCGCCACCATCACTATTGGTATGCCAGAGGATGCAATATTTCCCGGTCACCGTAATGTAAAAACCGTAATAGTTATTATTGATGAGACGAAAGACGAGTCCACCCATCGTCCCTTTATAAAATGTAATATCAATAGAATAGGCCATATCAGAGAAATTATTGACTGAAGATTTACCATAATTACAGTAGTTTGTTCCCTGCGAAATGGCGTAATAGCCGTCTGAACGAAAGATACATTGTGAGCCATCATCTATCCATTGATTATCGTGATGAGCCGTCGTCAATGGATCATTTAAAGCCATCTTCCATTTTGAGAGGACTATAAATAAGGCAGGCGAAGAGGGTGAGGAATGTGAAGAATGTGAAGAAGGTCCTGAAGTTCTAGCAAAACGCAGCAGGAAAAAAGTGATTGGGGTAGCTATGACAAGGAATATCAGAATCAGGAAGAGGAGGATTTTACTTTTGCTTCTCTTATTGAGTGAAGTTCTGGCGAACGGTTTATCTGAGAAAGGGAGATGTGACATTTTCTCTGATGATGGTCTGTCCAGAATAATATCCCTCGTTGTCTCTTCTTGCTCTGTGGGAGAAACAGGAGCTATTTCTTTCATGTGCTCTTGCAGTTCTTCTATAGAAGTGATTGACTCAGGTTCATTTGCCTCCCCTGACAACCCTAATTCTTCTGCGCTTTTGTCGAAAAGGGTGCTTAATTTTAGACGATAATAGCCAGTTGGTTGCTGTTTGCCACGTTCCCAACGATTGACGGTCACGACAGCTATGCCTAGCTCATCTGCTAATTTTTGTTGGGACCAACCGCGTTTCAGACGTTCCTCGCGCAATTTTTCATTCGCTGATGGGGGAGTATCATTTGGCATAAGTATGAGTCCTTTCAATTTTGATAGTACGTGTTTTTAGCCCTTATCAAGATAATATTATAAAACAGAAATGTTCCAACCTCATAGGTAAAACGAGCAAGACGACATTATGTCACTATGCTATCGACACTGATACGACATTATATCGTCCCGGCGGCGATATAATGTCGCCCTCAAAACGACATGGTTAATCTTTGCAAACGATATAACACGCTCTATAGAAAAGCCCGTCCTTATTGCTATACTTTGGAAGGCGCAAGGATTTTCCTGGCAGAAGAATTCACACGATGCATATATCTGTTTTTGAAAATCCTGCGTTTATCGTTTCTCACAACTCTCTTGATTTACCCTATTCACCTGTATGTTTTATTTGCAGCTTACAAGGAGACGACATTATGTCCATCCATCAGGATTATTATCCCCTTCCTGACGATTTACAACCTGTTGCTCCACTGCGGCGGAGACGCCCTTCCAGGCCATTCTGGAGCATCTTCTCTACATTGATGCTTGGCCTCGTCGTACTTACCGGGCTAATGGGCAATGGGCCTCTTCCCACGTCAAAATCATTCACGGCAACGCTTCAAAAGCCTGTGAAAGGTGTGACTACGTATCAACAATTCATGAAACTGGCGCGAAGTACGCCGACACACAAAACGCTTACGCGTCAGCTCACTGCACCGACTTCTAAAGCATCTCTAGCTTCCACAAAGGCAGTGAAAAAGAGTACAGCGAAGATCTTGCCCAGTGTGGAACCTGCAAAAATGAAACCTATTGTCCTGTCGTTGTCGCCCAATGTTCTCGCCGCCAACCAAGCAGGTGTGCCTGTCAAGCAGATCAGCAGCGATCAACATCTGGAAGTCCAGGTCGCACCCGGCACGTTGAATGCAACCAATGCACGTCTTGCCAACGGCACAACGCCAGCCGCTGTAACTACAGGTGGGCTGACGTTGCAGATCACACAACGTTCTGGACACTACGCAGGCATCAGTAGCATATTGGGAACGTATGCATTTAATGTCCTCGATCAGCAAGGTCATGCGATACAAGGTATAACGGCGCTTCGTCCCATCACGATCATCTATCACTATCAACCAAAAGGAACTCAAGGCGCTAGGCATTGACCCTGGTCGAGTCACTCTAAGCTGGCCTGATCTGTTGATTGCCGCACGGGCAGCCCATAAATCAACAACCGGACTCAGCATCCACATGGTTAACAACGCCAAAACGCACACGTTGACGGCTCAGAGTAGCGTGGTAACGGCCAGCACGTTTGCGCTCGCAAGTGTGCCAACCGTGCAACAGCCGCCCAAGGCGCATCTGGCGTCGGTGCAGGGTAATTCTGGCAACCTGACCTATAGTTATCCAATGCAGTTGCCTCCGGGACCGGGCGGTTTCACTCCCCAGCTTGCCTTCAATTATTCGTCAGCGATGCCCAACGGACGCCATAGCCGGTTGAGTCCTGCCGATAGTATGGGGGATGGCTGGACACTGGGGATGGGATCGATCACGGCAGAGAACTATCCTGATACCAGTGCGAGCGGCAATTCTCAGACCTACTTTTCCTTGAGTGGACCTGATGGTGTTAGCGATATGCTCATTCCTGATCCCAACAACGTGGGGTCTTTTTATACCGAGCATATCTCGCATGAGAAGGTTTCCGGCACGAATATGAGCAGTTCGACCGATACGCCCGACTGTTTCCGTGTCTGGGATACCTCCGGCAACTATTATGAGTATGGATGCAGCACTGACTCCAAGCAATATACGACCGATAGTAATGGAAACCAGACGACCTATCGCTGGGATCTTAATCGGATCGTTTCATCACGCGAAGGACCTAATTCCCCCAGCAAACAGATCAAAATCTCTTACTTCCAGGATCAGCATACGGATGATAATGGCCATGACAGCATTCGTGATGCCGTCATGGCTCAGATCGTCTATGGAACCATCAATCCAGCGGTCTCTTCCAACATGAATGTGGTTGGAACCGTGGATTTCCAGTATCGTGGGGATGTGAATGGCAGTAACGATTCCGTCATCATTCCTTCTGGGACGAAGACAGGGTGGGTTGTGTCTTATAGTGCGACGTATAATGGCATCAAATATAAATGTTCCGCCAATACGCCGAAATCAACAACGCAGCGGTGTGATACCCCCGTTGATGATAGTTCAGGAGATCCAGCTCCGATCGTCATGAGCGCATTCTCCCTGGAACGCATCACTTCCTATGTTGGGGCCGATACCGCGAATCACCCGGCCTATGGGTACACCTTTAATTACCTCGATACGCCCTTTGTGCATACCTCCGATCCGATCACCCAGGATACCCAGTATGTAGCGGGCGAGCATCTGCTGACCGATATTACTCCCATTCAATACCTTGGTGGGACGGCCTACAATCTGAAGCAGATCGCCTTTAGCTATGCCCAGCTTAACAATACGTACTACGATAGCCAGCAGACAGCCAACGATGGATCGACACAGTATCATATCAAGACCAACTGGCAATACCTCAACTATTATGTCGACAAGAACACCAACATTGGTGAAAGCGTCACGTACCAGACGGCCTATAGCAACACGCATGGGACGCCGTATGTGACTGATAGCAACGGCGTTGTCACGGATGATCGGCATGATCCATTCTACTGTACCAATCATGCGAACGATAGTGATCAGAGCAAGCGTTGTTCAGGCAACTATGCCCATCCAGACGACGAGACCTGGTCCGTGCAGGTTGTGACCAACCGGGAGGCGTTGGGCAAAGATAGTAGTGATCCCAATCTGCAACCGGCCACTTATAACTATACCTATACATTGGGTGTTTGGGGCAACTACAAGAGCGATTTTAGTGGCAATGGTTCCTTCTGTACTCCTGCTAAAGGGAGTCCTTTGCCAGCGGGCCAGAGTGATTGTGTCTTTGATACGTTCATTCCTGGTACGACCAGTGGCAACACAGACCAGGACTGGCAAGATTTCTATCATGGTGAGTTCCATGGTTTCGCCAAAGTGTATACGGTTCCACCTAGTGGTAATCTCGAGGTACAGACCTACTATACACCTGAGTCGTGGGGCACGCCCGAATCCGATGCCCAGAATTATCAATCGGGTCAGATGATCAAAGATGATAAATATTGGGGTGATGGTGAAGTCGATGGGCAACTGATTAGCGAGACGGTGAATCAGTACAGTGGCACTTCTGACTTTTTACCTTCGGGTGCGTTTGCTTACAGTACTGCCTGTGTAGATACGAGTGTGGATAACGTCTACACGCCTTGCGAGATGGTCAAGGTCTTCAGCAAGACGACCACCTACGAGCAGAACGGGACGGCAACCACAAATGCGCCATGGGTCCAGAACACCGACACCTACGATGATTACAACACCTCTAGTGGTTTGCAGTCGAGCGGCTATCACAATCTGTTGCAAGAGCAAACGACTAGCTCAAATGCCCCGACGGTGACGAAGAAGTCGACGTATGTAACGAATGATTCCTCTCACAATAGCTTTACCTATTATACGGTCAACAGAGTGAAGCATAGTGAGGTGGATGATGCTTCGGGTCATGTCTGGCAGTGTCAGGATACGGCCTATGACGAGGGTGTTTCGGGTCTTTACACGCCTGCATCGGGGTTGGCAACGACGGTGAAGACCTATAGCGATTGTAGTCATCAGAGTAGCACAGCTCTTACTACATATACTGCCTACGATGGCTTTGGCAATACGGTGGGTACGGTTGATGCTTTTGGAGCAGCGAATAGTAGTCTCTATGGGAGCAAGGGTTGTACGTTGGCGACGGCTCCAGCGATGTTGTCTTCGTCGTGGACAAAAGGACGCTACACAACCTGTACTGTTTATGATAGTTACGCAGCTCAAGCTACAAGCCAGCAGGATGTACTTTCTCAGAAGAGTAGTGTGACCTATGATGATACGCAAGGGCGTATGCTGACTAGCGCCACGGATTTGAATGGACAAACAACTAGTGTTAGCCATAACTTTGATAGCAATGGCAACCAGACTTTACAAGATAAAGACCCAGGTGAGACAGGGAACTATACCTCGCAGTCAAGTACGTATTCTACCTGTGCCTTTGGCAGTGATCTGCCTTGCTATGAGATCGATGGTGTGCCATACCAGTATTCTAATGCAGTAACACGAACCTTTTATGACGCACAAGGGCAGGCAACTGAGACACGCAAACCACTGGATGCAACATATGATCTAGTCTCGTTTACAGTTCATAATGCATGGAACAAACTCGGTATTTGCAAGTCAACCGTTTCGTGTGGCACATGGCAGCAACTGGATTGATCCTTCTACAGCAACTGACGATCAAGGCAATACACCTACTGGAACAATTACGATCACTGATCCTCTAGGCCTCACCATTGCCACCCGCGATGCCATTGAAGGGACAGCGGCTGAACCGGGGATTACCTGGGCTAGTGGGAACGTCCAGGGAACCTGGACGACCTGTGTTGGTTATGGCTTGGGCAGCCCTGATCCCACCAACAGCACTCTTTATGACTATGCGGTGACCAACAATGCTAACAATCATATGTCTGTCACCTTCAAGGATGAGCTAGGAAACACGCGCTTTGTCAAGGAGTATAGCACTTCGGGTTCCATCAATGACAATATTACGTCTATCACAGAGACGCAGTACAATGCCTTAAACAAGCCAACTGCAGTGATTGTCACTGATAGGGCTCTTCAGACAGGCCAAACGATCACCAGTGTGGCTACTACAGCAACCTATGACGACCTGGGCAGGCAGACCAGCCTCAATGATCCAGATCGTGGCACTCATACCTATACGTACGATGCAGATGGACGCCAGATCACCGATGTCTCTGGTTCGCGTACAATAGGCACTAGCTATGATCTGTTGGGTCGTGCCCTTTGCATTCAGGATACCACACCCACTACAGATGGATCGGGGAATTGTAGTAGTAGTAGTCATCCTCTCGTGCAGAATAATTATGGAATGAGCTATCTGCAACTGCCGGGTACAACTAATTATGTCGCTGGACAGCTTGGTCAGAGTATAACAACTACCTACTACCCTGATGGCAGTTCGGTGGCCACGACCCAACAGTTCGAGTACGATCAGCGCGGACATACTATCGCAGCTAACCTCAATATGAGTGTGCCGAGTAGCTGGAATGTAACGACGGTGCTTCCAACCTACCTGCAAACTCAAACCTACAACGATAATAATCAGTTGATGATGACCCAAACAACTTCCGGAGGCAAAACTGGTTATACCTTCAGCCAGGTTTATGATAGCGTGACAGGCAATCTCACTGGCCTTAGCAATAATAGTACTGGTGTCGCGAACCTTGCAACCCTCTCATTTAATACTGGTGGTCTGATTAGTGATATCAACTTCCAGACTACCAGCGGCACAGCCCTGGCAGATGATCAACTCTCCTATGATGGCAATCAACGCCCTGCTGGTGCAAATGTTACCTGGCAGAATGGGAGTGGGGCCAATGGCATTGTCTTCAATACAAGCCGAAGCTACGATTTAAATGGCAATGTCGTCAGTTCAAGCCTGATCCAATCTGTTGTTTCAGGGCAGGCCAATTCAGGAGGGAGCGAGACCCAAAACTTTTGCAATGATGTGCAGAACCGTTTAGTGTGGGCAGGTAACAATGGCACGCAACCCTCAGCAAGCAATGGCACATGTGGTTCCGCGACGCTGGGGAATAGTCTTAATGGTGCAAACTATAACAATAGTTACGCCTACACGAATCTGGGACATATCTGGCAGGCACCACTCAACGGTACCGGAAACTTGCAGCAGTACCTCTACTGCGATAACAGCCACCCACACCAGTTGACGGGTGTTTATCCTATCGGAACCACATGCGCAACCCTCTCAGGAGCAACGGCGTTGTATAGTGCCCGCTACGATAACTGGGGTAACGAGACCTCACGCATCTATGGCGCTACCAGCGCAACCCTCTCCTATAATGTTTCTGATCAACTTGTCCAGTGGAACAGTACCGATAGTAGCAACTCAGCTAACAATCGTCAGGAATGGTATGCCTATGGTGCAAGTGGTAATCGGGTTTTGCTCAGGGATACCAGTGGTGGGAAGACAAACATCACAACTTATGCCTTTGGTCTGGAAGAGCATTCTTACGATAATTCAGGCAACACAGGCAATACATACTACTACAGCCTGAGCGGACGACTCCTTGGTCAGTCCGATGGCACAAATACGCAATTCAACTTAACTGATGAGTTGGGTAGCGTCCTTGCAACTTTCAATAGTACTCCGGGAACTGCCTCTGTCCTTGCTAACCAGGCCTATGGCCCCTATGGGAACAAGCTTTATAGTGCGGGAACAATGGGAACGAACAAAGGCTTCACAGGGCAGTATAACGATCCAATGGGGCTGGATTACTACAATGCACGCTACTACGATCCAGCCGTTGGCCGTTTCGTCTCAGCAGACATCGTACAAGGTAATGTACAGGGTATGGACCCCTACAATTATGTAGGAAGTAATCCTGAAACACACAACGATCCAACAGGGCAATCCGTCTGTCCTGATCTTGGTATCTTTAGTTTCTGTCTTCCTGATTTTGGAAGTCTGATAGAAAAAGGGCCGACCCCTCCTGATCCTGGTGGTCTGATGGAAAAAGGGCCGACTCCTCCTGATCCTGGTGGTCTGATGGAAAAGGGGCCGACTCCTCCTGATCCTGGTGGTCTGATGGAAAAAGGGCCGACTCCTCCTGATCCTGGTGGTCACATAATAAAAGATCCTTATCCACAAGATACTGGCTCCCAAATTTTGGCAAATAAGTTGCAGCCACCAAGTCAACAAGAGGAGGATTACGCCAAAAAGAGGATATACACTTCGCCAGGAGAAGATCCTAACAATCCAAGTGCACAAACAGGCAGGGCAAATCCAAGTATCCCTGCAGACAGAAATCCGGAAAACCGCCCTCGGCCTGGAGCGTATTCTATCCTGGAAGATGAGAATCACCAAGTAGATGGTAGAGGCCAGTCTGGTCCAGTTACTGTTAATAATACGTACGGCAATCCTAATCGTCCTCAGACGCCGCATGGGATTAACTGTGCAGAGCCATCTTGTTTCGTTAATGCTGATGACGCAGGAAACCTACAGTCTAATTCACACTACAATTTGTATACTTACAAGCAAAAGGGTGCGGATGGTACACCTTGTCCAAATTGTGATGTCAGCATTCAGCTCTTCGCGAATAAGTGGCAATCAACAGTAAGAGCATGGTTTAATAAACCCGGTGGAGGGGTAGATTATCAAGATTATACCCCACGACCTTGAGTTAGCGAGGTTTGATTTCCAGCAATTATTGTACCTTTAGTTATTAGCTCGGAAAGGTAGTTATAAATAGGGCTGCTAGGCAATCAGAAAACTACTTTCTGGTTGCTTGGCCACCCTGAGATGTTTTCAGGTTCTTTATTTAGGCAGTTTGTAAACGATAGGAGAAAATGAGGTATAGTTATGTCGAAGAACGAAAATTCACTACCTAATGGCGGCAATTCTATAGCCGTGTACCCATTTACCATACTTGATAACCAATTAAGTGCTACGTATCGTCTGGCGTTTTCTCCAGATGGGACAATCTTGGCTTCATGTGGATGGGAAACGAATTTTTGGTATGAGGATTCTGAGGCAAATTGGACGCTTCACCATACCATTCCAGGTACATTATTGCGCATAAATCCCGATCAAACCTTTCTCATGTTGTTTACTCAAGATGGTTGGTTTGAACGTATCGAACTTCAGGATAGTGCGGGGATATGCTTGCGAACAATTTCGTGCAGACATATAAAGCAAAAATATACTTGCAAATATTCATTAGATGGCAAGTGGTTTTTGACCTATGACAATGATGGCTGGCTGTATTTTTGGGATGCAGAGACGTTACGTTTTGAAACCCGACACTTATTACTCCCTGCGGAGATACCTGCCACGCGTCTTAGTCTTTTTCGTTTTACGCCAGATGGGAGGCAATTGTTTTTTCGGAATGGAGATCTGATTTGTCGCTGTCAATTTTCTACTACCAATCCACCTACGATCCTTCCCGAGGGATATCTTTTTGGACATCCACTTGGACATTTTAGCCCTGAAGATTTTGCAATTTCCCCTGGTGGTGATATTGTGGCGGTTGCGAACGGCGATCCATATTTGGAGAATCGCGGCGTTGACCTTCATCGAGGTACTTCATTACAACACCTTGCCCTATTTCCTGTTGGTGACCCATTCTTGCTGGATTTTTCATCTGATGGGAAATACCTTGCCTGTGTGGATTATGAAAGCAAGGTATTTGTCTGGAATGTGTCTACTAGTCAGTTAGAACAAACGTTTGTCTCGCATCCCGGACCAATAATGGAACAAACTGCGGCTGTAGCAAGCATCGCCTGGTCTCCACGTGGTGATATCATCGCAATTGAAGGTGCTCTGGAGGAAATCCAAGATTATAGTATTAAACTCTGGAAGGTGGAGTACTTATAGTAGGTTGGGCACGAGTGGGAGTTGAAATACCAGTGAGATAAAAGGATAGTACAAGTATGTATGATATAACTCCTACCGAATTTCTAAAAAATCATAAACAACCAGATGAGGAGAACATACTTAAATGAAACCATCACACCGCATCACCCTTATTATCATCACTATCATTCTCATGCTCACAACCCTCATCCCAACCATCGCCAAAGCTCACCCAAACACCCTACCCGCCGACCCAAATTTCAAAGGCATCTACGAGTTCAGCAGCCACAACTCCTCCACAGACGCAACCAATCCCGCCATCGCAGGCACATATCTGGGCTACTACTGGTCCCAACTCGAACCGCTAACAGGGACAGTACAACTGGGATCTCATCGATCAGCAGATGCAGCCCTGGACCGATAATGGCAAGAACGTCATTTTGCGCGTCGCCACTGCCGGTTGGACCAGTTGGGACCCCAGCTCAAACTCCGGTCACGCTACGCCGCAATGGGTCTACGATCTGGGCGTCTCGTCCGTCACCGAAGTCGATAATGCCGTGCTGCCACAGTACTGGAATCCGCAGTTCCTCCAGAGCTACGGTGATTTTATCCAGGCATTCGCCAACCACTACGATGGCAATCCCCATGTCAGCGCGATTGAGATGGGCATTGGCACTGGTGGCGAGACCAAGGTCGATACGCGCACCAACAATCCTAACCTGTTAGCCGACTGGCAGGCTATCGGCTATTCCGATCCGGTCTGGTGGAACACGATGCAGCTGATCATCATTGACTACAGCACATCCTTTCAGCAGACGCCGCTGGTGTTGATGCCCGACGCGTCATTTATTGGCAAGACGCATGGCTATGGCGAATTGCTGGTGCTGGATTACGCGGTTTCACATAATCTGTGGTTGCAGGATAATGGGCTGGTTGCAAATCGTACTTTTACGACGAATCAGTGGTCGCAGGTGCCGCTCATTTCGGAGCAGAGGAATGCAACGACGAAGAGTGGGGATACGTTGCTGGATGATATGACCGCCGCCCTCAATCTTGGTGCAACCTATATCATGGTCTTTGCTAGCGACATTGATATAAGTGATAATCAGGCGGTACTTCAGGAAGTGGCTGCGCAGGCAAACTAATCTGTTTACACTGGGCAATATATAAGCGCTTCTGTAGTAGCTTATGCCTGGACTCCTCATACCCTGGCGTAGATAGAGGAGCTGCATTCTACATTAAGTTAATCAGAAAACCTACAAGTATTTTATTATGTATTCAGTGGCCTCATACCTCAGTTTGATCAAATTTATTCACTTGTTGATTGCCTGCCAGGGAAGCATGTACACTAAATCCGTGAGAAAAGTACAAAAGCAGTTGCTGGATTATCCTTCTTCATCACAAAGTCCCGGCCTACAGGGAGTAGTTTTTCACAAGAAATGGTCCTTGTTCGACCATGCTGCCGAACACTATCTTTTTTTAAGAAGGAGAGAAAACAATGTCGACCCCAAGAACATTTGCCTATTTACGTTTGTCTCAGCGGCGAGCCAGTGGAATACTCTGGTGCAATCACTCTATGCCTTTTGATCTCCACACTCGCGCTTATCAGTCCTTTCGGAGCTACTAGAGCATCCGCAGCTACCATAGCTCAAGTCACGGTCAATGCCAATCAATCTCTAGGCACACTGACGAATATCAGTAAAGGACTTAACACTGCCGTTTGGGATGGACACCTGCTCGACAGTGCTACTACCGATGCGGTCAAGGATGCAGGCATCCATCTGCTGCGTTATCCTGGTGGCTCAACCTCGGATGTTTATCACTGGCAATCGAATACCACCGTACCCGGTATGAGTTTCTACTGATCCCAATAATACGTTTGATGCATTTATGGGAGTAACGCATGCAACCGACGCGCAAGCGATGATTACAGTGGATTATGGTGCGGGTACACCTCAGGAAGCTGCCGGTTGGGTACAGTACGCAAACAAAGGTGGTCCGAAGTATAACGGCCCTGTCCCAACCTATGCGGGAGGCAGTAGCAATGGTCATCGCTATGGCGTCAAATACTGGGAGATCGGCAACGAGCTCTATGGCAATGGAACCTATGGTGCCACATGGGAATATGATACGCATGGGATGGGTCCATCTGCTTATGCCACGAATGTTGTTGCCTTTAGCCAGGCAATGAAGGCGGTTGATCCCACTATTAAGCTTGGTGCAGTCCTTACTGCTCCGGGAAACTGGCCCGATGGGCAGACGAGTGCATCATCGCCTCAACCATGGAATAACACGGTTTTAACGACCGCCTGCTCGTCCATTGATTTTGTGGTTGCTCACTGGTATCCGCAAAATCCGGGTAGTGAATCTGATGCTACATTGTTAGCAAGCACCAGCCAGATTGCGGGTATGGTTTCTACTTTGCGCTCCGAGATCAATCAGTATTGTGGTGCACATGCCAATGATGTGAAGATTATGATTACTGAGACTAATTCGGTCTCCTACAATCCTGGCAAGCAAACCGTGAGCCTGGTCAATGCCCTGTTCCTGGCGGACAACTACACAACATGGTTGGAAAATGGCGTTGCGAATGTCGATTGGTGGGATCTCCATAATGGAGCGGTAGGTGATACGAACAATAGTTCATCACTCTATGGTAACGCTCAATATGGCGAATACGGGGTATTGTCTAATGGATCGTGCACATCGGCAACCTCGGGTATCTGCGAACCTGCGGCCAATACACCTTTTCCAACATATTATGGCTTGCAGATGCTTAAATATCTGGGAACGAGAGGGGATATGGTCTCCTCCTCCTCAAACCAGAGCCTGGTAGCAGTCCATGCTGTGAAGCAACCCGATGGGCGATTGGCAGTGTTATTGATCAACAAAGACCCCAGTAATTCCTATACTGTTTCGCTTAACCTCAAAGGCTACGAAGCAAAGGCGAGGACTACACTGTACACCTACGGAGAGAACAGCAGTTCAATTGTATCCACGCGTGGTTCATCTTCTGAGGTAACCATTGCTCCCTACTCGCTTACCACAGTGATCTTATCACGGGATAGATAGCAGAAAATTTCTCCTCGTGTTTAAGGAGAAAGCACGAGAAGAGGTGGCTGACAAGGTACCAATAAGCCTGGTCCTTTTTCAGCCACTCTTCCCTGATTGCTGCCTACCAATCTTCCCCATTGATTGTGATTTGTAGGAACAGGGCCTTTCCCTCCGCCTTTTTTCCTGTCTCTAGCCCTTCGAGGGTATGCTCCCCTTCTAATGCTCTATTCCTCTTATGAAGGTTTATTTGTCTAGTCTTCTTATGAGAAGAAAGGGCAAAAACACAAGAACGTAGGAATGATATACAATAACAATAGCGTAATACCATAACCATCGTTATTTATAGCCTTCAATCCTCGTAGGAGAGAGAACATTATGTCACTTATTAACCTTACGGCTGACCAGGTACTTACCACCACACGTTCAGTTCGAAAGCGCCTGGACTTTACACGTTCTGTTGAGCCGGAGCTAATTCGCGAGTGTTTAGAGATTGCGTTGCAGGCACCATCGGGCAGCAATAGCCAGCAATGGCATTTTGTTGTGGTCACCGATCCAGAGAAGAAATTGGCGGTGGCAGATTTGTACCGTAAATCCTTCGCAGTCTATCGCGCGAGAAGGGTGGAGGCTAGAAGCGGTCAGGATGCTACTTCAGCACGTGCAATCACGCAACAACGTATCGTCGATTCGTCTGATTATCTGGCCGAACATCTGCACGAGGTTCCTGTGTATCTCATCCCTTGCATTACCGGGCGTCTCGATGGGCTACCTGCTAATCAACAGGCGGGTGTCTGGGGTTCGATTCTTCCAGCCACCTGGAGCTTCATGCTGGCGGCCCGTGCACGCGGGTTAGGTACAGCCTGGACGACGCTGCATCTGCCTTATGAGAAGGAAGCGGCTGAGGTGCTAGGCATTCCTTATGAAAAGGTCACACAGGCGGCCCTTATTCCAGTAGCGTATACGCTGGGAACGAATTTTAATCCAGCGGCACGCGAGCCGTTGGATAAGGTGCTGCATTGGGATAAATGGTAGATTAAAATATTCTCTGGCGCGATCAAGTTCCTATCCCGTTTGTTCGGTAAACGTATCCGGCAACGTAGCAAGCCAACCGTTCACGGCATGAACGGAGACGCCATACTCATCGGCACGCTCGTAGGGGATGTATGGTAGAAGGTGTCCCTGTAGAGGACGGCGCTCTTTGATCGCCTGGAGATTATCTTTTGCCTGCTTTGCGAAGAGGGCCGTTGCCTTGAAGGGGTCGCCGAGTTGGGATTGCAATTGCGCCCATTGCTCACCCAGTTCACCCTGCATATGTTTTGCATATAAGGTTGGAATGGTTGTATCTAACTGCTCACCACTCACGCGCAGGCCGAGACGAAACCAACGCCTGAGCGAAGGCATGAAGATGGAGCGCCTTTGCGGTTCACTGGAGCCAAAATCGGCCTGTCCGGCAGCCTCAATAATGCGAAAGAGCGTGTCCTCGGAACATAGTCCAAGATGCTCAGCCATCAATACTACGCGCAATGCCTGAGCAATATCTGGCTGCTGAATTGCAACATTTAACTCGCTATCGTCACGCATTCCGCGATTGTTGAGGTTTGCAGAGCCAACGGTAATCCAACGATCATCGACGATGGCAACCTTAGCGTGTACATAAATGGGACTATAGAGGGCACGATCCACCTGCAAAATGGAGGAACCGAGCGTATATGCCTGGAGCGCTCCTGAGGCGACTGCGCCAGGGTTGAGTTCCCATAGATATTGCAATCCCTCATCCGTGAAGTTGCGTCCGACGTTTGGTTGATCGGGAAGCAGGATGGTGACGACGACCCCGCGTCCCAATGCCTCGGCCAACGATTGTAATAATCCCTCCATATCAACATTGGGCAAACCCAGGGCTGGATTTTCGATGCCTAGAAACGTCCGTCGCCAGAAATATTGATTTTCGATATAGATGGAGCGACGGGCAGATGCAAAAGCACGTTGATACGCTTCGAAAATGGTTGCAATCCCATCTTTAGGGGCGAAATCATAAATTCCCTTAGGAATGGTGCGTACTACTTGAATGCGAATAGGGCTTTCACTTTCATGAGGCGAAGGGGCGGATGGGATTTCAGCCAGCAGATCATCTACCTGGTGCAATCTGGCAACAGAGTTCCAGCGTTGGCGAAAATTGTGTTCAACATCAGCAACTGCTGGACCATCGAAGAGCGTGTGAACGTCATGCCAGCTATGAGGCACCTTGCCATTTTTGCCCGTACGCCAGGGTGTTGCATAGGGGTGGCCCTTGGTATCCCAGCGATCATAATCACCATCATTCTCGCTCATCATATCGATGCCGCCCACAAAGGCGCAGCGCTCATCCACGATGATGGTCTTCTGGTGATGTGCTTCGATGGGGTGATTGAGAAGGCCCATGTGACTATCATCAAGCTGGCACAGAATGCCGCGTGGCTCAAGTGTTTTCTTGACATCACTCGGACTATGCTGGAAGGGGAGAGTGTAAGTGTCCCAGAGCAAGATGCGTACAGAGACATCATGTTTGACGGCATAGGTAAGGACGTTGGCAACACTTAGATCTTCGTCACTTTGCCAGTAGCTGAGGTCCTCAGCGGACAATCCTTGCGCACGTAGCCAGGCAAGCAGCTCTTCCTGCTCCTCTGAGCCATCGTCGCCTGCACGTTTATGTTTGCCACGTACAAGTAAGAGGTCTGGACTGAGGCCCCAGGCTGTGATATGGATGGAACGCTTTGCGGATAAAAAGGCACAGCACATTTTCAGCATTGTCATGCGCCCATCAACCAGAAAGGCTGCGTGAGGAGCGCGACGTACAGGCATATCGCCAGCAGGGTTCCAGTTCTCGCCTGGAGCTTCTTGCCTTAACATAACTTCTAAGTACCAACTTACAATAAGAAATTTTCGTGTGTGGGACCGGTGAGCGCGATAAGTCGCAATACTGTTGCACCGTTCATTCTTTTTCTTTGAACAGTATTGCGATCAATCTGGCCCCTACACCTAGTATCGTCTACATTAAGCTTTTTTGTGGCAATTGTCAACAAGATATCCTACCCTGGAATAATAAATGACTCCCCTACGGTGGATACCTATCCATTGGTACAGGTCGTACTATTCACAGTAAAGCCAGTTGGAGAGGGGTTACTGCTCCCAAATGTACCATTGAAGCCAATTGCCGTTGAAGCACCGGGTGCCAGCGAACTATTCCATGCCAGGCCTGTTGCGGTCACGCGTTGACCTGATTGTGCCCAGGTGGCGCTCCATCCTTGCCCAACTTGCTGAGATGTCGTGGGGAAGGTAAATGCGAGCGTCCAAGCATTGAGCGAAGTTGAACCTGTATTTGTGAGCGTCACGTTGGCCGTGAACCCACCCGGCCACTGATTTTGTATTGTATAGGTGACCTTACAAGCATTACCAGTGCCAGGAGTCGAGGTTGGTGAAGGCGTCATGGCTGGCGTCGGGCTGGGAGTTGGTGTCTTCCCAGGGGTCGGCGTCATGATTGGCGTCGGACTCGGAGTCGGTGTTGTCCCCGTTGGTGTTGCAGTTGCCGGGACAGGGGTCAGTAGCGTATTGAGTTGGGCGGTTAGAGGAGGATACCATCTGGCGGCGATCTTCTGATTGCCGGAATCATTTGGATGGACCCCATCTACTGTATCTGTACTATCATTAAAGCCCGTCCATTGGTCCACTGCAATGACGGGAGATTGGGCAGTGCTTTTGGAACTGGCCCATGCTGGAATGGCTGCATCGAGAGCGATCACCCCCTGTGCACAATACGTGCATCCGCTGGGATTCATCGGAATGATCTGCGCCACCAGGATCTTCATATGTGGGTTATTCGCTCGCATCTGATCTACTAGCGTACTATATGCTGCAAGAATGGTATTTGTTGCGATATTGCTCCAGACATCATTTGTTCCCAGATGCATCAAGACGATATCTGGATTAGTGGCGGAGAGCCAGCCGGGCAGTTCATTCAGGCTTACAATATTGGTAGCGAGAGCGCCGCCATGGCCTTCATTGTCGCCATCATAAGGTATTCCGCATCCCTGTGGTGGCTGGGTACCGACAAAGTTAATATTGGTATACCCTGTATTTTGGAGGTTATTCCAGAGCAGAGCACGCCAGCAACCAGGGGAACCAGTGATCGAATCTCCCAGAGGCATGATCTTAACAGCAGGGGTTGCGGCCTGAACCTTTTGTGGGGATGCTGTCTGATGGAGCATAATAGCGCCAGACAATACAAGCAATGTACAGGCAATGAGACAACGCGCACCGACGCGCAAGGATGATATTTGCATGGATGAACTCCTTTTCAATCCACTCAGAAGCAACGAACGCGGTCAACGAATTTACGCGTCTGACCAATAGGGAAAGTATACAATTAGCAGAACAAAGCGTCAATTTTTGATGGAAGAGTGAATAATTGTAGTGTTTGTGTTGTTTACATCCAGGTTGTCCTATGTGTTGGTTCAAATGACGCTCAATAGATTACTACCGCTTCCCGCGCCAATCTGCTATGATCATACAAGCAAATGCAGTCGATTTCATTGTAAAAAAGAAACGAGTCGAGAAAAAATATGAGCGTATTCGAAATTATAGAGCGGCGCAGGAGTATTGGGAAGGTAACCGATCAGAGTCCTACCCGTGAGCAGATAGAGCATATCCTGCATGCTGCAACGCACGCGCCCAATCATCGTAAAGTTGAGCCATGGCGCTTCTTTGTGCTGGCAGGTCGCGCCCGACAAGAACTGGGCGAAATATTGAGTTCTTCTTTGCTGGCACGATTGGAAAATACGGCAAGCAATCAAGCTCAGGCTATGCTTGCGAAGGAGCGCAACAAACCGTTGCGTGCACCTGTGCTTATCGTGGTCGCGGCATTGCATGCAAGGCAACCCAATGTGCTGGATATCGAGAATATCGAGGCAGCGGCGGCGGCTACGGAAAATATGCTGTTGACAATTGAAGAGATGGGGCTGGCAGCACAATGGCGTACGGGCGATGCCGCGTATGATCCGCATGTGAAACGATGGTTGGGCCTTGCGGAGGAAGATACAATTGTGGCATTCCTCTATATTGGCTACGCGGCTATATCTATAGATGAACGCCATCCCACGCCCGTTATTGAGAAAACAACATGGCTGGGATGGGAAGAGTAATTAATGTAGGGACTATCATGAGATCTCCCCGCTGGCCGAAGCACTACTGAGCAACCAGGCACTGCGCTTTGTTCACGAGCTCTTCGTAGACGCTATGGACCTGGTTGGCAATGCTTGCCCAACTGAATTGGAGTATAGAGGGCCGAGCGGCAGCGGACATCTCTGCATACAGGTGCGTATCATCCAGAAGCGTATCCAGGCGTTCAGCAAAGAAACCAGGGCAGCGCGGTACCAGGAAACCAGTCTCGCCATTACGCACTACGCTGGTAAGTCCGCCAGCTCGCGTCGCTACCACGGGCGTTCCACAGGCAAGCGACTCAACGGCGACCAGGCCAAAGCTCTCATGATAGGACGGCACGACCGTTACATCAGCAGCATTATAAAGTAGAGGCAGCTCTTGTTGAGGGCGAGCTCCTAAAAAATGGACGCGCTGGCTAATATTCAACTCGGAAGCTAGTGTTTGCAATTGTTGAAGATCTTTATCACCATCCAATTTGCCACCGACAATGACGATCTGAGCGGTGTTTTGCATAAGAGCGGCAGCACGCAACAAAAGATCTGGTCCCTTGAACGGATCAAGGCGTCCGGCAAACAGCAGCAGTGGTTGTTCTGACTCTAAGCCCAGTTGTCGACGTGCCTGCTGACGATCCTGCGGCATAAAGAGCTTGAGATCGACGCCACAAGGGATGATTTCTATCTGGTTAGGGGTGGCCCCACAATAGCGAATCATTTGCATACGCTCATCCCCTGTTGCAGCGATAATACAATCCGCCTGCTGGATGAGGCGATGTTCCATTTCCAGGCGTAGAGCAGGTTCCGGAGCATCCGGGTTGGCGAGTTGTTTTAAGCGTCCAAGCGTGTGAAACATCGTCACATGAGGAATATCCCACTGATCAGCTAAGCGCATACCAGCGATGCCCGAAAGCCAGTAGTGACTGTGGACAAGGTCATACTGAAGAGATGCATTTTGCCTGAATTCCTCTATATGGCGCGTAAACAGAGGAAGATATTGGTAGAGGTCATCTTTATGAATGGGGGCAATGGGTCCCGCTTTGATGTGAATGACGCGCACGTTACGGGTCAATTGAACAATTTGCGGCGTATTTTCGTTGGTCCAACGTGTAAAAATGTCGATAGTGATGTGAAAGTGAGATAGCGCTTTCGCCAGTTCGCGCATATAAACGTTCATGCCGCCCGCGTCTTTGGTACGTCCTGGACTATCCAGAGGCGATGTATGGACGCTGAGCATGGCAACAGAGTATGACATGTCAGATAAGCTCCTGTTTTTCTGATGGTTAGAGAGTGTCTTAGCAAATGTATGTGCGACAGGCCCGTGAAATAGTGGGCCTCTGGTTCGCATGGGCGCGATCAATCGGGCCCCTACAGCATTTGCATATATTGAATTATGGGATATTATGGTAGAGACACTCTCTTAGAGAGCTTCATTGCAGATGCGCGGCCAGCGGCCTTCGCCAGCGTATTGCGTACGGTTAAACATGTTGAAACCTCCTTTCAGCTCTTATCTATAAAGTAAAACAATGAAGGTGACTCTTCTATTTCATACTACGGCTGTTGTTTCCGATGGCGCAGGTCGTTGATAGCATCGTACATCTCATCTGTATCCATCCCTGAGCCCTGTGAGATTTCTGACAAACAGTCGATACGTAGTTTGAGTGCCTGATTGAAAGCGTCTGGAGTGAGGCCAATCCAACCAGCAAGCTCGTTCATAATAGACGCATCGGCATGCTCAAAGGTGTCATCGAAGTCATTCCAGAGCGAGAGAGGAACCGGCGTTACCGCATCCGGACGTTGAGGATCAGCTACAGGTTGCACAAAATGTGTGCTGAACCAGCGACGGCGCGGTGGATATAAACGTCCAACCAGTCCGATATTGATAATCAAACCCAGGCGACGGATATCATCCACAGGCAAGCGTAGATCGCGTTGATACATACGCATGACATCTTGAATAGTGTCGGCATGCACGCTGGTGGCGACGTGATAGCCCTGAGCTGGCAAGGTAAGGAAGCGGCGGGCAATACGTCCCCACATGTAGATGGGTAAGTGATCGCTCACTTCATTGCAAAGCGCGTAAGTTGTTGCGGGATTGACATCCGAGCGGCGTGTAAACGCAAAGTTCTCGTACATTCCTGACATATATGCCAGAGCGGTGCCTTCAGGTAAAAACTGGAGGAGTGCGTTCAGAGTTGTTGTTTTCCCTACACCGGGTTGAGGATCAGTTGGTCCGGCAACGGTGAGGGATGCTCCCTGTTCAAGGAGCAACCAGACAAGCCCGGCAGTCTCTGCATCCACGCTACCAAGCGCGATAATTTCCGCTATTGAGAGTTGTCGGCGCGAATCATAGTGCCAATACAGGCGTTCATAGGGATCACGTGGATCAAACATGCGAACTTCCCCTTCCAGGTGAATCAATACACGGACAACATATGGGCATCGTCAACGCCCTCAACATCAGCAAAAGGTTTTATACCATTCCATTACGTTTTTTGTTCCCCAACTTCCTGGACGGCTTCAGGGTTCTGTGCGGGTACAGGTACGGGTGGTTTGAGCCAGCCGGGTCTTGGACTCCAACCAATTGAGAGGACATGAAACTGATGCTCCTCTTCGCCAATCTCAATGATGCTGACGGAGGCATTGTCAATAAACAATGATCCCGCACGCTTTGCTTCCAGACCAGTATAATAAGCGAGCAGCAGTTTCACGACATCTGCATGGGCTACGAAGGCGGGATAGGCTCCGATATGCTCCTGCTTACGCCAGCGCTCAATGGCAGCGATGGAGCGTTGTTGAACCTGGGGAAATGTCTCGATCCCCTCAGGAGCGACCGTTGGGTCTTTGACATATTCTTTCCAGGCGGGATCGTTTTTCGTCAGTTCTTCTATCACCTGTCCGGCCCACGGCCCAATGTCGGTATCCATCAGATCCGGTTCAAGTTGTATGCTCAGATCGCGTCCTTTTGCAATAAAATCGGCTGTCTCGCGTGCACGTTCCAGCGGACTACTGATGATCGCACTGATGGGAAGCACGGACAAAGCATCAGCGAGGCGAGCGGCCTGTTGCCGCCCGTTATCATTCAGGAGAACACCCGGCAATTGTCCGGGAAGACGATGTTCAACGTTCCATGTTGTCTGCCCATGTCGAATAATAAGTAACGTTTGTTTCATATATGTTTGTGTACTTTCCACATTTTGAATGCATCGCAACCTGAGTAAGATACGCCAGCGGAAGAAACGCACCCCTACACGGAGGTGGATTCTCCCAACGAGAAGGAGGGTATATCCATAATCAGCCAACCATTTCAGATAGCTTGTTATGCGCCTCAAAGTAACTCCAGTTCCGCCACAGGCTCAACGTTCATCAGGGGAAATCAGGTGACGCCCCTCCCCTGATTTCCAACATTTCCCCGAAAGAATGGAGACCCTTTGTTCTCTCTGTATTGACGTAAAGCATAGCTTTGGGATACACTTGCGCCAATATTTTCAGAAACTTCCTCCTCGCTTGTGGTATACCTATAGTAGCACAGTTTTTGAGAAAGGCCAAAATACGATGAAAAAAACTCGCTTGCAACATGTTTCTTGCGCCGTTCCTACGGATGCTCAGGACGCTATACGTGCATTCTATGGGGGAGTACTGGGTCTGGAAGAGAAGCCTACGCCAAAGGCGCTTGCCCACCTCAACGTGATCTGGTTCAACGTCGGGGACAATGAGATGGAATTGCACTTTATCCCTGACCCGATTTTGGCAGATCCGTTGGCGCAGTATCACTTTTGCCTTGAAGTGCCTGATCTGGACCAGTATCGCGCTCGCCTGACGGAAGCTGGTTATATCGTTACTGAAGCGACGCCAATTATTAATCGTCCGCGCTTCTTCTGCCGTGATCCATTCAATAATCTGGTCGAGTTCACCATGCTGCTGGGAAGCTACGACTAATGGGTTGAAAGCACGAACTGACACAGGGCTTTCCCATTCTAATAAGCTGAACAAGAAGGATGAGGAGCTGGCGCTTAGGTAGCAATAGGCGACGTGGGTGCGATAAATCGGGCCTCTAGCGAAAGTGGGCATAATGAAGATTGGTAGAGCAGTTAAGCCATCATTGGCTTCAATAAATGAAATATGTACTCGAAATGATACTAGAGTAGGGAAGCCATTTATTATTCCGTAAGATCGTCTCTCCACAAAATAATAAATTAGTCTCCCTACTTTGATGGCATCAGACGCTTAGTTGAAGAATAGTAATAGAATAAGGAGCAAAGTTATAGTTGAACGAGTTGCTCAGGCCGCTCAACGCGTGGGTAACTGGAACAATAGCGGTAGGATTGCTCAGGGTATTGGTATCCGCGGGATTGGCAGATGACAACACGATAGCGGTTCCTGTTGAGGCCACTGTACTTCCGGTATTCAACACGACCTGCACACTTTTGGCGGAACTGCCTGGATTGACAACTTTGATGTAGACAGATCCATTGCTGTCGTCTTTGCTTGATACGAAGTACAGTCCGCTCGTCCCGGAGAGATGCGTCGGTGCCACCGTATCCCCGTGATATTTGCTGAACATTCCCATCAAATAATAGGAAGGCGAACCGTAGCTATTGATGGCATCATAGCCAATCAGATTGGTATTCCAACTGAGGTCGTTGACGTTAGCGAACAGAGGCGCATACGAGGACAGGATAACCACATCCGAGTTACGTTCCAATCCGGTCAAGAAGGCGGCATCACCCAGAGCAGAATTGAGATCAGGCGTTGGTTTGCCTTCCTGCGAGGCATACTCACCAACGAAAATCTTGGGAGCACCCCGACTATAGGTGTTGTAGAGCGCCGCATCGTTGACCATGCCAGCGGGTGAGGGATAGAAGTGCTGATCATAAAGATCCGGTGTTCGACTGGTGACCGTCGCGGTGGCGATCAATTTGATGCCCGGATAGGCAGCTTTGATGGCATCGTAGATGGCTGCAAAACGAGCATTGTAACTGCCGGAACCATCGAAGAAATCTTCATTGCCGATCTCGACGTACTCGATGGGGAAAGGAGCAGGATGCCCATCTGCCGCTCGCATTGCACCCCAGGTGGTGCTGGTACTGCCCATCGCATACTCGATTTCATCCACCGCATCCTGAATGATCTGGTCGAATGCCGCTGTGCCAACTGGAACGTGCGTCCCATTGAGCGCGTATCCAGCATAGACCGCGAGTAAAGGGGAGAGGTTCAGATCTTCACACCAGATCAGGTATTCCAACAGGCCCAATCCATCAGTGGAGCGATAGCCCCAGGGATCGTTGTGACCTGGGCGTTGTGAAAGATCGCCGATCGTCTTTTTCCAGGGGAAGTAGTCGGCAAGGGTATTGCCTTCGAGATAGTTTCCACCGGGGAAACGCAGGAACTTCGCATGCGTGTTGCGCAAAAGCTGCATCAGATCAGGTCGCAATCCATTGGTGTGGTTGGCCCAGGTGGGGGGAAAGAGCGAAACCAGGGTAAACCAGACCGTCCCAGTATGTGACGCACTGATCACAAAGCGATTAGTAGACGATGCGGTCACGTTACCCGTGGTAAGCGTGACTGAATATTGATCCCAGGTAGTAGAGATAGCACTGACTTTTGCATGGGCGTAGACGGTACTTCCATCATTACTCTCAATAGTGACGGTGAGCGGGCCGCTGAAGTCTGCACTGGCTATTGCATAGAAAGAGGCCTGATAGGTTGTATTGGGACGAACCGGGATGCCCCAGTAACCAGCATTAGCCACGCCGACGCGTTGCCCGGAAGCCACCGTCGTGATCTGCAATTTCAGACTGGTTGTCAGGGCCACGGTATTGGCGGGATTGGTCGTGTCCAGAGCAATCATACCAGCGGCCCCGCTACTGGTAACCAGCGACCAGTAATCGGGAGCACTGGCATTGTCCATCAAGATGCGGTTACGGATCAGTTCGGCATAGAGACCGCCATCGCCGGAATGACTGATATCCTCAAACATCAGGCCATAGAGCAAGGGGCTGATGCTGGGACCTGCCTCATTCACCTGCACTGTCAAGGAAGAAGAGGAGGTGGGGGCTGAACCAAACAGAGTGTTGACCGCCGTATAATCCAGAGCGACATTGTAAAGATGCACATCATCGATCAGCCCATTTGTAAATTCCACAAAAGTGTTCATGCCACGTTTGGCACGTCCAATTGCGGTATGCCCGGTCCCTTGCCAGTCGTTGGCATAGGCTGTGGTCTGCTGCAATTGACCATTGACGTAAAGCGAAATAGTCTGCGCATCGGCGTCATAAACACCAACCAGATGATACCAGGTCCCTGTGGTTGCCACATTGGAGGCAGAGGCGAGGATAGTTGGTGATGCTGTTGAATCGCTCCCTGTTCTTGTAAAAGCGAATTTACCGTTACCATCACGCAGCTTTAAATTGAATGCACTGACATGAATCCCATCCAGACTGACGAATGTCTGAGATCCTGTCAGGGTGTTGACCTGGACCCACGCGGCGACGGAGAAGCTGGTCGCTGTATTGATTGCCGTATGTGGGATATCGGCGTAACTATTGCTGGTACCAGTGAGTTTAAGGGCGTAGGTGCCAACTTTGCCGCTTACCCAGGATGCAGCGCTTTGCAAGGTAGCGTTATAGCTGTTGCCCGTGGAGTCGGCGGCGGTCAGGCCCGTGCCCTCATCAAACGTCCAGTAAGCAACTGCGGCCAGGTCGACAACATCCTTGGAGGACAGGGCGACATTGTAGAAACGAACATCATCAATCTGCCCATTCACAAAATCGACTGGATTGCCACCGTATCGTCCACGTCCAATGCCTGTATGCCCATTTCCTTGCCAGCCAGTCGTATAGGGCGTGGTCTGCTGCAAACTCCCATTGACGTAAAGAGAAATAGTCTGTGCACTACTATCATACACGCCAGCCAGGTGATACCAGACATCCACTAATGGAGGAACAGATGCTGCGGCAACACTGGCAGACGCCGAGGTGGAATCGCTGGAGAGCCTGGTAAAAGCGAACAGACCTGTATCACCTCGTAACTGTAAAAAGAAGGCGCTAACCTGGCTACCATCAAGGCTAACAAAGGTCTGATAAGCTCCAGTGACCGCTGTTACCTTGACCCAGGCGGCGACGGAGAAGCTGGCAGCCGTATTGACCACCGCTTGCGAAATATCGACATAACTATTGTTGGCTCCAGTGACACGAAGTGCATGAGAACCTACCTGACCATCGGACCATGTAGCCCCACTCTGGAGTGTTCCTGCGTAGCCACTGCCTGAAGAATCGCTGGCTGTCGTACCGCTACCCTCGTCGAATTTCCAGTACCCAGCCAGAGTAGTAGCAGCCAGAGACTTTGAGAAAGTTGCGTAAGTGAAAGCACCAGTGCTTCCAACGGTGGCAGCGACCGCTGCGCTAGTAGAAAGTTCCAGAAATTGGCGTCGATTGATGCGTCTTTTCATAAGATTAACCCCTTTTGCTTCTTTGTATTGCATACATTATATATATACAGCCTTCCACATACACTGTGGAAAACATTCCGAGGAAATCTATCTTAACTTTTTTAAAGAGTGTATTTGAGAACCATAACAAGCAATAATATGCCGCTTTATTTCCAGATAAGAAAGGTGCAGGTATCCTTGCTCATTTAAGCGGTTAAATTAATTAACTGGGCATCAGTATACTGATGAGATCACAGTTTGTCAAGGGTTTTAAATTCGGATATTTTTCCCTTCACATGAGTTGTCTCTACAAATGCTTACCTGCGAGGTTCTATCAGGTTCTGAGAATATATTGGGAGGTGAGTGAATTGGATAAGATGCGAATTATAAGTGAATATCAATTTTGAATAAAATTATTAGAGTGGGAAGCCCTGGAAACTGGCACGATTCCGCTTGACAAAGCAATGGCAATAGAGTAAAATCCGGAAAGCAATACAAGAGCAGTATTGCACACGCCTCGTTCGTCTAGCGGCCTAGGACATCGCCCTTTCAAGGCGGGGATCACGGGTTCGAATCCCGTACGAGGTACTATTTCAGCAAAAAGCCCATAACCTTTTTTATTTCAGGTTGTGGGCTTTTTGCTGCTCGTTCACGCAAGAAAATCTATTGCGTGCGTCACCTTTGAGGCGCTTCTCCATCATTGTGGTGTACAATGATCAGGGTAGAGGCCAGGAATTGTGAAATTACACACGTGGGCGCGATAAATCTGGCCCCTACGTGGATGAATGGTGCTAGAGCAAAATCGATCTTGAAAGGCGACCTGTGTATGCTAAGCGTAGAAGAAGCTCTCAAACGTATACTTGCTGATATAAAACCCCTTGCGATTACGCATGTTCCTCTTTCTGAAGCTTGCGGGCTGGTCCTTGCACAGGATATCGTGGCGCAAGAGGATATACCTCCCTTCGACAATTCTGCGATGGATGGTTTTGCGCTTTTGAGCAAGAATAGCAAACTGGTCAATGGGCAACCTGCACGCCTGCGTGTCACAGGTGAGATAGCTGCCGGGTATGTCGCCAGTTCGGCGGTTGAAGATGGAACAGCGATGCGAATTATGACAGGTGCACCGGTGCCCCCGGGAGCGGACACCATCATTCAGGTGGAATTAACGCGCTCCGCTGGACCAGATAGTCCATGGGTGGAAGTGTTAGAGGAGGTGGCACCTGGAAACAATATCCGTCCGGCTGGTGAAGACATCCAGAGGGGGCAGACGGTTCTCACACAAGGCACTGAGATTGGTGCATGGGAGATCGGTATACTGGCAACATTGGGGTGGGCAAGCGTTCCCGTGATACGGCGTCCGCGTGTGGCAATTCTGGGAACGGGTGATGAAGTGGTTGATATCGGGGAAAGCTTACAGCCAGGGAAGATCCGTAACAGCAATAGCTACCTCCTGGAAGCAGCCGTACGCCAGGCAGGAGCAGAAGCGCATCGCCTGGGAGTAGCGCGTGATACAGTGGAGAGCCTGCGTGAGAAGTTCAGCGAGGCCATGACCTATGACCTTATTTTGACCTCCGGCGGTGTCTCTGTAGGAGACTTCGATCTGGTGAAAAAGATCATGCAGGAGCAGGGCAACATCGACTTCTGGCGTATTAATATGCGCCCAGGAAAACCGGTAGCGTTTGGCTATATTGGAGCGGCACCGTTACTTGGTCTGCCTGGAAATCCGGTCTCTACCGCTGTGACCTTCGAATTGTTTGGGCGTCCTTTGATACGCAAAATGTTGGGGCATACGCGACTACTCAAACCTCAGATAGATGTAATAGTGAAAGATGGTGTAGGTGATCGTGCAATGCGTCGCCATTATGTACGTGCCCATGTAACATGGCAGGATGGACGCTTTATTGCACACACAACGGGCAACCAGGGATCGCATGTAATGACCTCACTACTGAACGCGAACGCCTTTGTGATTGTACCGGAGGGCGGCGTGGTGATACAGCCAGGCGATACAGCAAAAGCGATGATGCTTGATTGGCCTGAGGAGATATAATTTCAGTACCCTCAAACGGGTCGAGAAAGATTGGGAGCTCCTGCTGCCTCCTGTGGGGAAAGTATACCTCTTAAACCCGAAGAGGACAAGTGGAAATGCATTAAGACTTCCGTGACATCCGATAGCGCAATTGATCCCGAGAGATACCAAGTAGAGCAGCAGCTCGCACCTGGTTTCCACGGCAGAGTTCGAGCGCCTCCTGGATAAAATTGTATTCGATGGTGCCGAGAAAAGTTGGTAAGTCAATGCCTTCGGATGGAAGATGTAATTGTTGTTGCAGCTCTTGCAGGCGCTGGCTATTACCTTTGGCAGCCTGATGAATACTCTCCGGCAAATCTTGCGGTAAAATTTCATTATTGTCGCAGAGGATCTGACCACGCTGGATCACACTACGGAGTTCGCGCACGTTACCGGGCCAGGAGTAATGTTGGAGAATTTCAAGGGCTTCAGGACTCATGCGCAGCGGCTCCATACCTTCAGCGCTATGCAGCTTTAAGAAGTATGCAACCAGCGGCTCAATATCTTCGGGACGTTCACGCAATGGGGGTAGGGTAATGGTGATAACTTTTAAACGATAAAAGAGATCATCACGAAATGTCTTATGGGTGACCGCCGCTTGCAGATCAACATTGGTAGCGGAGATAACCCGGAGGTTCACATGAATCTCTCTGGTACTACCAACACGACGAAAACTGCGAGCTTCAAGAAAGCGAAGCAGTTTTGCTTGCAAAACGAGAGGCATCGAGCCAATCTCATCCAGGAAAAGAGTACCACCATCGGCATGTAGAAGATACCCTTCACGTGAGACCTTTGCATCGGTGAAAGCGCCAGCCTCGACACCAAAAAGCTCGGTTTCCAGCAACGTTTCGGGGATAGCGGCGCAATTGATGGCAACAAACTGATAAGATGCGCGATTGCTTAACTCATGGATGGCACGGGCTGCAACATCTTTTCCTGTGCCGCTTTCCCCTTGTAGGAGTACCGTTGTAGCTGGATAGAGGGCCATCTGGCGTACAAGCGCTGCTACTTCTTGCATAGCAGCGCTACGACCAACTAACATGCCAGCAATAAAGCCTTCCTCATCGGAGCCTTCTGTCGGCAGAGAAAATGATAAATGACTTCCCTTCACACATACCTCGCATCCCGCATATTCTTTAGACAAAGAGGTAGGGGTCGCTAGCGACCCCCTCCGACCTGAGCATAAATATCACTATATGTAGCAGCTAATGGACCGCTCGTAGGTAAGGGCTGTAAGGGCTGTGGTGAAGCGATCCAGCCGCGCCCAGGCACAAACGTTGCCCCATTGCCACCATTACCCCACTGCGATTGCGTTTCACAAGGAAAAGACGAAGTAAATTGAGGTGACGCATCTGTATTGGGCAAAGTAGAAACGGCACTGGCATAATTGGGAACAACATATCCATTATTGATGCCTGATGAGATCAGTTCTTTGGAGATCGGAGAAAGTTCGCTCATCTGACCCTGTGAAGAGAAGGAGAGCTGTATTAAGCCTTCCACCAACAGTTCTCCAGCTACCTGGCAGATCAATTCAGGTGTCATGGCTAAATCCATGCAGGCGGCCTGCAAAGAAGTGCGACCATCCACTTTTGTGAGCAAGCGCCACTGATCAGGGGTCAGTTGGACTTGAGGGGTACGCTCGCGTGCCGCCGAGAGATCAACAGGAGTAAGCAGCATGTCGGGGCGCATAAATGAAGTGTCGATACGTTTTGGTGGTTTAGGGTTCATCACTGCGACAGGCTGAACTAACGAGGCACCAGACACATTTTGTGCAGAGTTATTGGCATCATTAGAAGTAAGTATAGCTGAGAGTGCATCAGTCGAAGAGAAAGATGTCGTGAGAGGAGTATCATCAAAATCGCCCAATAGTAAATCAGAGGTATTGACGAGCGTCGGGACATCAGGGACGTTATGCACAGAGGGAGCAGGTTGACTCAGATCCTGGGTAGGTTTAGACTTTGCAAGAACGGGAGCAGGTTGACCAAGATCCTGGGTAGGTTTAGACTTTGCAAGGACGGGAGCGGGTTGAGGAACCGGGGTTTCCGGCACGATAGAAGAAAGCAAAGCCGAGATAGAGAGGGCAACTAGCAGGCGATCAGATGGAGGTGTTGCCTCTTCCCCAAAGGAGACTTCACCGCTTTTCCAGGAAAGGAGGGCACCAAGCGCTTCAATTGCATTATAGGTCGCCCAGGCGCGTAACTCTTCGTGACTTACATAACCCAGATCCATCAACGTCAACGCCATACGCGTCTCACTCTGTTGGGCATCGCCCACAACAAGAAGAGTTTCTTTTAATGCAACAGGAGAAATTACACCATCTTTTAGTAATCTTTCTCCAAGGGTTGCATTCGTGCGAATCGGGCCAAGGCACATCAAACGGCCATCACGGAAATAAAGTTCTACCCACTGGCCTTCTTGCCTGATTATCATCAAGCCCGTCTTGCTATACGTTTCGACCCGGCGTAAAACGCTCGCTAGATCGAGTTGCTCTAACATTCCTATTCGCAACACAGTAATTCACCGTCCGTCCACAAAACGGCTCCTGCACGCTTGCGTTATCCCCCACAGATAACACACATGCACAAGAGTCCACTACGATAGGTCGTATATACATGGTACTCAAATAAGTACCAATTTCTTGCATAGAAGAGTAGCGACAGCCATTGTCAACATGCTAATTAAGATAAGGTCATATTTCAAAACAGCCAGGAGATATAGGTGGCAAAACTGACCATATCCAGAGAAGACTCCATTGTCTCAGAACTGGAACGGAGGGAAAGGGATTCGAACCCCTGGGGCTGTTAACCCAGCTGTTTTCAAGACAGCCGCAATAGACCACTCTGCCATCCCTCCACGACTACTATACCACAGGCAACACCGCTTTGGAAGGGTTTCAATCAGTTTGTTACCAAAAATTCTCACCCCTCCCCTTTCCTCATTCATCAAGTGGCTTCGCAAGCTTGCTACACCGGGAAAGCAAGCAGTGAAGTCTGCATATATGGGCGTAGTACTTTTGGGACAATCACGGAACCATCAGCCTGCTGATAGGTCTCTAGTATTGCAGCCATCGTACGCCCTACCGCCAATCCTGCGCCATTCAGCGTATGCACATATTCAGAATGTACACCTTGTGAGGGCCGATATTTAATATTTGCCCGTCGCGCCTGAAATCCCTCACAATTACTGATCGAGGAAATCTCAACGTAGCTCCCCTGACCCGGCATCCATACCTCCAGATCAAACGTCTTTGCAGAGGCAAAGGGCAGACTCCCAGTACATAATTCTACGACACGATACGGCAACTCCAGATATTGTAAAACGCGTTCTGCATGCCCCAACATTTCCTGTAAGATGACATAAGAATCCTGGGGAGCTACGTACTGGAAAATCTCAACCTTGTTGAACTGGTGGAGGCGCAACAATCCACTGCTCTGACGCGAAGTAGAACCAGCTTCGCGTCGAAATGCAGTCGTCCAGGCAACATACCGTAATGGCAGTGTGCCGGGCGGCATAATAGTATCGCTATGCATACCTACAAGAGGCACTTCAGCCGTAGGATTCAAGTACAACTCATCCTCGGAACTGGAGTAGACCTGATCTTCAAATTTTGGCAATTGACCGGAGCCAATCATAATGGTACGTTTAGCCAGGAGTGGGGGAAGTATCTCGGTATAGCCATGTTCGCGCGTATGGATATCTAACATAAACGAGATCAGGGCACGCTCTAAGCGAGCACCAGATCCTTTAAGGGTGACAAAGCGGCTACCGGCAATCTTTGTGCCACTCTCAGCATCGATCAATCCCAGACGGAGACCCAGATCCCAGTGCGAGTGCGGCTGGAAATGAAATGAAACAGGCTCACCCCACACCCGTACCTCAACGTTGTCCTGCTCACCCTCGCCAACAGGTACACTCTGGTGCGGAAGATTTGGCAGGTCCAGCAGCAATGGTTGCAAGTGCGCCCCTAGATCGGTAATCTGCATCTCTAGTTGCCGAATATCATGTGTGAGCGTTTTCACCTGTGGATCTGCCGTCTTACGCTGCCCTGCTGCTTTATTCTGTGCGCTTTCTTTCAACGCTTTCAGAATGGTATAAAGACCATCACAGCGGGTAACGAGAACACGTCGCTGCTCGGCCAGGCGTAGAATCTCATCAATCGTATGAGGGTCACGCCGCCGCTGCAATGCCTCACGTACCACCTGCGGATGCTGGCAAATAAAATCAAGATTTAACATAGCAGGACCAGTATAGCATATTCAGATATGACACGAACGCATTTGACATAAAGTAATGGGTAGATACGGTTTGCATACCTCTTCCTCAGCATGTACAATAAGTGGATTAAGCCCACATTTTAATAAATAGGAGAAACACAACGAGGCATGAGCCAGCACATACAGATCCTTTGCTCTACCGGAGCCTTCAGTCGCCATCCAGATTATACCAGTTATCAGGCGATACTAAAATACGGCCCACAATTGGATGTAGATGGCCTTGAGTTATTGTTTTATCCAGCCTGGTATCCCGAACTTGAGCGCATTGCCACCGATCTGCAACGATCTGGTCTGAAATTTCCTGTCATCCATACTGAGAAAAATATCGGCGTTGCGCTGGGCAAAGCACAGGCAAGCGAACGAGAACAGGGTGTACGCTGGCTACGAGATAATTGCCGATTAGGCAGTCGTCTTGGTTCACGGATTCTGGTGCTCCACCTCTGGGGCTGGCCCGAATTGGATGATAATCTTGATCTTAATCTAGAATGTCTTCATGAGTGTATAGATATTGCGGCTAGTTACGATATAGAACTGGCGATCGAGACGATCCCATGTCGTAAGTTCGATCCACTGAGCAATGTGGAGCGTGCAGTGGAGCATGATGGGCGTAGTCGGGTCGCGCTGGATACGGAGTTTCTAGCCAAACATGAACAGATCGAAGCCGTCTTCACGACAGCATGGTTATGGAAACAGCCACTGGTTCGGCATGTGCACATCAAGGACTACGATGGGCAAGGATTCCATAATGATGGCAGTCGTAAATACCTCCATCCTGGTCAGGGATATATCGACTTTGCCCGCTTCTTTCAAGGGCTGAAACAACACAATTTTCGTGGATCGATCAGTCTTGAGGCTCCTGCGATTGATAAGCAGGGGCATGTGGATATTGAAAGGCTGCGCGAGAGTTTGAACTTTATTCAAAAAATAGAGAAGTAAATGAGTAGTAGTTTTAATTGCTTGTGGGATACCACGCATAACTGGAAGCTTTCTCAAACGTAAAAGAAGAAAGAAACAACGAAGGGTTTTGGGATTTTGTTTGTTTGGAAAATTTGGTATACTTTGGGTAAAGAATATGCAGGAGGAGAAAGATGACAACACGTACATTAAGTGCGGTACTTCATCAGGAAGGTAATCTTTACGTCGCAGATTGCCCTGAAGTAGGTACTGTGAGTCAAGGTGATACGGTTGAAGAGGCTATTGCTAATTTGAAAGAGGCAACTCAGTTGTATCTTGAAGAAGTGCAAGTGCCTGAGATTAAGCGTGCATTGTTCACAACTTTCGAGATAAGCGATGCCGCCTAAGTTACCTATAATTTCTGGCGAAAAGGCTATTCGCGTTATGGAGCGTTTAGGTTTTGTACGTGTTAGACAGCGTGGCAGCCATGTGGTTTGAGAAAACAGACTTCCGAGAGTGAGTTGATATGCGTCATACCGTTGCACAAAGAAATGGCTGTAGGCACTTTGCGTAGAATTTTGAGACAAGCGAAAGTGACTCATGAAGATTTTTTGGAGCATCTCTAGCATGGTGAGGCTGCAAAGAAGTCAGGGTGTACTGAGAATGGATGAAAAACTAGATACTACTCTGCTTTTTTGCAAGGCTTGACATACCCAATCCTGTAATGTTACGCTCAGAACATGAACACCAAAACAGTACCAGGTAGCGAGCAAAATCGGACTGCTTCCCTGCTGGTCTTTCATCATTACATCTATAAACAACGCATCTCACCTGTTTTCGCCGCATAAGCCTGGCACAATTGCTTATGCGGTGGAAAGTGGTGCCGATCCAATGATGTCGCTTACACTCAACAGCTAGCTGAGTCGTAAGTCTCCCTTCGTTGCGTGAAACTGCTCTTCCCCCTCTCTGTCAGTCATCTCAAGCTTCTTTCCTCTGTATAACAGAGCCAGGCCCTTCACCCTGTCATCTTTTCCCTTGTACGGGCGCGATTTATAAGCCCGTCCATACATTGACAACAAGCAAAGGAAGAAGCTATGTTACTGATCAATTTTTCTACGGTGAGCAAAGATTTTGGCGGCAACTCCGTCTTCGACGATCTTAATCTGGATATCCTTGAAGGGGAGCGTATCGGACTGGTCGGCGAGAATGGTTGCGGCAAATCCACGCTCTTTAAACTACTCGCAGGATTGGAGAATCCTACCGAAGGCACGATTGCCCGCAAACGCAATATGACGCTGGGCTATCTGGCACAGGAGATCGCCACAAGCCAGTACAACAAAACAGTTTTTGAGATCGTCGAGGAGGTATCCAGCGAATTTGCGGCACTTGTAGAGAGGATACATACCCTCGAAGCACAGATGGGCGCACCAGAAATTGCTTCCGACCCCGACGCCATGAGCGAAGTGCTTGAGGCATATGGAGAAGCACAGGAGCGTTTCGAGGCCATGGGTGGCTATATGGTCGAACATAAGACAAAATCTGTGCTGACGGGACTGGGGATTGCTCCACATCAATATCAGCAGACCATCGGCTCTTTGAGCGGGGGCGAAAAGAAGATCGTGAACCTCGCACGCATCCTGGTACAAACACCGGACCTCTTGCTATTGGACGAGCCGGATAACCATCTCGATATGCAGGCGAAAGACTGGCTGGAGCAATATATTCGTGACTATCCAGGCACTGTGATGATCATTTCGCACGATCGCCACCTGCTAAATCGGACGATTGACAAGATCTTCCAGCTTGAGGATGGCACCATCGACATCTATCATGGCAATTATAGCTATTATGTCGAAGAGCGACAACGACGGCTTCTACAACGTTATGAGTACTATATGAACCAGAAGGACGAGATCAAACGCTTAGAGGCCAGTCTGGTCCAATTGCGCGAGTGGGCAAAGCTGAATGATAAGTTTACGGGCCGTATGCATAGCATGGAGAAACGCATCGCACGCATTAAAGAGGAACTCGCCGAGCGTCCCGTCATGGAACGTAATAAAATCAAGGTCAATCTCGATGCTGAACGCAGTGGCAAGAAAGTGCTGGAAGTGAAGAGGCTGAGCAAAACGCTCGCCGGTCGCCAGCTATTTGCACCGTTCGATCTAACCATCCTCTATGGAGAGCGCGTGGGCATCGTTGGTGCAAACGGCAGCGGCAAGACGACCTTACTGAAAACGTTGCTGGAGATGATACCACCCGATACGGGCACGGTGAAGATCGGGGCCAGTGTCGTTGTGGGTTATTACTCTCAGGAACAGGAGACATTGCCTTTCGAGAGCACGCCGCTCGATTTTGTGCGGAGATTGAAGCGCGTTACTGAAGCACAGGCCATAGGAGTTCTACGTCGCCTGCTCTTCTCCTATCAAGATATGCACACCACCATCGGCAGTCTGAGCGGAGGCGAGAAGAGCCGTCTGCAGATCGCTCGCTTGATGCTTACAGAGGCGAATTTTCTGCTGCTCGACGAACCAACGAACAACCTGGACATTCCGTCCGTGGAGGTACTGGAGGTAGCTTTAGAGCAGTTTGAAGGCACAATCCTGACCGTTTCACACGATCGCTACTTCCTGGATAAGATCGCGACCCACATCATTGCAATCGGTGATGATCAACGCATTCGTGCATATCCAGGGAATTTCTCTTATTATGCCGAGAAGGCCTGGGCAACGAGGATCTCCGTCCATCCAGTGGAAAAGCGTAGGGGCGTCACCTTGCGGGCGCCCGTTTTCATGCGAGAGAGTTCATCGGGAAACGAGCGCCCGCAAGGTGACGCCCCTACGCTTTTCCGAATGAGTCTGTTATAATGGCACAACATTGGATATTTCTCGCCTTTATTATTTTCTATACAATAAGCAATGTGGACCGTACGAAATTTTTCAAATCTTAGGAGGCATTTTCTTTATGAAACAACAAGTATTGCAAACCCGTCCTCACAATTTCTTGTTCGCTTGCGGCTTGCTATTAACACTATTGCTAGCCGCCTGTAGTACAGGAAATAGCACCCCTCCGACAGCAAAAACGAAACCTACGCCAATACCGACACCCAGCTTGACAACCTATCAGGGAAATGGTTATAGCATTGGCTATCCACAGGGATGGACGGTCAAAGGGAAGGGATCGTTTGTTACTTTTACAGACTCTCAGGGTCTGACAGCTTTCACGATTGAGGAGATTCCTAATCCCAACGGTGCTATTCCACCCACAACGGCCATCAGCGGGGGACTAAATGGTTTTAAGGGACAAGGGACAAATTTTCAACAGGTCAATGTTGCACCCACACTTACAATGGGCGGCACTACATGGAGCCAGGGAGCGGCAACTGCTGATACTACCGCAAATGGGCAAACGAATAGCCTGAAACTCGTTGTCCTTTCCAGCGACTATCCACAACGCACCGCTTCAACACAGACATTTACGTTGATTTATTCGACTCCAACAAAAGATTTCGATCAGGCTAACACGCAAAGCTTCCAACCAATGTTGCAATCGTTTAAGTTCGTATGAAATATGCAAATATCGGATCTGGTAGGGACCCGGTTCGACCGCGTCCGCGATTCATCGAAAAAATGCGGAGGGCCGATAAATCGCGGACGCGGTCGAACCGGGTCCCTACGGTATTACGCCCGTTGCACAATTATTCACAAGAAAGGCGAATGCATATGCGCCGCCATTATTCTCCTATGCGTTTCATTTTACCCCTCCTTTGTCTCATTACAATAATTCTGCTATCTATCCATTTTTTGCCTGGCCCCTCTTCGCACCAAAGCAGCCAGATATGTAAAAATACACTTCTTCCTCAGAATATATTTACTTCTCTAGCGAAAAATACTGCACCACCGCTCTACCTCGGACTTGATGCCTATCGGCACCTGGATAAGCTCTCCTACCTGGAAATGGGCGATCGGGTGGAGGGGCAGTCCACCGCTGACCTGGGCGGCAGCAATGTTGATAGAACACATTACCTGCGCGTCCTTCCAGATGGTGAACATGTTCTGTTTGATCAGGTTGGTCCGGGCATCGTTACTTTTCTGCGCATGCAGGAGAATTATGGTGCGCCCTGGCACCTCTCGCTGGACGGGCAACCTGCCAGCACAATTACCACAAACGACCTCGGCCAGATGAATCCGACGACCAATCCAGCGCACGCATTTCCTTATCCACTTTCACTCAATCAGCGAGAGACGCAAGGAAGCAGCATTATGGAAACTGCCATCCCATTTCAGCAGAGCATGACATGGACCTCTCAGCGTACCAATGGCAATTTCTACGCGCTCTATCGCAAATTGCCCTATGGTACACCTGTCGGCACCTGGAATAGTAATACAAATACAAGCGATGTTGCCAGTCTTCTACGTTGCACTGCGCAGGCTATCACGACCACAACTCTTTCACAACAGAGCGGTCATCTTACCCTATCAACTGGCAAAGAGACACCTGTCGTCAACCTTACTGGTCCCAGCCAGATACGCGCACTGACATTCCAGGTTCCGGCGTCAGAAATGGCAAGTTTCGGCAATGCACGCCTGTTGATTTATTGGGATGGAGAGACACAACCCGATGTCAGTGCTCCCATCAAGTTTCTGGTAGGTGACGGGGCAGGTGTCTATCAACCTGCTGATCGTCCATTGGTGCAGGGCTGGACCGCTGGCGCGAATACTGATGCCAGCGGCGCTATGAACTTCAATCTTTACTGGCCGATGCCATTTTCTTCTCATGCACATATTGCAATGATCGCCACAACTCCCTTGAATGCTATCACCTGGAATGTGCGCTACGAGCCATTCTCCGATCCTCAACAATGGTGGGGTACGTTTCATGCAACTTACACTAGCATCCCACATCCACAGGCTGGCGCGGATATGACATTTCTAGATGTACAGGGCAGCGGAAAACTGGTCGGAACGGTGATCAATTTTGCCAATCCTGGTAGCACCCTTGAGGGCGATCCACACATTTATATCGATGATAGCCGGACGCCACAGATAGCCGGAACCGGGACGGAGGAATGGGGTCTGGGCGGCAATTATTGGAATGGCGGCAACCAGGTCTCGCTTCCGCTCGGTGGACTCCCCAGCAGTACAAATAACCCGGCAGGTAGCGATCAGGATGGGGCTGCACTTTATCGTTTTCTGCTTGCGGATTCTATTCCATTCAATCGTCACTTGCGCGTACGTTGGGAACATGGGGGAGTGGATGAAACTACTAATCCCTATCGGGCCACGATGCTCTGGTATGGCACTCCCACTCAGACAGCTCTCTTCAGTGACAGTGTATCGCCAGCAATACCAACCAGCCGCCTTTTACATGGTTATCAGACAACAGGCGCACAAAGTTATCAAATGACGGCTGCCTACGAATATCGCGTCCATAATCCATTAATCACTATGGATGAGACAGCTACAACGGCTCCAGCAAGCTTTACGATGAAACTTGCTCCGCGCAATGTTGGAGCCTTCTTACGACGAACGTTTGATGATTGCGTTGCAAATCAGCGTGCAAATGTCTATCTCGATAACGTCTTTGCCGGGACATGGTACGATGCCAGTGGCTCAAATACCGTCGATGCGGATGGACATCCGCGTTGCTGGCGCGATGAAGATTTTCCCCTGCCAGCCGCGTTGACAACTGGTAAAACAGCGGTGAGTGTGCGTATTGAGTTCGTACCAACAACAAACCCACAAAATAGCACGTGGACGGCTTCTAGCTATCAAATGTATAGTTTTATATTGCCATGATAGCCTGATGAAGGACACTCTTTGTCAGGTATCGTGAGGCACGTGAGGTGCATGGGTTTATTCCACCCACGGCACCCCACAGCAATCTAGCTTTTATAAGGTGTGGATGTTTACAATGACGGCCTTAGGGCTGACAACGATCTGGAAACTTCCAGTTGTCGTATTGCCCGCTGGATCTTGTGCACCACAGATCACCGTTGTTGTTCCGATTGGGAAGACGCTTCCCGATGACGGCGTACAACTCACGGTGAGTTGATCCGGGGTGTTCGTAGGATCGGTAGCCGTGGCAGTATAATTCACAACAGCGCCCTGATCATTTGTGGCATCTGCCGTGATCGTTACAGGTAATTGTAACGTTGGTGCCGTGACATCCTGCACAATCACGCGGAAACTTGCCGTACTCATATTCCCAGCCGGATCTTGCGCACTACAATCAACCGTTGTTGCCCCTACTGAAAAGACACTTCCCGAAAGTGGCGTGCAGCCAATCACGATCTGATCGGGAGTATTCGTAGGATCAGTCGCGCTTACCGCATAGTTAACGGTTGCCCCTTGTAGACTGGTAGCATCGACCGTGATTGTTGTCGGTACTTGCAGCGTAGGAGCCGTGACATCCTGAACAGTTACAGTAAAACTTCCTGTGCTCGTATTTCCAGCCGCATCCTGCGCACTACAATTCACCGTTGTTGTCCCCAGAAGAAAAACGCTGCCCGATGCAGGCGTACAGGTCGTCGTGATCTGATCAGCAGTATTGTCAGGATCAGTGGCCATGACGGTATATGTGATGGTTGCCCCCTGTGGGCTGGTTGCATCGGCAGTGATCGGTGCTGGCAGTTGCAGTGTTGGCGCAGTCGTATCTAATGCAGCAACATCTACAGTAAAACTTCCTGTACTCGTATTCCCAGCCGTATCCTGTGCACTACAATTCACCGTTGTTGTTCCGATGAGAAAAACGCTGCCCGATGCAGGTGCACAGGTTGTCGTAATCTGGCTGGCTGTATCATCAGGATCAGTAGCCGTGACACTGTAGTTAACCGTTGCTCCTTGCGCATCCGTGGCAGTTACACTTAGCGGTGCTGGCAGTTGTAGGGTTGGCGCAGTCGTATCAGCAAAACCGAACAATTCTGCCGTAGCAAGTGCGTGACCAGCATTATCCTGCCCTCCAATAGCCAACACTTTCCCATTTCCCAGCAATAGCGCTGTTTGCCCCCACCGAGCTGCGGCCATACTTCCCGTTGACGACCAGATATTTTTTGTCGGATCATAGATCTCTGTTGTCGCGATGGCCTGGCTATTGTTATCTCGTCCACCAGTGACAAGAATTGTGCCATCGTTTAACAATGTTGCACTATGAGCTACACGCGCCACGGCCATACTGCCAACTGCCGTCCAGGTTCCAGCTACTGGATCATACACTTCTGCCAATCTGGCACCCCCACCAATGACCAGCACTCTCCCATTCTTCAATAATGTTGCTGTATGGAATGAGCGAGCCACATTCATATTCCTGGTTGCTGTCCAGATGCCACTTGTTGGATCGTATAGCTCTGACGTTGTAAGAATACTGCCGTTGTAATCGCGGCCCCCGGCGACCAGTACTCTGCCATCGTTCAATAATGTTGCTGTATGAAACATGCGGGCAAATATCATATTGCTCGTTGCCAGCCAACTTCCACTCGCCGGGTCATATATTTCGGCCATTGAGATAACACTGCCACGCTCATTGTGACCCCCGGCCACCAGCACCTTCCCATTCCCCAGTGCCGTTGCCGTCTGGAAGGTGCGAGCAAATAGCATATTTCCAGTTGCTGTCCAACTTCCACTCGCCGGGTCATATATTTCGGCGGTACCAGTCGTATGACCACCTTTGTCCTGGCCTCCGGCGACCAGCACTCTGCCATCGTTCAGTAATGTCGCGGTATGCCCATAGCGGGCCGTTATCATGCTTGCAGTCGCCGTCCATGTCCCAGCCGTAGGATCATATATTTCGGCGGTCGCAAGCGCTTGACCAGCGTTGTTCTGACCTCCGGCGACAAGAACAGTTCCATTTCCTAATAAGGTTGCCGTATGCCCATAGCGGGCCGTTATCATGCTTGCAGTCGCCGTCCATGTCCCAACTGGCACTGCTTCGTGCGCTTTCACCTCCGGTACCACTACCAGAGACGCTACGATGAGCAGCAACAAAAGATAGAAGCGTGTTCTCATTATTAAAGCTCTTTCCTCTGCGCTATGTTGATCGTGTACGTTGGGCCTACATCTTAGAGGACCTGTACATTTTCTCTACAATTAAGAAAGTTCAACTCTCGGCATGGGTGCAAGAGACTGGAACAACAGAAAGCTTCTTTGCAAAGCATGCCTCTCTCCTCACCATAGCACGGCAGAAAAGTTATTCTAATCTATACCCTTTCTATTTCTTCTGAGAGAAAATAGACATTAGATCAAGATTGAGGACGAATTTAGAAAGAAGTGAGTCGTTTTTTTTGACTATTAGGTAGATATGAGGTACACTATACAGTGTTTGAGCGATGACTTAAGGACAGCAAGAAAACCATGATCACAGTCATCAAACAAGATCCGCAAGGCGTGGAAATATTGCGTTACCAGGGTGAAGTCATTCAGCGCTCTCCCACGAGAGTCGTTATCCAGGCAGCGTGGTCAAATCCACCAAAAGAGCTGGGTTATACGCGCTTTGAAGCTGGCGACTCTTTTACAGAGTACTATTATAGCGATCGCTGGTTCAATATTTTTGATATTGTAGGGTCTGACGGTCAACGCAAGGGCTGGTATTGCAACATAGCCCAGCCAGCAGTTATTTTTGACGACCGTATAGAGCAAATCGATCTCTTCCTGGATGTATGGGTGAACCCACAGGGAAAGCCACTGCTACTGGATGAGGACGAATTTGCTGCCACCACCACGCTCAGTGAAGAGCAACGCATTGGGGCACGCGCAGGACTACAAACACTTTTACAGTTGGTAGCAAGCCACAGCGAAGCATTTTCTCCGCTGGGATCATAAGTGTGTGAGAGCCACTTCACGCTCTCGAAAGGCATATCTTGATGGAAAATTGGGACGCCAGGCAGTCCCAGCAGATAGCTGGAACCTCCAACGCCTCCGGACATACGCAAAACATCGTAGCATTTGAGTCTCACCGCCATCTGCGAGACACCATTTCCGAATTAATTTATCTCACAACCAATAGTACACTGACGACCAGCGATCTCCAAAAACGCTTGAACGCGCATAAGACGACGTTCGGTAACCGCTTCGCCACCCAGTTGGTACGCGCACTCCTCCACACAGATGAAAATGAACGAGAAGCAGTGATCTGGCTACTCACACAACTCAACGATCAAGAAGCGATCGCGCCCCTGCAACACATCGCACAGAATAAACGTCTTTCGCGCGTAATACGCCTCTCAGCCTCACTGGCACTGGCTGGCATGGGCGCGACACAAGAAATGCAGGATATACCTCGGCGGGTACGACTATATGCAATGGGCTGATTTACGAGAAAAAGCCTCTTGACAAAGCCATCTCACAATTGTATACTCGAAACATAACGTTAACGTCATATTTCGAGGAAAATAATTGGATCAGTTGATGCGTATCGGCGACCTGGCAGAATTGGCAGGAGTCACTCAGCGTACAGTCCGCTACTATGAGAGCATCGGGCTGCTTACGCCGGGCAAGCGCGAAGGCCACGGTCATCACTACTATACAGATGAAACGCTTGCTCGCTTACGGAAAATCGACCAGCTCAAGCGCCTTGGACTCAGCCTGGAAGAGATTGCTGAGGTGATTGATCTCTACTTTATTGACCCAAGTGGCATCCAGCCTAAACAAAAAGTCCTCGCTATGCTCCGAAAACACCTGCACGAAGCCGAGAGTAAAATAAGCGAGTTGCAACAATTTCGGAGCGAATTGCAAGCGAATATTGAGCGTTTTGAGCAATTTCTGGATGAGGCACAACGCCAATAATATTTTTTTACCTTAAATATGACGTTAACGTCAACATCAGTTTTGGCCGATACTTTTCAGTGAAGGCAATCCATAGATTGCACCATGAAGGACCTGACTAGAAAGAAGGATACAGATGAACGAAACCATTGGATTTATTGGGCTTGGCGCTTTGGGTCAGCCTATCGCACACAATTTGCTGAAAGCTGGTTACCCCCTCAGGATCTATAATCGCACGGCCAGCAAAGCTGAACCGTTCAAGGCTCTTGGAGCTAAGATCGCCTCTCATCCTGCTGATGCACTGACTCCTGGCGGCATTATCGTAACGGTGGTGTCGAACGACAATGCACTGGAAGATGTGGTGATGAGCGAAGGTTTTTTAACGCGCCTGGGAGCAGGCGGCATTCACCTCTCAATGAGTACGGTTTCGCCTGCAATCGCGCGGAAACTGGCCACCCTGCATGCGCAGCACGGCAGTTTTTACGTTGAAGCGCCCGTCTTTGGTAGGCCCGAAGCCGCTGCTGCACAACTGCTATGGATCTGTACAGCTGGCCCCATTGAAGCAAAAGCACGCGTTCGTCCACTCCTTGAGGCTGTGGGCCAGGGCATCTTTGATTTCGGTGAAGAGATTGGTGCGGCACTTATCGTGAAGCTCTGTGGTAACTTCCTGGGTTCTGCTGCCACCAGGGCGATGCAAGAGGCTTTAACAATGGCAAAGAAAAGCGGCAATGATCCAACAAAGGTGATTGATATGCTCACGCAAACGCTGTTTTCTGCTCCAATTTATCAAAGCTATGGAAAGGTAATCGCTTGCGACCCTGAACACTTTTCTCAAGGAGCGCTGAGTTGGATACCCTTCAAAGATCTCGGTCTCTTTCAGGATGCAGCCGCACAAGTGGAGGCACAGGCTACTCTGGCACATTTCCTGTATGAAGAAAAGAGACAGGCCTCCCTGGCCTAGATCCAAAGCTGAATTGAGCACGTACCGCTCAATTCGGCTCATCCTGTATATTTATTCCCCATAACTTCTTCCCTTCTCAGTCGTAACTATATTTAAGAACAGCATAAAGTTGTAAATACCCTGAAAAGGTAAACGAGATAAGGAGAGGCACATCAATTATGGCAAGCAAAAATCGCTTTCTAGATAACCTTACCAAGGCGGCAGCCGCTGCAAGTGTATTCGTGGCTATTGTGAGATTTGTAAATTCATTCTTTTATAAAAATAAGGCCAAAAGTGCAGGTAAAAATCGGTTTATACAAAACCTTCCTAAATTTACAACCGCAGCAATGGTACTTGCGTCAGTTGTGAGATTTGTAAATTTATTCAAGAATGAAACTGAGATAACACCTGAGTCAACGAACGCCACCCTCATCTAAAAAATGGCATGAGGCTGCTATCCAGGGACCATCCTGCCACAGGAAATGCTCAAAGTCTTTGAAGGTTGAGAATAACTGGCAGGTCTGCACAATAAGTATGTTATCGTATAGTTCACAACGAGCACAAGTAATGGGTTTACGGCTACCAGGAGCACTGGTAAAATCGAGGCCAAAAATGCGCATTGTTAGAGTTGTGCCATCACATTTTTGCTGATGGACCGCAACGTTGCAAAGACGCCTCGCCCATCAGCGGCGATTGCTTCATAGCTGGGAGCACGACGGCGGTTGAGATAGCGTTCAAGCACGGGAACAGGGAGAGCATTAGGCATGTCGCGCTTGTTCCATTGCATCACCATCGGGAAGGTGCGCATATCTTTGCCGATGCGCCGCATGTTCATCTCCAGTTCAGAGATGCTCTGTACGTTCTCTTCAAACTTATCCGCCTGCGAATCGACAACAAAAACGATGCCATCTGCGCCATTGAGCACGGCAAGGCGGGTACGCTCATAAAGAATTTGACCCGGCACCGTGTAAAGGTGAAAACGGGTACGAAAGCCATGGACAGTGCCCAGGTCCAGGGGCAGGAAATCAAAGAAGAGCGTACGTTCGGTCTCAGTAGCAATCGAGAGCATCTCGCCCCGAGCGTTGGGGTTGATGCTCTTGAACACATGTTGCAGGTTCGTTGTCTTGCCACAATAGCCAATACCGTAGTAGACGATCTTACAATGGATCTCGTGCGATGCAATATTGATCAGCGCCATAAGTGCCTGTTCCTCTAATCGCGGAAGAGCAGATCAATGGTATCCTCAACAGAAGAGCGAAATTGCAGATTGAGCACGGAGGATTTCGTGCGGGTAGTATCGGTACGAACACGCTCCAGAACGCGGTAAAGCTCATCTGAAGCCTTTTTTGAAAGCACTTTAACCAGACCAATATGCGTTAACTTATCAAAAATGATGACAAGCAGCCATTGCTCCTCGACCATGGATGTGTAAATGTTTTCTTGCACACCCTGCTGAAAAATATTGCGGAAGTCTTTCTCGTCAAGCAGCCTCGCAACTTCGCGTGAAGATGAGAAGACACCAGCAAGTAGAGCACCCAGAGTCGTCGCATTCCGTCGTGTACTCACACCCTGTACAGCCACCACCTGTCCACTTTTATCGATAAGCATAGTAGAAGTGGCATTGGTATCATTCATAAGTTTTACAAGGACTGTCGAGATAGAAGTAAGTTCACGATCTGAGATGACAAGATTAGTCAATTGTTCCATGGACGCGCCGCCCTCCGTGTACACGCCTGACGTAAGATTTCGTTTATTATTGTGTTGCGCTACGCGATATCAAGAGCCTCAAGAATCTCATTGCGGCTCGCCTTCACCAGATGGCGTACACGTCCAATGTTTGAGGCATTGTCAAAAAGGGTTACCATCAAGGCAAATTCCCCCAAAGGATCAACGCTCACCAGGCCGTGCTCATATTCCATAAGGACCCCAACGACACTGCCACGCGCAATCTCCTGACCCAGTGCTTCCGCTGTGCTTAAGCCAGTGGTCGTAATAGCACCCACCGCCTCCATATCTTCTTTGCCGTCACGTGTTAAACCTTCGATCATAAGGCCATCCCTGCCGACGAGGATAGCTTGACGTACGCCTGGAATTGAGAGAAAACGGCTTAACGTCTGTTTGAGATCAACCATTTCTTCCTCCCCGTTGAAGGATACCGGTCTAAAATACTAATTTGTATGAGTCCGACCTCACCCATTCTAACCTATCCATTCCTTAGACGCAATGGTATAGGACATGATGGCTAATGGAATATAATGAAGCAATAAAAGTTTTGCCCTTTTCCTTCCCTTTTAAGATGAACGTTAGCTTCTTCTTATTTCTGCGTAGACAAAAAGGATCTCACATTTTATGCATGAACGTAATGCGCTCTGGATACCTTCAAATAACTATTTCCCCGGTCGCTTCGGTCACACACCCGCCTGGATCATCATTCACGGCACCGCTGGCTTCAGCAGTGCCCAGGAGGTGGGATACTACTTCCAACAGGCCGATGTGGCAACGCACTACATCATCGGGCGTGACGGCACTCTCGTATGTTGTGTGGATGAAGAGGATGCTGCCTGGGGTAACGGGGGGGTGACTAAGGGGCACGATCCCTGGTGGTCGCGCAATTTGAACCCTAATCTCGTCACGATCTCCATTGAACACGTAAAACCGTCGCGCGATAATTCTGATGAACTGACCGATATTCAGAAGCAGGCAAGCTTTGCTCTGGTCAAGCAAATCTGTGCCCGCTACAACATTCCCAGACATCAGGCAGATGCCCATGGCGGCATCACAGGTCACTATTCGATGGACCCTGTACATCGCAGCTTCTGTCCCGGCCCTTATCCCTGGGATGAACTGTTCACATTTCTGGCATAGAGAAACTTTATTTATTGGCAAGAACACGGGACTATAAATGGCACCCGTACACCATTAGATCCCATTCCGTGAGCATATGGTATACGGGTGCCATTTATAATCCCGCGTTCCTAATTATCGATTTTTAGTTCCATAATTCGGAGCTTCTTTAGTAATAGTCACGTCGTGCGGATGACTTTCACGCAAACCTGCACCCGTAATACGCACAAATTGCGTCTTCTCCTGCATATCCTTAATAGTGGCTGCACCCGCATAACCCATAGCTTGCTGCAAACCTCCCACAAGCTGGAAGACCAGAGGACCAAGCATGCCCTTATAGGGAACACGAGCCTCGATCCCTTCCGCAATCAGATGGGTCTCATCGATATCACCCTGGAAGTAGCGATGTTTGCTATAACGACGCTGCTTCATGGCTCCAATCGATCCCATGCCACGATAGTCTTTGAAGCGCTCCCCATGCGAGATGGTGAGTTCGCCGGGACTCTCATCAACACCCGCAAGTAGACTACCGAGCATAACGGTGTCGGCACCAGCGGCAATGGCTTTGGCGATATCGCCCGAATACTGAATGCCTCCATCGCCAATAATGGGAACGTCGTAGCGCCGTGCAACGCGAGCACAATCATAGATGGCAGTGATCTGAGGCAAACCAATACCGGCGATAATACGCGTCGTGCAGATGGTTCCTGCGCCGATACCTACCTTGACCGCGTCGGCCCCTGCCTGAATCAGTTCCTCGGTTGCCTCGGCAGTAACAACGTTGCCCGCGACGAGTTGAGTCTCTTTGCCAAAATGATCATGAATATTTGCCACCGCCTCAATGACCATATGCGAATGAGCATGGGAAGTGTCGACGACCAGTACATCAACACCTTCCTCAACGAGTGCAGCACAACGCTCCATATAGTCAGGGCCAACCCCAATTGCAGCCGCCACGCGCAGGCGACCATACTCGTCTTTGGCGGCATGCGGATAGAGTATCTTCTTCTGAATATCCTTCATCGTGATCAGGCCTCTCAGCATGCCATGCTCGTCTACCACTGGCAACTTCTCGATCTTGTAGCGATGGAGGCTATCGCGGGCCTGCTCCAATGTTGTGCCGACTGGAACAGTGATCAGACGGTCGCGTGTCATCAGTTCGGAGATGGGACGCTCGAAGTCAGTCTCGAAGCGGATATCGCGGTTCGTCAGGATACCGACCAGCTTGCCATTCTCGGTAATAGGGATGCCAGAAATGTGGAAACGCTCCATGGCACTGAGCGCGTCTTGTAAGGAAGCATCCGACCCCATAGTGATCGGATCAGTGATCATGCCCGACTCAGAGCGCTTGACCTTATCGACCTCCTGAGCCTGATCTTCAATTGATAAATTGCTATGAACAACACCGATACCACCTTCACGCGCCAGGGCTATCGCCAGTCGAGCCTCGGTCACGGTATCCATAGCGGCACTCACAATAGGCACATTGAGCGTGATGGAACGTGTGAAACGGGTCTGAGTGGAGACTTCACGAGGCAATACGGAAGAGGCAGCAGGAACTATCAGTACATCGTCAAAGGTGAGCCCTTCTTTGGCAAACTTTTCATCAAAAGCGCCTGGGTTGTGCGCCACAGACATGATTGTGGTATCCTCCTTATAAAAAAAGGCCCAGCACGTGTTCTCGCACCGGGTTTGTAAACGAGGCGGGTTTGTAAACGGCACCCCTACACCATTGGGAATGGATAAATGAATCTTACTTTGTAATATCTACAATACTAAGCGTTTGAATATTCATGATAGTGTAACACCTGGAAATGGCGGCGTCAAATTTGTGATGAGCTTTCCATTATCTTTATATCTAATAACTCACCTTCATCAAACGATCCGAAATAAAAAATTGGCAGGAACCCATTACTGACAATAGTCTAAAATGACCAGTAACAAATTCCTGCCTTAAACAATCCAATAACACATTAAAAATGTTTCTATATATTCAGCTTACAGTGTACGCCTGCTACGACTGCCCATGATCAGGTTCCAGACAACAACAATGATAGCGATGACCAGGACAAGATGAATTAGACCACCGGCGACATGGAATACGAGGAAACCAAGCAACCACAATACGAAGAGAATAACCGCAACTGTCCAAAGAAGACCTACCATGATCTTAACTCCTTTTGCATCAAACTATTCTATGACTTCTAGATTGGTACCAGGCTTGCCTTCTCTCTTACCAGCCCGGCAACCCTTCTGCACCAATTTGTTAACCTTCTATATTGTTCACGTATGACCGACCAAAAAGATTTAAAAAATGTCAATGCAAAAAAGCATGATAGAGTGATACAAAGCGACATTCATCCCATCTCCCTCTTGACAAACATTCCCTTTCTGCCTTACTATATCCGTAACGCATATATCCGTAGTGATTATATGTGGTATGGATATAGTAAAAATAAGGGGAGAGTTTCTATGACGCAGGATGTGGGTAATCCCGAAATATTGCTGCCACTTTCGCCTGCCGCCTTTCACATTCTGCTGGCACTTGTCGAAAGGGAACGCCATGGTTACGGCATCATGCAGGAGACCGCGCAGAGTAGTGATGGCAAAGTCAAACTTGGGCCAGGAACGCTCTATCGCTCCATCAGGCGCTTATTGGCCGATGGCCTGATTGCGGAATCGGATGCACGACCTGTTCCTGAGCTTGATGATGAAAGACGCCATTATTATCGCCTGACTCCTTTTGGCTTGCGCGTCGCCAAAGCGGAGGCGCAACGCCTGGCTGGGCTTGTCCACATGGCCCGCTCGAAGCAGCTACTGCCCCAACCGGGTGCGCTTGAAGGAGGCATGTAATGACCCACCCAAAGCAACCCATGAGGAGAGTAATTGCTTTCTCTGCATGGCTTTATGGCTTCTTTCTGCACGCTTACCCTGCAACGTTTCGAGACGCCTACGGATCACGTATGCTGCAGGTTTTTCAAGATAGTTGCCGTGATACGCTCCAAAAACACGGCCTGATAGGTCTCGTCGTGCTCTGGTTACATGTACTATCTGATCTCACAATCACTGTCCCGTTGGAGCGATGGCATAGTTTGAAGGAGAAGGTTGGCATTATGACTGAAACTCAGCATTTCCCGTTGCGCCTGTGGATTGCGCTCATCGCAACGGTTCTCGCCTTCGTTGTCTCACTGGTCGCAAGCCTCAATCTCTATCTGCTTGAGGACACAAGCCAGTTCACCCAGGCAGCGTATAGCGCATCGCCCCTCCTACGCTTTAGTTACGATGGCATCTATCTTTCCGCGCTTGCGGCTGGAGTTGGTATTTGCGCTATCATCGGGTATGCTCTGGTACAAAACGGGCTTCTCGTTAGCATTGGCCTTGTCGTTCTTGCATTGCTGGTCGCACTGGGCGGCTTCGGTGGACTGCTTGTCCGTCATCCCGTCACCTTCCTGATATTCTTCGCAGCCTTCTTCATTCTGCTCCTGATCAGCTTCCTGGCAGGACGAACTGTGGCGACCCGAGCACGGCGCTTCCTTGGACAACGACCAGCAGCAGTTCTGGGAGCATGTGCAGGCGCAGGCGGGGTGCTCTTCATCAATGTTGCCACTCTGGTATTGCATACATTGCTCCTCAACCCGGTGAACCACGCACTTTACATGCAGGGGCAAATAGAGGGCACGCATTTGAACTTCTCGCTCATCTCCATGGGTGTTGCGTTTCTTACCCTGATCGCCTGTGGGGTAAGTCTCGCACGTGCACTTCGTCTATCAGTACAGTAGTGAGGATATATTAAGCCATGACGATTTTCGATTTAGTGCTGATTCTTGCTGTGTTGGGATGTGTATGCGCCTTGTTTGCACTCGGCTATTTCCTTCTTCGCCGTCGATGGGCATGGGCAAAGCGCGTCCTACTGGGGCTGACAAGCTTTCTGATCCTGTACGCTGTAGTGCTTATCAGTGTCTCTTTTCTCAGTCCTCAACGGGTACTCGCCATGCATCAGGAGCGCTGCTTCGACGACTGGTGTATCTCGGTCGAACAAGTGATGCAGCAGTCCAGGATCGGTGTCGCTCCCACGGTTGTTACTGCCCATGGAGTATTTTATCTGGTGACCGTGCGCGTTACGAGCCACGCCAGGGCGATTACCCAACGAGCGCTCGATGTCCAGGTCTACCTGCTTGACGAAAGTAATCGGCGCTATGATCCTTCCCCAAATGGTCAACAGGCACTTGATGCGGCGGGACAAGGTGGGCAGCCACTGGATAGCAAACTGACACCCGGTGGCTCGTTTACCCGCACCGTCGTTTTTGATCTTCTCAAAAGCTCCTCACATCCTGCACTGGTGGTTAATCATGGATTGTTTCCCGGTGTACTTATTATTGGAAATGAGCAAAGTTTCTTTCACAAACCAACAATCATTCAGATCCAGTGATACTAGCCTGGGGAGAGAATGGGCATTTCGTTTCTCGCAACGTGCTCCTATCGGATGCCTGTTGGGCAAATGTGCCTCGATTTGCTATAATTGTTCCACACATGCGGGGTGAATACCTTGCGCCCAATCAACGGTAGGGACGCGATTGTATCGCGTCCGCAATTCATTGAATCGTGGCCCAGGTTGATAAATCACGGACGCGATACAACCGCGCCCCTACCGTTTTTACGTGTTTTATTCAACCAAATTAAAGGAACAGTCACAAATTAAGGAGCACCATTTATGTCTGCAGATGCGCAGACGACGACGCATAACCCTCAACAGGCCGCTCAGGGGCAAGGAAATGAGGCCATCGTCGTTGCTAATTTCAGTAAAAGCTACGGCCCAAACAAGGTCGTTGATACCTTAGAATTTACGGTACAAAAGGGCGAGGTATTCGCTCTACTCGGTCCCAATGGCGCGGGCAAAACCACAACAGTGGAGACGATGGAGGGCTATCGCACACCCGATCAGGGCACCATTCGCATCCTGGGACTTGACCCGATCAAACAGGCACATATTTTGAAGCCACAGATCGGCGTCATGCTGCAACAGGATGGCCTCTATCCAGCACTCACAGCACGCGAGGTCCTGCATCTTTTCGCTGGATATTATACACACCCGCAGAACCCCGATGGCTTACTCGAACGCGTCGGATTGGCAGGCGCAGCCAAAACACGCTGCCGCCGCCTATCAGGAGGGCAAAAGCGTCGCCTCGCACTCGCCGTCGCGCTGGTAGGTAATCCTTCACTCATCTTTATGGATGAACCGACCGCTGGCATGGACCCACAGGCAAGGTTAACGACCTGGGAGATTGTGCGCGACCTCAAGAAGAGTGGCGTCACCATTCTCCTCACCACGCACCTGATGGATGAAGCCGAACGGCTGGCTGATCGCGTAGCCATTATCGACCACGGACGCCTGATCGCGCTTGATACTCCCGGCAACCTGACAGGTACGCAGAACGCCAATATCGTCCACTTCGTAGCGCCAGAAGGATTGGATAGTACGCAACTGGCCGCTTTACCATCAGCCCAGACGGCCAGGGAGCAGCGTCCGGGCAGCTACATCATCGAAACAGATAACATTCAGGCATTATTGGTTGAACTCACTACATGGCTCCAGAATCAGCATATCACCCTCTCCGAACTACGGGTAGGCCATGGATCGCTGGAAGACCTGTTCCTGCGCTTAACAGGATCGGAGGTTAGAGACTAAGATGGCAAGCACACTACAATACAATTCTGGCAACAACAAGGCGGCACCATTTCTACGCCAGGTGCTGACACAGGTTCGCTACGAACTTTTACTCACGCTGAGACGAGGCGAAAACATCCTCGTGACGTTGATTGTTCCCGTCTTACTACTTATCTTTTTTACATCGCTCAATATTATACCAGCCAAAAATGGCAGTTCGATCAATTTTCTCTTACCAGGCATCCTGGCACTGGCAATTATCGCGGCTGGCATGGTTAATCTTGGCATTGCGACGGCCTATGAACGCTATTATGGAGTTTTAAAGCGGCTCGGCAGTTCTCCCTTATCGCGCAGCGGGCTGATTATTGCCAAGGTGATCTCGATTCTGGTGTTGGAGATCATCCAGGTACTTCTACTGGTTGGCGTCTCGGTTGTGCTGTACAAATGGCAACCAGCGGGATCGACATGGTTGACGTTGGGCGTTATCGTGCTGGGAACCATCACCTTTGCCGGATTGGGGCTGGCAATGGCGGGAGCGTTACGAGCTGAACTGACGCTGGCAGGTGCAAATGCGCTCTTCCTGCTCTTCCTGCTGATCGGCGGTGGCATCCTCCCATTGGAGCATCTTCCGACGGTGTTAGCTAATCTGGCCCAGGTGCTTCCGGCTGCCGCGCTCACCCAATTATTGCAGGCGAGTATGACGAATGGAAGTACATTTCCGATTTCGTCGCTGATCGTGCTGGCGGTATGGGCGGTGTTGATCCTGCTGGTGGCGATACGCACATTTAAGTGGGAATAGGAAATAGACTGGTGTAGGGGCGTGAGCTTGCCTCATTGACTCCAACTATTTCGGGAAAAAAATGACGAAAGCACGACACGAATGCTTGTAATGCGCGGAAAACGGTAGGGACCCGATTGTATCGCGTCCGCCATTCATGGAATCGTCGCCCACGGGTGATCAATCACGGACGCGATACAATCGGGTCCCTACCGTTTTCCGCGTTTTTCTGTGTTTTTGATGCATCATTTGCGAAGCCCTCAATTTGTTGGAGTCAATTGAGCTTCTCTGCCCGGTTTCCAGAAACGTGTTTCTCGGAGTCAAGTGAGGCAAGCTCACGCCCCTACGCCAGAGGGAACCATTTTCGGTATTTGAGTATTTGAACGGGATTGTGGTTTATTATCCAGGTATATCTAAAAGGAGAGATTTAATAGTGTCTCATTGCTATCTCGATGCACCATCAGGCTTCCACACCCATTGATTGGGGCAGGTATAATCAAGCACGGCAATGTGGCCCTGACCAAATGAAGAGACGATAAATTGTGGAACTGTTGAAGATTGGAGCCGATTTTGTTTGTCGGGAAGCAAGATGGAGATACCATCAAGCTCATGCACCAGAGCGATGGACATGTGGAACGTGGCGACATGACTGATCATAATATCAACATTGAAGTTGACAGTATGGTTTTGCGCATTATAATCAAGCAGATGTGGAATGATCGTATCGTTATCCGTACGAAACGGGTCACGGAACGTGTAATCGGTTTTATAAGGATTGTCAGGGGAGGCATGGGCAAACGCATAAGCTTCAGTGCACAGATTATACTTGAACGCACTATTAGCCGTCCTTGCCAGACCTGATTGTGGAGGCGGCAATATCGCCATATACTGATGTAGAGCGAATAGAGCCACACTGAGCAAAACAATACCGGCGAGTGCGAAAAGCTGCCAGCGTTTCATGCGAGTTCTCCTCTAGCAAACAGGTGCCTCTATTCGATGAATCGCGGACGCGATGCAATCGAGTCCCTTCAATGATATTATAGAGAACAATCAACGATTTCTTCTGCTCGTTGCCACAGGTTGCTCTTCTCCAACATTAAATTCTTCCTCTGGTTCGGATTCCTGTAGATTCAGGATGGTGATCAGGAAAATAACCAGTATCATCACATGCAAAGCAGTGCACCAGGCACAGATCCGATGCAGACGCACCAGTTCCGCATAGACAAGATAGAGTACTGTCAGCATACCAATAAGTGACCAGGCAAATTCAGCGATGCGCAGATCATGACGCTCCGGCCAGAGACGCCAGGAGGCAAAGGCCAGTCCGGCCATCACAAGACACCAGGCAAGACCAGGAACGGTAATAGGGATCGTCGTACCGGGCACAACAGAATAGGGGCTGGAAAGTACGCTGGCACAGTCAATGAGGCCAGTAGTCGAGCAGACCAGCGGCACATTTGCATAGTGCACACTCGTCAGGTAGATAGAGATGGCTATCCCGACCAGCGAAAGAGCAAAGATCAGAATTTGCCCTCCCGAACGTCGCATGAATAACATAAAAAGCCCTTCCTCCCAAAAAAATCTAATGTCAGTCCATTTTCATTATACTCTATACGGAAAATGGTGCCAGGGGTGGCATTCACGGCGTGGTACCCGGGCTTATTCCACTCCGTTGCATCGCGCCCCTACACAGGCATGTAGCATGTGCAAATACACATAATAATGGAGTATATAGAATGGTAGGGGCGCGATGCAACGGAGTGGAATAAGCCCGGGTGCTCACCTCATAGACGTGGTACAATATTGCTATGCCAAAGAGAAGAGCGCAGCTTCCAGAGCAAGCACAACATATCACCATCAACCAGCACCGTCTCTACTACCGCACAGTCGGGAGTGGTCCGCCACTTGTACTCATTCATGGCTATGGCAATTCCGGGCACGTCTGGCAACGTGTCCTCCCACATCTTGCACAGCAACATCAGATTTTTATTGTAGACTTACCGGGTTACGGACGAAGTACGGTCAATGGAGCATGGCATTTGCGTGAGATGGCACCATTGCTGGCACAATGGTTACATAAGCTTGAGTTACCAGCAACGGCATTGCTGGGCCACTCGATGGGAGGTGCGATCGCAATTCATCTCGCCGCCTATGCACCTGAGCAATTCAAGCGCCTGATACTGGTGAATGCAGCAGGCATACCTTTACAGACACCTCTGCCCACGCTGGCTACCCGTTCGCTCCATTCCTTCTTTCAGATTGGCAATGGAACGCTTCCTCTGCCGCTGGTACGCGATATATTACAACCACGTATGCAGCTCCTTTGGCAGAGTGCTCAGGAAATGAAGCGCAGCGACTTCCGGGCGGAACTGGCACAGATCACCATTCCCACATTGATTATCTGGGGCGAACGCGATGTGATGTTACCTCTTGCGTTGGGCCGCACGCTCCACGAAGCATTACCACATGCAACATTTATGACAATGCCTCAATGCGGGCATCGGCCCATGCTGGCACAACCCATGCAGTTCAGTAAAGCGGTATTGGCATTTACGCATTCATGATGCTGTAACAAGGAGTCCGCTCTCAACGACAAGTTCAACCGCCAGCGTTTTGTAGCCAACCGCATCGAACAGTACCACCATCTTGTCACCCTCATACCGCAACACCAGCCCTTCACCCCAGGATTTATGTATTACGCGCGAGTTAATAGGAAAGGGCATATTCTCCTCTTCCTCCTCTACAGTAATACCTGCATCACAGGTATCGCAAAAGCCACATGGATCGTCGATCTCTTCTCCAAAGTAATTCAACAGAAATTCACGACGGCAATCAGCAACTTCTGCATACCCGCGCATCATCTCAATACGCGAATTATCAAACTCGCGCCGCGATTTATGGGCCTCTAGCGCCTCCTGCACAACAGTTTCTAGACTGAGCGTCTGCTCTTTATCCAGCATAATCTCGCCCGTTGGTAGCGTCTCTATGAAGCCGATCTCCTCCAGGCGCGTGAGCGTTTCGACAAGTTTCGTCTGAGAAAGGCCCGTCTTCTCTTGTAATTCATGCAATACCATCATCTTCCCATCGCTTTGCTGGATGACACGGGCCACCTGCTCCACCTGATCAAGATCAATGCGACCGCTACCAGCAAAAAAACGATGAATACGCAGGTCCTCCGAGCGATAAAACAAAATGGCCTTCGCATCCTCTCCATCACGTCCTGCACGCCCAATCTCCTGATAATAGGAGTCGAGCGAATCGCTGATATCATAGTGAAAAACGAAGCGCACATCAGGCTTATCAATCCCCATCCCAAAGGCGACCGTTGCCACAATCACCTCTATCTCATCATGCATGAAGCGTGATTGCACCTGTTCACGCTCAGATGCTTTCATACCCGCATGATAGAAAGCTGCCTTTACGCCACCCTCTATCAAGGCTTCAGCGATCTCTTCGGCATGTTTTCGCGTCGCCGTATAAACAATTCCCGGCCTCTCGGTCTCAGCTACACGTTCAAGTAATGCCTGCTTTTTGCTGGCTTCACTGTAAAACGTCTCTACCCCGAGCCAGATATTGGGACGATCAAAACCCTGTACCACGACATGAGGATCACGCATTCCCAGGCGTTCCATAATCTCTTCTCGTATCAGGGGTGCAGCCGTCGCCGTCAAGGCTAGAATAGGTGGACGGCCAAGCGCATCGATAACAGCATTGAGGCGCAGATATTCGGGACGAAAATCGTGGCCCCATTCACTAATACAATGAGCCTCATCTACCACAAACAGTGCAGGATGAGCAGCTTTAATTGAAGATAGTAATTCCTCGTTGCTAAATTGCTCGGGGGCAAGAAACAGGTAGTTGAGAGCACCTTCTTTAAGTTCCTGAAAGACTTCTTGCCGCTGTGCATCTCGCATGGTCGAGTTCAACAGGGCCGCCTCACCCACATCCATTTCCTCGATCGCTTCAACCTGGTCACGCTGTAAAGCAATCAAGGGCGATACGATTACAGCAGGGCCGGACAAAAGCAAGGTAGCAACCTGGTAGATCATCGATTTCCCCAGGCCAGTTGGTAGAATTGCCAGCGTATCATGCCCATCTAGAACCGCCTTAATAGCTGCTTCCTGTCCGGGGCGAAAATCTTTAAAACCAAACTTCTCGCGCACAATACGCCTGGCACGACGCGTGTCACTTTTCCTCATAAAGCCCCACATTCCACCAATAGCCTCTATTGAATACGCAGATTTTTTCCATGCTAGTACACGCTCCGTTATTGTAATTTAGGAGGCTCTTTATGACAGGTTTATAGAGCACTCTACTTTGGAACACGGATAAATGCATGGAAAGGTTGATTGAATAGCACGTCTAGATCACAACATGGGCTTACTACATCCACATTTGATCATATATCAGTTTACTTTGCTCGTAGCCAATGGAGAAGCCTGAGTTACGACAGTACTCGCATTCTTGCTCTGATTGAGAGCGAAAACAGTTGCTTCAATCATACCCGAAAGCATATCTGGCGCTACATTCACATTCAAATGACCGAGCATACTGCTTGCCAGATCCATAGCAGCCTTCTTTTTCTCTGGATTACTCATAGTAGCGTCCGCCGTCTGTTCTATCGCAGGAACAACAGTGTTTACGACCTGTTCCACAATCGCGCGTTTCTGCGCAGGCAAACCCTGAAGCATGCGCTGATATATCAGAGCAGCCAGAGCCGTCAAAGGTGGGAAAACAATGGGAAGAAGCACAATAGCAATTTGAAACCAGATAGGCATAGTATGATTTCCTTTCTCATGAAGCAATGCATAAAGCGAAAGATGTATTATTGCCTGTAGACGATTGGGAGTACATAATTTGGGGGTTAATTCTCAACTAGAGTACCGTAGATTTACGTACCTCGAAGCGGAAGACAGACTCGCCATGGAGTTCCCAGAGGCGTTGGAAATGTGACTTGACCTCTGGCTCAAAACCTGTCAGGTAACGTTGAGGATGCACTTTTCTGAAGCGAACATCCTGCTCAATAAGCTGCAACATCTCCATGAAGAATACTTCCACGTCCGTCATAACGCTGAGTAAGCCATCTTGTACCAGAGCAGTTGATAGAGCGTTCAGAAAGGTCTCGTTGAATAAGCGACGTTTCTGGCAGCGTGCTTTGAGATGTGGATCAGGAAAATGAAGATAGACAGCAGTGAGTGTGCCTGGACGCAAAAGGGGATACATCAGGTGGAAATCAGCGTTGATGAATTTGATATTCTGCAATCCCAGCTCAAAAGCCGTTTCCACAGCTTTGCGCGATGAGCGAGTTGAAATGTCGATGCCCACAAAGTTCGTAGCGGGAGCTTTTTCTGCCAGCGAACAAAGAAATTCAGCGCTCCCACATCCAATCTCAAGTTCGAGCGGGGCAGTATTAGCGAACAGATCGTGCGAAGTGATAGCAGGCAACGTCTGCCAATCGTGATAAAGAGTAGCAGGCAAGTAGCTCAGAAGATAGCCGCCAATCACCTGTTCAGCAAGCTCTTGCGCTTTAGTATATCGTAAGAATGTTCTTCTCATCTCAATTCAATGTCTTCAAGTTCAATATTATGCAAGTTAGATTTATAATGCCTACCGATCGCGCCAGGCGTCAACATGCCAGATGCCCTGTCCAAACAAACGCCATGCACCCAGCAGGAATATGATAGCAAACACAAGCAAACCAGGAGCCAACAGAAATGCGCCACGTGCCAGATCATCTATGACATCAACAATCTGGATGAGGGCGATCAGCACCATAAATCCGCCCAACATGTGTCGTGCTCTCAATGCTAATAGGAAAAGCAATATTATAGCCAGCGCCAGACTGCGTGCAAACATATAGTCTGCATAGACACGTACCGCATCTGTAATTGGATTACCATTCGTCAAGAGCGCAGGATCGACCTTACTGATCACAGCACCAACTATACTCAATAAAGCACCCACAATCACTACAATGGACACCCATAATGGAATGCGTGCAACCACTTGAGGTTGCTTGAGATCGTTCGTTTGCACTACATCATTCGCCTGTACCGGCTGTTTGCTCATAATTACCGCTCCTTGTTTTTTCAAGTCGTACATACAATAGATCCGCTGGAAGTAAACTAGCATTATGTGGTAAAACGTATTTTCCGCATTATAACCCATTTCTTCTCCGTTATCGTCCACCTCAGGGTTGAAAATAAATGTGTATGAATATCAACCCTGGCTTGAGAGGCTTTCACACTTTGACAATTTCAGCGTAGTGTACTAGAATTGCACCAAAGCATAGAAGCAAGGGGATTCCGCTATCCACCAATGCGGTGACGATCCTGGGGACTGAATGTGTCAAACAGAAAAGAAGGCGGTGGTGAGTAGAGCGCATCCTCGTTCAAAAAAAATATAACAGGGGAGCCAGGGCAGCATGCGACACATTACAAAATACCAACCCTTTCCACCTATTGATTTGCCCGATCGACAATGGCCATCACGGACCATTACCAGCGCACCAATCTGGTGTAGCGTCGATCTACGCGATGGGAATCAGGCACTCGCTATTCCCATGAGCGTCATTGAAAAACTGGAGATGTTCAAGCTACTGGTGCAGATCGGCTTCAAAGAGATCGAAGTCGGTTTTCCAGCGGCCTCACAGATCGAGTTCGACTTTATCCGCCGCCTGATCGAAGAGAATCACATTCCCGACGATGTCACCATTCAGGTCCTTGTACAGGCACGCGAAGAGCTGATTGAGCGCACATTTGAGTCTATCCGGGGCGCGAAAAAGGCCATCGTCCATCTCTACAACTCGACTTCGCCCCTACAACGCCGGGTCGTGTTCGGTCTGGAGAAACCAGATATTATCGGCATCGCCACACGCGGAACGCAATTGGTGAAGGAACTGACCGCAACGATGCCTGAAACGCAGATCATCTTCCAATACTCGCCAGAAAGCTTCTCCTCGACCGAGATTGATTTCTCGCTAGAGATCTGTGAAGCTGTCGTCGATATCTGGCAACCAACGCGCGAAAACAAGATCATCCTCAATCTGCCGGCCACCGTTGAATTCTTCACACCAAATATCCACGCCGACCAGATCGAATGGTTCTGCCGCCATATGCGCAACCGCGATACGGCTATCATCAGTCTGCACACGCATAACGATCGAGGTACAGGCGTCGCAGCAACCGAGCTGGGCTTGCTGGCCGGAGCTGATCGTGTAGAAGGAACCCTCTTCGGCAACGGCGAACGCACCGGGAACGTCGATATCGTCACCCTTGCCCTCAATATGTACACGCAGGGTATTGACTCCGGGCTGGACTTCAGCAACATCAATGCAGTGAGCACAATCTACGAAAAGTGTACAAGAATGAGCATTCCGCCCAGACAACCCTATGCGGGCGAACTGGTCTTTACGGCATTCTCAGGCTCACACCAGGATGCGATCAATAAAGGTATGGCCGCGCAGGATCCCGAACCAGGAGCACTCTGGCAGGTCCCTTACTTACCATTAGATCCCAAAGACATCGGGCGCACATATGAGGCGATCATTCGCATCAATTCACAATCAGGCAAAGGCGGCGTAGCCTATGTGATGGAGAGCGAGTTCGGCTTCCAGTTGCCGCGTGCCATGCGCATCGAGTTTGGCAAGATCATCAATACGCTTGCCGATCAGACTGGCAATGAGATTCCGAGCAAGGGCATTCTCAAGGCATTTGAAAAGGAATACCTGCAACGTTCCAATCCCTTCAAGCTTGACGCCTTCTCCACTCAGACCTTGCTGGATAACGATGGCAACGAAACGGTGGAATGTACGGCAAGCGTCCTCGTTGATGGGAGCCTGCATACGGTACAGGCATGCGGTAACGGTCCCATTGATGCCTTCGCACGTGCACTCAATGAAGCCGAGATCGCAAATTTTAAAGTGCTCTCTTACTCCGAGCATTCGTTGAGCCAGGGTGCCAGCGCCCAGGCAGTTGCGTACATCCAGATCCAGATGCTCAATGGGCAAACGTTCTTTGGAGCAGGCATCGAGACAAATATTGAGATCGCATCTGTCAAAGCCATGCTCAGCGCCCTCAATCGAGCACAGGCTGAACAGAGACAAGTTGTGTATAGCAGCGCAGGTAATACCAGCAGGAATATCATTTAGAGCATCCAACTCCATGGTGTAGGGGTGCCATTTATAAACCCGTCGCGCTCCACACCGTGATGCACGGGTTTATAAATGGCACCCCTACACCATGGGAATTTGAAGTGGACAAACAAATTAGAATAACACCAGTTTGCGCAACAATGTCACCAATTCATCACGTTCTCGCGCGTCCAGGCGTTCAACCAGCACCTGGACGCGCTCTAACAATACCTCGTTTGCCGCTTGCAACGCCTGTGTGCCTGTATCAGCTATCGTTACGTAGACCTCACGTTGATCAGTATTGGGGGTGCGCGAACGCGTAATATAGCCAGAGCCTTCGAGGGTATCGAGCATACGTGTTATGCCAGCGGTCGTCAGCCCCAACGGCTCTGCCAGATCGCTAACACGTACTCTCTCCTTTTGCATTCCACGCTCTGCAAGTAAACCTAGCATACGCCGTTGTGGGCGTGAGAGCGGACCAAACTGCCGTCCCAGATGGCTATTCCAACGTTCCAAAGCCTGTGCGATTGTCACTACATCGTCGTTAAACATCTCATCCACTCTCTTCGCCAATCAGTAGACCTCACAGCCTCTCCTGGCTAAGATCCTTGCTTATACTACTGTCTCTTATTTTTCTCCTGGCACGTTTTATTAGTGAGAGGGCATTGCCACGTGCAAGAAATCTTGGGTTCCTCCGTCCATTCCGGGCATTTTCTCCACAGGAAGGGAGAGTTGGAATACCTACTCTATTGACTAACGCAATCAATTAATGATAGTATCATTAGTATAGCATGGAGCATTGCTACAGGCAAGCCCGTTGGCTGCCACTCTGCTCAAATTGCAACCGGGATAACAACGGAGGAACTCTGTATGCGGATTCTCATTCTGGGCGGCGATGGCTACCTCGGCTGGCCCCAGTCTCTCTACCTCTCCAGTCAAGGGCATGATGTTACCATCTTTGACAATCTCACACGCAGGCATTTCGATCTTGAACGCGGCTTCGCCAGCTTACTTCCCATCTATACGCTGCACGAACGCGTTGCTGCATGGAAAGAAGTCTCTGGCAAACAGATGCAACTATGCATTGGTGACACGATGGATTACGAGGCACTTTCCTCTGTTTTTCAGGATGTTCAGCCCGAAGCAGTCGTCCATTTCGCTGAGCAACGTTCGGCTCCCTATTCGATGATTGATCGCAAACATGCCGTCTATACACAGACCACGAATGTCATTGGTACCCTCAACGTCCTGTATGCTATTAAAGAATTTGCGCCTGATTGCCATCTTGTGAAATTGGGCACGATGGGAGAATACGGGACACCTAATATTGATATTGAAGAAGGGTTTATCGAGATACAGCATAAAGGTCGTTCGGATGTGCTGCCATTTCCGAAGCAACCCGGCTCGATGTATCATTTAAGTAAAGTACATGATAGCCACAACATTATGTTCTGCTGTAAAATCTGGGGGTTGCGTGCCACCGACCTGAATCAGGGCGTGGTGTATGGCGTTGAAACCAATGAGACTGTGCAAGATCCACGCCTGGCAACGCGCTTCGATTACGACCAGATCTATGGTACAGCCCTCAATCGCTTCTGCGTCCAGGCATCCGTTGGATACCCTCTTACCGTGTATGGTAAAGGTGGGCAGACGCGTGGATACATCAATTTAAAAGATACAATCAGATGTGTTGAACTTGCGATTACCTCACCAGCGAAAGAAGGCGAATATCGCGTCTTCAATCAGATCACCGAGCAATTCTCACTCCTCGAACTGGCGGAAATGGTTACCAACTACAGCAGAGATCTCGGCTTAGAGACGGTGAAAATTCATCTTCCTAATCCTCGTGTTGAGGCGGAACAACATTACTATAACGCCACTCACACACGCCTTATCGAATTAGGGCTTGAGCCTCATCTCTTAAATAATGCCGTCCTTGATGCTCTGATCGGACTGGCAATTAAATATCGTGAACTGATCGATCGAAACCTGATTCTACCTACGGTCAACTGGCGCATGACAAAAAATGAGGTGGACCGCAATGACTCCTGATTCCTCCACATAGTTCTTCACGCGAGAAGCCGATCAATAACAGCACCAATCTCTTGATTCGCCTGCTGGTTCCAGGTCTTGTAAGCCCGAATGCTCTCCACCTTTTCAGCAAGCATCTTCGGGCTATGTGCAATCTTCATAAGCAGTTCCTGTTGGTCTTGCGGCTTCAGACAGATCCAACCGAGATTATGCTGCTCAATGAAGCGCAGATTGGGCGTCTCCTGCCCTGGAATAAAGGTGGTGACAATAAATGGCTTCTCTAAGGTAAATGCTTCCGAGATAAAACTTGCACCCGCCTTCCCAACAATCACATCAGCCGCCGCCATGTAAGGGGCAATTCTCTGTGTGAAAGGTAATACACGTACCTGCTCATGGTTTCTATAACGCTCGGCGATCTTTTTATTATTGCCTGCCGCTAGAATAATCTGTACAGGTGCCTTTGCTTCTAAGAGACCCTTGATCAGGCGATCGGCATCTGCCGACCCTTCGGCACCTCCTTGCAGAAAGAGAGTAAAGAGAATAGGATCAAAACTGAGAGCGGCGAGCGTCTGGCTTTCTTCAGGTAGCAGGGCATCTGAAAACTGGCGACGTATAGGCCTGCCGGTAAGATGGAGGAGATCTTTCTCAATACCTCGTTCTAGAGCCTGGGCAAAAATCTCGCGTGTTGGGACAAGATACGCATCGGCATGTTTCTCAGTCAAATATGTCATGTGCAATTGGCCGAGATCGGTGAGCTGAAAGACGAGTGGAACACGTTTGCGCTGATGGTTATTGACACGAGCAGTGGCATAGGACAAAAACGCCTGCGTCGTTATGATGAGTTGAGGCTGGACACGCTCGACGATACGTTGTATACGCCTATAACTCAGTAAAGTTAGGATAAGATGAAATAAGAACGAGAGAACTTTATTATCGGTAAAAATATATTGCCACTGCAAAAATCTCACGCTATGACGGCTCACCCATGCATACCAGCGATTGGCAGCACCAGATTGTGCATCCTCAATCACAACTTCGTAGTTCGTCTCCAACATCTCCTGCAGTGATTGTGCAAGATTGATATGACCGCCACCATTGTGGATCGTAAGAATCAAAATAACGGGTTTTCCTACAGGCATCAATAACTCCTAATGTATATCCACTTGACCTCTTCGGGTTTGAGAGTATACTTTCCCCGCTGGAGGCGTCTGGAGTTAGCAATCTTTCTCGACCCGCTTGAGGATACTGAAACGAGGATACTGAAACAAGGTTAATCAGGGACGGGCAAATGACCCGTCTTCCGCTCAGAAATACCTTGCAATAATGGAGGCAACTCAGTGGCTCCATCCGTCTCCTCTTCAACAGCATGAGCACGTTTCTGCTGGCGCATCTTGCGTATAAGAAAAGCTGAAAGAACAAAAGCTATCACAAGTACAAGAACAAGGCTTGAGAATGCGCCAAAAAGGCTTGCCACCTCCTCCCAACTTGCAGCAAAGAGATAGCCCATGCCCAGGGAAATGAGCACACTGAGTATCTGACCACTCACATCCCAGAACAAAAAACGCCAGTGGGGGTATTCTTCCAGACCAGCAAGGAAATTTATGGGACCCCCCAGAACTACAATGAGAAAGCGTGTAATAAAAATCGTCCAGCCAGCACGGCGATTGAAATAGGTGCGGGCACGTTCCAATGATTGTGGTGTAATCCAACGGAAATGCTTTTTTTGCGCAAGCCAGGCCAGGAAAGCTGTTCCCAGGCGCAGGCCAATGAAATAGCCAAGGTTATCTCCCAGCACAGCAGCACTCAAAGCAACTGGGAACAACATAAAAATATTGAGATCGCCTAAAGCTGCAAATGCACCAGCGGCACTAAGGAGTAGTGAGCCTGAAACAGGAACGCCGGCGGCAGCAACAAAAACAACCAGCCAGAGCGCTATATACCCATAATGCTGCAACGCATTGATTAGGAATGCGTTCAACCGCTCGCTCCTCCTAAAAATGATAAAAGGGATTCTATACAGACAAACGGAAGTGGAGCAAAAAGTGCAGAGGAATGACTTTTACGATATACTAGAATAGCTTGTTGCACAGTATGTACTATCCGTGCCACAGGTTGACGTTTATGAGCTGCAATTTCATAAAGTGTCGAGTGACGAAGTTGATCAGGATTACTTATAGTAAGTTGATCGCCCAGGTAGTTTTCGGGGACATGATACACATGCGAAATTACATGAACGGTCATCCAGGGATGAACGGTACTTACATCTCCCATTTTGACCGCATTGTATTGATGCTGGAAACTACGCATAGCCTGCACGGTTTCGATAGCACAAAATGCTAGCAATCCTAGCATGAAAAGCAACAAAACGCAGATAAGCTTCAGCTTTTTGTCCTCGCTCAACCTGCTTAACATTCCTCACCTTTTCTCGTCCATATAAGCATGATATATTACGCTGTAATAATACCATGCCAGGACAAGATATGCTCTAACCACTACCATGAAACATAACTTTCAGGTCACTTTTTCTTTCTTTCAGATGCTACAATGTCAATAATACGTTATACAGTTATAGATAATTGTGCAAATAATGAGTAGGAAGACGCAATGCCCACACTTGCAGGATGGTTGACTGGCGAACAGGTACCACAAGAAATTATTGAGCAGACACTGACTACTATGAGCGATCTCCTTGGTCGCCATGGAGGACAGCTGGCACGCACAATCCAGGCTGGGATGGGCCTCATTGCTTTCTCCGATCCCAGCTATGCAATGCAGCGCAACGATGACCCACCAGTATTGGACTGGGTTCCCGACCGCCGCACGCTTGTTTATAGACGCCCCCTCTCCGGTGCCCATCCTCTTTACTATGTTGAGAACTGGCCTGCCCAGGGCAATCTGCTCTTTGCCAGTGAGATTCGCGCACTCCTGGCGGTTGGAGTACCACGCCGCTTGCATAGCGCTGCTCTAGATGCTCTTTCACGTTATGGCTTTATTCCCGCACCCTGGACGGCCTTCAAAGACATTCGCGTCGTACCTGCCGGATCCATCCTGCGCTGGCAACGTACAAAGACTGTGGTCAACGCATCAACCGATTATCACCTTGATGAGCCACTGCCTGTGAAGGATGCCTATGAGCAATTGCAAACACAGTTGAGCGAGGCAACAATGGGCATGCTACCACCACACGATCAGTTCGTCGTCTTCACTGGCGGAGACACGCCTTCATCGCTGGCTGCATTGCTAACAACACAACATTCCACGGCACCATTTAACATAGTCACACTCGGTTATACAAAAAGAACAACGACCAGAGGCTGGAAGCAGGCCGAACAGATCGCTGCGGCTTGCCAACGTCCATTCCTGGAAATTTCGGGCGTTGATCAGCCTGAATTCTGGATTGCCGCACTGGCCGGGTCCGAAGTTCCGAGCATTGATACCAGACCCGTCTCCATGCATCAACTGCTCCATACTACTGCTGCTGAAACAGGTGCACGCGTCGCCATCAGTGGCCTCGGAGCAAGCGTGCTGACAGGCCAGATACCTACATTCGCTCCTGCACAAAAAAATATGCTCGCCCTTTATGGTCAGACACAGGGAGGGCTGACAGACAAAGAAATCTCACATCTCTGGTCAAAAGATGTGGCGAAGGCGCTGCAAAAAGAGGAGCATTGGGAGGATACGCTGCATGCTCGCAAACTGGCACGACGGGCGGACCAATTTAAGGATAAGCGGCAGGGATGGTACTATCTCGATCTGCACCTGCGCCTGCCAGACAAAATAGTACACATGGCACAACAAATGGCTACGCCTGAGCAAATGGTAATACGTTCGCCGTACCTCAACACTCACATGATGGATATGCTGACACGTCTGCCTGCGCACGATAACCTGTCGAAGGCTGATCTCCTTGAGCAAATGAGGCAGCATTATATGCCTGATGAGATAAAAACACGGCCAACTTTACCACTGGTTGCGCCGACAGCTTCCTTGACGCGAATTGAGGAATCTGAATTGTTGCAACAGGTGCTTTCGCCTGCTGCGATAAAAGAGACGGGTATCTTTGATCCTCTGGTAGTACAAGAGTTATTGAAGAGGCAAGGGGATAATAAGGCTGAGCGTGAGTTGGTGTTGGTGTTTACGACTCAGTTATTGAGTAAGTTATTCGGGATGGAGATGTAATATTTTCGCTGCTCATCCTATATATGGCAATGATTTTCTATTTTAAACTACATGGATCCTCACCAAAAAGCGGAAATTACTGATTACAATCTGGAAGTTTATCGGGACCTCTTGACCCACTATAGTACAGTCTCTATACTAGAGCAAGATTATAAACTTTTTCGATGGAAGGTAAAGAATGCCCATGAAGCTCGTTATTCGTTGGCGACCCCTGGTACTGTGGGGTCTGACGCTACTTGGGCTGGCTCTGCGCCTCTATGGCCTCAATTGGGATCAGGGCAATAGCTTCCACCCGGACGAACGGCAGATTCTCTTCCAGGTAACAAAATTAGCATGGCCGACTAGCTTCGCTCTGTTCCGCGATCCCGTCAACTCGCCACTGAATCCACACTTCTTTGCCTATGGCTCCCTTCCTCTCTATTTGCTTGCCCTGGTGGGACACATCCTGGCCCATTTTTCTCCTGCATTGGGTTCTTTTACAAACCTGACGCTGATCGGTCGTGTGCTCTCAGCCCTCTTTGATAGCGGTACGATTGTTCTGACTGGCTACCTGGCTCTACGCCTGACAAAAGATACAACACCCGGACGCCCACACGCATGGAATGTGGCTCTGCTGGCAGCAGCACTGGTCACTTTTACTCCCTTTCAGTTGCAACTGGCCCATTTCTATGCCGTCGATACGATGCTCCTTTTCTTCGTTGAGTTTACCGTTCTCGCGTGCGTTATGCTGGTGGAGACCGAACGTCTTCTGCTCTGGTCTGTGCTGGCAGGCATCGGCTATGGACTCGCGGTGGGAACAAAATTTAGTGCTGCACCACTTGCCGTTCCCGTTGTTGTCGCGGTGCTCTTACGCTGGTATCAACGACGTGATCTTTACTCGGCCATAATTACCTTGTTTAGCATTGCACTGGTGACTATCCTCGCATTTCTGATCGTCGAACCCTATGCGCTGCTGGATATGACGAACTTTATCCAACAGGTGTCAGATCAAGGTAGCCTGGCACGTGGTACTCTCGATCTTCCCTATGTCCGCCAATTCGCCGGTACTCTTCCCGTTGTTTATCAGGCACAAAATATGCTGTTATGGGGATTAGGACTGTTTTTAGGGCTCTCGGCTTTTGCTGGCCTTTGCTGGCTGCTCTGGCGCATATGGAAACGTGAGGCCTCCCTCTGGCTGGTTGTTCTTTCCTGGGTTATCGTTTATGGCGCTATTATGTGTAGCTTCTACGTCAAATTTATGCGCTATATGCTCCCTATCTATCCCTTCCTGACCCTGATGGCTGCCTCCTTCTTGTTGGCTCTCGTGCGCCACGAATGGAGATTTGATCATAGCAGCAATACTGCCGCGCAACGAGGCGCAACTGTTTTGCGCTATTGCGTCATTATTTTGCCCCTGGCCGGTACAATGTTTCAAGGGCTGGCTTTGTTGAATATTTATAGTCAACCCAATACGCGTATTCAGGCATCGAATTGGATCTACAATAATCTAAAGGTCGGTAGTGTACTGACGTACGAGCAGTGGGACGATCCCTTGCCCATTGCGACGGCTGGGCACGATCCCTCTATCTATTTGCAGGCCAATACCAACCCCAATGGGCAGTCAGCGACAGGTCTGGATCTGTATGGCGATGACACCCTTCAGAAAGCGCAAACCCTTGCGACTCTGCTTCCTACTATAAATGCCATCACCATGCCAACCGAGCGTCTAAGTAAATCTATTCCGCGCCTCCCTGCTCGCTATTCTTTGACGATCCGTTATTATCAGTTGCTTTTTAGCGGACAACTTGGCTTTCACCTGGGCGCTCAGTTCGAGAACCACCCCAATCTTTTGGTATTACATTAAATGATAGTGGCGCAGACGAAAGTTATTGGGTCTTTGATCATCCAACTGCACGTATCTTTGTGCGCGATACTCCTTACCCCTATACTTCTGATCAATTGCTCCATAAACTCACCGATGGTATTCAGTTGCCTGCTCCCGGCGCAGGACTTTCGGGCGCACAACGCTCTTTGATCCTTACTCCAGGTCAGATTGCAAGCGATCAGCAGTCGCCAGCCTTTGGTGTGCAATTTTCACCGACCAGCCTTGCTAACAAGTTGCCGGTGCTTTTCTGGTGGCTGGCTCTATTGCTCGTGGGTCTACTTGCTTATCCTCTGCTCTTTTTCCCTTTTCGTGCCTTGCCGGATCGCGGCTATCTCTTTAGTAAGCTCTGCGGCGTTTTGCTCCTGGCTTATCTATCCTGGCTCCTCGCGTCGCTTCATCTCCTGGCATTTAGCAACGTCTCGCTCTGGTTCGGAGTTGTTGTGCTGTTCCTCTGTAGTGGTGCTGTTTTTTTATGGCAACGTCAGGCGTTTAGCACGTTCTTTCGTCAACATTGGCGTACGCTTCTGCTTGCCGAAGGTCTGTTTACTGTGGCATTCTTGCTCTTTGTCGTTATTCGAGCATTTAATCCTGATCTCTGGAACATTTATCGCGGCGGTGAGAAGCCAATGGAGCTAGCGTTTCTCAATGCTGTGCTGCGTAGCTCTTATATGCCACCGTATGATCCCTGGTTCGCAGGTGGATATATCAATTACTACTACTATGGGTATGTAGTCGTGGCTGCGTTGATCAAGCTAACAGGCATTGTTCCGACTACGGCCTTTAATCTTGCGATCCCAACGCTTTTTGCCTGGACCTTTTGTGGTGCGGTAGTTGTGGTCTACGGCTTCTCGCGTCGCTTGCCAATTGCGCTCCTGGGTGGGTATTTTGCGGCGCTGATCGGCAATTTTAATGGCCTTGTTCAGTTCAAAGCGCAGTTGCAAGCCTTTCTTGCACGTCTTCCTATTCCTGCTTATGATTACTGGCAAAGTAGCCGTATTATCCCCTTTACCATCAACGAATTTCCTTTCTGGAGCTTTCTCTTCGCCGATATGCATCCCCATGTAATGGATATGCCTGTTGCCGTATTTATGCTTGGGATTATTGCAACATTTCTCCTCTCAGACCACTCGCAACAATCTGGTCCGCTGCTTCTGAAACGACTCCCACTCTATCTGTTTGCAGCGTTTGTTTTCGGGACCATTGCCTGTATCAATCCATGGGATATGCCCATCTACGCCCTGTTGTTGATCGCCACGTTGGAGATAATGACCTTTCTGGAGAAGCGTCATGGACCCAAAAATGAGCTGTTTATTGCCCTGGTTGTTCAACTGCTTGTAGTGTTGGGAGTGTGTGCGTTAGGCTATCTCTTCTATCTCCCTTTTTATGCCAGTTATCAGCAACTCTTCGTCAATGGTGTTGGCCGCGTCGTACAAGGAACGGGACAGAGCGATTACCTGACTGTTTTTGGCTTCTGGCTTTTTCTGGCTCTGAGTTTCTTCCTGGTCGAACTCTATCGGCGAGGTATTGGTCGCCGCGTGGCCCGTCTGTTCAATAGAGATGCTACAGACCCCTGGCTAGTTGGATTCTATACCTTGTTAGGTGTCGTGCTGCTCGTTCTTTGCACGTTACTGAATATAAAGGTTCTCCTGGGTGCACTCCTGCTTCTGGGCGTCTTTCTGTTTATTTTGCTTCTGAGATCTCGTTTCAGCTCTTCCACAGCACCTTCATCAGCGAATAGTACTGGGTCGCTCAATCCTTCTGCTGAAGCTTCTGTACCACCATTACTTGATGTTCAGAATGGTGCACAGATCTATACCTATCTTTTGCTTGTAATGGGCCTGTGTATTGGCCTGGGTATCGAGCTTGTCTACATACGAGACTTTCTGGACGGTGGTGATTATGAACGTATGAACACCGTTTTTAAGTTTTCTATTCAAGCCTGGCTCTGCTTCGCACTGGCTGGTGCCCTGGTCGTACAGTATCTCTGGCGTACACTCTCCGGCTTTCTACGTCAGATATGGACGGTTGTACTGGTGGTATTTGTGCTGAGCTGTTCCATATTTCTGGTACAGGGAACGGTGGCACGCATCAATGATCGCCTGCTATGGCAAGCGATTGGTACGCCTGAAGTGAAGGCTGGCTCAATTACGGCAACGAATTATACGCCGACGCTCGATGGTCTGGCTTTTGCTCGTATGTGGTATCCCGGCGATGCAAAGGCTATCGATTGGCTGAACGAGCATGTCGCTGGCTCTCCCGTTATTTTGGAGGCGGCTTCTCCCAACTCATATCAGTGGTTTAATCGTGTTTCTGTCTTTACTGGCCTACCCGATGTGCTTGGCTGGTCGGATCATGAGAGTGAGCAGCGCTATTCTACGCAACTCGGCAATCGTTTTGCTGATATCAGCACTATTTATTCTACCAGCGATACGACCCAGGCACTGACGCTGTTGCGTTCTTATTCCGTACGCTATGTGTATGTGGGTAGCTTAGAAAGAAATACATATGGCGCACTCTCTTTGAGTAAATTTGATCATATGTCAGATCTACATGTAATATATCGTGAAGATAATGTAATTATCTACGAGGTGGAATAAACGTGGATAAGGTGAATAAGGATCTTGACACGTTGAAGGGAATAGAGATAAGATGGTCTATGCTGTTTTTCCTAGGAGAGCTATTTCAGGGAACTAGAAATAGCATAGATACGTTACATGTAGTGTAGCTTTTTAGAGGCATGGTTTCGCAAACCTGTATTTACCTTGCCTGTTGCTTCCAGTAGAGAGAATATATGCTCGAACTACTCCAGATGTGGGCTATGATCGAGGTGTTAGGACTGGTGTGCCTGCCACTTACGATCACAGTTTTTCATAATATGCCTGATCGCGGATGGGCCTTTAGCAAGACGCTAGGGCTGGCTTTATTGGCCTTTTGCGTCTGGTTTCCGTTGATGTGCCTGCAATTTTTACCTTTTAGCCAGCTATTTATTGCGGGAGTGGCACTTATTTTATTGGCAGGCAATCTGATCGCTTTTTTACGCGTTCGCCATACGCTGTGGAAGGTGATACGTTCTCATATCACATATATTCTGGCGGCTGAAATAGTTTTTCTGGGTATGGTCTTTCTGTTGGGATTTTTACGCTCCTATGGACCAGCTATCCGTTCATATGAGATGTTTATGGACGAAGGCTTTATTGCGGGTATTATGCGTAGTCCTCACCTGCCCCCTAACGATATGTGGTTCTCCGGTTACCCCATCAACTACTACTATTACGCTCATTTTACCGTTGCCATGCTGGCTAAACTCTTGGGACAATCTCCCTCGATTGCCTTCAACACAGGCATCTGCATGTTCTTTGGCCTGACGGCTGTCAATCTCTTTGGTGTAACCTGCAATGTTGTCTCCTGGGCACGTTATTTACGTATACAACATCGTACTCAGAACGTGCATGTCGAGCGACCCGACATCGTGCATCTACCTTTATGGCGTAGTATTCCTTATGGCTTGCTCTCTATGGCGATGGGACTTGTGCTGGGTAATCTTGCCGCAACTCAGACATGGTGGCAGCAGCACGACACCGTTTTCACCAATCTAACTGCTTTGCAACAATGGTTGCATAACTATAGTGGTTGGGCGCAATACGACTGGTTTGCACCCACACGCGTCATTACGAATACGATTAATGAGTTTCCTGCATTCAGCTTTTTGCTTTCCTGCTTCCATGCCCATGTATTAACTTTAGCCTTTACTATTATGGCAATGGGAATGGCCTTTAATCTGTTCCTGGAAGTAGATGGCAAGGGGATCTTTGTCTTCGGACGTGGTTGGCGTCTCGTCTGTACATTGTTCATGACCGCCATTGTGTTGGGTGGCTTATTCACCATGAACGGTTGGGATTATCCCACATATCTTGCCCTGGTTCTGGTGTGTATCGTCTTGCAACAATGGCTTGCTCATGGTGCACGTTTTAGTGTGGAGTTGGGCCTTGATATCATCACAGCCGGAATAAGTATAGGGGTGCTTTCTTTTGTTCTCTATTTCCCTTTCTATCACGGTTTTGTCTCGCCAGCTCAGGGTATTGGTATTGTAAATTCGACGGATCGCTCCCAGTTGCGTGACGAGTTGTTGATTTATGGTCTGTTTGCTTTTGTTTTCCTGTCACTGTTACTTGTCAGCGGATTAAGGCGTCCGCTCTTTCCTTTAGCTTCTCTAGTGGGCAAGAATAAGAGTGAGGATGACGAAGAGAAGACGCCTTTCAATTGGCAACGGCTGGGCTGGGTGACTACCGCTTTTCTGTTCCTGCTAGGGCTTTTGTTGCTGCTTGTGATGCGTAACGGTGCGACGTTCGTGATAGCGTCTAGCATTGCTTTGCTTGGTGCCGTCTTGCTGTTCTACAATATTGGTGATCGCTCCCATGCCTTTGTCTTGCTATTGGGCGCTACTGCTTTTGCGCTGGTGGCTGTGTGTGAAGTGATTTTCCTGAAAGATGTCTTTGCAGGTAGTCTTCCGCGCATGAATACGGTATTCAAGCTTTATTTTCAGGCATGGGCCATGCTTTCCATTGGCTGTGGCGCGGGCCTCTTTTTCATTCTAGATAGTTTCCATCCTTTACAAACAGCCACACGTTCTCTCCGCTATCTTCAGCAAGGTGGGCGTGTAGTATGGATAGTATGCTTGCTTGGATTGATACTTGCGGCTATTGTCTACCCGCTTTCAGCACCAGAAGCTCGTTATGCAATGCAGAATGCGAATGGACAATCTTATTTGCAGCGTACAAATAACCTGGATGGTTTAACTTATCTGGCAACTGATCCAGCGAATCCAGGTGATTATGACGCTATTCGCTGGCTGAATGCGCATGTGCAGGGGGACCCGGTGATTGTCGAGGCTGTTGCCGGTGATTATAGTAATGCGGGACGTATCTCCGCGTTTACAGGTTTGCCTACACCTATGGGTTGGATTGGGCACGAGATCCAGTGGCGTATCAACTGGTTTAATCAGGGAAATAATGCCGCTGAATATCAGCGTCGGGCACCGGATATTAATACAATCTATACCAGCCCTGATGCTGCGACAGTTTTAGGATTAATGGCTCATTATAATGCGCAATACCTTTATGTTGGGCCAGTCGAATACGCAAAGTATTCGACCATGAATTTGCATCGTTTCAGCGCTTTTATGCAGATCGTTTATAATGCAGAAGGCGTTACAATATACAAGGTCAGATAAGGTGTTGAATGCCGGGCCGGTTGAGATCCTGGTGCTACAAACTGTTCATACTAGAAGGAGTGATCTTTTGAAGAGTTATGATACCGAACCGCGTGATGAAACGGCAGTGCCATCCTCGCAAGAAGAGGGCGTAGATGTCCAACTGCATCACACGAATGGAAAGAACATTGACGAGGCTGGCGATGTTGCTAAGCCTGGGGTATCTATGACTGAGGTTGTAGATAGAGAAACGACGGTTGAGGAACATCTCGACAGTTCAGCGCCTTCTGATGAACAGACAGTGGATGAGGAGAGTGAAGCGTCTGGCATCCATACACTGATCCACCCTGGATCTGATGATGTGGAGGAGGAGGGTGAGGAGGGTGAGGATAAACAACCGCGTAGAAAAATATTCTCACCTCCATCACGAAGTCAGGTTCTCGCATGGCTCCCTTTCTGGGGTATCATTCTGCTTGGTGCCATTTTGCGCTTCTGGGGCCTCGGTGATAAGCCACTGCATCATGATGAGAGTTTGCATGCTTACTATGCTTTACAGTTGATGAAGAATGATCTGCAAAACTGGCTCTCTTGTTTCAATGGGTTAGTCGGTGGTTGTTACACCTATGATCCTTTGTTACACGGTCCATTCCAGTTTCATGCAATTGCGTTCGTGTATCAGATCAGCCAGTGGTTGCACGCGCCCGATAATGGTGTCAATACAACGACAGTAAGGATTGCAGCGGCGACGTTAGGTACAGTGATTGTTGGCCTGCCCTATTTTGTGCGTGATTACCTGGGACGTATTGGAGCTTTACTTGCCAGCTTCCTCCTGGCGATCTCTCCCAGCATGGTCTATTTCTCACGGTTTGCGCGTGAAGATATCTACCTGGTCTGTTTTACGCTTCTGATGGTCGTGTCTATTGCTCGCTACGTGCGAGATCGCAAGATGCGCTGGCTGGTTCTGGGTGCAGCAGCTTTTGCTCTGGCTTACGCGACTGCTGAAGCGACCTTCCTGACAATCGCGATCTTTGGTAGCTTCCTGGGTGCATTAGTAGTCTGGGAACTGGGTAAGCGCTGGCCGCTACGTGCTCGTATGAGTGCGGATGCTCGCTGGAGAAACTACATCCCAGAGACGGGCGGACCTGTTGCAGTCGCGCTCTACTTTCTCATCTTCCTCCCAATCGCCAAAGTCGGGCTGGGGTTACTTGAAGCTCTTTCCACTTATATTACCAACCCGGCGCATACCGCGACAGCCAACCTTTTTGTGCAAAATCTCAAGAATGATACGGTGATGGTGGTGCCCTGGATCGGGATTGTGCTGGGTATCTATGTGCTGAGCATTCTGATACGCGAGATGTTGGGTAAGATGCCCGTAGCAGGACGACGTGGCCTGGCAACACGCGTAGATCCGGAGCGACAGCCGTTGCTTGATACCATTGTCACGATGCCCTGGACGCACTGGTTCTTTGCCTTATTGTGTGCCTGGGCCATCTTCCTGCTTCTCTTCACCGCTCTGTTCACCAATATTCGGGGCGGTATCGGTGATGGCGTCTGGCAAGGGCTCTATTACTGGCTTCAACAACAGGAAGTTGCCCGTGGTGGGCAGCCCTGGTATTACTACTTGATGCTGATCCCACTTTATGAACAGGTTGGTCTTGTCTTTGGTCTGGTTGGGGTTGTGCGCTCACTCCTGCGTCCGACACGTTTTCGTCTCTTTCTCGTGTACTGGTTTGTTGGCAACTTCTTTATCTATTCCTGGGCGGCTGAAAAGATGCCCTGGTTAATGATCCTTATCACGATGCCAATGATGCTCCTGGCGGCGATTGGCCTGGAGCCTGCTGTAACGAAGGTTGTTCAACTTGCCAGAGAGCGCTTGCAGCAACGTGACCGAGAGAACCTGAATGGAAATGAGGCTCCAACATTGCGGTCTGGATCTCTGCCAAAAGTTGGAATGCGCTCAGCAGCGGGTGCTGTACTGACCTGTGTTGTGGCTGTACTGCTTTTAACTCTCACATTACAGAATATGTATCAGGTAACTTTCGTCCACTATGCTGACGGCCCGCACGAAATGATGATCTACGTGCAGACGACCACCGATGTGGATACGATAATGGCTAAAGTTAATGAACTTGATCAGAAATTGGATGGTGGTAATCACCAACTGGCTATTGGCCTGACATCCGATGGTACCTGGCCTTTGATCTGGTATCTGCGTGATTATCCAAATACCTGTCTTGACTACCCGACGGGTTGCGCGGCAACGGCAAAAAATATTCCTGTCATCATCACCGGGGGCGATAATCTGTATGGCTATCAATCGCAGTACTCTGCGACCTACAATTATCAGCAATATCATATGCGTACATGGTGGGATGAAGGATATAAGCCTGCGCCCTGTATACCCAGTAAGAAGGTTAAGTGTGATCCTACTCAAACCTGGGGCGGCGTTGGTCCTGCTCTCTGGTTTAGCTATGGAGATAACCCACCGCCGGGCGCAACCTTTAACCTGGGGCGTGCGATAAGCAATGTGTGGCAATGGTGGTGGCAACGTAAAGCGATTGGTTCTACGACTGGTTCGTATGATATGGGTCTGTTTATTCGCAAGGATACAGGCATTCATCCGTAATCTGCATACTACGATCAGTACCTTTCACATCAGTACAAGATGCGTTCGTGGGAGATGAGGGCTATAAGCCTGTACTCTGTATACCCACGAACGCCAATCACGAGTGTGCTGGTCACCCCTCGATATTGGTCCAGGTCTGAATTCATAGCTTCAAGGCTAAATACTATCAGTCGCCCCCGTTCCCGTGGTACTGTAATGAATATATGGCAATATAGCTTTATTTATTTACAGCAACCAGGAGAGATATACAATGGCGAATATTTACAAGCCCCCATGTGACGAGGCTGTTATTCTGACTGGACCTTTGCCCCGTACGCCAGTACGCGATGTGGGGATATGGGTTCTTGCGGCAACTATTCTGGGATCAAGCATGGCCTTTATCGATGGCTCGGTCGTGAATGTTGCGCTGCCAGCTTTGCAACGAACTTTCAACGCAACCTCTGGCGATGTGCAATGGGTAGTGGAGGCGTATTCCCTCTTCCTGGCCTCGTTAATTCTAGTGGGCGGCTCGCTAGGTGATACTTTTGGGCGACGACGTATTTTTGCAACCGGTGTGGTCCTTTTCTCGCTTGCTTCGATCCTGTGTGGGCTATCACCAGCTATTCTGTTTCTAATTATTGCACGTTGCCTCCAGGGAATCGGTGGCGCATTGTTAGTGCCGGGTAGTCTGGCGATTATCAGCGCTTCCTTTAGTGAGGATAAACGTGGCGCGGCGATTGGCACATGGTCTGGTTTTACCTCGATCACGTCGGCGATCGGACCTGTTTTAGGTGGATGGTTGGTCGAACATGCTTCCTGGCATTGGATCTTTTTCATTAATGCTCCGTTAGGAATTGCTGTTCTCTTCTTGCTCTTTTTGCGTGTTCCAGAGAGCCGCAATCAGGAGAGCGATGGGCACCTGGATTGGATTGGTTCGTTACTGGTGGTAGTGGGATTGGGTGGCCTCGTCTATGGTTTAATCCAGGCCGGGAGCGATGGGTTCGGTTCGCCAGTGGTGATAGGAACGCTTCTGGTAGGAATTATTGCGTTACTGGCTTTTGTCTTTTATGAAGCTCGCACACCTCACCCTATGTTACCGCTTACACTCTTCCGCTCACGCTCATTTAGTGGTGCTAATCTCCTGACACTATTCCTCTATGCAGCGCTAAGTGGTGCTTTATATTTCTTCCCCTTCAATCTTATCCAGGTGCAAAATTATTCTGCCACGGCAGCGGGTGGAGCATTGCTGCCTTTCGTTGTGCTAATGTTCTCGCTCTCACGTTGGTCTGGTGGATTAGTGAGGCGTTATGGGGCGAAGCTTCCACTTGTTGTAGGGCCAGTGATTGTGTCAATTGGTTACCTGCTCTTTGCGCTTCCGGGTATTGGTGGTAGTTACTGGGTAACTTTTTTCCCCGCCGCTATCGTCCTTGGCTTAGGGATGACGATCAGCGTATCTCCATTGACAACTACGGTGATGGGTTCGGTCAGTCAAGGTCGGGCTGGTGTCGCGTCGGGAGTTAATAATGCTGTATCACGTGCCGCTGGTTTGCTCTCTATCGCAGTGATGGGCATTATATTGACAAGCGTATTCAACAGGAGCCTGGATGGTCGTCTTGCTGCGCTCCATCTCTCACCAGAATTGCTTAATACAATCAATTCTCAGCGCTTCAAGCTTGTTGCTATTACGTTGCCCCCAGGGATCAGTGAACAGGTACACACGACGGTGACGCAAGCCATCAAGCTCTCGTTTATTGATGGATTTCGCACCGTCATGCTTACCTCTGTGACGCTGGCACTGCTCAGTGCATTGGTGGCGGGGCTGATGATTGCAGGGAAACCGACGGCGATTGTAGAGAAGAGTGAGGCGGAAAAACATAACTGAGTATAACCTCTGAAGTCTTTTCACTAAAGCAGATGGAAGCTCCGTTCATATGATGGCGAAGCTTCCATAAAAGGATAAGTGAATAAGAACGTTTCTTTACGAGCACTTTACTTTCTTTATGAAAGGAACGTATCATGCCTGATCGAGATAACTTTCCACTTATTTTTGCACGCCTGAAAGCTATTCTGGAACCATTTACTCCTCCGCTGATGGTTGAGGCGGATACCTCGGAACAATATTCGCTGCAGACATCCCCATCTTCAGCTTATCCAAAGGGCTTCTTCTTTGGGGCTGTGCGTATAGGAAAAAACTACGTGAGCTACCATCTCATGCCAATCTACGTATTTCCTGACCTGCGCGACCAGATTTCGGAGCGCCTCAAGAAACGTATGCAGGGCAAATCATGCTTCAACTTCAGCACATATGATGAGACAATGGTGGAAGAACTGGCTCGCCTGACTGCTGCTGGTATCGAACGATTTCGTCAGCAGCAGATGGAGAAGCAATAGGCTTTTTAATATCCATACCCACCAGCACTGGAGCTTCCTTTAAGCACGGCCAGATCATCTGTAGCAACAAACCATTTGTTGCCGACACCTTCTCCATTGGTCTGACCTGGAGCTGTATCGCTTGCATAGGTGTAAAGGGGATGCCCATTATAGGTTACCTGGCTGCCATTTGCATTTGTCTGAAGGGCCAATGCGCCGGAAAGCGTTCCTTTTGCAGGCGTGACATTGGAAAGGTAGGGAGGCCAGATCGAAGTACATCCACCAGTACAGGCCGAGGTTGTTGCCGTATCAGGTTGGAAGTAATAGAGGGTCATGCCCTTCGCGTCCGTGAGTAAGGTAACAGTCTTTCCGTTGACTGTAGTTGATGCTGTATGAATAACGGCTCCTGTAGTGCTGGCTACGGTGGGCGTACTCGCTGCCGTGTTTGTAGTAGCGATGGGAGTGGGCGCATTACTGTTTGTATTCCCATAACTACTACCGCTGGTTGCTGAAGAACTCCCACATGCGGCTAATAGGGAGACAAGGATGATAGAAAAGAAAAAAAGGTGTAAGCGTTTCATAAAATGATACCTCCTGATATATGGCGAGTTCGTTGTCTGAAAAAGAAGTGAAAATATTTCGTTATGAAAATGTAGGGAAGCCGAAATATTTCCAGACTTCTTTCGGGATCGCTATCTGTACATACGCTCAGGGGTTACGCTCACCGGATTCTGCGTTGATTAAACACTTCATATTTCTCTTGTAAAAATTAGCTCGTAAGGATACAATCAAAGTCAGCAAGCTTGCATAGCAAAAATAACCCGTCAATATTTCTATTGAGGTACAAAACACAGATCTTTCTGCTACGCAAAAAGAGAAAAGAGTAGTATTTGATGACACAAATGACAGAGCATCGCTCCCTTGGAACAACCGGGCTTATCGTCTCCCCTCTAGGCGTCGGTACGAATAGATGGGGAGCCGGACGGAACCAGAATAATGAGGGGGTCTTTGAGGCATTCCAGTCCTCTCTGGATGCCGGCATTAACTTTTTTGATACTGCGGAAGTGTATGGTAGAGGAAACTCTGAACGCACGCTTGGCGAGTGCATGAAACGCGCTAAGCGTGTGGCGATTGTTGCCAGCAAATTTGCCCCATTGCCCAATCGTATTTCACCGCATACGTTGATGGACGCCCTGGATGCCAGTTTGAGTCGCCTGGGAGTGGAGACGCTTGATCTTTATTATGTTCACTTCCCCTTTACATTTCTAAATCTTGATGCTTTGATGGATATGATGGCGCTTGCAGTTCATACAGGCAAAATCCGTGCGGTTGGTGTAAGCAATTATAATGCGCAGCAGATGCGACGTGCTGCCACTCGTCTTGCCCGTTATGGGATACCATTGGCCGCCAATGAGGTTCATTATAGCTTGCTGCATCGCAAACCGGAGACGAACGGCGTTCTGGATGCGTGTCGCGAACTTAACGTTGCGCTGGTTGCCTGGCAGCCCTTGGAGAGTGGAAAGTTGCGTGCCGCACCTGCTCCTGGTACAACTCCCGTTCCTGCCAGGCGTGATCTCTCAACCTTTATACCGCCTGCTTTGCGTAAGGCCGAGATTGCACGGTTGGCTGCTATCCAGGAGACGCTCAATACAATCGCGCAACGCTATGGTATGACTACGAGCCAGGTTGCACTCAAATGGCTTTTGCAGCGCGATGAGCATATCATTCCCATTCCAGGTGCCACCAGTGCCCACCATGCCAGCGAAAATGCAGATGCACTCAAATGGTTCTTGAGTGATGAAGAGTTCGCCGCCATCGATAGCGTTACTCATCCTAAGAAGGGCCGTGGAGAGCTTCCCAGTCCCTTGCGCATTGAGCACTAATACCCTTTCGCTGGATCATACTGGTTACGTAATGGCTGGCCTGCACGGTAGCGTTGTAGATTTTCGGCGAACAGGTCGGCCACACGTACATTGTAATAGTCGCTTGCACCTGAGATGTGCGGCGTCAAGATGAGGTTGGGAGCGTCAAACAAGGGACTCTCCGGTGGTAAAGGCTCCTCGACTGCTACGTCAAGGCCTGCGCCAGCTATTTCACCCTCTTGAAGTGCATAGATCAGTGCCGCCTCATCGATCACGCGACCACGTGCAATATTGATCAGATATGCATGGCGCGGCATCACATGAAGCTCGGCGGCACCGATCAACTTCTCTGTTCGTTCCGTTAATGGTACGGCCAGGACTACATAATCGCTCTGACTGAGCAGTTCGTGTAGCTGTTCCATTGTGTAAAGAGTGTCGACATCGGGATCAGTTTCGCCAGGTTGGGCGGAAAAGCGTGAGGCAATTACCTTCATCCCGAAGGCATGGCCCAGGTGCGCGACGCCACGCCCAATATTACCCAATCCCACGATGCCGAGCGTACGACCAGCCAGTTCGCGTTGTGCCAGGTGATTATCACTGGAATGGCGCGGCCAGATATGGCGTTGTTGCAGGCTGAACATTTCGGGCCATGAGCGGTTAAATACGAGCATGCTTGCAAAAACGTACTCACTGATCTGGGTGATGTGCACGCCTGATGCTCTGGTGACAATAATTTTGCTATCAGGATCAAGGAGCCCGGTTGCCTGTAATCTATCGAGTCCGGCGCTCGTAGACTGAAACCAGCGCAGGTGAGGGGCAACTTCGCGCACATTGTTAGGTATGTTAAAACCGCAGACGATTTCAGCATCATGGTATGCTTGCAGAAACTTCTGCCGATCGGTAATCACTTCTATATCGGTCTGGGCGGCCTCTCGCAACTTTTGCAATGATGCGGAGTCAAAATCAACTTCGGTTACAATTTTCAGTGTATCAGCCATAGGATCGTTGTGAGTTTCCTTCCTGATAAGTAAATGCAGATAAATAGAGTCTCTATAAGACTTCCATATCTATCTTATGCCTCTCGCGGTATATTTTCAAGCTCTCATCAAACCTGCACACATGAGAATTTTCAGGTAGAATTACTACTTACTTTTAAAAATTGAGTAATCGCTCTCAATTGTGGTTGGTTCCGGCATTATTTCGTGTGCCTGGCCGTTAATTAACTGATATGGCACGCCGGTTCCGCCACAGGTTTTCCCTGAAAAAAGGGCCAGTATGTCTGGCTTCCAAACAATATGGTATGTATTTGCAGGTATTTTTATTGGTAGACATTGTCCTTGTCCAAACGTAGTTGGGGGAGTAAGCTCCACGTATTTTTGCGTTTCCGTTGTGAATGCTATCTTCTGACTATTAGAAGGTTGAGAAACAGGCGTCTGAGTATTCAGCGCTAAAGAATATGTGACCTGCTGGCTTGTTGGCGCTGGTAAGGTAGCAAACAGATAGGCGTTGTTATTTTTATTGCCTTCTGGCTCAACAGCCTTTTTGCAGGTTGAGTCTGCATATAACTGGAGGCTACTCGGCCAGATGATGCGACCTGTTTGTTTTGGCAATGTGAGGTTGTTAAAGCAGCCTGGTTCTGGTTGACCCTTGGGCAAAGGTATCGTAATTGTGATTGTATCAATCGTCGTTACACTCCCCTGAGCTGTGCTTATACTGGTAGCTGGCTGTGCTGTGCTTGTACTAGTAGCGGAAGAAGGTGTTGGTACAGATACTGACACGGTTCCATTTTCACAAGCCGCCAACAGAAATGCGAGAATTATGCAATAGAACACAGGCAAAACATTCTGAGGGGGATATTTGAAGCGCAATAGCATGTTATTGATCTCCCAGCTTCGTGCTTATTCAACGTTTAGCATGAAAGAGAAGTACAATCAAGATTCCTATACTACTCTCGTTCCATACCATATTACCATATCTTCATCAAAGAGTCAGAGGTCCTTGCTAGCGTCGAAGTTCCCATAAAATGAGACTATGTCTCCGCCTGAGACGTGGAAGAAGGTGGAAACAAATTTTCTTACTACGTAAAATGGGTCTGATTTGTACCCAATAGAGAAAGTGAGCAACTCATGATACTCAAAGATTATGTCAATCAGAGACTGGATGAGAGTGGGACGAACATTATTATTGAGGGGTTACAGAACGATGTGCGCTCCAACCTGGCTGATGCGGTGAACAATGTTCCGGTTGAGGATTGGCATGCGGAGATCAGCAATCGTCAAAAGGAGGCCGATGGTCAGACGCTTATCTGGCTTGGTGGAAGCTCTGAGCCTAATTATAGTATTCAGGAATAAAGGTTGTGAATGGACCAGGAAGGCACCATTTGTGCCTTCCTGGTAGCCAGGTTATTGCGCCTTTGATTTGCGGTATCTGGAGATGAGTGTGTTGGTTGAGCTATCGTGTGAGAGTTTTGGCTCTTCGGGATTTTGTAGTTCGGGAATGATGCGTGTTGCCAGTACTTTGCCCAGTTCAACGCCCCATTGGTCGAACGAGTTGATATTCCAGATTGTGCCCTGGACGAAGACTTTATGTTCGTAGAGCGCGATCAGCTTGCCCAGGACTTCGGGTGTAAGCTTCTCGGCCAGAATAGTGTTGGTGGGGTGGTTGCCTTCAAAGGTGCGATGCGGAACCTGGAAGGATTGGACGCCATCTGCGGCGACTTCTTGTGCGGTTTTCCCGAATGCCAGCGCCTCGGTTTGAGCAAAGAAGTTTGCCATTAAAAGGTCATGGTGGGGTGGGACCTGGTTCAGGGATTGGCAGAAGCCGATGAAGTCGCAGGGGATCAGCTTTGTGCCCTGGTGAATCAGTTGGTAGAAGGCGTGCTGGCCGTTGGTGCCGGGCTGCCCCCAGATGATGGGTCCGGTCTGATAGTTCACCGTGCGTCCCTCAAGATCGACGTGCTTGCCATCGCTCTCCATGTCGAGTTGTTGCAGGTAGGCGGGCAGATGCTCCAGGTACTGATCATAGGGCAGAATGGCGACGGTCTGGGCACCAAAGAAATTGTTGTACCAGATGCCGATCAGTCCCAGCAGCACGGGCAGGTTGCGCTCGAAGGGGGCTGTGCGGAAATGCTCATCCATCTCATGGAAGCCTGCCAGCATGGCGCGGAACTGTTCGGGGCCGAGTGCGATCATAAGCGAGAGGCCAATCGCGGAATCGTAGGAATAGCGACCACCAACCCAGTCCCAGAACTCGAACATGTTAGCGGTATCAATGCCGAACTTTGCGACCTCTTTCTCATTGGTAGAGACGGCCACGAAATGCTTCGCCACCGCATCTTCGCTGCCCAACGCCTTTACCGTCCACTCACGAGCAGAACGAGCATTGGTCAATGTTTCCAGTGTAGTGAAGGTCTTGGATGAAACGACGAAAAGCGTTTCAGCAGGGTCAAGGTCGAGGGTTGCTTCCACGAAATCGGTGCCATCAACATTGGAGACGAAGCGGCAGGTCAGGTTACGGTCGCTATAGTGCTTCAGGGCTTCGTATGCCATATGGGGGCCGAGATCGGAGCCACCGATACCGATATTCACAATATTGCGAATGCGCTTGCCCGTGTAGCCCTTCCACTCACCGCTACGCACACGATTGGAAAAGGTCGCCATTTTATCCAGGACGGCATGGACCTGGGGCACAACATTCTCGCCATCAACGACGATTGATTGATCTGCTGGCGCACGCAAGGCTACATGAAGGACGGCTCGCTGCTCCGTGACGTTGATTTTCTCGCCGCTAAACATCGCGTCGATACGCTGACGCAAGCCGGATGCTTCGGCGAGTTGTAGTAGTAGGCGCAACGTTTCATCGGTAACACGATTTTTTGAGTAGTCAAAATAGATACCGATAGCATCAAGAGTGAAGCGTTCGCCACGTGTGGCATCATCAGCAAAGAGTGAACGGAGATGGGTATTCTGTATCTGCTGGAAATGTTCTTCAAGCGCCTTCCAGGCCGGGCGCTGTGTGAGTGGTAGTGACGTTGTAGACATATATGCATTCACCCTTTCGAAAGTATATTGAAACGTTAATTTCTGGTATGTCGAACCAGTCATTTTATTGTATCACTAACATTGATAACGTCCTGCGCGGGAAAAAGTTTGAATTTTCATGGAAATGCGGATATGTGAATGGACGTGATCAAGCGCAATACCGTTTAAATAAAAAGAAAAACGATATTGCGATCAATCGGGTCCCTACCATTTTACGTGTTTCGTGATTTTCGCTCGATCCAGTCCTCCAAAAAAGGGCAATGAACGGTTGAGCAAGCACTCCCCAATTATTTTTTGTACTTAATGTATCTTTCCCATAATACGTGTCACGCTGGCGGCTGGAAGCGGAACACGGACATGTTCACCTTGTGCTGCAATCTGCTGCGGAGATGAAAGGTGTACCAGATCGGGTTGCTCAAAGGTATTATGATCGTGGATATCTTCTGTTGTTAACGTTACCACATCAACGGTATCCAATTTGTATTGATACAGTTCCAGGTCTAACTCAACTGGTTGTGTTGGATGTGTATTCACAACAGTCACACATAACGTATCATCGCGCACAGAGGCTGAACCTTGAATTGCATGTAAAGCAAACGGTCTTTGATCCAGATAACACGCCTGACATTCCTCCGCTGATGCACCACCGTCGCTGACCGTTTCCGCGTATGTCAAGAAACGGATGGCCCTGGCTCCTTTATGTGGCTGGTAGAGGTCAAATACATGATAGGTGGGAGTTTTGATACATTGATCCTCATTCACCAGGAGTAGGGTCTGTAAGACATTGATAAGTTGGGCAATATTAGCCATGAACAACTTATCGGACTGATTGTGGAAGATATCAAGGGTCAGAGCGGCAACACAGGCATCACGAATAGTGTTTTGTTGATAGAGGCCTCCTGTCGGTTTTCCTGGTTCCACTGGATGCCATGTGCCCCATTCGTCTATGATAAGGTGGATTTTGCGCTCAGGATCATATTCATCCATGATGGTGCGATGACCAGTGATGATACCTTCCATCGCGGCGGCCTTTGAGAGAAGCTCAAGCCACTGACCTTCGTCATACTGAGTTGCATTGCCTGCTGTCCAACAATAATAATGGCCTGCAAAGCCCTGAATCTCGTTGATACGGCTTTTAAACTGAGCATAGCCTTTTAAATTCTCAAAGAAACGGCGGGTCCAGGCCCAATCATGGTTATTGGGACCACAGGCAATAGCATGGACATCGGTTCCAGAATAATTGAAAGCGTAATTGCGGTAGCGTGAAAAGGCACCAGCATAATCTTCGGGACTCATGTTGCCACCACAGCCCCAGTTTTCGTTTCCAATGCCCCAATAACGCACACCAAACGGTTAGCTGCACCGTTTGTGCGTCGCTCATCTGCCAGAGTTGACGTTCCCGCAAAATTACAGTATTCGATCCAATCGCTCAGGTCAGCAGGTGAGCCTGAGCCAAGATTACCAGCAAAATAGGGTTCGGCTCCAATAGCACGACAGAAAGCGATGAACTCATGAGTACCAAATTGATTAGGCTCAGGAGCCATGCCCCAGAACTTATTAATTCTTGTAGGACGCTTGTCGCGTGGACCAATACCGTCACGCCAATGATAGGTATCGGCAAAACAACCACCTGGCCAACGTAAAACAGAAATATTCAATGGCTTGATGGCTGCAACAACATCATTTCTGATGCCTGCATTGTTAGGAATTACGCTATTCGGCTCAACAAAGATGCCGGGATAGATTAATTCTCCCAGGTGTTCAGCAAACTGCCCGTGAAGATACGGGTTGATTTGCCCAATAGTTTCATTGGGCAACACGACGACGCGTTGTACAGACTCCATACTTCATCATCCTTTGCGTCACATTTAACTAACGTTGCTTGATCAAGTGATAGCATATTGTATCACGGATCTCTGTATCGAAATCGTTACACAAAATCGACCTGACCTATGAATGAAGATATTTTCTTAGTGCACCCGCTATCGTCACCCTTTTTTAAAAAAAGATCCTGTACATCAAACTTCTCTTGCAAGAAATCGTTTTCTATTGTATACTACTTCTAGCAAATTCCCAGTGAATAACTGGAGTAACGAAAACCTGTATAACGTCTGAATATACAAGCCAACGCTGGCTACTGTTGCACCTGCATTTGGTGGCATTGCTGCTGTCAATACACATTTATTCAGGGAGGAATATAAACATGTTCAAACGTTTCTTCATTGGCGGAACAGGCGTAATCGGCCTATCTTGTCTGATAGCACTCCTTCTCACCGGGCTTTCGCGTGCAGGCATAGGAAACATCCCTGTTGCTCGGGCCGCCACGTCAAAGATCATCGTGGCCCAGGACGGAAGTGGAAATTACAAAACCGTTCAGGCCGCCGTAAATGCGGTCCCGGCCAACAATACGACACGCGTTGTTATTTATATCAAAAATGGCACTTACAGAGAAGTCGTAACTATCCCCACCAACAAACCTTACATCACATTCTATGGACAAAACGAGCAGAAAACGATTATCACCTACGATAACTATCATGGGAAAGCCATGCCCGGTGGAGGAACCTTCGGCACCGGGAACAGCGCTAGCGTATTTATTGAAGCCAACGACTTTAATGCCTACAACCTCACCTTCCAAAACACCGCTGGCAAGGTTGGACAGGCCGTCGCGATCAACGTCACGAGCGACCGTGCACTCTTCGATCAATGCCAGTTCCTGGGATGGCAAGATACCCTCTACGCCCATACTGGACGGCAGTATTTACGTCAATAGCTATATTGCGGGCAATATTGATTACGTCTTTGGGGATGCAACCGCCGTCTTTGAGAAAACTGAATTTTACAGCACTGGTGGTGGTGATGATGCAATTACAGCTCAAAATCGCGCGAGTGCCAGTGAAACAACTGGCTATGTCTTGAATAATGACACCATTGCGGGAGCCGTTGCCAACGCAACCGTGCTTGGTCGTCCCTGGGGTCCATACTCGCGGGTGATCGTCATGAACTCCTCCCTCGGCGCTAATATTGAAGCTGTCGGGTGGAAAAACTGGTCGACCGCCGACTACCACAAAACCGCTTACTACGCGGAATACAACAATACAGGTCCAGGCTCCAACACTTCCGGTCGTGTCTCCTGGTCCCATCAATTGACCGCTCAGCAGGCAACGCAATACTCGGCCTCCAACTTTCTTAACAAAGATGGCTGGCTGACTACGGAACAGAATTATCTCGATTCTGTGATCGCTGCAGGTTTTCCTGCATAACGTGAGGCTCATTGATCAAAAGGTGAACAAAATCAGGAGGTAGCTTTTGCAGCTTTTCACTCCCATGTCAAATAATATTCCTGAATTGGAGAGGGGTAATGGCACATCCCCTATCCTCCAATCCGACGAATTTGCAACTTGATATGACGATTTTTAGCCCTTTACAATGATAAGACTTGACAAGTAAACGTAATCTTGTATAAACTTATCGTAAGACGTAGCCATCGCATAGGGGAAGCATTCCTATCTAGCAGAAAATACACAACAGAGAACAGCAATGATGAACGATGAATGAACCGACCAAAGGAGGTCTGATCATAATGAGCCATCACATCCATATTTACATCACCAGCCTGTATCATCTTAAGTCTGGCTGAAAACCTTTACTTTGCATATGCTCCTACCCACACATACTGACTATGTGAAGAACCACATGGCGTCAGGAACATAATCCTTTTCTAGCCATCATAGCATGTATCCTGTTAGCCATATCCAAAGCAACAACGACCATTTGTCATGGTAAAAACACAGAATCGTCGTCTAATGGAGACAGGAATGTGGGGAGTAAGCACAACCGTTTCCAGCACCATCTAAGCTAATCAACGTTGATAGCAGCGAACAAAGTGGTTTTCACACAGAGAGGTGTGAAAAATTAAAGGAGATCGAAACTTTCATGAAGAAACGCATAAGTCGTCGTCGATTTATAGAGCTTTCCGCAGGTACAGCTGTAACGGCTGCAGCTTTCGGAGGGACCCATGCCTTCGCGCAGACTGCTGCCACAACCGCGATTACGCTGGATGGCAAAGGGAGCGGGCAGACATTTATGGGGATCGGCGGCCTCAGCGGGGGTGGTGGAACCTCGCGCCTGCTTTTCGACTACTCTGCTACACAACAGAGCCAGATACTCGATTATCTTTTTAAGCCCAATTATGGTGCCAGCTTGCATATCCTCAAGGTTGAGATCGGTGGTGATACCAACTCGACCAACGGAGCTGAGGCCAGCCATATGCGTAGCCGCACCGACCAGAATTACAATCGTGGTTACGAGTGGTGGTTGATGGGGCAGGCGCAGACGCGCAATCCAAATATCAAGTTCTACGGCCTGCAATGGGGTGCACCGGGCTGGTTCACTGCCGATATCGATCCAGGACATCCTTTCTGGTCGAACGATAACATTACCTATATGATCAACTGGATCACCAATGCAAAAGCGGTGCATGGATTGACCATCGACTATATCGGGGGCTGGAACGAGAGTGGTTACAACATTGCCTGGTATAAGGCCCTTAAAGCAGCCCTGGTAAGCCATGGATTGGCAACGAAGGTTGTAGCTTCAGATGAAGTTGGCTGGGCTATCGCGACCGATATGAAGAACGATTTCACGCTTGAATGCTGCCGTCGATATCCTGGGATCACACTATCCCAATATCGCCGCACGCACCCCTACGGCTGATGCGATCAGCCGCAATAAACCTTTGTGGGCCAGCGAAAATGGTTCGGCCAACTACAACTCAGGTGCAGGCGCAATCGCCACTGATATCAACCGTAACTATATTGACAAAAAGCTGGTTGCCAACATCAACTGGAGCTTGATTGCAGCGTGGTATCCAACGCTACCATTCGCGGGTGATGGACTGATGCTGGCCGAAGAACCCTGGTCAGGCCACTATGAAGTGGGTAAAAGCATCTGGACCACGGCACACTACTGTCAGTTCACACAGCCTGGCTGGCAATTCGTCGATGGTCGCCTGTGGCTATCTCAATGGCAGTTCAGCCAATGGCAGCTATATTACTCTCAAGTCGAGCAATGGGACCGACTACAGTGTGATTATCGAAACGATCAGTGCAACCAGTGCCTCTACGGCTAGCTTTACTATCACAGGGGGACTCTCTACAGGGGCTGTACACGTCTGGTCTACGAATACAAAATCGACCAGTAACGCCGATTATTTCGTCCATAGTCAGGATATCACGCCCAGTGGGGGTACATTCTCGCTGACGGTGCAACCGGGCTACGTTTATAGTCTGACCACCACGAGCGGACAGGCCAAAGGGACGGCAACCGCTCCCGCCTCGGCTGACCTGGCACTTCCCTATACAGAGAACTTTGAGAGTTATGGAACAGGTCAAGCTGCCACGCTATTTCTCCGATCTAATGGGAGCATTTGAGACAGCGACGGCGGGCGGTGGACGCTCTGGCACGGTATGTCGGCAGGTGATCACCACGGCACCCATTGCCTGGCACAGCGGCTCACCGATCGCTCCTCTCACGGTCATTGGCGATCCCAAATGGACCAACTACCAGGTCAGCGTCGATGTCTTGCTAGAGCAGGCTGGTTATGTCGAATTGATCGGCAATCTTACCGCTCAAGTACGCCTGGCAGGGGCTGAAGAGGGCTATCATCTGAAGGTGACAAATACGGGGGCATGGACGCTCTACAGAGAAGATGCGCCGACAGCCAGCACGCGTACAGATACGACACTGGCTTCGGGCACCGTGACGATTGGTCTCAATAGCTGGCACACATTGTCCTTAATTATGAATAGTGGCAACATTCAAGCTCTTATCGACGGCAAAACGGTGGCAAATGTCAACGATGCAACGTACACAGGTGGGCAGGTTGGTTTGCTGGTCAGCAAATGGATCAATGCCCAGTTCGATAATGTCTCCGTCGTAGCGGCTGGCAGCACGGGTTCGGGCTTTAATCCAGCAAGCAACTACAAGATTGTTAATCGCAACAGTGGTCTGGCATTGGAGATCGTGGGCAGTTCCACGGCGGCAGGTGCAACCATTGATCAGAATACCTATACAGGCAGCAACAATCAATTATGGAAACTCACGCCAATAGGCAGCAACTATAGCATCAGCAATGTTAATAGCGGATTGCTCCTTGACGATCTCAATAAAGCGACAGCGAATGGCTCTCCGGTTGGGCAAGAGGCGGCAAACAGTGGTACGGATCAGCAGTGGAACATCGTTTCAGTTGGGAGTGGCTACTACACAATTGCAAATGTGTTTAGCAGCATGGTGCTCGATGTTTATCAGAAATCTAAGGCAGCCGGAACGCAGGTTGATCAGTGGCCCAGCAATGGGGGTACTAATCAGCAATGGAGCATTGTCTCAGTGTAACAACAAGTGGTTATCAAGGACGATAGCATTTTTTATGCATGGTTTGAGGGGCATGGATGTCTTTTGAACCAGATCGTAGATTTTGCGAGGGCTGTCAGGGATGATAGCGTTGTTAGACCAATTCGAGAAATATGGATGCTTCTCGAAAAGGGGTTATCAGGGATGATAGCGTTGTTAGACCAATTCGAGAAACATGGATGCTTCTCGAAAAGGGGTTATCAGGGATGATGACTGTTTTACTTACTGGTTCGCAGGGCAGGGATGCCTTTCGAACCGGGGCTTATCAGGGATGATAGTTGTTTTACTTACTGGTTTGAAGGGCAGGGATTGCCTCCCAGACCAGGGGTTATCAGGGATGATGGCTATATTGTTTACTGGTTCGAAGGACAGGGATGCTTCCCGAACCAGGAATTATCAGGGACGATGACTTTGTTATTGCCGATTTGAGAAACATGGATGCTTCTCGAAGAAGCGTTAGCAGGGATGACGGTATTGTAATTGCTGATTTGGGGGACATGGATGCTTCTCCAATCGGGGTATTATGGATGATACCGTTTTTAGTGATGGATCGCTCTTGAGTTAGTGTTATCAGGGATGATGGTTTCTTTGTATTTGCTGGTCCGAGGAACAAGGACGCTGCTCGGATCAGCGCTATCACGGATGATAGTCTTTTCTGGCGATGGATCGCTTGTGTGTGAATATTATCACGGATGATAATAGGATCTTGCTGATTTGGGAGTGTGGGATAGCTTTCGCGTCAGTACTATCACGGATGATAGTCTTTTTTAGCGAAGGATCGCTTTGGCGTCGGTGTTATCAAGGATGATAGCGGTTTTGTGCGATGGATCGCTTTGGCGTCGGTGTTATCAAGGATGATAGCAGTTTTGTGCGATGGATCGCTTTGGCGTCGGTGTTATCAAGGATGATAATAGTGGTACTGCTGCTTTAAAAGGTAAGGATAGCTTTTAAGTCGGTGTTCTGTTATCAAGGATGATAGCTGTCTACTTGCTGGTTCGAGAGTGCAGGATAGCTCTTGTGCCAGTTTTGTTACGTAGAGATACGATTCCCGCAACCAGGCAACCCCGATCGTATCATTGCGTCGCCCCCCCTGTATATCGTCGTATCATCGTATCATTTGCCCATGAAAGAGCCTGTAGAGCGGGTTGAGAATGATACGACCCCCAAACAAGAGATCGTATCATTCGTTACGTCATTCGTATCATTCGTATCATTCGTATCATTCGTATCATTCGTACTATTCGTATCATTCCACTATGCTTGACATTACCTATTAATGTATTCTATATTAATAAGGGGGAATCTATGCCTTCACACGCATCAATCAAGTATGGATGCCCATGTATCGTATCCATAGTTGATATGGATATTGCTAACCAATCACCTACTACGGGGAATCTATGCCTTCACACGCATCGATCAAGTATGGATACGATACATGCGCGTCCATAATTGATATGGATATTGCTAACCAATCACCTACTACTTTGCACCCCAATGATACGATGATACGAATGATACAATGGCTTGTTTTTGGGGTCGTATCATTCTCAACCCGCTCTACAGGCTCTTTCATGGGCAAATGATACGACGATATACAGGGGGGGCGACGCAATGATACATAGGAATATTATTGTCCCGTTGCATGGCGAAACTCCCTGTACGCCTTTTCCCATTCATCCGCGTTCACTGGCAGATACGTCTTGATCGGAAACGAGTTGCGCACGATACGCCTTGCTTGCGAGATACTCTCGATCTCACCAAGCGCGATACATTGCACCAGTACATTCCCTATCGCCGTTCCTTCCTGTGGACCAGCCCACACCTCACGCCCCAGCGCATTCGCCGTGCACTGACAGAGAGCCACATTTTGTGCTCCACCACCAACCATATGCAGGCCAGTGAAACGCTTCTGAACGAGGCTTTCGATGCGCTCCAGCACGAGGCGATGTTGCAACGCCAGGCTATCAATGATGCAGCGTAACATTTCGCCTACGCTCTCCGGCACACATTGCTCCGTCTGGCGGCAGTACTGCTGGATCTGGCGCGGCATATGCGCTGGATTGACAAACATGGGATCATCGGGATTGATAAAGCATTGTAAGGGTTGTGCCGCCGCAATGTGCGCACTCTCATCGGTATAGGAGATCAAGCGCCCCTCGTTGCTCCATACACGGCGACATTCCTGTAGCAACCAGAGGCCTGTGATATTCTTCAGCAGGCGAGTTGTGCCATTGATGCCGCCTTCATTAGTGATATTCAACGCCAGTGCCTGCTCGTTCATGATGGGCTGCGGCGTTTCCGTTCCCAGCAATGACCACGTACCACAACTGAGGTAGGCGAATTCCGCACTCTCAGCGGGGACGGCGATGACAGCCGAGGCAGTGTCGTGCTCAGCCACCGCAATAACGGGTATGCTTGCAATCCCTACCTCTTCACAGATAGCAGGAAGTAGCGTTCCGGCATGAGTAGCTGGTTCCTGGGGATCAAGGAAGATGTGAGATGGTAGACCAAGTTGGGCCAGAAGTTCTCTATCCCAGGTACGCGTATATGGATTGCATAATTGAGAGGTCGATGCAACCGTCCATTCGCTACGTCGCTCAGCCGTCAGGAAATAGCGGAGCAGTTCGGGAATCAGTAACAGCGTTTCAGCCTGATCGAGCAAGAAAGATCCAGTCTTTTTCAGCGCATACAATTGATATAACGTGTTGATCGCCATGAACTGAATGCCCGTCCGTGCGAAAAGAGCGTCACGCGCAATAATCTGATCAACCGCCTCTAGCATACCCGTTGTCTGCTGATCCCGGTAGTGGTAGGGATTAGCAAGCAGTTCGCCCGAACGTCCAAGCAGGCCAAAGTCAACGCCCCAGGCATCGATGCCGAGGCTGGCGATCTGCTGATACCCTTGCAGGCGCGTCTGTACCAGAGCCTGTTTGATCTCATGCAGCAGGCGCAGAATATCCCAGTGGAGATGATTATGGACACGCACCGGATCGTTGGGGAAACGATGCGTGTCTATGATGGTCAACTTGCCGCCATGCTCGTGCGTTAATTGTCCCAGGACTGCGCGTCCGCTGCTCGCTCCCAGGTCGAAAGCAAGCACATTTACCAACTGGCACCGCCTTTACCTCGTGCCAGGATCTTCTTGCCATAATCGCTCGCCAGATAGGCACTCATTGGATCAGCGGGCACGCCCATCTCCTCGCGTACAACCTGTAGAAGTGGCGTCACGTCGAACTCAAATGCCTTACGCACCGCGTCCTCCGCGCCCAACACATCCTGTGCTTCCTGTGCTGTAGCGACCTCGTCGAGATTGATCAGTAGCGCTTTCGCATATTGGGTCTGCACATTCAGGACTGAACGGATCATAGCGGGTATCTTCGGCTCGATGGCGTGGCTCTGATCGATCATGTACGCGATATTCTCAGCGTTACGGCGTACACCAGCATCGTTCTCCGCGTGCGCATCGAGAATCTGGTAGAATATAAGGAACAGTTCGTAGGGATTGATCGCGCCCACGATCAGATCATCGTCGGCGTATTTGCGGCTATTGAAGTGGAAGCCACCTAACCTCTGCTCGTCCAGTAGATAGGCAACGATCTGCTCGACGTTGGTGCCCTGGGCATGATGTCCAGTATCTACCAGCACCTCTGCCTGTGGTCCCAGCTTGAGCGCCATATTGTAAGCCATGCCCCAGTCGCCAAGATCGGTATGATAGAAGGCTGGCTCAAAAAACTTGTACTCAATCAGCATACGCATGTTGGGATCGAGCGCGGAGTAGACTTCGGAGAACGACTCCAGCAACCAGTGTTTGCGCTTACGAATGCTGGCCTGACCAGGGTAATTGGTGCCATCGGCCAGCCAGAGGCTCAGGATAGAGGAGCCAAGCGTACGGGCAATTTCGACGCATTCAAGCATATGGGCAACGGCTTTGCGCCGAATGGAGGGGTTGCTATTGCAGGCGCTACCAAAAATATACTCGTCTTCCTGAAAGAGATTGGGGTTGATGGCACCGATTGAGAGTCCCAGTGATGACGCATGACGCAATAATTGTCCGTAATCCTCAACCTTATCCCAGGGAATATGCAGGGCGACGGATGGACACATACCGGTTGCGTTGTTTACCTGGGCGGCATCTTCCAGTTTCTCGAAGGGATTGCGTGGCACGCCCGTCTGCTGGAAGACTTTGAAGCGTGTGCCGGAGTCACCATACCCCCAGGATGGCGTCTCAACTTTGAGCGCTTTGAGATTAGCTTTGACCTGTTCAATGTTAATGCCACGGTCGGTTTGTTGTTGTACGAAAAGAGTGTATGCTGAGTCGTTCATTGACTTGCCTCCATACTGTTCACATGGGCATCGTTCACGTGGGCGTCGTAAACGCGGCCCGTACCGTTTCATACAATTATAATTTTAGCGGGGGAATGCGGCTGGCACTCCACCATCGACGGTGATCATACAACCTGTTGTTTTGGCTGCTTTGGATGATGCCAGGAAGGCGATGGATGCCGCAATATCGTCGGGCAGCACGTTGACGAGCAGGGTTGTGCGCTTGCGATAGTATTCCTCCAGTTCGTCTGGCTCAATCCCGTAAGCTGCGGCACGATCATTACGCCAGCTTGAGTTCCAGATCGCCGATCCCTGCAATACAGCATCGGGCAGGACCGTGTTGACGCGAATGCCATATGCACCACCTTCAACGGCAATACAACGTGCAAGGTGCGCTTCAGCAGCTTTGGCGGTGCTGTATGCGGCGGCGTTCTTGCCTGCATAGACAGAATTTTTGGAGCCAACAAAGACCATACTCCCACCGATACCCTGCTTTTTCATGAGCGCGAAAGCCTCGCGTGCGATCAAGAAGTAGCCCGTGGCAAGTACGTTCATATTCAGGTTCCACTCTTTGAGCGTCGTATCCTCAATGGGATTGGCGGTGGCTAAACCAGCATTATTGACAATCACATCGATGCCACCGTAGGCGAGAACGGCACTGCGAAAGCTCTCTTTGACCGCTTCCTCACTGGTAACATCGACCTTTACGGCAATGGCACGCCCTGCACCATACTGCTGGTTAATGCTTGCGGCGAGTTGTTGTGCGCCTTCCAGATTGATATCAGCGACGACGACATGCATTCCTTCCGCCAGAAAACGGCGGCAGGTTGCACTCCCAATACCACCTGCGCCACCTGTTATCAGACCAACCTGGCGCGAGAATTCGGCCTCAGGCGGCAACAGGCTGAGCTTATAAAGTTCAAGCGGCCAGTACTCCACATTATACGACTCGTTCTCATTGAGGGAGACGAAGGTACCCAGCGTCGTAGCTCCCCGCATAACCGAGATTGCACGATGATAAAGTGCGCCACTGACACGCGCCATTGCTTCAGAGCGGCCCGTATTGATCATGCCGATGCCGGGGATGAGCAGCACGCGTGGCGCGGAATGTGCAAGCGCATCACCAGGATTTTTGTTGCGCTCAAAATACGCTTTGTAGTCTTCTTTAAAGGAAGCGATGCCCTGTTTGAGTTGCGCGATCAATTGTGGAACCGCGTCGATCTGTGGCTCCCAATCGATATAAAGGGGAGTACGTTTAGTGTGTACGAGATGGTCGGGACAGGCGGCACCGACCTGCGAGAGTTGCGGTGCATCATGGCTATTCACAAAAGTGAGTACGTCGTCGGCATCATCATAGGTCACTAGCATGCGTTGTTCTGCGCTAACGGCACCGCGAATAAGGGGTAGCACCTGGCTCAATACGTCGCGTCGCTGTTCTGGAGCCAGCGCCGTATATTTTGCACCACCGAAGAGCGTCTTTTGGTGCACACGCGCCTCGATATATGCCTCTGCCTCATTAATAATAGAGATGGTCTTAAAATAGGATTCCTCAGATGTATTGCCCCAGGTTACCAGCCCATGTTTCTCCATCAAGACCAGTTCAGCGTGGGGGTTGTCCTTCACACCTTCGGCAATCATCTTCGAGAGTGTGAAGCCAGGGCGTACATAGGGCACCCAGACGAAACGCTTGCCGTAGATCTCCTCCGCAAGCTGGCGTCCCTGCTCCGTACAACACAGGCTAATGATCGCGTCCGGGTGTGTGTGATCGACATGGGGAAAAGGTAGGAATGCATGTAGAAGGGTTTCGATCGAGGGGCGTGGACGCTTGCCATCGATCATACAATGGCCCAGATAAGCAACCATCTCCTCGTCCGTCATCTCAGCGCGTTCGAGCAATGGGCGCACATCCTCCAGGCGCAGGCCAGTGAAGTGTTGAGCCTTCATGGTAGCCAGATCGGAGCCGCTCCCTTTCACCCACATAACCTCGATGGGACGGCCTCGGAAATCGATCTCGCTTGTTTTCATAGAGGTATTGCCACCGCCCCAATTTGCCACCGAGCGATCTGTGCCCAGCAGGTTAGAGCGGTAAACAAGTTCGTCAAGTCCGTTTCTCAAAGCATGTGCGTTCTCTGAATTCCATAAATTCGCGACCAAACCAGCCTCCTTCATAGCTAAAATCACCCGTCCTGGTGGCGTGTCCGTTTAAACGATAAAAACCTTTATGCCCCTGGAACGCGCCTGTGCAACCATTGCATCCGGCGCACTTGCATCGGTGATAATCATTTTAATACGCTCAATAGGACAAAACGTAGCAAGAGCAATCTCGCCCCACTTACTATGATCGATAATTGCAACAACTTCTCTAGCCGAAGCCACAATAGCTCGCTTTAGCTCAACTTCTTCACCATTCACATCGGTCAGACCTTCATTAAGAGTGAAGCCCCGCGCACCTAGAAAGGCACGACTGATATGAATCTGTTTCAGGACAGCAGCGCCCCAGGTGCCAACCAACGAAAATGATTCTTCGCGCAGTATTCCACCGGGAATGAGTACCGAGATGCCCGGTAAACCAACTAAGGTCATTCCGGAGCGCAACCCATTCGTCACAACGGTCAGGTCGCGCCTGGTTTTGAGCAGTTGAGCCATCGCAAGACCCGTTGTACTGGCATCAATGAAGATCGTCTCTCCATTCTGAACAGAGTCAGCGGCAGCGGAACCAATACGATCCTTCTCTGTTTGTTGCAGATGTTCGCGTACATCAAAGCCCATTTCATTCGTGCCCGCGACCACCGCTACCGCGCCACCATGCGTACGAACGGCAACTTTTTGCGTTTCGAGCCATGCCAGGTCCTTGCGAATGGTAACTTCAGAGACTGAAAAAAGCCGACTGAGTTCAGAAACGGTGACGCGCTGCTGAGCCTCCAGAATATGGGCAATCTGCTGTCGCCGCTCATGAGTGAAGAGCGACACTCCCGACACTGTGGGCGAAGACTCGGACGCCATACAAGTGGTTCCTTCCTATTGATGGATAGAAGTTGTATAGCATGTGATGAATAGTTTTCACCATTCTTCACACGCTTTCAAATTATTTCGATTTGTTTGTACCATATTTCGATTGATTTTGTCAAATGAAATATGACGCCAATATGGATAGAGGAGTTACCTTTAACCCATGTAACGAGGTAGGGACCCGATTGCATCGCGTCTGCGATTTATCGAATGGTGGTCCAGGGTTGATCAATCACGGACGCGATGCAATCGGGTCCCTACCTCGTTGACGTAACACCTCTACCGCAGGTATCGAACTAAATCAGGCCTTTATCTTGCAGGTTTTTCAGCGCAGACGCTTCCCAATCTGCTACGCCCAATCCATCGAGACCCTGAAGATAGGTGCTCCAGGAACTGGTGGTGAGGGGTTTCTGGCCCGTCACGAACTGTACCAGGCCTTCTTGAATATAGCGATTGATGTCGGCCTGATTGGCTGCTGGCTTAATAGCGCCTTCTCTGGTCCCATCGACCCAGGGCATATTGCCGAACGTCTGTAAAATCGTCAAAGGTACAACCGTACGTCCATGCAACGTCTTATAGCTGGGATAGCGTGCGATGAGTTCGGTTGGACTGTTATTGAGGCTGAGGTTGCGAACCTGAATAAAGGGCTGTGCAGCGGCAGCTGTAAACGGCGTTGGCACACCTGTGGTAACAATATTTCCCTGGGCATCTAAATTGTAGTTAACACCCTTCTGACCAAAGCCCGACAGGTAATAACCGTCGCCTGAGTTGGTCCACTCCAACAATTTGGCGATAGCAGGACCCTTACCAGCATTCATAGCCTTCTGCGAGACACCCATGTGAAAGCGTATAGTGCTATACTCTGCGACATCTGACTGCCCGGTTGGTCCAACAGGAGGAGCCAGAGGCACGAGTTGAGCATCGGGGAAATTCTGATCAAAGGGCTTGTAGTTGGACTTGCTAATCGCTGCCGCGAAATCTTCCCAGAAGATACCATATTTGCCTTGTTTCCAACGTGCGCGAATATCGTTCTGGGTGAGGGTTGTCCAATCGGGGTCTATCACCTTTGCATCCACCAGGCTCTTAACAAAGAGCGTGGCTTGCAAGAAACCTGGATTGCGCACGCTTAAGGTAAGCTTACCTGGAACGCTGAAATCCCAGGGACCAGGAAGGCCATAGGCACCATAGATCGGTGCAAAGAAGTTTCCCAATCCTTGTGGATACGTCGTTGGATCAAGTATCGCACCAAAACCATACGTATCATTCTTGCCATCCCCATCTGGATCACGGAAAGTAAAGGCTTTGGCAACATTCAGAAAATCGTCCAGCGTCTTGGGTGTCTGTAGCCCCAGTTTCGTTAACCAGTCCTGACGGATAAAGAATCCCGTACGTCTGGGCAAGATCGAGCCAGCATTTTCCGCTAACGAATAGAGCTTTCCGTTGATTGTATACAGTTTGTTGATCGTGGGAACACTGTAGCGATCCTTTGTACGCCCTGGCATCAGCGGCAATAAGCTATCAACCGGAGCTACCAGGCCCAGCGGAATCCATTTAAGGAAAAGAGAGTCGCTAGTAATCTGGAAGAAATCAGGCAAGTTATTGGCAGCAGCAGCGGCACTGAACTTGGTTAATCCATCATTCCCCAGAGGCAGAAGCTTCCACTTTCAAATTGATGTTGAACTTCTGCTTCACAATCTTGTAAAAGCTCCAATTGTCCGGTGGGGCAGAAACTTCTGGTACCGCCGGGTTCATCCAGAGGGTCAGATCGACTGGCCCATTAGAGGTTGTAGACGTACTGGGACTCCCTCCACAGGCCGCCAACGCAGTCCCACCTGCCAATGCAACGCCACCTGCCGCCATTGTACGCAAAAGCTGACGGCGCGTGACAGGGATATCATGGGACTCCTCCTCAACTGGATCGGGCATGGGGGTAGATAACTCTGACATAATGTGTTTTCCTCCCTGTGTACACAATAATAACTAAACAATAATTGGGCGGCCTGGGCGTCGTAAACGCGGCCCCTACGGTGGGCGCGATAAATCGGGCCCGTACGATTTTATTCCTTAATACCGCCGATCAGCACTCCCTTGGTGAAATAGCGCTGAATCCAGGGGTAGATGAACAGCATAGGAAGCATGGTCAGGATGACTGCGGCCATCTTCAGCGCATCCTGGGGGGTTGTGCTGAGCGCATCTTGCCCAACATAATCGTTCATGCTCGCCGCCGTCAGGATGTTGCGTAGCAAGACAGGCAACGGCATCAGATTTGAATCGCTCAGGTACAAAATCGGCAAGAAAAATTCGTTCCAGTGACCCACCGCATAAAACATCGCGATGGTGAGCAGGATTGGTCGCGAAAGAGGTAAAACGATGTGCCACAATACTTGCAGTTCGTTCGCCCCATCCATGATCGCCGATTCCCGTAACCCTGTCGGCAAATTCTGAAAAAAGGTCTTCATCACGAACAGATTGTAGACGCTGATCGCGCCCGGCAAAATCACCGCTGGATAAGTATTGAGCAGGTTCAGATTTTGCACTACCAGGTAGGTTGGTATGATCCCTGCGTTAAACAGGAATGTGAACAATATCAGAGACAGGAAGATGTTGCGACCAGGAAGATCTTTGAATGTGAGAGCATAAGCTGTCAGGGTCGTCAAAGTCATGTTAATAGCAACACCGGAAATGGTAATAATGCAGCTATTCAAAAAAGCCCTTACAAACGCATCCTGTCCCAAAAGCTGTTTATAGGCTTCCAATGACCACTGATTGGGAGGAAGCAAGAGATTATAGCCCTGCAACTGATTGGCCGCCAGTGGAGTGAGTGAGACGATAATCACATACCATAGAGGTATTAATACAGCGGCAATCACCAGAATGAGTAGGATCACCACCACCCAATTAAATGTGATGTTATCGATGTTGCGCCTGATAGACCTTGTTGACTTCATAGCACTGCTCCCTTGCGATTAATATAATCCACTGCCGGTGAAACGTCTTGCTACTCGATTGGCAACATAGATCAGTAAGAGGCCAATAATCCCTTTAAAGAGACCAACAGCAGTTGCCAGGCTGAACTGGAAATCCAGCAGACCCGAGCGGTACACCCAGGTATCGATAACATCGCCAACGCTGTAGACAGGGAGCGAATACAAAACGAGGATCTGCGCAAACCCCGCATCAAGAATATTGCCCAGGCGCAGCAGCGTGACCAGCACGATTACATCTCTTATGCCTGGTAATGAAACGTACCAGACACGCTGAAAACGCGAAGCACCATCAATGGCTGCAGCTTCATACTGAGCAGGGTCAATGGACAGCAATGCTGCCAGATAGATGATCGCGCCCCAACCTGTCTCTTTCCAGATATCGGAGCCGACAATAATAGCACGAAACCAGTTCGGGTCAGTTAGAAAGTCAACCGACTGGATGCCCAGATGACTGGTTGCCTGATTTACAAGACCTTCGCTTGGCGAGAGCAGGCCAATCAGGACACCCAACATCACAACCCAGGAAAGAAAGTGGGGAAGATAAGAGACGGTCTGGGTGAACCGTGCCAACCGCACAAAACGGGCCTCGCTGAGCGCTATAGCTAGAATGATTGCCGGAGGGATGCCGAAAATCAGCTTTGCGGCGCTAATAATAAGGGTATTGGAGATAAGCTGCCCAAAATAGTAGGAATGGAAGAAGGTCAGAAAGTTCTCGAAGCCCACCCACGGGCTTCCCTCCACGCCAAGCACAGGCTCAAAATCTTTGAAGGCGATCTGGGCGATATAGAGCGGCCAATAGCGGAAAAGAGCAAAATAGATTAAACCAGGCAACAAGATCAAATATACCAGCCGATAGCGCCATATGCGCCTCAGCAACTGTCTGAGACGACCTGGTGAGCGCGAGATCTCCACATTAGAGAGAGGCATTGCTTCCGTACTCATACTTCTACTCCGAATTCGTAATCATTCCCACCCTCGGGAACGCCCTACGCCTTTCCTAACATCTCCAAATAAAACGAAAAAGAGACAGCCCATTATGGCCGATCAATGCCTGGCTTCCAGCTTTCGATTGATGATGTCAGAATTGCGTTGTCTTTTGGATCGTAAGGAAACGGGAATAGGAAATAGCCTTGTTAACTCTAATGGTAACAAGATAAGCTTATCTTGTCAAGCCTTTGAGTAAACGTTGTCTTTTTGCTTTAAAACCTGTTACATCACGAAAACCGTAATAAAATGGCTTAAGTATAGCTACTATCTTCCAAAAGTAAGAGACTGGAACGTTCAGCACGCGGGGTGCGGCTATTGTAATGGCCCTTCTTCACTTCCTCTCACGTTTCACTCGCTTTTGATCGTTAATGAATACTTACAAAGCTGACATTACACTTGACAAATCGTTTACAGTAAGTTATCTTCTTGATAGTAAACGATTTCGATATGATCTAACCCGCTGCATTTGCATCTGTTAAGTCTTTAAGGATTAAAGGTAAAAGATGTTCAAGGAGGAAACAAGTATGTCACGGCTCCGAACTCCACGGATGTGGGTCTCTCTCCTGTTCGCTCTCAGCTTATTTTCGGGAATGGGGCTATCCACATCATCCATTGCGCAAGCAAAGACAACGCATAATGTAGAAGCAACCCCTGTTCCAGCTCCCGTCCAGCTCCAGGTGACAGGCATGACGGCAACGATCACTAATGGCATCTATACCATTATGTTCAACAGCAATGGAACGGGCTACTCCCTGGTCTGGCAAGGAAAAGAACTTATCGGGCCTGCAAAGGGATTCTACAGTTCTGTTAACGGGGGAACAGCCTTCATTCCAACGCAATTACAGGTCACGACGAATACGCCTGAGATGGCTGATATCGCCTATATCAGTAGTTGGGGCGAACTTCATTATGTTGTACGTAGTGGCGTGAGTGGGCTTTACTCCTATTTCGTGGCGACTGGCATTGGAAACGTGGGTGAGTTCCGTACGCTCTATCGCGTCGATGGCAGCATCTTCCGCAACGGCTATAACGCTGAACGTACGGGCACATTTCCAACTTTGAGCGATATTCAGCAATCACAGGTCTTGCAGAACGAAACATTTAAGCTACCGAATGGGCAGGTCTACACCAAGTACGATTGGGCTACATACATGGCCGATGATCATGTACATGGCATGTTCGGCAGTGGCTACGGTGTATGGATGATCTCGCCCAGTCATGAGTACTATCAATGGTGGACCAATGAAGCAAGAACTTATGGTTCATGTTGAGAGCGCCACTGGCGACGGGGTCGTGCTCAATATGCTCTCTGCTGGTCACTTCGGCACGCCTGCTGTAACTATTCCTCCTGGCAAGATCTATGGTCCCTGGCTCGTCTATTTCAATAATGGAAGCATCGCTGATGCCCAGGCACAGGCCGACAAGGAAAGAGATCAGTGGCCCTACAAGTGGTTATCCAATCCATCCTATCCTTTAGAACGTACGACGGTTTCTGGCAGGTTGTATCTTCCACATGGACGCCCGGCAGCGGGTGCTACGATCACGCTGGCACAGCCCGGTGGTGATATCTATGCGCAGGGTGCTGACTACATCTTTTACACAAAAGCTGATGCAGGCGGATATTTCCGCATTCCCAAGGTGCGTCCAGGCACATATAGTCTGTACGCGTATGCTAATGGTGGCTCAATTGGCGATGTGACGGATCAATATGAGCTTGATAATGTTGCCGTCAGTGCCGTCAGTGGCGACGAGCTAAGTCTGGGCAACCTGATCTGGACGCCTCCTACCGACTACGAGCATCACCTCTGGCAGATCGGCACGGCTGACCGGAAAGCGACTGAGTTTAATCTGGGAAATCTACCTCGTCAGTATGGGCTATGGAACCAGGTACCGGCGAATCTCACTTATACTATCGGCCAGAGTAATCCGGCAACCGATTGGTATTATGCGCAGACGCAAGTGGGAACCTGGGCCGTAGACTTCAATCTTAAGCATACCTATACCGGAAATGGTCATTTAACGGTTGCGCTGGCTGGTATGAGCAGGCTTGCTGCGATTACGGTTGCAGTGAACGGCACGCCGATAGGAGATTTTCCAGCCTTTACTAATGATGCGGCCATTTATCGTAGTGCCAACCAGAGCGGCTACTATCACCTGATACCCCTGACATTCCCGGCATCTCTCTTGCAGAGTGGTGCAAACACGGTGACTTTCCAGGCAACCAATGTAAGCTTCGGCGGTGGGGCAATGTATGACACGATTAAGTTAGATGTTGACTGATACGAACATAAACATACCGACGTAGGGACGTGATTGATCGCAATCACGTCCCTACGTCGGTATGGTATATCTGGCATGGTCATCATACAACTGGCACAATCTGATGCGAGCCCTCATCAAAATACGAACCCTCCAGCATGCCGCTCAGCGTATTCGTCACGCGGACTTCGACCGTATTTTCGCCCTGGCGCAGCAGACTACTCTCTCCTTGCCAGCGATAGGGCGACCAGCAGCACACTCCCAGAGAGGAGCCATTTACCAGCACCTCAACACAATCATGCATATATGCATCCCATCCCTCCGGCACCAGGGCAAACATCTTCTCATCAGGCAATGTCTCAAGCGAGATCTCACGTGTGAAGCTGAGCGTTCCCGCAAAATAAGGATAGCCTTCCTGTATCCCCCCCTTGATACGGCCAGTCTCAGGTGCATTACCAATTATGGGCACTTTCAGAGCATCAAAAGAGACACCAAAGGGACCACTTAGATAAAGTGGATCGCGTACACCATCTTCGTCACGCTGCACCTCAACATGGACAACCAGGGAATTTAGTCCCTGGGTGAGAAAGTGTTGCACATCACATCCCTGCTGCGGATATCCATGTTCAAAGATGGGCATAAAATTTTGAGATGAAATTTCCTGTCCATTCAGGTAGAGCGTATAGTTGCCTCCAATGGCATCCTCATCCATGATGACCTTGCATACGGGAGGGAGATGCTCGACGAGAAACGTTGTTTGATACCAACAGTGCAGTGGATAGGCCGGAGAGCTGTACATCGGTGAACCAAAGGATTGCCTGAATTGTAAGGGCAATGCCTGAGTGGTTGCAATATCGGCACATTGATTGATAAAGGGACACGTTTCCACCAGCGGCCAGTTGTCGCCCTGCTTTCCTTCATGCCAGCGCAATGCTGAGCCAACATTTTCGTGATCTATCATAAAACGAAAGGTGCCTAAACGTACGTTATTATTCTGGTAGGCGGTTAATTTCCATTCGGCCTGGGCGGGTATTTGTATCTCGGGCGTTGTAAATGCGAGCATCCACGCTGGGCGCGATAAATCGCGGCCCCTACGTGGAATAAATGGGATTCGTATGGAGCAAAAGAGAGGAGAATAGACGAGCCATGTTCGGTCTGTTCAGGGAGAATGACTGTTGTCTGGCCGGTTGCGATATCAAGGCGTTCAACGACCTGTTGAGATAGATGAAGACGCACTGTTTTTTCTTCACCTTCCTGATGAGTTATGAAAATGAGTCGTGATCCATCAGGCAAGTTTCTTTGTCGCATGAGGAATGAACTGCGATCTCCCACCACTGGCTCGATTGTGATAGACGGCGATGCACATTGTTGCAATAATTCGAGCAAGCGTTCGACGGCATGGGTGTGCTGGAATGGACCAGAACTGGGAATGAAATAGGCGGAGTGCTCTCCTTTTGAGATAGACGTAGGGGCGTTCGCGATATCTTCCCCGGTTTGCCAATAATCCTGGCGTGGAGAGTCTGTCAGGCCAAACCATTGTAATGCCTCGGCTTCTGTATCCTGCTCAGCATCAATCTGTTCATAAGGCAATAAGCCAAGGCTGATCACCTTGCCACCAGCCGCTAGAAAAGCCTTCACCAGTGACCGTGCCGCTATTTCAAGATTGGTCATTGGCGGCAAAATGAGCACTTCATAACGTGCCTGCCCAATCACAAGCTGCCCATTCTCAATGCTGGCCCCGGCAAGCAATTCTGGATCAAGATGATCATAGTCAATCTGGTGTAGCAATAATTGCTTGCACAGATAGGCCCAGTCTTGCTTGAGCCGCTCTAATGCTTGCTCTTCCACTGTATCGTTCCCACAATATTTAAAGCTATGGAAGGGATTGCCCATCGCAGTCCAGAAACTTGTTGTGGGATGCACTATGGCTACAGGAACATGTGCCTGGCCCTGACTCATGGCATAACATAAGCGTCCTGCATAGTCGGTAAGTTGATGGAAATAGGCCCAATAAGGGTTTTGTAGGAACTGCGAAGGTGGTGCATCATGCTTGCGTAGTCCACTGATCGAATAGAAAAAAGCATGCAGAACAAAGAAATTAATGCCGAGCGCTACAAGGCGATCAAGCATCCACTTCGCATCCTGCAATGTCATGGACCAGCCCACGCTATGGAAGCATTCGATCATAGCTCGCTCAGTACCTAGTTGACTCGCCAGAGAACTGGCAATCTTGGGATCGGCACGCAGGTTATACGCATTGTTATCTAGTATCCACTCCAACGAGCGTCCAATCTTTTCATGGGCACTATCCCCACCGGGAACATAGCTATACAGTTGCGTCGTCATGCGCATGGACGGTACTTCCGTCATGTAATGTAATGCATGTTGCTCACACCAGTTGCTCACCTGCTGATGATAGGTTTCTCTCAACAATAGATGAAGGCTTTGAAAAAATTGATATCTTGTCTGAGCGATTTTCTCGCCCTGCCCATAGACCACTGTTGGAAGGCTCTCTAGAAGCTCATGACCGTAACGTTCACGAAAGAAAGCGGGGAGGCGTGGGGACCAGGGGACGTGGCTCAGCATACCAACCTCATCGGTGAAAAAACCTTTGATCGTCCGCCCAAAGTGCTCGCGAAAATGTTGTGCATATGGCTCATAGGTTGTGGCAATGAAGGTCTGCATCGCTTCCTTATGACATGGGTCCACATAAGTGCCAAAATACTTAAATTCGTTGATCTCTTTTTCGAGAAAGAGCGTGATATTCCAATGACCGGGTGGAACGTCCCACACCAGTTGCTTTTGCAGTTCTGCGGTAAAGAAGCGTTTGTTTGTATACTTTGTCAGCCCGGTTGACTGAAATACGGATTGGGACGGAGCGCTGCCAATATATGGTACAAGATCTATCGGAGCTGCCGTTGTGTCATCAATTGGAATGGCGCGGGCGTAAAGGACGCGTGCCCAGGGTAATGGATAGGAAAAGGTTTGAGGGCCAGCAACGATGAGAGAATGGGGGAGCAATTGGCGATGACGGGCGTCGGGATGCTCGAGTATGACTTCTCCACCGCTCATGCCGCTGGGATAGGGATATTCATCGTACAGCCAGACATCCAATTCGTAGTGTTGTGCAGCTTCAATGGCAACAGCAACGAGGCGAAACCACTGCTCCGACAGATATGGTATCTCCAAACCCTGACGAGCGCAGATGAAAAATCCTCCCACACCCTTTTTCTGCCATTTCCCGGATCTGGCGCACGATCTCCTTCTCGTCCATATCCCCATTCCAGAACCAGAACGGGGTCAGGCGATAGGATGCAGGCGGATTACGAAAGAAAGATTGAAAAGACATCAATGTTCTTCTCTCCATTCTCGACCACACAGGCATGGTAAATACCGTGTTTTTCTTATTATTATTGGGTGTACCTCTTGTCCTGAATATTACCCCACCAGGGAAACTCGGTCAACCTTTTTTATCCAACGCGCCCGTAAGACCTGCGCCCTTCCAGACATGGGGAGATGACACCTGGCATACCAGCGGAGCAAGCTTGAAGCAAACAATACGTGTCTTATTTATAGCACTGCCACAAATAAGACACGTATTGTTTGCTTCAAGACCTGAAACATAGTATTCCTTTCGGAAATACCTGTTCATATGATCTGAAGCGGGATCAATAACAACCAGATTCCCAGACGTGTTTCCAGACTGGTTCCCAAACCTTTTTCCACTCCCAATGTCCATAGTAGTGATGATGGTGATAGTGATGATGCCACCACCAGTCGTTGCTCCCACCAACAACATTGGCGAGTTCTTCCTCACTCAACTCTACTGGCAGAACCTGCTCTTCAGGAAGTTTTTCTTTTTTTGTAAACGATAACATCAATTCCTCCCAGCAAATATGCTTATTCGACGACAATAAATGCTTGATATCAGCGCTGAACATTTTTTCATAAATTTTCCCTTTCAATCTGCTACTTACTCAAATAAAAAGGTAAATCATGAAAAACATTAAAGACATGAATGCTTTCATGCCTCCAAAAATAGTTCTTTCGTGATATGATGCAGCTCCGCCGCTTCTATAGATGATTTGATCAATAGGAGAAGCCAGAACTATTTTGTAGTATAAATTCTTCAAACCATTCCTGCCAAGGTCCAGAAGTCTCTCGTTATAAAGGACTTGTAGACCTTCGTTGGGGATAGTTCCAGACAGACAAAAAGCAGGAATAGAAACGTTTGAGAGGCAATAAACGTTATCACATACGCAGGGTTTTTCACCAAATCAGATTAATCACGTTCTATCTCTCAATTGCTATCATAGACATATACAGAAACTATCCATAAACAGGAGTATTTATGTCAACACAGACAGAGCAATCACGGATGCCTCTGCCTCCGCACTCGAAGCAGTTCGGCCAGCCAGGCCCAGGGAAGGGGCAACCGCCTGGAAAACACCGGAAGCGTAACACGCTGTTGAAGATTCTCATTCCAGTTTTCCTTGTTTTTCTGGTAGTACTTCTGGGAAGCGATGCCCAGAAACTTGCCGTACATCCGGTAAGGAAGGTCGCGCCTCAGGTAGTACTTCCCTCTGGTCCTTTCATACAGCCGCCGCTTGGGGCTGATCAGGTGAATCAGTTGCGCCACCTTTCGCAATATGTAAGTTCCCAACGGCAGATCAATACTTATCTCTCACATATGACACTTGATCAGAAGCTGGGACAATTCTTTATGGTGCAGTATTGGGGGTATGGGTACTCGGCTGATCTGGAGACAATGATCCATGATCAATATGCCGGTGGTGTGATTATGTATGGTGCTCAGATGAACACATTCACCCAGACCAAAAATGATATTGCGCATATGCAGCAGAAGGCCTGGATGCCGCTCTTAATCTCCACCGATGAAGAGGGAGGCTTTGTGCAGCGTATTATGAATATTTATGGCAACAAACCTGGGGCATTGGAGACCTACCAGACGGGAAACATAGCGAATGCCACAAAGTTAGGGAATAGCATTGCGCACGATCTGAAGGCGCTTGGCATCAACACTGATCTTGCACCAGATGTTGATGTGCCAGTCGTGATGGGACCCGATCAGTATATGCGCACGTGGGGCTATACTCCGCAATCGGTGATTCAGTGGGGCGGCACCTACCTGAAGGCTGTGCAGAGCGATGACGAGATTGGCACGCTCAAACACTATCCTGGCCTTGGCGCTGCCACGACAGACGCCCACCAGGATCTCCCTGTCGTTAATCGCACGCAGGATCAGCTCTACGCGACCGAGCTGGCACCTTACAAATACTTCGCTCAGACAAGAAACAAGTTTGAGCGCCCAGGCATGATTATGGCTACTGATGTCATGATGCCAGCGATCGATCCCACGATGCCGGGAGAACTCTCGCACACCTTCATCACGGATATCTTACGCAACCAATTTGGCTATAACGGCGTTGTGATTACCGATGCGCTCTACATGCTGGGTATTGCCAATAAATGGAGCTTGCCTCAAGCAGTTGTGCTCTCAATTGAAGCGGGCGATGATATGATCCTGGGTGTACGCGACTCTACTGGTCTGGCCGCTTCGGTCGCAGCTCTGAAGCAAGCAATTGCGAATGGTGATCTGTCGATGGAACAGGTCAATGCGTCGGTGTCACGTATTATTGCGCTGAAGATGCAGTATCATATCTGGCCGAGTACGCCCGGTTTTTAGATTGCCTGTGCAGGGGTGTCGTCCATCAAGGTAAGATTTGTAGGGGCCATGCGGGCTTATTGCGCTCCGCTCCATCGCGCCCCTACACGTTTTTGTATCACATTTTGCCCGTTTTTTATGAAATGTCCGCATGTAGGGGCGCAATGGAGCGGAGCGCAATAAGCCCGCGTGCTACACGCTTCATCTCCCCACGATCTGAAACAACCTTCCAATATTTCCCAGAAAATTGAACCAGGGCAGTATTTTTTTCCACCTCTCACATTCTCCTCTTGACTATTACTTCTTATTACTATATAGTTATGCGTAGTAAGTAATACGTAGTATTCAGCAGGAGATTACGATGCGCATCACACGCAATTCACTCTCGGATCTGGGTCGTTTCTCTGATCCCTCTCTTCTCATCCTATCCAGCCTGGCGAGTGGACCAAAACATGGTTATGCCATGATACAGGATATCGAACAGTTCTGTGGCACCCATCTGGAAGTTGGTACGCTCTATGGAGCACTCGCTCGCCTGGAGAAACAGGGCTGGATCGAGGCTCTGGAGGTGGTTGAACGCCGCCGCCCCTATCAATTGACTGGCACTGGCAAGGCTGTACTCCATGAACAACTCACCACCATGAGCAAAGTCGTTGCCATCGGTTCGCAACGTCTCGCTATTAATTGAGTAGCGAAAGGAACATAATACAATGCAACACTCTTTTAAATCTACCCTCTATCAGCGCCTGGCAAAATACCTGATCAAACTCTACCCTGCTTCATGGCGGGAGCGATACGCTGAGGAGATGCTTCTCATTCTGGAAGAGGTTCCACCTACGTTAATAACACTCTTTAACCTTGTAATAAGCCTGATTGATGCATCTCTTCATCGCAATCTTGTTCAAGAAAGGACTCCCCACATGTTGCAAAAAATACGTACCAATGAGCTTGTGATTTACGGGGCAACCATTATCTTTCTTCTTTCCTGGTCCATTACTATGACCCACACTGTTGCCTACAAAATGTATGTCTTCAACACAATGCATTACCAGCCTTCTCTGTTACTTACGCATGTCATGAACTCCATCTTCTACTTGTTACTGGCCTTTATCTTGCTCGGTGGGCTCCCTATTTTACTAGCCGCTGGCTGGAAAGCATTGAGGACGCGCAATCTTCGAGGGTTGCTTCTCTGTATCCTGGGCCTCATTAGCCCATTTGTTTCCACTTTTCTAATAATTTTGTTCTACATACTCTTTGATCGCATAACTGGTATCTCATCTTCCTTCGGGGCTTTGAGCATATCACTATTCATTGGCATAGATATAAGTCTGGCTCTGATCTTCTTTGCGATACAACATGTTGCTCCCAGCCGAATCATCACGCATGCCTCTCTCTATCTGGCCGCATTGCTTCCCCTGGTCATGCTCATCAGTCTGATTGCAATTGCGCTCTGGATTCTTCCCTATATCATAGCCGCCTTCACGCTGGGAGGCGCAACTACCTATCTGCTTAAGCAAGGTCTGTTACT
>CAVUVQ010000001.1:0-164069 GCA_963744875.1 uncultured Chloroflexia bacterium | reverse complement strand
GGTGCCATCCCTTCTTTGCCAGGTCACTCTGGCTTTGCTCAAGTTATGTTATTGGTCCTAAATGGCATCATATCACAGATTTTTGCCTCACTTTTCCTCTCTCATCGACAGGAGATGGATCGCACTTAGGAGGACTGGAAGCGAGAAAAACAGTGACAGCTCAAATCCTCTGTGATACAATGGCGATATTCCATCACCAACTGAGGAAAGGAAAAGATGTGACAACCAGACGTGCACGTATATACGATGCCATCGCATTTCTTATAGTAGTTATGATTATTGTGCTGGACCAGTGGACAAAATCGCTCGTCGTGGCTCACCTGGGGCCTCCCGATGGCGGTCCTATCGTGCCCATCTTCGGTCAGTACCTTGTGCTCGAGTACATTCAAAATAGTGGTGCAGCCTTTGGGACACTCAAGAATAATGCTGTCCTTATCGTTTTCATTGCCATCGCCATCTGCGTTGTTGCGTACCTCTATATACGCATCGTCAATTCGGGGCCGCTGATCTATAAAATTGTCTTTGGCATGATTATTGGTGGGGCGCTGGGTAATCTCCTGGATCGAGCGCATAACGGTGGTGTGGTAACGGACTTCATCTCTTTCCGCATTCCACAGATTAACTATTACTTTGCTATCTTTAACATCGCCGATGCATGTATCTCTGTTGGTGTGATTCTGCTTTTTATTCTTGTCCTCTTTGGTAGCCTGCGTCACGATAAGAAGGAAAGTCCCGCCCCAACTGCGGCATCATCGACTACTACCAGCGGAACTCTCCGCCAGACGGAGCAAGATGCCCAATCCTGAATCAACCACTCAACAAGGCCGCACCTGGCATGTGGAACCAGAACACGTAGGCCAGCGCCTGGATCGTTTCCTGGTGCCTCTGCTCGACACCCCTTCACGTACAGCGGTGCAGCACCTCATCGACGATGGCTCAATTCTTGTCAATGGACGCACAAGTAAACCAGGGTATGTCTTGAGAAGTGGAGATGAGGTTCAAGCACTTCATACGCTTCCTGCACCGCCTAAAAAAGCTCAGGCACGATCTCTGCCCCTCGATATCATCTATGAGGATGAGGATCTTCTGGTCGTGAATAAAGCCGCCGGGATGGTCGTGCATCCGGCACCCGGTCACTTAGATGATACGTTAGTGAACGCTTTGTTGGCGCACTATCCCGATCTGCCGGAGGATACGGCGCTGGAAGATGATACGCGTCCAGGTATTGTGCACCGTCTCGATAAAGATACATCAGGCCTGCTGATCGTCGCAAAAAACGCGCACACGCAGGTTGCATTAGTGGAGCAAATGAAGCGTCATGAGGTGGTGAAGCGCTATCTTGCGCTGGTCGAAGGCATTGTCGCATTGGATAAGGGAAGCATCGATGCTCCGATTGGACGCGATCAGCGCCATCGTCAGCAGATGACCATTACCGCACTGGAAGGTCGCGACGCGCTTACACACTTCCGTGTTCTGCAACGCTTTGCCCGTCATACGTTACTGCTTGTACAGCTTGAAACCGGGCGCACCCATCAGATCCGTGTACACCTGCAGGCAATTGGGCATCCAGTTGTTGGTGACCCTGTCTATGGAACGGGTAGGACGCTACGTGGTATTCATCTACACCGCCAGTTTTTGCATGCATACCAATTAAGTTTCAAACACCCCTCAACAGGTGCTATGTTAGAATTTGAAGCTCCACTCCCTCAAGATTTACAGGCCATCCTTGCCGAAGAAGATCTCCTCTAGTACTATCGGGTAGTGATTGGCAGCGCATTGTAACGTCCAGATGGCCCGTCACGATACAGGCTGCATCAGCCTGAGAAGTGCAACGAATAGCATCTGGTCGTCGCAATCGTGGCCCTGCTCAATATCAATCTCTTGCATATCATGATATACTATGAGAAGCAATGGATAGAGATGAAATGTGAACTTACTGTTACATTGAATTATCCATAAAAATATGTGGGCGTCACAACCCGCATCCAGCACAAGTCAACCCAAATGGGCTATGACTTATGTCTCATATTGCCTAAACCTCCAACATTATGTACAATAGCTTCGTTCAATTGATGTAACGAATGTTACCACAATTGTTGATTTGCACCCACCCTACTCAATCGTATGTCCACATATGCAAAAGTAGCCGATGAGGAAATCATTTCGGACTGGACGGTATTCATCTACCATTTTTTGAAAATTTATCGCCGTCAGTCTGTGTGAAGAGGAGATACTGTCTATGCCATCATTTGAAACGTCTGATCATGTTTCAACACGTAGTGTCCTGCGTCATCGACCAATCGGGACACGATCCATTCCTACGGGAAAGCAGTCCGTTGTAACGTCTGCTACCCCACCAGTTGTACAGCGAGCATCGCGTCCACGCCTGAGTGATACGACCGACGATGGATGGCGTCAGGGCGATGAGTACGTCGTTGAAGAGAGAGAGACCTACCCGCCCGTACATACCCAACCTGGTAGTGGGCGGCGTGCTATGGTCGTGTCATCAGCAGGATTGCCCCAGTCACCGCGTACCAGAACGGGGCAGATCGAGAGAGAAACGGCTGTTGTACGGCATCACATCCATCCGCTTCTATACCTTGGGGTCGGCATGTTAGGAATGCTGGTCCTCTGGATGTTGTTAAGTGCTGCATTTGGCTGGTTCAATACCACCCTGAATGATTTCCGTTACGGACGCCCGCGCACGTTCCAGACCGATTATTCGGTCGGCCATAATGAACAAAATGGCGTGAAAAGCCATTTCATTGCGTTGAACCTGAACGGCCATATCGAAATCATCGAATTTCCCGGCGGCGATGCAACGCATGCTCATGTGTATATTGGCCCACAGCTTTATGGCTCGGACAATAATCTCGTCCCCGTTACATTGAACTTTGCTGATTTGAATGGGGATCAGAAGCCGGATATGATTGTCACCTTCCAGGGATCGCGCACGGTCTTTATCAATGACCAGGGAGGGTTCCGACCATTACAACCAGGTGAACGTCAACAGGTGGAGCAGGCTTTGCAACACATCAGCCAATAGTCGGTTCTCTATTCAATGGAAGCATAAAAATGATCAAGGATCGTCAAGCAAAAGGTGCTGTTCTATCTCAAATAGAAAAACAGCACCTTTTGCTTTTCTCAGGAGAGAACGTTTCTCTTTATCCGTGAGGATGAGAAGCCCATGCCTGGAAAGGCAGGGGGAGATGTCACGAGAATCATTGCCCCTGTTCAGAATGCGTGTTTTTACTTGTGAGCCGTTTCGCATGCAGTTTTGAGCTTGAATGTGAGATTGCCTTGCCTTGGGCAGCCTGAGATAGAACCGCCCCCACAGAAAAGCCGACCCGCCTGCGTGCTGGAATAGTAATTTGATCCCCACCACGAATAGACTTCACACGGCGTGGAGCTACGTTTCGTAAATTCCAGGTGCCGAAGCCCATCAGGCGCACTTCATGCCCCTGGGAAACATCCTCGCGTACAACCTCGGTGAATGCATCGATGACCTTACTGGTCTCTTTCAGGTTTAAGCCAGCCCTGGCTGCGATCTGATGAATCAGTTCATCTTTCCCAACAACAACGTTACTCTTTGCGGGTGAACTTGTTTTCATTGGATATGTCACTCCTCATCGATATAATGCAGAGGATACTACTGCCTCTACAAATGACCACAATGCGCACATGCCCCTTGTCCGTCAAGCCTCTATCTTTTTTGCATAACAATATGCTTGCTGTGCGCATTAGAATGACCGCGCCATTCACTTTCACTATACCGGATCTCACCAAATGGCCCTTTGAGGTTCTCTGCTTGCTGTTGGTTCAACGCTAAACGAGATATAATGAGATATCGTCGTCGGTCTTTCCGCAAGAGACTCGCTTATCATACCCGCAACCCTGGAAAGGAATTTTATGCAAGAACCCACGTCTCCATCCCCTACCCTTCGTCTACCTGTTGGTCTCGCCTTTTTTTGTTTTGTGCTCATCGGTATCAATGATGGTGTGAATGGCGTTCTTCTGCCCAGCCTCAATGCATTTTATGGCGTAGGCTATGCAGTCCTTGGCCTGCTCTTTTTTGTCTCATCCTTTGGCTATTTTCTTTCTGCCATGAGTAGTGGATTTCTGACGCAGCGTTTAGGACTACGGTGGATGCTGCTGCTGGGGTCCACAACGTTTCTCATTGGGATACTCCCCTTTGGCTTGAAGGTGCCGTTCTTGCTGCTCTTTCCTGCTCGCCTCGTGCTCGGATTGAGCATCGGATTGCTTGAAACGGCTCTCAACATCTATATCACGACTCGTCCCCGCTCTACCCTCATATTGAATTATCTCCATGCATTCTATGGAGTTGGAGCACTGATTGGCCCAGCAACAGCTACCATCATTCTTGCTTCCCAATGGGGATGGAATAGTGTCTATCTTCTCCTGGGAGGCATAGATCTCCTTTTGCTCATTGGCTTCGGAATCTTTGCACGCCCCATCCAATCTGCCGTACTGGAAGAGAAGGCATCCACGCCAGAAAATATCCTGAGTGCAATTCTGAAGCTACCCATCGTCTGGTTGATCACATTTTTTCTGCTCGTCTATGTTGGAATCGAGGTCAGCCTGGGCAATTGGGCCTACAGTTTTTTGCTGGGAAGCCTCCATATTGAACCGTTCCTGGCCGGCTGGATTGTCACCGGCTACTGGTTTGGTCTGACTCTGGGCCGTTTCCTGCTCCAGAATATGGCCGAGCGTCTTGGTATCGGTACAAGAGGGTTGGTCTACATCTGTATATTTTCGGTTGGTATAAGTCTTGCGCTAATCTGGCTTATTCCCCTTGAATTTATTGCAATTGTGGCTCTCTTTCTGGTTGGCTTCGGCCTGGGCCCCATCTATCCTCTTACCGTTGCCATCACTCCAAAGCTTGTTCCAGCCCATCTGGGTCCAAGTGCGATCGGCGTCCTGGTAAGTGTGAGCATTATTGGGCTGGCAGTTTTCCCCTGGCTGGCTGGTGTGCTGGCGCAATTTGTGGGCACCTGGACCCTGTTACCCTACTCCTTTGCTCTCACAATCGTTATGTTGGCGTTATGGTACGCTCTTGTCAGATATGCTCCAGATAGCAGCAAATTATAAAGGCAAAAGATGGGCAAACCCCGTACAATAGTCGCTTCCTTTTTGCTGGTAATCTTTGTCTCATAGAAAATGGCACCTGTATATACCTTGACAAGTATATACACTATGGGGTATACTAAGAAAGTGGAAATTGTGTTCTGATTATTGTGCAGCCGACCGTGGCAAACCGCGTATGTGAAAAGGAAAAACAAAATGAAAATCAAACTTACCAGTGTATTTGTAAACGACCAGGACAAAGCTCTGCGCTTCTATACAGAGGTACTGGGCTTTGCTAAGAAGGCCGATTTCAGTCAGGGTCCATATCGCTGGCTGACAGTGGCTTCGCCCGAGGAGCCAGACGGCACTGAACTGCAGTTAGCGCTGAACGACAACCCTGCGGGCAAAGCGTATCAGCAAGCGATCTTTCAACAGGGCCAGCCAGCAGCCATGTTCTACACCGACGACATTAAGGGCGATTACGAGCGGATCAAAGCCCACGGTGCCGAGTTCACGATGCCGCCCACCGACGTGACTGCCTCGACCATTGCGATGCTGAACGACACCTGCGGCAACCTCATTCAGCTCACGCAGTTGGTACGCTATTAAGGGTGGAGTATACCAAAAAGTGGAATTTGTGTTCGAAATCATTGCGGAGCCGAACCGCCGCGCGATACTGAGCCTCCTGGTCTTGTCACAACAGTCGGTTGGGGAGATTTCGCGGCAGCTTCGTATGTCGCAGCCGACCGTATCAAAGCACCTGCGCGTGCTGCGCGAGGCCGGCTTCGTGGAATCCACGGTGGACGCCCAGCGTCGTCTCTACCGACTGAAGCCTGAACCACTTCAGGAGGTGGATGCCTGGCTGGCTCCGTTCCGTCGGTTCTGGTCCACTCACGTGGATGCACTCGAACGCCACCTCGACCACATGGATTAGTCAACACCAACCAGAGGAAAGACAAGGAGAAGAAGATGATCGATCGTGAGCAGTACACACCGGGTCCGGCCAGTGGGGCGCAGGTACGAAAGGATGGAGAGAAGTGGGCGCTCATTCTCGTCAGAGAACTGCACCACGCGCCGGAAAAAGTCTGGCAGGCGCTTACGGACCCGGCACATCTGCGCGAGTGGGCTCCCTTTGAAGCCGATGGCAGCCTGGGGATGGTTGGAAATACGGTGAAGCTCACCACGGTGGGAGCGCCCACGTCGCAGGTTTCCGAAACAAGAGTAACGCGAGCCGATGCTCCCAGGGTACTTGAGTACAACTGGGGTGATAACGATATCCGCTGGGAACTCGAAGCCTTTAGTGGTGGCACGCGCCTGACACTGTGGCACGACATCGATCGCCGCTTCATCTCAATGGGTGCTGCCGGATGGCACATTTGTTTCGATGTTCTGGATCACCTTCTCAGCGGAACTCCCATTGGCCGCATCGTTGCTGGCGAGGCGATGAAGTTCGATTGGCAGCGGCTCAATTCGCAATACGCCCAGCAATTCGATAGCATGAAAGAGCCAGGAACCCTATAGCTAAAGGCCTGTCTTTTACCCACATTTTACAAATGGATTTTGTGAAACAGCTATTGAGGCAACTTGCCACGGTTGACTGTTTCACAAACACATCCATCGAGACTGGCTTCTCAGACCTCTTCTAAGGCGCGGAGCGCTTCAACAATGTGCTTTTCCGGTGCGAATTGTGCGGAGAAGATGTGGCGTATAAAGCCTTCTTTGTCGATCACATAGGTTACGCGCCCCGGCAAGAGGCCAAACGTTGCTGGCACCCCATATTTTTTCCTGAGTTCTCCGTTTTTATCGCTCAGTAGAATGAAGGGAAGTTTATATTTGGTCGCGAATTGCTGATGCGAGTCTTCTGAGTCAGAACTTACCCCTATGACTTCCGCACCTGCCTCCCGAAAGACCTCGTAACTATCTCGGAAGGAGCACGCTTCCGCTGTACATCCCGCCGTATTGTTTTTTGGATAGAAGTACAAAACGATTGCTGACCTTCCAATCAGATCGTGGAGATGAAATGATTCCCCTGTCTTTTGCGTCGGCAGTGTGAAATCAGGGGCGCGGTCGCCAACCTGAAGCTTGCTTTTACCTGATGGATTATGCTGGATATCTGTATTCATAGAAAGACCTCCTGACCATCTTTGATAGCCCTTTACCGATAGTAGTTATTCGCACAAAGTGCGTGCTCCCTGACATTATGATACACTGTGTATCATAATGTCAATCTTATTGGTGATTAAGATGAAGACACTGGGCAGTACTACCGAGAAGATCTATTACCTTTGCCCATTTTCACTATGAAGACTATTCCACACGTGCCCTTGCTGTTATAATAAGTGCCACGGTCAGAGCAAGATGGGCGCTCTTAAAAAAGAAGGAAGTATCCGGGAGGCTACGTGCTGAATGAATGTTTTGAATGAATCACTGTTTACGCCAGGCAAAAAACGCGAAATAGGAGCCGGTTTCCATAATATCGGTAGTGGAGTGCTGCGTGCCTCCAACAAAAAAATGGTGGAAAAATTAGAGGCTCATTATGGTGAGCGCTGTGGTCATATCCCACTTGATGCTCACAAATTACGTGTGTTAGTCGACGTGCCTACACCGGCCATTGAGGCCCAGGTCGCCTATCTCAGTCAACTCTTTGGTAAAGAGATAAAAGCGGTAACCTTTGATGCTTTGCGCCGAGAAAATGTATCAGATGAGCACCCATTGGTGGTTCCCTATGTGAATGTTCCTGAGGCAGAGCAGCGTATCCAGGCCATGGGTGGGGCCCAGTCATGGGGTCTACCAGCGCAGATGGTGCATATTCTAAAAAATAAAGCAGACTTCTACCAACTGGCCGATGAACTGGACTTACATGGATTTCGTACGCCCGATTATACAATTTCAACAATCGATACCCTCCATACCGATGCCTGGAAATTCCTTGCTCAGATTGAAGATCTCTATAGCGAAGCTGGTGTTGCCGCAACCTATCCTTTAGGACTTGTCCTGCGCACCGCTGAATCCGATGGGAATTATGGAAGCAGTCTCCTCTATAGCAGGGGAGGCTCTATTCTGCTCCTGCAAGATGGTGATGCCGACGGTATTCAGATATATCAGGATTGGAACGAAGCGCTCCTGGTGGCCCAAAAAAATCTGTTGGCGACCATGAATTTACAAAAGGAGACGCGTGTCGTCATCAGCCGTTTTGTTGATATGGCTGATTCTCCCGGCATGTCGGTTGTTCTATTAGAAGGGCATGTGGAGTCGTTGCGCTGGAATGGTCAATTGCAAGGGCCGGATAGTAAAGCGTGTGTTGGCACCAGCACCTATATTCCCAAAAATTCCTACTTGCGTGATCTGCAACTACGCTACGAAGATCAGACAGCAGACTTCTTTACCTCGTTTTTAAAGCAGACGGCGACAAAATGTGGCATCAACTTTGCAACCATACGCGGCGTCACAAACATCGATGTCATCCTTCCCAGCGAGATGGAACTGGATTTGCAACGCAGAAGAAAGCAGGCACCCACACAGTATCTTGCCGAGTGCAATCCGCGCTGGACTAATTATACCGATGCTATTATGACTATTATTGGCGTCAACAGAAAAGAGCCAACGGTGAACAATATGCGGACGGTGATACGTGAGGGCATTTTCACCATCGACAAATCGTATCTGCCAGCGCACGTTGATCCAACTCTGGTACGCGAATATGTCGGCAAGGTTGATGATGTTCTGAAGCAAGATGGAACGCGCATCATTTGCCGTATGACGAAGAATCCGATGGGCCTTATTTTTGCTGGCGATGTGCAAAAAGCGCAGCAAGAATTTGATAGTATTGTTGCCCTATTGGCCGAGCGAGGAGAGCGATAGTGATGTGCCTCCATCTTCTGTTTTCTGGGTGTACTGATGCCGCCACGTAGCAACGCGTGTTTCAACCGTTTTGATAAAAGTCGTGATGATCGCAGGATCTTTGCTGATCGAGTAGTCCGGTACGATCTGACCAATGGTGCTGATGCCCTGGTTGATGTAGTGGGCGTGCATAAATTGATACCAGTCGCTGAAACCGGCTTCCCAACTGCTATACTGGCGATAGCCATGAAAGTCCTGGCAAAGGCATGTTGAGGTTCCAGGTGCCGGAAGATTGCCCAATGAGTGGGTAACTCTGGCCATACCAACCGTTCCGAAAATGCTATCGTGCATGAAGAGTGCCAGAGCAAAGACTGGATCAATGTGCGCTTTCACTCCCGCATTGTAGAGCGCCTGCCCTTTACCAGCCGCAGGTGAGTGATAGAGTGTAAGTATCTTGTTGATAAAGGCTGCGTTGATCGTTGGCTTTCCGACGATAGGGTATCCATCAGCCGGATAAGTAGTTGCTGGAGTCGCTTGTTGATAAGGTGTTGTAGGAGTTGCGGGAACCGTTACTGTAGCACTCACGACAGGTTGAGGACCCTCTATAGCGACCTGGTTACCTCTCCATGCATCGACAGCGTTTTCGACTGTGCTAATATAAGCGGCATCGTCATTATTATCGGTTGGTGGTGCATAGCGGGGAATAATCTGATCGAGGGTTGTTAATCCCCACGTATTTACATAGAGGTTGCTTATGAGCTGGTACCATGCATCAAATCCTGCGCTCCAGCTTGCAAATGCTGCATACCCTGACACACAATCGGCGTTCGGGATGCAACGCAAGTTGCCTGGGGAGTGCGTAATTTGTGCTATCCCTGCCGTCCCGAATGAACTTTCATGCATAAAGAACGCCAGCGCGAAGACGGGATCAATACCATACTTGACGCCATCATCATAAATAGCCTGCCCACTACCTGCAGCCGGCGAGTTATTGGCAGAGAGGATCTGGTCGATTAGCACCGCGCTCACGCTCGGAGCGCCGAGAATACTGTAGGACGTTACACCCACATCTGGAATAGCCTGTGCATGTACTTGCAAAGGAAATGCCAGCAGGATGATCAAAAGCATCCCAATGACGCAAGAGAAACGAAATAAATGATCTATGCTGCGATGCATCATTGCCTCTTTCTATTTTGCCTTTGCCTTCTAGCATACGCACCTTATCATACTACATTCTTTCTCTACGCGAAAGTCCCTTAAGTATTTTTTTGATGATAGGGAACAACGTGTGATGGAGGTGACCTCTTCCCGTGTAAGGAGTTTTAGCTCGATATTTTTATAATGCTGCCCTCTCTCGCACTTTGTTGTGCGGCTTCGATGATACGTAGTGTGATAAGTGCATCGGCAGGATCGACGGGTGGGGGACCATTCTGTAAAAGGGCATCTCGCACCAACATATAGTAGCTCTCATACCTGCCAGGCAGTGTTTCTATCGCACCATCGATATGGATACCCTCAACATCTGTAGAAATTCTTCCCCACAACTCACGCGGCTCTTTGCCCCAATTGGGAGCACTCGGACGTATGCCTGAGCGCAGAGCATCCTCTTGAGGATCCAATCCCCATTTTTCATAGGTACCACGCAATCCGCTCAGTCGCATACGTGGCCCAGCGATCCTGGCGACGACGCTCATCCAGAGATGGGCATGGACGCCATGGGCAAACGTAAGAGCAACAAAAGTATCATCATCGACCTGCACCCCAGGACGTTGGCGCTCCATTTCTGCATACACCTGCAGAGGCAGCCCAAAGAGTTGCACTGCCTGATCAATAAGATGGCTACCAATGTCATAGAGCAGCCCGCCAGCCTCCTCCGCTGCCGGCAATTCGCGCCATGCATGAGCACGTGGTTCGGCCCGATAACGATCAAACCTGGATTCAAAACGTGTAATAGGCCCCAGCATATTATCTTTGAGCAACTGACGCACGGTCAGAAAATCATTATCCCAACGCCTATTTTGAAAAACTGTGAGTAATTTGCCCGTTGCCCTACTGGCAGCAACCAAACGTTCGGCATCGGTCACAGACGCCGCCATTGGCTTATCGATCACGACAGGCAGCCCAGCATTAAGTGCAGCGATGCCCAGTGGAACATGTAAACGGTTAGGGGCAGCAACTACAACCAGGTCAAAGTGAGAAGCTTGCGACCAGAGTTGATCTACAGTGGAAAAAACCTCCGCCTCTGGAAAGTCATGGTGTGCCTGTTGTAGCCGTGCAGGTGAACGGGTGACTATCGCGCCGATGCTCATTCCTGGGGTGGCGGTAATGAGTGGAGCGTGAAATATGGATCCAGCGGCTCCATAGCCAATCAGTGCGACCCGCAACGGTTTTGCCCCTTGTTCCGGATGAGTTGTAGACATAGCTCCTCCATCGATACATCGAAATATTCTTATAGCCATTTGATACGCATTACAAAAATCTATACATTAATATTAGCACAACGCAACGATGAGAAAAAACAAGGAGACAGACACATGAACACAGCACAGAAACTTGCACGTTCTGGCGGACCAGCTCTTATAGAGGCTATGAAATTTGTCACCATCTGTCGAGCGCTGGACCCACAGAACGATTATCCACACATTGGCGACCTGCAATGGTGGTGCCGAGATGGTTCGCTTGATGATCAGCAGAACTGGCATTTCTGGTATCAAGAAAATGGTGAGGCGCTTGCTCTCGGGATCATTGCCGGGATGAGATCGTCTGTTTGCTTCATCCCGACTTCCTACGCATGAGCGCTTTCCTGATGGTACAGAAGAAACTGCTCCCTACCTTCCCTGGCGTAGTTTTTCGTTCTGTTAATACTCAAGGGCCTGTTGCTCTTGACATGGTACCTTCCTGAGGACCTTAGTACAAAGAGACGACCACTTTCCTGGCGGATACGCCCTTCATTTGAGTATCAAGTCCGACTTGAACGTATTCGAGACCAGTCCCGATTACGTAAGGCGCAGGCGCGGCAACATAGCGGCCCTCAGCAAGAGCCTTCGGAAGGAAATCTTCGTAAATTACCTTGCTGACCTCGTTGTCCTTCAAAATAGTGCCCCAGACGAACTTCGTTCGAATGTGCCGTGTCCGACACTTCACTTGTAGCGCCACATTTGACGACACAAGCTTGAGGAGTAGCCGGAAGGTCACGCCAGATGTAAAAGACACGGACGGGCTGGCCATGGAGATGAACTTCTTGCCGTTAGGGGTAGCGCTACGTAAGCTGTCACCAGCCGCAAAGTAGCGGGCAATACAGGCGTGAATTGCATGATATTTCACGGAACGAATAGATCCAACGCAACGCCGAGAGATGTAAAACTAGGATATGGGGGAACCTCGTGGTAAATACCCTGAAGGGTGAACAGATTTTGCCCTCTGGGCGGCCAAATCGCCCTCAATCATGAGCAGCACAGCCATTCGATGCCAGAAAACTCGCCTCAGAAGCGGATTATTTATTCATCATTTTTGTAAATTCAGGTTGTCAATGCGTAAATTTGGGAATTCTGTCGGTCTGGCACACATTTGGTGAAGCAAATATTGTAGAGGTACAAATACCCCTCTAGAAATTGCTGTGAGAGCGGAGGGTTTCCATACCCTCCGCGACCGTTGCGCGGCTGAAGCTAGCGGCGCTCGACAGATACTCCTCCAAAAACGCTCATGCGAGCTGCTGCATGATTGTTGAGCAATCTATGCGGAAAGCCCAGCTCAATCGCACTCACGTCATCAAGTCTTTGAAGGTGCTCTTCTGCAAGTGTGACGTCCACGACCTCCAAATTCGCTTTGAGTTGCTTGCTGGTGCTTGCGCCCAGTAAAATCGAGGTGACAGCAGGCTTTGATCTCAGCCACGCAAGAGCGACAAGGGCAGCGGGCTTCTCGATTTCCTGCGCCACCCTTTTCACCTCATCCACGATATCCCACACTTTCTCATTGATCACGCCAACACTGGTAATAAGATGTTTTCTCGTTCCAGCAAATCCTGATGCACGCTCGCGGCCTTGCATCAACTCTTCTCTGGAATATTTTCCCGTCAAAAGACCATTCGCCAGAGGCGACCAGGGGATGAGCCCAAGTCCCATTTCCTGGGCCATGGGAATCAGATCTCTTTCCGTCGTTCTCTCGATGAGACTATATCCGCTTTCACCGCGATCAGCGGCGACCATCCTCTCGATGTGGCAATCGCCTGCATTCGTGCAATTTGCCAGGCGGTCGTATCTGAATTCCCACGTAAAGCACTTTGCCCGCCCGAACCAGGTCATCCATCGCACGTAAGATTTCCTCGACCGGGGTCGTGTTGTCCCAGGCATGCAGGTAAAGCAGGTCGATCCGATCCGTTTTCATGCGAGACAACGACGTCTCGACAGCGCGGACCATGCTCATGCGGTGGTTCCCACCGGCATTGGGGTCGCCCGGATGCAGGTTGAAGGTGTATTTTGTGGACAGCACGATGCGCTCACGACGCTCGCCGAGAATATCGCCCAGAATTTTCTCCGAGCGTCCATTGGTATATCCACTTGCTGTATCCACGAAATTGCCTCCGTGCTCAAGATAGATATCCAGCATCTTGCATGCTTCGTGGGCAGTGGCCCCCCATCCCCAATCCGTTCCAAAGGTCATGGTTCCCAGTGCCAACTCGGAAACCCGCAACCCGCTGTTGCCAAGGAAGTAATATTTCAAAGTGTTCTCCTTCGTAAGTTACGTTGTAGTGTGAGTCCTCTTCATCTGTCATGGCTGCCCGCCATCACTATCTTGGATTGGCCCAGTCTTACCGCAAACCGGCTCGATAGGCTGCACAAAACGATCTATAAGCAATGCGATGCGGCGTTGAAGCACTGCCACCGTTGGCATATCCCCTTGGAGACCATCGAGAGCCAGTAAGAATACTTCGGCCAGTTCTTTGTTCTCCAAGATCGTCTGCACGTTTTGATGCTTGACTCTTTGATACCGAGCCTCGATCTCAGGCTCAATACGTGCGCACACGTCGTGGAATTCATGCGCCATTGGCGCTCCCTCGATCTCAGCCCATGGTTCCAGCAGCATCACCTCACAGACCTTGAAAAGGCGCTCGGCCTTGCTTCCTGAACCAGTCGCAGCAAGTTTCGCCGCAGGATAACGACTCTCAAACCAGGACTCGAAAACGCCAAGATAGATCGCCTCCTTATTCTCGAACGTGCGATAAAGGAGCGTACGCGAGATATTCGCTCGCTTTGCGATGTCTTCGAGCGAGGTTCTCCCGTAACCGAAGTGGAGGAAGCACCAGCGAGCCGCTTGCACAATGCTTGCCCGGCGTGCCGCTGCCTCGTTCGTTTTTTTTGTTGGTGTTGACATAGAAGCATTGTGACATTTTTTATTTCTTTTGTCAATATGTCACATCTTCTTCCCCGCGCTCTTTCAAATCGTTCCCTGCTCGATCCTCATGCCCTCTGTTGCACGATGTACCGGAAGCGGTCCTGAACGACAGAGGATCTCTGGAAGCACACATTGGGATGTGGCGAGAAGATGCCTCACAATGAAGAGCGATGCTTTCAAATCACCAGGCAATCCAGCAACGAGTGTCATCAATGCCATCAGTCCACCAGCCGAGGTTCCAATCACAGGGCATCATCTATACCTTCTTTTTTGAGCCAAGTGAAGAGAAAGTGCCGCCATTTGTGAGGAGACATGGAACGGGTAATGCCAGCTGCCGCTGCATAACGGGCCAACATTTTGCGCACACCGCGATCTGTATATTTGTGCTTGCGTACAGACTCAAAGAGATACATTGCTCCCTTCGTGCGCATCTGTTCCATGTGGAGCGCAAGCAACTCACGAAACGAATGAGGAAAGGGAACCTGGCGGTCCTTGCTCCCTTTCCCTTGCGTAATACGCATCCGGCAGCGCTCGACATCCACTTCATCCAGACGAATAGACACCAGTTCGCTCACCCGGACACCTGTATAGAATAAGGTTTTGATGAGCACCATGTCTGCGAAGTATCGCTTCGTAATAGGTTGCTCGCTTCTGGCTGAAATCAGTGGGCAAATCGTCATCAGGGTTCCGGTACCGATTGGCACCCACAATCCAGACTTCTTTGACTCGTACCTTTTCTCGCAACGCCTGTAACACACATACTTCATAATTCAAGCGATTCACGCGGGTCGTTTCACCGTCTTCTTCGACCACAAACTCACGCCATTTTGCGGCAACTACTTCTTGAATGGGGATGATTTCATGGTCAGGATAGTGCTGACGCGGGCTACGGACATAGTCTTTAACCAGAAGTATGGCACGAATCACCGGGCGATATAACTCATTATTGGAGCGAAAGTCGAGGATATCGAGCAGTTCTGGGACCATACGCCGATAATGATGGCTGTAGGAGGAACGCATGATGGTATGAACCTGCTGACGAAATGCCGGGCTTTTCGCCTTGTGTTCTTTGATTTCCTGTGATCGCATGAAGCAGAAAATCGCCAACGGCGAGAAGGCTCTTCGATACTTGCACGGTTTCGATAGATCATGAGGACCTTGCGGGAAAGACCTGGAAACAGGTTCTCAGGCAACTTGAGTTCCCGAATACGTCGTAACTTTGCCATCTCTTCCAACATCGTGGCAAGTCCTATAGGGCCTGGATCTTGGCGTATGTGGTGGAGGGGACTTGTCGTCGTAGACTCGTCGTAGACTCGTCGTAGACTCGTCGTAGACTCCTCCTCAACCACGGTAGCCTCTTGTAGTAGGCTCTCATCTCTCGCCTCTTGCAATTCGGTAATTAACCATTGTTTCATTTGTTCGGCATCAGCGAGGGTCAATTCACGGAAGTCAAGCAGTTTACGGATCTCTGATCGATGGTATTCAAGGCTCCGACCTTGCCAGCCGTATTACAAATGGGCTTCTGGAGCGACGCCAACCTGGGGAGCGACAAACGAGATCACCGCTCCAGGAACTTCATTTTTGAATGCAGGGAAGCGCCCTGACCGCTGAAAGAATTTCGAGCAACACTGCAAATCCCAAGCGTGTTGCTCCAGTCTTGTTGCCCAACTGAGCGAGATCCCAGGCGCTGAGCATCCAGTGTTCGATTAACTCTTCATTTTCCCATTGTCGTTTCATAAATATACTTCATTTTAACCTCAAGTTTCGCCTGTTTCGCTTCAATCCAGGCGGCTGTATTTGTTGGCATTCTAGTTTCTCCTCATCTTTATCAATCTTTGATTGTTCTATTGAACGTGACGGTTGTGAACGATAGAATTGTCCTCAAATAAACCCTGAGCTGCTTAGAAGGCCGTCTTAGGATGTATTTTTCACCATGTAGATCATTTATACAGAATCTTGCATTTCTTTCGGTGTTGTTCTCTCGCGTTCTGCCAGATGATGCAAGGTTCCCAACGTTTCATCACACCATGTCAGGAAGGCACGACAGCGATGAATGCCATAGCGCACTGTTATCAACTGATACGAGAGAGCCGGGTCAGCTTGCGCTTTCGTCAACAACTTACGCTCAATCTCTTCATATTTTTCAAGCAAGTGCGATTGAAGCGTCTGAAATGCGTACACATGCTCCTTGCTCTTCTCAAGTGGGATATGGACCCCAAAAAAGAGCTTGAGGAGTAACTCATTCCGCTCGACCGCAGATGCAACGGACTCTGACAGCCAGTCTCGCAGTTCTTCTTTCCCTTGTTCGGTCAGGGTATAGATATACTTCTCAGGCTTCCCCTCCTGCTTTTCGGCATGGCTTGCTGCCAATCCCTCTTCCACAAGCTGCTTCAGAATAGGATAAATCTGCCCGTAGCTCTCGCTCCAAAAATTGTTGGTGCTGGCCTCCATGAATTTCTTGATATCATAGCCAGAGCCAGGGCAGAGATTCAGCACTCCCATAACCGCATACTTACTCTTATTTTCTTTCACTCTTGTAACTCCTAGATATGTATCTAATAGATATATACCACAAAGATCTATTAATATCAAGGGGGAAACATTTCAAATTAGAGAGCAAATTGCTCGGATGGCGCTTGACAAGCCCGAAGGTTGGGCTTTATAATTTTTGTGTTGAGTTAAAAAGTCGTGGCAAGTCTGTTCTAATAACTATGATGTTCGCCCCAGAGTTTTCCCGCTCAACAGGAATGGCGTATTCCTTGTAAAGCACTCCCCGTAATGCGCACACTCTTCTTATAGTTTGTGCAGAAGATTTATTTCGTGTCTCCCACTAGCGTTTCAAGAATGGAAAACATGAACGATCAATTAACGAACGACCTTTTTTGGCACTTCCTTATGGTGAACTTGAAGAGTTAAACGTCGGCGCGAGGGATAAGCGCGACACAGTTCCACTGGAGGAACAGGAGAGCGAATACCGCTCTTATCTGGAGAAGGAAAAACGTATCAGAGCAGTGACGCTCTGCTTCTCGGACCTGGAAGGGCGCTTCCACATGTTAGATTATGATAAGAAGTTTTTGCTGGACTCAGCAGATAATCTAACATTTGATGGTTCATCTATTCGGGGATTTACAGCTCAACGTGAATCCGATCTGCGTATCAAGCCTGATTGGAGCAGTTTTTTCTGGCTGCCCGCCGACCTTTTTGGGCCGGGCAAAGTCATTATGTTTGCCAATATCCTGACGCGTGATGGTGGTCAGTATGCCTCTGACTTCCGTGGTTTATTGCAGAACTTCACGCAAGACCTCAAGGCCAGTGAGGGGTTAAGCGCCCTGGTAGCAGCCGAGGTCGAGGGATTTGTGTTACAGGGACAGAGCGCGGAACAGAATTTTGACGAAAAAGATGGTTTTACGCTGCTCTCCACGAGTGGCTATTTCCATTCGTTGCCGCGTGACCCACTACGCCAATTTATCGACAATGCTTCGGTAGTCCAGCGAGCCATGGGTTTTAAAAATGAGAAAGATCACCCAGAAGTCGCTCCATCTCAGTTTGAGATGAACTTTTCCTACGGTGAAGCCTTGCGCGTAGCTGATCTGATTCAACTCTACAAATTGCTCTGTCGCCAGGTTGCTGGCAACATGGGCTTGACCGCATGCTTTCTACCAAAGCCTGTTATGGGTATCAACGGAAGTGGCATGCACATCAATATGTCGCTGGCAGAAAACGGGAACAACATTTTCTACGATAAAGACGGAAAAGAGAAATTATCCACCGTTGCCCATGATTTCATTTCCCGTACGCTTAATCATGCACAAGAGATCTGCCTGGTCTTGAATGCCAGCGTCAATGCGTATCGTCGACTAGACCCCCATTTTGAAGCACCAAATCAGATCCAGGTCTCGCCGATGGACCGTGGTTCTATGGTGCGTATTCCGGTAGGCAACAAAAAGACTGCGCGTATAGAGGTTCGTTCCGTTGGTCCTGATGCCAATCCTTACCTGCTCCTCTACATCCTTTTCAAGACGGGGCTGCATGGTGAACTCTCACCACCGACCCTGGGAGATAAGCCAGCCAGCCTGTTGCCAGGAACCATTCAAGAGGCGATTGCGCTTTTTGAGTCTGGCGATTTCGTGAGACAGATTCTGGGCACGGAGAATATTGAGAAATATCTGGCCCTCAAACGACAGGTAGCCAATCGTAGTGCCAGTGATCTGGGTACACGGGTGAAGACCTCCGAGATCATCTATCATCATGAAGTTACCAACCAGGGATTGTGGAACACATTTTAAGTTGTATTGAGTGCTTCCGCAGGAAAAGTCATTCTGCTGACATGCGAAATGACTTTTCCTGCGGAGCGTAGGCGTAGGATCGACGTATCGGTGTATACCGTGTAGGCCAAAAGATCCCGTTTTTAGAAATTTCAGCAGGAAGTTCAAAGATGATATCGCGCTTCTAGTTTGAAACAACTTCTCCCCTCAATCCTCTTGCCCCAAATCGTACAGCAAAGAAACTCATTTCGGAGTACAATAACAACAACACGTAGTCACAAACATGGCGCTCTCTGCAACTTGATACATTTTTGTTTCGTATCAAGCATAGGACAGGAGATTGTGTATAGTTGTGCTAGAGATGAGGAAAGACGATGAGTACACGCGATTTAGGCAAACATGTTGTTGAATTGCATACACTGGGAATGCTCGATATCACTGGCGAAGGAGTTCGTGTCACATTGGCTGCTCATGAAGCCCTGGACCTGTTGCACTGGCTCAATGACCACCGAGAGACTCTGCGCGAAGCCATAAAGAATTCCCCATCTCCTACTACAGAAATTCCACTATGGATGAAGGAAGCCGCCCAACGCTCTGATAAACCAACCGAAGAGCAGGAAATAGCGGTAGACGAGCCATAAATGAAAGGAATTGAGCAATGAAAACACAAAAAATTGCCCTGGTTGTTCAGAAAAAGTTGGCTCACACGCTAACAAGACAACTACAACGCTCCCGATCCATCCCAGAATATCCACGCTATGGAGAGTGTTGGCCGCAATCAAACGGACGAGAGAAGACTGTGATGTGGCAATCGACAGGATGGCCCGCATCCGGCAAGAATATGCCTCGCACAGCCCAGCGTTTCCTCTTACCTTCAAGGTTCTTTAAAGGATAACGAGATTATGCGAGAGGGGAAAAGTGAAAGCGGAGCGTACGTTTTTTAAACGGCTCCGCTCACCTTTTTAACATTTCTCTGCTCAGCGTAATGGACGTGCCCAGACGCGCCCGGCAGTTAACAAAGCATAAAGGGTGTTATTCGCAATCTCCATATCGAGAAGCTGATCCAGGAGCAAACCTTCCCCATCCACGACCCATGTTTCTGCATTATCACTCGAACGGTACAGGTGGTTCGTAGTTTGTACAATGACGAACTGTCCGTTTGCTACTACGCGCCGTACCCCTTCCTGTCCATCGGCCACCATTTTCTGCATCCATGTACCATCAGACTGGTGCCAGAAGAGCATTCCTCCAATGGTAAAGAGTGTCGGTTCATTCCAGGTTGCGATGATTGGCCAGGAAGTTACTGCTTCGATACTACATTGCCAGGTTACCCCCTTATCACAAGAGTGCCAGACACGTACACGAGACTGCAGAGGATCATAGGTTGCCGCCAGCAATCCATCCGTTGTTATTTGGAGAGCCACGAGTGGGAAAGTACCAAGAGGAGTATCTCGCGGCTGCCAATGTATCCCACCATCATCGGTAGAGAGCAAGCAGGTCGCGTTGACACTCCCAGCCCAGCCTGTCCCATCTGCAAGGAAGGTAAGATGAGCCAGATGGCCCTGTGCTCCGCTTAAGACTGTCTGCCATGTCTGGCCCCCATCTGCCGAACGCGCTAATCCTTCCAGACTAGAGGCGACCAGTATATCTTCTGTCACATGCTCAATGGCAGAAAGAGGTGTTCCCGGCACAGATAAAGGAGTCCAGGCCTGTTTTTCCCTATAGTAGCGTTGGAGTCCAGCATACGCGCCGATCAACAATGGCTGTCCACGCACGACTAATATCTGGCGCAAATCGTGAATAGGGGGATGAGGGAGAGAGATCCAGGTAATTCCATCATCCACACTCACGCTTAAGCCATCTGAATGACCTGCATAAAGCGTATTTCCATTGGCCGCAAATGAAAGCACGGTGCTTTCATGTACCTGTTGCCAATTGCGCCCACTATCCGTCGAGCGTAAAATGCCATTACCAATGGTCCCCCACAGGAGTGTTCCTTCTTCTGTAACGGAGAAAGCGCTACCAGCAATATTTGCAGGGACGTTTTCGAGCCTGATCCATGTGATACCTCTATCTATAGAGGAGAGCAGTCCTCCACTTTCCAGCGCTGCCAGGGCAGTCCCATTAGACAGAGAAGTCAATGCGCCAACTTCATATCCTTTGCTTCCCTGGGTAATGAGCCAGCTTTGTCCCTGATTAGAAGAATGATAGATGCCATTTGTGGTGCCTACCAGAACATGGGTATCGTCTATCCATGTTAACGCGGTGGCCTCAAGGTTCTCCAAACCAGAAATGACGGAATACCAGTGCTCGCCTTGATCATCACTACGTAATATGCCATTTTCTAGTGTAGCCGCCAGCACTATTGTGCATTGAGCGAAGTGGGATGAGACCGCCAGAGCGAGTACTGAATCCACAGCCTCTCGTCCCTCAGCTTTTTGCCAGCTTTTCCCTCCGTCGGGAGAGTACGCAATGCCACCTGTTCCCCCCGCGATCAGTCGTCCTTCGATAGAAAGGAGTGCCGCTACAGATTTGAGTGGGAGGCCAGAAATACGTGGCTGCCAGTCTGTATGAATAGGATACCACGCTACGCCCCCCGCCCCTCCCGCCCATATGCCGCCCGGTGAGGTGGCAAGGGCCAAAACTGGTGATGGCAATGCCACAGGTGGATAGTGATACCAGTAGCCCTCTTTTATTGGTTCCATTTTTTTCTCTTAATTTCTATTTGTATGATTTTTTCTGGCCCCTGGGCCACCTGTATTATACAAGTAATAGTCTCACTTGAATATACTAAACTCTGTCGATTGAGGCTATTTGTAGGAATTGGGACCGAAAATCTTCCCCCGGAAGAGACGTGAGACGGCTGATGGGGATTTCCAGCAGAATTGCTTTGAGCAGAAGGCACATGGTATATTTAATATTACATCTTTTGATGCTCCTATTGTAAATTTATCGCTGAAATTACGTCTACTTCAGTTAAAAAATAAAAGATGGTCACTATTCTCCTATAGAATCCATTGGTTTTAAAGAGAAAGAGAGGTTGTATGCCTGATCGCTTTACGTTAGGAATTGAGCAGGAATTTCAATTGGTGGATAGTCAGACAGGGGAACTTTGCTCTTGTATCGATGACATACTAGAAAAAGGAACACCTCTCCTGGGCGAAAAGATCAAATCGGAGTCAAAGCAAGCTGCTGTGGAACTCACCACCGGGATCTGTTCAACAATTGCGGATGCCCGGCAAGAGATTTTTACCTTGAAGTCAACGCTCAAACAAATTGTGACGCGGGAAGGTATAGCACTTATCGCAGCCGGGACTCACCCGAGTGCGTTATGGCAAGATCAGAAGACGACACCAGGGGAGCATTACCAACAACTGGAAGACAACCTGCAGGATATTGAACGCATGCTTGTCATCTATGGGCTGCACATTCATGTCGGAGTGGATAGTAACGAGTTGGCAATTACGTTAATGAATCAGTTACGTACGTGGTTACCCCATTTATTGGCCCTCTCCTCAAATTCACCTTTCTGGCAGAGCAGAAATACTGGACTGAAATCCTATCGTACAGCACTTTGGAAGCCAATTCCTTATAGCGGTGTTCCCGAAATCATGCCATCATGGAACCATTTTGAGCACTATATCGACGACTTAATCAGTACTGGTTGTATCGAAAGCGCTAAAGATATTTGTTGGGATATTCGTCCACACACTCTCTTCGGTACGATTGAGTTTCGTATCTGCGATATGCCCGGAACAACTCAAGACACACTGGCGCTGGCCGCTCTCTGTCAAGCACTTGTGATGAAGTTGACCAGGCTTTACGAGCACAATATCCACCATTATGTGTCTCCTCGCGACTATATAGAAGTTAATAAATGGTCAGCTATGCGCTACGGATTGGATGCGGATGTTGTTGATTTTATGAAACGTCGGCGTATTCCAATGCGCAATGCTATTCACGAACTACTTGATTTCGTCGCGGATGTCGTCGCGGATCTGAAATGTGAACGTGAGATGCAGTATTTGCGTACCTTACTGGCCGATCCCATTGGTACAGGGGCTGATCGCCAGAACGCTGTTTATCAACGAACTGGCGACATTCACCAGGTAACCCGCTTTCTCATGCAACGCACAATGAATGGATAGTATGCTTTCTGGACCCGTATCGCTATCCATTACAGAGTGTCGGAGTAATACTGTTCGTGCCGATTGAGGTCGCGGTGGCGGTTGGGGTAATCGTGCCAGTATTTGTTGGGGTCACAGTGCATGCACTGATGGCTGGAAACTGGTCAGGTGCAGGATCAATTTCGATACTGTTAAAAATGGCTGTGACTCCCAGTGAAGTAACCCCGTGTGCAACAAAGAGTGCGATCTGCCCACGTGTATAGTCTTCATCAATAATAGCATTGACAAGTTTGCCATTGATGAGCAAGAGCAGCGTTGAACTTTTCATAATGATCGTTACTGTATTGGTTTCCCCCCGAGGTCTCAGAGAGGAGGCATGTGAAGGAGGAACGAGGTAGAGGATCTGCGGTGCATTCTCTGCATTCAGATATTCTTTGCTGATTGCATACATGGTATTCCCAAAAATATCAATGCGATAATCGTGGTCCAGGTTGCTATCTCCACGCAAATAGACACCAACACTATCGTTCTTGTCACCTTCCATCAACGTGAGTGTTGTCGTCATGATGAAATCATCAAATTTATGATTGATTGGTAAGCTTTCAATCATCGGATTAGTGTTTGTATTGGTGAGCATCAACCCGGTACTGGTAAGCGAACGTTTATAGCCAACAACGTTACTTATATACCACCCCTGACTATTATCAGCGAAATTATCTTCAAAGAATGGGGTTGGGGAAGGAGTAATTCCTGCTGTTCCGGTCGAGGTTGTGGATGAAGGTGTGGGAGTAGGGACGTGGGTACTCTGGGATGTTGATTGTGTTCTAGATGATGATGAACCTTTCTGATCGGGAGCATTGTGTAGAAGCAGCAAAATGATGCTGCTTCCAATAATCAGCAGTGAGCAAACGATCCCTATGAGTAACCGTGCATGGATATGAAAACGTTGTTTATCACCAGGCATAAAAAAAGCACTCTCCTTATCAATTACACTGTATTACAACGAATCTGTAGTTTATTGGTTACTCTTTGGGAAAAACGCATGTGCTTTTCTCTATTCATAACAGATAGGTATAGGAGAGACTCGGAACGCTTCTTTGATCTAGAGATTGTTACATGTTGATTTTTCCAATGCCTACACCGGTTCCGATTGCTGCAAAAGCCCTTCTGTAATCATCTGGCTATAAATAGCCACCACTTGTTGCACGGTAAGACGCCCATCTGATCGGAACCATGTGGCAACCTCAGTACACATTGCGATAATAGCGTATGAACTTACCTTAGCATCGCTCTGGCGAAATATGCCACGCAGCATTCCATCACGAAGAATATCTTGTAACAGGGCTTCATATTTTTTGCGGAGAGAGATAATATAAGATCGGTTCTCGCCCTCAAGGGCTCGCAGTTCCGTATCGATGATAAAGAACTCATTTTTATAGCTTGTATGCAGGCGAATGTGGTTGGCGATGGCAGCATGAAGTCGCTGCAAAGGATCATCATTTGTTTGTACTATATGCTCAATTGAGGTTACCAGGAGCTGCATATGCGTCTCCATGATCTCTACGAGCAATGCCTGTTTGTTTGGATAGTGATGATAGATACTGGCGGCCTGGATACCTGCGATACGGGCGATGTCGCGCAAAGGTGCGGCATGATATCCATACTCAGCAAATAATTGTACTGCGGCAACGAGAATGCTCTCGCGCATAGGACGCCCTTCGAGGCGCATACTTTCGGATCTCCATTTCTTTTAGTATGCGCCCATTGTAGCAGAAAAAAAGTAATCTGAATATCATCTTCCTGGTAGCTTACCTTGTGAAAGAAGGTGAGGGGCTATCAATCACTTGCCAGGTACTACCATCCCAGTGTTCAATAAAGGTGACGGCATTCTTTGCTTCTACCCTGAAACCTGCGGCCCAGGCATTGTCATGTGCAAGAACAGTTATTGCATTGAGCAGATTAAAGCCTTTCTGAGAGGTACCGACGGTGCTCTTCCAGCTCTTTCCATCCCAATGTGCGAGTGTTCCGCCTCCTGAAATCCAGATATCATCAGCATTAAGGACTCCGATTGCATTTGGCGCAAATGATTTCGAGAGGCCAGTAGAAGCAAGTGTGCTCCAATTCTTGCCATCCCAGTGTGCGATGAGAGGGTGAATCTGCGCTGGTTGCGAAAAACTACTCCCTACCACCCAGACATCATGGTCAGAAAGTGCTACCACTCTAGATAATTCGTCAAAATTCATCCCAGATGTGAGACCTGGAATGCTTTGCCAGGAAGTACCATTCCAATGCTCAATCAGTGATTTGCTCTTCTTTGGATTGGCCGAACTGCCAACCGCCCAGACATCGTTACTGTTCACTACACTCACGGAGAGAAGATTACTACTTTCGGTTGTGTTGGCACCGGGAACGACTTGCCAGAGCGTACCATCCCAATGCAAGATAAGTGGTTCAGAAGTAGCTCCCGCTGCTGCAGAGGTGCTTCCAACCGCCCAGATATCATTGGGGCCTACAGCAGTTATTGCGGATAGGCTACCAGATTTGAGTGATACGGGATTAGGAACGATCTGCCAGGCGCTGCCATTCCAATGTTCAATGAGTGGTCGCCCTGTGGCTTTTGTCGTATTCATAGAGAATCCAACCGCCCAGACATTCTCATTAGTAATAGCCGTAACATCAATGAGCGAATTGAACTCACCCTGAGGAGCAGATGGACTGGGAACGATCTGCCAGGCACTGCCATTCCAATGTTCAATAAGTGGTTGTCCCGTGAATGCAGGAGTGCTCATTGAGGTGCCAACCACCCAGATACTCTGAGACGAAACTGCCGCAATACCAAAAAGCGTACTGGTGACCGATGAAATAGCTGGAAGCGGATGGATTTTAGGGGGGGCTGTCTTATAGGGAGCCGCTTCTGCCGTAGTATTCAGCACTATCAGGCTAGATAGGGCAACGATGGAAGCACATAAAAGAAACATATATCTGAAACGCTGCATTCTATTTTCTCCAATTTTTCGAACAAGTTTTTCTGCTGTTAATAGAGTACTTGAGCTATGTCCGCAAAAGGGCACACTTTCATGATACTGGTGAAGCCAAATAGATAGTGCTTACGATGAGCAAAAAACGGCATATGAAATAAAATTTCTAAGACTTTCAGGACTCTCGCTCATGTGTTCCTGGATAACCGCTTTTGGGGAGCCGGATAAGAATAAGCAATGCGACTCCACTGCTCGTGCTGAACGGCCATTCAGACGTCTGGTGGAAATAAAAAGGCGGACGTCTTGATATACGGGGCGTCCACTTTTTTTGTCAGTTAAGTGATGCGAAGTACACATAGACATGATACAATGGTTGGCAGTATGAGGAACGCCCTCTGATAATTATTATGATGATACTTGTATCTTCTCTTGGAGGAATAGTTACGACAACTGCTGAGCATCAGAAAAAACATAGCAAGACCCCCACGCTCGATCAATATGGGCGTGATCTTACCGCCGAGGTTGCCGAGGGAAAGATCGATCCTGCGGCGGGCCGTGAGCGCGAAATTCGGCGTATTATTACTATATTGGGGCGTCGTCAAAAGAATAATCCTGTGTTGATTGGTGAGCCAGGTGTAGGGAAAACTGCGATCGTGGAGGGACTTGCACGCCGCATTCATGCAGGCGATATTCCATCCTCCCTACGTGGCAAACGAATCGTCTCACTGAGTATGGGAGGCATGGTTGCAGGCGCGATGTTTCGCGGTCAGTTTGAACAACGTGTAAAGGCGTTGCTCGAAGAAGTACGTCAGGCACCCGAAATCATACTCTTTATAGATGAACTTCATACGATTGTCGGTGCCGGAGCTGCTGAAGGAGCGATTGGTGCCGGTGACATGTTCAAACCCGCATTAGCACGTGGCGAACTGCGTTGTATCGGTGCCACGACACCAGATGAATATCGCAAGCATATCGAAAAGGATGCCGCCCTAGAGCGCCGCTTTCAGCCCGTGAAGGTAGACGAACCCTCAATGGAAGAAGCGATAGAGATGCTCAAGATCGTTCGGCGCAACTATGAGGCGCACCATGCCGTCACCATTACTGATGAAGCAATCGAAGCGGCAGTCAAATTTTCCGATCGTTATATCAATGATCGGTTCTTACCGGACAAAGCAATTGATGTCATGGATGAAGCTGCATCCGCACTACGTCTGGAAGCAACCGAGAAAGGTATCATCAGTCCCGCCTTGGTTGCTGATCTCGAAAGAGAGATGGCCGATATCCAGATTAAGAAAGAGGCAGCAGCTAACGCAGAAGACTACGAACATGCAGCACAACTACGCCAACGCGAATTGTTATTATTGAGCCAGTTGAGTAAGGCACGCATAGAAATGGGCGAGTCGGTTGAACTGATCATTACCCCTGAGCATATTGCCAAAATGGTTGAGAACTGGATTGGCGTACCAGTCAGCCAGATGCTGGAGTCTGAACGGCAGAATTTGCGTGATCTGGAAGAGCATCTGCGTCAACGCGTTGTTGGGCAGGACGAAGCGATTCGTGCCATTGCGCGTGCCGTGCGCCGTTCGCGTGCTGGTCTGAAGGACCCCAAACGCCCTATTGGCTCGTTTCTGTTCCTTGGCCCAACAGGTGTAGGGAAGACGGAACTGGCGAAAGCGCTGGCCGCCGAACTCTTTGGCGGTGAGGAGGCTCTCATTCGCCTCGATATGTCTGAATACATGGAGCCACATACCGTTTCGCGCCTGTTTGGCAGCCCTCCCGGTTATGTTGGTCATGATGAAGGTGGGCAATTGACCGAGCGTGTACGTCGCCGTCCCTACAGCGTGATCCTGCTGGATGAGGTAGAAAAAGCGCACCCCGAAGTCTTTAACTCGCTCTTACAGGTCATGGATGATGGTCGCTTAACGGACGGAAAAGGGCGCGTGGTAGACTTTAAAAACACCATCGTGGTTATGACCAGTAATGCTGGCACATCCGAACTCATTCATTCAGGACGTATCGGCTTCATTGCGGCGAAAGCTGAGGATGCACGCAATGAGCAGCACGAGATTATGCGTTCTAAAGCCATGGAGAGTTTGAAGCGCATGTTCCGCCCAGAATTTCTCAACCGCATCGATCAGGTCGTTGTTTTCCATACGTTGGGCAAAGATGAGCTGTATCGCATTATTAATCTACTTCTGGGACAGGTGCGTGGTCGTCTGAACGAGTTGAAGATTGAACTGGTCGTAACGGATGAGATCAGGGACTTTTTGCTCGAAGTCGGCTTCGATGAAGAGTATGGAGCACGTCCCTTACGCCGCGCGATTCAAACGCATATCGATGATACACTGGCCGACGCTGTATTGGCAGGTGAGGTTGCTCCCGGTCAGGTTGTTCATCTGGAGTTGCGCGAGGGAAAGGTCGTTGTTGCGGCACAATCCCCTTCTTAGGCAATTGCAGTTTTCTTATTGTAACTATTACAATAAGAAAACTGCAATTGTGCAGGCCATCGGCTCCAATTATCAGATCGAAGCGGCGTCGGCCTCTCCGCTGGCTACCGGTTAGCAGTTCGTTGCGCATCGCGTGGGAAGAACTATCCAGAACGAAAACAAATGCAGAATAATCTGCGAAACCGTTAGGGCCTTTCATTTGAAGCGCGAGGGTGATCGGTGAATGCCTGACGTAGGCTGATACCCACATCTCCTGGACATACTTGCCGCTTCCTATGATGCCGAAGCACGTTTGAACATGGTTCGTCGGCAGGTTCCCCACACAGCCAGCAGCCGAGTTTGGGATCGTGTAGATTTTGTCGCTGAGCAATGTCTGTGTGCTGAGATGAGTCGCAGCAAGATTCGATGTCGTTGGTGTGTGCATTGCCGCAAAGGTTGAAGAAGCCAGGGAGGTGAACGCCAACAGCTGGCTCAGAGCCAGAGGAAGTGCTGCCAGCCAGATAACGCGAGGACGCCGCTGGTTTCTGTGAGCCAAAGCCCAGAAGAATATCCGTTTCATGGTTGAATCCTTTCTTCTCTTCAAAGAGATGTGAAATCGCCTAGACCGATTCGCGGTAAACGGGAGAGATGATGTTCTCCAAGAGATATGTTTCTCTGGTACGAGAGGTTACTGCTCGACGCAGGTGTCCAGAGTTGGTTTGTTCGTGAGTATGAGGGCCAGATCCCCATGCCCGGAACAATGCCTGGATGCGACACTGGGATCTCCTTTCCTCCTTCCCATCAAGAAGCAGTGATCCTACACCTTGCAAGGAATTCGATCCAGGACCGAGATACGCTGAGAATGGGATTTTCTGTAAATAAACTTCAGTATTCCTTCAGAAGCTCTCCAATGGAGCGTACATCCTGAAAAACATCGGGGTATCAGTGACTGAGTGGTGTGAGCTGTATCTGCTTCGCAAGCTCGTAGGTGATCGGGAGGTCACTGTCGCTCTCGACAAAGACCAGAGTTCGTTCTCAAAAGCGGCTACTTATATCGCACGTTGTATCCCCGTCAAAAAAACACTTAAGGGCCAGCTACAATTCGATTTATCGATCCACATTGGTGCTGTTGAAGAATTCGAGAAGAGCATCTGCCACCTTCTCGGGTGCCTCCAGGGCTGCATAGTGGCCAACGCCATCGAGGGAGACTGACCGGACCGGACCCGATGCTACCTGGCTCATCGTTGCGAAGGTGAACTCACCACCTCTGGCTCCGATTGCCAGCACAGGCATGCTCAGTTTGTGAGTGGCGACGAGATCTGCAATGTCAGCGCCCTCCTGGAGCATCGACTGGTAGAGGCCGATCGCTCCGCGCCAGCCGTCGGGACGGGAGTAGGTGCGTACGAACTCGTCGATGTCAGCTTCGGTGATCGCTCCTGGTATCACGCTCCTGGTTGGGAATACGAATTGTCCAAAGAACTCGCGCTCGTGGCCAGTGAGCAGCATCTCGGGAATATGCGGAGCGACAAGAACGCCGATGTACCAGGTGCCCCCGTGTGTGACGTCGGCCAGCCTCTCCACGCCGAACCCAGGCAGGCCCGTCTCGATCGCGGTAAAGCTGAGCACGTTTTCCGGGTGGGTAGCCGCGAGGCGGAAGACGGTCGCCCCACTGATGTCCTGGCCTGTGAGGTGTACTGGGCCAACGCCCAGCTCTTCGATGAGAAGGTGCAGGTCTTCGGCAGAGGTTTTGCTGTCGTACGTACCAGACCCGTTGTCAGAGTCACCAAAACCACGCAGGTCGACAGCGAAGATACGGTGATTCTCGGCGAGCAGTGGAAGAAGTTTTCGAAACGTCCACCACGTTTCAGGAAAGCCATGGACCAGTAGGACTGGTGAGCCGGTAGTCCCTGCTGATACATAGTGAAGCTGTGTTCCGTTCACTTTTGCATGATGATGCGAGATACTGGTCAGTGCAGCACCTCTTGTATTGTCGCTCATAAATCCTCCTCTATTTTAATTAGACAACCTGATTGTCTATTATGCATGTAGACAATCAGGTTGTCTTTGTCAAGGAGCATTGCCACGAGATACTGAACACTCAGCTTCAAAACTTCTGGTGAAGGAAGAGAGCGGTCCCCGATACATGCTCACGTGATGAGAGATCTGAGAGACGACACTCTGCTGAAACGATATGGAAGGCGAGTCCATGCGTGCAACAAGCCTCGTTGCAACAAAGAGTGAAAGGTTTTGAGAGGGGCAATTTGGTAGCCTTGACGATCTCCGTTCGCTATGGTACTATCGGTAGACTATGTCTCGTTCAGGTGCTACTCTCACTATGCTTTTAATTGGCGGTTATCGTTCACTGGTGGACGCCGCGCACATTGAGCTTGCCGCCCGCGGCTATGAGGATGTTCGTCCCGTTCACGACTTCGCAATTCGGGCCATTGCCTCAGGTGCCGACAATGCTTCAGAGCTAGGTCGGCGTCTAGCGGTCTCAAAACAAGCGGCGGCGAAAACCATTGGGGTCCTTGAAAAGCGCGGATACGTTGTGCGTGAAGGAGATCCAGTAGACGCACGCCGCAAACGCCTTCGTGTCACCGCACGCGGATTCGACATGCTGCGAGAAGCTGAAGAGATCTTTGATGAGTTACGCTATACATGGGCTCGGCAGATCGGTACCACCCGGCTCGAGGAAATAGAGAAACATCTGGCAGAGTTGGTTGGCACTGATCCCCTTCGCCTCGATACCTCAGGGTGGCTTGCACAAGACCTCGGCGAGTAGGCCTCGCGTGTAAAACGCTCTGAATATCACGCACTTCCTGTACGAGGTCATAAAGATCTTTGGATATGAGCGGCTTATGCGATCCTTTCAACCATTTTCTGCTGCCTTCTGGATATTCGGGCTCCCAACATTTTTACTCCTCGTTCTGCTTGGAGCCGATAATATGAAACGTTTGTGTGAGTGCCGTGGCCTTGCTTAGCATGACACTCACGCTACAGTAGCGCTCTTCTGTAAGTTGAAGTGCCTGCCGTGCGGCTTTTTCTTGCAGAGCATGCCCCGTCAGGATATGTTCAACGCGAATCTCCGTGAAAACGTGCGGATATGTCTCTGCCTGCGTTCCACAAACGTGTACTTCATAATGAGTGATATTCTGACGCTTTTTGCGCAAAATCGCGAGCATACTTATACCTGAACAGCCAGCCAGCGCTGCCAACAACGTTTCCATCGGGCTGGCAACGGAGGGTTGCTCTAGACTCTGACCTGTTGTATCTAATGTCAGATGATGACCTGAGGGGGTCTCGATCTGGAAGCGCGTCCCTGTTGTTAATGTTGCATAGAGCGTGATATCAGTAGACATGGGAACTCCTTATTTTCATCACAGATTTTTTTATGGATTGTGTCAATGCACTAACAGAATACGCCCTTTTCGCGTATATTATCAAAAAATTATCTTATGCTAAAAGAAAATAGAGCAGGAGATTTTGAAAATGCGTATTACGATTCTTGCCATTGGCTCGCGAGGTGATATTCAGCCATACATAGCACTGAGTAAAGGATTACGTGAAGCCGGTCATAGTGTGCGTTTAGCCACTCATGCAGCCTTTGCGACACTCGTACGGAGTCACGCTATCGAGTTTTCTCCCCTTGACGATGAGCCGCACGAGTTTTCCAGACGGAGCGAGGCAGAGCTTCATTGAATGGAAATACAAACGCGTTTGTGTACCTCTATCGATTAGTGCGTATGATTGATCCTCTCATCGATGGGTATATGCAACGAGGCGGGGAGGCATGCAAGGATGCGGATTGCATCATCGTGACTTATATGAGCTTTCTTCTCGGATACTCACTAGCGGAAATGTTAAAAAAGCCTCTCGTGGCAACTTTTCTGCAGCCATCATTTCTGCCAACGAAAGCCTTTCCTGAACCGACCGCAATGTATCTGCCACAACAGCCTCAATCTCTTGGCGAAACACTCAATTATCAAAGTCATCTCGGAGCAGGAACCCTCTTCTGGAAATTGTTTACGCCAGCCGTCAATAGGGCAAGAAACAGCCTCTATCAACTTCCGCCTTTGCCCAAAAAATCGCTCTTTGCTACCTTACCTGAACAGGTGGCTCTTATTTTATATGGATATAGTGCTCATCTTTTACCAAAGCCAGATGATTGGGGTGCAGCAGTGCATATAACAGGTTTCTGGATGCTTGAGCATACCCTGGTATGGCAACCAGAAGCAGATCTGATAGATTTTGTGCAATCTGGACCTGCTCCAATCTACATAGGCTTTGGGAGTATGAGCAGCCATCATCCAGAAGATACACTGCATATCGCTCAAGAAGCGTTGATGCGTACCGGACAACGCGGAATAGTTCTGATGGAAAAAGATTACATGAGAGCGCAAAAACTTTCAGAACAGGTCTATATAACGAATGATGTTCCTCATGATTGGCTTTTCCCGCGTATGAGCGTTATCATTCATCATGGGGGGGCTGGCACTACTGCTGCGAGTTTAATGGCAGGTAAACCGACCATTGTGATCCCACACATTGTGGACCAGCAATTCTGGGGCGAACGTGTTGCTCTTTTAGGGGCTGGTCCCAGGCCACTATCTCGTCGTCGCTTCTCTGTGCGTACATTGGAGAGAGTGCTTCTCTCAGTGCTAGAAAATGAAGAGATGAAGAACAAAGCCGAAGAAGTAGGAACGTACTTGCGGCAAGAGAATGGGGTAGAGCAGGCTATCCGTGCGATTAATACGCTAGCCGAGAATGTTACACTATCATTCCTTTAATGGAGCATGCTATCTTTCTTTGTCCTCAGTCTGTTTCTTTCTCTTGGGTGAGCGAATCACTGCATCTTTACTGACTTTCGCATAATGTAATGGCATGTGCGCTGTACGCCAGCCGCCAATAGCCTGCAATTCATTGAGGGGAGTACCTTCGTTTAAAAGTTCAATCGCGCCATAATGGCGAAGATCATGAGGAGAGAGGCGTTGGCGGCGTTGGCCTTTGATTTTCTCTTTTGTATCTTGACCAGACCCACCGCCAAAACCGAGTTGTGCCCCCAGGATGCCGACGCGTTTGTTGATCGCACTGGTGGTCATTTTTTTGCCACCATAGCCCAGGAAGAGGGGGCCACTCGCACGCCCGATTTCCGCCAGTTGTTTCAGGTAGATGCGCATATTTGCCTCTGTCTGAGGTCCCATTTCATATATCCATGTCTCATCGCCTTTTTCGCGGTAGACGGTGATCGTATTCTCCTCAAAATCTATATTTTCTATATCAAGTGAAACAAGCTCACCAACGCGCAGAAGATGTTCTTCCAGCAAAGACCACATGACGGCATCGCGTGCCTGCAAAATAACATCGTGGTTGCGTTGGAAGCGTGATGGGGGGGGTGGAGTTGTTGTTGTTTTGCGTAGTTGATTTATGTCTTTGGAAGAAAGTCGGGTGAAGTCTGCTTTTTTGTTTCCAACGCGTGTGGGCATGGCGCTACTGGCGCGGTTGCGATCCACATTGCGTGCGACTTTTCCATTATAGCCGGAAACGGTCAGGATGGCGGTGAATTCATCGTTGCTCAGAACGCCAGCACCTTTGGGAGCAGGACCAGCGAGTCGGCAATACTGACGAATGGTTGCCAGGCGGTTGTTGATTGTGCCGAGTGAGAAGCTACGTTGCAGCATCCAGGCCCGGAAGTCGGCGACGAGTCCATAGGTCATGCCGCGCCAGGACTCCGCCGAAAGTGCGAGTTGTTGGGGAGTCAGGGTGACGTGTCGTTGTTCAGCTAAAAATTCGCACAGGCAGCGCATGTCGTAATAGTGGCGTTTGAGTGTATTTGGTCTGCACGTTGCGTGATACTCAGCGAAGATATCATGCAAGTGACTTTCGTTCGCGGCGCGACCAGCATGGATCAGCGCAGTTTCAAATGCAGCGCGTTCGGTGTCGTCATTATTCAATTGTGCATCAACGGGATTGACTGGAATCAGGCCACGCTGCTCAATAGGATCATTCATAGCGTGAAGTGTCCCTTCCTTTCCAAGAACATTTACAATTCCTGATATGGGGGAGATATCAGGAATTAGGTTGAGTGTACCACACGATATCCTCTCTGTCAATTACCGCAAAATTGATGGTAAATAGCATGAATGTTCAACGATTTTTGAGGTGAAACGTGGGAAATTGGCGTGAAACATAGGAATTGACCAGGAAGACACTGGAGAAACCGCTCCCCATCTGAGGTGTTAGCATGAAATGTTGTAAATAAATCGCTCACAGTCTCGGCAGCTCGTAGCCTTGTTGTGAATATAGTCTGATCATCACTACCAAACAATACTCTTTGTACACGAGCACAGGCAAGAACGCCACCCTCTTTGATGGACCACTGCTCCACACCGATCTACCGCCATCCTCTGATAAACCTGGCTCATGGCAAAGCCTGGTAGCTTTGCATCAACTCCATTGTGTTCTCTCTGATCTAAGTCTAACATAATTGACAGTATACTGTCAATTATGTTAGACTTTGTGTATGCGTAACGATACCTCAGAATGTTTCACACAATTTACCAGAGCACTGTTCGCAGCTCACAATATGGTGCTCAAGCACGGAGATCTCGTGACCGGGAAGTACCAACAGACAAGCGCGCGCTGGCGCATTCTCGGGAACATTGAGCCGTGCCCTCTCACCGTGAGTCAGATTGCCAAGCAGACCGGGTACACGCGACAGAGCATTCAGCGACTCGCCGATGAGTTGGTGGATGAGGGACTGGCAACCTATGAGTCTGCAATCGACCGGAGAACGAAGAACGTTTGCATTACGGAAAAAGGGAGGGAACTCCTGGAGAAGCTGGCTGCGTATGAAAATGAGTGGGTTGTCCGCATCACGCAACGCCTTTCCGTAGAGGAACTCACTGACCTCACACTGGCGCTTGAGAAGGTCAGAGCGGTTTTAGCGGAAGATTACACATACAGGCGGCAGCGTCAGAATGAATAGATAAAGGAGATTTCACTATGTCCAATACGACTCTTGCCCTGATTACCGGTGCAAATAAGGGGATTGGATTTGAGACTGCCAGGCGGCTGGGACAGCGGGGTATCCACATTATCATTGGGGCTCGCGATAAAGCAAGGGGTGAAGAGGCGGCACAAAAACTGGCCGCGCTGAATGTTCAGACGACATTTGTTGATCTCGATGTCACTGACGAGATGAGCATTGCGCGAGCTGCTCAATCTCTAGCAGAGGCGTTCGGAAGACTCGATATCCTGGTTAATAACGCAGGCATCTCGGGGGGGAATGCGAACAGACCAAGTGCCACCGATTTAGCGGTAATGAGAACCGTCTATAATACCAATGTGTTTGGCGTGGTGGCGGTCACCAAATCCATGCTGCCCTTGCTGCGTAAGTCTCAGGCTGGGAGAATTGTGAACGTTTCGAGCGGACTAGGTTCGATAACGCTGGCCAGCGATAGGAACACTGAGTTCTTTCAGTTGAATAATTTGCCTTACCAATCCTCTAAAGCTGCTTTGAACGCTATTACTGTTGAATTTGCCAAAGAACTGGCAGGAACTCCTATAAAGGTTAATGCTGCTGATCCTGGCTTTACGGACACGGACTTTAATAACCACAGAGGCTCTCGAACCGTTGAGCAAGCAGCGACTGTCATCGTGCATCTCGCGACTCTGGACGAAGACGGTCCAACAGGGTCCTTTCAGGATGAAAACGGAAACATCCCCTGGTGAGTTTTCTCTTAGCCTAAAGGCGCATAAATTTGGGAATTTCATTGAAATTCCCAAATTTATACTACCCCCATAGGTTGTGTCACCGATCCCCACCCCCCACCAGAGCTTCCGCTCTTAAATCAGTCAATTTACAGGAGAGCGATAAATGAAGCTAGATGATGAGCGGATTTCTCAGGCTCTGAGCAGCCAATTCCTACATTTCGCACCGATTTCCTACATTTCACCTCAAAATCGGTCGAAGTTTGACCCAATTTACCAATTGATTCTGCATGTTTCATCCTCAAAGCTTTTTATAGCATGTTCTATAGGAACTATTCAAGTTTCACGATACGCGTTTTGCTTGAAGTAACCGCTACCCTGCCCTTCGTAGCAGCTTACGTACCGCTGGGCCTATACGTATGAAACACGATCACAAAGCAATTTGCTATAAAGTCGGGTCTTTTTGACGCATTTGACCGGAAGAGGGTGATGGCAAACATCACCCTCTTCCGGTTTGCATTCGAGCTGTGCAGCGGTTTACGCTGACACGACATAGGGGAAATCCTTGCTCCGGAGCTGCTGGGAGACAGATGGCTTGAGCCCCGAGGGGACGGACGTATTCACTGCAAGCGAGAGCATTGCTTCGGGAGCGTTATCAGCCAGTTTCCGCCCGTTGCGGACCGCAAATCCATAGGTTGCGGGCGTACCTACCCGTGACCAGGAAATACATACAGGTCGTCGATATAAAGCTGACCATTCTGGCGTGCTAAGGGTGTATCAAGATGATGGGACATGTGCAAATTCTCCTTTATCGGTTGGATCGAATACCACTACTCTTAACTAACAGCTTCAGGCACCTCTTGCCAGAAGCACATGGTGGTCAATCAGGCTTTGGCCGGTCGCTACAATGGTTTCAGCGCCATCACGTGGCTTGAGTCCGAGGACTCGCTTGACCTTTTCGTTGGAGATGAGCTTTCGTTTGCCGACCTGTGGGGCAAGTTGCTTGAAACGGGTATTGAAGAGACTGCCGACTTTGATCAACCAGTTGGGCAGACGCTTCGTCGAGACGTTTGCTGCCTCCTCACCTAATCCCTTTTTCAGCGCAACTGCCATGTCGCGGAAACTCATGACCCTGTCACCTGTGACGATAAAGCGTTCACCGGCGGCGTCCGGGGTGGTCATCGCACGAATATGGGCCTCGGCCACATCACGAACGTCGGCCACGCCAGAGCTCACATCTGGCACTGCTGGCATATTCCCTTCGAGCATGGTCTGTATGATTTGGAGCGAACTCGAAAAGTCTTTTCCCAGTGCTGGACCAAAGATACCGGTTGGGTTGATCACCACGAGTTCCAGATTGCCATGGTCTTTCTCCAGGAAATCCCACGCTGTTCGTTCTGCAAGCGTCTTCGACCTGATATATGCTGGCAGGCCTGGCTGTTCTGGGTTGGTCCAGTCTTCCTCAGTATAGGGTTCATTGGCTGGTTTCGGGCTGTACCCGACAGCAGCAAACGAGGAGGTGATCACCACCCGTTTTACGCCCGCATTTCTTGCAGCTTTCAGCACGCGCAAGGTGCCGTCTCGGGCAGGAAGAAGCAGTTCGTTTTCGTCTGCTGGCTGGTGTCCAGGAAAGGGCGAAGCGGTATGAAGCACATACGACACTCCTTCCATTGCTTGTTGCCAACCATCATCGTTCATGAGATCGGCAACGGCAAACGAGAGCCTGCAGTCATCGGAAATGCCGCCTGCTCGTAGAAAGAGCCGCACATCATCTTCACGCTGCGGAGAGCGTACCGTCGTTCGCACCATGTAACCGGCTTGAAGCAATTGCACGATCGTATGTGCACCCAAAAAGCCTGAACCACCAGTGACCAGGACGGTTTCCTTAGATGTCTCCATGATCTCTCAACTCCTTTGCCATGTGCTGTAGCACCTTGATTGCCTCTCTCTCCTGCTGCGTGTCGTTCTGCTCACGGGCTGACCAGAGCATGACCTTGCCATCTAAGTAGGCTTGTTGTCTTTGCAGACTTTCGATCTGCTTCTTCACGCGGTCGCGGTGACGCTCGAATAAGGCCCGCTGATCACCCGCCGCTGCCTGACCCCGTTGCATATGGTCGAGATAGCTCCGCATGTCAGCGATGCCCATGCCTGAAGCGCGCAGACAGGCCAGGGCCTCAATGACCTCAACGGTCTTCGGACTATACCGACGGTGCTTACTTGAACGATCGCGTTCAATCGGTGCAATCAGGCCAATCTGTTCGTAGTAGCGCAAGGTTGATTCAGCCAGCCCACTCCGGCGTGCTACTTCTTGAATGGTGAGCTTTTCTTCGGGATCAGTCTCTGTTTTCATATGCCTCTAGTATAATAAACTTCAAGCGCTTGAAGTCAAGAGCGATGTGCCGCTTCCAGGAAACTTCAGGCATCGAAGCTGTAAATATTTTAATGAGATGGGTCTTACACACTCTTGGTGCTTCAGAGAACTTTAGCAGACATCTGATTCGATAGATATGTTCGACTCTTGAAACAGGTACATCGATTTAAAAACCGCTACCCGTCTACACCATCATTCCTTCCTTGATAAGGATGCCTACCTGAAAATCTACTTCCTCTCCATCCCTTCGCCAATGAATATAGGAAATGCTGGTTTTTATCATATAACCATAACCGCACTGAAACGGAGCGTATCCTCGAGACAAGTGTTCCTGATGGCGTCTCACAAGGAATATAATAAGGGAGGAGAAAATTGATCAGGAAGGGTTCGACAAATGGCTGACGTAAACATAAAATTATATGGCACCAATTGGTGCACCGACTGTAAAAGAAGCAAGAAGTTTCTGGGTGAACAACGCATTCGTTACGAGTTCGTCAACATCGAGGAGGATACAGAGGGTCAGGAGTTCGTGCAAAAGGCTCAGAATGGTGGCATGACTATTCCTATGCTTGTCTTTAACGATGGCTCCACATTGATTGAACCATCAAATGCAGAACTGGCCGCGAAACTGGGATTAAATACAAAGGCGGCCTGTGAATTCTATGATCTCATTATTGTTGGTGGAGGTCCGACTGCCCTGACAACAGCAATCTATATTGCACGCGACGGCTTTGATGTCCTGGTCATCGAACGAAGCAGCTTCGGTGGGCAAGCGGGGATTACCGAACTCCTCGACAACTATCCAGGCTTTCCCGAAGGTGTGACTGGTGGCGAATTTGCTGAACGCATCATCGCACAGGCAAAGCGCTTTGGTGTGGAACTCCTCTCCGCCCAGAATGTTCTTCGCGTCGGCACTGATCTGGATGCCCATTTTGTGGAGACCGATAGTGGTAACATCTATCGTGCAAACGCTGTCTTGCTTGCTACTGGTTCTACCTACAAGCGCCTGGGGGTTCCAGGGGAGGATGATTTCATCGGCGCAGGTGTCCATTTCTGCGCTACCTGTGATGGTCCTTTTTACAAGGGTCGTGAGGTAGCAGTTATTGGAAGCGGCAATAGTGCCGTTGAGGAAGCTGTCTTTCTGACGCGTTTCTCCCCCAAAGTCCTGATTTTGGCACGTACTTCTCATCTTTCAGCAAGCAAGGTTGCCGTAGATAAAGCCACGGAGTTGGCCCAGATCGAGATCCACTTCAATACCGAGGTCAGCGAATTTAAGGGCCAGAATCATCATCTGGAGGCACTTATAACGAAGGATGTACGAACGGGCGAGGAGAGTGAATTAAAACTCTCTGGTGTCTTTGTCTTCATCGGCCTTACGCCAAACAGCAACCCCTTTAAGGAGAACATCAAGCGAGATACGCAAGGTTTCATCCTGACAGGGAGTGATTTCCAGACCAATATCAAGGGGATTTTCGCGGCGGGCGACGTGCGATCAGGCAGTACGAAACAGTTAGTCAGCGCAGCAGGTGAGGGAGCCGCCGCCGCCCTGGCGATTCGTGAACACCTGCGTGGCCACGATGCGAAGCCATCAACAGGGAGATAGCCATGCACCTCTCAAAGCTGCATAGTTACGATGCACGCCCTCATTTATTCTAGAAAATGAGGGCGTGCAATAGATCCAGGAATTGTCGATCGGCTGTATTTCGTTACGATCTGCTGTTGACCAGTTCCCGTGCCTGTTCGACGACACTCTTCTCAGCCTGAGGGGAAGGTTCAGTCTGTGTCATCAGTGATGCCGCTATTTCATAGGCACCCAGGCCAATCATTACCCCTGTCGTGACAGTATCGCGCTCATCCTTGTTCAGAAGAAGAAACGGTGCAGCGGCCAGTGTTGCACCATTCATGAAATCGAGTGTCAGATGCCCCTTCATAGGGAGAAGCTTCAAAATGCTCAATTCGTAGCGTGTCACTAGACTATAGGCGAGTGTGCCCAGACCTGCCACTGAAAGGAAAGTGGTCAGTTTACTGTTCCACTTGAGCAAGCGCGGAAGCACCACGAGAGTGGGAGCCGTAATATAGTCGAGTACCCCATGAATGGTTGTTGGGATCAGTTTCTTCATATTGTCCTCCTCTTAAAAAGATTGCTATCTGGTTCGGTTCCTATCCTTGCGTGATAAACAATTGTGCAACATCAGTATGAACTCTTCTGGTTTCCTGGTGGGACAAAAGCAAGGATACGCCCTACCTGTAAAGCGCATCATTCTGTTTAACATTCTGCCAGGATACACGATACTGGATAAAAAAATGTAACACTAAGGATAGTTCATCCCCAAAGACGCTCTCATCCCCGTCGCTATGGGCTTAGGTGGTTTCGAGGGGACGGCAGAAGATAAGGAGCAAGAGGGATGGGAGCAAGAAAAAGCGGCTATGGAAAATGGTAATGTCGCGCAGGCAGTTGACGTGACAGTGCGTGCCTGGACCGATGGACCCAGGCGCACTCCGGATCAGGTGAATCCCACTGTACGAGAAAAAGTTCGCTTAATGACGACCCACAACTTCGAACTTCCCGAAGATGACAACGCAACTCAACCACAAGAATTAGAGCCACCCGCCATCTCACGACTGACCGAAATTCATGTCCCGACGCTGATTATTCTCGGCGATCAGGATGTAAGTAGCATCCTGAAGATCGCGGATATCCTCGAAAAAGGCATTCACGGTGCTAAAAAGGTTATCATCCCTGACACGGCCCATCATCTACCTATGGAGAAGCCACAAGAGTTCAATCGAATTGTGCTCGATTTCCTGGGTTCATTTTCTTGACCTCTTCTCGTTCTTATCTATCCTTCCCAGGCAGAGGAACCTCATACCCGCGTGTCGAGAGATACCCATAAGGTGAAGACGTGGAAAACGGACTTACCCGTTTTCCATGCATGCTTGCGTAATAGTGCGTGGACTCAGGCCGACGAGAATCAGGGACCAGACGGCGTCGAACGCGGCCTCGATGTTGGAATCAGACCACACGGCGGCGTGGGCCGGGTCGTGGAAGAGTGTGGTTGCCGTATACACCGCACGAGCGGAAACGAAGGGATCATCGGCGGCAAACTCCCCCTGAGCAACCCCGTCGCGAATGATATGGGTGAGTTGCTCAACGAGGTGATCGATGTGTGCCCTGACGACATCCCTTGCCGAGCCCGCAAGTTCCTTGTACGTCGCGAATAACTCCGGGTCGTCCAGCACATTATTTCGGGTCGTGGAGCACAAAAGAGTGAGCCAACGCCGCAGACGCTCACTCGCCGGCCCATCCTCTTTCGCTATGGTGGTCAGCGGCATCAACTTTCTCGCCAGCCAACGCTCGGCAATCGCATCCTGGAGCGCCGCTTTGCTCGGAAAGTGCCGGTAGATGCTGCCATGGCTCACCCCCAGGGCACGGGCGACATCGACCACCGTCGTTTTAGCAAGCCCGAAGCGGCGGAGGAGGTCCTCCGCCGCTTCAAGAATACGTTCGGGTGTGAGTGTTTCGTCCATCATCGGTTCTGCTCTCGATCTCGTTCACTATCGAGCAGAGCCATCAGTGGCGCGGGATACCGTTCGCCCGCAGCGGTGCCTTTGGGGATGGCCTGCTCAATTCGGGCCACGTCATCGGCTGAAAGGTGCAGGTCGAGGGCCTTTAAAGACTCGCCGAGGCTCTCGCGCCGACGGGTTCCGACCAGCGGCACAATATCCTGTCCACGGGCCAGTACCCAGGCAATAGCCATCTGTGAGACGGTTGCACCCTTTGTCACGGCCAACGAGCGCAAAGCTTCGACGAGAGCGATATTGTGATCGAGGTTGGCTCCCTTGAAGCGCGGGCTGAAACTGGCGAAACTGCCTGGCGCATGTGAACGCTCTTTCGACCACTGTTCGCTGAGAAGGCCGTGTGACAGGACACCATACGCCGTAATCCCGATGCCAAGCTCGCGACAGGTAGGAAGAATATCTCCCTCGATGTCGCGTGAGAACAACGAGTATTCGAGTTGTACATCAGAAATAGGATGGACCGCCTGCGCACGCCGGAGCGTTTCGGACCCGACCTCGGAGAGGCCAATAAAGCGAACGTGCCCGGCCTTGACCATGTCTGCGATAGCACCAATGGTTTCTTCAATAGGCACAGTAGGATCAAGACGGGCTGGCCGATAGATGTCAACGTAATCAGTGCCAAGCCGACGCAAGGTGTAGGCAAGAAAGTTCTTGACCGAGGCAGGACGACCATCGATGCCAACAAAGCGACCTTTGGGGTCCCATAATCCCCCGAACTTATCGCTAATCACGACCTGCTCGCGCTTCCGTCCCCGCAGAGCCTCGCGTAGCAGCATCTCGTTGTGTCCCATCCCGTAGAAATCGGCTGTATCAAGCAGCGTGATACCACTGTCAATCGCAGCGTGGATCGTCGCGAGGCTGCTCTCCTCATCTGCCGACCCGTATGCATCAGACATACCTGCGCAGCCCAGACCAATAGCCGAGACGCGAGGGCCATGCATTCCAAGCGAACGTGTCATCATATTCTCAACTCCTCTCTCTAAGACATTTTGAAAGTTTCCTGGGAAAAGGATGTTTATCCTGAGTAGATAAGAGGAGCATACCCTATAAAATGACAAAAATCAATATCTGTCATTAGTAATTTGTTATTTTTAGATTCATAGGTACCTATGGCGCCCTTCCGAAATTTCTCCTCAGGCAAAGAATGCCTCAAAAGCCTGTGCTATTTATCCGCAAATGGTTTGGTGATCGCGTCTTCGACAGGATGGTTCTTGCCACTATCAAGTAAAGGAAGGAGGAAACAGTGAAGCAGGCCACCGCTTTTAGTGTGCAGCCGGGCTGGAAAGTGCAGCTCTGTGATCTGGGGGTGAACCCCACCGATGTCCTGCGGCTTGCGGGGCTGCCTGCCGACCTTTTTGCCCGCAAGGATGCCACCCTGAGTCCGGCGGAATACTTCCGACTGTGGCAAGTGGTGGGAACAGACGTGTTGCCACTGAAAGCGGGTCAGCACCTTTCGGTTGAAGCGTTTGATCCGCCGATCTTTGCCAGCCTCTGTAGCGCGAATCTGAACACCGCGCTACAGAGGCTTTCGCAGTTCAAAAAGCTGATGGGTCCCTTGATCCTTACGGTAGAGATCACTGCGTACCAGACCTGTGTCACGCTCGGCTGTTATGGCAACGATGAACCGATCCCGCACAGTCTGGGGCGACAGAAATGGTGTTCTTGACGCAATTCGCAAGATTGGGCACGCGCAAGCGCATAGTGCCGCTTCGAGTGGAGTTGGTGCAGCTACCTGACCAGAGGGGACCATATTAGGAGTACTTCGGTGTGCCGCTTTCCCCAGGCTTGGCCAACCGCATAGCCTTTTCCGCCAGGGATGCCCAACAGCCCTTTTTAACCGAGAGTGCGACCATGTGGGGCTTTTTCGAGGCGGGACTCTCTGAAAAATTTCCGATCTCGATACCCAGGCCAGCATGACCCAGCGTGTCAGAAGTGCGCTGCAGGAGATGCTGCCTGCTGGCCAGAGCTCGATAGAGGAGGTTGCCAACCGCCTGGGCTTGAGCAAGCGGTCCCTGCAACGAAGGCTCTCGGAGGAGTCGTCCAGTTACCAGGAGGTGCTGACCGTCACTCGGCGAGAACTGGCAGATTACTACCTTTCACAGTCTTCCGCCTCGCTCGTCGAAATTGCCTATTTGCTCGGCTTCCAGGATGGCAACTCGTTTCTGCGGGCCTTTCGTGGCTGGACGGGCCAAACGCCAGGGGAGTACCGTACGAGCAACATGAAGGACCCGCATCCGTTACCAGAGAGGAGCCTTATCGTGAAAAAGATTAACCGGGCAGACCCAATTGTTTTGCATCGAACGTATCCAGTGACTTAAGTTCTTCCCAGATACCGACACGCTTGAGGATCTGCTTCACCTCCTCCTGCGTACCCACGGCGTAGATATTCTCTTCAAAAGGAAGCTGCTGACGTGCGAAATCTAGCTCACGAGCAGACTCTTTTGCCATCGTCTGAAGGCTTTCCATACGCAGAACGACCTGCCTGGGATGAGCGGCAACGATTTTATCCAGCTGTTTCTTGAAAATTGGCTCTGATGTATTGTCGAGATTTCCAAATAGCGTAAGCAGAGCTGTGCCATCGACTATGGTCAGTTCTGAATCGAACGCGACATCAACTGGCGCAAGTCGTACTCGTACATGTAACTCCCGCAATGCTGCCGGTTCCAGGGCAGGATCACCAGCCCAGGTAGGGCGCTGCTTGAGGGGATGTTGTTCCCTGGTCGAAGGGAGCGTAATCGTCATGGCGTTAGCATCAAAATCGCGATGACGCTCCCCGTTAATCCAGACTTCCTCGATGTGCACACTGCCGGCTGGAAGAATATCGGGTTGAACGCGTAGGATGTTATCCTTGAGTGCACCTGACTGAGGCTTGAAGTAGAAATCCATCGGTTGCTTCTTGATTAAAAGATTGGTGTAAACGGTTGCCAAGTAGCACAATTCAAATGAATGGTAGCCAGACATCGAGTGGCTCCCTTTGAGCCGCTCCGTTCCCATCAAGTAGGGGATACCTGTTGACAGAACGTTAAAGTAGACGCCCCCGTTATCCAGGTCGGGGAAGAAAGCATTGTAGAAGGCGGCTGATTCACGGGCCATGCGCAGATACTCAGGCTCTTTCAATGAGCCATGAAGGATCAGGTAGGCGAGGATCGCCTGTTCCTGCTGCCACCATGCCTTACGGTCATGCCAGGCGAAACGATGCCATTCTTCATTGCCGCTTAATTCACGTTCCACTACATCATACCAGCCGCCACGTTGGCGGTCCATGCCTGCCTCAGGCATAATATCTGCAATCTTGCGGGCGAGAGTGGTATAGCGTTCGTCCGGCCTCAAGTGATGGATGCGCATCAAATTCCAGGCAATTTTGAGGTTATGCCCTACGACAGCCCGGTTCTGCTGCCAGCTCCAGGTTCTATCAGGGCTCCAATCTTCATGGAAACGTTCCTGAACAAACGGGCTATTCTCATAATCTGGAAAGTGCTGCACAATTGTGTCGGCGAGGGTTGCGAGTAGATCAGCGTATTTGCTCTCACCCGTTGCCAGCCAGAGATTGATCAGATAGGCAGGGGCATGATCGCCTACGGAGTTCCAGTTCTTACGAGCGCGATCCTTACCCAGAGCTTCTGCACGTGGGTCAAGGGTAACGGGATCGATGTGAGAGAAAAAGCCCCCTTTTTCGTGATCCAGGAAATATTTGTTGAACAGATTAAGGGTCATCTCGGCATCATTGAGAATGCGAGGATCGCCAGTTATACGATAGGTCTGGACTGGTCCTGCCAGAGCGTAGATCTGCTCATAGGCTGGAATTGCATCATAATCATCACCAAATTCAGAGGCCAGAATCTTGCGTTCTTGTGTTCCTTGAACGTCGATACCATGGTACCAGGATGCTGTATTTTCGTCAGTGTCGACGGCACGCATATGTTCGCGCAGGTACTCGGTCCCTTTTTCAGCCGCCTCCAGATAGCGTCCTTCTCCAGTTACCAGATAAGCCGTAGCAAAGCCGTATACCATGCGTGAGATGGTATCGGTTTCCTGACGGGTGCTGAGGATTTTCTGGCCTTCGACGGTCAGGCTTGTACGATAATTTCGATAATCGACAATGCCATCAGGGAATTGCGCATTGTAGTAGAATTCAGCTAATGCGCGAATCTGCTTGATCCACCAGTCCGGTTCCTCGAAGCGATATTCTCCTGGCTGACGTTCAGGGAAGATAATGTGCTTGGCTTCAAAGCGAAACTGATCCCTCTCATGATAGAAGATGCCATAAGCGAACAGATAGCGATCCTGCTCAATCAGGCTTTCTAAGGGAGCTCCAGGGTCCTGAAAGGGTTCGTTTAAGTTGCGCAGCACTTCCCCATAGGTTGTGTCGGTCAACTTTATGCTGAAGTCGCGTCCATCGCTTGTTTTCAGACCAAAGGTACGCTGATTTGTATCAACGGGAGTCGTGACGTAGCCGGTGATGGTATCAGCAAAGGTGAAATGCATGGTATCCATGAAATATTTCCTTTTTTTCTTTCGCTAGCGTGAAATGAGTACAACAATGCTGCGATTTTTTACATGGCAGGTGCTCTGTGTTATCCGGCTCTCGTTGTCAGGTTGCAGGAGGTTTTCGGCGATATCAAGCGGTGAATCCTGCGCTGTATCAACGATTCTGTACCATTGGCGGTTGCTCAGCGGTGGTACATCAAAATCGAGATCATGCCAGTCCATATTGAGCATTACGTGAATATCTCTGTCCTCTACGCTGTCCTGTTGTGGAAAGCCTCCTATGGTAAAGGCCAGGACCGTAGAAGAGGGATCTTCCCAACCAGGATTATAGAGACGGCAACCGTGCCAACTGATATCAGCCAATCCACGTGCGTTGATCTCGCCATTAAAGAAATGATCACGCCGCAATGTTGGTAGACTTTTGCGCAATGCTATCATCTGCTTAAAGAAGCGGTAGATATCACGATTCTTTCCAGCCAACTTCCAGTCGAACCAGCTGATTTCATTATCCTGACAGTAGGCATTATTATTACCCTGTTGTGTACGTCGGATCTCATCTCCTCCCAATATCATTGGGACGCCCTGGGAGAGAAGAAGGATTGTCACGAAGTTCTTGACCTGACGTTTACGCAGAGCCTCTACTTCTGGATCGTCTGTAGTACCCTCAAAACCGCAGTTCCAGCTTAGATTTTCATCGATGCCATCGTGATTATCCTCACCATTGGCCTCGTTATGTTTGCCGTTGTATGAAACGAGGTCGTTGAGTGTGAAGCCATCGTGGCAGGTAATGAAATTGATGCTGTTGATCGGGAGTTCACCGGTAGATTGAAAGATGTCCGCGCTCCCCGCAATTACATCAGCAACCCTACCAACGAGAGTCTTTCCATCACTGTAATCCGCGTCGCCTTTGACAAAGTGCCTGATGGTATCGCGGAAACGACCGTTCCATTCGCCCCAACGATAGCCAGGAAAGTAGCCAACTTCATAGAGTCCCGCGGCATCCCAGGCTTCGGCGATAACCTTTGTATCGGCAAGTACCTCTGATAGCTCGATGCGCCAGATGACCGGGGGATAGACGATGGGTACGCCGCTCTCATCGCGGCAGAGGATAACAGCCTCGTCAAAACGGAAGCCATCAACATGCATTTCCTTGACCCAGTATTCCAGAGCATCGATAATCAGTTCCTCTGTAAGTGGATGATTTCCGCTCAAGGTGTTTCCGCAGCCAGTATAGTTCATATAATATTGGCGATCCTGTGAGGATAAGATGTAGTAGTGGCTGTTCGCGAAGCCTTTGAAGCTGATCATCGGTCCTAATTCGTTGCCTTCACCCGTATGGTTGAACACAACGTCGAGGATGACTTCAATACCCGCTCGATGCAAGGCTTTGACCATATCCCGGAACTCGGTGATATGGCTGCCATCTTCAGGCGAGACGCAGTATCCATTATGGGGCGAGAAAAAACCAATGGGATCGTAGCCCCAATAATTCGGGAGAGGATGGCCATTAACAACCTGTTTGGCCTCCTTCTGATCAAAGTCAAAGACCGGCATCAGTTCCAGCGTAGTGACTCCCAGGTCCTGAAGATAGGGGATCTTTTCGATAATCCCGCTAAAGGTGCCGGGATGTTGACAGTCCGATGATGCTGATTGGGTGAAGCCTCGCACATGCATTTCATAGATGATCGTCTCGTTCATAGGACGATTTAAGGGCTGATCTCCCTCCCAATCATAGCCACCAGTATCGAGAACAACACTGCGCATGGAGACCCTTACGTTATCTCCAGAGCGGCAGGCGGCGGCACGATCCCACAGTGTATTGGTATTGCCTTTCGAGTAGGGATCAATCAAGACCTTGTCGTGATTGTAGCGATCTCCCATGTTGTGCAGGTCTTGTGGGCCGCTGACGCGATAGGCGTAGTGCATGCCTGCTTTGCAGCCTCTCAGATAGACATGCCAGAAGTGGTAGATTTTATTAATGATCGGGTCCAGTGTAATCGTCAAAACCGGTTCAGGATCATCATGGTCGTCAAAGAGCAGCAACTCGACGCCTGTAGCGCGATCTGCGAAGACCGAGAAGTTGACACCCTGTTCGTCTGGTACAGCTCCTATGGGATGAGAGCGCCCAGGCTCTACTTGATACCTGGACGTTGTCTCTTCTGATCGGAGCGCGATCATAGCCATTGTTTTTCTCCTTATCAGTGGTGGATTAGACAAGCAGCTTTTTGCGCGACTGCAGTTCGCTAATATACCCTTAGACACGTGACATGGTAAATCTTCTTTAAAATGTGTGACATGTTTATGGCGACCATTACAATGTTGGAAGCGCTGGTTGAGGAGCCGCTTTTTCCAGTTCGGCCAGGAAGATCTGCATAAAGGCGTCGACGACCCCTGGATGCCGCCCGGTAATTAAATTACCATCTATACACGTATCAATGAGCTGATCACCAGCAAAGACCAGGCGACCACCGGCATTTTGCACATCACCCATGATATTGTGAGCGCAGGTGACGTTGCGCCCTGAGAGCGTTTCTGGTGCTGCACAAAACAGCCAGAGGGAGTGACAGATGCTGCCAATTTTTAACTGACCATTGTCCATTCTTTTCACAGCCTTGCGTAGGAACTCGACGGCAGGCGCAGCGTTTGGGCGTCCTTCCTGTGGATGCTCCTGGTAGCGCAGCCGATCCATCGCATAGCCACCAATAAGGATAATGGCACGGTAATCGACCAGATTCACAGTAGAAACCTCTTTTGTCACTGTTACTTCTTGCGTAAAGTCATTTCCTTTGAACGTGAGCTGGTCCTGCCCCCACAAATGGGTAATGTATTCAACTTCATAGCCGTAAGTTGGGAAAACTTCGTTAAAGCGAACAAACTCGGTCTCATCAAAATGCGCTTCGATGAGTACGCCGATTTTTCTTTTGCTCATGTCGGGTCTGTTTGCCATATTACCTTACACCTTCCTTTTGTTCTCTGTGCATGTTTTCAAGTATTATGCGTTGACCATTGCTTGCCTGTTTGTCTAATGCTGCCAGCACAGAGCCCCGTAGTAGCCAGTTCTACGTATTACCAAACGCATTTGCACCTTTCTCATCTGTCGTATCAGGAATTCTATTGATGAGTCTACCAGGTGGCTCTATTAAGTAATATACTCATCTCAAAAAATAGTTAAAACAGTGGCTGTAAATTGGGGTGAGGTTAATCTCTTGTGAATGTAATCGAAGTTGATTGCTAAAGCGCGTCTATACCCTCTGGCAATAGTTGCTTATTCGTGATCTCAGAGATCTCTTTTGTGGAAGCAGGGGTAAACTGGCCCCTTCTCGTCTATGAACTGGTGAAACAAGGGTGGGAAGGGCTCGAATTTGGCATCAACATTCCGGGAACGCTCGGAGGAAGCGTCGTCAGCAACGCAGGTTCTCATAATGAGGATATCAGGCACCATTTACAATGGCTCGAAGTGCTGGATGCTCGTGGATGCAATATCGATAGGGAAGACACAATCGCAGTTCCGCTGATCCAGCAATATGAACATGCAGATCTTGATCTTGGGTATCGGTATAGCCGTTTTCGTCAGCAGCGCCATGCCTCTATTACGCACGACGGGCAATTCGTGCCAGCGACTCGCGGCATGATTGAGCCTGCCGAGATCATATTACGTCTGGCCCTCACCATATCTCATGATACCCCACAACACCTCTACCAAAAGATCAAAGCGTATAAAACACACGACAGATTACCACAGGAGATGTTTCAGAGACAGATCGGTCCTCTCTTCAAATGTATCTGTGTTCCATTTGTGATATTGCTGACTCTTCTTCTCATCTTCGCGTGATGTTATTCCACTATTATAAAGGGGACGCAAACAATACTCGTAATTATTAGATTACATTGCACAACAGTAAGTTTGCGAGAGGAGGCAGTATGGCTTATCTTTTCCGTGTAAACAAAAATACGTGTATTAATTGTGGCATCTGTATGGATCTTTGTCCCGTACGTTGTCTCGATATGTCCCGCCCTTCCGGTGAGGGTGAAAGAGCGGATGACCAGGAGCGCCTGAGTCCTATCCCGACTCCATGGGCGGATCGTACCTGGATGATGCTTGGCCCTGTTCAAGTGGCATCGTGTATTGGCTGTCAGGTCTGTGTACAGGAATGCCCGACGAATGCCATTACCATCGAAGGTCATGCACAGATATCACACTTTGCACAGCGCGGCCTGATATCGCATCTTCCTGAAGAAAGCGGTTGGCAATCGCTCGATGCCTATACGCGTGCCACTCCTGAAGAACCTGGCGAAACTCCATGGGGTGAAGGACATTCATGGCATGTTGCTGAACGAAAAGAGACATGGCAAAGTTCACGAAGCTGGCTTGGCGAGCGCAAAGAAGATCTGCGTGCTCCATGCCAGGCGGCGTGTCCCGTTGGCACGAATGCAGGTCTCTATGTTAGTCTGATTGCTGAAGGACGTTATCGTGAGGCTTTAGATGTTGCCGCCGAACCCAATCCCTTCCCTTGCATCTGTGGTCGAGTCTGTACCGCCCCGTGTGAAGATGCCTGTCGACGTGGCGAGTTTGATGAGCCAATTGCTATTCGTGATCTGAAACGTTTCGCAACCGATCATGGTGGCACACTACGACGCACGATTAAACCACCGAAGAAACACTATACAGAAAAGGTTGCGATTGTTGGTGCAGGGCCAACTGGTCTGAGTGCTGCTTACTACCTGGCTCGCCGAGGCTATACTGTGACTATCTTCGATGCAATGCCTGTCGCAGGTGGCATGATGGCCATTGGTATCCCTGACTATCGCTTACCACGTACCGAACTCCAGCGCGATATCGATGCCATTACCGAACTTGGCGTTGAACTTCGTCTGAATACAGCTATCGGACGCGATATTTCGCTTGACGAATTGCAGGCATCGTATGCATCTGTCGTATTGGCGGTGGGCGCACAGCAGAGTCAGAGCCTGGGCATTCCTGGCGAGTTAAGCCTGCTGGAAGTTATTCCAGCGACAACCTTCCTCAAACAATTCAACCTGGATGCTACGACGAAGCTGGAAGGTGTTGTAGCGGTTGTTGGCGGTGGGAGCACTGCAATGGACGCAGCTCGTTCGGCTTTACGTGCCGGTGCTCAAAAGGTACATATCCTCTATCGTCGTAGTCGCACCGAAATGCCTGCTCAGAAGGAAGAAGTACGCGCCGCCCTGGAGGAGGGCATTGAACTTCATGAATTAACCACCCCTGTTCAAGCACTCGGTGTTGATGGTCACTTACAGAGTGTACGCTGTATCAAAATGCAATTGACTTCGCCCGATGAAAAAGGCCGTCGCCGCCCGGTTCCTCTTCCCAATACTGAATATCAACTACCGGTCTCCACCTTATTGATTGCGATCGGAGAAGCTCCCGATCCCTCATTTCTACCCTCTGGTACAAGCGTACAGGTAGCACCATGGGGCGGATTATTGATCAACAAAACCACATTGGCAACGGGTGCTCCTGGTGTTTTCGCCGCTGGCGATGTCACGTATGGCCCGAAAACCATCATCCATGCGGCTGCCCATGGACGATTAGCGGCCCGTTCCGTTCACGCATATCTACGCAAACTTCCACTTCCGACGGTGCACGAAATGCCTGATGATGATGTGCAAATTCCTTCCACACTTCCGCAGAAAGACGTCATCAACCTGGATCTACGTACAACAACACGCGCGGAAATGCCGCTCAGCGAGATTTCCGCCACACACGATCGTTCGCTCGAGTTTGCAAAAGGCTTCACAGAAGAACAGGCTCGCCACGAGGCCAGCCGTTGCTTGCGCTGTGACCTGGCCTCACTCTGTCCAACCATTCATGTTATTCAACCCGCAGCTTTGAAAAAAGCTCAGGTGGTTCATTAGTTAATTATCAGGTAATGAATACCCTTTTTCCGGGTATTCATTACAGAGAGGTATCATCATGTCACCACAAGATCTTACCAATGCCATTGTGAGCGGCATTAACGCAGGTGGCGAGCAATTTTTAGAGGGAACACTTGCCGCCGTACTGCCTATCGTCTGGCTCGCTATTCTAGGACTACATCTGGGTCGCCCTTACATCCTTGATATGATCGACCGTTTTACCTTGCGCCTGGGAGCTGACTTACTCTGGCTCATTTACGCAGCAATACGAGACATCTTGATCATTTCAGGCTTCGTAATGAGCTTCATGTTCTTTTTTCCTGATGTCGTCAACACGGATGCTCTCCCATTGACAGGCGCATTGGCCGCAACATGTTTGTTCGGTGTCCTCCTGATCAAGCTGATGGGCGATCCCGATAATGACCTGCGTGCCTATCGTTGGACAAGCATTCTCTTAGCACTGGGCGGACTCTTCTACTTTGTTCCTTACCTGTTGGGAGTACAGGGCAATGGCGTTGCAACAGGCTCTCTCCTGAGCATCAGCCAGTTCCTGGTTACCAATAGTAACCCCAACTGGGCTGTGGGAATCGGCTATGTCTCTATCCTGCTCCTTGCTATCCTGGGTGCCATCGCGGCTGGCTATGCCATCCATACGGGTGGGCGGGCCGAGGCGGCTGAACCATCAACAGTTATCGAAGAATAGTAACAACTTACCCGTCTACATCTTCTTAGATAGAAAAGAAACGAGGAAAGATACATGAAACCTGATGACGTCACAACTGCGATTACCAACGCTCTGGTACAGGGCGGCTCACAATGGATGATAGCAACCATCGTTGCCTTTATCCCTGTTCTCTGGACGATGACACTCATTCTACACCTGGGACGCCCCTACGTGCTACGTACGTTGCGCCGTTGTGGATTGCGCCTCGGGGCGGATATCTGGTGGATGTCCTATATTCTCATGCGTGATGCGGTGCTTGTAATCACGTTTGCCCTGTGCTGGGTCTTCTTCCTGCCGAATATTGTGTCCGGTCAGGCACTCCCCATTACTGGTCCAGTGTCGGCCCTCTGCTTACTCCTGGCTCTAGCCGTCAAACTGTCACGCAGAGTCGATGATGATATTCAGGCATTTCGCCTCGCAACCGCGTTCCTGGTTGCAGGCGCAACACTCTACTATCTCCCGCAGGTCTTCGCGATTGAGGCCAATAGTCAAGGTTATCTAGCCGGTTTCACCAGTGTATTCACGAGCAGTGCACACCCGACAGTGGCCCTTATCATTATGTGGATCTCCCTGGCTGGCGTCGGGATCATCGCGGCCTGGATGTTCGTTCGTTCGTGGGTAGCGGCTACCCGTGCGATGGAACAACGATCTTTCAAAGCACAAAAGATCTCAGAAAAGCAAGACACAATACCAGCCGCGCTTCCGCATTAAGCCTCACATTGAGAGTATATGAAAAGCAACGCCCCATCTATATGATGGAAGCGTTGCTTTTCATATCGGCGGATAATTTTTTGCAATCATAGCAGACCCCGCGACCTCGAAACGTTGGTTTGCCACAGGAAAAACAGAACAGGCTGGAACGTGGTTAGAGACTCAATCCATACGAGTCTTCCCATCCCTTTTTCATGCATGTGAAGAGTAGATGGATGGAATGACCTGGTCTCCTTTGACACTGATGCGATCTCCATGCTATCATCTGACTGATGAGTAAAAGATATCTGTTCCCCTCAGGCGGTGTGAAACTGCTTTTGACTGCGTAAGCCCGGCACAGATCGCGCTTACGTGGCTGTTTGTGAATAGCGACCCCCTCACGTGCTGCGCTAATCGCGTTGGTGCGAGGATGTGTGTTGCCTTCATCCCGAGATGTATCTCAGCCCCGTATTGGTTGAAACCTCTCCTGTGTTGCCGGGCTCCTTTTGCTTCCCTTCTTGCCGAAATACGTTGAACGAAAGGATGTTTCATGACCAACACAGAAGTCATTCCACCACCGCCCGTTTCCCTTTGGCGCAATCGTGACTATCTTTTGCTTTGGCTCGGCAACGCCGTTTCCTCGCTCGGCACTTCATGCACACAGTTCGCGTTTCCACTGCTCATTGTGGGACTGACCCATTCGATCGCTGCTGCCGGGCTGGCGTATAGCCTGGGACAGCTTCCCTACGTCCTCCTGAGCCTCCCCGCCGGGTCGCTGGTGGATCGCTGGCCGCGCAAACGCGTGATGCTGCTCTCTACCTTCTGCTTGATGGTGTGCGTGGCGAGCATTCCCCTGGCGCTGTTGCTGACCAGCGGGCTACTGCGGCTGCTTCTCCTCTACGCCATCGCCTTTGGCCTGGGAGCCATTTCGCTTTTCTATGAGCTGGCCCAATTTGCAGCACTGGCATGGATCGTGCCAAAGAGCCAGCTCCCCACAGCAGTCGCACAGAACGAGGTGATTGTTGGCTCCAGTGCGCTTGTCGGACCCGCCCTGGGGAGCCTGCTCTTTAGCATCAGCAAGCTGCTTCCGTTCGTCACCGACGCGCTTTCCTCTCTGATCTTGCTCAGTTCATTGCTCTCCATACGCTCACCTATGCAAGACGAACGGAGAACGGAGCATCACCACCTGCTCTTAGAAGTGCGCGAGGGACTCACCTGGCTGTGGGAGCATGAGATCATACGCTCGATCTTCCTGATTTCCAGCTATGTCAACCTCACCATCACAGCCAGCGTGCTTCTCGTCCTGGACATTGTGCAACAGCAGCATATCCCGTCGGTGCTCTACGGCCTGATCGCCGCCGCTGGCGGCGTCGGGAACCTGCTTGGCGCGGTGCTCTGTCCGCTTTTGCAGAGGCGCATACGCATGGGCCTCTCGCTTCGCTATGCCCTGATCGTGTTCGTGGTGCTCTTCCCTCTCTATGGCTTCATCACGACGCCACTGCTGTTGGGAGCCGTCTTCGCGAGCATCGCTCTCTCCGACTCGATCCGTGCGATCTTCATGGATAGTTATCGCTTCGCTGTCGTTCCAGATGCCCTGCAAGGCCGCGTCAATGGCGTCTATCGTCTAATCTTGTTCAGCGTCCTCACTGTTGGCTCCTCCGCACTCGGGCTGAGCCTGGAGCATCTAGGCATTTTGCCGACCGTGGGCATCGTGTGGAGTGGCCTGCTTGTGATCACTGGATTTCTGTTTCTCTCTCGCCATATGCGGCAAGCGACATTCCCACAAGAGTAAATTCCACCACGTTGCAGCTGATTCTCAAACGCGGCGCTTCTCTCTTGTTCCTTTTTGTGAACTATTTCACATCCATTAGCTTGTTTCTATAGTATCCTTTGTGCAAGGAGACAGACACAGCGGAGAGGATAAAGCTTTTCTCGGGGTCTGCATCAGCCCATTTATAAACTTTGGAATACCTATGTTCCCATGAAAAACGACGTTAAAAAATATCAATGAAAACAGGAGAAAAAACATTATGCGTTTGAAAATCTTCATTAGTAGCATGGGCTTCGCCCTCCTACTCGTTGGAGTCCTGGCGGCCTTCGGTTCCACCTCTTCGATGGCGAAGGCTAATACGCTCGCCACGCCGCACAAAACAGCGACCGCTGCCAATATAGCAAAAAAAATCTCATCTTCAGTCGTGGTATCCGTAGGCAAGGTTCCTTCCCATCAATCGGTGGGGAGCACGTTCACTGTTCTGACGACCACCAAAGGTTTCACATTATATGTGCATGAGTGGCACGGGACAAGCGGCTTTACCTGTGATGGCGCATGTGCCAAGACCTGGAAACCACTGGTCTACAAGGGAACGGGCACGCCTACCTCTACCACCAAACTGCCTGGGAAACTGAGTGTTGAGACTGATGCTCAAGGTCGCAAGGTCGTCTTCTACCAGGGCTATCCCCTCTACACCTATGTTGGTGACAAGAAGCCTGGCGACTTCAATGCGTATGAAGCAGATAACTCGCCCTGGCAACTTGCTACCATTGATATCCCTACTGGCCTGTAAACAGCCGTTTTTAAAGAATAATAAGCGAAACTCCTGGCGGGATATCCCATCAGGGGCTTCGCTGCATAGGTAATCACTGCGAGGATGACGCCTATCACAATCAGAGGAACGGATTGCTTTTCTCGTACAACTACTCATTCATGCAATGCAGCTATTGAATGATGGCCTATACGCTGTCGAAAGATCCAATAATTCCAGATCTGGTACGCTAGCACAAATGGGACCAATGTAAGGGCAATAATGCTCATAACGGTTAACGTATATGGACTGGATGAGGCAGTGTAGATGGTGAGGTTCCAGGCGGGATTGAGGCTCGAAATCATCACATTAGGAAACAAAGCCAGTGCGATAGTCGTCGCGGACAACACGATCGTTACCCCGGTCATAAGAAATGCCCATCCAAAATGATTGCTCCGAATAAGCCACCCACTCACAAGCAAGGCCATGCCAGCCCCCAGAGGTGCGATGCCAGGATCAACACCCAGACGATTAAAGACGCTGGTGACAAAGTAGCCACTAGCCACGAATGCGGCAATGAGGATCACGGCTGGCAGCCAGATGGTGCGTGCAATTTTCTGGGCACGTGCGAGCAAGATATCTTCTGACTTGAGCGCCAGGAAAATGGCTCCGTGAAGCAAGAAAATTGAGACAAAAGCAATGCCACCAAGCAGGGCAAATGGGTTCAGGAGATTGAAGAAACCACCCGTGTAATTCATATGAGCGTCAATAGGAACACCCTCAATCAAATTGGCGAGGGCGACGCCCCATAAAAGACCTGGAAGCAGGCTTCCAATAAAGATCATCCAATCCCAGAAGGATCTCCATGCAGGACGAGGGTCGCGATTACGAAATTCGAAGGCGACCCCACGCACGATTAAGGCCACCAGCATGAGCAGTAAAGCCAGGTAGAAGCCGCTAAACATCGTTGCATACCAGTTGGGGAATGCTGCAAACATTGCTCCACCTGCCGTTAGCAACCATACCTCGTTCCCATCCCAGAAGGGTCCAATGGTGCTGATAATCATGCGGCGTTCTGTGTCGGTCTTGCCCAGGAACGGTAAGAGCATCCCGACACCAAAATCGAAGCCTTCTAGAAAAAAGAAACCTACGAACAGGACCACAATTAAGAGAAACCAGAGTATATTGAGATTCATTATCTTCCTCCAAGAACTAATCAATCGCGCCAGGGTTTATAAATAGCACCCCTATATCCCGCTCAGGGCACTAGTAGGCCGAAACCAGGATGTCTTCTTCAACCGATACCGCTTCCGGTTGAATGTCTTCTTTTGCGTATTTGACCAGCAGGTAGCCATCGACAACCGCCAGGGCACCATAGAGCAGCGTAAAGGTGATGAGTGAGATTAACACCGATGCGATGCCGACGTTAGGAGAGGCAGCGGAGTTGGTCTGGAGCAACCCAAAGACAACCCAGGGCTGACGACCCACTTCTGTCATAATCCAACCAGCAGCATTCGCAATATAAGGTAAGCTGATCCCAATCACCAGCAGCCAGAGAAACCAGCGCTGTCGTTCCAGATTCCGTCGCCAGAGGAAGAAAAAGCTCAGGAGAGAAAACAGGATCATGAGGATGCCAGCACCAATCATCAGACGGAATGTCCAGTAGACGACAGGCACCGGAGGGACATAATTGCCGGAACCAAACTCTTTGACGTACTGTGCTTGCAACTGGTTGATCCCCTCAACCTTGCCCGTAAAATTATTATAGGAGAGGATGCTGAGCACATACGGCACGCGCACAGAGAAAACATCACTGGTCCCATTGAGATTGCCAATGGTAAACAAAGAGAATGAAGCTGGTGCCTCGCTATTCCAGAGGGCTTCGGCGGCAGCCATCTTCATTGGCTGTATCTGCACCATGTGTTGTGCCTGCACGTGTCCAGTCAGCCCTACAAGAATACTGCTTATCATTCCCACTCCCAGGCCGATGGAGAGCGAACGACGGAACAGCTCCAGATTTCCAGCCTTTTTCACCAGGTGATAGGCGCTGATTCCGAGCAGAAAGAAGGCACCAGTTACCCAGCCACTCAGCACCACATGGGGAAACTGTACCCAGAGGTTCGGATTGAGGAGCAGAGCAAAAAAATTCGTCATCTCTGCCCGACCATGACGAAGCACATAACCAACTGGTTCCTGCATAAATGAGTTGGCAGCCAGAATCCAGAATGCTGAAAGATGCGAACCCAGGACAACCAGCCAGATCATTGCTAGATGCCCACGCTTTGAGAGACGTTCCCAGCCAAACAACCAGATGCCCAGGAACGTTGATTCCATAAAGAAGGCAAGAAGTGCTTCAATGGCGAGTGGTGCGCCAAAGATATCACCGACAAAGCGTGAATAGGTCGACCAGTTCATCCCGAACTGAAATTCCTGGACAATACCTGTGACCACACCCATGGCGAAGTTGATCAAAAATAAGCGGCCCCAGAAGCGCGTCATGTGCTTATAGACTTCTTTGCCGCTCACAACATAGATTGTCTCCATCACGGCCACCAGAAGAACCAATCCCAGAGTGAGCGGAACAAAAAAGAAATGGTACACGGTGGTGATCGCAAACTGAAGGCGTGCAAGTGTAACTGCATCCATAGAAAACTCTCCTCGCAAGGATAAGAACAACAATTTCTACAAGAGATTTTATGGTGCAGCCATTACAATATCGTCACAAGCGAGGGATGTACCCTCACAAAGAGATCACAAGCAGTTGATAGGCTCTTCGGTTTCTACGCAGTTTCATTTTGTGGTTTGCGCTTCCGGTTGAGCACTGAGCATATACCCGATACCCACCTTCGTGAGGATATAGCGAGGATGCGCTGGATCAGGCTCAAGTTTGCGGCGCAGGCGATTGACATTGACCTGCAGCATATGCCCTTCTCCTATATAGTCCGTGCCCCAGACATGTTCAAGTAAGAGATCTTGCGTGATAACTCTGCCAACATTCTGGGCTAAATATGCCAGCAACCGATATTCCGTGGGCGTCAACGTTATTTCCCGACCGGCCATCGTCACCAGATGCTGTGCATAGTCAATAGAGAGTTCACCGATGCTGGCTGTTGCTCCTCCCAAATTCGCTTGCTCATGCGCTGAAAACTGCGCTCGCCGTAATACCGCCCGCACACGTGCAAGCAATTCGTCCACGCTAAATGGCTTGGTCAGGTAATCATCTGCCCCCAGATCTAACCCGCGCACCTTATCTTGATCCTGTCCACGTGCAGTGACCAGAATGATAGGAACCGTCGAAAACTCGCGTACACGCTGACACACCTGAAAACCATCCATCTGGGGCATCATCACATCGAGTAATATAGCATCAGGTGCATGTGCCTCAATTAGCTCAAGTGCTTGCTTGCCATTGCTGGCAGTAAGGACATCGTAGTCCTCGAATTCGAGATTCCGCGCGACCAGACGGAGCAATTGCGGATCATCATCGGCCGTTAAAATCGTTATCTTTTTTGCTGGCATACGTTTCTCTCCCTGTTCTTCTCTTATTGTTCTGCCTTCATTTCTCATGTCTATGATCTCAGCCCTTCTCATCAAGCGGCAGACAGACAAAGAAGGTACTTCCCTTCCCTACATTGCTTTCTGCCCAGATAATACCATCATGTAATTCGATAATCCGCCGACAGATGGCCAGCCCTAATCCTAGCCCATTGACTTCTCGTGTGAGGCGAGTATCGACACGATAGAAGGGATCGAAGATGCGCTCAAGCACCTCTTCTGGTATTCCCTTGCCACTATCCTGAACACCAATAACCATCATATGGTGATAGCGCAGCCTGGCCCGAGCAAGCCTTGTCCCTCCATCTCGCGAAAAGGCTGAGAGTCCTTTCATTTCCTCCGCAGAGTGGATCATGCGTGCAAGAAGACGAATAGTTCCCCCACCGGGCATGTGATGAATCGCATTTTCGAGCAGATGATCCAACACTTCACGAAGACGGTTTCGATCCGCCTGAATGATTAGTTTCTGGCTTGTGAGAGGTTCAATGAGCATCTCGAAAGTGAACTGCTTCTGGGGAGATGATGACGCGCCGGACAATACTACTCCTTCCAGGGTACGTTCAGCTCCGGCAAGAGCCTCCTGGATCACATAGGTAAGATCAACAGGCGCACGCCTGATCTCAATACTGCCCGTTTCCAGCTCGGATATCTCCAATAACGAATCAATGACGCCCGCAAGACGATCACTAGCGCCATTGATTGCGAGAAGAAACTCGTGTCGCTCTTCACGCGAAATGCGTTGCTCATGGCGCAGTAACGTTGCCGCATATCCCTTAATAGAGGTCAATGGACTACGTAATTCGTGACTGACACTTGCCAGCAACTCAGCCTTGAGGAGTTCCATCTCTCGTAATGCCTTGCGATCCGCGCGTGTTTCCAACTCATAGATGTACTCATGAGCAAGTGCTTGCGCAATGATATTCGTCTACCGCATCCGCAAGTGGTGGAAGGTGGTGACGACCTTGCTCTAAAACTATGGCTCGTTGTCTTTCATCTTGCTTCTCCCATCCAAAAAGCAAGAAGGCCTGAGTCATGTATCCAGGATCGCTTTGTACATAAGGGAAAGGCAGCACGAGCGGTAATCTCCAGACAAGTCTGGCGGGATAAAGAGTTGGACTCGATGTCCATAGCGTTTCTGTCGGGAACGCTGTCAGGAATACATCTACATCCTTTTCGTCTATTCCATGCAAGGCCAGAGGACGACTGTGTAGACCATTTTTTGAAAAAGGGAATGAAACCCCTCCTGAATACTCTTTTGAATGATCGCCTAGAAGAAAAATTGCGCCATGTGTTGCTCGACACAGTTGTTGTAATCGTTCAAGGAGTGCAGATGCAACAAGGAAAGGCTCATTTGCATCATTTCTACTGCGCAGTGAGAGACGTGCCAGGTCTTGCATTGCCCCCAGCAATTCTAGCTGCAGATCTTTTGTCTGCTCATCTTGTGCGTCCATATCGTCCCTCACGTATCTCTTCTTTGGCATGGCATCCAAAAACTTGCCTTTCTAGATGACTCTATTCTATTATATGAGAGAATGGTTCACAGAGAGAGCACAACTCTTGTGTCTATATCACAATCCAATCACAAATCCTGTGGGCCTATCTCTGTCGCGTCTCGTATCCTCCACTCCTTCAGAGAAAGGGAACTGACGTCACAAACAAAAGGAGAGAGAAGATGGAACCTGGCGCAGTTGACAAGCCGCTTTCGATAGAAGAACGCGTTGCTGCGTTGAGCCGGGTGAGCATATCACTGATGAGCGAACTGGATGAAAAACGCTTGCTCCACCTGATCGCTGAAACTGCCTGCCGTCTGACGGGAGCACAATTTGCCGCCTTCAGCCTGCGTCCCACCGATGAGGCGGGACAGCCGCTCGTCCCTTCAGAAGGCAATCTCTTTCATCTGGCCGCCGTGACTGGTGTGACGCAAGAGCAGGAAGCCTTGTTTCGTCGCACTCCATTAGGGGGTGAGGGTCTCCTGGCTCCTATCTTTCGTCATGGTGTCGCAGTCTGTGTTTCAGATGCGCTCTCTCATATTAACCATTCCCATCATCCTTGCGCGTCCAATGAACTCACCACAGCCAGAACTGTGGCTTCTGCCTACGCGCATGGCAAGCTTGAGGCAAAGGATCTCCACTCAATGGGCGTTCCACCTGGACATCCTCTGGTGCGTAGTTTCCTGGGAGCTCCTTTGCTTGATCGCGATCAGCAGGTGCGGGGTGGGCTTCTACTGGGTCATACGGAACCGAACCGCTTTACAGAAGATGATAAGACGCTGCTGGTTGGTCTGGCCGCTCAAGCATCTGTGGCGCTGGAAAATGCTCGTCTCTACCGTGCGATGCAGATGCGAGTACAAGAACTCAACACAATTTTCGAAAGTATTGCCGATGGAGTAACGCTGGTAGATGGGCAAGCACGGATTCTTCGTGAAAATAAGGCAGCCCATCTGCTGCGTGAGCAGGTGCAAGGAATTCCTGATGGTAAGCAGATCATGGACGCCTTGCTTCATCACCCTGCGCGCTCTACCCTCACCACTGAGAGCGTGCAGAATACAACGGTAGCCCTTCACAATCCTCATCATGAGGAAAAAGAGTATCTTGTGACGGCCTCGCCCCTCCATCTTTTATCACATTCTTCCCCCCTACCACCTCCCACTGGTGATAATGATGCAGAACGTCCTCCATCTGGTGCCGTTATTGTCTGGCATGATGTGACCGAAAGGCGTATTCGCGAGGCGGAGCAAGCAGGGAGAGAACGTGCGGGTCAGCTCGAGGCAATCATCGAGTCGATGACGGACGGCATCTTTGTCTATGATCAGGATGGGCACATGATCCAGACCAACGCCGTTGCGCGTACACTCCTCACGCAGCTCTTTCCGCCCGATCAAATCATGCATGTCCTTCAGGAACGAGCGGTGCCTTTGTTTGTGGCCGACGATCAGGAACAGCCCTTTGCAGATGAACAACTGCCTCTCTCACACGCCCTTGCCGGCGAGGTCCTGACGCCAGAGCGTGCCATCGACATTTCACTCAAAACGCTTGATGGACAAATACTTTTCGCAAGTATTACTGGTGGACCGTTGCATGATAGTGATGGGCATCTGCTTGGAGCTATCCTCATTTCCCGTGATACAACCGAACGCCGCCGCCTGGAGCAGATCGAACGTCGCATGCATATAGAGACAGAAGCTAATCGTGCCCTGCTTCAGTTGATTCTCGATGAGCTTCCCAGTAGTGTCTATCTCGTTCACGGACCAGATGCACGCCTGGTTTTAGCAAATCGGGCAGCAACTGCTGTCTGGGGAGCCTCCTGGCCTGTGGGACAACCCTTCACGACATTTCTTGAGGAACGAGGCATACAGGTGATCGGCATGGATGGGCGTCCTCTCCAGCCCTCCCAGCTTGCAACAATGCGTGCAGTTCAATCCGGTGAGGATGTTTATCAGCATCAAGAAAGTATTCGTCATACCGATGGAACCACGCTCCCGGTCCAGGTCAATGCCGTCGCCATCGATCCCTATTATCTCCGGCAACAAGCATCGTCGGAGGCATTCGGTGATGCAGCCCTGGATGAACGTGCGGCGATCGTCGTGCACCAGGATGTGACCTCTTTGAAAGAGGCTGAACGCCTTAAAGATGAATTTATCGCCCTCGCCGCTCATGAACTACGCACCCCGGTTGCAATTTTGAAAGGCTTTTCACAAACCTTGCTGGTACAAACGGCACGTGGGAAAGGACCTGTGCTCGCCGATTGGCAAACGGAGGCGCTCCAAGAAATTGACCAGGCGACAATCCGCCTGGTAGAGTTGACAGAAGATCTCCTTGATGTCACGCGTCTGCAGGCAGGACGCTTGCAATTACAGTTGGAGCCGATGAATGTCATTCCTCTCATCCAACGGTTAGTGGAACGTATCCAGATGACCACTGAGCGCCATCAGATCTCTCTTGAGACAACGCTTCCACATCTCGTGGCCTCCATTGATCCACGGCGTACCGAGCAGATCTTGAACAATCTTCTGGGTAACGCCATCAAGTATAGTCCTGGCGGTGGCACGATAGAGGTGCAAATCTCTCAAAATGAACAGACGGCTCTTCTGAGCATCAAGGATCATGGCATCGGTATACCGGCACATCAACAAAGCTATATCTTTCATCGCTTTACACGCGCAGAGAACGCAGAAGCTTCTGGCATTGGTGGAACAGGGCTGGGTCTCTACCTCTGCCGGGAGTTGATCGAGCGCCAGGGTGGACACATCTGGTTCGAGTCCATTGAAGGCCAGGGATCAACCTTCTTCGTTGAACTCCCCTTGCATATAGAAACCAATTGAATATGTGGAAGCACACATAAGCACTGACTGGCAGCACCGACAGCAGTCAGTGACCCGGCCAGAACAGAAGGGAACGAACGAACACGAGCAAGAAGAACGTCAGAGGTGGTCTGTTCCTCTGCAGAGCGCCCGTCACGAGCTTGCTCACAAGATCAATAAGTCGGGAAGGAATCTCCATTATCAGGGCGTCCCCTATCCGCATTTCATAGTAATCTATGAGCAAAGAACAACATAATAGGAGGCAAACCGATGACGGATCACAACAAAAACACCACAGGGCTCATCAGCAAAAAGCAACTTCTCGCTGAGATGCAGAGCGAGCAGGCGGCATGGCTGGCATTGCTCGACGAGATTGGCGAAGAGAACATGACACAGCCGGTGGTTACAGGAAGCTGGTCGATCAAGGATATCGTTGCCCACTTAACCGGGTGGCGCAGGCGAGCAGTATTGCGCTTCCGAGCAGCGCTTGATCCCACTATAGACATGACGCCACCCTGGCCAGCAGAAATGGGGAAATTGGATGAGGAGGACGATGTTGACGAGATCAACGCCTGGATTTACAAGACTAACCGGGATCGTCCTCCCGCTGACGTCCTCAACGATTCGTGCGAGGTCTTCCAGCAACTGGTCACCGCCGTCAACGCCTTGAGCGATGAACAACTCAACGATCCCCAACGCTTCCCCTGGCTAGAGGGCGAGCGGCTCACAGGTGCCCTCATCTTCGGCCACTTCCACGAAGAGCACGAGTCCGACATGCGAGCGTGGCTGGCAAAGGTGAAGCAAGCAGGATAAAGCAGATAAGGGCTACCAGCAGCTTTCCAGCTTCCGCGAGGGCGAGATCAAACAGTTGTAGAGCGCGGCCTCTCGTTCGCGCAGCGGGCCCGCGTGTAGACAAAAGGATGGAAGCCCACACCTTGTACGATGCCTTGCACAACAACATGTACCCTTTGATATGCTTTTACATAATCTACTTCTATTCATGCTGTTTTCCTTAAAAAATTGCACATTGCACAAAAAGATGATTTTATCGAAACGCTCCTGGTACCGAAGTACCAGGAGCGTTTCTTGTTCCACCAGGAGGATACGAAAGGTTGCTAGCGCAGATTGGAGGCACTGACCTCCGGAGTATGGAACCAGGTTCCCGGTTTCCAGGGCATTCCAAGGACTGGCAGTAACCAGCGATCGATACCAATCAACCCACATACTCTCCAAGAGAAGCAGAGGAAGAGTGCGAACATACCCAGAACCGGATTAATGCTCACCGTTCCTGCAAGCACATAATTCAAGTTCATTAAGACGCCAAACCCGGCAGCAATACCTGTCAGAAGCCCGAGCAGGATACCGACACCTACGGCAACTTCGCCCCAGGTGACCAGGAACGAGAAGAAACCCGCATGAGGAAGCACAAAGTTCTGTAAAAACGATGCATACCATCCCTGTACTGCCGGATTAGCACCCGACGCTTTGGCTAACGCTCCTGCAGCAAATCCTGTCAAGGCTTTTCCACTCGTTCCCCACGCAGGAGAGTTCACTTTCTCCCATCCTGCCAGCAACCAGAGAGCTCCAACATTCATTCTCAAGACAAACCAGAGCGCAGCAGCTCCTTTCGATCCCAGGAAAAAGCGCGAGATAGCCGGTTCTGGAAATTCCTCCTTCACCGCACTGGCTTGCAATGCATGGCGTTCCTGAGTAAAGTTTACAAATGCTACAATAAGTGCGAGGGCAAACAGAATCAGCAATCCCACTCCCCAATAATCATCGGCTGTTGCACCGGCGATATTCCAGATGATATGAAAAAGTGTCCATGCTCCCGCGACAACGACAAGAAGCAGATCGATCCAGAAGGTCGCATTCCGTTGGTTAAACATCAGTGTTGTTCTCCTTTCATGATTCTTGATCATGTATTCTATTAGCGAGGGATAATAAATTTCTTACTGGTCTTAGAATAGTGGATGATTATCACGTTTCCATCACGGTCAGAGAAAATAAAGTTACAGATACATCACTGTACAAATCTGCTACGAACAGCCTCTTTTCCATGTCCTCCTGAATGTACTTTTTCACATTGTGCCTCGCTAGTGACAGAGAATAAGCGCCCCGTGATCGCTTTGTGAGCATGTGTGGCTATGCTCACTCATGTACGGGTACACTTTATAAGCCCGCACTTTTACTAAATACTCATTTCAGGAGCCTCGTTTGGAAATGGTGCGCTGCAAGGCTAAACGGAAATACCTGTAGTAAAACCTGAATTTTAGGAGGATATGAATGGAACATATTGTAGTGATGATCGACGGGAATGAGGCAGCGGCTCAGATCGCTCACGCCCTCAGCGAAGTAATCGCAATCTACCCCATCACCCCTTCAACTCCTATGGGTGAGCTGGCCGATGCCTGGTCAGCGACAGAACGCCCAAATCTGTGGGGCACAACGCCACAGGTGATCGAGATGCAATCAGAGGCTGGAGCAGCAGGAGCTATTCATGGGTCACTCCAGACAGGGGCACTCGTCACAACATTCACGGCTTCTCAGGGCCTGCTCCTGATGATCCCCAATATGTATAAAATCGCGGGAGAATTGACGCCAGTGGTGTTTCACGTCGCTGCTCGTTCTTTAGCAACGCAGGGGCTTTCCATCTTTGGTGACCATTCCGATGTAATGGCGACGCGCGGGACCGGTTTTGCGCTGCTTTCCTCAAACTCAGTGCAGGAGGCACATGATCTGGCGCTTATCGCACACGCAGCAACATTGAAAGCTCGTGTTCCCTTTCTGCATTTCTTCGACGGTTTTCGCACCTCACATGAGATCGATAAGATTGAGCAGCTAGACAGGCCAGTTCTCCAGGCGATGATCGATCCTTCGCTAGTGATGGATCACCGTGCCCGCGCACTCTCGCCGGACCATCCCTTCATTCGCGGCACCGCCCAAAACCCCGATGTCTATTTCCAGGCACGGGAAACCGTGAATCCCTTCTATAACTCCTGCCCTTCAATTGTTCAAGAAACAATGGACCATTTCGCCCATATCGTGGGACGCCAGTATCACCTGTTTGACTACGTTGGTGCTCCCGATGCCGAGCGTGTCATCATCTTAATGGGCTCTGGGGCCGAGACCGCTGAATATACTGCACGCTATCTACAAGAACGTGGAGAAAAGGTCGGCGTCTTAAAAGTACGTCTGTATCGCCCGTTCTCCGTTCAGCAGTTCTTGCATATGTTACCTTCAACGGTAAGGTCAATTGCTGTTCTGGACCGCACAAAGGAGCCGGGAAGCGTTGGCGAACCGTTGTACCTGGATGTGGTAGCAGCGATCAGCGAGGGGCACGCCAGAGGTTTAGCTATTACTCCACGCATTATCGGGGGCCGTTATGGTCTTTCATCGAAAGAGTTCACGCCAGCAATGGTCAAGGCTGTTTTCGATGAGCTGAAGCAAACACACCCCAAAGAACACTTTACGATTGGTATCAATGATGATGTAACTCATACGAGCTTGAACTACGATCCTGCATTCTCCATTGAACGCACAGATACCGTACAATGTGTGTTCTGGGGCCTTGGCTCCGATGGTACAGTGGGAGCGAACAAAAACTCGATCAAGATCATCGGGGAGGAGACCGAGAACTATGCACAAGGATACTTCGTCTATGACTCGAAGAAATCTGGCTCGGTAACCATCTCTCATTTGCGCTTCGGGCCACGTCCAATCCACGCCCCCTATCTGATCGGTCCTGATCAAGCTGACTTTGTTGCCTGCCACCAGTTTTCCTTCCTGGAACGGCTGGATATACTAAAGTATGCAAAACCCGGAGGTGTTTTCCTGCTCGATAGCATCTATCCACCAGAAGAGGTCTGGTCATACCTTCCGCAAGAGACACAACACGAGATCCTCGCGAAAAAGCTCCACTTCTTTGTCATCAATGCCCATAAGGTCGCCCACGATACTGGTATGGGTGGACGCATTAACACCGTTATGCAGACGTGCTTTTTTGCAATTAGTGGAATATTGCCACGTGACGAAGCAATCGCCCAGATTAAAAAGAGCATCCAGAAAACCTACAGCAAACGTGGTGAGGTTGTCGTACAACAAAATTTTCGTGCGGTAGATGCCACACTCGTTCATCTCCAGGAAGTACCGGCCAGTGCAATGACAAATGCCAGATCATTAAGCGATAGAACAGTGAGTACTGGAGCGACGTTGCCGCTAAGAGCGAATGGCTCAAGTGAGCAGAATGGGCATGAACGGGGTATTCCTCTCCCCATGCTTTTACGCCAGGCTCCTGTTTCTGCTGAAGCGCCTCTGTTTGTACGTGATGTACTTGGCCCTATGATTGCTGGCAATGGTGATGATCTCCCTGTAAGTAAGTTGCCTATGGATGGCACGTATCCAACTGGCACAGCGAAGTGGGAGAAACGCAATCTTGCGATGGAAATACCCGTGTGGGACCCTGATATCTGTATTCAATGCGGAAAATGTGTCATGGTCTGCCCGCACTCGGTCATCCGTATGAAAGTCTATAATCCGACCGAGCTGGAAGGTGCACCTGAAACATTTCAATCAACCAATGCGCACTTCAAGGAATTTCCCGGCATGAAATATACATTGCAAGTCTCTCCCGAGGACTGCACTGGCTGTGCGCTCTGTATCGAATCCTGCCCGGTCAAAGATAAGCGACGGGTTGGACACAAAGCCATCAATATGGCGCTTCAATCCCCCTTGCGGCAGCACGAAAAGGAAAACTGGGAGTTTTTCCTCAAACTCTCCGAGGTCGATCCTGCGGCCATCAATCTGAGCGCCATCAAAAATGCGCAATTGCGGGAGCCCCTCTTTGAATTCTCCGGTGCTTGCTCCGGCTGCGGTGAAACACCCTACATCAAACTGGCAACACAGTTGTTTGGTGATCGCATGCTCGTAGCTAATGCGACAGGCTGCTCATCCATCTATGGCGGCAACCTGCCCACCACTCCCTGGACAAAAAATGCCGAGGGGCGCGGTCCCGCATGGTCCAATTCACTGTTTGAAGACAACGCAGAGTTCGGTCTGGGAATGCGCGTTACCCTGGATAAACAACAGGAATACGCCTGCGAATTACTGGCACACTGTACAGAACTCCTCGATGAAGGTCTGGTAGATGCCATCCTGGATGCTGATCAATCGACTGAAGCTGGCATACAGGCACAACGAGAGCGCATCGCCTTCCTGAAAAAACACCTCCAGGAGATGAAAATCACAGATAGCATCATGGAAGCACGCGTGCGCAATCTGCTCAGCCTGGCCGATACACTGGTCAAAAAGAGCGTCTGGATTATTGGCGGCGATGGCTGGGCCTACGATATTGGTTTCGGTGGCCTGGATCATGTTCTCGCCTCCGGTCGCAATGTAAACATTCTGGTGCTGGACACGGAGGTCTACTCGAATACCGGAGGCCAGGCGTCGAAGTCGACTCCCAGGGGCGCGGTCGCCAAGTTTGCGGCACGCGGCAAAGCAACTCCGAAGAAAGATCTCGGGTTGCTCGCCATGTCATACGGCACGGTCTATGTTGCTCACGTTGCCATGGGAGCAAACGATCAGCAAACGCTTAAAGCCTTCCTGGAAGCTGAAGCCTATGATGGGCCTTCTCTCATTATTGCCTACAGCCACTGCATCGCCCACGGCATCGAGATGCGTAGGGGACTGGATCAACAGAAGCGAGCCGTTCAGAGCGGATACTGGCAGCTCTATCGCTACAATCCGCAATTAGCTGAAGAAGGAAAACATCCACTGGCGATCGACTCGAAAGAGCCAACACTTCCTCTAGAGGAGTTTGCCTATAATGAGACACGCTATCGTATGTTACTGCAAAGCGATGAATCACGCGCCGATACGCTGATGCAACTTGCAAAAGATGATATCCAACAGCGCTGGAACCAGTATCAGCAACTGGCTCATGAAGAACCTCATACAACAAAAGGCAATTATGACAGGAGCGAACGTGGCGATGACGACCTCTTCTTTATTGAAAAATGGCACTGAGAATGCCGCCCAGATCGTGGAAAATGTGCAACGCTGGATGATGGAGCACGAATATGAATCGATCACTCAGATGCGTGGGAGCATGAGCCAACGTGCAGTTGCCGAGCCTGCCGCCTTTGAACGTGCGAACTATATGAAGGCATTGAATACATTTAAAATCTAATTGAACCTCTAACACGAGAAGGGAGTCAAACTCACATTTGCAGTCACCCTCCTTTGTTCTTTCATTCCATCTCTGCCTCAGTTCTCCACTGGAGCATACATTCTGAAAAACATCGGGGTATCAGTGACTGAGTGGTGTGAGCTGTATCTGCTTCGCAAGCCCGTAGGCGGTCGGAAGATCACTGTCGCTCTCGACAAAGACACGACCGATCACGAGCACCGAATTGTGCGGCGAAGCAATCTGTGTCATTGCCTGCGACACGGTTCCTTTCCAGCCCGGCCCGCTCATGAGGTAATCGCCAGCCTCGGTTCCCGTGGTGCGTGTGCCGACGTAGGCAAAATTCGTGCCGTCCGAGGGATCAGTGAACTGCACGCTGTAGTAACGGCCCGCCATGTCCGGCACGTGCAAAACCTGCGGCCCTTTGGAGAGGTCGAGCCAGCCGCCGACGTAGAGCACGTCGTTGGTTCCTGTTGCGAGTAAGCTGGAGTTTGACGCCGAGGGCGAAGAGAGAGTGGGCACCGCGTACAGCGTATTGACGGGGATTGGGTCTCCGCCGAGTCCATGCTGAACGACCGCTCGTTTGTAGGCACTGTACGTGATAGTCGGCCAAAAATACAGGAAAACGCACGTGCCGAGTCCCCAGACGAGGACGGCCACGACGACGAACGTAATGAGCTGGCTCCCCCCCATCGAGAAATACCTGTAGACGACCCATGCGAGGACGGCCAGGATGGCGAACGTAATGGGATATTTGTATTTCAGAATCAACCTGTTCATCTCATGGCACTTTCATGACTGGCGGCACGTGGTACTCGCCGTCCAGGACCGCACGACCGGGCAGATACGCGCGGAGCATCAGCTTGAAGTAGCCTGCCGGTGACGGCAGCCAGTTGGACTCATGCCCAACGGGAGCCGTGCGCTGCAGATAAATATCGATGGAGCCATCGGCGTTCGGCACGAGGCCGGAGCGAGAGCCGACGCTGGAGCGATCGATGGGGTTGCTGACCATGTACCCGACCACATCGGTCATGGTCAGCGACCAGAAGGCATCGTTGGGCGGGAGTTGTCCTTCAGGAAAATGCAGGACGTACTCGCGTTGGCCGAAGAGCCGCCGCCCCGCACTGTCGATGGTCGTCGTCCAGTAGGCAGCCTCTTGCACCACATTGACGGCGGGTAGGTTTCTGGCGCAGGCGGCCCGCAGGAGGATGCCATTGCCGGGCTGGCCGCATTTGAAGGTGGTGCTCCACCCGTTGACGGTCGTGGTCATGGCTTTCACCACCGCGTTCATAATGATCTGTGCCGTGAGAAACGCCAGCACGCGCGCCGACGATGATTCCTTGTATGATGTGTGAGCCTGCGAGCCAGGTGAGGATAGTTGTCATACTGAGTACCTTTCTCCACGAAGGCTGAATAGAGGGCCAATTGAGGATATCACTCATATTTTGATTCTTGTATTCTCCACTCTCATCTGGAAATGAGACGGGCGATTAAAAACGCCGCTCCTGCCGCAAGCCCGCCAATGAGTGCCGTCTGGAGCGCACTCAGGAGCGGCTTCGCCCCTGTAAAATGGCCTTTGACATATCCAAAGATGAGTAATGCCAGCAGGGTGATGCCTACTGAAACAAGGAGAGCTGTCTGCGCTTTAGCAAGAATGAGATAAGGACTCAGGGGGATCAGCCCACCAACAATATAGGAAAGTGCAATCGTAATTGCACTTGTTAACGCACGCTTTGGATCTGGCGCTTCCAGACCCAGTTCAAAGCGCATCATAAAATCGACCCACGCATCCGGTCGTTTGCTCAATGCCTCCACAATAGGGCTGCTTTCCTCTGCGGTCAGACCATATGATGCAAATATCTCTCCTACTTCTGCCTTTTCCGCATCTGCCATGGTTTTGACTTCCATCTGTTCACGTCGACGCTCGCTTGTGTAGTGATCCGCATCACTTCTGGCTGCTAGATATCCTCCTAAACCCATCGCAATAGAGCCTGCTGCAATTTCTGCCAGGCCCGCCGTCACAATAATGTTTGTTGAGCTAACGGCACCCGATAATCCAGCTGCCAGGGCAAATGGGACGGTGAGGCCGTCCGACATTCCAATCACGATGTCTCGCACGGTCTCACCGGCAGTAAAATGGTGTTCGATATGCGGCGTCTGTGGCATCCTCTCTCTCCTCCCAAGAAGAGTGTCTTTCCCTCCCCTTTGCGTGCATAATACCACCAATTCATAAGGCCTTCAACACCGATTCCTATGATAACACCTCTTATCGTATGAGGTCGCACGATCAACATCGGCAGCGTTGTTATTGAGGAGACGATCTGTTACGCTTCCCATGATCAGGCGTTGCAATCCACTATGGCCATGAGTAGAAATGGCAATCAAGCTACAACCTCTCCCATCTTCGACGTCCTCTCTCTCGCCTTTCTGTTCGGCTACGTTCACCAGAGTGGTGGCCACATCTCTCTCGTATTCAACGGCAGACGTGAGAGAAAGCTGGCGTTCCTGCATCACCGTCTGTACATGCTCAATGGTCGTTGCCAGGTACGTTTTGGCACGTTGAAGAGTCTCTTCGTTCAATTCACTGATATAACCCTCTTCCGCAGTTGCAGGAAAGACCTTGACCACCTGAACCAGGTGCAGCACCCCACGACCTGGGGCTGCAAGGGCAGATGTGAGGTACGCCGCTGGCCATAGCACACCCGAAGAACTGGTGACATTAACAACGATCATCTACGGTCTCTGTCCACCAGGAATCATTGTCTCCATGACAGGTACGGATTTCAGCATCGGTGAAGGGTTCTCGTCGATAGTTGCTCAAAGACTTCCTCTTGTGGTTGCAACCATGCGGGAGGCGATTCTTTCAGAATACTTCTGAGGTCAGGAGCGAATGAGAGGAGATAGCGTGATGCTTTTGTGATCGCGGGAGAGCAAATAGTGACCATTTTATGAGCCATTGCTTCTATCATATATATGAGGTTTTAGTGCGGACACCAGGAAGAACGACGCTGTTCCCTACAAAGGCTATTGGAACATCCGCCTGTGTTGGAACTGTTTCCCTAGAAACGAAGCTATCACATGAAAGGACCGAGAATTGTATGGAGACAAGTAAAGCAGGAGGGCAGGCAGCCATAGGAGCCACGTTCACGAAGCCCGTCGCCCCTACCACCATTTTTCGTTACAAGCAACAACATCCCCTTAATGCCATCTTTGAGCCACAGAGCATTGCAGTCATTGGAGCAACTGAAAAAGAAGGAAGCGTCGGGCGTACGATCCTCTGGAATCTCATCAACAATCCCTTTGGAGGAACTGTTTTTCCTGTGAACGCGAAACATTCAAGCGTTTTAGGTATCAAAGCATATCCCAATCTGGCCTCACTCCCTCAACAGGTTGATCTCGCCGTCATTGTCACGCCTGCCCAAACAGTACCAGATTTGATTACCGAATGTGTCGAAGCGGGTGTTAAAGGGGCTATTATCATCTCGGCTGGCTTCAAAGAAACAGGCCTGGTCGGTGCTGAAATGGAACAACAAATTCTGAAGCAGGCTCGCCAGGGAAAAATGCGTATCATCGGACCCAACTGTCTTGGTGTGATGAGTCCACTCACAGGCCTCAATGCGACCTTTGCTGGTGCCATGGCAAAGCCCGGTCATGTCGGGTTTATCAGCCAGAGTGGTGCCCTTTGCACCGCTGTACTGGACTGGAGCCTGGAAGAAAACATCGGCTTCAGCGCCTTCATCTCCATCGGTTCGATGATGGATGTGAACTGGGGCGATCTCATTGATTACCTTGGCAGCGACGAGCAGACTACCAGCATTGTGATCTACCTGGAGACGATCGGAGATGCACGCTCGTTCCTCTCAGCCGCCAGGGAAGTGGCTCGTAGCAAACCAATCATCGTGATGAAAGCTGGTCGTACCCAGGAGGCCGCTCAGGCAGCAACCTCTCATACCGGCGCGTTAGCCAGCAGCTATGACGTTTTTGAGGCAGCGTGCCACCGTAGTGGTATCCTTACCGTCAATAAAATTGATGAGCTTTTTTCTATGGCAGCAGTGCTTGCCAAGCAACCACGCCCGCACGGACCTCACCTCACCATTTTGACAAATGCTGGTGGTCCAGGTGTACTCGCTACCGATGCCCTTGTAAGTGGTGGCGGCTCTCTAACAGAGCTATCGCCTCAAACGCTAGCCTCACTTAACCAGATCCTCCCACCACATTGGAGCCATCATAATCCAATAGATATTCTAGGCGATGCTGATCCCGAACGCTATGCCCAGGCCCTTGAGATCGCGGTGCAAGATCCCAATAGCGACGGCCTCCTAATTATCCTGACCCCTCAGGCAATGACCGACCCGACCCTGACCGCCGAACGTCTGAAACGCTACGCAACGAGTACAGGCAAACCTATTCTGGCAAGTTGGATGGGTGGGGCAACTGTGACCAGTGGCAACGCCATTTTACATCGTGCTGATATTCCCACGTTTTCCTACCCGGACACCGCTGCCCAGGTATTTGATTACATGTGGCACTACATCTCCAATCAGCGCAGTTTATACGAAACGCCTCTCCCTCCCGAGGAATTACAGCCTGATCGCACTAAAGTGGCAGAGCTTATCGAAACCGTCAGTCGTTCTGGCCGTACCTTGCTGACCGAGTTCGAATTAAAACAGCTTCTGGCCGCCTATGGCATTCCCACCGTCGAAACACGCGTTGCCACCAACGAAACCGAAGCCGTCAGGTACGCCGGAGAGATTGGCTATCCGGTCGTACTCAAACTCTTTTCAGAAACCATTACACATAAGACTGATGTAGGAGGCGTGCAATTAAATCTCTCTAGTGAAGATGCAGTGCGAAACGCCTACCGCAGTATCAAAGTTGCCGTCAGTACGAATGTTGGAGCGGAACATTTCCAGGGTGTAACGGTCCAGCCTATGATCCCACTCGATGGCTACGAGCTTATTCTGGGTAGCAGCCTTGATCCTCAGTTCGGCCCCGTTCTTCTCTTTGGTTCCGGCGGCCAGCTTGTCGAAGTCTACCAGGATCATGCGTTAGCCCTTCCACCCCTCACGACCACCCTGGCACAACGAATGATGGAGCAGACCCGCATTTTTGCCGCTCTCAAGGGAACACGTGGACGACCACCGATTGATCTCGTCGCGCTTGAGCAACTTCTCGTCCGCTTTAGTTACCTGATAAGCGAGCAACGTCGCATTAAGGAGATCGATATAAATCCTCTGCTTGTTTCTTCAGAGCGCCTGCTCGCACTTGATGCACGCGTGGTTCTGCATAGTGCGGAGGTCAAAGAAGATCAGCTTCCTCGCCTCGCGATCCGGCCCTATCCACAACAGTATGTGCAACCCTGGACGCTACCCGACAACACTCAGATTACTATCCGCCCCATTCGCCCAGAAGATGAGCCACTCATGATCAAGTTTCATGAAACGCTCTCCGATCGCAGTGTCTATTTCCGCTGGCTGCACATGATGGGATTGAGTCAACGGATCACACACGAGCGCTTGATCGGGGTGTGTTTTATCGACTATGACCGGGAGATGGCATTTGTCGCTGAGTACCATAATCCACAAACAGAACACCAGGAGATCATTGGTGTTAGTCGCCTTATTAAAGAGGCGAAAGAGGCTGAGTTTGCCGTTATCGTAGCTGATCAGTTCCAGCATAAAGGATTAGGGGCTGAACTATTGCGGCAATTGATCCAATTTGGTCGCGACGAAAAAATTCAGCACCTCATGGGCTATATTCACCTTGAAAATCTGGGGATGCAAAAGGTATGCAAGAAACTTGGTCTCTCCTTGCACTATTCGCAAGAAGACAATCTGATGAAAGCGGAACTTGAGTTGTTGTGACTGCTGACTTTGCACTGCAGCAGTCACACAAAGTCAGCAGTCACAACAACTCATCTATGAACTTGATGGAGGTGCGTGAAATGATCCTTGCTGGTTGCGAAAAACCATCTGCTCTCCCTGAACCTGAACAACCATATCAGGATGATGGTCGTGACGACTATCGATAAATTGTAACGTCACGGGTACAAGGTCAGCACTCGACCCATACAGATGTGGCCCCAGATAGATCTTCGCGTGTGTAGCATCCCCAGCAGGAAATTCAATCACCTCGATCTGACCTTTCAGATTCAAGGCGAGAAAGTGACTGGGATGGCTAGCACTATCATTTTGTCCAACGACGGCATCGATCTGGTAGGTTCGTGGGCGTCCATAGTGCAGATCATCCATCGTTGTCCCCAGCCATCCAAGCAAAACTTGACCTACACAGACCAGCAGAACGGCGAAGACCATTCCGACACCAATGCCAATTATCAGCACGTGTTGTCGCCAGGGCATCTGCGACTTTCCACTGTGTTTCCAGACCGGCACATCGATGGGAACCGTCACGGCGGCTGCCGGCTTATGCGTCTGGGTACGAGACGCTCGTGGAACACGTGGTGGCTCTATCACATTGGCGGAAGGATCAATAGGACGATGACGTAATATGCTTTTCGGGGCCAGACGATCCGATGAAGTTAAGACAGGCATAGCGGCTCCTCCTTTTGTCGGTGAGAAAAACACAATAGCACAAAAAAAGAAATAGCCGACGGTGGCGCTGACCCTAACAGAACTTCAACCTATAGAAAGTATAGCCGAGAATACGCCGCTTTGACTACCCAGTTATCCACCAATCGCCAGGCAAAAATGTGGAGGAGGTGTGCAGAACTGGACCAATACTGTGGAAAAGATGGGACAAGTCTGCATCCGCTTCCCTCGCAAGATGACAAAAAATTGGGGATGACGGGAAGTGCCAGTGAGAAAAGCAGAGGTAGATAAGCGCTACCAGGATGTGATATGCTTATAGAAAGAGCGATGGTCGATCTTTTCAACTCCTCATTGATGAGGAACGACGAGGAAGTGCATCATGAATACCAATACACTTGAAAAACTACAGGAACTATTCTTGCATGATATGCAAGAATTAAGTCAGCTTCATAGAAGAAGATGGCATGTCTGGCCGATGGCACGTATCGTGAAAGAGGAACATCTTGGCCGCTGCTGCTATTTAGCGGAAGAATTCCTTACCCCTTCCGACCTTCGTGTGCTGAAACAGCAGATCGGTCTTGATGAACGACAGTGGCGCTTCTATAAAGTGAAGGTTTCTGGACAATAGCTAAAGTTTTGCTCAATAATAACTCAAATAACGTATGCTAAAAACGTTTCCGCGCTAACCTTCGGCTACGGGAACGTTTTTCTTTCGTCCTTTCTTTGTATATGTCCATCACAAGAAATAATGGATCACTCGCTCCAAAAAGTACAACCATTCGCACTCTTCGTTGACAATCTCCTATCGGAGTCATACCATAAGACTCATTATAAAACACTAAAATTGGAGGTCAATTGATGAGTAATGATGCCGATGTCATCATTGTTGGTGCAGGTCTCGCTGGCCTGGTCGCTGCGACAGAGCTAATTGACGCTGGTCGCAAGGTAATCATCCTTGATCAGGAACCAGAAGCATCGTTGGGTGGGCAGGCGTTCTGGTCCTTTGGAGGGCTGTTCCTGGTCAACACACCGGAGCAGCGGAGATTGGGCATTCGTGATTCCCATGACCTGGCACTGCAAGATTGGCTTGGAAGCGCAGGCTTCGACCGAGACGAAGATCTGTGGCCACGCCGTTGGGCAGAAGCTTATGTCGATTTTGCCTCCGGTGAGAAATATGCCTGGCTACATGCACAGGGTGTTCGCCTTTTTCCGCTGGTACAATGGGCAGAACGGGGTGGCTATCTGGCAACTGGACATGGCAACTCGGTCCCCCGTTTTCATGTTACCTGGGGAACTGGTCCAGGCGTCATTGAGCCGTTCGTGCGGCGAGTACGGGCGGGAGTGCAACGGGGATTGGTGACGCTACAATTCCGCCACCGGGTCACCGAACTTACGATAAGCGATGGTGCAATTGATGGGGTGCATGGCGAAATATTGGAACCCGATACAGCCGCGCGGGGAGTGAAAAGCTCGCGCGTGGTTGTGGGCGATTTTACATTGCATGCGTCTGCTATCATCGTGACTTCAGGTGGTATCGGTGGCAATCATGAACTGGTACGGCGCAACTGGCCGCAGAGTATGGGCACGGCACCACGACACATGGTCTCTGGCGTGCCTGATCATGTGGATGGACGCATGTTGGAGGTGGTTGCCACCAGTGGCGGAAATATCATCAACGCAGACCGCATGTGGCATTACCCGGAAGGGATTTACAACTTCGCCCCCATCTGGAGCAAACATGCCATTCGCATCCTCTCTGGACCATCTCCATTATGGTTGGATGCATGTGGTCAGCGTCTCCCAATCCCGCTCTTCCCCGGCTTCGATACCCTGGGAACAACCCAACATATCACCTCAACCGGGTATGACTATTCCTGGTTCGTGCTCAATCAACGCATCATTGAACGCGAATTTGCCCTCTCAGGATCGGAGCAGAACCCCGACCTCACGGGTCGCAGTATTTTAAAGACGCTGAGCCGAGTACTTCCTGGTGCGCCAGCCCCCATTGAGGCATTTAAGAAGCAAGGGGTAGACTTTATCGTGCGCTCGACCTTGCCAGAACTGGTGCAGGGGATGAATGAGCTGACAGAGCAGCCTCTGATCAAACTGGCGGATCTTGAACGGACTATTGTTGAACGCGATCGTCAGATCACTAATCCATATGCAAAGGATGCCCAGATTACAGCCATCCGTGGAGCGCGGGTCTATATCGGTGACAAACTAATCCGTGTTGCAAAGCCGCATCGTATCCTTGATCCCGCTGCTGGACCGCTGATTGCTGTCCGACTCTCGATCCTGACACGTAAAACACTGGGAGGCGTTGAAACCGATCTCTCAGGTCGTGTTTTGCAAGCAGATGGTCAACCGTTGCCCGGCCTCTATGCCGCTGGAGAAGTGGCGGGATTTGGTGGTGGTGGAGTCCATGGCTATCGAGCACTTGAGGGAACATTTCTGGGTGGATGTCTTTTTTCGGGACGCATGACGGGTCGCGCCGTCGCCAAGATGGTGTAATCAGGGGGAGAGTGATCTTCCCTTGCTTTTACCTAATGCTGATCACCAATAGCGCAAGGAGGTCAGCGACAGACGCATGGAAGAGGAACAGGAGCCTCCCACCCATAGTGATGAGAAGCTCCTGTTTCTTTAAGACATAGGGAAGCGTCAAACTTGAACGATGCTCCATTGCTGGTTGGCGGTTCCGCTGTCAGGCCACTGATCGACGGCGGCTCCATTGGCGGTAGATTGACCGGCCACATCAAGAGCCTGACCGCTGTTGCGATTGATCAGTTTATAATAGCTACCGACTGCAACAATGCTCCATTGCTGATTGGCGGTTCCGCTGTCAGGCCACTGATCGACGGCGGCTCCATTGGCGGTGGATTGGCCAGCCACATCAAGAGCTTGCCCACTATTGCGACTGAGCAATTTGTAGTAGCCACTACCAACACTGACGATATTCCACTGCTGGTTCGTGCCTGCGTTGTAAGGCCATTGATCGACGGCAGCTCCATTGGCCTTGGATGCTCCGACCACATCAAGGGCTTGACCACTATTGTGATTGATTAGCTTGTAATTGCCACTAAAACTGCCGCCGCCACCACCGCCACCACCACCACTGCTACCACCAGAAATTTTGAGCATGACCACACCATGGCCCGCAACATTTGCCGTATAGCTTCCATTGAATGACCCTACATTGCTATGCGACCAGAGATTACGTACGCTTGCACTACCAGAGATACCAATGCTGCTCCAATTTACGGTGATATTGGATGAGGAACTATTGCGATTTAGCAACACAACCGCAACATTGCCTGTGCCAGAAAGCGGCTTCGACCAGACCTGCAGACCATTACTATCGCTCACCTTGGTTCCCTGAACGCCTCGTGAGTCCTGATCCACGGCAATCACATCTGTATTTGTAAGAATAGATTTAGTGGAAGAAGACATGTTGGTCATATCATTGCCGATGATAAGTGGTGCAGCAGAAATCGCCCACAGGCTAAAGTGCGTCTGATCCTCAGTTGAACTCATGCCACCATTGCCCACTTCGAGCATGTCCGGGTCGTTCCATCCGCCAGGGCCAGCAGAGGAGGCATGGGAAGCATTTGAGTCAAAATTGCTGAGCATACTGGTCCAGTTATCGCTAATGTCTCCAGTGGTACGCCAGAGATTCCCTACGCTGGGACCCCATGTCCAGACATTGCTTTGACCCCAATCACAGAGGCTGTAGGTGATGGCTCGTCCAGTACTCTTGAGCGCATTCCCGATCTTTGTATACTCTGTCTGCGCATCAATCCCAGTACTACTACACCAGTCAACCTTAATGTAGTCGATACCCCACGAAGCATAGGTATTGGCATCCTGCTGTTCATGACCATACATACCAGGATAGCCCGCACACGTCTTCGTGCCCGCATCGTTATAAATACCGAGCTTCAACCCTTTGCTATGTACATAATCGGCAACCGCTTTGATGCCATTGGGAAATTTGGCAGGATCAGCGACCAGGTTGCCACTGCTATTGCGATTGGTTTCCCAGCAATCATCGATATTAATGTACTGATATCCGACCGCCTTCAAGCCACTATTAACCATTGCATCCGCCTGTTGCCTGATGAGCGAGTCGCTAATACTACAACCATACCGGTTCCAATCATTCCATCCCATGGGAGGGGTCAACGCCAGCCCGTTGTTTACTGCATACGCATGGGGAATGTTTAATCCGAATCCAAATGCCACCATGATGAGTATGATGGGAATGAATATGAGCACCCTAAAGCGCTTCTTTTGCATATAACCTCCTTGCACTAAGCCATACGCTGTAACGCCGATTATCCCATAATCAAAACGTACAGCAGATAATGAGCATTATTGCTCGTCTAAAAAAGAGGAACGTAAATCAGAGAAGTGTTGTTCTGCGTGGCGCTCACCTTTAGGAGCTTTGCTTCTTTTGATGAAAATATTGAATACATCCAACCTTTCATCAAAATATTTCGTAATAATATATACCATTTTGGAGAGAAGCTTGTCAATGAATACATGAATCACTACCAGTCTATTTAATTTTCCTACCAACGAAGCGCACGGGCGCGATTGATAAGCCCGTCGGTAACACCCATAGAATTTCATTGAAAAGACTTTTCAATGAAATTCTATGGGTGTCGGGAAATTAATACTGCCTAAAGGCCTGCTACCCACGCCTGGGCACTCATCTGAACAGGGTCCCAGGGACTACTCAATGGAGGCGTATAGCTCAGGTCGAGATCATTGAGCGCCTCTATATTCATTCTATGAAATAGAGCTGTTGCTACACTATCTATACGTTTGGCAACCTCTCCCGATACATGACCAACCATCTGTGCCCCTAGCAACTGACCTGTTATCAGGTCGCCCGTGAGGCGGATATGGAAGGAATGGGCACCTGGATAATAGAGTTTGTGGTCCCAAAAGGTTGACTCAACGGTGAGGGGTTCGTAGCCCGCCTGGATGGCCTCATCATCTCGCAGTCCCGTACGTGCAATTGCCAGATCGAACACCTTCACCACCTGCGTTCCCAGGGTCCCAGCAAACTCTCGCGAGCCACCAACCGCATTTTCGCCCGCGATACGGCCCTGCTTATGAGCAGTTGTACCCAGGGGAAGATAGGTTGAACGCCCCAGGAAACGATGCCATGTTTCAGCGCAATCCCCTGCTGCGTAGATGTCAGGCAAGTTTGTCTCCATGCGTCGGGTTACCTGAATGGCTCCTTGCTCTCCCAGGGTGATTTCAGCACCCCTTGCCACATTTGTGAGCGGCCTGACACCAGTAGCAACCAGGACCAGATCACTGGTTATCTGAAAATCGCCAGTGCCCATGATTTCTAACCGAGTTCCATTATGGACAAGGCGCTCAATCGTAACCGCATTTACAACATCGATGCCATGCCGCTGTAATTCAGCACCGATTAGTTCGCCCAGGCTCGTATCGATGGTTTTGAGGACTGAGGCACCATGTTCAACCACTGTTACCTTCAGACCTCGCCTGCTAAGTGCATCAGCCATCTCTAAACCAATATACCCGCCCCCGATAATAACGGCGGAGCGGGGTTCATGGGCATTCATAAACTCTTGCATGGCAAAACTATCGTCCATCGATCTCAGGAAATAGACGCCTGGGAGATCCAATCCCTCAATAACGGGACGCAGAGGAACGGCTCCGGTGGCGATAATTAATTTATCATACTCGATCTGGTGGGCAACGTCCGTTTCATCGGTCATTGTCACCGTATGATTGGCTGGATCTATGCTTCGTGCAGTGTGTTCCAGCAGGAGTCCAATGTCTTCGTCCATGATCTCTTCTTCAGTTCGATGCGCGAGTTCCTGGTAATCGGTCACCTCGCCACTGAGATAAAAGGGAAGGCCACAGAGACTATAGTTCGGAAAGCTATCCGCCACCACTACAGCCACCTGCGTCGAAGGATCAATCTCACGTGCCCGGAGCGCGGCACTGATACCTGCATCACTTCCCCCTAGAATTAAGAGTCTGGTCATGAAAAAATATCGCCTTTTCTTGTTTCTTTCCCTAAAAAATTTGTACTTATTTATAAGAGCGATTCGCTGACGCTATCATAACAAACATGAGCAAAAATGTCTGCAAGGTCTCAACGCTAAAAGGAGCAACGCAACTCTCTATGAAAGCACATGCTTATTCGTGGGCTAACTGCATACCAATGTATCCTAATGGCTAAATTATGTAAACTATATTGACAATACGCGGTTATTATGTTACCATTTACCCGGTGGTGATATCTCTGCTTATCATCGCGATCTTCACGCTTCTGTAACAGGGAGCAACACTTACTGTATATGAGAAACATTCTGCGAGATATCACACTGCTTTTGTGACGCTCATCGTAGAACGATTTTCATTGTTCAAGGAAGAAAAGGTACGTACAAGATGTACAAGAAGAAATTTGTCAGCCTCACATTGGGCGGCATGCTCGCCCTTTCTCTGTTCTTCTCCTTCTGGGCTGTAGCCTTGCAGGCACATGCGGCAAGTAGCGGACAGAGCATCCCACGAGCCGTCACCAATCCGTATGGTGATCCCTATCTCGGCTCTATGTTCGATGGCAAAAACCTGAATGTGTGGACTGCCGCCCAACCAGGAGCATGGATCGTCAAGAATGGTGCCATCCACGGCACAGGTATCGCCAGGGGATGGATCTACTACAACAAAAAACAGTATGGAAGCTTTCGCTGGATCTTCAACGTCCGGCAGATCGTAGGAAACCACTATCCCACGGTTCTCATCTGGGGTACTACAGCGCCGATTCGCGATGCACTCAGCGCCTTACAATTCGGAGTACCTAATGGAAACCATTGGGATTATCGACCGGGGCACAATAACTATGGGAACAACCTGTTCAAAACGATAGCGCACACGCACATCAATGTGAACAATTGGGCACAATGCGAAATCGTAGCCACTCAGGCAACCGGTGTAGCAAATATGGCTTGCTGCCCGCTCAGTGTGGGTGCGACTACGTGTAAAGCAGTAGAGGTTCTCACATTCAAGGACACAACCGCCGGCCGCGTGGGTCCACTCGCCATCCAGGTTCATAACGCAGGTATTCAAGACGAATACAAGAGCCTCTATGTTGAGTCTCCTGTGACCATGAAACCGGGTCAATTCATCACGACCTGATACTGGGTTCATCACGCTTCCATCAAACAGAGAGATATAACCAGGACCCGGCGAATCGCCGGGTCCTGGTTGCGTGTGCACAAAGAGCGCTTTCAGGTACTCATCCATCATGCCCTCAAATTCGCAGGTAAACTATCGTCTTCACAATATTTTTTTTCGATATCGGAAAAAAATATTGACATGTTCAATGTTTGAGTTTATACTTTAATAAATTCATCCGTTCTATATCTATAACCCCATCGGCACGATTTAACACAATGGCGTGTATTGTCAGTGATGCTACTCTCAGAACACTTGTCTGATTATACCCATTATGAGGATACGCTTGCTCGATGCAGAGCACACAAGAAAGGATTCGCGATGAACAGCCTCTCCCATGTCTTAGGATGGACCAAAAAGGCGATGAAGAATCACCACACGCTGAGAACCATCAATATAGAACTTGCCGTGTTTGCCTGTCTCCTGATGGTTGCAACAACCTCTTTTTATGCGCCTGCTACCCCTACTAAAGCTGCCAATGTGGCCGTGACAACATCGACCATCACTAATTTCGATGCATCGGGGCACCAGATCACCCGCTACGATACCAATGGCAATGCCGTCGATGCTCATGATGGCATGATCGCGTTATTTGGTTCTACCTACTATCTCTATGGGACCAGCTATAATTGCGGCTTTACCTGGTTGGCCGCTGGCGCACCATTTTGTGGTTTTAAAGTCTATACGTCCACCGACCTGGTGCATTGGACGGACAAAGGCTTGTTATTTGATGCCACAACATCTACATGGCAGGCACGCTGTAATGGATCCACCTATGGCTGCTTCCGCCCACATGTGATTTATAATGGCAGTACGGGACGCTATGTGCTCTGGATCAATAGTTATGATAACGCCAGTGGCTATCATGTCTTCACCTCAGGTAGTCCCCTCGGACCATTCGTTGAAGGTGCCGAGCCTACGTTGGCCGTACAGGGAACTGGAAAAGGCGTCAACAATGGCGATTTTGGCCTCTTCGTCGATAGCAATGGAACAGCTTATATCGTGCATACGGATGTTGCCAATCAGGCCAATCTGTATGTTGAACAACTCAATGCAAGCTACACCAGCGGAACGGGCAATAATGTACGTGTGGGACAGTCTGGGGTAGAATCGCCGGATATCTTCAAATACAAAAACACCTACTATCTCGTTTACGGGCCCTCCTGTCCCTATTGCAACAATGCGAAGACTGAGTATAGTACCTCGACCAGCTTGCCAGGCACATGGTCAGCACCTACGACGCTCAATAATAATTCTTGTGCAGGGCAGGCTTCGTTTGTCGCTCTTCTCCCAACTACCGCTGGAACAACCTATATGTATGCCAGCGATCTGTGGAACAACGGCGCTCACAATGAAGCACTGGCAAATTATTTCTGGACCCCGCTTACCTTTAATAGCGATGGGAGCATCCAACCGTTTTCGTGCACGAGTTCGTTTCAGATCTCGCTCACAACGGGTGCACCAGGCAGTCAGAACCCTATCAGTGGCCTGGACCAATCATCCGGCGTCAACGGATTTACCTCCTTCTGTGATATCGGCAACAATGTAGAACGCTTACAAACATTTACCCCATCCCAGTCCGGAACCCTTACAAGCGTTGCAATGACGACATTTCAAGCGGGATCCCCCAATGCAAATCTCGCGATCGATATTGTGAGTGTCAATGCGCAAGGACAGCCTACGGGAACGCTGAGCACCCATAGCATTGCTGCCAGCAGTATTGGATGGTCGCCGCGCAACGTCATCATCTCTCCCAACATCGCCGTCACGGCGGGACAGCACTATGGGATTCAGCTTCACTCTGCGACAACGCAGGGATGTTATGGGATGAACTATAACGATGCCAATCTTTACAATCGGGGCCAGGAACTTTACAGCAACACGACCGGTAGTAGTTTCGCTGTTGAGGCCAACCGTGTATTAAAGTTCTACACCACCCTTACGACTTCCAATCCTAATTATGCATCAGGAGCTGCAGCAACGGCGAGCAGTTCCTATGAAGGATCCGGGTGGGGATTGGCGCATATCAATGATGGGCAACGGACATCTACAACCGCATCGATGGGTTGGAGCAGCACAAATACTACTGGCAGCAACCATACTGAATGGGTGCAACTCAATCTGGGGTCAACCGTGCCAGTGAATAGGATTGATCTTTATCCACGTAGCGATGCTGGCAATGTCGGGCAAGGTTTCCCCATTAACTTTACTCTTGCCATATCGACCGATAATGTCACCTGGACGACGGTGGTAACTCAGACGGGGTACCCATTACCTGGCACGGGAGCAGTGCAATCATTCACCTTCAGCGCTCAAAATGCACGGTATATACGGGTACAAGGTACAGTGTTACGCCCCATTCCGAATGAGAATAATTTCTATCGTATGCAGTTTGCTGAGATAGAAGTTTATTAGAAGCCTGGCAGGTTGAAGCCTACCCTGATAGATTTCAACCTGCGCCTCATTATTCTCCTCGTTTATAGGCCAATAAAAGCAACGATGCCAATAACAATGAGTACGAGAGAGGTGATCGTGTTGGCATTGGTTTCTAGCCATTTCCCTTTGATCTGATACCCTGCAATCGTTGCGATCACAGTCAAACCAACAAAGGTGACAATGGTAACCACGGCAAATACAGCGAGGACGGCGATAATGGCTCCTTTTCCTATGGCACTTGCCGCCAGGGCGACCGGAAGTATGGTGAAATCGGGAGAGGCTGCGACACCGAATGGAACAACAATGGCTGCAAGTCTTTTGGCTCCTGAGCGTTCCTTCACAGGTGTTTCATCGTGTGTATGGTCATGATGATCGTGATCATGGTCGTGTGCATGACCTTCTCCATGTTGATGTCCATGTGGTCCATGACCAACCATGCCCCAGATGAGAAAAATAATTCCAGTGAGTAGAAGGACAACTCCGATAATATGTCCCTGCTGGGTTTCAAACTCCTTCTGAAATTGTAAGCCAATGAGTGCCAGAATCCCACCAAGTATAAGTGATGTCACAACGTGTCCCAGCGATGCTAAGAATGTGACACGTCCTACACGCAGAAGGCTCCAACGCTGCGTTCGTGCAACAATCGCCAGTGGAACCCAATGATCAGGCAGCAGGGAATGAAGAATAGCAACCACAACGGCTGCTCCCAATAATAACCAGAGTGAAGATGAATACATCGGTTTCCTTTCTACTCATCAGGGAAGCAGGACTCCCTAAATACTTACACACACAAACAGGTATGAGCCATCATAGAGGAAGTATAGTTCCATTATTATACTTCCTCCATTCATATCTGTTTTACTGGTTCAGCTAACGCTGAGACGAAAGCGTCTCGGGAAAGCTGAGCTGAAAGACAGGATGGCTTTGAGCTGCACGCGTGAAGTCATCCAGCGAGGAATCTGCCGTCACGTCCAGGTGTTGTCGCAGGACAGATCCACGCACCCCTTGAGAAGTGAGGAGAGGTCCTAGAACCTCTTTGATCACAGACCCGGCGTCTTCCGCAGGCAACTCCAAAGCAGTAAATATCTGATGCTTCCGACCGAGGCTCAGGCTCCCTTTACCTGTTGCACGAAGATTATACACCCAGTTGCCCTCGCCATGGGTAGCAATCAAAAAGTGCTGACCCGCATGTTCATAGAGATCCACAGGAACTGTCCGGGGTGTTCCTGTCTTGCGACCACGGACAGTAAGTAACATCATTGGACCCAATAACGTCAGGGGTATACCAAGATGCAGCACGACCTTGATCGTCCAGTTTATAGCGGGAAGCATATGCTGTAACAGATCATGTCGTCTGCCGTTTCCAGACTTAATACTGTGTATAACAACCATGAGGAGGATCATAAACCCGGCCATGAAGAGGATCATAAATCCAATCATGAGGGAGTTCATAAGTGGCATGTGGTTTGCTCCTTTTTCCTTTTTTGATGAACATTGTGTTCTGTAATGGATAGACTATCCGTTATTAGAATAAAGGGGAAAGTGACTTCTCATCAAGAAGCAAGATCGTGAATTTGTTCATTACCGAACATTCAACAAAATTTGTACGGAAAGAAGGATATAATCTAGTGAAGCAAGATAAACAAGATCGGCGCTCTCAACGTACCCGGCGGCTGGTGAATTCCGCGCTACTGCAACTTTTATTTGAGAGACACTATGATGCAATCACGGTGCAAGATATACTCGACCGGGCGGAAATTGGACGTTCAACATTTTATACCCACTATTTCGATAAAGAGGACGTGCTGACAAGTATCGCAGAGCAGATGCTAGAGACATTTGATCAGCAATTCTCTCACAGAAAGGTTGAGCAAGGGATTATCCCGGCGCTGGAGCTGTTTCAACATGTCCAACAGAACTATCAGTACTTTCAAGCCATGATGCGAGGGAACACAGGAGAGGTGTTATGGGAGGCTGCGCAGACAACTTTGAGCAAAAGTATTGAACAGACGTTGACTACCACCTCTATGGAAAAACGCCCTCCCTCAATTCCCTGGGATGTGATATCTCAGTACCTCGCTGGATCCTTTCTTCACTTATTGAAATGGTGGCTAAGAGCTGAGATGCCTTATTCGCCGGAACAAATGGAGGGAATTTTTCGGCAACTGGCTCTGCCCGGTGTGTGGACTACTATTGAGGATCTGGACCATTGAACATGGATGGCACGATACAGATTATAATAAAGGGTAGCAATCACAAAAGCTCATATCTGAGTGGACCAGATAGCCGTTAACTATTTTGTCATCTGGAGAGAAAGGAATAGAAAACATCTATGGATCGTACAGTGCCAACGCAGGCCATCCGTCAGGAAATCGCTAAAGGCCCGTTTAGCAGCACGTGGGAATCGCTCAAAGCCTATCACATTCCCTCCTGGTACGAGGATGCAAAGTTTGGTATTTTCATTCACTGGGGAATCTATTCGGTTCCAGCCTTTGGTAATGAGTGGTATCCGCGCAATATGTATCAGAAAGACACGCTTGAATATAAACATCACCTGGAGACTTACGGTGAACAAAGCAAGTTTGGATACAAGGATTTCATCCCTCAGTTCACCGCAGAAAAGTTTGATCCCGATCATTGGGCCAATCTTTTCCGAAGAGCAGGCGCACAATTTGTCGTGCCAGTTGCTGAACATCATGACGGTTTTGCGATGTATGACACGGCTTTCTCTGAATGGAATGCTACAAAGATGGGACCCAAACGCGACATTATTGGAGAACTGGCCGCGGCGGTTCGCAAACAGTGGATGAGCTTTGGTCTATCTAGCCATCGCGCTGAGCACTGGTGGTTCTTCGAGGGAGGGATGGCGTTCGATTTGGATGTACAGGATGTTCGTTATGCAGACTTCTATGGTCCCGCTCAACCAAAAACGTTACAGCCCAATCAGGAGTTTCTCGATGACTGGCTGGCGCGTAGCTGTGAACTGGTAGATAAGTATCAACCGCAATTATTCTGGTTTGACTGGTGGATAGAAGAGCCTGCCTTCGAACCCTATCGACAAAAATTTGCAGCCTATTACTATAATCGTGCAGCGGAATGGGAGCGCGGCGTCGCCATTAACTACAAGTTCAAAGCTTTCCCAGAGGGAACGGCAATCTTTGATGTCGAACGCGGACAACTCCCCGGTATTCGATCACTGTACTGGCAAACAGATACCGCCGTCGCCAAAAACTCCTGGGGATTTGTGCAAGACCAGCAATACAAAACAGCCGATGCCCTCATTGGAGACTTGATCGACATCGTGAGTAAAAATGGCGCACTGCTCCTCAATATAGGGCCACGCCCAGACGGCACTATCCCGGAGCACGAGGAGGAATTGCTGCTCGACATTGGCCGCTGGCTTCAGGTGAACGGTGAAGCGATCTATAGCACACGACCGTGGACCATTTTCGGCGAAGGTCCAACGCGCGTTGAAGGGGGCTCATTTACCGACTCAGAACGCCTCCCCTTCACGAGCCATGACATCCGTTTCACAACGCGCGGAGAGATCCTGTATGCGATCATCCTGGCCCCACCCGAAAGTGGAACCGTTGACATTACATCACTGTCGAGCGGAGCAAATCTCTATGCACAGGAAATTGCCAAAGTCGAGTTGCTGGGAAGGACTGAAGCGTTATCCTTCCAACGCAGCACGGAGACCCTCGCAATCGAGATGCCAGCCGATTATGCTGGTAGGCAAGCATTTGTGTTACGCATCACACCCGCGAAATAGGAAGCGAACAGGAGTCTAGAGAACAGGAACAGTGCTCAGGACGCACCAGCCGTTGGTGCGTCCCTGGTTGCCTGTTTTATAGGTGGGATTGATATCAGTGGTGTATTGGACCAATTCCACCGCTACTGCATGACAGCATCAAAAACCTCACCGGAGTAAAACTTGACACCCTTCAAGATTCTGAGTATACTGCTTTTATCGGGAATATAGTTTCAGATTGGAATATTTATTCAACACTGTGTCCAGAATTTCTTCTAGCCGTGAGGATGCGGTAAGGGAGTCCAGGTGAAACGTTAGACAGAAGATACGGCGCAAAGTAGATGTAATGAAGTTTGCCAGAGCAGTAGGGGCACCGTTTACAAGCCCGTGTTTTCGCAATACGCCCGATTGATTGCGCCCGTGCTTTCGCAATGCGGCGCTATACAAAGGATTGTAGGGGCCCGATTACTTCGCGCCCATCACACAAAGGATTGTAACATGACAACACGTTATTTACGACGACTCCCGCTTCCTTCGGGCATCCTTCTTATTCTCCTCATCGTTGGTGTCACACTACTGACGATGGGATCTTCCCAGTTCCGGGCGTTTGCTGCTTCAAAGCAGGCATCTACGTTGGCCGTGGACGATCTGCGAGTCGACTACCTTGTGAATCCATTAGGCATTGATGATATGAAACCTCAGCTCAGTTGGGAACTGACCTCATCGGCCCAGAATCAGAGCCAACAGGCATATGACGTGCAGGTTGCAACAAGCAGTGCCTTGTTGAACGCAAACACGCCCGATCTCTGGGACAGTGGCAAGGTGACATCCAGCGCTTCGATCAATGTTATTTACAATGGAACGGCACCCCATTCACGGGAACACGTCTACTGGCGTGTGCAAGTATGGGATACAAGTGGAAACCCTTCCGCATGGAGTGCAACTGCACAATGGGAGATGGGACTGCTCAACGCGTCGGACTGGCTGGCCCATTGGATCAATAATCCCGGTTCTAGCGCCCTGCCGCTCTTCGCTAAACAGTTCACTCTGACCAATAGCATAAAGAGTGCACGGCTCTATATCACGGGCTTAGGAATTTATGATGCGCGTATCAATGGGCAGGCTATCAGCAAGGATGTGCTTCAGCCACCCGACACCGACTATCTCAAACGCGTGATCTATAGTACATATGATGTAACCTCTTTACTACAGCAGGGAGCGAACACCCTGGGTGTGCAGCTTGGCAATGGCATGGCCAATGTTCCGGCCACGCCTGGACGGTATGAGAAGTTCACGGGCACAAAGAGTACTCCACGTATGCTTGCCCAACTCGAAGTGAAATACAGTGATAACACCACAGCACGCATTGTCTCTGACTCGTCCTGGCTCACAACATCTGGCCCAACCACTTTCTCTACCTGGTATGGTGGCGAAGACTACGATGCACGCCTCAATCCAGTCGGTTGGTTGAACCCAGGTGCAAACCTGAGTTCCTGGCATGCAGCCACGGTGACGACTGCGCCATCATCACAGACTATCCTTAGCGCACAGATGGTTCCAGCGGTCCAGATAGTCGGCACCTTGCACCCGGTCAAAATCACACAGCCAGCAGCAGGGGTGTATATCTTCGATTTTGGCATCAATTTCACTGGCTGGGAAGAGCTTCAGATTAAAGGGGCGCGGGGGACAAAGGTCACAATGACTCCTGGCGAATTGCTCAAGAGCAACGGCACGATCAGCCAGGCCACCGTCAGTGCCCCATTCTACGAAACCTATATCCTCTCCGGTAGTGGGACGGAGGTATGGCACCCGGATTTTGACTTCCATGGTTTCCGCTATGTACAGGTCACGGGCCTGCCAGCAGCACCCTCGACGAGTACCCTGACGGGTCTGCAAATCAACACTGCCAATGATAGCGCTGGAGCGTTCACTTCTGGCAACTCGCTGCTGAACTCGATTCACAAGATCATCAACCAGGCCATCCAAAACAATATGGGGAGCCTGTTCGAGTGACTGCCCGGATCGTGAGAAGCTTGGCTGGCTCGAACAAGACCACCTGGAATTTGGATCAGTAAGCCGTGCGTATAATGTCGCTGCCTACTACCGCGAGTTCTTCCGCAACATGTCCGATGACCAACTCTCCAATGGGCTTGTTCCGGACAACGTTCCAGAGTATGCCGTTTTCGGAGGAGCCTTCCGCGACGATCCGAACTGGGGTAGCATGATCATTCAGGGGGCCTGGGAACTCTATCAGACCTATGGCGATACGGGAACGTTGAGTACCTACTACTCCAACATGCAGCGCTACCTGGCATACCTGCAATCAAAGTCCAGCGGCAATCTGCTCAGTTATGGCCTCGGTGACTGGGGAACTCTAGATAAGAGCACACCCGTCGGTGTCGTTGCAACATACCCATACTATCTAGATGCCGTAGAGATGAGCAAGATTGCAACGTTGCTTGGTCGCACGAGTGATGCAACGACATATAGCACATTGGCAAAAAATATTGCCAGCGCCTTCAACACAAAGTATCTGGCCGCATCGCACAATATGTATGCCAACGGAACTGAGGCAGCCGATGCGTTCGCGCTCGACATGGGCGTTGTGCCCGCCCAGTACCAGGCCGCAGTGGTGCAGCATCTGGTCAATACCATCCAGGCGAACGGCAACCATGTGAATGTCGGAGAGATCGCCTTGCCAGCAGTGTTCCGCGCCCTGGCTAATGGTGGTCGTAACGATGTTGTCTACACAGTCGCTACCCAGACGAGCTATCCGAGCTACGGCTATGAGGTAGTGAATGGTGCCACCTCACTGCTCGAGTTCTGGAATGGGTCGAACGGGACTAATTCGCAGGATCACTTTATGCTTGGTGCTCTTAACGAGTGGCTTAGCTTTGAGGCGAGCGGTCTTCAGCCAGCTTCTGATGCGGTTGCTTATAACAAACTGGTGTTCCGTCCCGCCGTGGTGGGCAGCCTGACGCAGGCGAGCAGTACGTACAATACTCCTTACGGTCCGGCGAGTAGTGCGTGGACGCGCTCAGGTTCAACGGTGCAGTTGACCGTGCAGGTGCCGGTGAACACCACTGCGACGGTGATGATGCCCCTGAAGAGTGGCTATAAAACCTATAGCGTTGGTTCTGGTAGTTATACCTTCACGAGTAGTTTGAGTTAAGGATACAATTTGTGTCCTGATGGGTTCTTATCTGATCCGCTGTTTCTATGACTAGCGGGTCAGATTAAGAATTCTCTGAGCAACCATGTAGGTAGGACAATGAATGTCGCTACAAATAGACAGAAAGGATTTTGTCGTGAAAACAATACGAAAGATCGCTCGTTTCATACCATTTCAGCTTATCACTCTTGGGCTGCTTTTCGTGCTTGTCAGTAGTTTTGCGACGAATAGTTTTGCGGCAGGTGCTCGTAGTCAGGCAGCAGTGAATGGTGAATTCATCTATGCAGCACAAGATGATGGTACCATCAGGGTCTACAACATCAATAACGCACACAGTCTCGTAAAAATATTTCGTGTGTTCACGGGAACGGCGGATGTACGAGGAGCTACCGCCGCTGCACCAACTCATCTGTTTTATGTCATGTACAACCAGAATAGCCATGGTCATGTGGCAGCCGTTGATATCCTTACTGACAAGGTTGTATGGGATAAAATCCTGCATTCGCCAGGAGTGGACCGTGGCAATATCACGCCGGATGGGCAAACGCTTTATGTTCCCACGTATGAAGGTGATGCCAATTCACCTTATGAACTTGCGGTAGATGCCATTACAGGCGCAATCAAGGCGAAGATCGCGCTTCCGACGAAAAGTCATGATACGATTGTCAGCCTCGACGGCAAATACGTATTCATGGAGACGAAGTCGGTCACGGGTACGCTCTATATTGCCTCAACCGCAACCAATAAGGTTGTGAAGACGATCACAGGGTACTGTTGTAGCCGCGTGCTCGCACCTTTTTCGGTGAATGGGAAAGGCACCCTTGTCGTCAATGATGTTTATGGGGTCTATGGGTTCCAGATTGGCGATGTCGCCACGGGGAAAGTGATTGCCACAGTTCATTTCACTGGTACAACGGGAGATAAAAACAATCTGCATGGAATTGCCTGGACACCCAATGAACACGAAGTCTGGGCCAATGATAGAGGGACCGGAAGTCCTTATGTTCATGTCTTCAATATGACGACAACTGTGCCAACACAGACCCATCTCGTACGGCTAAGCTATGATAATCCTCACTGGATTACCTTCTCAATTGATGGTCGCTTTGCCTATGTTGCAAGTGCGAAAGGCAGTGGACACCCGACTGATATCATCAACACCAGCACCTATAGCCGTGTTGGTACGCTCACAGCTTCAGAAGATTTGTTGGAGGTTGACTTCAGCAATGGTAGTGTGACGCGTGTTGGAAATCAGTTTGGGGTCGGACGCGTCCAATAATCATATTGTCCTTACACGGAATTGGAGCGCGAAAATGGAGTTCATGTGGCGTTCTGTACCCGATGAATGTGGAAGTCTGAGGGGCAATCGCCACACCATCTGGACAAACTCATTTCTTTTCCACAGGAAAGACAATACACAAGTGGTTTGTAACAATACAAAGGAGTATTTTTAATGAAGCTGCTCAACCATGCTCAGCTCTCGCAACCATTGATACGGTTGGCCTGTATCTTTGGGCTTCTCGGTGTTGTTCTTACAGCAGCGCTCAGTCATACCCTCCCACGGGTTCAGGCCGCAACCGCAGCCGTAGTCTCTATCCAGGGAACAAACTTTCTTCTCAATGGGCATATCACGTACCCAGGCAAAGCAGTGCAGGGCGAACTATTCAATAGCCGCATGATTTAAGGACTCTTCGATGATGAGAATCCTGCCACCGTTGGGAACTGGGCTTATCCCGATACTCACCAGTGGGATCCGATGCGCAATACCAATGAACTGATCGCCGCTCTTCCTTCCTACGCACACTACGGGATCCATATGATCACAGTAGGTCTACAGGGCGGATGCCCAAGTTGTAGCAGCGTTAATGGGAAGAACATCACCACAGCCTTTCGCGCAGATGGCTCTCTCAAGTCCGCCTGGCTCACTCGCCTGGATCTGCTCATCCGCGCGGCCAACTCCAACGGGATCGTGGTCGATCTCTCTCTTTTCTATCATGCACAAGACAAACGGGTGAATCAGGCCGCTATCCCCACTGCGATTAATAATATCGTCGATTGGTTAGTGCTGAAGGGCTATACCAATGTGCTCTTAGAGATTGCCAATGAGGCTGACCAACCTGGCTTCTGGCCCAGCCTGCAATCAGCGGGCGAGCCAGCACTCATCGCCCAGGCACAACAACGAGCACAGGGGCATCTCAAGGTCTCGGTCAGCTTTACAGGCATGGTTCCTCCAAACGCAGTGGTGAAGCAAGAGGACTTCGTGACGGTCCACGGTAATGGCATGACTCCAGCAAAGATAACGGCACTGATCAACGCAATACGGGCAATGCCTGCGTACCAGGCTCACCCTAAGCCGATCGTCTTCAACGAGGATTCCACCAATCTTGCCCATATGAACGCTGCCGTTCAGGCTGGCGCTTCCTGGGGCTACTACGACCAGGGCTTGAACAACTATCAAGATGGATATCAGTCACCACCCGTCAACTGGTCGATCAACACAACCCTCAAGAAGGCGTTTTTCGCACAGGTCTCTGCTCTGACAAAGTAGGCATACGATCTTACTGTTTTCTCAATGTGGATATCTCTCCTGCTAGTTAGGAGAGATATCCAGGCTCCCAAAAGAATACAAATGAGGTTTTCATGCATCAAAGAAAGTTTATTTCTCTTGGAACATCGCTGTTCCTACTTCTGGCATTGAGTGGTGTGCTCTTCCTCTCGACGACCTTTCTGCATAGTGCCAAAGCGGCAGCAACCGATGAATGGCCGACCTATCTCGGCAGTATCCAGCACACCAATTATCAGAGCACAGAAACGACGCTCAATGCATCCAATGTAGGGAAACTGGCACTGAAATGGTCCCATGGAGTTCAGACCATCAGTTCACAGCCAGTCGTCTCCAACGGCACTGTCTACTGGGGTTCATGGAATGGCCTGGAGTATGCTTATTCCACAGCAGGGAAACTTCTGTGGCAAACGCAGCTCGGCACGACGAAAGGCCCATGCCTCACGGCTGGTATCGCTGGAACTCCAGCGATAGGAACCATCGGATCAACTCCCGTGCTCTATGTAGGAGCTGGCGGCAACGTCAATGCCGATGGGCATGACAATCTGGTAGCCCTCAATGCCAAAACGGGTGCCGTCATCTGGAAAACAGATATTGGGAGTTCGCCCTCACCCAACGTTCTTCAATGGGGTTCACCCACTCTCTACAATGGCAGTTTGTATATCGGCATCACCTCTTTAGAAGACTGTCCTGTTATCCCTGGTCAACTGCTCAAGGTAAACGCCACTACTGGCAAAATCCAGGCAACCTTCAATGCCGTTCCATCCGGTTGTATTGGTTCTGGTATATGGAGCACACCCTCGATAATTGATGGCAATCTTTATGTGACCAGTGGCAATCCTGGAACGTGCTCAACCTCCGAGAAGTATGGGTTCGCCATGCTGGAATTCAACCCGGCAACCCTCGCACTGGAGAGCTACTGGCATGTGCCACTCAATCCCGCAATCGATGACGACTTTGGTGCTTCGGTGACCCCATTCTCTGCTCATGGTGTGAATTACGTTGGTGCAATAAACAAAAATGGCATCTTTTACGCTTTCCACGAGAATAACCTGGCAGCTGGACCAGCCTGGACGCAAACGCTGGCATTGAGTTCTGATTGCCCGCAGTGTGGTGTATCGCGAGGCGGCAACCTTTCCTCGGCAGCATTTGATGGTACACGCCTCTATGTGGCAGGCGGTCAGACGACACTTAATGGTGTGAATTGTCCAGGAACAGTGAATCAACTCAACCCGGCAACTGGCGCATTTATTTGGCGTAAATGTCTGTCTTACCCTGTTATAGGTCCGCTTGTCGAGTTCCCCGGTGTGCTGGGAGTTGCATACGGTAGCGCGATTAATCTCCTCAACCCATCGAACGGGAACCCTCTCTACACCTACACATTCAGGACTCCCAATAGCGGCTCACTGTTCTGGACAGGTCTTGTGGTGTCCGAAGGCAAGCTCTTTGCCGCCAATGAGAACGGTAGGGTGTTTGTATTTGGTCTCTAATAGTTGAGTGGCGATACAAGCATCGACAGGCCCCAGAACTCCCTTTTCCATGGGAGTTCTGGGGCCTATCTCATTACTCTTCTTCCCCACGCACCGTCACAATATCATTCTTCGCCGCCCATAATCCCAGATCCTGTTTCTGAATTGCCGCCGCCATCAAGTCTGGGAACAGATCAGGTGTACAGGCAAAAGAAGGCACCCCCATGCCTGTCAGCACCGCTGCGTTATGATGGTCAAAACCCGGCGTCCCTTTATCGCTCAATGCCAGCAGACATATGACCTGCACCCCACTGGCGACGAGTTCCCCGGCACGCTGCAGCATTTCGTTGCGGTTACCACCTTCATACAGATCGGTGATCAGGACCAGAATGGTCTGTGCTGGCTTTGTAATCACCTGCTGGCAATAGGCAAGGGCACGATTAATATCTGTGCCCCCACCGAGCTGCGTACCGAAAAGCAGATCAACGGGATCTTGCAGATCGTCGGTGAGATCGGCCACAGCGGTGTCGAAAACGATCATACGTGTGCTCACAGCGCGAATTGAGGCCAGCACAGCTCCAAAAATGCCTGAATAGACGACCGATGTTGCCATGGAGCCGCTCTGATCAACGCAGAGAACGATATCGCGTAGCGACGAGCGTTTGTGCCCATGTCCAATAAGCTGTTCGGCAACGATGGTGCCATGCTCGGGCAGGTAGTTTTTCAGATTGGCGCGGATGGTGCGATCCCAATCAATTTCGTTCGCGCGTGGTCGATGCGTACGTGTAGCACGATTGAGGCTCCCACGCACTGCCTGTAGCAAAGGATTGGCTAATTTACGCTCAAGCTCTTCCACGACTTTGCGCACGACCTGGCGTGCAGTATCCTTTGTCTTCTCGGGAATGACCTTGCTGAGCGTGAGCAATGATGCGACCAGGTGCACATCTGCATCGATATGCTCCAGGATCTCTGGCTCAAGTAACATCTGCGTCAGCTTCAGACGTTCCAGGGCATCTTGCTGCATTACACGCACGGTCGATGATGGGAAGTAGGTGCGAATATCACCCAGCCAGCGGACGACATTGGGTGCGGAACTGCCCAGACCAGCGGAACGTTCAGAGTCATAGAGTGCTTCCAGTACGTTGTCCATGCCACGATCTCGCCCACTTAGGGCCAGGTCAACTGCCTCCCATGCCCTCGCCCGCCTCTTTCCCCAGCGTAAGTCGCCAGCGGCGTAAGCGCTCTTTCTCGTCAATTGTCATGCGGGTCTCCTCCCATAATTTGTGCCAGGATCGGCAATACACTGTTCGCACGCTCTTGATTGATTGTATTTAGATCTCTTGCACCGTGTTTCCCTCCCGTCCCTACATCGGTTGTGTGGAGATGTTTGACTTTCTCGCCCATCTGGCGGCGCTCGGGTGGCTGGAAATTGGAGAATGCACGCCGTAGAATTGGCAAAATGGCCTCGAACGTTTCTGCTTGCAACTCACCTTGCCAGCGATCCAGCGCTCGCCACAGCCCATCTTGATGTAACACCGTCAAGGCGCTACCATGTAGGATGCCTTCTATCCACGTAGCAGCCTGTGGAGCAGGATTGGCCGTCGCCAGAGCAAGACGCGTGAGCCGCTGCAACTCTTCTTCGTCCAGCACATTTTGCTCCAGCAGGAGGCGACAGCAGCGCCCTCGTATCAGTCCGGCAATGCCCTCACTCTCCATCAACTGGCACAGAATGCCTTGCCACTCCTCAAGTTGCCCGGCACGATTGAGCAGACTCACGCTCTCCTGAACCTTATCGATGCTGATCATCATCTGTTGTGCAGCCTCGTCATCCAATGAGGCACATGCTCCCGGCAGGCCAATCAGGATGCGTTCGAATAAGCCATCGATCACCGGGAAAATCTGTTCGGCTCGCGTCTGACGTACATTGCCATAACGGGCCACACGTGCCAGGGGAGGCAATGAGTCCATCAAGTGCTGCACATCGGCGGAAATGGCGGCCCGCTTCTGTATCTCCTGCAACAGGACATCGATAGCTTCTGATAGTTCGGCCAGCATAGTTTTGTCTAACAATTCGCTCAATTGGGGAAGATCCTGCATCGTATGGGCGCTATGACAGACAAAGGCGGTGGCCGCATTTTCGATGGTATTGCCCCATATGTTGGCCTCAATAAGGGCCACCGCAAACTCGACGTGCCATTGTATCTGCCAGTACTCATGAAATGTGCCGGATTTGCCACCGACCCTTTGTAGTTGGCCCCATTCGATGCCGAGCAGGCGTAAACGATGAAGCACCTGGCTCCGTTCACGATCAGTCTCTTTGCGCAGATCCAGGTCGAGCGTTACCATTTCGGCGGAAGGTTTGAGGCGTAGACGGCGCTGCTTTGCCTCCAAATCGCGTTGGAGCGGCACAACTGGCGTCTCAGTTGGCACCTCGCCCAATCTCTCACCGATCTCCAGCTTGTCCCGGATGAGGCTCATTGGTGCCGCATTGCCATTGCATAACACCGTCTGGATTGCTTCGTGCTGTTCTGCAAGTCCCGGCATGGGCAAGTCGCGCAAGGCCGAAAGCGCCTCGCTGAGCCGTACTGCCTCGATGACGTTGGCTGAAGAGACATCGATTCCCTGCTCGCGCAATAGACGAGCGGCGAGCGTCATCCAACGAATGGTGATGCGATCAGGAGCCGTCCAGAGATGTTCGTACCATCCCGGTGAGGTTACGCCTGCCCCATAGCCGCTACGATACGACAGGCGCGAATTGGTCCAGGGAATCCATGTTGCGTCAACCTTGATGCGTTTGAGTCCACTGAGTAATGCTGCATCAGCTTTCGCGGGACCCGGTTCGAGCAACACTGGCGCATGCCAGGCACCACACACAACGGCGATGCGCTGAAAGCCTTCTTTTTGGGCTGCCCGGATCGTTTGCCGCATATGTGCCTCGCGTTGAGCCTCCTCTTCGTTCTTGGGCGCTTTGTCGGCGCGTAGGGCGATCATTGCTTCCAGTATTGCCTCAAACAGATTGCTACTCTCTCTGCGCTGCTCGATCTCTCGTTCCCACCATAGCTCATGATCGTTATAGCCTGCAGCCTGAGCCAGCATAGCTAGCGGATCATCCTCATGGCTGTTCTCCACCACTGGAGAAACGAGGGGGGCGTCACGCTTGCGTGCGCCCGTGTCCCTGTCGAGATGGTTTCCTGTGGCTCTCTGCCTAATTGGATCGCTTGTGGGAGATCCATAAAGCGTGCTGGTATACTACGCTGAGCGGCATAGTGGAGCGCCTGCCATTCCGGTGAGAACGTCGTGAATGGATAATAGGCTGCACGCCTGGGTTCATCAGGCGCATAGATGAGTAGCGCAACGGGGGGCTTCATCTCCTCATGCACCAGCAATGGGAGCACATTTTGCGCATCGGGTGGTCCCTCAACCAGCACAATATCTGGCTCTAATACCTCTAATGCTGCCCGTAGACTGCGTGCACAGCCCGGACCATGGTGGCGAATGCCAAAAACAGAGATACTCAATTTAAAGTACCTCATGACATGCGCGGTACAGATCCTTCCAACCCTCACGCTCTTTGACGACTGTTTGCAAGTATTCCAGCCACACGACGCGATCCTGCACCGGATCTTTGATGATTGTCCCAGTTAGACCTGCCGCCAGATCAGCCGCGTGCAACGTGCCATCACCGTAATAGCCCGCCATCGCCAATCCACTATTCAGTACCGAGATCGCTTCTGCAGTTGAGAGAGTCCCACTTGGTATCTTAACTTTTGTTTTGCCATCCGTCGTCACTCCTGAGCGCAGTTCGCGAAAGACCGTCACCACGCGGCGAATCTCCTCCAGGGCCGGCTTCTCAGCGGGTAGCTCAAGCGCTTTGCCCAGGCTGGCGACGCGGCGGTCAACAATCTCGATCTCCTCGTCCATACTATCAGGCAGCGGCAGCACAACGGTATTGAAACGGCGCATCAGGGCACTGGAGAGTTCATTGACACCCTTGTCGCGGTTATTGGCGGTTGCGATGACATTAAAACCCTTGAGCGCCTGCACCTCCATATTCAGTTCCGGCACGGGCAACGTTTTTTCGGACAGTATCGTGATCAACGTGTCCTGCACTTCGCTCGCTATACGTGTCAGTTCTTCGAGACGCGCGATCTTCCCCGTCTTCATCGCATGCATCATCGGGCTGACGACCATTGCCGCCGGAGATGGTCCTTCTGCTAGCAGTCGTGCATAATTCCACCCATAGCGAATAGCATTCTCGTCAGTTCCTGCAGTGCCTTGAATGAGCAATGTGGAATCACCTGTGATGGCTGCGGCGATATGCTCGCTTACATAGGATTTAGCGGTCCCTGGCAATCCATACAGCAATAGCGCCCGATCAGTCGCCAGCGTTGCGACGGCAATCTCGATGAGACGCGGATTTCCGATATATTTAGGGCTGATCACAAAGCCATTGGAGAGTGTGCCGCCCATCAGGTACAGGCGCACAGCCCACGGAGAGAGCGACCAGTTGGGGGGACGTTGACGTGTATCTTCTTTTGCCAGTTCGGCGAGTTCCTCCGCGTATTGCTGTTCCGCATGTTGGCGTAAAACGGCATTGAGGTCGGCGCTGTCAGGAATAGTGGTATGTTGCGTTCCATTTGATATAGTCATTTTAGATCTCCTCAGTATTAATATCTTTATGAAGTTGCTGGCGTTTGCGCACCAACGCCGTAAACGTTTTTAGTTGATTTTTCCATTGCTGTATCTGCCAGGTCGTCGGCTCAGGAATTTGCCAGGGCCCCAGAGCTGCTTCAAAACAAGCAGGAGGCAATGCCAGGGCGACCCTGGTGAATGCCATCTGCCAGGATCCACCAGGATATGATTTGTCGTCCAGCCCAAAGATGTACGAGCGGAGTGCGTCAAGGCAATCATCTCCAAAATCGGTGCTCCAGGGTGTTGGTAGAGCCTCTATGACCAGCGCCCATTGCTCGCTTTGTTTCTGGAAAACCTCTAGCTGGACATATTTCTCGGCGACCTTTTGGGGAAGGCACTTCCCCAAGGCTCGATAGATGCTTGCGGATGAGATGTCTCGCATAGGATAGGTCTCTGGGTTTTTGCACCACCATCCCCAGAGAGGTTCGACCCATCGCGGACTTTCAAAGCGTGTGGCGGCATATAACCAGCATACGAGCAACAGTTCTCCGATCGTGCTCTCTCTTTCAGTTTCCATGAAAGCGTTTTTGGAGGTCGCTGTGTGCATTTTGTCTTTTTTCACGATAAGATCAGCGATGATCTCCGCTGGTACGATGGAGAAGCGTTCTTCCCAGTGGGTCGGTGGGATAAGCGCAAGCACCTGGCGTGCATACCATGTTTGTGGGTCTGTGCTCCGGTTGGATGGTTTTTCGATGCCGTCGCGTTGCCATGATGCATCAATGTCAGTGGGCAGAGTGATGCTAAATGTCCCATGTGTATATGTCAACATCGCATCGGCGCGGGCAAGCATGCGTTGCATGAAGGCTGAAGCTGGAATGTGGGCAAGGAAGCCTGCACTTATTTCTCTCACGGCTTCGCTACGATCATCAAGCGCTTTCTCTAGAAATGGCTCATCCTCGGCAGAGAGGCCCGTTTCAAAGGTAGCGAGAAGTTCTGCACGCGCTTCGGCCTTCTCTTTCTTCCACACATCCGCAAGCCATTCCCGTGCTTTCGCAGGTTCAACCGAGCGCACGCGTGTTAAGATCTGGCAGCGTTGTCCGAGCGTTCCTTCCTGCCAGAGCGTTTCCTTATCATCCTCCTCGGATGCGAGAAACTGCGCTACCCATACCCACGTCTTCTCGAACTGGCTCAACCAGCGCCCTCGCTCTCCCAGTACAGCGAAGAGCGCTGGACGTATCTCTTTTGATTGGGCACCATATCCTAGCGCGAGAGGAAGCAATTCATAGGGAAGCCGTTGTCCTGCTTGCTTAAGACGATGAAGCGCTTCTGGCAGCAATTCGCGCTGTGCTCCCTGGAATAATCCCTCTAAAAGATGCCCAACCTTTGCTGAACAGGCAGGAATGCTCTCAGAAGCTGCGGGCTGTGGCGGCTCAGGACCCTGTTCAGGAATGCGTCCCGCCTGTTGATAGATGGCAAGCGAACCGGCGGTAAGGAGCAATTTACGCTCGATCTCACCGGCGCCCAGATGTGCTGTGAGCCTATCGATTGGTGTGCCAGTCGAGATTTCTTGATTGTTCACCTGTCCTGTACCAACGATAGCCGTTGAAACAATACTATCCATCATTCCTCCCTCTCACAATTTATGGTAGATGCCCTCTGCCAGGACACAGAGTGGTGTAACAGCTTCCCCATCCCATTGGCCTGCGAAGTCAACGGACCAGCCCCCTGAATAGGCAAGCAACTGCCAGTGGTCGCCCCGTATCAAGGGCAAGGCGTTACCATTCTGATCACGTATGCACCAGGTATTGTTTCCATATACCGGAATGACACTGCGTAAGATGCATAAGAAGCGTTCCTGCCATGGTTGTTTCGCCTTCACACTGGCAACACTCGCAAAGAACTCATCAATGGTTTCTGAACCAGGTAAGGTGTCGGTGATTGGCAGAACATTGCCAGAGCGCTTCTCAACGAGTGCGCGTTGTGGAGAGTTTCCAGGCCAGAAAACAAGATCCGCTCGCTGTCGAATGCCTAGAGGATAGTTTTTTTCAAAAGAGGCTCCCGGCAAGGCAAATTGGAGTATCTGTGCGGACCTTTTCGTTGTTTCACCAAACAACCATGTCCGTTGTGTACGTGTGCGCTCACCGTCTTCAATGGTCTGTCCCAACGTTAACCAGTCATCACTTACATGCTCTCCACGTTGTATTACCTCGTCCTCTTTCACCGTCCAGCCAATCATTTGTCTCACATCGTCTTGTAGAGCTGGTTCTAATTGATCAAGGTGATGAAACGCCTGCGATAAAAGCGTGAGTTGACCCAGTTGCCCGAGGAGCTTTTCCGGCCAGTCTGTTGATGCATTGGGGATGGTAGCCATGTGTCGGATGTATGACGCAATGCCGGGTGCCTGGGCATCTACCATCTGTTTTGCCTGTTCTTCCCAGAATTTCGCAGGTTTTGTTTCAACACTACCCAATCCATTACGAATAAGGTCGCTCAGCCACAGATCGAGGCGTTCCATGCCCAGTCTCACATGGGCCATACGTTTCTCAGCGGTTTTCACTTGCGTAACTGATGGAACTCCACTTTCAGCTTTTGTTGTTTCCTTTATGGTCTCCTTGCGTTTGCTTACCGCAACTCGTTTTGCCAGCCATGAAACTACCCATTCTGGTGGATCAGCCTCCGGTACATCTGAAGGTGATATCGCCGCGAGCAGAAGGAGACCCAGTCCGTGTTTGCATGGTTGCTTACGACTGGGACAACTGCATTGAAGCGTTATGGTTGAGAGGTCGACGCGTACCTGGTACAGTGCACTTCCCTGGCACTCCCCCCAGAGTGCTGCGGGACTTTGTCCAACGTTTTTCCAATGTTTGGCATTGCCAAGTTTCTTCCCCGCCGTAGCAGAACCGGCATCGGGAGCCATTGTTAAAACTTGCTCGGTTGTGAATTGCATCCCCACTTGCTATGCCCCCTGAAGTATTTTCTTGTGCGGTATATCTATCTATTCTCAGCTAGTATAGAGAATGTGGAAGCGAGAGTATAGGGGTATAAGCACGGATGAGTCAAATATCCTAATCTACTATGCTCACCTATACACAGAATATTGTATTATGATCAGAGGTATATGCATTGAAGCACTTAATGGACTGGTAGGTCGACAATTTGAAGAAGGAGAAAACATTCGATGGGGAAACTTGATGGCCGCGTGGCCTTCGTCACTGGAGCAGGAAGAGGAATAGGGGCCGCTACTGCCTTACGATTGGCGGAGGATGGTGCAAGCGTTGTGCTTGCCGATATTGATCTAGATGGCTGTAAAGAAGTTGCAGTGCAAATCAAGAATGCAGGTTCGCAGGCGCTGGCCGTTTCCTGCAACGTCGCCGATAGGGAAGCCGTCGAATCCGCATTTCAGCAAGCAATTGAGCACTTTGGTCAGTTGGATATCCTCGTAAATAACGCGGGCGTCCTACGCGATAATCTCCTCTTTAAAATGAGCGATGATGATTGGGAGACCGTCATGAATGTGCACCTCAAAGGCGCGTTTCTCTGTAGTCGTGCGGCGCAGGCCCATATGGTACAACAGAAATACGGACGTATTATCTCTCTCTCGTCCGTCTCGGCTCTGGGCAATCGCGGCCAGGCCAATTACGCCACGGCGAAAGCGGGCCTACAAGGACTGACGCGGACCCTTGCTATTGAATTGGGACCCTTCGGCATCACCGCCAACGCTGTCGCGCCGGGCTTTATCGATACCGAAATGACGCGAGCAACCGCACGTCGCCAGGGACATGATCCCCAACAGGTCATTGAGATGGCCGCAAAATCTATTCCCGTCAGGCGCGTCGGCCAGCCACGCGACGTAGCCAATGTTATTTGCTTCCTCGCCTCAGAAGAAGCTGGCTATGTCAACGGTCAGGTGATCTATGTTGCAGGTGGCCCAAAATAGGAAAGGAACTCAGAGCATGTTTGATACCAGCAAGATCGGTCAAAGCTTTGCCCCCTTCACCATTGAAGTGCAACGTAACAAGATAGATGAATTAACGACCGCAATTGGCGATGACAATCCGGTTTATCATAGTCGCGCGGCGGCACAGGCAGCAGGCTTTGTCGATGTGCCCATCTCGCCAACCACTCCTACTATGTTCAGCTTCTGGGGTGATCGGCGGAGAGGAGCGAGTCTGGCTGATATCGGCATCAATGTGAAGCGTATTCTCCATGGGGAAGAAGAATATGAATATATGAAGCCTATCTACCCCAATGATGTGCTGACGGGCATCACAACGCTGACCGATGGCAAAACCCGGCGTGGCAGCAATGGCTCTTCGATGGACATCCTCACCCTGGAGACACGGTATGTAAATCAACATGAGCAGCATGTATTGACTACACGTACCATGATTGTTGTGCGTGAGTAGTTGTGTAGTGAAAGAAAATAACTGGGCTTTCTGACTGATCAAGGCATCACTGATGCTGTGCCGTCGCATCGAGCGAGACGCCGACCGAAGCCGAAATGATGAGCGCGATAGCCAGTATCTCACGTAGCCCTACCGACTCATGCAACACGAAGAAGCCAATCAGGGTGGCGACGGCTGGTTCAACACTCATGAGGATACCAAAGACCCGCGAGGGAAGTCGCCTGAGCGCCTCCAGCTCTAGTGAGAAGGGGATGACGCTGGAGAGGATGGCAATGCCCATGCCCGTCAAAAGTATTCGCGGACTGAGCAGCGCTATTCCTCCGTTGCTTATTCCAAGAGGCGCAATAACAATCGCTGCCACAGCCACAGATAGTGCCAGTCCTCGTCCGCCCGTAAACGAGCGCCCAACCTTTGCGCTGCACAATATATAACCCGCCCAGCAGATACCAGCCAGGATTGCCAGTCCCATCCCTGGCAAATTCACAGTTCCTTGCCCGATTGGTGCGAGTAAGAAGATACCGATCACAGCCAGCAGCGCCCAGACGAGATCTTTCACCCTGCGTGATTGTATGAGGGCCAGTCCTAGCGGACCTACAAATTCCAGCGCCACTGCGATACCTAACGGAATATAGTGAAGTGCGGAGTAAAATGCTCCATTCATCGTTGCCAGTACGATGCCAAATATCAGAACATTGCTATATTGCGTTCGCGTCAGTCCGCGTATCTGTGGCCGCCAGAGGATGAGAAGCAGAACTGCTGCGAAACCCAGGCGTAAGAAGGTTGTTCCCAATGGTCCGATGACTGAAAAGAGCCCTTTTCCCACTGCCGCACCCATCTGCACTGAGATAATCGCCAGCAATGCCAGCAACTGTGCGGGTACCTTCTGCGTAAAATTCTGCCCCGGCTGCTTTGATCGTTCCTCTGTATTACGTGGATTTGTTGTACCGTCTCTATCTGTGCTCTTTGTATTACTGGGATCGAAAAATGAACTCATGATTTACCCTGACTGTATAGATAGTATTGGCTCTAAAGTGTACTGGAGGGAGGGCTAGGCTTCTCTGGCTGCTTCCATTGTGGAACCTTTTGAAGCCGCGATCCCCCAGGTTGAAGATACTGCCCTACGTATAGTATCACTCGAATACACCGCCTTTCCACCAAAATTGTTCATTAATGGACGTTAAAGTTTTTTACCAAAACACCATGAATGATTGTCATAACCATTACGCTTATAAAAAGCATGTGCATTTGTACGTTGTATCCCACAACATAAGTAAATACTTAATACGAAGAACAAAGTGGGTTTATCACTATCTTTCTCTGATCTTTTCAGTAACAGAGCATTCTTTTGCAAGAACAAATGGGTTTATCACTATCATTCTCTGATCTTTAGTAACAGAGCACTTCTTTTTTGTATTTTATGGCTATACGAAAATCAAACGAGCACTCTATAGGATGCCCTTATTGATGGAATTGATACCGATAACAAGTCATAGAAACTCGTTGCCTCTATACAGGAATGATACAATTTTAGTAGCTTCCAAAAATCGATATTTTAGTTGGTTAGAAGGAACGAGTGATTTTCAATAGTAACTCTATGATCTATTGATACTCTAATCCCTTCACTGTAACAATAAGCGTTCTCACAGTGACGTGAAAGGATCGCGCTTTCATGAGTTTGCAAACCCCTGAGCATGATAATAACAAGCTTGCTTCAAAAGAGGATTCTCCCCCAACAAAATCGCTCTTTGATATCGGGATGAAGGTTCGTAAAGAAGTGCTTGGCAGTGAACATGTCGAGCGGGCACAGGCTCGTGTAAGCTCGTTTGATGCGGACTTCCAACGCTTTATCACAGAGATGGCCTGGGGCTCCGTCTGGGCACGACCAGACCTGGATCGGCGTACAAGAAGCCTTGTCACAATCGCCATTCTAGCCGCCCTCGGTCGCGAAGAACTGGCCTTGCACCTTCATGCCAGCCACAATCTCGGCATTGATCCGCACGAAATTGCAGAGGTGCTCCTACATGTCGCCGTATACGCAGGTGTTCCAGCCGCCAATACCGCTTTCTCAATGGCAAAGAAGGAGTTCGACCAGGAAGTTCCTCTTACGAAAAAGGAGGGTGTATGACCCATACCACTATCGGTGCGATTGTACGGGGAGATCGTGAAGTGTTTCCACCCTATCTGTATGAAGCCTATCAATCTACCCGCCGCCGCGCTCCGACGCTTCCACTCGTTGAAGTCCCCCTGACGATTTCGGAACTGACTGGCCCTGGCCCGGCGATCAGTACTGTCACACCAGAAGATGCCGACCTGACACGCAATGCGGGAACCGGTGGCGAGGCAATTGGACAACGCATCATTGTCACTGGTCGCGTCCTCGATGATCGCAGCAACCCGATACCAGGCACGCTGCTGGAGATCTGGCAGGCGAACGCTTCTGGCCGCTATCTTCATAAACGAGATCAATGGCCCGGACCGCTTGATCCCAACTTCCTGGGCATGGGTCGTTGTTTGACGAATAAAGACGGCGTATATCGCTTCCTGACCATTCGCCCTGGCGCATATCCCTGGAAAAATCATCCCAATGCCTGGCGTCCGGCGCATATTCATTTCTCGCTCTTCGGATCATCCATGCTCTCACGCCTGGTGACACAGATGTACTTTCCCGACGATCCTCTCCATGTCATCGATCCTATTTTGAGTGGCGTGCCAACCAATAACTCGCGTGAGCGCCTGATTGCAACCTACGATCATACCATAACTGAGCCAGAATGGGCACTTGGGTATCGTTGGGATATCGTTCTGCATGGCCCACAGGTCACTCCATTTGAACCTGTACGGGAGGAAAACGTATGAATTCATCATCCCTGACAAGTTCGCAGACGGTGGGACCCTTTTTCTCACCAGCACTCTTACGTAAAGACGCCATACGCAATGTGCTGACCCAACCGGAGACCGTTGGTGAACGTATTCGTATCACAGGTCGCGTTCTCGATGGTGATGGCATGCCCATCCCTGATGCAATGATTGAAATCTGGCAGGCGAATGCCCATGGTCGTTACAACCATCCAGCCGATAAGGGACCAGCCACGTTGGACCCATCCTTTCTCGGTTTCGGACGCTCCGGTACAGACGAAGATGGCTCCTACTGGTTTGAGACGGTGAAGCCCGGTCGTGTCTCATTTGATGCAACGCAACTGCAGGCCCCGCACATCTGCTTCACCATATTTGCACGCGGCCTCCTCAATCACCTCGTGACGCGCCTCTACTTTGCCGATGATCCCGCGAACACATTAGATCCCGTCCTATCGCTGGTTCCTGACAACCAGCGATCAACCTTATTGGCTCAACCTGAGCCGCATGAATTGAATGGTAGCTATCGCTTTGATATCGTGCTGCAAGGCGCGAACGAGACCGTGTTCTTCAACGTATGATGAAACATGGAAAGGCAAAAATCATATGCCAGAACAGATTGACCTGTTCAGTACACCAGAGATGTCGGCAACATTCTCCCCTGAAGCTCATGTGCAGAATATGCTTACATTCGAGGCCGCACTTGCCCATGCAGAAGCTCAGGTCAACATACTCCCTCCCGAGGCGGCGGCCAACATTGCCGCCCGGTGCAAAGTAGAATTCTTTGATGTCGCAACCCTGTATCGCGAAGCCGTCATATCAGGTACGCCCACCATTCCCCTGGTACGTATGCTTACGGCACAGGTCGAGGGCGATACACAAAAGTTTGTTCACTGGGGAGCCACAAGTCAGGATGCGATTGATACCGCCCTGATGCTTCAGATCCGCGACGGGCTGGATCTCCTTCTTGCTGATCTCTACAAAATATGTGCGGCCTGTGCAATGCTTGCTGAACGCCATCGCTCTACACTCATGGCCGGGCGCACACTACTCCAACAGGCGTTGCCGATCACCTTTGGCCTCAAAGCCGCCCGCTGGCTGGCCCTTGTCGTACGCCAGATACACGCATTACGCAGACAGCGCGAACACACGCTGGCCGTGCAACTGGGTGGTGCCGCTGGAACACTGGCCTCGCTAGGAGAGAATGGCTTGCAGGTCGTCGAACTGCTGGCCGCAGGATTGGGGCTACCCGCGCCCGATCTCCCATGGCATACCGAGCGCGACCGCATCGCCGAGATTGCGACCTCGCTCGGTGTGGTCTCAGGTGCGATGGCAAAGATAGCTAACGACATCGTTCTCCTCGCACAGACTGAGGTTGGCGAAGTAACGGAGGGCAGCGCTCCAGGGAAAGGTGAGTCATCCGCCATGCCTCAGAAGCACAATCCAGTCGACGCAATCAACGCTCTAACCTCAGCCCAATTGGCTATTGGAAATGTACCCATAATTCTCTCTGCGATGACCCAGGAGCATGAACGTGCGGTAGGAGGATGGCAGGCCGAATGGGCCACGGTTCCCAACCTCTTCCGTTTTACATCTGGTGCAGTAAAGCACGTTTGCGATGCAATTGAAAATCTTCAGGTCGATTCTGCACGCATGGGCGCGAACCTTGATCTGACAGGCGGACTTATTATGGCCGAATCTCTCACCATGGCCCTCGCCCAGAAAGTAGGAAGACCCAAGGCCCAGCGTATCGTCAAGGCTCTATGCAAATCTTCTGTCAGATCAGGTATTACCCTTCTTCAGGCCGCCCTGGCAAAAACAGATGTGTGTTCTCACCTTTCCTCAGAAGAGATTGATCATGCCCTCGATCCCAGCAATTATCTGGGCAGTACAGATATATTTATTGAGCGTGCCCTCGCATCCTATCGCGAAGTCCAGCTATCGGGAGGTATTGTATGAATTGCATTGCCTCCATTTTTGCTTTCAATAGAGTGCATTCCCAATCAGAAAAACAGGAGAAAACCATCTATGAAGATGCGAACAAGCGTTGGAATTGTTGGAGCAGGCCCGGCTGGTCTGCTGCTTTCACTGCTTCTTTTCAGGGAAGGCATTGATTCTATCATTCTTGAAAATCGTAGTAGGGCAGAAATAGAATCAACAATCCGCGCTGGCGTGCTTGAGTATGGCACGGTCGAACTGCTGACCGGAATGGGGCTTGATGCCCGCATGAAGCGCGAGGGAGCGGTGCATCATGGCATAGAGTTGCGCTTTGATGGCTCTGGTCATCGCATCGACTTCCATGAACTGACCAACGGACGATCCATTATGCTTTACCCACAGCATGAGGTCGTGAAAGATTGCGTGGCTGCACGTCTGGAGCAGGGTGGGCGCATTCTTTTTAATGTCAAAGATGTTCACCTCCTTGCATGTCTCTTCTGACCAACCATCCATCCACTTTATCCACGAAGATGAGCAAGTTGAAGTGCAATGCGATTTCATTGCCGGATGCGATGGTTTTCATGGTGTTTCCCGCGCATCTATTCCTGCTACGCTCCAAAGGGTGTATACCCGATCTTATCCCTTTGGCTGGCTTGGCATTTTGATGCAGGCACCACCATCCGCTAAAGAATTGATTTATGCCTACCACGAACGAGGCTTCGCCCTGGTCAGTACGCGCTCTCCCCAACTGCAACGCATGTACATCCAATGCGATCCGCAAGACGATATTGCGACCTGGTCGGATGCCATGATTCTTAGAAGAGCTTGAAACTCGCTTAACCACGCAAGATGACTGGAAGTTGCGCATAGGCCCAATCATCCAGAAAAACATTGTCGCGATGCGTAGCTTCGTCATCGAACCCATGCAGTACGGCAGGTTGTTTCTCGCGGGTGATGCCGCTCATATTGTGCCACCGACGGGCGCGAAAGGCATGAATCTGGCGATTGCAGATATTCGCCATCTCGCTCGCGCCCTGACGCAATTCTATCAGCAAAAACAGACCACGCTCTTAGATGCCTATTCAGCGACCTGCGTGAGGCGCGTCTGGCGAGCGGAACACTTCTCCTGGTGGATGACATCCATGCTGCACCGCTTCCCCGATGACGACCTGTTTCAGCAGCGTATGCAGCGTGCCCAGCTTGAATATACGGTCAATTCGCGTGCATCTGCTACCAGTCTCGCCGAAAATTATGTCGGATTGCCTTTTGACTGGTAGCCATACCACTTAACACACTACCTTTTCTCCTACCCGTTCCGCCTCTGCCGCAGGAGCTGTTGGGTTCCATATCAGATGTGAGTGGAGCCTCAACCGCTAATGGAGCAACGGTTAACGCTTTGCTAACACTCATCTGACCAGCTTCATCCACATCTCTCCTGAAAAGAGCATCTTATCTTGAACTCCCAAACGCTTTGCTAACGCCACCTCTGCGGGAAGGTGACAATTACAACTACACACCACCAAACGCCGAGAAGCCCCCATCAACTGGCACAACAATCCCTGTCACAAAGGCTGAAGCTGGACTCACCAACCACAGAAGCGTCCCGACCAGGTCTTCTGGCACCCCCAACCGTCCAGCAGGAGTGTGCGTCAGAATCTTTTGCCCACGAGGTGTGAATGCACCACTCTCTTTATCAGTTAGCAGGAAACGGTTCTGGTCGGTCAGGAAAAAGCCGGGTGCCATGGCGTTTACACGGATGTTTGGATTGTATTCCTTGGCTATATGAACAGCAAGCCACTGCGTAAAATTTACCACCGCCGACTTCGCTGCGCTGTAAACTGGCACGTTGGTCAATGGCTTTAGCGAACTCATCGATGCAATATTAACAATACAACCTTGCCCGCGCTCGGCCATACCACGCCCAAAAACCTGGCTGCTGAGCACTGTGCCAGTGAAATTCAAATTCAACACACCCTCAATCGCCTCTGCGGGTAGATCGAAAAATGAGCGCCCTGGCGCTGTCGTGGCCTGTGGCTGATTGCCACCTGCTGCGTTGACCAGAATATCAGTGGGACCAAACACCTCTGTGACCCGCCCCTGAGCTGCTTCCAAAGCATTATGGTCTGTGACATCACAAGCAATACCTATCGCCTGCCCACCTTCAGCAATGATCGCTCTGGCAACATTGTCCGCCATTTCAGCCCGCCGACTGATGATTGCAACTTTTGCACCCGCCTGCGCCAACCCATGCGCCATTGCCTGCCCCAGGATACCGCTCCCACCAGTAATCACGGCGGTCTGTCCTTGCACCTGGAAAAGCGTCTGAAGTTCCATCTATTTCCTCCCTGTTGTCGTTTCTGTTCCCTTATTATATACCACCAACAGAGAGCACTGGCAGGCAGTGCCAGTCCCAAAGAGGTATCAAGAAAGAGAGGCGTGGAGCCTTACACCCGCCTCTCGAAGTGCATCCTCACTACCATGCACCCCTCATCAAATGAGCATAGCATAAAGGCTGCCATTTACACATCATGATTAGTTCTGAATTCGCTTAACTGGCTTCGCTCTCAGTGTGACGAAAACCCATCGCATACAATGAAGCATACGCCCCTTTACGCTGTAACAATTCTTCGTGCGTTCCTCGCTCAATGATGCGTCCCGATTGCAATACAATGATACAATCAGCATGCTTGATCGTCGAGAGGCGGTGCGCGATGATAAATGCAGTACGGCCATGCAAAAGACGCTGCAAACCTTGCTGGACCAGCAACTCGGTAAAAGTGTCAATATTGGCCGTCGCCTCATCCAGAATCAGAATGCGCGGATCAGCAAGCAACGCGCGTGAGAAGGAGATGAGTTGCCGCTGGCCCACACTCAGGTTACGACCTCGCTCACGAATAGCTGTGTTATACCCATCAGGCAATTGCATAATAAGCTCGTGCGCTCCCACCGCCTGGGCTGCGGCGATGACCTCCTCGTCGGTGGCATCCACACGCCCATAACGAATATTTTCGCGCACCGTTCCCGTGAAGAGGAAGGGATCCTGTGGCACAACGCCGACCTGACTGCGCAATGAACGTTGTGTGACCTTACGAATATCATATCCGTCGATCAGAACCGCTCCGTCCTGAATATCATAGAAACGTGTGAGTAGACTGATAATCGTGCTCTTGCCAGCTCCTGTCGGACCAACAATAGCCACCGTCTGTCCCGCCTTAACGCTCAAATTCAAGCCACGCAACACTGGACGATCACGCAGGTAACCAAACACAACGTTGCGAAACTCGACATTCCCCTGAATTTGTGGCAGATCCTGTGCACCCGGCTGATCCTGAATCTCAACAGGCACGTTCATAATCTGAGAGATACGTTCTGCCGCAACTCCTGAGCGTTGTAATTGAGTATATTGCTGGCTCAGATCACGAATAGGATCAAAGAAACGATTGATATAGAGCGTAAAGCTGACCAGAATACCAATCAGTAGCGTATGATGCGCAACCTCCATGCCTCCAAAAATGACGATCAATGCGATAGCTACCGCCGCCACAACCTCAACCAATGGGAGAATAAACGCCGCAATACGACTGGCCTCAAGATTGGTGTCGCGATTGTACGCATTGAGCCTCTCGAACTCTTCGCTGTTACGATCTTCACGCACCAGACTTTGAATGACGCGCATCCCAGAGATGTTCTCCTGCAAGGTCGCGTTGACCATCGAGATGGCGGCACGCGTCAGGCGAAACGAACGCTGCGCATGGCGTTGCCAGAAGATCGCAATACCAACCATGATAGGTAATACCGTGAAAGAGAGCAGCGCCAACCCCGCATTGAGCACCAGCATCGTTGCAATGATACCCACCAACGCCACAACCGAACTTAACATCGCCAGCAGGCCAGAACTGAGCATTGATTCAAGTACATCAATATCACTTTGCAAACGCGACATCACCCGCCCAATCTGCGTACGATCGTAAAAGCCGAGCGAGAGGTTCTGCAAATGCTCATACATATCGGTACTGACATGGAACAGAATCTGTTGTCCCGCCCATGACATCGTCCAGATCTGCCAGTATTGCGCCTGCCACATTGCAACATTAACGACAAGTAATATAATACCGATGATTGCCAGACCATGCAGATCATGGTTGGTAATGTAGTTATCAATGGCAACCCCGATCAGATAGGGATTTGCCAGGTTTAAGCCAGTAAAGATGAGCATCAACACAATGCTGAGTAGCACTTGTACACGATAGCGGGCAAGATACGGTCCAAACAGGCGTATGCTGCTCCAATCGAATTTTGCGTTAATATCTTCGTCGGAACGCGCCAGGCTGTTTTCGATCCAGGCGGTACGACGCCGATGCTCGACATAGGACTCTGGAACATGTGCTTGCTTTTTCATGATTAGCTCACGACCTCCCAATCCGTTTGTGACTCCGACATACGCGCCTCAAACTCTTCTTGTTCACGCAGTTGCAGGTCGTAGAGTCGTGTATAGGCACCGCCAAGAGCAAGCAATGCTTCGTGATTCCCGCGTTCTACGATACGCCCTTTTTCCAGGATCAGGATCTGATCCGCATTCTTTACCGTGCGCAGGCGGGAGGCAACAACGAAGGTCGTACGGCCCTGCATCACTGCATCAAGCGCTTGCTGAATGAGATATTCCGTCTCCATATCGACGCTAGAGGTTGCATCATCAAGCACCAGGATGCGCGGGTCAAGCAGCAAGGTACGTGCGATTGCCACACGCTGCTTCTGGCCTCCTGATAATGTGACCCCACGCTCACCTACCCAGGTGTCATAGCCATCAGGAAGGCCCAGGGCGAAATCGTGGAGGCGTGCCATCTTTGCCGCTTCGATAATCTGTGCATCGGTGGCATCCTCTATGCCATAAGCGATATTGTCGCGTAACGTCGCGTTGAACAAGAAGACATCCTGCAAGACAAAACCAATGTTGCGCCGCAGCGATGAGAGCGTGACCGTGCGTATGTCCCGTCCATCAATTGTCACTGCGCCCTCCTTGACATCGTAGAAGCGCGGTAGAAGATTGAGGATGGTGCTTTTTCCACTTCCCGTTGGGCCGAGCAATGCGGTTACCTGCCCCGGCTTTGCGTCGATTGTGATGTCATGCAGCACCTCAGCCCCTGTGCCATAGGCAAATGAGACGTGTTCAAAGCGGACACGCCCATTCACTTGCTCTAACGGCTGCGCGTCAGATGCATCTTGAATGGTTGATTCAGTATCCAATATCGTGAAGAGACGCTCCGCTCCCGAATAGCCACGCATAAACCAGGTCACCATAAAACCAAATGTGCGTACGGGAGTAGCCAGCACCAGGACGTATTGCGTCACGGCGAACAGCGTTCCCAGGGTGATGCGATGATTAATGACTGCTGCCCCACCAACCCAGATGACCAGCACTGTGACTACATTCAAGACCAGGATCATCAATGGCTGGTTCCAGGCGGATGTCCGCATCGCGGCCATATTCAATTCTCGTAGCCCATAGTTGGTCCGACCGAACTTATCGATCTCAAAATCCTCACGTGCAAACGATTTCACAACGCGCACGCCGCTTAAGCTTTCCTGCATAATTGTGCCCAGATCACCGGAACCACTCTGTACTGCCGCCCACAATGGACGTAGACGATGAGCCACATGATTGGAAAGAAACAGCAGAATAGGTACACTGATCAATGTGACCAGCGCCAATTGCCAATCCAGAACGAGCAAAATGACTGTCACCGCTCCAAAGGTTGCCACAGCAATAATCGCTCGCAAAAACGCGAGAATGTAAAAGTTGCGCACCGCTTCAATATCAACGGTCATACGTGACATCAAGTTTCCGGTTTCAGCTTCGTCATGAAAGGAAAAACTTAAATTTTGCAGATGACTATAAATGCTATTACGAAGATCATATGCTACCAGATTAGAAACCGCCTGCGAAAGATAGCCCTGCCCATACGCTGCCAGGCCGCGCAAGATACTGACGACAAGGATAGCGGTGGCAGCGATGACAAGATCTGTCACACGGCCATTTTGCACACCAACATCGACAACCCATGCCAGCAACTGGGGAACGATCAGCGCAAAGGCCGTTGATAATCCGATACAGATCACGCTTCCTAAAAACGCGAGCCAATGCGGACGCAGAAGGCCAACCAGACGTATATAGACATGCAGCGTGTTCTTCAATTTATTGAAATACGGGGACGATAAACCAGAGTCTTTCTTAGCAGAGATCACAAGCAAATCCTTTCTTGACGCGCCGATCCTCAACCCCACAGCACCATCTACTAAAAGTCTATAAGATAATCTGTGACATACGTCTGTCAGCCTTTCATAACACGCATCTGACGAGAAGCATTCGCGTCTCTCCTGAAAAGAGCAACCTATGTTGAACTCCCAAACGCTTTGCTAACGCCACCTCTGCGGGAAGGTGACAATTAGAACTACACACCACCAAACGCCGAGAAGCCCCCATCAACTGGCACAACAATCCCTGTCACAAAGGCTGAAGCTGGACTCACCAACCACAGAAGCGTCCCGACCAGGTCTTCTGGCACCCCCAACCGTCCAGCAGGAGTGTGCGTCAGAATCTTTTGCCCACGAGGTGTGAATGCACCACTCTCTTTATCAGTTAGCAGGAAACGGTTCTGGTCGGTCAGGAAAAAGCCGGGTGCCATGGCGTTTACACGGATGTTTGGACTGTATTCCTGGGCTATATGAACAGCAAGCCACTGCGTAAAATTTACCACCGCCGACTTCGCTGCGCTGTAAACTGGCACGTTGGTCAATGGCTTTAGAGAACTCATCGATGCAATATTAACAATACAACCTTGCCCGCGCTCGGCCATACCACGCCCAAAAACCTGACTGCTGAGCACTGTGCCAGTGAAATTCAAATTCAACACACCCTCAATCGCCTCTGCGGGTAGATCGAAAAATGAGCGCCCTGGCGCTGTCGTGGCCTGTGGCTGATTGCCACCTGCTGCGTTGACCAGAATATCAGTGGGACCAAACACCTCTGTGACCCGCCCCTGAGCTGCTTCCAAAGCATTATGGTCTGTGACATCACAGGCAATACCTATCGCCTGCCCACCCTCAGCATTGATCGCTCTGGCAACATTGTCCGCCATTTCAGCCCGCCGGCTGATGATTGCGACTTTTGCACCCGCCTGCGCCAACCCATGCGCCATTGCCTGCCCCAGGATACCACTCCCACCAGTAATCACGGCGGTCTGTCCTTGCACCTGGAAAAGCGTCTGAAGTTCCATCTCTTTCCTCCCTGTTGTCGTTTCTGTTCCCTTATTATATACCACCAACAGAGAGCACTGGCAGGCAGTGCCAGTCCCAAAGAGGTATCAAGAAAGAGAGGCGTGGAGCCTTACACCCGCCTCTCGAAGTGCATCCTCACTACCATGCACCTCTCATCAAATGAGCATAGCATAAAGGCTGCCATTTACACATCATGATTAGTTCTGAATTCGCTTAACTGGCTTCGCTCTCAGTATGACGAAAACCCATTGCATACAATGAAGCATACGCCCCTTTGCGCTGTAACAATTCTTCGTGCGTCCCTCGCTCAATGATGCGTCCCGATTGCAATACAATGATACAATCAGCATGCTTGATCGTCGAGAGGCGGTGCGCGATGATAAATGCCGTACGGCCATGCAAAAGACGCTGCAACCCTTGCTGGACCAGCAACTCGGTAAAAGTGTCAATATTGGCCGTTGCCTCATCCAGAATCAGAATGCGCGGATTAGCAAGCAATGCGCGTGAGAAGGAGATGAGTTGGCGCTGGCCCACACTCAGGTTACGACCTCGCTCACGAATAGCCGTGTCATACCCATCAGGCAATTGCCTAATAAGCTCGTGCGCCCCCACCGCCTGGGCGGCGGCGATGACCTCCTCGTCGGTGGCGTCCACACGCCCATAACGAATATTTTCGCGCACCGTACCCGTGAAGAGGAAGGGATCCTGTGGCACAACGCCGACCTGACTGCGCAATGAACGTTGTGTGACCTTACGAATATCATATCCGTCGATCAGAACCGCTCCGTCCTGAATATCATAGAAACGTGTGAGTAGACTGATAATCGTGCTCTTGCCAGCTCCTGTCGGACCAACGATAGCCACCGTCTGTCCCGCCTCAACGCTCAAATTCAAGCCACGTAATACTGGACGATCACGCAAGTAACCAAAAACAACGTTGCGAAACTCGACATTCCCCTGAATTTGTGGCAGATTCTGTGCGCCCGGCTGATCCTGAATCTCAACAGGCACGTTCATAATCTGAGAGATACGTTCTGCCGCAACTCCTGAGCGTTGTAATTGAGTATATTGCTGGCTCAGATCACGGATAGGATCAAAGAAACGATTGATATAGAGCGTAAAGCTGACCAGAATACCAATCAGTAGCGTATGATGCGCAACCTCCATGCCTCCAAAAATGACGATCAATGCGATAGCTACCGCCGCCACAACCTCAACCAATGGGAGAATAAACGCCGCAATACGACTGGCCTCAAGATTGGTGTCGCGATTGTACGCATTGAGCCTCTCGAACTCTTCGCTGTTACGATCTTCACGCACCAGACTTTGAATGACGCGCATCCCAGAGATGTTCTCCTGCAAGGTCGCGTTGACCATCGAGATGGCGGCACGCGTCAGGCGAAACGAACGCTGCGCATGCCGTTGCCAGAAGATCGCAATACCCACCATGACAGGTAATACCGTGAAAGAGAGCAGCGCCAACCCCGCATTGAGCACCAGCATCGTTGCAATGATACCCACCAACGCCACAACCGAACTTAACATCGCCAGCAGGCCAGAACTGAGCATTGATTCAAGTACATCAATATCACTTTGCAAACGCGACATCACCCGCCCGATCTGCGTACGATCGTAAAAGCCGAGCGAGAGGTTCTGCAAATGCTCATACATATCGGTACTGACATGAAACAGAATCTGTTGTCCCGCCCATGACATCGTCCAGATCTGCCAGTATTGCGCCTGCCACATTGCAACATTAACGACAAGTAATATAATACCGATGATTGCCAGACCATGCAGATCATGGTTGGTAATATAGTTATCAATGGCAACCCCGATCAGATAGGGATTTGCCAGGTTTAAGCCAGTAAAGATGAGCATCAACACAATGCTGAGTAGCACTTGTACACGATAGCGGGCAAGATACGGTCCAAACAGGCGTATGCTGCTCCAATCAAATTTTGCGTTGATATCTTCGTCGGAACGTGCCAGGCTGTTTTCGATCCAGGCGGTACGACGCCGATGCTCGACATAGGACTCTGGAACATGTGCTTGCTTTTTCATGATTAGCTCACGACCTCCCAATCCGTTTGTGACTCCGACATACGCGCCTCAAACTCTTCTTGTTCACGCAGTTGCAGGTCGTAGAGTCGTGTATAGGCACCGCCAAGAGCAAGCAATGCTTCGTGATTCCCGCGTTCTACGATACGCCCTTTTTCCAGGATCAGGATCTGATCCGCATTCTTTACCGTGCGTAGACGGGAGGCAACAACGAAGGTCGTACGGCCCTGCATCACTGCATCCAGCGCTTGCTGAATGAGATATTCCGTCTCCATATCGACGCTAGAGGTTGCATCATCAAGCACCAGAATGCGCGGGTCAAGCAGCAAGGTACGTGCGATTGCCACACGCTGCTTCTGGCCTCCTGATAATGTGACCCCACGCTCACCCACCCAGGTGTCATAGCCATCAGGAAGGCCGAGTGCGAAATCGTGGAGGCGTGCCATCTTTGCCGCTTCGATAATCTTTTCGTCGGTGGCATCCTCTATGCCATAAGCGATATTGTCGCGTAACGTCGCGTTGAACAAGAAGACATCCTGCAAGACAAAACCAATGTTGCGCCGCAGCGATGAGAGTGTGACCGTGCGTATGTCCCGTCCATCAATTGTCACTGCGCCCTCTTTGACATCGTAGAAGCGCGGTAGAAGATTGAGGATGGTGCTTTTTCCACTTCCCGTTGGGCCGAGCAGCGCAGTTACCTGCCCCGGCTTTGCGTCGATTGTGATGTCATGCAGCACCTCAGCTCCTGTGCCATAGGCAAATGAGACGTGTTCAAAGCGGACACGCCCATTCACTTGCTCTAACGGCTGCGCGTCAGGTGCATCTTGAATGGTTGATTCAGTATCCAATATCGTGAAGAGACGCTCCGCTCCGGAATAGCCGCGCATAAACCAGGTCACCATAAAACCAAATGTGCGCACGGGAGTAGCCAGCACCAGGACGTATTGCGTCACGGCGAACAGAGTTCCCAGGGTGATGCGATGATTAATGACTGCTGCCCCACCAACCCAGATGACCAACACTGTGACTACATTCAAGACCAGAATCATCAATGGCTGGTTCCAGGCGGATGTCCGCATCGCAGCCATATTCAATTCTCGTAGCCCATAGTTGGTCCGACCGAACTTATCGATCTCAAAATCCTCACGTGCAAACGATTTCACAACGCGCACGCCGCTTAAGCTTTCCTGCATAATCGTGCCCAGATCACCAGAGCCACTCTGTACTGCCGCCCACAATGGACGCAGGCGATGGGCCACATGATTGGAAAGAAACAGCAGAATAGGTACGCTGATCAATGTGACCAGCGCTAATTGCCAGTCCAGAACGAGCAAAATGACTGTCACGGCTCCAAAGGTTGCAACGGCAATGATTGCACGCAGAAACGCGAGAATGTAAAAGTTGCGGACAGCTTCAATGTCAACGGTCATACGTGACATCAAGTTTCCGGTTTCAGCTTCGTCATGAAAGGAAAAACTTAAATTTTGCAAATGACTATAAATGCTATTACGAAGATCATATGCTACCAGATTAGAAACTGCCTGCGAAAGATAGCCCTGCCCATACGCTGCCAGGCCGCGCAAGATACTGACGACAAGGATAGCGGTGGCAGCGATGACAAGATCTGTCACACGACCATTTTGCACACCAACATCGACAACCCATGCCAGCAACTGGGGAACGATCAGCGCAAAAGCCGTTGATAATCCGATACAGATCACGCTTCCTAGAAACGCGAGCCAATGCGGACGAAGAAGGCCAACCAGACGTATATAGACACGCAGCGTGTTCTTCAATTTATTGAAATACGGAGACGATAAACCAGAGTCTTTCTTAGCAGAGATCACAAGCAAATCCTTTCTTGACGCGCCGATCCTCAACCCCACAGCACCATCTACTAAAAGTCTATAAGATAATCTGTGACATACGTCTGTCAGCCTTTCATCCAATTTTACCAAAACTTTCTTTAATCAAAAAGGGAAGGGGTTATATTTTAGGCTTCCAACCCTCCTGGACGCCGTAAACATAGCCCCTACGATCTATTAAAAAGAGTGCTCCAACCTGCATGTCACCATTATTAATGCGTATCGCTCCAAACCACACAATGGCAATGCTCGAAAGATTGAGCACCAGCATCATAATTGGCATGAGCAAATCCACCAACTGATTTACCCAGATAGTGACACCGATCAGATCAGCATTCGCCGCATCAAAGCGCTGCTCCTCCAAGAACAGAAATGATCACCACAAAAATCCAGGAAAGTGCTGCATCCTGATTGATTGCCAGAATCACTCCCGCCACCAATGTGAAGTGTCATCCTATACGGTCTCAAAAACCGCAACAACTTGATCATATCTCTTCATCTCTTCCCCAGTGCGTGAAGTCTACACTGGTAGCTTTTTCATTGTAGAAACGTGATACTTTGACTAAAAACTCGGCAAGCTGAGATCTCTGTCCCTCTCCCAGGTATTCAATCAATAAAAGGATATATTCTGCTGATCATCTACAAGCTTCGTTGCTCCTCACATCGTTCTCTGATAGTTCCAGTATGATGAGAGTGCGTCATGAAAGCGTCATAAGCAACGTCATAAATGAGTGACAATGCGGTGCTCAACATCCTACGGCTCGAACGGAGCCATCAGGTGGGTCATGCTGCCTGAGAAGCCCCGGAGTTTCAACCCCGGCGGAGTCGTCACGCCACTCAAAGATGAGATCAGGATGAGGGTCAGAAAGTATGTTCATATTCCAACCAACCAAACTCTCTACCTGACTTTTCAACCAGCGATCAAATGGAGACTCCGAACGTATCAACTTCAGCAATATCTGTTGCGGTTCCTTTGCCTCAACGGTAATCAACATGAGTTCATGTTGAAAAAGTTGTGCTATCGATCAAAAACAGCAGAAAACAGAGAAGAAAGGAACAAGCATATGGTACAGGTTATAAAACAAGGTATGACGCCATGAAAAATAGATTGGGGAAACTCAGCCAGACCAGGTGCTTGCTCCAGAAATAACAGTCTCTGCTATCATAGAAAGAGACGTGGCAAACATTATTGCTTCAGCCAGCAGTCTCAACAGGAGCTTGAGCCAACGAGAATGCCAAACAACGTAGGAAAAAGTATGCAGAACCATCCCAGGAGCAACCAGAATGCTGTATAATAAGGATACCACTCTTCCATTTAGTAGACGATGAAACAGATTCAGAAGAAAAAAGAACCGTTCGTCATGGCTAACTGGCAGGGGTGGATGAAAATGTATACCAATCGGGTAACTAGAAAAATAACAGGTATGGAGCCAGGACAAGCGGTACAACTTGAACATATTCTTGGGCATGTATCGGTTGGGGTGGTGATTCTTAACTCCGCCAGCCTGCATATTCGCTATGCCAATCCATATATCCTTGCCTTCCTCGACGAACCCTGGTGCTATCAAAACGTCGTAGGCTTGCGTATGGACGAAGTATTACCAGCTCAAATATGTGACATCGCCCTCCCAGTTTTACAACAGGTCATTGAAAGTGGGCAAACAGTTCATTTTGCAGAAGTTCCCTATGAAGGCAGCCTTGAGACACGTGGACGCACCTACTGGCGCATCTCAATCGAACTTTCAACCACATCTCCCGACAAACCCTCGGAGGAGGATGGGAAGCAGGTGCCTGAACTGCTTGTGATCGCTGAAGATGTCACCGACAAGGTACGATCTCGCCTGCACTTACAGGCCATTCATTCTATTACTTCAGCCATCGCAGGTCCCTCAGCCTTACATCACGTCCTGGATCGCATCCTTCAGGCATTACAAGACCTGGTGGGCGCAAACCGCTGTGCTGTGTTACTGATCGATACATCAGAGACACAAGATAACGACTATGAGAATATCGTCCACTCAACGCCAGAAACACGCCGCGCAACCATCGCCGCCCAGAAAGGCATTCACATCCACTCCGTCGGCTGGCATCCACTGGTCAATCGAAGAATACTGCTCGGTCAGGTCATGCGCGATAGAGAGACACTCGTCTTTACTGATACAAGTACAATCCCCAATATTGATCTCCCCTTCCTCGACGATGATGGCAGGTCACGACGACCAGGCTCCGTCCTCTGTGTTCCCATCTTCGAACCTTATATGGTAGGTAGTGACAACGTTAGCAACGAGCATGCACAAACAACAACAAACAGTGTGCTCGGCACAATCGAGGTCTATCATCGTCGACCACGCGGCTTCCCACCCGAAGAGGTCGAATTACTCCAACGCTTCGCACAACAAGCAGGCCTGGCAATCCAGAATGCTCGCCTCTTCCGCAGCATTAATCGCCTGGCACGCACCGCCAATCGCAACGCACGCCAGAAAGAAAATATGATGCAGGCCATCCCCGATGCCGTTGTAATTCTTGATCCTCGCTGGCGCGTCGCCGACATCAACTCAGCTGCACGCAAATTTTTCGGCTGGTCTGGCAATCTCATCGGCCTCACAATCAAACAAGCGCTGTCACGCAGTAAAGCAATCTTCCCCCCTGAACTGGCAGGCCTACCTAACCTCGCTGAAGAACTCGAACGGCGGGCGTTGACAGAACAGATAGATGAAGTCAAAGTCGTGGGTGCTGATGAACAACTGTATACCATGCTCTGTTCATACACACCCATACAAGACGAGGAAGGCGACCTCTTTGCCTTCCTCGTCATCTTCCATGATGTTACAGGCCAGGCTGAGGCACGCGAACGCATCGAAGCCGAAGTCGTGGAACGCACAAAAGAACTGGAACAGCGCAATGAAGCCCTCAAAGAAGCAAAGGCCGCCCAGGAACTTTTGTTAGAACGCCTTCCGTCAGGGGTTATTCTGGTTTCAGCACACAACAACACGATAAGCGTCATCAACAGTCGCGCGGTACAAATTTTACAGAGCATGGGTTTACCACTTGAACCTTCTGATGATCCTGATGCTATAGCCCGCCAAACGATTGGACAGGGCGGGGGTCAACCCCGCCCCTACGAACCTTTGTTGCGCCAATTGGCCCTCTATGGGACATCGGGCACAGAGACGCCATTTGAAGAACAACCGTTGTATCGGGCACTCCACTTTGGAGAGGCCAGCGAAGCAGAATTACACAGCACCAAAATAGATGGGCGTCCGATCTACCTGCTCGTCAATTCTGCTCCACTGCGCTCACCAGATGGAACAATTGCCAGTGCTATTCTGGTCTTGCATGAAATTAGTAGAATGAAGGCGCTCGAACATGCACGCGAAGATTTTTTTACCACAATGGCACACGAACTCAAAACACCCCTGGCAAATATTCGGGCCCATCTTACCGCTCTGCTCTCCGATGATTTACAATGGTCCGGTGAGGCCAGACATGATATGCTGGAGACCGCCGATGAGCAGGTCGAGCGCCTGGTGGGAATGGTCAATAGTTTCCTTGATGCTTCGCGTGTTGAAGCAGGGGCTCTACGCCTCGAATTTGAAGCTATTCTTTTACCAGAACTGCTGGAAGATCTGCAAGAACGCCTGGAGGCACTGATTACCTCCTCGGGACGCCACCTGCAAATCTCACTACCAGAACAATTGCCAGCCATACGCGGCGATTACGAATTAATTCTCAGCGTGCTCACTAACCTGCTGAGCAATGCCTTTCGCTATGCACCGGAAGGCGATGTCGTCCGTTTAGAAGTGCAACCCATCACCGAGAGAGGAGAAGCACACCCTTCAGCACTGACATTGAGTGTTACTGATCGGGGACCCGGCATGAGCCAGGAACAACAGATGGAACTATTCACGCGCTTCAGCACATTTGCAGCGATGCGTCGCCCCATCCTCGAACGACCAGGGCAACCTGTACCAGAAAGACGACGGGGCGCAGCACGCTGGAGTCCAGCCACCGGGCTGGGCTTATACATCAGTAGGGGCATTATTGAAGCCCATGGCAGCACATTAACACTTGAGAGTCGCCCAGGTCAGGGAGCCACCTTTGCCTTTACATTACCTGTTTTCGTCACAGGGAAAAAAGAGCAGGAGAGCGAAGAAGTTACATCTTAAAAGCAAAGTTGAAGGATGCAAAACGATGTCTACAACAGCGGAGAAAAAGGTTCGAATCCTTTGTGTCGAAGATGATCCACAAATGCGCACATTTTTGCTCGCACAATTGAAGGCACGGGGTTTTAATACACAGGCAGTACGCGATGGAGCTCAAGCTATCGATCTAGCCGCAATCTTCCAACCACAACTGGTCCTGCTCGACCTCTCCCTTCCCTCGCTCGATGGCTTATCATTTCTACGCCGTTTACGCGAATGGAGCAGTGCTCCAGTCATTGTATTATCAGCACATGACGAAGAACCTGTGAAAATCCGCGCACTGGATCTGGGTGCCGACGACTACCTTACCAAACCATTTAGCCTGAATGAATTACTGGCACGCGTCCGCGTAGCACTCCGTCGCGCCGAAGAGACGGCTCGCCTGCGCAGTAGCGCAACCGGCAACGAAGGGCAACGCCCAGGCTATCACTGTGGAGGAGAAAATGGCTTACAGGTCGATTTTGCACACCGGACGGTACGCTCAAATGGTGTGGAAGTCCATCTCACCCCAACTGAATACGATCTTCTCTGTGAGCTCGCACGCAATGCAGGCAAAGTATTGACACACCGGGAACTGCTGCAACGCGTATGGGGCCCGGACTATAGTGGCGAAAATACCTATCTACGTACCTTCGTACGCCACCTGCGCCGTAAACTTGAACCCGATTCATCGCAACCCCGCTTCCTCCTCAACGAACTAGGCGTCGGCTACTTTGTCCCACCCCCCGACCCAGACGAACTTTGAGCAATGCATTGCGAACCAATTCCACGATATTCACAGCGTTTTCACACACGAAGCAAAGATATTCACAGGATTATCACCCAAAATTGGGTATGCTCTCTACAAGAGATACAGGTCATCCTCTCTACGTCGTACCGGCGCTAGCGCACCGAGCATAGGAGGGTTACGCATAGCAGAAGCAGGGTGTCAGTGATAGATAACAACGACACTGCGAACAAGCCGGTCAACGGCACTGTGAGTTTGTTGGGTGAGATTGCAACACATGAAGATATCGCAAAGTTGCAACCTGAAGACAAACACCAGAAGGAAACCACTATTCATATTTTAGTGGTTGAAGATGACCCTACCCTCGCCAGATTGGAGGCTGGCATCTTAACCGCCCGTGGTTATACCGTTGCAGCAGTTCACAACGGAGAAATGGCTATCGCCACTCTTCGTCATTCAATTCCTGATCTTGTAGTGCTCGATCTTGAACTTACCGGTAATGTACAGGGATGGGATGTCTTACAAGCTCTTCGCGACTTCGCCTCCATACCAGTACTCCTTACCACAAGTTCAGCAACAGCCGTACGTGCATCCATACGCCTGCGCGGCGAGTCCCGCTCTACATTGGACCACTTGCCCAAACCATATCCAATGCAGACACTCCTCAAACGCGTTGAGCGCATGTTAACGGCAGCACCTCAGTAGTTGTTAGCGAACCTGAAAGGAGTTTCACATGAAAGAAGATCGTGAAATTTTACGCAAGGGCGGTTTTGCTGAACATGAAATGAAGCAATTAAGCAAGCTTCGCAAAGACTATTCTGAGAAAGAAAAACAACTGGCAGCAGCCGACCACCGACGCCTGGAATTTGTACGTTGGCTGGTAAACACAGGCAAGCTCTCCGAACAGATTGCTTCCTAAACATCTTTTAGCACACAACTGGAAGCTTTTCCACACCATATAAAACGATGTACCAGAGGACTCACCTCAATGGTACATCGTCTTTTGACTCTCTACCCAGATGGAGAGGCGTCCCCTTTGCGCGTAACCACTCCCAAATAATTATCTCTCCAGGGAACGAACACGCGCAAAGGGGACGCCTCTCCATCTTATATATCTGTGCATATCTATGAAGGCATTTGCCTTTTATTGCGAGCAACAAGACCTTCCACATCATCCCATGTCATCTTTTCCATCTCTTGAGGTAATGGAAGGCGTGCAACGGTTGCAAGGATATCATCAACCAGCGTTGTAGGTGGCTCTATCTGTAGCAGATGACTGAACAATTCATCAATTTCATCCTCCGACGACACATCCTCTATGTTTTCAGCTAAAAGCATCTGAGTTGAATACATTATACTTGCTCCCTCTTATGTTATTCATACCGTTGTCTTCTATAAGTACGAATAACATAAGAAAAGAGTTTCATTTTCCTCAGACTTCTTATCAAAATCACACCTTCTTAGAAAAACTTAAGAAGCCGATGTTACATACTGCGGACGCCACTGAGCCGCCAGAGCGTTGCGTAGGAGCGGACGAGCACGCTGGAAATATGTTTTCGCGGTCGCCTCAGGCATATTTAATGTTTTGCCAATTTCAGAGAAACTTAACTGTCCCGCATAACGCAGCAGGACAACTGAACGAAACTTTGGTGGCAATGCCTCAATCGCACTACGCAACGAACTCTGCAGGTCATGACGTTCGGCAATCTCTTCAGGAAGAGGCCGCAGATCGGGCATAATTGCCAGAGGTGACAGATCGTCATCATCATTGGCAGACTCTAGCTCGGAAAAGTGGATCGCACGTTTGCGCCGCAACTCATCCAGGCAGCGGTTGCGTGCAACCTGGAAGAGCCAGGCCTTCAAAGGCTCTCCGGTTCGCAATGTTGGCATGGAAATATATAATTGTAGAAAAACCTGTTGCGAAACATCACATGCCAGGTCGTAATCGCCAAGACAATGACAGATAAAATTGAATAAAGGTACATTATACCTCTGCACCAATGCCTCAAAAGCACGCTGGTCACCAGCTAGTGTCTGCTGTACCAACATACCATCGGTAATTTCGGGGGCCTGTATTTTTGTGCGTTCTCGTACTTGCATTGTTCACATCCTCGCTTTCTTTCGTCCCCCATAGCATAAGTTTTTCTAGTAGAAATATCAAGCGTTTTTGGGCCTTATAAGCTCTTCTGTAGTGCACTCTAAGCTGAAACTAAACTATATTAAAGCGAGGGGAGTTCATCTTAATGAAGAAAGGATTTCAATTTCTTATCGTATTCTTATGGATTTCTTATCTTACTTTAAGATAAGTACCTTGACGAAGGGGAGAACGTGCCCTGAAACAGGGGATCATGCCTCTAACACGTAACGGAACCACCAAAGTGATACACTTTGCACACACCAAAAATTAAGGAACGTAAAACAAATTTTACTTATAAAAAGGCTGAGCATAAAGCTTTCTAAGCTCTTACTCAGGTTTCTAGCTTAGATTAGAAGCGCCCAAAGCTGGTGGGACTGAGCAAACGATTAATAAATTGATTGGCAACACGCTTATCAACACGCTTTCCAATCCGCGCCAATAGAACATTTGCCGGCTCCATACTGACGTTGGGTTCGGTGGTGGGATATTCAACAAAGCCTTGCGTCCCGAAAAGATGCGTGATCAACTGCCGATAACGATACAGAGAAATACCCAGCGCCTCGGCATCCCAATGCCAGGAAAGGCCAACCGCAAAAAAGATCATATCCTCCAGAGCATCCAGTTCCAGCGCGAAAGAGAGCATCGTCCGCGCAATACCAAGTCCTCGCCAGTTCGTGCTAACCTCAATTGCAACTTCGTACAGATTATCAATCCCTTCCCACCATTCATCGGAAGGCGCAATCGTAACCTGTCCGACAATATCTCCTCCAGGTGTATGGGCCAATGTCAGCGCACAATCAGGGCTTCGCGCAATATCTAGTAATAGTTGATGCTCGCGCTCGGGCAAACGTGCAAAAGCATGCAATCCATTATCAGCTCTGAGGCGCTCCACCAGTGAGGGAGGACAAAAATCGCGTAAAAGCACTGGACCCTGCGTCGTATCTAACGTTTTTGTGCGCGAAGGCGATGCTTCCCTATTCATGTGTAATAGATCAAAAAGATCCGCAAGAGGCGAACGCTGACGCTGAGTCGGAAAAGCGTGACGCAACGTTGAAGGAAGAAGCAAATTACGTAAAAGTGTCACCGTCTGTCTATTAGCACGCGCAATCTCCCAACGACGTGGCTGAGGAGCAAAATCTTCAGCACGATCCATAAACGTCGTCGGAAAGTCCACCGATGAGGCAGGCTTCCCCATTAACTCCTGCGCAATCTCTTCCTGCTCACAACTCGCCAGCCAGACCGGACGCCAGCGCTCAATCCATTCTCTGTGGCAAAGCGACTGGCACATCCTGCTCTGACATCTCGGCCCACAACAGGCTCCAGGCACGCGGCACAACACGATAAAGATCATAGCCTCCCCCACCAAGGGCCACCCAGCGTCCACTACAATAAGTATGCACCAATTCATGCGCCAGCTTCATCTGAGCACGAATACCCCGCATGGTCAGACTCAAGTGCGTTAAAGGATCCCACGCATGCGTATCACAACCATGTTGAGTTACAATAACATCAGGTGCAAAGAAAGTCACAATCGGTGAAAGGATGGCAAGCATCGACTCATTGTAAGAATCGTCCTCTGTAAACGCCTCAAAGGGCATGTTCACCGCATAGCCACGGCCACTCCGATTGCCCAGCTCAAGGACATCACCCGTACCAGGGAAAAGATAGCGCCCCGTCTCGTGCAATGAAATCGTCATCACGCGTGGCTCATCATAAAAAGCTCGCTGCACACCATCTCCATGGTGCGCATCAAAATCAATATAAAGCACCTTGGCTTCCGTCGAGCGCAGCACATGCGCAATGGCTACCGCAGCATCGTTATAAACGCAGAAGCCTGAGGCACGCTCAGGCCAGGCATGATGCAGACCACCCGCCGGATGAAAGACATGGACAGGCCGCTCCTCTTCATGCGCAAACGTCCCACCCTCTGGCAAACCCATTACCGCACTTAAAGCAACCAGCGTGCCACCCACAATACGCGCCGCAACTTCATGCATAGCAGGCAGTGCCGGAGTATCACCATCACCAAACCCGTAGCGTAAGGCAAGTTGCGTCAATTCAGCAGTTTCTTCCGCATGTAGAGTTGCATCGTCAGGCATACTCAAACGTTGTACAGCCGCAATATAGTCAGGCGTGTGAACCAGGCCCAACTCCTCATTAGTAGCGACACGCAAAGCCAATTGCGTCTGCTCGTCGTTTGCATGCCACAGATTGGTAGCCTCCAACAGGTCGATCATGGCCTGAAGACGCCTGGGATTCAACGGATGCTGCGGCCCAAAGTCATAGCTCAACTCTTCCTTTGTGAAAAGTAAACGCGCTTTTTGCTGCATCGAGGACTGGTCAGACATATGGCTCTCCTTCCATGAGCGGATTTCCAAAAGAAAACTGAATATTCTCAGCCTTCAAGCGCATCAAGAGAGGGGTAGGATTGATCGTTCCCAGGCGCAATGTAGTAACACGAACGACTCCATCTGTATCAGGGGAAGCAATGACACTCAATACATGCATATGCAATTCAGATGCCACCATCAAAGCTCGTCCCAATGTTGCTATATTCCCACCCGGCAAGAGAATATCCAGTTGCATCCCCGGTTCCAATGCTCCCATCACACGTGCAAGAGTGAGCAGGAGATCACTACGTGTGATCAAACCAACCAACAAAGCTCTGTTCTCGCCCTGCACCAGCCCATAATCCACCACGGGAAGATAATTGAGGTTACGATCAACCAGCATCTGCGCAGCAGCAGCGATACTTGTCGTCGGGGTTACCCGCAGCAACGCACGATGCATCACATCAACAACGTGTCGCTCCTGCCAGGGCTGTTGGGGAGCACCCGCCCCTTCCTGTTGCGCCAACGCTGCGGCGAGATCGATATCTTGCGAGGTAAGCAACCCTTCCAACAAAAGAGCTTTTTGTGGCTTTGTCTTGTGAAGTAGGTACACTCACCGTCCGGGCAACAGGAAGATGATGAAAACCTTGTTGACGGAACAGATTTGCAGCATGCGCCAGCGTCTCATCAGGCGTGACAGTGATCAGATTTGTTGTCATAATGTCATTTACGATTAGCATAGGTGTGCCCCCGCAGCATATATGGTCTACATCCTCTTTTGTATCGGGCAAGAGTTCTACGATTTCATCATAGCATATCGCTCGGGGAATCCCTATGGCATGCACTCACAAAGCGATCTCAAATGGTCCATGCTAAGTACACCATTTTCTTGCGAGAAAGCAAATACCATATTCTATCCATCACCATTCTATTTATTCTGCTCCTGATCACCCAGGATTTTATAGCCTTCAGTATTGCTATGATATCGAAATGACTCATGCCCTGGAAAGACATAAAAAAGGTGAGGCACGCGTCACCCCCATCATCATTCTTGTTAGCGAAATATAACTACAACTCAGTTGGCTTGCCCAGACTCGCAATAAACATAGTAATAAGCCACTGGAAACTGGCATCCGGGTCCACTGGCATACCAAATCCTCCCGCCATTTCTAGCGAGATAAAGCCGTGCACGATGCTACGCAGGCCACGAATGGCGTGAATAGCATCCTCCTCGCTAAGCCCGTATGGTACAAGCACAGCTCGAATAACATCCACAATCTGTTGCGCAATAGCCTGTACCTCTTGATCGAGTGGCGCGGGCGCTTGTAGTGTGAGACTATAGCGTCCAGGTGCTTCCCGAGCATAAGTCCGATAAGCATTGAAAAGCGCAGAAATAGCCTCCTCTCGCGCTTTACCAACCGTAGCCAGCAGGATACGATTAAGCAGATCGTGCAAGCAGTACAACGCCAGATGGTGTTTGAGCCCAGGGAGTCCAGCGATGTGGTTATACAAAGAGGGAATACGAACGCCTAAACGCTCGGCAAGGTGACTGAGCGTGAGTTGTTCAATGCCCTCTTCGTCTACCAGTTTCGCCGCAGCCTCTACGACAGTCAACTGGTCCAGTCCCGCCCTATGCGACATGCGTTCGTTTCCTCTCTTCCTTCGCCAGGGATTGTTCCATGACATTGATGGCACGCTTCATGGCGGGCTGTGGGAGACTAAGCACACGTCCATGTCCTACGGCTAGCAACGATGGCTGGTACGTCAGCAGTTTGCGTGCACTCTCCAGGGCTAATCCTTTATGCCAGGTAGCAAGCGCAGGTAAAGGAAAAAGAAGCTTGAATGTGCCAGAAACCGCAACGCCACCCAGGGTCTGGAAGGCATCGCCAACGATCAGGCTACGATCCCTGGTATCAAAGAAAGCGATATGACCAGGGGTATGGCCCGGCGTGGCGATTACTTCTAATGAGCCGATACGATCACCTTCATGCAGCAGTTGAGTTGGCTGCGTTTTGCAGATTGGATAGCCCCCACGCAAAGGCACCTGTGGCTCAGAGGCGTCCAGGCTCTTATCACCAGATAGAAAACGCGCATCTCGCTCGCTTATAGCAACCTCGGCATCTGGCAAAGCTTCATGCAAGGCGTCCAACGAGCCAACGTGATCAATGTGAGCGTGGGTCAGCAGGATACGCCTGATCGGAAAGCCTGACTTACTTGCCGCTTGTATGATTGCCTGGGCCTGCCCGCCATCGGCAGTATCGATCAACGTAAAACCATCATCCTCGCGCACCAGGTAACAGTTGATGGCTCCAAAGTGGGTCAATTGAAAAAGATTGTTGCTGGAAGCTGTGACTTTCATTTGATATATCCTTTTACTAATTTAATTAGTTAATTTACTAATATATTTATATAATAAGCTAAATATATTAGTTTGTCAAGGGAAAAAGATAGTGGAGTCTACATTCTTGCGGAGGAAACCGCATAAGCCGCGCCTTCTCTACTCACAAAGAAGCTTCAATTCGAGTGGAATACAGCTATATGATATACGATCAGAGCATCTCTTGCGCTCCCTGGCGCAATTTGTCTAGCAGAAGCCAGTGACGTGTAATAGCCTCTTGCCCCATTTGTGTCAAACTCACAAGAGTGTTAGGTATCTTACCTACAAAGCGCTTCTCGATCTGGACCAGCCCCCCCTCTTCAAGTTTCGAGAGGTGGCTGGAAAGATTCCCTCTTGCTGTGGTTGCACACACCCAAAACTATAGTATACTTTCTTTACAGCATCACCATACTAACAACCACACAGATAGAGGAGTTATGTAATGATTGACAATGAAGACACTCCCACCACACCACGCCTCTCGTTACCACAAGAGGACGATACTTCCGCAACAATACAGGTGCCCGCTATCCCTTCTGAATCCAGCGAACAAAGCAACGCAACCATGCCCCCTGAACCAGTCAATGAAGCAACCGAACCTACTACGCCAGATACCTCAACCGAAGATACCAGGCAGGCAACTCCCACCGCCACAACAGACGAGGAAACATCAATTCCAACTGAACAGCATACCGATTCCGCCACACTAGAGCAGGAAGATGAGCATCCTTCACCTCCCGTTGCGGCCCCCACAGTAGCTCCAATAACGCCGTCATTGCCCTATGCAAGCGTTGAGGATCTCCTGGCACTACATATTGTGAGCGATCCGCAAATTTCACCGGACGGCTCACTGATCGCTTTTACTGTGTTACAGAGCGATGGCACAACAAACACAACCAGCAGCACCATCTGGCTTGTGAACAGTAGCGGAGGCAAAACACAACCTCCCCAGCAGATTACGAGTGGCGAACACTTCGACACGACACCTCGCTGGTCTCCTGATGGACGTACACTGGCCTTTTTGAGGAACCGTCATGGAACCACGCAGATCTACCTGCTCCCCATGCGTGGAGGCGAAGCACGCCAGATAAGCACGCTCATGCATGATGTCACTGAATATAGTTGGCGACCCGATGGACGCGCAATCCTCGCCCATAGTGCCTGGGGTCCCGCCGATGAACATACAGCAACCGCTAGAAGTGAGTGTGAAGTCTTCACGCGGCTAGATGCTCACTGGAACGGGCAAGGATACAAACAGGGACGCTATCAACAACTCTGGCTGCTACATCTGGAAGGGCCAGCTACTCGTCTGACTTCGGAGCCTGTCGATCTGGAACAATCTTGCTGGTCGCCCGAGGGAACTGAGATCGTTTTTTGTGCCAATCGACGCTCCGATCCCGATTTGAGCGCCAGCCGCGCACTCTGGATCTTGACCGTCGCTACGGGACAGATGCAGCGCCTGACACCGGAGGAAGGTCTGGCACAGATGCCTGCATGGTCCCCGAATGGCCTGGCAATTGCGTACCTCTATACAGGCGATCAGACCGAAGCTGGCAACATGGCTCCCTGGCTTGTACGAACCGATGGCAATGACACAGGCCATCCCATCGTCACAGACGCAGAAGAAATGACCTGCCAGACCTGGATCATCGATGAGCTACGCAATGAATGGTTACCCCGCCCACAATGGTACCCTGATAGTAAGTCATTACTTGTACCTGTACAGGAACGCGGTCAGGTACATCTCTATCGCATCGATCATGAACAGAACCAATTCGCGCGTCTAACCGTGGGCAATGGACGCTACCTCAGTCCACAGATCAGTAAGAACGGGCAAACAATTGCCCTGGTACGTGCCGACTGGTTTACGCCTGGCGATGTCTGGAGCATGGATAGCACAGGCAAAAATCCACGCAAACTCACAGGCGTCAATGATACATTCCTTAGAAGCCATCAGTGGACACGCCCAAAACGCATCACCTGGAAAAGCTTCGATGATCTGGAGATCGAGGGCTGGCTCTATATGCCAAATCTACCCGATAACGCTAAAGCACCCTTGCTTCTCGCACCACACGGCGGACCCTCGCTGGCCTGGGGCGATGCCTATGTACACGAGTTCCAGGTACTTGCAGGCCAGGGATATGCAGTCCTGGCTCCTAATCCTCGCGGGAGTGCCGGATATGGAGAAGCGTTTAGTCGCAAAGTGGTGAACGATTGGGGCGGCGCTGATTTTCGCGATCTGATGACTGGCATTGATTTCGTTCTTGCGACGGAACCTGTAGACGAGAACCGCCTGGGCATCGGTGGCCTGAGCTATGGTGGCTACATGACCAACTGGGCGATTACACAGACAACGCGCTTTAAAGCGGCTGTGAGTCGCAATGGCATTAGCTCTATTGCCAGCGCAGCGCTGCTCTCAGATCAGACCATCTGGTTCAACCTGTCCATGAATAATCTGGCGCAACAACAAGAGCGTTCTGCGTTGACATTTGCGGATAAGATCACCACGCCGCTGCTGCTACTGCATGCTGGAAATGATCTGCGTTGCCCCTTTAGCGAAGCTCTGCAACTGTTCGTAGCGTTACGCAGGCAGAAACGCGCCGTCGAGTTGGTGCGTTATCCAGGCGTGAGCCATCTCATGGATTGGCCCGATAGTGGCACGCCGCAGCAGCGTGTAGACCGTCTGCGGCGCACGATACAATGGTTTATGCACTTCTTACATTAACCATCCATGGGTAGGGGCGTCACCCATCTTCCTCTCATGGACCGAAGCTTGATTTCCTGTTGTGCAAGAAAGGCGTCGGGACAAAGCACTCATAGCAACAACCACCACCCGAAATTTCTCTGGTCACCATCATGGGGGTCATAGTTCTTTCGTATCTAATGCGTCCACTTTATACACCTGTTCGTGTCAAAAAGTAGTAACATACTATCGAAGAAGTGCATCGACCAAATTGCTATTCGCTGGTAGGCCTTCCAGGACTCGCCATGAGCAGGGGACTACCAGATGTGTGGAGACGGCATATGAGCGCAAATACAATGGAAGCCCAGGCCGAGTTTCCCTAAACTCAAACGTCAATACAGGCTAATCAATTTCACCCAGAGCCAGCTCTATGGCCTGGTCTTTGGGCATATCGGCAAGCTATCGATGATTGCCCTCTACTTTATTCTAACTCAATGGCTCTCTGGTCAGCATGTTGTAACCATACTCTTTGGTCAACACATTGACTTCCATCTATGGAATATCAAATACATCTGGGATCACTTGCTGAGCAGTGATGTCTCTCACGGTGGCGTAGTTCAGTGGCTGTCGACCAGTCGATGGAATAACATCCGCCACGTCGTGAGGCCATTCATGGAAGGTCTCATGGCACTGCTGCTCTACCAACAGATTGGCTTCAATTCTCTGAAGTACGAAGAGAAGACTGAGGAATCTGAGCCAGGCACGCTCGATCGCTTCCTTATGCGTACACCACTTATACCCTCTCGATATAAGCCGATTACCACAGCACAAGAGGTCGCAATCCCCTTCATCGTACTCCTATTGGGTACGTTGATTGCGATCCCAATGTTCCTGTGGGTGTTGCCATTCTTACATAACACGCTGCATGCCGGATGGCTTGAACCACAACTCAGCGCACATCCCTCTCTAGCTGCTAAACTCTATGCAGACAGCTATGACGCATTTATCATTGGTATCGTCGCAGGCTTCGCAGTAAAACGCATCACCCGACCGGTATTGAATGCCAATATGATGTTCTTTTGCCGTCGCTGGATTGCGAAAGGACGTAAGCCCCACTGGTGGATGCCCCCAGGCATGCGCTATACGATCCGGACGCTTGATATGCGTGAGGATTCAGTCGAGCATAACAAGGAGAAGCTTGCTCTCAAGGGCCGCTGGTTTGCTCCGTTTGCCATTGGCTCGGCGGTAGTGCTTCTTCTCCTCGCCATATATGGGTACTACATCATCGTATACATTGCATAGTGAGCCATTGCAAGGCTAGCTTCCAGGGATTGCACGAGATTTTTTCCGTTGATTGCCTGCTCGCATTGGGATCATGTCCAGGTCTCCCATCTATTACCCTCTGCTATTAAAAGTCACTTCAGGATACTTAGATACACTTAAGGATAGCGGACTTCCCCTATCCTTAAGATACTTATCAAAGAAGCTAACTAAATAAGCATTGGATATACTCAATACCCGTAATTTGTCAACCGACCCAAAATTACCTGAGAAGTCAAGTGGAAACGCATATTGCAAAGAAGTATCAGAGTAGTTGAGATGGTTCGTTCCTTTGATCGACAGAGGTAGGCCTGCGCCCCCGGCTTGGAATAAGCTGTGTATCGATGAACAGCTTATCCGACAAGTCCTCAGGTAGTCGTGAGCAATATACAAAAATGGTTTTGTTTCAGGCTGTCCAACAACGTCTCCAAACGGGCTCCCATCAATATCTGCTCCCGCTCTACAGCGTGAATCCTTCAAACAGATGTTTAACGCAGTGGCCCCACCAAACGAATGCCCAAAGATACCTATCTTTTGTATGTCCACCATAGCATAAAATATGTTCGCTTTATTCTTATTCAGGTCAACCATCTGGTTCATAACAAAGATGACATCTTGCGTCCAGACATTAAGCAGTCGATTACCGTCCGCATTGCTATTTATGGTAGAGATAAGACCTTTTTGTGTTTGTGACGCTATCGTTCCATTGAGAAAGACCGTGACATCTGCGCTGTATCTGGCGTAATACCTGCAACTATGTACCATGGCTCGCTAAGTTCTCTGCATAGCGGTGTAGTCGGGAGCGGATAGCCCAAGACCCGGTTCCATAATAAGAAGCGGATAGTTACTGCTACTACGCGCGATCGGTGCATTTTCTATCGAGTTTGTTAATATACTCGTGTAATTATGAAGGCCAAGCTGATTGAAGCCTTGATAACCGTTCAAAGCATTGGCCCATGCGTCTGGAAAATAGAGCGCACGATTAGCGTGTATTACTGCATTTGTCGGATACCAGACCCACACGACAAGCTTCCTTTTTGTATTATTTTGTGGTGCAAGCGTATCAATCCTGCTTGTATCAGTGAAGTTATATTCCACTCTTCCAACATGATAGGTGCCTGATAGCGTCGGGAGAGAAACAGGAATATATCTCAGAGCTAACGTATAGATGAGTAATATGCAAAATAGCCCAAGCAAGATGATACCTATAGTTGCCGCAATGCGCAGAGCATTTCGAAACGGTTTTATACGCGTGTTATGGGGTATCAATTTAGTTCTCCTTCACGTTATATATCCACCTGAAAACAAACCCGTATAAGCTTATAACGTATGCTTCATGGTTTTTGTTTGTTATGGAAGCACTAAAAGAGAGACAGTTCTCTGCATCTGAGAACTGTCTCTCTTTTAGTGCTTCCATAACAAACAAGGTGAGACCTCAGGGTACGAGCACAATCTTACCACGGGTATGGCGCTGCTCCAACTCGCGATACGCCTCTCGAACCTCAGTGAGAGGATAAACGCGGGCAATCGGGATTTCCAGTTCCCCCTGGTCGATAAGCTGAACAATTTTGGCCAGTACTCTCCCATTCACTACTATTGCTCAAGAGACTTGAATAATGCTCCATTGCTGATTGTTGGCGTTAAAGTCGGTCCATTGATCGACGGTGCCGCCATCGGCTGTAGAACTATTATACACATCCAGGTCTTTGCCACTATTGCGGTTGATGATCTTGTAGTAGCCGTTATTGGTGGCGACGAATCTCCATTGCTGGTTAGCTGTACCGTAGTCAGTCCACTGCTCAACGGTGGCACCATCGGCTGTAGAATTATTGTACACGTCCAGAACTTTGCCACTATTGCGGTTGACTATTTTGTAGTAGCTATTGGGATTGGGATTAAAGCTACCACGGCTCGGAGTTGAAGTTGCTGTGGGAGTGGGAGTGAGGAGTTCCACCAGAACCTCCACCTCGAACGACTTTGAGTAAGCGTGAAGCGTGGCCATTGAGGGTAGCGCTGAAGCTGTTATTGAAGGTTCCCAAATCGCTATGACTCCACAGATCACGTACACTTGCTGCTCCACTAAAGCCCAGACTACTCCAGTTCGCGGTGACAGTGGCCGTCGAACTACCAAGATTGAAGAGAGCTACCGTGTAGCTCCCATCCCCATTGTTAGCATACCAGACCTGTTGATTACAGAATTGGGAAACGGGGATAGCGGCATTTCCACGTTGATCGACGGCGATTACCTCGTCATTGGTCAGCAACGAGAGACCATAGCTATCCATACGTGTCAGATCATCACCGACATAGAGGGTGAGAAGCCTCGATGGCCCACAGGGTCATATAGGTCTGCCGTTCATCGTTGCTGATGCCGTCAGCGGTACTGGAGATATTCAGCGAGTCCAGGTCATTCCAGACAAACAACACAAGGACGAACAACATTCTTCGTCCTCTGTTTTGCGCTCCTTGCATCGATACTTCCTCCCTAAAAATGGTGGAGAAACATTACCATAACAACAATGTAAGAGAAACAAACTACAATGTTTCATATTTGGTCGGGGAAAATAGAGATTGCTAGACAGGAGAAATGCCAGGGGTATCGATGATAACAACGATACCCTCGCATTCTGAAAGGCAGGTCGATGATGTATGTTGGTTTCCAGCAATCGGCCAGCCATCCGAACCCCAGGTCAGCGTCCCGATCCCAAGTACCGATCCACCACTATTCGGATAGTAGTGATAGCTATAGTACGAGGTACTACCTATATCCAGAATTCCGATCTGACCCGGGCCATGGATCCCTCCATGAGAAGCATCAAAGAGGTGCTTGCTTCTTTCTGTATATGGCCCCGTCACCGTAGTAGAACGCGCAACATGAATTGCGTACGTGCTTGCAGCCCCACTGCAACAACCACCTGTATTCCAGAACAGGTAGTAGAAGCCTTTGTGATAGTAAACATAGGACGCTTCGACATGGCCGTTTTCAACCGCGTACTTCAGATTATCGCTGCGTAGTCCGGTGCTCTTATTCAAACGTATCTCGAAGATCTCCGGATCAGTTGGCTTGTCGACGTATCCAGAACCCCATGACAACCACATGTTGCCGCTGGCATCAAAGAACGGTGCTGGATCGATCGCCGCGAACCGATCAGTTGCAAGGCTGATAATGACCGGACCACGATCAGTCCATTTGTAATTGGACGCATTGGGATTCAGCGTCGGACTGGTCAGCAGGCCAATTCCACAAACCTTACCACCACTGATCGCATAGTACATGTAATAAAGGCCATTGTTAAAGATAACATCTGGAGCCCAGATATTATGACCATCATTTTGAGGTATGTCCTTACGCGCCCAGGCTGGAGTCCCGTTCGGCAAGACGCTCGGACCTGATTTCCAGTGCGTGAGGTCTGTAGAGGTTAGCGAAGGAATGTTGTAGCCCGTTGAATAGGCGTAGTACGTATTACCCTCTTTGAGTATTCTCGATGGATCATGGACAAACGGACTGGTTACTACTGTAAGGGCTGGTGATGCCGATGAGGCACTCGCCTGTTGTCTGACAAACACGAAAGCACCAAGCGCAAGAACTGCAATGACCACAATCATCAAAACATTTCTGATGAGGTGCCATTGTGAAGGCTTTCCCTCTTGCATAGTCATGGGACTGTCTTCCTTGACATTTTTTCTCCTTGATACCTAAAAAACGTTCCTGATGTCCTCTTACAAAAAACAAGGTTTTCCCAACAAAGTTAGCACTAACTTTGTTGATAACTATATATGGTTTGACGCCAGATGTCAAGATCTTTATGAAAAATAACTGAAAAAATTTTACAGAATTTTTCTTGAAATCCACATAATTCCGGCTAAAAGTAGGCTGGGCATCCACTAATATAAATCATTTGCTTATAATATAATTTAATGTCCCTCTTAATAATTGGATATCTTTTCTTTTTTTCTCTCGATAAATAGATTTTTATTAGCCATTTTAAAAATATCGTACTATCCCAAGAAAATATTTGCATAAATGAGATCTCGGCGTCAATTTTCATGGCGGTACCTCAACATAGTTTCCTTATATATTACTCTCCCATCTCCTTCTCCAGATTAACCCCATTGGGCGTACAGGGTGTCTACTACGAGGAATTGCCACATGAGAGCGATCCCATTGACAAACAAGATCGCTCTTACGTATACTAATCAAAGGTATTTGACATTCTCTGGTCAATTCATCCTTAAAAGAGCTAGTATAGATTTCCTGGTGATTTCTGTAGAAACTCTTCATTTGTGTATTCATAACAGTTTGTTGTAAGGAAGCAGGAACGTAACATGCAAGGAATGCTGATCACCATAACCACTACTTGCCTATCCAACTTTTCCCATAGTGTCACCTAAACTCTGAATCATCTCCCATCCTTTGCCTTGAGTCTTATGCTCATGTTTATTTGGATTTGCGATGATAAAGCCTCATTCCTATTGTTGTTATCGAGAAAGTAAGGAGAAAAGCATGAAAATTGCTACTATCAGTGCAGAGCACGACCAGAAAAGCATGAGGTATCTGGCAGCACGAGTGCTGACCTATCTTTTGCTTCCCATGTTATTTGTTTCTCTGCTATCGCTCAATACACCCACTGCTCATGGGGCACAAGTCATGACAACAGTTCAGGCTGAGCAACCGTCATCCATTACGCATGGGACGACAAAGCTCACCGCCGCCCCCTCCCATCAGGTGACATGGGACCGTTATTCCCTCTTCATTGATGGAAAGCGGCTCACGATCTGGGCAGGTGAGTTTGACTACTGGCGCTTGCCCAGCCCGGCACTCTGGCGCGATGTGTTAGAAAAAATGAAGGCGGCAGGATTTAACGCCGTCACCATTTATTTCGATTGGGGCTATCACTCGCCCAAACCTGGGGTCTATGACTTTACTGGTATTCGCAATATCAATGAACTGCTCACGATGACGGAACAGGTAGGACTCTACGTCATCGCCCGCCCAGGACCCTATATCAATGCCGAGACGGATGCCGGTGGATTTCCTGGTTGGCTGATTACGCAGAAAGGACGTGCACGTTCCAGCGCTCCCGATTATACAGCCGCCTATCGTGACTGGCTGAGCCACATCGATCCTATCCTGGTTCCCCATCAGATTACTCATCATGGCAATATTATCATCTACCAGGTAGAAAACGAATATACTATAGGTACGCTGGACGCCACCTATATGCAACAACTCGAAGATAAGGTACACGCCGATGGCATCGATGTCCCGCTCAGTCACAATGATGTCTGGATCGACAATAACTGGGCAAAAGGCACGGGAGCCGTCGATCTCTATGCCTTTGACAGCTATCCTCAAGGCTTCGACTGCTCAAATCCTACCAAATGGTCCAGTGTTCCGAACTGGTTTGAGGGTAGCTTCCGCAACGTTTCTCCCAATACTCCCATCTTCATCGCCGAGTTCCAGGGTGGCTCGTTCGATCCCTGGGGTGGACCCGGTTATGAAAAGTGTCGCCAACTCACAGGGCCGGATTTTGTCAATGTCTTCGATAAAGGCATGTTAGCACAAGGAACAACAATCCTCAGCTCCTATATGCTCTATGGCGGGACAAACTGGGGCTGGTTGCCGGAGCCCGGTGTCTATAGTTCTTATGATTATGGTGCGGCAATCGACGAAGCTCGCCAGTTGACCCCGAAATATTATGCGATGAAACGTATCGGCTCTATGCTCTCGGCTGTAGCTCCCATCAGCGCAACCGATCTCACGTATGGAGAGAAAGTCAGCAATAGCGCTATCAGCGTGGCGCAACGCGTCAATCCTGATACTCAGACGCATTTCTTCTTTGTCAGTCACACCGATACGACTGCGACAACGAATGATGCATTTCAGTTAACTTTCACCAGTCCTGATGGAACCTATACCATTCCTCAGCAGACCGGCACTACTCTGCAACTGAATGGGCGTGATAGCAAGATACTGGTTGCCAACTACAATTTTGGGACGCAGCATCTTGTCTATTCTACTTCCGAAATTTTGACGCAGACCACAATCGATAATCGCGATGTTGCAGTACTCTATGGTCGCAACGGTGAAGATGGCGAGACGGTTTTGCGTTATGCGCAGCAGCCACAAGTCAAAGTGCTTTCCGGTTCAGTGAGTACAAGCTACAATGCAACGACTGGCGATCTACGCCTGAACTATGTTCATTCCGGTCTGGCACAGGTGCTCATTCATAGCGGCACCCATGATCTTTTACTGCTTCTAGGTACAGATGATGTCGCCTCGCATATCTGGCTAAACCAAACCTCTGCTGGTCCCGTTTTGTCCTATGGTCCCTATCTGGTACGTTCTGCTGATAGTTCCCATGGAGTGCTCAACCTGCGTGGAGATACCGATAGTAAGACGAAACTGGTTGTGTTTGCACCCCGCGCTGTTGGGCTGATCGCCTGGAATGGTCGTCCCGTTGCGTTCAATACCAACTGGATAGGCATTCCGGCCCAGACAACTCTGGCAGGACCGCAATCCGTTACGCTTCCAACGCTGACCAACTGGAAATTCCAGGCTGAATCGCCAGAAAGCCAGCCGGGTTTCAATGATGCAGGTTGGGTACAGGCAAATTCCAGTCAATTACCGATGGATTACTATGGCTTCCATTATGGCTTTGTCTGGTATCGAGGCCACTTTACCGCGACGGGCAGCGAGACCGCGCTTACGATTGATGGAGAGGGTGGAGGCAATGGTATGTATTCGGTCTGGTTAAATGGTGCATTCTTAGGCAGTTATAGTAGTGGATCACATACGATTAGTGTCCCGGCAGGCAGTTTAAAGGCCAATACAGCGGCAGAAGTCTCGGTACTGGTTGAGAACATGGGTCATGACGAGGACTTTGTATCAAGTGATTCGCATAAATCACCACGTGGCCTGACGAATGCTACCCTACAAGGTTCGACGGCGGCGATAAGCTGGAAAATTCAGGGAGACCAGGGCGGTGAAAATCTCGTTGATCCAGTGCGTGGTCAATTCAACACAAGTGGACTCTATGGCGAGCGTAACGGATGGTACTTACCAGGGTATAATACCTCGAACTGGAAGCCCGTCACATTACCAAATCGCTGGTCGGCTTCTGGCGTTCCGGCAGGCATCGGCTGGTACCGTACCAGTTTCAACCTGCACCTGTCTGCAAGAATGGATGTGCCTATCGGACTCCATATTACCGATGCAACGTATAACTACCAGGCGCTTATCTACGTCAATGGCTGGCTGGTGGGGCGTTACTGGAACACGGTGGGACCGCAAACGACCTTCTCTGTACCGGCAGGCATCTTGAATACCCAGGGACACAATGATGTTGCTATCGCAGTCTGGGGTCTGGATGCGCAAAGCGGTGGCCTGGGCCAGGTGAGTCTAACGGCCTATGGCCGCTACGCTCAATAGAGCGTCTTCTATCGAGGGGCACATGGGCACACAGGAGCACGGGCTTATTCGCTCCGCTCATTGCGCCCCTCCCATTGGTTTCTCCTTCTATACATCTCGTACCGGTTCCACCGCCTCTTTTTCATAGCCTCATCCTATCCCCTTTCCAGTCAGCTATCTACCCTCGTTGCAAAATTCTGACGACACGAGAAGGTGGGTATGGTATACTGTAGCAATACCAGCACCACTCAATCATATATAACAACCCATTTGACCACCATTCTCGCATACTTTGACGATTCTGGAAGGTGGATGGTAGGGCATCACCAACCCAGATGTCCGCATTTGACGAGGTACAAGAGGCACACATGCTGGTATTGAATACTTACCATATATTTGCTTGATAATAGTACCAATAGCAAGCGGATAAAGAGGTATCGCTATGTCGTTTATACAATATCACAACCAACCTATATTACGAGATCCTATCGCTCTGGTAGCCTTTGGCGGCTGGAACGATGCCGCTGAAGCAGCAACAACCGCTATAAAATTTCTGATTGAGCGCTGGAAACCAATCAAAATCGCCGAAATTGACTCGGAAGATTTCTTTGTCTTTACTGAAACAAGACCCACCGTCAAGTATGTGGATGGCATACAACGTACTATCGTCTGGCCCACAAATCAGTTCTTTGCCTATATAGCAACCGAATTCAACCGCGATGTGATTCTCTTCACAGGCGTTGAGCCACAATTGAAGTGGAAGACCTTCAGCAGCAGTTTCCTTGAAGTATGTAAGCGCTTTAATGTCTCAGAGGTTGTCTTTCTTGGCGCATTGCTTGCCGACGTTCCTCATTCTATCGAAGTGCCTATCTCGGGCACGTCATCCAATAGCGATGTCATGGAACGCCTGCACGAAATGGACGTGCATAGCTCCCGCTACGAAGGTCCAACCGGCATGATGGGCGTCCTGCAAGATAGCTTCCGCCGCTTACAGGTTCCCGCAGCCACATTATGGGCTGCTGCACCTCATTATCTCGCGGCAACACCAAACATCAAGGTTACCTCTGCGTTACTCACATATGTTAACACCTATCTTTCCTTTGGCCTGGATCTGAGCGATATCCAATCGGATGCAATCCACTTTGAAGAGCAGATCACCACATTGGTGGAGCGCGATCCAGAGGCCAGCGCATATGTACGCAAACTGGTGGAGCAACTGGCGCAGGATGCTGAAGATGACGAGGATGATGAGGATGAAAAGAGCGGTTTAGATGCCACCATCACCACAGGGCCTCTGCCCAGCGCCGATACACTGATCCGTGACGTTGAAGAACTGCTACGGCAAGAACGTAAAAATGGCTCCGGCCAGGATGATAATGAGGATAATGAATGAGTAGTAAACTGTATACATTAGAAGAAGTGCTTCAACCGCGCTCAGTAGCGATACTGGGCGCATCTCGTGCCCCCCATAAATGGGGCCATGTAGCCGCCAAACAGCTTATCGAGGGCGGTTTTCCCGGCGAGATTTATTTAATTACGCCATCCACACCCGAGATTCTCGGTCGCGCTACCTATCGCACTATACGCGACGTGTCAGGACCAATCGACCTGGCCGTGATCTCCACCTCGTTCCAGCACGTTGCCCGATCAGTCGATGATTGCATTGAGCATGGCGTGAAGGGCATTGTGATTATCACCGCTGGCTTCAGCGAAACTGGAACTGAGGGACGTGCATTGGAACAACAGTTAGTTGCCCGTTGTCATGAGCATGGCATTCGCATCATTGGTAGCAACTGCATGGGTATTTATGTCCGGCATTCCCGACTCAATGCACTGGGAATGGTGTTTCCGTTGCCGGAGGGACCAATCGGGCTGGTCTCGCAAAGTGGCAACCTGGGCATGTATTTCTATGCGCAGGCACACCTCGATGGCCTGGGCTTCACTACCTTTCTCAGCATGGGCAATGCCGCTGATGTCGCATTCCCTGAATACGTACAGTATCTGGCCGATGATCCGCACACAACCGTTATCGCGGGTTACGTCGAAGCCATTCAAGAGCAGACACTACGCCAGGTCACGCGCGAAATGCGTGCGAGGGAGCGCTACAAGCCGATTGTCATCCTCCTGAGTGGTGCAACCAACGTAGGAGTACGTGCCGCTCTGGCACACACGGGTTCCCAGGCAACGGTACGGCCAGATCACGATACAGGACTACTCGGCAGCGGCGTCGTGCGCGTCGTACGCTCAGATGAACTCTTCCCCGTCGCACAGGCTCTCGCGCAGCAACCACCCACACCACGAGGAGGACGCCGCATCGCCATCGTTGGTGATGGTGGCGGAAGCGTCGTAGCTACCGGTGACGCATGTATCCGCGCGGGATTAGACGTTCCAGTGCTTTGCGCCGAAACACAACAAGGGTTACGCGCCCTGATGCCTGCACGCGCGACAGCAACAAATCCTGTCGATGTGGCCGGGGCTGCAGATGAGGATCCCTTATCGTTTGCTCATCTCACAGAAATATGCTTGCGAGATCCTGACATAGATGGTGTGATCATTACTGGTCTCTTCGGTGGCTATCGCTGGCTCCTTGCGGAGGAGTTCGGTGCCCGTGAGGAAGCCGCAGCAAGGATGCTTGGTCAGCTTGTTAGACAATATCAGAAGCCTGTCCTGGTACAGACCGTATACGCACGTCATGCTATTCCATCATTGAGCTTGTTACGAGAAGAGAGTATCCCGTACTACGAATCGGTCGAGATTACGTGTCGGGCCATGGCTGCACTGGCCGAGGTGGGACAATTTCTGGCACAAACGGATTAATGGCAGTAATAGGAGAGCATTGATCTTAAGGGCAACATTGCGGGCGACGGCAATGTTGCTTGTATTGATCTCATACGCAGGTACCTCTCTTTAGAATTGAGTGACACCAAGTACAAGCACGATCAATACGACTAATGCGAGCAGGATACCCAGGCTATACAGGATGAAAACACGCATATGAGTACTCATGTGCGTACGCTTACCAGGATACAAATGAGCCGCAGAGGCTACGGTCGGCATCGTTGCCGTCTGACTAAGGCTGACTCTGCCAAGATGGTGTTTCCTGTTACGCGGGATCTTTTCACCAAATGCGCCGTTTGTAAGCATAAACATGTACACGAAAATGCCACCGCCTACAAGCACGACCAGGAACAAGGCAAAGATTGAAGCAAGTAGAGTCATGTCAGTTCCTCCTTCGTTCGTTCTGGTTGGGAATAATCCCACCCATTCGCTTCATTCAGGCTACCACATCCTGAATTTCGAGGGTGTTCACCCCATAGCAGTGATATGTTTCACTTGCTACATACTAGACGCACGAAATCGCATATGATAAAAAGAAAAAGGGTCGGATATAGGTATTTTTGACAAAAATACCGTTGGCAAGTAGTCACTTTGCCAACGGTATCACATGGAAAGACAAAAACAACCGTTATAACACAACGGTAACTTTGCGCACCTTCCCACCACGGAGAAAGCTCACGAAGATCTTTTCTCCATACTGATGACGGCGCACAATACGCTGCAAGTCTTGCGGCTCCGTCACAACATCATTATCAACGCTAACAATCACGTCCAGACGCTTGATTTCAGCACGTTCAGCGGGGCTACCAGAACGCACCTCCAACACTTCCATACCATATTGCTGGCTCAAATTAAATGTACGCTGCATCGTGGCATCCAGTTTCGTACGCATACCACCCACACCAAGGGAGACACCCGTAGGAGCTACCCGCTTCTGCGCAAAACGCGCTACCGTCGCTTTCACCGTATCCAATGGCACAGAGAAGCCCAATCCTTGCGCCATCGGCATCATAGCGGTGGTAATTCCAACGACGCGTCCCGCATTATCAACGAGCGGTCCACCAGAATTGCCCGGATTAATCGGTGTATCGGTCTGGATCAGGTTCGTCATCTTGCGTGCACCGGGAACATCCAGTGTACGACCCAAAGCACTCACCACACCCGCTGTGACCGTCCAATTCAGCCCATATGGATTCCCCACCGCAATGACCAGTTGTCCTACACGTAAGGGCACACGGCCCAACTCGACCAGGGGAAGACGATCTGCGCCGATACGCAACACCGCCACATCCACATTGCTATCACTCCCAACCAGGCCCGCGTCAAATTTGCGCCCATCGGCCAACGTCACCTGGATACGTTTTGCATGTTCCACCACATGGGCGTTGGTGAGGATCTGCCCATCGGAGGCAAAAATGAAGCCGGAACCAAGACCACCCCCAAACTCAGAGGGAAGTCCATAGCGCCCCGAGCGACCGGAACGTCTCTCTCTGCCCTCTACATCGATCCGTACCACTGCTGGCCCTACGCGCTCTGCCGCCGTCGTAACAGCATTGGAATATGCATCCAGTGCCTCTGCATCCTTTTCATATATGCTCATAATCGCTCGTATGCTTTCTCGTGGAACCTATTTTGTGTAGTTGTGCGAGGCTACAACTCAATAAGCTTGATAGGTATTGTATCACACTCCCACACAAACAACCACCACCGTTCCGCAACACGCAAAGAAACACGCTCAGATCCAATCCAATAGAAGCCTTTTTTCGCCATTGACCCCGCTCCCAATGCATCGTACAATAATTTGGGATTGTGACTATGTGTCATTCCAAAGGCCCCTCATCTTGAGGCCAGGAAGTAGCCGCAATGCATGAATGGAAAGATAACTCTCATTATATGAAGAGTCAGCGAACAAGCAAGAGAAGGCGGGCAGTATGTCGTTAAGCATTCAGTGGGAATATTTGACGGTTCTCGTTTCACCAGAGGTCCTCGATTATGAGGAGATTCACCCAAAATACGTCAACGGGCAGGAACTCAAAAACTGGAAGAAGATAGACCTCAATACCTTTTTGAGTCAACTTGGTGCAGAAGGTTGGGAGATGACAGGCACCATAAGCATTTCTATTGATGAGGCCAGGGCAGGGACAAACTATCTCTTCTTCAAACGTGTCAAATCCTAACAACACCTTTCCACAGGCTTTCTAAGAGAGAGAGAAGTATTCTTACATTTTTTCATTTCTTAAGCCTGGAAGTAATGAATTGAAAAGGAAGCAATTTTATGCCCTTCGAGAATGAGATTCTTCACATGTTCAACGAACGCTATCGCATAGGACAAACACCCTGGGATACAGGAATCAGCCCGCCAGAATTGCTGGAAGCCATAGAGAACCCACCCGCAGGACTTCCCAAACGGATGCTCGACATTGGCTGTGGAACCGGCACCAATTGTCTGACACTGGCACACTATGGCTGGCACACTATGGGAGTCGACTTCGCCCCGCTTGCCATTGATACCGCCAGACAGAAAACGCAAGCACACGCCGACGACATCGCACGTGCTGGTGGCAGCACTCACTTCCTGGTCGCAGATATTACCCGCCTCGCACCACCCCCTCTCGACGAACGCTTTTCTTTGCTACTCGACCTGGGCTGCCTGAACGGGATTCCATCATCTCTACATAATGTCTATACAAAAAAAGTGGCGGAACAGGCCCTACCTGGAGCATTGTTTCTGCTCTATGCTCATCTGCCACTTGCTGGAAGAGAACGACCGCACGGCGTCACACCTGACGAACTCGACTCGCTTTTTGCGCCTACATTCAGGCTCGAACGACGCGAGATGGGCACTGCTCCCCAGGGCGGCCAATCAATGTGGAACTGGCTACGGCGCATGCCCTGATACCAGGTAACGTGTCAGGAAGCTTTCTTCAATACTAACTCTTCAAGCGCGACTGCGGCCCCGTCGTGTTCTTGATCTGGTGCAATAAATACAGCAACCTGCTTTACTACATCAACTGCATTCCCCATTGCAACCCCTACACCTGCACTCTCAATCAACACCTTATCATTATGACCATCACCGATAGTGAGAAACTCTGTGAGCGGTATCTTTTCCATCTGCTCAATTTCAAGTAAAGCCTCTCGTTTATTTGTTTTCTTATCGGTAATAAACACATCAAAAGTTGAGCCTTTTTCATCTTTGTGTTCATGCGCTACAAATGCCGTCACCTTTTCGTCCTTATATCCCTTTATCATTTCCTGAATACGTAATAGATCCGCTGCCATCACTTTATGGACTACGATGATAAAAGGTTTGTGTGGCACATAACTCGCTACATCTACAAAGCCTCTCTCTGGCTCCAATATATCGCGCAAATGACGATATAGCCCCAGCCCTTCACTGGTCACTTTTGCTTGCCGTGTTGCCTGCCCTTTCGCAACCCACAGATGATCTATGCCCGCATCTTGAATCCAATGTTCCATTCCGTTCGCTTGCAACATGCGTGCAATATCCATCACTGTTTCTAGAGCAAGCAGCCTCTCAACGACCATTACTCCCTTTTTTCCATCGAATATTTGAGCGCCATTGCTTAAGATTGATTTTCCTGTTAGCTGCAAGTGTTGCGCCAGATGTTCAAACTTTTGGAATGGTCTTGCGGTCGCTAAACCAGTTAAGACTCTTTCACCTGCTTGACAAAATGCTTGTGAGACCCTTGCGGTTGGTACATCAAGCGATTCGTTAGAGACAAGCGTGTTATCTACATCAGAAAGAATAGAACGTACTTCGATATTCTTCCCTTCTTGATATCTTGGCCCTGGAAGTAAATAGCCAGCTTCTAGAAAATCTGTCATGTTTTTAAGTTCCTCACGCTACTCATAGAAATTTTACATATCTAACCTTTATTATTTTACTCATCTGGTGAGTTGTCTCATGATCTTTTGCCGCCCTTGACTTAAAGGGCACTTTAAATTGTATACTCCTCTCAGGTGAAAGGCAAACATCTTCATGATTAGCCAATCACAAAATTTAAATCATATGAAGAAAGGAAAAGCTATGCCAATTGAAGAAACTTCCAGAGATGAAGTCAGCATCGCTTGTAATCCAAACGCTATTCCTGCCCATCTGAAGGAACAATGGGCCGAGACGGGAAAGATCGTGCATGCGGCTGTGCAGGAAGTCCAAGACATGCCAACCGGGTACGGATTTCGTCTGTCTCCCCAATTCGGCAATGCTACTCAAGGTGGCCGAATATATCAATAATGAGCGGCTCTGCTGCCCGTTCTTGCACTTTACAGTGGAGATTGAACCAAACGAAGGACCGTTCTGGTTACGCCTGACGGGTGGTGAAGGTGTCAAAGAGTACATCCAGTCTATGTTTGGGATACCTGATCTAAGCGGTCACCAACTTTCTTAGTTATAATAAGAATAAGGAGGTTCTCATTGGATACCTTGTTAGAACGTGTACAAGCGGTTCTCTCTACCACCCCGGAGCGCTGGCAGCGTCTGGTCAGCACCCTCCCCATGGATCTTTTGACCCGTCCCGCAGCTCCAGGAGAGTGGTCAGCGCTCAACTGCTTACAACATCTGCTGGACGCCGAAATCCAGCTCTACCCTGTCCGCATCCGCGCTTTTTTGGCCGGGGAGGATTTCAGCGATTTTGATCCAAATCAGCCGCACACAGACCCTCGTTCACAGGTACCGGAGCAACTTGCAGTGTCATTTGCACGCTATCGCCAGGAAAGCCTCGCCTTGCTGAAGCAAGTGAAGGATGCAGACCTGGGACGAACGGTACAGCATCCCAAACTGGGCACCGTCACCCTGGCCGAGATGCTTCATACATGGGCCGCTCACGACTTGATGCATACCGTCCAGGCCGAACGAGCACTCATGCAACCCTTTATGCTCGGCTGTGGTCCCTGGCGTCCCTTCTTTCAGGATCATGAGATCAGTGCTCCGTAACAAAAAATCATGCCACCATACCTGCCAGCGTCGTAGCAATCTTCAAAACATTTGTTCCCTCTAGATTGCTGAGCACAACAACTGTAATCTTGCTGGCAGGATAGAACCCATTAAAAGATAGATATCCATCGACTCGCCCGAGATGATAGATGAGCCTGCCCTGCGACTCCTGCGCAATGAACCAGCCATAACCATAGCCCAGATCGGTAGAAAGCAAACAGCCATGAAGCGGGCAGGGAATGTGCGGCGCAAACATCGCATCCAATGACTGCTGCGAGACAAGTGTGTGTCGAATCAACGCCTGGTTCCACGTATAGAGATCTTCTACATTCGAATAGAGAGCACCCGCCGCATAGAAGACCGACATGTCATAAAACTCTGGCCTGACATAGTTCGCGTAGTAGCCAGTCGCATGTGTGGGCAGGTGTGACTGACTATCATCATAGCCTGTATGCTGCATCTTCAATGGTGTGAAGATGTTTTGTTGCAAAAAGGCCGCGTACGACTCTCCACTGACACGCTCGATAATATAGCCCAGCAAAACATAGCCCGAGTTGCTATAGCTCCACTTTTTGCCGGGCGGAAAATTCAGGGGCCTGTCCTTGAAATGCGCGACCAGTTGTGCAGGTGTTGTCGGTTGGTTCCATATTGCAAGAAAATCCGTGAAGTTGGTGTAATCGGGAATGCCAGAAGCGTGAATGAGCAGATCGTAGAGTGTAATCGGACGCCAATCTTGAGGGCAATTCGCGATATACATACACACCGTATCCTGCACGTGCAATTTACCACGCTCCTGCAAAATCAAGATCGCCATCGCGGTAAATTGCTTGGTGACGGAGCCAATGCGAAACATCGTCTGCGCTGCATTCATAATGTGCGCATCCTTGTCCGCCAATCCATAGCCTTTGCTGAAGACGCTTCCATCATGTGCCACCAGCACAGAACCGGTTAGCGCTCCCGTAGTGGCAAGATGGCTGAGATACCCATCAATCTGAGTTGCGTTAGAGAGGGGTCTCGGCGTAGGAGTAACAGTTGGTGTCGTGGTGGCAACGGAAATCTTGCCTGGGCTGGCAGTGCTGCAACCAGGCAAGATAAGAATGAAAAACAGCAAAAGAAGAAAGGCTCGTCGTCTCATCGCTTATACTGCTTCCTGCTTGAAAAACGATCGGATTGCATCCAGATATACTTCTGTATTTTACCGTTGAATAGGGAATTTCAACGAAAATGTTCTTTGCTCAAGGATTTCGTTTACGTACACGTTCACTTTCCGGTGCAAAGCGATACCCAACCCCTGGCTCTGTCAGGAAATAGCGCGGATTGGTCGGATCGGTCTCCAACTTCTGGCGCAAACGGTTGATATACACACGCAGATATTCGGACTCACCACCATACTCAGGACCCCAGATGCGTTGCAGCAGAACGCGGTGCGTAAGCACTTTTCCTGCATTGGTAATCAATTGTCCCAAAAGCGAGAACTCGGTCGGCGATAGACGCACCTCTCCCCCACGCAGACGCACGACATGCCCGGCAAGATCGACCTCAAGATCACCAAATTGTTTTATGTCGTCAGTGAGTGGCACCATTTCCGCCTGGGTACGACGCAACACGGCACGCACGCGAGCCAGCAGTTCTTCCACCCCAAACGGTTTGGTTAAGTAATCGTCGGCACCCAGATCGAGTGCAGCGACCTTGTCAGGTTCAGTATCCAACGCCGTCAACACAATGATGGGTACAGCAGAATGTTCACGCACACGGCGACAGACTTCGAGGCCATCCATGCGCGGCATCATGATATCCAGAATCAACAAATGCGGATCTTCCCGCTCCCACAAGGCCACCGCCTCCAATCCATTGCTCGCTTCCAGTACCTCAAAGCCGCGTGCACGCAAGTTTCTGCTCACGAAGTCGCGCAACGCCACCTCATCTTCCGCAATCAGAATGCGTTTTGCCTTTATCGCCATCATCCATCTCCATTCCTCTCACGAGAGTTATAGTGCCATTGTATTAGTCGGCATCGCAGTCACTAGAGGTGAAACGAACGGTAGCGAGAACGAGATTATGGCACCTCGCCCACTGCTCTCCGCCCAGATCTTACTTCCATGAGCTTCAATAAAGGCTTTACAGATTGTCAGCCCAAGGCCAGTCCCACCAGAATGTTGTTGGTAGCCATGACGTGCCCGGTAGAACCGCTCGAATACATGCGGTAGTTCATCGGGAGTAATGCCAGGTCCATTATCCATAACTGATACGACAATTCCATCCTCCCTCCTCTCAGCACTGATATGAACTTCACCTTCGCCATAGATCAACGCATTGGCGACTAGATTGTGCAGCACGACCTCTATGCGTGCCCGATCCACGTTGACAAGAGGCAAGTCATCAGGGATATGCAGAGACATTACTGCATTCGGATGCCTCAGCCTCTCAACTGTTTGAACTACAAGATCCTGGATCCTGGCAGGAACGCGATTGAGGTGCAGTAGCCCGGCTTCCTGACGCGAAAGATCAAGCAGATTACTAACGAGCTGCGCCAGCCGATCAGCCTCACCACTGATGGTCTGCAGGAAATGACGCTGATCCGCCGCAGACCAGGTCACGTCTTCCTGAAGCAACGTCGAGGCATGACCCTTGATTGCCGCCAATGGTGTGCGCAACTCATGTCCAACCGCCGCCAGCAAAGTCGTCTTGAACTCATCAAGCTCACGCTCACGGGTGATATCACGCAGGAGCAGACCACGCCCAACGGCATGCCCTGACTCATCACCTACATCAAACAGGCGCATATGAATAGCACGCCGCCGATCTTCGCGCCTGATCTCCACAACCACTTCTGTCGCTTGAGCCGACTCAACCAGCGCCAGAGTACGCTCGCACTCAGCAGGATTCACCGCCGCCTTGCACAGGACATCATAGAGCACATGGATTGGACGGTGCTCCAATACCTCACTGGGAAGGCCCATAATCATGCTTGCTCCCAGGTTGGCATACAACACCATTCCGTCGCTGCCCGACAGCACCAGGCCATCGCTCATGCTCCCCATAATCGCGGCCAGCTTCTGCTTCTCGCCTGAAGCCTGCTGGTATAAGCGTTCGTTTTCGCGTGCCACCTCATGCAATCGCTCATCACTCCGTTCGTAGAGCACAGCATGTTCCCAGGCCAGGGTGGCATAGTTGGCGAATGTCAGCAGCAGATCAATCTCGCTCTGCTTAAAAAGCTGGGACGCGGTACGATGCACCAGCAGAATGACGCCGCCCGCATGTTGACTGATGATGGGAATCGCCAGTACCGAACGGAAGCCTTCATCGTAAGAGAACGAGGCCACAGGCTGTTTAGCACTGAGCAGCTTTTGCACGGGTTTCCCCTCGCGCATCGCCGATACCGCCGCCGAACTCACATTTTCAGGAGAGAGTGACAGCGCATAATTGTAACGTTTCGTATGACCAGAACTTTCCAATACACGCAGCACACCATGCTCATCTGGCAAAAGCACTGCTGCCGCCTGAACGTCTACCAGCCGCCGCACCTCGCGTATAATCTTTCCTACGACGGCATGCGGATCTAGCGATCCAACGACGACATTCGATGTTTCAAGTAATGTGCGCAACTCACCGAGCTTTTCCAACCCATCACGCTCCAGACGTATGAGCGACTGTGCCAGACGACCCACCTCGTCGAAGCGCTCGGCAAGGGCAATCGCCTCTTCTGAGATTGATTGCTCAAAATCTGGTAGCATCCGGTGCTCAATGGCGAGCGTGTGGAGCGGGCGAATGACCCGAAAGAGCAAGATAAACCAGAACAAAAGGCCACCAATGGCAAAGAGGAGTGCCGCTGTCAGGAGCCAGAATTGGAATTGTATGACGACGCTCAAAGCCTCAGCAGCAGGTCTCTGCACGACAACTGCCCAATGGACATCTGGAACAGGAACAGCGCTGAAAAGCCAGTCCTGTCCATCAGGCCCCGGACCCAGACTGGAGGTTGTATGATTGTGTAGCGCCTGATCCGCACCTGGCAATTCATCCAGGACCGTATATAAAATCCGCTTATCATCAGGCGTCGCTATAAGCCAGCCCTGACTGTCAATAACACTGATCATAAGATGCCGATTTCGGGTCTGCTGCGCCTGTATCACCTTCGTCAAAGGATTGCTGAGTTCCTTCAGCGAGATACTGGCTGCTACGATACCAATCAATTGACCATTGGGAGTTCGCACAGGTTCAGCAATGATGACCCCTAAATCGCGGGTCGTCTCAACAGCAATGCCAACCTCGAAGACCGGACTGGTGGATACAAGAGCCTGCTGTACCACAGTGGGAGGAGCAAATTCCGATCCTACGCCTTCCAAACCCGATGTAACATTACACCTCTGCGGCAATGGGGGACAGGAGATACGCACAATGCCCACTGGATCAAGCCAATAAACCTGATCTACGTCGCTGCGAGCGGCCTGGAAAATCTGGAAGGTATTCGCCATCGCGGTGGGAGTCTCGGCCTGCTGGGCGAGTCTGCCCAACACAACAAGCGAATTCTCGGTATCGGTCATCTGAATGTTGGTCTGAAGCGCAATCTCCTGCGCCAGTGCCCGATCTGATGCCTGAACGTCATTGCGCAACTTCTGCTCAACCACCGCATTAACCCCCACTCCACCAAGCAATACAACGACCACAAAAAGCAGATACACGCTCAACAGTTGGATCAGGAGTGATCGACGTATGAAATGCAGCATAGGCCAGTACTCCTCTGTAAGGGCCACGTTTACAACGTCCGGGTGGCTACATGTTGTCCATGGAACCATATATTCAGATATATAAATTACATCCCACATTGGAGAAATAATACACATCCAAGTATACCACTCTGTTCCTGGGAACTTTATATAATAAGAGTGTAGTTGCAAGAGCGTAAACGGTCTATAAACATGTGGTCTCCTGGCATAAATAAAACGTAAACGCCTTATATCATTGTTTACCAGAGGCCCATAGTAGTTCTACCACATCCACACTTCATCAACATGATCCTCCCACCCCACAAACATTTATGTTTTATTTATGTCAGAGGGTAGCCCATTTATACACCGTTTACGCCTCTGCGGCTACACTTCTAGCAGAAACCAGTTACGGTACGACTTCACCGTATCCCTGATACAGCTTATTTACCAGTAATAACTTGCAATGCGTACATAATAAAATGGGGACAGAAGCACCATCCATGAAAGGAGTCTTGTGAACAACTCTCTGCCTATCAAAGATGTATCATCCGGCATCCAGGATGCTTCCGACCAGAGCACCTACGCCATCGAACTACGCAATGCCACCAAGCGCTTCCTGACACCCACAGGCCAGGCGTACACCGCGATTCGTGACATCAATCTGGCGGTCACCCCTGGCGAGTTTGTCGCCGTGGTTGGACCTACAGGCTGCGGCAAATCCACCACACTGAGTCTTATCTCTGGGCTGGAGCGAGCAAGTGAAGGTTCAGTACAGGTGATGGGTAAACCCGTACAGGGGATTGATCCGCACGTTGGCTATGTGTTCCAGGCGGACGCAGTCTTTCCCTGGAAAAATGTGCTCAACAATGTTGCCACTGGCCCGCTCTTCCGTGGTCAGCGCAAAGCCGAAGCATACGAGCATGCTCGCGATTGGATTGCCCGTGTTGGACTCTCTGGCTTCGAGAACCACTATCCACATCAACTCTCTGGCGGTATGCGCAAGCGTGTAGCGTTGGCCCAGACGTTTATCAACGAACCACAGATCCTGCTCATGGATGAACCATTCAGCGCTCTCGATGTACAGACACGCACCATGATGGAAGACGAGTTGCTGAATATGTGGTCGTCCATCTCGGCCTCCGTGATCTTCGTCACTCACGATCTTGAAGAGGCCATCTCCCTGGCTGACCGCGTATGCGTCCTCACATCCGGCCCCGGCACCGTCAAGGGTATCTATACCATCGATCTGCCACGTCCGCGTAATGTGACCGAGATTTGTTTCGATCCGCGTTTTGTACAACTGTATCATGAAATCTGGGAAGATCTTCGCAACGAGGTATTGATTAGCTATGAGCGCAATAAGCAACGAGTCTAAAGAAACCATCATCACCCCCGAGGAACCAGGAAAAATATCACCCAGTGCGGCCCGCCGTCGGCGCAGCATCTTAGTCAACACTCTGCGCATCTTGCTCCTGGTCGTGATCCTCGGTGGTTGGGAGCTCGGTACACGTATTGGTGTCATCGATCCCTTCTTTTGGGGTCGCCCCTCTGGCATCTGGCAACAGATAGTCACATGGGTAACCCAGGGAACGGCGCTTGGTCCATTGTGGGTGCAAATCCTCGTCACTTTAGAGGAGGCCATTATCGGCTTCGTAATCGGTGTCGTGCTTGGGATCATCTTTGGTGTCGTGCTTGGAAGCAATCATTTCCTTGCCGACATATTGGGACCCTATGTCAAAACAGCGAATGCGATTCCACGCGTTACCCTCGCACCTCTTTTCGCCATCGGACTGGGTCTGGGGATTCAATCAAAGGTTGCACTGGCAGTCGTGCTGGTCTTCTTTATCGTCTTTTTCAACGCCTTTCAGGGTGTGCGTGAAGTTGATCGTAACCTGCTCGCCAACGCACGCATTCTAGGAGCCAGCCAGCGACGTATCACCACATCAGTAATCATTCCTTCCGCGCTGACGTGGATCTTCGCCAGCCTGCATACCAGCTTCAGCTTTGCACTGGTTGGTGCGGTAGTAGGGGAGTTTATCGGCGGCATCCAGGGCATTGGCCTGCTGATCCAGATAGCGGGAGCCAACTTTAACCCCAATGGCGTCTTCGCAGCGATAGTGATCCTGGCAGCAGTGGCATTGATCTCAGAGTTCCTTATCACCGCACTCGAACACCGCCTACTCAAATGGCGACCCAATCCAGTTACCGATGTGACTATCTAGCATTTAGACATGACAAAACGAGCTGGCATGCATCTAGTGTACTCATGCCCCTCTCATGATTACCTTTCGACCGGACATCGACGCGAGAGGAAGGAGGAAACGGCAAAAAAGGAATATGACATGTTTCGCAAGAAAATCGCCCACGCATCAACAGAATCTTTTAGCGCATTTCATCTGTCACGGACGTGATCAAAAACAAAGAGGAGATAATCTATGAACTCATGGAGCCAACAGAGGCAAAAGTTTGCCTTGATACCAGGCATCATCTTCGTTCTTCTGCTCAGTGCATGTGGCACCACCGGTACCAGCACTGGCAGCAATAGTAGTAGTAGCGGAACAACACATCTTTCAATCATGGTAGGTGGATTAAGCAAACAGATTTATTTGCCAAATGAACTCACTGCACAACTTGGCTACTTCTCCCAGGAAGGCCTCGACGTAACATTAATCGATGAGGCATCAGGACAATCATCCGAGAATGAGGTACTGGCAGGTCAGGTAGATGCAGGCTCGGGATCGTACAATCACACCATCGAGTTGCAAGCGGCTGGCAAGCAAATGCAGTCTGTGGTTCTCTTGAACGTTGCACCTGGTGAGGCCGAAATTGTTTCCGCTAAAGTAGCAAGCCAGATTCACTCCGTCAAAGATCTTGTGGGCAAAAACCTGGGCGTCACCGAGCTTGGCTCAGGCACACAAACCCTGACCACCGCATTACTGCATAATGCTGGCATCACAGCAGACAAAGTTCACTTCATACCAGTAGGGGCTGGCGATACCTTTATCGCTGCACTGCAACAGGGTAAAATCGATGCCGGTATGACCACAGAGCCAACCATCTCGCGTATCCTGTCAACCGGTGTAGGCAAAGTTCTGGTCGACCTGCGCACACCAGAGTCAACCCAGACGGCCCTTGGCGGAGCCTACCCCTTCATCTGCCTCTTTATGAACAACAGCTACGTCAATAGCCATAAAGCCGTCGTTCAAAAACTGGTGAATGCGTATGTCAAAACGCTGAAGTGGATGCATACTCATACGGCAACCGAAATCGCCAATAAAATGCCGCCCGATTACTACGCTGGCAATAAAGCTCTGTATATCACGGCGCTGCAAAATCAGCTATCCATCTTCAGCCCAGATGGAGCGATGCCCGCCACTGCCCCAGAATCAGTGCTCAACATTGAACATCAGAGCAATCTCGTCCCACAAAGCAAAAGCATCGATCTCAGTACAACCTACACCAACGAGTTTGTCAATAACGCCAGCTAATATTCCCCTCGCTAAAAATGCGGGTATCGGCCTTGCAGCCGATACCCGCATTTTTTTGTAGGCGATCCTGAAACCAATCACGCAAACGCTTTTAACGTATCAGCCACCGTAGAAATCAATTCCTGAAAGGTGAATGGTTTTTCGATGAAGCTAGCTTCCGGCGCAATCCGTAGCGCCTGCGCAACTTCAGAAGGAGGGGCGGCAGTACAGAAAATGAGAGGCAACGCTTTTGTATGTGGATGCGCACGCAAATAGCGCAGAACGTCCATGCCACCAATATCAGGCAAGTGAAGATCCAACATCAATAGATCCACAGGCAGAGTAGGCCGATAAAGCTGCCGACTATAATCATTTGAGGTCACCAATGCACGCAAGCATTCGCGTGGATGCTCATAAATCGTCACGTCATGACCAGCATATTGCAGCATCGTCGCACAAAGCCTTGCAATACGCATATTATCCTCAAGCAAACCAACTTGCGCCATAGAATTTAACAATCCTTACTTCTGTATTCTCCATCCAAATTGTAAGGTTTATAACTACCTGCTGTCAAGGAAAGTACTTTTTGCTAAGAAGAAATGTCTTGATACACCCATCTCAAAGAGGAATCTCTTGCGATGAGTACAATACCAGAATTCTCTATTGCAACATTCCCACTACCCTCATGAAGATGCAGCTACATGTACACCAGGTACCAGATGGGCGTCATGCACTAATCGTGGGATCGTCACAAAATGAAAACCATGGCTCTGGAACCATTCAATGATCATCGGCAACGCTGCAATGGTCTGCGTACGATCTCCACCACCATCGTGCAAAAGAATAATAGAACCAGCGCTCGTTTGAGCCAGTACACGCGCGTAGATCACATCTACACCAGGCCGCGACCAATCACGCGGGTCAACATTCCACTGGATCACCGTTAACGCAAAATAATTGACATATGTCAACACAGCACTATTGACCGCTCCATAAGGCGGACGAAACAAATTGGGCCGTGTACCGATAGCTCGCTGAATCGCATCTCCCGCAGCAGTCATTTGCCAGATAATACTGGCAATCGAGAGAGATGGCATATTTGGATGCCCCCACGTATGGTTTCCAATTGTATGCCCCTCGTTGTATTCCTGCTTGACAAGATATGGATATGCCTGCACCAGGTTTCCTACACAGAAAAATGTTGCTTTGACCTTATACTGTCGCAAAATAGCCAGCACCTGAGGCGTATAGGTCGGATTGGGGCCATCATCAAACGTAAGGGCAATCTCTGGCAATCGGGTATTGCCATGTAAAAAATAACGCCCCTTCGCTTGCATAACGGCCAGTTGCTGAGCGAAAGTAGCCGGGAACGCACCGATTGGAGCAGGGGTTGACGTTAGACGAGGCGTCGGTGTTGGACTCGGTTCTGCAGTTGCCGTCAGTATCCTTGTCGTATCGGCGTTGGAGAGATTGTAGCAGTTGGGAATGATGCCTGGATTTTGATAGCCATTACAACAACAATGGGCATCGGAACAGTAATGATCGCAATACTTATCACAAGAGAATTTATCATAAGCAGCGATTTTTGGTGCGCAAAAGACCCACTCCTCGGGTAGTTACGAGGGGCAAAGCTCTGCCTTGTCGTCCCATCTCTATCACTCTGTTTCATGAAAATATACTTATTTACATGAACAAATATAATGACGGCAAACCATTTCCTGGCAAGACTTTTCGCTTTGCACTCTATTTGAGAAGCATTTATGGGCCTACTTATGTATAGAATTGTATCACGAACGGCGAATAATTCAACTGCAATGCATAAGGATTACCCTTCTTATTAGGATCGTGTTCCTGATGGACGATGCCTGGTAGGGAAACGGATCCCCGCAAGAAAGGCAATCCTCTATACATACAGGCTATAATCTACATGATGGCTTCGCGCTTGCTACGAACAAATAAAGAGATTGTGTGGATTATAGCGAGAGTGAAACGAAATAACAAGACATCGCCTGGTCAGCGTCGTACGCTTTGGCATAGGCAAAGAGCTTCAACTCTACACCGACGAACTGGTAGTTACTGGACAGGAGGAAGGCAAGGAACTGAGTGTACCGCTCAACGAGATCAAGCGCCTGATCCTGATCCCCGGCGATCCCAACCCTTCCAAATTCATTTTAATGGCGGATATGGATGATGATACTACCATCATCCTGGCAGAAGGTATGACCAACGCCCGTGCTTTTCGTGAGATGTTGCCCTGCTGGCAGAAAACTCATTCCCGCATTGCAACTCGATCCACCCGATATGGGAGAACAACTGCGCCAGGCATTGAACACACGTCGCGCATGGTCGCTCACCTGCTATGGGGCCATCCTCCTGATCTTCCTCTTCCTACTTGGACTTTACCTGATTGTTACTTTGATTGGTTCGCACGCACACCATTGATAAAAAGGCATTTGTATCATGAAACTATCAGAAAATATTACTCGGCTATCACCCATAGAGGGCGATACACGTGTCGATCTATCGTCGCTCCTTCCCAGACATGGAGGAGTTCGCTGGCATGTACGTCGACGCATACTCGGTGATCAGCG